>NZ_JAEDAJ010000001.1:0-54886 GCF_016623465.1 Brachybacterium halotolerans
ACTCGGGAGGGTGTGGGAGAGTAGGACGCCGCCGGACATTCCTTTGTGAATGAGGGTTGTGGCTCGTCACGAGCAGCTCCCTGGACTCGAGTGATCGGGTTCGGGTGGAGCGCGGTGACGAGCCACAACCCTTTTCCGCGTCCATACGGGTCTGAGCCGTCACGCGCTGCCGGTGATGTCGGTGCCGGGGACGCCCCTGGAGCGCCTTGGAGATGCCGGCTCTGGTCTTCCTGGGCTGGGAGCTCATGGACGAGCTGCCGGCGCCTCCTTGGTGGCGCCGCCCCGAGTTTCCTCTCGCCCGCTGCCGGGGGTGGGGCGGGCTTCGGTCGCCTCCGAGGCGACGTGCACCACGCCGCCCACTCTTCCTCCCGTGGAGTCAGTCACCGCGACCGGGAGAACTCTCGGTGCTGGTGCCGGCGTCACCTAACCTGTGAGCCCTAGGCAGTACTCATAGAGAACTTCGAGGGTGGAGAACGTGGCGGACGAGAGCACAGGCAGCCGATCGGGCGGCTCGCACGAAGATCGTGGACACTCCGGTCGCGCCCAGCATCAGGGCCGTCCTCCCCGCGGAGCCGGCCGTCCCCGTTCCGGCGGCCAGGACGACGCGCGGCGCTCGCAGCGCCGCGACGATCGCTCCGGCCAACGTCGGCAGGGGGATCGTCGAGGCCCCGCGCGCGAGTCCGACCGGCGCGGTGGGTATCGCGGTCAGCGCGATGATCGACAGAGCGGCTCCTCTCGGAACAGTGATGAGCGCCGCGGCCCGCGTCGCGACGGCGACCAGCGATCCTTCCGTCGTGAGGGTGAAGGCTCCGAACAGCGCCGGGACGGCGATCGTCGGGGCTACGGCCGCGACGATGACCGGCGGGTTCCTCGTGGGGACGGCTCGTCCTATGGCGCACGTCGTGATGGTGATCGGGGTCGTCCGCGCCGTGACGATGACCGGCGCGGTCCCCGCAGGGACGACGACAGGCGCAGTTTCCGGCGTGACGACACCCGTGGTGATGGCCGTCCTGACGGGAACCGTCGCCCGCGCCGGGACGATGTTCGGCGAGGTCCCTGGAAGGACGATGACCGGCGTGGCCCGCGCAGGGACGACGATCGTCGTGGTCCCCGCTCCGATCGCGACCAGCGCGGCGCCGGGCGCTTCGGCGGTCCGCGGGATTCGTCCTCGCAGAGGCCGGGAGAGGCGCGTCGCAGCACCCGTCCGCCGGAGCCTCCTCTGGACGAAGCGATCACAGGTCGCGAGCTCGACCGGGACATCTCCGACGAGCTCCGCTCCCTTCGCAAGGAGACCGCGGAGCGCACGAGCCGCCACCTCGTCGCAGCCATCGCGGCTCTCGACGAGAACGACCTGCCGCTCGCGCTCGCCCATGCCCAGTTCGCCGCGAGCATCGGGGGACGCGTCGGCATCACCCGCGAGATCTACGGCATCGCCGCGTACCGCAGCGAGGAGTTCCGCACCGCGGCCCGGGAGTTCCGCACCGCGATGCGCATCTCGGGCCGCGTGGACCTGCTGCCCATGCTCGCCGACTGCGAGCGGGGGATCGGCCGTCCCGAGCGCGCCCTGGAGATCGCCGCCTCGGACGATGCGTCCACGCTCGACGTCTCCGGGACGATCGAGCTGATGATCGTCGTGGCCGGCGCCTACGCCGACACCGGCGACATCGAGACCGCCCTCGGGACCCTCGACATCCCCGCCCTGCGCAGCAAGGTCGACGGTCGCTGGCAGGTGCGGCTGTGGGTCGCCTATGCCGACCTGCTCGAGCGCGCGGGTCGCGGCGACGAGGCGCACCGCTGGCTCACGCTGGCCGCCGACGCGGACACCGACCACGAGACCGACGCTGCCGAGCGCCTGGGCCGTCCTGTGCCGGAGCCGGAGGTCGATGATCTTCCCTGGGACGACTCCGAGGAGCTCAGCGTCCTCGACGCCTTCGAAGACTCCGACGAGTCGGACGACTCCGAGGAGCCCGAGGAGCAGGAGGACGCCTCATCCGAGAGCGCCGACCTCGAGGACGACGGACCGGAGCCCGTGGCGGATGCGCAGAGCGAGGCGGAAGAGCCCCGTGACGACGCTGCGGTGAGCGATCAGGCCGATGATCAGCAGGAGCGACAGGCATGAGCGCGCGCGGACTCGACCTGAGCATGCTCGAGCGGTACGACGCCCTCCTCCTCGACCTCGACGGCACCCTCATGCACGGCTCGCGGCCCATCCCGCGCGCCGCGGAGGCCGTGTGCACCGCGCGCGGTCGGGGACTGAAGATCGGCTTCGTCACCAACAACGCCTCCCGCACCCCCGAGCAGGCCGTGGCGCACCTCGCCACGGTCGACGTCGAGGCGGCGCCCGAGGAGATCGCCTCCTCCCCGCAGATCGCGGTGCAGCTCCTCGCGGAGCACGCACCGGTCGGGTCCACCATCCTCGTGCTCGGCGCGGACGGGCTGATGGAGGCCGTCGCCTCCGCGGGGTTCACCCCCGTGCGCCAGGACGGCGACGAGGTCGCGGCCGTCGTCCAGGGATTCTCCCCGGACCTCGGCTGGGCCCAGCTTGCCGAGGGCGGCTACGCCCTGCGCCGCGGGATCCCCTGGATCGCCACCAACACCGATGCGACCCTGCCCACCGAGCGAGGCATTGCCCCGGGCAACGGCGCGCTCGTGCAGGCGCTCGTGCACGCCACCGGTCGCACTCCGCTCGTGGCGGGCAAGCCCGAGCCGGCCATGTTCTCCCTCGCCGCGAAGGCGCTGGGAGCCCGGCGTCCGCTCGCCGTCGGCGATCGTCTCGACACCGATATCGAGGGCGGCAACCGCGCCGGCATCGACACCCTCCTCGTGCTCACGGGAGTCGACAGCGTCGAGACCGCGCTGCGCGCCGAGCCCGTCCGTCGGCCGACGTGGATCCTGCCCGACCTCTCCTCGCTCACCGACCCCGCGCCCGAGGCCGTGGTCGACGGAGAGACCGCGCGCTGCGGAGCAGCCTCCGCACGGCTCGAGGGCGAGGACCTCGTCCTGACCGGACGCACGCAGTCCCCGCAGGCACTCACCGCGGGACTCGGGCTGCTCGCGGCGCGCCTGCCCGAGACCGCCCTGTCCGGTGCGGTGCGCACGCAGGACTCGTGACCGGGCACGCTGGACTCGTGACTGCGGACGGCGGAGGCCGACGGCTCGACGTGGCCCTGGCCGCCGCGGGCCTGGCCTCCTCCCGCACCCATGCCCGCCGGATCGTCGAGGAGGGCCGGGCCCGCGTCGACGGCCGCCCCGCGCGCAAGCCCTCGTTGATCGTCGCCGCGGACGCCGTCCTCGAGGTCACCGGCATCCCCGAGGGAGGGGAGTACGCCTCGCGAGCCGCCCACAAGCTCCTCGGTGCGCTCGACGCGGCGGGACTGGACCCGAGCGGTCTCGTCTGCCTGGACGCGGGCGCGTCCACCGGCGGGTTCACCGACGTCCTGCTGCGCCGCGGAGCACGCGAGGTGCGCGCCGTCGACATCGGCCATGGCCAGCTGCGCCCGCGCCTGCGCGAGGACCCGCGCGTCGCAGTGCACGAGGGCACCTCGATCCGCGGACTGGACCCCACGGACGTCGGCGGGCCGGCGCAGCTCGTCGTCGGCGACCTCTCCTTCATCTCCCTCGTCACCCTCATGGCGGACCTCGCCGCGCTCACCGCGCCCGGCGGCGGCCTGCTGCTCATGGTGAAGCCCCAGTTCGAGGTCGGCCGCCGCAGGCTCCCGCGCTCCGGCGTGGTCGCGGATCCCGCCCTGCGCCGCGACGCCGTGCTCGGGGTCGTCGAGGAGGCCGATGCCCGCGGGCTCGAGCTGCGCGGGGTCGCCGAGAGCCCGCTGCCGGGGCAGGACGGGAACCACGAGTACTTCCTGCACCTGCACCGCCGTGACGCCGCGCCGCGCGGAGCGGACACACCGGCAGAGGATCCGCGACCCGCCGGAGCGGCGCGCAGGATCCCGCGCGCCGCCTATGACATGATCGAGCAGGTGCTCCCGCGTACGCGCGCAGGCTCCCGCGCCGGACGTCGGCGCGCGCAGGCCGCGGCGCACGTCACGGAGCATGACCTGGGCCCGCACCGGGCCGATGGACACAGGACCGAGCCGAGGACGAGGGAAGGGGACCGCCGAGCATGAGGCGCTTCCTGCTGTACGCGCACTCGGGGCGCGCCGCCGCCCTCGAGGCGCTGATGAGAGTCCTGGCCGAGCTCGGCAACCGCGGCGTGCGCGCCGTCATCACCGACGAGCAGTACGACCAGATCCGCATGTCGCCCCCGGCGAGCCTGCCCGAGGGGCTCCTGGACATCCTCGACTCCGAGGAGGTCGACGTCGTCGACGCCGTCTCCGCGGCGGACCTCGTCGAGCTCGGCATCGTGCTCGGGGGCGACGGCACCATCCTGCGCGCCCTCGAGGTGGTGCGCGAGGCCGAGATCCCCGTGCACGGCGTGAACCTCGGTCACGTGGGCTTCCTCGCCGAGAGCGAGGTCGAGGAGCTCTCGACGACGGTGCGACGCCTCCTGGACGGCGACTACGACATCGAGGAGCGCGCGACCCTCGACATCGTCATCCGCGGCCCCAAGGACCAGATCCTCCACACCGACTGGGCGCTGAACGACGCGAGCCTCGAGAAGGCCGACCGCCAGAAGATGATCTACGTGGTCATCGAGATCGACGGCCGCCCCGTCTCCTCCTTCGGCTGCGACGGTGTGCTCCTGACCAGCCCCACGGGCTCGACCGCCTACGGCTTCAGCGCCGGGGGCCCCATCATCTGGCCCGAGGTGGACGCCTTCCTCGTCGTCCCGCTCGCCGCCCACGCCCTGTTCTCGCGCCCCCTCGTGCTGGGGCGCTCCTCCGAGGCCGCGATCGAGCTCACCGTCGAGAACCGCGACGAGGGCGTGCTCACCCTCGACGGTCGCCGCACCATCGACATCACCCCCGGCATGCGCGTCGAGGGCCGGCTCTCCCCGCGCTCTGTGCGGCTCGTGCGCCTCACCACCACACCGTTCGCCGACCGCCTCGTGGAGAAGTTCCAGCTGCCGGTCGTGGGCTGGCGCGGACGCGTCGGCCGCGACGTCTGAGCGGGAGCCGCCGTGCTCTCCACCCTCCGGATCCGCCGCATCGGCGTGATCGACGACGCCACCCCCGAGTTCGGGCCCGGCTTCACCGCGCTGACCGGCGAGACCGGTGCCGGCAAGACCATGATCGTCACCGGCCTCTCGATGCTCCTGGGCGCGCGGCTCGACCGCGGCCGCGCGGGCACCGCCGGGACCGTCGACGGCACCCTCGTGCTCGCCGGGCACGACGAGCTCGAGACGGCCCTGGACGAGCTCGGCGCCGAGGACGAGGACGGCGAGGTGCTCGTCGTCCGCCGCGTCACCAAGGACGGCCGCTCCCGCGCCCAGATCGGCGGGGTGCCCGTGCCGATCGGAACGCTCGCCCGGCTCGTCGGCTCTGCGGTGACCGTCCACGGACAGGCCGACCAGGCCCGCCTGCGAGAGGCCGATCAGCAGCGCGAGGCCCTCGACCGCTTCGCCGGCGAGACCGTCGGCCCCCTGCTGCAGCGCCACCGCGAGCTCTGGGACCGCCAGCAGGAGCTGCGCGGGCGCGTCGAGGACCTCGAGCGCCTCGTCGCAGAGCGCGATCGTCGAGGGGACCAGCTGCGCACGGCCCTCGAGCGCATCGAGGAGGTCGACCCGCAGGACGGCGAGGACGATAGCCTGCGCGCCCAGCTCGAGAGGCTCAACCACGCCGTGGACCTCCGGGCCGCCGCCGAGCAGGCGTCCACGCTGCTGCTCGGGCAGGACGACGGCCCCGCGGTCGGCTCCCTCCTCGACCTCGCGATCGACCAGGTGCGCACCGCCTCCGGCACCGATCCCGAGCTCGAGGGCACCCTCGGCAGGCTCGAGAGCCTGCGCCTCGAGCTCTCCGACGCGGCCGCCGACCTCTCGCGCTACGCGGACGGCATCGACGCCTCGCCCGGCAGCGTCGAGCAGGCCAACGAGCGACTGCACGAGGTGACCACGCTGGTGCGGGACCTCGGGCCCTCCCTCGGCGGTGCCGCGACCATCGGGGAGCTGCTCGAGAGCTCGCGCACCGCCGCCGCCGATCTCGACCGCTTCGACGGCGCCGAGACCGAGCTGTCCGCCGCCCGCGAGGAGATGACGGGCCTGGAGACCGCCCTCGACGAGGCCGCGGAGGCGCTCTCCGACGCCCGGCGCGAGGCCGCCTCGCGCCTCGCCCGCGCCGTCGAGTCCGAGCTCGTCCACCTCGAGATGCCCCAGGCGAGCCTCGAGGTCGAGGTCGCCCAGCACGCACCCCGTCCGCACGGCCGCGACCGCGTGGCGTTCCTGCTCGCGCCCCACCCCGGCGCCGACCACCTGCCCGTCGCGACCGCCGCGAGCGGCGGCGAGCTCTCGCGCGTCATGCTCGCCCTCGAGGTCGCGCTCGGCTCCTCCCGCGAGGACCGCACCGCCGCTCCCGTGTTCGTCTTCGATGAGATCGACGCGGGGATCGGCGGCCGCGCCGCCCTCGCCGTGGGCCAGCGCCTCCAGCGGCTCGCCGAGAACGCGCAGGTCATCGTCGTCACGCACCTCCCGCAGGTCGCCTCCCACGCCTCCACGCACCTGCAGATCGTCAAGCACAGCGAGGACGGCGGCACGAGCTCCACCGTGCGGAGACTGGACCGCGAGGGCCGCATCCACGAGCTCGCCCGCATGCTCTCCGGCGAGACCAGCGAGCTCGCCCTGGCCCACGCCCGCGAGCTGCTCGACGACTCGGCGGACCCGTCGGCATCGGCGTCGGCACCGGGGGAGGGGCGATGAGCACGACCGTCGGCACCGTCCTGGGGACCGCGCGCATCGGCCGACGCACGAAGGACCTCACCAAGCGCCTCGAGCCCGGCGACATCGCGGTCATCGACCACGAGGACATCGACCGCGTCGCCGCCGAGGCGCTCGTCGAGAAGGCGCCCGCGGCCGTCCTCAACGCCGCCCGCTCCACCTCCGGCCGCTACCCGAACGCCGGGCCGCAGATCCTCGTCGACCACGGCATCGCGCTCGTCGACGACTGCGGCCCCGAGCTGTTCGAGAAGGTCCGCGAGGGCGCCCGCCTCACCGTCGCCGACGGCGTCGTCCGCGAGGGCGGGAGCACGCTCGCGCGCGGCACCCGCCAGGACCCCGCCACGATCGCCGCCTCCCTCGAGGCCTCCCGCGAGGGCCTCTCCGAGCAGCTCGAGCTGTTCGCCCGCAACACCCTGGAGTACATGCTCCTGGAGAAGGACCTGCTGCTGGACGGCGTGGGCGCGCCCGAGGTGCGCACCGTCATGGACCGCCGCCCCGTGCTGATCGTCGTGCGCGGCTACCACTACAAGGAGGACCTCGCGACGCTCGGTCCGTTCCTGCGCGAGAACCGCCCCGTGGTGATCGGCGTCGACGGCGGCGCCGACGCGGTCCTCGAGGCCGGCTGGAAGCCCGACATGATCATCGGGGACATGGACTCCGTCTCCGACAGGGCGCTGGCATCGGGCGCCGAGCTCGTCGTCCACGCCTATCGCGACGGCCGCGCCCCGGGCATGGAGCGCCTGGCGGAGCTCGATCTCGCCGAGGACGCGGTCGTGTTCCCCGCCGCCGGCACCAGCGAGGACATCGCGATGCTCCTGGCCGACGAGAAGGGCGCGAGCGTGATCGTGGCCGTCGGCACCCACGGCACCCTCGAGGAGTTCCTGGACAAGGGCCGCGCCGGCATGAGCTCGACCTTCCTCACCCGGCTGCGCGTGGGCTCCAAGCTCGTGGACGCCAAGGGCGTGTCCCGGCTCTACCGCCAGCGGATCTCCACCCTCCAGCTCGTGCTGCTGGCCGTCGCCGGCCTGCTCGCCCTCTCCGTGGCCATGTGGGCCACGCCCGGCGGACAGGCGCTCTTCCAGATCCTCGGTGCACGATGGGACGACGCCATCTCATGGTTCACCTCCCTGTTCGCCACCCGACCCGCCACCGGAACCTAGGAGCCTCGGTCCGTGATCGACTTCCGCTACCACCTGGTCTCCCTGATCTCCGTGTTCCTCGCCCTCGCGGTGGGGATCGTGCTCGGGGCCGGACCGCTGCGCGAGAACCTGGGCTCCCAGCTCACCGGCCAGGTCGAGCAGCTGCGCACGGAGAAGGACGACCTGCGCACCGCCAACGACTCGCTGACCTCGCAGAACGACGAGCTCAGCGCGTTCATCTCGCAGACCTCGCCCGACCTCGTCGCGGGCACCCTCAGCGGACGCAGCACCGCCGTGGTCTCCGACGACGACTCGGTGCGCAACCAGGTCAGCACCCTCGACTCCCTGCTGGACGAGGCCGGTGCGAGCACCCCGCTGAGCGTGCGCCTGGACAGCTCGCTGTGGGACCCCGATCAGGAGGACACCCGCACCAAGGCCCTCGATTCCCTGCGGGACGCCGACGGCGCGCTCGTCGCGGCGGCCGAGTCCGACACCGACTCCAGCTCCGGCGCGCTCTCCACGATCATCGGCCACCTGCTCGTGGACACCTCGATCGGGGCCGAGCAGCGCCAGAAGCTCTGGTCCGTGCTGACCGACGCCCGCCTCGTCGACGTCGACGGCAGCACCGACGCCCCCGTCGACTCCATGATCTTCGCGAGCGCCGCGCCCTCGGACCTCACCGTGAGCGGTGACGACGCCTCGGCCGCCGCCGAGCGCGCCCAGCTGCTGCTCGAGGCCCAGACCGGGCTGCTCGAGCGCATGGTCAGCGCGAAGATCCCCACGGTGGTCTCGGGCTCGACCCCCTCGAACGACGACAGCGCGGGCCTGCTGCGCACGGTGCGCGGGGACTCGCGCTTCGGCGACCTCTCCAGCGGCGACCGCCTGCAGGAGCCCGACGGGCCGACGATCGCCGTGCTCGCCCTCGCCGAGCAGGCGCGCGGCGAGCAGGGGAGCTACGGGACCGCCGCCGACGCCCAGGACCGCGTGCCGCAGGTCCCCGGCGGGTCCGGCGGAGGGTCCGGGGACTCGTCGGGATCCGGCTCCGGATCGGGATCCGGCGCGAGCGACGGAGGCGAGGGATGACCGCCTCGCGCGCGGACGCAGGCGAGCCCGGGGAGACCCCGACGGATGCGACCCGAGCCGTCTCGGGAGCCCTGCGCCGCACGAACCACGCGGGGCGGAGCGTGACCCTCGCGGAGGGCGTCGCCGTGGCCGGGGGAGCGGCGATCGTCCTCGCCGCGCGCGGCCTGCGCGCCGACGCGCTCGCCGTCGCCGCCGTCGGCGGACTGGGCCTCGCCGACGACGTCCTCGAGCCCTGGCTGCGCTCCCGCGGGATCACCCCGACCAAGGGGCTGCGCGGCCACCTCGGAGCCCTGCGCCGCGGACGCCTGACCACCGGCGCCGCGAAGGCCCTGGGGATCCCCGTGGTCTGCCTGCTCGACGCCGCCGCGGCCCGTGCCCGCACGGCGAGCGGCGTCGGCCCGCACACCGCCACATCCACCGGCGCGGATGCCTTGCCCGCGGGAGCAGGCGACCTGGCCGGCGCCCTGGTCGACACGGGCGTCGCCGCGGGCGCCGCCAACCTCGCGAACCTCCTGGACCTGCGCCCCGGGCGCGCGCTCAAGGCCACCACGGCCTGCGCGCTCGTGCTCGCCGTCCCGCCCGCCCGCAGCCCTCGCGCGCAGGAGGGCAGGACCCTCGCCGTGATCGCCGCGCTCGCGGGGCTCGCCGCCCTGCCCGGGGACCTCGCCGAGCGCGGCATGCTCGGCGACACCGGCGCGAACGCCCTCGGCGCCCTCGTGGGCGCGGCCGCCGCGCGCCGACTCCCCGCGGGGCCCCGTCTCCTCGTGCTCGGCGGCCTCGGAGCCCTCACCCTCGCGAGCGAGCGCGTGAGCTTCAGCGCCGTCATCGACGCGACGCCCGCGCTGCGCCGCCTCGACCGCTGGGGCCGCCGCGCAGCCGCTCCCGAGCAAGTCGGCGACGAAGGGAGCACTCCCTCATGAGCGCACCGTCCTCGACCGCACGCGTCATCGTGCGCGGGGCGACGGTGATCCTCGTGGTCACCCTCGTCGCGCGCATCGTCGGCTTCCTGCGCTACCTCGTCTTCGGCGCGAGCGTGGGCGCCGGGGACGTCGGCACCGCCTATTCGAGCGCGAACCTCGTCCCGAACCTGCTGTTCGAGGTCGCCGCCGGAGGCGCGCTCGCCGCGAGCGTGGTCCCGCTGGTGGCCGGCCTGGTCGAGAACGACGAGACCGGGGAGGGCAGGCGACGGGCCGACGGCATCATCTCCGCGATGCTGAGCTGGATGCTCCTGCTCACGATCCCGCTCGCCCTCCTCGTCGGCCTGCTCGCCGGCCCGATCTCCTCGCTCGTCCTCACCAGCGGCGACTCCGACGAGTCCGTCGTCGAGCTCGGTGCGTCGATGCTGCGGATCTTCGCGCTCCAGCTGCCGATGTACGGGGTGACCGTGGTGCTCGGCGCCTACCTCCAGGCCCGCAAGCGGTTCCTGTGGCCCGCCCTGGTGCCGCTGCTGTCCTCGCTCGTCGTGATCATCTCCTACCGCGTGTACGCGGCCGCGGTGCCCGCCGTGGCGACGGCCTCGACGATCTCCCCGTTCGCGCGCGGGGTGCTCGCCTGGGGCACCACCGCCGGGGTCGTGGTGATGGCGCTGTCGGTGCTCGTGCCGGCCGCTCGCGCCGGACTGCGCCTGCGCCCCACCCTGCGGATGCCCGCCGGGATGGGCAGCAGGGCGCTGCGGCTCGCGGGAGCCGGGCTCGGCGCCGTCGGCGCGCAGCAGCTCGCCCTCGCTCTCGTGCTGCTGCTGGCCATGCGCACCGGAGGCACCGGCACTTTGCCCGTGTTCCAGTACGGGCAGGCCATCTACCTGCTGCCCTACGCCGTGCTCGTGGTCCCGCTGATCACGAGCGTGTTCCCGCACCTGTCCGAGCAGCGCCTCGTCGGGGACCTGCGGGGCTTCGCCGTCACCGCCCGCGCATCCCTGCGCTCGGTCGTGGTGATCGGCACCGTGGGCGCGGCGACGCTGTTCGCCGCCGGCCCGGCCCTCGAGGCCTTCTTCCACCACATCGACCGCGCGGGCGCCGTGGGGGTCGGCGCGGTCGTCGCCGCCCTCTCCGTGGGCCTGCTGCCGTACGCGATCACCATGCAGTGCACCCGGGTGCTGTCCGCGGCGATGCGGGCGCGGGACGCGCTGCTCGTGGGCTCCGTCGGCTGGGTCGTGGGCGGGATCCTCATCGTGCTCGTGGCGGTGCTCTCGAACTCCGGCAGCGCGGCCGTGGCCGCGACCGCCTTCGCCTTCGCCCTGAGCGCCGGCATGTGGGTCTCGGGCATCACCGGCCTCGCCCGGGTCGCCGATCTCCTCGAGGGCGTCGAGGGCGGAGCGCCCCTGGTGCGCGTCGTGCCGATCGGGGCCGTGGTCTCCGTGGCCGCAGCCGTCCCAGGGCTGCTCCTGGGGCGGGCGATGGTCACGCAGGGCACCTCCGAGCTGCTGTGCGTGCTGATCGGCCTCCTCACCGGCGGCATCGGCATGGTCCTCGCCCTCGTCGCCATGACCCTCGCCGACCGCCGCACCGCGGCCTCGCTGCTCGCGCGCCTGCGCCGCGGGCGCACGGAGAAGGCGTGAGCTTCGTGCGGGAGGGCGAGCAGCCGACCGTCGGCCCCGCGCCCCGCGTGCTGATCGTCGAACCCGCCGCGAGCGGGGGACTGGCGGCCCACGTGCGGATGGAGCGCGCCGTGCTCTCGGAGGCAGGCGTCGAGCTGCCCGAGGCAGGCGTTCGGATCTCCTCGCGCCCCGCGCCGGCGGACGCTCGCACCGTGCGCACCCTGCGCGAGCGCATGCGCGGGTCCGGAGCCCGCACAGCGGTCGACGCGGTCCATGCGCACGGGCTGCGCGCCGGGGCGCTCGCCGCGCTCGCCCGCGGACCGCGCGGCCTCGGGCCCCGTCTGGTGGTGACGCTGCACAACCGCGTCGTCGGCCCGCGCACGGTGCGCGCCATGGGGCGCCTGCTGCTGCGGGTCATCCGCTCGCGCGCCGACGCGGTCCTCACCGTGTCCCCGGACCTCGACCCGCTCGTGCACGGCGTCCCGGAGGTCGAGCACGCGATCATCCCCGCGGGACCCGGGAGCGGCGCGACCGCCGTGAGCGGAGCGACCGCCGCGGCGTCCGCGCGTCCCGCCCGGGACGCGCCGGACCTTCTCGAGGTGCTCGTCGTCGCGCGACTCGCTCCGCAGAAGGGGCTCGACGTGCTCCTGGACGCCCTGGGCCTTCTCGTCGGCGAGGCGGCCCCGGCCGCTCCCGGACTGCGCGTGCGGATCGCCGGGGACGGTCCCCTCGAGCCGCATCTGCGCGCGCGCATCCGCGCCGAGCGCCTGCCCGTCGAGCTGCTCGGCCGTCGCGAGGACGTGCCCGACCTGCTCGCCGACTGCGACCTCGTGGTCTCCTCGGCGCTGTGGGAGGGGCAGCCGGTGTTCCTGCAGGAGGCCCTGCGTGCCGGCCGCGCGATCGTCGCGACCGACGCCGGCGGCACCCGCCTGGTCACGGGCGGGGCGGCGCTCCTGGTCCCCGTCGGGGATCCGGCCGCTCTCGCCCGGGCGATCACGTCCCTGCGCAGGACGGAGGCGCGGGAGACCGCGGAGCTGGCCTCCCGCGAGTGCTCCCGCGAGCTGAGCGGACCCGACGACCTGCTCGCACAGCTCACCCAGGTCCTGCGGATCTCCCTGCCCTGACGCGACCGTCCATGGTCCGACGGCGCCTCATCCGCATGGAACACCTCGCACATCCGCGGGTGTCGGGAGCGCCGAGGGGTCTTTCGATGCTAGGTTGAGACTCCGTGGCAGACAGCAGCGTGAACCCCCCGCGAACCCCGTCCGCATCGACCGCCCGCCCCGGCTCCGGCCCGGCAGCGAAGCCCTTCCGGAATCCCGGCACCACGAAGCACATCTTCGTCACGGGCGGCGTCGTCTCGAGCCTCGGCAAGGGGCTGACCGCCTCCTCGCTCGGGATGCTCCTGAAGAACCGCGGCCTGCGGGTGACCATGCAGAAGCTGGACCCGTACCTCAACGTGGATCCGGGCACCATGAACCCGTTCCAGCACGGCGAGGTCTTCGTGACCGAGGACGGCGCGGAGACGGACCTCGACATCGGCCACTACGAGCGGTTCCTCGACGAGAACCTCTCGGCCGACTCCAACGTGACCACCGGCCAGGTCTACTCCGGCGTCATCGCCAAGGAGCGCCGCGGCGAGTACCTCGGCGACACCGTCCAGGTCATCCCGCACATCACGAACGCCATCAAGGAGTCGATGCGCGCTCAGGCGAGTGACGAGGTCGACGTCGTCATCACCGAGATCGGCGGCACGGTCGGCGACATCGAGTCCCAGCCGTTCCTCGAGGCCGCCCGGCAGGTCCGCCAGGACGTGGGCCGCGACAACGTCTTCTTCGTGCACGTCTCCCTGGTGCCCTTCATCGGCCCCAGCCAGGAGCTCAAGACCAAGCCCACGCAGCACTCGATCGCGGCCCTGCGCTCGATCGGCATCCAGCCCGATGCCATCGTGCTGCGCGCCGACCGCGCCCTGCCCGCCTCGGTGAAGGCGAAGATCGCCTCCATGTGCGATGTGGACCTCGACGCCGTCGTCACCTGCCCGGACGCGCCCTCGATCTACGACATTCCTCACGTGCTGCACGACGAGGGCCTGGACGCCTACGCGATCCGTCGCCTCGACCTCCTCAGCCACGACGTCGACTGGTCGCTGTGGGACGGCCTCCTCGAGCGGGTCCACCACCCCGAGTACGAGGTCACCGTGGGCCTCGTCGGCAAGTACATCGACCTCCCGGACGCCTACCTCTCGGTCATCGAGGCTCTGCGCGCCGGAGGGTTCCACCACGATGCCCGCGTGAAGATCTCCTGGGTCGAGTCCGACGCCTGCTCCACCCCCGAGGGCGCCCAGGCGGCCCTCAAGGACGTCGACGCGATCGTGGTGCCCGGCGGCTTCGGCATCCGCGGCGTCGACGGGAAGGTCGGCGCCCTCCGCTTCGCCCGCGAGAAGGGCATCCCCGCCCTCGGCCTGTGCCTGGGCATGCAGTGCATGGTCATCGAGTACGCCCGCACCGAGCTGGGCTGGGCCGATGCGCAGTCCACCGAGTTCGAGGCCGACACAGCGCACCCCGTGATCGCGACCATGGCCGAGCAGGCCGACATCGTCTCCGGCGAGGGCGACCTGGGCGGCACCATGCGCCTGGGCGCCTACGACCACGAGCTCACCCCCGGCAGCCTCGCCGCCCGCACCTACGGGACCACCAAGGTCTCCGAGCGACACCGGCACCGCTACGAGGTGAACAACGCCTACCGCAAGGACCTCGAGACGGCGGGCCTGGTGATCTCCGGCGTCTCCGCGGACCGCTCCCTCGTCGAGTTCGTCGAGCTGCCCGCGGACGCGCATCCGTACTACATCGGCACCCAGGCGCACCCCGAGCTGAAGTCGCGTCCCACCAGGTCCCATCCGCTGTTCGCGGGTCTGATCGGTGCCGCCGTCGACCTGCAGAAGGCCACCCGCCTGCTCGAGGTCCCCGCCGAGCGCGGGGCCGACGACCCCGGCGAGTCGGCATCCGGTGCGGACGCCGCCGGGCAGTCCGACGAGGCCGGGGAGTGACGGGCATGCTCCGGGACGAGGACGGCGCACGCCCGGTCCTCTCCCGGAGCACAGCCTTCCGCGGCGCGATCTGGGACGTCGTGCGCGACGAGGTCGATTTCGCGCCCGGCGTCCGCTTCACCCGGGAGTACATCGCCCACACGGGCGCGGCCGCCGTGCTCGCTCTCGACGACGCGGGCGCGAGCGACGTCCGCGATGCTCGGGTGCTGCTCATCCGCCAGTACCGCCATCCCGCGGGGCGCACCTTCTGGGAGCTGCCCGCGGGCCTCCTCGACCATGAGGGCGAGGACCCGATGCAGGCCGCGGGGCGCGAGCTCACCGAGGAGACGGGCCACCGGGCCGAGCACCTGCGGCACCTGCTGGACATCCATCCCTCGGCCGGCAGCTCGGCCGAACGGATCCGGATCTTCCTCGCGACCGGCATCAGCGAGGCCGCCACGGACTTCGTGCGCGAGGACGAGGAATCGGAGATCGAGCAGCGCTGGGTGCGTCTGGGCGAGGTGCTCGACGCGATCCGCGACGACCGCTTGACGAACGCGACCCTCGTGGCCGCGGTGCTCGCGGTCGCGGCCTTCGGGGCCTGAGACAGGCCGGCCCGTCGCGGTCGCGCGACGGGCGTCGGCCGAAGACTCCCGGGTCTACTCGGCGGACTGCGCGGTGGGCGCGTCCGACGGCCCGGATGCGACGGGCGCGGCGGCGAGGACGGGGGCGACGATCTCCGCCTGCCAGTCCCTGGCGCCGAGCCCGGTGAGCTCGGCGCGGATCTCCTCCGCGGCGCCGGGCGCCTCGTGCTCCCAGACCCACTGCCGCAGCAGGCCCGGGGTGAGCAGATTCTCCGAGGGCACGTGCAGCTGCTCGGCGCGCTCGGCCACGGCCTCGCGGATCGGCAGGTAGCGCTCCCACACCTCGGGCCACTTCTTGGACCAGAGCTTGTGGGGCGGCGGGTAGCTGGGCTCCGAGCGCGAGGGCAGGTGCGCGTCGGGGAGGTTCACGCCCGCGCGCGCCGCCTGCCACCAGGTCTCCTTGCCGTGCAGGGGCTTGGGCAGGGCCGCGAGGAAAGCCGCGTGCGAGGCGGTCGAGACCTTCGCGGCGTCCACGATCGCGCGGTCCTTGATCACGCGGTGCGGGGAGAGGTCCTGCTCGCGGGCGATCTGGTCGCGCCGCTCCCACATGGCGCGGGCGGCCGCGAGCTGGCGCGGGGTGCGCAGGGCGCCCAGCCCGTGCAGCTTCCGCCACGGCTCCGCGCGCGCGGCGGGCAGCGGGTGGGCGACCTCGTGCGCGAACTCCTCGCGCGCCCAGCGGGTCTTGTCCGTCTCCTCGAGGCGGGCGGAGAGGATGTCACGCACCTCGACGAGCACCTCGACGTCCAGAGCCGCGTACACGAGCCACGGCTCGGGCAGCGGGCGCTTGGACCAGTCCGCGGCGGAGTGCTCCTTGGCCAGGCGCAGGTGCACCGTGTCCTCGACGACCGCGCCGAGACCCACGCGGGGCATGCCCAGCAGTCTCGCCGCGAGCTCGGTGTCGAACAATGTCGCGGGGTGCAGGCCCAGCTCGCCCAGGCTCGGGAGGTCCTGGGTGGCGGCGTGCAGCACCCACTCGCGGGAGTTCATGAGCTCCACGAAGGTCGTGGGAAGGGTGAAGGCCGTGGGATCGATGAGGGCCGTGCCCGCGGCCTCGGTGCGGATCTGCACGAGATAGGCCTTGGCGCTGTAGCGGTAGGAGGAAGCCCGCTCGGCGTCGACCGCGATCGGCTCCTCGGGGGTGCTCGCGGCGCGCTCGCACCACTCCAGCAGCGGTTGGATGCGATCGATCACGGGCACCAGGCCGTCGCGCGGGGCGCCCAGAGGCGTCGGCTCGATCGCGGGGGAGTCGGCGCCGGGCTCGTCGCCGCCGGCCGTGCCCGTGGGGGTCGCGTCCGAGGTCGACGCCCGTGCGGCGCTCGTCGTGCTCTCCGCGCATGCGCCGTTCTCGGTGCGTCGGGCGCGGGCTGCGGAGCGGTTGCGGGTCCTCATCGGATCAGTCCTCCCCGTTCGCCGAGCCGTGCCGGGGGCGGGCCCGATGGGAGGGGACGAGCGGCGCGACCTGGGCGGGAGCGGGCGGAAGGCCGCCGGCCGCCGCGAGCATCGCCGTCCAGGCGGCGAAGTGCGGGGCCAGGTCGGAGCTCGTCGGCGTCCAGGACACGCGCATCTCGACGTCGACGGTCGAGGGGCGCCCGGCGAGTGCGCCGTAGCTCTGGGACACCACGCGGGTGGCGGTGCACCCGAGCTCGCGGGACTCGGCGTCGAACAGCTCGAGGGACTCGGTGACCCACGACCAGGCCACGTCGCCGAGCATCGCCTCGATCGCGAACTCGGGCTCGAGCTGGGCCTGGACGAGGACCACCATCCGGTACTCGCCCTTCCACGCCTCCTCGCCCGCGGGATCGTGCAGGACGACCAGGCGGCCGCTCGCGACCTCCTCGTCGTGCAGGATCACCTCGCCGTTGGCCGCCCACGTGTGCGGGGCCATCCGGCCGGGAGCGGGGATCGAGGTCCAGTGGACCTCGGGGCGCAGGGGCGCACGGGTCATCTCCTCGATCGCCGTGCTGAAGGCGCGGGCGGCGGCGGGGAACTGGTGGACGGGCACGGCCGCGAGCCTAGCCCGCGACCCGTCACCGCCGACCGAGGCGCGCCGTCGACCCGCCGAGGACCTCCGCAGGTTTCTCCGAGAAGGCCTCAGCCCTCGTGGACGAGGCTCAGGGAGTTGATGCAGTAGCGCTGGTCGGTGGGGGTCGCGAAGCCCTCGCCCTCGAAGACGTGGCCCAGGTGCGAGCCGCAGTTCGCGCAGCGCACCTCGGTGCGGACCATTCCCAGCGAGGCGTCCTCGAGCAGCTCCACGGCGTCGTCGTCCTGCGGGGCCCAGAAGGCGGGCCAGCCGCAGTGCGCGTCGAACTGCTCGTCGGCGCGGAACAGGACCGCTCCGCACGCCCGGCAGGCGTAGGTCCCCGCCGGACGGACCTCCTCGTACTCCCCGCTGAACGGGCGCTCGGTGCCCGCCTGGCGCAGCACCTGGTACTCCTCCGGCGAGAGCCTCTCCCGCCACGCGGCGTCGTCCAGCTGGATGGCGTAGTCGCCGCTTCCGATGGGCTTGGTGCTCATGGCTCATACCTCCGGGTTCGGGTGCCGACGGGCGGGGCGGGGATCGCCTCGCACCCGCGGCGTCACCTGCGATCCTACGGCGGACGTAGACTGCGCGTCATGATGCGCCTCACCTCCCTCGGCTCCCGCGACACCCGCCCCGAGGAGGCGCCCGACGGGCACGATGCCGCCCGTGAGCTGCGGCGATGGGGTCGAGCGCTCGCGATCGGCGGCGTCGGCGCGCTCGGCACGTTCGCCCTCAGCGCAGGGGCGCTCGCGGCGGGAGCGAGGCTGCTCGCGCGGGTCCCGCTCACCCCGCAGATGTCCCAGCGCGGGAAGCTCGTCCAGGTGGTGCGGGCCGCGTATCCGGACCGCATCCACCTCGACCGGACGGCGGAGTCCGTCCGGGGAGGCGTGATCGCCCTGCGCCGTTCCGGCGGGGCCGTCCACGTGCGCCTCGGCCCGGTCGACGGCGAGCCGACGCCCACCACCGTGTCCCGACCGATCCTCGCCCGCGACACCGACGAGCCGATCGGGATCGGGCCCGTCGGCCTCGACGGGTTCTTCTGGCCGGGCACGCCCGAGACATCGCTGGGCCTGCCCACCCAGGAGGTCGAGGTCTCCTCGCCCGTCGGCCCCATGCCGGCGTGGCTGGTCCCGGGGCGCTCGGGCGTGCCGGAGGAGGACCGTGCCGATGCCGATGTCGATGCCGGTGCCGATGCCGAGGGCGGCGCAGCGGGGCCGACGGGGGACATCTGGGCCGTGCTCACGCACGGCCACGGCGCCACGCGCGGGGAGACCCTGCGCGCGATGTCCCTGCTGCACGAGCTGGGCCTGACCTGCCTCTCCCTGACCTACCGCAACGACCTCGGATCGCCCGCGTCGGCCGATCGGATGCACCATCTGGGCCTGGACGAATGGGAGGACACCGAGGCGGGCATCGAGTACGCCCTCGCCCACGGCGCCCGCCGGATCGTGCTGATGGGCTGGTCGATGGGCGGCGGCATCACCCTGCGCACCTCCGTGCGCACCGCGCACCCCGAGGCGATCGCCGGGCTCGTCCTGGACTCGCCGGCCGTGGACTGGCAGGACATCCTCACGTACCACGCGACCGCGCTGCGCGCCCCCGCGCCCATGCGGCGCCTGGCCCTGTGGATGATGACGAGTCCGCTCGGGGCGCGGCTGGTGCGCCTGCACGAGCCGCTCGCGCTCGCCGAGATGCGCGCCGAGCACTATGCGCAGCACCTGCGCCACCGCACCCTGCTCGTGCACGCCCTCGAGGACACGACGGTGCCGCCCGCGCCGAGCGCGCGCCTGGCCGCGCTGCGCCCCGACCTCGTGCGGTTCGTGCCCTTCGCCGGCGCGAGCCACACCCGCGAGTGGAACCGCGATCCCGAGCAGTACGAGCGGCTCCTCGCGGAGCACCTCGTGGACCTGCTGGACCTGGACGTCGACGTCGAGGCCATGCGGCTGCCCGTGCGCGACCCCGCGGCCGCGCCCCTCGAGGGGTCGATCGGCGCCCGGGTGTGATCCGTGCGTGCGGGGTCGGCTCCCGCGCCGGGGACGGCCCTCGCGCTCGGGCCGAACCTCTCGCTCAGGCCCTGCCGCGCACGTAGCGGGAGAGCGTCGCGTGCGCGCCGACCGTGAGGGAGCCCAGCTCCCACTCGCCCTCCGCGCCGACGCCGCGCATCACCCGGGAGGCGTCCCCTCCGACCGTCCGATGGGTCACCGAGAAGCACAGCTCGTCGAGCGCCCCGGAGCCGGCGAAGCGCGCGAGAGCGCTCGGGCCTCCCTCGAGCTGGATCCCGCGGTGCCCGAGGTCGGCGAGGGCGCGCCGGATGCCCGCCGGGTCCTCCGCGAGGACCAGCCGGTCCTCCGGGAGACCGCTCGCGGCGAGTGCCCGCTCGCCGTGCGCGGCGTCGGTCACGAGGTACGTCGGCCACGCGGGGTCGATGCTCGCGGGCAGCCGACCGGACTGCGACATGATCGCCAGGGCCGGGCGCTCGCCGCCGGCCGGCCGCAGCGACGGTGCCAGCAGGTCCGACCGGCCCTGGGGACGGCGGTAGTCCTCGACGCGCACGGTCTCGGCGCCCACGAGCACCACGTCGGCGAGGGCGCGCAGCACGCCGAAGGCGAAGGAGTCGGTGGGGTTGCGCAGGGGGCCGCTGGTGCCGTCGGCCCCGGTGATCGCGCCGTCGATCGTCGTGTTCATCATCGCCCGCACCCACGTGCGTTCCGCGGGGAGCGCGTAGACCTCGGCGAGAGCCCGTGCCCCGGCGGCGTCCTCGGTGATCTCGCGCGGCGCGGCCAGCGCCCGCCCGTCGTCCCACAGCAGCTGCATGGCGTCGATCCTCTCGTCGTGCGGGCTCTCCCTGCTCCCCGGATCATCCCGCACCCGGGACGGTCCCGCGAGTCGGAGCGCGCCGGAGCCGCAGCGTGCCGAGGCCGGGGATCGCCGGGTCCCGAGCACGCCGGGGCCGGCGCGCGATCGTGGACCTGCCCACAGGAGATCTGCCGCGATCGCCCGCGCCCCTAGACTGGGCGGCCGTGACCGAGTCCCTCACCGCGCGCACCCCAGCCCCCTCCCTCGAGCGCCTGGTCGCCGACCTCGTGCCGCCGCCGCGCTTCGCGAAGGCGCGGCTGGACAACTACGTGCCCGATCCGCAGTACCCCTCCCAGCAGGAGGCGAAGGAGCGGATCGCCGAGTTCGCGCACGGCATCGGCCGCAGCGGCGGGTCGAAGGGCCTGCTGGGCATGTTCCGCAAGCGCCCGCAGGCGGCGCGCGGCCTCTACCTCGACGGCGGCTTCGGCGTGGGCAAGACCCACCTGCTGACCTCGCTGTTCCACATCACCGACGGGAACCCCGTCTACGGCACCTTCGTCGAGTACACGAACCTCGTGGGGGCGCTCGGCTTCACCCGCGCCGTGGAGCTGCTGGGCGGCTCCTCGCTCGTGTGCATCGACGAGTTCGAGCTCGACGACCCCGGGGACACCCTGCTGATGACGCGGCTGATCCGTGAGCTCTCCGATCGCGGCGTCGCGATCGTGGCGACCTCGAACACGCTGCCGGAGGCGCTCGGCGAGGGGCGCTTCGCCGCCCAGGACTTCCTGCGCGAGATCCAGTCGATGTCCGAGCGCTTCGACGTGCTGCGGATCGACGGCGAGGACTATCGGCGGCGCGAGGCCGTCGCCGAGGCGCCCGCCCTGCCTGAGGAGACCGTGCGCGAGCACGCCGAGGCCACGCCCGGCGCGACGCTGGACGATCTCCCCGCCCTCCTCGCGCACCTCAAGACCGTGCATCCCTCCCGCTACGGGGCGATGCTCGACGACGTCTCGTTCGCCCATCTCGTCGACGTGTCCACGATCGCCGACCACAACAACGGCCTGCGCTTCGTGGTGCTCGTGGACCGGCTCTACGACCGGGAGATCCCGGTGCTCGCGAGCGGCCAGGACGTGGCGGGCATCTTCACCGAGGAGCTGCTGCGCAGCGGCTACCGCAAGAAGTACTACCGCTCCCTCTCGCGCCTGACCTCGCTCGCGCGCGACGGCGCGAAGGACCTCGAAGGCGCCGCTCAGGACGCCTCGGCCGACTGAGCCGCGGCGTCGCTCCCGCGGACGACGAGCGCGCCGGGGCCCGCGAGCCCGACGACGAGCTCCTGGGCATCGCGGCGCAGCGCGCCGAAGGAGGCGAGGACCTCCCGGCCGACAGCCGTGCCCGACGCGGGCATCCCGGCCCCGCCCTCCGCGCGGGTGACGAGCACGTGCACGTCCCCGCGGCGCAGCACGAGCGACTCCTCGTCCAGCACGTCGACCCCGACGTGCCCGAGGTCCGGATCCGTCAGCTCCGGGAGCGCGCGGCGCAGGCCGATGAGCGTGCGGTACCACTCGAGCATCGAGGCGTGCGCGCCCTCGTCCCTCTCCTCCCAGTCCAGGAAGGAGTCGGTGAAGGTGGAGCGGGCCTGCGGGTCCGGCACGTCCGATGAGTCCCAGCCCATCTGCGCGAACTCCTCGCGCCGCCCGGCGGTGACCATCGACCCCAGCGGCTCGGCATGGTCGGTGAAGTACCGGAACGGGGCGCTGCACGCCCATTCCTCGCCCTGGAAGAGCATCGGCGTGGGCGCGCCCAGCAGGATCAGCGCGATCGCCGCGGCGTGCTCGCCGGGGGAGAGCAACTGGTGGACGCGGTCCCCGCGCGCGCGATTGCCCACCTGGTCGTGGTCCTCGAGGAAGGCGACGAAGGAGTGCGCGTCATAGGCGTCGGTCGACGGATCGACGGGCGCGCCCCAGACCCGTCCGCGGAAGGTGGAGAGCGTCCCGGCGTGCTCGAAGACGCGGGTGAGGGTCCGCGCCAGCACCTCGGCGCTGCCGAAGTCCACGTAATAGCCCTGGCGCTCGCCGCTGATCCACGCGTGGACGGCGTGATGGACGTCGTCGGCCCACTGCATGTCCATGCTGAGCCCGCCGCGAGCGGTGGGCGTGACGGTCACGGGGTCGTTGCGGTCCGATTCCGCGATCAGGGTCAGCGGCCTCCCGGTCTCGGCCTCCCAGTGGGCGACCGCGTCGGCGAGCTCGGCGAGGAAGTGCCGGGGCGAGTCGTCCTGCAGCTCGTGCACGGCGTCCAGCCGCAGGCCGTCCAGCTGCATGTCCACGAGCCAGAACCGGGCGACCCCGCGCAGGAAGGCGCGCACCTGGTCGCTGCCCGCGTCGTCGAGGTTCACGGCCCAGCCCCACGGGGTCTCGTGGCGGTCGGTGAAGTACGGGCCGAAGGCGCCGAGGTGGTTGCCGTCGGGCCCCAGGTGGTTCAGCACCACGTCCAGGACCACCGCGAGGCCGCGCGCATGCGCCGCCTCGACGAAGCGGGCGAGCGCGGCGGGACCGCCGTAGGCGGGGTGCACGGCCATGAGGTCCACCCCGTCGTACCCCCAGCCGCGCTCGCCGGGGAAGGCCGCGAGCGGCATCAGCTCGACCGCGTCGACGCCGAGCGCGACCAGGTGGTCCAGGCGCTCGATCGCGGTGTCCAAGGTGCCGGTGCCGCCGTCGGCGGACGGCGCGAAGGTGCCCACGTGCAGCTCGTAGACGACGCCCCCGCGGAAGGAGCGACCCTCCCACGGCGCATGCGGGAACAGCCGAGGGCGCACGACCTCGCTCGGGCCGTGGACCCCGTCCGGCTGGGCGAGGCTGCGCGGGTCCGGCAGCCAGTCCCCGTCCTCGTCCAGGCGGAACGCATAACGGGTACCCGTGCTCGGCACGGCGACCGGGTCCTCGGCGTCGGTCCCGTCGCCGCGCAGTCGGTGCCAGCCGTCGCCGACGGGCTCGAGCGAGCGCACGACCGCGTCCGCCTCCGCGTGGGTGTGCCACTGCGCGTGCGAGTGCGTGCGCGCCGAGCCGGGAAGGGCCGCGGTCTCCTCGCCGCGGGGTGGGACGGTCAGACGCACCTGCACCGTCCGTGCGCGCGGAGCCCAGACCTCGAGGACGCCGTCCGCATCCCGCACCGGCAGCGGTGCCGGGCCCGACGGAGGTCTCGCCGGGGAGGATGACGACGCCGTGCGCGCCGCCTCGGTCCCGGTCCTGGTCGTGTCGCTCGCGTGCTCGCTCATGCCGCCTCCTCGCCATCGGTCCCGCCGGCTGTCGCGCCTTCGGTCCCGCCGTCGGTCTCGTGCTCGAAGGACCCATGCCCGTCCGTCTCGTCGGCGCGCACCAGCAGCGCCGCCGGCCAGTCCTCGAGCAGCGCCGTCAGGCGCACCTGTCCTCCGTCGGTCTCCCGGCCGCTCAGCAGATCAAGCCAGCGGCCCTCGGGCAGCACGATCACCGCCTCGCCGAAGCCGCCGCGCTGGGCGAGGCCGTGCGCGAGGCGGGTGACGACCGTGACCTCCTCGAGCGGCCCGTCCTCGAGGGCGCGGCCGAAGGCCACCGCATGCGCGGTCGAGGTCGGCACCGGGCGGTAGACGGCGGAGCGCCCGCGGAAGAGCTCGGGACGCTCGCGGCGCAGGCGCAGCGCGCGATGGGTGAGCCAGAGCTTCTCGTCGGCCACGCCGTCGGGCCGCGCGCCCTCGCGCATGCGGGCGAGCCGCGCCGCGTGCCCGGCGTGGTCGACCTCGCGGCGGTTGTCGGGATCGACGAGCGAGAGGTCGATGGACTCGCACCCCTGATAGACGTCGGGAACGCCCGGCATCGTGAGCTGGACGAGCTTCTGGCCGAGGATCGCCGCGCGCTGCGCGCCGAGCGTCCTGCGGGTGAGGTCCTCGAGGATCGACGCGACCTCGGGGGAGGCGAGGGCCGCGCGCCCCAGCTCCCGGACCTGGTCCTCGTACTCGATGTCCTGGTCCGTCCAGGTCGTGCGGGTCTTCGCCTCGCGCATGGCCTTCTCGAGGTAGCCGATGAGACGGTCCTCGTCGATGCGGTCGCTGTGCGCGCCCGGCAGGTCCCAGGTCCCCAGCAGCGTCTGCCACAGCAGCAGGCGCAGTGCGCCGTCGACCCGGTCCCCGGTGTGCGCGGCCACCGCCTGCTCGAGGTCGAGCACCGCGAGGCCCCATTCGTGGGGGATCTCGGTGAGCACGGCGAGACGGGCGCGCACGTCCTCGCTGCGCTTGGTGTCGTGCGTGGAGAGGGTCGTCATGGAGTCCGGACGCGTGTGCACCATCGTCGCGCAGTGGTCGTGGAGGTCGTCGGGCTCGACGCCGATGCGGTCGGGATCCGCGCCCACCTCGGTGACCGGCAGGAACCGCGGATAGCGGTAGAACGCCGTGTCCTCCAGGCCCTTGGCGTGCACGGGTCCGCAGGTCTGGGCGAAGCGGACGATCAGCTCGGCGCGGTCGGCGCTCGCCGTCCGGCCGGCGCTGCCCGCCTCGTCCCCGCACACGAGCGCGAGCACCACCTCGAGAGCCGCGCCCAGGTCCGGGTCCTCGCCCAGGAGATCGCGGGCGCGGGCGGCCGCCGCCTCGAGCACCGCGCGCTCGGCGCCGCTCGCGCTCTCCCCGGGGACGATGTAGGCGCGATAGCGGTCCATCGAGGCGAGCATCGCGACCAGCACCCTCTGGATCTGGCGGCGCGTGGTGTCGCGCAGTCGGATGTCCTCGGCGCAGATGCGACGGACGAGGTCCGTGAGGCGCTCGACCTCCGCCCACAGGCTCGTGGAGATGATGAGCGCGGTGGACTCGGCGGCGATCTCCTCGAACGGCCGCAGGTCGCCCGTGGTGCGCTGCCAGACGTGCGTGAGACCCAGCGCGCCGCGCGGGTCGTGGAAGAGGCCGCCCACGCGCCACAGGGCGTCGTACCCGGTCGTGCCGTCGCAGGGGAAGTCGCCGGGCAGCTGTTCGTCGCCCTCGAGGATCTTCTCCACCGCGGTCCAGGCGCCGCCGGAGGCCTCGTGGAGGTCGCGCAGGTATCCGCGCGGATCGGCGAGGCCGTCGGGATGGTCGATCCGGTATCCGTCGACGACGCCCTCGGACTGCAGCTGCAGGAGCAGCGCATGGGTCGCGGTGAACACCTCGGGCAGCTCGACGCGCACGGCCGCGAGGGTGTCGACGTCGAAGAAGCGACGGTAGTTCAGCTCGTCGTCGGCGACCTTCCAGTAGGCCAGCCGATACCACTGGCGCTCGAGCAGGTCGACGAGGCCCAGGTCCTCGGTGCCCGGGGCGATCGGCAGCACGTGGTCGTAGTAGCGCACCACGCTCTCCTCGCGCGTGCCGCCGTCGCGCTGGGGCACGTCGGCACGGGACACCTCGATCTCGCCGTCGGCGAGGACCTGACCGATGGGGCGCCCCAGCACGGGCATGAGGATCGAGTTCTGCGCGCTGATGTCCACGTCGAACCAGTCGGCGAAGGGCGAGGCCGGCCCCTCGCGCAGCACCGACCACAGGGCGCGGTTGTGCCAGACGGGCGTGGGGATCGCCATGTGGTTGGGGACGACGTCGACGATCAGCCCCATGCCGTGCGCGTGGACGGCGTCGGCCAGCCTCCGCAGGGCGTCGATCCCACCGATCTCCTCGCTGATCCGCGTGTGGTCCACGACGTCGTACCCGTGGGTGGAGCCGGGTGCGGCCTGGAGCACAGGGGAGCAGAACACGTGTCCCGCCCCGAGGTCGGCGAGGTAGGGGACGAGCGCGGCGGCGTCGTCGCAGGTGAAGCCCGCGTGCAGCTGGAGCCGGTACGTGCTGGTGGGGACGATCCGGGAGGGGGCGGGGAGGGTGACCATGTGCTGCGTGCTCCTTCGCGGGTCGGGACCAGGGCGGGACCGTGGTGGGCCGAAGGGTTCAGCGCCGCGGGTGCGAGGCGCTCGTGATCCGCGGCGCGGCGAGCGGGCCGGGGGACTGCGAGGACGCGCTCGAGTACGCCCGTCCGCGCGGCGGCAGGGCTGCCTGCGAGGAGTCGTACTGCTCGGCCTGCGCGCCGTCGGCCTCGTCCGCGGCGTGATCCTCGGGGTGGCGCCCCAGGATCAGCACGGAGTAGGCGGGCCGCGTGATCGTCTGGCCGGGCTCGAGCCGCTCGCCGAGATCGAGCTGGTGGGCCGTGCCCGAGGCGACGTACCAGGCAGAGCCGAAGTCCTCGGGCGGGACGCGGAAGTCCACGTCGTTGCCCGCCCAGTTGAACATGAGCAGCGCGGAGTCGTCGATGATGCGCTCGCCGCGGGCGTCCGGCTCCGGGATCGCGGAGCCGTTGAGGAACACGTCCACGCACTTGTTCTGCGGGTCGTCCCACTGCTCCTGCGTCATCTCGGTGCCGTCGGTCGCGAGCCAGACCACGTCCGGCAGGGACTCGTCGCCCTCGCAGGGGTTCTGGCCGCCCAGGAAGCGCCGGCGCCGGAAGATCGGATGCGCCCGGCGCAGGGCGATCATGTGCCGGGTGAAGTCGAGCATGTCCTGCTGGTCCTCGTCGAGGTCCCAGTCGACCCATGAGATCTCGTCGTCCTGGCAGTAGGTGTTGTTGTTGCCCTGCTGGGTGCGGCCCATCTCGTCACCGTGGAGGATCATCGGCACGCCCTGGCTGACCAGGAGGGTCGCCATGAAGTTCTTCGCGCGGCGCAGACGCAGCGAGGTGATGGCGAGGTCCTCCGTCGGCCCCTCGGCCCCCGAGTTCCAGGAGCGGTTGTGGCTCTCGCCGTCGTTGCCGCCCTCGCCGTTGGCCTCGTTGTGCCGCTCGTTGTAGGAGACGAGGTCGCGCAGGGTGAAGCCGTCGTGCGCGGTCACGAAGTTGACGGAGGCGATCGGGGTGCGGCCCGTGTGCTGGTAGAGGTCGGAGGAGCCCGCGAGGCGGGAGGAGAAGTCGGGGAGCACGCCCGGCTCGCTGCGCCCCGCGTCGCGCACGGTGTCGCGGTAGCGGCCGTTCCACTCCGACCACAGGGGCGGGAAGCCGCCCACCTGGTAGCCGCCCTCGCCGAGGTCCCAGGGCTCGGCGATGAGCTTGACCTGGGAGATGATCGGGTCCTGCTGGATGATGTCGAAGAAGGCGGAGAGCCGGTCCACCTCGTGCAGCTCGCGGGCGAGCGTCGAGGCGAGGTCGAAGCGGAAGCCGTCCACGTGCATCTCGCTGACCCAGTAGCGCAGCGAGTCCATGATCAGCTGCAGCACGTGCGGGGTGCGCATGAGCAGGGAGTTCCCCGTGCCCGTGGTGTCGTAGTAGTGCGCCTTGTCGTCATCGACGAGCCGGTAGTACGAGGCGTTGTCGATGCCGCGGAAGGAGAGGGTGGGGCCCTTGTCGTTGCCCTCGGCGGTGTGGTTGTAGACGACGTCGAGGATCACCTCGATGCCGGCGGCGTGGAGGTTCTTGACCATGGTCTTGAACTCCTGGACCTGTTGGCCGGCGTCCCCCGCGTAGGAGTACTCGTTGTGCGGGGCGAAGAACCCGATCGTGTTGTAGCCCCAGTAGTTGCGCAGCCCCTTCTCGACGAGGTGGCCGTCCTGGACGAACTGGTGCACGGGCATCAGCTCCACGGCGGTCACGCCGAGCGACTGCAGATGGCGGATGATCTCGGGGTGGCCCATCGCCACGTAGGTGCCGCGGATCGACTCGTCGATCCCCGGGTGCTGCATGGTCAGGCCCTTGACGTGCGCCTCGTAGATGACGGTGTCATGGTACTCGTGGCCGGGGGAGTGGTCGCTGCCCCAGTCGAAGTAGGGGGAGACCACGATGCCGAGCATCGTGTGCGGGGCCGAGTCCTCCTCGTTGCGCCGCTCGGGGTCCTCGAAGTCGTAGGAGAAGAGCGAGGGATGGTTCGTGGCCATCCCGCTGATCGCCTTCGCGTACGGGTCCAGCAGCAGCTTCGACGGGTCGCAGCGCTGGCCGGCCGCGGGGTCGTAGGGGCCGTGGACGCGGTAGCCGTAGCGCTGCCCGGGCTGGACCGCCGGGAGGTAGACGTGCCACACGAACGCGTCGACCTCGGTGACCTGCACGCGGGTCTCGGTGCCGTCCTCGTCGAACAGGCACAGCTCGACCCGCTCGGCCGCCTCGGAGAACAGGGCGAAGTTCGTGCCGCCGCCGTCGAAGGTCGCGCCGAGGGGGTACGGCTGTCCCGTCCAGATCTGCATGTGTGCACAGTACCCGGGCGCACCTGGGGCCGACGGGGCGCGGCGCGGGCCGTCGGCCCTCTCAGGACCCTTCCGGCCAGTCGCCCGGACTGTCGGCCCCGCCCTCGACGACCTCCTCGTGCGCTCCGGGGAGAGCGGTCCAGTCGTCCTGCGGGCGGTAACCCAGCTCGAGCATGGTGTCGGTGATGTCCCAGCGGCGATTGGCGTTGGCGGAGATCGCGTAGTAGATGCCGAAGGGCACGTCGGCCTCGAGGGCGCTGCGCACGGCCCGGGCCGCGTCGTCCGGGGAGAGCCACATGGCGCGCAACAGGTCCACGTCCGTGGACAGCGGGTCCTCGCTCATCCATCCGATGCGCAGGGCGATCACCTCGAGCCCGAAGGCGTCGTGGTAGTGGCGCCCCAGGGCCTCGCCGAACACCTTGGAGACCCCGTAGAGGGAGTCCGGCCAGGGCGGCATGTCGCTGTGCACGGGCCACTGCTCGTGGCGGTCGTACCCGCCCATCGCATGGTTCGACGAGGCGAGCACGACACGGCGCACTCCGGCGTCCCGCGCCGCCTCCAGCACGTTGCGCTGTCCCACGATGTTCGGACCCAGCACCGACTCCCAGTCGGACTCGGGGGAGGCGGATCCCGCGAGGTGGACGACCGCGTCGATCCCCTCCATCAGCGCGCGGACCTGGTCGTAGTCGGTCACGTCGGCGACCCGCAGCCGGTCGCGCAGCTCCTCGGTGCGTGCGTGCCGGCCCTGGGGGACGATGTCGTACTCGTCGTCGAGCCGGGCGAGCAGTGCCGTGCCCACGCCGCCCGTCGCCCCGGTCAGCAGGATCCGCTTCTTCGCGTCATCGCTCATGGGGCCATTGTGGGACGTGCTCGGCGGCCTGGCCAGAGCCGGGCGCGGACACGAGAAAGGCCCCGGTCGATGACCGGGGCCTTCAGCGTGGGCGATACTGGGATCGAACCAGTGACCTCTTTCGTGTCAGGAAAGCGCGCTACCACTGCGCCAATCGCCCATGCAGCCGAGCTGCGAGGGGACGGAGCGGACGACGGGACTCGAACCCGCGACCCTCACCTTGGCAAGGTGATGCTCTACCAACTGAGCCACGTCCGCGCATCTGCCGGATCCATCGCTCCCGGGTCGCCCCGGAGCAAGTGGTTCCTGCTGACGAAGAGACACATTACGGGTGTGTGCGCGCCGCGTGCAAATGCACGTGATGCGCGGCACCAGCCCTGCGGGGCCTCGGCCGGGGTGGCTCACACCACAGCGCGAAGTGGTCTCTGACGTTCGGATCTGCGGCGCTGGTGGTGTAATCTCGTCCAGGTCCGATCGGGAGCCCGGCTCCCGCAGAGGACGTCGGAGGGCCCGCTCACGGGTGGCCCGACGGGCGATTGGCGTAGTGGTAGCGCGCTTCCTTCACACGGAAGAGGTCACTGGTTCGATCCCAGTATCGCCCACGACAGGATCCTCGGATCCTCGTCATGCGGACGTGGCTCAGTTGGTAGAGCATCACCTTGCCAAGGTGAGGGTCGCGGGTTCGAGTCCCGTCGTCCGCTCCGGGAGGCGGCGCGCCCGACACTGTCGGGAGCGCCGTTCCTCATGAGGGGCCGTCCTCGCGTCGGCCGCTCGTCCGGTGGGTTGGCCGAGAGGCGAGGCAACGGCCTGCAAAGCCGTGTACACGGGTTCGAATCCCGTACCCACCTCCGCTTCCGCCTCCGGGCGGAGGACGATCAGGGCGATTGGCGCAGTGGTAGCGCGCTTTCCTGACACGAAAGAGGTCACTGGTTCGATCCCAGTATCGCCCACCCCTGAAGGCCCTGACCGGCGCATCCGGTCAGGGCCTTCGTCATGTCCCGGCTGTTCCCGAGCGTTCCCGGCCGTCTCCGGCCGGCCCCGAAGTGGTGTCGCCGCGGCGCGTGCCCGAATGGTCCGTGCGCCGGCGCGGACCGTGTAGCGTCTGCACGTCCGGTCCTCACGATGCTGTGCAGGAGACCGGTATCGCCCCGCCCCTTTCCCCCGAGCTCGATGCTGAGGAGCCCGCCATGTCCGTGCTCGAACGCGACGCGATCGTCGCGCCCGTGAAGTTCAACCGCTGGCTGATCCCGCCCGCGGCCCTCGCCATCCACCTGAGCATCGGCCAGGTCTACGCGTTCTCCGTGTTCAAGGCCCCGCTGATCGACCACTTCGGCTTCGACGAGGGCAGCGGCGAGGTCGCGACCGGGTGGATCTTCTCCCTCGCGATCGCGATGCTCGGCATCTCCTCGGCCATCGCGGGCGCCTGGGTCGAGAAGGTCGGCCCGCGGAAGTCGATGGTGGTCTCCGGCGCCTTCTGGGTGGCGGGGTTCCTGGTGGCGACCCTGGGCGTCGCGACCAGCCAGCTCTGGCTCGTGTACGTCGGCTACGGGGTCATCGGAGGCATCGGACTCGGGATCGGCTACATCTCCCCGGTGTCCACGCTCATGAAGTGGTTCCCGGATCGTCCGGGCCTCTCCACGGGCCTCGCGATCATGGGCTTCGGAGGCGGCGCGCTCATCGCGAGCCCCGCCTCCAACGCGCTGATGGCGGTGTACGGCGGCGGCGCCGATCATCTCGGTGACGGGATCACCGGCACCTTCCTCACCCTCGCGGTGATCTACCTGATCGTCATCGCCCTCGGCGCGTACGTCATCCGCCTCCCGCATCCCGACTGGGCACCGGCCGGGTTCGACGCCTCGCAGGCCACGGCCAAGCCCATGCAGTCCGCGGGGAACGTCTCCGTCCGGGGAGCCATGCGCACGCCGCAGTTCTGGCTGCTCTGGATCGCGCTGTTCACCAACGTCACCGCCGGGATCGGCATCCTCGAATCCGCCTCGCCGATGATCCAGGGATCCTTCGCCGGGATCACCGCGGTCGCCGCCGGCGGCTTCGTGGGACTGCTCTCGATCTTCAACATGGGCGGCCGCTTCGTGTGGTCCACGGCCTCGGACTACCTGGGCCGCAAGAACACGTACCTGGTGTTCCTCGGCGGCGGGATCCTCCTGTACCTGCTGCTGGTGACCGTCGGCTCCCAGGCGCTCGCGATCTTCGTGCTCTCGGCGCTCGTGATCATCTCGTTCTACGGGGGCGGCTTCGCCACGGCGCCGGCGTACCTCAAGGACCTGTTCGGCGTGTACCAGGTGGGCGCGATCCACGGCCGCCTGCTCACGGCATGGTCCTCCGCCGGCATCGTGGGGCCGCTGATCGTGAACTCCGTGGTCGAGCACCAGAAGAACTCGGGCCAGGAGGGCTTCGGCCTCTATCGCCTGGCGCTGGTCATCATGATCGGCATCCTCGTCGTCGGCTTCGTCGCGAACCTCCTGATCCGCCGGCTCGACCCGCGCCACTTCGAGGACCCGGAGGTCGTCGCGAAGAAGGCCGAGCACGACCGCGAGGCCGCGGCCAAGGCGTCGGACGCCCGGCACGGCGATGGTGCGGCGTCCGCGAGCGGTGCGCACACCGCCGCGGCCGGCGTGCTCGGGCTCATCGTGGTCGCGGCGCTGGCCTACGGCGTCGTGAAGACGCTCATCACCGCCGTCGCACTGTTCACCGGCTGATCCCGCGCGGGCCGGTCGCGAGTCGTGCTGGGCGCGCCTCGTGCCCGGCCCGGGTCGTGCCGGTCGCGCGTCGAGACCGTCCCGGGTCGTGCGCGTCTCGCGCCGGTCGAATGCGGTTCTCGGGGGAGGCGGCGGCCGGATACGATCGTCCGCGGAGCCGGCATCGTCGGCCGGCTCGACCCGACCAGCAAGGAGCACCCCGTGGCCCAGATCGCCATCACCCTCGACGGATCCCCCCAGCAGATCGAGGAGGGGACCACGGGTACCAAGCTGTTCGAGGGCCAGGGCACGATCGTCGCCCTGCGGGTCGACGGCGAGCTGCGGGACCTCGCGACCGCTGTGGCCGACGGCCAGGAGGTCGAGGGCGTCGAGCTCGGCAGCGAGGACGGCCTGGCCATCCTGCGCCACTCCACCGCGCACGTGCTCGCCCAGGCGGTGCAGCGCGTGGACCCCGAGGCGAAGCTGGGCATCGGACCGCCCATCACCGACGGCTTCTACTACGACTTCGATGTCGAGACCCCCTTCACCCCCGAGGACCTCAAGAACCTCGAGAAGCAGATGGGGCGCATCGTCAAGGAGAACCAGCGGTTCGTGCGCCGCGAGGTGAGCGACGACGAGGCCCGCGCCGAGGAGTCCGGCGAGCCCTTCAAGCTCGAGCTCATCGGTCTGAAGTCCTCGGCCGACGACGCCGCCGAGGGAGCGAGCGTCGAGGTCGGCGCGGGCGGACTGACGATGTACGACAACGTCTCGAAGAAGGGGGACGTGGTCTGGACCGACCTCTGCCGCGGCCCCCACCTGCCTTCGACCAAGCACATCGGCAACGGCTTCGCCCTGACCCGCTCCGCTGCCGCGTACTGGCGCGGCAGCGAGAAGAACCCGATGCTGCAGCGCGTCTACGGCACCGCCTGGCCCACCAAGGACGAGCTCAAGGCCTACCAGGAGCGGATCGCCGAGGCCGAGCGCCGTGACCACCGCCGCCTGGGCTCCGAGCTGGACCTGTTCTCGTTCCCCGACGAGATCGGCTCCGGGCTGCCCGTGTTCCACCCCAAGGGCGCGATGATCAAGATGGAGATGGAGGACTACTCCCGCCGGCGCCACATCGAGGCCGGGTACTCCTTCGTCTCCACCCCGCACATCACCAAGAAGAACCTCTTCGAGACCTCCCGCCACCTCGAGTGGTACGCCGACGGCATGTACCCGCCCATGCACCTCGACGAGGAGCAGGACGCGGACGGCAACGTCACCAAGCAGGGCCAGGACTACTACCTCAAGCCCATGAACTGCCCGATGCACAACCTCGTCTACCGCTCCCGGGGCCGCTCCTACCGCGAGCTCCCCCTGCGGCTGTTCGAGTTCGGCAGCGTCTACCGCTACGAGAAGTCCGGCGTGGTCCACGGCCTCACCCGCGCCCGCGGGTTCACCCAGGACGACGCGCACATCTACACCACCCGCGAGCAGATGCGCGACGAGCTCGCGAGCCTGCTGACCTTCGTGCTGGACCTGCTGCGCGACTACGGGCTCGACGACTTCTACCTCGAGCTGTCCACCCGCGACCCCGAGAAGTCCGTGGGCGACGAGGCGACCTGGGAGGAGGCGACCCGCACCCTCGAGGAGGTCGCCCGGGAATCCGGCCTGGACCTGGTGCCCGATCCGGGCGGCGCCGCCTTCTACGGCCCGAAGATCTCCGTCCAGGCCAAGGACGCCATCGGCCGCACCTGGCAGCTCTCGACCATCCAGCTCGACTTCTTCGAGCCCGAGCTGTTCGAGCTCGAGTACACCGCGTCCGACGGCTCCCGCCAGCGCCCGGTGATGATCCACCGCGCGCTCTTCGGGTCGATCGAGCGCTTCTTCGGCGTGCTGCTCGAGCACTACGCGGGCGCCTTCCCGGTCTGGCTCGCCCCCGTGCAGGTCGTCGGCATCCCCGTCGCCGCCGAGTACGCGCCCTACCTCGACCAGGTCGCGCAGAGGCTGCGCGAGCGGGGAGTGCGCGTGGAGGTCGACGCCTCGGACGACCGGATGCAGAAGAAGATCCGCACGCACACCAAGGAGAAGGTGCCCTACCTCCTCATCGCCGGCGGCGAGGACCAGGAGAACGGCGCGGTCTCCTTCCGCTTCCGCGACGGCAGCCAGGACAACGGCATCCCCGTGGACGAGGCCGTCGAGCGCATCGTCGAGTCGATCCGCACCCGCGCGCAGGTCTGAGGAGGTCCGATGGGCACGCCCGAGCAGCACGGCTCCGCGGAGCAGAGGGCCGAGGACGAGCACGCCGACGAGCAGCGGACCGATGAGTCCGTGCGCGTCGAGTCCCCGAGCGCCTTCGCGGGCGAGGACGACGGCATGGACCGGCTGTGGACGCCCCATCGGATGGTGTACATCCAGGGCGAGGGCAAGCCCGAGGACCCCGACGACGGCGAGCAGTGCCCCTTCTGCGCGGGCCCCGCGACGAGCGACGAGGACGCGCTCATCGTCCATCGCGGGTCCCTCGCCTTCGTGATCCTCAACCTCTTCCCCTACAACAGCGGCCACCTCATGGTGTGCCCGTACCGCCACGTCGCCGACTACACGGACCTCACCGAGGACGAGGTCGTCGAGGTCGCGGAGCTCACCAGGACCGCGATGCGGGTGGTGCGCGAGGTCTCCCGTCCCGACGGCTTCAACCTGGGCATGAACCAGGGCGAGGCGGGAGGGGCGGGGATCGCCGCCCACCTGCACCAGCACGTCGTCCCGCGCTGGATCGGGGACGCGAACTTCCTGCCGATCGTCGGGCGCACCAAGGCGCTGCCGATCCTGCTCGCGGACACCCGCGCCCAGTACGCCGCGGCCTGGCCCGGCGGGGCGGGGGAGGGCGAGAGCGCATGAGCACCCCGGGGACCACCGCCGGCTACGGGTACGACGTCGACCGCACGGACCCGCAGGCGCCCGGGCACCTGCGCCCGGGCTCGGCCCGGCGCGCCCGCAGGCGGCGCCCCTGGGTGCAGATGCTCGTCTGGGGCGGTGCGATCGCGGCCCTGATCCTGGTCGCCGCCGGGGTGTGGTTCTTCACGATCCGGCCGCTCGGCACGGGCACGGCCCTGGTCGCGTTCACCGCCGCGCTCGTGCCCGTGAGCCTCGTGATCGCCGCCGTGTGGTGGCTGGACCGGTACACGCCGCAGCCACGGATCACCCTCGTCTACTCCTTCGTGTGGGGCGCGGCCGGATCGGTCGCGCTGACCTTCGTCATCGGCGGTGCCGTGACCTGGTGGATCACCCCGCAGGACGCGGGCGAGAACACCGCGAACTTCCTCGCCGCCGTGGTCCAGGCGCCTCTCGTCGAGGAATCGATGAAGTCCTCCGGGCTCATCGCCCTGCTGATCTGGGGTCGACGCTTCATCGGCGGGCCGATCGACGGCGTCGTCTACGCCATGCTCATCGCCGGCGGCTTCGCCTTCACCGAGAACGTGCTCTACTTCGGGCGCGCCTTCCAGCAGGCGCAGGCCTCAGGCACCGTCGACGCCTTCTGGCAGACCTTCCTGCTGCGGGGCCTGCTCTCCCCGTTCGCCCATGCGAGCTTCACCTCGCTGTGCGGACTGGGCCTGGGGATCGCCGCCGAGCGCCGCTCCCTCATGCTCTACTTCGGACTGGGCGTCGGCGGGCTCTCGCTGGGCATGTGCCTGCACGCCCTGTGGAACGGCTCCACCTTCTTCATCCAGGTCGACCAGGCAGCGCCGATGGCCGGCTTCCTGCGCTACTACCTCACGATCCAGCTCCCGCTGTTCCTCCTGCTCGCGGGCATCATGACCTTCCTGCGGCTGCGCGAGAAGCGGATCGTGCGCACCCAGCTCTCCGCCTACGGGCGCGCGGGATGGTTCGCGCCCCGCGAGGTGGACATGCTGGTCTCGATCCGCGCCCGCCGCCGCGCCGAGAAGTGGGCGTCCGCCCACGGGGCCGTGCCGCGGATGGCGATGCACGACCTCATCCTCGCCGCGGTGGACCTCGCCATCACCCGGCACGGCGTGCTCCACGGGAAGCCGACGGCCAAGACCCGTGAGCGCGAGCGGGAGCTGCTCGAGCGGATCACCGCGGACCGTCGGCTGATCGGGGCGCTCAGCCGGCCCGTCGTCCCCTCCGCGTCCGCCGCGGACGGCTGAGGGCCGCGCCGGCCGTAGACTGTCGGGGTCCAGACCGAAGGATCGACCAGCCGAGGAGACACATGTCGGGTCACTCCAAGTGGGCGACGACCAAGCACAAGAAGGCCGCGATCGACGCCAAGCGCGGCAAGCTGTTCGCCAAGCTCATCAAGAACATCGAGGTGGCGGCGCGTACGGGCGGGCCGGACCCCGCGGGGAACCCGACCCTGTACGACGCGATCCAGAAGGCCAAGAAGACCTCGGTCCCCAACGACAACATCGACCGCGCCGTCAAGCGCGGCGGCGGTCTGGACGGCGGCGGCGTCGACTACCAGACGCTCATGTACGAGGGGTACGCCCCCGGCGGCGTCGCCCTGCTCGTCGAGTGCCTCACGGACAACAAGAACCGTGCGGTCTCCGAGGTGCGCCTGGCCTTCACCCGCAGCGGCGGCAACATGGCCGACTCCGGCTCGGTCGCCTACATGTTCAACCGCAAGGGCGTCGTCGCCGTCCCCAAGGAGGGGAACACCGAGGACGACCTGCTCGAGGTCGTGCTCGACGCCGGGGCGGAGGAGATCAACGACGAGGGCGACACCTTCGAGATCATCTCCGAGGCCGGCGACGTGGTCGCCGTGCGCAGCGCGCTGCAGGAGGCGGGCGTCGACTACGACAGCGCCGAGGCGCAGTTCGTGCCGAACATCCGCACCGAGGTCGATCTCGACGGCGCCCAGAAGGTGCTCCGCCTGATCGACGCGCTCGAGGACAGCGACGACGTGCAGAACGTCTACTCGAACCTCGACATCCCCGAGGACGTCGCCGCGCAGCTCGAGGACGAGGACTGATCCTGCTGTCCCCGCGCCGGGAGTCTCCGTCCGCACCCGGAGCGTCGCAGCGATGACGCTCCGGGTGCTCGGCGTGGACCCCGGGCTCACGCGCTGCGGCTACGGCGTCCTCGACGCCGGTCGTGGCCGCTCGGCGACCCTCGTCGACGTGGGCGTCGTGCGCTCGAGCCCCGAGGAGGGCATCGACCAGCGCCTGCTCGTGATCTCCCGGGGGCTCGAGGAGAAGATCGAGGAGCACGCTCCGGACGTCGTCGCCATCGAGCGGGTCTTCAGCCAGAACAACACCTCGACCGTGATGGGCACCGCCCAGGTCTCCGGCGTCGCGATCCTGCTCGCCGCGCAGCGCGGCATCCGGATCGCCATGCACACGCCCTCCGAGGTCAAGGCCGCCGTCACCGGCAGCGGGCGCGCCGACAAGAAGCAGATCCAGACCATGCTGGTCAAGCTGCTGCACCTCGAGGCGCCTCCGAAGCCGGCCGATGCGGCCGACGCCGTCGCGATTGCCCTCACCCAGCTCTGGCGCGGGCCCGGGCCGGTGCGGCTGGACTCCAGCGGCCGCGCCCGCACGAGCGCGCAGTCCGTCTGGGCCGAGGCGGAGCGCAGCGCGCGGCACGCCCGGGAGTCCTCGACCTCCCGCTTCTGATCGAACACGTGTTCTAGGGTGGTGCCGTGATCGCTTCTCTCACCGGGACGGTGGCCTCGATCGGCCTCGACTCCCTGGTCCTCGACGTCCACGGCGTGGGCTACCTCGTGCGCACCACGCCCGCCGCCCTCACCCAGACCCGGCACGGCGCCCCGCTGACCCTGCACACCGAGCTCGTCGTGCGCGAGGACTCGCTGACGCTGTTCGGGTTCCCCTCCGCGGAGGACACGGAGACCTTCCGGATCGTGCAGTCGGTGAGCGGCATCGGCCCGCGCCTCGCCCTCGCCGTGCTCGCGGTCCTGTCCCCGGAGGATCTGCGCCGCGCGGTCGCCGCGCAGGACGTCAAGGCCATCACCCGCACGCCCGGGATCGGGCCCAAGGTCGCCAGCCGCATGATCCTCGAGCTCGGCGGCAAGCTCGCACCGCCCGCCGCGGAGCCGGGGGAGCAGCAGGTCGACGACGCCGGCGCCCCCGTCGTCGGCGCGCACCCGCTGGACGACCAAGTGGTCACGGCCCTCATCGGCCTCGGCTGGCCCGACAAGGCCGCGGCCGACGCCGTCTGCGGCGTCCACGAGGAGCCCGACGCCCCGCAGGACGCCGCCGGACTGCTGCGCGCCGCCCTGCGCCGCCTCGGAGGCAGCCGGTGAGCGCCTCGACGGACGACTTCGACGAGGCCGACGACGGCGGGCGCGCCCTCACGAGCGCGGAGTCGGGGGCGCTCGAACGGGCCGCCGAGGCGGCTCTGCGCCCGAAGAGCCTCGCGGACTTCGTCGGCCAGGAGGTCGTGCGCGAGCAGCTCTCCCTGGTGCTCGACGCCGCCAAGGGCCGGGGGCGTCCGCCCGAGCACATGCTCCTCTCGGGTCCCCCGGGACTGGGCAAGACGACCCTGGCGATGATCATCGCCACCGAGCTGTCCGTGCCGCTGCGCATCACCTCCGGGCCCGCTGTGCAGCACGCGGGGGACCTCGCTGCGATCCTCTCCGCCCTCGAGGAGGGGGAGGTGCTGTTCATCGACGAGATCCACCGGCTCGCGCGTCCCGCCGAGGAGATGCTCTACATCGCCATGGAGGACTTCCGGGTCGACGTGGTGGTCGGCAAGGGAGTCGGCGCGACCTCGATCCCGCTCGAGCTGCCGCCCTTCACCGTCGTCGGCGCGACCACACGGGCGGGGCTGCTCCCCGCGCCGCTGCGCGACCGCTTCGGGTTCACCGGCCATCTCGACTACTACCGGGCCGAGGAGCTGCACCGCGTGGTCACCCGCTCGGCCGGGCAGCTCGCGGTCGAGATCGAGGACGCGGCCGCCGGCGAGATCTCCTCCCGCTCCCGCGGCACGCCCCGCATCGCCAACCGCCTGCTGCGGCGCGTGCGCGACTGGGCGCAGGTGCGCGGCGACGGTCGGCTCGACCTCGACGCCGCCCGTCGTGCCCTGGACGTCTACGAGGTCGACGAGCGGGGACTGGACCGCCTCGATCGCGCCGTGATCTCGGCGCTGTGCACGCGCTTCGCCGGGGGACCGGTGGGGCTGTCGACCCTCGCCGTGTCCGTGGGCGAGGAGACGGAGACCGTCGAGACGGTCGTCGAGCCGTACCTGGTGCGCGAGGGCTTCCTCACCCGCACACCGCGGGGCCGCATCGCGACGCCGCTCGCCTGGTCGCACCTGGGGCTCGCCGCCCCCGAGCCCGCATCGGGCACGACCCCGCCGCTCGGTCGGTTCTGAGGCGTCGGGCGGTCGCCGGCAGAGGCGCTCGCGCCGCCGCGAGGATGTTCCGAGGGGACGTTCGGGGTCGGCAGGTAGAGTGGTGCGGGTGCGCGTGCGGCCGAGCCGCTCAGCGCCCGCCCGTGCGGCTGCGCCGCACCCGTCGATCAGCTCGCGCCCCGCGCCCCTCGGTGCCAGGCGGCGCTCGAAAGGACCCCCATGCAGTCCATGATCCCCCTCATCGTGATGTTCGGTGCGATGATCCTGCTGATGGTCTGGATGTCCAGCCGTCAGCGCAAGGCCCAGGCCGCCCAGCAGGAGAAGGTCAAGGCGCTCGGCGTCGGGGACGAGGTCCGCACCCACTCCGGCTTCTTCGGCCTCATCGTCGAGGAGTACGACGACGTCGTCATCCTCGAGACCGAGTCCGGCGCGCACACCAAGTGGGCCCGCCAGGCGATCGCCGGCCCTGCGGACCCGAACGCCGCGCACAACGATGCTCCCGCCCTCGAGGGCGAGACCGTCGAGAGCTCGGAGGGCTCCGAGAGCTCGCGCCCCGCGCAGGACGCCACCGCGCCCGACGCGAGCGCGAGCGGCACCGAGGACCGCGCGGAGTCCCTGCCCGACTTCGGCGACGAGTCGCCGGCGTCGGCCGACGCCTCCCGCGAGGGCGAGATCCCCGGCGTCACCACCCGGGGCGACGAGCCCAACGCCGCACGCTGAAGCACCCCTGACACGTCGCCCCGCTGAGGAATCGCATATCGCATGAGCGCACGTCGCACGTCCCTGGGAGGGCTCGTCCTCCTGATCGTGGTCCTGATCGGCATCGTCGGTGCCGGGGTCTGGAAGGGCGGCTGGCAGGCCTCCCCGAAGCTCGCCCTCGATCTCGAGGGAGGCACGCAGATCATCCTCCAGGCGAGCACGACCGACGGCTCCGCCATCGACGCGGACTCGATGGATCAGGCCCGCGAGATCATCTCCCAGCGCGTGAACGCGATGGGCGTCGCCGAGACGGAGATCAGCGTCCAGGGCGGCACCAACATCGTCGTCGACGTCCCGGGGAACCTCGACTCGGAGACCCGCGAGGCGCTCGGGGCGACGGCGGCGCTGTCGTTCCGGCCCGTGCTCGCCACCCTCGACCCGTCGGGGACGGACAGCGCCAAGGCCAGTGACGACGGGGGATCGGGCCCCTCCGACGAGGTGTTCTCCGGCGCGATCACGCTGGACGACCCGTATGCGCCGAACTCGACCGCGCAGGCGACCGGCACCTCCGATGCGTCCGACGGCGCCTCCGACGGCGGGGGCGACGGCTCGTCCTCGGACGTGCCTGCCGCCTGGTCCTCCGACTGGGCGACCACGGCGCTGCAGTCGCAGGCGGCCGCCGTGGACTGCTCCGATCCCAAGGCGCAGCAGGAGATCGCCTCCTCGGCGCCGAACTCCCAGCCCGTCGTCGCCTGCAGCGACGACGGCTCGGCCAAGTACCTGCTGGGCCCGGAGGTGCTGCCCGGCACCGTGGTGACCAACGCCAGCGTGGGCAGCGACACGAACTCCTCGGGCCAGGCGACCGGCGCCTACCTGGTGAACATGCAGTTCACCTCCGAGGGCAGCAAGACCTTCGGCACCATGACCAACGCGCTCTACAACAAGAAGGGCGCGACCGACTCCTTCGCGATCGTCCTGGACGGCCAGGTCGTCTCCGCCCCCTACGTGCAGACGCCCTCCTCCAACGGTGCGTCGATCAGCGGCAACTTCGATCAGGACACCGCGAAGCAGCTCGCCGACCAGCTGAAGTTCGGCGCGCTCCCGCTGCAGTTCGACATCCAGTCCGAGCAGCAGATCTCCGCGACGCTCGGCGGCGACCAGCTCGAGAAGGGCCTCATCGCAGGCATCATCGGGCTGATCCTCGTGGTCGCCTACGCGGCTCTGCAGTACCGGGTGCTCTCGATCGTGACGACCTCGAGCCTCGTGGTCACGGGTGTGCTCACCTACCTCACGCTCACCGTGCTCTCGCACATCCCGGAGATCGGCTACCGCCTCTCGCTCGCGGGCGTGACCGGCCTGATCGTCGCGATCGCCTTCACGGCCGACTCGTTCATCGTCTACTTCGAACGCGTGCGCGACGAGATTCGCGACGGCCGCGGCATCGTCGCGGCCGTGGACCATGGCTGGAACCGCGCCAAGCGCACCATCCTCGCCTCGGACACGGTGAACCTCATCGCCTCGATCGTGCTGTACGTCCTGTCCACGGGCAGCGTCCGCGGCTTCGCGTTCACGCTGGGGCTCACCACGATCATGGATCTCGTGGTGGTGTTCCTCTTCACCCACCCGCTGCTGCAGACCCTCGTGCGCACCCGATTCTTCGGCAAGGGCCATCCCATGAGCGGGCTCGATCCCGCCCAGCTCGGCCGCCATGTCCCCGCCTACGCGGGCCGCGGTCGGGTCCGCTCCGCCGCTGAGCGCGGACCGGTCGACGGCGCGGACGACGAGGCACCCGTCCGAGAGACCCTCGCGCAGCGCAAGGCGCGCCTGGCCCGGGAGGCCAGGGAGGGGACGGCGACGGGGGAGCCGGACCGGAAGGGGACGACCGCTGACCCCGGCCCGGATCCCGGGCGCGAGGACGGCGGATCGCAGGGCGACGAGGACGGGAGTGACGCACGATGAGGCTCAGCACGGCGAATCTCGGCAACGACCTGCACACCGGCGCGGTCTCCGTCCCGATCGTGCGCCGCCGGCGCACCTGGTACCTGATCAGCGTCATCGTCGTCGTCATCCTCGGCAGCATCGCGCTGGTGCGCGGGGTGAACCTGGGCATCGAGTTCACCGGCGGCTCCGAGTTCCAGGTCTCGGGCGTCAGCTCGTCCCAGGAGTCGCAGGCCCGCGACGTCGTGCGCGAGGTCGTCAGCGACAACGAGCCGAAGGTGACGATGATCGGCGGGAGCACGCTGCGCGTGCAGACCGCGCAGCTCGACACCCAGCAGACCCAGCAGGTCGCCCAGGATCTGGCGAACACCTACGACGTGCCCGTCTCCGACGTCTCGACCTCCTACATCGGCCCGGTCTGGGGCGGCGACGTCACCACGAAGATGGCCCGCGGCGTGGTCGTGTTCATCCTCCTGGTCGCCGCCGTGATGGCGCTCTACTTCCGCAACGTGAAGACCTCGCTCGCCGCGATGATCACGCTCGTGCACGACATGCTCTTCACCGCCGCGGTGTACGGCGTCGTCGGCTTCGAGATCACCCCGGCCACCGTCATCGGGTTCCTCACGATCCTCGGCTACTCGCTGTACGACACGATCGTCGTGTTCGACAAGATGCGCGAGAACACCGCCCACCTGACCGATCAGAACCGCAGGACGTACTCGGAGGCCGTCGAGCTCGCGGCGAACCAGACGCTCATGCGCTCGCTGAACACCTCGATCGTCGCCCTGCTGCCCGTGGGCTCGATCCTCGCGATCGGCGCCTTCGTGCTCGGCGCCGGCACCCTCAAGGACATCTCCCTGGCCCTGTTCATCGGCATCTTCGTGGGCACCTACTCCTCGGTGTTCCTCGCTCCCGGCCTCGTGGTGACCCTGCGCGGACGCGAGAAGGACATCGCCGCCCACAGCAGGCGCGTCCTCGAGGCCCGCAGCGCCGGGACCGAGGGGCCCGGCGCGGACGACGACTCCGACGGGGCCCTCGAGAGCGCAGCGGGCGCCACGACCACCACGACCAGGAGACGCCGATGACCCCCGCCCTCGCGAGCCCCGCAGGCTCGACGCCCGCCGACCCCACGACCGTCGGCGCCACGACCGCCGCCGGCACCGGCCCCTCCGGCCGGCTCGATCCCGAGCAGGTGCGGGAGCTCATGGCCTCGCACATCGACACCTATCAGGATTTCCCCGAGCCCGGTGTGCTGTTCCGCGACATCACCCCGCTGCTGCGCGACCCCGAGTCCTTCCATGCCGTGATCGGCCACTGGAGCGCGATCCTGCCCGAGCAGGTCGACCTCGTGGTCGGCGTCGAGGCGCGCGGCTTCGTGCTGGGCGCGCCGCTGGCCTACGAGATGGGCGCCGGCTTCGTGCCCGCGCGCAAGGCCGGCAAGCTCCCCGGCGCCCCGCGCTCGATCAGCTACGACCTCGAGTACGGCAGCGCCCAGATCGAGATCGCGGTCGACGCGCTCCCGCGCGGAGCCCGCGTGATGGTGGTCGACGACCTCCTGGCCACCGGCGGCACCGCCGCGGCCACGATCGAGCTCGTCCGCCGCTTCGACGTGGAGCTGCTGGGTGTCTCCTTCCTCCTCGAGCTCGAGGGCCTGGGCGGGCGCGATCGACTCCCCGCGGACGTCCCCGTCGTGACCGTCGAGTCCGTCCAGAACTGAGGCTCTGGGCCGCTCCGGGCCCTCGGCCGCACGGGGCTCGGACGCTTCCGGATCCGGAGCTCTCCGCCGTCGGCGGACGCCGGACACCACCACTCCCTACGGGGTCGTAGACTCGGGTGACTGCGCAGGAGGTTCGGATGAGTGAACACGGGACCACCCCCCGGTCGGAATCGCGCCCGGCGCCCGTCCATCGGCGCTCGCGGTCTCCGTTCTCGTTCCTGGTCGGACGCACGTCGCCGACGAGTCCGAACCCCTCCTCAGCCTATTTCGAACCGCTCGTCCAGGCGGTGACCGCGGTCCATCCCAAGGAGGACCTGGGACTGCTGGAGCGCGCCTTCGCCGTCGCCGAGAGGGCCCATCAGGGGCAGTTCCGCAAGAGCGGGGACCCGTACATCACGCACCCGGTGTCGGTCGCGATGATCCTCGCGGAGCTCGGCAGCCCGCAGGAGGTGCTCGCGGCCGCTCTGCTCCACGACACCGTCGAGGACACCGACTACTCGCTCGACCAGCTGCGGAAGGACTTCGGCGACGAGATCGCCCTGCTCGTCGACGGCGTGACCAAGCTCGACAAGGTCACCTACGGCGACGCGGCCCAGGCCGAGACCGTGCGCAAGATGATCGTGGCGATGAGCCGTGACATCCGCGTGCTGCTCATCAAGCTCGCCGATCGCCTGCACAACGCCCGCACCTGGCGGTACGTGCCCGCCGCGTCGGCCGAGCGCAAGGCGCGCGAGACCCTCGAGATCTACGCCCCGCTCGCGCACCGCCTGGGTCTGAACACCATGAAGTGGGAGCTCGAGGACCGCTCCTTCCAGGTGCTCTACCCGAAGGTGTACGCGGAGATCGTCTCCCTGGTCGCCCAGCACGCGCCCGCCCGCGAGCAGTACCTCGCGAGCGTGTCCGGGCAGATCCAGGACGACCTGCGCAAGGCGAAGATCAAGGCCTCCGTCACCGGCCGCCCCAAGCACTACTACTCGATCTACCAGAAGATGATCGTGCGCGGCCGCGACTTCGCGGACATCTACGACCTGGTGGGCATCCGCGTGCTCGTGGACACCGTGCGCGACTGCTACGGCGTGCTGGGCATCCTGCACGCCCGGTGGTCGCCCATCCCGGGGCGCTTCAAGGACTACATCGCCCTGCCCAAGTTCAACCTCTACCAGTCGCTGCACACCACCGTCATCGGCCCCACCGGCAAGCCCGTCGAGGTGCAGATCCGCACCCGCGAGATGCACCGCCGCGCCGAGTACGGCGTCGCCGCGCACTGGAAGTACAAGGCGATGGCGGGCCCCGACCCGGCGCCGACGGCGAAGTCGGGGGAGATGGCCTGGCTGCGCCAGCTCATGGACTGGCAGAAGGACACCTCCGACTCGGGCGACTTCCTGGACTCCCTGCGCTTCGAGATCAACAGCCAGGAGGTCTACGTCTTCACCCCGAAGGGCGACGTGATCGCTCTTCCCCAGGGGGCGACACCCGTCGACTTCGCCTACACGGTGCACACCGAGGTGGGCCACCGCACCATCGGGGCACGTGTCAACGGCAAGCTCGTGCCGCTGGACTCGGCGCTGAGCACGGGCGACGTGGTCGAGGTGTTCACCTCGAAGGCCGACGGCGCCGGGCCCAGCCAGGACTGGCTGGGCTTCGTGAAGACCCCGCGCGCCCGCACCAAGATCCGTCAGTGGTTCTCCAAGGAGCGCCGCGAGGAGGCGCTCGAGAAGGGCAAGGACGAGCTGTCCAAGGCGCTGCGCCGCCAGGACCTTCCGATGCGCCGCCTGCTCACCCACGAGACCCTGCAGTCGGTCGCGCTGGACCTCGACCAGAACTCCGTCGACGCCCTCTACACCGCGATCGGCGAGGGGCACGTCGGGGCCCAGAACGTCGTCGAGAAGCTCCGAGCGACCTTCGGCGGGACCGCCGGGGCCGAGGAGGACGTGGTCGAGACGACCCTGCCCTCGAAGGTGCTCGCCCGCCCCTCCGAGGCGCAGCGCCACACCAGCGAGACCGACCAGGGTGTGATCGTCGACGGGCAGAAGGACCTGTGGGTCAAGCTCGCCAAGTGCTGCGCACCCGTGCCGGGCGATCCGATCATCGGTTTCGTGACCCGCGGGTCGGGCATCTCGGTGCACCATCGCCAGTGCTTCAACGCCACGCAGCTGCAGGAGGAGCAGCCCGATCGGATCGTGGATGTCCACTGGTCCGGCCGCATGGGCTCGGTCTACCTCGTGCACATCAAGGTCGAGGCGTTGGATCGGGATCGACTGCTCACGGACCTCGCCCTGGTGATCGCCGACCAGCAGGTGAGCCTGCAGTCCGCCTCATGCCAGTCGCATCGGGACCGACTGGCCACGGCGTACTTCTCGTTCGAGCTCGCCGACCCCTCGCACCTGCAGGCCGTCCTCGCGCAGGTCCGCAAGGTCGAGGGCGTCTACGACGCCTATCGCGTCACGGCGGACGGCAAGGTCGTCGAGGGTCGAGGAATGGTCGAGGCCTGACCCCCGTATCCTCGGCGCGCCCAGCGCTCCACCTCCCGCACCCGCAGCACGGCCCGCTCGCGCGTGTCGGCGTCCTCCGCCCCCTCGGGAGCTGACGCGCAGCGCCGCACGATCTGCTCGAGGAGCCTGCGGGCGACCCTGCTTCCCGAGCCTCCTCGCGCCGCTGCGAGCCGCTCCCCGATCTGCTCTCCCGTGCACAGCCCGGTGCGCACGAGCGCTTCCACTCCCTCGATCGCGGCCTCTCCGTCGAAGCGCAGCAGATCGGCGCCCGTCCTGGCGGGGGTGGTGACCGGCGTGCCCGCGATCTGCTCGATGTCGGTGACCGCGACGCCGGAATGGTGGACGCGCACCCCGGGGATCACGCTGCGGTGGGAGAAGGTCAAGAGGTCGATGGGGTCGGGGAACGCCGCGCCCGTGTGCACCCAGTGCGCCGACCAGAGGGCGATCACGTGATCGCTGCGCAGCCTCGCGCCGACGGCGCCGCCCACCAGCAGAGCCCGGTCCGAGGCGTGCTCGGCGAGATAGAAGGGGACCAGCCGACCCTCGCCGACGGGCACCAGAGCCCCCGTGCGCACATCGTCGTAGTGCGAGAGCGTCGCCGGCCAGCGGGCGACCTCCTGCTCGAGGGCGGCCGCGAGCTCGGCCGCCTGCTGCGACCATGCCGCGCAGGGAGCGTCGGCCGAGGGCAGGGACGGGTGCACCTCGGCGGAAGCCGCGGGGGAGGCGCCGGCCGGGCCGAGCGCGACGACCGAGCCGTCCGCGCCGGGCGGGGCGGGCGATGCGGGCGGGGCGACGGCGGGGGAGGGCGGCTCGGGCGGAGGCATGCGCCGAGCATCCCGGCCGGGCGTCCGCGCATCAAGGCGCCCGCCCGTCCTGTGGACGAGCGGGCGCTGTGGAGGAAAGGGAGCGGCGCGTGGAGGCCGCGCGGGATCAGCCCAGGTCGCGGGCGGAGCGCTCGATGACCTCGAGCCACTCGCGCCGTGCGCGCAGCGCCTCCTCGGCCTTCGCGATCTTCGCGGGGTCGCCGGTCGCGCGCGCCTTCTCGAGATCGTCCTCGTAGCTGGAGATCGCCTCCTGGAGCTGCGAGGACGCCCCCTCGACGCGGGCACGGGTGCGGGGATCGGTGCGACGCCACTCGGCGTCCTCCGCCTGCTTGAGCGAGCGCTCGAAGGTGCGCAGTCGGTCCTCGATGCGCCGCATGTCGCCGCGGGGCACCTTGCCGGCCTCGTCCCAGCGGTCCTGGATCCTGTGCAGCACCGCGCGGGCGCCGTCCAGATCCTCGGCCGGGTCGACGGCCTCGGCCTCTGCGAGCAGACCCTCCTTGACCTTGAGATTCTCCTTCTGCTCGGCGTCGGAGGCCGCTAGGTCCTCGTTGCGCGCCGCGAAGAAGGTGTCCTGTGCCGCCTTGAAACGAGCCCACTGGGCGTCGTCCTTCTTGCGGTTGCCGCGCGGGGCCGCGCGCCACTCGTCCATGAGGGAGCGGTAGGCGCGGACCGTCGGACCCCAGTCGGTCGAGTCCTTCATCTCCTCGGCACGACGGATGATGTCCTCGCGGATCTTCTCCGCCTCCGCGTGCTGCTCGTCGAGATGGGAGAAGAACTGGCGACGCTTGCGGTCGAAGGCGCTGCGCGCCGCGGAGAGCCGCTTCCACAGCGCGTCCTCGGTGGACCGCTCGAGCGAGGGCCCCTCCTTCTGCATCGACTTCCAGGTGCCGACCATGCCGCGCATGGTCTCGCCGGCGCTCTTCCAGCTCATCCGCTCCGGCTCGGTCTCCACGAGCTGCTCGATCGACTCCACGAACGCGGTGCGCTCGGCGGTCGCCGCGTCGCGGGCCTGCAGGCGCTCCTCCTCGAGGGCGTGGATCTTCTCCTTGGCGTTCTCGCGCAGCTCCGACGCCCGTGCGCGCAGCGCCGGGATGTCACCGATGACCTGCGGCTCCTTCATGTTCTTGCGCAGGTTCTCGAGCAGGCGGTTCAGATCGGCCTGCGTGAGCTGCGGCGCAGCGAGCCGCTGCTGGGTGACGTCGAGGAAGGCCACGAGGTCGAGGTAGGCCCGCGCGAAGGGCGTCAGCGCCTCCTCGCGCTCCGCGGAGGCCGCGGGGCCGAGCGAGCGCTTCTGCGTGCCGTCCTGGACGCTGACCGTGCCGTCCTCCTCGAGCGTCCCGAAGGCCAGCGCCTCCTGGATCGCCGCCTCGTCGTACTCCTGCACGGGAGGCGCGACTGGGATCAGCGGCGCCGACGGTCGCCGGCCGGCGAGTGCGGCCGGGCTCGGCGTGCCGGGACGAGGGGTCGGCCGGGGCGTCGGGCGCGGGGTCGGGGCGGCGGGTGCCGCGGACTCGGGCGCAGGGGCCTCGGACGTCTCGCTGTCGGTCGCGGCGTCGGGCGTCGCGTCCTCGGTCGTGCCGTCCGGCGTCGTCGCCGAGGAGGCCGCGCTCTCGGAGGACGCGCCCTCAGCGGCGGCGCCCTCGGATGCTGCGCCCTCGGTCGTCGAGGCGTCGGGGGTCGCGCCGTCGGGCGCGGTGGCTTCGGGAGTCTCGGACTCGCTCACGGGGGAGCTCCTTCTCTCGTTCCGCTGGATCGCGGGTCACTGCCGTCGCCGGGACGGCGTCATGGTCGTGGCGCGGGACACCACGCCAGGGAACTCTACCGCCGATCGTTCACCCATCCGCGCGCGTCCCAGGGGCTCGCATCCGCAGGGCACCCGCATCGTGCCCTGCGCGTCGGCCCGCCACGCGGGCGCGGTCCCGCGCGGTGCGCTCGTGGGTCGATAATGGATGCTCGGCGTGCGGGCACGCATCGCTCTCGCGCCTCGCACGCCGCACGGACCGCGCCGGCACGCGCGGACCGCCGCACGCACACCACGCAAGGAGCACACCCGTGGCGAAGATCAGCGCCCTGTCCGGATTCCCCGAGCACCTGCCCGAGCAGCGTCTCGTCGAGCAGCACGTCATCGACGTGTTCCGCCAGGTCGCCGAGCTCCACGGCTTCTCCGGGATCGAGACCCGCGCGGTCGAGCCGATGAGCCAGCTGCTGCGCAAGGGCGAGATCGACAAGGAGGTCTACGTCCTGCGTCGCCTGCACGCGGAGGAGGACGACGGGTCCGAGGCCGATCCCGATCGTCAGCTCGGCCTGCACTTCGATCTCACCGTGCCGCTCGCGCGCTACGTGCTCGAGAACGCCGGGAAGCTCGCGTTCCCGTTCCGCCGCTTCCAGATCCAGAAGGTCTGGCGCGGCGAGCGGCCCCAGGAGGGCCGCTACCGCGAGTTCTACCAGGCGGACCTCGACATCATCGGCCAGGACACCCTGCCCTCCCACCAGGAGGCCGAGGTCGCCGTGGTGATGGCGGAGATCCTCTCGCGCCTCCCGCTGCCCGCCTTCACGATCCGAGCGAACAACCGGAAGCTCTCCGAGGGCTTCTTCCGCTCGATCGGCCTCGAGGACTTCGAGGGCGTGCTGCGCACCATCGACAAGCTCCCGAAGATCGGGGAGGAGGCCACAGCGCGCCTCCTCGTCGAGGAGGCCGGCGCGAGCGAGGAGCAGGCGCGAACCTGCCTGGCCTTCGCCTCGATCCGCACCCGCGACGACTCCTTCGCCCAGCAGGTCCGCGATCTCGGCGGCGAGGGCGAGCTGCTCGAGGAGGGCATCGCCGAGCTCGCCGCCGTCCTCGAGCAGGTCGAGGCGGCCGTGCCCGGAGTGATGATGGCCGACCTCTCCATCGCCCGCGGGCTCGACTACTACACGGCGGGCGTCTTCGAGACCTTCCTCGAGGGCAGCGAGTCGCTGGGCTCGATCTGCTCCGGAGGGCGCTACGACCGTCTCGCCGCGGACAACCGCCACACCTACCCGGGTGTGGGCCTGTCGATCGGGCTCTCCCGCCTGGTCTCGCGGATGCTCTCGGCCGACCTCGCGCGGCCCAGCCGCGCGGTGCCCACGTGCGTGCTGGTCGTCGTGGAGAGCGAGGAGACCCGGCGGCGCAGCGAGGCCGTCGCCCGCGACCTGCGCTCCCGGGGCATCCCCACGGAGGTCTCGCCGACCTCGGCCAAGCTCGGCAAGCAGATCCGGCATGCCGACCGCCGCGGCATCCCCTTCGTCTGGTTCCCTCACGAGGACGAGGGGGACGCGGTGCGCGACATCCGCTCGGGCGAGCAGGTCGAGGCCTGCGCCGATTCCTGGCAGCCCCCCCGCGAGGATCTGCACGTGCAGGTCCTCGCGGGCTCCGGCGGCGAGGGCTGAGACCCGCGCACCGCACCGCCGGACGCCCCGGCGCCGGGAGACATGCGTCACCGGCCGTTCGCACGGGAATGTGCGAACGGCCCGGGGCGTTGTGGGGGGCATGGCTACAGTCACGCTGACGTCCGAGAACCACGACGAGACCGTCAAGGACGGCGTCGTCCTCATCGACTTCTGGGCAGGATGGTGCGTCCCCTGCCAGCGCTTCGCGCCGATCTTCGAGCAGTCCTCGGAGGACCACGGCGATGTCACCTTCGCGAAGCTCGACACCGAGGACCAGCAGGAGCTGGCCATGCGCTACGGCGTGACCTCGATCCCGACCCTCGTCGCCTACCGCGACGGCGTGCCCGTCTTCCAGCAGGCCGGCGCCCTCCCGCAGGCGGCGCTCGAGGACCTCATCTCCCAGGTCCAGGGCCTGGACATGGACGAGGTCCGCAAGGCCTACGCCGAGGCGCAGGCCCAGCAGTCCTGACCCTCCTGCCGGCAGTCTGCCGACGGTCCCACGACGCGGAACGGCCCCGCACCCATCGGGTGCGGGGCCGTTCTCCGTCCGTTCCGGGGCGCGCCGCGTCCGCGGGGCCGGCGCACGCGCGGCGCTGCGCGCTCAGCGGCCGCCGTGCGCGCGTCCGGAATCGCGCCGCGGGCCGCCCTCACGGCGGGGTCCGCCGAAGCGCCGACCGCCCTCGTGGCGCCCGCCCTCGCGGGAGTCGGGTCGACGCGACCCGTGCTCGCGACGGCCGCCCGCGCGCGGGCCGCGGTCCTCGCTGATGCGCAGGGTGCGCCCGGCGATCTTCGCGTGGCCGATGCGGTCGATCTGGTCGTCCTTGAGGGAGCCGCGGATCTGGACCAGGGAGAACGAGCCGAAGATGTCGATCTTGCCGATCGACTTCCCGTTCAGGCCGCCCTCGCCCGTGATCGCGCCGACGATCGCCGCGGGCTTCGCCCCGTGCGAGTGGCCCACGGAGACGCGGTAGCTCGTGAAGCCCTTCTCGGGCTGGCCGGGGGCGGGACGGCCCTTGCCGTCGGACTCGCGATCCCGGTCGGAGCCCTTGAGGTGGGCGCCGGTGAACTCCTCGTCGCCCTCGACCTCGGCCCCGGGGCCGTCGTCGCCGACGGCCGTCGCGGCGAGCACCGCGGCGAGCATCCGCGGCTCCATGCCGCTGCTCGCGAGGAACGCGTCGACCTTCTCGAGGTAGAGATCGAGCCGACCGCGCTCGGCGCGCTCGGGCACGGAGGCCAGCAGCTTCTCGGTGCGGTGGGCGGAGACGTCCCGCGGGGAGGGGATCGAGATCTCCTGCAGGGTCTGGCGCGTGGTCTTCTCGATCGCGCGCAGCTTGCGGCGCTCGTGCGGGGCGACGAAGGTGAGCGCCTCGCCGGTGCGTCCCGCGCGGCCGGTGCGGCCGATGCGGTGGACGTAGGCCTCGGGCTCGCCGGGGACGTCGAAGTTCACGACCAGGCCGATCTTGTCGACGTCGAGGCCGCGGGCGGCGACGTCGGTCGCGACGAGGACCTGCAGCGAGCCCTCGCGCAGGCGCTCGACGATCTTCTCGCGCTCCTTCTGCGGCACGTCGCCGCTGATGGTCGCGGCGACGACGCCGCGGGCGACGAGCGCGGTGCCGACCTCCTCGGCCGCCGAGCGGGTGCGCACGAAGACGATCGCCGCCTCGGCGTCGGAGGTCGCGAGCACGCGGGCGAGCGCGCCGGTCTTGTGACGGAAGGGCACGACCGCGTAGCGCTGGGAGACGTTGGTCGTGGTGCTCGCCTGGCGCGACACGGAGACCCGCACCGGGTCGCTCATGTGCTCCTCGGCGACCCGCTGGATCGCGGGCGGCATGGTCGCGGAGAAGAGCGCGACCTGCTTGGACTGCGGGGCGTGGGAGAGGATCTCGTCGACGTCCTCAGCGAAGCCCATGCGCAGCATCTCGTCGGCCTCGTCGAGCACCAGGTACCTGAGGGTCTCCAGGTGCAGGTTGCCGCGCTTGAGATGGTCGATGACGCGTCCCGGGGTGCCCACGACGACCTGGGTGCCGCGGGAGAGCGCGCGCTCCTGGGGGCCATAGGGCGAGCCGCCGTAGACGGAGGTCACGGAGAGGCCGTCGACGTCCTGGGCGAAGGTGCTGATCGCCTCGGCGACCTGCATGGCGAGCTCGCGGGTGGGGGCGAGGACGAGCGCCTGGGCCGCGCGCTCCGAGGGGTCGACCGCGGTGAGCATCGGCAGGCCGAAGGCCGCCGTCTTGCCGGTGCCGGTCTGGGCCACGCCGATGACGTCGCGCCCGGCCAGCAGCTGCGGGATGGCCTCGCTCTGGATGGGGGAGGGGGTCGTGAAGCCGAGCCGGTCCACGGCGCCCTGCAGCACGCGCGGCAGGTCGAGGTCGGCGAAGGTCGGCTCCGCGGGGGCCCCGGGGGTGGCGGGGGCCTCAGGGGCCGAGGGTGCCTCGGTCGCGGAGTCCGCGGCCGGGCCGTTCGGCTCGTCGGACGCGGGGGCCTCGGGTGTGGGATCTGCGGCGGAGGGGCGTGCTTCGTTCATGGTGTCCTTCGACTGCGGGGCGGGGTGGACCCGCCAGCGGTGCAGGTCGGGACAGATATCCAGGATACGGAGCGGGCATGCCCGGGCACAGGGGCGCAGGGGGCGAGATCGCTCACCCCGCGATAGCATCGGGGCGACCGCATCCCTGAGACGAAGGACTTCTTCCGTGCTGCGCACCCATCATGCCGGTGAGCTCCGAAGCGAGCACATCGGCCAGACCGTCACCCTCACCGGCTGGATCGCCCGCCGCCGCGACCATGGAGGCGTGACGTTCCTGGATCTCCGCGACGCCAGCGGCGTCGCCCAGGTCGTCGTCCGCGAGGACGAGGCCATGCACCTGCGCAACGAGTACGTGCTGAAGGTCACCGGCACCGTGGACCGTCGTCCCGAGGGCAACGAGAACCCCGCCCTGCCGACCGGCGAGATCGAGGTCACCGCGAGCGACGTCGAGGTGCTGAACCCCTCGGCGCCCCTCCCGTTCCAGCTCGACGACCACGCCGAGGTGGGGGAGGAGGCGCGTCTGCGCTACCGCTACCTCGACCTGCGCCGCTCCGGTCCGGCGCGCGCTCTGCGCCTGCGCTCTGACATCAACCGCGCGGCCCGCGAGACCCTCCTGGACGACGGCTTCGTCGAGATCGAGACGCCCACGCTCACGCGCTCGACCCCCGAGGGAGCCCGGGACTTCCTGGTGCCGGCGAGGCTCGCCCCCGGCTCCTGGTACGCGCTGCCGCAGTCGCCGCAGCTGTTCAAGCAGCTGCTCATGGTGTCCGGGATGGAGAAGTACTTCCAGATCGCCCGCTGCTACCGGGACGAGGACTTCCGCGCCGACCGCCAGCCGGAGTTCACCCAGCTCGACGTCGAGCTGAGCTTCGCGGAGCAGGAGGACGTGATCGCCCTCGCCGAGGAGCTGCTCAGAAACGTCTGGAAGGTCGCCGGGCACGACATCACCACCCCGGTCCCGCGGATCACCTACGAGGAGTCGATGCGGCGCTACGGGTCGGACAAGCCCGACCTGCGCTTCGACCTCGAGATCACGGAGATGACCGAGTACTTCTCGGACACTCCCTTCCGCGTGTTCCAGTCGCCGTACGTCGGCGCGGTCGTCATGGCCGGCGGCGCCTCCCAGCCCCGCCGCCAGCTCGACGCCTGGCAGGAGTGGGCCAAGCAGCGCGGCGCCAAGGGCCTGGCCTACGTGCTCGTCCAGGAGGACGGCACGCTGACCGGCCCCGTGTCCAAGAACATCTCGGACCAGGAGAAGGAGGGCCTCGCGAAGCAGGTCGGTGCGCAGCCGGGCGACTGCGTGTTCTTCGCAGCCGGCGAGCCGAAGTCCTCGCGCGCCCTGCTGGGCGCCGCGCGCAACGAGATCGCCGAGCGCCTGGGCCTCATCGACCACGACGCCTTCGCCTTCGTGTGGGTCGTGGACGCGCCGATGTTCGAGCCCGCGAGCGAGGCGGTCGCCGCGGGCGACGTCGCGGTCGGGTCGGGCGCCTGGACCGCCGTGCACCACGCGTTCACCTCGCCCAAGCCCGAGTTCATGGACACCTTCGACACGGATCCGGGCAGCGCGCTGGCCTACGCCTACGACATCGTCTGCAACGGCAACGAGATCGGCGGCGGCTCCATCCGCATCCACCAGCAGGACGTGCAGGAGCGCGTCTTCCGCGTGATGGGGATCGACGAGGAGCAGGCGCGCGAGAAGTTCGGCTTCCTGCTGGACGCCTTCGCCTTCGGGGCCCCGCCCCACGGCGGCATCGCGTTCGGCTGGGACCGCATCGCGGCGCTGCTCGCCGGCACCGACTCGATCCGCGACGTCATCGCCTTCCCGAAGTCCGGCGGCGGCTTCGACCCGCTGACCCAGGCGCCCGCTCCGATCACCGCCCAGCAGCGCAAGGAGGCGGGGGTCGACGCGAAGCCCCGCAGCGCCGAGGCGAAGGACGGTGCTGACGCGAAGAGCGACGCCGAGGCGAAGAACGACGCCGAGGCGGAGAGCGGCGCCGACGGGGCCGCTCCCTCCGGGCGGGCCTGACTCCGGGCCGGTCCGCTCGGCCCGCGGAACGCACAGGGCGGGGGGGCCCCCCCGGGGGGGGGGGGCCCGGGGGGGGGGGGGGGGGGGGGGCCCCCCCCCCCCGGGGGGGGGGGGGGGGGGGGCTGCCCGCGCCCC
>NZ_JAEDAJ010000001.1:54896-142221 GCF_016623465.1 Brachybacterium halotolerans
CGCGGGGCCGGCCCGCGCGCCCCGCGCCCCGCACGGGGCGCCGCCCCCCCGGGGGGGGCCGGCGCCCTGTGCGTGATCGGCCTGGTCATCCGCCCGCCGAGGGCGGGGGAGGGGGAATGATCAGCGCGGATCCTCGCCGTGGCGCACCTGCGCGCGCGGCAGACGCCAGCGGCGGATCTGCAGCGAACGCATGATGCCGTACCCCACGAGCCCCCGGCGGACCTCGCCGAAGCGCTCGGTCAGGCGCGCGCGGATCCTGCGGCGCAGGATGAGCGAGTCGACCACGCACAGCAGGATCCCGCCCCACAGCACGACGAGCATGATCACGCTCATGGACGTGTAGAGGCCGGGCATGACCAGCGGGAGAACGAGCGCCACGATCATCAGGATCAGGGCGACCGGGAAGAAGAACTCCGCGATGTTGCGCCGCGCGTCGACCAGGTCGCGCACGAAGCTGCGGTCCCGCCCGCGGTGCTGGGCGGGCATGTTGGCCTCGTCGCCCGACATCAGGGCCTGCTGGGAGCGCTGGCGCTCCTGCGCGGCCGCCTGGCGGTCCCGGCGCCGGGCCTCCTTGCGGTCGGTCTCCACGATGGGACGCCGACGGGCGGCCTCGGCCTCCTTCCGCGTGCGAGTGGGACGGCCCTTCCCGGTGGATCCGCTGGGGTCGCCCTTGGGGGATGAGGTCACGCCTGGCACCTCCCCGCGGCTGCGGCCGCGGCGGCGCGGCGAGGGGGACGTGTCGGCATCGGACGTGTTGCGGGGACTCACCCCTCCAGTCTAGGCGGAGCGCGGCCCGGCCCCGACCATCCGCGACGACGGGCGCGGCCCGGCGGAGCGACGCACGGCCGGGTACCCGTGGTCGCCGCGCGCGGAGATACCGTGGGAGCCATGTCCCATGAACCCGCCCTCGAAGGCGACACCGCCCGTCCGTCCGATCCCTCCGCGGCCCCTGAGCCCGCAGCCGGCGCCGACTTCGCCCACGGCGCCGACGCCGCAGGCGGACCCGTCGCGACGCAGGAGCAGGTCGAGGGACTGCGTGCGCGCCTCGAGGAGATCCTGCCGCGCTCGATCGAGGATCTCTCCGCCCTGGTGAGGATCCCGTCGATCGCGTTCCCCGGGTACGACCGCACCCCGGTGCACGAGAGCGCCGAGGCCGTCGCGGCGCTGCTGCGCGACGCCGGCATGCCCGAGGTGACCATCACCCACGTCGACGAGGGCGCCCCCGCCGTCATCGCCCGCCGTCCGGCCCGCGAGGGCCTGCCCACCGTGCTGCTCTACGCCCACCACGACGTCCAGCCGACGGGCGACCCCCAGGCATGGACCACCGATCCCTTCACGCCCGCGCGCGAGGGCGACCGGCTGTTCGGCCGCGGCGCGGCCGACGACAAGGCCGGCGTGATGGCCCACGTCACCGCGCTGCGCCTGGTGGGGGAGGAGCTCTCCGAGCTCGGCGTCGGCGTGACCGTCTTCGTCGAGGGCGAGGAGGAGGCCGGATCCCCGACCTTCCGGCGCTTCATCGAGGCCCACCGCGACCAGCTCGAGGCCGACGCGATCGTCGTCGCCGACTCCGCGAACTGGGCCGTCGGCACGCCCGCGCTCACCACGAGCCTGCGCGGCGTGGTCGACCTCACCGTGACGGTCCGCGTGCTCGAGCGCGCCGTCCACTCGGGCATGTTCGGAGGGCCCGTCCTGGACGCGCTCACCCAGATGGGACGTCTGGTGGCCACACTGCACGACGAGAACGGCGACGTCGCCGTCGAGGGGCTCGTGCGCGCGGAGGCTCCCGCGGTCGAGATGCCCGAGGCGGACTACCGGCGCGACGCCGGGATCCTCGAGGGGCAGGACCTCGCGGGCACCGGATCGATCACGTCGCGCCTGTGGTCCGCACCCGCGCTGTCGGTGATCGGCATCGACGCCCCGTCGGTGCGCGACGCCTCCAACACCCTCGTGCCCGCGGCCCGTGCGAAGATCTCGCTGCGCATCCCGCCGGGCCAGGATCCGCAGGCCGCCATGGACGCGCTCGTCGCGCATCTCGAGTCCCATGCCCCGCGCGGGGCCGTCGTCGAGATTGCCCGGGGCGAGCAGGGCCGCCCCTTCCTCGCGCCCACGGACACCCCGGCCATGCGGCTCGCGCGCTCCGCGTTCCGCGACGCCTGGGGCACGGATCCCGTGGACACGGGCCTCGGCGGGTCGATCCCGTTCATCGCCGATCTCCTCGAGGTGTTCCCCGGGGCGGAGGTGCTGGTCACCGGCGTCGAGGACCCCGATTCCCGCGCCCACGGCGTCGACGAGTCCCTGCACCTGGGCGAGTTCGCCAAGGTGTGCCTCGCCGAGGCGCTGCTGCTGCGCGGCGCGGCGGGGCTCGAGAGGCGGCGCGGCTGACGCGCCGCGCCATGTGACGTGACGGACGCTGTCCCCGGTCGCGCCCGGCGAGGCGTAGCCTGGGGTCACCTGCAGTGAGGAGGAACCCAGATGACCACCACCATCGACACCGAGGCCCCCGCGCACGGCGTGACGCTCACCGGCGAGGCCGCGGCGAAGGTCACGTCCCTGCTCGAGCAGGAGGGGCGCGACGACCTGCGACTGCGCATCGCGGTGCAGCCGGGCGGATGCTCCGGCCTGATCTACCAGCTCTACTTCGACGAGCGGCTGATGGACGGCGACGCGACCGTCGGCTTCGACGGCGTCGAGGTCGTCGTCGACCGCATGAGCTCCCCGTACCTCGCGGGAGCGACGATCGACTTCGCCGACACGATCGAGAAGCAGGGCTTCACGATCGACAACCCCAACGCGGGCAGCTCGTGCGCCTGCGGGGATTCCTTCAGCTGACGTCCGCGTCGGCGTCCCGCGCGATCGCGCGGGAGCACGACGGGCCCGCCCCCGCTCCGCATGTGAGCGAGGGCGGGCCCGTCGGCGTCTGTGCACGTCGTCACCCCCGACGACACCGAAACCTGAATGCTGAACCGAGTCCGGGAAACACGTATGATGACGCTGTGCCGTCATGTTCGTCCCGCGTGATGCGATCAGCTGTCGCCGACGGTGAGGGTCCCGCCCCCACCGGCCTGCTCGACGCCGCCGCGTCCGGGCCGCTCACGACGCACGTCCCCGGGTCTGCCCCGACCCGCGAAGCACCCGCCCTCCCCGCGCGTGCGACGCGCTGCCCCCAGCAGGCAGCACGCCGCGCCTCCTCCCGGAGGGCCGACGAGTGGAAGGTCATCCTGTGATCCCCCAGGCCACACAACGCCGCCGGCGCCTGCGCCGCGTGGCGGCCGTACTCGCGCCGGCGATGCTCGCGCTGTCCGGCTGCACCGCGGAGCAGAAGCGCGGCTTCCTCCCCGGTGCCGACGACGGTGTCCAGATCACCGACAAGACCGAGCGCATCACGCAGCTGTGGACCGGTTCCTGGGCCGCTCTCGTGCTCGTCGGTCTGGTCGTGTGGGGCCTGGCGATCTGGTGCGCGATCGCGTACCGGCGTCGGAAGGACGACACGGGCTACCCCGTGCAGCTGCGCTACCACATGCCGATCGAGATGATCTTCACGCTCGTGCCGGTCGTCATGATCATGACGCTGTTCTACTTCACCCAGCGCGACGTGGGCGAGATCGAGGACACCTCGGCGAAGCCCGACGTCACGGTGAACGTGGTCGCCAAGCAGTGGAGCTGGGACTTCAACTACGTGGATGCCGACGTCCACGAGGACGCGGGAGTGCAGTCCTTCGAGACCGGCACCCCGGGGGCCGCGGAGTCGCTGCCCGTGCTGTACCTGCCGGTCGATCAGACGGTGCGCTTCAACCTGGACTCGCGTGACGTCGTGCACTCGTTCTGGATCCCGGACTTCCTCTACAAGAAGGACATGTTCCCGGGGCACACCAACACCTTCCAGGTGACCCCCACCCGTGAGGGCACCTACGCCGGCAAGTGCGCAGAGCTCTGCGGCGAGTACCACTCGGACATGCTCTTCAACGTGAAGGTCGTCTCGCAGGAGGAGTACGACCAGCACATGAAGGATCTGCGCGACGAGGGCAACACCGGTCAGCTCTCCGTGGACCTCTCGAGGAACCTCGAGGACTGGAACATGCGCGAGAAGGACGACGCGGCCAACGGCCGCACGGGAGATGAGGTCCAGAAATGAGCACCCAGGTCCCCGCCGCGCCGGCGCGCGCGACGGCCGTTCACCAGCCCACCCGTGAGACGTCGCTGGGCAAGAACTTCGTCCGGATCATCACCTCGACCGATCACAAGGTGATCGGCCTGATGTACCTGGCCATGGCGTTCAGCTTCTTCTGCATCGGCGGCGTGCTGGCCCTGATGATCCGCGCCGAGCTCTGGGAGCCCGGTCTGCAGGTGGTCGTCTCCAAGGACCAGTACAACCAGCTGTTCACGATGCACGGCACGATCATGCTGCTGATGTTCGCGACCCCGCTGTTCAACGGCTTCGCGAACTACTTCATGCCGCTCCAGATCGGCGCCGTCGACATGGCGTTCCCGCGCCTGAACATGTTCGCCTTCTGGATCACCCTGTTCGGCTCGCTCATCGTGCTCGCAGGCTTCCTCACCCCTCAGGGCGCCGCCTCCTTCGGCTGGTTCGCCTACGCCCCGCTGTCGGACACGACGTTCACACCGGGCCTCGGCGGTGACCTGTGGGTCTTCGGCCTGGGACTCCAGGGCTTCGGCACCATCCTGGGCTCGGTCAACTTCATCACCACGGTCATCTGCATGCGCATGCCCGGCATGACCATGTTCCGCATGCCGATCTTCACCTGGAACGTGCTGATCACAGCGCTCCTGGTGCTCATGGCCTTCCCGCCCCTGGCCTCCGCGCTGTTCGCCCTCGGCGCCGACAGGAAGTTCGGAGCGCACATCTTCGACCCGGAGAACGGCGGAGCGGTGCTCTGGCAGCACCTGTTCTGGTTCTTCGGGCACCCCGAGGTCTACATCATCGCCCTGCCGTTCTTCGGCATCGCGACCGAGATCTTCCCCGTCTTCAGCCGCAAGCCCGTCTTCGGCTACAAGACCCTCGTCTACGCGACGATCTCCATCGCGGCCCTCTCGGTCACGGTGTGGGCGCACCACATGTACACGACCGGCGCCGTGATGCTGAACTTCTTCAGTTTCATGACCATGCTGATCGCGGTGCCGACGGGCGTGAAGTTCTTCAACTGGGTGGGCACGATGTTCCGAGGGTCGTTGACCTTCGAGACACCGATGCTCTTCTCGCTCGGCTTCCTCACGACCTTCCTCTTCGGTGGACTGACCGGCGTGATCCTCTCCAGCCCGGCGCTGGACTTCCACCTCTCCGACACCTACTTCGTGGTCGCCCACTTCCACTACGTGGTGTTCGGGACGGTCGCCTTCGAGATGTTCGCGGGCTTCTACTTCTGGTGGCCCAAGATGTTCGGGTACAAGCTGAACGAGAAGCTCGGCAAGTTCCACTTCTGGATGTTCATGATCGGCTTCCACATGACCTTCCTCATCCAGCACTGGCTGGGCGTGGAAGGGGCTCCCCGCCGCTACGTGAACTACCTCGCCGAGGACCAGTTCGACTGGATGAACAAGCTCTCCACCGTGGGCGCCTTCATCCTCGGCGCCTCGACGCTGCCCTTCCTCCTGAACGTCGTCATCACGCACGTCCAGAAGAAGAAGATCGAGGTGGACGACCCCTGGGGCTACGGCGCCTCGCTCGAGTGGGCGACCTCGTGCCCGCCGCCGCGCCACAACTTCCACTCGCTGCCCCGCGTGCGCTCGGAGCGACCCGCCTTCGACCTGCACCACCCGGAGGTCGGCGCCCAGTCGCATCTGCTGGCGGAGGAGCCGATCAAGAACCCGAGGAGCAACTGACACATGCGCACCACTGCATTGATCTTCTGGATCCTCGCCGCGTTCTTCCTCATCGTCGGTGTGGTCTACGGCGTCTGGACCGGCGGGTACGCCCCGCTGGGCATCGAGACCGCAGGCTTCCCCGCGCTGCTCATGGCGACCCTGCTCGCGGCGATGATCGCCACGACCCTCACCTGGGCCTCCAAGCGGTTCCCGGACCGCGCCGAGGAGAACCTCGAGGCAGAGGTCTCCGACGAGGCCGGCGTGCAGGGCAGCTTCGCCCCGTACAGCTGGTGGCCGCTCTGGGCCGGGATCGGCTGCGGCCTCGCGTTCCTGGGCGTCGCGGCCGGCTGGTGGATCCTTGCGATCGGCTCGGTCTTCGTGATCGTCGGCGTCGTCGGCTGGGTCATGGAGTTCTCCCGCGGCCAGCACGCCCACTGATCACCAGGCGCCCCGCCCCTTGAGGGTCCGGGAGGCGCGCACCCCTCGACGGCCCGTCCACCGCATGGTGGGCGGGCCGTCGTGCTGCGTGCGTGCGATCATGGCCGCACGATCCGGGCGCATGGAAGGCCGATGCGACGAGCTCGGGGAACGGGGGCACGAGATGGCGCTGCGCAGACGCATGATCGGCGGCCTGCCGCGGGAGGTCCAGGACGCTGGACTCGTGGTGCGGGGCATCTTCGCGGACGACGGAGCGCTCGAGCGTGCGCGCGCATGGGCGCGGGGCGTCCTCGTGCGACGAGGTCTCGACCCCGAGGGGTCACCGCTGCGCGCGAGCCGGGCGCTGCGAGCGGAGGATCCGCGCCTCACGCCCGCTGCCGCGCGCTGGCTGGTCGCCCACCTCGAGAAGGACCCCGGCGACGCCGCGGGCCGATCGCCTCGATCGAGGCGGCTGCGCTGAGCGGGAGCGCCCCACGGGTGAGCGGCGTCACATAGGCTTCGTCGTGAGGGACCGGCGGGCGGTGACGTCCTCCTGGTGTCCACTGAGAACGGCCCGGAGGATCCGGGCCCGAACCGAGGAGAACTCATGGAGAGCAACGCATCCATCCCTCAGACCGGCCAGCAGCGCGAGCGCTCCGCCGCACGCGCCCAGGAGGCCGAGGAGAAGCAGCAGGACCAGGCGCAGACCGCCGCTCCCCGCGGGCCCCTGCAGACGGACCGCGGTGTGACCACCGTCGAGGAGACGGTCGTCGCGAAGATCGCCGGCATGGCCGCCCGCGAGGTCCCCGGCGTCTACGACATGGGCAATGCCATGCGTCGGGCCTTCTCGGCCGTCACCGACCGCATCCCGAACTCGCAGACCAACGTCACCGGCGGCATCGGTGTCGAGAAGGGCGAGACCCAGGCCGCGATCGACGTCACCGTCGTCGTGGAGTACGGCGCCTCCGTGGTCGAGGTCGGCAACGCGATCCGTCGCAACGTCATCGAGCAGGTCGAGAAGGCGACGGGCCTCGAGGTCATCGAGGTCAACGTCAACGTCGTCGACGTCCACCTCCCGGACGAGGACGACGAGCAGTCCGGCGGCGAGAAGCGCAGCAGCGACCTGCGCTGAGCGCACCTGCGCGCCGGACGCTGACCTGCGTCGGGCGCAGACCCTCGGCGGGCCGGGCAGGACGCCCGGCCCGCCCCTGATCGAGGAGCACACATGAAGACATCACAATTCGCCGTGCTCGTCGGGCTCCTGCTCGGCGCCGCACTCGCCTTCGGATCGTTCGGCCAGTTCTTCCTCGTCCTCGTGTTCGGTGCCATCGGCCTCGCCGTCGGTATGGTCATCGACGGACGGATCGAGATCCGCGGGCTCACCGACCGCTGGAGGCGGTGACCGTGACGTCCCTGCAGGAGGCGACCACATCGGGGACCGACCTCTGGTCGCAGGACGAGCAGACCGATCCGTCCTCCGCAACCGGGGCGGCGTCCGGCACCATGGGGAGCTCCGTGGAGTCGCGCGGCACCACGACGGTGCCCGCACGCGTCGTCGCGCGGATCGCGGAGCAGGCCGCGAGCGAGGTCCCGCACATCGGATCGTCGGCCGGGGGAGTGCTGGGCGTGGGGGCACGCCGTGACTTCGACACCAGGCCCTCCGTCGACTGCGACCTGTACGGCCGCACGGCCGTGCTGCGTCTCGACGTCGGCGTCGCCTTCCCCGCACCGCTGCACGACGTGCTCGCGCAGCTGCGCTCCCATGTAGAGCGCACGGTGAGCACCCTGACGGGCCTCGAGGTCGGACGCATGGACGTCGAGATCTCCTGGCTGAACCCCGAGACCACGAGGAGGGCCCTGCGATGATGACGACACCCCGCCGCCTCGACCGTCGGCCCGCCCGCACGGCGCCCGTCGTGCTCCTCGCACTCGTCCTGCTCGTCCTCGGCGGACTCGGCGTCTGGACGCTCGGCAGCCTCGTCATCGACGGTTCATGGCCCGCCTCGGCGTCCGCCGCGATCGCCGACCTCGGCGCCCTGCGGCTGGACTCGACCCCCGTGCTCGTCACCGGCTGCGTGCTCGCGGTCCTGGGCCTGCTCATGGTCCTCGCCGCGATCCTGCCCGGCGGGCGCTCGCGCATGCGGCTGCTCGAGGACGATGTCCCCGGCAGCACCGTGATCTCGCGCCGTGACCTGGCGGGACGGGTGCATGCGCGCACCGAGGAGGTCGACGGCGTGCAGAGCACCCAGGTCGACGTCGGTCGGCGCACGGTCAGCGTCCACGCCCGCACGGTCGTCGACGAGGTCGGACCCGTGGAGTCCGGCGTGCGCGAGGCCGCGGAGGCCGCCGTCGCCGAGCTCCGTCCCGACACCATGCCGAGCATCCGCGTGCGGATGCGTCGGATCGACTGAGAGGAGGAGGGCGTATGCGTTCCGTCTCCGGAGCCCGCAACAGGCTCCTGCTCGTCCTTGCGGGCATCATCGCCCTGCTGGTGGGCCTCTGGCTCGCCGCCGGCCGTCTGGATCTGGCCGGGCGCTGGCCGGGGGCCGACGCCGTGCTCCCGCACGGGGACTCCACACCGGCCGCGCTCGCGGATGCCCACCACACGTGGATCCTTCCGGTCGCCTGCGTCGTCGCGGTGCTCGCCGTGATCGTCGGGATCTGGCTGCTCGTGCTCCAGGTGCCTCGGCGGACTCCCAGCGTGCCCCTGAGGATCACCGCGGAGGGCAGCAGGCCCTTGGGCACCCTCGCACCGTCCGTGCTCGAGCGTGCGCTCGCGGAGCACATCGAGGGCATCCCCGGCGTCCTCGACGCCTCCGTCCAGGTGAGCGGCGCAACGTCCTCGCCGTGGGTGCAGGCGTCGGTGAGCACGAGCCAGGACGCCGAGACGGCGTGGGTCGTCGCCGGCGCGCGTCAGCTGCTCGCCGACGACGTCTTCACCGTGCTCGGCGCGGCGCCCCGTCACGTGGACCTGCTCCTGAGCCTGCGCTCGGCGGCCTCGTCCTCGAGGACGCGGATCGACGAGAGCCCGGCGACCGCCTCGGGCGGCCCCGGCACGGTGAGGGAGGGCGCACCCGTCCCCGCTCGCTGAGTGCCGTCGTCGCGCGTCCCCGTGCCGTGCGACGCCCCCCCCCGAGACCGGGGATCCGCACTGGAGGGCCCCGTCCGTCTCCCTGCTCCGGCAGGCAGACGGACGGGGCTCTCGTCGTTCTGGCGCAGGGAGAGTCGCGGCGGGGCGGACGCGCGGAGACGCGGAGCCACGGAGTCCCGGAGCCACGGGGACGCGGAGACGCGGGGGACGCGGAGACGCGCTCTCAGGGCGGGCGAGCACGGGAAGCAGTGCGGCCCCGCGGGAGGACCGCTCGTCGCGACGCCGCCCGGTCACCGGCGCACGTCGTCGGTCCGGCTGCAGCACGCCTCTCGGACGAGATCGCATGGGACGCGACCCGAGCTCGTCCTGGGAGAGCTGATCACGGCATACGCGGCCTGGTGATGACCCGTGTGGTCCCCCGGAGCGAGGCGCCGCGCGCGGAGCGCTCGACGGCAGCCGATCGCGCCGCGGCGCGAGGGGCCCAGGGGAGCACGGCCGGGGGGGGGGGGGGGGGGGGGGGGGGGGCGGGGCGCGCCCCCCCCCCCCCCCCGGGGGGGGGCGGGGGGGCCCGGCGGGGACGTGTGGGGGCCCGGACGGCAATGCCGTCCGGGCCCTCTCACGTCGGGGAGCTCGTGCGTCAGTGCGAACGCACGTCCGGAGTGCGGTAGTCGCCGCCGGTGAGCTCGTCGATCTTGTGGCGCTCGTGGCCCGCGTGCTCGAGGGCCTCCCGGAGCTCGGTCGGGGTGACCGGGGCGAGCTGGTCCTTGAAGAAGAACGAGGTGGCCGCGGCGCGCAGGGCCGAGACGCCCTTGCCCGCCTTGAGCGGACGGTAGTCGTCGTGCTGGACCAGGACCCAGCGGTCGAACTCGTTGAGCGGCTCGTGGATCTCGATCATCTCGCCGTTCTCCATGCGGACCACCTTGGAGGTCTCCTCGCCGTGCAGGGCGAGGTCCCGCTTCTGGCGCTGCATCGCCAGGCACAGTCGCTTGGTGATGTAGAAGACGATCACCGGTGCCAGGAAGAACGCGATGCGGAACGTCCACGTGAGGTCGTTGATCGAGAGGTGGAGCTTCACCGCGATGAGGTCGTTCGTGGCGGCCATCGCGAGGATCAGGTACTCGGTGATCCAGGCGACGCCGATGCCGGTGCGGACCGGGGCGTTGTACGGCAGATCCAGGAGGTGGTGCTCGCGGTCGTCGCCCGTCACCCACGACTCGATGAAGGGGTAGAGGGCGAGGAATGCCAGCAGGCCGCCGTAGACCACCATCGGCAGCAGGATGTTCAGGGATACCGTGTAGCCGAAGATCGTGAATTCCCAGCCCGGGATGAGGCGCAGGCCGCCGTCGGTCCAGAGCATGTACCAGTCGGGCTGCGAGCCCGCCGAGACGGGGGAGGGGTCGTACGGTCCGTAGACCCAGATCGAGTTGATCGCGGTGGTCGCCGAGATCAGCGTGATGATGCCGAACACCAGGAAGAAGAAGCCACCGGCCTTCGCCGCGTACACAGGGAACACCGGGAAGCCGACGACGTTGCGCTCGGTGCGGCCCGGGCCGGGGTACTGCGTGTGCTTGTGCAGCACGAGCATCACCATGTGGATCGCGATCAGACCCAGGATGGCCGCGGGGACCAGCAGGATGTGGATCGTGAAGAACCTCGGGATGATGTCGTGCCCGGGGAACTCCCCTCCGAACAGCAGCATCGAGATGTAGGTGCCGACGATCGGGATGCCCTTCATGAGGCCGTCGACCACGCGCAGGCCGTTGCCGGAGAGGACGTCGTCCGGGAGGGAGTAGCCGGTGAAGCCGGCCACCATGCCCAGGACCATGAGGGCGAAGCCGACGAGCCAGTTGAGCTCGCGGGGCTTGCGGAACGCACCGGTGAAGAACACGCGGAACATGTGCACGAAGATCGCGACCATGAACACCAGGCAGGACCAGTGGTGCATCTGCCGGAACAGCAGCCCGCCCTTGACCTCGAACGAGATGTGCAGGGTGGACTCGTAGGCCTTCGACATGTGGGCGCCCTGCAGGGGCGCGTAGATGCCGTCGTAGACGACCTCGTCCATCGAGGGGACGAAGAACATCGTGAGGTAGGTGCCCGAGATCAGCAGGATCACGAAGCTGTAGAGCGCGACCTCGCCGAACATGAAGGACCAGTGGTCCGGGAAGATCTTGCGCCCGAAGAACCGGACCAGGCCCGCGCCGGAGACGCGGCGGTCCAGCCAGTCGCCGCCGACGGCGCCGAGCTTGAGCATGCGGCCCTCGGAGCCGGAGTCCTCAGGGGCCTCCGTGGAAGGACGGGTGGGAGTCGTGGTCGCCATCAGATCACTTGTCCTTGTGCAGGTTCCAGAAGCTGGGACCGATGGGCTCGGGGAAGTCGCCGCCGGCGACGAGGTAGCCCTCGGCGTCGACTTCGATCGGGAGCTGCGGGAGCGGGCGGTGCGCGGGGCCGAAGATCACCTTCGCGCCGTCGGTGACGTCGAACGTCGACTGGTGGCACGGGCACAGCATGTGGTGGGTCTGCTGCTCGTACAGCGCGACCGGGCAGCCCACATGGGTGCAGATCTTCGAGAAGGCGAGGATGCCCTGGTACCCGTTGTCCAGGCTCTCCTGGTTCTGCCCCAGCGCCGGGTCGATGCGGATGAGCACCGCAGCGGCCTTCGCGCGCTGCTCGAGGTAGTCCTCCATGTCCTCGGTCAGGCCCTCGGGCATGACGTGGAAGATCGAGTTCATGGCGACCTCGGAGGCCTTCACCGGGGTCCCGTCGGTGTCGCGGGTGATCCGCAGACCCTTCTTCCAGAACGTGTGGTGCAGCTTGTTGCCCGGGAGCGGGCCGAAGGTCGACAGCGGCGCGAGCACCGCGATCGGCAGGGCGGTGAGCGCGGCGACCATGGCGGTCACGATCACGGGGCGACGGCCGACGCCGGACTCCTCGAGGCCGTCGGTGATGATCGACGCGGCGACCTCGCGGGTCTCGTCGGAGCCCTCGATGTGGTGCCGCTCCTCGACCCATTCCTCGTCGGGCATGAGGGTCTTGGCCCAGTGCACAGCGGCCGCGCCGATGAAGAACACGGCCACGGCGAGGCCGATGCCGGTGAACAGGTTGGACCAGTGCACCGCGTGCAGCGTGCCCGGCGTGCCCAGCAGGTTCGTGCCCAGCGGGGTGAAGATGAAGTAGCTGGCGACGAACAGGACCGTGCCCAGGACGGAGAGCACGAACATCGCGGCGACCATGCGCTCCGCGCGCTTCTCGGCGCGCGGGTTCTCGTCGGCCTGACGGTGGATGTGGGGAGGCAGACCCGGGTTCGGGAAGCCGCCGCCCTCCTTGGGGGCGATCGTGCTCACCGAGGAGGACCTGGCCTCCGACTCGCGGTTCTCGTTCACGTGATCGCTCACTTCGCCTTCGCCCCCAGCCACACGGCGCAGCCGACGAGGAGGGAGAGCACGATGGTCCAGGCGTACAGGCCCTCGGTCACGGGACCGAAGGAGCCCAGCGAGATGCCGCCGGGGGAGCCCTGCTCATCGAGCGCCTTGAGGTAGGCGACGACATCGCGCTTGTCGGAGGCGGAGATGTTGTCGTCGTTGAAGACGGGCATGTTCTGCGGGCCGGTCTCCATGGCCTCGTAGATGTGCTTCGACTCGACGCCGCTGAGCGACGGCGCGAACTTGCCGCGGGTCAGGGCACCGCCGGCGCCGGCCGCGTTGTGGCACATGGCGCAGTTCACGCGGAAGATGTTGCCGCCGTTCTCGAGGTCGGCGTCCTTCGAGCTGAGCGCCTCCTCGTCGGGGACCGACGGGCCGGGGCCGAGGGAGGCGACGTAGGCCGCGAGCTGACGGGTCTGCTCGTCGTTCATCTGCGGGGGCTTGCGCCACGCCTGCGCACCGGAGTTCTGCATCGGCATGCGGCCGGTGCCGACCTGGAAGTCGACGGCGGCCGCGCCGACGCCGATCAGCGACGGGCCGAGCGTGTTGCCCGAGTCGTCCTGCATGCCCTGCGCGTTGGTGCCGTGGCAGCTCGCGCAGTTGGCCAGGAAGAGCTCTTCGCCTTTGTCGACGTCGTCCTGGGAGTACGACTCGGCCTGGGCGCTGCGCGGCTGGAACGCGGCGTACAGGCCGCCGGTCGCGACGAGCGCGAGCAGCAGGATCGCGACGAACGCCAGAGGGTGGTGTCGACGCGCTGCGAGTGCCTTCACGATGAGGACCTCGTTTCGGTGTGCGGGGCGGGCGGGAAGGGACCCCCGGGGCCGGGGGATCCGGAGGATCAGAAGAGGGAGGAGAAGAACTCGAAGTTCCACGGGACCGTGCCGTTGAGCAGCGGGTCCATCAGGTACACGACGAAGAACAGTCCGATCCAGACCACGTCCACGAAGTGCCAGTAGTAGGAGATGCAGATCGCGCTGATCTTCTCGTGCTGGGTGAACTCGTTCGCGGAGAACGCCCGGGCGAGGACGAAGAGGAACGCGATGAGGCCGCCGATCACGTGGAGGCCGTGGAAGCCGGTGGCGAGGTAGAAGACCGAGCCGAAGGGCGAGCTGCTGAGGGAGACGCCGGCCTCGGCCAGCTCGGTGTACTCGAAGGCCTGCCCGGACACGAAGATCGCGCCCATGAGGAAGGTCAGGGTGTACCACTCGATGACGCCCCACCCGGCGATGTTGAAGATCGAGCCGGTGCGTCCCTTGCGGGACTCGCCCTTGGCCCAGGGCAGCACGCCCTCGGCGGCCATGACGCCGATCTGGCAGGTCACGGAGCTCAGGACCAGGATGATCGTGTTGGCGATCGCGAAGTCGTGGGTGAAGTGCTCCTCGCCCGCGACGAACGTCTCGGGGACCATCGCGTGCAGTGTGAAGTACATCGCGAAGAGACCGGCGAAGAACATCAGCTCGCTGGAGAGCCAGACGAGCGTGCCGATCTGCGTGGAGTTCGGGCGGCCGACTGCGGGGGCAGGGCCTGTGCGCTGGGGCAGAGTCGCAGTAGTCACGTCACCATTATGCCGTGTCGTCAGATTCGATGCCCCGGGTACACGGCCGACCTGGGGAACCGCTGGGGCGCGAGGCCCTGACGGACCCCGCCAGCATAACCCTCACGACACGCTGTCACGAACCTGGACACGCTCTGTGGCGAGGGCCTCTCAGCTGGGGATCCTGACATCCGGGCGCACGCGCACGAGGGCGCCCGGGATGGGATGATCGGCACATGTCCGCCACCGCATCCGCGCCTTCCCCGACCTGGCCGTCGCTGACCTCCCGACTGGTCCGCCACGAGGATCTCGACGCTGCGCAGGCGGCCTGGGCGATGGACGAGGTTATGTCCGGCAACGCCTCGGCGATCCAGCTCGCCGGCTTCCTGGTCGCGCTCGAGTCGAAGGGCGTCACGAGCGTCGAGCTCGGGGCCCTGGCGGACGCGATGGTCGCGCATGCGCGGGAGCTCCACGTGGACCGCCGGGCCGTCGACATCGTCGGCACCGGAGGGGACCTCGCGCACACGGTGAACATCTCCACGATGGCCTCCGTGATCATCGCCGCGAGCGGACGCCGCGTGGTCAAGCACGGCAACCGCGCCTCGACCTCCCGATCGGGATCGGCCGACGTGCTCGACGCCCTCGGGGTGCGGCTCGACCTGCCGGCCGAGCGCTCCGCGCAGCTGCTCGACGAGCTCGGGATCGCGTTCCTCTTCGCCCAGGTCTTCCATCCCTCGATGCGGTTCGGCGCGGAGGCCCGCAAGGGGCTCGGCATCCCGACGGTCTTCAACGTGCTCGGCCCGATCACGAACCCCGGCAGGCCCCTGGCGAGCGCGGTGGGCGTCGCGAGCTCGGTGATGGCCCCGGTCGTGGCCGGCGTCTTCGCCGGGCGGCGGACGAGCGCGCTGGTGTTCCGCGGCCAGGACGGACTCGACGAGCTCACCGTGGGCGCGCCCTCGGACGTCTGGGAGGTGCGCGGCGGGAGGGTGCACGAGCACGTGCTGGACCCGGAGGAGCTGCTCGGCATCCCCCGTCACGGGGCCGATGCCCTGCGCGGCGGCTCTGCCGAGGAGAACGCGCAGGTGGCTCGTGATCTCTACGCGGGAGAGGGGGCGACGGCCGTGCGGGACGCGGTGCTCCTCAACGCCGCCGCCGGACTGCTCGCGCACGACGGCATCGGCGCGGGAGCCGAGAGTGCCGCCGACGGCGCGCCCTTCGAGGATCGCTTGCGGGAGGCCTTCGAGGAGGCGCGCTCCGTGCTCGACTCCGGGGCCCCCGCCCGTCTGCTCGACGCCTGGGCGCAGACCACCCAGCGCCTCGTCGGCGAGAAGGGCTGACGCAGATCGGTGCGCTGACGCAGATCGACGCGCTGACGCAGGTCGGCGGGATGACGCGGGGCGGGTCGCGGGGAGGCGCCCGGTCTCAGTCGTCGGAGCCGAGGTCGAAGGCGACCTCGAGGTCCTGGCTGGAGTAGGTGCGGAAGGCGATGTTCGTGGACGTGTCCACGACGCCGTCGATCTTGCTGATGCGGTCCGCGATGACGCCGGCGAGATCCTCGTGCTCGCGCACGCGCACGATCGCGATGAGGTCCACGTCGCCCGTGACCGAGTAGACGTGGTCGACGCCGGGGACGGCGGTGATCTCCTGGGCGGCCTCGGGGATGCGGTCGCTGCGGGCGATGATCGAGACGATCGCGGTGATCATGCTGTCCTCCAGGTTGTCGGCCGGGCTGTGCGCGGGTGCGCGTCCAGCCTAGTCGGCGGTCGTGAAGGCCGCCTGCAGCGTCTGCGGATCGAACCGGGCGCGCAGGGGCACCGCCCAGGTCCCCTCGACGGCGACGACGCGCATCCCCTCGCCCTCGAGCCAGTGGAGCAGCAGCTCGGACTCCTGATGATGTCCGTGGCACAGCGGTCCCGAGGGCAGCTCGTCGAGAGGGATCTCGGCGCCGCGCCGCGCGAGCTCGCGCGCGACCGGCACGGGATCCGCCCCCCGGGGCACGATCGCGGTGCCCGCGTGGCGCCCCGCGCGCACCGCCAGGAGCTCCCATGCGCCGGCCGGATGGCGCCGCGACTCGGCGGGGCGCGCGGCCACGAGCATCGGACAGGCCGCGAGGGCGCGCAGCTGCTGGGCGCGCTGGGCCGCGGCCAGGAAGGCCTCCGCCTGTCCCTTGATCCGCGCGGCGTCCTCGTAGCGGTGCGCGCCGACGTGCGCGCGCATCCGCGCCGCGGCGTGCGCGATCACCGGTGAGGGGTCCTCGAGCATCGCCCGTCGGATCCGCGCATGGGGCTCGGGGGCCAGGCGGCGCCCCGTCCCGCTCGCGCCGGAGCCGCTCGCACCCTCGAGCGACGCGCCGCGGCCCATCACGGCGTCGGTGAGCAGAGCGCGCAGCGGCTCCACGTCATGGCGCGAGCGCAGGGGTCCGATCTGCGCCGATCCGTCGTCCTCGCTCCGTGCGATGCGGGCCGCGCGCAGTCCGTCGGCCCCCGGGCCCAGGCGCAGCCAGAGCGCCTTCTCCGGCTTCAGGCCCTGACGGTTGGCGGGCGGCTGCTCGCGGGCGATGATCCGCAGCTCGCGCACCGCCGCCTCGAGGCGGGACGCGCACTCGATGGTGCGGATCTCGTGGAGCCGCGGGAGCACGTCGAGCACTCGGCGGCGGGTCTCGGACGCGCTGAAGTAGGTGCGCACCCGCGAGCGGAGGTCGTGCGAGGTGCCGACGTAGAGCACTCCTCCCTCGCGGTCGACGAACTGGTAGACGCCCGGCACCGGCGGCACGGTGTCGGCGAGGTGGCGCTTGCGGGCCTGCGCGGGCGTGACCTTCCGATGGGCCGAGGCGAGGTCCTCCACCGTGCGCGCGCCGCGATCGCCCAGCCGGGCGATGATCGCGTGCAGCACGTCGACCGTGGCGCGCGCATCGGACAGCGCGCGGTGATCCGGCGTGACCTGGGCGCCCACGTGCGCGGCGAGGGTGCCGAGCTTGTGGTCGCGCACCTCGTCGCGCTTGAAGACGCTGCGGGCGAGGGCCAGGGTGTCGAGCACAGGAGGGGAGGGCCAGGTGATCTCGAGCCGGGCCGCCTGGGAGCGCAGGAAGCCCACGTCGAAGCGGGCGTTGTGGGCGACCAGCACGGCGTCGTGCGCGAAGTCCAGGAACATCGGGAGCACGGCATCGATGCGCGGCGCCCCGCGCACGGTCGCGTCGGAGATCCCGGTGAGCGACGCGATGTAGGCGGGGATCGGGCGCTGGGGATCCACGAAGGTGCGGAACTCGCCCAGCACGTCGCCGCCGCGCACCTTGACCGCGCCGATCTCGGTGACCGCGTCCTGCGACGGATCGGTGCCCGTGGTCTCGAGGTCCACGACCACCATCTCGGCCTCCTCGAGCGGAGTGCCGAGATCGGCGAAGCTCAGCTGCCGGCGGCGGCCGGAGCGCGGGGGAGCGGTCATGGTCGAAGACTAGGACGAGGGGCGGACATCCAGGGCCGGCCGTCGCCTCCCGGGCCTCAGCCCTTCTTCGGGCGGGAGTAGATGGTCTCGATGAGGTCCGCGTAATCCTTGGTGACGACGTTGCGCTTGAGCTTGAGGGACGGGGTGAGGTAGCCGTTCTCCTCGGTGAAGTCGGTGTCGATCACCTCGAACACGCGGATCGACTCGGCGCGGGAAACCGAGGTGTTCGCGGCGTCGACCGCCTCCTGCAGAGCCGCGCGGACGGTCTCGTCCTCCGCCGCCTCGGCGAGCGTCATCTCGGGCAGGCCGTGGTTCTTCAGCCAGGTGGGCAGCATCTCCTCGTCGAGCGTGAGGATCGCGGCGACGAACGGCTTCTGGTCGCCCACGACGATGCACTGGCTGATGAGCGGGTGCGCGCGCAGAGCGTCCTCGAGCGGGGCGGGGGAGACGTTCTTCCCGCCGGCGGTGACCAGCAGCTCCTTGGTGCGGCCGATGATCGTGATGGAGCCGTCGTCGTCCAGGGTCGCGAGGTCGCCGGTGCGGAACCAGCCGTCCTCGAAGGCGGCCCGGGTCGCCTCGGGGTTGCCGTGGTACCCGTGGAACACCATGATCCCCTTGACGAGCAGCTCGCCGTTGTCGGCGATGGCGACCGTCCCTCCGGGCAGCGGCGGGCCGACGGTGCCCGGCTTGACGTCCCAGGGCAGGTTCACGGCCACGGGCGCCGTGGTCTCGGTGAGCCCGTACCCCTCGAGGATTGTCACCCCGATGCCTCGGAAGAAGTGCGCGAGACGGTCGCCCAGCGGCGCGCCGCCGGAGACGGACCAGCGCACGTGCCCGCCCATGGCCCCGCGGAGGGTCCGATACAGCACGAGGTCGAAGAGCTTGTGCTTCGCGCGCAGGGCGAGCGGCACCCGGCCCGCGCTGAGAGCCTTCGAGTAGGCCACCGCGGTGTCTGCACCGGCGGCGAAGATCTTGCCCTTGCCGCCCGTGATCGCCTTCTGCTCGGCGCCGTTGTAGACCTTCTCGAAGACGCGCGGCACGGCCAGCAGGAAGGTGGGCTGGAAGGCGGCAAGGTCGGGCAGGAGATTCTTGGTGTCCGGGGTGAAGGCGGTGGTCGCCCCCGCGAGCGTCTGCGCGACGTGCAGGAGACGCGCGAAGACGTGCGCGAGCGGCAGGAACATCAGGGCGCGGGACGCCGGAGGCAGCACCTCGTCGCCCAGGAAGGCGACCGCGCTGCGCGAGGTGTCCACGAAGTTGCCGTGCGTGAGCTCGACCCCCTTGGGGCGTCCCGTCGTGCCGGAGGTGTAGATGAGGGTCGCCACGTCGGCCAGGCGTCGCGAGGTCCTGCGCTCCTCGAGCTCCTCGTCGCTGATCCCCGAGCCGCCGTCGGCGATCTCCGTGAGGGCGCCGTCGTCGATCACCCAGATCTTCTCCAGGTCCGGCAGCTCGCCCCGCACCGACTCGAGGTCCTCGCGGTGGCGGGCGGACTCGACGACCGCGAAGCGCGCCCCCGAGTCGCTCGCGATCCACTGCACCTGCGACGGGGAGGAGGTCTCGTAGATCGCGACGGAGACGGCGCCGGAGAACCACAGCGCCCAGTCCACGAGCACCCAGTCGAAGCTCGTGCGGGCCATGATCGCGACGACATCGCCCGGCTTCACGCCCGCGGCGATGAAGCCCTTGGCCAGCGACTGCACCTGCAGCAGGAAGTCGGTGGAGGACAGCGGGCGGAAGGGGCCGTCGCCCTCGCGCAGCTCGAAGATCGGGGTGCCGGAGTGTCGCGCGTGGCGCTCCAGCAGCAGATCCGTGGTGTTCTCGTCCTCGCGGCTGCGGTGATTGGCCGGGGTGCCGTACTGCTTCACGGAGGCTCCTTCGATCGGGACCCCCGTGGGGCGGTCCCGGACGTTCTCGTCGGCGGACCCATCTGCGCGCCGGCCGCGTCGCCGGCGCTCTCGGGACCTGGTTTGGCCTGCATCCTACGGCAGGCGAGACCGTACGATGGGCGGGCGCGGCGGAGCGCGGGGCCGCTTCCCGCGGCGCTCCCGGCGACACCAGCCGCGTCCACCATGCACACCGCGCTGCTCGCGCGCACCGCACAGACCGGAAGGGGTCCCATGCACTCGATCGGCGTCGACATCGGCGGCACGAAGATCGCCGCAGGCGTCGTGGACGAGGAGGGACGGATCGTCGCGAGCACCCGGCGCGTGACCCCGGCCACGGACCAGGACCTCATCCAGTCCGCGGTCGTGGACGCCGTGCACGAGCTGCGCGAGGACCACGAGGTGGCCGCGGTCGGTATCGGCGCGGCCGGGTTCGTGGGCGCCGACCGCCGCACGATCGTCTTCGCGGCGAACCTGGCCTGGCGCGATGCCGCGATCGCCGACGACATCGAGGGGCGGATCGACCTCCCGGTCGTCGTCGAGAACGACGCCAACGCGGCGGGCTGGGCGGAGTTCCGCTTCGGCGCCGCCCAGGACGCCGCCGACATGCTCATGCTCACCGTGGGCACGGGGCTGGGCGGCGCGCTCGTCCTCGACGGCCGCCTGGTGCGCGGCAGCGGGGGCTTCGCGGGCGAGGTCGCCCACATGAACCTCGTGCCCGAGGGCCAGTGGTGCGGATGCGGCCGCCGCGGCTGCCTCGAGCAGTACACCTCGGGCACGGCGCTCGTGCGCGCCGCCCGTGCCCGCGCCGTCTCCTCCGAACCGCTGTACGCGCCGCTGCTGAAGCGCGCGGGCGGGGACGCCTCCGCGATCGACGGGCCCATGGTCACCCATGCCGCCCAGGAGGGTGACGAGGGGGCGCTCGCGCTGCTCGCCGAGCTCGGCCACTGGCTCGGCTACGGCGCAGCGAGCCTCAGCGCCGTGCTGGATCCCGAGATCTTCGTGGTCGGCGGGGGCGTGAGCAGCGCCGGGGACCTGCTGCTGGACCCCGCCCGCACCGCGTACGCCTCCGAGCTCGTCGCACGCGGGCACCGCCCGCTCGCCCGCTTCGCAGTGGCCCGCACGGGCAACGGCGCGGGCATGATCGGCGCCGCCGACCTCGCCCGCCAGGACGCCTGAGCCCGCTCAGACCTGCGCGCCGTCCGTCGGGTCGGAACGGTCCGGCGGGACACGGGCGATCAGCGCCACCAGGCCGCCGACGGCGGCGATGCCGCCGAGCGCGCCCGCCCATGTCGGGATCGAGTCGAGCACGGCGGCCAGCAGCGCGAGCAGGACGCCTCCGAGGAGGGCGGTCCAGGACCACACCGCGTAGTCCGAGGCCTGGGGCAGATCAGGGTCCGGGGGCTCGAAGTCCCCGAGCAGCACCTCGTCCTCGGGGTCCTCCGGGTCCTCGGGGGTGTCTGCGCTCTCAGGCGTCGGCGCGGAACGGATCTCCGGCCGCGGGGCGATCCCCTCGGCGTCCACGATCCGTGCGAACTCCTCGTCGAAGTCGCGGCGACCGCCCTCGTCGCCCGCCTCCTCCGGCTCCGGAGCCGGGGTGCTCGGCGTGCTCATCGGCCCTCCTCCGTGCTCGTCGGCACCCAGCGCTTGAGGTGGGCGCGGGACCGGGCGAAGAGATCCTCGGCGTCGTGGTCGAGGGTCGCCAGATGCCCGCTCGCGCCCAGCGTCATCCTCTCCACGGGGCCCGCGGTGCGGGAGGCGATCACATCGCTCGAGCGCGGCGGGACCGTGCGGTCCTGCGGGGAGACCGCCACGAGGGCGGGCGCGGTGATCCGGCCGAGGCCCGCGCGGGTGCGGCGCACGAGGGCTCGGAGCTCGCCGACGGCGCGCAGTGGGGTGCGGTCGTAGGCCTCCTCGATGACGCCCTCGCGGCGGATGTCCCCAGCGATCGCGCCGATGGAGGGCACGAGGCGGGAGAGCACGGGTGCGACGGCCCAGACGGGGGAGTCGACCATCGCGGCGTTGACCAGGACCAGTGCGCCGATGCGCGGTGCGACGGCGGGGTCCTCGGCGAGCGCGGCGGCGAGCGTCCCTCCCATGGAGATCCCGCCCACGGCGATCGTGCCGTGCTCGCGCTGCAGCTCCAGGGCGCTCTCGCGCACGGCCCGGTACCAGTCCTGCCAGGTGGAGGCCGACATCTCCTGCCAGGTGCTGCCGTGCCCGGGCAGCAGCGGGGCGCGCACGTCCCAGCCGTGGGCTGCGGCGTCCGCGGCCCAGGGGCGCACGGCGTGCGGCGTCCCAGTGAAGCCGTGGCACAGGAGGAGACCGCCCGCCGGGTTAGAGTGGGGCGCGCTCCGCCACGGCTGGGACAGCTCGCTGAAGGCCATGGCCCCATGGTCGCACCTGGCCCGCACCGATGGGGCCAGCCCGAGGACAGAACGATCGACGAGGACACCGCCGATGCTCTACGAGGTCGCGAAGCCCGTGGTCGCCGCCGTGCTGCGCGTGGTCTACGCGCCGCGGATCTCCGGCGTCCAGCACATCCCCGATGAGGGCCCTGCGATCCTCGCCAGCAGCCATCTCTCCGGCGCGGACACCGTCTTCATGCCCGCCCAGGTCCGGCGCACCGTGCACTTCCTGGCCAAGGCCGACTTCTTCTCCGGCACCTCCCTGGCCTCCCGCGGCTTCGGACGCCTCATGCGCTCCCTGGGCGTGATGCCCGTGGACCGCACCGGGGGCAGCGCCTCGGAGGGAGCGATCGAGGCGGGCCTGCGGATTCTGCGCAGCGGGGAGCTGCTGGGCATCTATCCCGAGGGGACCCGCAGCCCCGACGGGCGCCTGCACCGCGGCAAGACCGGGGCGGCGCGGCTCGCGATCGCGACCGGGGCCCCGCTGGTCCCGATCGGCATGCTCGGCAGCTTCGAGGCCCAGCGCGGGCGGCGCATCGTCCCGCGCCGGCGCCCGCGCATCGAGGTGCTCGTCGGCGCCCCGATCGACCCCGCCGAGGTGCTCGGCGACCTCGAGGCGGCACGCGCGGACCCGCAGGCCGCGCGCACGCTCACCGACCGGCTCATGCTGCACGTCCAGCAGCTCACCGGGCAGGACTACGTCGACACCTATGCGGCCGACGTCAAGGCCGCGCTCGCGCGGGGCGAGGCCGCCCCGCCGACGACGCGCGCCTCCCGCTGACCCCGTCGGACACCGGCCCCGTCGGCCCTGCCGCTCTTCCCCTCCCCGTCGTGCCTCCATGCACGATCCGCGCGGCGGGATCCCGCGCACGGGCGCCCGCGCGCAGGGAGCCGGGTTCTCGGTAGGGTGACCCGGTGACCTCCACGACGCACCACACACCGGCCCGCGCCCACGCCTTCTCCCTGTCCTCGACGAGCGAGGAGCTCGCCGCGCTCGGGACCTGGCGCGAGTATCCCCGGGTGCAGCAGCCGTCGTGGCCCGACGAGGGCGAGCGCGCCAGTGTCTTCGACCGTCTCCGCGCCGCCCCGCCGCTGGTCTTCGCCGGCGAGGTCGACGTGCTGCGCTCGCGCCTCGCCGATGCCGCGCGCGGGGAGGCGTTCCTGCTGCAGGGCGGCGACTGCGCCGAGACCTTCGCGGACTCCACGGCGGACCGCATCCGCGCGAAGATCCGCACGATCCTGCAGATGGCGGCCGTCCTCACCTACGGCGCGTCCGTGCCCGTGATCAAGATGGGGCGGATGGCCGGCCAGTTCGCCAAGCCGCGCTCGTCGGACATCGAGACCCGCGACGGCCTCACCCTGCCCACCTACCGCGGCGACGCCGTCAACGGCTTCGATTTCACCCCCGAGGCGCGCCGCCCCGATCCGCAGCGCCTGTGGGAGATGTACACCACGAGCGCCCAGAGCCTGAACCTCATGCGGGCCTTCACCAGCGGAGGCTTCGCCGACCTGCGCGAGGTGCACAGCTGGAACCAGGGCTTCGTGCGCGGCCCCGGCTACGACCGCTACGAGCAGATCGCCCGCGAGATCGACAAGGCCGTGCGCTTCATGGAGGCCATCGGGGCCGACTTCGAGGCTCTCCAGAGCGTCGAGTACTACGCCTCGCACGAGGCGCTGCTGCTCGACTACGAGGAGGCGATGAGCCGCATCGACTCCCGCACCGGCGAGATCTACGGCTGCTCGGGCCACTTCCTGTGGATCGGCGAGCGCACTCGTCAGCTCGACGGCGCGCACGTCGAGTTCATGTCGCGTCTGCGCAACCCCATCGGCGTGAAGCTCGGTCCGAGCTCGACCGTGGACGACGCGTTGCGCCTCATCGACGCCCTCGACCCCGAGCGCGAGCCCGGGCGCATCACGTTCATCTCCCGGATGGGCGCGGGGAAGATCCGCGACGTGCTGCCCGGCCTCGTCGAGGGCATGCGCGACGCGGGGGCCACCCCCGCGTGGGTCACCGACCCCATGCACGGGAACACGATCACCTCGTCCAACGGCTACAAGACGCGGCGCTTCGAGGACATCCTCGAGGAGGTCCGCGGGTTCTTCGAGGTCCACCGGGCGCTGGGCACGGTCCCGGCGGGTCTGCACATGGAGCTCACGGGCGACGACGTCACCGAGGTGCTCGGCGGCACCGGACACATCGACGAGGCGGGCCTCGAGCGCCGCTACGAGACGCTCGTCGACCCCCGCCTGAACCACCAGCAGTCCCTCGAGCTCGCCTTCCTCGTCGCCGAGATGCTCGGCCAGGACGCCCGCTGAGGACCGCGGATCGCGCCGGGCGTCGCTGAACGACACGGCAGGACGGCAGGAGGGCCGGCGGGGAGCCGTCGGCCCTCCTGCCGTCTCAGAACACCGAGATCGTGATGGTCGAGCCCTTCGCGGCCTTCTCGCCGCCGTTGGTCGACTGCGCGTAGACGGTGCCCAGCACGGGCGCTCCGCGGTCGTACTGGACCTTGGGCGTGAAGCCGGCCTTCGTCAGGGCCGCCTTCGCGTCCTTCTCGCTCTTGTTGAAGACGTTCGGCACCTTCACCATCTCCGGTCCCGAGGAGATCACGAGCTGCACCGTGTCCCCGCGGTGCCCGCTGCCGCCCGCCGGCGACTGGGAGGCGACCTTGCCCTTGGCGACGTCCGAGTGCTTCGTGGACGTGGTCACGGTGAAGCCCGCGTCCTCGAGGGCGCTGCGCGCCTGGTCCTCGCTGCGCCCGGTCTGGTCCGGGATCGAGATCGGCACGCGGCCCTTGGAGACGACCACGTGCATTTCGCCGCCCTCGGGGAGGGCGTCCTGCGCCGCGGACTGGGAGATCACCTGGCCGGAGGGCACCTTCTCGGAGTATTCGCCCTCGTCCTGGACGAGGGTGAGCCCCTGGTCCTCGACGGCCTTCTTCGCGTCCGCGAGGCTCTTCCCGGTGACGGTGGGGACGGGGAACGTCTGCACGCCCTTGGAGACGACGAGCTTCACGCTCTCGTCCCTCTTCAGGAGGGTCCCGGCCGCGGGGGTCGAGGAGATCACGTGCCCGGCGGGCACGGAGTCGCTGAACGCCTCGCTCGTGGCCGTCTCGAGGTCCTGCGAGGTGAGGGAGGCGTCGGCCGCATCGAGGTCGGTGCCCGCGAGGGCGGGGACGGTGCGATCCCCACCGGGCCCCTCGTGCAGGTACCAGTGGCCGGCGCTCGCTCCGCCCGCGGCGAGCGAGCCGACGACGGCGAGCACGGCCGCCGCCCGCAGACCGCGCGAGGTGCCGCGCAGCGGCCGGTCGAGATGCCGGCCGCGGCGCGGGCGCACCGCGGGGAGGGCCACCTCGCGGGACGACGCTCCGGCGTCCTCCGTGGAGGATGCGTCGTCCTCTCCGTGCTGGTCGACCCGGGCCGGTCCGTCCTCGTCGTCCGCGGCCGTGTCCGCATCGCCCCCATCTGCGGCGCCCCCGTCGGCGGCGCCCCCGCCCGCGTCCGGAACGTGGTCCGCCTCGAGACGGGCGGCGAGCGGGAAGGCGCGGGCGGCGGCCTCGCCGGCGAGGTCAACGTCGTCCAGGTGCGCGGTCAGGCGCGGCACGTCCTGGGTGTCGACGTCGTGGAGCTCGGACGGCGCGGCGTCGAGCACCGCGGCGGGCAGGGTGCGCAGGAGGTCGCGGACGCCCGCGAGCAGATCACCGGCCCCACGGGGCCGGTGCTGCGGATCGCGCGCGCACGCCCAGGTCACCAGGGAGTCCACCTCGCGGGGGACGGTCGAGACCCGGGCCGACGGCGCGGGCATGTCCTCGTGCACGTGCTGGAAGGCGATGTGCACCGCCTGCTCGCCGGTGTACGGCTGGACGCCGGTGAGCATCTCGTAGAGGACCACGCCCAGCGAGTACAGGTCGCTGCGCGCATCGCAGTGCCCGCGGGTGACGACCTCGGGGCTGATGTAGGCGACGGTCCCCAGCAGGGTGCTGCTGGCCGAGGTGTTCGCGGTGCCGATGGCGCGCGCCAGCCCGAAGTCGGCGACCTTCACCGATCCGCCGGGGGCGAGCAGGATGTTCTCGGGCTTGATGTCGCGGTGCACGATGCCCGCGGTGTGCGCGGCGTCGAGCGCCTCGAGGATCTGCTCGGTGTCCTCGAGGGCCTCGCGCACGGTCAGCCGCCCGGCCTCGGTGATGCGGTTGCGCAGCGTCCCGCCCTCGATGAGCTCCATCGAGAGGTAGATGCGGTCCCCGTCCTCGCCCTGGTCGAACACTCCGACCACGTGCGGATGGGCGAGCCGGGCCGCGCTGCGGGCCTCGCGGGCGAAGCGGCGGCGGAACTGCTCGTCGACGGCGAGGTGCGGATGCATGATCTTGAGGGCCACGGTGCGGTCAAGACGTTCGTCATGTCCGCGATAGACCGTGGCCATACCGCCGCGGGCGATCAGCTCCTCGACGGCATAGCGGTCGTCGAGGAGCACGCCGGTGTCAGGGGAAGTGGCAGGCGCGCTCACGAGGCTCACTGTACGGCCGTGCGTGCACCGCGCCACGCAGCGACACGAGCACTCAGGATGCGCTCAGGCTGTCGGCCGGAGCCCGCGGGCCGTGGCACCCTTGAGGGGTGAGCGCACAGCACGAGACCCCCGAGTCCTCCCTGGACGATCTGATCGGCAGCTGGCTGCCGCTGCCCGACGCGGCCGAGGAGCTCGGCGTCGAGGTGTCGGCCGTGCGGCGCATGGTCGACGACGGCTCGCTCGTCGAGATCCGCCGTGGTACGCCGAAGGTCCGCTGCGTGCCCGCCGAGCTCATCAAGGACGGCGAGCTCACGCCCTACGTCGCGGGCACCATCACCGTGCTGCGCGACGCGGGCTTCTCGGACGAGGAGCTGCTGCGCTGGCTCTTCACCCCGGACGACTCCCTGCCCGGCCGTCCCATCGACGAGCTGCGCGCCGGCCGACGCGGAGAGGTCCGCCGCCGCGCCCAGGCGCTCGGCTTCTGATCCGATCGGGGGCTGCCGCCCGGGTCCCACGCTGCGGGGAGCCCGCGCCCGCGTGGCGCGCCGGCTCTCGGTCGCTCCTAGCGGCCGACGTCGAGGCCGGTGAGCTCGGTCGCCGCACGGCCGAGTCGTGCGAGGCCCTCGCGCCCCTCCTCCTCGAGGCCGGGAGCGTCGGCGAGCACCGCCTCTGCGCGCGCTGACAGCGCGCGGATGTCCGCGGCGACGGAGGAGACCGCGCCCGTCGAGCGCATGAGGTCGCGGACGGCCTCGATCTCGTCGTCGTCGGCGTCCTCGCGCCCCACCACCCGGTCCAGCAGGTCCAGCCCCCGTGCGTCCTGGCGGGCCGACGCGGCCGACCGCGTGCGCGCGAGGAGGACGGTGCGCTTGCCCTCGCGGACGTCGCCTCCGGTGGGCTTGCCCGTCGCGTGCTCGTCGCCGACCACGCTGAGCAGGTCGTCGCGCAGCTGGAAGGCCGTGCCGACCGCCTCCGACCAGGCGTCGAGCCGTTCGCGCACCGCGGCGTCCGCGCCCTGCTGCGCGGCACCCATGAGCACCGGGCGCCGCACGGAGTAGGAGACCGTCTTCCAGCGGATCACGGCGAGCGCCGCCGCCTCGTCGTCGGCGGGGGAGCGGAAGCCTCCCTCCTGATGCAGGACGTCGAGGAACTGGCCGGTCATGACCTCCGTCGCGAGCGAGGAGAACTGGGCGCGCGCGTCCCGCATGCGCGCCTGCGCCCCGGGGACGGCGTCGACATCCGCGAGGTCGCGCGCCCAGCTCAGCGCGAGATCGCCGAGGATGATCGCGACGGCGCCGCCGAAGCGCTCCGCCTCGCCGCGCAGTCCCTCGGCGCGATGCCGATCCGCCATCTCCACATGCACGGCGGGGCGGCCGCGACGGGTGGGGGAGCGGTCGATGAGGTCGTCGTGCAGCAGGGCGGCCGCCTGGAGAAGCTCGATCGCGCCGCCGAGGCGGGCCAGGGCGAGCAGCTCCTCCGGGTCCTCGGCCGACGTCGAGCACGCGCGCGCCGCGCCGAAGCACAGGCGCGGGCGCAGCAGCTTGCCTCCCACGAGGAAGGCGCGCAGGGAGTCCACGAGCCCGGCGGCCTCGGGGGCGATCGCCGTGAGCTGAGCGCGTCGCGCGTCGAGCTCACCGGTCAGCACCTGCTGCAGCACCTCATGGAAGCGCGCGTCGAGCGGGCTCGTGGCGGACGGGAGATCGGAACGGGTCATCAGGGGCTGCTCCTTCGGCGGGACCCCCAGATCCTCCCATGTCCGCAGGCGGGAGGATCGCGCTCCCTCCTGTCCCGGGTCACCTCGAGGGGTCCATCGTCCCCTCCCCATCGTCCCCTCCCCGTCGCTCGCCGGTCCTCCCCAGCGCGGACTTGTCCCCAATCCGACCGGCGGCGTGGTCTCGGCGAGCGCAGGCGGGGACGCTCGGTGCATGAGCACAACCCCTGCCCACCGCGTCCCCTCCGATCCGTCGTCAGGCGCCTCCGCGCGCACCTCGAAGGGGCTCGCTGCGTCGTGCGCGAGGAGTGCGTCTTCTCCGCCGCCTCCGCCCTCGGTGCCGGACCCGGCGGATCCGCCCCCGCGCACCCTGCGGGCGGACGACCCCTCCGAGCTCCTCGCCGAGGCGCGCGTGACGCTCGGCTGCGTGCCGCGCGACTGCCTGGTGATGATCGGCCACAGTGGCCGCCGCCTCTCGCCCCTGGCCACGCGCATCGCCCTGCGGGACGTGGGCGACGGGCCGGGAGGCGTGGACGTGCCGCGGCATCTCGCGCTCCTGGACCGCGCGGGCTGCGACGGCGCCTTCGTGCTCGTGCTCGCGGGGGACGGATGGGAATCGGTCGAGGAGTCCCGGACCGACGACGCCCGCAGGATCGCCCTGGAGGTGGTGCGCGCGGCGGCTCTGCGCGGGCCCGACGGGTTCGACGTCCCCGAGGCCTGGGTGGTCTCAGGCGGGTGCGCGGAATCCTTCGCCCTCACCCCGGAGGACGACGGCGCCTTCGCCCTTCGCGTCCTCGAGTGGCCGGGGCCGCTGACGCACCCTCGTGACACCCTCGTCGGCGTCCAGGAGATCCATGCCGGACGCCGGGTCCCCGAGGACGATCCCGCCGCCGAGCGCGAGATGCGGATGATCGGGGACGCCCTCCGGGATGTCGCCTCCGGGGAGGGCGTGCCGGGGTCCCGACCCGGCGCCTTCGAGACGTCTGCCCGCTGGCATGCCCTGCTGGGCGCATTGCGACGTGCGCGCATCCCGGGAGCCGTCGCCGGGGAGGTCCCCGGCACCGGGGAGGCCCCGGGATCCGGGGGAGACGACCTCTCGATGTCGCACTGTGAACGGCTCGCCGGGATGCGGGATCTGCTCGCCGCGCCCGACGCCGCGCTCTCGCTCCTGCACGTCCTCTCGGGCCTCGAGGAGGAGGGCGAGGACGGCGGGATCGAGGGGCTGGTGCGTTTCGTCGCGCGGCTCGCCGCCGACCCTTCGCTCCGGCCCGCATCCCGCATCTGTGCAGGTGGGGAATGGTTCGAGGCCCTCCTTGCGATGCGGATGGCATGCGAGGGGACGGGGAGCGCCCCGATGGTCGGGGCGAGCGCCGGCGCCTGGACCGCACTGGGGACGGCGCTCGCCGTCCTGTCCTGGTGGAACCACCGGTTCGCGACCGCCGACGATCTCGCGCAGGAGATCGAGATGCGCGGGGAGGACGAGGTTCTGGCACTCTTCCTACTGCAGATCGCCCGCGCCAGGGTCCGCCCCGCCTGGAGGCCCGCGACCGCCTGAGGCGGCCCGGGGCCGCTCGCCCGGCGGACGGCGCCGGGCGAGAGCACGGAACCCGACCACCACGACACCTGGAGGGCGCATCGCATGACCGCCTCGACCGCCCCGAGCACGTCGGCCGCTCCGGCGGGATCGCCGGCCCACGGCTCAGGTCCCGAGGTCCCCGCGTCGGGCGCCTGGCGACCGGAGCACGGACCGGGCCACCGGCGCTTCGCCCGGGTCGGCGCGCTCGAGCTCGAATCCGGCGAGCGCCTCGACGACGTCGAGCTGGCCTTCGAGACCTGGGGCGAGCTCGCTCCCGACGGCTCCAACGCGGTGCTCGTTCTCCACGCCCTCACCGGGGACTCCCACGTGATCGGCGAGGCGGGGCCCTCCCACGCGACGGCCGGTTGGTGGAGCGATCTCGTGGGCCCGGGACGCGCGGTGGACACCGATCGCTTCTTCGTCGTCGCCCCCAACGCCCTGGGAGGCTGCCAGGGCTCCACGGGACCGAGCACCGCCGCCCCTGACGGACGCCCCTGGGGAGCGCGTTTCCCGCAGGTCACCATGCGCGACCTGGTCACCGCGGAGCAGCTCCTGGCCGCGCAGCTCGGCGTCGAGAACTGGGCGCTCGTGATCGGCGGCTCCATGGGCGGCATGCGCGCCTTCGAGTGGGCGGTGAGCGCGCCCGAGCAGGTGGAGCGACTGGCCGTGATCGCCTCGTCCGCCCGGGCGAGCGCCGACCAGATCGCCTGGAACAGCGCCCAGATCGCCGCGATCCGCGCCGACATCGGCTTCTACGGCGGGGACTACTACGACCGCTCCGACGGCGAGGGCCCGCACCAGGGGCTCGGCGCGGCGCGCCGCATCGCCCACATCACCTATCGCACCGGAACCGAGCTCGAGGAGCGCTTCTCCAACCGCTCCCAGGGGGAGGAGGACGTGCTCGACGGGGGTCGCCACCAGGTCACCAGCTACCTCGACCACCACGCGGACAAGCTCTCCCGCCGCTTCGACGCGAACTCCTACGTGCGCCTCGCCGAGTCCATGAGCACCCACGACGTGGGCCGTGGCAGGGGCGGCACTGCCGCCGCCCTGCATCGCGTGCAGGCACGCACACTCCTGGTCGCGATCTCGAGCGATCGTCTCTTCCCGCCCGAGCTCGTGGCCGAGGCCGCCCGGGAGATCCCCGACGTGCACCACCACGTGATCGACAGCCCGCAGGGCCATGACGGCTTCCTGCTGCCCCACCCCTCGCTGCGCGAGTGGATCGCCGACCTCCTGGAGGGTTAGGCTCCAGATCCAGCCACGCCATCGGCGTCCCGCGGCCGGCAGGCAGGACCGCAGATGCGGGCCCACCGGCCAGGACGTCCCGACAGAAGGGTCCGGGTGCTCCATGAGCGTCGTCGTCGGATACTCCCCGTCAGCCCAGGGGGACGCGGCGCTCGCCGCCGCGGCCCGGGAGGCGAAGCGGGGCGGGGACACCCTCGTCGTCGCGTCCCATGCGTACCACGACCCCGAGGCCGGACGGGCCATCGCCGATGCGGAGTCCGTCGGCGCCGCGATCGATGCCCTGGGCATCGCCGAACCGCCGCAGGTCGAGGTCCGCACGGGGGAGGACCTCGACGTGGGCGACTTCCTGCTGCAGGTCGTGCACGAGACCGACGCCCGCCTGATCGTGATCGGGCTGCGTCGCAAGTCCCGCATCGGCAAGCTCAACCTCGGGGCGTCCGCTCGGCGGGTGGTCCTCGAGAGCACGTGCCCCGTCCTCGCCGTGAAGCACGCCGACGCGATCGCCGCCTGAGCCCGGGGGCCCTCGCAGCACCGAGGGCCCCGGAGCGCCGCGGATCGCGCCCCTTCGCGGAGACCTCCGTCACACGGGAATAGATCCCGAGGGGGCGTCGTTGCACTCCCCGAGGCTTGACGGCACCGCCCCTTCGTGCGCCCTCACGCAGGTATCCTTCGGGTCGGGTGGTGCATCGGCCCGTGCACCATCGTTCGCCCGCGAGACACCGGTCCGGCCCTGCGAAGGACCGGCGGAAGAAGGAACTCAGTGACTGCTTCGCACACCACCGTCGACGACAAGACCGCCGTGACCGATGACGCGAAGGACGCCGCGCCCGTGAAGGGGAAGGCGGCGACCTCGTCCGCGAAGTCCACCAAGAAGGCCCCCGCGAAGAAGACGGCCGCGAAGAAGACGGCCGCCAAGAGTGCCGCGGGCGGCACCACCGGCAAGAAGAAGTCGGCCTCGAAGGCGACGGAGGCGGCGCCGGAGGACGACCTCGAGGCGACCGCGGAGGACGAGCAGGCGCCCGAGGAGGGCGAGGAGACCGAGGAGAAGGACCCCAAGGGCGTCCACAAGGCGAACCAGAAGTCGGACGAGGAGTCCGGCGGCCTGGTCATCGACTCCTCCGAGGACGACTCCCCGGCCCAGCAGGTCGTGACCGCCGGCGCCACCGCCGACCCGGTCAAGGACTACCTGAAGCAGATCGGCAAGGTCGCACTGCTGAACGCCGCCCAGGAGGTCGAGCTCGCCGAGCGCATCGAGGCCGGCCTCTTCGCCGAGCAGCTCCTCAAGCGCGACGAGAGCATCGTGCGCACCAAGAAGGGCCGCGAGCTCGGCATGATCGTCGAGGACGGCCGCGCCGCCAAGGACCACCTGCTCGAGGCGAACCTGCGACTCGTGGTCTCCCTCGCCAAGCGCTACACTGGCCGCGGCATGCTCTTCCTGGACCTCATCCAGGAGGGCAACCTGGGCCTCATCCGTGCGGTCGAGAAGTTCGACTACACCAAGGGCTACAAGTTCTCGACCTACGCGACCTGGTGGATCCGTCAGGCGATCACCCGCGCCATGGCCGACCAGGCCCGCACCATCCGCATCCCCGTGCACATGGTCGAGGTGATCAACAAGCTCGCCCGCGTGCAGCGCCAGATGCTCCAGGACCTGGGCCGAGAGCCCACCCCGGAGGAGCTCGCCAAGGAGCTCGACATGACCCCCGAGAAGGTCGTCGAGGTCCAGAAGTACGGGCGCGAGCCCATCTCGCTGCACACCCCGCTCGGCGAGGACGGCGACAGCGAGTTCGGTGACCTGATCGAGGATTCCGAGGCGATCGTGCCCGCGGACGCGGTGAGCTTCACCCTCCTCCAGGAGCAGCTCCACTCGGTGCTGGACACCCTCTCCGAGCGCGAGGCCGGTGTGGTCTCCATGCGCTTCGGCCTCGAGGACGGCCAGCCCAAGACGCTCGACGAGATCGGCAAGGTCTACGGCGTGACCCGCGAGCGGATCCGCCAGATCGAGTCGAAGACCATGAGCAAGCTGCGCCACCCCTCGCGCTCTCAGGTCCTGCGCGACTACCTCGACTGAGCCCCTCCTCAGCGGTCGACGGCCCGGCACCTCCCGCAGGTGCCGGGCCGTCGTGCACGTCGCGTGCACGGCGCCGCGGACGCACGGCGCCGCGGACGGGGCGTGAACACCCGACGAACATCCGTTCCGGATGTTCCGGAAAGCCTGGTCATCCGTTCCAGCGCGGCCTAGGCTCGCACCGTGATCCCGGACACCCCGCCGCTGTCGACCTCCCTGCACCCCGCCGCAGGCCCCGTCGTCGTCTTCGACTTCGACGGGACGGTGTGCCTGGGCGACGGTCCCGTCCTCGCCTACGCCGAGGCCGCCTGCGCCCGCATGCTCGCGGCCGACGCACGCAGCGTCCGCTCCCGGTTCGAGGACTGGATGGCTGGCCGCTCGTCCGACCACCACGCCGACGCCTACGTCGCCCTCGCCGCGCTCGCCCGGCCGATCCTCGGTGACGAGCTCTCCGAGGCCTACCTCGACTCCCGGCGCCGGCTCGTCCACGACGATCTGGGCGTGCGACCCCCGGAAGGCCTGATCGCCCTCCTGGACGAGCTCGCCGGGGTCGGGGTGCGACGCGTTCTGCTGACGAACTCGCCGGCCGTCGGCATGGACGAGACCCTCGTCCACCTGGGCGTGCGGGGACGCTTCGACCAGATCGTCGTCGGCGCGAAGAAGCCCTCCCGGATGCCCGAGCACCTGCGCGTCCTCCTCGGCGACGAGCCCGCCCACCATCTCGTCTCGATCGGCGACAACTGGCGCAACGACGTCGCTCCCGCCGTCGGGCTCGGTGCCGTGGGCATGCTCATCACCGGCGCGTGGGGGGACAGCGCGCTGCCTCCGCAGGCCCTGGCCGTCCAGCGGGGCCACCATCTGTCCGAGCTGCTGCCCGCCCTGCGCCGCTTCGCCGCCGACGCCGAGGCGTTCGCCCCCAGCCGGGACCTCGCCCGATGAGCACCGCACGGCCGTCGAACCGCGCGAGCGCCCCCACGCTCGCCTCCCGCCTCGCGGCCGCCGCGCCCACCCTGGGCCCCGCCGAGGAGCAGGTGGCGCGCGTGCTCGTCTCCCATGCCGAGGAGCTCCCGGAGCTGTCCACCGCGCAGGTCGCAGAGCTCTCGGGCACGTCCCGGGCGAGCGTCGTGCGGACCTGCCAGCGCCTCGGCTACACCGGCTTCCAGCAGCTGCGGGTGCTCGCGGTGCGCGACGCGGCCGGCGAGCGAAGCGGCGCCCAGGAATCCCCGGACACGGTGATCGGCGCGGCCCGCGCCCTCGCCGAGCAGACCGTGCAGGCCACCGACATGCTCGAGGAGGAGCCGCTGCAGAGCACCGTCGCCGAGCTCGCCGCCGCCCGCCGGGTGCTCGTGGTCGCCGGCGGACTGAGCGCATCCGTGGGCGCGGCGCTCAGCGCCCGTCTGCTGCGCCTGGGGCTCACCGTGATCTCGCCGGCCGACCCCTTGGACGCGGAGATCGCCGCGGCCGCGCTGGGCCCCGAGGACCTCTGCATGGCGATCTCCGCCTCCGGCGTGAACGCCCAGACCCTGCGCTGCGTGCGCGCGGCCGCGGGAGCGGGTGCGCGCACCATCGCGCTGACCGCCTTCCTGGGCACCCCGCTGGAGCAGGCCGTCGGCCGCACCCACATCACGCCGCTCCCGCACCGTCACTACCAGGACGAGTTCCACAGCCCCTCGCGGCTTGCGCAGCATGCGCTCGTCGAGGCGCTCGGAGGGGCCCTCGAGCGCCGGCTCGGCGAGGGCGCGGGAGCCGTCCAGGACCGGATCCTCGAGGTGGTGAGCGGCCATGTCGACGAGTGAGAGCTCCCTTCCGCAGACGCTCCCGCGGACCGGCGCCGGCCGGCCGGGGAACCCCGCGCCCCGCACCGGCCCCGCCCGCCGCCGCAGCCGTGCCCGCCGCGCCCTGACCTCTCCGATCGCCTACCTGTTCGTCGCCCCCGCCATCGCGATCTTCGGGATCTGGACGATCTTCCCGACGCTGTACACCTTCCGGGTCTCGACCTTCGACTGGAACCAGCTGAACCCCGCGATGAGCGAGTTCATCGGGCTGGGCAACTACCGGGACATGCTCTCGGGGAGCACCAACCCGTCGTTCTGGCAGACCTTCGGCGTCTCCTGCTACTTCGTGATCGCCAACGTCGTGGTCGGCACGATCCTCGCCCTGCTGCTCGCCCTGCTGGTGCGGCGCGGCTCGAAGCTCATGGCGGCCGCCCGCACCAGCTTCTTCCTCGCCTACATCGCCCCGGGGGTCGCCACGGCCCTCATCTGGCTGTGGATCTTCAACCCGCGCTTCGGACTCGCCAACGGGGTCCTCTCGCTCCTGCACCTGCCGGTGATCGACTGGCTGGGCGACTCCCGCTACGCGATGCTCTCGATCATCGTCTACTCCGTCTGGCACGAGGTCGGGTTCCTGGTCCTCGTGTTCGTGGGCGGACTGATGACCACCAGCGGGGAGCTGTCCGAAGCGGCGAAGGTCGACGGCGCGAACCCCTGGCAGGAGTTCAGCCGGGTCACCCTTCCGCAGCTCATCCCGTACGTGGCGTTCGTCGTGATCATCTCCTCGATCTCGTCCCTGCAGGCCTTCACCCAGTTCTTCGTGCTCACCGGCGGCGGACCCGGCTACTCGACCTCCACGATCGGCTTCCAGCTCTACCAGCAGGCGTTCGTGCTCGGGAACACCGGCTACGGGGCGGCGCTCGCGGTGGTGCTGTTCCTCATCACCCTCGTGCTCTCGATCATCCAGCTGCGGATCTCCGCGAGGCTCTCGCGATGATCGGCCGTCCTCCGCCGACCGGCCCGCCGTGCCCTCGACCACCCCGCTCCCGACGACCTCTGCCACTCATCGCCCCGCCGTGCCCACCCGCACTCTCACCCAGGAGAACCCGATGACCGTCATGCGCCGCACCTCCGCCCGCACCGCACACAGCATCTCGTCCCGCATCTCATCGGCGCCCACGCGCCGCACCGTCCTCGCCGGCGCCGCCGCCTCGGCGAGCGCTCTGGCCCTCGCCGCCTGCTCGTCCGGATCCTCCGGCTCCGGCGACGGCGACGACTCCGGCAGCGACGCCGTGCCGTCCTTCGACCCCGACGCGAAGACCACCATCACGTTCATGCACGCCATGGCCTCGGGCGATCAGAAGACCGCGCTCGAGAAGATCGTCTCCGACTTCGGGAAGGACCATCCGAACGTCACCATCGAGCTGCAGGACCAGCCCGATTACGGCACCCTGCAGACCAAGACCAAGGCGCAGGTCGGCGCCGGCAGTGCGCCCACGATCGCCCAGGCCTACGGCAACTGGGCCAGCGAGTACGCCGACTCGAAGGTCATCGTGCCCCTGGACGCGTACGCGGAGGCCGACGAGGACTACGCGGACTTCGCCGAGGCCGTGAAGAAGGACATGCAGCTCACCGACGGCAAGATCTGGATGTGGCCCTTCAACAAGTCCGTCGTGGTCGTCTACCGCAACGCGGAGATGGTGAAGGAGGAGCCGAAGACCTGGGACGACTTCGCGAAGGTCAGCAAGGACGTCTCGAAGGACGGCGTGGTCGCCCTGTCCATCGACCCCGGCAGCGCCAAGGGGCCCGCCGGCGGCACGGCCCTCTACGAGATCCTCGCCGAGTCCATGGGCAGCACGGTCTTCGCCGACGACGGCACGCCGCAGTTCTCCGAGGACGGCTGCGTGAAGGCCCTCGAGTACCTCGTGGACCTCAAGGACGCGGGCGCGCTCGCGATCGCCTCGGGCTATCCCGGCCAGGAGGCCCTGGGCGCCGAGAAGGGGGCCTTCGACGTCTCCTCCGTGGCCTCGTTCCCGTTCAACGAGCAGGCTGTCGGCGGGAAGTTCGAGATGGGCGTGAGCGCCCTCCCGGAGGGGCCCTCCGGTGCGGCGAACCAGCTGGCCGGCACCAACATCGTCCTGTTCGCCGATGCGAGCGATCAGGAGCGCGCCGCCGCCTGGGAGTTCATGCAGTTCATCACCACGCCGGAGCAGCAGGCCTCTTGGGCGGCCGCCACCGGCTACCTCCCTGTCAGCTCCGCCTCCCTCGAGCAGGACGCCATGAAGAAGGTCGTCGAGGAGCGCCCGTGGATCACCGACGCCGTCAAGCAGCTCGACACCGCGCGCGCCCTGCCGCCGGTCACGAGCGTCACCGAGGCCTCGGGCCTGCTCTCGGTCGCCCTGCAGGACGCCCTGCAGGGCAAGGCGAAGCCGGCCGACGCCCTCGCCGACGCGCAGAAGAAGGCCTAGGCGCTGGGCTGAGGCGGCGCGGGCAGGGACCACGAGGACCACACGGCCCACAGGCGACACGAGGGACGAGGAGGCGAGTGAGCCGATGAGCAGCACGAGCACGACGCTGCGCAACAGCACGGGGGAGGAGATCCCGCGCAGGCGCCGTCGGCCCCGACCCGTCCAGCGGGTGCTGTCGGTCCTCGCCGTCCTCGCGGCGCTCGCCTTCCTCTTCCCCCTGCTGTGGACGCTGTACACCTCGATCTCCTCGCCCGACGACGTGTACACGCTCCCGCCGCGGATACGGCCCCCGGGCGAATGGGGCCACTACGTCGAGGCCGCCGCGCAGAACTATGCGCGGGCGTGGGCGGCCGCGCCCTGGCCGCGCTACTTCGCCAACACCGTCTTCATCGCGGTGTGCGTCGTCGCCCTGACGCTGCTCACCGGACTGCTCGCGGCCTTCGCCTTCGCACGCATGAGGTTCCGCGGCCGCGGTGTGCTGTTCCTGCTGGTGATGAGCGTGATGATGGTCCCGCAGACGGTGCTCCTGGTCCCGAACTTCCTGCTCGCTCAGAAGATGGGCCTCTACGACACCTATGCGATCCAGATCCTCCCGTGGGGCGCGTCCGTGTTCGGCATCTTCCTGCTGCGGCAGTTCTTCCAGACCCTGCCCGCCGAGATCTTCGAGGCCGCCGAGCTCGACGGCGCGGGCCCGGTGCGTATGCTCGCGCAGGTCGCCGGACCGCTCGCCGTGCCCACGATGATCCTCGTGGGCCTGAACGCCTTCATGGGGTCCTGGAACTCGTTCGTCTGGCCGTACTTCATGACCAAGTCCGATCAGCTGCGCCCCATCGAGGTGGGGCTGCAGACCTTCCAGTCCGAGAACGGCAACGACTGGACCGGGATGAGCGCCGCGGTCGTCTTCACGACGATCCCGGTGATCCTGCTCTTCCTGTTCCTCCAGAAGTACTTCGTGCGCGGCGCCTTCTCGACCGACGGGGCCGTGCGCGGATGAGCGGCCGGGTCAGCGGGTGGGGGACCGGGCAGTCGGGGACGACGAGGAGCGAGTAGATGGACGATCCGACGGGCACGAGCATCGAGATCCACGGCGGGGTGCGCGTCATCGGCGGCACCAAGGTCCTGATCAGCACCGCGCGCGCCCGCGTGCTGCTGGACATCGGGGAAGACATCCCGGGCGAGGCGGACCTGCTGCGCGAGAGCACCCGCGTGCGCGAGGGCCACGGTCTCGCCGATCGCCTGCGCCTGGGTGCCGCGCCGCGGATCGCCGGGCTGTTCGCGCCGGAGGAGCTGCGCGCCGTCGGCCCCGGCGCCCAGGACGTGCAGGCGCTCGCGGCCGAGGATCCCCGACCGCTCGTCGTCATCCTCTCCCACGCCCACATCGACCACGACGGGCTGCTGGCGCACCTGCGGCCCGAGGTCCGGGTTCTCGCCCATCCCGAGACGATCGCCCTGCATCGCGCGCTCGAGGAGGCGGGTGCCACGACGCCGGGCACCGCCGCTCGTCTCACTCCGATCGAGGAGGGGGAGGATGTCGCCGTCGCGGACCTCGCCGTCACTGTGCACCGGGTGGACCACGACGTGCGCGGTGCGATCGGCACCATCGTGCGCGCCCCCGACGGAGCCCTCGCCTACACCGGGGACGTGAACCTGCACCGTGAGGACGGGGTGCACACGCGCGCCTTCCTCGAGGCCGCGCGTGGGGCCGACGTGCTCGTGTGCGAGACGACGATGCTGAGCTTCGACCCGCCGCCCCTCGAGCCCCGCAGCGAGGAGGTGATCGCGCGCGTGGTCACCGAGGCGCTGGCCGGCAGCGAGGACCTCATGCTGCTGAGTGCGTACGAGCGGGACGTCGACCGCGCCGCGCTGCTCGTCCGCGCCGCCGCCGACGCCAGGCGCACGCTCGTGTGGCCGGGACGCCACGCCGCCGTGCTCACCGCGATGGGGATCGGGGGCGTCGTCACCTGGGACGGGACGCGGCCCCAGTCCGGGAGCCAGCGCCGGGCGGGGGAGCTCGCCGCCGGTCGCGAGCGGAGCGCGGCGCGGACGGTCGGCATCGACGAGGTCCTGGAATCCCCCGATCGCTTCCTCGTCCAGATCGACCCGGAGGACTTCACCTCCCTGCTCGACCTCCCGCTGGGGCCCACGAGCGCCTGGATCCATTCGCAGGGCGAGCCGCTGGGGCCGTTCATGCGCGACTGGGACGTGTGGCAGGACTGGCTCGAGCGTTTCGGACTCGCGACGGTGCCGGCCGGCTCCTCGGGACATGCCGGCCCGCTCGCGCTGCGCGAGATCGTCGAGCGGATCGCCCCCGCCCGCGTGATCGCCCTGCACGGCTTCCACCCCGAGCGCCTCGAGGTCGACGGCGTGCGGACGGTCCTCCCCGAGATCGGCGTGCCGATCCCGCTGCGCGAGGTCGGCACGCGCTGATCGCACCCACCGGACGCACGAGGGCCCCGCATCCTCGGCGGATGCGGGGCCCTCGTGAGTCAGGGAGTGTGCGGGATCAGTCCTCGACCGGCACCGGACGAGCGTGCAGGCGCTCGGTCTCGTCGATGACCTCCGAGGCGAGCGGACGGAAGGCGTCCTCGTGCGCGCGGGCGTGGTGCCCGCAGAACAGCAGCTCGCCACCGGCGGAGAGGGAGACCTTGACGTAGGCCTGGGCACCGCAGCGGTCGCAGCGGTCGTGCGCGGTCAGTCGCGGGGCTTCGACGGTCGTGTTCATGCCCCACATTCAAGCACCGCGCGGGCGTCGGCGGCGTGATCCGCGCCTCCGGTTCGCTCACCGCGCAACGCCCGTGCGCCCCGCCACGCCGGAGACGCCCGTCGGCCCTGGTCGTCGGGCTCGCCGCCGTAGAATGACGCGCGTGTCAGACACCACCGCGTCCTCCGAGTCCCCGGCCGCCGAGTCCCCGTCCCAGGAGGGCTCCGCGTCGTCATCCGCGAAGCCCGCCGCGAAGCGCTCGACGAAGGCCCCGGCGAAGTCCGCCTCCAAGCAGGCCGCCTACGACGCCCGCCATCTGCAGGTGCTCGAGGGCCTCGAGGCCGTCCGCAAGCGCCCCGGCATGTACATCGGGTCGACCGATTCGCGCGGCCTCATGCACTGCCTGTGGGAGATCCTCGACAACTCCGTGGACGAGGCCCTGGGCGGCTACGGCGAGGGCATCGAGGTCATCCTCCACGAGGACGCCTCCGTCGAGGTCCGGGACTCCGGGCGCGGCGTGCCGGTGGACACCGAGCCGCGCACGGGCCTGACGGGCGTCGAGGTCGTCTACACGAAGCTGCACGCCGGCGGGAAGTTCGGCGGCGGCTCCTATGCGGCCTCGGGCGGCCTGCACGGCGTGGGCGCGAGCGTCGTCAACGCGCTGTCTGCCCGCCTGGACGTCGAGGTCGACCGCGCCGGGGTCACATACGCCATGAGCTTCCAGCGCGGCGTCCCGGGCGACTTCGCCGACGGCGCCGACGGCCCGGGGCCCGACGCCCCGTTCACCGCCGCCGACGGCCCCGCCGAGCTGCGCAGGGTCGGGAAGGTCAAGCGCGGCGTCTCCGGCACCCGCGTGCGCTACTGGGCCGATCCCCAGATCTTCATCAAGGGCTCCCACTTCTCGAGCGAGGAGCTCGTGCGCCGCGCGCGCCAGACCGCGTTCCTGGTGCCGGGCCTGGGGATCACGATCTCGGACCGTCGGCCCGAGCGCAGCCCCGATCAGGACGAGGAGCGGTCCTTCCGCTACGACGGCGGCATCTCCGAGTTCGTCGAGTACCTCGCGCAGGACCAGAAGATCACCGACGTGATCCGCCTGCAGGGCACCGGCGACTACACGGAGACCATCCCCGTGCTCGACTCCAAGGGCCACATGGTCTCCAAGGAGGTCGACCGCACGTGCGAGGTCGACGTGGCACTGCGCTGGGGCGCCGACTACGACACCACCCTGCGGTCCTTCGTGAACATCGTGGCGACCCCCAAGGGCGGCACTCACACCTCGGGCTTCGAGCAGGCGCTGCTGAGGACGCTGCGCAAGCAGGTCGAGAACCAGGCGCGCCGCGTGAAGTTCAACGCGAAGAACGAGAAGATCGAGAAGGACGATGCGCTCGCCGGTCTCACCGCCGTGGTCACCGTGCGCCTCGAGGAGCCGCAGTTCGAGGGCCAGACGAAGGAGGTGCTGGGCACCCCGGCGGTGCGCCAGATCGTCTCCAAGGTCGTCGAGCAGCAGCTCACCGGCTTCCTCACCTCCACGAAGAAGGAGGAGAAGGAGCAGGGAGCGCTCGTCGTCGACAAGGTGGTCTCCGAGATGCGCGCCCGTATCGCCGCGCGCATGCACAAGGAGGTCTCCCGCCGCAAGAACGCCCTGGAGTCCTCGACGATGCCCACCAAGCTCGCCGACTGCCGCTCGACCGACGTCGAGCGCTCCGAGCTGTTCATCGTCGAGGGCGACAGCGCGCTGGGCACCGCGAAGAACGCGCGCAACTCCGAGTTCCAGGCGCTGCTGCCGATCCGCGGCAAGATCCTGAACGTCCAGAAGGCCTCCATCACGGACATGCTCAAGAACACCGAGTGCGCCGCGATCATCCAGGTGCTCGGCGCGGGGTCCGGCCGCACCTTCGACCTCGAGCAGGCGCGCTACGGGAAGATCATCATGATGAGCGACGCCGACGTCGACGGCGCCCACATCCGCACCCTGCTGCTGACCCTCTTCCACCGCTACATGCGTCCGATGCTCGAGGCCGGGCGGATCTTCGCCGCCGTGCCGCCTCTGCACCGCGTGGAGATCATCCACGGCGGCAAGAAGAAGAACGAGTACGTCTACACGTACTCGGAGAACGAGCTGAACCGCCTGCTGAAGAGCCTGGACAAGCGCGGCAAGCGGTACAAGGAGCCGATCCAGCGCTACAAGGGCCTGGGGGAGATGGACGACGACCAGCTCGCCGACACCACGATGGACCCGCGCCACCGCACCCTGCGCCGTGTGCGCATCGAGGACGCGGAGGCCGCCGCCTCGATGTTCGACCTGCTCATGGGCAGCGACGTCGCACCGCGCAAGCAGTTCATCATCGAGGGCGCCGAGGAGCTGGACCGCGAGAGGATCGACGCATGAGCCCCGCCGTCCGCGTCATCCCCTGCCTGGACGTCGACGACGGCCGCGTCGTCAAGGGCGTGAACTTCCAGGGCCTGCGCGATGCGGGCGATCCGGTCGAGCTCGCCCGCCGCTACGGCGAGGAGGGGGCCGACGAGCTCACCTTCCTCGACGTGAGCGCCTCGGCGAGCGGCCGCGGCACCATGCTCGACGTCGTGCGGCGCACCGCCGAGCAGGTGCTGATCCCGCTCACCGTGGGCGGGGGAGTGCGCTCGGTGGAGGACGTCGACCAGCTGCTGCGCGCGGGAGCCGACAAGGTCGGCGTGAACACCGCCGCCATCGCCAGGCCCGATGTCATCACCGAGATCGCCGAGCGCTTCGGCAACCAGGTGCTCGTGCTCTCGGCCGACGTCCGCCGCGTCACCGAGGAGACGCCCGACGGTCCCGCGCGCTCCGGCTCGGGCTTCGAGGTCACCACCCACGGCGGCCGCCGCGGCACCGGCATCGACGCGATCGCCTGGATCGCCGAGGCCGCGGAGCGCGGCGCCGGCGAGATCCTGCTGAACTCGATGGACGCCGACGGCACCACCAGCGGCTTCGACCTCGAGCTGATCCGCGCCGCCCGTGCTGCGGCGGACGTGCCTCTCATCGCCTCGGGCGGTGCGGGCCGCGCGGGGGACTTCCCGCCGGCAGTGCGGGCGGGCGCCGACGCCGTGCTCGCCGCGAGCGTCTTCCACTTCGGCACCCTCACCATCGGCCAGGCGAAGGAAGCCCTCGCGGCCGACGGACTGCCCGTCCGGTGACGGCGCCCGCCGGGCAGGTACCGCGAGCCTCCGGGCTCAGCTCCGGGCGACCTCGTAGCGCGCCTTGAGGCAGTGGGTCGCGCCGGGGGCGAGGGCGACGAAGCCGTCCTTGGCGACGGCGGTCTCCACGCACACGAACTGCTTCCACGCATCGAGCGGCATGTCGTCGAGGTGCGCGGCGCCGTCGCTGAATGGGTTCCACAGCACGGTGCGGCTCGAGCCGTGCGGGCTCACCACGATCTCGCGCTCGAGCACCGGGTCGTGCACGGTGACCGGACCGGAGACCTCGTACACCCGGTCCACGGGGCCGTCGATCTCGGGCTCGCCCTCCTGGACGGCCGGGGCGAGGTCGCGCAGGTTGTCGAGGTACGAGGCGCCGGAGAGGCCGGTGAAGCGCGCCGCTTCGACATCTCCCACGGAGAGATAGGTGTGCAGGGCGGCCTCGAGCTCGAGGGGCTCGTCGCCGGCGGTCACGTCCAGGCGCACCTGGAGATGATCCGCACCGATCACGAACTGCACCTGTGCGGCGATGCCCTGCCCGGAGGGATCCGCCCCCTCGAGGCCCAGCGTGATCGCGACGGAGTCCGAATGCACCACGTCCGCGTCCTCGTCGGCCCAGCCGTGGAAGTGCTCGCCCGCGACGACCTCCCAGCGGTGGTTGCGCAGCCAGCCGTGGGATGGCGTGGTGCGCCCGTCACGGCCGGGCCCGAACCAGGGGCCGATCAGCGGGATGCCGCCGCGGATCGGCTCGCCCTCCGCGTAGACCGCGTCGGGGCTCGTCCACAGGACGTCGTCCTCGCCGTCGGGCACCCAGGAGGTCAGGTGCGCACCGTCGAGGTGGATGACGGCGGAGCATGCGGGGATGTCCACCACGAGCGCGGGCGTGCCGTGCAGGTCCTCGAGGGTGACTCCCTGGGGCAGGTCTTCGGGGCTGGTCGTGGTGCTCATGCCCCTATGGTCGCACCGTTTCGGCCCGCCGGTGCAGGGGTGGGGACGAATCCGCCCGGAGCATGCGGCGTCCGGGTCCTGTCAGGGACTGCGGACGAGCCGGACGGCCTCGTCGACGGCGGCGGCGAAGCGGATGTCGGCCGGGCGCGGGGGTTCCGTCCGGGGGGAGTCGGGAGCGGGGATCTCCTCGTCGCCGATGAGGACGACGTCCGGGGTGCGACGGGCCGGATCTCCCAGTCTCGCGCCGCGCACCGCGGCGGCGGGCCACTGCCGGCGCACGCGGAAGACCATCTCGCCCTGCATCTCGAGGAATCGGCGGTCGGTCATCAGCCAGATGCGCTTCGCATCCATGAAGGTCTGATCGGTGCCGCGGGTGTCGAGGGCGAGCCCCTTGTCCCAGCGCTGGGCGGCGAGCGGCACTTCGTCCGGGTTGAGGCGGGCGATGATGTCCGTCGCCTCTCCGGCGACGCTGCTGCCGTCCCGACCCCGCAGGAACTCGAGGGCCTCGAGCCGAGGGTCCATGCGTCGTGGTGTGATCCCGGTGATCTGCTGCCAGTGCTCGGCGAGGGATCCGCCCCGGGAGAGGACGTCGAGAGCGGCCTGCGCACGGCGGACGACGTCCTTGGCGCCGGCACGGCTGCGATCGGCCACGTCCAGGTGCGTGCCGTCCCGGAAGCGCACGCGGATGCCGCGCAGGCCCTTCCGCGAGATGTCGGTGACCTGGTCCCATGTCCACTCGCGGTGCTCGGTGGGCAGCTGCGTCGTGAGCTCGCCGTGCTGGCGGTGGATCATGATCCGTCGGTCGGTGAGGAGGAGCGGTCGCATCTGGCGCAGCGGAGCGGCGACCGCGATGGTGAGCTCGCTGGGCTCCATGAGCAGGTCCGGCAGGAACCAGATCTCCCAGGGCGTGATGGTGTGGGCGGAGGTCCGCGTCAACCGGTCGTAGCAGATTTCCCGCAGACAGCGGGCGCTGGTGAGATTGCGCAGGGCGTGCTGGGGATAGGCGACGGGCATGACGGCGATGATACGTACGACGCGATCACCCGTGGCGGATCATCCGCGGCGGATCGCCTCGACGGCCTCGTTGATGGACGAGACCGCCCGGATGTCGCTCATCGTGGGCCTCTCGACGCTGGGTGCGCTGGGGAACGGGATCTCGCCGGCGGTCGTGATCAGAGGGTGTCGGTCGTGCGGCGCTCCGTGTCCCGCAGGCGCGCTCCGAGGATGTCGTGGGCGTCCCACTGGCGGCTCACCCGGAAGGACGTGTCCCCCTGGAGCTCGAGCAGGCGGCGGTCGGTCATCACCCAGATCCGGGTGCCCTGGGCGAGGAGCTCGTCCGTGCCGCTGCTGTTGACCGTGAGGCCCCGGCTCCACTGCTGCGTCGAGAGGGGCACCTCGTCCCGCTCCAGCACCTTCATGATGTGCCAGCTGTTCCCGGAGACGGAGCTCGTGTCCCTGCCGCGCAGATACTCGAGAGCCTCCGTGCGGGGATCGCGGGACTGCGGCGTCATCCCGGTGATGCTCTGCCAGTGCTCTCGCAACGACCCGCCGGCGCGGTGGACGTCGAGGGCTCGACGCAGTCGTTCGACGACGTTCTTCGCGACGGAGCGCTTCCTGTCCCGCACGATCGTGCGGCTGTCGTCCTTCCACCCGAGTCGGATGCCGGTCCACCCCGTGGACTCCACGACGGCGAGCTGGTCCCACGACCACTCCTGATGCACGAGCGGGGCGTTGTGGAGGTAGCCGCCGTGCTCGCGGTGGAGCATGATCCTCCGGTCGGTGGCGAACAGCGGCATGATCGGCTTCGTCGGTGCGGCGACGGCGATCGTCAGCTCGCCGGGGGCGAACGAGCGCTCGGGGACGAACCAGATCTCCCAGGGCGTGAGCGTCGGCCTCATCGACCTCCGCATCCTGTCGTCGCACACGTCGTACAGGCATCGGGCACTGGGCAGGTTGCGCAGGGCGCTCTGGGGGAAGGCGACGGGCATGACGGCGATGATATGCACGCCAGGACCCCGGCTCCGCACCTCCGGGATGGGGACTTCTCCCCATCGCGGACGCCCGGTGCGCACCGCTAGCCTCAGCACCGCGGTGGTCGCGGCCGATACAGCCGTGGCGAGGGAGACGACGGAGGGGACACGCATGACGAGCTTCTGGGGTGCCAACACGGAGCTGCTGCGCGACTTCGCCTCGACGGTCTCTGACCGAGCGGGGGATCTGGGCAGGATCCGAGCCGACATCGGCGGCACTGTGGCCACCGCGGCATGGGAGGGGCCCGACGCTGAGAGCTTCCGCAGCGACTGGGTGCGCACGAGCAGCACGATGGGTCAGGTCGAGGAGAAGCTGCGGGCGCGCTCCGAGGAGCTGATCCGTCACGCCGACGAGCAGGATCGCGCCTCGAGCCCGGATGGTGACGGGACCGGAGATGGTGCGGAGTCCTCGCAGCCGTGGTGGAAGCGCATGATGGACTTCGGCAGGGGTCTGTGGGACCGGCTGCCGATCCAGGAGCTCACGTCGATCTTCAAAGGGGCCTCGGCGCTCCTTCATGAACTGGGCAACCTCCGCAACCTCCGCGGCATCTGGAAGGCGTGGACGGAGGGCGGCGCGGAGAAGTGGGCCGAGTACGTCTACAAGCACACGGTGGGCAAGACGTACTCCGCCCTCTGGGACTGGACGAAGAAAGGACTGAACCTGGCCACGGGTGGCCTCTCGGGAAAGATCCTCTCGGTGCTCGACAACAAGCTCGGCAAGAGCATCCTGGGCAGGGTCTTCGGGGGCGCGAAGACGTTCATGGAGAACGTCGGCAAGGCGTCCTCCGCGATCGCCGAGGGTGTGAGCACCATGGAGGACGTGGCCGGCCGGTTCGGCACGTGGGCCACGCGCTTCGGGAAGTTCGCCAACTTCGTCGGCAAGGCCGTCCCCGGGCTGGACATCCTCACCGGCGGATTCGGGCTGTTCAACGCGATCAAGGACGGCGACACCTACGGCGCGATCGCCAACGGGCTGGTCACCGCGGGCGGCGTGGTGGAGGCGATCGGCCTCGCGTGCGACGGAACGGTCTTCGGCGCGCCGGTCGGCGTCGTCCTCAACGTCGTCGGCGGCGTCCTGGTCGTGGGCGGTCTGGGTATGGAACTCGGCCGCGACATCTACCGCAACTGGGACAAAATCACCACGGGCGTGAAGGACAGCGCGACATGGATAAAGGACCGCGGCGCCGACGCGGTGGATGCCGCCAAGGATGGCTACCGTGCGGTGTCGTCGAAGGCTCACGAGGTGGCCGACGACATCGGCAACGGCGCCAAGAGCACGATCGAACACGTGAGCAGCGGCGTGGGCAAGGCCATGGACTGGGCCTTCGGCTGATTCCCGCCACCACGCCCGCCCGTCGACCGCGACAGCACCAGGAGCAGACATGAGCACGAGCACCGCATGGGAGCCCGCCGGAGCACCCGGCACCGGTCCCGTCTTCGACGAGCGCGACTACTACTGCGCCACAGGCCTGCTGGCCATGGTCGAGGACCGCATCGGCGACCTCCTGGTCCTCACCGACGAGGAGGTCATGGCACTGGACGGCGCGGACCGCCCCACCCTCTCGGCGACACCGCTGCTCGATCTCGCGGGGGAGGGCCTGGACCGGTCCCAGGCGGCGCTCGCCGTGCTGCGCGGCCTTGTGGCCCGCGGCCTGCTGGGGCCGGACACCTTCGATCCCACCTTCCTCGAGGTGTTCGGGAAGGACCTGCCACCCGAGCGGGTCGCCGCGCTCGCCGCGGATGCGGGCATGGCCGACGACTACGTCCTCGCGCCCGCGCTCGCCGGCATCCACTGCCTGCGCCACCGGCCCGATTCCCTGCTCGACGTTCTCGTGACCCGGGGCGCCCGCCGCACCGAGTGGATGTACTACCTGCATGCGGGCGGCGGAGTGCTCGAGGAGAAGATCCTCCAGGACGGCTTCCACGTCTTCTCCCTGCTCCCGCTCACGGATCTGCCGGAGCGCGTCGCCGGACTGATGGATCCGCAGGGCGTGATCGCGCGCGCTGGCGGAGAGGCCGACGCGGACGGCGAGACACCGGGCACCGATCAGCGGGAGGAATCCGTGCCCGGACGGACCGCGGACCGCACTCTCACTCTCCGACGCGACGGCGAGGACCCCGCTGAGCTGGGCGAGCTGCCGACGATCTCGGTGCTGAGCGCCTTCGGGGTCTTTCCGGACGACATCGGGGCCGAAGCGCCGAGCGCCCGGGGTGATGCCTCCGGGGACAGTGCGGCCCCTGGCCTCGAGGACGTCGATCCCGGGACCGCCGAGCCCCGCGGACGCCGGCTGGTGGTCGCCGCAGGGGCCGACGGCGTGTACGGCGCAGCGATCGAGGACGAGCGGCCGGATCTCTTCGACGCCGACGGGACGCTCGTCCTCGACGAGACCACGCGCGAGGAGTTCCTGGGATCGATCCTGATGGCGACCCCGCTCGCTCGCCTCGACGGCGAGATCCTGCGCACAGAGCCCGACACCTCGGGACTCTCCCGGGACGGCGACCGCAGCGGCGCCCGCGCCGCGACCCGCGTCATGCTGCAGGTGCTCTCCGAGGCCACCGAGGCCACCCAGGCCGCCGAGGCAACCGACGTTGCTGCCCGCCCGCGGTCCGACGCCGACTGAGCGGCGGGGCCGAGGCCGAGGCTGATGCAGACCGGCCGACGCTCCGCGCCACCGGACGGCCGCCGGTGCGACGGCCGGCCCGTCAGCCGACGGCGGCGATCGGGACGGCGACCGGAGAGCCCGAGCCGTCGCGCCGCCCCACGGGGCCGGGCAGGTCCACGGGCTGGCCGGCCTCCGAGCAGGCACGGGCGGGGGAGTTGACGGCCCAGGCGCAGATCAGCGCGTCCTCGCCCCGTAGGAAGCGGTGGCAGCGCACGCCGCCGGTCGCACGGCCCTTGGCCGGGTACTCGGTGAAGGCGCTGACCTTCAGGGATCCCGTCTGGGTCATCGGCAGCGCGCCCGAGGTCCCGGAGATCGTCACGACCTCCGCCTCGCGGGTGACGTCGACCGCCCCGAAGGAGACCACGTGCGCGCCCTCGGCGAGCTTGATCCCGGCGACGCCGCCCGCGCCGCGGCCCTGCGGCCGCACCCCCGAGGCGGGGAAGTGCAGCAGGTGCGCATCGGAGGTGATGAGGACCAGGTCGGTGTCGCCCGCCGCGGGGTCCTCGGGCAGGTCGACGACGCCCGCGACTTCGTCGCGATCCTTGAGCGAGATGATCTCGAAGCCGTCGCCGCGCGGGAAGTCGAGCGTCACCCGCTTGACGACGCCCTGGCGCGTGCCGAGCGCGAGGCTGCCACCGCGCTCGAGATCCGCGCCGGCTGCGCGAACGAGTCCGATCACCCGCTCGCCCTTCTCCAGGGTCAGCAGGTCGGAGAGCTTCGTGCCTCCCGCGAGGCTCGGCGGGCCCGCCGTCGGGGCGAGCGCGGGCAGCTCCACGACGCCGACGTGCAGCAGGCGTCCGAGGTTGGTCACCGCTCCCACCTGCGAGCGGGCGGTGGTGAGGACGTCGGCGACCACCACGTCGTGCGAGGAGCGGCCGCCCTCGCGGACCACGTCCTCGGCGTCGCTCGTGCGGGCGATGAGCCCGCTGCCGGAGAGCAGCACGCGGCAGGGCTCGTCGGCGACCTCGAGTGGGGCGGCCTGCGAGGTCGCCTGCTGCGAGCCCGCCTCCAGGAGCACCGTGCGGCGCGGGGTCCCGTGCTCGGCGGCGACGTGCGCGAGCTCGTCGGAGACGACCTGCCGCAGCAGCTCCTCGGAGGCGAGGATCTCCTCGAGCCGCTCGATCTCGGCGCGCAGCTCGTCGCGCTCGGTCTCGAGCTCGATGCGGGAGAACTTCGTGAGGCGGCGCAGGCGCAGCTCGAGGATGTACTCGGCCTGCGCCTCGGAGAGGTCGAAGGCGGCCATCAGGGCGGTGCGGGCGCGCTCGCCGTCGTCGGCCGCGCGGATGATCTGGATGACCTCGTCGATGTCGAGGATCGCGATCAGCAGGCCCTCGACGAGGTGCAGGCGCTCCTTGCGCTTGCCCAGTCGGTGGGCGGTGCGGCGCCGCACGACGTCCAGACGGTGCGCGATGAACACCTCGAGCAGCTGCTTGAGGCCGAGCGTGCGCGGCTGCCCCTCGACGAGCGTCACGTTGTTGATGCCGAAGGACTCCTCCATCGGCGTGAAGCGGTAGAGCTGCTGCAGCACGGCCTCGGGGTTGAAGCCGGACTTCACCGTGAGCTCGAGGCGCAGTCCGTGGCGGCGGTCGGTCAGGTCCTGGTAGTTGCTGATGCCCTGGACCTTTTTGGACTGCACCGCGTCGCGCAGCTTCTCGGCGAAGCGCTCGGGCCCCACCTGGTAGGGCAGCTCGGTGACGATGATGCCCTTCTTGCGGCTGGTGATGTTCTCGACCTTGGTGGTCGCGCGCATCTTGAACGAGCCGCGACCGGTGCGGTACGCGTCGCGCACGCCGTCCAGGCCCACGATTCGCCCGCCCGTGGGCAGGTCCGGGCCGGGGACCAGGCGCATGAGGTCCTCGAGGTCCGCGTCGGGGTGGGAGATCAGGTGGCGGGCCGCCGCGATGACCTCCACGAGGTTGTGCGGGGCCATGTTCGTGGCCATGCCGACGGCGATCCCCGAGGCGCCGTTGACCAGGAGGTTCGGATACTGCGCGGGGAGCACGGAGGGCTGCAGCAGCTGGTTGTCGTAGTTCGGGATCATCTCGACGACGTCCTCGTCGAGGGAGGCCGTCATGAGCTGCGCGGCCCTGGCCATGCGCGCCTCGGTGTAGCGGGCGGCGGCCGGGCCGTTGTCGAGCGAGCCGAAGTTGCCGTGGCCGTCCACGAGCGGCATGCGCATCGAGAAGCTCTGCGCCATGCGCACCAGGGCGTCGTAGATCGCGCTGTCGCCGTGGGGATGGAGCTTGCCCATCACCTCGCCGACCACGCGCTGGCTCTTGACGTGCCCGCGGTCGGGGCGCAGCCCCATGTCGTCCATCATGTACAGGATCCGGCGCTGCACCGGCTTCAGGCCGTCGCGGGCATCGGGCAGGGCGCGCGCGTAGATGACGGAGTACGCGTACTCGAGGTACGAGGTCTCCATCTCACTGGTGACGTCGACATCGACGACGACGCCGTCGATGTTCTCGTCCTCATCGCTGCCTGCGGTGCTGCTGCGTCGTGCCATGACGTTCATCCTGCCGCATCCGTGCCCAGGAACCGTGCAGGCGGGGGCGGTGATGTCGCCGACGCCGCGGGCACGGGGCCGCTCGGGCGGCGGGCCGAGGGCGTCCGACGGGGATCGGCGGGACCATCGGCCCGCACCCGGGACGGCGGGCGCTCAGTATGATCGGGGCATGGGAGCACGACGCGACGCGGGCTCCGGCGCGGGTGCCGGAGGGACCGCTGCCTCCGCCGCCTACCCCGCCCACTGGGAGGCGGACATCGCGCTCAGCGACGGCAGCGCCGCCCACCTGCGGCCCATCCTCCCGAGCGACGCCGACGCGCTCCAGCGCTTCCACACCGCGCAGTCCGAGCACTCCCGGTACCTGCGGTTCTTCGCCCCGATGCCGGAGCTCTCCCCGCGGGACCTCACGCGCTTCACGGTCGTGGACCACCGCGACCGCGTCGCCCTGATCGTGCTGATCGGCGAGGACATCGTGGCCGTCGGCCGCTTCGACCGCCTCGAGGGGACGGCCGAGGCCGAGGTCGCCTTCAACGTGGCCGATTCCCAGCAGGGCAAGGGACTGGGATCCGTGCTCCTGGAGCACCTGGCCGCCGCCGCCCGGGAGCGCGGCGTCGCCACGTTCGTGGCGGACGTGCTCCCGCAGAACAGCCGGATGATCAACGTCTTCACCGACGCGGGCTTCGACGTGCGCCGCACCTACGACGACGGCGTGGTCGTCGTCGAGTTCAGCATCGACCCCACCGAGCGCTCCCGCGCCGTGATCGCCGAGCGCGAGCACCGCGCGGAGGCCCGCGCCATGGAGCGCATGCTGCATCCCGCCTCGATCGCGGTGCTCGGGGTGTCCTCGCATCGCGACTCGATGGGCGGGCGGATCCTGCGGCACATCGAGCAGGCCGGCTACGACGGCGAGCTGCACGTCGTCGCCCGAGACGCCCTCGAGCTGCAGGGCCACAGCACCCATTCCCGGATCGCCGACGTCCCCGGCCCCGTGGATCTCGCGGTCATCGCCCTCGCGCGCGCAGAGGACTGCATCGCCGCCGTCGAGGAGTGCGGACGCGCCGGGGTGCGCGCCGTGCTGCTGCCCACCGAGGCCTTCGCCGAGACCGCGGGCGCCGGGGCGGCCGACGGCCACGGGGCGGCCGGCGGCCGCGGGGCACACGCGCCGGGCGCCGCGGAGCGGCCCTCCCTGCAGCGCAGCCTGGTCAGCGCGGCGCGCCGGGAGGGCGTGCGCGTCCTGGGGCCCGGCTCCCTCGGGTTCCTGCGCACCGGGGAGCACGCCCTGAACGCCTCCCTCGTCCCGCACCTCCCGCGCGCGGGAGGCGTCGCGCTCGCCGGGCAGTCCGGGGCGCTCTCGGCGATGCTGCTGGGCGGCGTCGAGTCCCGCGGCATCGGCGTGCACGAGTTCGTGTCCGTCGGCAACCGCGCCGACGTCTCCCTCAACGACACCCTCCAGCACTGGCAGGACGACGAGGACGTGCGCGTCATCGCGCTCTCGCTCGAGTCCATGGGCAACCCCCGCAAGTTCACGCGGATCGCGCGGCGCATCACGCGCGAGAGGCCGCTCGTCGTCCTGCGCCCGCCCGGGACCACGACGGCGGCGCCTCCCGGGCACGACGTGCGCTCCTCCCAGCTGCCCCGACGAGCGCTGGACCAGGTGCTGCTCTCCGCCGGGGTCGTGCCGACCCTCAGCGTCGACCAGCTCACCGACGTCGTCGACGCCCTCGACCGCCAGGGCGTGCCGCCCGGCGACCGCGTCGGGCTGCTCGCGAACACGGCGGCGCTCGGGGAGTCCCTGCGGGGCGCGGCCGACGCGGCCGGACTGCGCGTGGTGCGCGACGAGCGCCGCGCGCTGCTGGGCACGGACCCCCGCTTCGTCGAGCGCGCCTTCACCTCGCTCGCCGCACTCGGCGAGGTGGACGTGGTGGTCCTCGCGGTGCTCGACGCCCTGGGCGAGGACCTCTCCGCCTCCCTCGCGCGGATGGCGCGCACCGCCCGCGGGGCCGACGTGCGCCTCGTGGTGTGCGTGGTCACCGACCTCGACCGCTTCGAGTCCCTCGAGCGCGCCACCCGCGGGAGTGACGAGATGCCGCCGCTGCACCCCACGCCCGTGCTCGCCGTGCGCGCGGCCGCGGGCATGCTCGCCGCCCGGCGCGGTGCCGTCGGCGGGGACGAGCCCGCCTCGCGCGAGGGCATCGACCGGGAGGCGGCCCGCCGCATCGTCCAGACCGAGATCTCCGCGTCCGGAGCCCCGGGCGCCGCGCCGCGAGCGCTCGACCAGGAGCGCACCGGGGCCCTGCTCGAGACCTACGGCCTGCACCTGCTGCCCTCCCGCACCGTCTCCGACGCCGACGACGCCGTGCGCGCCGCCTCGGAGATCGGCTACCCCGTGGCCCTCAAGAGCACCGACCCCGTGCTCAGCCACCGCAGCGACCTCGGCGGGGTGCGCCTGGACATCCCCGACGCCGTGCAGCTGCGTCACGCCTTCGCCGCCATGCGCCGCGACCTCGCCTTCTCGAGCGCCGACCTCGCCGTCCAGGCGATGGCGGCCCCCGGCATCCCGGTCGTGGTGCGCAGCGTGGAGGACCCGTCGCTGGGCCCCGTGCTCGCCTTCTCCCTGGCCGGGGACGCGACCGACCTGCTCGACGACGTCGCCTACGCGATCCCGCCGCTCGACGACGAGTCCGTGAGGCGGCTCATCGACGGCCCGGCGACCTCCGTGAAGCTCCGCGGCCACCTGGGACTCCCCGCCGCCGACCGCGCGCGGCTCGAGGACCTCGTGATCCGCGTGGGTCTCATGGCCGAGGATCTGCCCGAGCTGCACTCCCTCGTGCTGCACCCCGTGGTCGTCGGCCGCGGAGGGTGCACGATCATCGGCGCCCGCGCCGAGGTCGCCCAGGCGCCCAACCGCACCGACAGCCTGCGCCGCACCCTGAGCGGGCCCGCGAGCGCCTGAGCGCCCGCCGGTCCCCGCCCGCTCCGCGCGCCCGGTCCGCACCCGGCCCTCGCCCGGCCCGCGCGGTCACGGGGTCCGTGCACGCGTGGAAGGATGGACCCCATGTCCACCGCACTTCCCACGGATCTCCTCGGTGAGCTCGAGAGCGCCGGGTACTTCCCGCAGACCGCCGCCGCCTGCGTGCAGCGGGCGCTGCGCGCGGCGCCCGTGCGCGCCCACCTGGTGCGGCCGGAGACCACCTTCGACGGGCCCGAGGTGCGACGCCACCTCACGGTCCTCGTGATCACCGACCGCCACCTCGTGGTCACCCATCTCGACGACGATCCGGCCGACGAGCTCAACCCCAGCCAGGTCGTCTCCACCACCGAGCGGGTGCGCCTGGACCGCGTGCACACCACGGGCATGTCCCAGGTCTTCGACTCCGACGGCACGCGGGTGCGCGGCAGCGAGGCCGAGGTCACCCTCGCGGTCACCTGGGGCGGCAGCCGGCGCCTGGACGTCGAGCGGGCCTGGTGCGACGACCCCGAGTGCCAGGCCGAGCACGGCTGGAGCGGCACTCTCTCACCCGCCGATCTGGCCCTGCGCGTGAGCGCGCTCGCCGACGGCCAGGACGCCGTCGACGCGGCCGTGCGCTTCCACGACCGCCTGCTGGACGCGATCGACGCCGTCGGATGACCCCGGCAGGCGAGAACTCCGCCTCCCGCCGCAGCGATGCGGTCGGGACGACCTTCCCGTCGGCCCCCGACCTGCTCGTCGCCCCGTTCGCGGACGGCGCTCGGCCCGGTCAGCTCGACATCATGCCGCCCCTGCTCGCGCGGGCCGACGGCGGGCGCGACCTCGTGGTCCTCGTGGACGGGCTGGGCAGCGAGCTGCTCGAGGAGCACCTCGCGATCACCCCGACCCTGCGCCGGCTGCGCGAGGAGGTGCGCACCGTGCGCACCGTCGCGCCGTCGACGACCGCGACCGCGATGACCTCCCTGATCACGGGTCTCGCACCGCTCGAGCACGGTGTCCTGGGCTACCTCACCCGTGATCCGCGCACCGGGCGCGCGGTCAATCAGCTCACGGGGGCCGCGGGCATCGATCCCGCGCAGTGGATGCCGTGCGCCGTGCCCGCCGAGAGCACGCGGCGACCCGCCCTCCAGGTCGCCCCCGCGAAGCACGCCGGGAGCCTGCTCACCGGGAGCGCGTTCCGCGGCTGGGAGTTCTTCGCGCAGGCCGAGCGCGGGGACCGGGCGGGAGCGGCCCTCGCCGCCCTGCGCGCGGGCGGCCCGGACGCGCTCGTGCACCTGCACGTGGACGACGTCGACCATGCCGGCCACAAGCACGGGGTCGACTCGGACGCCTGGCGCGATGCGCTGGCTGGCGCGGACTCCCTGATCGGGACGCTGCTGCGGCGCGCGCCCGGGGGAACGCGCGTCCACGTGACCGCCGACCACGGCTTGGTCGACACCGCCGGGGAGCGCACGATCGACCTCGCGCGCGTGCCCGCGGTGCGCCGCGGACTCGCGATGGTCGCGGGGGAGCCGCGTGCGCTCGTGCTCTTCGCCCGCCGCCCGGAGGACGCCCCCGATCTGATCGAGGCGACGCGGGAGGCGGTGGGGGAGCGCGGAGTCGTGCTCTCGCGCGAGGAGATGCTGGGCGCGGGGCTGCTGGGCCCCGTGACGTCCGCTCCGATCGCTCCGCACCTCGAGGGCCGGCTGGGCGATGCGATCGTGCTGGCGCGCGGACGATGGATCGTCGACGACTCCCGTCGTCACGCGCCCTCACGCCGGCCCGAGACCGGAGTGCACGGCTCGCTCACCCGTGCCGAGTCCCTGGTGCCGCTGCTCACCGTGGAGGTGTGAGCGGAACCCGCAGCGACGGCGCGTGTGAGCCGGACGCGACGTCAGTCGGGCGCCTGAATCAGCCGCGCTTCGACGTCAGTCGTGCTTCGAGCCGAAGACGATCTCGTCCCAGCTCGGGATGCTCGAGCGCTTCGCCCTCGAGGACGAGGACTTCTTGTCACCCTTGCCGGACTTCTTCGCGTCCTTGTCCCCGGAGCGCTGAGCGGTGGATCCCGCCAGTCCGCCGTCGCCGTCCTTCGCGGACTTCGCCTCGGCGTCCTCCGCGGGGGAGTACGCGACATCGTCGAAACCGGGCAGGGGCGTGAGGTCCACCGTGTCGTTCGCCGCAGGGGCGAAGCCGGTGCCCCGGCCCGAGTCGTCGGCCTCGGATCCCGCGGCTGCGGAGGGCTCCTCGTCCGCCGCGCGATCACCGGTGGCGACGGACTCCTCGAGCGTGCGCCCCGGGACCACGAGGGGCTCCGGGTCGGTGCCCGCGCCCTCCGTGTCCGGGTCCGCGCGCTCCGCGTCGACGTCTCCTTCGGGGCCGCCGGTGACCTCGAGATCGTCGTCGTCGGCCTGGGCGCCGCCGTCGACGTCGTCCTCGTCGACATCCTCCGGGAGGTCCGCGCGAGGGGGGTCGGAGTGTTCGCGCAGCGCGTCCTCGTCGGCCGAGCGGGTGCTGCGCTCCTCGTCCTCCTCGAGGGTGGACCAGGTCGGCTCGTCGTCCAGGGAGGCAGAAACCGACCGCAGGCCGCGGCGGGCGTTGAGCGCGTCCAGGGCGTCCTCATCGATGGCATCGCCCCGTCCGCCGCGCGAGGGATGGTCCCCGCGGTCGGGGGCCTGGCGGCCGAGGCTACGCGGCGCGGTGCGGCGGGGACGCGCCGAGGCGCCGTCGGCGTCGGACTCCTGGTCGTAGACCGAGCTCTTGAGCGAGGTGAGACGCGCGCGACCCGCGACGGGCTGGTCGAGCGCGTCGTCGTCGAGGCTCAGCCAGCGGGCCTCGTCGTCCTCCGCGACCACGACCTGGCGGGTCATGTCGGCGATCCAGTGCGCCTCGCGATCGCGGCCGCTGGAGCGGAAGACCAGCTCGAGGTTCCAGGTGCCGTCGGGCAGGCGCCAGGCGTCCCACCGCAGTCCCTCGAGGGCCTGCCGGGCGGCGAGCCGCTCGGTGACGATCTCGTCGAGGACCGGGCCGCCGGAGCGGTCGACCTTGAAGCCGCGGGCGCGCTCGGCGGTGAAGCCGCGCTCGGCGAGGACGGGGCCCTCGTAGCGGCGCACGTGCTCCACGTCGATCGAGGCCATCTCGGAGATCTCGTCCGCCGTCCGGCCCCCGCGGAGCAGCGCCTGGATCTCCCGCGGGCGCAGCGCCGTCGCCTCCGAGGACTGGATCAGCCCCAGGGCCGGTCGGTCGCGGCGCACGGCCGCGCGCAGCGCCTCATCGATCCTCAGCGTGTACTGCTCGCCGTCGGGGTCGCGCAGGACGATGTGCTCGCCGTCGTCATGGATCCCGTCGAGCTCGAGCTCTCGCATCGTGGTCCTCTCCCGTCGCAGCATGGTCCGCGACGTGATCAGATCATAGATCGCGCCCGCCTCGCGACCTCGGCGGACGCGCCCGCCGGAGCCGGTCGGATACTCCGTGTTGTGATATGGCACCCGCTCTGCAATAATCGCGCCGCATCCGGCGTGGACAACACCGAGGGGCACGCCGGGGGAGCTGACAGCCACGCAGGCCAGACACTCCTTTTGTGCCCGGACTCCCGACACTTCTCCTGATCGAGGTATTCACTTCCGATGGCCACTGATTACGACGCACCGCGCAAGAACGACGACGAGTCCTCCGAGGACTCGATCGAGGAGCTGAAGGGCCGCCGGAACGAGGCCGCGACTCCCGCGGTCGACGAGGACGAGGCCGAGGTCGCCGACGGCTACGAGCTCCCTGGGGCCGACCTCTCCGGCGAGGAGCTGTCCGTGCGGGTGCTCCCGCGGCAGGCGGACGAGTTCACCTGCGGCAGCTGCTTCCTGGTGAAGCACCGCAGCCAGATCGACCATGTCGAGGGCACGGTCATCATCTGCAAGGAATGCGCCTGAGGGGACGCATCCGGCGCCCTGCGGCACGGGCGCTCATGAGAACGGGGCGGCACACCGACTGGTGTGCCGCCCCGTTTCTCGTCCGCTCGAGATCGCGCGAGCGATGGGGGAGCCGCCTCAGGGGCCAGGGGCCTCGCGGGTCGGGATCCCCTCGGGTCAGGAGTGCTGGGAGCGCGCGCTGCGCAGGGCCAGGGCGAGGTCCTCGGGCCGACGCGTGGAGAGCACCCACGCCGGGGTGGGATCCGTCTCGTCGAGCACGGGCACGCGCACGCCCGTGTGCACCCATCCGCGCGTGAGATGGAAGGCGAGCGGCTCGAAGCCCACGGACATGGCGACGGACCAGCCGTCCTTGTCGAGGACCTCGGGCTCGCCCAGCAGGTCCACGGGGATCTGCGCACGGCCCGCCCGCAGGGTGCCGCCCGAGACCTCGAGGACGGGGCTCGCCATCGCGAGCATCACGCACACGCCGACGATGCCGATGATCCCGACGGCCAGCGAGAGCGCATGGGACAGCGGCACCAGGATGACCCCCAGGACGCTGCCGAACGCGATCCCCACGATCCAGACGCCGATGCTGGGCAGGAGCCTCTCGCGATGCAGGGCGGTGGCATCGGATAGGGCGCGGGGACGGGCGGAGTCGGCGGAGGCGTCGGGCATGCGCCAATCGTCTCACGCGCACCGGAGAGGATTCTGCGGTCCCCGGGTGCGCCTAGTCTGGAGTCATGACCATCGACGAACAGCCCGCGGCCGAGCCCGGGGGAGCGCCCCGCATGCCGGTCGTGCTCGCGGAGGAGGCCGTGCTGCCCTACCGCGCGCACGCGCACGACGCCGGCTTCGACCTCATCAGCTCCGAGGACCTCGTGATCCCCGCCCTGGGCAGGGCCCTGGTGGGAACGGGCGTGAGCCTCGCCCTGCCGGAGGGCACCGTGGGCCTGGTGTGCCCGCGCTCCGGCCTCGCCGTGCGCCACGGGGTGACGGTCCTCAACGGGCCCGGCGTCGTGGACGCCGGCTACCGCGGCGAGGTGCGGGTGCCGCTGGTGAACCTCGATGGTGAGCAGGACTTCACGGTCCACCGCGGGGACCGCATCGCGCAGCTCGTGGTGGTGCCCTTCGTCGCTCCGCGGCTCGAGGTGGTCACCGACCTCGAGGAGAGCGAGCGCGCCGACCGCGGCTTCGGCTCGAGCGGCGGCCTGCAGGGCGTCGAGGGCCAGGGCGCGACCGTGATCTCGACCGAGGACGCCGCCGCGAGCGCGGCCGGCGCCGACGGGAAGGAGTGAGCATGGGACTGTTCTCCCGCAAGGACACGAGCAAGGTCACCGCCAAGGCCTCGGACGAGGACACGGCCGAGGGCACTGCCGCGGACACCCGCAGGGGCGCGGCGAAGGACGAGGATGCCGCCGAGCAGGCGCGGCCGACGGGCGCGACGGACGACGACGCGTCGACGACGGCGTCCGGCGATGCCGCGAGCGACACGACGAGCGATCCCGACGAGGCGACCTCGTCGACCCGGGAGTCCGCAACCGCGGACGGGGCGCTCGGGGGAGACCACCTGGAGGACGGACCCCTCGACGCGGCCGATGCCCCCGAGGAGGACCGCATCGACCTGGGCGGACTCCTCGTGCCGATGGTCGAGGGCATGGAACTGCGGATGGAGATGGACCAGCGCACCCGGGCCGTCACCGGGGCGAACCTCGTCATCGAGGGATCCTCGCTGCAGGTCCAGGCGTTCGCTGCCCCGAAGTCCCGCGCGCTGTGGGACGAGGTGCGCACCTCGCTGCGCGGGTCCGTGGTCGAGCAGGGCGGCACCGCGGAGACCCGGCCGGGCCCCTTCGGCACCGAGCTCATCGCGCGCCTGCCCGTCAAGCGGTCCGACGGCCGCGTCGGCTACCGGCCGGCGCGCTTCATCGGGGTCGACGGGCCGCGCTGGCTGCTGCGCGCGATCCTCTCCGGTCCGGCCCTCGGCGACGCCGAGGCCTCGCGCGCCTTCGAGACGCTGATCTCGCGCATCGTGGTGGTGCGGGGGAGCGATGCCATGGCTCCCCAGGAGCTCATCCCGCTGAACCTCCCCGGGCAGCGTCCCGGCCTGGTCCCCGCCGAGGACACCACGCTGAACCCGCTCGAGCGAGGGCCCGAGATCACGGAGATCGGCTGAGGGGGACCCGATGAGGACCAGGGAAGCACGGAACCCGGATCACCGGGCCGCGGAGGCGCGGTCCCGCGCGGCGGAGCGCCACGGCCGCGCCGAGCAGCTCGCCGAGCGCCTGCGCGGCCACTTCGTGGACAGCGAGGTGCTCGACGCCCGCGAGGCCGGCAGGCGCGCCCGTGAGGACGGCTTCGACTGCGCGCAGGACATCGAGCGCCGACGGGAGGTCCGCGTGACCGGTTTCGTCAGCTCGATGGTGATCCCGCCGACGAGCGCCCCGCAGTCCTTCGAGATCGACGTGTTCGACGGCACCGGCACCGTGACCGCGATCTGGCTGGGCCAGTCGCGGATCCCCGGCGTCGGCCCCGGCACCCGGCTCGTCCTCGAGGGCGTGGCCGCCCGCCGCGGCCACCACAAGGTCATGTACAACCCGCGCTACGAGATCACCGGCCTGCCGGGCGAGGAGGAGGACGCGTGAGCTCTGCCCAGCGACCGGAGGAGGGCGCCGCTCCGCGTGCCGAAGAGCCTGCTGCCGCGCGCCCGGATCACGCCGCGCCGCGCTCGGGCATGGGCGCCGTGCTCACGGGCGAGGAGTTCTCCGTGGGCGATGCCCTGGGAGGTCCTCGCGGGATCCTCGAATCCGTGCTGCCCACGGCGCTGTTCGTGGTGCTGTTCGTGGTCACCCGGTCGATACCGATCGCGGGCGGGGCGGCCGTGGCCGTCGTCCTCGTGGCGCTCGTGGTGCGGCTCGTGCAGCGACAGAACCCCTCGCAGGTGCTCGGCGGGCTGATCGGGGTGGCCGTCGGCGCGATCTGGGCGCTGCGCTCGGGACAGGGCACCGACTTCTACGTGCCCGGGCTGATCACGAACGCGGTGGCCGCCGCGGTGCTCGTGGTCTCGATCCTCGCGCGGTACCCGCTGGTCGGCGTGGTCGTCGGCCTCCTGGACCCGCGCGTCGCCGCCTGGCGCGGGAAGCCCCTCGCCCGTCGCGCCTACACGCAGGCGACGTGGCTGTTCGTCGGCCTCTACGTGCTCAAGCTCGCCGTGCAGCTCCCGCTGTACCTGAGCGGGCAGGTCGCCGCTCTCGGCGTCGCGAAGCTCGTCATGGGGCTGCCGCTGTTCGCGCTCGTGGTGTGGCTGGTGTGGATGCTGCACCGCTCGGTGCGCGCCCGCCTCGAGGCGGAGGCGGAGAGCGCGCCGGACACGACGCTCTGAGCCCGCGCTCAGTGCTCCTCGGGGCGCACGCTGGGCATCTCCTCGGTGCGGATGCTCGGCAGCTCCTCGGGATCCTGCGGGGCGCTCGGCGGGGCGAGCAGCTCCTCGAGGGCGCGCAGGTGCTCCGACTCGGCGAGGAACATGAGCTCGTCGTGCGCCTCGAGCGCGTCATGGGCCGACGGCGCGATCGGCTGCCCGTCGCGGATGATGCCCACGAGCACGCACGAGGCGGGCCACCGCATCGAGCCCACCAGGCGCCCGACGATCGGGCTGCGGCGAGGGATCGTGATCTCGACCATGTCGGTGCGCGACCCGGAGAAGCTGAAGATCTTCACGATCCGGCCCACGCTCACGGCCTCCTCGACGAGAGCCGTCATCGTGCGCGGCGTGGAGACCGCCACGTCCACGCCCCACATGTCCCCGAACATCCACTCGTTCGAGGGGTGGGAGACGCGCGCGACGGTGCGCGGCACCAGGAACTCTGTCTTCGAGAGCATGGAGGCGACGAGGTTGACCTTGTCGTCGCCGGTCGCGGCGACGACCACGTCGGCCGAGGCCACGTCGGCCTCCGAGAGCACGGCGAGCTCGGCCGCGTCGCCCTCGACCCACTGCACCCCGCTGACCGAGGTGCGCTTCTCCGGGGAGACGGAGCGGTCCACGAGCGTGACCGAGCGGCCCTTGGTCAGCAGCTCGCGGGCGATCGAGCGGCCCACGCTGCCGGCACCGATGATGACGACCCTCATCGTGTCTCCTCCTCGACGCCGCTCGTCCCGGACCGTCCTGCGGGACCCAGGCCGCCCTCGTCGCCGCCGCGCGCATGGGCGAGGGTGCTCTCGATCTCGGGCAGCCGCGGGGTCGGCACCATCAGGTGCAGCACGTCCCCCTCCTGCAGGCGGGTCGCGGGACCCGGCAGCACGCCCTCGCCGAGACGGGTGAGCAGTGCCACGCGCGCCCCGGTCTCCTGCTCGATCCTGGCCAGCGGTGCGGCCATCCAGGACTCGTCGGGCACCACGGCGATCATCGTGACCTTCCCGGAGATGTCCTGGTACTCGCGGCTCGCGGCGCCCGGGATCAGGCGCCCGAGCATCTGGGCGCTCGTCCAGCGCACGGTCGCCACCGTCGCGACGCCCAGGCGCTCGTAGACCTCGGCGCGGCGGGGGTCGTAGATGCGGGCGACGACGTTGCGCAGCCCGTACTCCTCGCGCACCACCCGGGCGGCGATGATGTTGGAGTTGTCGCCGCTGGAGACTGCCGCGAAGCCCGCGGCGGAGCGGATCTCGGCCTCCTCGAGGGTCTCGCGGTCGAAGCCGATGCCCGTCACGCAGCGGCCGGGGAAGTCCCGTCCCAGGCGCTGGAAGGCCACGGGATCGCGATCGATCACCGTGACCTCGTGCCCGATGCGGAGGGTCTTGTGGGCGAGCATCGCCCCGACGCGGCCGCAGCCCATGATCACGAAGTGCACGGGGCCACGATAGTCCGCGCACATCCTCGGCGCGCACGCGGTCGCCGCGTCGCCGGGCCGGGAGCGTCCGGCCTCCCGGCAAGCGTCCCGTCGGTGCGACTCCGACGGCCTGTGCAACTAGAGTGGACGTCGTGCCTGGCCCCTCCGGCGCGTTCAAGCGTCTCGTCCTCGGGCGCGCCTTCGCGACGGATCGACTGTCCCGGGAGCGCCTGCCCAAGCGGCTCGCGCTTCCGACCTTCTCCTCGGATGCGCTGAGCTCGGTCGCCTATGCCCCCGACCAGATCCTGCTGACCCTCGCCCTCGCCGGCGTGACGGGCTACGTCATCAGCTGGTGGGTCGCCGTCGCCGTCGTGCTGCTGATGGCAGTCGTGGTCCTCACCGGGCTGAACACGGTGCGCGAGTACCCGGGAGGCGGCGGCGACTACGAGGTCGTGCGCACGAATCTCAACAGGGGAGCGGGACGGCTGGTGGGATCGGCGCTGCTGGTCGACTACGCGCTCACCGTCGCGGTCTCGGTCGCCCAGGCCGCGAACTACGCCTCGGGCATCCTGCCGTTCCTGCACAGCCACGAGATGTGGGTCGCGCTCGTGCTGATCGCCCTCATCGCGCTCGTGAACCTGCGCGGCGTGCGCCAGTCCAGCTCGCTGCTCGCGATCCCGGTCTACCTGTTCGTCGCCGCGATCGGCCTGATGGTCGTGATCGGCGCGATCGAGACGTTCACCGGGGGGATCGGGCGCGCGCCGAGCGCGGATCTCGACCTGGTCGCCGAGCCCGGCTACGGGCAGGGGCTCACGGCGCTCGGAGGCGCGCTCCTGGTGCTGCGCGCCTTCTCGAGCGGCAGCGCCGCGCTCACCGGCGTCGAGGCGATCGGCAACGGCGTGCCCTCCTTCCGGCCGCCCAAGGCGCGCAACGCCGGCATCGTGCTGCTCGCGCTCGGCGCGATCTCCTCGGCGATGATCCTGGGGATCATCGCGCTGGCCGCCCGCACGGGCGTGCGCTACGTCGAGGACCCCTCGAGCGAGCTCGTGCGCGACGGCGCCCCGATCCCCGACTACCAGCAGCTGCCGGTCATCGGACAGATCGCCGAGGCGCTCTCCGGTCCGGGATCGCTGCTCTTCTACGCGGTGACCGCCGTGACGGGCATCGTCCTGTTCATCGCCGCGAACACCGCGTTCAACGGCTTCCCGAACCTCGCGAGCGTGCTCGCCGCCGCCGGCAGCTTCCCCAAGCAGATGCGCGTGCGCGGGGACCGCCTGGCCTACTCCAACGGCATCATCCTGCTCGCGGTCGCCTCCGGGCTCCTGGTGTGGTGGACCGGTGCGCGGGTGAGCGTGCTCATCCAGATGTACATCGTGGGCGTGTTCGTCTCCTTCAGCCTGGGCCAGCTGGGGATGGTCCGCCACTTCACGCGCGCCATCCGTCTCGAGATCCGCGGCGGCATGCGCCGCACCCTGCGCCTGCGCCGCGTCGTCAACGTCATCGGGTTCGTCGTCGTCACCGCCGTGCTGCTCATCGTGGTCACCACGAAGTTCACCCACGGCGCCTGGGCGGCGGTCGTGATCATGGGCGCGCTGTGGGTGCTCATGAGCCTCATCGAGCGTCACTACGCCTCCGTGCGTGCGCAGCTCGCGATCCCCGCGCTGGCCGACGACGGGTCCGGGGCCGGCACGGAGGCCCCCACCCAGGACTCCGCCGCGGACGCAGCCGCCGAGCACGTTCCCGGTGCCGATGCGTCGACTGCGGGGGAGGGGGCGCTCATCGGTCCCCGGCTGCCCGGCCAGGGCGTGGACGACCCGACCGCCCTGCCCTCCCGCTCGCATGCGATCGTGCTGGTGTCGGGGCTGGACCGGCCCACGATGCGCGCGCTGTCCGTCGCCTCCGCCGCGCGGCACTCGACCCTCGAGGCCGTCGCCGTGCACGACGAGGACGCCGATGCGCGCCGCGCCGTCGAGCGCTGGCGCTCGCTCGGGATCCAGGTGCCCCTGCGCGTGCTCTACTCTCCCTATCGGGACGTGAACGGTCCGGTCCTCGCCTACGTGCGCAGTCTGCTCAAGCGCAACCCGCGCGACGTCGTGATCGTCTACCTCCCCCTGTTCCTGGTGGGACACTGGTGGCTCTCGCCCCTGCACAACCACTCCGTGCGCCGTCTCGGCGACCGTCTCGCGCACCTGCCGCGCGTGGTCGTCGCGAGCGTGCCGTGGCAGCTCGGGCGGGACAGCGGACCGGACCGCCCGCAGCAGGCCGACATCATGGCGAGCGCGGGCACGGCCACCGCACAGGACCATCGCCGCGCCCGCCGGGCGCGCGAGGAGGCGAGGAGCGCACGGCTCCTGGGAAGGTGAGGACGATGGCACGGGACATGCGGCGCGCTGCGAGCGCCGAGCCCGAGCGGACCGCGCTGGGGCGGCTGCTCACTCTCACGGTCGGCGCCCCGGCCGCCGGCGGCACGTTCGTGGCCCGCCACGAGGGCCGCGTCGTGTTCGTGCGCGGGGCCGTTCCCGGTGAGACCGTCGTCGCGCGTCTGCTCGAGGACGCGAAGAACTCCGCGAAGGCGCGCTTCTGGCGCGCCGAGACCCTCGAGATCCTCGACCCCAGCCCCGACCGCGTGCCCAGCGTCTGGCCCGAGGCGGGGACCGACGGCGTCGGCGGGGCCGAATGGGCGCACATCGGCCTGCACGCGCAGCGCCGCCTGGCCACCGAGGTCCTCCAGGACCTCCTGCGCCGCGCGGGCGTCTCGACCCTCGCGACCGAGGAGGCCCAGGTCGAGCCCGCGCCCCACGACACCGACGGTCTGGGCTGGCGCACCCGGGTCCGCCTCACCCGCGGGGCCGACGGCCTGCTCGGCATGCGCGGCTGGCGCTCCCACGAGGTCCACCCGGTGGGGGAGAACCCCCTGGCCGCGGAGGAGATCCGCGCCCTGGGCCTGCCCGATCTCGCGCTGCCCGAGGCGGTGGAGGCCGTCGACGCGGTCGCCCCGTCCGTCGGCCGCCCCGCCGTCGTCCTCATCGGCCGCGGCCTCCCGGCCGGAGGGGCCGGCGCCTCCGGCGGCCTCGAGGTGCCGCAGGGGCTCGAGGACGTCGATCTCGCCGTCCAGGGGCCGACGGGCCTCACCGCGCTCTCGGGCGACGGCATGGTCGCCGAGGAGGTCCTGGGACGACGCTTCCGCGTGGGTGCGACCGGCTTCTGGCAGGTCCACCGCCAGGCCCCCGAGGTGCTCACCTCCGTGGTGCTGCGCGACACGGAGGCCCGCGAGGGCGACACGATCTGGGACCTGTTCGGCGGGGTCGGGCTGTTCGCGGCCGCACTGGCCGACGAGGTCGGGCCCGCGGGCCGCGTGCTCAGCGTGGAGGGCGATCGTCGGGCCGGGGCGCTGGCGGAGGAGAACCTCGCGGCCCTCCCGCAGGCGAGCGCCGAGACGGCCGACGTCGCCGCATGGGTGCGCGCCCAGGAGAAGGACCCCGATCGCGTGGTCGTCGACCCGCCGCGCGCGGGTCTCGGCCCCGAGCTGATGGCGATGCTGTGCGCCCGCACCCGGGAGCGGATCGTCTACGTCTCCTGCGAGCCCTCGACCCTCGCGCGCGACCTGAAGGCCGCCGAGGAGGCCGGCTGGAGGGTCGAGGACCTGCGCGCCTTCGACCTGTTCCCCCACACGCATCACATCGAGTCGGTGGCGGTCCTGACCCGCGCCGCATGATATATTTATCTTGACGTCAAGAGATAACGTCCGGGCGGACGGCCGGCGTCGGCCGCCGCGCACTCCCTGATCGGGGGCCGGACCAGCACTGCGAGCCGTCGGATCACGCACGCCCCTGCGGATTACGATGGCACCACGCCCCACAATCGAAGGAGTTGCGCTCCGTGAGCACCGTGAACTCGTTCGGCGCGAGAGAGAACCTCGCCGTCGGCGACACCGAGTACGAGATCTATGGCATCGACACCGTCGACGGCCACGAGAAGCTCCCCTACAGCCTGAAGATCCTGCTGGAGAACCTGCTGCGCACCGAGGACGGTGCGAACATCACCGCGGACCACGTGCGCGCCCTCGGGTCCTGGGACCCCAGCGCCGAGCCGGACACCGAGATCCAGTTCACGCCCGCCCGCGTGATCATGCAGGACTTCACCGGCGTCCCCTGCATCGTCGACCTCGCCACGATGCGCGAGGCCGTCTCCGACCTCGGCGGCGACCCCGAGCGCATCAACCCGCTCGCCCCCGCCGAGATGGTCATCGACCACTCCGTGATGATCGACGTCGCGGGCCGTCTCGACGCGCTCGAGAAGAACATGGAGCTCGAGTACGAGCGCAACCGCGAGCGCTACCAGTTCCTGCGCTGGGGCCAGACCGCCTTCGACGACTTCAAGGTCGTCCCCCCGGGCACCGGCATCGTCCACCAGGTCAACATCGAGTACCTGGCCCGCACCGTCATGACCCGCGAGGTGGACGGCGTGCTGCGCGCCTACCCCGACTCGTGCGTCGGCACCGACTCGCACACCACCATGGTCAACGGCCTGGGCGTGCTGGGCTGGGGCGTCGGCGGCATCGAGGCCGAGGCCGCGATGCTCGGCCAGCCCGTCTCGATGCTCATCCCGCGCGTGGTCGGCTTCAAGCTCACCGGCGAGATCCCCGCCGCGGCCACCGCGACCGACGTCGTCCTCACGATCACCGAGATGCTGCGCCAGCACGGCGTGGTCGGCAAGTTCGTCGAGTTCTACGGCGAGGGCGTCGGCCAGGTGCCGCTCGCCAACCGCGCGACCATCGGCAACATGAGCCCCGAGTTCGGCTCCACCTGCGCGATCTTCCCGATCGACGACGTCACGGTCGACTACCTGCGCCTCACCGGCCGCTCCGAGGAGCAGCTCGCGCTCGTCGAGGCCTACGCCAAGCGCCAGGGCCTCTGGCACGACCCGTCGACCGAGGCCCAGTACTCCGAGTACCTCGAGCTGGACCTCTCGACCGTCGTCCCCTCGATCGCCGGCCCGAAGCGTCCGCAGGACCGCATCATCCTCACGCAGGCCAAGGAGAGCTTCCGCGAGGTGCTCCCGAGCTATGCGGCCGACGAGGAGCCGGCCGAGGCCGAGAGCACCTCGGTCCCCGAGGATGAGGGGACCTTCCCCGCCTCCGACCCGGCCTCGCTCGGCTCGGACAACGACTCCGGCGGCGCCGCGCCCGTGCTCGACCTCAAGGTCCACGGCCGCGCCTCGAAGCCCACCGCCGTCGAGGGCAAGGACTTCTCGATCGACCACGGCATCGTCTCGATCGCCTCGATCACCTCCTGCACCAACACCTCGAACCCCTCGGTGATGATGGCCGCCGGCATCCTCGCCAAGAACGCGGTCGAGAAGGGCCTGGTCTCGAAGCCGTGGGTGAAGACCTCGCTGGCCCCCGGGTCGCAGGTCGTCACCGGCTACTACGAGAAGTCCGGTCTCACCGAGTACCTCGACGCGCTGGGCTTCCAGCTCGTCGGCTACGGCTGCACCACCTGCATCGGCAACTCGGGCCCGCTCGCGCCGGAGATCTCCGACGCGATCAACGAGGCCGACCTCGCGGTCACCTCGGTGCTCTCGGGCAACCGCAACTTCGAGGGCCGCATCAACCCCGACGTGAAGATGAACTACCTGGCGTCCCCGCCGCTGGTCATCGCCTACGCGCTCGCGGGCACGATGGACTTCGACTTCGAGAACGACGCGCTGGGCCGGGACAAGGACGGGAACGACGTGTTCCTGCGCGACATCTGGCCCTCGCCCACCGAGGTCGAGCAGACCATCGCCGAGAACATCACCCAGGAGATGTTCAAGGACGACTACGCCGACGTCTTCACGGGCGACGACCGCTGGCGTTCCCTGGACACCCCCGAGGGTGCGACCTTCGACTGGGAGGGCGACTCCACCTACGTGCGCAAGCCCCCGTACTTCGAGGGCATGGGCAAGGACCCGGAGCCGGTCGCGGACGTCTCGGGCGCCCGCGTGCTCGCCAAGCTCGGCGACTCGACGACCACGGACCACATCTCTCCCGCGGGTGCGATCAAGGCCGATTCCCCGGCCGGCCGCTACCTGCGCGAGCACGGCGTGGAGCGCAAGGACTTCAACTCCTACGGCTCGCGCCGCGGCAACCACGAGGTGATGATCCGTGGAACCTTCGCGAACATCCGCATCAAGAACCAGCTGCTCGACGGCGTCGAGGGCGGGTACACGAAGAACTTCCTGACCGGTGAGCAGGAGTTCATCTACGACGCGGCGCAGGCGTACGCCGAGAAGGACATCCCGCTGGTCGTCCTCGCCGGCAAGGAGTACGGCACCGGCTCCTCGCGCGACTGGGCCGCCAAGGGCACGAAGCTCCTGGGCGTCCAGGCCGTCATCGCCGAGAGCTACGAGCGCATCCACCGCTCGAACCTCATCGGCATGGGCGTGCTGCCCCTGCAGTTCCCCGCGGGCGAGACCGCCGAGTCCCTCGGCCTCACCGGCGAGGAGACCTTCGACATCGCCGGGATCACCGCCATCAACGACGGCGCGACCCCGAAGACCGTGAAGGTCACCGCGACCCGCGAGGGCGCCGATCCGATCGAGTTCGACGCGGTCGTGCGCATCGACACCCCCGGCGAGGCGGACTACTTCCGCAACGGCGGCATCCTGCAGTACGTGCTCCGCTCGCTCGTCGAGGCCTGAGCCGCCGCAGTCGCACCCGACGGGCGCGGCGTCGGGCCCCGAGCCCGCGCGCCGTGCCCTTCGCGTGAGTCCGGTCGCCGGATCGCCGGTGGGACGGGTCGCTGGCCCGTCGGCCCGCCGATTCGCTCGTGCCGAGATGGCCAGGATCTATGCCGTTCTGATGCCCAGAACGTCATAGATCCTGGCCATCGTGCATTCCGAGGCCGACGGGGCTCCGCCCTCGCGTGGGATTCCCGTTGCGAGGCCGGGGAGGTCCGGCCCTGCTGGGCCCACGACGAGTCCCCCGGGCGGTCCCGCACGCATGATGGCGCCGCACGAGTGGCAGGCCTTCGTCGCGGCGTACTCTCAGCACGTCTCTCACCCCCGCCGAGCGGGAGCTCTGGCCTGCTGCGATCGATCACCTCTGGTGGGAGGAGGGCACGTGGGTTCTTGCGGACAACGACGACGCCGCCTGGTCGGACCCGGTGCAGGGCGGCTACCTGCGCTCCCTCGCGCTGTGGGACCCCGAGCACTACGGGCTGCCAGTCACCGAAGAAGGAGTCAGCACATGAAGATCGTCGTCATCGGCGGATCCGGGCACATCGGCACGTTCCTGGTCCCGCGCCTCGTGCGCGCCGGCCACGAGGTCGTCAGCATGACCCGATCCGGCGGCACCGGGTATCAGACCGCTCCGGAGTGGGCGCACGTCGCGCATGTGAAGGTCGACCGCGCGCAGGCGGACGCCGAGGGCACGTTCGGGCGGACCATCCTGGCGCAGCAGCCGGACGTCGTCATCGACCTGGTCTGCTTCACCCTGGAGTCCGCGACCGCCCTGGTGGAGGCGCTGCGCGGGGAGGTCGACCACCTGATCCACTGCGGCTCGATCTGGCGACACGGCGCGAGCCGGAAGTTCCCCATCACGGAGGGCTCGGACTCGGCGGCCGCACCGTTCGACGACTACGGCACCCAGAAGGCCGCGATCGCGAGGATGCTGAAGGACGAGACCGCCGCCGGTGGGCTCGTGACCACGTCCATCCACCCGGGCCACATCGTCGGCCCGGGCTGGAGACCCACCGGTCCTCTCGGCAACACCGATCCCGAGTCCTGGCGGATCCTGTCCTCCGGCGGCGCACTTCGCCTTCCCGGCAGCGGCATGGAGACGATGCACCACGTCCACGCGGACGACGTCGCCCAGCTCTTCGAGCTCGCCGTGGGGAACCGCATGGTCTCTGCCGGGGAGGACTTCACCGCGGTCGCGCCGACCGCGCTGTCGGTGCGCGGATACGTCGAGATCGCATCGGGCTGGTTCGGGCAGGAGGCGAACATCGAGCCGATTACGTGGGACGAGTACCGGGCGTCGACGAGCGAGCAGTTCGCGCTCGAGAGCTGGGGCCACCTGCACCGCAGCCAGGTGTTCAGCATCGAGAAGGCGAAGAGTCGACTCGGCTACGCCCCGGCGTACGAGCCGGAGCAGGCGATCCTCGAGTCCGTGCGCTGGCTGATCGAGCACGGCGAGCTCGAGGTGGCGCAGCCGCTCCAGGGCTGAGAGGGACGCCAGAGGCCGCGCGGGAGGATCCCCGCCCACCGCACCCTCCGACGTCACCGCGGTGGCGCGACCCCCACGGGCAGGTCCTCGCCCTCGCGGGCGGTGAGCACGATCGGCTCGCCGTCGGTGACCTGCAGGGTGTGCTCGGCGTGCGCGCCGCGCGAGCCGTCGTCGGACATGACCGACCATCCGTCCCGGTCGGTGATGTGCACAGCGTCGGTCGAGTGCATGAGGAACGGCTCGACCGTGAGCAGCATGCCCGCCTCGAGCACCGGTCCCGTCCCGGCCGTGCCGTGGTTCGGGACGAAGGGCGCCTCGTGCATCGTGCGTCCCACGCCGTGCCCGCCGAACTCGTGGTTGATCACGCGGCCCAGGCGCTGCGCGGCGTCCTCGACGGCGCGGCCGATGTCGCCCACGTGCGCGCCCGCGCGGACCTCCGCGATGCCGGCCCACATGGTCGTCTCGACGTCGGCGATGAGGGCGAGGTCCGCCGGCTCGGCGGCGCTCTGCGGCCCGACCACGAAGGACAGCGCCGAATCCGCGACCCAGCTCTCGAGCTCCACCGCGAAGTCCAGGGACAGCAGATCACCGGCCTCGAGCACGCGATCGTACGGCCTGCCGTGCAGCACGGTGTCGTTGACCGAGGTGCACATGACCCGCCCGAAGGGGTAGGCGCCGAACCGAGGATGGTAGTCCAGGTAACAGCTGGTCGCCCCCGCCTCTCGGATCATCCGATGCGCCTCGGCGTCGATGTCCAGCAGGGAGTCGCCGACGGCCACGGTCTCGCGCAGGTGCGAGAGCACGCCGGCGACGAACCGTCCGGCGGGGGCGGCCTCGGCGGTCGTGGGCCGTTCCGGTGCGGGGCGCTGGCGGCGACGGCGCAGGATCATCGGCGGCGCGCCTCCTCGTCGGCCGACGGCGCCGGGCTCGTCGCGCCGGCGACCACGTGCACGTCGGCGGCGGACGGCGCGAGGTCGGTCCACGAGAAGCAGGTCGAGACGATCGCGGTGACGGCCGCGGTGAACAGCGCGGCGCCGGTCATGTGGAGGCCGACGAGCACCTCGGGCAGTCCGGTGAAGTACTGCGTGTAGCCGATGACGGCCTGCAGCAGGGTGACCGCGACGACGAGCCAGGCGGTGCGACGGGGACGGCGCGGGGCCTTCATGAGGTGAAGGCACAGCACCAGGCCGACGAGCAGGCCGCAGAACAGCATCACCGAGTCCGCGTGCAGCCAGGAGACGGTGCGCGGGTCCAGGCCCAGGCGCAGCGTGGCGTCGATGTCGCCCGAGTGCGGCCCGGAGTTCGTGGTGAGGGTCCCCAGGAACAGCACCGCGGCGGCGACGACGGCCATCACCGCGGAGAGCGCGACGAGCGGGGTCGGCACCACGCGGCGCAGACGCCCGTCGCCGTCGTGGACCCGGACCACGAGGATCGCCGAGACCACCACGAGGGCGATCGAGATGAGGAAGTGCGGGGCGACGGCGATCGGGTGCAGGTCGAGCTTCACGACGGCCATCCCGACGATGGCCTGCGCCGCGGTGCCGACGAGCGGAAGGATCGAGAGCACGATGAAGGAGGTGCCCTTCCGGCGCAGCCACAGCAGCGCGACCACGAGCAGCGCGATCGCGAAGATGCCGAGCACCCCGGTGAGCGTCCGGTTGCCGAACTCGATGAAGGGGCGGATGCCCATGTCGGGGGAGTAGCGGGGCGTGAACTGGCCGGGCTCGCAGCTGGGCCAGGTGGTGCACCCCAGGCCCGACTTCGTCAGCCGCACCACGCCGCCGGTGACGATGATGCCCATCTGGCAGATGAGGTTCCCCCAGAAGATCACCTGCACGAGTCGGCGCTTCCACGGGGCGAGGGCGGCCAGGGCGGGGGAGACGGTGCCCGGGAGGGCGGAGCCGGGCGCGGCGGGGGCGGTGGTCATGGGGCGATCCTCGCGAGTGGGAACGGACGACGGGACGATGTGGGCGCGGTGGGCGCAGGCGGGATCAGCGCCGGGGCGCGGGTGCTCGAGCGGGCGCTCACGCGGAGGTCCAGCGGAACCAGCGGGCCACGGCGAGCGACGCCGCGACCGCCCAGACCACGAGCACCACGAGCGAGCCGACGGGGAAGTGCCCGTCGGCCAGCACGGCGCGCAGCAGCTCGCCGAGCGCCCCGGAGGGCAGCAGGTCGACGAGGCCGCCGAGCATTCGCGGGTAGGCGGCCGAGGGGATCGCGACGCCGCCCACGGCCACGAACAGCACGAACAGGACGTTGGAGACGGCGAGGACGGCCTCGGTGCGCAGTGTGCCGGCGACCAGCAGGCCGAGCGCCCCGAAGGCGATGGTGCCCACGAGCCAGATCGGCACGACCTCGAGCAGGCCGACCGCGTGCGGCCTCCACCCCAGGATCAGCGCGATCACGCCCAGCACCACGACCTGCAGCACGTGCACGCAGAGCGTCGCGAGGATCTTCCCGGTGAGGTAGCCGTCCCGGCCCAGCGGCGTGGTCGCGATCCAGCGCAGCACGCCGCCGCGCCGGTCGAAGCCGGTCTGGATGGCCTGCGAGGTGAAGGAGGTGGAGATCAGGGCGGTCGCCGCGGTCGCGGCGACCGCGGTGTCGATCGAGGCGAGGCCCTCGACGCGGCCGACGGGCACGAAACGCAGCGCGAGCAGCACGAGCGCCGGCATGAGGATCGCGACCATGAGCTGCTCGCCGTTGGTCAGCAGGATGCGCGCCTCGAGCACGGCGTGGGCGAGGATGCGGCGAGCCCTCGGCGCGGGCGCGGCGCGGTGCTCGGCGGCGGACGCTGTGGTCATCGGACGTGCTCCTGCGCTCATCGGGCGTGCTCCTGCGCGTCCCGCTCGTCGATGAGGTCCAGCAGGACGCTCTCGAGGTCGGCGGCGCCGCCCGTGGTGATCTCGAGATCGGCGCCGTGGCGTGCGGCCGTCTCGCGCAGGTCCTTCGCGAGGACGCCCGCCACGGAGGGGTCGACGCCGCGGGCGCGGGCGCTGAGCGTGAGCGTCGCGTCGGGGGCGCGGTGGGCGGCGATCACCTCGTCGACGGTCCCGGCGGCGACGGTGCGTCCGCCCGAGATGACGACGACCTGATCGGCGAGCCCCTCGACGTCGTCCATGAGATGCGTGGTGAGGACGACGGCGGTGCCGGTGCGGGCGAGCGCCCTGATCAGGTCGCGCACGGTGCGGCGGATCGCCGGGTCCATGCCGGCCGTCGGCTCGTCGAGGAACACCAGCTCGGGGCGACCGACGATCGCGAGCGCCAGGGCCAGGCGCTGACGCTGCCCGCCCGAGAGTCGCCGCACGAGCGTGCCGCCGAACTCGGTGATGCCCAGGTGCTCGGCGACCTCGTCGACAGCGAGCGGGTCGGCGTAGAGCTCCGCGCCGTAGCGCAGCAGCTGCAGGGCGGTCGCACCGGAGGCGAGCCCGCCGTCCTGGATCATCACTCCCACCCGCGCCCGGAGCTCGGCGCCCGCGCGCCACGGGTCCTCGCCGAGCACGCGCACGGTGCCGGCGTCGGGCTGCAGCAGGCCGGTCGCGCAGCCGATGGTGGTGGTCTTGCCGGCGCCGTTGGGGCCCAGCAGGGCGGTGACCTCGCCGCGATGCGCGCAGAACTCGACGCCGTCCAGGGCGCGCACGGAGCCGAAGCTGCGCGTGAGGCCCTGTGCCTCGAGAGCGGGGGAGTGGTCGTTCATGACGCCGACCATGCTAGGCCCCCGCTCCCGGGAGGTCCCTGCACCTGTGACCCGGCTCCATCCCACGCGCCTACCTCGACGCACGGGATCGCCCCGGGAGGATCAGCGACCGGTCACGTGCAGGGGCGTGTGCGCGGGGTCGACGACCTCGTCGGCCTTCGGGGGCAGCGGCGCGGTGCCGCCGGGCCCCCAGGTGTCGGTGTCGAAGCGGTCGCGGTCGTGGGCCTCGAGGAAGATCGAGGTGTCCGGTCCCAGCGGCACGATCTGCGTGGGGTTCAGATCGGTCTGCACCACGTAGTAGTGCTCCTTGATGTGCTGGAAGTCGATCGTGTCGCCGAAGCCCGGCGTCCGGAAGAGGTCCTTCGTGTAGTTCCAGAGATTGGGCATGCTCGCGAGCGGCTGACGGTTCGCCTTGAAGTGCGAGTGGTAGACGGGGTCGAAGCGCACCAGGGTCGGGAACAGGCGCACGTCGGCCTCGGTGATCGAGGGGCCCATGAGGTAGCGCGAACGGGAGAGGCGGTCCTCGAGCACGTCGAGGCTCTCCCAGAGGTCCGTGTACGCCTTCTCGTAGGTCTCCTGGGAGCCGGCGAACCCCGTCTTGTACACGCCGTTGTTCACGTGGTGCAGCACCCAGTGGTTGAGCTCGTCGATCTCCGCGCGCTGCGCCTCGGGGTAGAGGTCGGGCGCGCCCTCGCGGTGGAAGTCCGTCCACTGGGTCGCGAAGTCCAGGGTGATCCGGTGGAAGTCGTTGGTGACCACGCCGCCGGTGGGGATGTCCACCATCGCGGGCACGGTGATGCCGCGCGGGTAGTCGGGGTACCGGGTGAAGTAGGCCTGCTGGAGGCGCTCGATGCCCAGCACCGGATCCTTGCCGCCCGGGTCGAGGTCGAAGGTCCACGAGCGCTTGTCGTGCGTGGGGCCGGCGATCGCCATCGAGATCGCGTCCTCCAGCCCCAGCAGGCGGCGCGAGATGATCGTGCGGTTGGCCCAGGGGCAGGCGCGCGAGACGGCGAGGCGATAGCGGCCCGCCTCGGCGGGCCACGGGCTCGACCCGTCGGACGTGATGCGGTCGGGGATGTAGTTCATGTCGCGATCGAAGGCCTCGCCCGCGTGGACGTACGAGCCGGTCTGGTCGTTCGGGTCGTTCTCCATCTCCATGTCTCCTCCTCCGTGACGGTCCAGGGCGTCTCCCGGACACGGACCATGATAGTTGAAGGATGAACTATGTGCACGGGTGGATCGCGGCGACGTCGGGAACGGGGGTCCGGCGCCGATCGGCGGGCGCGCCGCCGGGGGTGCCGGCAGTGCGCCGACAGCGCTCCGGAAGTTCGTCGTCCGTGCGCTCCCGGCGTGCTCTCCGCGCGCCCCCGAGCCGCCGACCTGCGGTGAGCCTTCCCTAACGTGGGCAGACGCACGTCGGCCCCTCGGCTCCCCCTGCCTTTTCGCAACGTTCGGGTTGTAAAATCGGGCGTGTCGGCGTCGCCCGCGTCGACCCCGCAAGGGAAGGAGGGCATCCGATGGCAGCGCACGCAGCGGCGCAGCAGCGCGACTCCGCCGCGCCGCACGGAACTCGAGAACAGCCCCAGAGCCAGGGCCCGCCCGAGCACCAGGACCAGGCCGGGCACCACGACGACACCGAGCAGCAGGATCGGACCGAGCACCGGGACACCCGCGATCGGCTCATCGATGCGATCTCCGCCCACGGCCCGATCTCGGCCCGAGCCCTCGCCGAGATGTTCGGCCTCACCAGCGCCGCGGTCCGACGGCACCTCTCCGCCCTCGAGGCCGACGGCGTGATCGAGGAGCACGATGTCCCCGTGCACCAGCGCGGGCGCGGACGCCCCTCGAAGAGCTTCGTGCTCTCGGCCTCCGCCCACGAGGACCTCGGCAGCGAGTACGACGACCTGGCGATGCTCGCGCTCGACGAGCTCGCCCGCCGCGGCGGGGGAGAGGCGCTCACGCACCTCGCCTGCGCACGCGTCGCCCCCTGGGAGGAGGACCTCTCCGCCCGGGTCGGCGAGCTCGAGGAGGCGGGCGAGGAGGTCTCGCGTGCACGCCGCGTCGAGATCCTCGCCGACATCCTCACCGAGCGCGGCTACGCCGCCACGGTGCGCCCCGTGACCGTGACCATCCCGGCCTCCGGGAGGTCCGGCAGGCCGCGTACGGTGGAGACGGCCCAGCTGGTCCAGGGCCACTGCCCGATCCAGGAGGTCGCGGCCCGCCACCCCGAGCTGTGCGAGGCGGAGACCACGGCCATCGGCCGGATGGCGGGAGCGCCCGTCCAGAGGCTCGCGACACTTGCAGGCGGCGCCCACGCCTGCACGACCCACATTCCGCTCACGGAGGGAAACACACCACGATGACGAGTGCACCCGAGCAGCAGATGAGCCAGGACGAGATCATCTCGTCCATCGGCAACTACGCCTTCGGCTGGCACGACGAGGACGCCGCCGGCGCCTCGGCCCGCCGCGGGCTGAACGAGGAGGTCGTGCGCGACATCTCCGCGAAGAAGAGCGAGCCCGAGTGGATGCTCGAGCGCCGCCTGAAGGGCCTGCGCCTGTTCGACAAGAAGCCGATGCCCCAGTGGGGTGCCGACCTCTCCGGGATCGACTTCGAGAACATCAAGTACTTCGTCCGCTCGACGGAGAAGCAGGCCGCGAGCTGGGACGACCTCCCGGACGACATCAAGGAGACCTACGACCGCCTGGGCATCCCCGAGGCCGAGAAGCAGCGCCTCGTGGCCGGCGTCGCCGCCCAGTACGAGTCCGAGGTCGTCTACCACCAGATCCGCGAGGACCTCGAGGCCCAGGGCGTCATCTTCATGGACACCGACACGGGCCTGAAGGAGCACCCCGAGCTGTTCGAGGAGTACTTCGGCACGGTCATCCCGGCCGGCGACAACAAGTTCTCCGCCCTGAACACCGCGGTGTGGTCCGGCGGCTCCTTCGTGTACGTCCCGCCGGGCGTGCACGTGGAGATCCCGCTGCAGGCCTACTTCCGGATCAACACCGAGAACATGGGCCAGTTCGAGCGCACCCTGATCATCGCCGACGAGGGCTCGTACGTGCACTACGTCGAGGGCTGCACCGCGCCGATCTACCAGACCGACTCGCTGCACAGCGCCGTCGTCGAGATCGTCGTGAAGAAGAACGCCCGCGTGCGCTACACGACCATCCAGAACTGGTCGAACAACGTGTACAACCTCGTCACCAAGCGCACCACCGTCGAAGAGGGCGGGACCATGGAGTGGGTCGACGGCAACATCGGCTCCAAGGTCACCATGAAGTACCCCGCCGTGTGGCTGATGGGCGAGCACGCCCGCGGCGAGACCCTGTCGATCGCCTTCGCCGGCGAGAACCAGCACCAGGACACCGGCTCGAAGATGGTGCACATGGCGCCGCACACCTCGAGCTCGATCGTCTCGAAGTCGGTCTCGCGCGGCGGCGGCCGCTCGAGCTATCGCGGGCTCGTGCAGGTCATGCCGGGCGCCGAGCACAGCGCCTCGACCGTGCTGTGCGACGCGCTGCTGGTGGACACGATCTCCCGCACCGACACCTACCCCTACGTCGACGTGCGCGTGGACGACGTCCAGATGGGCCACGAGGCCACCGTCTCCAAGGTCTCCGAGGAGCAGCTCTTCTACCTGATGAGCCGCGGCATGGAGGAGACCGAGGCGATGGCCATGATCGTGCGCGGGTTCATCGAGCCCATCGCGCGCGAGCTGCCCATGGAGTACGCGCTCGAGCTGAACCGCCTGATCGAACTGCAGATGGAAGGAGCCGTCGGCTGATGACGACGACCGATGTGAAGGGCCCCGAGAGCACAGGGGACGAGCAGGCCAACGAGGCGGTCGGCGGCGCCGCGGGCGCCGCCCCCGTCGCCGCTCAGGACGTGCTCGTCGAGGACGAGGACCGCGGCGAGGCCGGACGCGCCGTCCGCGCGGAGCTCGAGGACGAGGGCATCGCACTGCCCGGCTCCCCGGCCTCCGGGGAGGACTCGCACGCGACCCGCGCGAACCGCGTGCGCTCCTTCGAGGTCGCGGACTTCTCCCGGCCGACGTCCAAGGACGAGGAGTGGCGCTTCACGCCGCTGCGCGTGCTCTCCCCGCTGTTCGAGGACCTGCCCACCGAGGACCTCGAGGGCGATCCGGCCGTCGACTACCAGATCAGCGTCCCCGAGGGCGCCCCCGAGGCCTCGACGCTCGCCCCGGGGCAGAGCCCGCGGGGCACCGCGCTCGTGCCCGAGGACATCGTCTCCGCGGTGGCCTCGGCCCGCACCGAGCAGGCGCTGCACCTGCGCGCGCCCCGCGGCGCGGAGCTCGCCGACCCGTTCCGCGTGGCGATCACCGGCCGCGGCGCCGAGCGCCGCGGCAACGCCCACGTGGTCCTGGAGACCGAGGAGTCCTCGGTCGCGACCTTCGTGCTGGACCACACGGGCAGCGCGCGGTTCGCCGAGAACGTCGAGATGATCGTCGGCGACAACTCGCAGATGACCGTGATCTCGCTGCAGAACTGGGAGGACGATGCTCTGCACATCTCCGCCCACCACTCCCGGCTGGGACGCGATGCGCGTCTGAAGCACATCGTCGTGACCCTCGGCGGCCGCGCGGTGCGCATCAACGCGATCGGCGAGTTCAGCGCCCCCGGCTCGGAGCTCGAGAAGCTGGGCCTGTACTTCTCCGACGAGGGTCAGTTCCTCGAGCACCGCATCTTCGTGGACCACGCGGCCCCGAAGTGCACCTCGAACTCGGCCTACAAGGGTGCGCTGCAGGGCAAGGGCGCGCGCTCGGTCTGGGTGGGCGACGTGCTCATCCGCAAGGAGGCCGAGGGCACCAGCACCTACGAGCTGAACCGCAACCTCGTGCTCACCGAGGGCGCCCGCGCCGACTCGGTGCCGAACCTCGAGATCGAGACCGGGGAGATCGAGGGCGCCGGCCATGCCGCCGCCACCGGTCGCTTCGACGACGAGCAGCTGTTCTACCTGCGCGCCCGCGGCATCCCCGAGCTCGAGGCCCGCAGGCTCGTGGTGCGCGGCTTCTTCGCCGAGCTCATCCAGCAGATCGATGTCCCCGAGATCCGCGAGGCCCTCACCGACTCGATCGAGGCGGAGCTGCAGCGGAGCATGAACTGATGAGCGACTCCTTCGTCCCCGTCGCGCGCCTGACGGACCTCGCCCCCGGCGAGGCCCTGGGCCTCGAGGTCTCCGGCCTCGAGATCGCCCTGGTGCGCGACGAGGACGGGGGAGTGCACGCCCTCGCGGACATCTGCTCCCACGACGACGTCGCGCTGTCCGACGGCGACGTCGAGGGGTGCACGCTGGAGTGCTGGAAGCACGGGAGCCAGTTCGACCTGGTGACCGGACGCCCCCTCCAGCTGCCCGCCGTCCGTCCCGTCCCCGTCTATCCCGTCCGCGTCGACGCGGACGGCCAGATCGCCGTCGACCCCGAGCATGCGCTCACAGGGTCCGCGGGCTGAGCGGCCGTCCTCCCGACGCACCGAACGTCCTGTCACTTCCGAAGGAGACCACCCACCATGTCGATCCTCGAGATCCGCGATCTGCACGCCACCGTCGAGACCCCTGAGGGCACCAAGGAGATCCTCAAGGGCGTCGACCTCACCATCCGCAGCGGCGAGACCCACGCGATCATGGGCCCCAACGGCTCGGGCAAGTCCACGCTCGCCTACTCGATCGCCGGCCACCCCAAGTACGAGATCACCTCGGGCACCGTGACGCTCGACGGCGAGGACGTCCTCGCGATGAGCGTCGACGAGCGCGCCCGCGCCGGCCTGTTCCTGGCCATGCAGTACCCGGTCGAGGTCCCCGGCGTCACCGTCTCGAACTTCCTGCGGACCGCCAAGACCGCGATCGACGGCGAGGCCCCGGCCCTGCGCACCTGGGTCAAGGACGTGCGCGGCGCGATGGACAACCTCAAGATGGATCCGGTCTTCGCCGAGCGCAACGTCAACGAGGGCTTCTCCGGCGGTGAGAAGAAGCGCCACGAGATCCTCCAGATGGAGCTGCTGAAGCCGTCCATGGCGATCCTCGACGAGACCGATTCCGGCCTCGACGTCGACGCCCTGCGCGTGGTCTCCGAGGGCGTGAACCGCGCCAAGGACACCACCGACGTGGGCGTCATGCTGATCACCCACTACACGCGCATCCTCAACTACATCAAGCCCGACTTCGTGCACGTGTTCGTGAACGGCCAGGTCGCCGAGCAGGGCGGCCCCGAGCTCGCCGAGCGCCTCGAGGCCGAGGGCTACGAGCGCTTCCTCACGGGTGCCAAGTGACCGCCCCGGAGAACGACGGAGCGGACGCCCAGATGCCGGCCGACGGTGCGGTCTCGGGTGACGGCACGGCCCCGGCCGACGGCACGGCCGCATCGGAGGGCGCCGCCGCGACGGATGGCGGGCCCTCGACCTTCGTGAGCGAGGAGGAGGTGCGCGAGTCCCTCAAGGACGTCATCGACCCCGAGCTCGGGATCAACGTCGTGGACCTCGGCCTCGTCTACGGCATCACCGTGGACCAGGGCAACGCCGTGGTCGACATGACGCTGACCTCCGCCGCGTGCCCGCTCACCGACGTGCTCGAGGAGCAGACCTTCGCGGCGCTCGACCCCATCTGCGAGACGCACAGGATCAACTGGGTCTGGATGCCGCCGTGGGGCATGGAGATGATCACCGAGGACGGCCGCGAGCAGCTGAGGGCCATCGGCTTCAACCTCTGACCCGCGGCCGACGTCCGGGATCCGCACCGAGCGAGGCCACTCGTGCGACTGCGCACGGGTGGCCTCGCTGAGTATCGGGGACCTGGCCGAGGGTCGGCGCGGCCTCGCCGAGAGCCGAGCACCGAACAGTGCTGCGCAGTTGTCGTCATGGAGCCTCATAACGACGACTGCGCAGCACTGTTCGTGGTTCCGGGCCGGTGGCCGGCCCCGTCCTCAGCCCAGCACGACGGCGGGCTCGACCGCGTCGGTCCCGTGGGCCTCGCCGACGCCGATGTTGGTGAGCGTCCCGGCGTGCGCGTTCAGCCCCTTGGCGAGCGCCGCGTCCGCCCGCAGCGCGTCCCGCCACCCGGAGCCCGCGATCCGCATCACGTAGGGGAGCGTCGCGTGCGTGAGCGCCGCGGTCGCGGTGACGGGCACGCTCCCGGGCATGTTCGCCACGCAGTAGAAGTTCGTGTCGTGCACGCGGAACGTGGGCGCGTCGTGCGTGGTGGCGTGGGAGCCCTCGAAGCAGCCGCCCTGGTCGATCGCGACGTCCACGAGCACCGAGCCGGGCTTCATCGTGCTCACCATCTCGTCGGTCACGAGCTTGGGGGCGCGCTTGCCCGGGATCAGCACGGAGCCGATCACCACGTCGGCCTGCCGGATCATCTCGGAGAGGTCCAGGCGCGTGGAGTAGCGGGTGAGGATCCTGCCGGAGTGGACCGTCGCGATCTCCTGGAGGCGCGCGAGGCTCACGTCCATGACGGTGACGTCGGCATGGAGGCCGTTCGCCATCACCGCGGCCTGCTCGCCCACGACGCCGCCGCCGATCACGAGCACTTTCGCCTCGCCGGTGCCGGGCACGCCGCCCATCAGCACCCCCGAGCCGCCCAGCGGCTTCATGAGGTGGTAGGCCGCGACCTGGGTCGCGAGCCGTCCGGCGATCGCGCTCATCGGCGCGAGCAGCGGCAGCGAGCGATCGGCCCTCTGCACCGTCTCGTACGCGATGGCCGTGGTCCCGGAGTCCAGGACCGCGCGGGTGAGGGTCTCGTCGGCCGCGAGGTGGAGGTAGGTGAACAGGATCTGCCCCTCGCGCAGCAGCGACTGCTCGCTCGGGAGGGGCTCCTTGACCTTGACGATCATCTCGGCGCCGCCCCACACGTCGGCGGCGTCGGGCACGATCCTCGCGCCGGCCTCTGCGAAGTCCTCATCGCGCACCCCCGCTCCGAGGCCCGCCGAAGCCTCCACGAGCACCTCGTGCCCGGCATGGGTGAGCTCGTGGACGCCGGCGGCGGTCAGCCCCACCCGGTACTCGTTGTTCTTGATCTCGCGGGGAACCCCGATGATCATGCTCGCTCCTTCGACGACGTGATCTGCGGCCTGCGGGACTCGGCCCGCGGGCCGGAGGACCTCGATGTCCTCCTCACCACATCACAGCACACGGGAGCGGTATTCGTGGGCGTCCTCGGCAGGTGACGAACTAGGGTGGACCGGGCCCCGGAGCGGGGTCCCGTCCACTGCGCGAGGAGCCCTTCCGTGATCACCGTCTCCGACCTCGAGATCCGCATGGGAGCGCGGCTGCTCATGAGCGGAGTGTCCTTCCAGGTGACCGCGGGCGACCGCATCGGTCTCGTCGGCCGCAACGGCGCCGGCAAGACCACCCTCACCAAGGTCCTCTCCGGCACCCTGCAGCCCACCGAGGGGCGCGTCGAGGTGAGCGGGGAGCTCGGCTACCTGCCGCAGGACACCCACACCGGCGATCCCGAGCAGCTGGTGATCGCCCGCATCCTCTCCGCCCGCGGCCTCGACGACATCATGCAGCGCCTGCACCGGGCCGAGCTCGACATGGCCGACATGACCATCTCCGACGCCAAGCGCGAGAAGGCCATGGACCGCTACGCGCGGATCGACGCCGAGCTCACCTCCCGCGGCGGATACGCCGCGGAGTCCGAGGCCCGCCGGATGGCGGCGAACCTGGGGCTCCCGGACCGCCTGCTCGAGCAGGGCCTCGGCACGCTCTCGGGCGGCCAGCGCCGCCGCGTCGAGCTCGCCAGGATCCTGTTCTCCCAGGCGGACACGATGATCCTCGACGAGCCGACGAACCACCTCGACGCCGACTCGATCATCTGGCTGCGCGACTACCTCATGACATACAAGGGCGGGCTGATCGTCATCAGCCACGACGTCCAGCTCGTCGAGCAGGTCGTGAACAAGGTGTTCTACCTCGACGCCAACCGCGGCGCGATCGACATCTACAACATGGGCTGGAAGCTCTACCTGCGCCAGCGCGAGGACGACGAGAAGCGGCGCCGGCGCGAGCGGCAGAACGCGGAGAAGAAGGCCACCCAGCTCACCGCCCAGGCGGAGAAGATGCGAGCGAAGGCCACCAAGGCCGTCGCCGCCCAGAACATGCTCCGCCGCGCCGAGCGCATGCTCGACGGCGTCGAGGGCGAGCGCCAGCAGGACCGCGTCGCCTCCCTGCGCTTCCCCAAGCCGGCCTCCTGCGGGAAGACCCCGCTGATGGCGGAGGACCTCTCGAAGTCCTACGGGAGCCTGGAGATCTTCACAGGCGTGGACCTCGCGATCGACCGCGGCAGCCGCGTCGTCGTCCTGGGTCTCAACGGTGCGGGCAAGACCACGCTGCTGCGGGTGCTCGCCGGCGTCGACGAGTCCGACACCGGCCGCATCATCCCCGGCCACGGCCTGCGCGTGGGCTACTACGCGCAGGAGCACGAGACCCTCGACCCCGACCGCACGGTGCTCGAGAACATGATGACGGCGGCCATCGAGCTCCCCGAGGTCGAGGCCCGCAAGATCCTCGGCTCGTTCCTGTTCAGCGGGGACGACGTGCACAAGCCCGCAGGGGTGCTCTCGGGAGGGGAGAAGACCCGGCTGGCCCTGGCCACGCTCGTGGTCTCGAGCGCGAACGTGCTGCTCCTGGACGAGCCGACGAACAACCTCGATCCCGCGAGCCGCGAGGAGATCCTCGGCGCGCTCGCGGCCTTCGAGGGCGCCGTCATCCTGGTCTCCCACGACCCGGGCGCCGTCCGGGCGCTCTCGCCCGAGCGCGTGCTGGTCATGCCCGACGCGGTCGAGGACCTCTGGAACCAGAGCTACGAGGAGCTCATCGAGCTCGCCTGACAGCAGAACAAGGCTGTATCGCACGACATCGCGTCTTTCGTGCGTGATGGGGCTAGACTCGCGGCCATGTTCGTCCTCACCGTCGACCAGCACGACAGCCGGCGCACCACCGATCGCGTGCCTGAGCTGATCGAGGCGCTGCACGACGTCCCCCTCCGTCTGCGTCCCGAGCGGACGGCGGGCGACGAGGTGCAGATGCTCGCCGACTCGGCCGATGCGGTCCTCGCGTGCGTGCTGCGCATGCTCGAGCTCGGCGGCTGGAGCGTGGGGGTGGGCATCGGACCCGTCGAGCTCCCGCTGCCGACCTCCGTGCGCGAGGGTCGCGGGGACGCCTTCATCGCCGCCCGCCGCGCGGTCGAGAGCGCTCGCCGCACCAGCTCGATCCCCGTCAGCGTGCGCACCGCCGACCCCCGCCAGCGGGAGCAGACCGAGGAGCTGCAGGCGCTGCTGCGCCTGGTCGGACGCGAGGTCACCTCCCGCAAGCCCGGGCAGTGGCGCGTGGTCCACGCGATGCTCGAGGACCCGTCGGCCACGCAGGCGCAGATCGCCGAGCGTCTCGAGGTGACCCAGCAGACCGTCTCCCGCGCCTTCACCACGAGCGGGTGGCGCGAGGAGCAGGCCGTGCATCCGCTCGTGCGTCGCCTGCTCGCGATGCTCGACCTCACCTCGGACCGCTCGATGGACCGCCCGGGCTCGGGCCGTCCGGGCCATCTGCCATGATCCAGGACATGCTCACCCACCTTCCCGAGCTCGTGGTGATCGTGCTCGCCCTGCTGCTCGCCTCGCTCGGCGGGTGGCCGCTCTCCTCGTTCGTGCTGCGCCTGTCGCGCTCGCCCCGGCGCGCCCGTCCGGCCGCGCAGCGGCGCGGCGAGGTCCCCGTCCTCGAGGCGCCCGCGCATCCGGCGAAGGACTGGAGCACCCCGGAGCTGCTGCGCGGAGGGCTGTGGATCGGACTGCTCGAGAGGATCGCGGTGACCGCCTGCGTGCTCGCCGACCACCCCGAGATGATCGCGGTCGTCGTCGCGCTCAAGGGCCTCGGCCGCTACCCCGAGCTGCGCGCCCACGAGGGCGCCTCCGAGCGCTTCCTCGTGGGCACCTTCGCCTCGCTGCTGTGGGCGGTCGCGATCGGCGCGATCGGCCTCGCCCTGCTGCGCACGCTCGCCTGACGGGGCGGCGCGGGGTCGGACGATGCGAGCTTCGCTACGTCGGGGCGTCCGCGAGCGGCCCGGGGGAGCGGCGGATGCCGCTCCAGGCGGTAAAGTGGATGAGCCTGCGGCGTGACCTCCATCGCGCCGCATGCGCACCGCAAGGCGCGAGAGCGCACACCGGGCGAGACGCCCGTCGACTCCCGAGGAGACCCATGGCGACGACCAACGACCTCAAGAACGGCATCGTGCTGAACCTGGACAACCAGCTCTGGCAGGTCGTCGAGTTCCAGCACGTGAAGCCGGGCAAGGGGCCCGCCTTCGTGCGCACCAAGATCAAGAACGTGCTGTCGGGCAAGACGGTCGACAAGACCTTCAACGCCGGTGTGAAGGTGGAGACCGCGACGGTCGACAAGCGCGACATGCAGTACTCCTACCTCGACGGCGACCTCTACGTCTTCATGGACACCTCCACCTGGGAGCAGACCAACGTCCCCGGCGACATCGTCGGCGATGCCAAGGACTTCCTGCTCGAGGGCGCCGACGTCGTGATCGCGTTCCACGACGAGAAGGTGCTCTACGTCGAGCTGCCCGCGAGCGTCGTCCTGGAGATCACGCACACCGAGCCCGGCCTGCAGGGCGACCGCTCCTCCGGCGGGACCAAGCCCGCCACCCTCGAGACCGGCCGCGAGATCCAGGTGCCGCTGTTCCTCGAGCAGGGCACCAAGGTCAAGGTCGACACCCGCTCCGGCGACTACCTCGGGCGCGCCTGACGTGCAGGATCCGCTGAACCTTCCCCTGCCCGGTCGCGAGGGCGAGGAGGTCGAGCTGCTGGAGACGCATCCCGCGAACCCCAAGCGCCTGACCTCCCGCTCCCGCGAGCGGGTGCGGGCGATCGACGTCGTCTTCGAGGCCGACGCCCGCGAGCGCGATCTGAGCGACGTGCTCGCCGAGCGGCGGGTGCGCACGGCGGCGCAGACCGCTCTTCCCGAGCGCTCCGCGCACCTGGTCGAGCTCGTCGCCGAGCATCGCGACGAGATCGACGAGCAGCTCTCGACCCACAGCCGCGACTGGCCCCTGCACCGCATGCCCGCCGTGGACCGCGCGATCCTGCGCACCGGGGCCGCCGAGATCCTCCACGACACCCCGGCCGACGGCGTCGGCCCCGTGATCGGCGAGTACGCGACGATCGCGCGCGAGCTGTCCACCGAGGACTCCCCGCGCTTCGTCAACGGCCTCCTGCAGCGCATCGGCGAGATGCGCGACCTGCTGGGCTGAGCGCCCGCCGCCGGCGGCCGTCCGCCGTCCGACAGCCGCTGCGCTGAGACCTCCGCAACAGCTCCCGCCACCACCTGAGACGGCGCGCGGGCGCGCGCGCCCCGCGCGCTACG
>NZ_JAEDAJ010000001.1:142231-152216 GCF_016623465.1 Brachybacterium halotolerans
CCCCGCCGCCGCGGGCCCCCCCCCCCCCCCCCCCCCCCCCCCCCCCCGGGGGGGGGGGGGGGGCCGCGCCCCCCCCCCCCGCTACGATCAACACCGATCGCACCGATCCACCACCCTTTAACCTCGCGTCCTGTGAGACGCGGAAGGGAGAAGATCATGACCGCAGATCGACCGGGCCCCGCTGCGCCCGGGGGCGAGAAGACCGTCCTCTCGGAGGACGACATCTCCCGCTCCCTCACGCGCATCGCCCACGAGATCATCGAGACCGGCCACGGGGCCGACGACCTCGTGCTGCTGGGCATCCCGCATCGCGGCGTCCCCCTCGCGCGGCGCATCGCCGCCACCATCGCCGAGGCCGAGGGTGCCGAACGCGACCCTGACTCCCTGGCCGGCGCCCTGGACATCACCCTGTACCGGGACGACCTGCGTCGCAGCCCCGCACGGCTGCCGCACCCCACGCACATCCCCTCCGGCGGGATCGACGGGAAGGTCGTCGTCCTCGTCGACGACGTCCTCTACTCCGGGCGCACCGTGCGCGCCGCCCTCGACGCGCTCTCCGCGATCGGCCGGCCCGCCGTCGTGCGCCTCGCGGTCCTCGTGGACCGCGGCCACCGCGAGCTGCCGATCCGTGCCGACCACGTCGGCAAGAACCTCCCCACCTCGCGCAGCGAGCGCGTGGGCGTGCTGCTCACCGAGACCGACGGCGAGGACGCGGTGAGGATCTCCCGCCCCGACGCCACCGAGGACGAGGAGGCACGGCGATGAAGCACCTGACCGGCATCGGCGACCTGGACCGCGCCTCCGCGATCGAGCTGCTCGACACCTCGACCCGCATGGTCGCCACGCAGGAGCGGCAGATGCGCAAGCTGCCCACCCTCGTCGGCACCACCGTGGTGAACCTCTTCATGGAGGACTCCACCCGCACCCGCATCAGCTTCGAGGCCGCCGCCAAGCGGCTCTCGGCCGACGTCATCAACTTCTCCGCCAAGGGGTCGAGCATCTCCAAGGGGGAGTCGCTCAAGGACACCGCGCTGACCCTGCGCGCGATGGGGGCCGACGCCGTCGTGGTGCGCGCCCCCGCCTCGGGAGCGGCCCACAAGCTCGCGCACTCCGGCTGGATCGACGTCCCGATCGTCAACGCCGGCGACGGCACCCACCAGCACCCCACCCAGGCGCTCCTGGACTCCTTCACCCTGCGCCGCCACCTCGGCGGGGAGCAGAGGGACGGGGAGCGCGCGGGCAGCGTCGACGGACAGGGCCTCGACGGCCTCCACGTCGTCATCGTCGGCGACATCATGCACTCGCGCGTCGCCCGCTCGAACGTGCAGCTGATGACGCTGCTCGGCGCCCGCGTCACCCTCGTGGCCCCGCCCTCGCTGGTCCCCGTCGGGGCCGACGTCTGGCCCTGCGACGTGCTCTACGACCTCGACGAGGCCATCGCCCTGGCCCCCGACGCCGTGATGATGCTGCGCGTCCAGCGCGAGCGGATGCTCGGCGGCGGCTACTTCCCCAGCGCGGCCGAGTACACCCGGCGCCTGCAGCTCACGCAGGAGCGCGCCGACCGCCTGCCCGCCCACGCGATCGTCATGCACCCCGGCCCGATGAACCGCGGCTTCGAGATCGCCGGAGGAGTGGCCGACGGCCCCCGCAGCGTGATCGTCGAGCAGGTCGCGGCGGGCGTGAGCGTCCGCATGGCCGTGCTCTTCCACCTGCTGGCCTCCAACGCGAGGGAGGAATCATGACCCCCACCACCGCTTCCACCACCGCTTCCGCCGCCGACGCCGCGGCGACCGGCGCAGACCGCGCCGCCGCACCCGCCCTGCTGATCCGCGGCGGCCGCCCCTACGGCGAGGACGTCGCCGACGTCCTGGTCGAGGACGGCACGATCTCCGCCGTCGGCCCTGACCTCTCCGCCCCCGAGGGCGCCGAGATCGTCGACGCCGAGGGCTGCATCGTGCTGCCCGGCCTCGTCGACCTGCACACGCATCTGCGCGAGCCCGGGGGAGAGGAGGCCGAGACCGTCGAGACCGGCACCCGCGCCGCCGCCCGCGGCGGCTTCACCGCCGTGCACGCGATGGCCAACACGACGCCCGTCGCGGACACCGCGGGCGTCGTCGAACAGGTCCTCCAGCGCGGGGAGGACGCCGCCTGGTGCGCCGTCCACCCCATCGGCGCCGTCACCGTGGGACTGGGCGGGGAGCGCCTCGCCGAGCTCGACGCGATGGCCGGCTCCCGCGCCCGGGTGCGCGTGTTCAGCGACGACGGCAAGTGCGTCTCCGACCCGGTGCTCATGCGCCGCGCCCTGGAGTACGTGAAGACCTTCGACGGCGTCATCGCCCAGCACGCGCAGGACCCGCGGCTGACCGAGGGCGCGCAGATGCACGAGGGCCGCGTCTCCGCCGAGATCGGCCTCACCGGGTGGCCCAGCGTCGCCGAGGAGTCGATCATCGCCCGCGACGTGCTCCTCGCCGAGCACGTCGGCTCGCGCCTGCACGTCTGCCACCTCTCGACCGCCGGCAGCGTCGAGATCGTCCGCTGGGCCAAGCAGCGCGGCGTGGACGTGACCGCCGAGGTCACCCCGCACCACCTCCTGCTCACCGACGAGGAGGCGCGCGGCTACGACGCGGTGTACAAGGTGAACCCCCCGCTGCGCACCCGGGCCGACGTCGAGGCCGTGCGCGAGGGGCTGGCCGACGGCACGATCGACATCGTCGCCACCGACCACGCCCCGCACCCGGCCGATGCCAAGGACCGCGAGTGGGACACCGCCGCGTTCGGGATGACCGGCCTGGAGACCGCGCTCGGGATCGTCCAGCAGACCATGGTCGACACCGGGACCCTGACCTGGCGGGACGTCGCCCGGGTCCTCTCCGAGACGCCCGCCAGGATCGCGCGGGACCTCGACCAGGGTCGCCCGCTGGCCGCCGGCGAGGTCGCCCACGTGCTGGTGTGGGACCCGCGGCCGGCCGCCGAGGTCGACCCCGAGGAGCACGCCTCGCGCGGACGGAACTCGCCCGTGGCGGGCCGCACCCTGCCCGGACGCAACCGGCTCACCCTGCTCGCAGGCCGCCCCACGGTGCGGGACTCCCGCCTCGCGGAGCACTGAGCGGGCGAGCATGGACCTCACCCGCTACCTCCCGCCCGTCCTCGCCCTGGTCGTCGTGCTCGCGCTGTGCGTGCTGCTGGCCTGGTGGGGCTGGCGGCGGCGCGCCGCCCGGCAGGGCGATCTGCCCGAGCTCCCGCAGCCGGTCGCCGGCGGCAGGGCGCTGAGCTGGGGGAGCGAGCCCGAGGCGGCGACGGGCGTCTACGTCGCGACCACCCTGGCCGGCCGCCCCCTCGAGCGCGTCACCGCGCGCGGTCTCGGCTCCCGCAGCCGCGCGTCGGTCTCCGACGCGGACGACGGCGGACGGCCCGTCCTGCACGTGGAGCGTCAGGGCGCCCCGAGCTTCCTCATCCCCTGGGCCGACGTCCGCTCCGTCCACGCCGCGCCCGGCATGGTCGGCAAGTGGGTCGGCGGCGACGGCCTCCTCGTCGTCCGCTGGCAGCTGGGCCCGACCGAGCTCGACACCGGCGTCCGCCTCGATGAGCGCGCCGACCAGGACCGCTTCCTCGCCCTCGCCGCCCAGCGCCTGCCCTCCGCTCCGTCCGATCGGACGGACCCGCCCCCGTCGGCACCATCCCCGTCGGACCCGCCCCCGTCCGACCCCGAACTCCCGTCCACCGACTCGCAGCCCCGGAAGGAGCTCCCATGACCACCACCGCCCCCGACGCCCGCGTCGGCCGTGCGCGCCGCACCCCCGACCCCGCCCTCCTCGTCCTCGAGGACGGCACCGTGCTGCGCGGCGAGGCCTACGGCGCGCGCGGCGCACGACTGGGCGAGGTCGTCTTCGCGACCGGCATGACCGGTTACCAGGAGACCCTCACCGACCCCTCCTACGCGGGACAGATCGTCGTGCAGACGGCACCGCACATCGGCAACACCGGCGCCAACGCCGAGGACATGGAGTCGCGGACGGTCTGGGTGCGCGGCTACGCCGTGCGCGAGGCCAGCCGCGTCGCCTCGAACTGGCGCAGCGAGCAGAGCCTCGACGACCTGCTGGTGGGCAGCGAGGTCGTCGGCATCTCCGGCATCGATACCCGCATGCTCACCCGCATCCTGCGCGAGCACGGCTCCATGCGCGGGGGCATCTTCTCCGGCAGCGCGCTGGAGGACGCGAGCGAGCAGCAGCTGCTCGAGCGCATCCAGGCCGAGCCCGCCATGGAGGGCGCGAGCTTCGTCGAGGAGGTGACCATCCCGCAGCCCGTCGTCCTCGAGCCCGAGGGCGAGGCCATCGGCACGGTCGCCGCCGTCGACCTCGGCATCAAGGGCGCGACGCCGCGCAACATGGTCGCCCGCGGCCTGCGCGTGCACCTGCTGCCCGCGACCACCTCCCTCGAGGAGCTGCTCGCCGCCGAGCCGGACGCGGTCTTCTTCTCGAACGGACCCGGCGACCCCGCGAGCGCGGTGGCCCAGGTCGAGCTGCTGCGCGGCGTCCTGGACCAGGGCCTGCCCTTCTTCGGGATCTGCTTCGGCAACCAGCTGCTGGGCCGCGCGCTCGGCTTCGGCACGTACAAGCTGAAGTACGGCCACCGCGGGATCAACCAGCCGGTGCTGGACCGCGAGACCGGCAAGGTCGAGATCACCGCCCAGAACCACGGCTTCGCCGTCGACGTCCCCCTCGAGGGCGAGCACACCGCTCCGCACGACGGCGGCCGCTACGGCCGGGTCGTCGTCTCCCACGTGGGCCTGAACGACGACGTGGTCGAGGGCATCCGCTGCCTCGACCTGCCCGCCTACTCCGTGCAGTACCACCCCGAGGCCGCCTCGGGCCCGCACGATGCCTCCTACCTGTTCGACCGCCTCGTCGACCTCGTGCGCGCGCACCGCACCGGGACGGCCGACGAGACCCCCGCCGCCTCCGAGAAGAAGGACTCCTGATGCCCCGCCGCGACGACATCGCCTCCGTGCTCGTGATCGGCTCCGGGCCGATCGTGATCGGCCAGGCCGCCGAGTTCGACTACTCCGGGACCCAGGCCTGCCGCGTGCTGCGCGAGGAGGGCCTGCGCGTCATCCTCGTGAACTCGAACCCGGCGACGATCATGACCGACCCGGACATCGCCGACGCGACCTACATCGAGCCGATCGACCCCGACGTCATCCGCTCGATCATCGCCAAGGAGCGCCCCGACGCGGTGCTGCCGACCCTGGGCGGGCAGACCGCGCTGAACGCCGCGATCGCCCTCGAGGAGCGCGGCATCCTCGCCGAGTTCGGGGTCGAGATGATCGGCGCCTCGATCGAGGCGATCCAGAAGGCCGAGGACCGCCAGCGCTTCAAGGGCGTCGTCGAGCGCGTGGGCGGCGAGTCCGCCCGCTCCCGCATCTGCCACACCATGGACGACCTCCTCGAGGCCGCCGACGACCTCGGCTACCCGATGGTCGTGCGCCCGAGCTTCACCATGGGCGGCCTCGGCTCCGGCATGGCCTACGACGAGGCCGACCTGCGCCGCATCGGCGGCGACGGCCTGCACTACTCGCCGACCACCGAGGTGCTCCTGGAGGAGTCGATCCTGGGTTGGAAGGAGTTCGAGCTCGAGCTCATGCGCGACCGCAAGGACAACTGCGTGGTCGTCTGCACGATCGAGAACGTCGACCCCGTCGGCGTGCACACGGGCGACTCCGTGACCGTGGCCCCCGCCCTCACCCTCACCGACGTCGAGCAGCAGAGGCTGCGCGACCTCGGCATCGGCATCATCCGCGAGGTCGGCGTGGACACCGGCGGCTGCAACGTGCAGTTCGCGATCCATCCGACGACCGGCCGGATCGTCGTCATCGAGATGAACCCCCGCGTCTCGCGCTCCTCGGCGCTCGCCTCGAAGGCCACGGGCTTCCCGATCGCGAAGATCGCCGCCCGCCTCGCGCTGGGCTACACGCTCGACGAGATCCGCAACGACATCACGGGCACCACCCCGGCGAGCTTCGAGCCGACGCTGGACTACGTGGTCGTGAAGATCCCGCGCTTCGCCTTCGAGAAGTTCCCGGCCGCCGACCCGACCCTCACCACCACCATGAAGAGCGTCGGAGAGGCGATGGCCCTGGGCCGCAGCTTCACCGAGGCCTACGGCAAGGCCCAGCGCTCCCTCGACGTGAAGTCCGCGAACGTCGACTACGCGGGACCGGTGCCGGACGCCTCCGAGGTCGGCGAGCTCGTCGAGGCCGTGCGCACACCCTCCGACACCCGCATGGTGGCGATCGCCCGCATCCTGCGCGCGGCCGCCGCGGGCGTCGTCGACCCCGCCGAGACGATCGAGCGGCTCTACGAGACCACCGCCATCGACCGCTGGTTCCTCGACCAGTTCCTGCTCGTCGCGGAGATCGCCGAGGAGGTCCGCGCGGCCGAGGTGCTCGACGCCGGCCTGCTCGCCCTGGCCAAGCGCCACGGCATCTCCGACGACCAGATCGGGCAGCTGCGCAGCGTCTCCGGCGACGTCGTCAAGGGTGTCCGCGAGGCGCTCGGCGTGAACCCGGTGTACAAGACCGTGGACACCTGCGCGGCGGAGTTCGCCTCCCGCACCCCGTACCACTACTCGAGCTACGACCAGGAGAGCGAGGTCGAGCCCCGCACGAAGCCCGCGGTGCTGATCCTCGGCTCCGGCCCCAACCGCATCGGCCAGGGCATCGAGTTCGACTACTCCTGCGTGCACGCCGCGATGGTGCTGGGCCGCGACCTCGCCGAGGGCGGGGGCGGCTTCGAGACCGTCATGGTCAACTGCAACCCCGAGACGGTCTCGACGGACTACGACGTCGCCGACCGGCTCTACTTCGAGCCCCTGACCTTCGAGGACGTCGTCGAGGTCTACGAGGCCGAGCGCGCCGCCGGGCCCGTCGCGGGCGTCATCGTGCAGCTGGGCGGGCAGACCCCGCTCTCCCTCGCACGGCGCCTGGAGGACGCGGGCCTCCCGGTCATCGGCACCTCGCCCGGCGCGATCGACATGGCCGAGGACCGCGGCGCCTTCGGCGGCGTCCTCGCCCGGGCCGAGCTGCCCGCCCCGCCCTACGGCACCGCCTGGGCCCTGGCCGACGCGATCGAGACCGCCCGCGAGGTCGGCTACCCCGTGCTCGTGCGCCCCAGCTACGTGCTCGGCGGGCGCGGCATGGAGATCGTCTACGACGAGGCCGGGCTCGTGGACTACGTGGGCCGCAACATCCCCGAGGGAGGCCGCGCCGAGGCGCCGATCCTCATCGACTCCTTCCTGGACACCGCGACCGAGATCGACGTCGACGCGCTGTACGACGGCGAGGAGATGTACCTCGGCGGGATCATGGAGCACATCGAGGAGGCCGGGATCCACTCGGGCGACTCCGCGTGCACCCTGCCCCCGGTGACGCTGGGCGCCGGCGTCCTCGAGCAGATCCGCCGCTCCACCGAGGCGATCGCCGAGGGCGTGGGCGTGCGCGGCCTGCTCAACGTCCAGTACGCCCTCGCCCACGGCGTGCTCTACGTGCTCGAGGCCAACCCCCGCGCCTCCCGCACCGTCCCCTTCGTCTCCAAGGCGACGGGCGTGCACCTGGCCCAGGCGGCCTCGCTGATCATGGCCGGCCGTTCGATCGCCGAGCTGCGCGCCCAGGGCGCGCTGCCCCGCGAGGGCGACGGCGGCAGCCTCCCCGCGGACACCCCGATCAGCGTCAAGGAGGCCGTGCTGCCCTTCAAGCGCTTCCGCACCCACGAGGGCCGCAGCGTCGACGCGCTGCTCGGCCCCGAGATGCGCTCGACGGGCGAGGTCATGGGCATGGACGCGACCTTCCCGCTGGCCTTCGCGAAGTCGCAGCTGGCGATCTCCGGGCAGGGCCTGCCCACCTCGGGCTGCGTCTTCGTCTCGGTCTCGGATCGCGACAAGCGCGGTGTCGTGCTCCCGGTCGCGCGTCTGGCGGCGCTCGGCTTCGACATCCTCGCGACCGTCGGCACCGCCTCGGTGCTGCGCCGCTCCGGGGTCCCGTGCCGCACCATCGCCAAGGCATCGGAGGCCGACGCCTCCGGCAGCGTCATCGAGCTCATCGAGGGCGGCGAGGTCGTGCTCGTGCTGAACACGCCCTCGGGCTCCGACGCCCGCGCCGACGGCTACGAGATCCGCGCGGCCGCGACCTCGATGGACGTCCCGATGATCACCACGCTGCAGGAGTTCCAGGCGGCCGTGCAGGCGATCGAGGCGCTGCCCAGCGGCGCCTTCGACGTCGAGAGCCTGCAGGAGCACATCGCGTTCCTCTCGCGCCGCCGCGGCGAGACGGTGCGCGCGTGAGCGGGGGAGAGGCGCGCCCCGGGCCGGGGGCGGCCCCGACCTTCGGCGAGCGGCTGCGCACGGCCGTCGCGGCGCGCGGCCCCCTCGTCGTGGGCGTCGACCCGCACGCCTCCCTGCTCGCGCAGTGGGGCCTCGCGGACGACGCGGACGGCCTGCGGGCCTTCGCCCGCACCGTGCTCGACGCCTGCGCGGAGCACGCCTGCGCGCTCAAGCCCCAGTCCGCCTTCTTCGAGCGCCACGGCTCCCGCGGCATCGCGGTGCTCGAGGAGCTGCTGGGCGCCGCCCGCGAGCGCGGCGTGCTCACGATCCTCGACGCCAAGCGCGGGGACATCGGCTCGACCATGGGCGGGTACGCCGACGCCTACCTGCGTCCGGGCGCCCCGCTCGAGGCCGACGCGATCACCGTGAGCCCGTACCTGGGCTTCGGCTCGCTCGCTCCGGCGCTCGAGCTCGCCGGAGCGCATGGCAAGGGCGTGTTCGTGCTGGCCCTGACGTCGAACCCCGACGGGCCCGAGGTCCAGCACGCGCGGCGCGCGCAGGGCTCCGCCGCCGACGGGGCCGCGGGCGGGGATTCCGACGCCTCCGTCGCCCGGACCATCGCGGCGCACGCGCGGGAGGCGAACCTCGCCGAGATCGCGGCGGCGGGCCTCGATCCCGCGCGGGCGTGGGGGAGCACGGGCCTCGTCATCGGTGCGACGGTCGGCGACGCCCTGCGCGAGCTCGGCATCGACGTCGCGGCGACCCGCGCCCCGGTGCTCGCCCCCGGCTTCGGCGCCCAGGGCGCCGGACCCGAGGACCGTGCCGAGGTCTTCGGGGGCGCCGCCGATCGGGTGCTGGTCTCGCTCTCGCGAGGCGTGCTCTCCGCCGGGCCCGAGCCGCAGGCGCTCGCGACCAGGGCCGAGGAGCTCGCCGCCGCGTACGCCCTCTGAACCCGCCGCCGCGGCGCCGTGCGGCGACGGAGCAGGGACCGCGCTTTTTGCCACACATGCTGTTTCTCGCGTCAGAACAAGGGGTCGAAAGCCGTCCGAACTGGAGCGACGCGCCGAGAAGGGGCGAAATCCGCCGATCATCGGGTTACAGTCGTGCCACCGCACCCGCCCGAGACGTGCAGGTCCGCGAGGATCCCTGGTGATCAGGACCCGGATGGTCGGAGGGCGCGGTGGGACCCGGTCCCCGGGACCCTGGCATCAGGACACCCGTCACCGAACCAAGAACTGAGGTACGACAGTGGCTCTCCCTCCTCTCTCCCCGGAACAGCGCGCCGAAGCCCTCAAGAAGGCCGCCGAGGCCCGACGTGAGCGCGCAGCCATCAAGTCCCGCCTGAAGGAGTCGACCGGCCGCCGCGGCGAGGAGATCGCCAAGGTGCTCAAGGAGGCCGAGGACAACGAGGTGATCGGTCGCCTCCGCGTCGCCGCTCTCCTCGAGGCCCTCCCGGGCGTCGGCAAGGTCAAGGCGCAGCAGATCATGGAGGAGATCGGCATCTCGCCCTCGCGCAAGGTGCGGGGCCTCGGCTCCCACCAGGCGGAGAAGCTCATCGCCCACTTCTCCGAGTGACGGAGAGCGTCGGGGGGGGGGGGCGCGCCCCCCCCCCCCCCCCCCCCCCCGGCGGCCCCCCCCCCCCCCCCCCCCGCCCGGCCCCCCGGGGTCGACC
>NZ_JAEDAJ010000001.1:152226-320974 GCF_016623465.1 Brachybacterium halotolerans
CCCCGCACCCCCCCCCCCCCCCCCCCGGGGGGGGCGGGGGGGGGGGGGGGCGGGCCCCCCCCCCCCCCCCCGCGTCCCTGTCACTGTGCTCGCCGGCCCCACGGCCGTGGGCAAGGGCACCGTCTCCGCGGCGATGCGCGAGCGCTATCCCGACGTGTGGCTGTCCGTCTCGGCGACCACGCGCGCCCCGCGCCCCGGTGAGATCGACGGCGTGCACTACTCCTTCGTCAGCGACGAGGAGTTCACCCGCCTGGTCGAGACCGGTCAGATGCTCGAATGGGCGATCGTCCACGGGCGCAACCGCTACGGCACGCCCCGCGGCGCGGTCGAGCAGCGCATCGCCGACGGCCGCCCCGTGCTCCTGGAGATCGACCTCGCGGGAGCGCGGCAGGTCCGCGAGACCATGCCCGAGGCACTCTTCGTCTTCCTCGCCCCTCCGGACTGGGAGTCGCTCGTCGAGCGGCTCGTCGGCCGCGGCACCGAGGACGCCGAGGAGCGCGAGAGGCGCCTGGCCACCGCGCGCGTCGAGCTCGCCGCCGAGAGCGAGTTCGACGTCACCATCATCAACGACACGGTCGCCGACGCCACCGATCGTCTGGCCGCCCTCATCGGCGTCGCCCCGCAGCGCGGCTGACCCCGATCCGGCGAGGGCTGCGCGCCGACCGCGCACGGGCGTGACGCAGCCCGCCCGCCCACCGCTCGCCAGCGTGGGGATCAGGGCGTATTCTGGGTGGTCGCATGCGGCGCGCCCCGCGAGCCCAGCTCACCGCCGGCCCGGCAGCGCCGTGCACATCGTCAATCGAAGGGACCTTCCGTGTTCGGAACCGTCGCCCAGCCCGAGGGCATCACGAACCCGCCGATCGACCGCCTCCTCGAGGACGTCGACTCGAAGTACGCGCTCGTGCTCTACTCCTCGCAGCGCGCCCGCCAGATCAACGCCTACTACTCGCAGCTCTCCGAGGGCCTGCTCGAGTACGTCGGCCCCCTGGTGGACGTCGAGAACCAGGAGAAGCCGCTCTCCATCGCCCTGCGTGAGATCGACGAGGGCCTCCTGGTCGCCCGCGAGATCGACGAGGCCGAGCTCGAGGCCAAGAAGCAGGCCGAGTCGGAGTCCTCGCTGGCCCCGCTGCAGCTCGGCGAGGACGCGCCCGAGCCGCCGTCCACCGACTTCTCCTTCTGAGCGCACTCGGGGGAGTCCCCTCGAGATCCGCCGAGCATCGCGAGGATCCTGCTGAGATGACCCAGATCGCCGATGGGATCCGCGGAGCCCGCGTCCTGCTGGGCGTGAGCGGCGGGATCGCCGCCTACAAGGCCGCGCACGTGGTGCGCGGCCTTGTCGCGTCCGGAGCCGACCTCCGCGTGGTCCCGACCGCCTCCTCCCTCGAGTTCGTGGGCGCTGCGACCTGGGAGGCCCTCAGCCACCACCCGGTCACCACGAGCGTCTTCGAGGACGTCGACGAGGTCGCTCATGTGCGGCTCGGCCAGGAGGCCGACCTCGTGCTGGTCGTCCCCGCGACGGCCGACCTGCTGGCGCGTGTCCGCGGCGGACGGGCCGACGACCTGCTGAGCGCGACCCTGCTCATGGCCGGCCCCCGGGCCCTCCTCGCGCCGGCCATGCACACCGAGATGTGGGAGAACCCGGCGACCCGCGAGAACGTGGCGGTTCTGCGCGAGCGCGGCGTGCGGGTGCTCGAGCCCGCCGTCGGCCGGCTCACCGGCCCCGACAGCGGCCCCGGCCGCCTCCCCGAGCCCGAGGCGATCCTCGACGCCGCCCGCGCGCAGCTCACCGCCCCGCGCGACGAGCGCGGCGCCGTCGTGCCGGACCTCGAGGGCGCGCGCGTGCTGATCAGCGCCGGCGGCACCCGCGAGGAGATCGACCCCGTCCGCTTCCTCGCCAACCACTCGTCCGGGAAGCAGGGCTTCGCCCTCGCCCACGCGGCCCTCGCGCGCGGAGCCGAGGTCACGCTGATCGCCGCGAACGTCGACCTCGAGACGCCGCCCGGCGCCCGCCGCGTCGACGTCACGAGCGCCGCCGATCTCGCCTTCGCCGTCGCCGCCGAGCGCGAGGGCGCCGATGCGCTCGTGATGGCGGCCGCCGTGGCAGATTTCACCCCTGCCCAGCGCGCCGAGGCGAAGATCAAGAAGACCGGTGAGGTTGACGTCCCCTCGCTCGCGCTGCGTCGCACCCAGGACGTGCTCGCCGCGAGCGTGTCGGACCGCCGGGAGCGTCGCGACCAGGCCGCGGCGTCCGCGGGAACCCGCGTGAACCCGCATGTCATCGTCGGATTCGCCGCGGAGACCGGGGGAGAGGGCCGCACATCCCTCGAGCTCGCGCGCGAGAAGGCGCGCCGCAAGCAGGCCGACCTCCTGGTGTTCAACGACGTCAGCCGCGGGGTCTTCGGCGCCGAGGACACGGCGATCGAGATCCTCGACGCCGAGGGCGCGGACGTGGCCCGCGCCGAGGGGTCCAAGACGGCGGTCGCCCACGCTGTGCTCACGCAGGTCGCGAGCAGGCTGGGCAACGTACGCTGGACCCCATGACATCGCACGACCTGCGCAGCTTCACCTCCGAGTCGGTCACCGAGGGGCACCCCGACAAGATCTGCGATCAGATCTCCGACGCCATCCTCGACGACATGCTCGGCCAGGACACCGGCGCGCGCGTCGCCGTCGAGACCATGGTGACCACGGGGCTCGTGCACGTCGCCGGAGAGGTGCGCACCTCGGGGTACACCGACGTGCAGCGGATCGTGCGCGACGTGATCCGCGAGATCGGCTACGACTCCTCCGCGAAGGGCTTCGACGCCGACAGCTGCGGCATCGAGGTCTCCATCGGCTCCCAGAGCCCCGACATCGCCGCGGGTGTCGACACCTCCTGGGAGCAGCGGGACGGCGGCTCCGCCGAGCGCTTCGGCGACCTCGGCGCGGGCGACCAGGGACTCATGTTCGGCTATGCGTGCTCGGACACTCCGACCCTCATGCCGCTGCCGATCCACGCCGCCCACCGCCTCTCCTCGAACCTCTCCGAGGCCCGTCGCAGCGGGGTCCTGCCCTATCTGCGGCCCGACGGGAAGACCCAGGTCACCATCGGCTACGACGAGAACGACGTCGCGCGCAGCGTCGAGGCGGTCGTCGTCTCCACCCAGCACGACGAGGACGTCGACATCGCCGCGCAGCTCGATCCCGGCATCCGCCAGGTCGTCATCGCACCCGTCCTGGAGGAGCTCGAGGGCATCGGCCTGGACACCTCCGAGGTGCGCTTCCACATCAACCCCTCCGGTCGCTTCGTCATCGGCGGCCCCAAGGGCGACGCCGGCCTCACGGGCCGCAAGATCATCGTCGACACCTACGGCGGGATGGCCCGCCACGGCGGCGGCGCATTCAGCGGCAAGGACCCCAGCAAGGTCGACCGCTCGGGCGCCTACGCCATGCGCTGGGTCGCCAAGAACGTCGTCGCCGCGGGGCTCGCGAAGCGCTGCGAGGTCCAGGTCGCCTACGCGATCGGCGTGGCCGCGCCCGTGGGCCTGTACGTCGAGACCTTCGGCACCGGCACCGTGCCCGACCACCAGATCGCCCGCGCCATCGAGAAGGTCTTCGACCTGCGCCCCGCCGCGATCATCGACGCCCTGGACCTGCTGCGCCCCATCTTCACCCTGACCTCGGCCCACGGCCACTTCGGCCGCGAGCTGCCCGAGTTCACCTGGGAGCGCACGGACCGGGCCGACGAGCTCGCGAGGGCGCTGTGAACGACGGCCCCGCGCTGGACCCGGCGATCGCGCAGCGCCTCACCCACGACGCCGCGGGCCTCGTGCCCGCCGTCATCCAGGACCACGAGGACGGCCGCGTGCTCATGGTGGGCTGGATGGACGACGAGGCCCTGCGCCGCACCCTCACCGAGGGCCGCGTGACGTTCTGGTCCCGTTCGCGCCAGGAGTACTGGCGCAAGGGCGACACCAGCGGGAACGTGCAGTACGTGCGCTCGGCCGCCCTCGACTGCGACGGCGACACGCTGCTCGTCGAGGTCGACCAGATCGGCCCGGCCTGCCACCGCGGCACCGCCACCTGCTTCGTGGGCGGAGAGCTTCCCGTCCGGGTGCTCGGCCCGGACGATCGCGCCCCTGCTGCCGACGCCGCCGCGCCCAGCGCGCCCGCCGGCGCGCCCACGGTGCCCACCGCCGAGACCGCCGTCGAGAACCGCCCCGAGGAGGACACCGAGGGATGACCACGACCGATCAGCCGCACCCGGAGCGGACCCGCCCGTCGGCCCCCGAGGGCGCGAGCGCCGCAGCCTCCTACCCGGAGCTCATCGGCGGGATCGAGGGCGATGCCCTCGGGGTGATCCAGCCCGATCGCGAGACCTTTCGAGCGCTGGCCGCCCAGCAGCGGATCGTCCCCGTGACCCTCCGCGTGCTCGCCGACGAGGACACCCCGCTCACGCTCTACCGGCGCATCGTCGACCAGGAGGACCCCCGCGGCACCTTCCTGCTCGAGAGCGCGGGGGAGGGCGAAGCATCCCGCTGGTCGATCATCGGCGCCCGCGCCCGCGCCGTCCTCACCGAGAAGGACGGCCAGGCCCATTGGATCGGCGACGTGCCCGCGGGGGTCCCCGAGGACGGGGACCCGATGCAGGCCCTGGACTCCGTCGCCGACGCCTTCCGCTCCGCGCGCCTCCCGCAGCTGCCGCCCTTCACCGGCGGCCTGGTCGGGTTCGTCGCCTACGACGCCGTGCGCCACTGGGAGAAGCTGCCCGACGCCCCGCCCGACGAGATCGGCGTCCCCGACCTCTCGATGTTGCTCGCCCAGGACGTCGCCGTGCACGATGCGCACGACGGCACCGTGCTGCTGGTCGCCAACGCCCTCAACCTCGACGGCACCGACGAGCGCGTCGACGAGGCCTACGACGACGCCCTCGCGCGCCTGGACGCGCTGCGCGCGGCGCTGCACCGCCCGCTGCCCGCCCGCGCCGCCGTCTACGACACGGTCCGGGAGGTCGAGCCCAAGGCCCGCACGGCCGAGCTCGAGTACCAGCAGTCCGTGCGCGAGGCCGTCCGCGACATCGTCGACGGCGAGATCTTCCAGGTCGTGCCCTCGCAGCGCTTCTCCCTGCCCACCGCCGCGGATCCGCTGGACGTCTACCGGGTGCTGCGGCGCATGAACCCCAGCCCGTACATGTACCTGCTGCGGACCGTGGACGGCGACGGCGCGCCGATCCACGTGGTGGGCGCGAGTCCCGAGGCCCTCGTCACCGTGCGCGGGCGCACCGCCGGCACGCACCCGATCGCCGGCTCCCGGCCGCGCGGCGCGAGCCCTGAGGAGGACTCCCGCCTCGCGGAGGAGCTGCTGGCGGACCCCAAGGAGCGCAGCGAGCACCTGATGCTCGTCGACCTCGCGCGCAACGACCTGCAGAAGGTCTGCGAGCCCGGCAGCGTCACCGTGCGCGACCTCATGCACATCGAGCGCTTCAGCCACATCCAGCACATCTCGAGCGATGTCACCGGCACCCTGCGCGCCGACGCGAGCGCCTACGACGCCCTGCGCGCGACGTTCCCGGCCGGCACCCTCTCCGGGGCGCCGAAGCCGCGGGCGATGCAGATCATCGACCGGCTCGAGCCGGTGCGCCGCGGGGTCTACGGAGGCACCGTGGGATACATCGACTTCGCCGGGGACATGGACATGGCCATCGCGATCCGCACCGCCGTGATCAAGGACGGCACCGCGCACGTGCAGTCCGGGGGCGGGATCGTCGCCGACTCCGACCCCGTGGCCGAGCACCGCGAGTCCCAGACCAAGGCAGCCGCCGCCCTGCGCGCGGTCGCCTCCGCGCAGACGGTGCGCGACGCATGAGGGCGCTGCTGACCCGGCGCAGCCTCGTGCTCGCCGCCCTCGTCATGTCCCTCGCGCTCGCGGGGATGACCCGCGCGACCTGGGCGACGGCCCTGGCCGCCGGCTTCACGGGCGCCAAGCAGAGCATCGACGTCACCGGGCAGGACGCCGCCCCCGCCGTGCTCGCCCTCGCCCTCGTGGGCGGCGCCGCCGCGGTCGCGACCACGCTCGCCTCGCGCTGGGTGCGCTTCATCACCGGACCGGTGCTGGTCCTCGCGGGCATCGGCGCCGCCGTCTCCGCGATCACCGTGCGGGCCGACGCCGTGAGCGGCTCGACCTCGGCGGTCGCCGAGGCCACGGGCGTGGTGGGCGGGTCGATCGACGCGGAGGCGAGCATCTGGCCGCTCGTCGCGCTCGTGCCCGCCGTGCTGCTCGTGGTCATCGGCGTGCTGGTGCTGGCCGTCGGCGGGCGCTGGCCCCGTCGCCGCTCCCGCTACCAGCGCGACGCCTCCCGCGAGGTCGCGCCCGCCGAGCTCGACCCCTCCGACGACCCGGCGGCCGCTTGGGACGCGCTGAGCCGCGGGGAGGATCCGTCCGACGACCCGGCTGATGACCCGGCCGACGACACACGGACCGAGCCGCCGGGGGACTCCGGGCGCGTGGCAGAATAGGACCCATCCGCCCCCGCACACGAGAGGTCACCCATGCCCCGCACGTACGCCGTCCCGCCGCCGCCCCCGCACAACGAGGGCAGCACCGTCGCCGCCTGGGTGAACACCGTCGGCTGCGTCCTCGGTGCGATCGTCGCGGCGCTCGGCATCGTGCTCGGCGACATGCCGATCATCATCGGCGGCGTGGCCGTCGTGGTGATCACGATGATCGTGAGCTTCGTCCTGCGCCTCGCCGGCTTCGGCCAGAAGCGCACCCGGGCCTCGGCGCAGTGACCCGGCGGGCCGGCGCCCGGGGAGCGGTGCTGCCGCTCGCCCTGGCGGCGGCCGCCGCCGCGGCGGCGATCGGGGTGCAGGCGGTCTTCGACCCCTTCACCCAGGACGTGCCGCTGTGCCCCCTGCACGCGCTCACCGGCCTGGACTGCCCGGGCTGCGGCGCCACCCGCGCCGTGCACGCGCTGCTCGCGGGCGATCCGCTGCTGGCCCTGCACAGCAACGCGCTGATCGTGCTCGCCGTGCCCGTCGTGCTCGCCCTCTACGTGCGGTGGATCGTCGATCGCGTCCGCGGACGCGATCGCATCATCGACCCGCCCAAGAGCGTGCTCATCGCCCTGGGCGCCCTGGTGGCCGTGTTCACGATCGCCCGCAACCTCCCGGGCCTGGAGCTCCTCTCCGCGCCCTCGCTGGTCCCCGGGGCCTGAGCCCCGCGAGGCCGGCACGCAGCACCGGCGCCGAACGGGCACGCGGCCCGTCGGCGCCGCATCCGCATCGTCCGCGCAGACCAGGCTCCACGAGCCGGGACCAGGAGGGTCCGTGACAGCGACAGGCACCGTCCTCGACAGCATCATCGAGGGGGTCCGCGAGGACCTCGCGACGCGCCGCGCGCAGCTCCCGCGCCCCGCCCTCGAGCGCCTCGCCGCCCAGACCGCCCCCGCCCGCGACGCCCGCGCGAGCCTGGAGGGCGACGGCAGCACGCTGGGCCTGATCGCCGAGGTCAAGCGACGCAGCCCCTCGAAGGGCGACCTCGCCGAGATCGCCGATCCCGCCGCGCTCGCCCACATCTACGCGGGCGCCGGTGCGAGCGCGATCAGCGTCCTCACCGAGCAGCGCCGCTTCGGCGGCAGCCTCGCCGACCTCGACGCGGTCCGCGATTCCGTCGACGTCCCCGTGCTGCGCAAGGACTTCACCGTCGAGGACTACCAGGTGCTCGAGGCCCGCGCCCACGGGGCGGACCTCGTGCTGCTCATCGTCGCGGCCCTCGACGACGCCCTCCTGAAGGACCTGCACGACCTCACCCGCGAGCTCGGCATGCAGGCGCTCGTGGAGACCCATACCGCTGCGGAGCTCGAGCGCGCCCTCGCCCTTGACGCCGCGATCGTGGGCGTGAACGCGCGCGACCTCACCACCCTCGACGTGCACCTGGACCGGGCGACCGCCGTGCTCGGCGACATCCCCTCGGGGATCCTCGCGATCGGGGAGTCCGCGGTCGCCTCGGTCGCCGACGTCGAGTCCTACGCCCGCGCCGGGGCCGACGCCGTGCTCGTGGGCGAGGCCCTCGTGACGGGGCCCGACCCCCGCCGCAGCGTCGAGGAGTTCCGATCCGTCCGCCGGATCGGCCGCGCCGGCGGGGATGACGCGAGCAGCGTCGGCACGAGCACCACGAGAACGACTCCCGGAGGCGACGCATGAGCCAGAGCCTGTTCCCGCGCCCGGACACCCCGCTGCGCAGCGAGGCCGGCCCCTACTTCGGCGACTTCGGCGGGCGCTTCCTGCCCGAGGCGCTCGTGCCCGCGCTCGACGAGATCCGCGAGGCCTACGAGAAGGCGATCGTCGACCCCGACTTCATCGCCGAGCTCCAGCGCCTCTCCCGCGAGTACACGGGCCGCCCGTCCCTGCTCAGCGAGGCGCCGCGGTTCTCCGCCCTCGCCGGCGGCGCCCGCGTGCTGCTCAAGCGCGAGGACCTCAACCACACCGGCAGCCACAAGATCAACAACGTGCTGGGCCAGGCCCTGCTCACCCAGCGCATGGGCAAGACCCGTGTGATCGCCGAGACCGGTGCCGGCCAGCACGGCGTCGCGACCGCGACGGCGGCGGCCCTGTTCGGCCTGGACTGCACGATCTACATGGGCGAGGAGGACACCGAGCGCCAGGCGCTGAACGTGGCCCGCATGCGCCTGCTGGGCGCCGAGGTCGTCCCCGTGACCCACGGCTCGCGCACCCTGAAGGACGCGATCAACGAGGCCTTCCGCGACTGGGTCACGAACGTCGAGACCACCCACTACCTGCTGGGCACCGTGGCCGGCCCCCACCCGTTCCCGGTGATGGTTCGCGACTTCCACCGGGTGATCGGCGAGGAGGCCCGCGAGCAGGTCCTCGAGCGCACGGGCGCCCTGCCCGACGCTGTCGTCGCCTGCGTGGGCGGCGGCTCCAACGCGATGGGCATCTTCCACGCCTTCCTCGACGACGCCGACGTCCGGCTGATCGGCTGCGAGGCCGGCGGGGACGGCGTCGCCACCGGCCGCCACAGCGCGACCATCGGCGGCGGCAGCCCGGGCGTCCTCCACGGCGCCCGGAGCTTCGTCATGCAGGACGACGACGGCCAGACCATCCCCTCCCATTCGGTGAGCGCGGGCCTGGACTACCCGAGCGTCGGCCCCGAGCACGCCTGGCTCGCCGAGATCGGCCGCGCCGAGTACCGCGCGATCGACGACGACGCGGCCATGGACGCCTTCGCCCTGCTCTCCATGACCGAGGGCATCATGCCCGCGCTCGAGTCCGCGCACGCCCTCGCCGGGGCGCTCGCGCTGGGCCGCGAGCTCGGCGAGGGCTCCACCGTCCTGGTGAGCCTCTCGGGACGAGGCGACAAGGACGTGGACACCGCCTCCCGCTGGTTCGGACTCCTGGACGATCCGTCCGACGGGTCCGACGGGTCCGACGGGTCCGACGGCGCCGCCGCTCCTCGCGGCGATCTCGCCGCCCTGCGCGACCTCGCCCGCAGCACCCTGCCGACCGACCGCGCCGCCAGCCCGGAGACCGCCGGTCCGGAGACCACCGCCGCGGCCGATCCCGCGACGCCCCTCACCGAGGAGGAGAACCGATGAGCACCACTGCGCGGCTGCGGGCCGGAGACGTCCTCGAGCGCACGCGCGCGGAGGGCCGCCCCGCGCTCGTCGGCTACCTGCCCGTCGGCTTCCCCGACCAGCAGCGCTGCATCCAGGCGGCGCGCACCCTGGTGGACAACGGCGTCGACGTGCTCGAGCTGGGACTGCCCTACTCCGACCCCGTGATGGACGGGCCCGTCATCCAGCAGGCCGCGACCGCGGCGCTGGCCGGCGGCACCCGCACCCACCACGTCCTCGAGGCCGTCGAGGCGCTGAGGGGGAGCGGCGCGGCCGTCCTCGTGATGACCTACTGGAACCCCGTCCTCGCGCAGGGCGTCGCCTCCTTCGCGCAGCGCCTCGCCGCCGCGGGCGGCGCCGGGCTCATCACCCCCGACCTCATCCCCGACGAGGCAGGGGACTGGCTCACCGCGAGCGAGGAGGAGGAGCTTGACCGCGTGTTCCTCGTGGCCCCCAGCTCCCCGCGCGAGCGACTCTCGCACGTCGTCTCCCACGCCTCCGGCTTCGTGTACGCCGCCTCGACCATGGGCGTGACCGGCACCCGCGACTCCGTCGGCGAGGCCACCCGAGGGCTCGTCGAGCGCACCCGCGCCGCGGGCGCTCGCAACGTCTGCGTCGGCCTCGGCGTCTCCACCGGGACCCAGGCGGCGGAGGTCGGCGCCTACGCCGACGGCGTCATCGTCGGCTCGGCCTTCGTCAAGGCGCTCATGGAGGACCTCGCCGCGGCGGGAGCCGACGGAGCGGACCCCGGGGCGGAGGCCTCCCTCGATGCCGCTGTGCCCATGCCACGCCTCGCGGCGAAGGCGCGAGAGCTGCGCGAGGGCGTCGAGAGCGCCCGGAGCGGAGTGCGCGCATGATCCTCGCCGACATCCCCAGCCCCACGATCTCCGCGATCCACCTGGGTCCGCTCGAGATCCACTTCTACGCCCTGTGCATCCTCGCCGGCATCGGCGTCGCCCTCTGGTGGGCCACCAAGCGCTGGGAGTCCCGCGGGGGCACGGGCGAGGACATGTTCGACATCGTCTTCGCCGCCGTCGTCGCCGGCATCATCGGTGCGCGCATCTGGCACGTGCTCTCCTCTCCCGCTCCCTACTTCGGGGCCGACGGGAACCTCCTGGACGTGCTCAAGATCTGGCAGGGCGGCCTCGCGATCTACGGCGCCGTCGCCGGCGGGGCCGTGGCCGTGTGGTTCATGGCCCGCCGCAAGGGCATCTCCTTCGTGGCGCTCGCGGACACGATCGCACCGACCCTCATGGTCGCCCAGGCGATCGGCCGTCTGGGCAACTGGTTCAACCAGGAGCTCTACGGCCCGCGGACGTCCCTGCCCTGGGGACTGGACATCTCCTGCATCCAGAACGGCGGGACCATCCCCGGTTGCGTGCCCGGCACCTACCACCCGACGTTCCTCTACGAGCTTCTGTGGAACCTCGTCGGCGTGGTCGTGCTGCTCGCGATCGCGAAGCGCCTGCAGCTGGGCGGGGGCCGCGTGTTCTGGCTCTACGCCGCGATCTACTCGGCGGGGCGCGCCTGGATCGATGCCATGCGCACCGAGCCCGTCGCGATGATCGGCCCGCTGCGCATCCACACCGTGCTGGCCATCGTCGTCCTCGTGGTCGCGATCGTCGTGCTCGTGGTGCTCACCCGGCGCAGGCGGCGGCGCGGGGGAGAGGTCCTCGCGGCCGACGGCTCGTGGACCCTGGCCGTCGCGTCGCCCGCGGGCCCGTCCGCCTCCGCGGAGGGGTCGGCCCCCGCGGACCCGTCCGCCCCTGACGGCCACGACGGTGTCGACGGTGTCGACGGTGTCGAGCGGACCGTCGCCCCCGATGCGCGCCGCGGCCGCCGTAGGCGCCGCGACTGACCGACCCGGCGCCCTCGCGGGCGCACGCTCGGCGGACGGGCGTCTCACGATGCGACTGCTGAGATCCCGCACGACGGACGCAGGCAGTAGTCTGTCTCGACGGCAATCGGGGCCCCGGGTGGCGCCATGCCCTCCGGGACCCGCGTCACGGCCCCTGTGCGGGCCACGGTCCACAGCACCGGCCCCGGAAGGAACGCCCATGATCCCCCTGCGTTCGCGGTTCTCCGCGCAGCCCCCGGCCACCGGCCTGTACAGCCCCGAGGACGAGCACGACGCCTGCGGCGTCGCCATGATCGCCACCACGCGCCGCACCCCCGGGCACGACATCATCGAACACGCCCTCACGGCGCTCGAGAACCTCGACCACCGGGGAGCCGTCGGCGCCGAGGAGACCACGGGCGACGGTGCGGGGATCCTCCTGCAGGTACCTCACCGCTTCCTCGCCGACGTGGCGGCCGAGGCCGGTGCCGAGCTCCCCGCGCCGGGCGCCTTCGCGGTCGGCCAGGCCTTCCTCGCCCAGGATCCCGGGGCGCGCGCCCTCGAGGTGGAGCGCGTCGAGCGCATCGCCGAGGACGAGGGTCTGCGCGTGATCATGTGGCGCGACGTGCCCGTGGTCGACGGCCTCGTCGGCCCCAGCGCGCGCGCCGCGCAGCCGCATTTCGCGCAGGTCGTCCTCGAGGACGCCGCGCACGAGCGCGCGGGCCTGGACCTCGAGCGGGCCGCCTTCGCCGTGCGCCGCCGGGTCGAGCACTCCACGGGCGCCTACTTCGCGAGCCTGTCCGCGCGCACCCTCGTGTACAAGGGCATGCTCACCACCACGCAGCTCGGCGAGTTCTACCCGGACCTGCGCGATCCGCGGCTCGAGTCGACCGTGGCGATCGTCCACTCGCGCTTCTCGACCAACACCTTCCCGGCCTGGCCGCTCGCGCATCCCTTCCGGATGCTCGCCCACAACGGCGAGATCAACACGGTGATCGGCAACCGCAACCGCCTGCGCGCGGCGGAGGGGCGTCTGGCCTCGCCCCTGTTCGGCGAGGACCTGGGCCGCCTGTTGCCCGTGAACTCGCCCGGGGCCTCGGACTCCGCGAGCCTCGACGAGGCCCTCGAGCTGCTGAACCTCGCCGGCCGCTCCGTGCCCCACGCGATGATGATGCTGGTCCCGGAGCCCTGGGAGAACGACACCTCGATGGACCCCGACCTGCGGGCGTTCTACGAGTTCCACGCGATGATCCAGGAGCCCTGGGACGGCCCTGCCGCGCTCGTCTTCAGCGACGGCGACATGGTGGGCGCGAAGCTCGATCGCAACGGCCTGCGGCCCCTGCGCTACTGGGTGAGCGACGAGGGTCTCGTGGTCCTCGGCTCCGAGGCCGGCATGATCGAGATGGAGCCCGAGCACGTCGCGCGCAAGGGACGCGTCGCCCCCGGCGAGATGTTCGCCGTCGACCTGGTCGGCGGCCGCGTGCTCACCTCGCAGGAGGTCAAGGACGAGGTCGTCGCGAGCAGGCCCTGGAGGCGCTGGCTCTCCGAGCAGAAGGTCGACATCGCCGATCTCCCGCAGCGCGAGCCGATCTGGCACTCGCGCTCCTCCGTGGTGCGCCGCCAGCAGACCTTCGGGTACTCCGAGGAGGAGCTGCGGATCCTGCTGGGCCCGATGGCGGCCAAGGGCGCCGAGCCCATCGGCGCGATGGGCACCGACACCCCCACGGCCGTGCTCTCGGACCGCCCCCGCCTGCTCTTCGACTACTTCACCCAGCAGTTCGCCCAGGTCACGAACCCGCCGCTCGATTCGATCCGCGAGGCAGTGGTCACCAGCCTGGGCGTCGCGATCGGCGAGTCGCGCAACCTGCTGGACGCGACCGCACTGCACGCGCGCCAGCTGTCCCTGCCCGCGCCGGTCATCGACAACGAGCAGCTGGCCCGGATCCTCACCATCGACTCCGATCCCGGGACGGCGGACTTCCACACCACCCGCCTGCGCGGCCTCTACCGCGTGAGCGGGGGAGCCTCGGCTCTCGAGGAGCGGATCCAGGAGATCTGCGAGGAGGCGGTGCGCGCGATCGACGACGGCGCGACCTTCCTCGTGCTCTCCGACCGCGACTCCAACGCCGAGCTCGCCCCGATCCCCTCGCTGCTGCTCACGAGCGCCGTCCAGCACCACCTCATCCGCACCGGCCGGCGCACCCGCGCCGCCCTCCTGGTCGAGGCGGGCGACGTGCGCGAGGTCCACCACGTCGCGCTGCTCATCGCCTACGGCGCGAGCGCCGTGAACCCCTACCTGGCCATGGAGAGCGCCGAGGACCTCGTCAGCCGCGGTGTCGTCGGCGACATCAGCGGCGAGCAGGCGGTCGCGAACCTCCTCCAGGCCCTCGCCAAGGGCGTCCTGAAGATCATGTCGAAGATGGGCATCTCGACGGTCGCCTCCTACCGCGGCAGCCAGCTCTTCGAGGCCGTGGGCCTCTCGCGCGAGCTCGTCGAGCGCTTCTTCCCGGGCACCACCAGCCGCATCGACGGCATCGGGCTCGACGTCATCGCCGAGGAGAACGCCTCCCGCCACGCCCTCGCCTATCCGCGCGACGGCCTGCGCAACGCGCACCGCCGCCTCGACGTCGGCGGCGAGTACCAGTGGCGCCGCGAGGGCCCGCCGCACCTGTTCACCCCCGAGACAGTGTTCCGCCTCCAGCACTCCACGCGCTCGCGGCAGTACGAGGAGTTCCGCCGCTACACCGAGCTCGTCGACGACCAGTCCACGCAGCTGATGACCCTGCGCGGCCTCATGCGCCTGCGCACCGACGAGGTCTCCCCGGTGCCGCTGGAGGAGGTCGAGCCGGTCTCCTCGATCGTCACGCGCTTCATGACCGGCGCCATGAGCTACGGCTCGATCTCCCGGGAGGCCCACGAGACCCTCGCGATCGCCATGAACCGCCTGGGCGGCATGTCGAACTCGGGGGAGGGCGGAGAGGAGCCCGACCGCCTCCACGACCCGGAGCGCAACAGCGCCATCAAGCAGATCGCCTCGGGCCGCTTCGGCGTGACCAGCGAGTACCTGACCTTCGCGCGCGACATCCAGATCAAGATGGCGCAGGGCGCGAAGCCCGGCGAGGGCGGCCAGCTGCCCCCGGAGAAGGTCTACCCGTGGATCGCCCGCACCCGGCACTCGACGCCCGGCATCGGCCTCATCTCCCCGCCGCCGCACCACGACATCTACTCGATCGAGGACCTCGCCCAGCTGATCCACGACGCGAAGTCCGCGAACCCCGCGGCCCGCGTCCACGTGAAGCTCGTGTCGCGCTTCGGCGTCGGCACGGTCGCCGCCGGCGTCTCCAAGGCCCACGCCGACGTCGTCCTCGTCTCCGGGCACGACGGCGGGACCGGCGCGAGCCCCCTGAACTCCCTCAAGCACGCGGGCACCCCTTGGGAGCTCGGCCTCGCCGAGACCCAGCAGACCCTGCTGCTCAACGGGCTGCGGGACCGCATCACCGTGCAGGTGGACGGCCAGATGAAGACCGGGCGCGACGTCATCATCGGCGCGCTCCTGGGCGCCGAGGAGTTCGGCTTCGCGACCGCCCCGCTCGTGGTCTCCGGCTGCATCATGATGCGCGTGTGCCACCTGGACACCTGCCCCGTGGGCGTGGCCACACAGAACCCCGAGCTGCGCGCCCGCTTCACCGGGCAGGCCGACTTCGTGGTCACCTTCTTCGAGTACATCGCCGAGCAGGTCCGCGAGCACCTCGCCTCGCTCGGCCTGCGCTCGCTCGACGAGGCCGTCGGCCGCATCGACCTGCTCGACGTCGAGGACGCCCGCCGCCACTTCAAGCAGCAGGGCCTCGACCTCGCGCCGGTGCTCGCCGCCCCCGAGGTCTTCGCGGGCGACCACGTGCGCCGCATGCGCGGCCAGGACCACTCCCTGGAGAAGGCGGCCGACATCCCCTGGATCGCCGCCGCCGAGCCCGCGCTCGAGCGCGGCGAGGCCGTCGTCATCCGCGACCGCGTCCGCAACATCCAGCGCACCGTCGGCACCCAGCTGGGGCACGAGGTCACCCGGCGCCACCGCGCCGAGGGCCTGCCGGAGGACACCATCCGCCTCGAGCTCGAGGGCACCGGCGGCCAGTCGCTCGGCGCCTTCCTGCCGCGCGGCATCACCATGGAGCTCACGGGCGACGCCAATGACTACGTCGCCAAGGGCCTCTCCGGCGGCGTGCTCGCAATCGGCCACGGCGAGGGCACCCCGTCGTCGCTGACCTCCGCGACCATCGCCGGCAACACCTGCGGCTACGGCGCGACCAGCGGCAAGCTGTTCCTCGCCGGCGCCGCGGGGGAGCGCTTCGGCGTGCGCAACTCCGGCGCCACGATGGTCGTCGAGGGCATCGGCGACCACGGCGCCGAGTACATGACCGGCGGCGCCGTCGTCATCCTCGGCGCGACCGGCAGGAACCTCGGCGCCGGCATGAGCGGCGGCACCCTGTTCGTCCTCGACCTCGACGAGAGCGACCTCAACCCCGCCGACGCCCCGACCTTCGAGATCACGCCCGTGCGCGAGGACCACCGCGAGTTCGTGCTCGAGGCCGTGCGCGAGCACGCCCGGCGCACCGGCTCCGACCGGGCCCATGCGCTCCTGGCGGACGAGGACGACCTGATCTCGCGCCTCGTCGAGATCGCCCCCCGCGCGTTCCTGCGCGTCACCGAGATCCGAGACCGCGCCCAGGAGGCCGGCATCGACCCCGATTCCCACGAGGTGTGGAACGAGATCCTGGAGGGTTCCCATGGCTGATCCCCGCGGCTTCCTGAAGACCCGCGACCGCGAGCTGCCCGCGCGTCGTCCCGTGCCCCTGCGCCTCATGGACTGGCGCGAGGTCTACGAGTCCCGCGAGCAGGGTCGGCTCGGCGTCGTCTCCCGCCAGGCGGGCCGCTGCATGGACTGCGGCATCGCCTTCTGCCACCAGGGCTGCCCGCTGGGCAACCTCATCCCCGAGTGGAACGAGCTGGTTTACCGCGAGGACTGGCGGGACGCCTCCGAGCGCCTGCACGCGACCAACAACTTCCCCGAGTTCACCGGGCGCGCCTGCCCCGCGCCCTGCGAGTCCAGCTGCGTGCTCGGCATCAACCAGCCGCCCGTGACCATCAAGAACATCGAGGTCTCGATCATCGATCGCGCCTTCGACGAGGGCTGGGTGACGCCCCAGGAGCCCGAGCGGCAGACCGGTCGCTCGGTCGCCGTGGTCGGCTCCGGGCCCGCGGGCCTCGCCGCCGCGCAGCAGCTCACGCGCGCCGGCCACTCCGTGGTCGTCCTCGAGCGCGACGACCGCATCGGCGGGCTCCTGCGCTACGGCATCCCCGAGTTCAAGCTCGAGAAGCGCCACGTCGACCGCCGCCTCGAGCAGATGCGCGCCGAGGGCACCCGCTTCCGCACCGGCGTGGACGTGGGCGGCAGCGGCGAGGGCGCGATCAGCATGGAGCAGCTGCGCCGCCGCTTCGACGCGGTGGTGCTCGCGACCGGTTCGCAGATCCCGCGCGAGCTGCCCGTGCCCGGCCGCGAGGCCGCGGGCATCCACCCCGCCATGGAGTACCTCACGCAGGCGAACCGCCGCGTCGAGGGCGACGAGGTCGCCGACCAGATCAGCGCCGAGGGCAAGGACGTCATCGTCATCGGCGGCGGCGACACCGGCGCCGACTGCCTGGGCACCGCCCTGCGCCAGGGGGCCCGCTCCGTCACCACGCTCGCGATCGGCTACCAGCCGCCCACAGAGCGCGACGAGGCCCACCCCTGGCCCACGCACCCCGTGCTCTTCGAGGTCTCCGGCTCCCACGAGGAGGGGGGCGAGCGCAGCTACCTCGCTTCCACGACCGGCTTCGAGGTCGGCGAGGACGGCGAGGTCACCGGAATCCGGGTGGCGCGCACGAGCGTCGAGGACGGCCGCCGCGTCCCCACGCCGGGCACCGAGAAGGTGCTGCCCGCCCAGCTCGTGCTCATCGCGATGGGCTTCACCGGCCCGCGCCGCGAGGGCGCACTCGAGCAGGCCGACGTCGAGCTCGACGACCGCGGCAGCATCGTGCACGACGAGTCCTGGCGCACGAGCGCCGACGGAGTGTTCACCGCGGGCGACTGCGCCCGCGGGCAGAGCCTCATCGTCTGGGCGATCGCCGAGGGCCGCTCCTGCGCGGCCGCCGTGGACGCCCACCTGATGGGGTCCACGGCCCTCCCGCAGCCCGTCGAGCCCCACGCCCGGGCCCTCTCCGTCTGAGCCGGAGGCGGTCGGCGGCCGGTCGTCGCCGGCCGTCGCCGGCCGCCCGCCGTTCTGCGACCGGTGGCCGGTCGCCCTGCCCGGCTCCGCCGCGCGGACAGTACACTGGACGGCGACGGATCACAGCGGTGCGACCCGTGGCAGCGCGTTGCCCGGATGCACCCCGCTGCGACGGGGATGCGCGCCCCCACTTACCTCCGATAGATGGGTTGACATGCGAAAAGCCAAGATCGTCTGCACACTCGGCCCGGCGACGAGCTCGTATGAGCAGATCCGCACGCTGATCGACGCCGGGATGAACGTGGCCAGGATGAACCTGAGCCACGGCACCCACGACGACCACGAGAAGGTCTACGCGAACATCCGCCGCGCAGCCGATGACCTGGGACGCAACGTCGCGGTCCTCGTCGACCTCCAGGGACCCAAGATCCGGCTCGGGAACTTCGCGGACGGCCCCCACCAGCTCGCCGTGGGCGACGAGTTCACCATCACCACCGAGGACGTCGAGGGCACCAAGGAGCGCGTCTCCACGACCTTCAAGGGCCTGCCCGGCGACTGCCGCCCGGGCGACGTCCTCCTCATCGACGACGGCAAGGTGTCGGTGCGCGTGACCGACGTGTCCGACACCGAGGTACGCACCGTCGTCGAGGTCCCCGGCCCCGTCTCCAACCACAAGGGCATCAACCTGCCCGGCGTGGCCGTCTCGGTCCCCGCCATGAGCGAGAAGGACATCAACGATCTGCGCTGGGGCCTGAACCTCGGTGCCGATCTGATCGCCCTGTCCTTCGTGCGCGACGCGCACGACATGGACGACGTCCTGCGGATCATGCAGGAGGAGGGGCGCCGCGTCCCGGTCATCGCCAAGATCGAGAAGCCCCAGGCCGTGCGCGCGCTGCGCGCGATCGTCGGCGCCTTCGACGGCATCATGGTCGCCCGCGGCGACCTCGGCGTCGAGCTGCCGCTCGAGCAGGTCCCGCTCGTGCAGAAGCGCGCGATCGAGCTGGCTCGCCGCAACGCCAAGCCCGTGATCGTGGCCACCCAGGTGCTCGAGTCGATGATCGAGAGCCCGCGCCCCACCCGCGCCGAGGCCTCGGACTGCGCCAACGCCATCCTCGACGGGGCCGACGCGGTCATGCTCTCGGGCGAGACCAGCGTGGGCAAGTACCCCTTCGAGGCCGTGCGGACGATGGCGCGCATCGTCACCAACACGGAGGAGAACGGCGCCGACCGCATCCTCCCGCTGGGCACCATCCCGCACACCCGCGGTGGCGCCATCACCCGCGCGGCGTCGGAGATCGGCAGCCAGCTGTCCGCCCAGTACCTGGTGACCTTCACCGAGTCCGGGGACACCGCGCGCCGCCTCGCGCGCCTGCGCCCGTCCATCCCCCTGCTCGCCCTCACCCCCTACGAGCACGTGCGCCATCAGCTCGCGCTCTCCTGGGGCATCGAGGCGCACCTCGTGCCGATGCAGAAGAACACGGACGAGATGGTCCTCGTCGTCGACGAGCTGCTGCGCGAGCACAAGGGACTGCAGAAGAACGACCTGGTGATCGTCGCCGCCGGCTCGCCCCCCGGCGTCCACGGCTCGACGAACACCCTGCGCGTCCACCGCATCGGCGACCTCGACGGCGCCGAGTCCGCGCGGATCGAGGCCGACCGCATCGCCGCCGGCACCCAGGAGTCCTGAGACCCGGGTCGCCGGAGGCACCCGCGGGGCGTCCGGCCGCACCCCGGGCGCCCCGCGACCGGAGGCGCATCCGTCGCGCAGCACGAAGGGCCCCGTTCCCGGATCCGATGCTCGGATCCGGGAACGGGGCCCTTCCGCGTCCTCGTGTACCGGGTGCGGGACTCGAACCCGCACGCCCTTGCGGACAGCGCATTTTGAGTGCGCCGCGTCTACCATTCCGCCAACCCGGCGCGCCCGTGGGGGAGAGGGGCATGGGAGCTCCCGTGACCCTGCTCGCCGTGCGGACCCGCGTGACCGCTCACGACGGGCCCTCGCGGGACAGCTGGTCTAGGATAACGCGTGTGCGACGCGCGCCGAGCGGGCGTCGCGACCGCATGCATCAGCGCTCCGGCCAGCACCGGAGCGAGCCACAGGAAGTGAGCGCGTACCCCATGAACGATGTCACCCCCGACGAGGTCCCCCTCGATCTCGATGCCAAGGCTCCCGAGGAGGAGGCCCCTGCGAAGGGCCGTCGCACCGCCGTCGTCGCGGAGGACGAGAGCCTGATCCGGATGGACATCGTCGAGACCCTCACCGAGGCCGGCTTCGACGTCGTGGCGGCCGTGGGCGACGGTGTGAGCGCCGTCGAGAAGACCCGCGAGCTGCGCCCCGACATCGTCGTGCTCGACGTGAAGATGCCCAAGGCCGACGGCGTCACCGCCGCGGAGAAGATCGGCGAGGACAGCCTCGCGCCGGTCGTCATGCTCACCGCCTTCTCGCAGGGCGAGCTCGTCGAGCGCGCGCGCGACGCGGGCGCCATGGCCTACGTCGTCAAGCCCTTCACCGCGGCCGATCTGCTGCCGGCGATCGAGATCGCGATCTCCCGCCACGCGCAGATCGTCGAGCTCGAGAACGAGATCGAGGACCTCGGCGAGCGCTTCGAGACCCGCAAGCGCGTGGACCGCGCGAAGGGCCTCCTGCAGTCCAACATGGGGCTGAGCGAGCCCGAGGCCTTCCGCTGGATCCAGAAGACGTCCATGGATCGTCGTCTGACCATGCGCGAGGTCGCCGACGCCGTCGTCGATCAGCTCGGCGGGCGCGGGAAGGACTGACGAGGTCCTCACGGTCCGCCGTCCGCGGCGGTCCGTGATCCCTCCTGCTCGCCCACGACCCCGCAGCCCGAGTCGCGAGAGAGGCCGCCGCATGAGCATCTCCCGGCGCGCCCTCGCGCGCTCGCTCGTCGCGGGCGCCCTCGGCACGACCGTCCTCGCCGGCTGCAGGATCGGGCCCCTGGTCCGGGGCGATGCGACGACGCCCGCCGCGGGCGACCCCTCCGAGTCCGTGCCGGACGAGCCCCTGCGCATCGGCGCGATCCTCACCACCGCCGGTCCCGTCGGCCAGACGCATCCGCAGGTGATCGCCGCGATCAACCAGGCGATGCGCGAGATCAACTACGACGGCGGCGTGTTCGGGCGCGAGGTGGAGCTGATCGAGCCGCGCATCGTCGAATCGGCCGACGACGACCTCGGCGCGATCGCCGAGGAGCTCGCTGCCGCCAAGGCCTCCGGCCTCGTGCTCTCGGTGGACGACGCCCAGCTCGCGAAGCACCTCGCGGCGATCGCCGACACCGGGATGGCGCTGGTCTCGCCGACCTCCAGCTCCACGCGCGTGCGCTCGGGCTCCGCCGGCTCCGGTCTGCTGACCCGCCTGGCGCCGACGCAGGAGGCGATCGCGCGCCACCTCGTGGAGGAGTCCGTGGGCCTGCACCCCCAGAAGGGCGGCGCACCGGGCACGATCGCGTTCCTGGGCACGAAGGACGAGGCGTCGGAGAACCTCCGCGACCAGCTCACCACCCAGGGCCGGCCCCGCGGGGCGAAGCTCGTGCTCGAGGGGACCTACCCCTTCGGGAAGCTCGGCGACGCGAAGGCCTGGGCGAAGAAGATCGCGAAGGCGAAGCCCGCGATGCTCGTGCTCACGGGCGGCGAGGAGACCGGGACCCTGTTCGGCGCCCTCCACGACGAGCTCGCCGACGACCAGGGCCGGCCCCGCTTCGACATCGCCGTGCGCCTTGCGGGCCTCGGAGCCCGCGACCACGCGGGCGAGCACCTGCCGAAGGAGGCGCTCGAGGGGGCGCAGGCGATCCAGGCCGGTGGCGAAGTCTCCGAGACCTTCCGCCTGATGATGCTCAACGCGGACTCGGACCTGGTCGAGCTCGGGCCGCCCGCCATGGGCGCCGCCACCCAGGCCTTCGACGCCGTGGCGCTCATCTGCCTCGCGGCGCAGCAGGCGCTCTCCCTCGAGGGGACGACGATCGCCGCCGCCATCCCGGACCTGCTCGTGGGGGAGACGGAGTGCGCCGACGTCAGCGAGTGCGTCGAGCGGCTCCGCGCGAGCCTGCAGTACGACGAGACCGCCTCGATCGCCTACGCCCTCGCGACCGGCGATCTCGCCCTCGGCAAGGACGGCGACCCCGTCTCCGGGGGCCTGCGCACCTTCACCTTCTCCGATGACGGGGCGATATCGGCGCCCACCACGGACAGCTTCGACCTCTCCGAGTAGCAGGGGCGAGCAGGGGAGGAGCGCCTCTCTCGCTCCCCCCCGGGTCAGCCTCGCGGCGGCAGCAGCATGGTCGAGACCTGGATCGTGGACAGCAGCCTCTCCTGCTCGTCGACGACCTCGACGAGGTACGAGGCGACCTGCCGACCCAGGTGCTGGGCCCGGCAGTGCGCGGTGACGACCCCGCTGCGCCCCGAGCGGTGATGGGTGGCGGAGATCGAGGTGCCTACCGCCTGCGCCCCTTCGCCGTGGACGGCGCGCGCCTGCAGCAGGGCGGCCATCGAGCCGATGGTCTCGGCCAGGGCGATCGTCGCGCCGCCGTGGAGGAGCCCCGCCGGCTGCAGGTTCCCCTCGACGGGCATCGTCATCTCGCCGCCGTCGGGCCCCAGGCGCACGCAGCGCATGCCCATGGTCTCGCTCAGGGTGCCGCGCAGCGCGCCCGCGGCGAGCTCGGCGGCGGGCAGATCGGCGGCGGCTGTCTCGTGGGGATCCGTGGAGGTCATGGGGCCAGAGTGCCACAGCGCCGCGCGCGTCCGGGGGCGGCCCGTGCGAGACTTGACCCATGACCTCGAGCGAGCATCCCGGCAGCGACCAGGCACCCGTCCGCCTCCTCCTCATCGACGGGCACGCGATGGCGTTCCGCGCCTTCTTCGCGCTGCCCGCGGACGGCTTCACCGACGGACGCGGCCAGTCGACGAACGCCGTCTACGGCTTCGCGCGGATGCTGTTCAACGTGGTCGCCTCCGAGCGGCCCACCCACGTCGCCGTCGCCTTCGACATGGCGGGCGGCACCTTCCGCGATCGCATCTACGACCAGTACAAAGCCGGTCGCGACGAGACCCCCGCGCAGTTCATCGGGCAGATCGCGCTCATCCAGAAGACGCTCGACGCCCTCGGCGTGACCTGGCTCGAGGTGCCCGACTTCGAGGCCGACGACATCATCGCGACCCTCGCGACCCGCATGCGCACCCGCGAGCAGGAGGCGCTGATCGTCTCCAGCGACCGCGACGCCATCCAGCTCGTCGGCCCCGGGGTCACCCTGCTGCAGCCCGTCAAGGGCGTCACCGAGATGCGGCGCATGGACCCCGCGGCCGTCGAGGAGAAGTACCAGGTCACCCCCGAGCACTATCCGGATCTCGCGGCGCTCGTGGGGGAGAGCGCCGACAACCTCCCGGGCGTTCCCGGCGTCGGCCCCAAGACCGCCGCCAAGTGGATCGGGAAGTACGGCGACCTCGAGAGCCTCCTGGAGCACGCGGAGGAGATCACCGGCAAGGCCGGCCAGTCCCTGCGCGACCACGTCGAGGACGTGCGCCGCAACCGGGTGATGAACGCCGCCGTCACCGATCTGGAGCTGCCGGACGACGAGGTCGTCTTCACGCTGGGCCGCGGCGACCGCGCCGCCGTCCATGATGTCTTCGACGACCTGGCCTTCGGCGCGACCATCCGCCGCGACCTCCCCGCCGTCTTCCTCCCTGAGGGCGAGGACGGGACGGACGCGGCGGCCGACGAGCAGGCGGCCGAGCTGCCCGAGATCACCCGTCCCGAGGGCAAGGACCTCGCGGCGGCGCTGCGGGGGCCCTTCGCGGACGGTGCGGCGCTCGCGATCGACGGCACCTGGGAGCTCGGGCTCGGGGAGGCCCGCCGGATCGCCCTCTCCACCGAGTCGGCTCTGGCCGTCATCGATCTCGAGCGCCTCGACACCGACGGGGAGCGGGCCCTCGCGGCGTGGCTCTCCGACGCCTCCGTCCGCAAGGACGCGCACGACGCGAAGCTCGCGGTGCACGAGCTCTCCGCCCGCGGGCTCGACGTCGAGGGCTGGGGCACCGACCTCTCCCTCGCCGAGTTCCTGTGCCGCCCGGACCAGAGGCCGACGGACCTCGCGGGCCTGGCCATGCGCCATCTCCAGGAGGAGCTCGAGGCCGAGCAGGCCGCGCCCCAGCAGACCCTGGACCTCGAGGGGGACGACGGCGCGGCCGACGAGAGCCTCGCCCGCGCGGCCGACGCCGTGCGTCGCCTCGTCCCGCTGCTGCGCACGGATCTCGAGGAGCACGAGGCGACCGCCCTCCACGACGATCTCGAGCTGCCGCTCGCGACGGTCCTCGGGGAGATGGAGGCCGTGGGCATCCAGGTCGAGGACGAGGTGCTCGCGGATCTCGACGCCGAGCACGAGCGCCGGCAGACCGAGGTCGCCGAGGCCGCGTTCTCGGAGATCGACGGGGAGCGCATCAACCTGGGCTCTCCCAAGCAGCTCCAGGAGGTCCTCTACGAGAGGCTCGGCATGCCCAAGGGCCGGCGCACCAAGACCGGCTACAGCACCAACGCCGAGACCCTCACGGACCTCTTCGAGAAGACCCAGCACCCCTTCCTCGCGCATCTGCTCGCCCACCGCGACGTCACCAAGATGCGGCAGATCATCGAGACCCTGCGGCGGTTCATCGCCGAGGACGGGCGCATCCATACGACCTTCCACCAGAACATCGCCGCGACGGGCCGGCTCTCCTCGAACAACCCGAACCTGCAGAACATCCCCATGCGCACCGAGGATGGGCGGCGCATCCGCAGCGCCTTCGTGGTCTCCGAGGGGTACGAGCAGCTGCTCACCGCCGACTACTCGCAGATCGAGATGCGGATCATGGCGCACCTCTCCGAGGACGAGGGCCTCATCGAGGCCTTCCGCTCGGGCGAGGACCTGCACCGCTTCGTCGCCTCCCGCGTCTTCGACGTCGCCCCCGAGGACGTGAGCGCGGCGATGCGCTCGAAGACCAAGGCCGTCTCCTACGGACTCGCCTACGGGCTCAGCGCCTTCGGCCTCGCCCGCCAGCTGCACATCTCGCAGGCGGAGGCCACAGGTCTGCGCGACGGGTACTTCGAGCGCTTCGGCGGCGTGCGCGACTTCCTGCGCGAGAGCGTCGAGCAGGCGAGGAGCACCGGGTACACCGAGACCATCCTGGGCCGCCGCCGCTACCTCCCCGACCTCACGAGCGACAACCGCCAGCGCCGCGAGAACGCCGAGCGCGTCGCCCTGAACTCGCCGATCCAGGGGAGCGCGGCCGACATCATCAAGCTCGCCATGCTGCGTGTCGCCGCCGACCTGCGGGAGGCCGGGCTGCGCAGCCGCGTCCTGCTCCAGGTCCACGACGAGCTCGTCCTCGAGATCGCCCCGGGCGAGCTCGAGCAGGTCCGGGACCTCGTCGTCACCGGGATGGGCGACGCCTACGAGATCTCGGTGCCCCTCGAGGTCGGCGTCGGCGTCGGACGCACCTGGCTCGACGCCGCGCACTGACCCCGGCCCGACACGATCCTGATCGACCCGTCCCGACCCGTCTCGACCCGCCCTCGGACATGCCCTCGTCCGGCCGCGCCCGGACCGCGCCCGGACCGCGCCCGGACCGTCGGGCGTCGCGCAGAACACTCCCGACAGCCCGGATCCCGGGTCGCGCCCGAGGCTGCGTGCTGGTACTCTGGACGGGTCTGTGCGCACCTGCGCCCGGGCACCAGATCGTCCACCCACTCATATCTGTCCCTACGGAGTTCCGACCTACATGACCGACACCACGACCCCCCAGATCGCCATCAACGACATCGGCGATGCCGATGAGCTCATGGCCGCCATCGACTCGACCATCAAGTACTTCAACGATGGCGACATCGTCGAGGGCACCGTGGTGAAGGTCGATCACGACGAGGTCCTGCTCGACATCGGCTATAAGACCGAGGGCGTCATCCCCTCGCGCGAGCTCTCGATCAAGCACGACGTCGACCCCGGCGAGGTCGTCGAGGTCGGCGACGAGATCGAGGCGCTCGTCCTCCAGAAGGAGGACAAGGAGGGTCGCCTGATCCTGTCCAAGAAGCGCGCCCAGTACGAGCGCGCCTGGGGCACGATCGAGCAGATCAAGGAGGACGAGGGCGTCGTCACCGGTCACGTCATCGAGGTCGTCAAGGGCGGTCTCATCGTCGACATCGGCCTGCGCGGCTTCCTCCCGGCCTCCCTCGTCGAGATGCGCCGCGTGCGCGACCTGCAGCCGTACGTCGGCCAGGAGATCGAGGCGAAGATCATCGAGCTCGACAAGAACCGCAACAACGTGGTCCTCTCCCGTCGCGCCTACCTCGAGGAGACCCAGTCCGCGGTCCGCTCGGACTTCCTGCAGACCCTGCAGAAGGGCCAGGTCCGCGAGGGCGTCGTCTCCTCGATCGTCAACTTCGGCGCCTTCGTCGACCTGGGCGGCGTGGACGGCCTCGTGCACGTCTCCGAGCTGTCCTGGAAGCACATCGACCACCCGAGCGAGGTCGTCGAGGTCGGTCAGAAGGTCAAGGTCGAGGTCCTGGACGTCGACATGGACCGCGAGCGCGTCTCCCTGTCGCTGAAGGCGACCCAGGAGGACCCGTGGCAGCTCTTCGCCCGCACCCACGCCATCGGCGAGGTCGTGCCGGGCAAGGTCACCAAGCTCGTCCCCTTCGGCGCGTTCGTCCGCGTCGAGGACGGCATCGAGGGCCTCGTCCACATCTCCGAGCTGGCCCAGCGCCACGTCGACCTGCCCGAGCAGGTCGTGTCGGTCGACCAGGACGTCTTCGTCAAGGTCATCGACATCGACCTCGAGCGTCGCCGCATCTCGCTGTCGCTCAAGCAGGCCAACGAGGGCGTCGACCCCGAGGGTGACGACACCACCTTCGACCCGGCGCTGTACGGCATGGCCGCCGACTACGACGAGAACGGCGAGTACAAGTACCCCGAGGGCTTCGACCCGGAGACCAACGAGTGGCTCGAGGGCTACGAGTCCCAGCGCGAGGAGTGGGAGGGCCAGTACGCGGCCGCCTACGAGCGCTGGACCGCCCACAAGGCCCAGGTCGCCGAGGCCATCAAGGCCGACGAGGAGTCCGCGAGCCAGGGCGGCGGCCAGCAGGCCACCACCAGCACCTCCTCGCCGGCCCCCGCCGCCGCTGCGCAGTCCTACCAGTCGGCGTCCTCCGACGAGGGCACGCTGGCCTCGGACGAGGCGCTGGCCGCGCTGCGCGCGAAGCTCACCGGCAACTGATCGGCTGATCACCGGCCCGGGCCGGCAGGGCACCGCCCCGCCGCTCCCGGATCCCGGAAGCCCACGACGGGCGTCACCCCCACGGGTGGCGCCCGTCGTCGCATGCCGGGGCACGCCGGCCACTGCGGGGGAGCCGCAGGACAGGGCACACTAGGGGCATGACCACCGCTCTCGAAGACCATCCCGTCCACACCTGGCTCACCGACATGGACGGCGTCCTCGTCCACGAGCAGTCGGCCCTGCCGGGAGCCGCGGACTTCATCGCCGCCCTCCAGCAGTTCGACCGGCCCTTCCTGGTGCTCACGAACAACTCGATCTTCACGCCCCGGGACCTGCGGGCACGGCTCTCGCGCAGCGGCATCGAGATCCCCGAGGAGGCGATCTGGACGAGCGCGCTGGCCACCGCGCGCTTCCTCGCCGAGCAGGCACCCGGCTCCTCGGCGTACGTGATCGGAGAAGCAGGACTCACGAGCGCCATGCACGAGGAGGGCTTCATCCTCGCCGACACGGACGTCGAGTTCGTGGTGCTGGGGGAGACCCGCACGTACTCCTTCGAGTCGATCACCCGGGCGATCCGCCTCATCGACAAGGGCGCGAAGTTCATCGCCACCAACCCGGACGTCTCCGGGCCGAGCGCCGAGGGCCCGCTGCCGGCCACCGGCTCGGTCGCCGCCATGATCACCGCCGCCACGGGCATCCACCCGTACTACGTGGGCAAGCCCAATCCGCTCATGATGCGCACGGCCCTGAACCGCATCGGCGCCCACTCGGAGACCTCCGTGATGATCGGCGACCGCATGGACACCGATGTGAAGTCCGGCCTCGAGGCGGGCATGCGCTCGGTGCTCGTGCTCACGGGCTCGACGGCGCAGCGGGACATCGCGAAGTACCCGTACCGGCCGACGACCGTGCTGCCCGGCATCTCCGATCTGGTCCCGCTCATCGAGCAGCTCACGCCGCACGAGGCCGTCGAGCTCGACGAGGACTGAGGGGACGGATCCCTCGGGCCGGACCCTCTGGGACGGCGCGACCCGAGCCCGCCTGCACGTGAGAGGATCGGGGTCATGCTGCGCTGGCTCACGGCCGGGGAATCCCACGGCCCCTCCCTCATCTCCCTGCTCGACGGCGTCCCCGCCGGGATCGAGCTGACCAGTGACGATCTGCGCTCCGCTCTCGCGCGCCGCCGCCTCGGCCACGGCCGCGGCAGCCGCCAGAAGTTCGAGCAGGACGTGGTCGCGATCCACAGCGGCCTTCGCCACGGCCTCACCCTGGGCTCCCCGCTCGCGATCGAGATCGCGAACTCCGAATGGCCCAAGTGGGAGAAGGTCATGTCGGCCGACCCCGTGCCGCGCGAGGACCTGCTGATCGACGCCGGCACGGGCGACGAGCGCGAGATCGCGCGCAACCGTCCGCTCACGCGGCCGCGCCCGGGCCACGCCGACCTCTCCGGCATGCTCAAGTACGGCTTCGAGGACGCCCGCCCGGTGCTCGAGCGCGCGAGCGCCCGCGAGACCGCCGCACGGGTCGCCGCCGGGCGCGTCGCCGCGGCCCTGCTCGAGCAGGCCGCCGGCATCCGCCTGGTCTCCCACACCCTGGCCGTGGGCGCGGTGCGCGCCCCCGAGGACGCCGAGCTCCCCCAGCCGGCCGACTCCTCGCGCCTGGACGAGGACCCCCTGCGCTGCTTCGATCCCGCCACATCGGAGGCCATGGTCGCCGAGGTCGACGCCGCGAAGGCCGACGGCGACACCCTGGGCGGGGTCGTCGAGGTCCTCGCCTACGGGGTGCCTGTGGGCCTGGGCTCCCACACCCAGTGGGACCGCAAGCTCGACGGCCGCCTCGCGCAGGCGATCATGTCGATCCAGGCCATGAAGGGCGTCGAGATCGGCGACGGCTTCACGACCGCCGCCCGTCGCGGCTCCCGCGCGCACGACGAGATCCTTCCCGCGCAGGACGCAGGGGAGGACCGCGAGTACCCGCGCGTGACCAACCGGGCCGGCGGCCTCGAGGGCGGCATGAGCAACGGCCAGGTCATCCGCGTGCGCGGGGCCCTCAAGCCGATCTCGACGGTCCCGCGCGCCCTGCGCACCGTGGACGTCACCACGGGCGGCGAGGCCACCGCGAACCACCAGCGCTCCGACGTCTGCGCCGTCGCCCCCGCCGCGGTGATCGCCGAGGCCATGGTCGCACTCGTCCTCGCCGACGCCCTGCTCGAGAAGACCGGCGGCGACAGCGTCGAGGAGATCCGCGCCCACCTCGCCGAGACCGTCGCCCAGCAGTCGCGCCTCGGCGGCGCCCCGTCGGCGTGAGCACGGTGTCCACGGACCCGAGCCCGTCGACCCCCGCACCCGGCGCAGAGGATCCCGCCCCGACGCCCTCGGGCGGCGGCCCGCGCCTGGTGCTCATCGGCCCCATGGGCGCGGGGAAGACCACCATCGGCCGCGAGGTCGCGCGCCGGCTCGGCGTGCCCTTCGCCGATCTCGACGAGCTGATCATCGAGGCCGCCGGTCGCAGCATCCCCGAGATCTTCGCCGCCCAGGGCGAGAGCGCCTTCCGCGACCTCGAGGCGAGAGTGCTCGCCCTCGCGCTCGAGGCGCACACGGGAGTGCTCGCCCTGGGCGGCGGCGCCGTCGTCGCCGAGGGCTCGCGCGCGCTCGTCGCCGCCCGCCCCGCCGTGCTGCTCGAGATCGACGAGGAGACGGCCCGGTCCCGCGTGGGACGGGGCCGGGGCCGGCCGATGCTCGGCGGCGAGGACCCGCTGGGCCGCTGGCGCACCCTCACCGACGCGCGCATGCCGCTGTACCGCGAGGCTGCGCGCTGGAGCATCGACGCGACCCACGGCGGGATCGACCAGATCGCCCGCCGCATCATCGAGACCCTGGAGGGCGCCGAGCCGCCCGCACCGAAGGAGCACGCATGAGCCCCGAGAACCCTGCCGACACAGAACCCGCCGGCACCGACGCCCCGGACACCACCGTCATCCCCGTGGGCACACCCACGGGCGGCTACGACGTCGTCGTGGGCCGCGGTCTGCTGGCGGGCCTGCCGCAGCGCATCCCCGCGAACGCCCGCCGCGTCGTCATCGTCCACCAGCCCAGTCTCCGCACCGTCGCCGAGGAGCTGCGCGAGGCCGTCGCCGCGACCGACCGCTCCGCGTTCCTCGCGGAGATCCCCGACGGCGAGGAGGCGAAGACCGTGCAGGTCGCGGGCTTCCTCTGGCAGGTGTGCGGACAGGCGGAGATCTCCCGGAGCGACCTCGTGATCGGACTCGGCGGCGGCGCCGCGACCGACGTCGCGGGCTTCATCGCGGCGACGTGGCTGCGCGGCATCGACGTGCTGCAGGTGCCCACCACGGTCGCCGCGATGGTCGATGCGGCCGTCGGCGGGAAGACCGGCATCAACACCGCCGAGGGCAAGAACCTCGTGGGCTCCTTCCACCCGCCGATCGCCGTGATCGAGGACCTCGACGTGCTCGCCGGGCTCGGCGCGCACGACGTCGCCGCCGGCCTCGCCGAGGTCGTCAAGGCAGGCTTCATCGAGGACACGCGCATCCTCGAGGTCGTCGAGGCCGACCCCGCCGCCGTGCTCGACATCTCCACCCCCGCCTTCCGCGAGATCATGGAGCGCGCGATCCGCGTGAAGGCCCGAGTGGTCTCCGCCGACCTCACCGAGACCGGTGAGCGCGAGATCCTCAACTACGGCCACACGCTGGGCCACGCCATCGAGCACAACGAGCGCTACCAGTGGCGCCACGGCGCCGCGGTGTCCGTGGGAATGATGTTCGCGGCCGAGCTCGCGCACCTCGCCGGCAAGCTCTCCGAGGCCGACGTGGACCGTCATCGCGACCTCCTCGTCTCTCTGGGACTGCCCACGACCTACCGCGGCCGCCAGTGGCCCAAGCTCGAGGAGGCCATGAAGCGCGACAAGAAGTCGCGCGCCGGCCTGCTGCGCTTCGTCGTCCTGGACCGCATCGGCAAGGTCTCGCGCCTCGAGGGGCCTGACCCGGCCCTGCTGCTCTCCGCCTACTCCGCGATCGCCGAGGACTGAGAGGGATGGGGCCGACGGGGGACGCCGCGCGCGCCGACGGCGACCGGTCCGGCGGCGTCGTGCGCGTGCGGGGGATCGAGCTCGGCGCCGGCCGCCCGGAGATCATCGTCCCGCTCACCGGAGCGGACGAGCGCAGCGTGCTCGCCCAGGCCGAGCGCGCGCGCACGGCGCCGGCGCGGATCATCGAATGGCGCGCCGATCTCCTCGCCCCGTCGGCCCCTGGCGCCGAGCACCGCGAGCGCGTGCTCGGCGCCCTGCCCGCCCTGCGCGAGGCCCTCGCCCCCGAGCAGGCGCTCCTGCTCACGGTCCGCACCGCCGCCGAGGGCGGAGGGCGGGACCTCCCGGACACGGACCTCGCTGAGCTGCTGCGCGCCGGGATCGCCCTGCGCGGCGCGGACGGCGGCCCGCTCGTCGACCTGGTGGACGTGGAGACTGCTCGCGCACCGGAGGCCGTCGGCGCCGTGATCCGCGGGGCGCACGAGGCGGGCCTCGCGGTGGTCGGCTCCTTCCACGATTTCGCCGCGACGCCCTCGCGGGAGGACATCCTCGCGACGCTGCGCGCGCAGCGTGACCTCGGAGCCGACGTCGCGAAGATCGCCGTCACCCCGCGCACCGCGGAGGATGTGCTGGTCCTGCTCGCGGCGAGCCTCGAGGCCGCCCGCGACGGGGCAGGCCCCCATCTGGCGATCTCGATGGGATCCCTGGGGGCGGTCAGCCGCGTCGCGGCCGAGGTGTTCGGCTCCTGCGCGACCTTCGCGACGGCGGGCGAGGCCTCCGCTCCCGGTCAGCTCGGGGCCGACGAGGTCTGCCGCATGCTCGCGGCGCTGCGCCCCTGAGGGTCCTCAGCGGCGCTCGTCGTCCTCGGGGTCCCCGGGCGCACGGTCGTCGTCCGCGGGCGTCTCCCGCGACGCGGGCGGTGCTGGAGACCCGGGCGACTCCGGGGTCGAGTCGTCCTTGGGCGTCGGGGTCGGCTCTCCGCCCGCGGTGGCGATCGGATACTCGATCGGGTCCTCCGGCGGGAGGGTGGTTCCGGCGCTCTCCTCGTCGCCGAGAGCGCGGCGCTGGAACTCCGCGGCGTCGTCGTCCGGGATCGTGGAGTCGTCCGCGAAGTCGTCGTTCGTCTCGTCCACCACCGGGATCGCGCCCGTCTCGAGAGCCACGCGATGCCGCTCGTCCTTGCGCACGCGGCGCACGAGCGACTTCATCTGCGAGGCCGAGAGCGTCACCTGCCACTCGCCGTGGGAGGGCAGGTGCCAGCGGCGCCAGGCCGCCAGTCCCGCGAGGAGAGCACCCAGCGCGACGGCAGCCAGCACCCAGGCGGAGGGCAGCCCCAGCGCCACGACGCCCCAGGTCGCGACGGCCGTGACCAGCGCGCCTGTCGCGTACAGAGGGCCTCCGCCGAAGATCGCCGGGACGCGCCCCACGAGCACGTCGCGGATCACGCCGCCGCCCACGGCGCTGGTGACGCCCAGCAGGACCGCCGGCAGCGGCTCGAGGCCGTATCCGATCGATTTCGCGGTCCCGGTCGCCGCCCACAGCGCCATCGCCAGGATGTCCAGACCGGTGACGGCGCGTCGCCACCAGGTGGCCTCTGCCGCGATCAGGTAGGAGAAGGTGGAGCCGGCGAGGGCGCACGCGAGATAGAGGGGGCCGTCGAACGCCGCGGGCGGGTCGACGCCGATGATGAGGTCGCGGACGATGCCTCCGCCGAGACCGGCGACGATGCCGATGATCGCGAAGCCCACGGCGTCGAAGTTCAACCGCGAGGCCAGCGCCCCCGCCGCGACACCCATGATGAACACGCCTGCGAGGTCCAGCCCGCGGAGGAGGTCGTTGGTGACCAGCAGTTCGAGGGGATCCACGGGCACGACCGTAGTATGCGCGGGCGCCCGGGGCGATGGGTCGCGGACGGGATGTGACGGCGATGACCGGCCTCGTGCCGCGCACCGTACGATCGGGAGCATGGACAGCCCGACCACCGGCACGGCCTCCGCGCGCACCGACGCCGCGGCCGGCGCCACCGGCACCGCTGCCGCCGACACCTGCCGCGATGCCGCTCCCGGGCTCGTCCGCCTCGGCCTGACCGGCGGCATCGGCGCCGGGAAGTCGAGCGTCGCGGGGATCTGGCGCGATGCCGGGACCGCCGTCATCGATCTCGACGCGCACTCCCGCGCCGTGCTCGACGTGCCCGGCGAGGGCGTCGAGGAGGCCGTGGCCCGCTTCGGCGAGGAGTACCGCGCGGCCTCGGGCACGATCGACCGGGCGGCCCTCGCCCTTCTCGTCTTCGCCGACGCGGCGGCCCGCGCCGACCTCGAGGAGATCGTGCTGACGAGGGTCGACGCCGCCGTCGAGGAGGCGGAGCGCGAGGCGGCCGCGGCGGGGGAGCGCCTCGTCGTGCACGACAGCCCGCTGCTGCTCGAGAAGCACCACGAGGACGAGTACGCGCGCGTGGTCGCGGTGCTCGCCCCTCGCGAGGAGCGGATCGCCCGCGTCGTGCGCGACCGAGGTCGCGACCGCGCCTACGTCGAGTCCGTGATGGCGGCGCAGGCCACGGACCTCGAGCGGATCCGGCGGGCGGACCGCCTGCTGCTGAACAACGCCGACGCGGGCACCCTGCGCACGCGCGCGCTCACCCTCCTCGAGGACCTGCGTCGGGAGCTGCTCGGCGGACCCGCCGAACCCATCGGGCCCGCTTGCGCCGCTTCACGGACAGCACGCGTCCGCTCTCACACGCGGGATGTCCGGCCCGGGACGTAGGCTCGTCCCATGCGCCCCGTCACCGACCTCACCCGCTCCGTCAACCCCTTCGAGGTGGTCTCCGAGTACCGGCCGTCGGGCGACCAGCCGCAGGCGATCGACGAGCTCGCGCGCCGGATCAACGGGGGAGAGCAGGACGTCGTGCTGCTGGGCGCGACCGGCACCGGCAAGAGCGCGACGACGGCCTGGCTGATCGAGAAGCTGCAGCGGCCGACCCTCGTCATGGCGCACAACAAGACCCTGGCCGCGCAGCTCGCGAGCGAGTTCCGCGACCTGCTGCCGCACAACGCCGTCGAGTACTTCGTCTCCTACTACGACTACTACCAGCCGGAGGCGTACGTCCCGCAGTCGGACACCTACATCGAGAAGGACTCCTCGATCAACGCGGAGGTCGAGCGCCTGCGCCACAGCGCCACGAACTCCCTGCTGACCCGGCGTGACGTGGTCGTGGTCTCCTCCGTGTCCTGCATCTACGGCCTGGGCACGCCGCAGGAGTACGTGGACCGCATGGTGCGGCTGAAGCGCGGCGACGAGGTCGATCGCGACGACCTGCTGCGGCGCTTCGTGGACATGCAGTACGACCGCAACGACGTCGAGTTCGTGCGCGGCACCTTCCGGGTGCGCGGGGACACCGTCGAGATCATCCCGATGTACGAGGAGCTCGCGATCCGCATCGAGTTCTTCGGCGACGAGATCGACGCGATCTACACCCTGCACCCCGTCACCGGCGAGGTGATCCGCGAGGAGGAGGACATCCACATCTTCCCCGCCTCCCACTACGTCGCCGGTCCCGAGAGGCTCGCGAAGGCGATCGACTCGATCGAGAGCGAGCTGGGGGAGCGGCTCACGGAGCTCGAGGGGCAGAACAAGCTGCTCGAGGCGCAGCGCCTGCGCATGCGCACCGCCCACGACCTCGAGATGCTGCGCCAGGTGGGCACCACCAACGGCGTCGAGAACTACTCGCGCCACCTCGACGGCCGCGGCCCCGGCACCCCGCCGAACACCCTCATGGACTACTTCCCCGAGGACTTCCTGCTGGTCATCGACGAGTCCCACGTGACCGTCCCGCAGATCGGGGCGATGTACGAGGGGGACCGCTCGCGCAAGCGCACCCTCGTGGACTTCGGCTTCCGCCTGCCCAGCGCCCTCGACAACCGCCCCCTGACCTTCGGCGAGTTCACAGAGCGCACCGGCCAGACCGTCTACCTCTCGGCGACGCCCGCCGACTACGAGCTGGGCCGCAGCGACGGGGTGGTCGAGCAGATCATCCGGCCGACGGGCCTCGTCGACCCCGAGGTCATCGTCAAGCCCGTCAAGGGTCAGATCGACGACCTGCGCGCCGAGATCGAGAAGCGCGTCGAGCGCGATGAGCGCGTGCTCGTCACCACGCTCACCAAGCGCATGGCCGAGGACCTCACCGACTACCTGCTGGAGAACGGCGTGCGCGTGCAGTACCTGCACTCCGACGTCGACACCCTGCGACGCGTCGAGCTGCTGCGCTCCCTGCGCCAGGGCGAGTACGACGTGCTGGTGGGTATCAACCTGCTGCGCGAGGGCCTGGACCTCCCCGAGGTCTCCCTGGTCTCGATCCTCGATGCCGACAAGGAGGGGTTCCTGCGCTCGCGCACCTCCCTCATCCAGACCATCGGCCGCGCGGCCCGCAACGTCTCCGGTCAGGTGCACATGTACGCCGACACCGTCACGGACTCCATGCGCGAGGCGATCGACGAGACCAACCGCCGACGCGAGAAGCAGATCGCGTACAACACCGAGCACGGCATCGACCCGACGCCGCTGCGCAAGAAGATCGCCGACGTCACCGACATGCTCGCCCGCGAGGACATCGACACCGACACGCTGCTCGCGACCGACTACCGCTCCGGCAAGGAGCGCGTGAATCGCGACCGCGCCCGGGCGAACGTCGTGGACGCGGTCTCCGCGCGCACGGTGGACCTGGGCGACGACCCGGTGGGCGCGCTCAGCGAGATGATCGACGAGATGACGGCCCAGATGCACCAGGCCGCGGAGACCCTGCAGTTCGAGGTCGCGGCACGCCTGCGCGACGAGGTCCAGGAGCTCAAGAAGGAGCTCAAGCAGGTCCAGCGCAGCGCGTCCTGAGCCCGGACCCGTCCGCCGGGGCCGGGACGTGGGCCGCGCGGCGGGCACCGCGTGATGGCAGCTGTGCCGCGGGCTCGGACGTCCCGCGGACTCAGCGGTGCCGCGGACTCAGACGCCCTGCAGCCAGGCGGCGATGCGCCCGGGCTCGCGCACCGCGAGATCCCGGGCGTCGGCGCGGCGCGCCACCCAGCCGCGATCGACGAAGGCCTCCGCGACCGCGGCGCCCAGTCCGCCGGCGAGGTGGTGGCGCTGCTCGGTCCAGTCCGAGCACACCCGCAGCAGCGGGCGACGCCGCCGCTCGAGGTCCGCGAGGTCGATGCCCAGGGCACCGAAGGCATCGTCGGCGCGCGGTCCGAGCGCATAGGGGGCGCGGGGGACCGGAGCGCTCAGAGGATCCCCGTCGGACCGGCCGGAGCCCTCGTGGCCGTCGGTCCGCAAGAGCGCACCGCCCTCGACGAGGCCCGCGAGCACGTCGGTGCCCAGGGTCCCCGCGAGATGGTCGTAGCAGGTGCGCGCGACCCGCAGCCTCTGCCACCGCATCGAGGAGCGCAGGCCCACGGCGGAGGGTGTCTCGGACAGCGCCAGCAGCGCCTCGAGGAGGACGACCACCTGCGGATCGGCGATCCGGAACCGGCGGTGCCGCCCCTCGCGGCGCACCTCGACGAAGCCCGCATCCTGCAGCCGCGCGAGATGCGCGCTCGCGGTCGAGGCGGAGACGGACGCCGCCTCGGCGAGACGGCTCGCCGGCCTCTCGCTGCCGTCCACGAGCTCCATGAGCATGGCGGCGCGCGACGCGTCGGCGACGAGCTCGGCGACGGCGGCGATGTCGGGCAGCGGGTCCATGGAGACAGTGTGCCCCGAGGACGCTTCGCCGGCCGTCGAAGCGTCCCGCACGCAGACTCGCCCCATGACCGGAGAGCCGCGACCGCCCGCCCCCGACATCCCGATCCATGACCGCACGGGCCCGTCCCGGCTGCTGCTGCCCACGCTGTGCACCCCGATGTTCCTCGTCCTGCTGGACGTGATGGCCATGAACGTCGCGATGCCGTCCCTCGGCCGCGCCCTCGGCGTCGGCCCCGCCTCCTGGCCGCAGGTCGTCGACGCCTATACGGTCCCGCTCGCCCTCGCGCTCGTGCCGGCGGGCCTGCTCGTCGACCGACTCGGGCCCCGGCGCTCCCTGCTCGCGGGCCTGCTGGTCTGCCTGCTGGCCTGCGTGCTCGGCGGCATCGCGGGCAGCTGGGGGACGGTGCTGCTCGCGCGCCTCGTCCAGGGGATCTCCGCGGCCGTCATGCTCCCCGCCGATCTCGCCGCGCTCACCCTCACCTGGACCGAGCCCGCCCCGCGCGCCCATGCGCTGGGCCTGTGGTCCGCCGTGAGCGCGATCGCGACGGCGATCGGACCGGGCGTGGGCGGACTGCTCGTGGGCGCGGTGGGGTGGCGAGCCGTGTTCTGGGTGAACGTGCCCCTCCTGCTGCTCGCCCTCGTGGGCACCGCTCGCCTGCTCCCCGGCTTCCGCTCCGGGGCCGGGAGCGGCAGCCGGGACGTCGGAGGAGAGGCCGACGCTCCGGCCTCCGCCTCCGGCGCACCCCCGGCCCTCCGGCCGCTGCTGGTCTCGATCCTGGTCGCGGCGATGATGACGAGCGGCGCGAACGGCACGCTGCAGGCGATCACCGTTTATCTCCAGCATTCGCTGCGGCTGGCGGCCGCCCCGGCCGGAGCGGTGCTCCTGCTCGCGACCGCCCCGTTCGTCGTGCTCGGTCCGCTCTCGGGTCGTCTCGTCGCCGCGCGGGGCCGACGGGCGACGGCCGCCGTCGGACTGGTCCTGGGAGGCTGCGGCCTGCTGACCCTCGGTCACCTCGGCACCGGTGCGGACGTGGTCTCGCTCGTGCCCGCACTGCTCGGCATCGGCGTCGGCCTTGGGCTGATGACCTCGGCGATCGTGGGGGAGACGATGGCCGCGTGGCCCTCCCGTCCTGGGCTCGCGGGCGGGCTCAACAATGCGCTGCGGCAGGCGGGCACGAGCCTCGCCGTCGCCGTCGGCGGCGCGATCGCGGCGCGCAGCGCCGGAGCGGGGATGCTCGCGCGCGTGGGCGGCGCGGCGGGCACGTGGTGGCTGCTCGGGGCCGTCCTCGTGCTCTGCGCGTTCACGCGGGGGAGCAGGACGCGATGACCGGACCGTCGGCCGGACCGTGGGGCGTCACTTCTCCGCGGAGCGCTCGACGATCTGCAGGTCCAGCAGGAAGTCGACGTCGCTCGCGGGGAAGAGCAGTCGGCCCGCCGTGTCGGCCGCCTCCTGCACGGCCCGCGCCGCCGCCTCCGCCTGCGCGGCGGGGGCGTGGACGATGACCTCGTCGTGCAGGAAGTAGGCGAGGTGCGCTCGGCGCGCGAAGGCCGGGCCCGACGGCGTCGCCGCCTGCTCGGGCTCCACCGGGTCGAGCGAGGCGAGGGCGAGCCGCAGCCCCGCCATCCAGGCGAGCGCCCATTCGGCCGCCGTGCCCTGCACGACGAAGTTCCGGGTGAACCGTCCCCGATCGCGGGCCGCGCGGCGCGAGCGCTCCTGCTCGCCCTCCTGCGCATCGGGCGAGTTCGCCCGGAGCTGGGCCTCGGACCAGGCCGGGTCGGGAGGTGGCGAGGAGCGTCCCAGCCAGGTGGTGACGGTGCCGCCGCGCTCCCCGGTCGCGGCGGCGTCGTCGACCAGCCGCATGGCGCGGGGGAAGCGCTCGCGCAGGCGCGGCACCACCCGGGCGCTGTCCCCGGTGGTGCCGCCGTACAGGGCGCCGAGCACGCCGATCTTCGCCTCCTGGCGGGTGGCGACGATCCCGGCGTCGACGATGCCCGAGTAGAGGTCCTTCCCCGCGCCGGCCGCGGTCATCGCCCGGTCGTCGGACATGGCGGCGAGCACGCGCGGCTCGAGCTGGGAGACGTCGGCGCTGACCAGCCGCCACCCCGGGTCGGCTCGGAGGGACGGGCGCAGGCGCCGCGGGATCTGCAGGGCCCCGCCGCCGCTGCTCGCCCAGCGCCCGGTGACCACTCCGCCGGGCACGTACACGGGCCGGTAGCGCCCCTCGTGCACCCACTCCTCGAGCCAGTGCCAGCCGTTGGCCGTGAGCAGCCGCGACATCTTCTTGTACCGCAGCAGCGGCTCGATCACCGGATGATCGATCTCCTGGAGCTCCCATTGGGATGTCGAGGAGACGTCGATGCCGGCGCGTCTCAGCGCGCGCAGCAGGCGCGGCGGGGAGTCGATGCTCAGCAGCGGGTCGCCCAGCGCGGTGCGGACCTCGGCGGCGGCCTCCGCCATCCGCACGGGCACCTGGTCGCGTCGCGGGCGCGGTCCCAGGGCCTCGGCGAGGATTCGGTCGTGCTCGACGACGTCCCAGGGGATGCCCGCGGCGTGCATCTCCGCGGCCACGAGCGCGCCCGCGGACTCGGAGGCGAGGAGGAGCCGGAGCCGCGAGGGGTCGGCGCTGCCCGCGACCGCCGCGCGCTGGCGGCCGTGCTCGGCGAGCACCTCGTCCACGCCCTGGGGGACGCCGCCCGTGCGGCCCGCCGCGTCGAGATCGAACAGGGTCGCCCCGGAGCCGCGGCCCTCCCGCTCCGCCCCGACGAGGTCCTCGGGGGTCTCCCAGGCACGGGCCTCGATCAGCGGCGCCGCATCCGTCTCGCGCACGAGCGCCGAGCGGGAGAGGACCGTGTGGGCGAGGCGCAGGTCGTGGCAGCGACGCAGGCGCACCCCGGCGCGCAGCAGCGCCGGGCACCAGGTCGCGGCATCCGGCACGACCCAGCGCGGGGACGACGGAGGTCCCAGGGCGGCGTGGTCGTCCCCTGTCCCGCCGATCTCGATCCCGCGCGCGCGGCGCGGCCAGTCCTCGGCGGCGACCGTCTCGAGGCCCGTCTGCTCGCCCTTCGCGTCGAGCGCGACGAGCGCGATCCGGCCGTCGGCCCCGCGCGCGACGAGGATCGACGCAGGAGGGGCTCCCTCGGGGACCGGCGTGCTCACCAGCCCCGCTCGCGCCAGTCGCCGAGCTGCGGGCGCTCAGCGCCCAGGGTGGTGTCGTCCCCGTGGCCGGGGTAGACCCAGGTGCTGTCCGGCAGCACGTCGAAGATGCGGTGCTCGACGTCGTCGAGCAGCGAGGTGAAGCGCTGGGCATCGCCCTGGGTCGCGCCGACGCCGCCGGGGAACAGGGAGTCGCCCGTGAACAGGTGGTCGCCGTCCTCGCCGCCGCGCCACAGCAGCGCGATCGAGCCGGGGGTGTGGCCGCGCAGACCGATCACGTGCAGGTCGTTCACGCCCACGCGGATCAGCGCGCCGTCCTCGAGGGGCTCGTCCGTCGGCGTCGCGATCTCGGGCGCATCGGCCGCCCCCGCGAAGGTGCGGGCGCCGGTGGCCGCCACGAGCTGGGCGAGCGCGCCCACGTGGTCGTGGTGGCTGTGGGTGGTGACGATCGAGTCGAGGCGGCTCGAGGGGGAGCCCTCGCGCACCAGGCGCAGCAGACGCGGGAGGTCGGCCGCGGCGTCCACGAGGAGCTGCGCGCCGGAGACCCGGCAGGTCAGGAGGTAGCTGTTGTTGTCCATCGTGCCCACGGACGCCTTGCGGATCACGAGGGTCGTCATGCGGCGGGTGGCCGTGGGGCCGTCGACCTCGACGTGGCCGTCGTAGGCGGTGCCGGCGTGGCCACCGGTCGCGGAGACGACGTCCTCGTCCAGCGTCGGGGTGCGGTTCTCGGGCGCGGGGTGCTCGCTCATGCTCCTCAGTATGGCGCGCCGCGCGCGCCGCTCCCATCTCGCGCCTCGCCACGCGAGAATCGGCCGACGGCGTCAGCGGACATGCGCGTGTCCGCGGAGCGCGGAATCGGGGTGGCAGCGGACTCACCGGGCCCTCGCGCGTCGGTTCCCGCTCGTAGGATGGGACGTGTGAGTGACACCCTCCTGGTCCGCGGCGCACGCGAGCACAACCTCAAGAACGTCGACATCGAGATCCCGCGCGATCACCTGATCGTCTTCTCCGGGCTCTCGGGGTCCGGCAAGAGCTCCCTGGCCTTCGACACCATCTTCGCCGAGGGCCAGCGGCGCTACGTGGAATCGCTCTCGGCATACGCCCGCCAGTTCCTGGGGCAGATGGACAAGCCCCGCGTGGACCTCATCGAGGGCCTCTCCCCGGCGGTCTCGATCGACCAGAAGTCCACCAACCGCAACCCGCGCTCGACGGTCGGGACGATCACCGAGGTCTACGACTACCTGCGCCTGCTGTTCTCCCGCACCGGCGTGCAGCACTGCCCCGTGTGCGGGGCGCGCGTGACCAGCTCGAGCGCCGAGCAGATCGTGGACGTGCTTCTCGGCGAGGAGCCCGGCACCCGCTTCCAGCTGCTCGCGCCCGTGGTGCGCGGGCGCAAGGGTGAGCACGCCGATCTGCTGAGCTCCCTGCGCTCGGAGGGCTATGCGCGCGCCCGCGTCGACGGCGAGGTGCGCCGCCTCGACGAGGAGATCTCCCTCGACAAGAAGTACAAGCACACGATCGAAGTGGTCGTCGACCGCCTGGCCGCGAAGCCCGACGCGCGCCGCCGCCTCACCGACTCCGTGGAGACCGCGCTGCGCCTGGCCGACGGCCTGCTCGTCGTGGACTTCGTGGACCGCGAGGCCGACGCCGAGGACCGCTCCCGCCGCTTCTCCGAGAAGCGCGCGTGCCCCAACGACCACCCGCTCACCCTGGACGACATCGAGCCGCGCTCCTTCTCGTTCAACGCCCCCTACGGCGCCTGCCCCGAGTGCACCGGCCTGGGCATGCGCCTCGAGGTCGATCCGGAGCTCGTGATCCCCGACGAGGACCTCAGCCTCGCGGACGGCGCGATCGCGCCCTGGACCATGGGACACGCCGACCACCACCAGCAGGTGATGGCGGGCCTCGCCGAGGAGCTCGCCTTCTCCCTCGACACCCCGTGGCGGGCGCTGCCCGAGCGCGCGAAGGAGGCGCTGCTGCACGGCAACGACTTCAAGGTCCACGTGCGCTACCGCAACCGCTTCGGCCGCGAGCGAACGTACTCCACGGGCTTCGAGGGCGTCATCCACTACCTCGAGCGCCGCCACGAGGACACGGAGTCCGACTGGGCGAAGGACCGCTACGAGCAGTTCATGCGCGAGGTGCCCTGCCCCGCGTGCGGCGGCGCGCGCCTGCGGCCCGAGGTGCTCGCGGTGACCGTGGGCGACCGCTCGATCGCCGAGGTCTGCGACCTCTCGATCCGCGAGGCCCACGCCTTCCTCGGCGGCCTCGAGCTGGGCGTCAAGGAGGCGCAGATCGCCTCCGAGGTGCTGCGCGAGATCGAGGCCCGCCTGGGCTTCCTGCTCGACGTCGGCCTGGACTACCTGACGCTGGCCCGCGCGGCCGGCACCCTCTCGGGAGGGGAGGCCCAGCGCATCCGCCTGGCCACCCAGATCGGCTCCGGGCTCGTGGGCGTTCTCTACGTGCTCGACGAGCCCTCGATCGGGCTCCACCAGCGGGACAACGAGCGCCTCATCGCGACCCTCACCCGCCTGCGCGACCTCGGCAACACCCTGATCGTCGTCGAGCACGACGAGGACACCCTCAACGCCGCCGACTGGATCGTGGACATCGGCCCCCTCGCCGGCGAGCGGGGAGGCCACGTCATCCACTCGGGCGACCTCGCGGGCCTGAAGTCCAACCCCGAGTCCCTCACCGGCCAGTACCTCAGCGGGAAGCTCTCGATCCCGGTGCCGCCCGTCCGCCGGCCCATCGACAAGGAGCGCCGGGTCACCGTGCACGGTGCTCGCGAGAACAACCTCAAGAACGTCGACGTCTCCTTCCCCCTGGGCACCTTCACCGCCGTCACCGGCGTCTCCGGATCGGGCAAGTCGACGCTCGTGAACGACATCCTCTACTCGGTGCTCGCCCGCGAGCTCAACGGCGCGCGCACCGTCGCCGGCCGCCACAAGCGCGTGACGGGCCTCGAGAGCCTCGACAAGGTCGTGCACGTCGACCAGTCGCCCATCGGGCGCACCCCGCGCTCGAACCCGGCGACCTACACGGGCGTGTGGGACCGGGTGCGCACCCTGTTCGCCCAGACCTCCGAGGCGAAGGTGCGCGGCTACAAGGCCGGGCGCTTCTCCTTCAACGTCAAGGGCGGGCGCTGCGAGACCTGCTCGGGCGACGGCACCATCAAGATCGAGATGAACTTCCTGCCCGACGTCTACGTGACCTGCGAGGTCTGCCACGGGGCGCGGTACAACCGCGAGACCCTCGAGGTGCACTTCAAGGGCAAGAACGTCGCCGAGGTCCTCGACATGCCGATCGAGGAGGCCGTCGAGTTCTTCGACGCGGTCCCCGCGATCCGCCGCCAGCTGCAGACGCTCGACGACGTGGGCCTGGGGTACGTGCGCCTCGGCCAGAGCGCGACCACGCTCTCCGGCGGCGAGGCCCAGCGCGTGAAGCTCGCCTCCGAGCTGCACAAGCGCTCCAACGGCCGCACGATCTACGTGCTCGACGAGCCCACCACCGGACTCCACTTCGAGGACGTCCGCAAGCTCCTCGAGGTCCTCGGCGGCCTCGTCGACAAGGGCAACACCGTGATCGTCATCGAGCACAACCTCGACGTCATCAAGAGCGCCGACCACGTCATCGACCTCGGTCCCGAGGGCGGGGACGGCGGCGGCCGCGTGGTCGCCACCGGCACCCCCGAGGACGTCGCGCGCGTGGGCGCCTCCCACACCGGTCGGTTCCTGCTGCCGATCCTCGAGGCGGGGAGGCAGTGACCGTCCTCCATGGCTGACCCGTCGACCTACCGTCCCGCGACAGGGACCATTCCGACCTCCCCGGGCGTCTACCGCTTCCGCGACGCCGACTCCCGGGTGATCTACGTCGGCAAGGCGAAGAACCTGCGGGCGCGGCTGTCGAACTACTTCCAGGACCTCTCGGCCCTCCACGAGCGCACCCGGCGGATGGTCACCACGGCGACGGGCGTCGAGTGGACGGTGGTGCGCACCGAGGTCGAGGCGCTGACCCTCGAGTACACGTGGATCAAGGAGTTCGATCCGCGGTTCAACGTGAAGTTCCGCGACGACAAGTCCTACCCCTACCTGGCCGTGACCATGGGGGAGGAGGTGCCGCGCGTCCACATCACGCGCCGGCCCCGCACCAAGGGCGACCGCGTCTTCGGCCCCTACACGCAGGTGTGGGCGATCCGCGAGACCCTCGACCTGATGCTCCGCGTGTTCCCCGTGCGCTCCTGCACCGCCGGCGTCTACCGGCGCGCCGAGCGGTCCGGACGGCCCTGCCTGCTCGGCTTCATCGGCAAGTGCTCGGCGCCGTGCGTCGGCGACATCTCGGTGGAGGACCACCGCCGCCTCGCCGAGCAGTTCAGCGACTTCATGGCCGGCAACACCGGCGCCTATCTGCGGCGCATCGAGAAGCGCATGCGCGAGGCCGCCGCCGCCCAGGACTACGAGACCGCCGCCGGGCTGCGCGACGACCTGCAGGCGCTCGAGAAGGTCATGGAGAAGAACTCCGTGGTGCTCTCCGACGCGACCGACGCGGACCTCGTGGCCCTCGTCCAGGACGAGCTCGAGGCCTCCATCCAGGTCTTCCACGTGCGCGGCGGGAGGATCCGCGGCCAGCGCGGCTGGACCGCCGAGATCCTCGACGAGTCCGGCCCCGGCGACCTCATGGAGCGGGCGCTGGCGACCCTGTACACCGACGGGGAGGCCCCCGCCGAGGTGCTCGTGAGCGAGATGCCGACCAACGCGGACCAGGTGCAGGAGCTCGTCGGCCGGCGCGTCGACCTGCGCGTGCCCCGCCGCGGGGAGAAGAAGGAGCTGCTGGAGACCGTCGGCGCCAATGCGGAGGAGGCCCTGCGCCTGCACCGGCTGCGCCGCACGGGCGACCTCACGGCCCGCACCAAGGCCCTCGAGGACCTCGGGGAGGCGCTGGACCTCGCGGAGCCCCCGCTGCGCATCGAGTGCTTCGACATCTCCCACTCCCAGGGGACGAACGTCGTCGGCTCCCAGGTGGTCTTCGAGGACGGGCTGCCCAAGAAGAGCGAGTACCGGCGCTACTCCGTGACGGGGGAGGCCGCGCGCGACGACACGGCCTCCATGTACGACGTGATCCGCCGGCGCCTCCAGCGGCACCTCGATCCCGCCCCCGCCGACGACGAGGACTCCCGCCGCTTCGCCTACCCGCCCGCGCTGATCCTCGTCGACGGCGGGCAGCCGCAGGTCGCGGCCGCGCAGCGGGCCTTCGAGGACCTTGGCGTCACCGACATCGCCCTCGCCGGCATCGCCAAGCGGCTCGAGGAGATCTGGCTGCCCGGCGACGACTACCCGGTGATCCTGCCCCGCACCAGCGAGGCGCTGTTCCTCGTCCAGCGCCTGCGCGACGAGGCCCACCGCTTCGCGATCTCCTACCACCGCTCCAAGCGCGGCCGCGCCATGCAGGCGAGCGCCCTGGACGGCGTGCCCGGCCTGGGGCCGGCCCGTCGGCGGGCGCTGCTCGACCGCTTCACGACGGTCGCGAACATCCGTGAGGCCGATGCGGAGACCCTCCAGGAGGTCCAGGGCATCGGCCCGCAGCTCGCCGCGCAGGTGCTCGCGACCCTGCGCGGGGAGGAGCCCGGCCCGGCGGTCGACATGGCGACGGGCGAGATCCTCGAGTGACCCGCGGGGCGTCCGGGCGATCCTCACCACGGATCCCTCGGCGTCCATCCGCGGGCGGTACCCTTCACCAGCACGAGGACGATGACGACGGCCCTCGACCCCGAGCTCGACCCCGACCCCTGACCCCGACCTCGACGAAGGAGCAGCATCCATGTCGCAGGACAGCAGCGTCCCGGAGTCCGCGCCCGCCGAGGGCGCGCCGGAGCCGGAGCCCGATCGGGCGGCGCCGCCGGGCGACGTCGTGATCATCACGGGCCTCGCAGGCGCGGGGCGCGAGACGGCCGCCCACGCCCTCGAGGACCTGGGCTGGTACGTCGTCTACAACATCGCGCCGCAGCTGATCCCGCGCCTCTACGAGCTCCAGCAGCAGGCCGAGGGCCGCGAGACCCGCTTCGCCGTGGTCGTCGACCCCCGCTCCGGCCCGTTCTTCTCCGAGCTGTCCCAGGTGATCGAGCAGATGCGCGCCTCCGAGATGCGGGTGCGGCTGGTCTTCCTCACCGCCGACGAGCACACGCTCGTGCGCCGCTTCGACTCCGTGCGCCGCCCCCACCCGCTGCAGGGGGAGGAGGGCGTGCTCGAGGGCATCCGCCGCGAGCGGGAGATGCTCGCGCCCTACCGGCGCCTCGCCGACGTCGCGATCGACACGTCCCCGCTGAACGTGCACCAGCTGACGATGAAGATGCGCACCACCTTCGGCTCGCACAGCGAGCAGGCGCTCACCGTGAACGTCATGTCCTTCGGCTTCAAGTACGGGATCCCGATCGAGGCCGATCACGTCAGCGACGTCCGCTTCATCCCCAACCCGTACTGGGTGCCCGAGCTGCGCTCCCAGCGCGGCACCGATCCGGCGGTCGCCGAGTTCGTGCTCGCCGACCCCAACGGCGCCGAGTTCGCCGCCCGCTACCTCGACATGATCCGTCCCGTGCTGCGCGGTTACTCGGCGGAGAACAAGCACTTCACGACGATCGCGATCGGCTGCACGGGCGGCAAGCACCGCTCGGTCGCGATGGCGGAGAAGATCGGGGAGGACCTGCGCCAGGCGGGCTTCGCGGTGCGCGTGCGCCACCGGGATCTGGGGCGCGAGTGACCGCCGCCGGACTGCCCCCGCACCTGCGACGCGGTTCGCGCAGCGGCCCCCGCCGCGCCCTGTCCTCGCCGCGCCGCGCGGTCGCCCTCGGCGGCGGCCACGGGCTCGCCGCGAACCTGCGGTCCCTGCGCCTGCTGGTCGACGACATCACGGCCGTGGTCACGGTCGCGGACGACGGCGGCTCCTCGGGGCGCATCCGCGCCGAGCTGCCCGTGCTGCCCCCCGGGGACCTGCGGATGGCGCTCGCGGCGCTGTGCGAGGACTCCGACTGGGGCGCCTTCTGGCACGACGCCGTCCAGCACCGCTTCGTCACCGACGGCGACCTCGACGGCCACGCCCTCGGGAACCTCATGATCGTGGCCATGTGGCAGATCCTCGAGGACCCGATCGCGGGCCTGGACCGGATCGGCGAGCTGCTCGGCGCCCGCGGGCGCGTCCTGCCCATGGCGCTGGACCCCCTGGACATCGAGGCGCAGGTGGCCTTCGCGGACGGCACCCGCGGCACGGTGCGCGGCCAGGCGCAGGTCGCGAAGGTCCCCGGGCGGGTCGAGTCGATGCGGCTGATCCCGGAGCGGCCCCGGGTGCCCGAGGAGGTGCTGCGCGCGATCGCGGAGGCCGACTGGGTGATCGTCGGCCCCGGCTCCTGGTACACCTCGGTGCTGCCGCACCTGCAGATCCCCGAGATCGCGGAGGCCCTGCGCACCACCCGCGCCCACCGCTGCGTGGTCATGAACCTCTCCTCGGGGGGCGAGGAGATCGAGGGGATGCGCAGCACGGACCTGCTGCGCGTGCTGCTGGACAGCGCGCCCGAGACGAGCTTCGACACCGTGATCGCCGACCCGACGGCCCTCGAGGACGCGGTGGAGCTCGCGGAGTTCGCGCGCACACGAGGAATACGTACCCTGCTGAGGCAGGTGAGCGTGGGCGGCGGGGTGCCGGTCCACGACCCCGTGCGGCTCGCCGCCGCCTACCGCGACGTGTTCGACGGCGTGTACGGGGATGTCGAGGGGACGCAGGACGAGGAAGAGGGGACTCAGCATGGCATTGACCGCTGACGCCAAGGAGGAGCTGTCGCGGATCGACGTGGCGCGCCCGTCGGCCCGGAAGGCGGAGGCCGCGGCGATGCTGCGCTTCGCCGGCGGCCTGCATCTGCAGGGCGGGCGCGTGGTGATCGAGGCCGAGGTGGACAGCACCGCGACCGCGCGGCGGCTGCGCGCGATCATCGCCGACGTCTACGGGCACGGCAGCGATATCGCGGTGCTCGCACCGTCGGGGATCCGGCGCTCGACGACGTACATCGTGCGCGTGCACGGCGACGGCGCGGTGCTCGCCCGCCAGACGGGCCTGCTGGACGCCCGCGGCCGTCCCGTGCGCGGGATGCCGCCGGCCGTCGTCGGCGGCGCCGCGGTGGACGCCGAGGCTGCCTGGCGCGGCGCGTTCCTCGCCCGCGGCTCCCTCACCGAGCCGGGCCGCAGCTCCGCGCTCGAGCTCGGCTGCCCGGGGCCCGAGGTCGCGCTCGCGATGGTGGGCGCCGCCCGGCGCCTGGGCATCGCCTCGAAGGCCCGCGAGGTCCGCGGCGGCGACCGCGTGGTGCTGCGCGACGGCGACGCGATCGCCGCCCTGCTCACGCGCATGGGCGCCCATCAGACCGTCCTGGTGTGGGAGGAGCGGCGCACGCGCCGCGAGGTCCGCGCGACCGCCCACCGCCTGGCGAACTTCGACGACGCCAACCTGCGTCGCTCGGCGCGGGCCGCGGTCGCCGCGGGGCAGCGCGTGGAGCGCGCGCTGGAGATCCTGGGCGACGAGGTCCCCGAGCACCTGCGCGAGGCCGGACGCCTGCGCGTCGAGCACCGTCAGGCGAGCCTCGAGGAGCTCGGCCGCCACGCCGATCCGCCGATGACCAAGGACGCGGTCGCCGGTCGCATCCGCCGCCTGCTCGCGATGGCCGACAAGCGCGCCGAGGAGCTCGGCGTCCCCGGCACCGACGAGGTCAACGAGGGCGGCGAGGACGCGCGCTCCTGAGCCGGGAGCCGCGCTGCGGTCCAGGGAGCGGACCCGTTCCGACGTGACCCAGTGCATTGATAGACTGATCCGCGGTCGTGATCGTCGTCTCGGGTTCCCGGGAGGCGCCGCGGTCGTCCGAGCGTACGAGGGCGTGCGCGACACACATCCCCGCAGCCTCCTGGGCTGCGATCCAAGGAGGAACCGTGACCACTAAGGTCGGAATCAACGGATTCGGTCGCATCGGGCGCAACTTCCTGCGCGCCGCCCTCGAGCAGGGTGCCGACATCGAGGTCGTGGGCGTCAACGATCTGACGGACAACGCGACGCTCGCCAACCTCATCAAGTACGACTCCATCGGCGGCGTGCTGCCCTACGAGGTCAGCCACGACGACGACTCCATCACCGTCGGCGACCTCACCTTCAAGGCCTTCGCCGAGCGCGACCCGAAGAACATCCCGTGGGGCGAGATCGGCGCGGACGTCGTCATCGAGTCCACCGGAATCTTCACCGACGCCGAGAAGGCCAAGGCCCACCTCGAGGGCGGTGCGAAGAAGGTCATCATCTCCGCTCCCGCGAAGAACGAGGACGCGACCTTCGTCATCGGTGTGAACGAGGGCGACTACGACCCGGCGAAGCACGACATCGTCTCGAACGCCTCTTGCACCACCAACAGCCTCGCCCCCGTGGCCAAGGTGCTGAACGACGAGTTCGGCATCGTCAAGGGCCTCATGACCACGGTCCACGCCTACACCTCGGACCAGGTCCTGCAGGACGGCCCCCACAAGGATCCGCGCCGCGCCCGCGCCGCCGCTCTGAACATTGTGCCCACCACGACCGGCGCCGCCAAGGCCGTCGCGCTCGTGCTGCCCGAGCTCAAGGGCAAGCTCGACGGCTACTCGCTGCGCGTGCCGGTCCCCACCGGCTCGATCACGGACCTCACCTTCGAGGCCTCCCGCGAGGTCACCGCCGAGGAGATCAACGCCGCGGTGAAGAAGGCCGCCGAGGGCCCGCTCAAGGGCATTCTGCGGTACACCGAGGACCCGATCGTCTCCAAGGACATCGAGCACGATCCGCACTCCTCGATCTTCGACAGCCAGCTCACCAAGGTGAACGGCAACCTCGTCAAGGTCTTCACCTGGTACGACAACGAGTGGGGCTTCTCCAACCGCCTCGTCGAGCTCACCTCGCTCGTCGGCAAGAGCCTCTGACCCTCTCCCTCACGGAGAACGGGTCCGACGGAGCCCGTCCGGCGCCGCCCCTGCGAGGCGCGGCCCGGGCGGGCTCCGTCGCACGCACCCCTCGACACTAGGAGCCACCCCGTGCTGAAGACCATCGCGTCGCTCGGCGACCTGCGCGGCAAGCGGGTCATCGTCCGCGCCGACCTCAACGTGCCGCTGGACGGCACCACGATCACCGACGACGGCCGCATCCGCGCCGCCCTGCCCACGATCTCGACGCTCACAGGCGCCGGTGCGCGCGTCGTCGTGATCTCCCACCTCGGCCGCCCCAAGGGCGTGCCCGAGGAGAAGTACTCGCTGCGCCCCGTCGTCGGGCGGCTGTCCGAGCTCCTCGGCGCCGACGTCGCCTTCGCGACCGACACCGTGGGCGACAGCGCCCGGCAGACCGTGGACGCCCTCGCCGATGGCCAGGTCGCGATCCTCGAGAACCTCCGCTTCAACCCGGGGGAGACCGCGAAGGACGAGGCCGAGCGCCGCGCCTTCGCCGAGCAGATCGCCGCGCTCGGCGACGCCTTCGTCTCCGACGGCTTCGGCGTCGTCCATCGCAAGCAGGCCTCCGTGTACGAGCTCGCGCAGATTCTGCCCTCGGCCGCGGGCGAGCTCGTGACCAGCGAGGTCGAGGCCCTGCGCAAGGTGACCGACGACCCGGAGCGCCCCTTCGTCGTGATCCTCGGCGGCGCCAAGATCGCCGACAAGCTCGGCGTCATCGAGAACCTGCTGACCAAGGCCGATCGGATTCTCATCGGCGGCGGCATGGCGTACACCTTCCTCAAGGCCCAGGGCCATGAGATCGGCAAGTCCCTGCTGGACGCCGAGCGCGTCGACACCGTGCGCGAGTACCTCGAGACGGCGCAGCGCAACGGCGTCGAGCTCGTGCTGCCCGTGGACACGGTCGTCGCCCGGGAGTTCTCGGCCGACGCGGAGCCGACGACGGTCCCCGCCGACCAGATCCCCGCCGACCAGGAGGGCATGGACATCGGCCCGAGGACCGCGGAGCTGTTCGCGGAGAAGATCGCCGATGCGCGCACGATCTTCTGGAACGGCCCGATGGGGGTCTTCGAGTTCGAGACCTTCGCACGGGGCACGAAGGACGTCGCGACTGCCCTCGCCGACGCCGACGGCTTCACCGTGATCGGCGGCGGCGACTCCGCGGCCGCCGTCCGCACCCTGGGCTTCGACGAGTCCGCGTTCTCGCACATCTCGACCGGCGGCGGTGCGAGCCTCGAGCTGATCGAGGGCAAGGAGCTGCCGGGCATCGCCGTCCTGGAGGAGGACCACGCATGAGCACCACCCGCACCCCGCTGATGGCGGGCAACTGGAAGATGAACCTCGACTGGAAGCAGGGCCTGTCCCTCGTCGAGGATCTGGGCGACGCCCTCAAGGGCCTGGACACCTCCGCCGTCGAGGCGGCCGTGCTGCCCCCGTTCGTGGACCTGCGCACCGTGCAGACGGCCGTGGACGCCGGGAAGCTCCCGATCTCCTACGGGTCCCAGGACGTGTCGGAGCACGAGTCCGGCGCCTTCACCGGAGAGGTCTCGGCCTCCATGCTCACGGCCCTCGGCGCGACCTACGCGACCATCGGCCACTCCGAGCGCCGCCAGTACCACGGTGAGACCGAGCAGATCACCAACGCCAAGGTGAAGGCGGCCCTCGGCGGCGGTCTGACCCCCATCCTCTGCGTCGGCGAGCCGCTCGAGGAGCGGAAGGCGGGCACGCAGGTCGAGTACACGCTCGCGCAGCTCGAGGGCGGCCTCGAGGGCGTCGACGCCGCACAGGTCGGCTCCCTCGTCGTCGCCTACGAGCCGGTCTGGGCGATCGGCACCGGCGAGGTCGCGACCCCGGATGACGCCCAGGAGGTCTGCGGAGCGATCCGCGACTGGGTGCGCACTGCCCACGGCGAGGCCGCGGCCGACGCCGTGCGCGTCCTCTACGGCGGCTCCGTGAAGTCCTCGAACGTCGCCGAGCTGATGACGAAGCCCGATGTCGACGGCGCCCTCGTGGGCGGGGCCTCGCTGAAGGCCGACGAGTTCGCCAAGATCGTCCGCTACCAGGACGCCTGAGCGGCACGACCGGACGAGGAGCCGAACGGCTCACATCCGGCGGGGCGGGTCCGGCGACGGATCCGCCCCGTGTCGTATCCTGGCGCAGTTCCAACGTCCCGTGAGGAGTGTCCGTGGACCTCAACCTGCTCAAGCTGATCCTGCAGATCGTGCTGGCGATCACCGGCATCGCAGTGATCCTGCTGGTGCTGCTGCACCGCGGCAAGGGCGGCGGCCTGTCCGACATGTTCGGCGGCGGCGTGTCCTCGTCCGCGAGCGCCTCCGGCGTCGCCGAGCGCAACCTCGACCGCCTCACGGTCACCCTCGCCGTCGTCTTCGGCGCCGCGGCCGTGGGTCTGGGAGTGCTCGAGCGCTTCATGTGATGCTCCGGCGCGCGGCGCGCGCATGAGTCAGCCGTCCGAGAGGCCGGGAGGATGCGATCCTCCCGGCCTCTCGCATTCCCGGAGGGACAGGGTGCCCGACGAGGCGATGAGGCTCGCCGTCGCACAGCGGGTCACACAGCGGGACAGCGCACAGAGAGAGGGCCCGACCGCGCCACGTGCGCGGTCGGGCCCTCTCGGTGCTCCGGGCGGTCGTCCCGGTGCGGCCTGCTCGTCAGCCCTTCCGCAGGCCCGTCGCCGAGGACTCGTCGAGGTACCAGGTGGTGGACTCGAGCCCGCGCACCGAGGAGGCCGGGACCTCCCACGGGTCGATGCCCTCGTGGGCGCGCGCGACCGCCTCGGCCTTCTCCTCGCCGGCGGCGAGCAGGCCCACGTGGCGGGAGGAGTTCAGCACGGGCCAGGTCAGCGACACCCGCAGCGGCGGCGGCTTGGGGGAGTCGACCACGGCCACGGCGCTCGCGCCGTCGAGCTGCTGCGCCGGATGGCGCGGGAACAGCGAGGCCACGTGGCCGTCGGGGCCGACGCCCAGCAGCAGCACGTCGAAGAACGCCTCGCCGCGGGTGCGGAACGGACGGTCGCCGCCCGCGCGGTCCAGCTCCTGGCCGTACCAGGCGGCGGCCTCGTCCAGGGACATGCCGCTCGAGGTCGAGGGGACCGGATGCACCTTGCCGGGCGCGAAGGCGATCTTCTCGAGGAAGCCGACGCGCACCGCCTGGTCGTTGCGGTCCTCCGAGTCGGCGTCGACGAAGCGCTCGTCGCCCCACCACACGTGCACGGCGGCCGGGTCGACCTCGTGCTCGACGAAGGCGATGGGAAGGGCATCGGCGGTGGCGGTGCCGATGGTGCCGCCGGTGACCACGAGGTGCGCCTCTCCGCGTGCGGAGATCGCCTCGGCGAGGCGGGAGGCCACGTCGTCGGCGGCGCGCACGGCGGCGGCCTCGAGGGACTCCGAGACGGCGTCCGTCGGCTCCGGCTTGCCCTTCGCGAAGGTGGAGGCGTCCTCGACCTTGGAGAAGGCGTGGGCGAGGACCTCGCCGTAGACCTCGTCGGGATCGAGGCGGCGCAGCTCCTCGGCGAGCAGCTCGTAGAGGGAGCTGGCGGGCACGGGGACGCGCTGGTCCTCCTGGTCGCCGGGCAGGGAGATGATGACGCTGTCGCCGTCGCCGCGGCGCAGGGCCACGGTCCCGTCCTCGCGCTCGAAGACGAGGGACTGGGGGCCGGCGGGGCAGCCGTCGACGGTCTCGATGTCGACCTCGAGCCCGAGCTCGAGGGCGAGCCACGCGGCCAGCAGGCGCACCGAGGGATCGCCCGCGGGTCCGGCGACGCTCACGCTGCGCGGGAGGGAGATCGGCGGGGTCTCGTAGGCCGTGGCGGCCAGTCCGCGCCAGCGGGTGATGCGGGCCCAGGAGAGGTCGGAGTCGCCGCTGGAGTAGCCGCGGCGCAGGCGCTTGAGCGTCGCGTCGGGGTCGCTCGAGGAGGCTGCGTCGGTGATGCGGCGCTGGGAGATCGACCCCAGGACGTCGTGGACCGGGGACGAGGGAGCGTCCTCGGGCCACCAGGTGACGATCGGGGCGTCGGGAAGCAGCAGCGGGGTGATGAGCGTGTCCAGGCTGGACATGACCTCGCCGCGGGCGCGGAGGATGACGATCTCGCCGGCTCCCGCGTCGCGGCCCACGCGGATCTCCGCGTCCAGTCCGGTCTCGGCGTCGGTGTCGGCATCGACCACGATGACCCGCGAGGGGTGCTCGTGGCTGGCCTGCACGGCGGCCTGCAGGGGCTGATCGATGTCCTCCCCGGTCGCGACGATGATCAGCGTGAGCACGCTGCCCACGGTGGTCGCGCCGAAGGTCTCGCGCATCTGCGTCATCTTCTTGTCGACGGCGGATGCGGTGGTGTCGTTCAGGGTGGTGATCACGGTCGCCTCCAGGCGCGTCCGTCGCGCGTGAGCATCTCGTTGGCGGTCTCCGGGCCCCAGGTGCCGGGGCGGTACGGAGCGGGCGGAAGGTTCTTCGCCCAGTAGTCGGTGATCGGGTCGAGGATCTCCCAGGACAGCTCGACCTCCCGCTGGCGCGGGAACAGCGGCGGGTCTCCCAGGAGCATGTCCAGGATCAGCCGCTCGTAGGCCTCGGGCGATTCCTCGGTGAACGAGGACCCGTACTGGAAGTCCATGTTCACGTCCCGCACCTCCATCTGGGTGCCGGGGACCTTGGAGCCGAACCGCATGGTCACGCCCTCGTCGGGCTGGACGCGGATCACGATCGCGTTCTGGCCGAGATCCGCGGTGTCCGTGGAGGAGAACGGCAGGAACGGCGCGGACTTGAAGACCACGGCGATCTCGGTGACGCGGCGGCCCAGGCGCTTGCCCGCGCGCAGGTAGAACGGGACGCCCGCCCAGCGGCGGGTGTTCACGTCCAGGCGCATCGCGGCGAACGTCTCGGTCGTGGAGTCGGCGGGGATGCCGTCCTCCTCGAGGTACCCCTTGACCTCCTCGCCGCCCTGCAGACCCGCGACGTACTGTCCGCGGGCGGTGTGCAGGGAGAGGTCCTCGGGCAGGGAGATGGCCTCCAGGACCTTCTCCTTCTCCGTGCGCAGCTCCTTCGCGTCGAAGGAGATGGGCTCCTCCATCGCGGTCAGCGCGAGCAGCTGCAGGAGGTGGTTCTGGATGACGTCGCGCGCGGTGCCGATGCCGTCGTAGTAGCCCGCACGCGAGCCGATGCCGATGTCCTCGGCCATCGTGATCTGCACGTGGTCCACATAGTTGGCGTTCCAGATCGGCTCGAACATCTGGTTCGCGAAGCGGAACGCGAGGATGTTCTGGACCGTCTCCTTGCCCAGGTAGTGGTCGATGCGGAAGACGTCCTCCGGGCGGAAGACCTTCTCCACGACGTCGTTGAGCTCCTTCGCGGAGGCCAGGTCGTGCCCGAAGGGCTTCTCGATGACCACTCGCCGCCAGGAGCCGTCCCGCGGGGTGTTCAGTCCCGAGTTCGCCAGCTGCGAGCAGACCTGCGGGAACGCGTCCGGCGGGATCGAGAGGTAGAAGGCGTGGTTGCCGCCCGTGCCGCGGGTGCGGTCCAGCTCCTCGACGACCTCGGTGAGCTTCTGGAAGGCGGCCGTGTCGTCGAAGGTGCCGGTGACGAAGCGCAGACCGCCGCGCAGCTGCTCGAAGGTCGACTCGTCGAACTCGGTGCGGGCGTGCTCGGTCACGGACGTGCGCACGTAGTCGGCGAAGTCGTCATGGCTCCAGTCGCGGCGGCCGTAGCCGACCAGGCCGAAGCTCGGCGGCAGCAGACCCCGGTGGGCCAGGTCGTAGATCGCGGGAAGGAGCTTCTTGCGGGCGAGGTCTCCGGTGACGCCGAACATCACCATCGAGCTCGGCCCCGCGATCAGCGGCAGACGCCGATCACGGGGATCGCGCAGCGGATTGCGCGGAGTGGGGGTCGTGTTCACGATCATCCTTCCGGCACGTGGCGGAGCCGACCCGTCGGGGGCGGCTCCGCCGTGTGCTCGATGGAGTGAGGGCCGCGGCCCCTCCTCTCCGCGCGGCGTCGCGGGCGGCGCTCAGGAGCGGACGGGGGAGGGGAGGCGGCGGGGTGGGGTCAGGCCGAGGCCGAGGCGATCTGCGCCGCGACGGTCTCGAGCAGCTCGTTCCAGGCCTTCTCGAACTTCTCGACGCCCTCGCGCTCGAGGACGGCGTAGACGTCGTCGAGGTCGACGCCCGCGGCGGAGATCTTCTCGAGGTCCGCGGCCGAGGCCTGCGCGGCCTCCGCGTCCAGCGCCTTCCCGGGCTCGGAGTGGTCGGCGACCGCGTCGAGCGTCTTCTCCGGCATCGTGTTCACGGTGGGGGAGGCGACCAGCTGGTCGACGTACATGGTGTCGGCGTACTCGGGGTTCTTCACCCCGGTGGAGGCCCACAGCGCGCGCTGCACGTGGGCGCCCTTCGCGGCGAGCTTCTCGAAGCGCTCCGAGGAGAACTTCTCGAGGTACACGCCGAAGGCCACGCGGGCGTTCGCCACGCCGGCCTTGCCGCGCAGCTCCAGGGCGTCCCCGCCCAGCTTCTCGAGGCGCGCGTCGATCTCGGTGTCGAAGCGCGAGACGAAGAAGGAGCCGACCGAGCGGATGGTCGAGAGGTCGATGCCGGCGGCGTCGGCCTTCTCGAGGCCCGCCAGGTAGGCGTCGATGACCTCGCGGTAGCGGTCCACGGAGAAGATGAGCGTCACGTTGACGCTGATGCCAGCGCCGATCACCTCGGTGATGGCCGGCAGGCCCTCCTTGGTGGCGGGGATCTTGATCATCACGTTGCTGCGGTCGACGACCTCGCTGAGGTGGTGGGCCTGCGCGATCGTCTTCTCGGTCTCGTGCGCCAGGCGCGGGTCGACCTCGATCGAGACGCGGCCGTCCTGGCCCTCGGTGGCCTCGGCGACCGGGGCGAAGAGGTCCGAGGCGGCGCGCACGTCGTCGGTCGTGAGCTTCTCGACGACCGCGTCGACGTCCTTGCCGGCCTTCGCGAGCTCGGCGATGTCAGCGTCGTAGTCCTGGGCGCCGGAGATCGCGGCCTGGAAGATCGAGGGGTTGGTGGTGACGCCCACGATGTTCTTCGTGTCCACGAGCTCCTGGAGGTTGCCGGAGGTCAGGCGGCCGCGGGAGAGGTCGTCCAGCCAGATCGACACGCCGGCGTCGGAGAGGGCCTGGGTGCGGGTGTTCTGGGTCATGAGGGGAATCCTTCCTCGGCGCGCGCGGCGCCGATCAGATCATGGGGAGTCGGAGACGGACGGTCGTCGTGGATGCGCGGGGCAGGTCCGGGGCCCGAGGGCCGACGGCGGGCTCCCGCGCGGGCACGGCGAGAAGAGGGGGCGGGACCTCTGGGGTCCCGCCCCCGTCGGCGGATCAGCTGCGTGCGGCCTCGATGGATTCCTTCGCGGCGGCCACCACCGCGTCGGCCGTGAAGCCGTACTCTCGGAAGAGCGTGGCCGCGTCCGCGGAGGCGCCGTAGTGCTCGAGGCTGACGGCGCGGCCCGCGTCGCCCAGGTACTTGAACCAGGACTGGGCGATGCCCGCCTCGACGCTCACCCGGGCGCGGACGCCGCGGGGGAGGACCGACTCGCGGTAGGCCTCGTCCTGGTCCTCGAACCACTCGACGGACGGCATGGAGACCACGCGGGTCGGCGTGCCGGCCTCCTCGAGCTGCTTCTGCGCCTCGACGGCGTACTGCACCTCGGAGCCGGTGGCGATGAGGATGACCTCGGGCTCGCCGCTGCCGGCGTCCTTGAGGACGTAGCCGCCCCGGGCGACGCCGTCGGCGCTCGCGTACTCGCCGCGGTCCAGCGTCGGCAGGGCCTGGCGGGAGAGGATCAGGCCGATCGGGCGCTCGCGGCGCTCGATCGTCGCCTTCCAGGCGGCGGCCGTCTCGTTGGCGTCGGCCGGGCGGACGACGTCCAGTCCCGGGATGGCGCGCAGCGCGGCGAGGTGCTCGACCGGCTGGTGGGTGGGGCCGTCCTCGCCCAGGCCGATGGAATCGTGGGTCCACACGTAGATGTTGTCCACGCCCATCAGGGCCGAGAGGCGCACGGCGCCGCGCATGTAGTCCGAGAACTGCAGGAACGTGCCGCCGTAGGCGCGGGTCAGCTCGTCGAGGTTGATCCCGGAGAGGATCGCGCCCATGGCGTGCTCGCGGATGCCGAAGTGCAGCGTGCGGCCGTACTCGTCGCCCGAGAACTCCTTGGTGGAGCGCTCGGCGGGGATGAAGGAGGGCTCGCCGTCCATGGTGGTGTTGTTCGAGCCGGCGAGGTCGGCCGAGCCGCCCCAGAGCTCGGGCAGCACGGGGGCGAGGGCGTTGAGCACCTTGCCGGATGCGGCGCGGGTGGCCAGGCCCTTGGCGTCGGCCTCGAAGACGGGCAGGGCGTCGGCCCAGCCGTCGGGGAGGTCACCGGCGACGAGCCGGTCCAGCAGCGCGGCGCGATCCGCGTTGGCCTCGCGCCAGCTCGCGAGCTTCTCGTCCCAGGCGGCGTGCGCCTCCTTGCCGCGCTGCACGAGCTCGCGGGTGCGGTCGAGGACCTCGGCGGGGACGTCGAAGGTCTTCTCGGGATCGAGCCCGAGCGCCTTCTTGAGGCCCGCGACCTCCTCGTCGCCCAGGGCGGAGCCGTGGGAGGCGCCGGTGCCCTGCTTGGTGGGGGCGGGCCAGGCGATGACGGTGCGCAGGGCGATGAAGGACGGCTTGTCGGTGACCTTCTTGGCGTCCTCGATCGCGGCCTTGAGGGCGGCGACGTCCTCGACGTACTGGGTGCCGCCGTTGGTCCAGTCGACGCGGTGGACGTCCCAGCCCAGCGCCTCGTAGCGGGCCGCCGTGTCCTCGGTGAAGGCGATGTCGGTGTGACCCTCGATCGAGATGTCGTTGTCGTCCCAGAGGACGATGAGGTTGCCCAGCTCCTGGGTGCCGGCGATCGAGGAGGCCTCGTTGGTGACGCCCTCCTGCATGTCGCCGTCGGAGGCGATCGCGAAGGTGAAGCGGTCGAAGGGGCTCTCGCCCGCGGGGGCCTCGGGGTCGAACAGGCCGCGCTCGCGGCGCTGGGCCATGGCCATGCCGACGGCGGTCGCGAGGCCCTGGCCGAGCGGGCCGGTGGTGGTCTCGACGCCCTTGGTGTGGCCGACCTCGGGGTGACCCGGGGTCTTCGAGCCCCAGGTGCGCAGGGACTCGATGTCCTCGAGCTCGAGGCCGAAGCCGCCGAGGTAGAGCTGGATGTACTGGGTGAGGCTCGAGTGACCCGCGGAGAGGACGAAGCGATCGCGGCCCAGCCACCCGGTGTCCGAGGGGTCGTGGCGCATGATGTCCTGGTACAGCAGGTAAGCGGCCGGGGCGAGGCTGATCGCCGTCCCCGGGTGGCCGTTCCCGACCTTCTGGACGGCGTCCGCCGCGAGGGTGCGCACCGTGTCGATCGCGCGCTTGTCCACGTCGGTCCAGCCGTCGATTCCCTTGAACGATTCGCTCACGAGTTGTTCTTCCTTCCGTCAGGAGCTGCAGGAGCGGCTCGCGTCGCCCGGGTCCCGGGGCGCGCCGCTCAGCGACTATTCGATCCTATCGCCCCGCCCCGTGGCCAGGGGTTGCCGCGACTTCTCGTGGGACGCGCATCCGGTGAGCCATGTCATGCGAGGTCAGGGACTCTCACGTCCCGAGCAACGGATCGGGCGGTCGCGAAGATGTCCCGAGGTGACGAGAGGCACGCGGTGTGGCGCGTCGAGCATCGCGGCGGCGGTCCGCAGGGCCGCCCGCCGGGTAGTATCGGGCCCGTTCGCCCCCTCGGCGCAGACGCGTCGGTCGCAGCAGGAAGGACGGTGGACGGTGACCGCTCCCCACGGCACCCCCGCTCCCGGGACCGCCCGGCGCACCCCGCAGACGTCGCAGACCCCCGGGTCGGAGCCGGCCCCGGCCGCCTCGACCGCCCCGGCCCCGTCGGGCCCCGCGGGCCGCCGCGGCATCGGCCGCACCGTGCGCGCCTACGTCGCGCTCACCAAGCCGCGGATCATCGAGCTGCTGCTGATCACGACGATCCCCACCATGTTCCTCGCGGCCGGGGGCTTCCCGCACCCGCTGCTGATCCTCGCGACGATGATCGGCGGCTACCTCGCCGCCGGCGGCGCGAACACGCTGAACATGTACCTGGACCGCGACATCGACGCGAAGATGAAGCGGACGAAGAACCGTCCGATCGTCACCGGTGAGGTCTCCCCGCGTGCGGCCGTCGTCTTCGGCGTGGTGCTGTCGATCGCCTCCGCCCTCTGGCTGGGCCTGCTCGTGAACTGGGCCTCGGCCGTGCTCGCGATCGCCGCGATCCTGCTGTACGTCCTCTTCTACACGATGTTCCTCAAGCGCCGGACCTCGCAGAACATCGTCTGGGGCGGGATCGCCGGCTGCATGCCCGTGCTGATCGGCTGGTCGGCCGTCACGGGGACGGTCTCCTGGACCGCGTTCCTGCTGTTCCTGGTCATCTTCTTCTGGACGCCGCCGCACTACTGGCCGCTCGCCGAGAAGTTCACCAAGGACTACGAGACCGCCGGCGTGCCCATGCTCCCCGTGGTCAGCTCCCGCACGAACGTCGCCCACCAGATGGTGCTGCACAGCGTGCTCATGGTCGCCTCGAGCCTCGCGATCATCCCGCTGGGGCACACCGGCTGGGTCTACGCGGTCGCCGCCGTGGCCTCGGGCGCCTGGTTCCTCTTCCTCGTCATCCGCTACGCGGTGCGCACGCACAAGGGTCTGACCGGGAAGAAGCTCGGCCCGATGGTCGTCTTCCACGGCTCGATCACGTACCTGACGCTGCTGTTCGTGGCGCTCGCGATCGACCCGTTCGTCCGCTTCTGAGCAGCTGGGCCGAGCCCGTGGTCGCCACCGACGCCGACCCCGCCGAGGTGCGCACGGGCGACGCCCGCGACCTCGAGCAGTACCTGAGCCATCTGCGCGTCGAGCGCGGCCTGTCCGAGAACACGCTGGCCGCCTACCGCCGCGACCTCACCCGCTACCTGCGCCACCTCGCCCGCGAGGACCGGGCGCTGCACGCGATGACCCCGGAGGACGTCTCGGCCTGGCTGCGCACGGTCCGCTCGGGGGCCGACGGGGGATCGGCGCTCGCGGCCTCGAGCGCCGCACGCGCGCTGGCCGCCGTCCGCGGCCTGCACGCCTTCCTCGACGCCGAGCGCACCTCGAGCACCGGCGACCCCACGCGGCTGCTGCCCGCCCCGAGCCGTCCGCGCACCCTGCCCCACCCGATCACGATCGACGAGGCCGCCCGGCTCGTCGAGGCCGCGGGTCGTCCCGGCACAGGTGCTCTCTCCGCCGAGCGCGCCCTGCGGGACCGGGCCCTGCTCGAGGTGCTCTACGGGCTCGGCGCACGCATCTCCGAGGCGATCGGCCTGGACGTCGACGACGTCGATCCGCTCGAGCGCGCGGCGGTGCTGCGCGGCAAGGGGGACAAGCACCGCGTGGTGCCCGTCGGGCGCTTCGCCCTCGAGGCGCTGGAGGCGTATCTCACCCGGGCCCGGCCCTCCCTCGCCTCCCGGGGACGGGGCACCCCGGCGATCTTCCTGGGCTCGCGCGGCACCCGTCTCACCCGGCAGGCGGCCTGGCAGATCGTGCAGCGCGCCGCGGCCGACGCGGACCTCGAGGGCGCGATCGGCCCGCACACCCTGCGCCACTCCTTCGCGACCCACCTCCTGCACGGCGGCGCCGACGTCCGCGCGGTCCAGGAGCTGCTGGGGCACGCCTCGGTCACGACCACTCAGCTCTACACCCAGGTGACGGTCGACTCCCTGCGCGAGGCCCACGCGGCCGCCCATCCGCGCTCCCGCGACCGGACCTGAGACGGGGCCGAGCGCCCGCGGGAGCGGCGTCGCGGCTCCGCCGGGCGGGACCGGCGGTCCCGGGGAACCCATGGGGCTTAGACTTGCGGGGCGATCCGCGGCTCCGCCACGTGCGGCGGAGCCGCCCCGCGTCCGCCGCGCGCACCGCGGCGGGACCCGAGCAGCGGGTCCCGATCGGCAGGATCGGCGCAGCAGCGCAGCAGTACGACGCCCGGACGAGCAGACGACAGGAACACCACGTGAGCGACTCCTCCAAGTTGACCCTGGACATCGACCTGGGACCCACGGGTCTCCCGCGGCCCGATTTCCCCGAGCCCCCGGCGCTGGAGAGCCACGGCCCCGCGCGCGTGATCTCGATGGTCAACCAGAAGGGCGGCGTCGGGAAGACCACGAGCGTCATCAACCTCGGCGCGGCGCTCGCGGAGATGGGCCGCAAGGTGCTCCTCGTGGACCTCGACCCGCAGGGCGCGCTCTCCGCCGGCACCGGCGTGAACCCCTACGAGCTCGACATCACCGTCTACAACCTGCTCATGGACCGCAGCCACGACGTCCACGACGTCATCCAGTCCACGAGCACCGACGACCTCGACGTGCTCCCGGCGAACATCGACCTCTCCGCGGCCGAGGTCCAGCTGGTCAACGAGGTCGCCCGCGAGATGGCGCTGGCCCGCGTGCTGCGCCCCGTGATGGACGAGTACGACGTGATCATCATCGACTGCCAGCCCTCGCTGGGCCTGCTCACCGTGAACGCGCTCGCGGCCAGCCACGGTGTGATCATCCCGCTCGAGGCCGAGTACTTCGCCCTGCGCGGCGTCGCCCTGCTCGTGGAGACCATCGAGAAGGTGCAGGACCGCATCAACCCCCGCCTCGACATCGACGGCATCCTCATCACGATGTTCGATCCGCGCACGCTGCACGCCCGCGAGGTGAGCCAGCGGGTCGTCGAGGCCTTCCCGGACCGGGTCTTCCGCACCACCATCAATCGCACGGTGAAGTTCCCCGACGCGTCCGTGGCCGCGGAGCCGATCACCTCCTTCGCCTCCTCCACCAAGGGCGCGGAGTCCTACCGGCAGCTCGCGCGGGAGCTCGTCGCGCGCGGCTGCGCCGCCTGATGGCCGAGCGCCGCCGCAGCGCCTTCACCCCGCCGCGCAGCGTCCGCCTGCGGGACAGCGACGGACGGCCGGCGCCCGCCGCCGAGTCCGCCCCGGCCAGCGGCGAGCGCCTGCAGAAGGTCCTCGCCCGCGCGGGGTTCGGCTCCCGGCGCGCCTGCGAGGCGATCATCGCGCAGGGGCGCGTGAGCGTCGACGGCGAGACCGTGCTCGAGCAGGGCGTGCGCATCGACCCGGCGCGGCAGGTCGTGCACGTGGACGGCCGCCGCCTCCAGCTCGACGGGGGCAAGCGCACCGTCGCCCTGAACAAGCCCCGCCACGTCGTCAGCGCCATGTCCGACCCGGAGGGCCGTCGCGACCTCACCGAGTTCGCGGAGCGCTTCCCGGAGCGGCTCTACCACGTGGGCCGCCTCGACTTCGAGACAGAGGGCCTGCTCCTGCTCACCAACGACGGCGAGCTCGCCCACCGCCTCACCCACCCGAGCTTCGACGTCGAGAAGACGTACGTGTGCCGCTTCCCGCTCACCGGGGCCTTCCCGCGCGGCCTGCTCAAGGCTCTGCGCGAGGGCGTCGAGCTCGAGGACGGCCCCGCCCGCGCCGATCGTGCGCGGCTCGTCGCCCACGATGGGCGCGAGGCTGTCGTCGAGGTCACCCTCCACGAGGGCCGCAACCGCATCGTGCGCCGGATGTTCGCCTCCCAGGGCCACGAGCTCACGGCCCTCGTGCGCACCCGCATCGGCCCGATCCTGCTCGCGGACCTCGCGCCCGGCCAGACCCGCGAGCTCGAGCCGAAGGAGCTCGGCACGCTGATGGCGGAGGTCGGCCTGTGAGCGAGGCGCCCGCCGCTCACGACGCGCCCCTGCTGCCGAGCCCGGTCCTCGTCATCGGCACCGGCCTGATCGGCGGATCCCTCGGACTCGCCCTGGGCGGCGCGGGCGTCGAGGTCCACGTGCAGGACGTCTCCCCGGGCACCACCTCGCTCGCGGTCGAGCTCGGCGTGGGGCGAGTCCGGCGTGCGGACGACGCCGACCCCGCGCTCGTCGTCGTCGCCGCCCCGCCCGACGTCGCCGCAGCCCTCGTCGCCCAGGCGCTCGAGGCCCACCCCGAGGCCCTCGTCGTCGACGTCGCGAGCGTCAAGCGCGTGGTCCTCGAGGACCTGCGCGCTCGCGCCGCCGCCGGGGAGCTCACCGCCGACGACCTCTCCCGCTACCTCGGCACCCATCCCATGGCCGGGCGCGAGGTCTCCGGAGTGATCGCCGCCCGCGCCGACCTGTTCCTGGGCCGCCCCTTCGTGATCTGCCCGCACGAGGGCACGCGACGCGGCGCGGTCGCCCGGCTCCGCCAGATCGCGACGGAGCTCGGCTCCCTGCCCGTGGTGATGGAGGCGGCCCGCCACGACGAGGCCGTCGCCCGCGTCTCCCATGCCCCGCAGGTGCTCGCGAGCCTGCTCGCAACCGGCCTGCTGGAGGCCGAGGAGCAGGCCCTCGAGCTCTCCGGCCAGGGACTGCGCGACACCACGCGCATCGCCGCCTCGGACCCGCGGCTGTGGGTCGAGATCCTGGGCGCGAACGCCCGGGCCCTGCTCCCTGTGCTCGGCGACATGCAGGAGAGGCTCGCGGGCGTCGCCGACGCCCTGTCCACCATGCAGGGCGATCCGGACCCGGCCGTCGGCTCGCGCCGCGAGCTCGCGCGCCTCATCGCCGACGGCAACCGCGGGGTCGCCCGCATCCCCGGCAAGCACGGCAGCGGCACCGACGCCTTCGCGACGGTCTCGGTGATGGTGCCGGACAGCCCCGGCGAGCTCGCGCGCCTGCTCACCGAGACCGGCCAGATCGGGGTCAACCTCGAGGACCTCCACCTCGAGCACTCGCTCGGCCAGCGGGTGGGCGTCGCCCACATCGCGGTGATCCCGAGCCATGAGGATCTGCTCACGAGGGAGCTCGCCCGGCGCGGATGGAGCGTGCTCGAGGGCTGAGCGCCCGTATCCTGATCCGATGGAGTCCTCCGCAGCCCAGCCCGCATCCGAGCACGCCGTCACGTCGGACGCAGCGCCCGCCGGCGCGCCCCGCGGCGTGACCGTCGCGATCGACGGCCCCGCCGGCTCGGGCAAGTCGACCGTGGCGCGTCGCGTCGCCGAGGTCACCGGCGGCGGGTTCCTCGACACCGGCGCCATGTACCGGGCCGTGACCTGGCAGTGCCTCCGCGGCGACATCGACCTCGAGGACCGCGAGGCCGTCGCGCACGTCGCCGAGACCCTCGACCTGGACCTCGGGACCGACCCCGCCGGGGCCACCGTCGCCGTCGGCGGCCAGGACGTGACCGCCGAGATCCGCACCCAGGGCATCAGCGGCAAGGTCTCCGCGATCGCCACGAACACGGCCGTGCGCCCGATCCTCCAGCGTCGCCAGCGCGAGGTCCTGCGGGAGACCGCCGATCTCCGCGGCCTCTGCGCCGCCGAGGGCCGCGACATCACCACCGTCGTGGCTCCCGACGCCGACGTGCGCGTGCTGCTCACCGCGAGCGACGAGGCCCGCATGGCCCGGCGCGCCGCCGAGCTCGGCCTCGACGACTCCGAGGAGAGCCGCGCGCGCATGCGCGACCAGGTGCTGCGCCGCGACCGCGACGACTCCACGGTCTCCGAGTTCCTCACCGCCGCCGAGGGCGTCACCCCGATCGACACCACCGACCTCACGATCGAGCAGGTCATCGAGCGCGTCCTGGCCCTCGTGGACGAGGCCCGCGCGCGCCACGAGGAGGCGGCGGGCGTCCAGGACGGACCGCGGGACGTTCAGGGCGATCCGCAGGACGCGCAGGACGACCCCGAGGTGCACTGGACGGGCGGCCCGGACGCCGTCGCCTCCCTCGGGGACGAGCCCACCGACGAGGAGATCGCGGAGGCCTGGCGCGCTGGTCTCGAGGACTACGACCTCGACGACGAGGACCTCGCCCTCCTGAGCGAGGGGATCGAGGAGGCGCCCGTCGGCCGTGCGGCGAAGAACCTGCCGGTCCTGGCCGTGGTCGGCCGCCCGAACGTCGGCAAGTCGACCCTCGTGAACCGCATCCTGGGCCGCCGCGAGGCCGTGGTCGAGGACGTCCCGGGCGTGACCCGCGACCGCGTCTTCTACGCGGCCGAGTGGGCGGGCACCGACTTCTGGCTCGTCGACACCGGCGGCTGGGAGGACAAGGTCCAGGGCATCGCCTACCGGGTCGCCGAGCAGGCCGAGGTCGCGATCGAGCTCGCCGACGCCGTCCTCTTCGTGGTCGACGCGACCGTCGGCATCACCACCACCGACGAGCAGCTGCTCAAGGTGCTGCGCCGCTCGGACCGCCCCGTGATCCTCGCGGCCAACAAGGTCGACGACGAGCGCGGCGAGCTCGAGGCCGCAGCCCTGTGGAACCTGGGCCTGGGGGAGCCGCACCCGGTCTCCGCGATCCACGGCCGCGGCTCGGGCGATCTGCTCGACGCCGTCCTCGCAGCGCTCCCGGAGGAGGGGCGCGGGGCGGCTCCCGACGACGGCCCCCGGCGCGTCGCCCTGCTGGGCCGCCCGAACGTCGGCAAGTCCTCCCTGCTGAACCGCCTGGCGGGGGAGAACCGCGTGGTGGTCGACGATCTCGCGGGCACGACCCGCGATCCGGTCGACGAGAAGATCGAGCTGGGCGGACAGGTCTGGACCTTCGTGGACACCGCGGGCATCCGCCGCCGCGTGCTGCAGTCCCAGGGCGCCGACTTCTACGCGTCCCTGCGCACCCGCTCGGCGCTCGACCGGGCGGAGGTCGCCGTGGTGCTGCTCGAGGCCTCGGAGCCGATCTCCACGCAGGACCTCAAGATCATCGACATGGTGCTCGAGTCCGGGCGCGCCCTCGTGCTCGCCTTCAACAAGTGGGACCTCATCGACGAGGACCGGCGCCGCCAGCTCGAGTGGGAGATCGAGAAGGACCTCGCGCACGTCGCCTGGGCGCCGCGGGTGAACATCTCGGCACTGACCGGACGCCACGCCGAGAAGCTCGTGCCGGCCCTGCGCACCGCCCTGGACTCGTGGGACACCCGCATCCCCACCGCGCGCCTGAACGCCTTCCTGGGCACCCTCGTCGCCGCGCATCCGCACCCGCTGCGCGGCGGCAAGCAGTCGCGCATCCTCTTCGCGACGCAGGCCCGCACCCGGCCGCCGCGGATCGTCATCTTCGCGACCGGATTCCTCGAGCACGGCTACCGGCGCTTCATCGAGCGCCGCCTGCGCGAGGACTTCGGCTTCGCGGGCTCCCCGATCGAGATCGGCGTGCGCATCCGCGAGAAGCGCTTCCGCTGACCCGAACGGGAGCACCACGGCCCGCGTCGACCGTCGCCCCCTCCCGACCGTCCCGACCAGCCCCACCCGCCCTGAGGAGCAGACCATGAGCCAGTCCTGGCAGCAGGTGCCGCCGCCCCAGCCCCCGGGCCCGGGTGCTCCGGTCCCCACGCCACCGGTGCAGTACCCGGAGCGCCAGTCCCTGCAGACGCAGGCGATCGTGCAGATCGTCATCGGCGCGATGTGCGGGGCGATGATCCCGTCGATCCTCGGGATCATCGCGCTCGTCAAGCTCGACGAGCCCACCACGGCACGCGCCCTCGTGAAGTGGGGCTGGATCTCGATGATCATCGTCGCCGCGCTGATCGTCCTCGTCTTCCTGGTGACCCTCGTGCTGCCGCTGATCATCACCCTGATCACCGTCGGCGCGGCGTCGGCGAGCTGAAGGAACCCATGGCGACCCCCGATTTCGTCCTCGCACTGCGCGAGCACATCGGCCACGACCTGCTGTGGATGTCCGGCGTCACCGCGATCGTGCTGGACGCCGAGCGGCGGCGCACCCTCGTGGTGCGCCGGGCCGACACCGGCGACTGGACCCCGGTCACGGGCATCATCGATCCCGGCGAGCAGCCCGCCCGCGCCGCCGTCCGCGAGGTCGCCGAGGAGGCCGCGCTCCTGGTGCGTCCGCTGCGGCTGATCGAGGTGCGCACCCTGCCGGAGACCACCTACGCCAACGGCGACCGCGCGCAGTACCTCGACCTGTGCTTCGTCCTCGAGCACGTCGACGGAGAGCCGCGGCCGGCGGACGGCGAGAACACCGAGGCGCGCTGGGCGGACCTCGACGACCTCCCGTCGATGCCCGGCCGGTTCCGCGACCAGATCGCGCTCGCCCTCGAGGGCCGTGCCGAGGCGGTGTTCCGGGCATGAGCGCCGCCGCCCGCGCCTCTGGCCGCGCCGCGCGTCCCGGCGACGTGCTCGCCCTCGCGCTCACCCAGCACTCCGGGGACGAGGCCCACGTGCGCATGCTCCTGGACCAGCGCACGCTCGCGGATCGCGTGCCCGATGCCGCCGAGCACCTGGCGGTCTTCGGGGACGGCGTCCTGGTCGAGGTCAGGGTCGGCGAGCGCCTCGCGCTGCCGGGCGTCTGGGTCGAGCGCAGCGTGCTCGACCTGCGGCCGACGGGGGAGCGGGAGCCGCTGCGCGAGGAGGACCTGCGGCTGCCCGCGGCGGTGGTCGGCGGCACCGGGCAGACCTCCCTGGCCTGGGGCGAGACCCGCTGGCCGCTGCCCTTGGACGCGACCGTCGCGATCCCGTCCTCGTGCAGGCCCGGGCCCCACTCCCTCCCGGATCTGCGGAGGCTCGCCCTGCATGCGGCCGGCCGCCGCGCCGAGATCGCGCTGACCCTCTGGCAGGACCCCGGCTTCGACGTGCCCTGGCGCGACGTGCGACTCGTCCCGCACGCCTCCTGGTGGTTCGAGATCGCGCAGATCCCGCCGGGGACCCGCTACGCCGACGCCGCCGCCCGCCAGGGCGTCGAGGCCGCGCGGCTGCTCGTCGCCGCTCGCGACTGACCGCCGGACACGCCAGCGCCCGGCCTCCGCGGCCTGCGGCGCCGCGCCTGTAGGCTGGCTCACAGCCACGCGCACCCCGCGGGAGGACCACGCGCCCCGCGGCTGCCGCCCCTCGATGTGGAGGAGCCTTCCCCATGGTCACCCCGGGACCCACCCGCCCCGACAGACGCACCTTCCTCAGGATCACCGCCGGCGCCGCCGTCGTCCTGCCGCTCGCCGCCTGCTCCTCGGACGCGGGAGCGGACACCGTGCGGATCGCCTACCAGCAGTTCGGCTCGGGCACGAACCTCAAGGACTGGCTGAGCGCGAGCGCGAAGACGTTCACCGCCGCCCGTCCGGGCCTCAGCGTCGAGCTGGTGCCGATCGTCGCCGCGGAGAACGACTACTTCACCAAGAACGAGCTGCTCATGTCCTCGCCGCGGACCTCGGCCGACGTCGTCTACGAGGACTCCTTCATCATGCTCTCCGACGTCGGCGCCGGATACCTGCGGCCGCTCGACGCGCACATCAGGACTTGGGACCACTGGGGCGACGTCGTGAAGGCCTCCCGCGAGGCCTTCACCGCGGAGGACGGGCACGTCTACGGCGCCCCGCAGACCACCGACACCCGCGCCCTCTTCTACCAACGAGACGTCTTCAAGGAGGCAGGGCTGCCCAGCACCTGGGAGCCGACCTCCTGGGACGACATCCTCGAGGCCGCCCGCGCGATCAAGGACTCAGATTCCGAGGCCGCCCCGCTGTTCATCTTCAGCGGGAAGGCGCAGGGCGAGAAGGCCTCGATGCAGGGCTTCGAGATGCTGCTCTACGGCACGACCTCCCGTCTCTACGACGAGGACACGCGGAAGTGGGTCCTGGGCTCGCAGGGCTTCGTCGACGCCCTCTCACTGCTGCGCACCATGTTCGAGGAGGAGCTGACCCTCCCGGTCTCCCAGCACCTGGACCCGAACATCAGCGAGAGCATCTACTCCACGATGATCCCCGAGGGGAAGCTCGGCATCCTGCTGGACGGCTCGTGGATCACCCGGAACTGGGCCGAGGGGTCGCCCGGGGAGTGGCCGGAGTGGACCGAGAAGGTCGGCCTGGCGAAGATGCCCACGAAGGACGGTCAGGACCCGGGCACCCTCACCCTCGCGGGCGGCTGGGGGCTCACCATCCCCCAGCACTGCCGGGACGAGGACGCCGCCTGGGCGTTCATCGAGGCGGCGACCTCGACGGAGAACTCGCTGGCCTTCGCGATCGCGGACAACCACATCACCGTGCGCAAGGACGTCGCGGCGAAGAAGGAGTACCAGGAGTACGCGCCCAGCGTCGAGTTCTTCACGGATCTGCTCGCGACCGCCTACTACCGGCCGGCCCTGCCGGCCTACCCCGAGGTCTCGGCGGCGATCCAGGAGGCCATGGAGGCGGTCATGTCCGACGCCGCGGATCCGAAGAAGGCCGCGGCCGACTACGACGCCGCGGTCACGGACATCGTCGGCGCCGAGAACGTGCAGGAGGAGTCCCGATGAGCGCACTCGCCCCCGAGCGCCCCGCGACCGGGCCCGTGCGGCCCCGCCCTCGGCGCCCCGCCGGCATCGGCGACCGTCTCACCCTGCGGCGCGCCGCGCCCATGATCCCCGCCGCCGTGCTCCTGGTGCTGTTCATGGCCGGCCCCATCATCTACTCGCTCTACCTCGCCTTCACCGACAAGGCGATCCGCGGGGACGGCGCCTCGAAGACCTCCTTCGTGGGCGTCTCGAACTTCACCGACGCCCTCACCGACGGCGACTTCTGGAACTCGGTCGTGCTCACGATCCTGTTCACCCTGATCTCCGCCGTGATCGGGCAGAACCTCCTGGGGCTGCTGCTCGCGGTGCTCATGGAGAGGGCGAACCGGGTGATCAGCTTCGCGATCACCTCCATCGTGATCGCCGCCTGGATCCTGCCTGAGGTGGTCGCCGGCTACCTGCTCTACACCTTCTTCGCTGAGGGCGGCAGCCTCGACGGCATCCTCGGCCTGGTGGGCATCCCGCCGCAGACGCTGCTGTTCAGCGCCCCGATCGTGGCGGTGAGCTTCGCGAACGTCTGGCGCGGCACGGCCTTCTCGATGCTCGTGTACTCGGCGGCGCTCGGTGCGATCCCCGGCGATGTCCAGGAGTCCGCCGCGATGGACGGGGCCGGGCCGATGCGCCGCTTCACCTCGATCACCCTGCCGCTGCTGCGCCCGGCGCTCGCCACGAACCTCATGCTCATCACCCTGCAGACCCTCTCCGTCTTCGGGCTGATCTTCATCATGACCGGCGGCGGTCCCGACCGGAAGAGCCAGACCCTGCCGCTGTACATGTACGAGCAGGCCTTCTCCTACGGCCAGCTCGGCTACGGCACCGCGGTCGCCCTGCTCCTGCTGCTGATCGGGGCCGCCGCCTCCCTCGTCTACCTCCGCCTGCTCCCCGAGGAGGAGAAGCGATGACCTCCACCGCAGCGGCCGACGCCGCCTCCGCACCCGCCTCCCCGTCCGCCGCATCCGTCCCCGGCCCGACGACCGCGCGCACCCGCCGCGGCCACAAGGGCGGCAAGGGGCCGCGCGAGCGCACCGCCGAGCTCGCCTCGAGCCTCGCGATGATCGTCATCGGCGTGGCGTTCCTGATTCCGCTGCTGTGGGTCGTGCTGGCCTCGTTCAACGAGAGCGCCACGCTCTCGGTCAGCTGGCCCGAGAAGTGGAGCCTGGGCAACTTCCGGGCGATCTGGAACACCGAGACCACGTTTCGCCCGCTCGGGAACTCGCTGCTGCTGTGCGGCGGGGCGACGATCGTGACCATGGTCGCCGCGGTCCTCTGCGCCTACCCGTTCTCGCGGTACCGCTTCGCGGCCAAGCGTCCGCTGCTGCTGACCGTCATCTTCGCGACCGGCCTGCCGATCACCGCGATCATGATCCCCGTCTACTCGCTGTTCGTGCAGGTCAACCTCATCGACTCGATGTTCGGCGCGATCCTCTTCCTGGGCGCCTCATCCCTGCCGTACGCCATCTTCCTCACCAAGGGGTTCATGGATTCGGTGCCCGTGGAGATCGAGGAGTCGGCATGGACGGAGGGAGCGGGCGTGCTGCGCACCCTGTGGTCCGTGGTGCTGCCGCTCATGCGCTCGGGACTCTCGGTGGCGACGATCTTCACCTTCGTGGGCATGTGGGGCAACTTCTTCGTCCCCTTCATGCTGCTGCTGAGCCCCGATCACCTGCCGGCGGCGGTCACCCTGTACACGTTCTCCTCGCAGTACGGGCAGGTGGCCTACGGCCAGCTCGCGGCCTTCTCGATCTTCTACTCCCTCCCGGTGGTCGCCCTGTACCTGATCATGGGGCGGAGCCTGGGCACCGGCTTCGCCGCTGCGGGCGGCGTCAAGGGCTGACGGGCTGGGCATCGGACCTCTGCGACCCCGGCTCAGGAGGAGCCGGGGTCGCAGCGCGTCCGGCCCGCGATCAGCGCGAGGCGGCGAGAACGTTCCCGACCAGCGATGACTCCGCGGAACCGGTGGAGGCCGATGCGCTGTCCTGGGATCCTCCTCCGTCACTCTGGGCTCCGCCGCCGGGCTGTCCCGAGGGAGTGCTTCCCCCGGGGGGCGTGCCGCCGCCGTCGGAGGGCGGCGTACCGCCGCCACCATCGGAGGGCGCCGAACCTCCGCCCATGTCGTCCGAGACTCCTGGCTCCGTCGTGGGATCGATCGCGACGGGCAGAGTGACGGTGTACCCGGACTCCGCGTCACCCTCGACTTCCGCGAGCTGGAGCTCGCCACCGTCCTCCCCGAAGACGTTGTCGGAGTCGAGCGTCACCTTCGACATGTTCTCGGCCGACCCGTCGTACTCATCGAGGGCGTAGACCGTCTCGCAGACGTCCTGCGGGAGAGCGACCTGCGACGTCGCGAGGAGATTGTCCGTGCTCGTGATCGAGTCCGCATCGGGGTAGACCTCGAAGTGGATGTGCGGCCAGCGTCCCATGTAGCAGCCGGGGAAGATGCTCGTGAAGGTGACCGACCCCTGCGCATCGGCGACCTGGACGCCCCGGAGATAGTTCTCATCCTCCAGGCCCTCGGAGTAGAGGGAGTACTCGCCCGCGGCGTCGCACTGCCACACGTACACGGCCACGCCCTCGTACGCGGAGTTGTCGTCGTTCAGGTTGGTGATGTTCAGCGTGAGCTCGATGGGTACACCGCTTGCGGTCGCGCTCGCGTCTCCGAAGCTCGAGGTGATGTCGGCGCGGATGATTCCCGATTCCGTGAGCACGTTCACCCCATTGGTCCCGTCGGCCGGATAAGGGCCGTTGGTTTCCTCGGGGATCTCGCCATCACTCGTGGAGTCGCCGCCGCTGTCCGAGGATGAGCTGCTCTCCGTCGTGCTGTCCGCGCTGCTCGAGCCGCAGGCTGCGAGGCCCATTGCCGCGGCACCGAGACCCAGACCAGCAAGCGTGCGCCGTCGGGAGAGCAGCGTGCGCAGATCGAAGCCGAGGCCCTGGTCCGCAAGAGGCTCTTCGGGGTGTTCCAGGGGGCGTCCCTCGTACGTCGGCGTGCCATCGGCCTCCAGATGAATCCGTGGGTCGTCCGATGAAGCTACGAGGCGGGCATCGGGCCGGGAATCGTCCGGCTGTGGGGTGCGCGTGGTCATCTCATGTCCTTCAGTCGTTCTGCTGGGGCGAGATCGATCCTTCGTGCGCAGGCCATGCCGCGGCCTGGTGCGAGCTGTGCTGAGGCTGTGTGCGGCACGACCTCAGCGGAAGACGACCGTCCGCATCCCGTCGAGCAGCACCCGGGACTGCGCGAACCAGGTGACCGCCCGCCGCAGCGCGAGGCACTCCTGGTCCTGGCCGATCTCCCGCAGCTGCGCGACCGAGTGCGAGTGCTCCACGCGCGTCACGTGCTGCTCGATGATCGGGCCCTCGTCGAGATCCGAGGTGACGAAGTGGGCGGTCGAGCCGATGAGCTTCACGCCGCGCTCGTGCGCCTGCCGATAGGGGTTCGCGCCCTTGAAGCCGGGCAGGAACGAATGGTGGATGTTGATGCAGCGACCGGCGAGGGCCTCGCACAGCTCGGGGGAGAGGATCTGCATGTACCGGGCGAGGACCACGAGCTCGATGTCGTGCGCGTCGACCGCCTCGAGCACGGCGCTCTCGAAGGCCTCCTTCTGCTCCGGGCCCGCGACGGGCAGGGAGCGGAAGGGGACGCCGTGGAACTCCACGAGGTCGCGCAGGGTGTCATGGTTCGCCATCACGAGCGGCACCTCGATCGGCAGGTGCCCCGAGCGCTGGTGGAACAGCAGGTCGCTCACGCAGTGCGCGGCCTTCGAGGCCAGGATCAGTGTGCGTCGGGGTCTGCCCGCGGCGTCGAGGGAGGCCTCGAGGCCGAAGCGCTCGATCACCGGGGCGAGCGCGCCCTCGAGCGCGTCGCGCCCCGTGTCCGAGGCGATCTGCAGGCGCATGAAGAAGCGCCCCGTGTCGGGGGAGGCGAACTGCTGGGATTCGGTGATGTTTCCGCGCGCGGCGACGACGGCGCCGCTGACCGCGTGCACGATCCCGGGCCGGTCCTCGCACGCGAGGGTGAGCACCCAGGTGGTCAGCGCGGTGGTCGGCTCCGCGGGGGTCTGGGAAGCGGTCGTGGGGCCGACGGGCGCGGCGGGCTTCTCGGCGGGGGTCTCGGGCATGGGAGGAGTCTAGGGAACAGCGGCGCCGCCCCGGCGGCTCGGACCGCGGGATGGGCTGGTCGAAGGGCTGGACTTCTCCCCGAGGGCGGGGGACGATCTCGGTATCCGTGCACCGCGCTCCCGCGCGGTCGGGGGAGGGAGGTCAGTGATGATGGACTCGACCCCCACCGTCGTGGTGGGTGTGATCCCTGGACAGCACTCCCGGGTCGTCGCCGAGGCGGCGACCTTCGCCGAGCGCTTCGGCGCCGAGCTCGTGTGCGCGAGCGTCGACGCCTCGAGCTACACCCTCGAGAGACGGCCCGACGGCACCGTCACCGCACTGCCCGTGGACCCGGACGCCTTCGAGGAGATCGTCGAGGTCTTCGACCCGGCCCTGCACCGGGCGATCGCCGAGACGCTCGCCGACCGCGGCGTGCACTGGTCCACGGTGGCCCTCGCGGGTCCGCCGGCGCAGGAGCTCATGCGGCTCGCCGACCAGCTGGACGCGGCGATGATCGTGGTGGGCACCCGGGAGTCGGGCCTGCGCGCCTCGCTGCGGGAGTTCCTCAGCGGCTCCGTCGCCGTGCACCTCGCGCACCACCAGGAGCGGCCCGTGGTCGTGGTGCCGCTCGCCTCCCATGGCGAGGACCTCACCCTGCCCTGGGAGGACGAGAGCTGATCAGGGCGCGCCTCGCGCCTCAGCGCGGGGCGTCGGTGATCTGGAGCGTCGGCCGACGGCGGTGCACGGTGAGGTGGCGCAGCCCCTCCGGTCCCGCGGTGAAGGCGCGGCGCGAGCGGCGGGGGAGCAGCACCAGCTCGCCCGGCGCGAGGTCGACCTGACCGCGCTCCGTGGTGATCGTGCCTCTGCCGGTGAGGACCACGACCAGCACGTCGTGATCCGGCCCGACGTGCTCGCCGATGCCGCCTCCCGCGGGCAGGATCACGAGGTTCGAGTCCAGGTCGCGCGGCTGTACGCCGATCGACCAGGCGGCCCCGCCGGCCGACCCCTAGGGCAGCTCGACCTCGGCGGTGTCCACGAGCACGCGGGGGAGCGCGGTGGAGGCGAGCCGCGAGATCCGCACGCGCCAGTCGCCGTCCTCCGTTCCCTCGTACTCCCAGTCGAAGCTGCCCGGCTGGTCCCGCTCGAGGTCGTCCCGCAGGTGCAGGGGATCGTGGTCGTTGACGAGCACGAACGACTCGCCGGCCCCGAGCTCCTCGAAGCGCGCGAAGATCCGTCCGTGCCGCTGGGGCCTCGGCACCTCGCGCACGTCCAGGATCGCGGGCTGCGGGGTGCGCGCGGAGTGCGGATCGGTCGACGGGGAGGGCACGGGGGACTCCTTCTCCGAGTGGGGCGGACGGCGGTATGACCGCACCCTACGCGCGGCGCAATACCCTCGAGCCGATGAAGGTCCCGGCGGCGAGGGAGGCGCGATGAGGGAGGGCGAGCCGGTGCGCATCGAGGGCGGGGAGCCCGCCTGCTGGCTGCAGCGCGTGTGCCCGGACTGCGGCGCGCTCACCGAGCAGCCCGGCGTGACCTGCTGGCGCTGCGGGCGCCGCCTCGAGGACTCTGAGGACGAGTCCGGGGCGTGATCCGCGGCCCGTCGACGCCCCTGCGTGCCCACGCGGTCTTCCGAGCGACCGGGATCGACCCGGGACAGTGGGCATGATCTTGAATCCTCTCCGGTCCCCCTCGGCGCCGAGCCGGTGGACCGACCGGTATCGGGTGCTAGATGCCGCTGTGGAACCGCTCGAATGCGGCGGCCGAGCGAGCGAACGCCAGGCTGTCCGGCGCCGTGAGCTCCCGGAACGGCTCGATGGTCGCCGTGGTGCGCCCGGCGGAATCGGACCGTCGCCATGTTGCGATGACCCTGCCGCGGGCGAGCACCGTGGGGTGGAAGATGCCGTTGCGGCCGGTGGTGACGCGGTCGACGTACTCCTCCGGGATCGCGGCGGAGCGGTCCCGGTAGCCGAGCAGATACTCGTCGTACCCGGGCAGCGCGTGCGTGGTCTTCGGGATGCGCAGTCGACGGACGCCGTGATCGCTCGCCTCGTCCATCGTCCGTGCGGTGGCCCAGTGCGTCACGCCGCGGTGCTGGAGCTCGATGAGGTCGGCGCGGGCCAGTCGGATGGCCGTGCGGGCCTGGGAGAGAGGCATTCCCGCCCACCAGGCGAGGTCCGAGTCCGTGGCAGGACCGTGTCCGGCGAGGTACCGACCGGCGAGCTCGCGGAGGGCATCGTCGCCGGCCAGTTCGACGGAGTCGCCGATCCATTCCTCCGTCAGGACGAGCCCCTGTCCGGTGCCGCGTGCCGGTCCCCCGCAGACGATGCCGCTCTGCGACAACCACCAGATCAGGTGATAGCCGCGCTGCCCGCCCGTCGGAATTCCCGCAGCCTCCAGCCCGCGGAGGTATTCAGCGCGGGGAAGGGCCGTGCGGTCGCCGAGAAGCGCCTCGGTGACGGAGCGCGCACGGCACAGCGCCGGGTCGTCGAGCTCGAACCGGCGAAGTCGCGGGCCGGCCGCAGCGATCTCCCGTGGAGCGGTGATGCCGAGCATCCACCGCAGATCTCGTGCGGCGAGGAAGTGGAGAGTGCCGCGAAGCGACGAGGCGCGGATGAGCTCTCCGCGCTCGAGCGCGCGGTGCACGTCGCCAAGGGCCGATCCGCGAGCTCGGATGCCGAACGCCCATGTGCCCTGCGCGAGGTCCTGGGCCTGCACGGCCAGCATCCTGCTGGCGACGTCGTGGACCGAGAGTCTCGGACCCCGTGCCATGAGACCGTGACTGCGCAGCCGGAGGGCGAGGAGCTGCGCTGTCGTGATCATCGATGACCTCCACCGCGCCGACGGTCGGCTCGGTTCGAGACATTACCTCTTCGGTTGGCGCGTGCTCACGGACTGCGCGCACACCACGTCGTCGTCGCGCGGGGGTGCACGGTCGCGCAGCGCGGTCTCGTGACACGGCCCTGTGCCTCGGCAGAGCGAGAGGCGGGGGGGCGGCCGGGGGGGGGGGGGGGGGGGGGGGCGCGCGGGGGGGGGGGGGCCCCCCAGAGGGGGCCCCCCCCGGGGGGGGGGGGGGGGCCGCGCCTCTCGGTCCGAATATGCACGTCACCGATAGTTCCGGCGACCGATTCTCTCGGTCGGGCTGACAGGATTTGAACCTGCGACCCCTTGACCCCCAGTCAAGTGCGCTACCAAGCTGCGCCACAGCCCGGAACCTCCGCGGCGGGAGGACCGGGATAAATGCTACCCCGGAAGATGCGTCGAGAGCGAATCCGCGAGCGCGTGACCTGCGGCACCCCGGCCGACGCCCCGCCGCTGCGCGCGTCGCGGGCGTGCATGCGATAGTGAGGCCAGCCCCGTCGGCAGGAGGTCCGAGGATGGATCAGCAGCACAGCGAGAGCCCCTCGGCGCCGCGCGAGGAGATCCCCGGCGCGCCCGTGCCCGATCTGTTCGAGCAGAGTCCCGGCCTCGACCTGCCCGAGCTGCCGTGGCGCGTCGCGCAGAGCGCGAGCGCCCTCGCCCAGCTCTCCCATCACGTGCTCGCGATCGGGCCGCGCGCCGCCCGCCTGCTCGCCCGACTGCGGGGAACGCTCGCCGAGGAGGGCGTCGCGGCTCTGCCCGTCGGCCCCGCCCACTCCTGGACCCGTGAGCGCCTGGGGTCCCTGGGTCTGGAGGTCCTCGACCATGATCCGACCGACGTCGGCGCGACGCTGCCGTTCCCGCCCGAGCGCTTCGACCTGGTCCTCGTGGTCGATGCCCCCTACGACCCGCGCGAGGTCCATCGCGTCCTCGCGCCCGAGGGGCTGCTCCTCGCCCAGCAGCGGGGCCCCGGCGATCTCGCCGAGCTGGGCTCCGAGGGCACCGACGGCTCGGGCGGCTCAGGCGGCGCCGCGGACTCTCTCGCCGATCACCTGCGCCGGGTCACCGAGGCGGGGCTCGAGACCGAGCACTCGGACACCTTCCACGGCGAGGGGCGGATCGAGACGCCCGAGGGTCTGCGCGCCCTGTGCGAGGGGGAGGGTCTCCTGGTCCCTCCGACCTGCACGGCCGACGCTCTGCCGCTGCGGATCACGCTCTCCCGGTACCTGGTCCAGGCGCGTCGACCGAGCCGGCCCGCTCCGGCGCGCACCGACTTCGCCGAGATGCTCGACGACCCTCTCGAGGTCCCGCGCGTCTGACGCGGCTCCGCGTCTGACCACGACCGATGGCACCTGTGCCCGCGATGCCCGTTTTCGCGGACCGGCCGCGCAACCCGCCTCGGTCAAGTGTTCGTCAAATCTCCACAGCATTGTCCTTGCACCTCCCGGGAGCGCTGATCCACATGGGAGGATGGTGCGACCTAGGGAAGGGGAGCTTCAGTGACCGAGAACGCCGACGGCACCTACGACAGCCTCGACAAGACCTCGACGCTGCACGCCATCCCCACGCAGGATGCGCTCGAGGAGCCGGAGCACGGCCTCAACCAGCAGGACCGTGCGGCGATCGAGAACCTTCCCGACGGCAGCGCCCTGCTGATCGTCCGCAAGGGTCCGAACCTCGGTGCGCGCTTCCTCCTGGATGCGGAGAAGACGGTCGCCGGCCGCCATCCCAACAGCGAGATCTTCCTGGACGACGTCACCGTCTCCCGCAAGCACGCCGCCTTCCTGCAGCAGGGCGCGGACTTCGTGATCCGCGATCTCGGCTCCCTGAACGGCACGTATGTCGGCATGGAGCGCGTGGACGAGGCCGTCCTGCGCAACGGCCAGGAGGTCCAGATCGGCAAGTACCGGCTGACCTTCCACCTCAAGCCCGGGAAGGACTGACCTCGTGGCGGCATCGGCCTCGCGCAGGCCGACCCCGTCCGGCAGTGCGCGCCTGAGCATCGGGCAGGTCCTGGACCTCCTGCACGAGGAGTTCCCCGACCTCAGCCACTCCAAGCTCCACTACCTCGAGGCGGAGGAGCTGATCTCCCCCGAGCGCACCGCGAGCGGCTACCGCAAGTACTCGCGGGCAGACGTGGACCGTCTGCTGTTCGTCCTGCGCGCCCAGCGCGACCGCTTCTGGCCTCTCAAGGTCATCAAGGAGCACCTGCTCGAGCACGGCGTCGACGGCGACGGCGATGTCACGTCGATCGCCTCGCGCCCGGGACCCACCTCCCAGATCCAGCCCGTCCGCCTCGACCGGCGCGGGCTCCTGCGCGAGACGCAGGTCGACGAGGAGCTCCTCGAGGAGCTCGAGAGCTACGGGATGCTCGAGGAGGGCCTCGTCTTCTACGGGGCCTCGGAGCTCGAGATCGTGCGCGCGGCCCGCGTCCTCGCCGACGAGGGGCTGCACCCGCGCCACCTCGTGATGGTCCGCACGTCCGTCGAGCGGCAGGCGCACATGCTGCGCTCGGTCGCCCAGCCCCATTCGCGGCCGACGGACGCCGCCGCCCGCGGTCAGGCCCAGAGCCTCGCCGAGGAGCTCGGCGAATCCCTGAACTCCCTGCACAACGCCCTGCTCAGGAAGCAGATCCACCGCGGCGGGTGAGCCCCGTCGGCCTCCGGCCCCTCCCGGCGACGCGGATCCGCCGCCGGCCCCGGCCGTGTCCGGATCCTCCGCGCGCGCCCCGATTCGTCCGCGACACGCGCGGGACGGGGAGGACGCCCGCGCGAGGAGACGCTAGGCTGTCTGCGTGCTCTCACCCTTCCCCATAGGAGAGCCGCTACCGGAGGCGAATGTGAACAGCGATCAGAGCGCGGACCGCACGACGCAGTCGACAGTGCCCGCCGAGGACGCGCAGGGCGTGCTCTTCGACGAGCTCGTGGATGCGCCCGGCGAGTTCGGCTACCGCGGGCCCGCCGCCTGCAAGGCCGCCGGCATCACCTACCGCCAGCTCGACTACTGGGCCCGCACCGGCCTCGTCGAGCCCGGCGTGCGCGCCGCGAGCGGCTCTGGCAGCCAGCGTCTCTACGGCTTCCGCGACGTGCTCGTCCTCAAGGTCGTCAAGCGGCTCCTCGACACCGGCGTCTCCCTCCAGCAGATCCGTGTGGCGGTCAGCGCCCTGCGCGAGCGCGGCATCGACGATCTCGCCCAGATCACCCTCATGAGCGACGGCGCCTCGGTCTACGAGTGCACGTCCGCGCAGGATGTCTTCGACCTGGTCCAGGGCGGCCAGGGCGTCTTCGGCATCGCCGTGGGCCGCGTGTGGCGCGAGGTCGAGAGCGAGCTCTCCGTGCTGCCGAGCGTCGACCCGGCCGATGACGCCGAGATCGCCCTGCACGACGAGCTCGCCGCGCGCCGACGGCGCTACGCGGGCTGAGCGAGCCGCCAGCGGCACCACCGCAGCAGACGGAAGGAGAGGGCGGGCACCCGGGAAGGGTGCCCGCCCTCTCTGTCTGTGCGCGTCCGCGCGCGGAGCGGATCGGCGGAGCCGCGGGAGGCGTCTCCCCGCTGTCCCGGTCAGCTGTCCTGGCGGGAGTCCATCACGCGCTTGAGCAGGGCGTCGAAGTCCTCGGTGAGCCGCGCGCCGCTCGCGCCGTGGTACTCGTGCAGGGGGACCGCGCCGCCCTGCGCCTGCTGCAGGCCCACGCGCTCCTCGATCACGGGGTCGAGCACGAGATCGCCGAACAGGTCGCGCAGCTCCGCCAGGCGGTACTGGTGCTCGACGGAGCGCGGCCGATAGCGGTTCACGACGAGGCCCAGCGGCTGCAGGCGCGGCGCGAGATCGCCCTCGCGCATCTCCTGGGCGAGCTTGAGCGCGCGATCGGCCGCGGTGACCGCGAAGAAGCCCGGCTCGCAGACCACGAGCGACCGGTCCGAGGCGGACAGGGCCATCTGCGTGAGCCCGTTGAGCGAGGGCGGGCAGTCCACGATGACGAGGTCGTAGCGGTGCGTGCGGCGGTCCAGCGCGTCGCGCAGGCGCCGCACCTCCCGGCCCTTGGGGGCGGGGGAGTCCACGAGCACCGAGCGGTGGCTGCCGGGGATGATGTCCAGGTGCGAGGAGGAGTCCTTGGACCACGGGGCCGGGATGATCGCGCGGTCCACGGTCTCGGTGCGCGGCGAGGACAGCACCTCGGCGACGTCGGTCGTGGTGCCCGGCTCGCCGAGCAGGCCCAGGGTCGCGTCCGCCTGCGGGTCCAGATCGATGACGAGCGCGTTCACCCCCTGATGGAGGGCCGCGGACGCGAGGCCCAGGGTCACGGACGTCTTGCCGACGCCACCCTTGAGGGAACAGACGCTCACAGTGAACACACGGCGAGTCTACCGATCCCGGGCCGCTCGGCCCGCACCGGCGCACCGACGATGTGCCTCGGGTTACCGTGAGTGGCCGCCCGTCGCCGCACCCGCCGTCTCACCCGCACCAGGAGGGGCCCATGACAGCCGATCGCCAGGACCCCGCAGGCGAGCTCGTCCTCGAGGTCCTCGAGGGCTGCGGCCCCTTCGCCCGGCGCGAGGCGGAGCAGCTCGGCACCGTGGTCTCCGAGGGGCCGACGGAGCTGCGGCTCACGGTCCCGGATCTGCCCGCCGCCATCCCCTTCGCGCGCTCCTGGCGCCGGGTCGTGTCCGCCTCCGCGGTGCTCGCCCTGCCCGCCCGCCGACCGCGGGAGCTCCTGGAGACCTCCGCGCAGCAGCGCATCGGCGAGCTGATCGAGCAGGTGCGGCGCGCGAAGCCGCGCCGGCGCTTCGACGCGCTGCGCCTGCGCGCGGCCGGCGCCGACACCCCCGACATGCGCCGGCTGTCCGCGGAGATCGCAGAGCGCGCCGGGCTCCCCGTCGCGGACGACGGCGACCTCGTGATCCGGGTCCGCCGGGCGCCGACGGCGGGGGAGTGGGAGCTGCTCGTGCGCCTCACCCCGCGACCGCTCTCGACCCGGTCCTGGCGCACGGGCGACTATCCCGGCGCCGTGAACGCGACGATCGCCGCGAGCTGCCTCGATCTGCTCGGCGTCGGCGTGCAGGACTCACTGCTGGACATGACCTGCGGCTCCGGCACCTTCCTCATCGAGCAGCTGCACGAGGTCGCGCCCCGTCGGGCCGTGGGCGTCGATCTCTCCGAGCAGGCGCTCGAGCTCGCGCGCGGTCATCAGCGGGCGGCGAGGCGCCGTGGCCGGATCGACTGGGTGCACGGGGACGTCCTCGGGACGCCTCTCGAGGGCGGCTTCACGCGCCTGGTGTCGAATCCGCCCTGGGGCACCCTGCACGGGGAGCACGAGAGCAACGAGCAGCTGCTCGGGGACCTCATGTCACGCGCCGCGGAGCTCGCAGCGCCCCGGGCGCGCCTCGCGATCCTCACCCATGAGATCCGGCGCATGCACGCGGCCCTCGAGGGCCGCACGGACTGGCGCCTCGCGGACGAGCACCGCTTCTTCCAGAAGGGGCACCATCCCCGGCTGTTCCTGCTGGACCGGGGCTGAGCGGGCCGGGCGCGCACGGACCCCGAGGGGCCCGTGCGCCGGGCTCAGAACCCGCGGTCGCCCCGACGCAGCACGAGCAGCGCCTCGGGGTCGCCCTCGATGCGCACGCGGGAGACGCGATCGCGGCCGAAGGCCCACAGGGTCAGCTCGGTCGGGCTGCCGTGCACGCGCACGGAGCCGATGGGATCCTTCGACGGCACGCGCACTCCGCCGAGCGGCGAGACGAGGGTGACGTCGACGTCGGTGCGCACGAGCGGGCGCGCCATGCGCTTCAGGTGCGTCCACAGCTCCTGGTCATGGGCCTCGGAGAGCGTGCGCGGCTCCCATCCCGGGCGTGCGCGCAGGAGGTCCTCGTGGTGGACGAGGTACTCGATGGTGTTGGCGAGCGAGTCGACGAGGCGGAACGGGGAGAAGCGCGGCGGGCCGCTGCGCAGCATCTCGACGCGGTCGGCCCAGGTGCGCTCCTGGAGCCGGCGCAGGGCGGCGTACGAGCGGTCGGCGATCGGGCCGACGGGCAGCTTCGGGCCGATCATGAGGTCCTGGCGCTGCTCGCGCAGGATCAGGTGCTCGAGGAGCGCGGACGCGTCCCACTCGTCGATCACGGTGGGGGCGTCGGGCCCGAAGGAGACGAGGTCGTCGGCCAGGGCCGCGCGCTCGTGGCGGGCCAGGGGCTCGGAGTGGGGGGACATGCCGCCATGATAGGCGCGGGGGATCGGCGGACGCCGGGTGCGCCCTGTGTGTCCGCCTACCGCGCGCGGGGTCCTCACTCCTGGTTGCTGAAGGCGGCGTCGAAGGCGGCGTCGGAGACCGGGTAGTCCAGGGACTTCAGGTGCTCGATGGCCTCGGCGGCGCCGTGCAGGCGGTCCATGCCCGCGTCCTCCCACTCGACGGAGAGCGGTCCGTCGTAGCCGACGGACCGCAGTGCCCGCAGGCACGCGTCGAAGGGCACGTCGCCGCGCCCGAAGGAGACGAAGTCCCAGCCGCGGCGCGGGTCGCCCCAGGGCAGGTGGGAGGACAGGCGCGTGTTGCGCCCGGTGATGCGCACGCGCACGTCCTTGCAGTGGGCGTGGTAGATCCGGTCGCCGAAATCGGTGATGAAGGAGACCGGGTCGATCTGCTGCCACATCATGTGCGAGGGATCCCAGTTCAGTCCGAAGGACTCCCGGTGCCCGATCGCCTCGAGGGTGCGCTCGGTGGTCCAGTAGTCGTAGGCGATCTCGGAGGGGTGGACCTCGAGGGCGAAGCGCACGCCGCACTCCTCGAAGACGTCGAGGATCGGGTTCCAGCGCTCGGCGAAGTCCTCGTAGCCCTTCTCGATGACGTCCGCGCCGACAGGCGGGAACATCGCCACGTACTTCCAGATGCTGGATCCGGTGAAGCCCGTCACCGTGTTCGCGCCGAGCGCTCTCGCGAGCCGCGCGGCGTCCTTCATGTCCTCGGCGGCGCGCTGACGCACGCCCTCGGGGTCGCCGTCCCCCCACACGCGCGAGGGCACGATCCCCTGGTGGCGGAAATCGATCGGATCGTCGCAGACGGCCTGCCCCACGAGATGGTGGGAGATCGTCCAGACCTTCAGCCCGTAGCGGTCGAGGATCTCCTTGCGCTCGGCGATGTACTCCTCGTCGTCCCAGCGGGAGGCGCCGAGGTGCTCGCCGGAGATCGCGATCTCCAGGCCGTCGTAGCCCCAGCCGGAGGCGAGCCGCGCGACCTCCTCGAGCGTGAGGTCGACCCACTGGCCGGTGAACAGGGTGTGCGGCTGAGGCATGTCTGATGCTCCTTCGGATCGGACGGTGCGTTCTTCGGTGGATGGTGGGGCCGTGCTTCGGGCCGATGATGCTGGGGCGATGTCGGCCGTCGGGGATTCCCCGGCGGCGATCAGCCGACGGGCGTGCTCGCCCCGTCGGCCGCGTCGGAGGCGATGACCGCGTCGAGCACGCGCTGGAGGGCGAGGCCCTCGGCGAAGTCGGGGGAGAAGGGCGCGCCGCCGGAGATCGCGCGCAGCAGGTCGTGCGCCTGGTTCGTGAAGGCGTTCTCCCATCCCAGCGCATGGCCCTGCGGCCACCAGCCCTCGAGGTAGGGGTGCTCGGGCTCGGTGACGAGGATGCGCGTGAAGCCCTGCTCGGCGACCGGGAGGGTACGGTCCAGGAACCAGAGCTCGTTGAGCGCCTCGAGGTCGAAGCGCAGCGCACCGTCGGTCCCGTAGAGCTCCACGACCAGCTCGTTCTTGCGGCCCGTCGCGAGGCGGCTGGCCTCGATCGAGGCGATCGCCCCGCCCTCGAGCTCGAGGGTCGCCCACGCCGCGTCGTCGACCGTCACCGGCTCGAGAGCGCCGTCCTCCCCGGGCCTCTCGGGGACCGCGGTGGTGAGGCGCCCGCGCACCGAGGTCGCGCGCATCCCGGTGAGGAACTGGATCTGGTCGATCGCGTGGGAGCCGATGTCCCCGAGGGCACCCGACCCGGCGGTCTCGCGGCGCAGCCGCCAGCTCATCGGGGCGCTCTCGTCGACCAGCCAGTCCTGCAGGTAGCTCGCGCGGGCCTGCAGGATCCCGCCCAGGCGCCCGTCCTTGACGAGACGTCGCGCCTGGGCAAGAGCTGGCACCCGGCGGTAGGTGTGGCCGAGCGCCGCGACCTGGCCGCGCTGCCGGGCGGCGTCGGCAGCGGCGACCATCCGCTCGGCCTCGCCGGTGTCGTTCGCGATGGGCTTCTCGCAGAGGACGTGCTTGCCGGCCTCGAGCGCGGCGATCGCGATCTCCGCGTGCAGGAAGCCCGGGGTGCAGATGTCGACGATGTCGACGTCGTCCCGCGAGATCGCGCGCCGCCAGTCGGTCTCGTACCCCTCCCAGTCCAGGCGGCGCGCCGCCTCGGAGACCTTCCGCTCGTCGCGTCCCACGATCACCCGGCGGGCGACCGGGGGACCGTCGAAGGCGGCGCCCAGTGTGCGCCAGGCCTGCGAGTGGGCGCGCCCCATGAACTCGTAGCCGATCAGGGCGATGCCGAGCGGGCGCTCCCCGTCCGCTCGAGGATCCTGGTCAGGGGTGGTCATGCGTGCTCTCCTCCGCTGGTGCTCGCTGATGGTCGCTGGTGCCCGTCCGTGCGCTGCCGTGCGCCGCCCGGCTCGGCTCAGAGCGTTGCGGCGCTCGGGTCGAAGTCGGCGGGAAGCGGCTCGGGGACGACGGTCGTGGAGGCGACGGCGACGGGCTGCGCCGTGGCCACGGCCTCGTCGATCGAGACCATCACGTCCAGCACGTGCGCGGCGAGCTCGCCGGTGAGGCGGTGGGGGACGCCCGCGCGGATCGCGCGCGCCATCTCGAGGGTGCCGAGCCCTCGCCCGGTGGCCGGGCCGCTCTCGGGCCGCGGCTTCCAGGTGTCGCCGCCCGCGCCCGCCTCCTCGCGCAGCGAGAGCATGCTCGCGCCCTCGAAGACGTTCGGGTCGGGTGCGGCGATCGTCCCGAGCGAGCCCGTGAGGTCGAGCTCGGCCGGGTAGGCGGCGCCGGAGTCGAAGGTGAGCATGACGGTCGCGGTGGTGCCGTTCTCGAAGGAGAGCAGAGCGCTGACCTGGGTGGGGACCTCGACGGGGAAGTCCTGGCCGGCCTTCGGGCCCGAGCCGATGGTGCGCGCCGGGACGGCCTGCGTGCCGACGGCCGTCACCGACGCGACGGGGCCCTGGGCGAGCACGAGCGAGGTGAGGTAGTAGGGGCCGATGTCGAACAGCGGGCCCGCGCCGAGCGCGAAGAGGAAGGCGGGGTTGGGGTGCCAGGACTCGGGCCCGGGCACGCGGAACAGGGCGAGGCCGAAGCGGGGCTCGCCGATCGCGCCGTCGGCGATCTGCCGCAGGGTCGACTGGATCCCGGCGCCGAGCACCGTGTCCGGGGCGCCGCCCACGCGCAGCCCCTTCTCCTTCGCGCTCGCGAGCAGTGCGGCGGCGCTCTCCCTGTCCGTGGTCAGGGGCTTCTCGCTCCACACGTGCTTGCCGGCGGCGAGGATCTGCTCGGAGACCTCGAAGTGGGCGGCGGGGATCGTCAGGTTCACGACGATCTCGATCTCCAGATCGTCCAGGACGACGTCGGGTCCGCCGAAGGCGGGGACGCCGAACTCCTCGGCGCGCTGCGCGGCGGCCTCGGGGACGATGTCCCCGATCGCCCGCACGTCCAGGTCGGGGAAGGATCCCAGGTGCTCGAGGTACTGGGCGGAGATGGTGCCCGCTCCGATGATCCCGACTCCGACGCGTCCGGTTCCGCTCATGCTCGTTCTCTCCTCTGTTCTGCCGGCCGGTCGGCCGTGCTGATGGGTGGTGGGTGCTGCGGGTGCTGCGGGTACTGCCGGTCCTGTGGGTGCTGACGCTGCTGCGGGTCCTGCGAGTGCGGCGGGGAGGGTCAGGGCCGCTGGTCGAGATGCGCGAGCGAGGCGGCGATGCCCTCGAAGATGTCGCCTGCATAGTCGTCGAACTCGATGACGCCCAGGTGCCCGGCCTCCTGCGAGGCGGCGATGATCGCGTCGACGTCGATCTCGCCGCGGCCCAGCGGCTGCTGGGCGTCCTTGCGCCCGTCGCGCAGGCCGTCCTTGAGGTGGACGGCGCGCACGCGGTCGCCGAGCGCGGCGAGCAGCGCGACGGGATCCGATCCGCCGACGGCCGCCCAGTACGTGTCGACCTCGAGCACGACGTCCGCTCCGAGCGCCTCGTCGAGGACCTCGACGCCCGTGCGGCCCGCGAAGACGGGCTCGGCCTCGAAGCCGTGGTTGTGATAGCCGACGGCCACGCCCTCGGAGAGCCCGACCTCGGCCGCGGCGTCGAGCAGCTCGGCCGTGCGCCGGATGTCGGCCTCCTGCGTCCACAGCGCGGGATCGCGGTGCGGCTGGATGACGGTGCCGATGCCGAGCTCGGCGGCGGTCGCGAACAGAGCCCGCTGGTCCTCTGCGCCGAGGACATCGGCGTGCGTCGTCGGCGCGCTGAGGCCGAGTGCGCCGAGGTGCTCCCGCAGCATGTCCGCGTGCTCGGCGAGGCCGAAGGGCTCGACGCGGGTCAGGCCCAGGTCGCGAAGACGCGCGAGGGTCCCGGCCGGATCGGCGGCGAGGGCCTCGCGCACGCTGTAGAGCTGGACGGAGATCTGCACGGGGGCTCCTTCGACGCGGTGCGGTGACGCGGCAGCAACCGGTTTCCTGTGCGCCGCATCACCAGCCTACGAGGTCGAGGGGCATGCCACAACGACCGCCCGCGACGCGGTCCTCAGGCCTCGGGCGCGTCGTGCCCGGGGTCGCCGTCCGCGGGGCCCTCGCCGGTGGCGCCGTCGCCGTCGTCGAGCCCCTGCAGGAACTTCTCGACCTCGGCGGCGATCTCCTCGGCATCGGGGACGTCGGTGTCGTCGAGCGCGCCCGAGATCCCCATGCGGTCCACGTTCTCCTCGAGGGAGGAGACCATCTCCTGGAGCTGCGGGGACGCCTCGACCTGCTGGGCGATCGACTCGCGCACGGTCTCGGCCATCGGCTCGAGGGCGCCGGCCGGCAGCAACGGCCCGCCCTCCTCGCCGACGGCGCGCAGCAGGGAGATCGCGGCATCCGGGTACTCGAGCTCGTGCAGGTACTGGGGGACCTGCACGGCGATCCCGACCACCGTGTGACCCGCCTCGTGCAGACGCATCGTCAGCAGCGCCGTGAACGGGGCGCGCAGCCGGAAGGTCGCGGGCACGGGGTGCGGGCGGGAGATGTCGGCGCGATCGCCGGCGAAGCGGCTGACCTGCAGGGCGCGCGTATGGGGCACGGGCGCGGGGAAGCTCTGGGCGACCAGGGTGCGCTCGACGCCGAGCTGCTCGACGACGATCCGCAGGGACGAGGCGACCCGCTCCCACTGGAACGACGGCTCGGGCCCGGTGAGCAGGAAGAACGTCTCGCCGCTGGGGTCCGTGACCTCGTGCAGCAGGATCTCCGGCTTGTCGTACTCGGCGAACTCGTCGCGCTCGAGAGTGATCGAGGGCCGGCGCCCCGTGTAGTCGTGGACCTGGTCCATGTCGAGACGGCCCACGACCCTGTTCTCCAGGGTGTTCAGCAGGTGGTCGTCCACGAGCCGCTGGGCATGGCCGGCGTCGCCGAACGCACCCAGGGTGACCACGAGCGTGCGGCCGCGCAGCGCGCGCGAGTCGACATGGCGTTCGTAGCTGAACAGTGCTGTCGGGTCCATGGTGCGCCTCCTGGTCCTGCCGCTCGGTCGATGCCGGCGCGGTCGATGCGGATGTCCAGGTCAACGTCCTCGGCGGATCCCGTATTCCGGTCCCGCGGCCCGCGGGGTGTGAGACGGGAGTCATCGGGCCGACGGCGCCGCCTCGCGGCCGCCCACGAGCCGGATCGCGAGCGCGGCGACCGCCGCGAGCAGCGCGAAGGCCCAGAACGTGAGTCCGTACCCGCTCGCGCCGAGCGCGGCCAGGGCGAGCAGGGGACCGGTGAGGATCGCGCCCGCGCGACGCGAGTTCAGGTAGACGCCCGAGGCGAGGCCGGGCCGGTCGATCGCCTCCTGCATCCACGCCAGTCCGACGCCGGTGAGCGCCGCGATTCCCAGCGCGTTGGGGATCTGCAGCGCCACGAGCGCCAGGGGAGAGGCGAGCAGCGGCACGAGCGCATAGTAGAGAGCGGAGAGAAGGGCGCCGGCGGCCAGGAGCGTCGTCGGACGGATCGTACGGGTGAGTCGGCCGAGCAGCAGCAGCGCGGGCGCCTCCAGCGCGGCGCAGACCCCGAGCGCGACGCCGGCCCAGACCGTGGCGAGGTGCAGGTGCTCGGTGACCAGCAGCGGCATCGCCGTGACGGATCCTGCGTTCCCCGCCTGCAGCGCGGTGATCGCGAGCACCACGACGACCAGCTCGAGCCGGCGGGCCGGCGCGCGTGCCGCTGCGGCCCCCTCGTCGGCCCGCCCGTCGTCGGCGGACCCGTGCCCGGCCGGTCCGTGGCCGGGCCCCGTGCCGCCGGCCCGCCCCGTCGCTCCCTCGCCCTCCGCGGGCTCCGTGCGCGCGGCGGCGCGCCGCAGGCTCGTCCGGATCGCGATGCTGAGGGCGAGCGACCCGAGAGCGACGGCGGCGATCAGCAGCAGCACCGCGCGATCCCCGAAGCCGGTCATCACGCCCGTGGCGAGCGGGGGACCGGCGACCCATGCCACCGAGAACACGGCGCGGGTGCGCACCACCTGCTCGGCGCTCGACCCCTCGGAGCGCTGCAGCGCGAAGAGCATCCCCGACCACACGCCGGCGGGCCCGGCGAGCACCACGAGCACGATGCCCGCCACGGTGAGGCTCGTGGTCGCGGCGAGGCTGAGCACGGTGGCGAGCGTGAGCGCGGCGCACAGGATCATCGGGCCCGCGTAGTCGCGCCGACGATCCGCCCACGCGGGGATCACGAGCGCTGCGAGGAAGCCGCTCGCGTTCATGATCGCGAGAACGAGGCCCACCTGTCCGGGGTCCGCGCCGAACAGCGCGGAGAGCAGGAGTGCGATCACCGGGTTCAGCAGGGCGAGCTGCAGTCCGCCGACGAGGGCGGAGGCGGGGATCAGGCAGCGGCTCACACCGAGAACGATACGGAGCGCTCCGTTCGGGTCGAGGCCCGGTCGACAGGGGCACCGCCGCTGTCCCCGTCCGCGGTGCCCCGGTGGCCGGGACACCGCTCTCCTAACCGATCCGGACTCCCTCGTGGCGCGCGAGCGCATACGGTAACCCCCGAGCGGTGCCCTCCGGGCGCCGCGGACGAGGGGACGGGGAGGAGGCGATCTCGATGAGCTCGACGCTGAGCGATGTGGCACGGGAGGCAGGAGTCTCCAAGGGGACGGCCTCCAAGGCTCTCAACGGCCGGTCCGGGGTCTCCGCGGCCACGCGGGAGCGGGTGGTCGCCGCCGCGGAGGACCTCGGGTGGAAGCCGTCGTACGCCGCGCGGGCGCTCTCGCGCTCGGCGACCGGGGTGTTCGGTCTCGCGATCGCGCGCTCGAGCGAGACCGTGGGCGCGGAGAACTTCTTCATGGCGTTCGTCGCCGGGATGGAGGAGGAGCTCTCGCACAGCGACCGCGCGCTGCTCATGCAGATCGTGCCCGACGTGGGCGCCGAGGCGGCGCTGCTCGAGCGCTGGGCGGCCGAGCGGCGCGTGGACGGGATCGTGCTCATGGACGCGCGGGTGGACGACCCCCGGATCCCGGTCATCGCGGACGCGGGAGTGCCGACGGCGGCGATGGCCTGCGAGGACCTGGGGGCGGGCATCGCGATGCTGCTCGTGGACGAGGAGGAGCGGATGCGCACGATGCTCGAGCACCTCGCCTCCCGCGCCGGGGGCGGCCATGAGCGCATCGCCTACATCGCGGGCCCCCCTGAGTTCCTGCACGTGGCGCGCCGTCGTCGCGCCTTCGAGGAGATCTGCGCGGCCCGCGGGATCGGGGCGAGTGTGCTCACCTCGGACTATCGGCGCGCGTCCGTCGCGCGCTGGGGTCGCGAGATCCTGGCCCTGCACGAGGACGAGGGCTGCCGCGCCGTCATCGTCGACAACGAGCTGCTGGCCGCGCAGCTGCTCGTGCAGCTCCGCGGGGCCGACCTCGCCGTTCCGCGCGATCTCGCGGTCACCGCGCTCGAGGACTCGATCCTGTGCACGGTCACCGATCCGCCGCTCACGGCTCTCGGCCGGGACGTGGGCGAGAACGGCAGGCAGCTCGCGCGCCTGCTCGTGGAGCTCGCCGAGCAGGGGCCGGCGGGCGTCGTGGTCGCGGATCCGGGAGCGGTCGTGGAGCGCGGAAGCAGCTGAGCGGATCCGCTGAGCGCCCGTGCGCTCGCGAGCGGTGGAACGCGCAGAGTCGCGCAGGTCACGGAAACCGGTTGCGATCGTTATTAGTTCGTGACCCCGGATTCGGTGCGGTGACGGGCGGCACAGCCTAGATTCTGGAGCCATCGGATCAAGGCGGATCCGCGGCTCCAACGGCGGGGCCGATCCTTGAGAGGCCACGGTCACCATGTCCCACCTCGATTCATCCCAGCGCACCCTGTCCGGCTCCACCCGTCGCGGGTTCCTCGCCGCCTCCGGCGCGGCCGGCGGCGTCCTCGCCCTGGCCGCCTGCGGCGGCAAGAGCGGGGGAGGGTCCGGCGGTTCCGACGAGCTCGTCGGCGTCGGCAACAACGGCATGGCCGGCAAGGGCCGCAGCGGCGACGCCGCCGACCAGCTGTTCATCGCCGGCTTCCAGTGGAGCCCGCCCACGAACTTCAACACCTTCGCCGGAGCCCCGGCATGGCCCGCCTCCGGCAACGTCGCCCAGTACGTCTACGAGACCCTGCTGCGCTACGACATCGTCTCCGGTGATCTGAAGCCCGGCCTGGCGGCGAAGTACGAGGTCGACGGCACGTCCTCGATCACGCTCACGCTCCAGGACGGCATCACCTGGCATGACGGCACCGAGTTCACGACGGACGACGTCCTGTACACCTTCGAGCTCGGCAAGATCGACGAGAGCCTGGGCGTCGCCTCCTTCTGGGTCGAGGTCGACGAGATGACCGCCGACGGCAGCACGATCAGCATCGCGGTCAACAAGGACCGCAAGAACGTCGGCATGGTGCTCGCGACCCTCGCCCAGCAGTTCATCGTGCCGAAGGCCGTCTTCGAGAAGGCAGCGAAGGAGACCGGCAACAAGCTCGCCTCCTGGGAGACCAAGGAGTGCATGGGCACGGGCCCGTACACGCTCGAGAAAGCCGATCAGACCCAGATCATCCTCGCGCGCAACGAGAAGTACTGGGGCAAGGACTTCTACGGCGGCCTGCCCGCGCCGACGAAGGTCATCCACCCGATCTTCAAGTCCAACGAGGACGGCAACCTGAAGTTCCAGAACGGCGAGCTCGACGTGATGCAGCAGTTCATCCCGCAGATCTCGAAGATGTGGGACTCCGGCAAGCCCGTCGGCACCTATCTCCAGGAGGAGCCCTACTTCGTGGCCGGCTCGATGCCGATGTTCCTCATCAACACCACGAAGGACGGGCTCAAGGATCCCGAGGTGCGGCGCGCCATGGCCTACGCCGTGGACTACGCCTCCATCGCCGAGACCGCCATGTCCGGCTACTCGCCCGACGTCGTCGCCTCGCTGATCCTGCCCGAGGGCGCCGAGTCGGAGTGGATCGACAAAGACAAGGCCAAGGCCGACGGCTGGAGCTACGACCCGAAGAAGGCCGAGCAGATCCTCACCGACGCCGGCTACGCGAAGGGCTCGGACGGCATCTACGCCAAGGACGGCGTGAAGCTGGGCCCCTGGAAGCTCATCACCCCGCAGGGCTGGACCGACTGGAACGCGGCGCTCGAGATCGTGGCCAAGAGCTTCACGGCCGTCGGCATCTCCGCGGCCACGAACTTCCCGCAGCAGGCGCAGGTGACGACGTCCATCCAGAACGGCGACTTCGACCTCGCCTGCTGGTACGTCGCCGGCGCGAACCCGGCCACGCCCTGGCAGCGCTTCAGCGACGTGATGAGCAACGTGGAGCTCGCCGACCTGGGCAAGACCGCCTATCGCAACTATGGACGCTGGGAGAACGACGAGGTCAACGACCTTCTCGAGGCCGCCGCCGCAGCCGCGGACGACGACACCAAGAAGAAGGCGCTGACGGCGCTCGACGATCTCTTCCGCAAGGAGGTCCCGGCGTTCCCGCTCATGTACCGGCCGGACGAGTTCTTCGAGTTCAACGCGAGCAACTGGTCGAACTGGCCCACCGAGAAGAACGACTACGCGCCGCCGATGTTCCGCGGCGCGGGCAACGAGTGGATCTTCAAGATCCAGAAGATCGGCGGCTGAGGCACCGCCGTGAAGCTCGGACGCTACATCGCACGCAAGACGATGTGGTACCTGGTCGCGCTGGTGGCAGCAGTGTCCCTGAACTTCCTGCTGCCCCGGCTCGTCCCGGGCAACCCCGTCGACGTCATCGTCTCCAACCTCACCCGCGGCGGCTCCATCACGGGTGAGCAGCAGAAGCAGATCTACGACAGCTTCGTCACCGAGTTCGGTCTGGACCAGCCCCTGTGGCAGCAGTTCCTCACCTACCTCGGCAAGGTGTTCAGCGGCGACCTGGGCACGTCCTTCGGCTCGTACCCGACCTCGGTGAACACGCTGATCGGCGACGCCCTGCCGTGGTCGATCGCCGTGCAGCTGCCCGCGATCATCATCGGCTGGCTGCTGGGCAACCTGGTCGGCGCCGTCGCGGCCTTCCGGGGCGGCAACTGGGACCGCAGCGTGTTCACCTCCTCGCTGTTCCTCTCGGCCATGCCGTACTACTGCCTGTCGATCCTGCTGCTCTACGGCCTCGCCGTGGTCGCGGGCGTGTTCCCCGTGGGCGGCGCGTACTCGCTCGGAGAGACGCCCTCGCTCAGTCCGTCATTCCTCATGGACGCGCTCAGCTACTACTGGCTGCCGTTCCTCTCGCTCGTGGTCGTCTTCATTGGCGGCCAGGCGGTGGGCATGCGCTCGATGGCGATCTACGAGCTGGGCGGGGACTACGTGAACTACGCCCGTGCGATGGGCATCGGCGACAACAAGATCACCCAGTACATCTTCCGCAACGCGATGCTCCCGCAGATCACGGGCCTCGCCCTGTCGATCGGCACGCTCGTGGGCGGCGCCCTGATCACCGAGCTGGTGTTCAACTATCCGGGCGTCGGGACGCTGCTGTTCACGGCGATCTCCAACAACGACTACCCGGTGATCCAGGCGATCACCCTGATCATCACGGTGGCCGTGCTGGTGGCGAACTTCTGCGTCGAGATCGTCTATGGCATCGTCGACCCGCGCATCCGCGCGGCGGCCACAGGGGAGAAGTGACATGTCCGCACCGAACGCTCCCCTCACCGACGAGAAGGCCGCGCCGCGGTCCAATCCGTTCCGCAGCATCAACCTCTCCACCCGGTTCTGGGTCGCCCTGGTCCTCGTGGCCTTCGTGGTGGTCCTGGGCATGGCCGGGTGGGTCTACCCGACGGGTCCGGGCGAGAAGGTCGGGTCCCTCTACGACCCGCCCGGCAACGGCCTGCTCTTCGGCACCGACAACTTCGGGCACGACGTGGTCTCGGTGCTCATGGCCGGTACCCGCACCTCGCTGATCATCGGGCTCGTCGCCGGCATCGTCGCCACCACGATCGGCGTGGCCATCGGGCTGATCTCCGGATTCGTGGGCGGCTGGCTCGAGGAGCTCCTGATGGGCGTCACCAACGTGGTGCTCGCGATCCCCTCGATCATCGTGCTGATCCTGATCTCGATCTCGCTGCCCCAGAGCACCATCTGGTCGCTCGCGATCGTCATCGGCATCACCTCGTGGCCCTGGACGGCGCGCGCCGTGCGCGCACAGGCCAGCAGCGTCGCGACCCGTGAGCACATCGACGTCGCCCGGCTGTCCGGTTCGCGACTGCCCTCGATCCTGCTGCGGGACGTGCTGCCCTACATCCTGTCGTACACGGTGATGGCCTTCGTGCTGCAGGTCTCCGGCGCGATCCTCGCCGAGGCCGCGCTGTCGATGCTGGGGCTCGGCCCGTCGGGCGCGAACTCCCTGGGCACCCAGCTGCACTGGGCGCTCGCCTTCCAGGCCGTCGCGAGCGGCGCCTGGTGGGCGTTCCTGCCGCCGACCATCATCCTCACCCTCGTGTCCTTCGGCTTCCTGCTGCTGCAGGCGAGCCTGGACGAGGTCTTCAACCCGCGTCTGCGCCGTGGCAAGCGCCGGCAGATGAAGCAGGCCGCCGCCCGCCGCGCCGCGGACGCCCGTGCGCTCGCAGCCTCCCGCAGCGAGCAGGACGACGACGCACAGGACCCCGAGGGCGCGGCGGTCCCGGCCGCCGGCCGCGGCATCCAGGAAGGAGGCGTCGCATGAGCGTCGCCGCACCGGCCCCCGAGACCCCCTCCCGCCACGAGGGGATCCTCGCCCGCGCCATCGACGTCACCGCCGTCTACGGCGGCGGCGAGAAGGACTTCACCGCCGTGGACGCCGTCTCCCTCGAGCTGGGGGAGGGGCAGATCCTCGGGCTCGCGGGCGAGTCCGGGTGCGGGAAGACCACGCTGGGCAACTCGCTCGCGATGATCGCGACCCCTCCGCTCTACGTCCTCGGCGGACGGCTCGAGATCGACGGGCAGGACATCGACCTCACTACAGTTCACGGCGCGGCCGACGTCAAGCGCCAGCGCCCGTACCGCGGCGGCACCGTCTCGATGCTCCCGCAGGGCGCGATGAACGCCATCAGCCCGACGGTGAGGATCCGCTCCCTCGTGCACGACGTGATGCGCGCGCACGACCACTCGGTCACCAAGGACCAGGCGCTCGACCTCGCGCGCGACAGGCTGAAGATGCTCGAGCTTCCCGTGCGGGTGCTCGACTCCTACGCCCACCAGCTCTCCGGCGGTATGAAGCAGCGCGTGATCACCGTGATCTCGACCCTGCTGAACCCGCGCCTGCTGATCGCCGACGAGCCGACCTCCGCGCTCGACGTCTCCAGTCAGCGCATGCTCGTGGAGATGCTGCTCGCGATGGTCGAGGAGGGCATCATGTCCGGCGTCGTCTTCGTGACGCACGACCTCCCGGTGCTCTCCCAGGTCTCCGACAGGCTCGCGATCATGAACGCCGGCAGGATCGTCGAGACCGGGCCGACGGAGCAGCTCGTCCACGACCCGCAGCACCCCTACACGAAGAAGCTGCTCTCCTCGGTGCTCGACCCCACCGAGGAGACCCGGCAGCGCGGGCAGGCCAGGGCGCGCGGGACGGCGCCGTCGGCCGCTGCGGCCCCGAGCCCCGCGCCGGCCCCGACCCCTGAGCGAGAGGCGTGAGCGCCATGGAGCAGATCACGACGGCCGAGGCTGCCGGCGACCGGACCGATGACATGTTCAGCCACAGCGTGGTGACGGGTGAGGCCGTGCTGGCCTGCGAGAACGTCACCAAGGAGTTCAGCGTGGCGGGCGGGAAGGTCGTCGCGGTCGATGACGTCTCCCTGCAGTTCCCCGCCGGCAGCGTGCTCGCGGTGGTGGGGGAGTCCGGGTCGGGCAAATCGACGCTCGCCCGGATGCTGCTGCGGCTGATGCCCGTCACCTCGGGCACGATCACCTTCCGCGACCAGGACGTCACGCGACTGCACGGCGGTCACCTGCGCGGGTACTGGCGCGAGGTGCAGGCCGTGTTCCAGGACCCGTTCGCCTCCTTCAACCAGTTCTTCACCGTCGGCTCGCTGCTGCGGCGCAGCCTGCACCTGGCGGAGGTCCCCAAGGACGAGGCCGACGACCTCATCGAGCAGTGCCTGGGCTATGTCGACCTCACGCCCGACCAGGCGATGGGCAAGTTCCCGCACCAGCTCTCCGGCGGGCAGCGCCAGCGCGTGATGATCGCCCGCGCGCTGATGATGAAGCCCACCGTGCTGCTGGCCGACGAGGCGACGAGCATGCTGGATGCGACCCTGCGCGTGAACGTCCTCAACGTCCTGCACGACCTCAAGCACGACCTCGGGCTCACGGTCCTGTTCATCACCCACGACATCGGCCAGGCCTGCTACCTCGCGGACCGCGTTGCGGTGATGGAGCACGGCCGGGTCGTCGAGCGCGGCACGACGGAGGAGGTCATCTTCGACCCCCACGGCGACTACACCAAGCGACTGCTCGCGGACGTCCCCGACCTCAAGGGCAGCCTCAAGCGCAGCGCCTGAACAGCGCTCAAGCGCAGCGACCGGGCGCAGCGCCCGAGCAAGGCACGCGGGCGCGGACGGACGCACCGGGCGTGCCTCGCCTCACCGCACGCCGATAGGCTGGGGTGGACGCCCTCGGCGGGCGTCGACCCGGGGAGAGGAGTCGCACCGTGGGCGCGATCAAGCCATGGCATGTCATCGTCCTCGTCGTCTTCGTGATCCTGCCCCTGCTGGTGATCGCGGCGGTCGTCGCCCTCGTCCTCGTCCTGATGAGGCGTTCCCGCTCCGCGCCGTCGGCCGCGCCGCAGGATTCGTGGTCGCCCCCGCGGCAGGGGAGTCCGGCCCCCGCGCCCGGTGCTGCGTCGGAGGACCCCCGGGCGATCCTCGATCGGCGCCTCGCGCTCGGGGAGATCGGCCCCGAGGAGCACGCGCGACTCCGTCGGATCCTCGACGCCGAGAACGGAAGGAATCCATGACCGCGACCTCCGAGATCGATCACCTGACCTGGGACACACTGCGCCTCGAGGACGTCGAGCAGCTGCGCTCGCTGATGAACGCCATCGGCGAGGCCGACGGCACCGGCGAGACCATCTCCCTCGCGTCGACGCGCGAGTTCCTCGGGACGCCGGGCACGGATCTCGACCGCGAGTCGATCGCGGTGCGCGAGGGCGACCGCCTGATCGCCTACGGCTGCGTCGACGTCGCCGCGCAGCCCGATCGCGAGGGGCGTGCGCGCTGCCGTCTGCCGGGAGGAGTGCACCCGTCCCGCCGCGGCCGGGGGATCGGTGGCCGGATCCTCGACGCCCAGCAGGAGATCGCCGAGAGCCTCGCGGCGGCCGAGCACCCCGGCCGGGCCGGTCACATGCACGTCGGCGGAGGGCTCGAGGGCGCGGACGTGCGCCCGCTGCTCACCGCGCGCGGCTTCGCACCCGTGCGCTCCTTCCTGGAGATGCTGCGCGAGCTGCCGGGGGAGCAGGTGGCCCCCTCGCCGTCGATCGCGGGCGTCGATCTGCGCACTCCCGGTGACGCGGACGCCGAGCCCGTGCACGCCGCGCACGTGGCCGCCTTCGCCGACCATTGGGGCTCGGCGCCCTCGTCCCCGGAGCGCTGGGCGCACATGTGGAGCGCCTCGACCCGTCGTCCCGAGTTCTCCTCGATCGCGATGGACGGAGAGGGGCGCGTCCTCGCCTACGTGATGACCGACGTGTGGGAGGACCGCCGTCTCTACATCGCGCTGGTCGGCACCCGGCCCGAGGCCCGCGGACGGGGGATCGGCACCGCCGTGCTCACCCGCACCCTGCGCCTCGCGGCGGCGTCGGGGGAGTTCGACGACGTCCAGCTCGAGGTCGACGGCGCGAGCCTCACCGGGGCAGGGCGGCTCTACGAGCGTCTCGGCTTCACTCGGGACAAAGAATTTACGCTGTACAGTAAAGATCTGCAGAAAGAGGCTGTGTAGATGGCGATCATCCACAGGGCGCAGCTGACGCCCTCGAAGACCGAGATCCTGCACGACCTGCTGGCCTCCCGCGGCTGGCTCGAGGGCGAGGACCTCACGGTGATCGGGGCCTACCGATTCGATGATCCCGCAGGCCAGGTGGGTATCGAGTGCCATCTGGTGCGCACGGGGGAGACGGTCTACCACCTGCCGCTCACGTACCGCTCCGCGCCGATCGAAGCCCTCGACGGCGATGACGAGTCCGCCGAGCCGGTCGCGACCATGGAGCACTCGGTGCTCGGCACGCGCTTCGTCTTCGACGCCCTCGACGACGAGGTCGCGCTCGACGCGTTCTGGCGCGCGCTGTGCGGCGAGCAGCAGCAGACGGAGCTCGATGTGTACGACGGCGACCGGCTCGTGGAGCATCGCGCCCAGTCCGTCGATCTGCGACTGGAGATCGATGCGGGCGCGCAGGCGCCGCGGCTCGGGCAGCTTGAGGACGACGGTGCGTCGTTCACGATCGCGCAGAGCATCGGCGGGCTCGACGGCGTCGTCCGTCTGGTCGCCGACTGGGGAGAGGGCAGCGGGGTGATCGCCGCGTACGACGGGGACTGAGCAGCGAAGGTCCGTCGCGCCTCTTCCGGTATACTTTACATAACGTGCATTATCGGCGTTCCGCACGGTGCTCGCCACGTAGGCTCTGCCGCACGCCCGCGCATGGGAACCCACCGCAGAACCCTCAGACGCAGACCCCGCACACTCAGAACCCGCAGACCTCGACGAGGAGACTCCGCATGCTGTTCGGCCCGGCCGACCCGAAGCACCTGCACCTGATGTCCTTCAACATCCGCATGGCGTCCGACGACACGCGACCGGGCGACAGCGACCACTGGCCGGACCGTGCGCCGCTGCTGGACGCCCTGCTGCGCACCGAGCAGCCCACGCTCCTGGGCGTCCAGGAAGGGACATTCCCCCAGCTGCCCGTGATCCAGCGCGCGCTGCCCGCCCATCGGATGGTCGGCTCCGGACGCGAGGGCGGGAGCGCCGGCGAGCACGCGGCGATCTTCTTCGATGCCGAGCGCCTGCACCTCGAGGCCTGGGACCAGCTGTGGCTCTCGGACACGCCGCGGCTCGTCGGCTCGCGCACCTGGGGCAACCAGGTCACTCGGATCCTCACCTGGGCGCGCTTCCGCGATGCCAACACAGGAACCGTGTTCGTGCACGTCAACACGCATTTCGACCATGAGGTGGAGGAGGCGCGCGTACGGAGCGCGGGGCTCCTCGCGGGCCTCGTGACGAGCCCGGAGCTCGCCGAGCTGCCGATCCTGGTGACGGGGGACTTCAACTCCCCTGCGCTCTCCCCTGCCTGGCAGGCGCTCGTCGCCCGGGGCCCGCTCGTCGACCTCTGGGAGTCCGCCGACCGCCGGGCCACGCCCGCCTGGGGATCCTTCCCCGACTACGGGCCTCCGGTCGAGGGCGCCGAGCGCATCGACTGGATGCTCGCCTCCCCGGATGTCCACGCGGAGAAGATCGGCATCGGCGCGGTCCCCGCCGGGCGCCCCGCGCCCTCGGACCATGCGCCCCTGCACGCACTGATCCGTCTGGGCTGAGCCTCGCGGCGGCCCGGGCGGATCAGGGTCGGACGCCCGTCGGGCGCCCAGAGCGGCGATCGAATCAGATCCCGCGCGGCGCGTAGTCCTTGTCGGAGACGAACGAGGTGAACGCGCTCTCAGAGCCCTGGAAGACGCTCGAGTCGCCCGCGAAGGGCGCGGAGTCGGAGAACTGCCACATGTCCCAGTCCCACCAGCGTCCGGGCAGGTTCGTCGGCTTCTTCGAGCTGTAGTACGCGATCTGCATCGGCGTGTGCGCGGGCGCGAAGTCCCCGACGTACTTGTCCCACCAGTTGGCGTTGGTGTAGATCATCGGCCGACGGCCCACGGCGCTCCTGTACGCCGAGATGAAGCCGGAGATCCACGTCTGCAGCTCCTTCTGGCTGAGCCCGAAGTTCGCGGGCACGCCGGAGACGGACTCGAGATCGAGCATGCCGGGCAGCGTCCGACCATCGGCCGACCAGCCTCCCCCGCCGTTCAGGAAGGCGTCGACCTGCTTCTCCGGACCGCCGGAGTCGGGGCGCGCGAAGTGGTAGGCGCCGCGGATGATCCCGGCCTTCGTCGCCGAGCTGTACTGCTGGCTGAAGGTGCTCGAGTGCCAGGTGTTGCCCTCGGTCGCCTTGATGAAGGCGTAGCGGGAGCCCTTGGACATCTGCGCCTTCCAGTCGACGCTGCCCTGGTAGGTGGAGACGTCCTGGCCGGGAATGCCGGCGGGGATCGAGGCGGCGAGCGCCGGGGCGGTCGCGAGTCCGCCGACGGTCAGCGCGGAGACGCCGACCGCTCCCCCGCGCAGCAGGGCGCGGCGGGAGGCGGGGTGTCGGGAGTCGGAGGACGGGAGGGAACGGGAGGGGCCTGTGGCGCCGGCGGCACGCGCGTGCCGGGGAAGGTAGCGGGTCACGGGGATGCTCCTGTGGTGGGGGAAGTCGCGACTGCGGAGCGAGCCGCGCCCGGCCACCGTAGCGGCCATGGAGGCCCAGGTCACTCCCCTGGCGCCCGTGTCGCCGGATTCGCCGGAACCTCGGGACGACGATCCGGCGTCGTCCTCACGCGCTCGTCGCGGGCTGTTCGCCCTCTCGTCCACGCAGTTCACGCCGCGTGCGACGACGGCCGAGCACCGCGAGGACCGCGACCACGAGGAGGTCGAGCCCCAGTATCCCGAGCACCCAGGGTCCGCCGGCGCCGCCCTCTGCGGAGCGGTCGATGACGATCCCGCCGTCGCCGACCGTGAGCGCTGCGAAGAGCATGAACACCATGTTGTTGCCGACGTGGAAGGCGATGGAGGCCTCGATGCCTCCCGTGGCGATCGCCAGCAGCGCCCCGCACAGCCCGAAGCCTGTGTAGTAGAGCGCGAGCCAGGGATCGGTGGCGCCGTGGACCAGGCCGAACAGCACGGTCGAGAGCGCGGTGCCCAGGATGATCGCCCCCAGCGGGCGCCGTCGGATCCAGGAGCCCAGCAGCGGGAGCAGGGTTCCCCGGAACATGACCTCCTCGCCCGCCGCCTGCAGCGGTGTGGTGAGCAGGGCGATGAGCACGAGCGGCAGGGTCGAGGCTCCGATCTGCACGGTGCCCGCGGCGCGCAGGTCCGGGCTCGCGAGGAGGGCGGCGCCCAGGGCGAGCGCGATCACGAGAAGCACGATCAGCGCGCTGCGCAGCACTCGGCCCCATGAGAAGGGGCGCGAGACGGTCAGGGCCGCGCGCCACGGCACGCCCGCGATCCAGCGCAGGGCGAGCAGCGAGACGGGGATCAGCAGTGCGAGGCAGAGGTTGGTCAGCAGCATCAGGGAGGGGGACAGTCCCAGCCCCGTCGGCGCCGTGCCCTGCAGTGCCATCGTCCCGATCGCCCAGAGGATGCCCGCGACGATCTGCGTGGAGAACATGATGACCACGAGAACGACCAGCACGGCGATCGGTGCCCACCAGCGCGTCCGGACGTGCGCCCCGAACGGCCGCTCCGGGATCACCGAGCCCCGAGGCGGCGCCTGGGGTGCGGGCGGGGTCTGCCCGGCCGATGGGGCGGGTGCTCGGTCTGTCGGAGGAAGGGTGTGCGGTGCATCGGAGGAGGTCATGGCTCCACCCTTCCGGAGCTCGTCCCCTCCGGCATCCGCCTCTCGGCCAGGCGCCGTCGACCGATCGTGACCCGTGCCGGGGTCCGTCCGCGACTTTCGTCGCACGGCGCCGGGTCCGAGGCGCGCCTCAGCTGGTCTGCTCGCGCCCGCTCCCCCGTCCCGCGATCACGAAGCACGTCACGGAGATCAGGGAGCCGATGACCATCACGATCGCCATCGGCAGCGAGGACTCGGTGCCGCCCAGGCCCACGAGGGGCGCGGCGAGGGAGGCTGCGATCGAGAAGCCCAGGCCCAGCATCGCCGAGCCCGTGCCGGCGACCTCGAGGGCGGCGCGCGAGGCGAGGGCGCCGCCGTTGCCGAAGATCATGCCCTGAGGGGCGACGGTGAGGAAGAAGGCGGGCAGCACGATCCATGCGGGCGTGTCGAGGAAGAGGCTGCCGATGAGCAGGGCGAAGGACGCGCACACGACCACGCTCAGCCCGATCCGGATCAGCGGGCGCGGATGGATGCTGCGGGTCAGGCGTGCCGAGAGGAAGGACATGGCCATCATCCCCATCGAGTTGATCGCGAAGCTCACCGAGTACGCGGACGAGGAGAAGCCCAGCATGTTCTGCACGACGAACGAGGAGGCCGACACGTAGGCCATGAGCGCGAAGGCCGAGAAGGCGTTGACGAGCATGTAGGCGACGAACTGACGGCGTCTCAGCAGCATCGCGCAGTTGCGGGCGAAGGTGCGCAGTCCCCCGCTGTGGCGCCGCGAGGCCGGGAGCGACTCGGGGATCAGCAGCAGCGTGCCCACGAGCGAGAGCAGCGACATCGCGGCGATCCCCCAGAACACCTCGCGCCACTGCCCGAAGAGCAGGATGATCCCGCCCAGCAGCGGCGCGACGATCGGGGCGATGCCGCCCACGCCCTGCATGATGTTCATGACCCGGAACAGCTCCGGCCCGTCGGTGAGGTCGATGAGGACCGCGCGCCCGAGCACCATGCCGAAGCCGCCCCCGAAGCCCTGGAGCACCCGGAAGGCCAGCAGCACGCCGACGTTCGGGGCGAGGGCGCAGACGATCGAGGCCGTCAGGCACAGGGAGATGCCGAGGAGAAGCGGGATCCGTCGCCCCACGCGGTCCGAGAGCGGGCCGGCGATGATCTGACCGCTCGCCGTGCCCAGGAAGAACGCGGTGATCGTGAGCTGCATGCGCGAGGCCGTCGTCCCCAGGTCGCCCGTGACCTCGGGGAAGGCGGGGATGTACATGTCGGTCGCGAGGGGGCCGATGGCGCTCAGCGTGGTGAGCACGAGGATCACGAGCGCGGTGACGCGCCCGCGGGTCCCGGCGAGCTCCTCGGAGCTGGGCAGGTGGGCGAGCTCGCGGTCCGCCGCGTCCTCGAGGACGGGGATGCCGGAGGTGATGGTGGGGACCGCGCCGGTGATGGTCGGCACGTCGCCGGTGAGCGTGGGCAGTCCGCCGGTGGCGGTGCACGTGTATTCGGGGTCGCCGGGGCGCGAGGACACGGAGGGCCTTTCGAAGGGCATGAGGAGGCGGGGAGGGGAAGGAGTCTGCGACCGCACATCCCACGTGGGAGTGTCCGAGAAGCCTAGTCGCGCCGTTCCTCGCGCGCATCCTCCGCGCGGCGTCGTCTCATCGCTCGGGAACCGAGCAGGGCGGCGATCGCCGCGATCGCCGCGTACAGGGTCCCGAGCCCCGCCGCCGCGAGCCATCCGCTGTGCTCGTAGCCGACGGAGCCCAGCGCCGATCCGGCCGTCGCCCCCACGTAGTAGGCGGTGAGGTAGAGGGCCGACGCGGTCGAGCGGGCCGAGGCCGGGGCGAGACGGGCGACCGTGGCCGAGGCGCTCGAGTGGCCGAGGAAGAACAGGGCCGTCATCAGGCCGAGGCCCACGACGACCCACAGCAGCTGGGAGGGCAGGGCGATCCAGTAGCCCGCGGCCACCGCGAGGGCCGAGACCAGCAGCGCGGGCACCAGCCCGATCCGGCCGACGATCCTGCCGGCCCGGGCCGAGGTGAACGTGCCGAGCAGGTAGAGCAGGAACACGGCGTTCGCCGCGGCGGGACCCAGGCCGAGCTCGGGCCCCTGGAGCCGGAAGCCGACCACGGTGTACGCGCTGTTGAACGCAGCCATCAGCGCGGCCCCGATCACGCAGGCCGCGAGCACCCCGGGGATCGAAAGCGACTCCCGCGCGGCGCGGAGCGTGCGGCCGACGGCCCGCTCCCCCGTCTGCCGCTCCCCGGTCCGCTCCTGTCCCGTCGTCGGCCGGCTCCCCGGCCCGGCCGAGGTCGAGCCCGCGCTCGCCGCCGCTCCGCGAGGACGCAGCAGTGCGACGCCCAGCCCGCACGCGAGGCACAGCACGGCCATCACGCCCATCGCCCAGCGCCAGGACGCGAACTCGGCGACGGCGCCGGGGATCAGTCGCGAGCAGAGCCCGCCCACGGTGTTGCCGGCCAGGTAGATGCCCGTCGCGGCGGTGATGGCCTCGGGCCCGATCCTCTCACCGATCAGGGCGAGCGCGCTCGCCGGCACCAGGGACACGGCGACGTCCTGCAGGAACCGCGCCGCCACCAGCGACCAGAGCGAGGGCATGAGCGCGCAGGCCAGGCCGATCACCCCGGAGAGGACGAGGAACACGAGCATCCGGTGGAAGAGCCCCCGGCGCAGGCCGACCGTGCTGAGCGGGATCATCCCGAGCGCCATGCCGAGCGTGGTCGCGGCGACGCTCCAGCCGGTCGCGGCCTCCCCAGCGCCGAAGCCCGCGCCGATCTGCGGGAGCAGGCCCTGCGTGTCGTACATGACGAGGAAGACCGCGAAGCCCGCGAGGAACACGGCGCCCACCACGCGGCGGTAGCCGGGCGATCCCTGGGGGTAGGGAACGGACGGGAAGGAGACGGTGTCGGCAGAGGTCATGAGGCGGCTGCCAGCGCCGCCTGGTAGGTCGGGTCCACGCGCTTGAGGAAGCGGATGACCGCGGCGGTGATCGGGATGACCGCGTACTGCACGGCCACCTTGTAGACGAAGCCGAGCACCGTGTACTCGGCCCAGTCGCCCACGCTGGTGATGCCGATCGCGGCGGCCGCGATCGTGCAGAAGAGGATGGTGTCCACGAGCTCGCCGGCGCCGCTCGCGGAGAACAGGCGGCCGATGAGGCCACGCTCCCCCGCTCGTCGCTTCATGCGGCTCATGATCAGGGAGTTCACGCTCTGCCCGGCGGCGAAGCCCACGAGACCCGCGAGGACCACGATCCACACCGGGCCGAGCGCCATCTCGATGGCCTCCTGCTTGGCCAGCCCGTAGTCGTCGGGGAACGGCGGCAGGGCGATGATCACCTGGTAGCAGATCGCGGCAAGGATGTTCACGACGAAGCCCATGATGATCGCGCGCCGCGCCGCGCGCACCCCGTAGAGCTCGGTGATGATGTCCCCGACGATGTACGCCAGGGGGAAGAGGAAGAAGCCGCCGTCGGTGATGATGTCGAAGCCAATGCCCGGGATCGTCCCGAAGAACACGCCCTTCGCGGCGCCGATCCCCGAGAGGATCACCACCGCGCACATGATCATGGCGAGGATGTCGTAGTGCGAGGAACCCCGGTCGGCGTAGGCCACGCCGGCCGGGCGTCCAGAGTGCTCACGCTTCGCGGGGATCTGCGCGCTCTCGGCGCGCGGGGTCGGGGCGGTGCTCATGCGGTCCCTCCGGGGTCGGTGCGGGGCCGACGGATCAGTCGGCCGTCCGGCATTCTCCCCTGTCGGCGGCCCCGGCGCAGACAGCGCCCGCCACAGCCTCCTCGCCCGGCTGCAGGAAGGCCCGCAGCGTGCCCAGGATCGTCGTCGAGGCGAGGGCGGAGACGTCCTCGCCCTCGAGCTGCTCGCGTGTGATGAGGTCGATGAACACGCCGATCAGCAGCTGGGCGAGGTCCTCGAAGTCCAGCCCCTCGCGCGGGCCGACGCCGGGGGCGGTCGAGGCGAGCACCCCCGCGACCGTCGAGCGCAGCAGCCGGCGCTGGGAGACCAGCTCGTCGCGATCGGCCTGGGAGCGCAGCGAATGGGTGACGGCCTCGGTGTGCAGCAGGCACCACTGTCGGCCGAAGGGGCGCATCGCCTCGAACAGGTCGAGCATGAGCGCGGCCTCCTCGGTGCGCGCGCCCTCGTCGGCCACTCCGCCGGCGGAGCCGCCCGGGGCCACGGATCCGAGCGGGCCGTGCGCGGCGCGCGCCTCGTCCACGCGCTCGTGCATGATCTGGATCACCTGCTGGGTCGCGAGCGCGAAGGCGGCCCGGAACACCTCGTCCTTGCTCGAGAAGTTCGAGTAGAACGCGCCGCGCGTGAATCCCGCGGCGCGCACGAGGTCGTCGATGGTCGCCCCGTCCAGGCCCTTCTCCGCGAACACCTGCACGGAGGCGCGCACCAGCCGTGACCGGGTGTTCTCCTTGCGGCGGGTCTCGTCACCGGCGGGCACGTTCCCCAGGAGGTCCGGCACGGGGTCGGCCACTTCCGGATGTCCAGCTTCCATGGGTAGCATCCTACCGATACATTCGTGTATCGAGCGGACTCTCTGCGCACCTCATGGTCGCGGTCCGTCGGCCCTCTCCGTCGACACTGCCCGTCGGCCCCGCCCACCCTCTCCCCGCCGCCGAACGTCAGGAGATCCCTCCGTGTCCTCCACCCTGTACCGCCTCGGACGCGCGATGGCCCACGCCCGCTGGAAGGCCGTGGGCGTCTGGGCCCTCCTGCTGGTGGTCCTCGGCGGGCTCGCTGTCGGCCTCGGCGGCTCCTTCTCGAGCCAGTTCGAGATCCCCGGCACCCAGGGCCAGGAGGGGCTCGACGAGCTCGCCGACCGCTTCCCGCAGATGAGCGGCACGAGCGGCCAGCTCGTCTTCCTCAGCGAGGACGGCACGAAGATCGACGACCACGAGGCGCAGATCGACCGGGTGATGGACAAGGCGGCCGACGTCGACGGGGTCGAGGCGGCGCCCTCCCCCTTCGACGAGAACAGCCCTGGCACCCGCAACGACGGCGACACCGCGATCATCGGCACCGTGCAGCTCTCGGGCAGTCCCGGCGGATTCGCCGACGGCGCCCTGGAGAAGCTCCAGAAGATCTCCGACGACGGGAACTCCGGCGGCCTGCGCGTCGAGCTCGGCGGGCAGATCCTGCAGAGCTCGGACATCCCGATGGGCTCGAGCGAGATCATCGGCCTGCTCGCCGCGCTCATCATCCTCGCGGTGACCTTCCGGTCCGTGGTTCCCGCCTTCGTGCCGATCGTGAGCGCCGTGGTGGGCGTCGGGGTCTCGATGCTCGCGGTGATGGCGCTCTCGGCGGGGATGGAGATCCCCTCGGTGACCATCTCGCTCGGCGCGATGCTTGGCCTGGCCGTGGGCATCGACTACGCCCTGTTCATCCTCTCCCGCCACCGCGGGCAGCTCAGACGCGGGATGGACGTCGTCGAATCGATCGGCGAGGCGATCGCGACCTCCGGCAGCGCCGTGATCTTCGCGGGCCTCACCGTGGTGATCGCCCTCGTCGGACTCTTCGTCACGCGCATCCCCTTCCTCACCATCATGGGCATCGCCGCGGCGGCGACGGTCGCGCTGTCCGTGGTCGTGGCCCTCACCCTGCTGCCGGCGATCATGGGCCTGCTGGGCGAGAACCTGCGCCCCCGCCGCGTGCGCCGCCTGATGGCGGAGAACGGCGGCGCGCTCCCGGAGCCCGAGGAGGGCGAGGACGAGGGCGCGGGATCCGCCGCGAAGCGCGCCGGCGGCAGCCGCTGGGTCCGCATCGTCACCAAGGTCCCGGCGCTCACGATCATCGTGGTGATCCTCGTGGTGGGCTCCCTCGCGATCCCGATCAAGGATCTGCGCCTGGGCCTCCCGGACCTGGGCACGGAGAAGCCCGACACCCAGGCCCGACAGACCTACGACCTGGTCGCGGACGAGTTCGGCGCCGGGTACAACGGCCCGCTGCTGGTCACCGCCGACATCATCAACTCCGACGACCCCCTGGGCGTGGTCGACGACTTGAAGACGCGCATCGGCGATCTTCCGGACGTCGAGGAGATCCAGCTCGCGACCCCGAACGAGGGCGCGGACATGGCCGTGGTCGTCGTGATCCCCCAGGGCTCCCAGACCGACGAGTCGACCTCCGAGCTCGTGCGGACCCTGCGCTCCGACTCCTCGACGTGGGAGAAGGACCTCGACATCTCCGACGTCCGCGTCACCGGGCAGACGGCCGTCGCGATCGACATCACCGACCGCCTCTCCGAGGCGCTCCTGCCCTTCGCGGTGTTCGTGGTGGGGCTCTCCCTGATCCTGCTGATGGTCGTCTTCCGCTCGATCTGGGTGCCGATCAAGGCCTCGCTCGGCTACCTGCTGAGCGTCGGCGCGGCCTTCGGCGTGGTCTCGATGGTCTTCGAGTACGGATGGGGCAACGAGGCGCTCGACATCCACGTGGTGGGCCCGGTGATCGCGTTCATGCCGATCATGTGCATGGGCGTGCTGTTCGGGCTCGCCATGGACTACGAGGTCTTCCTCGTCTCCCGCATGCGCGAGGAGTACGTGCGCACGGGGGACGCCCACGGAGCGATCGAGCGCGGCTTCTCCGCGAGCGCGCCCGTGGTCATCGCCGCGGCCCTCATCATGTTCTCCGTCTTCGCGTCCTTCGTGCCCGGCGGCGCGTACATGCTGCAGCCGATCGCGGTCGCGCTCGCCGTCGGCGTGCTCGTGGACGCCTTCGTGGTGCGCATGACGCTCGTGCCCGCCGTCCTGGCCCTGCTGGGCCGCTACGCCTGGTGGCTGCCCAAGTGGCTGGACCGCCTGCTCCCGGTGGTCGACACCGAGGGCGAGGGTCTGGGCGCGGTGCTCGAGCACCGGCGATGGACCGAGGAGCACGGCGACATGGCGCTGCGCATGGAGGACACGATCGTCCCGCTCGTCGGCGAGCCCGGGGTGCTGGGCCCGCTGACCGGAGCGGTCGACCCGGGCGCGCTGCTGGTCGCGCGCAGCTCGGACGACGCCGCCCGCGAGACCTTCCTCGACCTCGTCTCCGGGCGCATCGCGCCCAGCTCGGGCGTCTTCGCCGTGCACGATCGCCTCTCCCCCGCCGACGTCGGCGCGATCCAGGCGCGCGTGCACCGCATCGGCCCCGGCGAGGACGTCGCCGGGCGCATCGCGGAGATCAGCCCGCGCCGCGCCGCGCGGGAGATCGTGGTGATCGACCTCGTCACCGACCTCGCCCACGCGAGCGTGATCACCCAGGGACGCGCCGTGCGCCGGCTCGAGGAGCTCATGCGCCAGGGCATCGCCGTGGTCACGGGATCCCGAGTGGACCTCGGCCTCGAGTCCTCGCAGCCCGAGCAGACCGTCGTCGACGCCCTCGAGGACCCCTCCCGGCACGTGGCCCTGCGCGTGCACCGCAGCGCCTCCCCCGCCCCTGCCGCCTTCGCGCATTCCCACTCCGCCTCCGTCGTGGAAGGAGCCCACGCATGAGAACGCTCTCCCGCCACATCCCCTCCCTGGTGATCGTCCTGCTGCTGCCGCTGCTGGTGGCGGGCATCGGCATGTGGGCGCTGACCGGCCGCGTGGACAACATCGACCGGGTGCCGGCCGCTGTGGTGAACCTCGACGAGGGCGCCACCATGAAGGTCGACGGCAAGGACCAGAAGGTGCCGCTCGGCCGCACGCTCGCGGGTGCGCTCACCCAGCCCTCGACCGCGAAGGACTCGGACCAGCAGACGGGCTTCGACTGGCAGCTGACCTCGCAGGACGATGCGAAGGACGGGCTGAAGGACGGCTCCTATTCGGCCATCATCGTGATCCCGAAGGACTTCTCGAAGAACCTCGCCTCGATCGGCTCGACCGACGCGGCGAAGGCGCAGGTGCAGGTGCTCACGGACGACTCCTCCGGGATGCTCGACGGACTCATCGGCAACGCGGTCGCCACGGCCGCCTCGCAGTCGATGGGCAGCCAGTTCACCGAGCAGTACCTCGATCAGCTGTACGTCGGCTTCAACGACATGCACGACAACTTCAAGGAGGTGGCCGACAGTTCGGCGGACCTCTCCGACGGCGCCGACCAGCTCGACGACGGCGTGAAGAAGTCCGCCGACGGCACCCGCGACCTCGCCGACGGCGCGGGCGACCTCTCGGACGGCTCCCAGGAGCTCGCCGACTCCACGCCCGAGCTCGCCGAGGGCGCGCACGGCGTCGCCGACGGCAACAAGAGCCTCGCGACGGGGCTCGGCACCCTCGCCGACGGCGCCGACTCGCTGTCGAGCGGCACGAGCGATCTGGCCGACGGCCTCGACGACCTCTCGGACGGGGCCGACGGACTCGCGGACGGCACGAAGAAGCTATCCGGCGGCCTCGACGACCTCGCCGATGGCTCCCAGGGCGTGGCCGACGGCGTGGGCGCCCTGAAGACCGGACTGCGCGGCGACGGCACCGAGAAGAACCCCGGCCTGGTCCCCGCGGCCGACGCGATCACCGAGGGCATCGCCGGCGACGGCACGGCGAAGAACCCCGGCCTCGCCGAGGGCGCGAAGCAGCTCGCGGACGGCGCCGAGCAGGTGGGCGACGGCGCGGACACGGCCTGGAACGGAGATGGCACGGCGAAGAACCCCGGTCTGAAGGGCGGGGGCGATGATCTGGGCAAGGGGTCGCAGGACGTCGCCGATGGCCTCTCGCAGCTCCAGACGGGGCTGAAGGGAGACGGCAGCGCTCAGGATCCAGGCCTGGAGAAGGCCACGGCGACCGTGCAGGAGGTGTGCGGAGACCCTGATCGCGTCGATGAGTGCAAGGCCGCCGCTGAGGCGGTCGCCGGGTACGGAGACGCGGTCGACGGTGCCCTCGCAGGCGACGGAACGGAGAAGAACCCGGGCCTCGTCGCCGGCTCCCAGGGCGCCGCCGACGGCATCGACCAGTACACCTCGGGCGTCTCCCAGGTCTTCGAGGGCGACGGCACCGCGAAGAACCCGGGCCTGGCGGCGGGCGCGAAGCAGGTCGCCGAGGGCGCGGACACCTTCAGCACCCAGGTGCCCGATCTCGTCGACGGGCTGCAGGAGTTCGACAAGGGCCTGCACGGCTTCGCGGGCGGCGTCGACGACCTCTCCGACGGCGCGACCAAGGTCGCCGACGGCACGGCGTCGAGCGCCGAGGGCGCCTCGGACCTCTCCGACGGCGCCACGAAGCTCGCCGACGGCACCGGCAAGAGCGCGAAGGGCGCGCACTCCCTCGCGGACGGCGCCTCCGACCTCGCCGACGGCGCGCGCTCGAGCGCGGACGGCGCGGACACCCTCGCGGACGGCTCCTCGAAGCTCGCCGACGGCACCGACCAGCTGGTCACCGGCACCCAGGGCCTCGCCGACGGCGCCTCCGGGCTGGCCGACGGCACCGAGAAGCTCGCCGACGGCAACGACAAGCTCGCCGACGGCGCTGACCAGCTCTCCGACGGCACCGGGAAGCTCTCGGACGGCCTCGCGAAGGGCGCCGACCAGATCCCGAGCTACACCAAGGGCGAGCGCGAGAAGATGTCGACGATGGGCGCCCAGCCCATCTCGACGTTCTCCTCGCGGGCGAACGAGGCCTCGGGCGCGGCCACCGCGACGTTCCCGTTCGTGGTGGCGCTCGCCCTGTGGCTGGGCGCCTTCGGCACCTTCCTGCTGATGCCCGCGCTCTCCAAGCGCCTGCTGGACGGCGCGGTGCCCATGTGGAAGGTCGTGCTGCGCTCGCTCGTGCCCGGCCTGCTGCTGGCCATCGTGCAGACCGTCGCGGTGCTCGCGGTGATCACGGCGATCGGGATCTCGCCGGTCTCGCCGCTCGCGGTGGGGCTCGTGTGCCTGGCGGGGGCGGTGATGTTCGCGGCCTTCCACCAGGCGCTGCTCGCCCTGCTCGGGGACCGGATCGGCAGGATCCTCTCGATCGTGCTGATGGTGCTCCAGGTGGTGGTGCTCGTGGGCATCCTGCCGCTGCAGACGGCCCCGGAGCTGCTGCAGTCGGTGAGCGGGCTGATGCCGATCACGATCGTCAGCCGCGGCCTCGTGCACGCCTCGCTCGGAGGGTCCCTCACCTCGACGACCGCGACGCTGCTCTCGATCGCCGCCTGGTTCGCGGTCTCGGTGCTCGTCACCCTGGTGGCCTCCCGGAACGCGCGCACGGTGAAACCCGCGAAACCGCCGAAGCACGCGCGCGGCGGCGCCCACGCGGCCGCCTGAGTCGGCCCGTCCCGGGACCTCCGCGCTCAGTGGAAGTCCCGGGACCTCCCGGCGCCGGCGAGCCCGAGCACCTCGACCCCGTCGGCCACGAGGTTCACGGCCCCGGTGAGGTTCTCGACGATCCCGCGGACCACCACCGAGCGCGAGGTGCGCAGCACCGCCCGGTGTCGTGACCAGAACCCCTTCGAGCAGACCACGTTGAGGATCCCGGTCTCGTCCTCGAGGCTGAGGAAGGTGATGCCGCTGGCCGTCGCGGGCCGCTGGCGGTGCGTGATCACCCCGCCCACGCGGATGCGCGTGGAGTCCTCGGCCGCGCGCGCCCCGCGGATGGAGAGCACGCCCGCCTCCTCCATCTCCTCGCGCACGAGCACCATCGGATGGTCGGCGAGCGTGATGCCCGTGGCCCAGGAGTCGGAGGCGGCGATCTCGGCGTCGCTGAGCCCGGGCAGCATCGGCGCGTCGGCCCCGATGGCCAGGTGCGGCAGCACGTCGGGCGACTCCTGCGCCGCAGCGCCCGCGGCCCACAGGGCCTGTCGGCGCGAGGGCGCGAGGGCGTCGAGCGCCCCGGCGGTCGCGAGCGCCTCGAGCTGACGGGCGCTGAGGCGCACCCGCCGCGCGAGGTCGCTGATGGAGGCGAAGGGCCCCTCCTTCTCGCGGGCGCTCACGATCTCCTCGGCCTTGTCCTCCCCGATCCCGCGCACCTGCGTCAGCCCCAGCCGGATCACCGGTCCTCGTCGCGCCGCCTCCCCCGTGACCTGCGGGCGCGCGGCGCGCAGGGCGTCCTTCTCCGGGTCCGTCCAGCCCTCCGGGCCCCGGTGCCGCGCGGCCGGGCCCAGGACGTCCTCGTTGCCGGGCAGCGTGTACGCGCGATGGCCCGTCCCGTCCCCTGCGCCTCCCGTGTCCCCCGTGTCCGCCGTCCCTCCCGTGTCGGTCTCGAGCCCGGTCTGCACCTCGGAGACGGTGACGTCGACCCCGCGGGTGAGGACGCCGTGGCGGCGGGCGTCGGCCACGAGGGACTGCGGGGAGTAGAAGCCCATCGGCTGGGAGCGCAGCAGCGCCGCGGTGAACGCGGCCGGGTAGTGGCACTTGAGGTAGGCGCTCGCGTACACGATGTAGGCGAAGGAGTAGGCGTGGGACTCGGGGAAGCCGTAGTTCGCGAAGGCCAGCAGCTTGCGCTGGATCGCCTCGGCGTCCTCCCCCGTGATCCCGTGGCGCGCCATGCCCGCGAACAGCTGGTCCGAGAGCGCGAGCATCTTCTCCGTGGACCGCTTGGAGCCCATGGCGCGGCGCAGCTGGTCCGCGAGCGCCGGGGTGAAGTCGGCGACGTCGACCGCCATCTGCATGAGCTGCTCCTGGAACAGCGGCACCCCGTAGGTGCGGCCCAGGGACTTCTCGAGCAGCGGATGCAGGTAGGTGGTCTCCTCCTCCCCCGTCCGACGGCGGATGTAGGGGTGCACGGAGCCGCCCTGGATGGGGCCGGGACGGATCAGGGCGACCTCGACGACGAGGTCGTAGAAGCACTCGGGACGCAGCCGCGGCAGGGTCGCGATCTGCGCGCGCGACTCGACCTGGAAGACGCCCACGCTGTCGCCCGCGCACAGCATGTCGTAGACCGCCGGGTCCTCCTGCGGGAGGGTGCGCAGGCCGTGGTGCTCCCCGTGGTGCTCGGCCACGAGGCGCAGGCAGTGGTCGATCGCGGTGAGCATCCCGAGGCCCAGCAGGTCGAACTTCACCAGGCCCGCGTCGGCGCAGTCGTCCTTGTCCCACTGCAGCACGCTGCGGTCCTCCATCGCCGCCCACTGCACGGGGCAGATCTCGATCACCGGGCGGTCGGCGAGCACCATGCCGCCGGAGTGGATGCCCAGGTGGCGCGGGGCGTCGCGCAGACGGTGGGCGAGCTCGACGACGTCGGCGGGGATGTCGGCATCCGCGAGGGAGCGGAAGGAGCGCTCGATCCGCTTGGACCACGCGTCCTGCGTGCCGACGTCGTAGCCCAGCGCGCGGGCCGCATCGCGCACCGCGAGCTTCGCCCGATAGCTGATGACGTTGGCGACCTGCGCGGCGCACTCGCGGCCGTGGCGATCGTAGACGTGCTGGATGACCTCCTCGCGGCGGTCGGAGGCGATGTCGAGGTCGATGTCCGGCGGCCCGTCCCGCTCGGGCGCGAGGAAGCGCTCGAAGAGCAGATGATGGCCGACGGGCTCGACGGCCGTGATCCCGAGCGCGTAGCAGACGGCGCTGTTGGCGGCCGACCCCCGGCCCTGGCACAGGATCTCCTCCTTCTCGCAGAAGGCGACGATCTCGTGGACGATGAGGAAGTATCCGGGGAAGTGCAGGCCGGAGATGATCTGCAGCTCCCGGTCGATCTGCGCCCACGCCCCGGGGACCCGCTCCTCCTCGGCCGGCGCGTCGGCCGCGTCGGCCCTGCCCGTCCTGCCCGTCCCGCCCGTCCTGCCCGTCCTGTCCGTCCCGCCCGACCCGGGCCGCGGGCCGTAGCGCTCGCGCCCGCCCTGCTCCACGAGCTCGCGCAGCCAGCTGTCCTCGGTGTGCCCCGCGGGCACGGGGAAGGGAGGCAGGTCGGGAGCGAGCAGCTGCAGGTCCAGCGCGCACTCCTCGGCCATCCGCGCAGCGGCCGCGACCGCACCGGGATGGCGCGGGAGCAGCTGCGCCATCTCCTCGCCGCTGCGCAGGTGACCGGGCCGCGAGGGGAGGTGCGCATCAGCCTCGGCGAGGGACGTGCCCGCGCGCAGGGCGGCGTGGACGTCCACGAGGCGCGTGTCCGCAGGGCGGGCGCAGTGCGCGTTCGTGGTCGCCACGAGCGGCAGGGTGAGCTCGTCCAGACCGGTCTCCTCGCGCACGAGGCGCGCCCCCTGGGCGAGGGCGTCGTGGATCTCGTCGTCGAGCTCGTCCCCGCCGACCATGAGCTCGACGGCGACGTTCCCGTGCCCGTACAGCTCGAGCAGCCGGGCGATCTCGCACTGCGCCGCGCAGGCCGCGCCCTCGCGATCTCCGTCGGCCACGAGCGGGCGCACCGCCCGCAGCACCGCCCCCTTGCGGCAGCCGGTGAGCACGAGCCAGTGCCCCTCGCGGGCGATCCGGGAGAGCTCGGCGAGGCGGTAGCGGGGCGTGGCCTTCTTCCTGCTGTCGAGGTGGGCGCGCGCGATCGCGGCCGACAGCGCGCGGTACCCCTGCTCGTCGCGCACCAGGACCAGCAGGTGCTCGCCCTCGGGGTCGGGGACGCCGGTGCGCTCGGGCGAGAGCACGGGGGTGCTGCTCGCGCGCTCGCTGCCGGGCTCGCTGCCCAGGGTCAGCTCGGCGCCGAGCACGGTCGCGAGCCCCGCCTCGCGCGCGGCGCGCGAGAAGCGGACCGCGCCGGGCAGCCCGTCGTGGTCGACGAGGGCGAGCGCGCGCAGCCCGAGCCGCGCGGCCTCGGCGACCATGTCCTCGGGGCTCGAGGCGCCGTCGAGGAAGCTGAAGTGCGAGTGCGCGTGCAGCTCGGCATAGGCGATGTCGGTGCGGGGGCCGCCATCGGTCGAGGGGGCCGATGGGCCGGGCTCCCCCTCCCCCGGCTCCCCCGCCGGCGCATGCTGCGGCGGAAGCGCGCGCTCGGACGGCACGGGGCGGTCCGAGAGCAGCGCCTCGAGGTCGTTCCAGGAGGGCGGCCCCAGGAACCAGCGGCTCATCGGGACTCCTCCGCCATCGATCCCCTCGTCATGGATCTCCTCGTCATGGATCCCCTAGTCATGGATCCCCTCCACGGTCCAGGCGCCCTCGCGGCTGAGCAACACGAGGGCGCGCCCGGGCTCGATGACGACGGCGAGGCGGGCGGCGCGTCGACCGTCGGGCCGCCACCAGCGCTCGTCGAGGACCGTGGGCGCCCCGTGGGCGAGCACGCGGTGGGCCCTGCCCGCGGCGACGCCGTGGCTCACGAGCGCCTCGATCCCGTCGGCCCCCGCGCTCCCCGCCCGCGGCACCTCGAGGACCGCGGGCGGGGCGCTCAGCAGGGCGCGGGCGGTGACCACGACCTCCGCGCCCTCCGCGTCCCGCAGCACCACGAGCGGCGGGGTGCGCAGCACGACCGACGGCAGCGGGCGCGGCAACGACCCCGGCCACGGCCCGGGCCGCGCCGTCGGCCGCTCGCTGCGCCAGGGCACCAGCGCCACCTGCTCGGCGAGCAGACGGCCCCCGACCTCGACGGGGACGAGCACCGCCTCCTCCCCCGCGAGGCCCTGGGCGCGGGCGAAGGCGCGGCCGGCCCGCTGCGCGGCCTCCCCCGCGCTCCCCCACAGCGCCGGCGCGCCCTCGCCCGCGGGGAGCAGCTGCACGGGCTGGAGGGCGAGCCGCGTGATCTGCCCGGTCTGCTCTCCGCGCAGCCGCGCCCGGGTGATCCAGCCGTCGCACTGCCAGCGGATGCGGTCCACGACGTCGGCCGGGGACAGGGCGCCGTCGTGGCGCCAGGTGCGCTCCATCTCCTCGCCCGAGGCGGTGAGCGCGAGGATCCGCAGACGCGTGCAGATCAGTCCGCGCGCGACGAGCATGCCGTGCAGCTCCTCGGCCATCGGCCGGGCCGCGAAGGCCGCCTGGTCCACGCGCACGAGCGGCGGGTCCAGGGTGCGCGCGACCTCGAGGGGCTGCGTGGGATGGTGCGCCTGGGGCGGAGTGGGCTCGCCCCCGCGCGCGAGCAGGTGCAGCTGGGCGACATCGGGCCCGAAACGTGCGGCGACCGAGGTCGCGGGAAGGTCCGCGAAGTCCCCGAGAGTGCGGATGCCCAGGCGCTCGAGCAGGTCGATGACCTCGGCGAGGTCCACGCGGCGGGTGCGGTCGGCGTCTGCCGCGGGCTGGTCGCGGTGTCCCCATCCGGGGCCGACGGGCGCGTCGCGCAGGGCGGAGATCGCGTGCGGGCCCAGGTAGTCCCGGCTGCGACCGGGGCGCACGATCCTGCCCGAGCGCGCGGCCAGGAGCGCGGCGAAGGGGCCGTCGGCGATGCCGACGACGGCGTCCCAGCCGGTGAGCTCGGCGACCGCGTCGACGATCGCCTCGGCGAGGGCATCCTCCCCGCCGCGGTGGCGGGCGGGTCCGCGTGCGGACATCAGCAGCACCCCCGGGCGCAGCACGTCCACACCCGCGGCGACGGTGTCCACGGCGGCCGCGACCAGCTCGAACAGGGCGCTCTCGTGCTCGACGTCGGCCTCGACCACGACGGCCTCGGGACACGCGGCCTGCGCGGCGCGGCGGCGCATCCCGATCCCGACGCCCACCGCGAGGGCGGCGGCATCGGCATGGGAGACCCGGTGGCGGTCCATGACCACGACGGGAGCCGACGCCTCCTCCGCCGGGGCCCCGGCCGCGGCCCCGGCCCCGCTCCCCGCCCTGGCGACCTTCTCCCGGGCGAGCTTCTCGCGCGCGGCGAGGAGCGGCCAGGCGGGGACGACGACGGCCGCGATGCGCGTCGCGGGCGGGGCGTCGGCGTGATCCTCCCCGCCGGCCTGGTCCTCCCCGTCGACCTGCTCCTTCTCGTCGACCTGAGCCTTCTCACCCGTGGGCATGACCCCGGGCAGCAGGAGCTCGTTCCCGCTCATCCCGCCCTCCGGATCACGCGCAGCGGGGCGGGAGCGGCCTGGTCGGGCACGGCGACCTCGGCGAGGAGGCCGTGCACCTCGGGCAGCACCACGTCCACGGCGCGGCCCTCGGGGATCCCGCGTCCGGCGGCGCTCACCCTCAGGGTGCGCCGGCGCAGACGGCCGGTGCCCCGTCCCAGCCCCTCCCACGACTCCGCCTCGGCGCGCAGGTGCAGGTCAGCGCGGGCGACGGGGGCGGCGGCGAGGACCAGGGTGTCGTGCGCCCGTGCGCGATCGGTCAGGCTGCGCCAGAGGGAGGCCGTCAACCGCAGTCGCGGGCCGAGCACGAGCACGCCGACCCCGTCCACGAGCGCGGACAGCAGCTGCGGCAGCTGCGGCATCTCCTCGACGGCGGTGGCCGGGGCGATCGCGAGGCGCTCGAGATCGAGCCCGGCGTCGCGCGCGGCGCGCAGGCCGAGGTCCGGCATGCCCGCGAGCGCGCACCAGCCGTCCTCCCCCGCCGCCGCGGCGGCCATCGCGAGCATCAGGGAGACCGAGCAGGAGCCGTCGACCGCGACCGTGCTCCCCGCGCGCAGGGATCCGTAGGGAGCGAGCGGGGCGAGCGGCGGGGGCAGGGGCACACGGCTGTGCTCGTCGGCTGCCCGGACCCGCGCGGTTCCCGCGCCCGCATCGGGCGCAGGTGTCCGACGGGACGGTCCCCCGGGGCCGGCGGAGCCGACGATCCCCGTCGGCCCGCCGAGGCCGACCGGAGCGTCGGGACTGGTCGGTCCGCCGAGCCGCGCGGGCTCGCCGGGACCCGTTGTCCTGACGGCGGAGAACGCGGTGCGGTCGATTCTCCCGCCATGGCGCGCGGTGGTGCGCTCGGCGGCGCCGAGCGCGGCGCGAGCGCGGGCGAGCCGCTCCTCCTGAGTGCCTCGTCCCGCCGTCCGCGGCGGCGTCCTCTCCTCGTGCGGCGCCGATGCCTTCCCCTGCGTCGGCGCCTCGTGCATCTGCAGATGCGTGCTCATGCTCCACCTCCTCCTGTTCGGCCGTCACCCGGGATCGAACACGCGTTCGAATTCTACGCCCGCCCCGATGCATCGGGGCGGGCCCGACGGTCGTGCGGACCTCGCACTGCGGGGTCGCCGAGGAGTCTTGATCACCGGACCGACATCTGAGCTGGAGCGATCTTCCTATCCAGTGATGCATATCACACTAGAACGTGCGTTCGAGCACTGGTGCTCGGGCGAGCGATGGTGTTGCATAGAGGTATGGACATTTCGGGCACGATGCGGTGCATGCCGATGAGGGACGGTGGGGACGACCCCCGCCGCATCCCTGGTCGCGCACGTCAGCTCGTGCTGCGCGATGCGCCCGCAGGAACGGAGCGCGTGTGCGAGATGGTCGCGGTCGATGCGGCACCCGGGAACGGGCTGGAGGTCCTCGACATCGCCCACGCGCTGGGAGACCTCGCGAAGGATCCGGGCGGCCCCTTCGGCGCCGCGGACGCCGATCTCACCGCCTTCGAGCTCTCCGACACCCTCGCCGCCTTCGAGCAGCTGCGCTCGGCCCTCGGCGCGCTCGAGATCCGGGTGACCACAGCCCTCGACGAGCATCTGCGCGAGGAGGACTCGGCGCAGGGCGTCCCCGAGCGCGATCACGGACGCCGCGTCGCCGGCGAGATCCGGATGGCCTCCCGGGTCTCCCCCGCCATCGCCTCGGCGCGGCTGCACTCCGGCAAGCGGCTCATGCGGGACATGCCGCGCATGTTCGAGGCCCTGGCCGACGGGCGCATCGGACTCGATGCCGCCCATGCGATCGGGCGCAGCAGCGGTCCGCTCCAGCCGGAGCAGCGGCGAGAGGTCGATCGGATCATCGCCTCGCGCGAGCCTGATCTCGACGGCGCCTCGCCCGCTCAGTGGGGCCGGGAGGTCTCGGCCCTCGCCCAACACCTCGATCCCCGCGGCGAGGACGGACGACATGTGCGGGCGCGCATGCAGCGCGGCGTGAGTGTCACGCCGGGGGCGCACGGCATGGGGCACGTCCACGCGCACCTCTCCGCGCTCGACTGCGCGGCGATCCAGCGCAAGCTGACCATCGAGGCGCAATCGCTCACGGCTCAAGGGGATGCACGCGCGCACGCGCAGATCATGGCGGACCTCTTCTCCGACACCCTGCTGGGGCGCGATGAGCAGATGGACCCCGTGCACCTGGAGGTCGGCGTCGTCATCACGGAGCGCACTCTGATCGCACCGGTCCACGGCGACCCGGCGATGATCGAGGGCTACGGAGTGGTGCCGCCGCGGGCCGTGCGCGACGAGATCGTCCAGCGACTCCCCCACCCCGAGCACGAGGCCGCGCACGACGCTCCCGCAGACAACGCTCCCGCAGAGAACGACCCCGTGCAGGACGTGCCCGTCACGGCCGGCGCGATGCCCGAAGAGGGCCGGACGCTCACCGACGACGACCTGCTCCCGCCGCAGGAGCCCGCGGAGACCACCGCGGCGGGGCCCCTCGACGAGGAGTCCCGGCTGACGCTCCGGCGTCTGTTCACCCATCCCGCTTCCGGCGAGCTGATCGCCATGGAATCGCGCGCCCGCGCGTTCCCCGCCAGGCTCGGGTACCTCGTCCGGCTCCGGGACTTCCGCTGCGCGGGGCCCTACTGCGCATCCTCGATCCGCCAGATCGACCACATCCAGCCCCACGCGCAGGGCGGCGCGACCAGCGCCGACGACGGACAGGGTCTGTGCGCCCACTGCAACAGCACCAAGGAGCTCCTCGGGACGGCCGAGCGGATCGGTGAGGAGACGGAGCCGCACCGCGTGCACTGGAGATCGAAGCTCGGACGCACCGCGACCGTGTCCCCGAGCCCCCTGGCAGGGCTCCCGCCGGGCGGCCCGCCCGTCGAGGCCGCTCCATCCGGCATGACCCCTTCGGGCACGCCACCATCGGCCAAGCCCGCGACAGCCAAGACCACACCCGCGGACGATGCGTCCGACGGGGAACCGGCCCTGCTCCCGCCGATCCACCGGATCGAGGACCTGCGCTGGGAGCGCGACCGCCGACGCGCCGCGGGGATCCGTGACGAGGAGCGGCGGCCCGGCACACGCAGTGCGTGAGCAGCCCGCGCACGAACGCGTTCCCGCAGCGCCCGGATCCATCGCGCGAACCTCCCTGTCCCCGTGCCCGCCCGCCCCGTAACCTGGCTTGAGCCATTCCGAGGAGGAGCGAGACATGCGTGCACTGGTGCTGCAGGAGAAGGGCCGGATGGGGATCGAGGACGTCCCCTCCCCCGGCGCCCCGGGGCCCGGGGAGGTCCGGATCGCGATGCACACGGTCGGGATCTGCGCCTCCGACGTCCACTACTGGACCGAAGGCCGCATCGGTCCCTTCGTCGTCGAGGCGCCGATGATCCTCGGGCACGAGGGCGCGGGCACCGTGGTCGAGATCGGCGAGGGCGTCACCGGCCTGTCCGTCGGCGATCGCGTCGCGATGGAGCCGGGCGTCCCCGATCCCGCCTCGCGGGCGACCCTCGAGGGCCGCTACAACGTCGACCCGGCCGTGCGCTTCTGGGCGACCCCGCCGATCGACGGCTGCCTCGCCGAGGAGGTCGTCCACCCCGCCGCCTTCACCTACCGCCTGCCCGACGCCCTGAGCTTCGCCGAGGGCGCGCTCATCGAGCCCTTCGCCGTCGGCATGTTCGCCGCGACGAAGGCGCAGATCAGCCCCGGGGACGTCGTCGCCGTGATCGGCAGCGGGACGATCGGCATCATGACCGCACTGGCCGCGCGCGCCGGCGGGGCGAGCCGGGTGTACATCAGCGACGTGCAGAGCGCGAAGCTCGGACTGCTCGACGGACTCACGGGCATCATCCCGGTCGACGCCACCCAGGAAGACCTCGGCGAGCGGGTGCGCGCGGAGACCTCGGGATGGGGCCCGCAGGTCGTGATCGAGGCCTCGGGCGCCGCTCCCGCGTACAAGGGGCTGTGGACGGTCCCCGCGCCGGGCGGACGCGTGGTGCTCGTCGGCATGCCCGTCGAGCCCGTGGCCTTCGACGTCGCCACGGCGCAGAGCCGCGGGATCTCCATCGAGACGATCTTCCGCTACGCCAACATCCATCAGAAGGCCATCGATCTCGCCGCGAGCGATGCCGTGGACCTGGGCCGCTTCGTCACCGAGACGTTCGCGTTCGAGGACTCGGAGAAGGCCTTCGAGCGCTTCCTCGAGGGTCGGCCGACGGACGTGAAGCTGCAGATCGCCTTCTGACCGGAATCGCTCCCTGACCGGAATCGCTCTGACCAGCGCTGATCCTTGTGGAGGAACGGCGGTGTGGATGATCGAAGAGGGCGCAGGGAGCGCGGGGCCATGCTTGCCGCATGCTCTATCGACTCGGATTCTGGCTCGGACCGACACCCTCTGATCCCATCGACGCCTGCGCCGCCCTCAACCAGCACATCTTCGCCGCGGATCATGCCTGGGGCGAGACGGGCACGGCGGTGCCGCCGGTGCCGCGGATCGCCGCCTTCGTGCAGGAGGCGCTGCGGCGATATCCCCTCGACGAGGGCGACGAGGACCCGGACGTCGACGGCGAGGACGGCGCGCAGGGCATCCCCATCTGGAAGTACACCGACGTCGAGGCGTGCGCCGCAGGTCAGGCATTCCATGCGAACCTCACCGGACTGGGCGCCGAGATCGCCCGGGACGACCTCGCGGAGCTCGCCGCATCGCTCGACATCAACGCCTTCGACCTCGTCCAGCACAGGATCCTCCCCGACCGCCGTCCCGGCGCCGCGCCCGGGGAGCAGCATCCGCATCCGGACGTGCTGCCCCCGTTCCTCGCCCGGGAGGAGCGCGACGACGTCGCGACGGGCGGACCTCTCAGGATGGGGACCGGAGGAGAGACGCGAGACTTCCTCGCCCTCGAGCGCGCCGCCTACTCCCCCGGCGCTCGTGTGTGCGACGGACCCGAGCGCGCGCAGGAGGCGCTCGGGCTGCACGGCGTCGTGATCCCCCAGCGCGCCGCGGCGCGGCCGCTGTTCTGAACCGGCAGCTCACCCGACCGTCGTCGAAACGCCTGGACAGCGCGCTCGACGAGTGCTTGCCTCGCTCCATGGACACGAGCGAACCCGCGGGCACCCACGACCTCACGGGCACCTACGAGGAGACCCGGCGCGCCTGGGACGCCGCCTCCCGCAAGCACGTGCGCGAGTACGGGAGCCTGCTCGCCGAGGCGCGCACCGCACGCCTGCTTCCGTGTGAGGAGCGTCTGCTCGCAGGACTCGTCGAGCGCGCCGAGGTGATCCACCCGCAGAGCGGGCACGGCATCGACGATCACGCGCTGCTGCGACTCGGGGCCGCCTCGGTGCTGGGCGTGGACTACTCGCCGACCGCGGTGGCGGCGGCGCAGCGCCGTGCCGACGAGTTGGGCGCCGCTGCGCAATACATTGTGGCGGAGCTCCCGGACACGGGCCTCGATCCGGCATCCGCCGACCTCGTCTACACGGGCAAGGGAGCACTGATCTGGAACGAGGACCTCGACGCCTGGGCGGCGGAGATGCACCGGCTGCTGCGGCCCGGCGGTCGCCTGTTCGTCCACGAGGCGCACCCGCTCGTGCCGCTGTGGACGTGGGACGCCGACGAGCCTCGCGTGCGGGCGGACCGCGGCTACTTCGCGTCCCGCCACGTCAACGACACCTTCCCCGCTCGCGGGGCCACCGAGCACCAGCGCACGCTCGCCGGGACCGTGATGGCGATCGTGCGGGCGGGCTTCGTCCTCGAGCAGCTCGAGGAGCATCCCGAGCCGTTCTGGCGGCCCGACGACGCGGAGCCCGCGGCGGCCTGGGACGGTCGCCTCCCCAACAGCTTCAGCCTGCTCGCGCGCCGCGGGATCTGAGAAGCGGGTGCCGACCGGACGGACTCAGCCTGCCCGCACCGCCGCCCGTCGCTGCCAGAACACCACGGCGCTCGCGGCGGCGACGTTGAGGGAGTCGACCGCGCCGCTCATGGGGATGACCACGTGCTCGTCGACCGCCTTCAGGGTGGACGGCTCGAGGCCGTGGCCCTCGGCGCCGAGGACCAGCGCGACCTTGCGGCCGGCCCCCAGGTCCACCTCGTCGAGCGCCGTGGCCTGCTCGGTGAGGGCCAGGGCGAGCACGTCGAAGCCGGCGTCGTGCAGCAGGTCCACGCCGTCGTGCGCGGTGTCCTCGCCCGGAGGATGCGGCGCGTGCGGCCAGGCGCCGAGCCGCGTCCACGGCACCTGGAAGACGGTGCCCATCGAGACGCGGAGGGAGCGGCGGTACAGCGGGTCAGCGCAGCGCGGGGTGACGAGCACGGCGTCGACGTCGAGCGCGGCGGCCGAGCGGAACATGGCGCCCACGTTCGTGTGGTCCACGATGTTCTCGAGCACCGCGACCGTGCGCGCCGTGCGCAGCAGGTCGGCGGCGGAGGGCAGGACGGGCCGCTGCATGGCCGCGAGCGCTCCCCGGTGCAGATGGAATCCCGTGAGCGACTCGAGCAGGGACTCCTCGCCCACGAACACGGGCACCTCGGGGAAGCGCGTGAACAGCGGTGCGAACTGCTCCACCCAGCGGGAGGACATGAGGAAGGAGCGCGGGACGCAGCCGGCGTCCATCGCCCGCTCGATCACATGGAAGCTCTCCGCCATGAACAGCCCGCGCTCGACCTCCATGCTCGCGCGCAGCCGCACGTCGGTCATGCGCAGGTAGTCGTCGAGCCGCGGGTCCTCGAGCGTCGTGATCGGGACGATCTGCGGGCCGGGGGCCTCGATGGTCCCGGGGCCCTCCGGTGCCGGTGCTCCCATCTCAGTCCAGCTGCACGGAACGGGCGCTGAAGCGCTCGCCGTGGCGCTCGACCACCAGCGGCAGCCCGAAGGTGCGCGTGAGGTTCTGCGAGGTGAGGGTCTCGTCGATCGGCCCGGCGGCGACGGCCTTCCCGTCGCGCAGCAGCAGGGCGTGCGTGTACCCCGGCGGGATCTCCTCGACGTGGTGGGTGACCAGCACGGTCACCGGCGTCGCAGGATCCTTCGCGAGGCGCGCGAGGTTCCGCACGAGCTCCTCGCGGCCGCCCAGGTCCAGCCCCGAGGCGGGCTCGTCCAGGAGCAGCAGCTCGGGGTCGGTCATGAGGGCGCGCGCGGAGAGCACGCGCTTGCGCTCCCCGGTGGAGAGGGTGCCGAAGGCGCGGCCCTCGAGATCCAGGACGCCGAAGGCGTCGAGCAGGGTGCGCGCGCGGTCGAGGTCGAGGTCCTCGTACTCCTCGCGCCAGCGGCCGACGACCCCGTAGCCGGCGGTCACCACCACGTCGAGCACCTTCTCGTGCCCGGGGACGGTGTCGGCGAGCTCCTGGCTCGCGAGGCCGATGAGGGGGCGCAGCTCGAAGACGTCGATCCGGCCCAGGCGCTCGGCGAGCAGCTCGACCGTGCCGGACGTGGGGTGCATGCGGGAGGCGAGCAGGCGGATCATCGTCGACTTGCCGGCACCGTTGGGGCCCAGCACCACCCAGCGCTCGCCCTCCCCGATGCTGACGGTGAGCCCGTCCAGCAGGTTCCTCCCGCCACGGCGGACGACGACATCGGTGAGTGCAGCAGCCTCGGACATGGCTCAGAGCCTATCGGCTCCGGCACCGTCTCCCGTGCAGCGACCCGACCCTGCCGTCGGCCCGATCGCCTTCCCGATCTCCGGGGAAGCCGCTCGCCCCGGCGAGGGGGACGGTAGGGTGCCCGGGGTCGCGGACGCCGTGCGCGGCGCCGATCCCCTCGACCCCTCTCCCCTCGACGCGAAGGAGCGCCACCATGGCACATCCCGACCCGGCCGCCGACCCGTCGGCCCCGATGCCCCGCCAGGAGTCGTCGACGCCGAAGCGCCGACGGGTCAGCCCGCACTTCCTCTACATCGCCGTGATCGTCGCGGTGCTCGCGGGCATCGCCTTCGGCCTCATCGCGCCGGACACGGCCGCCTCGTTCAAGATCCTCGGCGACCTCTTCGTCTCCCTCATCAAGATGATGATCGCGCCGATCATCTTCTGCACGATCGTGCTCGGGATCGGCTCGGTGCGCAGTGCGGCGACGGTCGGCCGCATCGGCGTCCTCGCCCTCGTCTACTTCCTCGTCATGTCCACGTTCGCCCTTGCGATCGGACTGGTCGTGGGCAATATCCTGCAGCCGGGCCAGGGACTCACGATCCCCACCGACGGCGACGTCAGCAAGTATGTGAAGGACGCCGAGGAGGCCGGCGGGCTCGCCGACTTCGTCGCCTCGATCATCCCCGAGACCCTCGCGAGCTCCCTCACCGACGGCTCCGTGCTGCAGGCGCTGCTCGTGGCCCTGCTCGTGGGCTTCGGCATCCAGGGCGTGGGCGGACGCACCGCCGAGGTCGCGCTCAAGGCCGTCGAGATCGCGCGCCGGGTCATCTTCCGCGTGCTGATGATGATCCTCTGGCTCGCCCCGATCGGCGCGTTCGGTGCGATGTCGGCCGTGGTGGGCTCCTCGGGCGTGGGCGCCGTGTGGGAGCTCGTGAAGCTCATGATCGGCTTCTACATCACGTGCATCATCTTCGTGGTCGGCATCCTCGGCCTGGTGCTGTTCGCCGTGGCGCGCGTGAACGTGTTCTTGCTGCTGAAGTACCTGGTCCAGGAGTTCATCCTCATCGTCGCCACGAGCTCCTCTGAGTCCGCGCTGCCCACGCTGATGGCGAAGATGGAGCACATGGGCGTGAAGAAGTCGACCGTCGGCATCGTGGTGCCCACCGGCTACTCCTTCAACCTCGACGGCACCGCGATCTACCTGACCATGGCGTCGATCTTCGTGGCCGACGCCATGAAGATGCCGATGACGATCCCCCAGCAGATAGGCCTGCTGGTGTTCATGATCATCGCCTCGAAGGGCGCCGCGGGCGTCTCGGGTGCGGGCCTCGCGACGCTCGCGGGAGGCCTCGCGGCGCACCGGGCGGACCTGGTGCCGGGCGTCGCGGTGATCGTGGGCATCGACCGCTTCATGTCCGAGGCGCGCGCGATCACGAACTTCGCGGGCAACGCGATCGCGACCGTCGTGATCGGCACGCTCACCCGGACGATCGACCGCGAGCGCGTCACCGAGGTGCTCTCGGGTCGGATCCCCTTCATCTCGGCCGACGAGACCGAGCCGGAGGACGCCCAGCACGTCGTCGCCGACGAGGGCGGGCGCTCGTAGACTGACCGGGCCCGATCCCGGCCCTGCGAAACAGGAGGCCGCCGTGCCCCACCGTCCCGTGTCCCTGCGCGCCCCGAAGGGCTCCGTCGCCGCCTCGGAGATCGCGGCCGCGATCGACGCGCTGCTCGCCGAGGCCGCGGCCGACGGCGCGCCGAGCGTCGAGTTCCCCGCCGAGGTGCTCGCGGCCGCCGAGGCGGCAGCCGGCGCCTGGCGCGAGGGCGCCGACGCCCACGAGGACGCGACCGACGTCCCGTTCGTGACGCTCGACCCGGCGTCCTCGACCGATCTCGACCAGGCCATGCACCTCGAGCGCACGGCGGACGGCTATCGGGTGCGGTACGCGATCGCCGACGTGCCCCTGTTCGTCGCCCTGGACTCGGTGCTCGACGCCGAGGCCCGCCGTCGCGGCGAGACCGTCTACCTCCCCGACCGCAGGATCCCTCTGCATCCGACGACGATCTCCGAGGGCGCCGCCTCGCTGCTGCCCGACCAGGCGGCCCCCGCGTTCGTATGGGACCTGCGCCTGGACGGCAGCGGCACGGTCACGGGGACGTCGCTGGGCCGGGCGGTCGTCCGCTCGCGCGAGAAGCTCGCCTACGACGCCGTGCAGGACGGGATCGACGCCGGGGACGGCCATCCGATGATGCTCCTGCTGCAGGAGATCGGCGCCCTGCGCACCCGGAAGGAGGCCGAGCGCGGCGGCGCGAGCCTGAACATCCCCGAGCAGGACGTCGAGGCCGACGGGGACCGCGTGCGCCTCGCCTGGCGCAGCATCCTGCCCATCGAGGACGCGAACGCGCAGATCTCGCTGATGACCGGCATGGCCGCGGCCGATCTCATGATCCGCGGGGGCGCGGGCATCCTGCGCACGATGCCGCCCGCCCCCGAGGAGAACGTCGGGCGCTTCCGCCGGCAGGCCGCGGCGCTCGGGGTGCCCTGGTCCGAGGACCTCGACTACGGCGCCTTCCTGCGCACCCTCGACTGGCACGATCCCCGCCATCTCGCCCTGCTCAACCAGGCCGCATCGCTGTTCCGCGGCGCCGCCTACGCGGCCTTCACCCACGCCGGCGAGCTCCCGGAGGACACCGAGCAGGCGGCGCTCGGCGCGCCCTATGCCCACGCGACCGCACCCCTGCGCCGGCTCGTCGACCGCTTCGTGCTGCTGACCTGCCTGCACCATGCGCGCGGCGAGGAGGTGCCGCCCGCGCTCGCGGCGGCGCTCCCCCTGCTCCCCGAGATCATGCAGACCACGGGGTCGGTCGCGGGAAGCCTCGAGCGCCGCGCCCTGGACCTCGTCGAGCGCACGGCGCTCGCCGGGCTCGTCGGCGAGACCTTCGAGGGGACGATCATCGACCGCCGCGGGGGCGAGAAGACGGACGACGCGAAGAAGGACGACGAGAAGAAGGGCGGCGGGACGTCCCCGGTCCGCGTCGAGGTGCAGCTGCTGGATCCGCCCGTCACGGCCTGGGTCGAGGCCGACGGCGAGCTCGGCGGTTCTCTGCGCGTCCGGCTCGAGTCGGTCGACGTGGCGGGAGCCGGCGCGCGGTTCGTGCCCGTCGAGGAGTCCGCGTCATGAGCTCCCTGCCCGAGCACGACGAGACCGGCGCGCGCCCCGATCCCGACGCCCTCGCCCTGCCGCGCGCCGCGGCGCTCGTGCTGTGGAGCGCCGCCTACCTGCGCGGGGACATCGGCCCCGACGACGCCGCGGTGCTCTCCCAGGGCAGCGGGCACCGGCAGACCACCGGGGGCGGCGAGGACCTCTTCGACTGGATGACGTCTCTGCGCCGCCTGCCGCTCGCCCAGGTCCACCTCGTGCTCCCGGTGGCCGGGCGGATCGCGGGGCTCGTCGGCCCGCCCGAGGCCGTCGCCTCCGCCCTCGAGGCGGAGCAGGCGATCGTGGTGAGCGCGGCCGGGATGGCCGACCACACGCTCGTGCCGCTCACCGATGCGCTCGGACCGGACGGCACGCGCGGGACCCTCGTCTCCTGGCGGCGGATCCCCGCGCGCGGGGGCGCCCCGGCACCGGTGCCGAGCGCCGGTGGCGCGCGCGACCAGTTCCTGCGGTCCCTGCAGCGCGCGGCCTCGGGCACGGTCGAGCTCGACCTGGTGCCCGAGGAGGCGATCGCGCTGCAGGCGCTGCCGGCGACCTGGACCTCCGTGCCCCTGCCGCGGCACGTCGGGCCCGCGGCCGAGCATCTGCTGACGCTCGCCGCGCGCACCCTGCTGCTGGCCGATCAGGAGCTCGAGACCGGTTCCGTGCTCGCCCGCGGCCTCGGCGAGGAGTCCGAGCGCCGCGAGGTGCTGCGCGATCTGCGAGACGGGGCGCGCGAGGCGCTCACGGAGACCGTCGGCCTCGTGATCGCCGACGAGCTCGGCTGAGCCGCCGCCCCACGGAGACGACGGGCACGGCCGGGACGGCGGATCAGCTCCGCGCCGCGTGCTCCCGCAGCACCGTCTCGTAGACCTCGAGGGTGCGCTCGGCGATCGCCGTCCAGGAGAAGTGCTCCGCCGCGCGGCGGCGCGAGGCCGCACCCATCTCACGGGCGCGCTCGGGGTCACTGATCATGCGGGTGAGGGTGGCCGCGAGGTCGGCGACGAAGCGCTCGGGGTCGAGCGGCGTGCCGGTGCCGTCCTGCACCTGCTCGAGGGGCACCAGGTACCCGGTCTCCCCGTCGACCACGACCTCGGGGATGCCGCCCGTCGCGCTCGCGACCACCGGGATCCCGCAGGCCATCGCCTCGAGGTTCACGATGCCCAGCGGCTCGTAGATGCTCGGGCACACGAAGGTCGTCGCGTGGCTGAGGATCTGGGTGAGCTCACCGCGCGGGAGCATCTCGGAGATCAGGTGCACGCCCTCGCGGGTGGACTGCAGCTCGGAGACCAGGGAGTCGACCTCGGCGGCGATCTCCGGGGTGTCCGGAGCCCCCGCGCACAGCACGACCTGGGCCTCCGGCGGCAGCTCGCGCACCGCGCGCAGGAAGTACGGCAGACCCTTCTGGCGGGTGATCCGGCCCACGAACACGATCGTCGGCGCCTCGGGGTCGATCCCCCGGGAGGTCAGGGCGTCCGTCGAGGGATTCGGCTGCCAGGTGTCGATGTCGATCCCGTTGTGCACGACGTGGACCTTCGCGGGATCGACGCCGGGGTAGGAGCGGAGGATGTCCGCGCGCATGCCGGCGGAGACCGCGATGATGCCGGCGGCCCCCTCGTAGGCCGTGCGCTCGACGAAGGAGCTCAGCGCGTAGCCGCCGCCCAGCTGCTCGGCCTTCCACGGACGCAGCGGCTCGAGCGAGTGAGCGCTCAGCACGTGGGGCACCCCGTGGAGCAGGGAGGCGAGGTGGCCCGCGAAGTTCGCGTACCAGGTGTGGGAGTGCACGAGGTCCGTGCCCGCGCAGTCCGAGGCCATCGGCAGGTCCGTGCCCATCGTGCGCAGCGCCGAGTTCGCGCCCTCGAGGTCCGCGGGCGCCTCGTAGGCGGTGGTGTCCGCCTCCTCGCGCGGCGCGCCGAAGCAGCGCACCTGGACCTCGACGTGCTCGCGCAGCACCCGGGTGAGCTCGGCGACGTGCACGCCCGCTCCCCCGTAGATCTCCGGCGGGTACTCCTTGGTCAACAGGTCGACGCGCATGGGCTCCTCCTGGTCTGCGGGGCGATGGTCTGCGGGGCGGGTCGGTCGGTGGGACGCGGTGGTCCGTGGGACGTCCCGACCGGGGGCGACGGGACGATCGGCGGTCCGGTGTGTGAGTGCCCCCACATGGGCATTATGCTCGGTTCATGTCTACCGTGCTCGCCATCGTTCTTGCCGGGGGCGAGGGCAAGCGGCTGATGCCGCTGACCCTCGATCGTGCGAAGCCGGCCGTCCCGTTCGGGGGCATCTACCGGCTCATCGATTTCGCCCTGTCCAACATCGTCAACTCCGGGTACCTGCGCATCGTCGTGCTCACCCAGTACAAGTCGCACTCGCTCGACAAGCACATCGCCTCGACCTGGCGGATGAGCTCCCTGCTGGGGAACTACGTGGCGCCGGTGCCGGCCCAGCAGCGCATGGGCAAGCACTGGTACCGCGGCAGCGCCGACGCGATCTACCAGTCCCTGAACCTCATCGAGGAGGAGAAGCCGGACTACGTGGTGGTGGTCGGTGCGGACCACGTGTACCGCATGGACTTCTCGCAGATGGTCGATGCCCACATCGCCTCCGGGAAGGCCTGCACCGTCGCCGCGATCCGCCAGCCCCTCGAGGAGTCGGACCAGTTCGGCGTGATCGAGACCGATCCGGCCTCGCCCGAGGTCATCTCCCGCTTCGTCGAGAAGCCGAAGGAGACCGCCGGGCTCGCCGACGACCCCAGCCAGATCCTGGCCTCCATGGGCAACTACGTCTTCACGGCCGATGCGCTCGTGGAGGCCGTGACCAAGGACTCGGAGAACCCCGATTCGGCCCATGACATGGGCGGGGACATCGTCCCCTACTTCGTCGACCAGGGCGAGGCGGGCGTCTACGACTTCATCCGCAACGACGTGCCCGGCTCGACCGACCGCGACCGCGACTACTGGCGCGACGTCGGCACGCTCGACGCCTTCTACGAGGCCCACATGGACCTCATCTCGATCCACCCGGTCTTCAACCTCTACAACGAGAAGTGGGCGACCTTCGCGGGCACGCGCAACGTGCCGCCGGCCAAGTTCGTGCACGCCGGGCCGGGCCGCGTGGGCTCGGCCGTCGACTCGATCGTCTCGCCCGGGGTGGTCGTCTCCGGCGCCCAGGTCTCGAACTCGGTGCTCTCCCCCGGGGTGCGCCTGCACTCGTGGTCGAGCGTCTCCGACTCGGTGCTCATGGACGGCGTCTCGGTGGGCAGGCACTGCCAGGTCCACCGGGCGATCATCGACAAGAATGTGGTGATCCCGCCCCGCACGCAGATCGGGTTGGACGCCGAGAAGGACCGCGCCCGCGGCTTCCACGTCACCGAGTCCGGTCTCACCGTGATCGGCAAGGGAGTCGTCATCACCCCGTCGTGATCCTGACGGTCCGCGCCGAGCGCCGGCCGGGGTCGCGTGGAGCGGCCGACGGGACCGAGCCCGACGAGACCGAGGAGAGCGTTGAACGAGTCCCCCGAGAACCCCGCGACCCCGTCGGCCCCCGCTGACCAGGGCTCTGACCAGCTCCCGCCCGCGCGGGCGCTGCTGGTCAGCGACGTCGACTCGACCTTCCTCACCCAGGAGGTCATCGAGCTCGTGGCCGAGCACGCCGGCACCCGCGCGCAGGTCGAGGAGGTCACCACGCGCGCGATGCGCGGCGAGATGGACTTCACCCAGTCCCTGCACGCGCGCGTCGCGACTCTCGCCGGGCTTCCCGTGAGCGTGCTCGCCGAGGTCCGCGCCGCGCTCGTGCCCACCCCCGGCGCGCTCGAGCTGGTGGAGCGCTGCCGCGCGGCGGGCGTGGTGACGGCGCTCGTCTCCGGTGGATTCCACGAGGCGGTCGACGAGCTCGCCGCCTCGGCCGGGATCGACCACGTGCTCGCGAACCGCTTCGAGATCCGCGACGGCCGCCTCACCGGAGGCGTGAGCGGGCCGATCGTCGACGCGCAGACCAAGCGCCGCACCCTCGAGGAGCTCGCGGCCCGCCACGGCGTCCCGATCGAGCGGACGGTCGCCGTCGGCGACGGTGCGAACGACGCGCTCATGGTGCGCGCCGCCGGCATCGGGATCGCCTTCCGGGGCAAGCCCGCTCTCGTCGAGGTCTCCGACGTGCACCTGGAGGGTGAGAGCCTGCTCGACGTGTGGCCGCATCTCGAGAGGGTCCTCGAGCGGGCCTGAACGGCCCCGTGCGGCTCCCGGCTCCTCAGCTGCGGACGACGGTGTGCAGTGTGAGGGACTCCTCCCCCAGGTCGGACCAGTGCGGGACGCTGCCCGAGAGCACGCAGAGCGCGCCGGTCGGAAGGCCGATCCTCGTCTGGGCGACGGATCCTGGGTCGGAGTCCTCCGCGGCCAGGCCGTGCGTGAGCGAGGCCATGGTCGGCTCGTGGCCGATGACCATCACCACGTGCTCGGCGTCGTCGGTGGCGCGGACGAGGTCCAGCACCTCCGCGGGCCCGCCCTCGTAGATCTCCGGGAGGAAGTCCACGGTGCCGTCGAAGCCGGGCATCGAGGCGAGCACGCACTCCCAGGTCTCCCGCGTGCGGACCGCGTCGGAGACGAGCACTCGCGTGGGCCGCACGCCCTGCGACTCGAGGTACTCGCCGGTCATCCGGGCCTGCGTGCGGCCGCGGTCTGTCAGCTCCCGCTCGTGATCCGGATCCTGCGCGCTGTCCGCTTTGCCGTGGCGCATGAGCAGGAGCAGGCGACTGTCGGGGTCGGAGGGCATCGGGTCGAGTCACGCCTTCTGTCTGGGGTGTCCGGTGGCAGGGGTCGCAGGGGCGCCGGACGCACGGTCGCTGCGGGACTCAGTGTCCCATGCCCAGGCCGCCGTCGACAGGCACGACGGCGCCGGAGATGTAGGACGCGTCGTCGCTCGCGAGGAAGGCGGTCACGCGGGCGACCTCGGCGGGCTCGGCGAAGCGCCCGGCGGGGATCTGCGAGAGGTAGTTCTTCTGCAGGTCCTCGGGAAGCGCGTCGGTCATGTCGGTCGCGATGTACCCGGGGGCGACGACGTTCGCCGTGATCCCGCGCGAACCGAGCTCGCGCGTGATCGAGCGGGCGATGCCCAGCAGGCCGGCCTTGGACGCCGCGTAGTTCACCTGTCCCGGCGAGCCGAGCTGGGCGACCACGGAGCTGATGAGGACGATGCGGCCCTTCTTCCTGCGCATCATCGACTTGATGACCCGCTTCACGGTGCGGAAGGAGCCCGTGAGGTTCGTGTCGATGACCTTCTCGAAGGACTCGTCGCTCATGCGCAGCAGCAGCTGGTCGTCGGTCATGCCGGCGTTCGCCACGAGCACCTCGATGGGGCCGTGCTCGGCCTCGGCCTGCTTCACGGCGGTGTCGAGCGAGTCGCCGTCGGTGATGTCCGCGGCAACGGTGAGCGTGCCCTCGGGGCCCTCCTGGCCCGAGCGCGAGGTGATCGCCACGCGGTCTCCGCGGCGCACGAACTCCTCGGCGATCGCGCGGCCGATGCCGCGGTTCCCGCCGGTGATGAGGACGCTGCGGGGTTCCGTGCTCTCGAGGGACATGCGTGGTGCTCCTTGCTGTGCTGGGATGCTCTGCGGATGCGCGGGGCGGCCGAGGACGGCCGGTGCTCTAGCATACGTAGGGACCAGTGCACGGGGATCCGCCACACGCGGTCCCGGCAGGACGTACAGCATCCCTTCCGGAAGGTTCCTCCCTGATGGCTTACCGCTTCAACCCCCCGCCGAACTGGCCGATCGACGAGGAGGGCTGGACGCCGCCGCCGGGATGGCAGCCCGACCCCGCCTGGGGGCCGGCTCCCGAGGGCTGGAACTTCTGGGTCGCCGACGATGCGCCGCAGACCCCGACCGGTGAGGACGCCCCGGAGCAGTCCGCGCTCGACGACGACGCGACGCGGGTCTCGGGCACTTCGTCCGCGTCGGACCTCTCGTCGGAGCGGGGCGCGGATCCGGAGCAGGGTGCCGTGCCGGAGCAGGATGCTGCCCCGGAGCAGGGCGACGACAGGACTGCGGGCACGGAGCCCGAGGCCGCGTCGTCCCCCGAGACCGCCGTGTACACGGGTCCGAGCGAGGAGGAGACCTCGGCAGCGCTCGCCAGCTCGGCGCCGTACGAGAGCGCCGAGCGCGAGAACGACGCGGCCGATCTGGCCCCGGCGGACGCCGGAGGGCCCTCCGCGCCCTCTGCGCCCGGGACTCAGGCCCCCGCCACCGAGCAGCCGGGATCCGCGGACGGCCAGCAGCCGCCGGCCGCCCCCGCGTACGGGGAGGCCGCCCAGGACGGCCAGAGCTCCCCGGCGGCGCAGGCCTATGGCGCCCAGGACCCGGCGGATCAGGGGTACGGCCAGGGATCTCCTGCGCAGGGCTACGGTCAGGACCCGCAGGGGTACGGCCAGGCGTCGCCCGCACAGGGCTACGGTGCCCAGGACCAGCAGGCTCAGGGCTATGGCTCGCAGGGCTACGGCGCTCAGGGAAATGGCGCTCAGGGTCAGCAGGGCCAGGGATACGCGGCCCAGGGATACGAGGCCCAGGGGTACGGCGAGCAGGGGTACGGCTCCCAGGCCGCGCCGGCGTACGACCAGGGAGGCGGGGCTCAGGGCCAGGGGTCGTCGGCCTACGGGCCCTCGTCGGCCGGGGCCTACGGATCGCCGGATCCGGGCCCCGCGAGCGATCCGCAGGCCCAGTGGTCCACGGTGCCGAGCGCCGCGGAGCCCGCGAAGAAGGGCGTCATCGCGCGCTTCTGGTGGATCGGCTGCATCGTGCTGGTCGTGCTCGCGATCGTGGTCGTGCTCGGCGGCATCTTCGCGGTCCGCGCGCTCGGCGGCTCGGACGACCCGAGCCCCTCGGCCGGCGCGACCACCAGCCAGGACGCGACCTCCGAGGATCCCTCGCAGTCCGAGTCCGCGAGCGAGGACGCCGAGCCCACCGTCACCCCGTCCGTGCTGCCCACCGTCGACCCGTCGGCGAAGGAGATCGACGTCGTCGGCCCCGAGGGCAAGGGCAAGGTCCAGGTGTCCATGGAGTGGAAGAACGCCGAGGACCTGGACGCGAAGTATGAGATCGATGACGCGAAGTACGGCCCGTACCTCGTGGTGACCACACATCTGGAGGTCACCGAGGGCACCATGGACTGGGCGAACTGGGACTACTCCGTGGAGACCCCGTACGGCGGGAAGGTCCAGTCCGACTCGAACACCTACTCACTCAAGAACTCCGGGATCGAGGGCAACAGCCCGTACGAGTTCTCCGAAGGGGACGAGTACTCCATGACGATGCTCTTCGCGGTGAAGCGCGCGGGCGGCAACAAGCTCGTCATGGACTCCGGAAGCGACACCTACAGCTGGGACATCAAGAAGTGACCTCGTCCTTCAATCCGCCACCCCACTGGCCGGAGCCGCCCGAGGACGGCTGGCTCCCGCCGGAGGGGTGGCGCCCCGACCCCCGCTGGGGCCGGGTCCCCGCCGGCTGGCGGGTCTGGATGGACCGGACGCGGGCCGGTGGCGCCGAGGACGGCCCTCTGCTCCTGTCCGAGGACGTCCCCGCGAGCGGCGCCCGCGTGCGTCGCCGCATCCCCAGCTACCCCGTGACCGTCATGAACCCCGGGATCTGGTCGGAGAACCAGCTCGAGCACGAGGACTACGGCTTCCCGGAGCCGGCCGAGCGCCGCGCACGGCCCCGCCTGCGCCTGGGGATGACGATCGTGGCGACCGTGGTCGGACTGCTGATCGCCGCGGGCACCGCGGTGCTCTTCGTGCAGCTCATGCAGTACGCGACCGATTCCCTGCCCGCGACGTCCCTGCCTGCGTCGTCCCTGTCCGCCGCGCCGGCCGCCCCCACGGCCCCGACGTCCCTCGCCGAGGTCACGACCGCCGCATGAGAATGGCCCTGAAGATCCTGCATCGCCTCTGCACCCGCGACGCCCTGGGCGCTGTGCTCGGCGTCGTCCTCGCCGCCGCCGTCTGCATCGGCCTCGGCTTCTGGCAGTGGCACCGCTTCGAGGGCAAGCGCGAGAACGCCGATGTCATCGAGACCAACTACAGCGCCTCGCCCGTGGGACTGGACCAGGTCCTCCCCTCCCCCGGCACGCCGCTGGCCTCTTCCGACCGCTGGAAGCAGGTCGAGCTGACCGGCACGTACTGCACCGAGCCCGACTGCCTGCTGTGGGTGCGCAACCGCCCGCTCTCGGACTCCGTGGGCTTCTGGCAGCTCGTCCCCTTCACCACCGACCAGGGCACGCTGCTCGTCGTGCGCGGATGGGTGGACGGGGCCGAGACCTCATCCACGCCCGCGAGCCAACCCCCCGTGCCCGAGGGCCGCACCACCATCGTGGTGCGCATGCGCGTGGTCGAGCCGACCCTGGCGAACCGGCGGAATCCCCCGGGCCAGGTCCAGACCGTCACCCCCAGCGCGATCGCTCCCGAGCTCCCCGATCTCGGCGGCAGCGTCTACACGGGGGCCTTCGGCGAGCTGGTCTCGGAGGACCCGTCGGTCAGCCCGATGCCGCACGTCCTCGAGGAGCCCGATACGAGCCTCGGCCCGCATCTGTCCTACGCCGTGCAGTGGTGGCTGTTCGCGGCCTTCTTCCCCATCGCACTCGTGGTGCGCACGCGCCGCCAGATCCTCGACGAGGACGGCGGGGAGGCCGACGACGACGTGACGGACGCTGCCCGGAGCGATCGGACGGAGACATCACGGGAGGCAGCGCCCGTCGCCCCGCGCGCCGCCTCCGCCGAGCTGCGCAGGGCGCGCCCGCGCACGCAGGACGAGGAGGAAGAGGATGAGCTCCTGGACCACGGACGCCGCTGAGCACGGACGGTTCCTGCCGGGGCCGTGGCCGCGGCGGATCGCCCACCGCGGGCTCGCGCTCGACGGCGCGGAGAACACCCTGCGCGCGTTCTCCGACGCGCTCGACGCCGGCGCCGACATGCTCGAGACCGACACCCGGGCCACGGCCGACGGGCTCGCCCTCGCCGTGCACGACCCCGACCTCACGCGCATCGCGGGCGACCCCCGGAGCATCGATGCCCTGCACGAGAGCGACCTCGAGGGCATCCGGGTGGCCGGGGAGGAGCCGCTCGCCCGCCTCGAGGACGTGCTCGGGAGCTTCCCGGACGTCCCGGTGAACATCGACGTCAAGGACGAGGCGGCCGTCGGCCCCGCGGTCGAGGCGATCGCCCGCACCGGCGCCGCGGGACGCGTGTGCGTGACGAGCTTCCGCGGCTCCGTCGCCTCGCACGCCGTGCGCGCGGTGCGGAGCGCGACCGGGGTGACTCCCGTGCGCAGCCCGTCGCGCGAGGTGATCGCGGGCTTCGTCCTCGCCCGGGCGCTCGAGCTGCCCGATCCCGCGCTGCGTGCCCTGCTGCGCCCCTATGGCGCCCTGCAGGTGCCCGTCTCCCAGTCGGTGCTGCGCATCGTCACCCCCGCGAACGTCGCCGCCGCCCACCGCGCCGGCTGCGAGGTGCAGGTGTGGACGATCGACGGGACCGCCCGGATGCGGGAGCTGCTCGCGATCGGCGTCGACGGCATCATCACCAATCGCGTCGATCGCCTGAGCGCCCTGCTCGACGGGACGGAGCCGCCGGCCGGCGACGTGATGTGACCCACGCCGCGGCTCGGGAATGTTCCGTGCGCACGGGACGTTCTGGTCACTGTCGCGCCGCAGTGCGCGCGCGACCGCCGCCCCCGGAACCGTCAGGAAGGCACCATCGGATGAACAGCCGCAGCCTGCGAGGAACCCGCCTCGGATCCTTCAGCATGGAGACCGACGAGAACGTCCTCGCCGCCCCGCGCCAGGAGGCCGTCTACGACTGCCCCAATGGCCACACGATCATCCTCCCCTTCTCCGTCGAGGCCGACGTCCCGGCGATCTGGGAGTGCCGCTGCGGCAACACCGCCGTCCTGCGCGACCACGAGAAGCCCGAGGAGAAGCCGGGCAAGCCCCAGCGCACCCACTGGGACATGCTCCTCGAGCGCCGCAGCGAGGAGGACCTGCAGGTGCTCCTCGACCAGCGCCTCGATCTCCTGCACGCCGGCAAGCTGCATCAGCGCCGGAACCTCTGACCCACGGGCCTTCGCGCCCGGCGGCTGCGACCGCACCGACACGCCGCATGGGAAGGGCCCCGCGACCGTCGACGACGGCTGCGGGGCCCTTCTCATGCGGTGCGGCGCTGCGGCGCCTCAGTCCTGGGTGATCAGCGGCGGGCCGTCCGGTGACTCGCCGGACGAGCGGCCGCCGGAGGGCTTCTGGGGCGTCACCACGATCTCGCCGTCGATCACCCCTCCCGAGCTGCGCCGGAAGAGGACGCGATGCGCGGCGTCGCCGCCGCCGGAGAGGCCCAGTCCCTCGACCGTGCGGCGCTGGACGGGCGTCAGCAGCAGGATGATCCCGACGATGTCCGTGAGAATGCCCGGGAAGAAGAAGCAGGCGGCGGCCAGCACCGTGAACGCCGGGCGGCTGAGGTGCTTCTGCACGTCCCCCGTGCCGCGCAGGGCCCGCCACAGCGAGCGCGCGCGGGAGAAGGACTGCTGGCCCGCCGCGATCAGCAGGGCGACGCCCACGATCCAGCCGACGACGATGATGAGCAGCGACCACCACAGCGAGGACCTCACGCCGATGAGGATCAGCAGCGCGATCTCCACGATGCCCAGCGCGAGCGCCGCGTAGGGTAGCAGCGGGGCGAGCCGGGAGCGCCGGCCCGACGGCGGACGGCCCTGCGATGCGCCGGTCGACGAGCCGGCGGACGACGAGCCGCTGGACGAGCGGCCGCTGGACGAGGAACTGCTGGGAGACGAGAAGGTGGAGCTCATGGGATCACCTGCCGGACGGGAGCGAACTCTCACGTGATGTGTGGCGACCAGGGTATCGGAGCAGGGTGAGGAGCTGCTGGGAGCGTCGCTGCACTCCCCACCACGTGACCCGCACGAGCGCCTCGCGCACGATCGCCGAGCTCATCTTGCTCGCGCCCTCGGTGCGCTCGTCGAAGTCGATCGGGACCTCGCGGACGACGGCCCCGCGCGCGGCGGAGCGCCGCGTCATGTCGACCTGGAAGCAGTAGCCCTGGGACGCCGGCCCGGCGTCGACGAGCACCCGCGCGAGCGGGGCGCGATACGCGCGGAATCCCGCGGTGGCGTCGTGCACCCGCAGCCCCAGGGCGAGGCGGGCGTAGACGTTCGCGGCGCGCGAGAGCAGCAGGCGGCGCAGCGGCCAGTCGTGGACGCGTCCGCCCGGCACCCACCGCGAGCCGATCGCGAGGTCCGCCCCGCCTTCGACCGCGTCGAGGAGGCGCGGGAGCTGCTCGGGACGGTGGGAGGCGTCGGCGTCCATCTCCACGAGCACCTCGGTGCCGCGCTCGAGCCCCCAGCGGAACCCCGCGAGGTAGGCGGGGCCGAGGCCCTCCTTGCCCGCGCGGTGGAGGACGTCGACCTGCGGATCGTCCTGCGCGAGGGACTCGGCGAGTTCGCCGGTGCCGTCCGGGGAGGCGTCGTCGACCACGAGCACGTGCGCGTCCGGGACGGCCGCGCGCAGGCGCGCGAGGGTCGAGGGGAGCGTCTCGCGCTCGTCGTAGGTCGGGATCACGACGAGGACGCGGGGGGTCATCGGGAGCCTCCGCCGCGGGCGGCGACGCGGTCTCGCCGACGGACCGCGGGGGCGACGGCCCGGCGTCCGCCGGCACCCGCGAACAGGAGCCCGGCGACCGCGAGGGCGGAGAGCACGATCTCGGGCCAGCGGCCGGCCGCGACGGCGGGCGTGATCCCGGTGCGCAGCGGCACCTCGCCGATCACCGATCCCTGCGTCCAGTGGTCCTGGTAGTCCAGGGTGCGGCCCTCGGGGGTGAAGATCGCGCTCTGGCCGACGGTCGAGACGTGCACGACGCTGCGGCCGCTGACGACCGCGAACACCTTCGCCTCGGCGACCTGCTGGATCGCCTCGTCGGAGTCGCCGAACAGGGCGTTGTTGGACTGCACGACGATCATCTGGGCGCCGTCGTCCACGACGTCGTCCACGAGGTTCTGGTAGGCGATCTCGAAGCAGATGAGCACGCCCACGCCGTGGCCGTCGACGTCGAAGACGCCCGGCTGCGTGCCCGCCTTCATGTCCGAGGAGACGAGGTCGACCTTGTCGCTCAGGGTGCGGAAGAACGAGCGGTAGGGGATGTACTCGCCGAAGGGCACCGGGTGGCGCTTGGCGTAGACGCCGGCGACGGTGCCGTCCGTGGTCCACAGCAGGGAGTTGTTGTACCGGCCGCCGTCGTCCGTGGGGGTCTGGGTGCCGACGATGATCGGCGCCTGGGCGTCCTGCGCGGCGGCGGTGATCGCCTGGCCGCGGGAGGCGTCCGCGCGCGGGTCCCAGCCGGTGGAGTCCTCGGGCCAGACCACGAGGTCCAGCTGCCCGCCGTCCTCGCGCACCTGCTGGACGGCGTCGGCCGTCGCCGTGAGCTGGTTCGGGAAGATCTCGGAGGGCATGGCGAGGCTCTCCGGGTCGATGGGCGGCACATTGCCCTGGACGCCCGCGACGGTCATCGAGCCGTCGTCCGACGGGGCGGGGTTCTTGGGCAGCGGGACCACCATGGTGCCGATGACGACGCCGACGACGGTCGCCATCGGCCACACCCCGCTGAGCCCTCGCACGCCGCGATGGCGCCGTCCCAGCAGGGCGAGCGCTCCCCCGCACAGGAACTGCCCGAGCAGGGCGACCACGAAGGACAGGCCCGCGGTGCCGATCCACGGGCCGAGGTTCAGCAGCGGCGAGTCGCTGAGGGCGAAGGCGACCGAGCCCCAGGACAGTCCGCCCCAGGGGAAGGTCGAGCGCAGGGTCTCGACGGCCACCCAGAGTGCGGCCAGCACGATCCCGGAGCCGAGGCCGATGCCGCGGCGCACGAGCACGGCGCGCGCGGCGAGCCCGTAGACGACGATGTAGAGGGCCTCGAAGGCGCCGAGGGCGAGCCACGGGGCGGAGCCGGCGTAGGTCTTCGCCCAGATGGTGAGGGGGAAGAAGAAGGCCAGGCCCCAGAGCAGGGAGGCCAGGGCCGCGACGTGCCAGCGCCGCGTGAGCACGCACGCGTTCAGGGCCGCGATCGCGAAGGGCAGCAGCATCCACAGGTCGTGGGGCGGGAAGGCGGCGAGGGCGCCGACGCCGCCCAGCACCCCCAGCACGAGCGCTGCGAGCACGGGCGTGGGCGCCACCTGGTCGCGCGGGGTGCGCACTCCGCGCCGCACCGCCGGCTGGGCGCCGCGGGCCCCGCTCGTGGTCCGTGTCATCAGCCGAGGGCCCCCGGGACGTCGTGGACGATCTCGCCGCGCACGAGCGTGCGCAGCGCCCGCGGTGCGCCCTCGGTGAGGTCGGGGAGCATGGGCGTGCGCGAGCGGGGGTCGACGGACCAGGCGTTGGTGCGGATGTCCGAGGAATGGACGGTGAAGTCCCAGGGCTCCCACACCACGAGCGTCGCCTCGACCCCGAGGTTCAGGGCACCCGGATGGGGCACGTCCAGCAGCCGCAGGCCGGCGCGCGTGGAGGCGAGGAACGCCGCCCGGTCGCTGATGCGCTGGGCAGGATCCCCGCCGTGGGCGGCGGCGCGCACCCAGCTCCACGGGTCCAGGGCGTCCTCGGCCCCGAGCGAGCCGAAGGCGAGCGGGACGCCCTGCGCACTGAGGTCCTTGAGGGGCAGCGGCTCGGCGACGGGGCTCAGCACGCGCATGCCCTCGCGGATGCCCGCGCTCCCGGGAACCGCTCCGGTGATGCCGCGGGAGGCCGCGGACGCACGCCAGGCATCGTCGACGGCGGCGCCGTCGGCGGTGGGCAGGCAGTCGACGAACCCGGGCGTGAGCAGGCAGCCAGTCGCGTCGATGCGGCGCGCACCGGGGTGGAGGCCCTCGGCGGTCTCCGTCGGCCCGATCCAGGCCACCATCCCCCCGGAGACGAGGACGGCGGAGGCCTCCGGATCCTGCGTGGAGTAGACGACGACGCCGGTGAAGAGCACATCGTCCTGAGCGGAGGTCGACGGGGCATCGGTGCCGGGCGCGGTCATGACCGGGGTCCTCCTTGCGGACGAGGTGAGAGGGGGCTGCTCGCGGCGGTCATCGCTCCATCTCCTGGGCGACGAGTCCGCGGCGCACGCCGACTATGGCATCCCTGGCTGAGAGGGAGACGTGCGGCGAGTCGGTGAGCTGCTCGAGCAGATCCACCACCTGGCGGCAGTGGCGGACGAAGTCCCCCGGGGTGAGATCCGCGTCCTGGAGGGCGGCGGCGAGATGCTCGCCGCTCGCCCAGCGGTGCATGATCGCGCTGACCGCGGGATCCGGGGGCGCCGTCGGGTCGACGCCGTGGCGCTCCTCGGCGGAGCGCAGGTCCTTCGCCACGCGCTCGGTCGCGGCCAGGGCCGCATCGAAGCGGGCGCCGGGAGGCAGCTCGGGCGCCTGCGGGGAGTCGCGCCGTGCCTCGTAGGTGCAGGCGGAGACCATCGCCGCGAGCTCCGCCGGGCGCAGGTCGTCCCAGGCGCCGCGCTCGAGGCACTCGGCGACCAGGAGGTCGCGGTCGGAGAACAGTCGGCGCAGGCGCAGACCGCGCTCCGTCGGCCGCAGGGCGCCGTCGGGATCCTCGGCGAGGTGCCCGAGCTCGGTGAGCAGGGCGATCAGCCGATCGAACTGGCGGGCCAGCGACGAGGTGCGGCCCTCGATGCGCCGCTGCACGGAGGCGAGGTCCTTCTCGGCGCGGCCGAGGCGCTGCAGCCACCGCTCGTGGGCCTCGAGCTCGGGGCAGGTGTGGCAGGGGTGGGCGCGCATGCGCTCGCGCAGCTCGATGAGCTCGGGATCCTCGGCGGCGGTCGACGGGGTGCGCCCGGCGAGACGACGGACCTCTGCGCGCGCGTCGTGATCGTGCCCGGCCAGGCGCTCGCGCAGGGCGGCGGCGGTGTCCTTGCGGACCTTCGCCGAGCCCATGCGGTCGGGCCGCGGCAGGCGCAGGGTGTCGATCACGGCAGGAGGGCTGGGCACGTCCCCGGGACGGAGGCTGCGGGCGCGGCCCTCCGTCGTGAGCACGTCGACCTGCGGACCGCCCAGGACCTCGCGGTCCACGTCGAGCACGACCGCGTACCCCTGGCGCCGGCCGCCCGGGAGGGCGATCACCTCTCCGCGCCGCAGCGCGCGCAGCGCCTTCAGGGTGCGATCGCGGTCGACCGCGGAGCGGCGCTGGGACAGGGTCTTCTCGCGCTCGGTGATGCGGCGCCGGATCTCCGCGTACTCGTCCAGGTCGCCGCGCTCGCAGACCGCCGCCTCGCGGTAGGAGGAGACGGTGTCCTCGAGCTCGCGGGCTCGGCGGGCGAGGCCCACGACGCTGCGGTCGCTCTGGAACTGGGCGAAGCTCATCTCGAGGGTCTCGCGGGCCTGCTCGAGATCGAAGCGGCTCAGCAGGTTCACGGCCATGTTCGCCGTCGGGTGGAAGGCCGAGCGCAGCGGGAAGGTGCGCCGGGAGGCGAGGGAGGCCACCGCGGAGGCGTCGAACCCGGGGCCGGCGACGACGATCGCGTGGCCCTCGACGTCGATGCCGCGGCGGCCCGCCCGCCCGGTGAGCTGCGTGAACTCCCCCGGCGTGAGATCGGCGTGCTCGACGCCGTTGAACTTCGTGAGCTTGTCCAGGACGACGGAGCGCGCGGGCATGTTGATGCCGAGCGCGAGGGTCTCGGTGGCGAAGACGACCTTGATCAGGGCCTCCTCGAAGAGGTCCTCGACGCACGCCTTGAGCAGCGGGAGCATGCCGGCGTGGTGGGCGGCGAAGCCGTTCTCGGCGGCGCGGCGGAACTGGGCCAGGTGCAGGACCTGCTCGTCCTCGGCGCCGATCACGGACAGGCGCTCGTCGAGGAACGCGCGGATGCGCGCCCGCTCGGTGTCGGTGGTCAGGCGCACGCGCGACTGGTCGAGTCGGCGCACGGAGGCGTCGCAGCCGGCGCGCGAGAAGATGAAGAAGATCGCCGGCAGCAGGCCCTCGTCGTCCAGGATCGCGATGATCTCCGACTGCCGGGGCGGCCGCGGCAGGTGCGGGGCGTGGCCAGTCTCGCCGCGGCTGCTGCCGCGGTGCCTGTCCCCGCCATGACGGCCGTCCCCGCCGTGCCGCCCGTCGCCGCTGTGCCGGTCGTGGCCGCGCGGGCGGTGGCGTCCGCGGGTGCCGCGGCGGTCGCTGCGCCCGCGGCCTCCGTGGCCCCTGCCGCCGCGTGCTCCCTGGCCGCCGGCGCCGCCGGGGCCGCCGCGCGCTCCCCCACGCCGACCGTCGATCGGGGCCGAGAGCGAGGAGACCTGCTCGAGGTCGGGGTTGATCTCGCTGCGGCCGAGTGCTCCCGGGCCGTGGGAGACCACCCTCTCGCCGTCCTCGTCGACGAAGAGGTCCATGAGCTCGGTCCCCACGAGCACGTGCTGCCACAGCGGCACGGGGCGGGTCTCCGAGACGATGATCGCCGTGCTCCCGCGCACCTCCTGCAGCCAGGTCCCGAACTCCTCGGCGTTCGAGACGGTGGCCGAGAGGGCGACGAGCTGCACGGAGCGGTCGAGGTGGATGATGACCTCCTCCCAGACCGGTCCGCGCAGCCGGTCCGCGAGGTAATGGACCTCGTCCATCACGACGACGCCGAGGCCGTCGAGCAGCGGCGAGCCCGCGTAGAGCATGTTGCGCAGCACCTCGGTGGTCATGACGACCACGTCGGCCTCGGGGTGCAGGCTCACGTCCCCGGTGAGCAGGCCGACCCTCTCGTGGCCGAGCCACGCGCGCAGCTCGTCGTGCTTCTGGTTCGACAGCGCCTTGATCGGCGTCGTGTAGAACACCTTGCGCCCCTGGGAGAGGGCGAGATGGATCGCGAACTCGCCGACGATGGTCTTGCCGGCGCCCGTGGGCGCCGCCACGAGGACGGACTCGCCGTGCTCGAGGGCCTCGCAGCCGTCGACCTGGAAGGGGTCGAGGGCGAAGTCGAAGCGCTCGCGGAAGACGGCGAGCTCGGTCCCCTGGCGCCGCTGCTCCGCGCGGAACCGGGCGTAGGCCTCCGAGGGCGAGGTCATCATTCCCTCCCGTCCGCGTGGGAGAGGTCGGCGAGGATGCGCACCGCCCCCGGGAGGACCCGGGCGCGCACGGGGAGCTGGCTGCGCGGCTCGCCGTCCGCGAAGGCGCGCAGGAGCATCGGCTCCCGCAGACCCAGCCGGATCTCGCGGACCTGCCGTACCGAGAAGACGGAGAGGTCCGTGTGGGTGCCGCGGAAGACCCGCGGGAAGAAGCGCACGAGCCCGCCGCGGCCGAGGCCGGAGACGATCGCGAGATCGAGCAGGCCGTCGTCGACGCGGGCGTCGGGCACCAGGCGCATCCCGCCGCCGAAGATCCCCGTGCTGCACAGGGTCACCAGGCTCGCGTCGATCTCCTCCCGGGGGCCTCCGTCGACCTCGATCCAGTACGGGTAGGGCCGGAACGAGGCCAGCTCGCGCATGACGGCGCCCGTGTAGCGCAGCCGGGGCGAGAGCCGCGAGGAGTTCGCGCGCGCGTTGACGAGCGCGTCGAAGCCGAGCGACACGTTGCCCACGGCGATCGACGGGGCGCCGGCCGGATGGCCGTCCTCGACGTCGGCCCGCAGCTCGATGGCGTCGATCGTCACCACGGGCCGCGAGAGCGCGTGCAGGAGGTTGCGCACGGACGCCTCGACGTCGGTCTCATCGAGACCCAGGGCGCGTGCGAAGTCGTTGCCGCTCCCCGCGGGGACGACGCCGAGGCGCACCGCCGTGTTCGCGACGATCTGGGCGCCGAGCGCGACCGTGCCGTCCCCGCCCACGACCACGAGCGCCGTGAGGGTCTCGCGGATCTCCATGGCGCGGGCGCGGGCGACGGCCGCGCTGGACGCGGTGAGCTCGACGACGGAGATGCCGGCGATCCGCAGGAGGTGGGCGACCTGGCGCCCCGTGCGCTGGGCGGCGCCGTGGGCGGCGGACGGATTCGTCAGCAATCCGATCCGCAGGCGGCTCACCGGTCGTCGTCCTCGTCGAGGGACGACGGCCCGTCGATCGCCTCGGGGGCGTCGTCGATGCTGCTCGCCTGCTCGTCGTCGAGCTCGGCGCCCTCGGCCTTCCGGCGGCGTCTGTCGTTCCAGAAGCTGACGGCGACAGCGGCGAAGTAGAGGGCCACCATCGGCAGGGTCATCCCGATCATCGTGAACGGATCGGGCGTGGGCACCATGACCGCCGTGAAGGCGAAGCACAGGAAGACCACCCAGCGCCAGGCCTTGAGCATGCTGCGGCCCGAGAGGATCCCGAGGAAGTTCAGGAGCACGAGCACCACGGGCAGGTCGAAGGCGACTCCGAAGGCCAGCATCGTCTTGATGAACAGCTTGAGGTAGTCGCCGAAGTTCAGGTTGGCGGTGACGGCCTCGCTGTTCGGGGCGAAGCTCAGGAGGATCGGGATCGCCTTGTCCATGATCCAGTAGCCGGCCACGCAGCCGATGAAGAACAGCGGGATCGCGGAGCCGAAGAAGCCGATCGCGTAGCGGCGCTCCGTCTTGTGCAGACCCGGAACCAGGAACATCCAGATCTCGTAGATCACCACGGGAGCGGAGAGGATCAGGCCGATGTACGCCGAGATCTGGAGCTTCGTGCTCAGGAAGTCGCCGGCCTTCGTGTAGCTGATCCGCGCGTCGAGGTTCGGGTTCAGCACTTTGGCGGCGTCGAACGGTCGCTGCAGGAAGGAGTAGACGTACGGGAAGACGAACCAGCCGACGACGGCGAGCAGGAGGATCGCGACGGCGCAGACCACGAGCCGGTTGCGCAGCTCGATGAGGTGCTCGTTGAGGGCCATGCGGCCCTCGGGGTCACGACGACGCCTCTTCTTCGTCGACGACTTCGACGAGCCGCGGCCCCGGCGAGCCCTCGCGGGCTCGGCGGCCTCGTCGGAGGTCTGGTTCTGCGCCACGGGCGATTCGTCCTTCCGGCATCGAGGGTCCGGGCGCCTGGGACGCCCGGACCCGTCAGATCATGCGGGCTCGCGCACTGGGGACGGGAGCCGCGGGAGACAGCGAGGAGAGCAGGAGCTCAGTCGCGACGGTAATCGTCCTCGGGCCGGTCCTGCGCGCGCACGGTGTCGCGATCGCGCTCGTCGCGCGGATCGTAGGCACGGTCATCGCGGCCGGAGCGCTCGTCCCGCCCGTCGCGGGTGTCGCGAGCATCCCGCTCGTCCCGACGATCGCGGCTCGAGCGGTCGCGGCGGTCGCGGGGCTCCTCGTCCTGCTCCTCGTCGGACTCGTCCCCGCGCAGCTCGTCGACCTCGCTCTTGAAGATGCGCATCGACTTGCCCACGTTGCGGGCCAGGCTCGGGAGCTTGCCCGCACCGAACAGAAGCAGCACCACCAGGACGAGGATGATGATGTGCCAGGGCTTGATCGCACCCATGGTCTTTCCTTTCGTCGGGGCCGCGGCGGGAGGCGGCCTCAGTATCGTCCCACAGCGGGACTGTATGGAGTCCGTGGAGCGGGGACGCGCAGTCCGCGGCGACGCCGCCGGGGGTGCTGCGCACGCTCGAGGGATCAGCCTACCGACTGCCCGTCGGCGTGACGCTCAGCACCGCCCCAGGAAATGGTCACGATCTCATCTCTCACCTCGCGCGGCGAGAGCACCTCGGCGGCGCCGGCCGCCTCGATGACCGCGTCCACGAGGGCCGCCCGCACGGGGTGACCGAGCCGGGCGTAGACGCTGCCCCCGTCGAGGTCCCGGATCTCGTCGGCCTCGAAGGCCTCCGCGATCCAGAGGCCGCCGGCCTCCACGCGCAGCCAGACGCCTCCGTCGACCCGGCCGGCACCGGGGGTGGGATGGGAGGGAGAGACCGACGAGGCCGACGAGTCCGACGAGGCCGGGTCCTGGGCCGTGCTCGCGGTCCGGGGCGCGGAGAGGGGCGCGTCCTCCTCGTCGAGGATCTCCACGATCCGATCGAGGCGGAATCGGCGCTCCTGTCCCGCGAGCTCGCAGTGAGCGCGCACGTAGGTGCGGGAGCCGACGGTGAGCAGCTCGAGGGGATGGATGCGGCGCACGGTCGTGCCGGGCGCGGCGGGAGGCGAGTAGCGGATGACCAGGGACTCCTGCACGCCGATCGCGTCCTGCACGGCATCGAGCACCGCGGTGCGACGGTCGGCCCCGGGGGCGGAGGGATCCTGCGGCGGGCCGGGGGCGGCGGGCACGCCGGAGGCGTCGGGTCCGACAGGGGCGTCGTCCGTGGTCCCGTCGCCCTCCCCCAGGTGGGCCGAGAGCTTGCGGCGGGCGGACTCGACGAGCGCCGCCTCCGAACCGGCGGCGGGATCGAGGGTCGCCAGGCCCGCGAGCAGGGCGGTGGTCTCGGGGACGCTCAGCTGCAGCGGCCGGCGCAGGGCGTCGGCATTGCGCACGCGGACGACTCCGGAGTCCCATTCGGCCTCGATGAGGTCCTCCCAGCCGGTGCCGAGGTCCCCGCACACGAACAGCACCTGGAGGTCCTCGATGATCTGCTCGGTCGAGACGGCGAACTCCTCGGCGACCTGCTCGAGCTCGACCTCGCCGCGGCTGAGCACGTAGGAGGCCTCCCCGATGAGCCGCGAGAGGTGGTCGGTGCCGCTCGCGCTCACGCGGATGCGCGGTCCGGTGCGCACCTTCGCGCGCTCCAGGGCGTCCAGATCGGGCGCTCCCTCGTGGCTGCGGGCGATCTGCGTGAAGATCCCTGCGAGCTCGCGGCGCCACGGCGCGGGCTCCCTCAGTGCGATCCAGCGGGACTCGGCGAGGACGAGGCGCCGCACCTGGGTGCGGGCGGCCTCGGGCAGCACGAGCTCGGGCGCGTCGAGCGGTGCGCCGAGGCGGTCGCGCAGCGCGAGGGCCTTGAAGGGCTCGACCGCCAGGCGGGACGCGGACTGCTCGCTCGCGGAGTCGGAGCGGTGCAGGGCCTCCTCGATCGAGGTGTGGGCGGGCCGCTCTGCGCTCGCCCGGCCCTTCACCCGGGGATAGGTCTCGATGCGGGAGGCGCGGAACAGGCGCGGGGCGTCGCGGTCCGTGTCGTGGCCCCACAGGTACCAGCGGCCCTCGTGGACGGCGACGACCCACGGCTCCACCGTGCGCTCGGCCAGGCGCCCGTCGGCCGTGCGGTAGGAGAAGACGACCCGTCGGCGCTGGGTGACGGCCTCGAGCAGCGGCGTGAGCACGGGCAGCGACTCGAGCGCTCCGCGGGGCGTGCGGCGCAGCAGGTCGGGATCGGCCTCGATGCCCAGGCTCAGCAGCTTCGCACGCACGCGGCGCGCCGCTCCCCCGGCGGCGGCGTCGTCCCAGGCGCGGCTCGCGGCCAGGAGCACCGTGTACTCCTCCGGCGTCACGTCCAGGGAGCCGCCCTCGCCGCCGGCGATCCGGTAGAGCACGCGGGACTCGTCCCACGGGTCCCGCTCCGAGACCAGGGGCAGCCCGAGCTCGAGGATCGCGGCCTTGTCGCGCTCGAACATCTTCTCCGCCGCGTCCGCGCTCTCGGCGTTCGCGTAGTCGGGGATGACGTCGAACAGCTGGGCACGGTCGATCCGCGACCGTGACCCGATGGTCATGATGACGTTGAGCAGTCGTTCCACACCTCGCGCAGCCACCGCACCACCGTATCCGCACACTCGCTACGCTGGCCGCATGCTGCAGTGGGAGCGAGGGCGTGTCCTCGAAGTGAGCGCGCCCTGGCGGGGCGTCCAGATGCTCCGGGTCGCCCGGACCGATGGGCCGGAGGGACCGGAGGGACGCGAGGGAGGGACGTCGACGGACGGGCCGAGCACCGTGCGGGCGCTGTCCTATCCCGAGCTCGTGGGAGAGATCGCCGAGGGCGAGGACGTGCTGCTGAACGCCAACGCACTGCGGCGCGGGCTCGGCACCGGCGGGCAGGCCCTCGTGGTCGCCCGCGCCGGCGAGCTCCCGCAGGCGCAGCAGCCGACGGGCCACATGGTCAAGGCCCGCTACACCCCGATGCAGACCCTCGTCGATGCGCTCGACGATCCCGGCTCCCCGCACCGCGCGGCCCTCGAGGGCACGGACGACCTGGGCGGCATGCCCGTGGTGCTCGCGGACCTCCACTCCGCCCTGCCCGCGGTCGTCGCCGGTGTGCGCGCGGAGGCGCCGGAGGCCCGGATCGTCTACGTGATGAGCGACGGCGCGGCGCTCCCCGCAGCCTATTCGCGCACGGTCGCACGCCTGCGCGAGACCGGGGACCTCGTCGCCTGCATCAGCGCCGGCCAGGCCTTCGGCGGAGACCTCGAGGCCGTGACCGTGCACACCGCCCTGCTCGGAGCGAAGGCCGTCTGCGAGGCCGACGTGGTGGTGCTCGCGCAGGGGCCGGGGAACCTCGGGACCGGCACCGCCTGGGGCTTCTCCGGGATCCAGGCCGCCGAAGGGCTCCATGCCGCCTCGGTGCTGGGGGGTCGGCCCGTCGCCGCGCTCCGGGTCTCCGGGGCCGACGCCCGCTCCCGCCACCACGGAGTCTCCCACCACAGCCTCACCCTGCTGGGACGGGCCGCGCTGGCCGCGGCCGACGTCCCCGTGCTCGCCGCGGAAGCCGACCCTGAACCCGATCGCGAGAACAGTGCTTTCACGCAGTACGTGAGTCAACAGCTGGAAAGCGGTGTGACCGAGCCCGCTCTCACGCGAGGGGTGGGGCACCGTATCGTCGACGTCCCGCGAGCGGGCCTGCGCGAGGCGCTCGGCGTCTCCCCCGTCGGCCTCCGGACGATGGGACGCGGGATGGAGGAGGACCCGTGGCCCTTCCTCTTCGCGGCCGCCGCCGGCCGCCACGCGGCCCGGCTCGCGTCGTCCGCGGGCCGCTGAGCGGAGGCCGCCGCGGCGCCGGAGCGCGCGGTCGGGCGCCCCGGGAGGGTCAGGCGTTCGCGGAGCCCTCGGCCCCCGAGCGCTCGGCGATCATGCCGGCCAGACGGCGCGCCGCCGTCATGCCCCTCTCGCCGTCGGTGCGCTGCACGGCCATCACCGAGAGGGTGTCGCCGTCTGCCAGATCGAGCTTCGCCCAGGGGTCCCCGGGAGGGAAGACCACGCCGATGATCTCCGCCCACTCGAGCTCGCGGGTGGCCATGAGGTTCCGGACCACGAGGCGATCGGCGTGCGCGGTCGCGCGCACGGAGCCCTCCCGGTGGCAGAACCACAGCACGGCCAGGCCGAAGGCGAGGAAGCCCACGGTGTCCGCGAAGCCGAAGTGGGTGAGCAGGGAGAGGGCGATCGCGGCGAGCATCACCACGGAGCCGATCACGTAGGCGACGACGCGCGTCACCCGCGGCCGCAGGACCACCGTGCCGCCGGGCCCGTCGGGCGCGCTGATGCTCATGCGCTCACATCCGGCAGGCCTGGATCGCGGTGACGAGGATCGCGCGAGCGCCCGCCTCGTACAGCGCGTCCATGACCTGGTTGGTCTCGGAGACCGCGACCATCGAGCGCACGGCGGACCATCCGCTGCGGTGCAGCTCGGACACCGTGGGCGCCTCGAAGCCCGGGGTGACCGCGACCGCGCCCTCGAGCTTCTCGGTGGGGATGTCGTAGTCGATGAGCACGTACTCCCGCGCGACGAGGACGCCGCGGACCCGGCGCACGAGCACCTCGAGGGTGTGCGCGGCGTCGTCGTCCAGGGTGAGCTCGGGCCGGGAGAAGAGCACGGCCTGGCTGGTCATGATGGGGTCGCCGAAGACGGAGAGCCCGGCCTGGCGCAGGGTGGTGCCGGTCTCGACAACGTCCGCGATGACGTCGGCGACGCCCAGGCGGATCGAGCTCTCCACGGCGCCGTCGAGGTGGACGACCGTGGCCTCCACGCCGTGCTCGGCGAGGTGGTCCTCGACGAGGTTCTCGTACGAGGTCGCGATGCGAGCGCCCGCGAGTCCCCCGAGGTCGCGCTCCTCGCCCGCCTGCGCGGCGAAGCGGAAGGTGGAGTGCGCGAAGCCCAGGGGCAGGATGACCTCGGCCGCGGTGCGGGAGTCGGCGAGCATGTCCTGCCCGGTGATGCCGACGTCCACCGTCCCCGATCCGACGTACACCGCGATGTCGCGGGGGCGCAGGAAGAATAGCTCGACGTTGTTGGGCTCGTCGACCAGGACGAGCTCCTTGGCGGTGCCGCGACGGCGGTAGCCCGCCTCGGAGAGCAGGGCGGCGGCGGGTTCGGACAGGGCGCCCTTGTTGGGCACGGCGATGCGGAGCACGGGATTCCCTTCGGCGGAGGGGCGGCGGGAGGACGGGACGGTCTGCGGGACGGATCTGCGGGGGCAGACCCTCACAGATGTCGGTAGACGTCCTCGAGCGTGATGTCCTTGGCGATCATCATCACCTGGAGGTGGTAGAGGAGCTGGGAGATCTCCTCGGCGGCGGCCTCGTGCGACTCGTGCTCGCAGGCCATCCAGACCTCGGCGGCCTCCTCGACGATCTTCTTGCCGATGGCATGCACGCCGGCGTCCAGCTCGGCGACCGTGCCGGACCCCTCGGGGCGATCGGCGGCCTTCTGGGTCAGCTCGGCGTGCAGCGACTCGAAATCCTTCACGGCACCAGGGTATCGGTCGATGGCGGTGCCAGGGCGCGCCATCTCAGCGGGGGCGGCGGGGTGCGGCCTCGGGTGCGCGGTCACGGACGGGGACGTCGGCCGACGGTCGGATCCAGGTGCGCGGTCTCGACGGTCACGGCGCGGTCCTCCCGGGTCCGCACGCGCCACCAGACGAAGAACCCGGTGAGCGTGAACAGTCCGTAGAAGACGTACATGAGCCCGCTCGCGTAGTAGCCGGCGGAGAACAGCAGGGGCACGCCCACGACGTCGACCGCGACCCAGATCAGCCAGAACTCGACCCAGCCCTTGGCCATGCCGAAGGTCGCCAGGAGACTGCCCATGAAGATCCAGGCGTCGGCCCAGACGGGCTCGTAGGACCCGAGCGCGCGGAACAGCGGGGTGAGGGCGGCGGTGCCGCCGACGAGGACCACGACGAGCAGGGCGCGGGTGCCCCATCCGGCCCAGCAGGGCTCGACGGCGGTGCCCCCGCCGGTGCGCGCGGAGTGCCAGCGCCACCAGCCGTAGATGCTGGTGACGATGAACATCACCTGTCTGCCGGCCTGGCCCAGGAGGTCGACGGGGTTCGGGGTGCCGAACACGGTGCCGAGGAACACGGTGAGCAGCAGCAGGTTGCCGATGATGCCGATGGGCCACGCCCAGACCTTGCGGCGCATACCGCCGAGGGCGCTGAGGAGGCCGAACACGTTGCCCACGACCTCGCGCCAGAGCAGGAACTGCCCTCCGGCGAATTCGATCTTCGCGTTGAAGAGCCACTCGATGACTCCCATGACCACTGCCTTCCGCTCGGGGCGACGAGCGCGGGGGGCGGAGTCCGGCAGGCGGGCGCGCACCCGGATGCGCCGGGCCGCGGCATGCAGGACGTGCGCCTCTCATCCAGGCTGTGACTGTCGGTGCCGGAGTTCCACCGGCTCCACCGTCCTGCGCGGGCAGGACGGGTCGCGGACTATGACCGCCGGCTCGGATTTCCACCGACCCCGGAGCACGTCACCGTGGTGACGAGGAGACTCTAGCCCGTTCGCAGGTCACGACGGGTTCCGGTGTGGCCCGGAGGACATCCGCGTTCATGCGTCGGCGTCGGATCTCCGGGTGCGCAGCGGCGTGCGGAGCTCAGTGGGTGTGGCCGCTCGCCAGCGTGCGCAGCGCGTCGATCTCGGCGGCCGCGTCCTGGGCGCGGTAGATGGCGGAGCCGGCGACGAAGACGTTGGCCCCTGCCTCCGCGCAGCGCTCGATCGTCTCGCGGTTCACTCCCCCGTCGACCTGGATCGAGACCTCCAGGTGCGCGTCGCTGATCGCCTTCCTGGCACGGCGGATCTTCGCGAGCATGGTCTCCAGGAAGCTCTGGCCGCCGAAGCCGGGCTCGACGGTCATCAGCAGGAGCATGTCGAACTCGCCGATGATGTCCAGCAGCGGCTCGACGGGCGTGGCCGGGCGCAGGGCGACCCCGGCGCGGGCGTTCTTCGCCCGCAGCTCGCGGGCCAGGCGGATGGGGGCGCTCGCGGCCTCGAGGTGGAAGGTCACCGAATCGGCTCCGGCCTCGGCGTAGGCGGGGGCTTCACGGTCGGCGTCCTCGATCATGAGGTGGGCGTCCACCGGGATCGGGCCGTGGCGGACGATCTGGGAGACCATGTCCACGCCGAAGGTGATGTTGGGGACGAAGTGGCCGTCCATGATGTCGACGTGCACGCTGTCGGCGCTCGCGATGCGGTCGAGCTCCTCGCCGATGCGCATGAAGTCGGCGTTGAGGATGCTGGGGTGGATGAAGGCGGAATCGGTCGAGTAGGTCACGGGTGCGTCCTCTCCTCGGGGGTGACGGCGGGCTCAGGGGTCAGGCGGGCTCAGGGGTCAGGCGGGCTCAGGGCTCTGGGCCGACTCAGAGGTCTCGGGCAGGCGGCGCAGGAGGGCGAGGAACATCGCGTCGGTGCCGTGCACGTGCGGCCACAGCTGCACGCTCGGGCCCTCGCCGAGCTCCGTCCCCTCGAGCGCCTCGGGCAACAGCCCCGCGCGGACGGCGGGGCGGGCGTCGAGCTGCTCGACGTCGTCGCGGCGGCGCAGCACGTCCTTGACCACGAGCAGGGTCTCGGCGACGTGCGGGGAGCAGGTCACGTAGGCGATCACTCCCCCGGGCCCGGCCGCGTCCAGGGCGCTGGACAGCAGGTCCCGCTGCGTCCGGCCCATCGCGCCGACGTCCCCGGGACTGCGGCGCCAGCGGGACTCCGGCCGACGGCGGAGCGCTCCCATGCCGGTGCACGGCACGTCGGCCAGCACGCGCGAGAAGCGACCGGGCATCTCGGCGCCGATCCTCGTGCCGTCGCCCTCGCGGACCTCGGTCTCGGCGCCGGCCTCGACGAGCGTCGCGATCGCGCGGCGCACGAGGTCGACGCGGTGGGGCTGCAGCTCGATGGCGAGGAGGTCGGCGTCGCGCTCGAGGGCGAGCCCCGCGAGCAGGGCGGTCTTGCCGCCAGGTCCCGAGCAGAGATCGAGCCAGTGGTGGTCGGGCCCCTCCACGAGGTCGTCGGCGCCGAGTCCGAGGGCGAGGGCCATCAGCTGGGAGCCCTCGTCCTGCACGGCGGCGCGCCCTTCGGCGACCGGCTCGGCCCCGCCCGGGTCGCCGCCCGGCCAGGAGGCGGCGAAGACGCTGAGGCGGCCGGGCTCGGCGCCCGCGGCGGCGAGCTCCTCGGGGTCGGTGAGGCCCGGGCGCATGACCAGGGAGACCGAGGGGGCGGCGTTCTGCGCGGCGAGCAGGTCGTCGATCTCCGAGCGGTCGCGACCGTGGGCGGCCAGGGCGTCGGAGAGGGCGCGCACCATCCATGCGGGATGCGAATGGGCGACGGCCAGGTGCCCGATCTCGTCCTGCTCACGGTCAGGGGCGGCCTCGGCGACCCAGGTCGGCAGGTCCTTCTCCCCCACCCGGCGCAGCACGGCGTTGACGAAGCTCGCGGCGCCAGCGCCCACCCGGGAGCGGGCGAGGGCCACGGTCTCGGAGGTCGCGGCGTGCGGGGCGACGCCCATGTCCAGCAGCTGGTACGCGCCGAGCCGCAGCACATCGCGCACCGCCTCCTCGACGTCGTCGAGGGGACGGTCGATGCACAGCGCGAGGATCGCGTCCAGGCGGCCCTGGGCGCGCAGGGTGCCGTAGAACAGCTCGGTCGTGAACGCGGCGTCGCGGCCGTGCAGGCGGGCGCGGCGCAGCTGGTGCGGGAGGGTGAGGTTCGCGTAGGCGTCGTCCTCGTGGACGGCGCGCAGGGCGTCGTAGGCGACGGTGCGCGAGCTCGTGGTGCTGCGACGGCGCTCGGACGGGCGCTCCTGGGACCACCCGCGGCGCGGGCCTCCCCGACCGCGGGACCCGGAGCGCTCGCGGCCCTTGGCGTCGCGGCCGGCGCCGTGTCGACCCTCGCGCCGGTCATCCCTGCGATCGCCGTGGTCACGCCGGTCGCGATGGTCGGGCCGGCCCCGTCCCTGGTCCTGGTGCGCGTTCATCGTGTGGTCTCCTGCTCGTCGGCGGGACGGTCTGCGGGGCTGTCGGCGGGATCGTCGACGCAGCGGTCGGCGGCGCCGAAGGAAGAGTCCTCGGTGAGGCCCGCGCCGCGGGCCCAGTCGGCCGCGCGCATAGGGCGCCGGCCGGCGGGCGCGATCCGGTCGAGGGCGAGGGGTTCGCTGCCGGTGCCGATCAGCAGCTGCGTGCGCGTGGCGTGCAGGCGGCCGGGGGCCAGGGGCGGGGCCTCGGAGCGCACGGGCTCGACGCCCAGCACCTTCATCCGCTGCCCCTCCCAGGTGGTCCACGCGCCGGGGTGCGGGCTCATCCCGCGGATGCGGGCGGAGACCTCGGGAGCGGGCAGGCCGAGGTCGAGCTCCGCCTCGGCGGGCGTGAGCTTCGCCGCCCGGGTCGCGCCCTCGTCGTCCTGCGGGACCGGGCGGGCGGTGCCGTCGGCGAGGGCGTCGAGGGTCTCCACCAGGAGCGGAGCGCCGTCGACCGCCATCCGGTCCAGGAGGGATCCAGCGGTCTCGAAGGGGTCGATGGCGACGTCCCGGGTCGCGAGCACGGGGCCGGTGTCCATGCCCTTCTCGAGCAGGAAGGTGGTCATGCCGGTGCTCTCCTGCCCGGCGAGCACCGCGCGCTGGGCGGGGGCCGCTCCGCGCCAGGCGGGGAGGAGCGAGAAGTGCAGGTTCACCCAGCCGTGCGGAGGGATCGCGAGCGCGGCAGCCGGGACCAGGTTCCCGTAGGCGACGACGGCCGCCGCCTCGACGTCCAGGGCGCGCAGCTGCGAGAGGACGTCCTCCCCGCGCAGCGAGTCCGGGGTGAGGACGGGGACGCCCTCCTCCTCGGCGAGGACGCGGACGGGGCTCGGCCGCAGGGTCCGGCCGCGTCCCGAGCGGGCGTCGGGGCGCGTGAGCACGGCGACGACCTCGTGGGGTGAGTCGAGGAGCGCGCGGAGCGAGGGGACGGCGACCTCAGGGGTGCCGGCGAAGAGGATGCGCATGATCAGCCATTCTACGGGCGGGGGCTCAGAACACGTCGGGCGGATCGAGGCGCACGCGCAGGGAGCCGGGGTCCTTGTGCGCGCTGCGGGCAGCGATGCCGGCGCGGAGGGCGTCGGCGAGCTCGCGCGAGCGCTCGACCGGGAGGCGCAGCACCGCGCGCGAGCGGATGCGGTCGTCCTCCTCGGGGACGTCGACGGGTCCGAAGACGTCCGTGGCGTCGGGCAGTGTGGCCTGGCCCAGGAAGGAGCGCACGGCGGGCCGGTCGCCGACGACCTCGGCGACCTTCGAGATCGGCGGGAGGTCCAGGGCGCGGCGGTCCTCCATGACCCGGTCGAGGAAGACGCGCGAGCGGTGGGCGACGAGATCGCGGATCGCGGGCAGGGTCGCGGTGCCGACGATCAGCACGCGTCCTCCCTCCGCCTGGGGTCGCACGAGGGCGATCGCGTTGGACCAGCGGCGCACGGCCTCGACGTCGGCGTCGTAGGCGGCGCGGGCGAGCATCGCGTCGGCGTCGAGCAGGAGGGCGGCCGCGAATCCCCCGCTCGGTGCGGGCTCGGCGCCGGGGGTCGCGACGACGATCGCCCCGTCGGGCACGTCGTCGTCGGGGACCGGGCCCTGGGCCCCGCCGGCGACGCGGAAGGGAGCGTCGGGGAAGGCGCTCCGCAGCTCCTCGGCGGTGCGGGCCGAGCCGACGACGAGGGCCTTCACCTGCGTGCGCGAGCACTCCGGGCAGCGGTAGGCGTCCTCGCGTCGACCGCACACGGTGCACTGGAGGCCGCCGGCGCGCCCGCGCAGCACGAGCGGCGCGGAGCACTGGGGGCAGCGGCAGCGGGTGCCGCAGAACGTGCAGGCGACCGCGGGGACGTAGCCGGAGCGGGGCACCTGCACGAGCACGGGACCGCGAGCCATCCCCTCGCGCAGCACCCGCATGGCCTGCTGGGGCATGCGGGAGCGGCCGCTGGGGCCCTCCCTCTCGCGCAGGTACTCGTCCATGGCCTCGATGTGCGGGCGCACTGCGGTGAGCGGCGCGGGCACGGGCGGCAGCAGGTGCAGGTAGCCGCTCTCCGCCAGGAACAGGGTCTGCGGGTCCAGGGAGCGGCTGACCAGGAGCAGGGCGCAGTGCTCCTGGGCGGATCGGGACTGCAGGATCGTGCGCAGGTGCGGGTACGGCGCACGCGGCTCGACGAGCAGGTCGTCGGCCGGATCGAGGCAGATCGCCAGGGCGAGGTCCGCGACGGGGGCGAAGGCGGCCGAGCGGTTCCCGATCACCACCCGCGAGGCGCCGCGCAGGATCCGGCGGAAGGCGCGGTAGCGCTTCTCGGGCCCGTCGGCGCTCGTGAGCACCTCATGGGGGATCCCATGCGCCTCGAGGCAGCGATGCAGACGCTGCACATCGCGCTGATCGGGCGCGATGGCGAGCGCTCCGGCCCCGTCCGGGAGCGCCCCGATCGCCTGGGCCGTCAGCTCGTCCCAGGAGTGCGCGGGCTCCAGGACGACGGCGGCGCGCGGCACGGGGCCCTGCGGGGCGCCGGCGCGGGAGAGCAGTGCGGGGAGTCCCGCGTAGGCGGTGAGCAGGCCATCGGCGGGAGCGGCCGACGCCTCGTCCTCCGCGGCGGATCCGTCGCCGGCCTCGGACTCCCCCGCAGGCGCGGACTCCCCCGCCGACTCGGGCTCCTCTGCAGGCTCGGGCTGCTCCGTGCGCTCCTTCTCCTCGGCCGCGCGGTCGGCCTTCTCGGCGCGGGCGTGGCGCGGGGGGATCGCCAGACGCAGCACGTCCCCGACGCTCCCGGCGCACCGCTCGGCGACCTCCCCGCACACGCGCAGCATGTCCGGGGAGATCACCACGTCCTCGGAGACGAGGCGGGCCAGGGGCGCGAGGGGGCGGTCCGTGCTCGCCCGCGCGCTGCGTGCGAGCACGATGCCGTCGTGCTCGCGTGCCGAGAAGCGGACCTTCACGCGCATGCCCGGGCCCGCCGCGTCCAGGGTCGCCGGCACCGCGTAGTCGAAGGGACGGTCCAGATGGGGCAGGACGCCGATCAGCCGGACCGAGGCGACGGGATCGTGCGCGGCGACCTCGAACCCTGCCGTGGTGCGCGGGCGCGACGACGAGGCCGGGGCGGGTCCGGGGGCGGGTGCGGGCGCCTCGAACAGGCCCTCCTGGGCGTCACGGGTCACGAGGGCGTCAGCGCGAGTGGACGGCCACCAGGTCGCACACGAAGATCAGCGACTCCCCGGGCGCGATCACGGGCGGCGCGCCGCGGTCGCCGTAGGCGAGCGAGGCGGGGATCTCGAGGCGGCGACGGCCGCCCACGCGCATCCCCTGCACGCCCTGGTCCCAGCCGCTGATGACCTGGCCCACCCCGAGCTGGAAGCGCAGCGGCTCGCCGCGGTTCCAGGAGGCGTCGAACTCGTCGCCGGTTCCGTGGGAGACGCCCACGTAGTGCACGTCGACGACGTCGCCGGCCTTGGCCTCGGGGCCCTCGCCCTCGATCTCGTCGACGATCACCAGCTCGGTGGGCGCCTCGGTGCCGGGGAACTCGATCTCGGGCTTGCTGCGGTCCATGGTGTCCTCCTGGTCGGTGGGAACGGCGGGGTGGGGATGTGCTCGTCGGTGTCGGGAGAGCGGCGCGATGCGGAGCGTGCGCTCAGGAGTTCTTCTGCGTGGGCGCCGCGTCGAGGATGTCGATGACGAACACGAGTGTCTTGCCGGCGAGCTCGCCGCCGGACTTCTCGTCGGTGCCGTAGGCGTCCTTGGGCGGGATCACGAGCATCGCCTGGCTGCCGATGGGCAGTCCGGTGAGGTGCTCGTCCCAGCCGGTGATGACGTCGCCCTGGCCCTGGGTGAAGCCGAACGGCACCTTCCGCTCCCACGAGGAGTCGAACTGCTTGCCGTCGTCCCAGGTCCACCCGGTGTACTGCATCACCAGGTGGTCGCCCTTCTGCGTCTTGTCCCCCTCGCCCTCGATGAGCACCTCGCGGGTGGTCTTCGACGGCGGATCGCCCTCGGGCTTGCCCTCGAGCGACGGGGCGCCGTCCTTGCCGAGCTTGACGGCGGGCAGGTCGCCCGAGGTCTTCTGGACCTTGCCCTTCGCGCGCAGCGGGGAGACGACGCGGTCGATGTCGGCCACCTGGATCAGCGAGATCATCGAGCCGCTCGCGTCCTGCTGCCAGCCGGCGAGGGCGACGCGCGAGCCCACGGTCGCCGTGACCAGGAAGTCCGCGGCCTTCTCGCCGATCTGGTCGGTGGTGACAGTGACGCTGCCGGCGGGGCCGCCCTCCCACCAGGACTGCTTGGTCTTGCCGCTGCTCGCGTCCACGTAGAGGGGGCGCCAGATGACCGTGTCGCCCTCGGCGATCTGCGCGCCCTTGCCGGCGACGACCGTGCGGGCATCCGGCTGATCGATGCTCAGCGGCGCCTTGAACTCGACCTCCGGCGCCTTCTTCAGGTCCTTGCTGATGGTGACTCCGTCGAGCGCGGGGGTCGCGCTGTCGGACGCGCCGCCGCCGTCCGAGGAGCCCGAGCCGTCCTGGTCGTCGGAGCAGGCGGCGAGGCCGATCGCGGCGGACGCCGCGAGGGCGGAGCTGAGCAGGGAGCGGCGAGAGATCACCAGGGGGCCTTTCGTGTCGGGGAGGCCGCGGCGGCGGCCGATGCCCTCAGAGTACGGGGTCGAGGTGGGGCCGGGCTGGAAGGCGACCGGGCCGACGGGCCCGGCGGGAGGCGCCCACGGAAGGGCTCAGGCGGGAGGTGCCCCGTCCGCGGAGCCGAGCGCCCGCACCTGGGCGATGAGCGAGTCCACCTGCTCCGACTCCGTCTGGAAGGGGTCCATGATGCTCACGGGCATGGCGCCCTGGCGCACGAGCCGCATCGTCGTCCAGTCGGCGACGTGGTCCACGTGCGCCTCCTCGGACGCGGTGACGAAGCGGCCGCGCAGGTGGGCGCGGGTCGTCGTGGGCGCCGTCGCGCACGCGGATCCGATCGCGGTCTCGGACAGCACGGCGGGCGCCTGTCCTCGCCGGCGCAGCGAGCTCGCGAGGCCCTTCTCCGGGTCGATGTCGTGGTAGGCGAGGTCGAGGCGCTCGATGCGCGGATCCCCCAGGTCCAGACCGTGGCGGGCGGCGACCTGGGTGAACAGTCTCTCCTTGATCGCCCAGTCCAGCGTGCGCGAGGCCCAGGACCGGTCGCCGGTGAGGACCGCGTCCAGGGCGCGCTGCCAGGTCTCCAGGACGTCGTGCTCGTCCTCGCGGGCGAGAGGCGCGACGAGGTCGAGATAGCGCTGCTGGATCTGCAGGGCGCTCGAGGTGCGACCGCTCGCGAGCGGCAGCGGCTCGGTGCCGGGGAGGTCGCGGGCGACGACGCGGATCGCGGAGATCGTGTCCTCGAGCTCGGGGACGTCGACCGCGCGGCCGGACTCGATGAGGCGCAGCACGAGATCGGTGGTCGCGAAGCGCAGCCACGTCGAGACCTCGGACATGGTCGAATCGCCCACGATCACGTGCAGGCGGCGGAAGCGCGAGGGGTCCCCGTGGGGCTCGTCGCGCGTGTTGATCAGCGGCCGGGTGCGCGTGGTCGCCGAGGACACGGCCTCCCACATGTGGTCGCTGCGCCGGGAGAAGACGAAGCGGGAGCCGCCGTCCTCCTCGGTGACCACGCCGCCCGCACCGGTGACGATCTGGCGGGTGGCGAGGAAGGGCAGCAGGATCCGGGGCAGGCGGGTGAACTCGCCGCGACGGTCCACGAGGTAGTTCTCGTGGCTGCCGAAGGAGTTGCCCTCGTGGTCCACGTTGTTCTTGAACAGGTGGATGCGGGCGTCCTCTCCGCGCTCGGCGAGGGCCGCGTTCGCGCGCGCCATGAGGTCGGCGAGGATCCGCTCCCCCGCCTTGTCCTGCGCGACGAGCTCCCACCAGTCGTCGCACTCGGCCGTCGCGTACTCGGGGTGCGAGCCGACGTCGAGGTACAGCCGGGCAGCATTGCGCAGGAACACGTTCGAGGAGCGGCCCTGGGCGACGACGGGCCGGAACAGCTCGCGCGCGGCCGCCTCGGGCTCGAGGGCGCGCGTGCCGTCGGACCGCACGCACACGAGCCCGAACTCGGTCTCCAGTCCCCCGATGCGGCGCTCCATCAGCTCACTGACCGCCCTTCTGGACGAAGGAGCGCACGAACTCCTCGGAGTTCGACTCGAGAACGGAGTCGATCTCGTCCAGGAGGTCGTCCGCGCCCTGCGCGGAGGCGAAGACCTGGCCGCCGGCCAGGGTCTCGTCGTCGTTCTGCTCGTCGTCCGACGGGCCGGAACCGCTGAGGCTCTGCTGTGTCATCTCGTCTCCTCCGTGGGGGTGGGTGCTGGGGTCGGGTCCGACGGTGCGTCGGCCGCGCGCGCGAGGGCCTCGAGCACCTCGGGCAGCGGCGCGGCGGGATCGAGATCGCGCGCCTCGCACCAGGCCCGGGATCCGGCGCGGGGATCGGCGAGCCGCACGCGCGAGGTCGTCGAGGCGCCGGAGCCGGACGCCTCGCCCGCGAGCGTGATCACGTCCCATCCCGCCGACGGCACCTGCGCCTGGTGGTGGCGCACGAGGCCGCCGCGCAGATGGGCGCGCGTGGAGGCGGGCGGGGCGAGGACGGCGTCCAGCACCTCCTGCTCGCCGACGAGGGTGCGCACGCGGCCGGCCGCGCGCAGCTTCGCGAAGAGGCCGCGCTCCGGGCGCAGATCGGTGAACTGGAGGTCGATCGCGCGCAGGCGCGCGTCGTCCCAGGCGAGCCCCCCGCGGGCGCGGTAGCTCTCGAGCAGCTGGTGCTTGGCCACCCACTCGATGCGGTCCGCGGCGCGCGCGGGGTCTGTCTCCAGGGCGTCCAGGAGGTCGCGCCATAGGTCCAGGACCTCGGCGGTCTCGCGGTCGGCGCGGTCGGCCCGCTCCGAGATCGCCTCGAGGTACGCGCGCTGGATCTGCAGCGCCGTGACCTCGTCGCCCTCGGCCGTCATCACCGTGGTGCGCAGGGAGGGGTCGTGGCTGATCGAGCGCAGCGCCTGCACCGGGTCCGCGAGCGCGATCTCGGGCAGGATCCTCTCGCCGCTCGCGTGCTCGGCCTCGAGGGCCGCGAGCACGAGGCTCGTCATGCCCATCTTCAGGAAGGTGGAGACCTCGAGCATGTTCGCGTCGCCGATGATCACGTGCAGCCGGCGATGCCGCGAGGCGTCCGCATGGGGCTCGTCGCGCGTGTTGACGATCGGGCGGTCCAGCGTGGTCTCGAGGCCGACCTCCTCCTCGAAGAAGTCGGCGCGCGAGGAGATCTGGAAGCCGGGCTCGCCGCCGCGGGTGCCCAGTCCCACGCGTCCGGCGCCGACGAGGATCTGACGGGTGGCGAAGAACGGCAGCAGCGCCTCGACCACGCGGTCGAAGGGCACGGCCCGCTCCAGCAGGAAGTTCTCGTGGGTGCCGTAGGAGGCGCCCTTGCCGTCGGTGTTGTTCTTGTACAGGGCGACGTCCGGGACGCCCTCGGCGGCGCGCAGCACGTCCATGGCGCGCTGGGCGACGATCTCCCCGGCGCGGTCCCAGACCACGGCCTCGCGCGCCGTGGTCACCTCGGGCGACGAGTACTCGGGGTGGGCGTGGTCGACGTAGAGGCGGGCGGCGTTGACGAGCACGCTGTTGCCGATCGAGCGGCGCCCCGCCCAGGCGAGGACATCCGCGTCCGATCCCTCGGGCGCGACCTCGGGCGCGGGCAGCGGCATGTCGAGGTCGATGCTGGGCAGGTGCGCGTCGTGGACCTGGTCGGTGAGCTGGCTGGGATGCGCGGCGGCGCGGCGAATCTCGAAGCCGCGCGCATCCTGCAGGGGCGACTCGTCGCCGTAGTCCCAGCGCACGCGCCGGCCCCGTGCGCCCTGGTCGGGGTGCAGGAGGGCGTACGCGCCGACCACGAGATGGCTGAGCGCGATCGAGCTCGAGGCCTCGCCGCTGCGCTCGCCCAGGTCCGCGTGCAGGATGCCGAACTCGGTCTCGATGCCCATCACGCGCTCGGTGACGAGGGGGCGGGCGGCTCCGCTGGGGTCGGTGGCCTCATGCATCGCGGGGCTCCTCTCCCGTCGGCGCGTCGGCCCCGTCCTGCGCGGCCGGTGCCCCGCCCGCGCGCAACGGCACCACGTGCTCCACGCGGCGGCCGCGGCGACCGGAGATGCGGGCCCAGTCATCGGGGTGCGCACCGGAGGGCAGGTCCTCGTTCTCCGCGAACTCCTGGGCGACGGCGGAGCTGAGATGCGCGGTGCCGATCCCGGGCACGCCCGTCTCCAGGTAGTCCTTGACGGCGTACTTCTTCGCGCGGTCCACGATGTTGCGCAGGGTCGCCCCGGAGACGAAGTCCCGGAAGTGGAGGGTCTCGGCGCTGCCGTCGGAGTACTCCAGGCGCACGAAGGCGGTGTGCTCACCCTCGGCGTAGATCTCGGAGACCGTGAGGTCCAGCAGCGCGTCGCGGTCCTCGCGCAGCGGCACGCCCGCGTCGAGGTACAGGCCGAGGATCTCGCGGGCCGCGTCCGCGTCGGGACGGCGGATGCGGATCTTCACGTCCAGGCGGCCCGGGCGGAGGATCGCCGGGTCGATCATGTCCTCGCGGTTCGAGGCGCCGATGACGATGACGTTCTCGAGGGACTCGACGCCGTCGATCTCGGCGAGCAGCTGGGGGACGATCGTGGTCTCGACGTCGCTCGAGAGCCCCGTGCCGCGGGTGCGGAACAGGGACTCCATCTCGTCGAAGAACACGACCACGGGATGACCGGACTCGGCGTGCTCGCGAGCGCGCTCGAAGACCAGGCGGATCGAGCGCTCGGTCTCCCCCACGTACTTGTTCAGCAGCTCGGGGCCCTTGACGTTGAGGAAGAAGGAGCGCTGAAGCGCCTCCTGGACGCTCACCCCGCGGGCCTCGGCCGAGCGCACGGCGAGCTCGTGGGCGACGGCCTTGGCGATCATCGTCTTGCCGCAGCCGGGAGGGCCGTACAGCAGCACGCCCTTGGGCGGGCGCAGACCGTACTCGCGGTAGAGGTCCTGCTGGAGGAAGGGCAGCTCGACGGCGTCGCGGATCGCCTCGATCTGCTCGCCGAGGCCGCCGATGCGCGAGAAGGAGGTGTCAGGCACCTGCTCGAGGACGAGGTCGGTGATCTCCGCGCGGTCGATGCGCTCGAGGACGAGCTGGGCGCGCAGGTCCGCGAGCACGTGGTCGCCCGCGTCCAGGGTGGTCTCCGCGACGGCGCCCGAGCGCCGGAAGGCACGCAGGTCGTCGGGTCCGACCTGCACGAGCACGCGGCCGTCGGCGAGAGCCTCCTCGACGACGATCACGCTGCCGGTCTCCTGGGCGTCGACCACCTCGACCACCGCGAGGCCTTCGTTCAGCCGCAGCTCGGCGCCGGGACGGAGCGCCACGAGGTCGATGTCCGCGCTGGTCGCCACGCGCAGGCGGCGGCCGTTGTGGAGGACGTCCACGGTGGTGCCCTCGGCACGGCGCAGGAAGGTCGCGTACGAGTTCGGCGGATCGCCCACGCGCTCCAGGTCGCTCTTGAGGTCGACGATCTGGGCGCGCGCGGAGCGCAGGCTCGTCACCAGACGATCGTTCTGGGCCGCGAAGCGCTCGAGCTCCTCGGTCATCTCCTGGTAGGTCTTCATCCTCACCGGTCCCTGCCCTGGCGGATGTCCCGCAGGGCTCGCTTGATCTTGCGGGGTGCGATGCCGCGCTCCCCCAGGTCCTCGCCGCTCCACTCGGTGGTGGAGCCGCCGAAGCCCTCGTTGTCCGGATGGTTCAGCTCGGCCTCGTCCTGCGAGCCCGGCGCGGGCCGACGCGTGCGCCGCAGGGCCTGGGTGCCGTGCGCCGTGCGGCGGGCCGTGAGCAGGAAGCCCGTGTGGGCGTTCATGCGGTGCTCGGGGCGCACGGCGAGGCCCTCGAGGTGCCACGGCCGCACGAAGCTCTCCCACGCGGAGGGCTCGGTGAACTCGCCGTGGTCGCGCAGCGCCTCGGCGGTGCGCGAGAGCTGGGTGACGGTCGCGACGTACGCGAGGTACACGCCGCCGGAGACGAGCACCTCGGCGGCGGCGTCCACGCACTCCCAGGGCGCGAGCATGTCCAGGACCACGCGGTCCGCGCTCTCCCCCTCGCGGGCCATCTGCGCGGCGACGTCCTGGAAGTCCCCGATCTGCAGGTCCCAGGTCGAGGGCGCGCCGCCGAAGAAGGTCTCGACGTTCTCGCGGGCGACCTGTGCGAACTCCTCGCGGCGCTCGATCGAGCGCAGGCTCCCGTGCTCGCCGATCGCGCGCAGCAGCGCCGTGGTGAGCCCGCCCGATCCGACACCGGCCTCGAGCACGCGGGCACCGGGGAAGATGTCTCCCCACATGAGGATCTGGGCGGAGTCCTTGGGGTAGATGATCGCGGCGCCGCGCGGCATCGAGAGCATGTAGTCGGAGTACAGCGGACGCAGGGCCTGGAACGGATTGCCCTGGGAGTCCTCGACGACCACGCCGTCCTCGGCGCCGATCAGATCGGCGTGGCGCAGCACCCCGCGATGGGTGTGGAACTCGCCGCCCTCGCGCAGGGTGATCGTGTGCAGACGGTTCTTCGCATCGGCGAGCTGCACCTTGTCGCCGAGGACGAAGGGCCCCGTGCGGTCCAGTCCTGGGCGCTCCGCCCGGGGGGCGGGCTGCGGGGACTGCGGCTGCGGGGAGCTCTGCGCAGTCTCCTGCGGGGCCCCGTGCAGGGGGGTCTCATCGGCGGCTGAGGTCATGCACACCAGTCTAGGCGTCAGCCCTGCTGGAGGGCGCGATCGATCATCGCCGTGGTGACGACGCCGACGATCTCCCCGCCCTCCTCCGTCACCAGGTGCACGGCCCGGCGCTGGGTCTGCACCGCCTCCACGAGATCCTCCCCCGCGAGGTCCTCGGCGAGGCGTCCGGGGGCGCCGAGCCAGGTGGTCACCGCCCCCACAGGGACGGCGGGGCGCTGCGTCCCGGGCACGGAGGAGGGCTTCCTCGTCGAGGACGCCGACGCCGTGCGACGGGTCCAGCACGAGCAGGCGCGGGACTCCGCGGTCTTCGGGCCGTGCGGTGTCCGCGGCTCCCGGAGCGCGCTGGGCTCCGGGAGCGTCCTCGGTTCCGGAGGGCAGCGTGGTCAGCGGCGCGTCGGCCCGCACGAGGGGGATGCGGACCATGAGGTCCCCGGCGCGCAGGGCGAGCACGCGCTCGCGCAGGCCCGCCTCGCGCAGGGCGTCGCCGGCTCCGCGCCAGAGCATCATCCCGATCATCACGCCCCACAGCACGAGGATCACGCTCGTGCTGCCGGGGAACCGGAGCGCTGCGAGCAGCGGTCCCGCGACGACCACGATCGCGATGACCCGCCCGATCCAGGCGGTGATGCGGGTGGCCGTGCGGGGGCTGCGCAGGAGCGCGCCGAGCAGGGACTCGAGCGCCCGGCCGCCGTCCATCGGCAGCCCGGGCAGCACGTTGAACACCGCGAGCGCCCAGTTCAGGCTCGAGATCATCGTGAGCAGGTGGGAGCTGCCGGCACCGGGGGCCGCGTGCTCGGCCAGCGCCGCCGCGACCGCGATGACGAGGTTCACGGCGGGACCGGCGAGGGAGATGAGCACCGAGGGCAGAGCGCCCACCCGTCGGGCCCGGTAGGTGGTGTGCCCTCCCCACAGGGTGAGCGCGATGTGGTCGACGTGGGCGCCGGCGGGGCGCGCCCCCCTCGCCTGGCCCCGCACGGGGAGGGGCCCCGCGACCCCGAGGGGGTCGCCCACGGCG
>NZ_JAEDAJ010000001.1:320984-441952 GCF_016623465.1 Brachybacterium halotolerans
CCCGGGGGGCCCCCCCCCCCCGGGGGGGGGGGGGGGGGGGGGGGCCCCCCCCCGGGGGGGGGGGGGGTGGGGGGGGCGGGGCGCGGGGGGGGCCCCCGCCACGATCGCATGGCCGATCTCGTGCAGGGCCACGGAGACGACGAGGGAGACGCCGACGGCGAGGGAGAGCACGAGCACGCCGGCCGAGGTCATGCCGGGGATGATGCGGAAGCCCGGGGCGACGAGCAGGGTGATCACCGCGACCATCACCAGGGTCGCGCCGGAGATCCGGATCGGCGGCAGTCCGGGCAGGCGCAGGCTGGGCGCGGGCATCGATCCTCCGGCGTGGTCGCATTCGGGCGGCGGACGGGCCGCGCGGGCGACCGGCATCCGGGTGGCGTCGCAGGTGACGGCCACGTCACCGCACCCTACGCGGGCGACCTGGAGGGTCCTAGACTGCGGGGATGACCCGCATCGCGATCTGTGCCTTCAGCGGCTGGAACGACGCCGGCGAAGCGGCGACCGGGGCCATCGAGCACCTGCTGTCGGCCTGGCCCTCCCGCACCATCGCCCGGATCCCGGCCGAGGAGTACGTCGACTTCCAGGTGCACCGCCCCGAGCTGCGGCTGGACGCCGACGGCCGCAAGGTCATCGACTGGCCGGACACCCGGATCGAGTTGGTGACCCCTCCCCGCGGACCCGAGCTGCTGCTCGTCCACGGCGCCGAGCCGTCCATGCGCTGGGGAGCGTTCTGCCGCCAGGTGCTCGACCGCCTGCTGGGGGCCGACGCCACCCGGCTGATCTCCCTGGGCGCCCTCCTGGCCGACGCCCCGCACACGCGGCCGCTGCCGGTGAGCGACCAGATCGAGCCGGGCACCGCCGAGCAGGCCGACGCCGAGTCCTACGAGGGCCCGATCGGCATCCCCACCGTGCTCGCGCGCGCGGCCGTGAGCCTGGGCGTGCGGACCTCGAGCATCTGGGTGCAGGTCCCCCACTACGTCTCGCAGAACGCCTCGCCCAAGGCCGTGCTCGCCCTGGTGCGGGCGCTCCAGGACCATGTGAGCGCACCCGTACCGATGCAGGAGCTCGAGGAGGACGCCGAGGCCTGGGAGCGCGGGGTCGAGGAGCTCTCGCGCAACGACCCGGACATCTCCGAGTACGTCGCGCGGCTCGAGGAGGCGCAGGACGCCGAGGACCTCCCGGAGGCCTCGGGCGACGCGATCGCCAAGGAGTTCAAGCGCTTCCTTCGTCGCCGCGAGGGCGAGGACTGAGGGCTCCGGGAGATCAGTCCAGGACGATCCCGAACAGCGCGTCGAGCGCCGCGGGGACGTCGGACGGCTGCTCGGGTGCTGGTCCGCCCTGGTCCGCGGAGTGCGCCGGGGCGGCCTCGGCGTCCTCGGCCGGCGCGGTGAGGCGGGATGCGAGCGCGCGGTCCGCGGCCCAGTCGTCGAGCACCGAGAGCGCGGTCGGGGTGTCGAGGTCCTCGCGCAGCGCGCGGCGCAGCGCGGCGACGATCTCCGCACCGGTCGATCCGGCGGACCCGGCCCGGTCGGCGTCGCGGGTCGCGGCGGCGCGATAGGCGGCCAGGCGCTCCTCGGCCGCGGCCAGCTCGGCGTCGGTCCACTCCCAGTCGGAGCGGTAGTGGTGGGCCATGAGGACCAGGCGGATCGCCATCGGGTCCGTGCCCGCCTCGACGAGCTTGGAGACGAAGACGAGGTTGCCCAGCGACTTGCTCATCTTCTCGCCCTCGTAGGCGACCATCCCGGTGTGCGGGTAGACGCTCGCGAAGGGGCGGCCGAGCGCCGTGGCGTGGGCCGCGCACATGTCGTGGTGGGGGAAGACGAGATCGCGTCCGCCGGTCTGCACGTCGAAGGGCAGGCCCAGGGCGTCGCGGGAGATGCACACGCACTCCACGTGCCAGCCGGGCCGGCCGCGGCCCAGCTCGCCGGCGTCCCAGGCGGGCTCGCCCTCGCGCTCGGCGCGCCACAGCAGCGGGTCAAAGACGCCGCGCTTGCCGGGACGCTCGGGGTCTCCCCCGCGGTCGGCGAAGACCTCGAGCATCTGCTCCTCGCTCCAGCCGCTGACGGCGCCGAGGGAGCCGTCCATCGCCAGGTCGAGGTACCAGTCCTCGCCCTCGGCGTCGGGAGTGGGGACCTGGTAGGCGCGGCCGGCGCGCCGGATCTCGTCGACGAGGTCGATGATCCCGTCCATCGACTCGCTCACCGAGCGGTAGGTCTGCGGGGCGAGGATGCGCAGGTGCGCCATGTCCTCGCGGAAGAGGTCGGTCTCGCGCTGGGCGAGGTCGCGCCAGTCGATGCCGTCGCGGTCGGCGCGTTCGAGCAGCGGGTCGTCGACGTCGGTGACGTTCTGGGCGAGCTCGACCTCGAGGCCCTGGTCGAGGAAGGCGCGCCGCATGAGGTCGGCCGCGTGGTAGGTGGCGGCATGGCCCAGGTGGGTCGCGTCGTACGGGGTGATGCCGCAGACGTACAGCCGCGCGCGACCCGGCGTCAGCACGGGCACGGGCCCGACGCGACCAGTGCGGGAGTCGTGCAGCCGCGGCGGGAGCCCGGAGGCGGGAAGCGGGCTGATCAGGGGCGAGTTCCAGGAGCGCACCCGACGATCATACGGACCTGGTCCCCCGGCCCGGCGGGGCGGGAGGGATGGACCACACGGCGCGTCGGGGGCGCGGACGACGGCCGACGGGAGCCGCGGTGAGTCACGCGGTCGATCCCGCGAGCGGGTCGAGCACGCCCGTGGTCAGCAGCACCAGCAGCAGCACGCCAGCGGCGATGCGGTAGGCCACGAACGGCAGGTAGGAGCGGTTCTCGATGAGCTTCATGAACCAGACGATGACCGCGTAGCCGATGCCGAAGGCGACCACGGTGGCGATGATGATCGCGAGCAGCGAGGGCTGTCCCGCGGCGGCCGCTGCGGCGCGGCCGTCGGCGCTCAGCAGCGGCGGCACCTCCTTCGCGGCCTTGTAGAGGCCCGAGGCGAAGACCGCGGGCACCGCGAGCAGGAAGGCGTAGCGCGCGGAGGCCTTGCGGGTGTAGCCCATGGCGAGGCCCGCGGTGATGGTGCCGCCCGATCGGGAGACGCCGGGGATCAGCGCGAGCGCCTGGGCGAGGCCGAAGAGGATGCCGTCCCGCCAGCTGAGCTCGGTGAGCTGCTTGCGCTGGGGGCCGACGCGGTCCGCGGCGGCGAGGAGCACGCCGAACAGGATGAGCATCGCGGCGGTGATGTACAGGTTCCGCAGGCCGCTGTCGATCTGCTCCTCGAAGGCCAGGCCGAGCACGCCGATCGGGATCGAGCCGATGATCACCAGCCAGCCCATGCGCACGTCGGGGTCCGACTGCGGGAGCCGGCCGACCAGGGCGCGGAACCAGCGGCCGATGATCCGCGTGATGTCCTTCCAGAAGTACAGCAGGACGGCGGTCTCGGTGCCGAGCTGCACGATCGCGGTGAAGGCGGCACCGGGATCCTGGCCGGGCATGAGCAGCTCGCCGACCACGCGCAGGTGCGCGCTCGAGGAGACGGGCAGGAACTCGGTGAGCCCCTGGACGATGCCGAGGATGATCGCATCGAGGATGGACACGCGTTCTCCTGCAGTGCTCGGGGACGGAGGCCGGGCGCTCAGCGCCCCGCACACAGTACGCGGCGCCCGCCTCTGGGGCGGGCGCCGCGCGCCGTGGGTGGCGAAGGAGTAGGGAACGTCTCCCCGTCAGCCGGTGGGGGACGTGCTCTCAGCGCTCCAGATCCTGGGCGCCGTCGAACTCGCCCTCGCCGTCGGGACCCTCCTCGCCGTCCTCGTCGTCCTCGAAGCCGTCGTCGTCCAGATCGTCGTCATCGAGGTCGTCGTAGTCGTCGTCGTCCTCGTAGTCGTCGTCCTCGTCGTCCCCGTCGAAGACGATGAGCGGCGTCGCCACGTCGTAGGCGTCGAACAGGGCATCGTCGTACGCGTCGAAGGCCGTGGTCAGGCCCTCCGTTGCCGCCTCGAGGGCGGGGTCGTCGTCGCCGCGCGAGGAGGCGGCGGCCTCGTAGTGTCGTTCCAGAGCGGCGATGAGTGCGGCCAGGGCCGAACGCGGGTCCGTGTTCATGGTTGGACGGTACCCCGTCGCCGGGCAGAATGGACAGTCCCTCGTCGACACCGGACGGCGCTCGGACGCGACCTCGCGCCCCGTCGCTCGGCGCCGCACCGATCCGCATCCCGTGAGGAGAGTGCTCGTGCCCCGTCCGCAGGGTCCCCCGCCGTTCCGCCGCCTGCCCGCGCCCCCGCCGCGCGGCGCCCGCGATCTTCCCGTCGAGAAGGGCCGCTCCCCCGAGGACTACGAGTTCCAGGTGCTCGCCGTCCCGCGCGGGACCTCGATCCGGAGCGTGCGCACGGCGCTCGCGGCCGAGTCGGAGTACGGGCGCTGGGACCTCGTGCGCACGCGCCATTACTACGGCGGCGAGAAGCGGGTGTGGATGCGACGCCGCATCATCCGCGTCTCCTCGACGCTCCCCGCCGCCGCGGGCTGACGCCTCCTTCGGGAGGGGAGGGCGGGTCCTCCCCACGGGCGCTCCGTCCACAACGCGCCGGCGGGCCCGTGCCCGCGCACCGCGCATCTGCTGGAATGAGCGCGTGAGCCCCGTCCCCGAGATCCTCCTGGTCCCGCTGCTCGCGGTGTACCTCCCCCACGCCGTCGTGCTGAGCGCGATCGACGGCGCCCAGCACCGCCTGCCCAACCGCTGGGTCGCCTCGCTCACGCTCCTGCTCGCGCTCGTCCTGGGCGTGCTCGCGCTTCTCGAGCCGGCTCTGCGTCCCCTGCTCGGCGCGGCCGCGGTCCTCGCCCTCGTCGTGGCCGCGGCGGGGATCGGGGTCGCCCTTCTCGCACCGCAGCTGATCGGCATGGGCGACGCGAAGACCGCCCCGGCCGTCGTGCTCATGAGCACGGCGCTCGGACCCGACGTCCTCGTGGCGGGCGCGCTCGGCACCGCCCTGCTGGGCGGGATCATCGGGATCGCGGTGATGATCGCGACCGGTTCGGGCGGATCGCGCTTCGCCTTCGGCCCCGTGCTGCTCGCCGGCCCCTTCCTGGGACTGCTGGGCGCGCCGCTCGTGCGGTCCGCGCTCGGGGTGTGAGCCGCCTGCGACCGTGCGGATCAGGTGCCGCCGGGATACCCCTGCTGACGCCACGCCTCGTAGACCGCGATGGACGCGGCGGCGGCGAGGTTGAGCGAGCGCCGGGCGGGGAGCATGGGGATGCGCACCTGACTGGTGATGCGCGGATGGGCCAGGACCTCCTCGGGCAGGCCCGTCGGCTCCGCACCGAACAGCAGCACGTCCTCGTCCCGGTACTCGACGTCGGCGAAGGAATGCTCGGTATGGGAGGTGAAGGCGAAGACGCGCGACTCGGGGAGCGCGGCGAAAGCCTCCTCGATGTCCGGGTGCACCGTCGTCGTGGCGAGATCGTGATAGTCGAGGCCGGCGCGACGCAGCTTGGAGTCCTCGAGGTCGAAGCCGAGGGGCTCGATGAGATGCAGAGGGGCGCCGGTGACCGCGGAGAGCCGGATCGCGCTGCCCGTGTTGCCCGCGATGCGCGGCTCGTGGAAGAAGACATGGACCATGGGGAGGATCCTTCCACCCCTGCGCACCCGCCGCGGCCACGTGCCCGCCCCTCGTCCCGCACCGTGGCCCACTCATGGACTTCCCAGTAAAGGATGAGTAAAGTTCTGTCCTGGTGGCGATGCCCCGCATCCGCCGCAGCGGCCCGCACAGGGGCCGGCGGACAGCAGGCACACCGAGGACCCACATGGAGGTGGACATGTCCGCGATCGCGACGACCCACGAGGGCTCGTTCCGACCCGTCGCCCCTGCCCCCGCTGAGCACGACGTGCTCGACGACGGCGATCTGCTGCCCGGGGATCCGGGCATCGAGGCCCCTGAGCTCGCCGCGGTGCGCGGGATCTCCGCCACGCAGCCTTCGCCGCCCACCCCCGCCATCGCAGGCGCGGACGGCGCCGCAGGGGTCGAAGCCGCCTCCGTGCACGTCGCCCGGCCCCGCCCCGCGCGGTCCGATGAGCTGCTGCGCCGCTGCGCGTCGCTCGCGGCACGTGCCCGCGTCGACGCGATCACGGATCTCGAGGCGACGAGCCTGCACGAGCTGCGCGAGGTGCTCGCCGAGATCCATGTCGCCGTGGCCTCCGGGGAGACGCCTCCGCGCGCTCCGCTCCCCTGCCTGGCCGCGGCGGCGCTCGAGGACCTCCGGCACCAGCTCGACCAGCAGTCCGAGGACCCGTCGGCCGCGCGGGCGCTCGGCGAGATCGACCGCGCGCTCGGCCTTCTCCATGGCATCGGCACGGCTGCCGAGTGACTCTGTTCACGAACCGGCCGAATGGGCGTATGCGGAGGTGGCACGGCCCTTTCCCCGTGCTAGAGTCTTCATGTCGCCGACACGGTGACCACCTGTCCGGGTGGCGGAATTGGTAGACGCGCTAGCTTGAGGTGCTAGTGGCCGTATTAGGTCGTGGGGGTTCAAGTCCCCCCTCGGACACCCACCGAAGGCCCCTGATCTGCACTGCAGATCGGGGGCCTTCTCCGCGCGCGGGGTCGGATCCTCGAGGGCCGTCGAGCGTCCGCGGCGACCTGCGTCGGATCCGGACTGCTCAGGACTGCGCGGGACCGACCTGCTGTGCGAGCGCGTTCCGCGCGGCCTCGCGCATCGCCTCCAGAGGCGCTCCGGGGATCCCCAGCATCGAGCGCAGCTGCATGTCCGCCTGGTGCACGAGCATCTCGAGCCCGCTGGCGACCTCTCCCCCGTGCTCGGCCACGACCGCGGCGAGCGGAGCCGGCCAGGGATCGTAGAGCGCGTCGAGGAACACCGGCGGCACCGAGTCGACGCCCTGCCTCCGCCAGTCCTCGGCGACGCGCCGGGCGCCGTCGATCGCGAGGGCGCTGATCGCCGCATCGGCTCCGAGCACCTCCCGGCTGCGGGAGAAGGGCACCTCACGGCTGTCCATGCCGAGGTCGCGGGCGAGGGCGCGCAGCGGCGCGAGCTTCTCGGGGCTGCGGGCCGTGAGCAGCACCTCGGAGGCGCCGAGGCGGGAGGCCGCCGCGAGCGCCGAGACCGCCGTCGCCCCGGATCCCAGGACGCCCACCGAGCGGCAGGCGCTCAGGGAATGGTCGCCGAGGGCCGCGACGATCCCGTGGACGTCGTGGTTCTCCGCTCGCCACGCGCCGGCCGGGGTGCGCACGAGCGTGTTCGCGATCCCCAGCATCCGGGCCGTGGTGTCGCGCGAGGACGCGAGATCGTGCGCCTCGACCTTGCCGGGCATGGTCACGCTCAGCCCCTGCAGGCGCGCGCCCTCCTCGGTGCTCAGGAACGCCCGCAGCTGCCCGGAGGGGACCTCGAAGCGGCCGTACTGCGCGTCCTCGATGCCCAGCGCGCGGTAGGCGGCCGTGTGGAGCACCGGAGAGAGCGAGTGAGCGATCGGCGAGCCGATCACGGCGAAGCGTCGGGGCCCGTGCTCGGCCGCGCTCATCCGTCCGCGTCCTTCGTCGCCGCCCGCTTCTTCCACTCGGCCACGTTCTTCTCGTGCTCGGCGTAGGTGTCGGCGAACTTCGTCTCGCCCGTGCTGGTGTCGACGGTCACCCAGTACAGCCACTTGCCCTGGGGAGGATCGGCCGCCGCCTCGAGGGTCGCCTTCCCGGGGTTCGAGATCGGGCCGACCGGCAGCCCCTCGTGCAGGTAGGTGTTGTACGGACTGTCGGTCTCGCGCTGCTTCGGGGTCGTGGAGATCGAATCGCTGCCCGAGAAGTAGGCGACCGTCGAGTCGAGCTGCAGCTTCATGGGCTTGCCATGGGCATCGCCCGCCCCGTCGAGGCGGTTCTCGAGAGTGCGCACCACACGGCCGTAGTCGTCGGGGTCGCGCGCCTCCTTCTCGGCGATCGACGCGAGGGTGAGCACCTTCTCGCGGTCCTCGGGGGCGACGCCGAGGTCGTCGAGCTCGGTCTCCATCCGCTCCCACATCATGGTGAGGACGTCTCCCGCGGAGGCATCCTCGGGGATGTCGTAGCGACCCGGCCACAGGTATCCCTCGGGGCTGTTCGCCCTGTTCTTCGGGATCCCGTAATCGGTGTAGTTCTTGGCGGCCTTCTCGAAGTCCTTCTCCGGGATGCCGGTGGTCTTGGAGATCCGCTCGAAGATGTCCTTCATGCGCATCCCCTCGGGGATGGTGACGCGCAGGCCGGTCTGACTGGACGGGTCCAGGAGCGCCTCGAGCGCCGAGGCCGAGGACATCTTCGTGTTCACCCGGTACGAGCCCGGCTGGATCTTGCTGGCCTCCTGGCTGGTGCCGAACAGGCGCACGAAGGGCGGTGCGGACTTGATGACTCCCTTGTCCACGAGGGTCGAGGCGATGTCGGACCCGGTGTCGCCCTCGGCGATCTCGATGACGACCTCCTCGTCGCTGCCCGTGCCCGTGTAGTCGTCGTCCTGCGCCTGGTCCACGTTCACGTTCCCGCGCAGCCAGGAGTAGCCGTACACCGCGCCGGCTCCCACGGCCAGGACGACCACGAGCACCAGCAGGATCGGCAGGATGTGCAGGGGCGAGCGGCGCTTCTGCTCGTGCTCGAAGCCGGCGAAGGGGTGGGCATCGTCCTCGTCGTCGCGCTCGTCGTCGACGACCTCCTCGTCGTCCTCGCGGATGGCGTCGACGCGCTCGTGGTCGTCGAGGTCGTCGACCTCGTCGGGTCGCGCCCCGTGCACTGCGGGGTGGAAGGACCCGGGGTGGGGCTCGGTCTCGGCCTCGGCCTCGTGCCGGTGGTCGGCGCTCTCGTGCGCGTCCGCGGGCCCCAGCTCCTGCGGCTGCGGCGCGGGCGGCGGCTCGGGCGCGGGCTCGGATCCCGACCGGGGGGCGGCTGCGCGATGGGTGCGCGGGAGGTCTGCGTCGGCCGAGGTCGAGGACCCGGTCTCGGAGGGGGCGGCCGGGAAGGTGTCCTCGCCCCGGCGCACGCGGAGCGCGTGACGGGCCTCCTCGAGCGCGCGCCGCTGTTCGTCCGATCGCGCCGGGACGGCGCCGACACTCGGGGCGCCGGGCTCGGCGGCGGGATCCGCACCCGGCTCGGCGGCGGGATCGATCCGGCGGGCGCGCCGGCCATGAGGGCGCGGCCGACGCACGTGGCGTGAGCCCGAGGGCTGGTCCGGCGCCTCGCGGTCGTCCTCGCTCATCGGCCCTCTCCCTCGGTGTCCGGCGCGGTCTCGAGCAGCTCGCCGGGGGCGCGCCCCGTGCTGCGCTCGACCTCCAGCGCCTGCTGCAGGATCATCACCGCCGCCACCTGGTCCACGACGGACCTGTGCCGGCGGCCCTTCCGTCCGGAGCGATGGAGGGCCTGGTGCGCCGTGACCGTCGTCAGACGCTCGTCGACGAAGCGGATCTCGGCCTCGACGCCCTGCGCCTGCAGTGCATCGGCGAGCTCGTCCGCGAAAGCACGCGCCTTCGCGGCGGCCGGCCCCTCCTGCCCGCTCAGCGAGCGCGGAAGCCCGACCATGATGGCACGGGCCTCGAGCTCGCGGGCCTGCGACACGACGCCCGCGACCGCGCCGTCCCGCGGCAGGGTCTCGACGGGCGTGGCGAGCAGCCCGTCCAGATCGCTCCGGGCGAGGCCCACCCGCACGTCTCCGACGTCGACCCCGAGCCGGACGAACCGCCGGGGGGTCTCCTGCGGATCCTCGGGCATCAGGCGTCGGCGCCCAGCGCGGCGGCGATCGCGTCCAGGGCCTGCGAGGTGCGCTGCGGATCTCCGCCCCCGCCCTGGGCCATGTCGTCCTTGCCGCCGCCGCGGCCGCCCATCGCCTCCGCTCCGGCCTTCAGCAGCGCTCCGGCGCGTCGGCCGGCCTCGCGCGCGGCGGCGTTCGTCGCGACCACGAGCGCGGCCTTCGCCCCGTCGGCCCCGACGACCGCGACCACGGCCGGGGAGTCCTCGCCGAGGCGGTTGCGCAGATCCTGGACCAGGGTGCGCAGGTCGCCCGCGGCGATGCCCTCCCCCGCGTCGTGCAGGAGCACGCGGGTGCCGCCGATGGTGCGGGCGCTCTCCACGAGCCGCCCGGCCTCGGCCTGCAGCTGGGCGCCGCGCATGGCGGCGAGCTGCTTCTCGGTCTCCCGCAGGCGCTGGGTCAGCGAGCGGACGCGCTCGGGCAGATCGTCGGCGCCGACGTTCATGATCTCCGAGAGCTGGGAGACCAGCGCCTTCTCCTTGGCCTGGTGTCGGTAGGCGTTCAGGCCCACGAGCGCGTCCACGCGGCGCACGCCCGAGCCGATCGAGGACTCCCCGACCAGGTTCACGGAGCCCAGGGCACCGGTCGTGGGCACGTGCGTGCCGCCGCAGAGCTCTCGCGACCAGTCGCCGCCGATCGAGACCACGCGCACGATGTCGCCGTACTTCTCGCCGAACAGGGCCTGGGCGCCCAGCGCCTTCGCCTCGTCGATGGGCATCTGGGCGTCGGTGACCTCGAGCTCCTGCTGCAGCAGGGTGTTCACGCGGCCCTCGACCTCCTCGAGGCTGGACTTCGGCACGGCCTGGCCGAAGCGGAAGTCGAAGCGCATGCGCCCGGGCGAGTTCTCGGAGCCGGCCTGGGTCGCGCCCTCGCCGAGCTCCTCGCGCAGCGCCTGGTGGACCATGTGCGTCGCGGTGTGCGCGCGGGCGATCGCCCCGCGGCGCTCGAGGTCGATCGTCGCGATCGCGCTCTCCCCGGGGTGCGCCTCGCCCTCGACGAGCCGGCCGCGGTGCACGGGCAGGCCCTTGACGGGCGCCTGCACGTCGTCGACCTCGATGATGCCGCCGCCGGTGAGGGCGATGCGTCCCTGGTCGGCGAGCTGGCCGCCCATCTCCGCGTAGAACGGCGTGGAGGCGAGCACGACCTCGATGTCGGCCGGGGCCTGGACGGTGTCGACGAGCGCCCCGTCGACCAGGACGGACTCGAGGGTGGTCGCGACCGAGGACTCGGTGTACCCGAGGAAGGGCACGGCCTCGCCGCGCTGGCCGAGGATCCGGTTGTAGAGCGCGGTGTCGGTGTGGCCGGTCTTCTTCGCCGCGGCGTCGGCGCGGGCGCGCTCGCGCTGCTCGGACATGGCCGAGCGGAAGCCCTCCTCGTCCACGCTGAGGCCCACCTCCTGCGCCATCTCGAGCGTCAGGTCGATGGGGAAGCCGAAGGTGTCGTGCAGGCGGAAGGCGTCCTCGCCCGCGATGCTCCGGCCGCCCTGCTCGCGGACCCCGCCCGCCAGCTGATCGAAGATCGTGGTGCCCGAGGCGAGGGTGCGGCGGAACGCCTCCTCCTCCGCGTAGACGACGTCGCTGATGCGCGAGAAGTCGCTCTCCAGCTGCGAGTAGGACTCCTTCATGACGTCCTTGGAGACCGGCAGCAGAGCCGGCATCGAGGGATCGTCGTACCCGAGCAGGCGCATCGAGCGGACCGCGCGGCGGATGAGGCGGCGCAGCACGTAGCCGCGGCCCTCGTTGCCGGGCTTCACGCCGTCGGCCACGAGCATGAGGGCGCTGCGCACGTGGTCGGCGACCACGCGCAGGCGCACGTCGTCCTCGTCGTCGGCGCCGTAGACGCGCCCCGAGAGCTCCTGCGCCTTCTCGATGACGGGGAAGACCTGGTCGATCTCGTACATGTTGTTCCTGCCCTGCAGGATGTACGCGAGGCGCTCGACGCCGAGCCCCGTGTCGATCGACTTCTGGTCGAGCTCGCCCAGCAGCGGGTAGTCCTTGCCCTTGCCCTCGCCGCGCAGGAACTGGTCGAAGACCAGGTTCCAGATCTCGATGTAGCGGTCCTCGGCCTCCGGGGATCCGGGCCACTCGGGCAGGACGCCGTGCGGCGCGTCGGGGCCGAACTCGGGGCCGCGATCGTAGTGCCACTCCCCCGTGGATCCCGCCGGGCCGGGCTGTCCGGTGTCCCAGCAGCTCTCCTCCCACGGCAGGCGCACGATGCGCTCGGCGGGGAACCCGATGACCTCCACCAGGTGGTCGAAGGACTCCTGGTCCTCCTCCCAGAGGGTGATCCACAGGCGCTCGGGATCCAGCCCGTACCCGCCCTCGTCCTGCGCGCCGGTCAGCAGCTCCCAGGAGAAGTCGATCGCGCCCTTCTTGAAGTAGTCGCCGAAGGAGAAGTTCCCGGCCATCTGGAAGAAGGTGCCGTGGCGGGTGGTGCGCCCGACGTTCTCGATGTCATTGGTGCGGATGCACTTCTGCACGCTCACGGCCCGCGCGTACGGGGCCTTCTCGGTCCCGACGATGTACGGGATGAAGGGGACCATGCCGGCGATCGTGAAGAGGATCGACGGGTCGGAGGAGACCAGCGATGCGCTGGGCACGACCTCGTGCTGCTTCTTCGCGAAGAAGTCGAGCCAGCGGCGATGGATCTCGGAGGTGCGCATGGAGGTCGGGGTCCTTCCTGGGCCGCCGCGGGGGCGGGATGGGCGTGGGGCGCGGGATGTCGCGCGGGCAGGATCGTCGGGAGTCTGCCCGAGGACGACGAAGCCCCGGTCAGGGTACGTGAAGCACACCTGCCGGGGCACGTTCCGGGCGGGCCTGGGCCCGCCCGGGACGACGTCGTCGCGAAGGGTCAGCGAGCGTAGTACTCGACGACCATCTGGACCTCGCAGGTCACGGGGACCTCGGAGCGCTTGGGGCGCGCCACGAGCTTCGACTTGAGCTGGTCCAGCTCGACCGACAGGTAGGAGGGCGTGGTGGCGAAGACGTCGCTGTTGCCCCCCTCGGCGGCGATCTGGAAGCCCTCGACGGCCTGCGAGCGCGGCTTGACCTGGATGGTCTGCCCGACCTTCACGCGGTAGGAGGGGCGGTCCACGATCTTGCCGTCCACGAGGATGTGACGGTGGGTGACTGCCTGGCGGGCCTGCAGGATGGTGCGGGCGAAGCCGGAGCGCAGGACGAGCGCGTCCAGGCGCATCTCGAGCAGCTCGACCATGCTCTCACCGGTCAGACCGGCCTCCTTGCGCGCATCGAGGTAGATGCGGTGCAGCTGCTTCTCGCGCAGCGCGTACTGAGCGCGCAGACGCTGCTTCTCCTTCAGGCGCACCGCGTAGTCGGACTCGGTGCGTCGGCGAGCACGGCCGTGCTCGCCCGGGGGGTACGGGCGCTTCTCGAAGTACTTGACGGACTTCGGGGTCAGCGGGAGCCCGAGGGCTCGGGACAGGCGCGCCTGGCGACGCGCGCGGGTGACGTTGGTCACGAGGTATACCTCTGTTCGCGTGGTGTGAATCCAGTAAGGCAGCCGCGGATTCAGCAGACGAGTCTATCCGCGCCCCAACCCGCCCTCAACTCACCTGCGCCGATGTCACGCCCTGAGAGCTGTGGAGTCGGTCACGAGGAGAGCTCCTCGCCGCGCACGATGCGTCGCAGCTCGGGGAGGCTGCGGGCGATCTGGCCCTCCGCCCCGCGCGCTGTCGGCTCGTAGTAATGGGCGTCGGCGAGGTCGTCGGGCAGGTACTGCTGACGCGCCACGCCGTGCGGGGCGTCGTGCGCGTACCGGTAGCCCTCGCCGTGGCCCAGCGACTTCGCTCCCCCGTAGTGGGCGTCGCGCAGGTGCGCGGGGACCGAGGCGCCCTTCCCCGCCCGCACGTCGGCGATCGCGGCGTCGAGCGCCTGGTAGGAGCGGTTGGACTTCGGAGCGGTCGCGATGTGCACGACAGCCTGGGCGAGGGGGATGCGCCCCTCGGGCATGCCGAGCATCTGGACCGCCTGCATCGCCGCGACGGCGACCTGCAGGGCCTGGGGGTCGGCCATGCCGACCTCCTCGCTCGCGGCGATCACGACCCGCCGGGCGATGAAGCGGGGGTCCTCCCCCGCCTCGATCATCCGTGCCAGGTAGTGCAGCGCGGCGTCGGGGTCCGAGCCGCGCATGGACTTGATGAAGGCGCTGGTGACGTCGTAGTGCTGGTCGCCGTCGCGGTCGTAGCGCAGGGCGGCGCGATCGACCGCCTGGGCGAGGGTGTCGGCGTCGACCTCGTGGGCGCCCCTCATGAGGGCCGCCCCGGCGGCCGCCTCCAGGGAGGTGAGGATCTTGCGGGCGTCGCCCCCGCCGAGGCGCAGCAGGGCCGAGCGGGCCTCGTCGGTCAGCGTGATCTCGCCGCCGAGCCCGCGCTCGTCGGTGAGGGCGCGCTCTACGAGCTCCTCGAGGTCCTCCGTCGCGAGCGACTCGAGCGTCAGCACGATCGAGCGCGACAGCAGCGGCGAGATCACGGAGAAGAAGGGATTCTCCGTGGTCGCGGCGATGAGCGTGACCCAGCGGTTCTCGACGCTCGGGAGCAGGGCGTCCTGCTGGGACTTCGAGAACCGGTGCACCTCGTCGACGAACAGGACGGTCTCGCGTCCCGTGGTGCGCAGGCGCGAGCGCGCCCGGTCGATCACCTCACGGAGCTCTTTGACGCCCGCGAGCACGGCGCTGACCTCGACGAACTCGCGGTCGCCGGAGGTCGCGACGACGTAGGCGAGAGTGGTCTTGCCGGTGCCGGGCGGCCCCCAGAGGATCACCGAGGCGGGGGCGGTGCGGGCGTCGTCGGCCGCGACGAGCCGCCGCAGCGGACTGCCGGGATCGAGCACCTTGTGCTGTCCCACGACCTCCTCGAGGCTGCGCGGGCGCATGCGCACGGCGAGCGGCGCGCGATGGTCCCGGTTGCCCTCGGAGAGCGTGCGCGGTGCGGGCGCATCGCCCGAGAGCGTGAAGAGGTCCTCCTCCATCGCTCCGCTCCCTTCTCTCCAGGATGCTGGTCTGCTCCGCGCTGCAGGGCTTCGGCCGTCGGGGGTCGATCGTCGTGCCTCGGCCGTCGAGCGCCGAGGGGTCAGGCGCGGCGGCCCCGGCGCCCGCGTCCGAGCGCGCGGCCGATCCGCCCCGGCCAGGCCGGGCCCTCGTAGATGAGGGACGTATAGCCCTGGACCAGGTCGGCGCCGGCGTCGAGCCGCTCCTGCACGTCCTCGGCGGTGACGACGCCTCCGCAGCTGATGATCGTCATCTCCTCGGGCAGCTGCTCGCGGAGGATCGCGAGGACCTCCCGCGAGCGGTGGGCGAGGACGGGCCCCGAGAGCCCGCCGGCGCCGATGCGCTCGATCCGGTGACGGGCCGTGCGCAGGTCCCGCGGGCGGTCGATGGTCGTGTTGGTCGCGATCACGCCCGCGAGGCCCAGGTCCCGCGCGAGGGCGGCGACCGCGCACACATCCTCGTCGTGCAGATCGGGGGCGATCTTCACGAGCACGGGCACCTCGCGGCCGAGCCGCGAGCCCACAGCGCCGGCCTCCTCGAGCACCGCGGCGAGGATCGGGCGCAGCGCATCGGTCGACTGCAGGTCGCGCAGCCCCGGCGTGTTGGGGCTGGACACGTTGATCGCGAGGTATGAGGCGTAGGGCGCGAGTGTGCGCGCGCTGAAGCGGTAGTCCTCGGCCGCGTCGGCGAGCAGCGTCGCCTTGGTCTTGCCGATGTTCACGCCGATCACGGCGCGCTGCCCGCGCTCCGTGCGGCGCACCAGGGCGAGGCGCTTGGCGGCGGCCGCCGCCCCGTGGTTGTTGAATCCCATGCGGTTGACCAGCGCGCGGTCCGCGAGCAGTCGGAAGGAGCGCGGGCGCGGATTGCCCGGCTGCGGCTTCGCCGTGACGGTGCCGACCTCGACGTGCCCGAAGCCCAGGTCCAGCAGGCCGAGAGGGACCTCGGCGTCCTTGTCGAAGCCCGCGGCGAGCCCGAAGGGCGTCGGGTGCTCGTGGCCCAGCGCGTGCACGGGGGCGTGACCGCGTCCCAGGGGGCGCGGGGTCCCGAACAGGGTGCGCAGCGCGAGATGGCCGCCGGGGACCGCCTGCGCGAGGCGCAGCGCCTGCACGGTGAGGCGGTGCGCCCGCTCGGGGTCCAGACGCGTCAGCACATGGTCGAAGAGCACCGCGTAGGGGCGCACGGCGCGGGGCGGCGCGCCGGTCGGGACGGGGCGGGCCGACGTGCGGAAGCGGGGGTCCGGGATCGAGGAGGTCACGCGCTCACCGTACGTCCTGCGTCGGACGTCCCGCGCGCGGCGGCGCGGCGGTGCACGAGCAGGTAGACGATCGCGACGACCGGCAGCAGCAGCGGCACGAACCCGTAGCCCGAGCCGAAGTGGGACCAGACCGTCGAGACCTCGAAGAGGCCCGGGGCGAAGGTCGTCAGCGAGCCGACCACGAGGATGCCGACCAGCTCGATCCCGCACACCCAGAGCGCGGCGCGGGAGCGCGCGCCCCGTCGGACCAGAAGCACTGTCACCACGACGTACGTGAGGGCCGAGACCAGCGAGAGGGCGTACGGCAGGGGCGCCTCGGTGAACTTCGTGGCGAGCTCGTAGGTCGCGCGGCCGGTCGCCGCGAGGGCGAGGATCCCGTAGACGACGATGAGCAGCGTCGCGAAGCCCCGTTCGCGCCGGCGCACCGACCCCGTGGGGTCGACGGCGTCCCGGCGGGACGGGGCTGGGCTCTCCGGTCCCCCGCCGGTCGCGCTGCCGGCGGGGTCGGGGGCGGCGGACGTGGGTCCGGTGGACGTGGGATCGGGACTCATGCGGGGCCTCCGGGCCAGATCTGGGGCAGACGCATCTGCAGGACGAGCTGGGTGATCGCGGCCAGGGCGATCCCGGCGCTGCCCCAGCGGGTGCGCTCGGTCGCTCCCAGCCAGGCGGCACCCAGCGGCATCACGAGACCGGTCAGCAGGTAGCCGTACAGGGTGATCCGATCCGGCGCGGGGCCGACCGTCATGTCCTGGTAGGCCCACACCAGACCCTCGATCAGCCAGACGAGCATGATCGCGGCGGGGCCGGCGAGCAGCAGGAAGTCCGCGGCGAGCGACTTGGCGACGTACAGCAGGGCCAGCGCGGCGGTGAGGCCGGAGAGCGCGTACACCGCGACGGCGAGCACGCCCACGCCCACTCCTGTTCCGCGATCGCGTGGTGCGCGATCGCCTGCCGCCGACGGATACGAGGTCCGGGCGCCGACCGGTCGAAGGGCCGCGGACCTCCGCATACGATAGAGGAATGGTCTCCATCACCACATCCCCCAGCACAGTTCAGTCCGTCACGGCCGACGTCCTGATCCTCCCCGTCCTCTCGGGAGAGGAGGGCGCGGGCCCTGCCGTCCTCGGTCTCCCCGAGCTCTCCCCCGTGCTCGCCGCCGTCGGCGCCTCCGGCGCGCAGGACGAGCTCACCCGACTTCCCGCCCGCGAGGGCGTCGCCGCCTCCACGGTGCTCCTCGCGGGCCTGGGCCGGCGCAGCCTCGATGACGCCGACGCCGTGGTCCTGCGGCGCGCCCTCGGGGGCGCCACCCGCTCGCTGACCGGCGTGGGCAGCGCGGCCGTGGCCGTGCCGGGCGGGACGGGCGAGCAGCTCGCCGCCGCTGCCGAGGGAGCGGCCCTCGGCGCCTACTCCTTCACCGCGCACAAGTCGGACGCGTCCTCGGCGACCGCGCCCCTGCAGGAGATCGTGCTCGTCGCCGACGAGAGCACGACCGGAGACGGCGCCGTGGCCGCCTCCGAGCGCGCCGGGATCCTCGCCGACGTGGTCGACGTGACCCGCGACCTCGTCAACACTCCCCCGAACCTGCTCTACCCCGAGTCCTTCGCGCAGCGGGTGGGCGAGATCGCCGACGGGCTCCCGCTCGAGGTCACGGTGCTCGACGAGGAGCAGCTCGCCGCCGGCGGCTACGGCGGCATCGTCGGCGTGGGCCAGGGCTCGGCCCGCCCGCCGCGGCTCGTGCGCGTCCGGTACGCACCCGAGGGGGCGACGGGCCACGTGGCGCTCGTGGGCAAGGGCATCACCTTCGACACCGGCGGCATCTCGCTGAAGCCCGGTCCCGGGATGGACGACATGACGTCCGACATGACCGGCGCGGCGACCGTCCTCGCCGCCGCCGTCGGCGCGGCGCGCCTGAACCTGCCCGTGAAGGTCACGGCCTTCCTCGCCATCGCCGAGAACATGCCCGGCGGCGGCGCCCAGCGCCCCGGCGACGTGGTGACCATGCGCAACGGCCGCACCGTCGAGGTCCTCAACACCGACGCCGAGGGCCGCATGGTGATGGCCGACGCCCTCGTCGACGCCGTCGCCGAGCAGCCCGACCTGGTGATGGACGTCGCCACCCTCACGGGCGCGGCCGTGGTCGCGCTCGGCGACCGCACCGCCGCCGTCATGGGCACGGACGAGGCGCGCACGGAGGTGCTCGCCGCCGCCGACGCCGCCGGCGAGCCGTTCTGGCCGCTGCCCTTCCCCGAGGAGCTGCGAGCGGGGATCGACGGCCGCGTCGCCGACCTCCGCAACATCGGTGCCGGCCGCGCCGGCGGCGCGCTCACCGCGGGGATCTTCCTGCGGGAGTTCGTGGGCGGCACGCCGTGGGCCCACCTGGACATCGCCGGCCCCGGCTTCGCCGACTCCCCGCAGGGGTACATGGGCAAGGGCGCGACCGGCATGAGCGTGCGGACCGTGCTCGCGGTGCTCGAGGCGCGCGCCCGCTGATCCCCGGCCCGGCTGACCCCGCCCCGGCGCATCCGGCGCCGGGGCGGCGCCCGGTGCCGGTGAGACGTGCCCGACCCCACCGTGCTCGGCCGCCGATTCCTGCCCACCCCGGGCTGTGGGGTGGCCTAGCATGGTGGGGTATGGGCACGGCCGCCACGGCCTGTGCCGGTTCGGACGACCCGAGGGAGCTCACCGGTGACGGAATCACCCACTGACCAGTTCGACATCGTCATCCTCGGAGGCGGCAGCGGCGGCTACGCGGCCGCGCTGCGCGGCGCGGAGCTCGGAAAGAGCGTCGCGCTCGTCGAGAAGGACAAGCTCGGCGGCACCTGCCTGCACCGCGGCTGCGTGCCCACCAAGGCCCTCCTGCACGTCGGCGAGGTCGCCGACAACGCCAAGGAGGGCGGCACCTTCGGCCTCGACATCGACGTCAAGGGCGTGGACGTCCCGCAGATGCTCGGCTTCAAGGACAAGGTCATCGGCCGCCTGTACAAGGGCCTCCAGGGCCTCGTGAAGAGCCGCAAGGTCGAGTACGTCGAGGGCTTCGGCCGCCTCACCGGCCCGAAGACCATCACGGTCGAGACCGAGAACGGCACCCGCACCCTGACCGGCGAGAACATCGTGCTCGCCTCCGGGTCCTACTCGAAGTCGCTGCCCGGCCTCGAGCTCGGCGGCCGCGTGCTGGACTCCGAGGCGGCGCTGCAGCTGCCCGAGATCCCGAAGAACCCCATCATCCTGGGCGGTGGCGTGATCGGCGTCGAGTTCGCCTCGGTGTGGAAGTCCCTCGGGGCCGAGTCCGTGACGATCGTGGAGGGCCTCCCCCACCTCGCGGCGAACGAGGACGAGTCGCTCTCCAAGGCCCTCGAGCGCGCCTTCAAGAAGCGCGGCATCGCCTTCTCCCTCGGCATCTTCTTCGAGAAGTGCGAGCAGACCGACACCGGCGTGAAGGTGTCCCTGGCGGACGGCACCGTCTACGAGGGCGACTACCTCCTGGTGGCCGTCGGCCGCGGCCCCAGCACCAAGGACCTCGGCTACGAGGAGCAGGGCATCGAGATGGACCGCGGCTTCGTGCTCGCGAACAAGGAGACCCTCGAGACGAACGTCCCCGGCGTCTACGCCGTCGGCGACATCGTGCCTGGCCTCCAGCTCGCCCACCGCGGCTTCCAGCAGGGCATCTTCGTGGCCGAGCGCATCGCCGGCCTGAACCCCGCCCCGATCATCGAGTCCGGCATCCCGCGCGTGACCTACTGCGAGCCGCAGCTGGGGTCCGTCGGCCTCACCGAGAAGCAGGCCAAGGAGCAGTTCGGCGACGAGGGCGTCGAGACCTACGAGTACGGTCTCGGCGGCAACGGCAAGTCCCAGATCCTGGGCACCACGGGCTTCGTCAAGCTCGTCCGGGAGAAGGACGGCCCGGTCGTGGGCGTCCACATGATCGGCACCAACATGTCCGAGCAGATCGGTGAGGCGCAGCTCATCGTCAACTGGGAGGCCTACCCCGAGGACGTCGCCTCCCTCATCCACGCCCACCCGACGCAGAACGAGGCCCTGGGCGAGGCGCATCTCGCGCTCGCCGGCAAGCCTCTGCACGCCCACGCCTGAGCCGCCCCCAGGAGGAGAAGAACATGTCCGAAACCGTGAAGATGCCGGCACTCGGCGAGTCCGTCACCGAGGGCACCGTCACCCGGTGGCTCAAGTCCGTCGGTGACACCGTCGAGGTCGACGAGCCCCTGCTCGAGGTCTCGACCGACAAGGTCGACACCGAGATCCCCTCCCCCGTCGCCGGGACCATCGAGAAGATCCTGGTCGAGGAGGACGAGGACGCCGAGGTCGGCGCCGATCTCGTCCTGATCGGCGACGGCTCGGGCTCCGGGGACTCCGACTCCGGGGACTCGGGTGCGAGCGAGGACGCGTCGCAGGACGGTGGCGAGGACCTCGCCTCCGACGAGACCGCCGCCCCCTCGACCGAGCAGTCCGCCTCTGAGCAGCCCGCCTCCTCCGGCGACTCCGAGTCCACGCAGGACGAGGGGTCGGCGGATCAGGCCCCGGCCGGCGGCTCCGCGAGCGGCACCGAGGTCTCCATGCCCGCGCTCGGCGAGTCCGTCACCGAGGGCACGGTGACCCGCTGGCTCAAGGCGGTCGGCGACAGCGTCGACGAGGACGAGCCGCTGCTCGAGGTCTCGACCGACAAGGTCGACACCGAGATCCCCTCGCCCGTCGGCGGCACGCTGCTCGAGATCCGCGTCCAGGAGGACGAGGACGCCGAGGTCGGCTCCGTGATCGCCGTCATCGGCGACTCCTCCGGCGCCTCCTCCGCCCCGGCCGCCCCGGCAGCCGCTCCCCAGGAGGAGCCGGCTCCGAAGGCCGAGGAGAAGCCGGCGGAGAAGACCGAGCCGAAGCCCGCGGAGACGGCGGAGTCGAAGCCCGCGGAGAAGGCTCCCGAGCCCGCTCCGGCACCCGCCGCCGCGCCCGCCGCGTCCTCGAGCCCGGCCCCGAAGGCCGCTGATGCCGTCTCCGGTGCCGAGGCCTCCGGGTACGTGACGCCCCTCGTGCGGAAGATGGCGGCCGATGCCGGCATCGACCTGTCGACCGTGACCGGTTCCGGTCTGGGCGGCCGCATCCGCAAGCAGGACGTCCAGAAGGCGATCGATGCGCAGAAGGCGGCCTCCGCCCCGGCCGCGGCGCCCGCCGCTGCTCCGGCGTCGGCGGCTCCGTCCGGTCAGGCTCCCAAGGTCGAGGTCTCCCCGCTGCGCGGCACCGAGGAGAAGATGTCGCGCCTGCGCAAGATCGTCGCCTCGCGGATGGTCGAGTCCCTGCAGACGCAGGCGCAGCTGACCACGGCGGTCGAGGTCGACATGACCCGCATCGCGAAGCTGCGCACGCAGGCCAAGGACTCCTTCGCCCAGCGCGAGGGCGCCAAGCTGACCTTCCTGCCCTTCATCATGCAGGCGGCCGTCGAGGCGCTGAAGACGTACCCGAAGCTGAACGCGGAGATCGACGGCGACGTCATCAAGTACCACGGCTCCGAGAACATCGGCATGGCCGCGGACACCGATCGCGGACTCGTGGTCCCGGTCATCAAGAACGCCGGCGACCTGAACCTCGCGGGGCTCGCCCGCCAGATCGGCGAGCTCGGCGCGAAGGCCAAGGGCAACAAGCTCGGACCGGACGATCTGCAGGGCGCGACCTTCACGATCACGAACACCGGCTCCGGCGGCGCCCTGTTCGACACCCCGATCGTGCCGAACCCGCAGGTCGGCATCCTGGGCTGCGGCACCATCGTCAAGCGCCCCGCGGTGATCACCACCGAGGAGGGCGACGAGGTCATCGCCGTCCGCTCGATGATGTACCTGTTCCTCTCCTACGACCACCGCCTGGTCGACGGCGGGGACGCCGCGCGCTTCCTGACCTTCATGAAGCAGCGCCTCGAGGGCGGGGCCTTCGGCTCGGAGCTCGGCCTGTGACGGTCTGATCCGCTGCGGCTGATCCGCTGCGGCTGATCCGCCGCGGCTGATCCGCAGCGGATCCGCACCGCGGGAGCCCGGCACCGTGATCGGTGCCGGGCTCCCGTGCGTCCGGGGCACCCCACCCCTCCCTCGGGGCGGTCCGGGGCTACGCCTCGACGGCGCTCGCGGCGCGCACCCGCCAGCTGCCGTCCTCGCGGATGAGGTCGAGGAGGACCTCCTGCTTCCCCGCCGCGGGGCGGACCACGACCGCGCCGTCGCTCGTGGTGAGTCGAAGCTCGCCCTGGTCGAGCGCGGCGCGGACGCGGGCGGTCCCGCCCTGCTCGTCGAGCTGCTCGATCTGCGCGCTCGTCACCACCGGTCCTTCTCCCTCGACCTCGACGTCCTGGTAGGCGTCGCGGAGGGCATCGTCCTGCGCGGCGGCGGGACTGCCCTGGGCGCACACGGTCGTCTCCGTCCGTCCCGTCACGTAGTGGTGGCGGCCGAGCGCGAGCTCCTGCACGAGGGCCCTGGGGTCCTCGATCACGGCCGACGCCGCGGCGGGTGCGTCCGCGGAGGGGGACGACGCCGTCTCGTAGGGCGCACCGTCGGAGGGCGCCGCATCCGTGGGCGTCAGGGTCTCGGGCGGCGTCCCGGTCGCGACCGGTGTCGGTGCCTCGCGGTGCACCAGGGCGGCTCCGACTGCAGCCGCGCCGCCGCCGAGCACGAGCACTGTGGCCGCGGCCGCCAGCACCATGCCGCGACGAGGGAGTCGAGGGACCGACCAGCGCGGGCCCCGATGCCGGGTGGGCCCGCCCCGCCCGCGTGCGGGACGCCGCCCTCGTGCGGATCTCGCGGAGAGCCTCCGAGACGCATGCTCAAGGGCCTCGGCGCCGAGGATCCCCTCGTCGGACGCGAGCGCCTCCGTCGGGTCCGTGCCGCGCGCGAGGCGCGCCCGCCACCCCTCGGACCACGCAGGGGGCGGGGCGGCGAGCGGGACCGACGGAGAGGAGGGAGCCGGCGCAGCAGAGGCGGCCTCCCCCGGCGTCGGCGCCGACGGGAGTCCCGGAAGCGTGTCGAGCCGCCGGCGCAGCGTGCGCCCCTGGTCCTCGAGCACGGAATCGAGCCAGTGCTGATCCTGCATCCGGGCGCCCACCGATCCGTCCGATCGGAGGGATCGGAGATCCGAGATCACCACCGTGCCGTCGGGCCTCGCCCCCAGTCCTGCGCCGGGCGCGAGGCCGACGACCCAGCCGCGCGCGTGCAGAGCGCTCACGAGGGCCTCGAGATCCTCGCGCGCATCGTGCAGCGCATGGCGCTCGAGCGTGGGCGGTGTCGCCTCCTCCGGCTGGGCCCGGCGCCGTCCTCCGCCGAGCCGCAGCGGAGCGTGCGGCTCCAGGAGCAGCCCGGCCGCGTCCTCGCCGAGCAGACGCGGAGCCGCCCGCACCCCGTCCCCACCGAGAGCGGTCAGAAGGCGTGCGACGTCCCGCAGACGCGTCCTCTCCTCGCGCGTCGTGGCGCGCACCCGGCACATGCGCCGCCCCTCCCGCTCGACCAGCAGCACCTCCTGGTCGCCGTGCGAGGAGACGACGGCCAGCACGGACTCTGCCGGCTCCTCGCCTCCGGTCGCGGGCTCCTCATGCGCAGTCATGGGCACAGTGAACACCTGCGTCCGGTCGTCCCCTCCTCGTCATCCACAATCCGCAGGCAGCGGGCCGGGGACGGGCGCCTCGACGCCCGCGCGGAAGGGCCCTGGACGCGTCGGTCCGCCGGGGCCCGCGGCGGTAGGCTGGAGGGCGTGCTCGACGTCATCCGCCTCGGTTTCAGCGAAGACCTCCCCGGAGGGGACCAGCACGAGGAGTTCGGGCTCCCGCCGGGCCCCGTCGAGTACCACGCCGCCTGGGACGTGCAGAGGCAGGTCCACGCCGACGTCGTCGCCGGCCGTCGGCCGAACTCGCTGATCCTGCTCGAGCACCAGAGCGTCTTCACCGCGGGCAAGCTCACCGCCGAGAACGAGCGCCCCCGCGACGGCGCCCCCGTGGTCGACATCGATCGCGGCGGCAAGATCACCTGGCACGGGCCCCAGCAGCTCGTCGGATACCCGATCGTCACGCTCCCCGCGCCGATCGACGTCGTCGGCTTCGTGAGGGCGCTCGAGCAGGCCCTCATCGGCGTGGCGTCGACCTTCTCGCTCGAGACGGAACCGGTCGAGGGCCGCAGCGGCGTCTGGGTGGTGCGCGAGGGCGAGGAGGACCGCAAGCTCGCGGCGATCGGCATGCGCGTCTCCAAGCGCACCACGATGCACGGCTTCGCCCTGAACTGCGCGAACGACCTCACCTGGGCCGAGAACGTCATCCCCTGCGGGATCGACGACGCGGGGGTGACGAGCCTGAGTGCGGAGCTCGGCCGGAGGGTGCCGGTCGCCGAGGTCATCGACGTCGCCGAGGCCGCCATGACCGATCTCGTGGCGGAGCGCACGTCGCCGCGCTCACGCTGACGCGGCCGCGCGGCGCGTGCGCCACTAGACTGAACCGACACCGCGAACGGAGGAGGAACGCGTGACGATCGCTCCCGAGGGACGCCGAATGCTCCGCGTCGAGGCTCGCAATGCCGAGACCCCCATCGAGCGCAAGCCCGAGTGGATCAAGACCCGCGCCGTGATGGGCCCGGAGTACACCGCCATGAAGAAGCGGGTGCACGGCCGCGGCCTGCACACCGTGTGCGAGGAGGCGGGCTGCCCCAACATCTTCGAGTGCTGGGAGGACCGCGAGGCCTCGTTCCTCATCGGAGGTGATCGCTGCACGAGGCGCTGCGACTTCTGCGACATCGCGACCGGCAAGCCCGATCCGCTGGATCCGATGGAGCCCTTCAAGGTCGCCGAGTCCGTCAAGGAGATGGGCCTGCGCTACTCGACGATCACGGGAGTGGCCCGCGATGACCTGCCCGACGGCGCCGCCGGGCTGTTCGCCGAGACCTGCAAGCAGGTGCACGCGCTGAACCCCGGCTGCGGGGTCGAGCTCCTCATCGACGACATCAAGGGCTCGGACACGGCGCTGCAGCAGGTCTTCGACGCGCGCCCCGAGGTCTTCGCGCACAACCTCGAGACCGTGCCGCGGATCTTCAAGCAGATCCGCCCCGCCTTCCGCTACGAGCGCAGCCTCTCGGTGCTCTCGATGGCGAAGTCGGCCGGCATGATCACGAAGTCGAACCTGATCCTCGGCATGGGCGAGACGCCCGACGAGGTCATCGACTCCCTGCAGAGCCTGCACGACGCCGGCTGCGACATCATCACGATCACGCAGTACCTGCGTCCCTCGAAGCTGCACCACCCCATCGATCGCTGGCTCAAGCCCCAGGAGTTCGTCGAGCTGTCCGAGATCGCCGAGGACATGGGTTTCCTCGGCGTCATGGCGGGACCGATGGTCCGCTCCTCGTACCGCTCGGGCCGACTGTGGGCGCAGGCGATGAAGAAGCTCGGCCGCGAGATCCCCGAGAACCTCCGGCACCTCGACCAGGACACCCCCGCCCGGCAGGAGGCGGCGAGCGTGGTCGCTCGCATGTCCGCCGCGCAGGCGGGCTGACACCTCATTTAGGAAGAACCATGGCACGCACCAAGGACACGGACGCCACCGCGGCGAAGCCCAAGAAGCAGGGCCGCATCAAGCAGATGGTGGAGGTCTTCAAGGTCACCCAGGAGGCCGACCGCTCGACCCTGCCCTGGATGATCGGCGCGCTGGTCGTCTCGATCCTCGTGCTGACGATCCTCAGCAAGCTCATTCTGGGCATGATCTGGTACGGCATCTTCCTGGGCATCGCCGTGGGCCTGCTCGCCGCGATGTTCATCCTCGCGCGCAAGGCGGAGTCCGCCGCGTTCAACAGGATCAAGGGCCAGTCCGGCGCCCCGCTCGCGGCCATGCAGTCCATCCGCCGCGGCTGGAACGTCGAGGAGGAGCCGGTGCAGATGGATCCGCGCTCGCAGAAGATGATCTTCCGCGCCTCGGGCCGCGCGGGCGTCGCGATCGTGGCCGAGGACGGCACCGGCCCCTCGATGAAGATGCTCGACAAGGAGACGCGACGGGTCAAGCGCGTGCTGAACAACGAGCCGATCCCGATCCATCGGATCGTCGTGGGCGACGGCGAGGACCAGACCCCGCTGCACAAGCTCCCCTCCTACATGACGCGCATGAAGAAGACGCTCACCAAGGACGAGTCGGCAGCCGTGGGCAAGCGCCTCGCGGCGCTCACGCCCTCGCTGCGCACCGCGGTCCCCAAGGGCATCGATCCCACGCGCACCCGCGGCGTGAGCAAGAAGGCCATGATGCGCGGAGGCCGCTGAGCCGGTTTCTCGAGGGATCCCCCGGTCCTCCCCCGCGCGCGATGCACCCGGCGCCCCCGCCGTCCTGCCGACCCGATCGGCCCGGACGGCGGGGGCGCTCGCATGTGCGCCCGGGGCCGCTGCCGCCGATTCCGTCCCCGGCTCCCGCCGCGCGCCGACCGCATGCCGCCAGGGACCGAGAGCAAAGCCGTGACCATTCCGTAATATTCGTTATCCAAACGTGACCTCAATGGAGCCGCAGGTCAAAGGGCCCTCATGGGGGCCGAGGAAAGGCTCGGATCCGGGCTGCTCGGGAGGACGAGGTGAGCCCGTCACGGATGGGGACGAGTCCGGGGCGCGGGCGGCGGGGCGCGCCCGGATCGTGCGACCGAGGGCTTCCCCCGCGGGCCTTCTCAGATACGGACGACGGCCTCAGATGCGGACCACGGCGGTCGCCGCGGCGACGTCGTGGAGGGGCTGGCGGTCGCGGTTCCAGATGATCCCCGGGACGACGAGCAGCAGGAGAGCGGTGCGCAGCACGGCGCGCACCAGGATGGGCATCCGCCCGGAGACGGGGGCGACGCGCAGGCGCATCGCGAACTGGCCGATCGTGAGCCCGAAAAGGCTGATGAGCACGATGTTCTCCGCGGCGAAGAGCGCCAGCGTCGCCATCGGATCGCCCTTCGCGGCGAGCTGCGAGACGAGCAGGCACAGCCCCCAGTCGATGAGCAGGGAGAGCACGCGGCGCCCGAACGGGGCCACGGATCCGGACCCCTCGGCGGGCAGGCCGAGACGCGATCCGGGCACGTACTCCTCGTCCACGGGCGGGCCCTCGAGCCAGGCGCCCAGATCCTTGCGGTCGATCACCGCTCCAGGGTACTGAAGGCGCGCCCGCGCGGTCCGCTCGCGGTGGCCCCGGGCGCCGTGAGAGCCGCCACCAGACCGCATCCGAGGACTCCTCCCGAGCCCGCGTCGGCGTCCGGCGGGGACGCCCGGAGGGCTCCGGCGGGGACGCGGGAGGGCGCCGCCCGGCGGCGTCGGTCGTCGGAGGCGTCCATCCGGGCGTCCTAGACTTCCGGGAGCAGGGTCGCGGCGCGCCGCGATCCCCGAGCGGCGGACGGACCCGGGTCCCTGCCGCCGAGTGACCGCCCCCAGGGGTTCAGCAGCGCATGCGGGAGCATGCGGATGGAGGAGACGTGTTCAGCAATCCCAGTGAGGCCATCAAGTTCATCGAGGAGGAGGGCGTCGAGTTCGTCGACATCCGCTTCTGCGACCTCCCCGGTGTGATGCAGCACTTCAATGTGCCGGCGAGCACCTTCGACGAGGACGCCATCGCGACCGGTCAGCTCTTCGACGGCTCGTCGATCCGCGGCTTCCAGGCGATCCACGAGTCGGACATGAAGCTCGTCCCGGACCTCGACACCGCGTACGTGGATCCCTTCCGCGAGCGCAAGACGCTCGTCATCAACTTCTCGATCGTCGATCCGTTCACCGACGAGCCGTACTCGCGCGACCCGCGCACCGTCGCCACCAAGGCCGAGGAGTACATGCGCTCGACGGGCATCGCCGACACCGCGTTCTTCGCGGCCGAGGCGGAGTTCTACATCTTCGACGACATCCGCTTCAAGACGGACATGCAGGGCGCGAGCTACCGCATCGACTCGGACGAGGCGATCTGGAACTCCGACCGCGACGAGTCGGACTTCGGCGGCAACCAGGGCTACAAGACCCGCGTCAAGGGCGGGTACTTCCCGGTCTCCCCCAACGACCAGATGGCGGACCTGCGCGACGAGATGGTCGTGCGCCTGCACGAGGTCGGCCTGAACGTCGAGCGCGCGCACCACGAGGTGGGCACCGCCGGCCAGCAGGAGGTCAACTACACCTTCGACACGCTGCGCAAGGCCGCCGACGATGTCATGAAGTTCAAGTACGTCATCAAGAACTCGGCCTGGGAGAACGGCAAGACCGCCACCTTCATGCCCAAGCCCCTGTTCGGCGACAACGGATCGGGCATGCACACCCACCAGTCGCTCTGGAAGGACGGCGAGCCGCTGTTCTACGACGAGCGCGGCTACGGCGGCCTCTCGGACCTCGCCCGCTGGTACATCGGCGGCCTCATCGAGCACGCCCCCTCGCTCGTGGCCTTCACCAACCCCACGGTGAACTCCTTCAAGCGCCTGGTGCCCGGCTTCGAGGCGCCCGTGAACATGGTCTACTCGGCGCGCAACCGCTCCGCGGCGATCCGCATCCCGGTGACCGGCACGTCCCCGAAGGCCAAGCGCCTGGAGTTCCGCGCTCCCGACCCGTCGGCGAACCCGTACCTGTCCTTCGCCGCGCAGCTGATGGCGGGCCTGGACGGCATCCGCAACCGCATCGAGCCGCCGGAGCCGATCGACAAGGACCTCTACGAGCTGCCCCCGGAGGAGCACGCGCAGATCAAGCAGCTGCCCGAGTCCCTCGGCGCCGCCCTGGACGCGCTCGAGGCGGATCACGAGTACCTCACCGAGGGCGACGTGTTCCCCCAGGACCTCATCGAGACCTGGATCTCCTACAAGCGCGAGAACGAGATCGACCCGTTCCGCTTCCGCCCCCACCCCTTCGAGTTCGAGCTCTACTACGACATCTGAGCCGACTCCCCGGTGATCTGACGAAGATCCGACGAACCGGCCCTCGACCTGCGGTGACGCGTGTCGGGGGCCGGTTCGTCACGTCCGGGCGCGATGAGCCGCGTCCGAGCGCGATGAGCAGGGCGCGATGAGCGGGGCTCGCACTGGATACGATCGCTCCATGCCCGCGCGTGCCCTGCCCTCACGCACCCCGTACGCGCTCGCCCTGCGCTGGCTCGTGCACGTGCTCCTCTACCTGCTCGTGGTGGTCGTCGCCCTGCGCACCCTGGGCGATCTGCCCTCCGCGAGCGCCCTGGCCCTTCTGGCGCTCCTGGTCCTGCTCGTGAGCGTGTACTCGATCGGGGCGCGCCGTGCCGCCGGGCGCGGCGCCGACCATCGCGGGTCGTGGCGCGCGCTCGGCCATCTGCTGCCCGCGGTCCTCGCCTGGGCCGCGTGCCTCGCACTCACCCCGGACGCGACGTGGATCGCCTTCGGTCTCGACTTCGCCGTGCTCTACGCGCTGCCGCTCGCCGGCGGCATCGTTGGCCTCGTCGTGGTCACGGCGATCGCTGTCGGCGGCTTCGCGGCCTGGCAGGGCGCTCTGCCCGTCGCCGGCGTCGTGGGGCCGGTGATCGGTGCGCTCGTGGCGCTCGCGGTGGTGCTCGCGGTGCGCGCTCTCCAGGAGGAGATCGACGAGCGGACCCGCCTCGCGCGCGACCTGCTCGCCGCGCAGGAGGACCTCGCGCGCACCCAGCGCGACGCGGCCCGCGCCGAGGAGCGCACCCGCATCGCCCGCGAGCTGCACGACACCGTCGCGCAGTCGGCCCTGTCCATCCAGATGCTGCTGGACGCCTCGCGCACCTCGCTCGAGGCCGGGGACTCCCCCACAGCCCTCGGGCACCTGGGCGAGGCCCGGAGGACGGCCGCGCTCACGAGCCGGCAGACCCGCTCCTTCGTCGACCAGGACGCGACCGACGAGCGCGAGGGCATGGGACTCGAGGAGCGCCTGAGCGCTGTGATCGCGGAGATGGCGCCGGCGGCGGAGGTCTCCCCCGATGTGTCCCTCCGCTGCGAGCTCGACCCCGGCACGTCGGCCCTCGTGCCGGCGCGGACCGCGAGCGGACTCGAGCGGATCCTGCGCTCGCTGCTGGGCAACGTCCTCCAGCACGCCGACGCCGCGCGGGCCGTCGCGACGCTCTCGGCGCAGGACGGGGACCTGGTCCTCGACGTGGTCGACGACGGCGTGGGGATGGCACCGGAGAGCCCCGAGGGCGCCGCCGAGGGCTTCGGGCTGCGCACGGTGAGGGCGCGCGCCCGGGCGCTCGGAGGCGGCATGGCGATCGAGAGCTCCCCGGGTCGAGGAACGGCGGTGCAGATCCGTGTGCCGATCGGCGCGCCGCCGCCCGCCGGGGACGAGAACGGGACTATGAGCGAGGAGGGAGAGCGGCGATGATCCGGATCCTGGTCGCCGATGACCATGCGATCGTCCGGCGCGGCCTCGTCTGGGTGCTCGACGCCCAGGAGGACCTGCAGGTGGTCGCCGAGGCCGACTCCCCCGAGGCCGCCCGCGACCGTGCCCGGCGCGGAGACGTCGACGTGGTGCTCCTGGACCTCCAGTTCACGACGAGCAGCCTGCGGGGCAGCGCCGTGATCCCCGACCTGCGCGCAGCGGAGGACCCTCCGGCCGTCGTCGTGCTCACCACCTACGACAACGACCAGGACGTGCTCGAGGCGATGGAGGCGGGCGCCTCGGGCTACCTGCTCAAGGACTCCGCTCCCGAGGAGCTGGTGGCCGCCGTGCGGCGCGCCGCGCTCGGATCCCAGGTCGTCGACGCCCGGGTGCGCTCGCGCCTGGACCCCACGGGTCCCGAGGCGCTCAGCGAGAGGGAGCGGGAGGTGCTGCTGATGGTGGCCGCCGGTCGCACGAACGCGCAGATCGCCGCCGAGCTCTTCCTGTCCCAGGCCACGGTCAAGACGCACCTCGTGCACGTCTTCGACAAGCTCGGCGCCGGCAGCCGCACCGACGCGGTCGCCCGGGCGCGGGCGCGCGGGATCCTCAGGCCCGACGCCTGAGCCCTGTGCAGGAGTGCAGGGCCCCGTCGGCCGGAGACCGGGCGGATCAGCCGAGCGCGTCGATCCCGCCGAGCCCACCCTTGGACTTCAGCAGCGAGACCAGCAGCTGCTGGGGCTGGCTACAGGTCTCGAGCACGCAGTCGTCGGCCTCGAAGGCCCAGATGCGGCGCAGCGCGGTGAAGGCCTCGAACTCCTCGGGACCCGTCTTCAGCGGGACCACGGAGTATCCGCCGGCCTCGGGGAGATGGATGATGAAGGCCCCCGTGAGCTCGGGCATCTCGCGCACGGTGCCGTCCTCGTCGAGCAGCGCCTCGGCGTTGACCACCGCGACGCCCTGCAGCGCGTAGTCGCCGCGCACCTTCTTCGAGGTCTTGATGTCACCGCTCAGCAGCGCGCCGCCGATCCGGACGATGCAGTCCGTGGTGCCCGCGTAGCCCACGGTGTGGTTCACGACGGTCTGCTCGACCTCGACGAACTCGGGCTGGAACTCCTCGAGGAACCTCCCGTAGCCGTCCAGGCGCACCGCGGCGCGCGCCAGGAGGTCCTCGGCGCTCGGCTCCCGCGCGAAAGCGCCGTCCTCGCGACGCATGTCCTCGGCGATCGCGGAGACCTGGTCGGGCGTCGGCCGCTCACCGCTGCGGCCCCAGTCCTCGCAGGCGGCATGCACGAGGGTTCCGAACTCGGAGGCGATCCGGGTGTGCTCCTCGGCCGCCGCGGCGATGCGCTTCTGCGTCCCCCAGCGATCGCGCGAGACGCGGGTGATCTCCGAGGCGGCGCGATCGGGATTGCGGTCCAGCCACGCGTACATGTCCAGCGCGCGCTTGGAGGCCATGGTCGCGTACCAGCCCTGCAGGTGGTCCTTCGCGCGCATCCCGGCGACCGTGGTGATCGAGGGATAGACCGGCTTGCCGTCCGGCTCGATGCGGTACATGCGCCCGCGCGCGGTCTGCTCGCTCAGCTTGGGTGTGGTCATGGCTCCTCGGAGGGACGACGGACGGGACGGCCCTGCTCAGGGTACGGCGATCGGTCGCCCCCGGGCGGGACGCTGTGGACGAGCGGGCGACGGATGTGTGCTCGCTCTCCCGTCGGCGTCCTCATCCATCGGGGTTCCGTCCGTCCACGTCCTCATCCGCCCACACCCCGCCGGTCGCTCGCGATGCCCGACGGACCGGGCCCGATCAGTCGCCGTCGCCGAAGATGATCTCCTCGGCGACGGTGCGCGCGTGGCGGGTGGCGCGCAGATAGTTCTCCTCGAGCTCGGAGGCGCTGCCCTCGTCGCCGTCCACGAGCACCGCGACCGCGTAGAGGTCGATGCGGTCCGCGGGGAGCACGTCGCCCTCGCGGCCGCGCCACAGGAAGATCGCGCGGCGCATCTGCCAGGCGAGGGTCCAGGCCCCCGTGAGGTCCTCCTGCTGCCGCGGCGTGAGCAGCTCCGCGCGCCGGGCCTCCTCGAGGATCCGCAGGGTCGTGGGGCTGCGCAGCTCGGGGACCTCGTGACCGTGCTCGAGCACGAGCAGCTGGGCCACCCACTCGACGTCGGTCATGCTGCCGCGGCCGAGCTTCAGATGGCGGGCGGGATCCGTGCCGCGGGGCAGGCGCTCGGACTCCACGCGCGCCTTCATGGTCGCGATCTCCCGTCGGGCCGACGCCCCGAGGCCGCCGCGGGGATAGCGGTGAAGATCCATGGCGGCCTCGATCTGCTCCTGCAGATCCCGCGAGGCGACCACGACGCGTGCGCGCACAAGGGCCTGCTTCTCCCAGGTCAGGGCGTCGCGCCGGTAGTAGTCGCGCCAGGCGTCGAGGCTGCGGGCGAGCAGCCCGTTGCGCCCCTCGGGCCGCAGATCGGCGTTGACCTTCATGTCCGCACCGGCCGAGGGCGCGTTGAGGATCCGCTGCACCTGGGTCGCGATCGCGACGGCGATCGTGCCGGCCTGCTCCCCCGCGCCGCGGTCGGCGAAGACGAACTGGACGTCGGCGTCGGAGGCGTAGCCCATCTCGCGAGCCCCGAAGCTGCCCATGGCCACGAGGGCCATCTCCACGCCGAGCGCCCGCGAGGGGTCCGAGCGCCTCTCGCGCAGGTCGCGGGCGCTGAGCTCGAGGTCGTCGCGCACGGGGGCGACATCCTCGCCGATGGCCCCGCGCTCGCGCGCGACCGCGTGGTAGGCGACCAGGAGGCCCGCCTCGAGGACGGCCTCGGCGAGGTCGGTGAGGCCGCGGGCGGCGGCGCGCGCGTCGAGCAGGCCCAGCAGGTGGGCCATGGAGATCCGCAGCAGCTCGCGCAGGCGGGCGCGTCGCAGCAGGTCCTGTGCGGATTCGATGGAGTCGACGCGGCGGATGACGGCGAGGAACTCCTCGTGCAGCTTCTCGCGGCTCAGCGGCCGCAGGGTGTCGTCACGGCCCAGCCAGCGCACGGCCTCGGGGACCTTCTCGAGCTGCTCGCCGACGAAGCGGGAGCTCGAGAGCACGCGGGTCAGGCGCCGGGCGGCGACGCCGCTGTCGCGCAGCAGGGCGAGGTACCAGTGCGCGGAGCCGATGGTGTCGGACAGACGGCGGAAGGCGAGCAGGCCCAGGTCGGGGTCGATCCCGTCGGCGAACCATTCGAGCAGCGCCGGCAGCAGCTGGCGCTGGATCGCGGCGCGCCGGGAGATGCCCTCGGTGAGCGCCCGGATGTGGTCGACGGCGCGGCGCGGGTCCCGATAGCCGATCGCCGCGAGCCGGGCCCGCGCGGACTCGGCCGAGAGCCGCACCTCGTCGTCGCTGAGCTGCGAGGAGGTCAGCAGCAGCGGCCGGTAGAAGATCTCCTCGTGCAGCTGCCGCACGCGTCGCCGGGTGCGCTCGTAGACGCCCTGGAAGTCCTGCGGCGCGATGCGGACGCTGCGCGCGAGGCGGCGCAGGTCGGCCTCCGCCGTGGGCAGCACCTGGGTGCGGCGCATGCGATGCAGCTGCAGACGGTGCTCGACGGTGCGCAGGAAGCGGTAGGCGCCGTCGAGCTCGACGACGTGGCGACGCGAGATGTAGCCGCCGGTGCCCAGGCGCTCGAGGGCCGGCAAGGTGCCGCGCACGTGCAGGGACTCGTCCGTGCGGCCGTGGACCATCTGCAGCAGCTGCACGGTGAACTCGACGTCGCGCAGGCCACCGGGGCCGAGCTTGATGTTGCGGTCGGCTTCCGCGTGCGGGATGTGGGCGATGACCCGTCGGCGCATGGCGCGGGTGTCCTCGACGAAGCCGTCGCGGGTGGAGGCCTGCCAGATCCAGGGCTCGACCATCTCCTCGAAGGCGTGGCCGAGCTCCGCGTCGCCGGCGACGAAGCGGGCCTTCAGCAGTGCCTGGAACTCCCAGGACTCCGCCCAGCGCCGGTAGTAGCGGCGGTAGGAGTCCAGCGAGCGCACGAGCTCGCCGTCCTTCCCCTCGGGTCGCAGGTTCGCGTCGACCTGCCAGAGGGATCCCTCGCCGGTGCGGTCCGCGCACACCCGGGCGAGCTCGCGGCAGAGGGCGGAGCCGACGGCCGTCATGGTGCGCTCTTCGACGTCCTCGGCGGCGGGCGCGGCGACGTAGACGACGTCCACGTCGGAGATGAAGTTGAGCTCGCGCGCCCCGGTCTTGCCCATCGCGAGCACCGCGAGGCGCACCGTCTCCTGGTCGTCGACGGCGGTGCGGGCGATCGCGAGCGCGGCCTCGAGGGACGCCCCGGCGAGATCCGCGAGGGAGGCGGAGACGTAGGGCTGGATGGCGACGGGATCGGGCGCCGTCACGTCGGCCGCGGCGATCTGCAGGAGCCGCTCGTGGTACGCGATGCGCAGGGCGTCGCATCCCTCGCGGCCGCTGAGCGAGGCGAGCGGGATCTCGGCGCCGGCGACCGCGCCGACCGCGCCGAGCATGCGCGCACGCACGTCCGCCGCGTCGAGCGTCAGGGTGTCCTCATCGCTGTGGAGGGCGACGGCCCGATCGGGGTGGCGGGTGAGGAAGTCGCCGAGGGCGACCGAGGTGCCCAGCACACGGATCAGCCGCTCCCCCGGCCCGCCGGACTCCCCGACGCTGCCGAGCAGCTCGCCGAGCTCGCGCTCGCGGCCCGCCTCGAGGGAGGCCTCTGCGAAGCGGAGCAGGCCGAGGACCGCCTCATCGGGATCGGGGACGCGCCCGATCGCCTCCGCCGCCCGGGGGCCGAGGCCCGCGAGGGCGGGCTCGGCGAGGAAGCGCTGGACGCGGTCGGTGCGGGTGAAGCCGAGGCGCGCGAGGGCGCCCGTCGTGCTCGGCGGCTCGGCCGACGAGGACGCGGCCGACGAGGACGCAGCAGAGGAGGACCGTGGCTGCGGGGTCATCCTGCGAAGAAGGAGGTCTCGAGCTCCCGCGAGGTGACCTGCTCGCGGTAGCGCCGCCACTCGTCGTGCTTGTTGCGCAGGAAGAACTCGAAGACCTGCTCACCGAGGGTCTCGGCCATCAGCTCGCTGCTCTCGAACACCTCGAGCGCACGGTAGAGGTCGGTGGGCAGCGGCTCGATGCCCATCGTGCGGCGCTCGCGGTCGGTGAGCTCCCAGACGGTGTCCTCCGCGCCCTCGGGCAGCTCGTACTCCTCCTCGACGCCCTTCAGCCCGGCCGCGAAGAGCACCGCGAAGGCCAAATAGGGATTGCACGAGGAGTCGGTGCCGCGGAACTCGACGCGCGAGCTGGTGCCCTTGGTGGGCTTGTGGAACGGCACGCGGACCAGCGCCGAACGGTTGTTGTGCCCCCAGGTGATGAAGCTCGGCGCCTCCTGCGCACCCCAGAGGCGCTTGTAGGAGTTCACGAACTGGTTGGTGACGGCGCAGTACTCGGAGGCGTGGCGCAGCAGGCCGGCGATGAACTGGCGGCCGGTGCGCGAGAGGCCGTACTCGGCGCCGGGCTCGTGGAAGGCGTTGCGGCCGCCCTGGAACATCGACAGATGCGTGTGCATGCCCGAGCCGGGGTGCTCGATCATCGGCTTCGGCATGAAGGTCGCGACCTGGTCCATGCCCAGGGCGACCTCCTTGACCACGGTGCGGAAGCTGAGGATGTTGTCCGCCGTGGTGAGCGCGTCCGCGTAGCGCAGGTCGATCTCGTTCTGCCCGGGCCCGTTCTCGTGGTGGGAGAACTCGACCTGGATGTTCATCTGCTCGAGGTACTTGATGACCGTGCGGCGGAAGTCCTGGCCCTGCCCCTTGTGGACGTGGTCGAAGTAGCCGGCGTTGTCGACGGGCTGCAGCGGGCGCCCCGGCGCCCACGGCTCCTTGAACAGGTAGAACTCGATCTCGGGGTGCGCGTAGAGGTCGAGGCCCTGGGCGGCCGCCCGGTCGGCGACCTGCCGCAGCACGCGCCGCGGGTCCGACGCCGCGGGCTCGCCGTCGGGCGTGAGGACGTCGCACATCATCCTGCCCGTGCCCTCGACCTCGCCGCGCCACGGCAGCATCTGGAAGGTCGCGGGGTCCGGTCGCAGCAGCATGTCGGACTCGTACGCCCGGGTGAAGCCCTCGATCGTGGAGCCGTCGATGCCGATGCCCTCGTCGAAGGCGGTCTCGAGGTCCTCCGGAGAGATCGCGATGGACTTCAGCGTCCCCACCACGTCGCAGAACCAGAGGCGGATGAACCGCACGTCCTTCTCGGCGACCGTGCGCAGGACAGCATCGTGGTGGCGTTCCATGGCACCAGTGTGCCGCATGGCGATGACCCCAGACGCGCGGACGCCGCCCCAGCACGATGCGCTGGAGCGGCGTCTCGGAACGGGTGCTCACATCTTGAAGTACCACTTGCCGTCGGTGGCCTTCTCCATCGGGGTCTCGTTCGAGCCCTCGATGCTCAGCGTGATGGTGCCGTCGTCCTCGGCCTTCGCGTCGAGCATGGACTCGTCCACCGCATCGACGAGCTCGGGAGTGAAGGTGTCCATCATTCCGGAGTCCTCGATCTGTTTGGCGCAGACCTTGAGCGCGGCCCCGTCGATCGGCTTCTTCGTGCTCGGGTCCATGGCGAAGCCGCAGGCCTTCTTCGCGTCCTTGTCCGCGAGAGCATTCATGAAATCGATGTACCGGGACTTGGCCGCCTTGAGGTCCGCGTCCGTGACGTCGTCCTTCGAGCCCGAGTTATCGGACTTCTCGTCCGAGGAGCTGTCGTCCGACGTGCTGTCGTCCGCCGCCGACGAGTCGTCGGAGGCGGCGTCATCGCTCGAGGAGTCGTCGGTGGCCTCGTCCGAGCTCGTGTCCTCGCTCGAGGACGAGTCGTCGCTGCTGCTGTCGGAGTCCGTGGACTCCCCGGCCTTCACCTTGCCGCCGTCGTCACCGGACGCGTCGTCGGAGCTGCTGCCGCCGCACGCGGCGAGCGAGAGCGCCAGCGCGAGCGAGCCGGTCCCCACGGCGAGGCCCTTGGCGATTCCGCGGATCCTGGTCTTCATCGTTCTACCCCTCGTGATTCGGTGAGTGCCGGCCACGGTCGTGACCGCCGAGTGCCTGAATACTTGCATGGACCCTGGGAGCCCGCCATGGGGAGAACTGCCCATGGGACGGGACAGGGCACGCGTCGATGCCGCACACCCATACCTCCGCCGCCCGCCGAGGAGCCCCGCGGCGGCTAGGCTGGGACGGCCCTGCCGCCGACGGCAGGCCCCGCATCCGTCGCCGCCCCGTGGAGGATCCCCGTGAACACGTCTGCCGTCCCGATGCCCTCCGAGCGGTCCCACCGCCCCGCGAAGGTGCGCCTGCGCCATCTGCAGGAGGCGAAGGAGGCAGGACGCACGTTCTCGATGCTCACCTCGTACGACGCGCTCAGCGCGCAGGTCTTCGAGGAGGCGGGGATCGACGTGCTGCTGGTGGGCGACTCCGCGGGCACCACCGTGCTGGGCTACGACTCGACGGTGCACACCACCCACCAGGACATGCTGACCTTCACCGGCGCCGTCTCCCGTGCGGTGCGTCGCCCCCTGGTGGTCGCGGACCTCGCCTTCGGCACCTACCAGGTCGACGCCGCCGAGGCCGTGCGCCACGGCGTCGAGCTCCTGCGCGCGGGCGCCGAGGCCGTGAAGCTCGAGGGCGGCGCCGCGCGGGCCGACACCGTGCGGGCGCTCGTCGACGCCGGGATCCCAGTCATGGGCCACCTTGGCTTCACGCCCCAGTCGGTCAACGCGCTCTCCGGGCACCGCGTGCAGGGTCGCGATCATGCCGCCGCCGACAGCCTCGCCGAGGACGCCCAGGCCCTGCAGGAGGCGGGCGCCTTCGCGGTCGTCCTCGAGCTCGTCCCGAGCGAGGTCGCCGGACGCATCACCGAGTTCCTCGAGATCCCCACGATCGGGATCGGCGCGGGACCGGACTGCGACGGGCAGGTGCTCGTGTGGCAGGACATGGCGGGTCTGTCCGGCTTTGAGGGTCGCTTCGTGCGGCGCTTCGCCGATCTGCGGGGCGAGCTGCTGCGCGCGGCGAGCGACTACCGCACCGCCGTGGAGAGCCGGGAGTACCCCACGGCCGAGCACTCCTTCGAGTGATGTCCTCGTTCGAGTGACGGCCGCGGGGAGGTCTCACTCCTCGTCCCAGTCCTCGTCCTCGCCCTCCCAGGCCTCGTTCCGCTGGGCGGCGGTCCTCAGCGCGGACGCCGCCTTCTCGCGGGTCGGGTAGGGGCCCATGAGCTCGCTGCCCGAGGACTGCTTGCCCTCCTCGACCTCGCCGGTGTCCATGTTGTAGTAGAACTCGCTCTGGCTCATCGACTGCTCCTGACTGTGCGGTGAGAGACTGCCCCCATGACTGTAGAGCAGCGATGGATCCGTCCGGAGGGCCGCGAGGCCCTGGTCCCCGGGAGGGTCGGCCCTTCGCGGGCGGTGCCGGCCTCGATCGAGCGACCGGAGTACGTGGGCAAGGACGAGGCGGCCTCCGATTCCGGCCCCCACGTGCAGAGCCAGGACATCATCGAGCGCATGCGCGAGCCCTCCCGGATCGCCGCTCTCGCGCTGCAGGCCGCGGGCGAGGCGGCCGTCCCCGGCGCCACGACCGACGACATCGACGCCGTCGTCCATGACGTCATGGTCTCCCACGGCGCCTATCCGTCGACGCTCGGCTACCTGGGCTTCCCGAAGTCCTGCTGCACGAGCCTGAACGAGGTCGTCTGCCATGGCATCCCCGACTCGACCGTCATGCAGTCCGGCGACATCCTCAACGTCGACGTCACCGCCTTCAAGAACGGCGTGCACGGCGACACCAATGCCACCTTCCTCGTCGGCGAGGTCGACCCGCGCGTCGCCGAGCTCGTCGAGCGCAGCGAGGAGGCGATGATGCGCGGGATCCGCGCCGGCCGCGCCGGGAGGCAGGTCAACGTGATCGGCCGCGTCATCGAGAAGTACGTGGGCCGCTTCGGCTACGAGTCCGTGCACGACTTCACGGGCCACGGCGTCGCCGAGGGCTTCCACAACGGCCTGGTGATCCCCCACTACGACTCCGCGCCGATGTTCGACGACGTGATCGAGCAGCGCATGACCTTCACGGTCGAGCCGATGGTCACTCTCGGCTCCCAGGACTGGGAGCAGTGGGACGACGGCTGGACGGTGGTCACGAAGGACCGCTCCTTCACCGCCCAGTTCGAGCACACGCTCGTGATCACGGACGACGGCTTCGAACTGCTGACCGTCGTCTGACCATCCCGGGGCGCGGCACACCGTCGACCGCGGACATGTCCTGCACGCGGGCGATGTCCGGTTGATCCCGTCCGCTCTGTCACACTGTCACCAGCTCGCGGGCACCGGCCCGGACGGAGCGCCATCGGAGGGCCCGCGCTGCTCGGTTCGCGGCCCGTGCGAGGAGAGACCATGAGCAAGGAAGCATTCGGCATCGACATCGGCGGCAGCGGCATCAAGGGCGCCCCGGTGAACCTCAAGAAGGGCAGGCTCGCCGACGACCGGCTGCGCATCCCCACCCCGCAGCCCTCGGTGCCCGACGCGGTCGCCGACACCGTCGCCCAGCTCATCGGCTCCTTCGACATCGACGAGGACATGCCGGTGGGCGTCACCTTCCCCGCGGTCATCCAGCACGGCGTCGCCAAGACCGCGGCGAACGTCGACGACTCCTGGATCGGGACCGACGTGGACGCGCTGCTGACCGAGCGCACCGGCCACGATGTGTTCGTGGTCAACGACGCGGACGCCGCCGGGATCGCCGAGATGGAGTTCGGGGCGGGCGCCGGGCAGAAGGGCGTCGTGCTGATGACCACGCTCGGCACGGGCGTGGGCAGCGCGCTGTTCAACGACGGCGAGCTCGTGCCGAACACCGAGCTGGGCCACATCCTGTACAAGGGCGAGAGCTACGAGAAGTACATGGCCGACTCGGCGCGCGAGCGCAGCCACCTGAGCTGGGCGGAGTGGGCCGAGCGTCTGCAGGGCTACTACGAGCTGCTCGAGTTCCTGTTCACGCCCGATCTGATCATCGTCGGCGGCGGGGTCTCGAAGAAGCACGAGAAGTTCCTGCCGCTCCTGGACCTGAAGGCCCCGATCGTCCCCGCGGGGCTGCGCAACGAGGCCGGCATCATCGGCGCGGCCGTGCTCGCCCGCAAGGAGCGCAAGAAGCTCAAGAAGGACACGAAGGACAAGAAGGACAAGAAGAAGGGCTGACCTGCATGACCGAGGGAAGCAGCCGCACGGGACATCCGTGCGGTGGGGCGCCTTGGCGGACCAGCCGGCCTGTAAGCCGGGTTCTGTGATCGGCAGTCATCCCTCTCGGATCGCCGTTGCCGACGACCTCCAGCGGCCTACCCGGGGACTCGGTCCGGCGACCTGCGAGCGTCCCCTGTCTGGCCTTGCTCCCGGTGGGGTTTACCGTGCCGGCCCTGTCACCAGGACCGCGGTGGTCTCTTGCACCACCCTTTCACCCTTACCGGCCCGCAGCACGAGGCTGCGGGCAGGCGGTCTGCTCTCTGTGGCACTGTCCCGCGGATCGCTCCGGGTGGGTGTTGCCCACCACCGTGCCGGAAGGAGCCCGGACTTTCCTCGGCTCCGCGGCGCATCCCGGAGGATGCGCACGAAGACGCGACTGCCCGGCCGACTGGTCCGCCCACGATCCTAATGCCCCGCGGGCACTGCCCCGCACCACGGGATCCGCCTCACCCCATCATCACCATCACCACATCAACCCTCGGAAGGACCGCCCGGTGCTCATCCTGCTGCCGCCGTCGGAGACCAAGACCCGACCGGAAGCATCCGCCCCTCCCCTGGCGCTCGACGAACTGGCCCATCCCCCGCTGCAGGTCCCCCGCGAGCGCATGCTGCGCGCCGCGCGCGCGACCGCACGGGGCCGCACGGCCGCGGAGGACCTCGGCGTCCCCGCGAGCGCCCCGGATCTCGTCGAGCGCATGGCCTCGATCGACGAGGAGCCCGCGGCCGCCCCGCTCTCCGTCTACTCCGGGGTGCTCTTCGACCAGCTCGGTGATGCCCGTCCCGGCCCTGACCGCCGTGTGCTCGTGCAGAGCGCTCTGCTGGGACTCGTCGACGCCGGCATCGATCGGATCCCGGCCTACCGGCTCTCCGCCGGCTCGCGCGTGCACCGGCTCGGGAAGGCGGCCTCCTGGTGGCGCGCCCACCTCTCGCCGCTCGTGCCAGGGATCCTCGAGGAGGTCGCGGCCTCGCCCTCGCCCTTCGTGCTGGACTGCCGGTCCGGCTCCTATCGCACGATGATGCCGGTGAAGGCCCGTACCGGGGTGCACGTCCTCGAGGTCGCGCCCGTCAAGGAGTCGGGCGGGAAGCGCACCGTGATCTCGCACGATGCCAAGCGCTTCCGCGGCCTGCTGACCCGTACCCTGCTCGAGGATCCGCGTCCCCTGCCCGACGAGGCGACGCTCATCGCCTTCCTCGAGGAGGTCTTCGCCGGACAGCTCGGGATCGAGATCGAGGGCAGTCGTCTGGTGCTCGTGGACCGCCCGGAGTAGCGGCAGGGACGGCGCAGCGCCTCGGGCCCTGCGCGCGATCCGGTCGGCCCGGCCGGGATGGGTCCGAGGGGCCCGTCAGCGCCGCTCGGTGTGCCCTTCGAGGAGTGCGCGCACGGCATCGGCGGTCTCCTCGAGGCCGCCGCGCGCGTCGACGCTCTGCATGTCCGGTCGGGCGGCGCGCATCGCGTCGAGGGACGCGAGCAGACGCTCGGCATCGTCCGGGCCGACGAGACGGGCGTTGACCGCCTGCTCGGGCGTCTCGGGCTCGGCGACGCGGGCGGCCAGGCGCGCGGCGAGGGTCCGCTCGTCGACCGCCAGGAGGAACTCCCGGAACTCGGCGCCCGCGCGGGCGGCCACCGCGTCGAGCTGCTCGGGGAACGCGGTGCGGGCGAGGTACTGGCCGAGGACCACGTCCTTCCCCGCCTCGAGCTGGACGTCGATGAGGGCGAGTGCGAGCTCCCGGGCGCGCTGCCCGGAGACCGCAGCGTCCTCCTCCCAGCCGCCGAGCGAGTGCTTGAGCTGGTCGACATCCAGGGCGAGGGTCAGCGGACGGTCCTCGGCGAGGAGCCTCGCGAGCGTCGACTTGCCGACGCCGGGCGCACCGTTCAGCAGGATGAGGCGGGGCGGGCGACCGGGCGCGGTGGGAGGCATGGTCTCAGTGTGCGCGGCCGCTGGGTGCGCCGGGGCCCGCGGGGTCGACGCGGCCTGCCCAGGGATCGGTGGACAGATCGGAGATGCCCACGGCGATCCCCGGCAGTGCGGCGGTCAGCAGGTCGCGGGCGAGCGGCAGCCAGAGCGCTTCGCTCGCCGCGTGTGCGACATCGATGAGGGCGGGCACCGCCCGCTCGTCGGCGGCGGACTCGAGGTGCTCGAGCGCCGGGTGATGGCGCAGGTCCGAGGTGATGAAGACGTCCGCGCCGCTCGCGACCGCCGCCTTCAGCAGGGAGTCGCCGGCGCCCGGGCAGACGGCCACGCGGCGGACGGGGCGCTCCGGGTCGCCGGTGAAGCGCACCCCCTGTGCGGTCGCGGGGACCAGAGCGGCGATGCGCTCGGCGAGGGATCCGACGGTGAGCGCGCCCTCGGTGACCTCGTCCGCCGGCGAGCCGACGACGCCGAGGCCGATGAGCTCCGAGCCGTGCGCTGCCTGCGCGGTCTCGACGTCCGTCGGGCCCGCCGCGAGGGGCCGCACGTCCTCGAGACCGAGCGCGCGGATCCAGGCGCCGACGGTGCCGAGGCTCGAGCGGTCCACGTTCGTGTGCCCGCACCACAGGGACATCCCGGCGCGGACGAGCTGGGTGACGACCGCCCCCTTGCCGGTGTCGGCCGGCAGGAACGACGCACCGCGCAGCAGCAGCGGGTGATGGGTCACCAGCAGCTGCGCTCCCGCTGCGTGCGCCTCGCGCACGACGGCAAGGGTCGGGTCGACGCCCAGGTGCACGCGGTCCACGGAGGGGCCGGACTCCCGACGGTCCCCGACCACGAGCCCGGGTCGGTCCCAGTCCTCCGCCCAGCGCAGCGGGTAGGCGCCCTCGAGGACCTCGAGCACCTCGGCGAGGGGGCGGCCGGAGGCACCGCCGTTCATGCGGCGGCCCCGTCGACGGGTCCGCCCGCCTCGATGACCGCGGCGTGCAGCGCCTTCCAGGACATGAGCACGCACTTCACGCGGTTGGGGAACTTGGAGGCCCCCACCAGGGCGACCGCATCGCCCAGCAGGGCCTCGTCCCCCTCCTCGCGGCCGCGGGCGTGCATCACGGCGTCCATGTGCGCGGAGACCGGCTCGATCTCCCGCAGGGTCCGGCCGATCACGAGGTCACTCATCGTCGAGGCCGAGGCGCGGCTCATCGCGCACCCGGTCGCGTCGTACGAGACGTCCTCGATGCGCGGGTCCTCGGGGTCGCCCGCGAGGTGCACCCGCAGGGTGATCTCGTCCCCGCAGGTCGGGTTCACGTGGTGCACCTCGGCCTCGTACGGCTCGCGCAGGCCCGCGTGCAGGGGGCGCTTGTCGTGCTCGAAGACGATGTCGGTGTACAGGGAGGTGAGATCCATGGGAGCTCCTCTCACTCGAAACGGGCGAAGAAGTCGATGACGGCGCCCATGCCCTCGACGAGCGCATCGACCTCCGCGGGCGTCGTGTACACGGAGAAGGTCGCGCGGGTGGTCCCGGCGAGCCCGTACCTGCGGTGCAGGGGCCAGGCGCAGTGGTGGCCGACGCGCACCTCGACGCCGCGGGCGTCGAGCACTTGTCCGACGTCGTGCGGGTGGCGGCCCGCGAGGTCGAAGGAGACGGCTCCGGCGCGCTCGGCGTCGAGCGCCGGTCCGATGATGCGCACGCCGGGCAGCTGCTCGAGTCCCTCGATCGCGCGGCGGGTGAGTTCCAGCTCGTGCGCGGCGACGTTCTCCATGCCGAGCGCTTCGAGGTAGTCGCATGCTGCGGCGAGTCCGACGGCCTGGCTGATCGGCGGGGTGCCGGCCTCGAAGCGGGCGGGCGGCTCGGCGAAGGTGGTGCGCTCCATCGTGACGGTCTCGATCATCGAGCCGCCCGTGAGGACCGGGGGCAGCTGCTCGAGCAGCTCGCCGGCGCCCCAGAGCACGCCGATCCCCGTGGGGCCCAGCATCTTGTGCCCCGAGAACGCCGCCGCATCCACGCCCAGTGCGGGGAGGTCGATCGGCATGTGCGGCACGGACTGGCAGGCGTCGAGCACCACGACCGCGCCGACGGCGTGGGCCTTCGCCGCGAGCTCGGCGACCGGGTTCACCGTTCCCAGCACGTTCGACTGGTGGGTCAGTGCCAGCACCTTCGTGCGCTCGGTGAGGAGCGATTCGAGCCCGGAGAGGTCCAGGCGGAAGTCCTCGCCCAGGGGGATCCAGCGCAGGGTGGCGCCGGTGCGGCGGGCGAGCTCCTGCCAGGGGACGAGATTCGCGTGGTGCTCCATCTCGGTCACGAGGATCTCGTCGCCCTCGCGCACGCGCAGATGCTCGGGGGCGGTGGGGTCGCCGAGCGCGAGGGCGAGCACGTTCAGCGCCTCGGTCGCGTTCTTCGTGAAGGCGATCTGCTCGGGACGGGCCACGCCGACGAACGCGGCGATCCGGTCGCGGGCGCCCTCGTAGGCGTCGGTCGCGGCCTCGGCGAGGCGGTGCGCGCCACGTTTGACGGCGGCGTTGTCGCGGGTGAGGAAGTCGACCTCGGCGTCGATGACCTGCCGGGGGCGCTGGGAGGTCGCTCCCGAGTCGAGGTAGACGAGCGGGGTCGTCCCGTCGAGCATCCGGTCGAGGATCGGGAAGTCCCCGCGGATCGCGGCGACGTCGAGCGGTGCAACAGCGGTGGGCGCCTGGGGCGCGGGCATACGGAGCCTTCCGACGCGAAAGGAGCAGCGGGAGGACGACCCCTCGGAAGGAGCACGCGCGCGGCCCGCTGCCTGGTCCTTCAGTATAGGAACGCGGGGTGCGTCGCGGCAGGGGCGAGCCGTGAGAGGGTGTGGCCGTGCCCACGTTCATGTACCTGGTCTTCGGCGTCGTCATCCTCGGCGCGCTCGTCGCCGCGATCATCCGCATGGTCCAGCGCCTGCGGTCCGACGCCGCCGCGCCGCAGCGGCCCCGCACCCCGGCCGAGAAGCAGCACGACGCCCGCACGGCCGTGATCTGGGTCGTGGTCCTCGTGGTGCTGATCGCCGTGCTGCTCGCGGCCTACGCCCTCACGCGCCTGCCCAGCTGACCCGTCGATGGACGAGCTGCCCGACGGCGACGAGCTCGTGGCGCGGCTGCGCGCGGCCGGGAGCGTCTTCGCCGAGGAGGAGGCCTCGCTCCTGCGTGCGCATGCACGGGACGCCCACCACCTCGAGGAGTCCGCGTCCCGGCGCATCGCCGGTGAGATGCTCGAGCACGTGCTCGGAGAGGTCGACTTCTGCGGGCTGCGGCTGCGGGTGGCCCCGGGATGCTTCGTCACGCGCCGACGCACCCGCCTGCTCGCGCGCCTGGCCGTGGCCGCGGCCTGCTCGTCCGCACGCCGGTCGGGTCACTCCGCCGTACTGCTCGAGCTGTGCGCGGGGATCGCGCCGATCGCGAGCCTGAGCGCCGCGCGCGTGCCCGGGATCCAGGTGCATGCCGCCGACGTCGACCCTCTCCCGCTCGAGTGCGCCCGGGCGAACCTCCCTCCGAGCGCACAGCTCCACCTCGGGGACCTCTTCGCGGCGCTGCCCGACGCCCTGCGCGGCTCGATCGATGTGATCGCGGCCGTCCCTCCCTACGTCCCGGACGATGCGCTCGCGCTGCTCCCCCGCGAGGCGCGCGAGCACGAGCCCTCCCGGGCGCTGCGCGGCGGGGCCGATGGACTGGACGTGGCCCGCAGGATCCTCGCGCAGGGACCGGACTGGCTCGCACCGGGAGGCCGGATCCTGCTCGAGATGCACGTGGACCAGGCGCGGACGCTGGTGCGGGAGCACGCGGCGACCGGGACGTCCGAGAGGGCGTGGACGGCGGAGACCGGCAGGGCGGCCGCGTCGGTCCTGCGGCTGCATCCCGGGGCCGACGGCCGCACCGCGGTGTGCGAGGTCACCCCGTCACCTGCGTGAACACGCCCTCAGAGGGAATAGGCGTGCATTCCGGGGCGTTGTAGGGGATCGTGGTGGCGCAGTGCCGCCCGATGGACCGTTCCCACGGGGCCGTCACGCAGCGAGCCGTCCGCGGCGCGCGAGCGGGACCGGCATGAGGCGCTGCGGCAACGGGCAGATGTGCGAGCTCCGCCTCTCGCGGAGGAGACCACGGAGCACACGCACCGCCCAGATGTGCAGCTGACGCGCAGATCGCGTCGCGCACCCGCCACCCGCCGCCGGGCACCCCCGGCGGCTCACCGAACCTCGCGTCGGCCCAGCCGACGCCGTCATGCGTCGGCCCTGCCGGCGCCGAAGGAGAACACATGCACACCACGACCACCATGCGCCGCATGCCCCGCAGCGCCCAGCGACCCGTCGTCCTGCGGGACCAGAGCGCGGGCCTGCGTTACCTGAGCCTGTCGGACCGGCACACCGACCTCTCCACCACGTGGAAGGACGGCAAGGTCTACCCCGTCATCGAGGTGGACCTCTCCTCCGAGCACCGCCCGGAGCCGCAGCCCGAGCTGGTCTGAGCGATCACGCACTCAGCGTTCATGCACTGAGCGTCCACGCACGAAGGCCCCCGAGCCGCGCATCAGCGCGGCTCGGGGGCCTTCTCTCTGTGGGTCAAGAGGGACTCGAACCCCCGACATCCACGGTGTAAACGTGGCGCTCTGACCAGCTGAGCTATTGACCCGGGAACGGACCCGTGGGCCCGTCGGTGCGGACACGGGAACCGTCGGCGCGGACGCGGAAGCCGTCGGAACGGCCCCGGACGCCCCTCGGCCGTTCAGGCCTGGCGGCTCGCGAGCCGCGTGCCCGACCACTCGGGGGCGAGGTTCTGATTGCCCATGGTGCGCAGGCCCGAGGTGCTCGCCGCTTCGTCGATCTCCGCGGGCAGCACGTGGCCGTCGCGGCCGGCCTTCGGGGTGATCACCCAGATCGGTCCGCCCGGGGACAGCATCCCGAGGCAGTCCACGAGGGCATCGGTGAGATCGCCGTCGCCCTCGCGCCACCACAGCACGACCGCGTCGACCATCTCCTGGCTGTCCTCGTCCTCGAGGTCCGCGTCGATGAGGTCCTCGATCGCATCACGCAGCTCGAGGTCGACGTCGTCGTCGTAGCCGAACTCCTGGACCACCTGGCCCTTGCTCAGCCCGAGGCCCTCTGCGGTGGGACCGGACGCGGTGGCGTCTGCCGACGGTGACAACGAAATGCTCCTTCTCAGCTGGGGACAACGATGGGAGGAGGACATGGGCCCCCTCCTGCTCGCGCCGAGTCTATGCCAGGACATCGCGCCGGTCACATCGTCGGCGCCGATCGGGGCCGATCGGAGGTCATCTGCACTCATGTCGGAGGATCTGGACCGCTCCCCGACCGCCGCCCCGACCATGTCCCCGCCGCGCGCCCGACGTGAGCGAGTCATCACCCACACCCGTCCCGCCGGGGCCTTCCGGTCCGCACCCCGCGGGTACGCTGTCGGAAGACGAGGTCCGGGGTCTGGTCCCCGATTCGCGAATCGCATCGGCGCGACCCCCGGATCCACGCCCTGCTTCGGAAGAGAGAAGGACAGCGTGACCACGAACGACACCCCGCGTCCCATCGGCATCAACCTCCCCGCGCACGCGGAGGACCCGGATCCCGAGGAGACCAGGGAGTGGCTCGACTCGGTCGACGAGCTCATCGAGCATCGCGGCGACGACCGGGCGACCGACGTCCTCCAGCACGTGATCCAGCACGCGCGCCAGGCCGATCTCCACCTCCCCGACTCGCTGATGACGGACTACGTCAACACGATCGAGGTCGAGGACCAGCCGGAGTACCCCGGTGATCTCGCGCTCGAGAAGGAGATCCGCAACATCATCCGCTGGAACGCGGCGATGATCGTGCACCGCGCGCAGCGTCCGGGCGTGGGCGTCGGCGGGCACCTCTCCTCCTACGCGTCGATCGCCTCGATGTACGAGGTCGGCTTCAACCACTTCTTCCGCGGCCGCAAGCACGAGGGCGGCGGCGACCACGTCTTCTTCCAGGGCCACGCCTCCCCCGGCATCTACGCCCGCGCCTACCTCGAGGGCCGCCTGACCGAGGAGCAGCTCGACGGCTTCCGCCAGGAGAAGTCCAGCTCCACGGGCATGCCCTCCTACCCGCACCCGCGCGCGATGCCGGACTTCTGGGAGTTCCCCACCGTGTCCATGGGCATCGGCCCGGTCAACGCGATCGAGCAGGCCTCCTTCGACAGGTACCTCCAGAACCGCGGCCTCAAGGACACCTCCCAGCAGCACACCTGGGCATTCCTCGGCGACGGCGAGATGGACGAGGTCGAGTCGCGGGGCGCGCTCCACATCGCCGCCAAGGAGCACCTGGACAACCTCACCTTCGTGGTCAACTGCAACCTGCAGCGCCTGGACGGGCCGGTGCGCGGCAACGGTAAGATCATCCAGGAGCTCGAGGCCCAGTTCCGCGGCGCCGGCTGGAACGTCATCAAGGTCGTGTGGGGCTCGGGCTGGGACCCGCTGTTCTCCGCCGACGACGACGGCGCGCTCGTGGACCTCATGAACGCGACGCCCGATGGCGACTTCCAGACCTACCGCGCCGAGAACGGCGGGTTCATCCGCGACAACTTCTTCGGCCGCGATCCGCGCACGAAGGCGCTCGTCGAGTCCATGAGCGACGACGACATCTGGTGGAAGCTCAACCGCGGCGGCCACGACCCGGAGAAGATCTTCGCCGCCTTCCAGGAGGCGCTGGAGCACAAGGGCCAGCCCACCGTGATCCTCGCGCAGACCATCAAGGGCTACCGCCTGGGCAAGAGCTTCGCGGGCCGCAACGCGACCCACCAGATGAAGAAGTTCACCCTCGAGGACCTCAAGGCGCTCCGCGACACCCTGCAGATCCCGATCGACGACGAGCAGCTCGAGTCGGGCAGCGTCTACGACGCCCCCTTCTACATGCCGCCGGCGGACTCCCCCGCCATGCGCTACCTCGAGAAGCGCCGCGACATCCTGGGCGGCGGCGTCCCCGAGCGCAAGAACGTCCACAAGGCCATGGATCTCCCGGGAGACAAGGCCTACGAAGTCGTCAAGCGCGGCTCGGGCAAGCAGGAGATCGCCACCACGATGGCGCTCGTCCGGCTGCTCAAGGACCTCATGCGGGACAAGGAGACCGGCAAGCGCTGGGTCCCGATCATCCCCGACGAGGCCCGCACCTTCGGCATGGACTCGCTGTTCCCCACGGCGAAGATCTACAACCCCGACGGCCAGAACTACATCTCCGTGGACCGCGACCTGCTGCTCGCGTACAAGGAGTCGGCCCAGGGCCAGATCAAGCACATGGGCATCAACGAGATCAGCTCGACCTCGGCCTTCACGGCCGCGGGCACCTCGTACTCCACGCACGACCTGCCCATGATCCCGTTCTACATCTTCTACTCGATGTTCGGGTTCCAGCGCACCGGCGACTTCTTCTGGGCCGCGGGCGACCAGATGGCCAAGGGCTTCGTAATCGGCGCGACCGCCGGCAAGACGACGCTCGCCGGTGAGGGCCTGCAGCACATGGACGGCCACTCGCCGATCCTCGCCTACACGAACCCCGGCACCGTCATCTACGACCCGGCCTACGGGTACGAGATCGGGCACATCATCCGCGACGGCCTGAAGCGCATGTACGGGGACGACGACCGCCTGCAGGAGGTCTTCTACTACATCACCGTCTACAACGAGCCGATCGTGCAGCCGGCGGAGCCCGAGGGGCTCGACGTCGACGGCCTGCTGAAGGGCATGTACGAGCTCGAGCCGGTGGCCGAGGGCGACGGCCCGACGGTCCAGCTGCTCGCCTCCGGCGTCGGCGTGCCGTGGGCCCGTCACGCCCGCGAGATCCTCGCCGAGGACTGGGGCGTGCGCGCCGCCGTCTGGTCGGTGACCTCGTGGACGGAGATGCGCAAGGACGCGATCGGGGCGGAGGACCACAACTTCCTCCACCCCGAGGAGGAGCCGCAGGTCCCGTGGATCTCGCAGCGCCTGCAGGACACGGAGGGTCCCTTCGTCGCCACGAGCGACTACGACTACCTCGTGCCCGACATGATCCGCGAGTGGGTCCCGGGCCGCTACGGCGTGCTCGGCGCCGACGGCTTCGGCTTCTCCGACACCCGCCCGGCCGCCCGCCGCTTCCTGAAGATCGACGCGCACTCGATGGTCGTCAAGGCCCTCCAGCTGCTCGCCAAGGATGGCAAGGTCGACCCGGCGGTCGTGTCCCAGGCCATCGCCAAGTACGACCTGCTGAACACCAACGCGGGCGAGTCCGGCTCGTTCGGGGGCGAGTCCTGATCTCCGCCGCCGACACCGTGTCCGACACCCTGTCCGACGCCGTCGCAGCGACCCGGGCGGAGGATGCCGCCCCGGTCGGCGACGATGCCGGGTCCGCGTCGACGCGGACGGTCCTCACCGGGATCGTCCGCGTCGACCGGACCTCGCTCGACTCCCCCGCCCAGCAGATCTACCAGTGCATCGCGCGCGCCATCCAGGACGGCAGGCTCGTCCCCGGCACGCGCCTGCCCACCGTGCGGGCCCTCGCGGCCGACGTCGAGGTCGCGGTCAACACGGTCGCCAAGGCCTTCCGCCGCCTCGGCGAGGCGGGGCTCGTGATCACCCGTGGTCGTGCCGGCACCGTCGTCGCGCCGCTGGACACCGCCGGCTCCCGCGCCGAGCGGGCCGCCCGCGAGTACGCGGCGGCGGTCTCCGAGCTCGGCTACGACGCCGAGGCCGCCGCGAAGCTCCTCGCCGCCGTCTTCGCCGAGACCGCGTCGGCCGTCGGCCGCGAATAGTCGCCCCGGGCGCTGCTCGCCCGCACCGTCCGCCGCATCCTGCGCATCCTGCGCATCCACCGTCCCCCATCCGCACCCTGGAGGTCCTCCCGTGCTCGCCATCGTCTGCCCCGGTCAGGGCGCCCAGAAACCCGGATTCCTCAGCCCGTGGCTCGAGCTGCCCGGCGCCCGCGAGGCGCTCGGCGCCCTCAGCGAGGCCGGCGAGGTCGACCTGGAGACCCACGGCACCGTCTCCGACGCCGACACCATCCGGGACACCGCGATCGCCCAGCCGCTGCTGGTCGCCGCCGGGATCCTCGCCGCGGACGCCCTCGCGGCGCAGCCCACAGACGAGTCCGCCGCGGGCGCCGTCGCACCGGGAGCCTTCGCTGCGGCGACGCCCGCTGACCTTCTGGCCGGCCACAGCGTCGGCGAGGTGACCGCGAGCGCCCTGGCGGGCGTGCTCTCCGCGGCCGATGCCATGCGCCTGGTCGCCGTGCGCTCGCGCGCCATGGCGACCGCGGCCGCCGCGGAGGAGACGTCGATGGCGGCCGTCGTCGGCGGCGTGCGCGAGGAGGTCCTGGCCGCGATCGAGGCCGCGGGCCTCACCCCCGCCAACATCAACTCGGCAGCCCAGGTCGTCGCCGCGGGCAGCGCCGCGGGCGTGGCCGCGCTCGGCGAGAACCCGCCGGCCCGCGCTCGGGTGATCCCGCTGCAGGTCGCAGGTGCCTTCCACACCCCGTACATGGCGGGCGCGCGCGAGGAGCTCGCCGCCTTCGCCCCGCAGTTCTCCCCTGCGGACCCGTCGCGGCCGCTCGTGAGCAACGCCGGCGGCGAGAGCATCACCGACGGCGCCCGCTACCTCGAGCTCATCGTCCAGCAGGTCGCCTCCCCCGTGGACTGGCAGGCCTGCATGGCCACCTTCGCCGCCCGCGGCGTCACCGGCATCCTCGAGGTCAACCCCGCCGGCACCCTCACAGGACTCGCCAAGCGCGAGCTCAAGGGCGTGGGCCTGCAGAACCTCAACTCCCCCGAGGACCTCGAGGCCGCGCGCGCGTTCGTCGCCGAGCACGCGGGCGCCGCGACCGACGGATCCGCGTCCGACGGCGCGGAGCGCTGACGTGACGATCTCCCTGCGCCCGCATCCCATCGTCGCGGGCTCGAAGGTGCTCGCCTACGGCGCCGCCCGCGGCGACCGCACGGTGCCCAACGAGGAGCTCGTCGGCCCCATCGACTCCTCCGACGAGTGGATCCGCCAGCGCACGGGCATCGTCACCCGTCGCCGCGCGAGCGCCGAGGTCGGCGTCGCAGATCTCGCCGAGCAGGCCGGTCGCGAGGCGATCGAGGCCAGCGGGGTCGACGCCTCGCAGATCGACGCGATCATCGTCTCGACCATCAGCTTCCCCTACGCGACGCCATCGCTCGCGACGCTGCTCGGGGCGAAGCTCGGCGCCCCGCACGCGATCGCCTACGACATCTCCGCCGCCTGCGCCGGCTTCTGCTACGGCATCGGTCAGGCGGATGCGCTCATCCGCTCCGGCAGCGCCCGCCACGTGCTCGTGATCGGCGCCGAGAAGCTCTCCGACTTCGTGGATCCCGCCGACCGCTCGATCTCGTTCCTGCTCGGGGACGGGGCCGGCGCGGCCGTGCTCGGCGCCTCGGACGTCCCCCTCGTCGGCCCCACCGTGTGGGGCAGCGACGGCGAGAACTGGAGCACGATCCGGATGACCGGCTCGCTCACGGACTTCCGCGACGGGAAGACCCCGTGGCCGACGATGGAGCAGGACGGCCGGACCGTCTTCCGCTGGGCCGTGTGGCACACCGCCGAGCGGATCCGCCAGATGCTCTCCGAGGCGGGACTCACCGTCGACGACGTCGACGTGTTCGTCCCCCATCAGGCGAACATGCGGATCATCGACGAGCTCGCCAAGCAGCTCAAGCTGCCCGAGAGCGTCGTCGTCGGACGCGACATCGCCGAGACCGGCAACACCTCGGCCGCCTCCATCCCCCTGGCGACGCACCGGCTGATCCAGGAGGGCGCGGCACGCAGCGGCGACGTCCTCGTACAGTTCGGCTTCGGCGCCGGCCTCGCCTTCGCCGGCCAGGTGCTCGTCCTGCCCTGACCCCGACGCTCCGGGTCCGCGCACGCAGGTGATCAAGGCCCTGCGCGTCGCGTCACGCAGGTGCGCATGCGCCGACGCCGTCCCGGGTAGTCTTTCCCTGCCAGCAGTACCCAGACCGAAGGAGAACCCCATGGCTCACACCGAAGACGAGATCCTCGCGGGCCTCGCTGAGATCGTCAACGAGGAGACCGGTGTCGAGACCTCGGACGTCCAGCCCGAGAAGTCGTTCACGGACGACCTCGACATCGACTCGATCTCGATGATGACCATCGTGGTGAACGCCGAGGAGAAGTTCGAGGTGCGCATCCCCGACGAGGAGGTCAAGAACCTCGTCACCGTCGGCGACGCCGTGAAGTACATCGCCGGCGCCCAGGCCTGACCCACCTCGGACGCCCGGAGCGGATGCTCCGGGCGTCCCTCGTCATCCCCACCTTCCCGGAGGACATCCCGCATGTCAGCTGATCGCACCCGCGTCGCCATCACCGGTCTGGGCACCGTCAACCCGCTGGGCGGGGACGTCGCCTCGACCTGGGAGGCCGCACTCGCGGGCACCTCGACGGCGCACACCCTCGACAACGACTGGAAAGAGCGCTTCGGCCTCTCCGTCGACTTCGCCAGCACGGTCGCGATCGACCCCCTCTCGATCCTCTCGCGCCCCGAGGCCAAGAAGCTCGACCCCTCCGGGCAGTACGCCATGATCGCGGCCCGCGAGGCATGGGCCGACGCGGGCACGCCCGACGTCGACCCCTACCGCCTCGGCGTGGTCGTCGGCACGGGCATCGGGGGCGTCTGGACGATCCTCGACCAGTGGGACGTCGTCAAGGAGCGCGGCGCGCGCCGCGTGAACCCCTTCACCGTCCCGATGCTCATGGCGAACTCCTCGAGCGCGCACATCGAGATGGACCTGGGCGCCCGCGCCGGCGCCCACACGCCCGTCTCCGCGTGCGCCTCGGGCTCCGAGGCCGTCGCCCAGGCCTTCGACATGATCCGCTCCGGCCGTGCCGACGTGGTCGTCTGCGGCGGCACCGAGGCGTGCGTGCATCCGCTGCCCCTCGCCGGCTTCGCGAACATCCGCGCGCTGTCCACGCGGACCGACGACCCCGAGCACGCCTCGCGGCCCTACGACGTGGACCGCGACGGCTTCGTCCTCGGCGAGGGCGCCGCGATCCTGGTCCTCGAGTCCGAGGAGCACGCGAAGGCGCGCGGCGCGAAGGTCCACGCGTACGTGGCAGGCCGCGGCATGGCCTCGGACGCGCACCACATCTCCGCTCCCCTGCAGGATGGACAGGCGCACGCGATCAGCGAGGCCGTGGAGGACGCGGGGATCGCCGCCGCGGACATCCGCCACGTGAACTCCCACGGCACCTCGACCCCGCTCGGCGACATCGGCGAGCTGCAGGCCGTGCGCCAGGCCCTCGAGGACGAGACCGACCAGATCGTCGTGAGCTCCACGAAGTCGATGACCGGTCACCTGCTGGGCGGTGCCGGCGCGCTCGAGTCGCTGTTCAGCGTGCTCGCGCTGCGCGAGCGCCTCGCTCCGCCGACGATCAACATCGAGAACCTCGACCCCGAGACGCCGATGGAGATCGCCCAGAACGCCCCCGTGGCCCTCCCCGAGGGGGACATCGCCGTGCTGAACAACGCCTTCGGCTTCGGCGGCCACGACGTCGCCGTGGTGTTCACGAACTCCTGAGCCGACGGCCCGCAACGGTCCCGGGCTCCCCGGAGCGCAGAGGAAGGGCCCCGCACCACCGTCGAGGTGGTGCGGGGCCCTTCCTGCATCGGGGAGCGTCGCTGTGCGCCGCGGTCAGCGCTGTGCGCCGCGGTCAGCTCACGCGGTGGAGCCAGCGCATCGGCACACCCTCGCCGCCGTAGCGGTAGATCTCGAGATCCTCGTCCCAGGGCTCGCCGAGGGCGACCCCGATCTCGTGGCGCATGCGCTGCGGGTCCATGCCCGCGCGCTCCATGCATCCGCGCAGATGGTCCTCGGTGAGCACGGTGTTGCCCGCACGGTCGGTGACGGCGTGATGGGCGCCGAGGTCCGGGGTGAAGCTCCAGCGAGCCCCGTCGGCCTGCGTGGTCGCCTCCTGGGTCACCTCGAAGCGCACGTCGCCCATGCTGCGCAGAGCGCTCACGAGGCGCGCGCCTGTGTCCTCACGGCCGCGCCAGCCGAGCTCGGCGCGCACGAGGCCGCGATGTGCGGGCTGATCCTCCCAGCGCAGGCGTGCGGGCACGCCGAGCACCCCCTGCGCGGCCCATTCGATATGCGGTGCGAGGGCTCGCGGAGCGGAGTGTATGAAGAGCACACCCTGGGTCATGACGCCCCTTCCGATGTCCGATGCGTCTTCCCCAACGAATCGGCGCTCAGCAGAAGGTGTGCTGTCCCTGGTCGTGCAGGGTAGAGCCTAGAGCCTCTCGCGGATGTCGCGCAATGCCCGCTTCTTCACAGGACGCTCGAGGCCGTCGATGAAGAGCTGCCCGTCGAGGTGACCGACCTCGTGCTGGATGAGCCGCGCGACGATGTCCTCGCCCTCGAGGACCACGGGGCGTCCGTCGAGGTCCGTGCCCTCGCAGCGGGCGAAGACGGCGCGGGTGCGGGGGTACCAGAGACCGGGCACCGAGAGGCAGCCCTCCTCCCCGTCCTCCTGGAGCTCCTCGGAGAGCTCAGTGATCTCGGGGTTCAGGACGTAGCCGAGGCTGCGCGAGCCCTCCTCGTCGTCCAGGCGCCAGGAGAAGGCGCGCAGGGTGACGCCGATCTGGTTGGCGGCGACGCCGGCACGGCCCTCGTCGTCCACGGTGTCCAGGAGGTCGGCGACCAGAGTGCGTACCCCGTCGGTGATCTCGCGGACGGGATCGCACACCGTCCGCAGCACGGGGTCGCCGATCACGCGGATGGGCCGGACCGTCATCGCTGCTGCGCCTCGCGCTCGTCGTCCTCGAGAGCGGAGTCCAGGCCGAGGATCTCGTGGTCGACCCCGACGCCCGGGACCACGGTGCGCTGCACCGTGCACGACGCCTCGATGGATCGGTCGATGACCGCGCGGAGCCGGCGGAGCTCGTCGGCCGAGAGCCCGTCGAGGTCCAGCTGGATCTGCTCGTGGATCGCCCCGTAGCGGTTGGAGGTCTCGTCGGAGGTGCCGTGGGCCCAGAGCCGCAGTGCGAAGTCCTCGCCGAGCCGGCGCGAGGCGGGGATGTCCATGCTCATCCCCGCGCAGCCGATCAGTGCAATCTTCAGCAGCTCCCCCGGGTCGACCTGGCCCTCGCCCTTGCCGATGGGGATCTCGACACCGCGGCGGTTGCGGCCGACGAGAGAGCGCTGGCCCACGCGATCCACCCACACGCTGCCCTCGCCGAACTCGTCGGGGAGCGGGAACGTCGCCTCGGGAACGCTGGTCATGATCGCCTCCGGTCTGCCGGCGGTGGGTGACCGCCTCCGCGCCGAGGTCCGTCCCCGCCGCGCGCAGGAACAGGTCAGCCCCGGCCGTGACCGGGGCTGACCTGTTCCTTCTGGCTCCCGCGACTGGACTTGAACCAGTAACCGTTCGATTAACAGTCGAATGCTCTGCCGATTGAGCTACGCGGGATCGCGACCTGGACGACTCTAGCAAAGCACGCCCCGGCTCGCACCCCGGAAAGGGCCTCCACGCGGGGATTATGACGCAGTCCACGTTCGCTCCGAGGCTGCCGTGCGGGCCACGGCGACACGGTGTGCACGGCCAGGGATCGCGGGCGTAGCGTGCGCCGGTGACCACTTCGGAGAACACCCCCGCATCGATCCCCTCCTACGCGCAGGAGGCGATCGAGCACCTCCCGGACCTCGTCGCCCTGCGGCGCACCCTGCACCAGGACCCCGAGCTGGGCCTGGACCTCCCCCGCACCCAGGAGCGCGTGCTCGCGGCCCTGCAGGATCTGGGGCTGCGCATCACCACCGGCGCGTCCCTCAGCAGCATCGTGGCCGTCCTCGAGGGAGGCCGCCCTGGCCCCGTGGTGCTGCTGCGCGCGGATATGGACGCGCTCCCCCTGCAGGAGCGCACGGGCCTTCCCTTCGCCTCCGCCACGGGTCGGATGCACGCCTGCGGGCACGACCTGCACACCTCGGCGCTCGTCGGCGCCGCCCGACTCCTCGCCGCCCATCGCGAGGAGCTCCCCGGCCGGATCGTGTTCATGTTCCAGCCCGGCGAGGAAGGACCCGGCGGGGCCGAGCCGATGATCCGCGAGGGAGTGCTCGAGGCCGCGGGCGAGCGTCCGATCGCCGCCTACGGCATCCATGTGGGCCCGGGGCCCCGTGGCACCTTCATCACGCGTGCGGGCACGGTCATGGCGGGCGCCGCGAACCTGCGCGTGCGCGTGCACGGCGCCGGAGGGCACGGATCCCAGCCCATGCGGGCGATCGACCCGGTCGCGCCGCTCGTCGAGATCGCCGGCTCCCTGCAGACGATGATCTCGCGACGCTTCTCCTCTGCGGATCCCGTGGTGGCATCGGTGACCACGCTCGAGGCGTCCAGCGCCATCAACGTCATCCCGGACTCCGCGGCCCTCGGGGCGACCGTGCGCACGATGACGGCGGAGTCCGCTGATCGCTTCGGGGAGCTCGTGCGGCAGTTCGCGGAGAACATCGCCCGCGCCCACGGAGCGCGCGCCGAGGTCGACTGGGAGATCCTCTACCCGGCGACGGTCAACGACGACGCGGAGGAGTCGTTCGCCGTCGCGGAGCTGCGCGAGGCATTCGGCCCGGCGCGCGTGCACGAGTCGCCCCAGCCGCTGATGGGCTCCGAGGACTTCTCCTACGTGCTGCAGGAGGTGCCCGGGTGCTTCGTGTTCCTGCTGTGCTCTCCCGACGAGCTGCCCGAGGGGGAGCTCGCGGTCAACCACTCCCCGGAGATGCTCTTCGACGACTCGGTGCTGGCCGACCAGTCGGCGGCGCTCGCCTCTCTCGCTCACGGCCGGCTGCGGAAGGCCGACGCCGGCTCCTGAACCGGCGACCGGGCCTCCCCGGTGGTCGGGATCAGACGATGATCCCGACCACCGTGGCGCTCACGAAGGACACCAGGGTCGCGCCGTAGAGGAGGCGCAGACCGAAGCGGGCGATCGTCTCGCCCTGCTCGGGAGCCAGCGACTTCGCGGCTCCGGCGATGATGCCGATCGAGCTGAAGTTCGCGAAGGAGACGAGGAAGGTCTGGGCGATGGCCGTGGCCCGCGCGGACAGCTCGAGCTTGCCGCCGGGGTTCGCGTCGGTGAACGAGAGCATGGCCACGAACTCGTTGGAGATGAGCTTCGTGGCCATCAGCCGGCCGACGTCCACCGACTCCGAGACCGGCACGCCCGTGAGCACGGCCAGTGGCGCGAAGACGTAGCCGAGCAGCTGCTGGAAGCTGATGCCCAGGACGGAGTCGAAGATCCCGTTCAGGATCGCCATCAGCGCCACGAAGCCCACGAGCATCGCGACCACCGAAAGCACCACCTTGCCGCCGTCGGTGATGTACTCCCCCAGCACCTGGAAGAAGGACTGCTTCGAGTGCTCGGGCTCGACGATCACGTCCTCCTCCTCGGTGAGCGTGTAGGGGTTCAGGAGCGAGACGATGATGAAGGCCCCGAAGAGGTTCAGCACGATCGCGGCGACCACGTACCGCGGCTCGATCATCGTCATGTACGCGCCGACGATCGACATCGACACCGTGGACATCGCCGAGGCCGCGATCGTGTAGAGGCGGTGCTCGGGCAGCGTGGGCAGGATGCGCTTGATCGCGATGAGGTTCTCCGACTGCCCGATCATCGCCGAGGAGACCGCGTTGAACGACTCGAGCTTGCCCAGGCCCGTCACCTTCGACAGGACCAGGCCGACGCCCCGGATCACCAGCGGCAGGATTCGCAGGTACTGCAGGATGCCGATGAGCGCGGAGATCACGATGATGGGCATGAGCGAGGTGAAGATGAAGGGGCCGCTGCCGTCCGCCTCGACGTCGACGAGCCCGCCGAACACGAAGCTCACGCCCTCGCGCGCATATCCGAGCAGGGTCTCGAAGACCGCGGCGATCACGGAGATGACCGCCTGCCCCACGCCGGTGCGGAGCATCAGCAGACCGAGCACGAACTGCAGCGCGAGCATGATCCCGATGTAGGGGGCCTTCTTCTTCAGCATCCCCACGTCGCGGGAGGGCAGGAAGGCGAGCGCGAGGAAGACGATGAGTCCGGCGATGCCGACGAGGACGTGCATGAGGGTCCGATCCCTGGGAGGCGGTGGCCGCCAGGCACCCTACTCGCACCGCGCGCGGAGCGGCATTCCAGGAATCGAGGCGCTGGGACGGTGGACGGGCGCGCGGCGCGGAGACGATATGCTCGCTCCCGTTGTCAGGGGCCAGTAGCTCAGCCGGTCAGAGCAGCGGACTCATAATCCGTCGGTCGCGGGTTCAAGCCCCGCCTGGCCTACTTGACCAGCGCAGACGTTCTCAGCGCCTCGCTCGGTCTGTGTTTACTCTGTGTTCTGCTCGGCACGAGGGCGCATCAGGCGCTCGGCAGAGCCAGCCGGTCAGCCACCTCGAGCACCTGCATTGGCACGGTGGCGCGGTCGCTGTAGGTGGCAGCGTTGACCGCTTCGGTGTGTCCCAGGAACCGCGCCGCCGTCACTGCCGGGACGCCCCGCTGCTTCAGTCGCACCGAGAGTGTGTGTCGCAGCCCGTGGTACGTGAGCCACGGAAAGCCTGCCCCGTCCAGCGCAGTGCGCACGTCCTTGTTGACGTTGTCGACGTTGGGGATGCGCCCCTTCGGACTCAGGAACACGTGGGCATCCCGGATCTTCTGCACCTCGCGGTCGCGGTGCTTCGGCATCATCGCCCGCTCGTCTCGACGCCGACGCAGCATGTCGATCACGTCTTGGTGTACCAGGGGGATGGTGCGACGGCTCGCAGCAGACTTCGGCGTCCCGTGCCAGATGATCCCCTGGCCCTTCACTGGCTGGAGAGTGCCGGCGACAGTGAGTGTCGGGTGCTCGGACTCGAGGTCCAGATCCTCCCATCGGAGGGAGACGGCCTCGGCGATGCGCAGCCCTTGGTACGTCCCCAGCAGAAGAAGGTCGGCGATGCCCTTCCGGGCGGCGTCGGGGTCGGCGTAGACCTTCCGCAGCAGAGTGCTCGACTCCTCCTCGGTGAGGACACGGGACGTGTCGTGCGCAGCGCCGTTGCTGTGCGTCCGCCCCTTCGGCTTCTCCAGCTCGAGCGGCTCCATCAGGCGAACGGGGTTCACTGTTACCGCCCCAGCGAGGACGGCCTCGCGGAAGACGGCAGACCAGATCGCCTTAGCGTGGTGGACATGCGAGGCCATACCCTCCTCCCCCATCGCTTGCGCTTCGCGCATGAGGTCCAGCGGGGTGATGTCTGCCAGCGCCATGCCTGAGATGAGCGACGACTCGCGCAGTACGTAGCTGTTGACCACCTGCCGGTAGGTGCGCACCGTCGACGGAGACCGCTTCGGCTTGCCAGCCTCGAGGCCCTCGAGGTACTGCCGCACGCCCTGCTCGAGGGTCCGCCGGCCTAGCTCGGGTGCAGCAGACTTCGTCGTCTCCTGCTCCATCCGCACAGAGATCCTCGTCCTCGCTCGCTCCTTCGCCGTGTCCTCGGCAGAGAGCGGACGGGGGCGCTTGGCCTTGCCGTCTTGGTAGAGCACGGTTGCCCTCCACCTCGAGGGCCGCAGCTTCTCAGCCTTGACCGTCTCCTCCTTGACCCATCGTCCTTCGACCAGCCCGGAGAGCTTCACCTCTCCGAACTCCCCACGTGCTAGCGCCCTGCGTGCCATGTCGTCCTACTCCTCGTGCGCCGTATCAGGCAGCGCTGCTCGTGCCGTCGGCGATGTCTGCCAGCTCTTCGCGTCGATCTGTCGGCAGCCAGTCGGATGCCAGGCAGCCCCTGCAGTCGCACTCGCGGGCGTCCTGCCGGGCCTTGGCGATGATCCGCTGATCGTTGGTGTCCATGTCGTCTCCTTCATCGGGTGCTGATGGAGGCACCGTACACCAATACACAGACTTTGTCACCGGGTTCTAAGCCGCGTCATCCCAGCGCACGCCGGCAACGGAGCATCACAGCAGACCCCTGGGGTATGAACCCTCGAGCGAGAATCCACTTCCCCCGCCCGGTCACAGCCGGCCCGCAGGTGTACGGGTTCCAGTAGGCCCGAGTCTCGGGAGATTTCTACTCCTCGGGAGGCTTTGGCGACGGCGGTTCCAAGCCAAGTTCCGCTAAGAACTGCGAACTCTCGTCGACGTACTTTCGTTGCTTGGTCCACCTCCACAGCACGCGCGGCAACCAACGGCGCTGGCTATCCTTGAAGCCCAGGTGCACTTGGTAGTACTTGTCGAACTTCTCCAGCTCTTCGTAAGCCGACTTGAGCATCGTGATGTTGCCTAGTGGCTTCTCGCCGGCGATGAAGCAGCGGCCGCGTAGGTACCCCAGGTACATGGCGGTCCTGCCGATGTGGGAGCGATGCTTCACCACGTAAGGGAGCCCGAGCCCCGAAAGGGCTCGAGAGGCAGCATCCGTCGCAGCGTCAAGCTCCGAGATCGCACTCTTTGCGAACTCGTGCAGCCTGGGGTTGCGAGCCAGGAAGTCATCGCTGGGGAGCGCTCCCGCGAGTTGTCCCACTCGCTGCATGGCGAGTGTGAACGCGTCGACCGCAGCCCGGTTCTGAAGCAGTCGCACCTTGCGAGCTTCGAGGCGAGGCTTCGCCAGGTACTCAACCAACAGTGTGCCGACGACGGCGACAACGATCGGCGTAACGATGCTTCGCCAAAAGAAGTGATCCATCGGCGCACTGTAGCCGCCCTAGCGGACTGGGTGCCCATGCGCACAGCGCGCCGCGCAGAGCTAGGAGAGGTCAAAACAGGCCTACCCCTCCCCGGGCACCCCGGACCCTAGTTCTCGTCTCCAGTGCTCGCCCCTCGCACTGTCTGAGCGATGTTCTGCTCCCACTGCAAGCTAGTAGGTTTCGAGCCGGGAGAGCGTCTACCCCACTACGGGTGCCCCTCGGGCATCACGCTTCACGAAACGCACTGGTGGACTGTAGACAACTGAGTGTCTCGAGGGTCTCGAGGCTCCCAGCAGACGACAGAAAGCGCCCCTGCCCCGACGTGATGTCAGGACAGGGGCGCTGTCTGTTGCAGGTGCAGCGGACGGTCAGCCGGCGAGTGCTCGCGCGTCGGCGATCAGAGCCTCGGTGTCAGCGATGATCTGATCCCGTTCGGCGATCAGCTCTCGCCGGATCTTGGCTCCGACCTTGCCGGCGTAGTTATCCTTCTCGCAAGAAGGACGGACGTTCTCGAGGCTGTGGTGACCTCCGTCCTGCACGGCCACGGGGAAGTGGTCCAGATGTTCCCACGGACCGCCGCAGTGGAAGCACTGATCTCCCCAGCGGGCCGCAACGTCTGAGCGATCGAACATCTCCACTGCGGGCTCATGGCCGGCTCGACGTGCCCGGCGCCGGTACTCCATCCGCCAGTGGTTCGCCTCGACCCTGTCCCGGTTCTGCTCGCGCCACGCCTTGCCGGTCGCGGCGACCTGCTCCGGGTGAGCATCTCGCCATGCCCGAGATGCTGCTCGGACCTTGGCGGGATCCTCGGCGTAGCGCCGCCGGGCGTACTCGGCCGCGCACTCTCGACAGTTCGGACGCCTCCCGTCCTTCGCCTTTCGGTTCCGATGAAACTCTTCGAGCGGCTTCACGATGGAGCACTTCGTGCACCTCTTGGTTTCCTCGCTCATCGCCGGCCGTTCGCCGTGATGTCGAACCGGAGGCGGTAGCGGATCTTCTCCGCCTTCAGACCCGACGGGAGATCGGCAAAGCCGGCACCTGCTCCCAGCGTTGCCCCGGTGATGCTCACGTCGCCGACGGAGAGGTCCACGGAGCCGAAACGCAGGGTGCCATCTTCGGGTGCGTAGTGGGACTCCGATGCAGGGATCGTCTCGCCGAGACGGAGGATGTCCCGAGCCAGAGGTGCGATGGGCTCGAGGCGCTCGTGCTTCGCAGGGTCGCGGTAGCAGACAGCCTCGAGGATGAGGACGTACTCGCCGAGGCCCGGCAGCGCGTCCACGGGGTCGTGCGCGATGTTCACCTTCGAGGCGACGAGCCGCCGGCGGAGAAGGTGGACGGGGGACACATGGCCCGTGGGGTCGAACGGGAAGAGGTCCACGTCTCCATCTGCTCCTCGGAGGATCTGCTCAGCGAGAGTGAGGACATCAGCCCTCTGATCCCCGGTGAGAGTGTCCTCGTCGAACGAGACGATGGCGGCGAGAGGGGAAGCGGTGGTGGTGGTGCTCATGGTGTTCTGCTCTTTCGTGATGGTGCCGTCGTGTTCGGTGGTGTCTTCGATCAGCGCCACGCCTGCCCCAGGTAGTCGGCCTCGCGGCTCTGGGCAATGTGGCGGCGCACTCCGGCGTCGCCCTTGGAGACGACATCGCCGACCACCGTCGATGCCGACTGGTCTCGGTACTCGTCACCGTCAGCGAGGACGGCAGTGATGTTCCCGCTGTGGGAGTCGTAGGGTCGAGCGACCCGAACCTGCACCCGGTGCAGAGGATCCGTCACCCCCTCGACCAGACCAACGGCCCGGGCCTTGGTGGCGATGGAGTTGTACGCCGTGGACCACTCGTCCGTGGCACTCTTCAGCTCCTCGATCCCGGCGAGTATCTTCTCCTCGGCGAGAGAGCGATCATGGGTGAACCTGTCCCATGCGGCAGGGAGTGAACCCGCCCCGTCGGCTCCGAGGGAGGCCAGCTCCAGGGCGGTGATGCTCTGCTCGGCGATCCCCTTCACCCGCTCGAGGTGCTCGAGGCGCTCATGCTTCCTGGGAAGGTGCTCCTCCTCCAGCTCAGAGAGTCGCTCGACATCGGCGAGGATGGAGCCGGCCTCGATGTCAGCGAGGATCTGATCCCGTTCTCCCTCGAGCTTGTCCACCTCAGCCGCGACAGCGGCGAGGGCGTCCTCGGCTTCGGCGAGGGACTGATGCGCCGCGTCAGCGGCGCTAGGGGTCTTGGACTTCTGGGTCTTCGATGAAGTAGACATCTTGAACTCCTCTTCGTTGGTGGGCCGCTTCGCGGCCCTTTAGGCGCAACGAGTAGGAGAGGTTCTCCTCTTCGACTCCTCGTTGCAGTGGGTCTAGAACTCCGATGGCCGACAGGCCAGGGAGCGCTTGGGCTCTTGGGAACTAGGGATCCTTGAACCCCTAGAACTCTTGTCCTCGTTGCACCTCGAACTAGAACTCCCGATGGCCGGTAGGCCAGGGGACGCTTGGGCTCTTGGGATCTAGGGATCCTTGGTCAAGCTGTCCATCTCTCCTCTTCGTTGCCCTATAGATAGTGGACATATCTCTGACCTGCACTGTTACCCGTGAAAGCGCATGGATACCTTGCGGATTTCTGCTCGTTTGGCAACAGACGGCAACAAGATCTAGGAACGTGGTCGCGATGGACCGGCGTACCGCCTGCCGATGGTCTCCATGTGCCTACGCTCAGCCAGCCGGCGCGCTTGCCCGGTGCCATTCGAGACGCCGACCAGGAAGACGTGGCGAGAGGTCGACTCGTCGGCAATCACGCCCGCTCGCTTGAGCTTGGCTAGGGCCGTACGGACGGCTTGCCCGCTCACGTTGAGGATCGCCTCAAGCTCCCGTGAGTCGAACAGTGCGTGCCCCACGTAGTCGCACCTCTCGGATGCCGCCATCCAGAGCCGCATGGACGTGGGCAACTCCTGCTCGAGCATGAACGCCTCGGCGTGCCCGTGACTCAGCATGGAGAAGGTCATGCGGCCACCGTCTCCGAGTCCAGGGAGGGCAGGTGCCCACCGATCTGCCGGCGCTGGGCGCTATCGGGCTCCTGCGCAGCCGCCGCGAGGACACGCTCAGGCATCGCCAGCGCCGGCCTCCAGGTGGTCGCGTAGTCGGCGAACACCCCCGCCGCCTTGAGGTGCTCGACAGCCTCGGCGATGTCCGCCGGGGACGCCTTCCCCAGAGCCCGCTGGTAGCCCTCACGGAGCCCCACCTCCCAGGCACCGGAGGGCCCGGCATTCTGGAGAGTGAGCGCGAGGAGAAGGAACTCCAGACCCGCCCCGTTCTTCTGCATCGCCTCTACGGAGTCAGCGATCTGCACGCGGTTCATGCGGCCCCCTCGTGCTCCTGCACCTCGGCTCGACGGCCGATCATGCTTCTGAGCTGCTTACGCCTCGATCCTGGAGCCAGCGCCCCGGCCGCGATCACGTGGAGCACCCGCTCACGGCACTCCGGGTACGTGAGCTGCACCTCCCCCGGGCTCAGCCAACGAGGCACAGTGCGTGAGCCGAACGTGGCGATGCCTTCCTCGTCGGCGAACAGCAGGGAAGCCAAGATGATCTTGGCGTCGTCACTGAGTGCCTCCGGTCCCTTCGCTCGCAGTAGGGCCATGACTTCATCCGTGATCAGCTCGACGTGGACGACATCAGGAAGACGGATCCAACTCACTCTGCCCCACCGCCCGTGAGCTGAAGGTGCCTCCACTCGCACTCACGCTCGAGGACGCCCTGAGACTTGAGCTGCCTGATGGCCACCTCGACATCGACGACAGAGCACTTGTCCTCCTTCGGTCCCGCCAGCGCTCGCCGCAGCGAGGCCATGCTCGCCGGCGACCAGTGGCCGCTGTCGTCTCGGTTCTCGTGGATCAGCAGAGCCAGCCTCAAGCCTCGGTAGGCCCCCGACTCCTTCATCCGCCGATGGTGGATCTGCGAATCGAAGACGACTTCGCTCATGCGGCATCACCGCCCTCGAGCTTGTCCATCCATGCGATGAGTGCGCTCTCCCTGTAGCGGACCGAACGGCCGACCTTCAGGAAGGGCGGGGCATCGGCCTTACCGTCGCAGCGCCAGGTGCGCAGCGTGCCGGCGGTGGAGCCGATCATCTCCGCAGCGTTGTGCTCGTTTAGCAGCCGATCGGCGTAGGTGGTGTTGGACATGTCGATGTCCTTCAGTGGTGGATCTCGACGCCTTCAGCCCCGGGACTCATCGGTCCTCATCGGCGGGCGGTTCAGAGATCGGATCTCGGCGAGGGTCGCGGTTCGCTCCGCGTCCTCCTCGTGCAGTGGTCTCAACGCCAGCGCGTTCCATCGCGCCGTCTGGAAATGATCCAACTGCCGCAGGTCCTCGACGCCTGTACGCCTAACTCGCGCACCACGTGGAGTGGGGAACCTGCTCGCCTTCTCGCCGGGAGGCGATGGGGCGGGGCCTGCTAGGTGCGGCCCTCGACCGGAAGTACCCATCGTACACCTGTTCGACTGGGTGTCAAGGTTCATCAGTGGTCGCGCTTTGACCAGCGAGGGTGGACGCGTCCGATAGACCCACACCTATGTACCACGGCTAGGTGATACACTATCAGGTTAACCAGCTACGATGCCTGCATGAACATCACAGAGATCTCGACCCATTGGCACGCCGCAGTCATCGCACCGGAGGCCGGAATCGGCGTGGCCATGGCAGCAACCCCGGTCTGCGACTGCCCCGGCTGTCTCGTCCGGGTGTGGCAGGACCGGGAGTGCTTCGACGCAGAGTTGCGCGTGCTCGGCATGGCGCGCGTGGACCTCGCCCCCGGCGACGGCGAACAGGAAGTGCTCTACGCGCTCGCCGAGGTGGAGCCGCAGTGGACCGAGGGCGGGATGCTCCAGGCTCCGTGGTCGCCTGACGGCTTGCCGGTTGCCGAGTACGGCGGCGATGCGGAACAGCTCCGGGATCACCCGCTCGTGCCGGCGCTGTGGGGACGCCTCGAGGCTCTCGTGCGAGATCTTGACCGCGAGGCCGACGGCGCGTCGGCGTAGATCCCTCAGGACATAGCAGAGCACCCCGGTCCTCCATCTTCGGGAGGCCGGGGCGCTTGTGTGTTCGGAGGCGTCAGGGCCGGGGCGCAAAACACAGACTCTGTGTCTACTCTGTCTTTTGCTCCTCAACTCGGAACATCCCGAGTCATGCCGCACCACTTGGGAAGAATCCTTCTACGCAGGTCACGGATCCGTCATGCGGAGTCACCGCGGGTGACGAATCTGGGTGCCCACGATTCCGTCGGTCGCGGGTTCAAGCCCCGCCTGGCCTACTTCACCAGCGAGGATGCTGACGCGGACGCCTACGGGTAGTCCGGAGTGCGCGAGTGCCTCGCGAGGACGACGGGGACGACCCGCCCCCGACCCTGCGAGGGCCCCTCGTCCACCCGTCCAGTCGTCCACACGGCTGATCGGGTCATCGACCGAGGTCGATGTCGCATGGAACGTTCCGAGCGCTACCGTGTGATCGCACCGTCGACCTCCGAGGAGCCCTCCATGACGTATCCCCCGTCCTCCCCGCTGGGGCAGCCGTCCGCCGGCGATACCGCCGGCGACCCGTCCGTCAACGGCGGTTCCGGCGCGCCCGGGTATCCCGCCGGCCCGGCCTCCGCTGGAGCGCCCGGGTACCCCGGCGGCACCGAGTACCCCGGCGGCACCGGCTCCCCCGGGTACCCCGGCGGCCCCGGGTCCCCCGGTGGCCCAGGCTCCCCGGGCGGACCGGGAACGCCCGGTGGCCCTGGCATCCCCGGTGAGCCGCCGTCGGGCGGGGGCTTCAGTCCCGGTGGCGGCGCGTCGCCCGGCGGGCCGCCGGCACCCAACCTCGTCAACGGCGCGACGACGCACGGGATCCTCGGCCAGCGGGGCATCCGCCACCCGTGGGAGATCCCGCTGCTGATCGTGGGCATCGTCGTCACCCTGAGCGCCTACCTGCTGTGGACGATCCTCGTGGTGATGAGCATCGTCAACGCGATCCGCGGCGAGGGACCGACCCTGCTCGACCTGCAGACCGGCCCCTTCGGATCGCTCGTGATCCAGCTGTTCGCGATCGTGATGCTGCTGCCGCTCATCCTCTGGATCTCCCGTGCGCTGCTGTACGCGCAGCAGCGCGCCTCAGGCATCCGGATGTCGCCCACCCAGTTCCCGGAGGGCTACCGCATGGTGGCCGAGGCGGCGGCCCACCACGGTCTGCGGCGCGTGCCCGATGCCTACGTGGTCCTGGGCAACGGCCTGATCAACGCCTTCGCCTCGGGTCACGGGTTCCGGCGATTCGTCGTCGTCTACTCGGACCTGTTCGAGGTCGGCGGCGCTGTCCGCGACCCGGAGGCACTGCGGTTCGTGATCGGGCACGAGGTGGGTCACCTGGCCGCGGGCCACGTGTCCTACTTCCGTCTGCTGTTCAGCAATCTCCTGGCGCAGATCCCCCTCCTGGGCGCCGCCTACTCGCGCACGCAGGAGTACACGGCGGACAACTTCGGCTACGCCTTCTGCCCGCAGGGCGCCCCGGGCGTGATGGCCGTGCTGGGTGCCGGCAAGTACCTCAATGCCGATGTCAACGTCAACGAGCTCGCCGACCGCGCCGCGACCGAGAAGGGGCTCTGGCTGCACATCGCCAACTGGCAGGCGAGCCACCCGATCAACACCTGGCGCGCCCATGCGCTGCGCGACCGCACCCGACCGGGCCACCTGTGGTTCCGGCCGGGGCTGTTCGGGGGCGGCGCGGGCGCCTGGTACCCGCCGGTCCTGCCCGCGGGGAGCTCGTTCAGCGACCGCTACCCGACGCCCGATCAGGCCCTGTCCCTGCTCGAGCGGGCCGAGGCGCAGCACGCCTCGGGACGCACCGACCAGTTCGGGCGGTTCCCCGGCGTCGACTACGCCCGCCAGCCGAGCGTGCGGGAGGTGCAGACGGCCTCGCCCGTCATCTGATCGGCTCCCGCCCCTCGGGCTCTCACTCGTCCCGCGAGTGCAGGGCCCGTCGGCGTTCCTGGGCGGCGGTGAGCTGGCCGAGGATGCGCTGGTACTCCTCGGGGTCCGCACCGGCATCGGTGCGCTGCAGCCGCTGGCGCAGCACGGAGAACTCGCGGGTGATCGAGAGCTCGGTGAGCCTGTCGAGCAGCGAGGTCGCGAGGCGCTGGAGATCCTGCTCGTCGCGCGCGGGGAGCTCGACGTTGGCGATCTCGATGATGAGCGGGCGCACCGTCTCCCCCGCGATCTCGAGCACCTGATCGATGAAGCGGGCCGCCTCGAGCGTGCCCTCGACCGCGTCGAGCAGGGTGCCGGTCGCCAGGATCACGTCCCACACCCCCTGCAGGGCGGGGACGTGGAAGGAGTCATCGGGCAGGGAGCCGACGCGCTCGACGTCGAGCATCCGCGGCACCTGCAGCATCACGGCGAGGGACTGCAGCTCGACCTGGCCCACGGGGTCCCGGCGGTTCACGACGTCCGCGAGGCGCATGATCGGGATGCCGGCCGCGGCGTCGTCGGCGCCGGCGCGGGCCCCGTCGGCCGAGGAGCCCTGAGAGCCGGTGCCCTGTCCGGCTCCGCCCTGCGGCGCCGTCTCCCCGGGGCGCTCGGCGTGCCGGCCCTGCTGCGGGGCGGTGCGGGCGGCGTCGTGGACCGCGCGCAGCACCGTGCGCTCGTCCATCCCGAGCCAGCCGGCGAGGCGCCGAGCGTACTCGGGGCGCATGGCGCGGTCGCGGATGCGGGCGATCACCGGTGCGGCCATCCGCAGGCCGGAGACCTGGCCCTCGACGGTGTCCAGGTCGACCTGGGCGAGGACGGAGCGGATGGCGAACTCGAAGAGCGGCTTGCGGGAGTCCACCAGATCGCGCACCGCCGCATCGCCCTGGGCGATCCTCAGCTCGCAGGGATCCATGCCGCCGGGCTCGACGGCCACGAAGGTCTGGGCGACGAAGCGCTGGTCCTCCTCGAAGGCGCGCAGCGCCGCCTTCTGGCCGGCGGCGTCGCCGTCGAAGGTAAAGATGACCTCTCCGCCGAGCCCGCGCCCGTCGGCGTTCAGGCGCAGTCCGGCCGAGGGGTTCGTGTCCCCCATGATGCGGCGCACCACCTTCACGTGGTCGGCGCCGAAGGCGGTGCCGCAGCTCGCGACGGCCGTGGTCACGCCCGCGAGGTGCGCGGCCATGACGTCGGTGTATCCCTCGACGACGACCACGCGGTGCTGGGAGGAGATCTCCTTGCGGGCGAGGTCGAGGCCGTAGAGCACCTGGGACTTGTGGTAGATCGGCGACTCGGGCGTGTTGAGGTACTTGGGGCCCTGGTCGCTCTCGAGCAGCCGGCGGGCGCCGAAGCCGATGGTCTTGCCGGTGACGTCGCGGATGGGCCAGACGAGCCGGCCGCGGAAGCGGTCGTAGACCCCGCGCTGGCCCTGGGAGACGAGGCCGCTCGCGGTGAGCTCGGGCTCGGTGAAGCCGCGCCCGCGCAGATGTCCCAGCAGGCTGTCCCAGCCCTCCGGGGCGAAACCGACGCCGAAGCGCTCGGCGGCCTCGCGGTCGAAGCCGCGCTCTGCGAGGAAACGCCTACCCACCTGCGCGCTCGCGGTCGCGAGCTGCTCGCGGAAGTACTCCTCGGCGATCGCGTGGGCGTCCAGCAGGCGCTGGCGGGTGCCGAAGTCGGGGCGATCGCCGCCTCCGCGGCCGACGTCCTCGTAGTGCAGCTCGACGCCGTAGCGGCCGGCGAGCATCTCCACGGCTTCGACGAAGCTGAGGTTGTCGATCTTCTGCACGAAGGAGATGACGTCCCCGCCCTCCCCGCAGCCGAAGCAGTGCCAGTGGCCCAGCTGCGGACGGACGTTGAAGCTGGGAGTCTTCTCGTCGTGGAAGGGGCACAGGCCCTTCATCGAGCCGATGCCCCCGCTGCGCAGGGTGACGTGCTCGCCGATGACCTCGTCCAGGCGTGCGGTGCCCCGGACCTTCTCGACGTCCTCGCGGCGGATCCTGCCCTGGCTCATCGGCTCCTCGTCCCCTCCTTCGGTCCTTCTCGTGGTGCTGCGGGCGCTCCCCCGCCGCTACAGGTCCGAACCGAGTCCCGGGAGCGGCGTGTCCGCGGCGGTCACGTGCGTGGTGCCGCCGCGGTAGAGCGTCTCGTGCAGGCGGCGCGCGGTGACGTCGGTGAACGAGGCGATCTGGTCGATGACGACGCGGGCCCTTCCGGCATCGTGCTGGGCATCCTCCCAGAGCTCGGAGAAGATCGGGCTGAGATGCACGCTGCCGGTGTTCCAGAGATGCGCGTAGAGATCCCGCAGGATCTGCTCCTGCTGCGCGTAGACGGGCCGCTGGGCCGCGGAGCTCATGACGTAGGCGGCCGCGAGCCCCTTGAGCACCGAGATCTCCAGCCGCGTCTCCTCGGGGACGACGACCTCCCCAGCGAAGCGCGCGATCGGGCCGTCTCCGTGGCGCTCGCGCGTCGCCTCGACGACGGCGTGGGTGAAGCGGCCGATGAGCTGGCTGGCCATGTCCTTGAGCGCGGCGGCGTCCCGCATCGAGCCGGTGTAGCGCAGCACCCACCAGGGCTGGTCCTCGAGCCGGGCGAGGGCCGCGTCGAGCACGTCGATCGGGTCGGTCGGCGTGTACCAGTCCTGGACGACGTACAGCGCGGCGGCGCGCTCCATCGGGTCCGCCAGGACTGCGAGGTCGAGGGCGCCGCCGGTGACCGAGTCCTCGATGTCGTGCACCGAGTAGGCGATGTCGTCGCTGATGTCCATGACCTGCGCCTCGGAGCACTTGCGGATGCCCGGAGCGCCGTTGCGCGCCCAGTCGAAGACGCCCTGGTCATCGGGGTAGACGCCGAACTTCGAGGAAGCGGGGTCCGGTCCCTCGCCGCGGCGCCACGGGTACTTGATCGCGGCGTCCACCGTGGCGCGGGTGAGGTTCAGCCCGAAGGGGCGGTCGGCCCCGATGAGCTTGGGCTCGAGCCGCGTGAGCAGGCGCAGGGTCTGCGCGTTGCCCTCGAAGCCGCCGATGCCGGATGCGAGCTCGTCGAGCACCTTCTCGCCGTTGTGGCCGAACGGCGGGTGGCCGAGATCGTGCGAGAGGCAGGCGGCGTCGACCACGTCGGGATCGCAGCCGAGGGCCGCGCCGATGTCGCGGCCCACCTGGGCGACCTCGAGGGAGTGGGTGAGGCGGGTGCGCACGAAGTCGTTGGCGCCGGCGCCCAGGACCTGGGTCTTCGCACCGAGGCGACGCAGCGCCGAGGAGTGCAGGACGCGCGCGCGGTCCCTCTGGAAGGGCGTGCGAGTGTGCGACTTGGGAGGCTCCTCGCCCCAGCGCTCCTGGTCGGAGGCCGTGTACCCCGGCGGGAGGGCGACCAGCGGGGAGTCCGCGGAGGTGCCCCGCTGCGTCAGGTGCTCCATGCGGGCGCTCATCCTCCCGAGGTGTCCAGCTCGGCCTCGTGGAGGCGGGCGCGGTGCTCGTCGCTCAGCTCCCGGGAATCCATCCATCCCTCGGGGCAGACCGCTCGCTTGGGGGTGCCGGCGCGGCCGCGGGGCCCTTCGGCGTCGGCCCCGGGGTAGGGCGAGTCGAGATCCAGCTCGGCGAGCTTCGCGTCGAGGTCGGCGAGCGACTCCATGGTCGCGAGCCGGTGCCGCATCTCGCCGCCGACGGGATACCCCTTGAAGTACCACGCGACGTGCTTGCGCAGGTCGCGCATGCCGCGGCCCTCGTCCTCGAAGAACTCCACGAGGAGCTCGCCGTGGCGGCGCATGGTGCGGGCGACGTCGCCGAGGGTGGGACGGATGCGCTCGGGACGGCCCGCGAAGCCGGCGGCGAGGTCTGCGAACAGCCACGGGCGGCCCTGGCAGCCGCGGCCGACGACGACGCCGTCGGCGCCGGTCTCCTCGACCATGCGCAGGGCGTCCTCGGCCGACCAGATGTCGCCGTTGCCGAGGACGGGGATGTCGGTGACCAGCTGCTTGAGGTCCGCGATGGCCTCCCAGTGCGCCTGGCCGCTGTAGTGCTGGACGACGGTGCGCCCGTGCAGCGCGATCGCGGACGCGCCGACCTCCTGGGCGATCAGGCCGGCGTCGCGGTACGTCAGATGGTCCTCGTCGATGCCCATGCGGGTCTTCACGGTTACCGGGACGTCCGCGGCGGCCTCGACGGCCCCGCGGACGATGCGCGTGAACAGCTCGGTCTTCCAGGGCAGGATGCCGCCCCCGCCGCGGCGCGTCACCTTGGGCACCGGGCAGCCGAAGTTCAGGTCGATGTGGTCGGCGCGGTCGCGCTCGACGAGCATCTCGACCGCGCGGCGCACGGTGGTCGGGTCCACGCCGTAGAGCTGGACCGAGCGCGGCGTCTCGCGCTCCCCCATCGTCACCAGGCGCCATGACTCCGCGTGGTCCTCGACGAGGGCGCGAGAGGTCACCATCTCGGAGACGAACAGACCGCCGTCGTCCTCCGAGTGCAGCGCGCCGAACTCGCGGCACAGCAGGCGGAAGGCCATGTTCGTGATGCCGGCCATCGGCGCGAGCACGACGGGCGTGTCGACGGTGTGCGGGCCGATGGCGAGGGTGCGCCGCTGCGGCTCCGCGGACGGGGACGCCGGGGAGCTCGGTGCGGTGGGGGCGTCGAGGGTGGTCATCACCGCCGATTGTCCCATCCCCTGTGCCGCACCGGGAGGCCCGGGAAGGGTGATGTGCATCGGAGGGGCCTGGGGAGGACCCGTGAGAGGGCCTGCGCGCCTACGATGCGGCTATGCCCCAGGTGAGCGACCAGCAGCGCGTACCCGCGGCCCCACTCGACTCCCCCACGGAGGACCGATGACCACGCAGACGCACTCCCCCGATCGACGTCGGCCCCGGAGTCTGGGCTTCCTCGCCTTCGTCGACCACACGGGCATCGAGCCCGCGCGCACGGCGGGCGGGCGCTCCCAGGGTCTCGACGACGGCCTCGACCTCTTCGAGCGGGCCGAGGGCATGGGAATCGACGCGGGATACGTCCGGCACCGTCATCTCCAGGACTTCCTCTCCGCGCCGCTCCCCTTCCTCGCGGCCGCCGCCCAGCGCACGCGCACGATGGCGCTCGGCACCGCGCTGATCCCTCTGCGCTTCGAGCAGGCGGGCCGTCTCGCCGAGGACGCCGCGACCACGGATCTGCTCGCCGGCGGCCGACTGCGTCTGGGCGTGGGATCCGGGTACGCGAAGCAGGACGCCGTGAACGAGCGCGCCTTCGGCCCGGTCGACGGCGACGTGCGCGCACGGGTCGACCAGGTGCTCGAGGACCTGCTCGCCTTCGTCGACGGCGAGGTGGTCGCGACCGCGGACGAGTTCTTCGAGACCGAGGACGCCGGCACACCGCTGCGCGTGCGCCCGCAGGCCCCCGGCCTCCGCTCGCGCATCGCCTACGGCGCCGGCTCGATCGCGAGCGCCGAGAGGGCGGGCCGGCTCGGGATCGGCCTACAGGTCTCGACCCTGCAGCCGGCCGACGGCACGGGCCGTTCCTTCGAGGAGCTGCAGAGGGCGCTGATCGAGGCCTACCGCGCCGCGAGCCGGACATCCGGCCACGGCGAGGGGCACGTCTCCGCGAGTCGGCAGGTGCTTCCGGTCACGCGCCGGTCGGATCTGGACGATTTCGCGCACCTCATCAAGCGGGACCGGCAGCGGCAGGCGGCGATGCGCGAGGGCACGGCGCTGATCGGAGGACGGCCCGCCGCCTTCGGACGCGTGGTCGCGGACTCCCCCGAGGAGGTCGCGCGCTTCCTCGCCGACGACGTCGCCCTGCAGGCGGCCGACGAGGCGATCCTCGCGCTCCCCTTCGGCCATCCCTACGACGTGGTCCGGCGGATCACCACGGTCTTCGCCGAGCAGGTGGCGCCGTCGCTGCGGCAGGCATGGGTCTGAGGCGCATGGGTCCCGGGACCGCGGACGCCCCGCACGGCACGCGCACGGCTCGCGGGGATCGGGCGGCGCGCTGGGAGCGGACCACGCGCTGGCCGCTGCTCTCGATCTCGCTGCTGTTCCTCGCGTCCTACTCCGTGCAGGTGATCGCGCAGCCGGACGGGCTCGTGCGACATCTTCTCAACGGGATCACCTGGGTGGTGTGGGCGGCATTCGCCGTCGACTACGTGGTCAGCCTCGTCCTCGCGCAGCACCGTCTGCGCTGGATCGTGCGCCATCCGCTCGACCTCGCGCTGGTGATCTTCCCGGGCCTCGCGATGCTGCGTCTGGCGCGGTTCATCTCGCTGGTGGTGCTGCTGCAGCGGCACGCGGGCGCCCTCGTGCGCGGGCGCGTGGTCACCTACGTGGTCGGTGCGTCCTCCCTGGTGACGTGGGTGGCCGCCGTGGGCGTGCTCGACGTCGAACGGGGCGCGCCCGGAGGGAACATCGAGACCATCGGCGACTCGCTCTGGTGGGCGATCGCGACCATCACGACCGTCGGCTACGGCGACTACACCCCGGTGACGCTGCCGGGTCGGCTGATCGCCGTCGGCCTCATGATCTGCGGGATCGCCCTCGTCGGCGTCATCACCGCGACCTTCGCTAGCTGGCTCATCGGCCAGGTCCGCACCCCGGCGACCGCCGGGACGGGGGCCACGGGGCACGACGCCCCGCAGCCCCCGGCCGACGCCGACCGGTCCTCCGTCAGGCCCCGATCAGACGCTGCGCCAGGTAGCCCTTCACCTCGGTGAGGGCCACGCGGGTCTGCTCCATCGAGTCGCGCTCGCGGATGGTCACGGCCTGGTCCTCGGCGGTGTCGAAGTCGACCGTGATGCAGAAGGGCGTGCCGATCTCGTCCTGGCGGCGGTAGCGGCGGCCGATCGCCTGCGAGACGTCCATCTCGACGTTCCACAGCGGGCGCAGCTCGTCGGCCAGGGCCCGGGCGCGCGGGACCAGGTCCTCGCTCTTGGACAGCGGCAGCACGGCGACCTTGACGGGCGCGAGGCGCGGGTCGAGGCCCAGCACGGTCCGGGTGTCGACGCCGCCCTTGGTGTTGGGGGCCTCGTCCTCGCGATAGGCGTCGACCAGGAAGGCCATCATCGAGCGCGTGAGCCCGAAGCTGGGCTCGATGACGTACGGCGTGTACCGCTCGCCCGAGGCCTGGTCGAAGTACTGCATCTTCGTGCCGGAGACCTCCGTGTGGCGCCCCAGGTCGAAGTCCGTGCGGTTGGCGATGCCCATGAGCTCGCCCCACTGCCCGCCCTGGAAGCCGAAGCTGTACTCGATGTCGATGGTGCCGTCGGAGTAGTGGGCGCGATCCGCCTCTGGGACGTCGAAGCGGCGCATGTGGTCGGGATCGATGCCCAGGTCCACGAACCAGTTCCAGCAGTCCTCGACCCAGCGGTCGAACCACTCCTGGGCCTGCTCGGGCGGGGTGAAGAACTCGATCTCCATCTGCTCGAACTCGCGGGTGCGGAAGATGAAGTTGCCGGGCGTGATCTCGTTGCGGAACGCCTTGCCGACCTGGCCGATGCCGAAGGGCGGCTTCTGGCGCGCGGCGGTCACCACGTTCAGGAAGTTCACGAAGATGCCCTGCGCGGTCTCGGGCCGCAGGTAGTGCAGCCCGGACTCGTTGTCCACGGCGCCCAGGTAGGTCTTCATGAGCCCCGAGAACTGCTGCGGCTCGGTGTACTCGCCGCGGGTGCCGCAGTTCGGGCACGGCACCTCGGCCAGCCCGCCCTCGGGGGCGCGGCCCTTCTTCTCTTCGAAGCCCTCGAGGAGGTGGTCCTCGCGGAACCGGCTGTGGCAGCTGCGGCACTCCACCAGCGGGTCGGTGAAGGTCTTGACGTGCTCGGAGGCCTCCCACACGCGCGTGGGCAGGATGATGGCCGAGTCCAGGCCGACCATGTCCTCACGGCCCTGCACGAAGGTGCGCCACCACTGCTTGCGGATGTTCTCCTTGAGCTCGACGCCGAGGGGACCGTAGTCCCAGGCGGAGCGGGTGCCGCCGTAGATGTCGCCCGAGGGGAACACGAACCCGCGCTTCTTGGCGAGGGCGATGACGTTGTCCAGGGTGCTGGCGGGGGCCTTGGCCACGGTGTGACTCCTGCGATGCGGCGGTGGTGGCGCTCCGCGGAGGCCCTGGAGGCCGGCCCTGCGCGAGGACGCGGAGGGGTGCGACGGATCCAGGTGCGGCGTGGGCCGCGACGGCGGGCGGAGCGCCGGGACGAGCGTCCAGCATATCGACGAACGCGCCCGGCGTCGGCGCGCGCCAGGACCGACCCGGCGCGCCGCCGGGGGTCCGCTCCCCCGTCGGCCGACGAGGCGCGATGCGCGCCACATCCGCCACCTCCTCGAGCGCCGCGAGCTTGCACTCGGACGAGGTCAACTCTGATAATCACTCTCATGTTCGCCACGCCCCGCTCCCCCCGCCGCCCCTCGCGCACGCACCCGTCCGACGCCGCCGCAGCGCCCGCACTCCTGCGCTCGACGACGACCACGCGACGATCGCTGCTGGGCCTCGCAGGCATCGGCGCGGCCGGTCTCGCGCTGAGCGCGTGCGGAGGGACGTCCGGATCCTCCGGGAAGCCCGTCGTCATCACGGGCTGCTACGGCCTCACCTACGCCGCGCAGCAGGTGGCCGGCGACCTCGCCGAGGTGGTGAGCCTCGCCCAGCCCGGCGTCGACCCCCACGACCTCGAGCTCTCCGTCGCCCAGGTCGCGCAGGTCCAGGAGGCGGCGCTGATCGTGCAGATCCCCGGCTTCCAGGCCTCCCTCGACGACGCGATCTCCTCGAAGGAACTCTCGGACGCCACGCTGGACGTGTCCGCCGTCGTCACCATGCTCTCCGGCAGCGGCGAGGAGGACGAGCACGATCACGGCGACGAGGAGTCCGAGGAGGGCGCGTCCGACGAGGGCGGACACGAGGGCCACGACCATGGCGCCCTCGACCCGCACTTCTGGAACGATCCCGTGCGCCTCGGGAAGGTCGCCGAGGCCATCGGCGAGCACCTCGCGAAGGCCGATCCGGACAATGCCTCGACGTTCCGGGAGAACGGCGCGAGCGCCCGCAGCGCCCTCGAGGACCTGGACGCCGAGCTGAAGAAGGAGTTCGACGCCGTGAAGGGCGACAAGCCCTTCGTCACCAGCCACACCGCCTTCGCCTACCTCGCCGACCGCTACGGCCTCGAGCAGATCGGCATCACCGGGATCGATCCCGAGGTCGAGCCCTCCCCCAAGCGCCTCCTGCAGCTGCAGAAGGTCATCAAGGACCAGCACGTGACGACGGTCTTCTTCGAGACGACCGCGTCGCCGAAGGTCGCCGAGACGCTCGCGGATAACGTGGGGGCGAAGGCCGAGGAGCTCGACAACCTCGAGACCCAGCTCTCCGAGGACACGGACTACCCTGCCGTCATGCGTGAGAACTGCTCGAAGCTCGTGGCGAGCTGGTCATGACGCCGGGGTCCGCGACGCCGGCGGTCTCCGTCGAGCACCTGGACGTGGACCTCGGCGGCGCCCCGGTGCTGCACGACGTGTCCCTCGAGGTCGCCGCCGGCGAGCTCGTGGGCCTGCTCGGGGCGAACGGCTCCGGCAAGTCGACGCTGCTGCGCGCGATGGTCGGCGTCCAGGCCGCGAGCGCCGGCACGATCAGCCTCTTCGGCCGCCCCGTGAAGGACCGGAGGGTCCATGCGAAGGTCGGCTACGTCCCGCAGTTCGCCGCGGGCGGCGGATCGATCCCGGCGACCGCCCGGGAGACCGTCGCCACCGGGCTGCTCGGGCCGGGCCGCTGGTTCTCCCGGCTCCACGACCCGCGCGTGGACTCGCTGCTCTCGGACGTCGGCCTCTCCGGAATGGCCGACCGGCCGATCACCCAGATGTCCGGCGGACAGCGACAGCGCGTGATGATCGCGCGCGCCCTGGTGCGCTCCCCGCAGCTGCTCGTGCTCGACGAGCCCTTCTCGGGCGTCGACGTCGCGACGCAGGACGCGATCGCCGCGATCTTCCGCCGTCTCTCCCAGCGCGGCACCACGGTGGTCGTGGTGCTGCACGAGCTCGGCCCGCTGAGCGAGGACGTGCGTCGCGCCGTGGTCCTGGACCGAGGTCGCGTCGTCCACGACGGAGCGCCCGAGGATCGCCCGCTGTTCGACCCCGGACACGACCACCAGGCGCTGCACGAGGAGTGCCTGGGACAGGAGATCCACCCATGACCATCGCCCCCTGGGACCTTCTGACCAGCGACATCATGCGCTACCCGCTGATCATCGCCGTGCTCATCGGCCTCACCGCGCCGATCGTGGGCACGTACCTCGTCCAGAAGAACCTCTCGCTGCTCGGCGACGGCCTCGGGCACGTGGCGCTCACGGGAGTGGCCGTCGGCTGGCTCGTCGGCGCCTGGATCAGCGCCTCCCCGCAGGACCTGCTCGCGATACCCGGAGCGCTCGTCGCCTCCGTGATCGGTGCCGTCGTCATCGAGATCGTGCGCGAGGTCGGGCACACCAGCCGCGATGTCGCCCTCGCGATCCTCTTCTACGGCGGCATCGCGGGCGGCGTCGTCATCATCCAGCTCGCGGGCGGCGGCTCGCAGAGCCTCGTCGGCTACCTCTTCGGCTCGCTCGCGACGGTCACCGCGACCGACCTCGTGATCGCGGTGGTCCTCGCCGTGATCGTCATGGTGATCGGCATCGGGCTCAGCCGCGTGCTGTACACGGTGACGGGCGACGAGGAGTTCGCGCGCGCCTCGGGCCTGCCCGTGCGGGCGATGAACATCCTCATCGCCGTGATCGCGGCGCTCACCGTGACCCTCGCGATGCGGATCGTCGGCGCGCTCATGGTCTCCGCCCTCATGATCGTCCCGGTCGCCGCCGCCCAGAGCGTGGTCGTGGGCTTCACCCGCACGATGCGCACCGCGATGGCCATCGCGGTCGTGTGCGCGCTGGGCGGGCTCGTGCTCACCGCCTACGTGGACCTGCCGCCCGGAGGCGTGATCGTGCTGCTCACGATCGCCTGCTACGCCGTGAGCCTGATCCTGCGTCCGATCGTCCAGCGCCTGCGCGCACGACGGACCGAGGCCGAGAGCCGTTCAGGCGTGAGCGAACCGATGCCCGCGGACCGCTGAGTCCTGGGATGATGGTGAGCATGCAGCGAAACACGAGGCAGCGCACCGCGATCCTCGACGCGCTCGGCCGTCAGGACGACTTCCGCAGCGCGCAGCAGATCCACGAGCAGATGCGGGCCGACGGCGAGACCGTGGGCCTGGCCACCGTGTACCGGAACCTGCAGACCATGGCCCACGGCGGCCAGGTCGACGTGCTCGTGACCGACGACGGCGAGTCCATCTACCGCCAGTGCGCGCAGAGCGGCCACCATCACCACCTCGTGTGCCGGGAGTGCGGGCGCACCGTCGAGTTCCAGGCGCCGCAGGTCGAGGACTGGGCGCGCCGTGTGGCCCGCGAGCACGGCTTCACCGACGTCGACCACACCATGGAGATCTTCGGTCTGTGCCCCGAGCACTCGGGCGCCCCGTCCGACGACGCCTCCTCCTCCGGGGCGTGACGGGGTGCTCGACTGGATCGGCTCGCTCCCGCTGCTTCCGGCCGTCGGCCTGCTCTGGGTGATCGTGCTGTGCCGCGCGGGCGGCACGTACCTGCTGGGGCGCGGTGCGCACCGGCTCGCGCACCAGGGACGGCTCGCGAGGATGATCGAGAGCCCGTCGGTGGATCGTGCGATCACGATCGTGAACCGGTGGGGCGCGCCCGTCGTGGCGCTGAGCTTCCTCACCGTCGGCTTCCAGACCGCCGCGAACCTCTCGGCCGGCCTCACCCGCATGCCGGCGGTGCGCTACGTCCCGGCACTGCTCATCGGCGGCCTCGCCTGGGCCGTCATCTACGCGACGATAGGACTGGCCGTCGTGATCACCTGGATCGAGCTGTTCCTGCTGAGCCCCTGGGTCGCCATCCTGGTGCTCGCGCTCGTCATCGCGCTGGTGGTCGTGCTCGTGCTCAGACGCCGCCGGTCGCGCGAGCGTCGGGCGCGGGAGACTCCCGCGCCAGAACGTCGGGAGACGCTCCCCCCGGAGCCTCGGGAGTCGGAGCGTCCACCGCTCCCCCGTAGCGACGATCCCTCCGCGCGTACTCGGTGACCGCGCGCCACAGCACGCGACGATCCACGTCCGGCCACAGCTCGGGGACGAACACGAGCTCCGCGTAGGCGGCCTCCCAGAGCAGGAAGTTCGACGTGCGCTGCTCGCCGCTCGTGCGCAGGAAGAGGTCGACGTCGGGCATCTCGGGGTCGTCGAGGTACCGGCGGAACGAGGACTCCGTGATCGCGCGCGGGCTCAGGCGGCCCTCCCTGGCCAGCGCCGCGACCTCGCGGATGCCGTCGACGATCTCGGCGCGGCCGCCGTGGTTCACGCACATGTACAGGGTCATCCGGGTGTTGCCCGCGGTGAGGCGCTCGGCCTCCTTGAGCTCCTTGATGACGGAGCTCCACAGCCGCTGCTCGCGGCCGATCCAGCGGATGCGCACCCCCCAGGAGTGCAGGGTGTCGCGCTGGCGGCGCAGCACGTCGCGGGAGAAGCCCATGAGGAAGCGGACCTCGTCCGGGGAGCGCTTCCAGTTCTCGGTGGAGAAGGCGTAGGCCGAGAGGTGGGTGACGCCGATCTGCAGGGCGCCCGCGACCACGTCGAGCAGCGCCGCCTCTCCGGCCTCGTGGCCCGCCGTGCGCGGCAGTCCGCGCTGGTTCGCCCAGCGCCCGTTGCCGTCCATGACGACAGCGACGTGCCCGGGGATGGTCTGCGGCGGCAGCTGCGGGGGCAGCGCTCCGCTGGGATGCGCGAAGGGCTCCTCGGGACGGCGCGGGGCATCGGCCCGCCGGCGTCCGGCGTCACCGCGCGCGGCGCGCTCCGCGCCGGGCCGTTCCCTCCGCTGCGTGCTCCTGCGTGCCACGACTGCTCCTCAGCGCTCGACGTACCCCAGGGAGCGGACCGATCGCTCCAGGTGCCAGGTGATCGTATCGGCGATCAGGCGGCTGGCCTCCTCGCGCGTGGTCTGCTCGGAGTCCAGGACGTTCTCCCAGTCGCCCGCCATGAGGAAGATCATGTGCTCGATCGCCGCCTGCCGGATCGCGACGGCGCCGGGACGGCGGCACGCGGTGCATACGAGGCCGCCCGCCGAGACGTCGAAGGCGTGGTGGGGCCCGTCGGCCCCGCAGGTCGCGCACACGCGCAGCTCGGGCGACCAGCCGGCCAGCGCCAGGGTGCGCAGCAGGAACGAGTCGAGCACGAGCGAGGCGGGGATCGCTCCGGCGGCGACGGTCCGCATCGCCCCCACGAGCAGCAGGAATCCGCGCTGGGAGGGATCCACGACGTCGTCGGTGAGGCGGTCCGTGGTCTCGAGCATGGCGGTGGCGGCGGTGTAGCGCGAGTAGTCCGCGGCGATGGGGCCTGCGAAGCCCTCGATGGTCACGGCCTGGGTGACGGTGTGCAGGTTCCGTCCCGCGTGCAGCTGCAGGTCCACGAGGGTGAAGGGCTCCAGGCGCGCCCCGAAGCGGCTGCCGGTGCGCCGCACGCCCTTCGCCACGGCGCGCACCTTCCCGTGGCGTCGCGTCAGCAGGGTGACGATGCGGTCGGCCTCGCCGAGCGGGTGGGTGCGCAGGACGATCGCGTCGTCCCGGTAGAGCTTCTGCATGATGGGTCGAATCTACCGCCGGGGGCCGACGGACGGCGCCCGCCGCGCCCCGTCGGCGCGCGCCCCGTCGGCCCGCATCTCGTCGGCCCGCATCTCGTCGGCCCGTGCCCCGTCGGATGGTGCAGGATCAGGCCCGGCGCGCGACGGCGAAGATCCTGCGGAACGGGAGCACGCCCCCGTGGCCGTCGTCGGGGTAGGCCTCGCGCAGCCGCTCCTTGAACGCGGCGACGAAGCGCTCTCGCAGATCGGGAGGCAGGGCCTGCAGCGTGGGCCGCGCCCCCGTGCCGCTGACCCACTCGAAGACCGGGTCCTCGCCGTGCAGGACGTGCAGGTAGGTCGTCTCCCAGGCGTCGACCTCGCAGCCGGCTCCCTGGAGCGCGCGCAGATAGATCGCGGCGTCGTGGGAGGCGGGGCTCGCGATGCCCTCGAGGTGCTCGGCGAAGGGGTGCTGCGAGGCGAGATAGCGGCGGATCGTGTGGCTGGGCTCGTCGAAGTTGCCGGGCACCTGCATGGCGAACCAGCCGCCGGGGGCGACCTGGTCGATCAGCTGCGGGAGCAGGTCGAGGTGGCCGGGGACCCACTGCAGGGCGGCGTTGGTCACCAGGACGTCGACCGGCCGCGGGGCGCGCCAGGTGCTGAGGTCCGCGAGCTCGGCGCGCACTCCGTCGACCGTCGCGGCGCGCTCGATCATCGCGGGGCTCGAGTCCACGGCGACCACCTCGGCCTCGGGCCAGCGCCGGGCGAGCAGGGCGGTGAGCGTCGCGGGCCCGGCGCCGAGGTCGACGACGAGGCCCGGCGCGTGCGCGCCGATGCGCGAGGTGAGGTCGAGGAACGGCCGGCCGCGCTCGTCGCCGAAGGCGAGGTACTGCGAGGGGCTCCAGGTGTGCGGCGGGACGGGAGCTGGGGGCGTCATCGGGACTCCATCTGTGAGTGCGGGGCTGTTGCGGGCCTATGCGGTGCGGTGCGGTCCGGTGCAGGGCGACCCTGCGCAGTGCGGCACGGCGCACACCCACTTTATCTTGATCTCAAGAGAGTTTCGGCGGGACCGCGGAATCCAGCGAGGCGGCGGCCTCCGCGAGGGCCGTGCGCAGCGCCCGTGTGGCCGGGTGATCACGGCGGCCGCTGCGCACCGCCGTATGGACCCGCCGACGGGGCGCACCGGCGAGCTCGAGGAGCCTCGCCGACCCCAGGTGCTCGCGCGCCACGAGTCCGGGGATGATCGCGACCGCGTGTCCCGAGCGCACCAGATGCGCCTGCAGGAGAAGGTCGATGGTCTCGAAGCGCACGCGCGGCTCGACGCCGAGCCCGCGCAGGTGGTTGCGCACCCAGACGCCCGGCATGACGGTCTCCGGGTCCGCCGTCCAACTGGCGTCGGCGAGGTCCTCGATTCCTTCCGGGTCGCACCATGGGCCCGACGACGGGACGGCCAGCAGGAGCGGGTCCTCGAGCAGCGGCTCCCGCTGGACGCCCGGTCTGTGCGGCTCGTCGAGCCCGGGATACTCCTCCCCCAGCACCAGATCGAACTCATGGGCGAGGAGCCCCTCGTAGGCGGGCTCTACCTCCCGCTGGTGGACCTCGATCTGCAGATCGGGATGCTCGGCCGAGAGCACCGTGAGCGCGGGCGGGATGAGCGAGAGCATCACCGACTGGAACGAGGCGACCCGCAGCACGCCCGAGAGCGCGGGCCGGGTCGCGGCGAGATCGGACTCGGCGCGCTCGACGCCCTCCAGGAGCACGGCGGCGTGCTCGGCGAGGACGCGTCCCGCGTCGGTGAGCACGAGGCGCCTGCCCACCTGCTCGGTGAGGCTCGTGCCGGTCTCCTTCTCGAGCTGGGCCAGCTGTTGGGAGACGGCCGACGGCGAGTACGAGAGGCTGCGCGCGACCGCGCCGACGGTGCCGAGGCGTGCGAGCTCGTGCAGCGTGCGCAGCCGGGAGAGGTGGAGCATTGGGCCTCCTGGAGCCTTCGACCGACCATTCAGCAACGCTTCACGATATCGCGCACGGATCCTCGCGCTGCTGATCTTCCACGAGCGGGAGATCGAGCGGAGAATCGATCCGTGACCTCCTCGTCCGTGCACTCCACCGCCGCTGCGCAGCCCGGCACGGCGCCGACCGCATCCGCGCAGCCCGCCCCCTCGTCCCCCGTCGCTCCCGCGGTGCTCATGATCCTGGGCTCGTGCACCTCACTGCAGTTCGGGGCGGCGCTCGCCGCGCAGCTGTTCCCCGCGCTCGGCTCGTGGGGCGTGACGTGCCTGCGCCTCGGGATCGCGGCGATCATCCTGCTGGTCATCGTGCGCCCCGCAGTGCGCGGCTGGAGCGGCGGGCAGTGGCGGGCGGTGGTCGCCTTCGGTCTCGCCCTGGGTGCGATGAATGGGAGCTTCTACGCGGCGATCGAGCGGATCCCGCTGGGCACCGCGGTCGCGATCGAGTTCCTGGGACCGCTCGTGCTCTCCGCGATCCTCTCGCGCCGCCTCGCCGACCTGGCCTGCGTGCTGCTCGCCCTCGCGGGCATCGGGATGTTCGGACTCGAGAGCCTCGCGGGTGCCGGGGCCCTCGATCCCGTCGGGGTCCTGTTCGCGCTGATCGCCGCCGTGTTCTGGGGGTTCTACGTGCTCGCGAGCGCGCACGTGGGCAGGCACGTCCCCGGCCAGGGCGGACTCGCGGTCGCGCTCGCGATCGGAGCGCTCGCCCTGCTCCCGCTCGGTGCCGGCGGCGTCCTCACCGCCGTCACCCGCCCCGGACTCCTGCTGCTCGCCGTGGCCACCGCCCTGCTCGCCTCGGTCATCCCCTACACCCTCGAGCTCGCGGCGCTGCGTCGACTGCCCCGGCACGTGTTCGGGATCCTGCTGAGCCTCGAGCCCGGGATCGCCACGATCGCCGGCCTGCTCCTGCTCGCACAGGTGCCCAGCGTGTACGGGCTGCTCGCCGTGGTGCTCGTGGTCGCCGCGAGCGCAGGGACCACGATCACCGCCCGGCGCGCCCAGGCCCGCGGCGCGGACGATGCGGACCGGGCGGAAGGCCGCCCAGCGCCCAGCGACGGCGAGCTCGAGACGCTCCCGGCCGACGAGTATCCCGCCGCGCTGTCCGTGCAGGCGATCGCCGAGCCGGAGGCCATCACCGGGCAGTTCCCGGTCCTCGACCCTCAGGAGGGCGAGGCCGACGACGTCGGCGGTCCCTCCGGTCGTCCCTGACGGTCGCCGGGCCCGGATCGCTCCGGGTCAGCAGCCCGCGATGCCGCTGCTCCAGCCCCGTGCGACGAGCTCGCGCACCACGTCCCCGTCGATGTCCTTGAGGCCGTTGACGTACACGCAGCCCGCGCCGCGTCGGTGCCTGCCGAGCGTCTCGAGCAGCGCCGACGCCCCGACATCGCCCTGCAGGCCGTACAGGGAGATAGTGGCCTTCCGGGGGCTGAAGCCGACCCGGAACCAAGTGGCGTGCGAGGTGCGGCCGTGGTACTCCATCTCGCCGTAGCCGATCATGCTCGGGCCCCACATGACGGGAGTCACCCCGGTCACCTCGCCGAACAGGTCGAGCAGGCGGGCGCCCTCCTCACGGCGGCGCGGCGTCGGGAGCTGTGCGCAGTAGGCGACGGGATCCTCCTGCGTCGGCTTCGTCTTCACCTCGTGCGCCATGGCGCGAGCCTACTCAGACGCCAGGAGCTGGAGAGCACGCGGAGCGGCGGCCTGCCAGAGGTCGGTCGCCGTGCGCCGGCCGTGCGGTGTCGTAGAAGGGCCGTGGGTGGGGAGCCGTGGCATATATGCCACGGCTCCCCACCAGTGGCCCGTCGAGGACACGTCGGCCCGTGGAAGATATGTCGGCCCGTGGAGGACACGTCGGGCCGAGAAGTCCGTCTCAAGAGGAGGGGACGCGAGGGGCCGACGGGAATGCCCCCGTCGGCCCCTTCCACGGCGCGATGCAGCGCCCGGTCACCCCTTCGCGCGCTCGGCGCGGTTCAGCGCCGACACGATGGCCTGCAGCGAGGCGCGGGTGATCGAGCCGTCGATGCCGACGCCCCAGAAGATCCGCTCCCCGATCTCGCACTCGATGTACGAGGCGGCCAGGGAGTCGTCGCCCTCGGTCAGCGCGTGCTCGGCGTAGTCGAGGATGCGCAGCTGCACGCCCTGGCCCGCCAGGGCCTTGACGAAGCCGTCGAGCGGGCCGTTGCCGTACCCCTCGACGGTCTCCTCGTGGTCGTCCACGCGCAGCTCGACGGTGATGCGGTCCGAGCCCTCGCCGGCCGACTCCTGGTGCACTCCGTGGAAGCCGAAGCGTCCCCAGGTGCGGGCCGGGTCCTGCGCGGGCAGGTACTCGTCGGTGAAGCAGTCCCACAGGGAGGCCGCGGAGACCTCGCCGCCCTCGGAATCGGTGATGTTCTGGACGATGCCGGAGAACTCGATCTGCAGACGTCGCGGCAGGTCCAGGCCGTGCTCCGTGCGCAGCAGGTAGGCCATGCCGCCCTTGCCGGACTGCGAGTTCACGCGGATCACGGCCTCGTAGGAGCGGCCGATGTCCTTGGGGTCGACGGGCAGGTAGGGCACCCGCCAGACCATGTCGTCGATCTCCTTGCCGGCGGCCTCGGCGTCGGAGCCCATCCGGTCCAGTCCCTTCTTGATGGCGTCCTGGTGGGAGCCCGAGAAGGCCGTGAACACGAGGTCGCCGCCGTAGGGGACGCGCTCGGGCACGCGCATCTGGTTGCAGTGCTCGACGGTGCGGCGCACCTCGTCGAGGTCGCTGAAGTCGATCTGCGGATCGACGCCCTGGCTGAACAGGTTCAGGCCCAGGGTCACCAGGTCCACGTTGCCGGTGCGCTCGCCGTTGCCGAACAGGCAGCCCTCGATGCGGTCGGCGCCGGCCATGTAGCCGAGCTCGGCGGCGGCGACGCCCGTGCCGCGGTCGTTGTGGGGGTGCAGGGACAGCACGATGGCCTCGCGGGGCTCCAGGTGGCGGCTCATCCACTCGATCGAGTCGGCGTAGACGTTCGGGGTCGCCATCTCGACGGTCGCCGGCAGGTTCACGATCATCTTGCGCTCGGGCGTGGGCTTGATGATCTCGGCGACCGCGTTGCACACGCGCACCGCGTACTCGAGCTCGGTGCCCGTGAAGGACTCCGGCGAGTACTGGTAGGTGATCTGCGTGTCCGGGACGGTCTCCTCGTACTTCTTGCAGAGCAGGGCGCCTTGCACGGCGATGTCGAGCACGCCGTCCTCGTCGGAGCGGAAGACCACGTCGCGCTGCACGATCGAGGTCGAGTTGTACAGGTGGACGACGGCCCGCTTCGCCCCGGCGATCGCCTCGTAGGTGCGCTCGATCAGGTGCTCGCGCGACTGGGTGAGCACCTGGATCGAGACGTCGCCTGGGATCCGGTCCTCCTCGATCAGCGTGCGCACGAAGTCGAAGTCGGTCTGGCTCGCGGCGGGGAACCCGACCTCGATCTCCTTGTACCCCATGCGCACGAGCAGCTCGAACATCCGCAGCTTGCGCTCGGCGTTCATGGGGTCGATGAGCGCCTGGTTGCCGTCGCGCAGGTCGACCGCGCACCAGCGCGGGGCGCGGGTGATGCGCACGTCGGGCCAGGTGCGATCGGGCAGCTCCGCGCGGATCTGCTCGTGGAAGGGCAGGTACTTGTGGATCGGCATGCCCGAGGGCTGCTGGGGCGTCTCGCCGTCGGAGCCGACGACGGGGAGCGACGGGTCGGCGGTCGCGGCGCGGGCCGGTACCGGGGGAACCTCGCCGGTGTGCGCGTCGGTGCGGGGATCAGCGGGAGCCGACGGGGCGCTCGCGCCGGCGGCGGAGGGCTGGGAGGTGCTGGTCGCAGTGGTGTTCACGGAAGATCCTTCGTCTGCTGATGCGGGTCGCCGGGTGGGCAGAGGAGCAGCCGCGGCGAGGTCCCGGCGTATCAGGCCTCGACGCGGCGGCTAAGCAGGAGGATCGTTCCCAGCACGTGAGTCACCGTACACCCGGTGCCGCGCGCCCGATCCCCGTCTCAGAATCCGAGCCGCCCGAGCTGGCGGGGGTCGCGCTGCCAGTCCTTGGCGACCTTCACACGCAGGTCCAGGTGCACCGTGCGGCCGAGCAGCTGATTGATGCCGGCGCGTGCGTGGGAGCCGACCTCCCGCAGCCGGGAGCCGCCGCGGCCGATGATGATGCCCTTCTGGCTGTCGCGCTCGACGAAGAGGCTCGCCCGCACCACCAGGCGTCCCTCTCCCGGGGCGATCTCGGCGAAGGGATCGCCGTCGGGATCGGTCTCGGCGATCTCCTCGACCACCACGGCGATCGAGTGCGGGAGCTCGTCGCGCACGCCCTCGAGGGCCGCCTCACGGATGAGCTCGGCGATGCGGTCCTCGTCGCTCTCCTCGGTGAGCTGCCCGTCGGGGTACAGCTGCGGGCTCTCCGGCAGGAGGCCGGCGATCACGCCGACGAGGTCGTCGATCTGGCGCCCGGTGACGGCGCTGATCGGGACGATCGCATCGACGTCGAGCAGCTGGTCGACGTCCATGAGGTGCTCGGCGATCCGTTCGGGACGCACGAGGTCGCACTTGGTGACGATCGCGACCACCTTCGGCCCGCGACGGCCCTGGCGCATCTCGACGAGGTCCTCGGCGATGAAGCGGTCGCCGGGGCCGATCTTCTGATCGGCGGGCAGGCAGAAGCCCACCACGTCGACCTCGGTCAGCGTCTCGCGCACGAGGTCGTTCAGGCGCTCCCCCAGCAGCGTGCGCGGGCGGTGCACCCCGGGGGTGTCCACGAGGATGATCTGTGCGTCCTCGCGGGTGAGGATGCCGCGGATCGCACGGCGCGTGGTCTGCGGCTTGGAGGAGGTGATCGCGACCTTCTCCTCCACCAGGGCGTTGGTGAGCGTCGACTTGCCGACGTTCGGCCGGCCGACGAGCGCGACGAACCCGGCGCGATGCTCCCCGACGCCGCCCGCCTCGCCGGGCCCGCTGGCCCCATCCGTCCTGTCGGCCCCGTCCGTCCCGTCGGCCCCGTCGGCCTCGCCGCTCCCGATGACGCTCTCAGGCATGGTGCTCCTCCTCGGAGGCGGCGGCGCCGCTCTCGTCCTCGTGCGCGGCGACGACGGGCACCGCGCCGGTGCGGGTGTCCTCGCGCTCGTCCTTGGGTGTGCGGCTGACGAGCACGGTCGCGAGCTGCTTGCGGCGCCCGCCGGTGCGGTCGGCCTCCAGATGCAGGCCCAATGCGTCGGCCTCCGCGCCGAGGATCGGGATGCGCCCGAGCGCCTTCGCGAGAAGGCCGCCCACGGTGTCGACGTCCTCGTCCTCGATGTCGAGGCCGAAGAGCTCGCCGGCGGCCCCGATGCTCTCCCGCGCCGGGACGCGGAACACGCCCTCGCCGAGCTCCTCGATGCGCAGCTCGGCGCGGTCGTGCTCGTCCGCGATCTCGCCCACGATCTCCTCGAGGACGTCCTCGATGGTGACCATCCCGGAGACGCCGCCGTACTCGTCGACGAGGATCGCGATGTGCACGCGGCGGGTCTGCATCGCGTGCAGCACCTCGTCGGCCCCGAGGAACTCGGGCAGCACCATCGGTGCGCGCATGATCTCGGCGACGGGCCGCTCGGGGCGGGGGTCCCACGGCGAGTGGATCGTGCGCATGACGTCCTTGACGTAGAGCACGCCCTGGAGGTCGTCGACCGTCTCGCCGACCACGGGGATCCGGGAGTACCCGGAGCGGACGAACAGCCGCATGGCCTTCTCCGCGGTGGTGTCCGCGGTGACCGTGACGATGTCCGTGCGCGGGACCATGATCTCGCGCACGAGCGTGTCCCCGAGGTCGAAGACGCCCTGGATCATGTCGCGCTCGGAGTCCTCGAGCTCCTCGTTCTCCATGGCCCGGTCCACGTACTGGCGCAGCTCCGCCTCGGTCGCGTACGGGCCGCCGGAGATCTTGCCGCCCGGCGTGAAGGCCGAGCCCACATGGATCATGAGGCGCGCGAGCGGGCCGAGGAGGCTGCGCACCACGCCGATCAGGCCCGAGAGCAGCGTGGAGAAGCGCTCGGGCCGGCGCCGTCCCACCGTGCGCGGGGACACCGAGACCACGAGGAAGGAGCCGACGACGGCGATCGCCACGGAGATCAGGGTGGGCAGCACCCAGCCGTCCATGGTCTCGAACACGATCGCGGTGATCGCGACGGCCATGATCGACTCGGAGATCACGCGGCCCAGGCTGATCGCGGCGAGGGTGTGCGGGGCGTCCTCGTGCTGGTGGAGCACGCGGCGGCGCACGCGCTCGGGGGCCTCGGCCTCCTCGAGGTGGCGCTCGAGGGCCGCGCGGGACGTGCCCAGCAGCGCGGCGTCGGCCGCGGAGAGCAGACCGCCGCAGACCATGCCGAGCACGGCCAGGGGGATGAGGACGAGGAGCAGCGCCGTCACTCGGCGTCCTGGCCGCGCGTGGAGAGGAAGGTCAGCAGCAGGCGACGCTGGAGGTCGAACATGACCTTCTTCTCGTCCTCCTCGGCGTGGTCGTAGCCCATGAGATGGAGCATGCCGTGGGTGGCCAGCAGCAGCATCTCCTCGACCGCGCTGTGCCCGGAGGAGGCGGCCTGCTTGGCGGCGACGCTCGGGCAGATCGCGATGTCTCCGAGGAGACCCTCGGGGGCGGCCTGGTCCTCGGTGCCCGGCGTGAGCTCGTCCATGGGGAAGCTCAGCACGTCCGTCGGCCCCGGCTCGTCCATCCACTGGATGTGGAGCTGCTCCATGGCCGACTCGTCCACGAAGAGGATCGAGAGCTCGGTGAGCGGGTGCATCCGCATCTTCTCGAGCACGAAGCGCGCGAGGTCCACGAACTCGCGCTCGTCGATGCGGGTGGTGGTCTCGTTGCGGACCTCGGTGCTCATCGGCCGGTGCTCCTGCTCTCGTGCCGGCGCTGGCCGGATCCTCCACGGCCCCCGGAGGAGCCCCTGCCCGTGCGTCCGCCCGCGCCGCCGGGACCGCCGCGCCCGTCGCGGCCGCCGATCTCCCAGCGGCCGTAGGCCTCGACGATCTCGGAGACCAGGCGGTGGCGCACGACGTCCTGCGGCGTGAGGCGGCAGAAGGAGATGTCGTCGATCCCCTGCAGGACCTGCTCGACGACCTTGAGGCCGCTGGGCTGGCCGCCGGGGAGGTCGACCTGGGTGACGTCGCCGGTGACGACCATCGTCGAATTGAAGCCGAGACGCGTCAGGAACATCTTCATCTGCTCGGGGCTCGTGTTCTGGGCCTCGTCGAGGATGATGAAGGCGTCGTTCAGGGTGCGCCCTCGCATGTACGCCAGCGGCGCCACCTCGATCGTGCCGGCGCCCATCAGCCGCGGGATCGACTCGGGGTCGAGCATGTCGTGGAGCGCATCGTAGAGCGGGCGCAGGTAGGGGTCGATCTTCTCGTTGAGCCCGCCCGGGAGGAATCCGAGGCGCTCCCCCGCCTCGACAGCGGGTCGGGTGAGGATGATGCGCTCGACCTGCTTGCTGAGGAGCATGCGCACCGCGACGGCGACGGCGAGGTAGGTCTTGCCGGTGCCGGCGGGGCCGATGCCGAAGGTCACCGTCGAGTTCTCGACGGCGTCGATGTACTGCTTCTGGCCCAGGGTCTTGGGGCGGATCGTGCGCCCGCGCGAGGAGAGCACGGCCTGTGAGAGGACGGTGTCGATGCGCTCGCCGGCGGCGCGCTCGTCGCCGTAGAGGGCGGCCGCGCGGCCGACGGCCTCGGGGGTGACGGTCTGCCCCTGCTGCGCGATCTGGATGAGCGAGCGCACGATGTGCTCGCCGCGGCGCACCGCGTCGGCGGTGCCGCGCAGCGCGACGCGGTGCCCGCGCACGACGATGTCGGCCTCCGGGACAGCCCCCTCCAGGGCGTCCAGGGCGCTGTCGGACTCGCCGAGCACCTGCAGGGGGCTGAGGTGGTCGGGGATCGAGAGGTGCCTCTCGGTGACGGAGGGCTCGGGGCCCGGTGCGGGAGTGGCGGGGTCGCTCACATCTCTCCTTCTGCGAGCTCTCCGCCCGCGAGCACGTGCGCGTGCACGTGGAAGACGGTCTGGCCGGCGTGGGCGCCGGTGTTGAAGACGAGGCGGAAGTCGCCGTCCGCGAGATCGGCGGCGAGGTCGCCGGCCACGGAGGCCACGTGGGCCAGCAGGGACGGCTCGGTCGCGAGCTCGCGGACGTCGCGCAGGTGGGTGCGCGGCACGACGAGGACGTGGACGGGGGCCTTCGGCGAGAGGTCCTTGAAGGCGATCACCGACTCGTCCTCGTGGACGCGCTCGGAGGGGATATCCCCCGCGACGATCCTGCAGAAGACGCACTCGGGGTCGACGCGGATCGCGGCCGCGGACCCGGGCGTCGGGGCGCTGGCGGACTCGGTGCTCATCATGGTCCCGATTCTACGGGCCACGGGCCGACCGGGCATGCGCGTGGGGTCGACCACAGCTGGTTCATGATCCTGGCTTTCGAGGGTCCCAAGGAGTTGACTGTCCCCGACTGGTTCAGTTGTCAACTACTTTCAAGGGGTCCTCGGAATGCCCAAGCTCGGAATCATCCTCTCCAGCGCCCGACCGAACCGCGTCGCCGACCATGTGGCGCGCTGGGTCTCCGATGCGGTCGACGACCGCTTCGAGGTGGACCTGATCGACCTGCGCGAGGTCGCGCTGCCCGCCTTCGACGAGCCTCAGTCCCCGAAGTCCGGGGCCGACAAGACCACCGACCACGGCCGGACCTGGGGCGAGCGCATCGCCGCCCTCGATGCCGCCGTGATCCTCACGCCGCAGTACAACGGCTCCTACCCCGGCGCCCTCAAGAACGCCGTCGACTTCCTCTACGGCGAGTGGAGCGGTCTGCCGGTGCTGCTCATCGGCTACGGCTGGAACGCCGCGAACGAGGTGCTGCCCCTCCTGGAGACCCTCATGAGCCGCGTCGGCGCCGACGTCGTCGACACGCTCGGCCTGGGCTTCCGCGAGGACCTCTCGCTCGAGGGCGAGCTGTTCGTCGCCGAGGAGAAGGTGGCCCGTCTGGCCGCGGACCTCGCCTCCCTCGAGGAGAAGGCGCTGCAGCCCGCCGCCTGACGCGCGCGACGCGCGCTGGGAAACGCGCGCTGGTGCGGAGCACCATCGCACACCGGGAGGGCCCGGGATCCCCGAGGGGTCCCGGGCCCGCTCGCGTCCGCGGCCGGGCGGCGACCCGGTCGGCGGGGCCTCAGTTCCCGGGGCTCGTGTACCAGCGGGACATGAGGCGGAAGCAGAGGACGCCCGCCACCAGCAGCGCGGGCCCCGCGAGCGGCGAGAGCACGGCGACGGCCGACGGGACCACGGCCTCGTCGGCCCGTCCGAGCACCACGGTGATCGGCAGGTACGCCATGAACGCGAGCGGGATCAGCACCGTCAGCAGCCAGCCGCCGACGACGCCGAAGATGCTCATCGGGTAGGCGCCGAAGTCCGTGAGGATCCGGTCGATCGTGTCCTTGACGCGGGTGACCGGGCCCCAGCGGAAGTCGAGTCCCGAGATCGCGATCTGCATGCCCGCCTCCACGAGCCCGCCACCGATCGCCGCGAGGGCGAGGTAGGCGATCCGCCACGGCGTCCAGTGGACATCGACCATGCCGGCGGCGGTCACGAGGATCGCGAGGCCCAGCACCAGGTCGCCGATCGTGCCGGGGTTGAACATGCGGGTGAGCAGCTGCATCAGCGGCGGCGCGGGCCGCAGCAGGAAACGGTCCCAGTCGCCGTCGCGGATCGCCTGGGCGCTCCCGCGGTGCTGGCCGAAGTTGATGGTGCAGACGCCGTGCGCGGTCAGGCGCAGCCCGTACAGGAGCGCGACCTCCCCCACGCTCCAGCCGGCGATCGCGCCGAAGGCGTTGAGCAGCACGCCGATGAAGGCGAGCTGCGTTCCCTGCAGCGCCGCGCTGCCCAGGAACGTCATCGCGAGGTTCAGACGATGCACGCGCATGCTGCGCCAGGTCGCGCGCACCAGGATCGTGTACGTGTGCCAGGCGGGGACGGGTGTCGCGAGGGTCTCGGCCCGACGCGCGGGCCCCGTCGGCCCGGCGGGTTCCGAGGGTCCGTGCGTCTCAGCCACCGAAGATCACCAGCCGTCGGATCGCGCGGCGCCAGACGAGCGCCGACAGCACGATCAGCAGTCCGATCCACAGCAGCTGGCCGCCGATCGCGCTGACGGTGTGCCACCCGGGGTCGGGGTCGACGTAGAGGGAGATCGGCACGAAGATCTGCGCGGAGAACGGCAGCCAGCCGAGCACCGCGCGCAGGGCGCCCGGCATGAACCACAGCGGTATCAGCGCTCCGGAGCTGAACTGGGCGAGCATGCGGTAGACGAGGAATGCGCCCCCGACCTCGAGCGTCCAGAAGCCGACGAGACCCACGGTGAAGTTCATGATCTGGGCGATCACGAGGCCCAGCGTGATCGAGACCGCGAAGGCGACGCCCGAGGCGAGCGTGGGCGGAGGATCCACGGCGCCGAGCGCGAGCCCGACGACGAGCGCGCAGCCGGCGGCGGGCAGCTGCGCGAGGCTCGAGCCGAGCTGCTGGGCCAGAGCCATGGGCACCGCGGAGACCGGCCGCATCACGTCGAAGGCGATCGCGCCGGTGCGGAGGCGGCCGTAGAGGGTGTCGAAGACGAAGGGCTGGAAGACGAGGGTGGCGAGCACGCCGAGGACGGCGTAGGTGATCGCGACGGACTGGTCGACCCCGGCGACGCTCTCTCTGCTGCCGTAGACCGCAGTCCACACCAGGTGCACGAGGATCACCTGCAGGACGGCGCCCACGATGCCGCTCCACATGGAGGCCCGGAACACGAACTGCGAGCGCCATGACTGCCCGCACGCGGCAGCGAGCGCACGCGCCGCGAGCGCCAGGGGCAGGGCGCTGCCCGCGCGGACCGTGTCGTGGGCGGGGACGGTCTGCGCGCCGGTCGTCATCGTCCGTCCCGTCCGACGCTCCCACTGAGGTAGATCCGACGGATCACGTCCTCGACGCCCGGCTCGCGGGAGGTGATGTCGAGGACCTCGAGCGCGTCGGAGAGCCTGCTGATCGCGGCCGGGGCGGGGATCCGCTCCGGGTCGAAGCGGAAGGCGGTGAGGTGGTCGTCACCGTCGGGCCGGGTGGTCGTGCGCTCGATGTCGCCGACGTGCGCGAGCGTCGGCTCCTCCCGCGTGCGCACGACGATCTCGCGGTACGGGGCGTACTCCCGGCGCAGCTGGGCGAGCGTGCCGTCGTAGAGGATGCGGCCCTCGTCGATGATCACCACGCGGTGCGCGAGCTGCTCGATGTCGGCGATATCGTGCGTGGTCAGCAGCACCGTGGTGCCGGCGTCCTGGTTGCGCTGGGCGATGAACTCGCGGATGCGCACCTTGGCGACCACGTCGAGCCCGACGGTCGGCTCGTCCAGGTAGAGCACCGGCGGGCGGTAGAGCATCGCCGCGACGATGTCGCCGCGCATCCTCTGGCCGAGCGACAGCGAGCGCACCGAGGTGTCCATGAAGGGCCCCATGTCCAGCAGGTCGACGAACTCGTCGAGGGCTCGGCGGTAGTCCTCCCGTCCCAGTCCGTAGAGCCTGGAGATCAGCTCGAAGGAGTCCCGCAGGGGCAGGTCGGTCCACAGCTGCGTGCGCTGGCCGAAGACGGCGCCGATGTTGCGGGCGTTCGCGCGCCGGTCCTTCCAGGGCACGATCCCCTCCACCTCGACGTTGCCGGCAGTGGGCACGAGGATGCCGGTGAGCATCTTGATGGTGGTGGACTTCCCGGCACCGTTGGGTCCGAGGTAGCCGACGATCTCGCCGTCGTCGATCTGCAGCGACACGTCGTCGACCGCGCGGGTGAGGACCCGGCGCGTGCTGAACAGCGAGCGCACGGAGGACAGGGGCCCCTCGACGCGCGCGGGTCGGGAGAACGCCTTGACGAGGTGCTCGGCGCGGATCATCCGCCGAGCATCCCGGCCGCCGCTCCGCCGTCGGTCCCCGATCCCGTCGACAGCGGGGCGCCCGGTGGGATCACGGTGCGCCGGATCATCGAGGAGCGGAGGGACGGAGCGGCGCGTAGCGACATGGGTCGCTAGGTTTCCATGGCGTGACCCACCACACAAGGACATTCGGTGCGTGCCCCGGGGTCGGGCCACGCATCGAGCCCGCTCAGAGGACCGCTCTCAGCCCCACCGGCCGACGAGTGCGCTGATCACGGCGATGGCCGCGGGGCCGGCGGTCGAGGAGCGCAGAACCTCAGGGCCCAGCAGCACGGATCGCGCCCCAGCCTCCTTCAGCTGCGCGAGCTCCTCCGGAGAGATCCCGCCCTCGGGCCCGACGACCACCACGATCTCAGGCACCCCGGCAGGCACCTCGTCGGCCCGCAGGGCGCGCAGCTGCTCGGCGAGTCCCATAAGACCCACCGACTCCTGCTCGTGCAGCACGAGGACCATGGCCCCCGCCGCGTTGCGCTCGCGCAGATCCTCGACGAGCTGGGCGCTGGTCCGGGCCTCGTCGACCGCGGGGATCCCCCGCCGGCGGCACTGCTTGACCGCCGCGCGCACGGTGTTCTCCCAGCGCGCACGGCCCTTGCGCAGCTTCTCGCCCTTCCAGACGGACACCGAGCGGTGCGCGATCCAGGGCGTCACCCTGTCCACGCCCAGCTCGGTCGCCGACTCGACCGCCTGCTCGTCGCGTCCGCCGGTGGCCAGCGCCTGCACGAGGGAGAGGCGCGGTGAGCGGGTCACCGGATCCGAGGGAGCTTCGAGCAGACGCAGGGAGAGCTCCTCCTTGCGGGCCTCGGTCACCTCGGCGCGGGCCTGACGGCCGTCCGCGTCGCTCAGCAGGATCCGCTCCCCCGCGCGGATGCGCGCGACCTTCGCCGCGTGCCTGCCCTCCTCACCGGTGAGGTCGTAGCGCGATCCCTCGTCGAGCGCGGCGAGGGCGTCGTCGAGCGTGAGGAAGGCGGCGGGGGTGTCGGGCACGGGGTTGCTCCTCGGCGGATCGGGTCTCAGCGCTCGCGGAGGCGATCGCGCAGCTTGCCGAACATGCCGTGCGATCCGCGCCGGCCGGAGGTGGCGGCGGGCTTCTCCTCGTCGCGGACGCTCGCGAGCTTCTCGAGCAGCTCGCGCTGCTCGTCGTCGAGCCGGGTGGGGATCTGCACGTCGAGCTCGACGCGGATGTCGCCGCGGGTGCTGCGGCGCAGCGGGGTGACGCCGAGGCCCTTGAGGACGATCTCCTCCTCGGGCTGGCTGCCCGCCTGGATCTCCACGGTGCGCTCGCCGTCGAAGGTCTCCAGGGGGATGCTCGCGCCGAGCGCCGCGGCGGTCATCGGGATCCGCAGGCGGGTGACGAGGTCCGAGCCCTCGCGCACGAACACGTCGTCCTCGGCGACGGAGAGCTCGACGAAGAGGTCGCCCGCGGGGCCGCCTGCCTCGCCGACCTCGCCCTCTCCGCGCAGCTGGATGCGGGTGCCGTCCTCGACGCCCGCGGGGATCCGCACGGTCACGGTGCGCTCGCTGGGGGTGCGGCCGTGGCCGGAGCACTGGGTGCAGGGGGACTCGATGACGTCGCCGTGGCCGCCGCAGACGGGGCACGGAGCCATCGTCACCATCTGGCCGAGCAGCGACTGGGCGACGCGCTGGACGTGGCCGCTGCCGCTGCAGTTGGTGCAGCGGGTGGGGCTCGTGCCGGGCTCGCAGCAGGAGCCCTGGCAGCGATCGCAGGCGACGGCGGTGCGGAAGGTGACGTCCTGCTCGGTGCCGAAGACGACGTCGCGGAGGCTCACCTCGGTGCGCCGCAGCACGTCGCCTCCGCGGCGCTGGCGCGGGGTGGGGCCCTGTCCGCGGCCGCGCATGCCCGAGCCGCCGGCGAACATGTCGAAGATGTCCGAGAAGTCGAAGGACGCCCCGCCGGGGAACCCGCCCATGCCCGGGCCGCCGCCCATGTCGTACTGGCGACGACGGTCAGGGTTCGAGAGGGTCTCGTAGGCCTGGGAGACCCGCTTGAACTTCTCCTGCGCCTCGGGGTCGGGGTTGACGTCCGGGTGCAGGGAGCGGGCGAGCTTGCGGTAGGCCTTCTTGATCTCGTCGGTCGAGGCCTCGCGGCTGACGCCGAGCAGCTCGTAGTAGTCGTCGTTCACGAAGGGGTCCTTGCTGTGGCGGTGGTTCGGTGGGGCGCGGGCGGAAGCGTCGGGAGCCTCATCACGGGGACGAGCATCAGCCCAGGAAGCGGGAGACGTAGCGCGCGAGGGCCTGGACGGTGGAGATGCCGGTCACGTAGTCCATCCGGGTGGGGCCGAGGATCGCCAGGTGCGAGCCGTCACGGTACCCGGCGCCCACGAGGGACGCCTGGGCGAGCGCGTGCTCGGGGATCTCCTGGCCGATGCGCACCTCGACCGCTCCGGGCTCGGCGCGCATCGAGCCCAGCAGGCGCAGCAGCACGAGCTGCTCCTCGAGCACGTCCAGGAGCGGCTCAACCTGCGTGGTGAAGTCCCCCGCCGAGCGCGCGAGGTTCGCGGCGCCGGCCATGATGATGCGGTCCTCGGTGCGGCTGTCGGCGAGGCCCAGCAGGCCGTCGACGACCTCGCGGCACGCCTCCTGGGCCCCGGCGGGGCTGCGGGTGACGAGCTCGGCGAGCGGATCGTGGAGGTCGGTGACCTCGCGGCCGACGACGGCCTGGTTCATGCGTGCGCGCAGGTCGGCGTAGAAGTCCGTGTCGAACTCGACGGAGCGCCCTGCGAGCAGCGGGATGGTGCGCTGGTCGACCTGGCCGGACTCGGTGATGAGGACGACGAGCAGGAGCGCGTCTGCCACCTTCACGAGCTCGACGTGGCGCACCCGGGCCTGTCGCACCGCCGGGTACTGCACGAGCGCGACCTGGTGGGTGAGCTGGGCGAGCAGGCGGACCGTGCGCGTCAGCAGCTCGTCCAGGTCGCCCGCGTCGTCGAGGAAGGAGCGGATCGCCCGCTTCTCCGGCGAGGACAGCGGCTTGATCGCGGCGACGTGGTCGACGAAGGCGCGATAGCCCTTGTCGGTGGGGACCCGGCCGGCGGAGGTGTGGGGCTGGGTGATCAGCCCCTCCTCCTCGAGCAGCGACATGTCGTTGCGGACCGTGGCCGCCGAGACCCCCAGATCGTGGCGATCCAGAAGGGATTTCGAGCCCACGGGCTCGCGAGTGGCGACGTAGTCCTCGACGATCGCGCCCAGGATCTGCAGCCTGCGCTCCTCCACGTGCTCACCTCCCATGCGCTGGCACTGTTCGCTTCCGAGTGCCAATCCTACGCGTCGCCGACGCCGCTCCACGAGAGGTGTTCGCCACCGGTGTACGGTGTCGGCCGTGTCACCGCGATCCTTCCCCGACCGCTACGGCCAGGACGTCCTCTCCTCGCCCGCGCCCTCCCACCACCGCCGCGCCCCGCAGGCCGCCGACGTGCCCGCGCAGCGGGATCTCGTCGTCGAGGAGGCGTCCACGGGCTTCACCGGCGCGATCGTGCGCCTCGAGAAGATCGCCGGCGAGCTCGTCGTCGAGCTCGAGGACGGACGCGGCCGGCGCCGCGGCTTCCCGATGGGCCCCGGCTTCATGATCGACGGCAGGCCGGTGCGCCTGGTGCCGCCGCAGCGCGCCGCGGCCGCCGCTCCCGCCCGGCAGCGCTCCGCCTCCGGCTCCGTCTACGTGCAGGGCGCGAAGGCCCGCACCGCCCGCGCCTCGCGGATCTGGGTCGAGGGCAAGCACGACGCCGAGCTGGTGCAGAAGGTGTGGGGACACGACCTGCGCATCGAGGGCGTGGTCGTCGAGATGCTCGACGGCGCCGACAACCTCGCCGAGCGCGTGCGCGACTTCGCCCCCGGCCCGGGCCGACGCCTGGGCGTGCTGGTCGACCACCTCGTCAAGGGCTCGAAGGAGACGCGACTTGCCGAGGACACCATGCACCTTCCCGGCGCACGCGGGAATGTGCTGATCCTCGGCCACCCGTACGTCGACGTCTGGCAGGCCGTGCGCCCCGCGCGCGTCGGACTCCAGGCGTGGCCCCACGTGCCCCGCGGCACCGACATCAAGGTCGGGACGCTGCGGGCGCTGGGCTGGCCGCACGCCGAGCAGGCCGACATCGCCGAGGGCTGGCAGCGGATCCTCGCGACGGTCCGCTCCTACGCCGACGTGGAGCCCACCCTCTCCGGACGCATCGAGGAGCTCATCGACTGGGTGACCACCGAGTCCTGAGCCGTGCGACGGGGGCTTTCCCCCGGGACGCGCAGCGGATCTCCCCCGCGCGCGGGCGTGATGCGCCCGATAGGCTCGTGGCGCACGTGAACCCGCTCGGCCTGCGCGACCGCGCTGCGGAGCGATCGAACCGGACGAGGAGCGATCCCATGAGCGAGAACAACGGACCCGTCGACCCGTATCGGCCGACGCAGGACGACGGCACGGACCGGACCGGGTGGGCGGCCGACCCTTCGCAGGCCGGCGCCGCACCCGAGGGCGTCCCCGGTGCCGAGGGGACGGACGCGCCCGGTGGCAGCGCATCCGCCGAGAACGCCGCCGTGGACGGTGCAGAATCGGCGGGCGCCGGGGACACGGCGGATGTCGCGGACCACGCGTCCGTCGACGGCGGCGGGTCGTTCAGCGTGGACAACGAGTTCTCCGCTCCCCGACCGACGGACGACGGGCAGACCACTGCGTATGGGCAGGCCTCCCCCTATGGGCAGGAATCGCCCTACGGGCAGGCATCGCCCTACGGGCAGGCATCGCCCTACGGCGCGGGTGACGCGTCGCAGTCGTCCGCCGCGGGCGCGCCTCCGAGCGGCGAGCAGAGCGGCTACGGCTACGGCCACGGCGGGTCCGCGCAGAGCTCCGGGCAGGCAGGTCCCCAGGGCGCGGCTCACCAGAACCCCGCCGATGGGCAGGGCGGATACCAGGAGAACTCCGGGTACGCGCAGAACACCGGATACCCGCAGGGTGCGAGTGGGCAGCAGGGCGCAGGCGGACAGCAGGGCGCCTACCAGCAGATCCCGGGCCCGACCCCCGCGGGCGACTGGTCGAACACTCCCCCTCCGCACATCAAGGGCGTGTACCCGGGGCCGCTCACCGGACAGCCGACGGCCCAGTCCGACGTGAAGCTGTGGTCGATGCTCGCGCAGCTCGCCGTGGTGATCGGGTACCTCATCAGCTTCGGAACGCTCGGCTGGCTCGGGCCGCTGATCATCTTCCTGGTCTTCAAGGACCGCAACCGCTTCATCCGCTTCAACGCGGCCGAGGCGCTGAACGCGGCGATCGCCGTGATCATCGCGGAGATCGTGCTGACGATCGTGTGCGGGATCCTCGCCCTGATCTCCCTGGGGATCCTCTCGTTCCTCTTCGTGGTGGTCGCCGTCCCCGCGGTCCTGCACATCATCTTCGCGATCATGGGCGCCGTGAAGGCGAACGACCGCCAGTGGTGGAACTACCCCATGAACATCCGCCTCGTGAAGTGAGCGGGTGGCCGCGCGAGCGGTCGCCGCATCGGACGACGGGAGGGCCCGGGATCATCTGCTTGATCCCGGGCCCTTCCGTCGTCCGGATGATGCCGATGCCGGCACGCCGACTACCTCCAGGTGACGCCGTCCACCTCGTACTCGCGGAGACGATGGCGCATCATCTCGCGCAGCAGGTCCACCGGGGCCGGCCGCCCGTACGGGAGCTTCACGGTGCCCTTGCCGGTCTCGAAGTCCTCCAGCTGCGCATCGAAGGCCTCTCGGGTGCTGGGCGTGAAGGCCGCGTTCGCGTGCTTCGCGTGGGTGCTGACCACGAACAGGATCATGCCCTGCGGGTGCACCCAGGCGACGTTGCCCCACTTCAGCTGCTCGCTCGCCTCGGGGACGACCTCGCGCGCGAGCTCGCGCAGCTGCTGGGCGAGCTCGAGGGCGGGCCCGTCCAACCCGGCGAAGTAATCCTCGACGGTCTTCGGCTTCTCGGTGCGCGAGGCCATGCGGACAGTCTGGCACCGGCCCTGCGCCCGTGCACGGGATCCCGTGCATCCGCACCCGGAGGACGCGGCGCTGGTGGCCCCTGACGTCAGGGCACGAGGTCGCGGATGACGGCGTCGGCCAGCAGGCGGCCCTCCCGCGTGAGCACCGCCCTGCCCTCGGCGAGGGCGTGGGGATCGAGGTGGCCGCGATCCCGGTGGACGGCGAGCATCCCACGGGTCTGCCCGGGCACCTCCTCGACCGGGAGCCCGTCGGCGATGCGCAGCTCGAGCATGATCCGCTCGAGGAGTCGGTCCTGCGCGGTCAGCTGCTCGAACTCCTGCACGGGCAGGACGCCCTGGGAGAGCATGCCGGCGTAGCGGCTGGGGTGCTTGACGTTCCAGGCCCGCATGCCGCGCCGATGCCGGTGCGCACCGGGGCCGATCCCCCACCAGTCCGCACCGCGCCAGTAGGCGAGGTTGTGACGGCAGCGCTCGGCGGTGCTGCGGGCGAAGTTCGAGACCTCGTACCACTGCAGTCCGTGCGCGCTGGTGAGGTCGTCGATGAGCTCGTACTTGTCGGCCATGTCGTCCGGATCGGGCTCTGAGATCTCGCCGTGGCGCAGCCGACGGGCCATCGCCGTGTTCCCCTCGATGATCAGCGAGTAGGCGGAGAGATGGTCGACATCGCAGGCCAGGGCCGCGCGCACCGACGTCTCCACGTCGGCGACGGTCTCCCCCGGCGTCCCGTAGATCAGATCGAGGCTCACCGAGAGCCCCGCCTCCTTCGCCCAGGCGACGGCCTGCGGGACCCGCTCGGGATCATGCGTGCGGTCGAGCGTCGCGAGCACGCTGCGCACTGCGGACTGCATGCCGAAGGACACGCGGGTGATGCCGCCCTCCACGAGGGTGCGCAGCGATGCGGGGGTGACCGAGTCCGGGTTCGCCTCGGTCGTGACCTCGACGTCCGGCGCGAAGGGCACGAGCGAGCGCAGATGGGAGAGCATCGCGACGAGATCGTCGGCGGGCAGCAGGGTGGGCGTGCCGCCGCCGAAGAACACCGTGGAGACCCGGTCGTAGTCGATGCCGTGGGCCGCGTCGTCCGCGAGGGTCAGGTCCATCTCGCGCATGGCGTTGGCCGAGTATTCGCGCTGGGACCCGCCGCCGCCCAGCTCTGTCGCGGTGTAGGTGTTGAAGTCGCAGTATCCGCAGCGCACCGCGCAGAACGGCACGTGGATGTAGACCGAGAGGTCTCCGCCGCCGTACGGCGTGGACAGCGATGAAGGGACAGCGGAGACCGCGCTCACTTCTTCTTCGCGTCCTTGCTGCCGCTGTCGCCGCCGCCGTCGGAGGAGAGCGCGGCAATGAAGGCCTCCTGCGGCACCTCGACGGAACCGATGTTCTTCATGCGCTTCTTGCCCTCCTTCTGCTTCTCCAGCAGCTTGCGCTTGCGCGAGATGTCGCCGCCGTAGCACTTGGACAGCACGTCCTTGCGCATAGCGCGGATGTTCTCGCGGGCGATGATGCGGGAGCCGATGGCGGCCTGGATGGGCACCTCGAACTGCTGGCGCGGGATGAGGTTCTTGAGCTTGCCGGCCATCTCGACGCCGTAGTGGTAGGCCTGCTCGCGGTGCACGACGGCGCTGAAGGCGTCGACCGGCTCGCCCTGCAGCAGCATGTCGACCTTCACGAGGTCGGCCGCCTGCTCTCCCTCGACGTCGTAGTCGAGGGAGGCGTAGCCCTTGGTGCGGGACTTCAGCTGGTCGAAGAAGTCGAAGACGATCTCCGCGAGCGGCAGCGTGTAGCGCAGCTCGACGCGATCCTCCGAGAGGTAGTCCATGCCCAGCAGGCTGCCGCGCTTGGACTGGCACAGGTCCATGATCGCGCCGATGAACTCGCTCGGGGCCAGCAGCGTGGCCCGCGTGATCGGCTCGCGGATCTCGCGCACCTTGCCCTCGGGGAAGTCCGAGGGGTTGAGGACGTCGACCTCCGTGCCGTCCTCCATGGTCACGTGGTAGATCACGCTCGGAGCGGTGGCGATGAGGTCGAGATCGAACTCGCGCTCGAGTCGCTCGCGGATGATCTCGAGGTGCAGCAGCCCCAGGAAGCCCACGCGGAAGCCGAAGCCCAGGGCCGTGGACGTCTCCGGCTCATAGTTCAGGGCCGCGTCGTTGAGCTTGAGCTTGTCCAGCGCGTCGCGCAGGTTGGGGTAGTCCGAGCCGTCGATCGGGAACAGGCCCGAGAACACCATCGGCTTGGGATCCGAATAGCCCGCGAGGGGCTCGGTGGCGCCGCGGCGCGCGGAGGTGACGGTGTCGCCGACCTTCGACTGGCGCACGTCCTTCACGCCGGTGATGAGGTAGCCGACCTCGCCCGGGCCCAGGCCCTTGGTGGGGATCGGCTCCGGGGAGATCACGCCGAGCTCGAGCAGGTCGTGCTCGGCGCGCGTGGAGAGCATCTCGATGCGCTCTCGCGCCGAGAGCCGTCCGTCGAAGACGCGCACGTAGGTGACGACGCCCCGGTAGGTGTCGTACACGGAGTCGAAGATCATCGCGCGGCAGGGGCCGTCGGCGTCTCCCGTCGGGGCGGGCAGGGTGCGGACCACGTGGTCGAGCAGCTCGGGCACGCCCGCCCCGGTCTTCCCCGAGACGCGCAGCACCTCGTCGGGATCGACGCCGACGAGCTGGCCGATCTCGGCCGCGTACTTCTCGGGCTCGGCGCCGGGGAGGTCGATCTTGTTGAGCACCGGGATGATGGTGAGGTCGTTCTCCATCGCCAGGTAGAGGTTCGCGAGGGTCTGCGCCTCGATGCCCTGAGCGGCATCGACCAGCAGGATCGCGCCCTCGCAGGCGGCGAGCGAGCGGGAGACCTCGTAGGTGAAGTCGACGTGCCCGGGGGTGTCGATCATGTTCAGCGCGAAGTTCGTCCCGTCGACCTGCCAGGGCATGCGCACGGCCTGGCTCTTCACGGTGATGCCGCGCTCGCGCTCGATGTCCATCCGATCGAGGTACTGGGCGCGCATCGCCCGTTCGTCGACCACGCCGGTGAGCTGGAGCATGCGGTCGGCCAGCGTCGACTTGCCGTGGTCGATGTGCGCGATGATGCAGAAGTTCCGGATGCGCTCCGAGGGCGTCGAGGCGGGCTGGATGTCGCTCGCGGCATCGGCGGGGATCCTCGGGGTCACCGGCATCTGTCCTCTCATCGGGGCGCCGACGGGCACTTCCCGGGGCGCACGCTGGCAGCACCAGCCATGGTCTCATGGCGGGCGCGGATCGCGAGGCCGAGGGGCCGCTTGGGGGCGCACATCACCCGGGCCCTGCCGCGCCCTTCCGTTCGTGCACGCCGCCCTGCCGCGCCGGGCTGCTGTCTACGATGGGCGCGATCCGCACCGCCCCGCAGCGACCGCACCGACCGCGCAGGAGAACCCGCATGTCCCTCGGCTCCCGACTCGGCTCGATCCTCACCCGCGCCGCCCGCTCCCGCACGGTGCGCCGGGCCGCACGCGATCTCGGGCGCAGCGCCGCGGACGCGCTGCGCAACGGCGAGGGCGGCGGCTCCCGCGGCGACGGTCATCGATCCCGGGGGCAGTCCCCCGAGCAGTCCCACGGGACGCCCCGCGGGCAGACCGGCGGTTCCGCCGGCGAGCACGCGGTGCTGCGCGACCGGTCCTCCTCCCCCGCCCCGGCCATCTCCTACGCGCCGAGCGCCGACGGGGACGCCGATCCCGGCGAGATCGTCTGGGCCTGGGTCCATTTCGAGGAGGACATCGCGCAGGGCAAGGACCGCCCGGTGCTCGTCCTCGCCCTCGAGGACGCGTCAGTGGGCGGCGCCGACGGCTCCGGGCAGGCGGTCGTCGCCCTCATGCTCACCTCCCGCGATCGCGGGCAGGGCACCCACACCGACGAGCACGGCGCGACCTGGGTCGACATCGGCACCGGATCGTGGGACTCCCAGCACCGCCCCTCCGAGGTGAGGGTGGACCGTCTCCTGAGGATCCCCGCCTCCGCGGTGCGCCGGGAGGGCGCACGCGTGGACCGCGACCGGTTCGACGCGGTCGTCGCCGAGGCGCGCCGCGTGCACGGCTGGTCGAACTGACCGAGGGGCTGCATGACCTGGGCGCGACACGTCACATGGTCGCGGGATTCCAGGGCCGTTGCTGGTAACCTCATCTGCTGTATGTGTGACATACCGCCCGGTGTGCGCACACCCGGTCGCCCGCCGTGTCAGGGCCGACCGGAGTGAGCGTCTCGGGTGCGTGACCGCGGCAGCGACCCGGCACCGACGTCTCCAGGCGATCCCCACCGCCCGTCCCCGTCGTGGCCGTTCCTCTGCAGCTGCGGACGTTCCACCACATCCCAGAGCAAGAGAAGAGTCCCGTGGCAAACATCAAGTCGCAGATCAAGCGCAACAAGACCAACGAGAAGGCCCGCCTGCGCAACCGCGCCTACAAGAGCGAGCTGAAGACCTACGCGCGCAAGGTGCGCACCGCCGTCGCCGCCGGTGACGCGGATGCCGCGCAGTCCGCGCTGCAGGTCGCCTCGCGCAAGCTCGACAAGGCCGCCTCGAAGGGCGTCATCCACAAGAACCAGGCCGCGAACCGCAAGTCCGGTCTCGCGAAGCTCGTCGCCGGCGTCGCCGCCTGAGACGGCTCCTGCCTTCCACGAGGGCCCCGCACCGTTCGGTGCGGGGCCCTCGTGCATGCGGGGTCAGCGGGTGCGACGGGCGCGCGAGATCTCGATGATCATGCGCTGCACGGACCACTGGGGATCCCGCCCCGCGCCCTTGACCTCGTGATCCGCCTGGGCGACGGCGTTCAGTGCGCGGGCGAGCGAGCGGTCGCTCCACCCGCGCGCGTCGCGGGAGAGGTTCTTGACCATCCACTCGGGCATGCCGAGGCTGCGCGCGGAGGCGCCGGGGGTGGAGACCTTCGCGAGGCCCCGCATCTTCGACGCCATCGCCGCGACGAGCGGCACCGGGTCGGCGCCGGCCAGGCGGGCCTGCTGCAGCAGCACGAGGGCCTCGGCCTCGCGTCCGGCGATGGTGGCGTCGGCGACGGCGAAGGCGGTGGTCTCCACGCGTCCTGCCGTCACCCCGCGCACGTGCTCGAGGGTGACGGGCGCCGCCTGCTCCCCGTTCTCCGGGGTGGTGTCCTCGATGAGCTGGCGGCTGATGGCCGCGAGCTCGGAGAGGTCGGTGCCGAAGGCGTCGACGAGGGCTGCTGCGGCGTCGGGCTGGATGCGGCGCCCGGCGCGGGTGAACTCGGCGGTGACGAAGGTCTGCTTGTCGCCGGCGCGCTTGAGCGGATCGGCCGCGACGCGCTGGACCCCGGCTTTCTTGAGGGCGTCCAGGAGCTTCTTCCCGCGGTTGCCGCCGCGGTGGACGAGCACCAGGGAGACATCGTCCTCCGGGGCCTTGATGTAGCTGCTGACCTCGTTGACGAGCGACTCGGGCGCGGACTGCAGGTCGGGCACGAGCACGAAGCGCCCCTCCCCGAACAGGGACGGGCTCGTGACCTGGGCGAGCGCGCCCGCGACGGCGGTCTCGCCGCCGATCTCGTGGATCGCGACCTCCGGATCCCTCTCGCGCGCGCGGGCCTTCAGCCGCTCGAGGGCGCGTGCGGCGATCAGCGGCTCCGTCCCGTGGACGAGCACCACGGGCGCGAGGTCGACGCTGTGCCAGGCGACGTCGGCCATCGGCAGCTCCTTCGGGATCGGCGGATCGGGCGGGGTCTGAGGAGGCGGCACGCCGCGGCGGGCGCGCGAGGCTGCCCTCCGGGGCGGGCCGGCGGACCCGCTCGATCCTATCCGGCCGGGCCGACGCCCCGCGGACTCAGCGGGTCGTCGACGGGGAGCAGGACCGTGCCGTCGACGTCCGTGCGCGCGGAGCGCGCCCCGAGCCTCTCCGCGATCGAGAGGGTCTGCGGCGAAGGATGGCCGAAGGTGTTGTCCTTGCCGACGGTGAACAGCATGACCTGCGGTGACAGCGCGTCGTAGAGTCCCGCCGTCTGTCGCTTGGAACCGTGATGGGCGGTCTTCACGATGGTCGCCGGGCCTGGCCGGGTGGCGAGCAGGCGCGCCTGACCGACGGGCTCGAGGTCCCCGAGCCCCACGTAGCTCACGCCGTCCGGCCACGTGGCGCGCACGACGACCGAGCAGTCGTTGAAGTCGTCTCCCTCGCCCCCGGTCTCGAGGTGGGAGGCCTGGCGGGCGTCGTCGGCCGATGCCGGCCAGAGGACGTCCAGTCCGAGAGATCCCTCCGTCTGCGTCATGCCGGCGGCGACGGGGGTGACCGGCACGTCGGGGACGGTCTTGGACAACGCCTCGGGCAGAGGGCACACCCATTGCGCAGTCGGCGTCCGCTCCCCCGTGAGGGCGCCGATCCCGCCCACGTGATCGGCATGGGGATGCGTGAGGACGAGCAGGTCGATCCGGGTGACATGCAGACGGTCGAGGCACGAGCGCAGCGCATCGGGGTCGGGGCCCGTGTCCACGAGCACGGTCGCGGGCTCGCCGTCCCCGGGGCTCCCGAGGGCGAGGTCCGCGTCCTCGGGGCGCTCGCGCAACAGCACCGCGTCCCCCTGCCCGACGGCGCAGGCGGCGACGCGCCAGTCGTCGGTGCCGACTCCCGGGACCGGAAGGCGCTGGGCGAGCGGCGGGGCGAGCACGCCCACGAGCACCGCCGCGAGGACGAACCGGACGATCCGCGAACGGTGGCCCAGCACCCCGGCGACGACGAGAGCGATCGCGAGCAGGGCGAGCACCGCACCCCATGCGCCCTCGGGCACGGCGATGCGGGAGCCGGGCAGGGCGTCGGCCGTGCGCGCCACGAGGATGACCAGGTGCGCGCCGCCCGCGGTGAGGTGCCACAGCGGGGTCGCCAGAGCGGGCGCGGCGGGGCCGATGAGCGTCGCGATCATCCCGATGATCGTGGCGGGGCCGACGATCGGGGCGACCGCCATGTTCACGGGCACCGCCCACACCGACACCTCGGGCGTGAGGAGCACGAGCACGGGTGTGCATGCGAGCTGCGCGGCGAGGGGCACGGCGAGGAGCAGTGCCCAGGTGCGCGGGATCCTCTCCCCGCTGATGCTCACGGCCGCGTTCGCCATGGCGGGGGCGAGCACGAGGATCGCGGCGGTCGCGAGGGCGGAGAGCAGGAAGCCGGCGGAGGCGGCCGTCGCCGGGTCGAGGCAGGACCACAGGGCGATCGCCGCGCCGAGCGAGGCGACCGGGGAGGCGCGCACGCCCATGAACCGGGCGGCCAGGAGCGGCGCCGCCATCGTCGCCGCGCGCAGCGCCGACGGCTCGTCCCCGACGAGCGCCACGTACGCGGCGCCGGCGACCGCCGCGGCCGCCACACGGGGGCGCCGTGGGACGCCGAGCAGCAGGGCCGGGACGAGCACGGCGCCGAGGACCAGTGCGATGTTCGCCCCGGAGACCGCGACCAGGTGCGAGATGCCGGCTCGGCGCATGATCTCCTCGGTCTCGGTGGACATGCCGCTGGTGTCGCCCGTGGTCATCCCGCGCGAGAGGGCGGCCTCGTCGTCCGGCAGCGACGCGGTGAGGTCGCGGGCGGTCTTTCGGACGTGCTGGCCGGGGCCGTGCGCCGCCTCGAGGACGTCCACGCGTGCGGCGGCGAGGATGACGATGCCGTCGGTCTGGGCGACGCGGGCGCGCACCCGGATCACGTCGTGGTCGTGCACAGGGTCGAGCAGGTCCTTCCCGCCGGTGACGAGCATGCGTGTCGAGGCGGGCAGCGCCGCCTCCTCGGATCCGATCCGCGCGGGCCCGGGACGCAGGCGGACCATCACCTGGCGGCGATCCTCGGCCCCGGGGAGCGCGCTCGAGGACTCCTGGCTGTCGCCGGTGGCCACCGCCTCGAGCTCGACGATGCGGCCAGTGGCCGAGGCGTCCTCGAGGGTGAGGACCGTGGTCTCGTGACGATCGACCCCGGGGAGCAGCAGTGCGGCGCCGAGGCCCATGAGCACGAGGTGCGCGCCGACGGCGGTGATCGCCCCGGGGCGCCGCAGGCAGGCGGCGACGCACAGGGCGAGCGCGGCGAGTGCGAGCAGGAGGAGGAGTGCGGCCCGGATGCCGCAGGCGATGCCGAGCACCGCGAGGGTCCAGAGCACGGCCGCGGCGGGGACGGTGCGCAGGTCGGCGCGGGTGAGCACGCTCAGACCGTCGCCTGCGGACGGATCTTCTCGAGGGTCGCCGGGCCGATGCCGGAGACCTCGGCGAGGTCGTCGACGCTCGCGAAGGGGCCGTTCTGCTCCCGGTGGTCGATGATGCGCTGGGCGATGGCCGGCCCGACTCCGGGCAGCTCGTCGAGCTGGTCGGCGTCGGCCGTGTTGATGTCGATGGCGCCCGCACCTGGGCCGTCGGCCGAGGCCGCGTTGCCGCTGCCCTGTCCCGCGTCGGCCGCGCTCCCGGACGCGGCCCCTCCCCCGGAGGTGCCCGCTCCTCCGGTGCTCCCGGTCGCCGCCTCCCCGGAGGGCTCCTCCCCTTCCTCGGGGACGTGGATCTGCTCGGCGTCGACGAGGACGCGCGCGAGGTTGACGGAGGTCAGGTCCGCGGTCTTCACCGTCCCGCCCGCCTTCTCGAGGGCATCGGCGACGCGGGACCCGGCCGGGAGCTCCACCACCCCGGGCTCCTTCACGGCGCCCGAGACGTAGACGACCACGGTGCCCTCCCCCGCGTCCCCGGGGGCGTCGGCACCGTCAGCGGCCGCTGCCCCGGACGGCGGGGCGGAGGCGGATGCTGCGGGTGACGCCGCCTCCCCGGCCGCCCCCTGTTCTGCGGTCTCGCCGTCCGCGGCGGCTGTCCCATCAGGGGACGCGGACGCTGCGGGTGCGGACGTCGTCACGGGCGGGGCCGTCTGCTCGGAGCCGGCGACCGCGCTGCCGCGGCCCGTGAGGTGGATGGAGGCGCCGGCGATGAGGACGAGCACGGCGACGCCTGCGAGAGCCGCCGGGGAGGGCCGCGGGATCCGCTGCCACCAGGGCGGGCGCTCGGCGCCGCGGTGCTCGCGGACCTCGACGAGGTCCTCCTCGGGCTCCCACCAGGCGTCCTCCAGGACGCCCTGGCCCTGCGCGCCGCCGTCCTCGCGCTCTCGGTCCTGCTCCCGACGACGATGCCGCCCGGCCCGGGGGCGTGCAGGGGCCGAGCGCTCTCCGCGACGCCGGGAGTCGGTCCGGGAGCGTGCCCTGCCGGTGGTCCGGGCGGAGCGGGATGCGTGCGACATGCCGCTGACGCTAGGTCCGCCGGGGACGCGGGCCAGCGTCGGATGCGCTGATGGGGACAACCGGGCCCTGGGGAGGAACGGCGGGCCGTCCGCCGAGCGGTCACCGGTCGGCCACGGGGAACGGGGCAACGCACGGGCGGTGCAGACGGACGATCCGGCCGCTCTCCCGGTCCCTGGGCCTCAGTTCAGGCCGAAGGTCGCCATCCACTGGGGCCAGAACGCGATCACGATGACCACGGCGACCAGGGCGTACCAGAGCAGCGTGAGCACGACCCAGCGGCGCAGCAGCGCGGCCAGGACCCCGCGCACTGCCAGCGTGCCGGTCTCGACGGTGTGGGCGAGCACGGCGAAGAACATCGGCGCAGTGACGACCCAGACCACCAGGCACCACGGGCACAGGGCGTGGATGACGAAGATCGCGGAGATCGCGAGGAAGTGGACCATCGCGAAAGCGAAGACCATCCCGCCGAGCGTCGCCCAGCGGAACCAGCGCGGCACCGCGGCCCGGGAGACCAGCAGGGAGCCGATCGCGCCCATGATCGCGAATCCGCCCAGGCCGATCGCCATGTTCGGGATGCCCAGGGCGCTCGCCTGCCACGTCATCATCACGGTGCCGCAGGAGATGAAGGGGTTGATGTCGCAGCCGAGCTGCGCGTCGGGATTCGCGCTGAGGAAGATCTTGTCCATGAACAGCGCGAGCGCGGCGATCCAGCCGAGCGCTCCGCCGATCAGCAGCACGATCCCCACCAGCAGGTCCGGGGCGCGTCGGCGGGAGGCGCGCTCGGCGGCGAGCTCGGCCTCGACCTCGGCGCGCAGCGCGGCCTCGTCGTCCTGCGGTGCCGCACCGCGGTGCGTGTTCTCGGAGCGGGATCGTGCGTTCATCGGGCCCTCCTCAGGCGCTGCCGACGACGGGGTGCTCGGCGAACCATCGCGAGAGGCGCTCGAGGCCCTCGTCGAAGCTCACCGCAGGGGTCCAGCGCAGACGCTCGCGCGTGCGGCGCTGGTCGAACCAGTGGGCGGTGGACATCTGCTCGGCCAGGAACTCCGTCATCGGCGGCTCGTCCTCGCCGGGGCGGATCTCCCAGACCTTCTCGACGACGCGCCCCGCGAGCCGTGCGAGCGAGCCGGGGATCCGACGGGTGGGCCGGGGCACCCCGGCGGCCTCGCAGAAGCCGCCGAGCACGTCGCGCACGGTGCGCGGCTCGCCGTTGGTGATCACGAAGCTCTCGCCGTGCACGTCCTCGATGGCGTCGAGGCCCGCGACGATCGCCGAGGCGGCGTTGTCCACGTAGGTGGTGTCGATGAGGGCCATGCCGTCGTCGAGGATCGGCAGGGTGCCGCGCCGACCGCGATCGACGATCCTGCCCACGAGCTGCGTGTCCCCCGGGCCCCACACGATGTGCGGACGCAGCGAGGTGACCAGCAGGTCGTCCGTGCCGTCGGCCGCCATCGCCTCGAGCTCCGCGGCGGCCTTGGTGCGGGCGTAGCTGCCGCGGGCGCGCTCGGGGTCCGCGGGCGTCGCGTCGAGGCCGACGATGGAGGTGCCGAGATGCGCGACCGAGGGCGAGGAGATGTTCACCAGGCGCCCGCCGCCGTGCGCGCGCAGCGCGTCCAGGACGTGCCGGGTGCCGCCCACGTTGACGGCCCGGAACTCCTCCTCGGGGCCCGCGAAGGAGACCTTCGCGGCGAGGTGCACGATCGCGTCGACCCCGTCGGCGGCGCGGCGCACGTCGTCGGCGTCGGCGAGGGACCCCTGGACGTCCCGCACGCCGGGCAGTCCTGCAGGTCGCCGCTGGAAGGCGCGGACGTCGTCCCCGCGGTCGCGCAGGGCGGTCGCGACGGCGCCGCCGAGCATGCCCGAGGCGCCGGTGACCAGGACGCGGCGGCTCACAGCGCGGGCGCCTTCCGCCCCTGGAGCGTCGCCTCGGACCACGCCGAGAGCGCTGCCCTGTCGATCTTCGAGTTGTGGCGGATGTCGGTGGGCAGCGACGCGGTCGTGAACACGGCCGCGACCTCGATCCCCGTCGCCTGCGCCACGGCCTGGCGGACCGCCTCCTGCAGGGCGGTCTCCGCAGGGTGCGGCGTGCGGGCCTTCCCGGGGCGGTAGCCGTCCTGGGTCTCGAGGATCACGACGACCTGCTGGGTGCCGCGGGGTCCGACGGCCGCGGCTCCTGCGCGGCGCACGGTGGGCACCGACTCTGCGGCGGACTCGACGCGCACGGGGGTGACCAGGCCCTGGGCCGTGGCGAGCACATGGGCGGTGCGGCCCTCGACCCAGAGGCGGCCGGCGGGGTCGAGGTGGCCGACGTCGCCGGTCGCGTGCCAGCCCTCGAAGCGGCTGGCGCGGGCGGTGGTCCCCCAGAGCATGAGGTAGCGGTCGCGCACGTGCGGTGCGCGCACGAGGATCTCGCCGGTGCGGTCGGGATCGGTCGTGATCTCGCCGGTGGTCGCGCCCTCGCCGTCCATGACGGCGATCGCGATCTCGGTGCGGGGCACGGCGGTGCCGACGCACACGCCGGGGCCGTCACCGGCCGCCTCGATGCCCTCGAGGTCGATCGCGGCCACCGCGAGGCACTCCGTCATCCCGTAGGGGGTGAGCGCCCGGGCGCCGGGCATCACGCCGCGCAGCTCGCGCAGCAGCGGGGCGGGGATCGGCGCGCCCGCGGAGAAGAAGCTCGGCACGCGGGCGAGAGCCGCCCGCCCGGTCTCGTCGAGCTGGTCGGCGGTGTCGATGATGTTGCGCAGCGCGGCGGGTGCGGTGAACACGGCGGGCACGCCGAGCGCCTCGACGGCCGCCGCGAGGGCGGGCGCGGTGAGGTCGCCCGGGCGGGTGATGTCCATGTCCGGGACGACCGAGGGCGCGCCGAGCGCGGGGCCCAGCAGCGCGAAGGGTGCGAAGCCAGCGACCAGGCCGCGATCGGCCTCGAGGTCGAGGGTGTCGCCGACGGCCGCGAACATGGCGCCCATCTGGCGGTGGGTGAGCACCGCGCCCTTGGCGGGGCCCGTCGAGCCGGAGGTGAACAGCACGGCGGCGTCGGCGTCCTGGTCCGGCCAGGGGGCGTCGATGCCCGCCCCGAGGGCCCGCATCTGGCGGCCCTCCTCGGCGAGCTCGGCGACGGAGGTCTCGACGTCGAGGGCGGCGCGGTCGACGGTGGGCAGCTGCGGGACGCTGATGCGGCGGCCGGGCCAGCCGAGCGCGCGGGCGCCGACGAGGGCCTTCTCGATGCCGATGATCCAGTCCGGGTGGGAGCCGATCACGGCGCGGGTGAGCCCGTCGGTGCCCAGACCGGCGTCGGCGATCACGGCGACGGCGCCCAGGCGCAGGCAGGCGTACAGCACGGCGGTGAGGTCCGCACCCGGCGTGACCAGCACGCTCACGCGGTCACCGGGCATGATCCCGTGGGCGCGCATGCCGGCCGCCAGGTCCTCGGTGCGCTCGGAGAGCAGGGACCAGCTGATGCGGCGGCTCTCGCCGGGGCGCGCGCCGAGCTCGACCACGGCGGGCTGATCGGCTGTCGCGGGGTCCTGGGCGCGGCGCGTGATCGCCTCGCCGAGGTGGATCTCGGGGGCCTGCTCGGCGAAGGAGGAGACGGGGCGCAGCGCCTCGCCCGCACCGGCCGCATCGCGCGGGTGCTCGGCGTCGCCGAAGGTGTCGTGCAGCCAGGTGGCGACGAGGCCGGCGACGTCGGCGTCTTCCCACACCAGGTGGGAGGCGCCCTCGAAGCGGTGGACGTCGGCATGGGGGACGCGCTCGATGAGATCGCGCAGGTAGCGGTCCGAGAAGGTCACGTCGCGCGGGCCCCAGGCCATCAGCGTGGGCACGTCCATGCCGGTGATGCCGCCGGCCAGGCGCTCGAGCGTCGCACGGCTGGGGTGGTTCGCGCTCGCGGGGATGTCCGCGACGAACTGCTCGATGCCCAGGCGCCGGGAGCGGCCGCGGTAGGGCGCGAGGTAGGCCTCCTGCACCTCCTGGGGCAGGGCGGGCCTGGAGAGCGCGATCGTGGTGCGGAGGAACGCGTCGGTGACCGAGGTGCTGAGCGGCAGCATCGCGGGGGCGGTCGCGAGCTGGAGGGCCTTCGGCAGGGACTCCCCGAGCTCCTGGTGGATCCCCGTGTTGGTGAGGATCATGCCGATGACGTCGTGGCGGTTGTCGAGCGCCCAGCCCACCGAGACGATGCCGCCCCAGTCGTGGCCGACGGTGACCACGGGGCCGCGCACGCCGAGCGCATCGGTGAGCAGGGAGAGGTCGGTGATGCGGTCCTGCAGGCCCCGCGCCTGCCCGGTGCGCTCGGAGTACCCCATCTCGAGCTGGTCGACCGCGATCACGCGCCAGGGGATGTCCTCGCGGATCAGCGAGCGGTACAGGAACGAGTACGTGGGATTCCCGTGGACGGCGAGCAGGGTGCCGCGCGGGGTGACGCCGCGCTCGGCCAGCAGCGGGGCGGAGTCCAGGAGGTGCCAGGAGCGCAGCTCGCCGCTGTGGTCGCGGGCCTCGACGAGCCGATGGGCGCGGGGGTCCACGCCGGGCAGCTCCGGGGCGGCCACGGCCCGGGAGCCGCGGGGACGCTCGATGCTCACCAGGTGACCTCCATCATCGCGGTGTTCAGTCCGGAGCCGACACCCAGCAGCAGCACCCGCTCGCCGCGGGAGATGTTGTCCTGATGCATCGCGAGCGTCATCGGGACGGCCTCGGCGGCGACGTTCCCCCACTCCGGGAAGGTGATCGGGATCCGGTCCATGCCCACCCCGGTGATCTTCGAGAAGTTGCGCGTGTAGACCATGGAGACCTGGTGCGGGATCACGTGCTCGATGCTCGAGAAGTCGTGGCCCGCGGCGTTCGCGGCCTTCCAGGTCTCCAGGATCAGCTCGATCCCGTTCTCCAGCAGGCCCTCGCTGTCGGTGCGCATGTCGTCCATGTCGCCGATGCACAGGTCGTGGTGCTCGGTGCCCGCGCGGGCCTGCGTGAGGTTGATGCGGTGGCCCTCGGGGTGCTCGTCGGCCTTCCCGAGCACGGCCGCTGCGGCGCCGGAGCCCAGCGTGAGAGAGGCGAACTGGTTGTTGAAGTCGTTGCGCGTGGCGCCCTTGGAGTTCAGCCGGCCGATGGTGCCGCGCTGGACCTCCTCGACGTCCTCCGCACCCACGATCAGCGCGTACTGCACCTGGCCGGACTCGATCATCCCGGAGGCCACGGTCATGGCGTTCACGAAGCCCAGGCACGCGTTGGTGATGTCGAAGTTCAGGCAGCTGCGGGGCATCCCGAGGGCGTCGTGCACCGAGGCCGAGACGGCGGGCTCGAGGTGCTGGCGGGAGACGGAGGCGTTGATCATCACGCCCACCTGGTCGCGGGTGATGCCCGCTCGGGACATGGCGCGCTCGGCGGCGAGCACGATGCCCTGCTTCCAGCCGGACTCGGTGTCGCGCCACCAGCGGCGCTCCTGGACGCCGGCGACGCGCTGCAGGATGCCGCGCGGCAGGCGCAGGCGGCGCCGCGCGGGCGCGAGCATCTCGTCGATCTCGTCGGAGGACACGGGCACCTGGGCTTCGGTCGCCTCGACGGCCAGCAGCGCCGTGTTCCTATGGACGAATCCCGAGTTCTCGCTCACACCGGTCACCTTCGCAGTCGTCGTCTCGTCGCAGTCTCTGCGCCGCCCTCTGCGCCGCCTCCGCGCCCAGGGGGCGTGCGGGGCGCGTCCGCGGCATTCTTCCACCCTGATCCTGGGGCCGCTCGGGAGCCGTGTCCGACGCCACCCGGTGCTCGGCCCTGGGCGCGGCGCCGGGGTTCAGGGGAGTCGCGCGCCGGGCCCGTCGGCCGACGGCTCCGAGCCCGCCCCGTCGGCCTCCGCGCCCGCGTCGGCGTCCAGGTGCCCGCGGCCGCTGCGCAGCAGCCTCTCGTCGAGGTGGTGGCCCAGGTGGTAGCGGGCGAACAGCAGGCTCTGGCGCAGCAGGTCCTCGCGGTGGGTGGGGCGTCCGTGGCCGCCGCGGGTGGAGATCTCGAGCAGCACCGATCCCTCCCAGCCACGGTTCGCGAGGCGCCGCAGCACCTCGGCGCAGGGCTGGTTGCCCTCGCCGGGAGGCAGGTGCTCGTCCTTGGTGGTGCGTCCGGTGCCGTCGGCCAGATGCAGATGGGCGAGGCGGTCGCCGAGCCTGTCGACCATCGCCAGGGCGTCGTCCCCGGCGGTCGCCGCATGGGAGAGGTCCACGGTCACGTGGTCGTACTCCTCGTCGGTCGGGTCGTGGTCGGGCAGGTAGACCATGGCCTCGCGCACGCCGAGTCGCCAGGGGTACATGTTCTCCACCGCGATCGCGATCCCGTACTCGGCCTCGAGGTTCTTCACGCCCTCGACGAACTCGCGGGCGTAGGAGCCCTGCCAGCGGAACGGCGGGTGGGCGACGACCGTCGGGCAGTCCACGTCCACCGCCATCTGCACGGTGCGCTCGAGCTTGACCCACGGGTCCCTCCCCCAGACGAACTGGAGGAAGAACAGCGTGGGCGCGTGCAGGGAGAGGATCGGCTGGTCGTACTCGCGGGCGAAGTCGCGCAGCAGCGCCGCGTCCCGGCTGGCCCTGTCCACCGAGACCATGACCTCGACGCCGTCGTAGCCGATGTGGGAGGCGAGGCGGAAGCAGTCCTCCACGCCGAGGGGGAAGACGGAGGACGTCGAGAGGCCGACGGGGATCCTGCGCTGCGGCTCCTGCTCGCTGAGCGGGGCGCCCGCGCTGAGCCGCCGGGTGAGATCGTCCCTCGCCCCGTCCCGCGCCTGGTTGGAGCGCGTGATCGGCTTGCGCGGGGCGCGCTGGTGCAGGGTCGAGTGCCGTGTCGAATGCCGGGAGCGCTGGGGCACGATGTCTCCTTCTGTGCTGCGGCGTCGTGGGTCCGTCCGACGAGCGGGGTCCGACGGGGTCGGCGCGGCGGGTCGATCGGCCGATGGGCCACCGCGTCCGGGTCCGTGCGGGCCCTCGCTCCTCGATGCCGGGAACCGCCTCACTGTAAGCCCCCTGCGCCGTGCGTCGGCTGTGTCCGTCGCCTCTAGACTCCTGTGCATGTCCGTGCGAGAGCTGACCAGCGATGACCGGCCCGCCTACCGGCGGCTGACCGCCCAGGCCTTCGGCGGCGGGGCCGTCGAGGAGGTCCCCGGCCCCTTCCCGGAGGGCGAGATCCCCCTGGGCGTCGACTCGACCGCTCGGCCCGGAGGTCAGGAGGGCGTGCTCGCCGCCGGCGCCAGGATCCGTCGCGACACGATCGCGCTGGGCGGCGGGACCACGGCGTGCGGTGGGATCGGCGGGCTCGCCGTGCACCCGGCGCACCGCGGCGGCGGTCTGTTCGGCGAGCTGCTCGCGGGGGTCCTCGCCCGCTGCGGCGCCGAGGGCATGGCCTTCTCGATGCTCTACCCCTCGAACCCCGCGATCTACCGCCGCCACGGCTACCAGGTGGTCGCGCGCACCGAGCGCATCGTCGTCCCGCTCGGTGAGCTGCAGCGGCTGCGGAGCGTGCCGGGTCGGCGCCTGGTGCCCGTCACCGAGGCGACCATGCCGCGGCTGCGCCGTCTCTACACAAAGCTCACCGCCGAGGACAACGCGATGCTGCGCCGCGAGCCTCCGCTGTTCCCCGCCGGTCTCCCGTCCCCGCCCTGGGGCGCCGTGCTGCTGGAGGACGAGGCCGGAGCAGATCGCGGCTATCTCTCCTTCTCCCGGATCGCCCCGGGATCCGACGGCGCCGGGCTCGAGGTCCACGAGATCATGGGCCGGGACCGCGACGACCTGCTGGCGCTCCTGCAGCACCTGGGCTCCTGGTCGACCGTGACCACGGCGGCGCGCGTGCGCCTGCGCACCGAGGACCCGATCCTGGACGTGCTTCCCGGCGGAGGCCTGCGCACCACCGGCGACATCGTGCCGCTGGTGATGATGCGCCTCGTCGACACCGCCCGCGCCCTCGCGGACCGCCCCGCTCCGGCGGGGCTCACCGGGAGCGTGCGCCTGGAGGTCCGGGACCGGACGCCGTCCGCGACGGCCTGTCGGGCCGACGGGTGCTGGGACGTGCGCGCGGAGGGCGGCGTCGTGCACGTCGAGCAGACCTCCCGCGACGAGCCCATCCCTCCGGCCGGCGTCCACGAGACCCCGCAGGCCTGGGCCCGCCTCGACGTCCACGCCGCCGCGCTCCTGCTCGCGGGCGGCCGCAGCCTCGGCGACGCGCGGCGGGCGGGCCTGGAGGCGGAGGCCGACGCCGCAGGAGAGGCGTTCATCGATACCCTTCTTCGCGGTCCGCGCCCGAGCGTCCTCGACGCGTTCTGACGCATCCGCCCCGTCGTCCCGACCGTCCCTGCCTTCCCGTCGTCCCGCCTCTTCCCGACCGTCCCGGAGCCGCCCGCCCATGTCCAAGCTGCACTTCAAGTACGGAGCGATGAACTCCGGGAAGTCCGACACCCTCATCAAGACCGCCTTCAACTACGCCGAGCGCGGTCTCGCGACGCTCACCGTGAAGCCCGCGATCGACACGAAGGGCGAGGACTGGGTGATCGCCCGCGGCGGAGCCCGGCGACGGGTCGACGTGCTGTGCTCCCCCGCGGACGATCTGCGCGCGCGGATCGCCGAGACCGCGGACACCGAGGGGCTGCGCCCCCTGCACTGCGTGCTCGTGGACGAGTGCCAGTTCCTCACCCCGGCGCAGATCGACCAGTTGTTCCTAGTCGCGAAGGCCGACGGCGTCTCCGTCATCTGCTACGGGCTGCGCACGGACTTCACGACTCGTGAGTTCCCCGGCAGCCGGCGCCTCTTCGAGCTCGCGGACAACTTCGAGAAGCTGCCCACGATGTGCCGCTGCGGCTCGCAGGCGGAGTTCAACTGCCGCACCGTCGACGGCCGTCCCGTCTTCGCGGGCGACCAGGTCGAGATCGAGGACCGCGCCGAGGTGCGCTACGAGTCCCTGTGCGGCGCCTGCTTCATGGAGGAGCAGGCCCGCGCGGGCGTCCGGGTCATCGGCTGACCGCGACCTCGGTGACGCCGGCGAGGCACGCCGGCGCACCGACGGGCCCTAAGCGCCCGGCCACGGCCACGGCCACGGAGCAATGCAACGAGCGTGGGGGGGCGCGGGCGCCCCCGCGCGGGCGGGCGCCGGCCGGGCGGCCGGGCGGCCG
>NZ_JAEDAJ010000001.1:441962-967153 GCF_016623465.1 Brachybacterium halotolerans
CCCCCCCCCCCCCCCCCCCCCCCACCCCCGCCCCCCCCCCCCCCCCCCCCCCCCCCCCCCCCCCCCCCCCCCACGCTCGTATCGTCGTGCCACCGGCAGGTGCGCCGGACTTCGTGCAGTCGGCAGATGCGCCGGCGCCGGGGCTCAGGCGCTGAGGGGCTTATCGCCGACCTCGCCGTCGCCGCCCGAGGTGGTGTCGGGGGTGCTGCCCGCGGAGCTGTCCGGAGTCGCGGACGTCGATCCGGAGCCCGAGGCCGAGGAGGATGCCTTCGCGCTCTCGTCGCCCTCGTCGTCCCCCGAGGCGTCGTCGGCGCGGTGGGTCGCGCGGTCCTTGACCGCCGTGGCCGCACCCGCGGCGGCGCCCTTCACGGAGTCGGCGACCTCGGGCGCGCGGTCCTTCGCGCGCTGGGCCAGGGCTTCCGCCGATTCCTTGGCGTCGGACGCCTTCTGCTGGACCGTCGGGTCGTCGGCGATCTGGCGGGCGGTGGACTCGAGCGACTCGTAGGGTCCGCGGCCCATGCGGGAGCCCGCGAAGAAGCCGAGCACGAGGCCGAGCAGGAAGATGACCTTCTTCATGGTGTTCTGCCTTCCGTCGGGGCAGCTTCGGACACTGCCGCAGGTGCCCCATCGTGGCACAGGCACCCGATGACCGGACGTACGATGGCAGTCCCTCGGGCGCGCGCACGGACCCGAGGACGGCAGGAGGGCACCGTCGCCCTCCACCCACCGCGGCGCACCCGTCGCGGGCCCTGCGCCGCCGTCCTCCCCGCCGCTCCCCGGGACACCGCGGGCCGTGCCCCGCATCCAGCGTCAGCCAGCGTCAGCGAGACGTCCCGTCCCGTCGACAGATCAGGAGAACAGCGTTGCCCACGACCACTCGGACCCGCACCACGTCCATCGCGCCCGAGCAGGTCGCATCGCAGGTCAGGGACTGGGTCCACGAGGCCGCAGCGCGGCCCGTCCCCCGCTCCGCCCAGCTGCTGGCCGATCTCCTCAAGGACCCGAAGGGCCTGGACTTCACCGTCGCCTTCGTGGACCGCGTGATCCGCACCGAGGATCCCCGCGCGGCCGCCTCCGAGCTCAAGCGGCTCGCGGCGGACCCGCCGTCGTTCCTGCCCGCTCCGCTGCGCCGCGTGATCTCCTTCGGCGGCGCCACCGCACCCACGCTGCCCCATGCCGTCATCCCGACCGCGCAGGCCGTCATGCGGCGCATGGTCTCCCACCTCATCCTCGACTCGCGCGACCCGCAGCTCGCCCGCTCCGTGCGCCGTCTGCGCGCCGAGGGCACCGACCTGAACATCAACGTGCTCGGCGAGGCCGTCCTCGGCGCCCGCGAGGCCGGGCGGCGCCTGGCCTCCGTGCGAGAGATGGCCGGCCGGGACGACGTCGACTACGTGTCGATCAAGATCTCCTCGATCGTCGACCATCTCTCGCTGTGGGGCGCGGCGGAAACGGTCGACCACGTCGTGGAGACCCTGCTGCCGCTCTACCTCGACGCCTCGCGCCAGGACTCCCCCACCTTCCTGAACATGGACATGGAGGAGTACCGGGACCTCGAGCTCACCCTCGACGTGTTCGAGAAGCTCCTGGACCGCCCCGAGCTCATGCAGCTGCGCGCGGGCATCGTGCTGCAGGCCTACCTGCCCGACTCGTTCGCCGCGATGCAGCGCCTGCGCGCCTTCGCGAAGGACCGTGTGGCCCGTGGCGGCGCGCCCATCAAGGTGCGCGTGGTCAAGGGCGCGAACCTCGCCCTGGAGACGGTCGACGCCTCTCTGCACGGCCTGGACCAGGCACCGTTCCACACCAAGGAGGAGTCCGACGCCCAGTACAAGCGGATCCTGCTGGACTCCCTCGAGCCCGAGCACCTCGGGGCCGTGCACCTGGGCATCGCCGGGCACAACCTCTTCGACGTCGCCTTCGCTCACCTGCTGATGGGCGAGCGCGGGATCGACGGGGCCGACGACGAGGTCGAGTTCGAGATGCTCGCCGGCATGGCCCCGGGGCAGCAGCAGGTGGTCCGCGAGGCCGTCGGCTCGATGCGCCTGTACGTGCCGGTGGTCTCTCCCCGTGAGTTCGACGTGGCCGTCTCCTACCTGGTGCGGCGCCTCGAGGAGAACGCCTCGAGCGAGAACTTCATGTCGGCCGTCTTCGAGCTCGACGACAGCGAGGACCTGTTCGCACGGGAGCAGGCGCGCTTCGAGGCGTCACTCGCACGGGCGATCGAGGGCCCGGCGGAGGCCACCCACCGCGACCAGGACCGCGCGGCGGAGGAGCACGGGGAGCGGCCGGCGCTCGGCTCGACCGTGATCCCCGCCCGTCCCGGCGCCTTCCGCAACACTCCCGACACCGACATGTCCACGGCCGCGAACCAGGAGTGGGCCGCCGGGATCATCCACCGCGTGCGCGGTTCCCGCATCGGCATCGAGGAGATCGAGGCGGCGCGCGTGACCACCCGCGAGGGCGTCGACGACGTCTACCGCCGTGCCCTCGCCGCCCAGGAGACCTGGGCGAGGAGGGGCGCGAGCGAGCGCGCGCAGGCGGTCCGCGAGGTCGCGCGCGTCTTCGCCGCCCACCGCGCCGACCTCCTCGAGGTGATGGCCGCCGAGACCGGCAAGGTGCTCGAGCAGGGCGATCCCGAGGTCAGCGAGGCCATGGACTTCGCCCTCTACTACGCCGAGCAGGCGGAGCTGCTCGAGGAGCTCGACGACGCGGTCCTCACCCCCCGCCGCCTGACCCTCGTGACCCCGCCCTGGAACTTCCCGGTCGCGATCCCCACCGGCGGCGTGCTCTCGGCGCTCGTGACCGGCAGCGCCGTCGTCATGAAGCCCGCCCCGCAGGCCCGCCGCTGCGGCGCGATCATCGGAGCCCTGGTCCACGAGGCCGGGATCGACCGGGACCTCGTCCAGATCGTCGACGTCCCCGAGGACGAGGTGGGGCGCGCCCTGATCGCCGATCCGCGGGTGGACCAGCTGGTCCTCACCGGCGCCTACGACACGGCGGCGCTGTTCGCCTCCTGGAGGCCCGAGCTGCCGATCAAGGCGGAGACGAGCGGCAAGAACGCCGTCATCGTCACTCCCCACGCGGATCTCGACCTCGCCGCGAAGGACGTCGCCGCGAGCGCGTTCGGCCACGCCGGTCAGAAGTGCTCCGCCGCGAGCCTCGTGATCACCGTCGGCTCCGTCGCCCGCTCCCGCCGCTTCTCCTCCCAGCTCGCCGACGCCGTGATGAGCCTGCACGTCGGCTATCCGACGGACCCGACCTCCCAGATGGGCCCGGTCATCGAGGAGCCCGCCGGCAAGCTCGCGGACGGGCTGAGCAGCCTCGGCGCCGGGGAGCGCTGGCTCGCCGAGCCGCAGCAGCTCGACGAGTCCGGCCGTCTGTGGAGCCCGGGCGTGCGCGAGGGCGTCGAGCCGGGTTCCGAGTACCACCTCACCGAGTACTTCGGACCGATCCTGGGCATCGTCCACGCCGACACCCTGGAGGAGGCGACCGAGATCCAGAACGGCACCTCGTACGGGCTCACCGCCGGCCTGCACTCCCTGGACCTGGGCGAGATCGCCTGGTGGACCCAGCACGTGGAGGCCGGGAACCTGTACGTCAACCGCGGGATCACGGGTGCGATCGTGGAGCGCCAGGCCTTCGGCGGCTGGAAGCGCTCCGCGATCGGGGAGACCTCGAAGGCCGGCGGCCCGAACTACCTCATCCACCTCATGGATGCGGCCGACGTCGAGGGCCGGCGGACTCCCTCGGGAGCGATCCGGGACGAGGCCACCTGGCTGACCACGGCCAAGCACTCGGATGCGGCCCACTGGACCAGCACCTTCGCCGCCCGTGACCCGCAGGACCTGCACGGTGAGATCAACGTGCTGCGCTACGTGCCGATCCCCACGGTGGTGCGCGCCGCCGAGGGCGCGCGGGAGGTCGAACTGCGTCGCGTGCTGCACGCGGCGGCGACCGTCGGCGCCGACATCGAGGTCTCCGTGGCGACCGGCGCCCTGCGCGCCGCGGCCACTCAGGAGCTGCCGGTGGGCACCACCGTGCGGATGGAGGACGCCGACGCGTTCGCCGCCGCCGTCCCCGCGCAGTCCCGCCTGCGGATCCGGCTGGTCGGAGAGGCCGACGACGCCCTGCTGGGCGCGATCTCGCGCCGCGTCGAGGTGGCCCTGTTCCGCGGCCCGGTGACCGCAAGCGGACGGATCGAGCTGCTGAGCTTCTTGCACGAGCAGGCCATAAGCGCGACCGATCACCGCTACGGCAACATCATCCCCGAGACCCTCGACGTCACCGGCGGCGAGGGGTACGTCCACGGTCGCGACTGACGGGGGCCGACGGGCCGCGAGTCGACTCCGTCGGATCGGCCCGTTCGACCCGTCCGCCGGACCGGACCGTTCGACTGGCCCGTCCGCTGGATCGGCCCGTTCGACCCGTCCGCCGGACCGGCCTGTCGGACATGTCCGTTCCGCCGACGACCCGGCCCGTCGACCTGATCACACGCGCCCTCGCGCGCGGGGCGCGATGCGTCCCATTCGCGGCGCGGGTGCTTGAGCGCGTCACCTTCCGCTCCTAGCCTCGTCACGTTCCGTTCACCCCCGACGAGAGGCGCAAGCGCATGGCCGGCCAGCAGGATCCGAGCGCGGAGCCAGCCCCCACCGAGACGGCCGGCACGGGCCCGGCCGGTGGGAGCGCCCCGGCCGTTCCGACGCACACGCCGCGGCGCCCGCCCACGCACCGCGCCCACGGCGATGCCCGCGGGACGTCCGCTCCCGCGGCGCTCGACACCCGCGCAGCGCCCTCGGACCCCGGGAAGCCCGAGAAGCCCGCGAAGGCCGATAAGCCCGCGAAGAAGCCCCGTGATCCGCTGCTGGACAACGCGCGCGCGATCCTCATCGCGCTCGTGGTCGTGGGCCACACGATCGAGAGCAACGACAACGCGTACCTCGACATCCTCTACACGTGGATCTACTCGTTCCACATGCCCGCCTTCGTCGCGATCTCCGGCTTCCTCTGCCGCTCCTACCGCAACGAGCCGCGGCAGGTCTCGCGCCTGCTCACGGGCATGCTCCTGCCGTACCTGATCTTCCAGGTCCTCCACTCGATCGAGAGCGACCTCCTCGACGGGAACCCGATCACCGTGAGCCTGTGGCACCCGGCCTGGACGCTGTGGTTCCTGCTCGCGCTGACGTTCTGGCGGGTGTTCTCGCCGATCCTGCGCTCCCTGCGCTACCCGCTCGTGTTCGCGGTCGCGATCTCCGTGCTGGCGCCCCTCGAGGCGGACTTGGACACCGTCCTCACCTGGGGCCGCGTGCTGAGCTTCCTGCCGTTCTTCGTGCTGGGACTGATGTGCACGCCGGAGATGCTCGCGAAGATCCGCGACGTGCGCTGGGGACGGGCGATCGGCGCGGCGGCCTTCGCCTGCGCCCTCGTGGTCGCGGCGATCACCCACGACATGTTCTCCAACGACATCTTCACGATGTCCCGCAGCTTCTCCGAGAACGATCTCGGGAACGTCTACGGCATGGTCACGCGCTTGCTCGTGCTGATCTGCGGCACGATCCTCACGATCGCGATGATCATGGTCGCCCCGCGTCGCCACCACTGGTTCACGGCCCTGGGCGTGGAGTCCCTGACGATCTACCTGATCCACCCGCTGCTGCTGCAGATCCCCCGCGACCTGGGCTGGTTCGACGCGATGACGTCGAACCTCGACGCGGTGATGCTCGTGGTCGGGGCGCTCCTCCTGGTGCTGATCCTCTCGCGCGCACCGATCGTCAAGGTGCTCTCGTGGATCACCTCGCCGCCCATCGGCCACTTGCTCGTGCGGGAGCCGGCAGCAAGCGCGGCAGGGCCGGCGCGGCGCTGAGCCCGAGGCCCGCAGCGGCGCCGCGCACGGCCCGACCCGGGCGAAAGTGGCGCACCGCGGGGCGGCAGTCGCGCACCGGCGTATGGCGGACGTCTCTGCCATATCTGGCAGAGACGTCCGCCATTTGCCGGTGCATGACCGATGGACCGCGTCGACCATCCACAGATCCGCAGGGTGTGCCCCGCGCAGTGGGGACCCACCCGCAGGTCCTCAGCCGCCGAGCACGGTCCCGCCGGGGATCTGCGCGGGGTCCTCGGGGCCGACGACGGCGTCGCCGCGGGCGACGACGTCACGCCCGAAGGTGTGATCGCCCGTCACGCTCAGCGAGGTCGCCTCGCGCAGGGACGGCACGCCGTGAGGGAAGCGGGCGTCGAAGTCGCCGATCAGCTTGTAGTGGTCACTGTCCAGGGAGACGGTCGGGGCCGACGGCACCTGCTGGACGAGCGCGCTCTTGGTGTCGAGGTCGTAGACGTCCGAGCGCACCAGCAGCAGGTCGCTCGTGGCCTTCACGGGCAGGAAGCGATCGCGGCCGACGACGATCGCGCTCGCGCCCTCGAACACCTCGATCGCGGCGCCCATCGCGGACTCGATCTGGTAGACCGGCGTGCTCGACTTGTCCGAGGGGTCGACGGTCTTGGAATTGCGGATCATGGGCAGCGGCATGACGCCGTCGTGGGCGCGCAGCACCGCGTCGAGCTTCTCGAGGTCCATCCACAGGTTGTTCGTGTGGAAGAACGGGTGACGGTGCTCATCGGTGAAGAAGTCCATCTCCTCCTCCGGCGTCTGCGCGGTGTCGCGCAGGATGAGCCGACCGTCGGACTTCCGCACCGCGAGATGGCCGCCCTTGCGATCCGCGGGGGTGCGCGGGCACAGCTCGGCCGCGTAGGGCGCGCCGGAGGCGGCGAACCAGCCGGCCAGCACCGGGTTCGGGAGCGTGCCGAGGTTGTCGGAGTTCGACACGGACGCGTACTTGAAGCCGGCGGCCAGGAGCTTCTGGAGGACGCCGGAGGTCTGCAGCGCCGTGTAGAGGTCGCCGTGGCCCGGCGGGCACCACTCGAGGTCGGGATCGGCCTCCCAGGTGACGGGCTCGAGGTCGTCGGCCCGCAGCTTGGGCTCCTTGTTCTGCAGGAAGTCCAGCGGGAGATCGCCCACAGACAGGTCCGGGTACTGCTCGAGCACCTCGAGGGTGTCCTCGCGCGTGCGGAAGGAGTCCATGAACAGCAGCGGCAGCGGGGAGCCGGTCGCCTTCCGCGCGGCCAGGACCTGCTCGACGATGATCTGCAGGAAGGACCTGCCGTCGCGCACGGGCAGCAGCGACTTCGCGCGGTCCATGCCCATCGAGGTGCCCAGGCCCCCGTTGAGGTTGATGATCGCGAGGCGGTCGAAGGCCTCCTTGGCCTGGAACGGATCGATCGTGACGTCCTCGAGCCGGGGCGGGTCGAGGTACGGGGAGATGGTGTCCTCCGGGATCGACCCGGTGACGCCCTCCTCGAGCTGCTGGTAGTAGCGGGAGAACACGTCGATCGCCGTCTGGGCGACGCCGGCGTCTCGCATCTTCTGCTGGGCTGCGGAAAGGCCATGGGTGCTCATGTGGCCAGGGTATCGGTCGACGCGGGCCGTTCGCGGTCCGCGTGCGGGCGTGGTGTCCGTAGACTTGCGTCCCATGAGCACAGTCCTGTCCGCGGTCGCCTGGCCGTACGCCAACGGTCCCCGCCACATCGGTCATGTCGCCGGCTTCGGCGTCCCCTCCGACGTCTTCTCGCGCTTCATGCGCATGGCGGGCCACGACGTGCTCATGGTCTCCGGCACCGACGAGCACGGCACCCCGATCCTGGTCGAGGCCGACAAGGAGGGCGTGACCGCCCGCGAGCTCGCCGACCGCAACAACCGGATCATCGTCGAGGACCTCGTCGCCCTGGGCCTCAGCTACGACCTGTTCACGCGCACCACCACCCGCAACCACTACGCGGTGGTGCAGGAGATGTTCGAGGTCGTGCGCGACAACGGCTACATGATCGAGCAGACCACCTCCGGCGCCATCTCGCCGTCGACCGGCCGCACCCTGCCCGACCGCTACATCGAGGGCACGTGTCCGATCTGCGGCGCCCCGGGCGCGCGCGGCGACCAGTGCGACACCTGCGGCAACCAGCTGGATCCGACGGACCTCATCGACCCGGTCTCCCGCATCAACGGCGAGACCCCGGAGTTCATCGAGACCACCCATTGGTTCCTGGACCTGCCCGCGCTCGCGGCGGAGCTCGGTCGCTGGCTCGACGAGCGCGAGGCGACCGGCCTGTGGCGTCCGAACGTGATCCGCTTCAGCCAGAACATCCTCCAGGACATCAAGCCGCGCGCGATGACCCGAGACATCGACTGGGGCATCCCCGTGCCGGGCTGGGAGGACCAGCCCACCAAGCGCCTCTACGTGTGGTTCGACGCCGTGATCGGCTATCTCTCCGCGTCCATCGAATGGGCGCGGCGCCAGGGCGATCCGGAGGCATGGCGCCGCTGGTGGAACGATCCCGAGGCCCTCACCTACTACTTCATGGGCAAGGACAACATCGTCTTCCACTCGCAGATCTGGCCGGCGGAGCTCATCGCCCAGAACGGCGAGGGCGACAAGGGCGGCGAGCCCGGCCGCTTCGGGAAGCTGAACCTGCCCACCGAGGTCGTCTCGAGCGAGTTCCTCACCATGGAGGGCCGGAAGTTCTCCTCCTCCAAGCGCATCGTCATTTACGTGCGCGACATGCTCGAGCGCTATCAGCCCGACGCGGTGCGCTACTTCATCTCCGCCGCGGGCCCGGAGAACCAGGACGCTGACTTCACCTGGTCCGAGTTCGTCTCGCGCACGAACAACGAGCTCGTCGCCGGCTGGGGCAACCTCGTGAACCGCACGGCCGCGATGATCGCGAAGAACGTCGGCGAGATCCCCGCCGCGGGCGAGCTCGAGGACGTCGACCGGGCGCTGCTGTCCCAGATCGAGGGCGGCTTCCGGTCCGTCGGCTCCCTCATCGAGGCCCACCGGCAGCGCGCCGCGATCGCCGAGGCCATGCGCCTGGTGGGCGAGGCGAACCGCTACGTCTCGGAGACGGAGCCCTTCAAGCTCAAGGCCCCCGAGCAGCAGGAGCGCCTGCACACGGTGCTCCACGTGCTTGCGCAGGCCGTCACCGACCTCAACACCATGCTCGCCCCGTTCCTCCCGTTCTCCGCGAACGCGGTCGAGCGGGCGCTCGGCGGGGACCGGCAGATCGCCCCGCTGCCCGAGGCCCGCGAGGTCGAGGACCTGGACGGCGGCCCCTCCTACGCGATCATCACGGGCGACTACACGGACGTGCCCGTATGGGGCCACCGCGACGTCGAGACCGGTCGCCCGGTCGCGAAGCCCTCGCCGATCTTCACCAAGCTCGACCCGAAGGTCGTCGACGAGGAGCTCGAGCGGCTCGACCCCGAGGCCTGACCCGACGGGTCACTGCCCCGTCGAGCCTCCGAGCCCTCCCAGGTCGAAGACGCGGGCGGTGACGGCGAGCCCGCCGCCCTCGCTCTGCGCGCCGCCCTCCTGCAGGGCGCGCGGGATGAGCTCCTCGGGCGCGGGGTGCCCGGTGACGTGCGCGAGGTACGCCTCGTGGCTGCGCAGCGAGGCGATCGACGCCGCGGCGTCGTCGGGGCCGACGGGGATCGCGTGGGTCGGCCGCGAGTGGCCGACGACGATCAGGGCGCGGGCCTGCCACGGTCGATAGCCGTCGTGGCCGAGCTCGCGGAACACCCAGGGGTTCGCGGCGTCGCGCGTGCCGTCGGCCGCGGCCGTCCCGGCCGTGCGGTGGTCCGCCTGGTTCAGGGAGCCGTGGGCCTCGACCTCGTAGGTCGTGGTGAGCACGAGGTCCGGGCGCACGTCGCGGACGGTGCGGGCCACGTCGCGCCGCAGGTCGAGCGAGGGCTCGAGCATGCCGTCGGGATGGGCGAGGATCCGCAGATCCTCGACGCCCACCGTCGTGCAGGCGGTCCGCTGCTCGCGGGCGCGCAGCGGGGCGACGACCTCCGGTGCCTCCGCCATGCCCGCCTCCCCCGCGGTGAGCAGGAGGTAGGTGACCTCGACGCCGCGCGCGGTCCAGCGGTGCACCGCGGCGGACGCCCCGTACTCCATGTCGTCGGGATGCGCGACCACGCAGAGCACACGGCGCACGTCCTCGTCGGGAAGCGTCGGCAGGGCGCGGGCGGCCTGGTGACTGGGCATGAGGACTCCCCTCGGTCGACGGGCGGCGAAGCGTCGGGCCGCCCGGGCTCCGAGGCTACTCGGGCTCGACTCCCGCGCGGGAGGGATCCGGAGCGCCCGCGCGCCCAGCGCCGGCTCGCGCAGCGCTGGCTCGCGCAGCGTCGGCTCGCGCAGCGCGACGGCGCCCGGCCCATCGGCGCAGTCGCGCCGTGATCCGCTCGAGCGGCAGGAACGCCGCCCAGCACACCACCGTGGGCAGGAAGTGGATCCCGAGCGCCACGAACGTCGCGAGATGGAAGACGAGGAAGACGCCGATCAGCGCGTAGAGCTTCCTCCCCCGCAGGAACAGCGCGAGCGGAGACATGGTCTCGAGGGCGATGAGCGCCCATTGGGCCGGACGGAACAGCCAGGGCACGTCCAGCATCCACTGCACCCACGGGGCGCCGCGGCGGATGAACGCGAAGGCGAACACTGCGCTGTTCGCCCAGGTCGCCGGGGACCCGGAGATCACCGACTTCTCGAGCACCGAATAGAAGTAGGTGAGCACCACAGCGAGCTGGATGCACCGCAGCGCCCAGCCCGCCTGCCGAGAGAGCACTCCTGCGTCGGCCCCACCGACCCCACCGAACCCGTCGACCCCGTCCACCCGGTCGGCCCGTGCCCCCGCGATGCCGGCGGTGGGCAGCACGGCCACGGCGACCATGAGCGCCACGTGGTCGTGGCTGATGTAGCCGTAGCCCTGGGAGTAGAGCATCCAGATCCAGAAGCTCACGGCGAGCACCACGCCGCTCGCGCGCGGCGCGCGCCCCAGGGCGCCCAGAGCCCCGGAAGCGAGGATGACAACCAGCAGTCCCCAGCCCAGCACCGGCGTCACCGCGGGAAGGTGCAGGAGGCGGGCGAGCGCCGTGGGCCGGAAGTACTCGGGGTTCGCCGCGTGGCCGATCACGTCATTCGAGACCAGCAGCACGTCGAAGACGACGAACGCGCTGATCAGACGGCGCATCACCTCCAGACGCGCGAGGGGGATCGCCGGGGTGAGGACATCGAGCAGTCGTTCTGTCCCTCGCCGTGCGCGGGGCGGCGTGCTCGCGCCCGTCGAGATCGCCGTGCTCATCGCGCCTCCCAGGTGACCAGGGTGACGTGCTCGGGCGGCCCGTCGGGCGCGCCTGAACGCAGGTGGTAGCGGTCGCTGCAGACGGTGAGGCTCGTCAGCTGCGGCTCGTCCGGGTGGTGGGCGTCGACGGCCCGGGCGAGCGGGGCGAGGCGCTGGGGGTCCTCGCGGATCCCGCGCAGGTTCCCCTCCACGTCGGAGCGCGCGATGCCGGCGTCGGGGAAGCTGATCGGGAGGACCTCGTCGCTGCCCTCGCGGGTGCCCTCGAGGCAGGTGTCGTCGACGACGCCGTCCGGGTCGCGGGGCTGGGCGAACATGGCCATCGCGCTGAACGGGAAGAGGTCGTCGGTGTGTCCGATCTGAGCGGCCGTCAGCACGGCCAGTCCCGCAGCCATCGCGAGGATCCGCCAGGCGAGGCCCACGGGGCCCATGCGCCCCACACGCGTCCGCCGCACACGCGGCACTGTGCCGCCGGGGGCTCCCGGCATCCCGGCCGTCGAGGGGCCGATCCCCGGATCATCGTGCTGATCGGCGCTCCGCCCGGTGGGCCGATCGCGAGGGGACGCGGGATCTTCGGTCATTGCGCCCACGATAGGGAACGCGGACGCGGCCGGGCCGAACCCCACGCCGATCACGCCCCACGACCTGGACCTCCGGGGTCCGCGCGCGACGCCCCTGCCCCGACCACTAGGCTTCGAGCATGGCTTCCCCCTCGCTGGACGCAGTGGTCGTCGGCTCAGGGCCCAACGGGCTCGCGGCGGCGGTCACCCTCGCCCGTGCGGGGCTGAGCGTCCAGGTCCTCGAGGCCGAGAAGACCCTGGGCGGCGGCTCCCGCACGCTCGACCTCGGCCTGGCTCCCGGGATCGTCCACGACATCTGCTCGGCCGTGCACCCGATGGCGCTCGCGAGCCCGTTCCTGCGCGAGTTCGACCTCGCGGCGCGCGGCGTGCGCACGATCGTGCCCGAGGTCTCCTACGCCCAGCCGCTGCCGGGCGGTGATGCCGGCATCGCCTGGCACGACCTCGAGCGCACCGTCGAGGGGCTCGGGCCCGACGGGCCCTCGTGGCGCCGCATGTTCGAGCCCCTCGCCCGACATGCCGACGCCGTCACCGCACTCGCTCTCGGCGACAAGCGCTCGATCCCTTCGGAGGTGCTCTCCCCCGCCGGGCTCGTGGCCGGCGCCCGGTTCGGGCTGCGGGTGCTGCAGCAGGGCACCCGGGCCTGGGACGCGCCCCTGCACACGGAGAGGGCGCGCGCCCTGCTCACTGGAGTCGCCGCGCACGGCATCAGTCCCCTGCCGTCGCTGGCCGGCGCCGGGGTCTCCCTGCTCCTGGCCGCGCTCGCGCACGCGGGCGGCTGGCCGATCCCTGTCGGCGGCAGCCAGGCCATCGCCGATGCCCTGCTCGAGGACCTGCGCGCCCACGGCGGCAGCGTGATCGCAGGCCGCCCTGTGCGATCGCTCGCGGATCTTCCGCCCGCGCGCGCCGTGCTCCTGGACACGAGCGCCGACGACGCCTCGCGGATCCTCGGCCGCACGATCCCCCGCCGCACCGCCCGCGGCCTGCGGGGCCTCGGGCACGCGGGTGCCGCGGCGAAGGTGGATCTGGTGACCAGCGGGCCGATCCCGTGGGCGCATCCGGACGTGCGCCGCGCGGGGACCGTGCACCTGGGCGGCACCAGGGAGGAGGTCGCCGCGGCCGAGAACCAGGTGCTCGCGGGCCGCATCCCCGAGCGTCCCGTGGTGCTCGTGAGCGATCCGGCGGTCGCCGATCCCTCCCGCGAGGTCGGTGGTCTGCGGCCGATCTGGGCGTACGCGCACGTGCCCGTCGGCGGCATGGAGGATCCCACCGAGGCCGTGATCGCGCAGGTCGAGGCGAGCGCCCCCGGATTCCGCGACACGATCGTCGCCGCGAGGGGCATCCCCGCCGCGCGCATGGGCGAGCACGACCGGGCGATCGTCGGTGGCGACATCGCGATGGGGACGATCACGATGTACCGCATGATCGCGCGGCCCCGCGCGGTGTGGGACCCCTACCGGCTCTCGGACGACGGCCACTTCCTGTGCTCGTCCGCGACGCCTCCGGGCCCCGGGGTCCATGGCCTCAACGGCCATTTCGCCGCGCGGCGCGTCCTGCACGAGCGCTTCGGGATCCGTCGGGCCCCCGACCTCGGCCCTGGCGCCTGACGGCGCGAGAACCCTGCGCACTCCCAGCGAGCCGACCGGTCGAGGCACGCGGCGCGTTCGACGGATCTGCCCCACTGGGGCACACTCGTGGCATGGCTCAGCGATGCGAACAGTGCAGGAGAGTGATCCGCGGCCGCGCCCGGAAGTCGTTCACGGGGCGCCTGCTGTGCGAGCGCTGCAACGACCGGATCCTCGGCGCCTCCGCAGGGCATGCGGTGGGCGGCGGGGTCGGGCACGCCGTGAGCGGCGGCGGCTGGTTCGGGCGCGTCAAGCAGTTCGCGAGCGGGAAGCGCCCGCGCCGCTGAGCACCGAGGCGCGACCCGGCGCGTCCGTCGGTGCTGCGTCTCCCGGTCCCGCGTCTCCCCGTTCCGCGCCTCCCGGCTCCGCGTCGCCCGGTTCCGCGCCGCTCGGTCCCGCGTCGCGCGCCGTCCGCGCGGCGGCGAGGCCCCGTTGCAGGTCCGAGAGCAGATCGTCCACGTCCTCGAGGCCGATGCTGAGGCGCACCGTGCCCTCGCCCACCCCGCAGGCCGCCCGCTGCTCCGTGCTCAGGTGCGAGTGCGTCGTGGTCGCCGGGTGGCAGACCAGGGAGCGGACGTCGCCGATGTTCACGGCGAGGGTGAAGACGCTCAGGGCATCGCAGAAGGCGGCGGCCGCTGCTTCCCCGCCCTCGAGGTCGATCGAGAACACTCCCGAGGTGCCGCGTGGGAAGTCGCGCGCGGCGAGGTGCGCGTCGGCGCGACCGGGGGCCGACGGATGGTTCACACGGGCGATTCCTTCCGCGCCCTGCAGGCTGCGAGCGATCTGCTCGGCGTGAGCGCTGATGCGCTCAAGGCGCAGGTCGAGGGTCTCGATGCCCACGAGCACGTCGCGGGCGCTCTGGGCGGGAAGGGTGGCGCCGAAGTCGGTGACGTACTTGGCCCGGGCGAAGCCCAGCAGTCCGGAGCCGCCGGCCTCGTACTCGTCGGCGAAGGTCACGTGGAAGCGCTCGTTGGGTGTGGTCAGGCGCGGCCAGCGCTCGGGACATCGGCGCGGGTCGAAGGAGCCGGTGTCCACGATGAGTCCGGCGATCGTGGTGCCGTGACCGGCGAGATACTTGGTGGCCGAGTGCACCACCACGTCGGCCCCGTGCTCGCCGGGACGGTAGAGAGCGGGGCTCGCGAGGGTCGAGTCGACGACCACCACCGCGCCGTGCTCGTGGGCGATCGCGCTGATGGCATCGAGGTCGGTCAGCTCAGCCCCGGGATTTGCGATCGACTCGAGGAGGACGACGCGGGTCTCCGGGCGGATCGCGGCGCGCCAGGCGTCGACGTCCCAGGGGTCGACGGAGCTCCAGCTCACCTGCAGGTCGACGAGGGTGTCGCCGAGGAACTCCGTGGTCCCGCCGTAGAGGCGGGAGGAGGCCACGACGTGGGTGCCCGGCTCCAGCAGGGCGCACAGCGCGATCGTGGTGGCCGCCTGCCCGCTCGCCACGGCGATCGCGCCGATCCCGCCCTCGAGCGCGGCGATCCGCTGTTCGAGGACGGCCGTGGTGGGGTTCCCGGAGCGGGAGTAGGCGAACCCCTCGCTCTCCCGGGCGAAGAGGGCCTTCAGAGAGGCGTGGCCGCTGTGGGCGTAGGCGCTGGTGGCATAGATCGGGGGGACGAGCGAGCCGTGGGCGCCGCGCGCGTCCCAGCCCGCGTGCACCGATGTCGTGGACATGACCTTCTCCTCCCGAGCGGCCGACGGGGCCGAGGACGCCGCTCCCGGCCACTCTCGCGCGCACACGGGTCGGGCGCCCAGGAATGTGACCACGTATGACCGCTCATGCGGTCCCCGCGCACCGGACGTGGCGGTCGGGCACGGGATGCGCGGCTCGCGCGGGTCGGGCTCGGGATGCGCGGCTCGCCCGGTTCAGGCTCGAGTTGAGCCGGTCAGGCTCGACGCGCGCCGGTCTCGTCCCAGAGGCCGGAGCTGCCGCGGCGGTGGGAGCCCAGCAGGTGGGTGTCGACCACGCCGAGGGCCTCCATGAGCGCGAACATCGTCGTCGGCCCCACGAACCGGAATCCTCGGGCCTTGAGCTCCTTCGCGAGCGCGCGGGACTCGGCGGAGGTCGTCGGCACCTCGGCGGCGGTGCGCGGCGCAGGGCTCGTCCCCGGCCGGTAGCTCCAGACCAGATCGGCGAGGGTCGAGCCGCGCGGCAGGTCGCCGCGGGCGCCGATCCCCTCGGCCTCGCGCAGGGCGAGGGTCGCGCGGGCGTTGGCGATGGTCGCCTCGATCTTGCCGCGGTGGCGGATGATGCCCTCGTCGGCGAGCAGGCGCTCCACGTCGGCCTCCTCGAAGCGGGCGACCGCCTCGGGGTCGAAGCCCGCGAAGGCGCGGCGGAATCCGGGGCGGCGCCGCAGGATCGTGGCCCAGGAGAGGCCGGACTGGAAGCCCTCGAGCGCGAGGCGCTCGAACACCTCGGCCTCGGTGCGTCGCGGCATGCCCCACTCGGTGTCGTAGTACTCGCGCAGATCCTCGTGGCGGCTCGCCCAGACGGGGCGGGCCAGTCCGTCCTCGCCGACGACAAGGTCCTCGCTCGGATCGCTCATGCGGCGGGGTCAGTCCTCGTCGATGCGGCCGACGGGCTCGCGCTTCTCGGCCTGGAACTGGTCCTCGACGCGGCCGGCGGCCCAGTAGGCGGAGATCGAGATGAGGGAGCGGTCGATGCCGCGCTCCTTGACGAGGTTCCGACGGATCCGCTTGATGATGCCGCGCTCCCCGTGGGCGAAGACCTGGAGGCCGTCGGCCGGGAGGTCCAGGCCCTCGGTCTCGGTGACCAGCTGCTCGCGGTCGCCGATCAGCCAGCGCAGCTCGACGCCCTCGGGGTGGTCGAGGTCCTGCTGGTCCTCGGCGTGATCGAGCTGGACGAGGGCGATGCCGCGGGCCGCGGGCTCCATGGCCTCGAGGGCGGAGGCGATGGCGGGCAGCGCCGAGTGGTCGCCGATCAGCACGTGGAAGCCCGTCTCCGGGTCGGGGGCGTAGCCGCCGCCGGCGCCGTTCGCGGCGACGACGTCGCCGGGCAGGACGGCGTCCGCCCAGGCGGCCGCGATCCCGTCGATCGTGCCCTCGCCGTGGAGCACGAAGTCCAGCGCGAGCAGCTGCTTCTCGCGGTCCCACGAGCGCACCGTGTAGGTGCGGCGGGACGGCAGGGTCTCGGGCGAGGTCTCGCGCAGGCCCTCCATGTCGTAGGGCGGCTGCAGGCCGCTCCCTGGCTGCGGGAGCAGGAGCTTGAGGTACTTGTCCGTGGAGTCGTTGTCGTTCAGGACGCTGACCTGGTCACCGCCGACGATCACGCGCAGCAGGTTCGGCGTGATCCGCTGCTTGCCGATCACCTCGAGGACCGCCTGGGGACGCGGAGGCCGCTTCCCCTTGTCCCTGGGGTTCGGTGCTGCGGTCCCGGATCCTGTGGCGTCGCTCATGCCTCCGACAGTACGGCAGACCGCCGACCCCCTGCAGGACCGAGGGATTATCGCCACACGTCCCTTGCGTTAAATCGGGGCCGGTCCTGGACGGGACGTCAGCTGCGCAGGAGGCGCCGGGCCGCGGCGCGGCCGGCGCGGTTGGCGCCGATGGTGGAGGAGCTGGGGCCGTAGCCGACGAGGTGGATGCGAGGGTCGTCCGCGACCTGGGTGCCATCCATCCGGATGCCGCCGCCCGGGGCGCGCAGGTGCAGCGGCGCGAGGTGGTCCAGGGCCGCGCGGAAGCCGGTCGCCCAGAGCAGGACGTCGAGGGGCGTCGTGGTGCCGTCGGCCTCGATCACACCCTCGGGCACGATGCGCGTGAACATCGGTCGCCGCGCGAGAGCTCCCCGGGCGTCGGCGGCCGCGAGGGCCGGGCTCCAGGGCAGGCCGGTCACGGAGACCACGCTGAGAGGGGCGAGTCCCTGCGCCACGCGCTCCTCGACCATCGCGACGGCCGCGCGGCCCTCGATCTCGGGGGTGAACCCGCCCTCGCGGAAGACAGGCTCCCGGCGCGTGTACCAGAAGGTGGTCGCGACCTCGCTGAGCTCGGCGAGGAAGCCGGTGGCGCTGATCCCGCCGCCGACGATCCCGATCCGCCGCTCGGCGAGGGCCGCGGCGCCGGGGTAGTCGACGGTGCGCAGCATGCGACCGCGGAAGGTGCCGATCCCCGGCACGAAGGGGACGAACGGATTGCCCCAGGTGCCGGTCGCGTTCACGATCGCGCGCGTGCGGATCGGCGCCAGCGACCTCCCCTCCCCGTCCACGCTGTCGACGCGCAGCGGCGAGTCGATCCCCGCGTCCGGATCCTCGGAGCGCACGGAGGTCACGCGGACAGGCCGCTCGATCGGGAGGGAGCCCCGCCGCTCGAACTCGTCGAAGTAGGCGGGGACCGCGGTGTTCGCGCTCTCGAACTCGGCGACGGTGCCCTGCGGCATGTCGGGGAGGTCGGCGATGTGGTTGACCGTGGCCATGGTCAGCGAGTCCCAGCGATGCCGCCAGGCGCCGCCGGGCCCGTCCTCGGCATCGAGCATGATGACGTCGGCGCCGCGGCGCAGCAGGTGGTGGCCGGCGCTGAGTCCCGCCTGTCCCCCGCCGATGACCACGACGTCCGCCTCGCGCAGGGAGGGCTCGTCGGATTGAACCGGACGGGCGGGCGGGGCGGACCGGACGGGCCCGTCGGACGGGACGGGCTGCTCGCTCACGGGAGCGCCAGTGCTCGGAGCGCGGCGGGGAGTTCCCTGATCCCGGAGATCACCGCATCGGGGCGAGCGAGCCGATCGGCGGGGTCCACGCGCGCCTGCTGCCGCGCGGTGAGGTCGCGGAGGAACTCCGAGAAGGGGTCGTCGCGCTCGGGCGACGTGCCGGGCGAGGCCACCAGTGCAGGACCCGTCGGCCCCTGGAGCTCGGCGGGCGCCGAGGGGCAGTAGAGGACCGCCGCGCCGCCCGCGCGATGGGCGCCGAGCACGTCATCGTCGAGCCGGTCCCCGAGGTGGACGAGGGGTCCGGCGCCGCTGCGTGCGCCCGTCAGGGCGCTCGCGAACATCACCGGATCGGGCTTCGGGGCACCGGCGGAGTCGGCGGTGACGAGGTCGTCGACGAGGTCGAGGAGACCGACCGCCCGCAGCGCTGGCACCTGATAGCGGCGCCACCCGTTGGTGATCACCACGAGTCGCCAGCCGTCGGCCTTCAGCGCCCGCAGCACCTCCGGCGCACCCTCCTCGAGCAGTCGGGTGCGCGCGGGAGCCACCTCCTCGAGTCGCTCGACGATGTCGAAGGGCAGCCGGGCGCCGCGCTCGCGAGCCACCCGGGCGAGGGTCGCCTGCCAGTCGTAGGCCGCGGCGGGGTCCTCGGAGAACATTCTCTGCGCCTCGGCCATCACCTGGTCGTGGAGGCCCTCGATCCCCTGCTCGCGGGCGACCTGCGCATCGAGGTCCGCGATCACGGTCCCCAGCGGCCCGTGGATGAGCGTCGCGTCCAGATCGAGGCCGAGTGTCCCCGCGGTGGGGGCGGAGCGCTCGGGCGGCGCGGAGGCTGGGCTGGTCATGCCGTCCATTCTGCGGTCCGCGACGTCGCGCCGCTCAGGCGGCAGACTCGACGGGGATCTGCTGCGGCTCCTCCTCGGCCTCCTCGGGCGCCCGGATGAACCAGGCGAGCACCACGGGCACCAGGGCGATCAGTCCCGCGACGAGGAAGGCCGCCCGCGCTCCCGGGGCGCCGGCCGCCGCGGTCGAGAGGCCGTCGGCCTCCCCCTGATGGAGGATCGAGGAGTACAGGCCGATGAGGACGGCGACGCCGGCCGCGCCGCCCACCTGCTGGAGCGTGTTCAGCGCGGCCGACCCGTGGGAGTACAGCCGGCGCTGGAGCGAGCCGAGCGAGGCGGAGAACAGCGGCGTGAAGGTCATCGCGAGGCCCACGGACATGAGGGTCTGGACGATCATCAGCACGGGCCAGGCGGTGTCCTCGCCCACCGTCGAGTAGAACAGCAGGGCGCCCGCGACCACGATCGTGCCGGGCACGAGGAGGACGCGCGGGCCCTTGGCGTCGTACACGCGGCCCATCACGGGCCCCAGCAGTCCCATGAGGATCGAGCCGGGCATGAGGATCAGGCCCGACATGAGGGCGTCCAGTCCCGCGACGTTCTGCAGGTACAGCGGCAGCAGGGTGAGCGTGCCGAACATGGCCATCGCGACGACGCCCATGATGATCACGGCCAGCGTGAAGGTGCGCGAGCGGAAGACCCGGAGGTCCAGCAGGGCGTCGTCGGCGCGCTGCAGGGAGACCTGGCGCAGGCAGAAGAGGGCGAGGATCACGAGGGCGACGACGATCAGGACGATCGCCGTGCCCTGGGTCCCCAGGCCCGGGATGGTCGCGCTCGCTCCGCCGCCGCCCGCGGTCTCGTGCGCCGAGCCCAGCAGGCTCAGCCCGTAGACGAGCCCGCCGAAGGCGAGGGCGGAGAGGATCACCGAGAGCACATCGAGCGGGGCGCGCAGGGTCTCCCCGAGGTTGGTCATCCAGCGGGCGCCGAGCAGCAGGGCGACGAGCGCGATCGGCAGCACGATCCCGAACAGCCAGCGCCAGCCCAGGGTGTCCAGGACCGCGCCCGAGAGGGTCGGGCCGATGGCGGGGGCCAGCGAGATCACGAGGCCCACGCGGCCCATCATGCGTCCGCGCGAGTGCGCGGGCACGACGTTCATGATCGTGGTCATCAGCAGCGGCATCATGATGCCGGTGCCGACCGCCTGCACGACGCGCCCCAGCAGCAGCATCGGGAAGCCGAGCGCGAGCAGGCAGACCAGCGTGCCCAGGGAGAACGCGCTGATGGCGAAGAGATACACCTGGCGCGTCGTGAAGCGCTGCAGGAGGAAGCCGGTGGTGGGGATGACCACGGCCATCACGAGCATGAAGCCGCTGGTCAGCCACTGCCCGTTCTCCGGGGCGATGCCCAGGTCGTTGTTCAGGTGCGGGATCGCGATCGCCATCGTGGTCTCGTTGAGGATCGCCACGAAAGCGGCGACCAGCAGCAGCCAGATGACGCGCATGCCCTGGGGATCGATGCCCGTGGCCGGTGGCGCGGCGGGCTGCGGGGAGGGCGCGGTCTCGTGCGAGGACATGGGACTCCTGGGTCAGGGCGGCGGCGCGCTCGCGGGCGAGGGGCGCCGGTGGGTCGTCGAGGGCCCGCGGCCGGATCGGCGGGGCCGACGACCCTGCGGGAAGGGCGGGAGCGCTGAGGCCGACGGCGGACGCCGTGGACCGGCGCCTGGCGTCGACGCGAGCGGCACTCCGGGCAACGTCGGCGGATCGGGCGGTATTCCCGTGGTCCGGACCGAGGATGCCGATCGCCCCGTCCACGAGTATCGCGGTCCGGGGCCCCTCGCGTCACGGGGGTTTTCCCGAGGACACGTCCGACCTCGGGCCGCCCTCGCCTCGGTGAGCGCGGGCCCGTGGTGAGCGCCGGACCGATGCTGTCGCCTCCACCTCGCCCTCGATAGCCTCGACGGGTGAGCGACCAGCAGCACGACCTCCGGCCCACCCCTCGGACATCGCCGGGTGCGAGCCCGCGGGCGCTCCTCGGCGACTGGCTGCTGAACCGCCGCATCGAGGATCGCCTGTCCCGCGAGATCCTGCAGGTGACCGGGACGACCGAGATCTCGATGCGCGAGGACGGCCGTATCGCCTGGAGCGAGAGCGGTGTGCTCACCCGCGGCGCCGCGGATGCTCGGCCGATCCCCGTGCGACGCGAGCTCCTCATCGAGCGCCGTGCCCGCCCCCTCGATAGGCAGGGCGGCGCGGACTCCCCGGACGAGGACTGGATGGTGCTGTTCGCCGACGGCCGGGACTTCCATCCCTGGACGCCCGGACGGCCCGTGGTGCACCCCTGCGGCGAGGACCGCTACGACGGCCTCGTCGAGATCCTGGATGAGCGCGAATGGCGCGTGACCTGGGAGGTCATTGGCCCGGCCAAGGACATGACGATCCACAGCGTCCTCACCGCCCCGCAGGCCTGAGGCCCCGCAGGCCCGAGGCTCCGCGGATCCGTGGCGCCGCCGCCCGGGCTCAGTACACGTCCTCCCGGTACCTGTGCTCGGCCTGGAGCCGCGCCACCCAGGCCGCGCCCCGCTCCGGGGAGCCGAGCTCCCGGGAGGCGACGGCGCGCAGGGCGAGTCGCACGGCGGGCGCCATCTCGCGCGCATCGCCGCACACGTGCAGATGCGCTCCTCCGTCGATCCATGCGAAGAGCTCGGGGCCGAGTCGATCCATCGTGTGCTGGACGTACTCGGCTCCGTCCGCCGCCCGGGACTCGGCGACGTCCAGTCGCGTGAGCACGCCGTCGTCCCGCCATGCCTCGAGCTCCCGTGCGTACAGCAGGTCCGTCGTGCGCTCGCGGATCCCGCACAGCAGCCAGCTGCGGCCCGAGTCGCCGCGCGCGCTGCGCTCCTGGAGATAGCCGCGGAACGGTGCGACGCCCACGCCGGGGCCGATCATCACCAGATCGGCCGACGCATCGTCGGGCAGACGGAATCCCGGTGCGGGCCGGTGCCGCACGAGGACCTCCCGGGACGGGTTCCCGCCGGGCTGCTCCCCCGCGCTCCGGGCGAGCCGGGACAGGGCGCCGCTCGCGGTGCCCTCGAGGATCCTGCCGGCTCGCTCGTACCGGAGGGTCCGCACGGTGAGGTCCACGCGGCCCGCGTCCACCCTCGGGCTCGAGGCGATCGAGTAGGCGCGCGTCTGCAGCGGGCGCAGCCACCGCACGAGGTCCTCGGCGTCGGCCTGCAGCTGCGGAACCTCCTCGAGGACGGAGAGCAGGTCGCGTCCCCATCGCCAGCGCTCGAAGTCCGTGGCGCGCCCGGCGAGCAGGCGTCCGAGGGCATCGTCCCCGGTGCGCTCCTGGATCGCCTCCACGAGCGAGCGCGGCAGCTGGCGCAGCTCGAGCCGCTCGGTCAGCAGACGCGCGGCGGTGATGCTCGTCGTCCCGTCCTCCACGACCTGGTCCGGATCGATCCGCAGCCGGTCGAGCACGGCGGCCACGAGGCGCGGGTCGTTGGGCTCGAGCAGATCGAGGGAGTCGCCGACCTGCCAGGGCGGTCCGTCGCCGTCGGGTTCCGCCGCCGCGAGCGCGGACGGCAGCGCGAGCGTGCAGTGCAGGATCTCCCGATCGGGGTCCGTGTCGGTGAGCACCCGCACGCGCTCGACGATCGCGGTCCCGGCGGTCCGTGCCGCAGGGTCGGGAATCCGCAGCGGTTCGGGCTCGATGTCCTGGGGTCCGGCGGGCGGGGCTCCGGCACTGCTCGCGCCCCCGTCAGCGCTCACCGACCCCCGGGCGCCCGCTCCTCCGGCGGCCCCGGCCATGTCGCGGGCGACCGCGCCGATCCCCTCGCGCAGCCAACGCGAGGCGGGCGTCTCGTAATCGTAGTCGCAGGTGACGAGCTCGACGAGACGCTCCGCGCCGAGCTCGGCGAGGCGGTCGTCGAACTCGATGCCGGCCTGGCAGAAGTCCGCATAGACCCGGTCTCCCAGGGCGAGGACACCGAAGCGGAGGCGGTCGAGGTCCGGCGCGTCCGCGGCGATCAGCGCGTCCCACAGCTCCTCGACGTCGTAGGGGACATCGCCCTGACCCGTGGTGGAGACGACGAACAGCGCCCAGCGCATCTGCGCGAGCTCCTCGAGGGTCACGGCGTCGATCTCGCGCACGCGCACGCCGATGCCGACGGCGCGGGCGGCGGGTGGCGCGACGCGTTCGACGAGCTCCTCGCCGTTCCCGGTCTCGGAGGCATACAGCACGTGGAGCACGGGCTGAGCGCTCGGGCCGGTCTCGTGGGCGGCGGCGGTGGTGGTCCAGCGGGTCGTGGCGATCGCCTCCAGGGCAGACGGAGTTCCGTTCCTCGTGGGGCGTGACTCCAGCCTACGGATCCCCGCGGAGCGCTGCGGATGCCGTGGGTCACACCCTCTGCCCGGGCGGTCCCGCCGGGGTCAGCGATCGCGTCGACCCCGGCGTGTCCCCCACGAGGCCCCCGAGTCCTCGCTCAGCTCCGCTCGGTGAGGGCGGCGCTCGCGCGCAGCACCTCGAGCCGCTGGCGGTACTCGGCCTCCTCGAGGTCTCCCCGGGCGAAGCGCTCGGCGAGGGTCAGCTCGGCCCGGCGCAGCGGCGCGAGGGCCTCGTCGGCCCGACGCGCTCGCTCCTCGAGCCGGCGCTGCTCGCGCTCCTCGTGGCGCTCGGCGGACCAGCGCCGGCGCCCGCGGGTGAGCAGCACGACCGCGACCACGAGGATCACGAGCCAGAACAGCGGTGCGAGCAGGAAGAAGGGGCCGATGGGATGGGCGCCCCAGGATCCCGCTCCGCCGTCGGCGAGCAGAGGGACGGCGGGCGTCGCGGTGAGTGCGGTGGTGATCGCGGTGTGCATGGCGTGTCCTTCCGACAGGGGCCGCACCTGCGGCGACCCGATGCCTCCAGCGAACCGGCCACGGGCCCTCCGCACATCCCGCCCCGGGAGGCACTCCGACTGCTCCCCCGGGAGCAGGAGCGAGGTGCGGGGCCCCGTCAGCTCCGGCAGGACCCCGTCAGCTCCGGTGCCACGCCGTCAGCTCCAGCCGGGGCGCACCAGGCCCGTCTCGTAGGCGAGGACGACCAGGCGCGCGCGATCACGGGCGCCGACCTTCTGCATGATCCGCGAGACGTGCGTCTTCGCGGTGAGCGGGGAGAGCACGAGCCTGCCGGCGATCTCCTCGTTGCTCAGCCCCTCCCCGACCAGGCGCAGCACCTCCCGTTCGCGCTCGGTGAGCTCGCCGAGCGCGGTCGGGTCCGGGCGTTCGCGCAGGCCCCCGGCCGCGCGGTCCAGGAGGAGTCGGGTGATACCGGGCGAGAGCAGCGCGCCGCCGTCGTACACGACCCGCACCGCACGGATCAGATCAGCGGGTTCGGTGTCCTTGACCAGGAAGCCCGCGGCGCCGGCGCGGATCGCCCGCACCACGTACTCGTCGAGCTCGAAGGTCGTCACGATCACCACGCGCAGCGCGCGGAGCGCGGGATCGGCGGCGATCTGCTCCGTGGCCCAGAGCCCGTCGCCCTCCGGCATCCGGATGTCCACGAGCGCGACGTCCACCGGGGTCCGACGCAGCGCAGCGAGCAGCTCCCTGCCTCCCGCCGCCTCGAGGACGACCTCGATGTCCTCCTCGGCATCGAGCAGGGCGCGGAAGCCGCCGCGCACGAGCTGATGGTCGTCGGCGATCGCGACGCGGATCATGTGTGCCCCCAGGGAAGACGCGCGGTGACGACCGTCCCGCGTCCCTGCGGACCGGGCCCCAGGGAGAGGGTGCCTCCGAGCAGCTCGGAGCGGTCCCTCATGCTGCGGATCCCCGCCCCCGGATGAGCGAGCGCGGTGCCCACGCCGTCGTCGGCGACGTCGATCCGGAGCGCGCCGCCCTCGCGCCGCAGCCGGACCTCCGCCGTCTCGGCCCCGGAGTGCCGCACCACGTTCGTGAGCGCCTCGCGGACGATGCGGACGGCAGTCGCCTGGGTGCGACCCGCCGGAGCATCCTCGGCGCGGGGCTCCGTGCCATGGGGCTCCGTGCCGAGAGGGCCCGCGCCCCCGATATCGCTGTCCAGCGAGATCGCGAGCCCGAGCCCCCGGTGCTGCTCGAGGAGCGCGGGGAGGTCCGCGAGCTGCGGCTCTGGGGTCAGCGGCGCCTCCTCTCCGCGCAGGGTCGCGAGCACCCCGCGGGCCTCCTCGAGGCCGCCGCCCGCGAGGCGGCGGATGTTCCCGAGGGATTCGCGGGCCTTCGCCGGGTCCCTGTCGAACAGGTGGAGGCCCATCCCCGCCTGCACGGAGATCTGGGAGAGCGAGTGGGAGAGGACGTCGTGCAGCTCGCGGGCGATCTGGTCGCGCTCGGCCTGCTCCGCCTCGCGTCGCCGCTGCTCGAGCAGCGCCTCCCGTCTCCGCATCCGCTCGGCGCGCGAGCGAATGCCCATGCCGACGCCGAGGCAGACGGCCAGGATCACCGTTCCGGCGATGATCCGCTGGGGTGCTCCCGAGGGCCACAGCAGCTCCGCGAGCACGACGCCCACCGCCCAGGTCGTGCACGCCGTCGCGAGCGCCCACACGGGGGCGGCGCGCACCAGCGCGATCACGAGCGCGATGCCGAGCGCGACCGGCGGAGGGCCGAAGGGCGGCGGCAGGAACAGCAGGACGAGCGCGAGCGGCGCGATCACGATCACCGTCGGCCCGGGACGCGTCCAGATCGCGAGCAGGGCGAGAGCCGAGAGGGCCGCAGCCGCGGTCCGCGCAGCGACGAGCGCGGGGGCCGTCTCCGTCCACACGCCGATGGCGAGCGTCGGCGGCACCTGGATCAGGAGCGCGACCAGGGCGGGGAGCAGAGCGACGACGCGCCCCGGACCCCGTCGTCCCCGGGTGCGGGGCGCGGGATCCGCCCCGTCTCTCGCGCACATGCTCGAAGGCTACGCCGGAGCGTGCGCCGGGTCGTCCTCCCCCGGGAGCATGCGCCGGTGCTCCCGGGGGAGCAGACCAGGCCACGAGCCGCCGGGCCGGTGCGCTCCGATTGCCTCGCGCGGTCGCGGCGGGCTACGGTGACGCCGTGCTGACCTGTCGTTGTCGTCCCTGAGCGCCTGCGCTCGGCCCGAGCGCGCCCGCGCTCCCCGCCAAGCGCGCCCGCGCTCCCCGCCGAGCGCGCCCGACGATCCATCGACCACCGTGCGGCGTCGACGCCGTCCGCCGCACCCCGTCCAGAGGACACCACTCGTGCACTACGCCCAGTCCGCGGCCGATCTCATCGGCTCCACTCCCCTGATCCGCCTGCAGCGCGTCACCGAGGGGATCGACGCGACCGTCCTGGTCAAGGTCGAGTACTTCAACCCCGGCGGATCCTCGAAGGACCGCATCGCCCGCACCATCATCGACGCCGCCGAACGGGAGGGCCGTCTGCGCCCGGGCGGCGTGATCGTCGAGCCCACGAGCGGCAACACCGGGGTGGGCCTCGCCCTGGTCGCCCAGCAGCGTGGCTACCGGACGGTCTTCGTGGTGCCGGACAAGGTGGGCCCCGACCGTCGCGCCGTGCTCATGGCCTACGGCGCCGAGGTCGTGGTGACGCCGGCCGCGGTGGCGAAGGAGGATCCGCGCTCCTACTACAGCGTCGCCGATCGGCTGACGCGCGAGATCCCCGGTGCCTTCCAGCCCAATCAGTTCGTGAACCAGAACGGCCCGCTCGCGCACTTCCAGACCACGGGACCGGAGGTGTGGCGCGACACGGACGGCGCGGTCACGCACTTCGTCGCCGGCATCGGCACGGGCGGCACGATCAGCGGAGCGGGACGCTTCCTCAAGGAGGCCTCCGGTGGTCGCGTGCAGGTGATCGGCGCGGATCCGGAGGGGTCGATCTACTCCGCGGACCCCGCTGATCCCGAGCAGATCCACGCGAACCTCATCGAGGGGGTGGGCGTCACCTTCGTCCCCGAGACCTTCCACCCCGAGGTCGTCGACGGCCTCCAGCGGGTCCCCGACGCGGAGTCCTTCGCGATGGCGCGCCGCCTCGCCCGCGAGGAGGGTCTGCTGGTGGGCGGCTCGAGCGGCATGGCCGTGGTCGCCGCCCTGCGCACGGCCCATGACCTGCCGTCCGACGCGGTGGTGGTCGCCCTGCTCCCCGATCACGGGCGCGGGTACCTCGGGAAGCTCTTCGACGACGCGTGGATGCGCGAGAACGGCTTCGAGGTCGACGAGCCGGAGTCACTGGTGCCGGCGGACGTCCTCCGGGAGCTCGATCTCGAGCAGTGACGGGCCGCGGGGCCGACGGTCGACGTCCGGTTCGGCCGCCCCACGAGCGTCCTGGACACGACGAAGGCCCCCACCATTCGGTGGGGGCCTTCGTGACGAGTCACTGTCTCACGGTTTCTCGAGTGGACCTAGCGGCAAGCTTGTCGAAACCTGCCCCGTCGTTGGTTCGCATGGGCTCGATGCACCAGTCGATTCGCGTCCGCATGCTCAATGCCCGCCGCGAGGAGCCGCTCCCGCGTCAGCTTCCTCGCGCTAGCAAAGAACTGCTGGACGTGGCGCAGAGGCAGTACGAGGCCGGCGCCACGTTGCGAGAGACTGCCAAGGAACTCGGGATCGGTCGGGAGCGGCTGGCCTTACTGCTGCGGGACCGGGGTGTACGGATGCGGCGTGCCACACCGTCGGCGGACGATGTGCGGGAGATGGCTCGTCGCTATTCCGGTGGTGAGTCGCTCGAACGCGTGGGCAAGCGCCTCGGATTCTCACCCAGCACAGTCCGCAACCATCTCCGGTCTATCGGCGTAGTGCTGCGTGACGTGCACGGACGTGAAAGGTAACGAACCTCGTCGATCGCCGAGATTGGACGTCAGGCACCTGTTGCTGCTCGACCGGGCAAGATGGGGACCATGGGACTGGCTCGGGTCAGAGATGAGCGGCTTCGGATTCTGTCGTTCTGGTGGATGTTGGAGTTGTTCAGCCCGCAGCAGGTGCCGGCGTTGACGCGTCGAGCGACCCGCCCGTCGGATCGTCAGGTGATCGCGTGGCAGTCCGGGGATCCTCTCCCCTGGGATGTACTGGCTCCGCCCGAGCCGTTCCACGGGACGCGCAGGGTCTGGCGCCACACCCTGTATCTGGGCGTCTACAAGCTGGAGGCAACCTACGAGGCGTTGGGCCGTGTGTTCGGCGAGGATCCTGACGCCTACGACAAGCGACCCGACGGTGAGAGCGCCTGTGCCGGGCTCCTGATCGATAACGAGGGTCGACTGGTCACCGATTCGGCGGTGCTGTCATCAGCGCTCTGGGCAGCTGGCCGGACACGAGATCCAGGACCGAGCAACCCGCGCTGGATGGCCGGGTTCGACGAGGCCGCGGAAGAATTCGTCGAGTCGGTTGACGCTTTTGAAGGCGCCCGCCGCGACGCCGATGGCGGAGAGCAGCCCCCGCCTTACGACTCGGACTCGCTGAACGAGTTGCTGAAGCTCTCCCATGTCGCTGCCGGAGTCGAAGGCTTCGATGACCTCGCGAACGAGCGCCTGGTGATCGAGAGTGTGGCGGTGTCGGCGCGACGGGCCGAGGACGGAACGGACACCGACTTCTTGAACAGCTTCTACCTCGACGATCTCGCGGCTGTGCGCACCCATGTCGCAGGCGGAGATCTCGGCGCCGGCCTTGCCACATATCTCACCGGCGACCAGACACTTCCCGTGTCCGACCGCATCGATGTCGTCACGCACCCGGGCGCGATAGACGCAGGCACCGCGATCGAGCGCCTCCCCAAGGGCCGGTGGCCGGCAAACCCGGAGCACTCGCTCGCCTTGAGCCAGCAGTTCGCTGTCAACCGCGCGCTGAACGACCTTGGGCATAGCACTGGCCTGATGGGCGTCAACGGGCCACCGGGCACGGGCAAGACGACCATGCTGCGCGACATCCTCGCCGGGAACGTCGTCGAGCGAGCCCGACGACTCGCGGCTCTGTCTCGGCCTTCGGATGCCTTCACTGAGGTCACGCACCGATGGTCCGATGGCGAAGGCCACTCCCGGATCGTTCGCCAGCTCAAACCCGAGCTGACGGGATTCGAGATGGTCGTCGCGTCGGCGAACAACGCGGCCGTCGAGAACGTCACCACAGAGATACCCGACGAGAACGCCATCAACGCGCCGTGGCGCGGCCACATCGACTACTTCGGTGATATCGCGACCAAGATCCTCCAAGACGTGGCCTCCAGCAACACCACCGGCAACGCGACACCGCCAACAGCCTGGGGCCTCGTCGCCGCCCGACTCGGCAGAAAGAAGAACCGCTCGGCCTTCCACTCAGCGTTCTGGTTCGACGAAAAGGACCCCAAGACCAAGAAGCCTGTCGAGAACGGCGTCCCAAGGATGCAGACAAGACTGACGCAGTGGCGCGACGGCGACGCTCCCTACACGCCCTGGGCACAAGCACGCGAAGCCTTCCACGCAGCCGAACAGCGCGTCGACGTACTCATCCGGCAACGGGCGCAGGCCCAGGATCGGCTCCGCCGAGTCCCGGAACTGGCTGAGCGTGAACGTGGTCTCGAAGCGGCCATCGATCAGGAACTACGAGGTCTGAACCGGGCCCAACACGATCTGTCCCAGCATCAACCCGTTCAGCAGCAGGCAGATGAAGCCCGCGCGCAAGCCGTCAAGAGCCACAACCGGCACCTCGCCGCCAAGCCCGGCGTGCTGGAGACGATCTTCTCCTTCGGACGAGCCGTACGAGCTTGGCGCATACGCCTCGACGACCTCGCGCGAGCACTGGACAACGCCGAGCAACACCACCGAGAAGTGCACGACCGCGGGGAACGGCTCCACGACGCCGTACAGCATGCCCGAGCACGGCTGTCCTCAGCTCAACACGACCTGAACAGCACTCGAGATCAGCGGAGCAGACTTCAGGCTCAGTGTGCGCAGGACGAAGAACGGTTCGGTGCGGCCTATCCCGGCCCGGCATGGCAGGGTGATCAACGAGAGCTACACGCGCCCTGGCTCGACGAAGAGCTCGACAGAGCACGCTCTGACCTCTTCGTCGCCGCGCTCCAACTGCACCAAGACTTCCTCGCCAACACCGCACGCGACATGCTCAACGGCCTGCGTGCCGCCGGTGAGGTCGTCGCCGGGAACTATCCACGCGACCTCGAGCCAGAGAAGCTCCGGGCCGCCTGGCAACTGTTCTTCCTAGTCGTTCCGTTGATCTCCACAACTTTCGCCTCGGCCAGCCGGATGTTCAGCGGCATCGGCTCAGAGGCGATCGGCTGGCTGCTCATCGACGAAGCAGGCCAAGCCTCACCCCAGTACGCCGTCGGCGCGATCTGGCGCGCGCAACGCATCGTCGCAGTGGGCGACCCGCTCCAGCTCGAACCCGTTGTCACACTCCCCGAGAAGGCACAGCGCAATATCGCCAGCAGTTGCGACATCAGCACGACCTGGATCCCGCCACGCGCTTCCGTCCAGACCCTGGCCGACCGCGTCACACCGTTCGGAACGCTGCTCGATCAAGGCGAGGACAAGGTATGGGTCAGCGCGCCGCTGCTGGTGCATCGCCGCTGTGACAACCCAATGTTCACCCTGTGCAACCAGATCGCCTACAACAACCTCATGGTCAACGGCGTCCACCGCGACCTCAACGACCCCCACGAGCGCTTCGACAGCCCGACCGGTCCGATCATCGCCGCCAGCTACTGGGCCGACGAGCCGGCCAACAGCCCAGGTAGCCATCTCCAACCAAGTCAGATCGAGCGGCTAGAGAAGGCCCTCGCCTACTTGAACGACCACGGCATCCCACCGTCGGAGGTCATCGTCATCTCCCCATTCCGAGCCGTCGCAGACCGCCTCCGCACCCTCATCCCGAAATACCAGGGCCTCCAAGCCGGGACCATTCACACAGCGCAAGGACGCGAAGCCGCCGTCGTGATCCTCGTCCTCGGCGGTGACCCCAGCAAACCGGGAGCACCCGCCAACTGGGCACGGACCCCGAACCTCGTCAACGTCGCCGCCAGCCGTGCGAAACGCCGCCTCTACGTCATCGGCGATCGCGCCTTCTGGGCACGACACAACTACTTCCGAGACCTATCCAACGCCCTCCTTCAATAGGCGCAGCCGCTCACACGCGCCCTTCCGGGCAACTTGAGCGCGCTTCCTTGCTGTCTGCCGGAGTGCGGGTGCGGACACTCCCGGACCATCGCTCTGCGCGATCAGTCCGATCCGTAGACCTCAAAACCGCCTTTGGTCACGGTCTGCACATATGAGGCAGCGCCGGCGATGAGCCTTAGCTGCTCGTCACTCGCTGAACCGATGCTCAGGCCTGGCTGGACAATGATCGTCGTGAACCGCGGGAACAGCAGACACGCTTGCTGCCTGATCCGGAAGAGCATCTCGCGATCACCGATTTCGAACGCCGTCCCTCCAAAGCGGCGCGTATATCCGACGGCCCGTCGGTCGAGGTGCTCGAGGAGTGGCAACGCTGCGTTGTCTCGCCATCGCGCGCCGCGCATCGCTTGGCCGCAGACTTCGTAGAGGTCCTTGAGGCGGGATCCCGCATCTGGTTTCGAGGAGTACTTGCAGTGCACCAGCGTGACGTGCAGGTCCCCTCCATCGACTCGGATGCCGACGAGGTCGGCTGCCTCACCCGACCTGTCATCGTCGATGAGGACGTCAAAGGTCTGGTTCTCACCGAGGTAGCGCGCCATGAAAGCCTGGATCGAGTCGGCTCTGCGATCGGGGCCCTGCGATTCGACGGCGATGTTCACACCTCCGGCGGCCCAGTCGAGAGAACGCAGGTTGTCGCGGGGATATGGCGGAAGCTCGGTTCGGGGCGCGAGCAGCCGGTCATCGCCGGTGATCAGTCGGTCGCCGGAGAGAAGGAGCGTGGGCTTGTGGTTGTTTAACCAGGTCGACAGAGGCGCTGTCGATCCGCGCCCTCCCTCGACCGTGGCATCGTCACCCAGTGCACGGTAGTGCACACCAGTCGAACCGAACCGCCCCTCGTACGCGAGCTCCCACGTAGGTGTGACGACGGAGAAACGAAGTGGGCCGTCGACTCCGTAATCGTCGATCCTCAATCCGGCATCGGTCAACGGAACGCCGTTGGCGTTGAAGACAACGCGTGAGGACGTTCCGGCGCCGACGTAGAGCTCCCATGGCCACTCGACCGCGAGGAACGGGTACGGGGGCCGCTCCTTGACGTCGACAGGGATGATCATGTCGCGGAACAGCGATCGGACGTCAACAGACCTGTCCCGCAGCTTCGCTCCCTGATCGCGACACCATCGTCGCCATTCTGCAAGGTTCGACGCCGTTCGCATCGACCAGAATCTCCCGGATAGCGCCGCTGCAATCGTGACGCGCTCTCCCTCTTGAAACGCCTTGGCTGCGACGTGTGTGTTGGCCTTGTGGGTGCGCTCGGCTTCTGTCAGTGCCGTCTCGACATCGCTTCCCACGTGCATGGAGAAGCGCTTGTCACGATCCCGGGCATCGAGTAGCCCAATGTTCGTCGGAACGAGGCGGTCGAGCTTTGCAAAGACCTTGAAGGTGTCGTAACCGTTGACCGGCGCCGGTTCATGCCCGACCACTGCCTCGACGAGATCGTCCAGGCTGCGTTTGGTGTCCGAGCAGTGAACGTAGAGGAGCCCCTGCGTCCGATCGAGGAAGAGCACGACGAGCGTGTAATCAGTGGCTCGCAGGGATGGGATGTCACCCCAGCGGAGATCGGAGACCGTCTCGATCACGAACCAGGCGATGGTGTCATCACGGTTGACACTAATCAGGCCGTCCAAGATGCTGTCGCCGAACACGGCACGGGCCGCCAGCGGGTCCCAGTCCACGGTCGTCGTCGCGAAGGCGCGAGCGCTCATCTTCGGTTCCAGCAGGCCAACAGGCACGTCAGGCGGATTGTCAAGGAACGAGGCCTCGAACTCGCTGATCTCGTCAGCTCGCTCGGTCGCACGCTCCGTAATGTCGCTGAGGACCTTGTCCCAGTCGGGATCCTCTCGCAGGAGAAAACGCAACGGCGAGAGCGCCTGCTTCGGATCCTGGCGGATGAAAACGCTCGCGGTTCCGATCGGGACGGGAGATGACGTACGGGCGAGCCGGCCGATGAGCTGGACCATAGGGCTCAGGGATCGATGCGTGTCATGGAACGCTCCGACCTTGAGCGTGGGGAGGTCGAAGCCTTCGCCCAGCATGTCGACGCAAACGATCACGCGGCTGGACCGCTCCCGCATGGCTCGGATCGCCGCGTCACGTTCGCTCGCCCGCAGCGAGTCGTAGATCACCTTCGGAGCGAACTCGGGAGCGAGTCGCGAGTACAGCGCGTGGATCTCGTCGGCCCGAGGCTTCGTCGCGACCCGAGCCAGGAGTAGGTGTTCGTGCCCGGCGTCCAGATCGCTACGGAGCCGAGACAGCGCGGCTCTGGCAAGCGCTTCGTCATCGTCATCCAGATCAAGGACGGCCGTGAAGTCAATCGTGCTGAAGTAGCCTTCTTTCTGTGCCTCCCGAAGCGGGAAACGAAAGATCACTCGTCCCGGCAACGTCAGTCCGTCACGCCGGTAGGGGGTCGCGGTGAACAGCAGGACGGGACGCTCCCCGAAGGCGCGGATGATCTCCGTCCACGTTCGCGCTGGCGCGTGATGCGCCTCATCGACCAGGAGGTGTGTGAACCCAGAGAAGAACGCTCGCCGCACGGCATCCTCTGACGCGTGGATCGCGTTCGGAGTCGCCACCACGACGTTGCAGGCAGCCACGAAAGCGGCCGCGTCCTGTTCGCTGTCGAATCGTCCGGCGACTCGCCCGACCCGCGGTCTCATCGCGTCCGGCCCGACGATGCCCTCTTGCTGGAGGATGCCGAGCGTCTCGAACTTTGAGGCAATCTGCTCTCTCAGAGCCGAGGAAGGGACCACGACAAGGACGCGTTCCGGACGCTGCGCGACCAACCATGCCACCATGGTCTCGGTCTTGCCCGTCCCCGTGGGCATCACCACGATTCCTGGCTCTGTGAGGCCCGACGACTGGTATCCGACGATGGAATGCAGCGCACCGATCTGCGGGCGACGCAGGCTGTGCGGGCGACTGTGGGACGTGAACCCGATCGCTCCGTCGAAGGACTCCCTCACGGCATCCGCGGGTAAAGGGTGCCTCGATCCCACCCAGGTGATCTCGTCGCCCGATGCGCCGTTCTCGGGAAGGACGGCGACCAGGCCTTCTTCGCGCGGTTCGTCTGGTCCTGATGCGGTCGGCCACTGTCCGTACCTGCTTCGAATGTGCGGAGCAGGTCCGTCCGCGAGGTCGAGTCCATCGTGGGCCGGGACCAGCAATTGACGGAGCGTGTTCTTCCCGATGGCCTCCGTGGTCGCCCACACGTCGCTGGTTCTCACTGCAGCCACCCTGCGGTCGCACCAGCACACGCCTCGGAAACAGACGTGTCAACGTGGGATGGCCGTTGGCCAGATGATCTACGGAGCTTCCAACGCAGGCATGCTTCAGCGCGCTGCGCCAGGTCTGGTGTCGTCACCGGGTGCCTCCTACCGGTGACACGGTCACCTATCTGCAGATGCTCATTGAATTCATCATGCTGGACCGCACATGTTCTTCGTGAGCCGACACGCGGCCGCGCGCGAGAGGTCTATCGAGAACTCCATCGGGCTGTGGCTGCCGTTACCGGATGTACGGTCACAGGACACAGGCATGCGGGCGGTCAGAACGGCAACGAGGCCCCCAGCGCATCGATCACCTGTCGAGCGCCCTCGGCAGCCTCCTCGGTCGCAGCCTTTCCGAGACCCGCGCTGATCGGGGCAAGCAGTCCCTTGATGAGAGTGACTCCCCGCCGCACGATGCCCTGATCGGGCTCGGACTTGACCACTTCCTGGAGGACGAGGTTGGCGTTCTCGCGGAGCTCTGCCCCGTCGGTCTCGTCAAGCTGAAAGGTCGACAGGCTCGCCAGGATGTCGGTGAGCAGTTGCGCAAGTTGCTCGTACCCAGCGGCGACCTGCTCGCTGTGCTCCTGAACCTGCGTGACGCTCTGGTTGTCCCATGCGAGCTGGGCGTGGTCTCCGTTCACGGTGACGACTGGCCCGTTGTAGTTGTTGACTGTTGTGGCAGCCGGGAGCGAGACGACGCCGTGGTCGGCTTCCAGCGGCACCCGGACGGGGTTCTTGGCGAACTCGCGCTCGATCTCGCGCGACATCTTCCGTATGGCCTGCTTGTTGATCTTGAACCCGTTCGCCATGCTCACACCACTTCCTGCTCCGGAGGATCGCCTGCACCAAGGATCGCATGCAGCACAGACATCGGAGCGCCGTTCGAGGCCTTCCCTCGTCGCTCTGACAGGAGTATTTTGATGAGTAGGCGGCCTCTACCTACGTGACCCACTGCCGGATGCAGTGGGATGACCAGTCGGCCTCGGTCGGAGCGGTCCTTCTTGATTCCTTGTCACCGGAGACGAGGAGAGGACTGTGCTCATGTTCCGCCTGATCTGGATCGGCAGCGTCTACACCCACTACTTCGTGCGTCGATACATGCCCACCAACATCCTGCTGGACCTGATCCGTACGCGCCGTGGGCTGAAGTGGGGCCTGCCGGCGATGCTGCTGGCCATCCCGTATCTGTACGTGGCGAGCTTGCTGACGGTGCTGATCGAGGACGGCGCACCGGACTGGCTGCACGTGCTGGTGGTGTTGTGCATCTGGAACGCGATGAAGTTCGCGAGCATGGGCCCGGTCAGCGTCGTCCTGCTGCTGCGGGCGCGCGCCATCGAGTGGGGCGAGCGTTGTAGGTCTCGCCGCTCCGTGTCCGCGGTCGCCTGACCGCACCCTGTTGCGTGAGGGCGGTTGTGCACCTTCTCGGCGTCATCTGACCGAGAAGGAGGCCTCGTCATGGCCGGTATCGCTGACCTGGCAACTGATGAATGCCACGCGCGGATGCTGTTGTCGATCCTGTCCGGACCCGACGACGCCACCACTGGGCACATCCTTGCCCGTGAGGGTGGGGTCGAGACGATCCGCCGGCTCGATGATGACGGCGCGGTGCCGGGGCTGAATCGTGTGGACGCGCGGGTCTGGCGTGATCGCCTCGCGTTGCCGCGCCGACTGGAAAATGTGGCCGGGCGGATGCGCGACATCGAGCAGTCCGGGATCGCGACGGTGATTCCGGGTGATGCGCACTGGCCGCAGGCGCTGAACGATCTGGGCGACCGTGCCCCGTACGTGCTGTGGGCGCGCGGTGCGACGTCGTTCCTGGCCCGGCCGACCGCCGATCTGGTGACGGTCACTGGTGCTCGGGCGGCGACGGCGTATGGCGAGCAGGTCGCCTGCGAAATCGCTGGCGACCTCTCGCACGGTGAGCGGGTCGTGGTGGCCGGCGGCGCATACGGGGTCGAGGGTGCCTCTCACCGGGCAGCGCTCGCGTCTGGTGGCGACACGATCGCGGTGCTCGCCAACGGGGTCGACCGCCCATACCCGACCGGTCATCGCGAACTGCTTGATCGAATCGCAGATGTTGGCCTGTTGGTCAGTGAGGTGCCGCCGGGGTCGGTACCGACGCGGCAGCGGTTCCTGGCGCGCGGCCGGTTGATGGCCGCACTCTCTGGGAGCACCGTTGTGGTCGAGGCGGGCGTACGTTCAGGCGCGCTGCATACGGCGGTCGAGGCGCAGCGTCTGGGCCGAAGCGTCGGCGCGGTCCCGGGGCCGGTGACCTCGGTGACCAGCAGCGGCCCGCACATGCTGCTGCGTAACGGCACCGCCCAGCTCGTCACCGACGGCAGCGACGTCGAGGACCTGATCAACCACGCGCCAGAACGCGGCGCCGATCGCGCAGCGCTGGGTCCGGAGTTCGCACACCGCCCGGTGCCGTCAACGGATAAACCGACGCGGTCGATGTAGCCCCCCGGTCGCCGTCCTCTTCGTGCAAGGGCCTCGCATCCCGTGATGCAAGGCCCTTCCTCTTGTCCTCTGTCCGATCTGGTCATAGTTCGAGCTCTCGGGCGAGGCGCTGAGTGGGCCGCTGCTGGTCTCGGTGCTGCGGGCCGGTGAGTGCGCGGAATGCTGCGTCTGCACGGGCACGATCGATCTTCTGCGCGGTCCCCTCCGGTATCGGGCCGAGCGGACTCCCGTCGGTGATCGCGTAGCGATCGCGGTACGCGGCGATGATCCGGGCATGTAGATGCCACCGCTGCCGCCCACGGGCATCTGTCGGCGGTGTGCCGAGCGGGCGTGTCCAGGGTTCGTCGGCGCGGATCGCTGTGTCGAGGACGGCGTCGGCGCGGGCTTCGATCAGGTCACGACGCTCGTCCAATGCCTGACGCATGTCTGCGGCGACCTGGCCGTCGACTCGTGGGATCAGGCCAACAATCAGGCGTGCTGGTCTACGGGTACGGCCGGAACCGGCCGGGCGCGCGGTGGCGTGAGCGAGGCGGTGGTGGATGATCGAGGCGATGTCGTCGGCGTCCTCGAGTCCACGGGCTTGGATGAGGCGTGGCAGGAGCTGGTCGACGTCGTGATGGTTGGCCTCGGTCCGTCGCAGATCCGCGGTCAGTGCACCGAATGCCTCGGAGTCGATGACGGTCTCGGCTTGCTCGTCGGTGAGCCCGCTGGTGCGGATGAGCTGAGCCCAGCGGTCGTGTTGGGCGGCTTGGGCGATGGTCTCGTACTCGGCGGCGAGCTGTGCGATTGAGCCCCAGGCCTCCTGCTCGGCGGTGATGGTCTCGTGCGCGGAGAGCTCTGCCCCGACGTGCTGCAGCACTCCGTAGAGCACGGTGCGGGCGGTCGCGTCGGGGTTGTCTGACGGGTGCGGCGCGGCGTGGTCGTCGGGGCGGTTCAGCACCACGTAGGCGCGGTTGGAGTCGCGGCCGCGGGTCATGGCTACATAGAAGTTCTCCCGTGTTGTCGTCGGCTCGACCAGCACATGCGCAGTGTCGGTGGTGATGCCCTGCGCCCGATGCGCTGTCACCGCGTACCCGAGATCGACATGCGCGGCAGCGTAGGCAGCCGGAAGGACGAGGGGGCCGCCGAACCGGCGCCCGGTCTTGCGGATGGTGATGGAGCCGTCGTCGCGGACGGCGGTGATGGTCCAGCGTTCGCCGTTGCGGATCCAGTCCTTCCCGTTCCGCAGCCGGCGGTCGTTTCGGCGAGTGATGATCGTGTCCCCGACACCGGCCCGGTTGCCATCGTTCAGGTCGACCTCGCGGCCTGGGCGGAGGGTGCCGTCGAGGATGAGGTCGGCACGGGCTCGGTTGTTCAGCTCGGTGACGTCGTCGCGGGATTCCGCGATCAGCACCGACACGTGCCCCGCGGCCCCGTCAGCGCGCCATGCCATGTAGGCGGCATCGATCATCGGTTCGGCATCGCCGTCGGTGATGCGGTCGTGATCGAGGTAGGTGTCGATCACCTCGGTGCGTCCGTGCCGCAGTGCCAGGGATGCGGTCTTCCCCCACCCATGGGTGAACCGGTGCACGTCGATGAGCTCCGGGGCATCGTCGCGGTCGGAGACGAGGAGGTTGAACGCTCCCCCGGCATCCACTGAAGCGCCCTGGGTTCCGTTCCGAGTCTCAGCAAGGAGAATCGGAGCATGCCCAAGAAGTTCAGTCCAGAGCTGCGTGACCGTGCCGTGCGCATGGTCTACGACCGGCAGGCACTCGAAGGTGGCCCCAGATCGGTGTCGATCCGTGCGGTCGCACCTCAACTCGGTGTTGGCATGGAGACGCTGAGGATCTGGTGCAACCGCTACGGGCCGGTCGAACCCTCTGCCGGCCCCGGGGAGTCGCTCGAGGAGGAGAACCGCCGGCTACGTCGAGAGCTCGCCGAGTCCCGGCGGGCCAACGAGATCCTCAAGGCCGCGTCCGTGTTTTTCGCCAAGGAACTCGACCACCCCACGACGAATTGATCGCCTTCATCGACAGGCATCGCGATCGCTTCGGGGTCGAGGCCATCTGCCGCATCCTGGGCGCGACAGAACGTGGATTCCTCACCTCTCGCGGCTACCGCGCCGCGAAGCAGCGCCCGGCATCGGCCAGGGCGATTCGTGACGAGGTGCTCGTCGAAGAGATCCGTCGGATTCATGCCGAGAACTACGGCGTCTACGGGTATCGGAAGATGCATCACGCGATGCGCCGTGCCGGATGGGACATCGGCCGCGACCAGACCGCTCGGCTGATGAAAGCTGCTGGTCTGTGCGGGATGCGCCGTGGCCGAAAGGTGCTCACGACGAGCTCTGCTGGTGGCCCGGACCTTCGTCCTGATCTGGTCGAGCGGGACTTCACGGCTGCCGGACCGAATCGGCTCTGGGTCGCTGACATCACTTACGTCCGGATCCCGTCCGGGTTCTGCTACACCGCGTTCATCACGGACGTCTTCACGCGAAGGATCGTCGGCTGGGCGGTGGCCACCACCCTCCACACCGAGGCGCTGCCACTGCAGGCTCTCGAGCAGGCCCTCCAGACCACCCCGGCAGAAGCGTCCCGGACTGGGCTGATCCATCACAGCGACAGAGGCAGCAACTACGTCTCGTTGGCTTACTCCGATGCGCTGATCACTGCCGGGGTCCAGGCCTCGGTCGGACCAGTCGGGGACAGCTACGACAACGCCTTGGCCGAGACCGTCAATGGTCTCTACAAAGCCGAGCTCATCCACCGACGCCGCACCTGGCCCTCAGCTGCCGCAGTCGAGATCGCCACCCTGGACTGGGTCAACTGGTGGAACACGAAGCGCCTTCACGAAGCCCTCGACTATCGCACCCCGGCCGAACTCGAAGCGGCCTACACTCGCCCCACGACGACCGCACCCGCGACCGTCTAACCACGGAACGAAACCCAGTGCGCTTCAACATCCGCTCCACGGATGCGAACGGCCGAGAAGTGCGCGACGTGGAGCTCGACACGGACCGAGCCGACTTGATCCGGTTCGCGTTCACCGCCTACGCCACCGGGGACTGGTCGCTGTCCAAGCTCGCCCGCGAGCTGGAGACCCGCGGTCTCACCACCAGGCCGACACCGTCGTATCCGGCAAAGCCGGTCACGACGAAGCTGCTGCACAAGATCCTCACGAACCCCTACTACCAGGGCATCGTCACGTTCGGCGAGGTCACCTACCCCGGCTCGCATGAGCCGCTCGTGACCCCGGAGACGTTCGACCAGGTCCAGACGATCCTCCAGCAGAACAACATCGTCGGCGACAAGCCGCAGAAGTACGACCACTACCTCAAAGGCTCGATCTACTGCGCCTGCGGGAAACGGCTCATGTTCGAGCGGCCCCGCAACCATCAAGGCGTCACCTACGACTACTTCACCTGCACCGGCCGACGCTTCAAACGCAACACCTGCCAGCGCACCGCGATCCTCGTCCACCGCGTCGAAACCAGCATCGAGAACCGCTATGCCAACGTCTCCATCACCGAGGACGAGGGCAAGCGGATCAAGGACGTGCTCGGGCAAGTGTTCGATTCCCTGGCCGCGTCGACCAGTGACGAGCGGAAGCTGCTCACCACGCAGAAGACGAAGCTCGAAGCCGAGCAGGTCAAGCTCCTCCAAGCCCACTACGCGGACGCGATCCCCATCGACCTGCTCAAGACCGAGCAAGACCGCATCCGCGCCAGCCTGGCCCAGATCACCAGACGACTCGACACCCTCGACACGACTCACGAGAACGCGAAGATCGGACTCGACGGCATCCTCGGGCTCCTCACCGACCTCAGCGACGTCTACGCCAAGGCCGAGCCCGCCGAACGACGCATGCTCAACAGGGCACTGTTCGACCGCATCACTATCGATGCCGACGACCACGCCGGTCTCAGCCCGAACCACACGATCGCTACGATCCTCGCCGCCAAGACCAGCGGACACAACGAAAGAACCTTGCCCCGCAATGATGCGGGCAAGGTTCGAACGTTTCCGATTGGGTGGAGCTAAGGGGATTCGAACCCCTGACCTCTTCCATGCCATGGAAGCGCGCTACCAACTGCGCCATAGCCCCGTACTGGGTGCCGATCCGGCTCTGACCTCTCGGTCCGGCCTTGCGACTCGACGAGTCTACAACCTCGGCCAGCTCATGCGAAATCGGCCGGGACGTTGTGTGACAGCAACCTCATCGCCTTCCCCGTGGGGTCCGAGTGCAGCGGTTCGAGCAGGCTGCGGTGGCAATTGCCCATGCCGCCGATGCCGTGGAAGGCGCTCGCGTCCAGGCCGATCAGGGTGGTGATGCCGGCGCGGATCGCAGCGCCGTGGGAGACCACGAGGATCGTCGCGCCGGGGTTCTCCGCCATCAGCGTCCGGGCGGCGACGGCGAACCGCTCCCCCACGCTCTCGCGGTCCTCGATGCCGATGCCCGGGACGGTCCTGCCGGCGCGCCACTGGGCGTGCAGCTCGGGCCAGCCCTCGTGGATCTCCTCGCCGGTGAGGCCCTCCCACTTCCCGAAGCTCTGCTCGATGAAGGCGGCCTCGGTCTCCACCTCGGCCGCACCGACCGCGTCGGCGATCGCGCGGGCCGTGTCGCGGGCGCGGGTCAGCGGGGAGCTGATGACGAGATCGAAGCTGTGGCGGGACAGCGCGTGCGCGACCGCTCGGGCCTGCTCGCGGCCGGTCTCGTTCAGCGGGATGTCGACCTGTCCCTGCAGGCGCCCCTGGACGTTGTGGTCGGTCTGCCCGTGCCGCACCAGCAGCAGGCGGCTGCGGGGATCGCTCATGCGCCGGCGCCCTCGACCTGCAGGTCGACGACGGGCGCGTCCCGCCACAGGCGCTCGAGCGCGTAGAAGGCGCGGTCCTCGGCGTGCTGGACGTGCACGACGACGTCGCCGTAGTCGAGCAGGACCCAGCGGGCGTCGCGCTCGCCCTCGCGACGCAGGGGCTTGCGGCGGTGCTCCTTGATGAGGTCACCCTCGATGCCGCCGACGATGGCGCTGACCTGGCGCTCCGAGGAGCCGCTGCAGACCACGAACACGTCGGTGATCACGACCTGCTCGGACACGTCCAGGCCGATGATCTCCTCGGCGAGCTTGTCGGCGGCCGCGTGCGCGGCGGCACGGGCGAGGTCGAGGGATTCGGGCGAAGCGCTCACGCGGAGGTGACCTCCAGGTCGGTGGGGACGGCAGTCGAGGCAGAGGCGGCGGACGCCGCCCCGTGCAGGGTGTCGGAAGGAAGGACGTCGGAGTGCAGGGCCCCGAGCGGGGCGGCCAGGGCCTGGTCGGTCCCGGGGCCGAGGACGCCCGTGGCCAGCAGGACCACGAGCGCGATGATCGCGAGGGCGATGAGCACCCACACGACCCACAGCAGCGGCTTGCCGCGCCCCTGCTCGGGACGGTTCAGCACGCGGCCCTCGAAGCGGGGGGCGGGCTTGGGACCCGGCGCCTCGCCGACGCCCATCTCACCGAGCTCGACGCCGTCGGCGTCGCGATCGACCGTGAGGGTCGAGGTGCTCGCGTCCTCGCTCGTCGCGTCCTCGCTCGCCGCGGCCTCGTTCGTCGTGCCCTGGGACGGGGCGCCCGCGTCGTCGGAGACGCTCGCACGCTCGGCATCCGGGGCGTGGGTGTCCGCGTCGGCGGTCGGCGCGGGGGCGGCCGACGGGCTCGGCTCCTCGGGCTCGACCTCGATGATCCGGGCCCGCTTGCCGAACTTGCGGAGCTTCGGGACGGGGGTGTCGGCCGTCGGCGCGGCCATCGCACCGCGCGAGGACGGCCGGCCCGCCGGGAGCGCTCCCGTCCGGGTGGAACTGCCGTGCGCACCGGCACCGGCGGTGGACGCCGCATGGTGGGGTGCGCCCGACGTCGGCCCGGCGGCATCGGTGCGCGAGGTCGTGCTGTCGGCCGACTCGGGATCGGCAGCCGCGGGATCGCCGGCTGCGGAGTCGGCGGCCACGGCGTCAGCGCCGGGGGCGTCGGCATCTCCGTCGGCGCCGTGGGCCCCCTCGACCGCGGAGGCCTCGTCGGAGGGCCCTCCGGTCGATGGTCCGTCGGTCGACGGTCCATCGGGCGACGCCCCTTCGGAGGACGAGCCGTCGGCCCCCGGGTCGGAGGTGCCAGCTGCGGCGTCGGCCCCTGGAGCGGAACTGCCGTCGTCGCCGGTGGCCGGGAGCTCGCCGGTGTGCTGGGCGGCAAGGGCCCGCTGCTCGGCGGTCTCCTCGGGGGTCAGCTGGCGGGCACGTCGACCGTGGCGCCTCGGCGCCTGCGGGGCGTCGTTCTCACTCACCGCCCTCACCTCCTGTGTACAGGGCGTACTTGTTGATGTACTGGACCACGCCGTCCGGGACCAGGTACCAGACGGGCTGGTCGGCGGCGACGCGGATGCGGCAGTCGGTCGAGCTGATCGCCATCGCGGGGACCTCGATGAGCGTCACCCGGTCCGCGGGCAGGCCCTCGGTCTCGAGCTCGTGGCCCGGCCTCGTGACGCCCACGAAGTGGGCGAGCTCGAAGATCTCCCGGGTGTCCTTCCAGGTGAGGATGGACTGCAGGGCGTCCGCACCGGTGATGAAGAACAGGTCCGCGTCGGGATGCATGCGCTGCAGATCCCGCAGGGTGTCGATCGTGTAGGTCGCGCCCGGCCGGTCGATGTCCACGCGGGACACCGTGAACACAGGGTTCGCGGCCGTCGCGACGACCGTCATCAGGTACCGGTGCTCAGGGTCGGAGATGACCTTGTCCGACTTCTGCCACGGCCGCCCCGTGGGCACGAAGATGACCTCGTCGAGCCCGAAGACGCTCTGCACCTCGCTCGCGGCGACCAGGTGGCCGTGATGGATCGGGTCGAACGTCCCGCCCATCACGCCGATCCGGCGAGGCTGCCCCTCCATGCGTCAGTGCCGACGCGCGTCCGTCGAGGCGCTCTCCTGCGCCGTGTGCGCGCGAGCACCGGTGCGGGTCTTCGCGGGGCGCTGGTTCTGGCCGCTGAACAGGTAGGTGATGCCCAGCAGGATGAGCAGGCCGAGGAACATGGCGCCGCCGACGAGGATCGGGGGGACGCCGCCCTCGGAGGCGTGCGAGCCGCCCTCGGCGAGGATCAGGACGTGGTCGAGCATGTGTGCACCTTTCGATGACGTGAACCCTCACATCATCCCATAGCCGAGCGCTCCCCGGACCCGGGCGCGGCCGGGTCGTGCGCGGATTCTCAAGCAGGTCCTCAGGGCTTCACGTGCCCGTCGCCGATGACGATCCACTTGGTGGAGGTGATCTCCTGCAGGCCCATCGGCCCGCGGGCGTGGAGCTTCTGCGTGGAGATGCCGATCTCCGCGCCGAAGCCGAACTCGGCGCCGTCGGAGAAGCGGGTCGAGGAGTTCACCATCACCACGGCCGAGTCGACGGCCGTCGTGAACAGCCGCTGCGAGGCGAGATCCGAGGTGATGATCGACTCGGTGTGCCCGGAGGACCAGCGGCGGATATGGGCGATGGCCGCCTCGACGTCGTCGACCACGCGCACCGCGAGATCGAGCGAGAGGTACTCGGCGGCCCAGTCGTCCTCGGTCGCGGGGACCACGGGAAGCACCGCCGGCGCATCGCCGGCGTCGTCCCGGGTGAGGATCGCGCGGGCCGCGTCGTCCGCATGGAGCGTGACGCCGTGCGGGGCGAGGACCTCCGTGATCGCGGCGAGAGCCTCCTCGGCGACGTCACGGTGGACGAGAAGCGTCTCCAGCGCGTTGCACACGCCGATCCGCTGGGTCTTCGCGTTCCCGACGATCGCAGCGGCCTTGGTCAGGTCGGCGCTGGCGTCGATGAACACGTGCGTGGTGCCGGTGCCGGTCTCGATCACCGGGACCTTCGCGTTGTCGACGACGCGCCGGATCAGCCCGGCGCCGCCGCGCGGGATGAGCACGTCGACGAGTCCTCGGGCGCGCATGAGGACGTCGGCCCCGGCGCGCCCGTGCTCGTCGATGCCGACGACGAGGTCCCGCGGGAGCCCCTGCTCCTCCAGGACGTCGCGCAGCACGGCGATGAGGGCGGTGTTCGAGTGCAGTGCGGCGGAGCCGCCGCGGAGCACCACGGCGCTGCCGGCCTTGAGCGAGAGCCCGGCGGCGTCGACGGTGACGTTCGGGCGGGCCTCGTAGATCATGCCGATCACGCCGAGGGGCACGCGGACCTCGCGCAGCTCGAGCCCGTTGGCGAGCAGCCCGCCGCGGACCACCTCTCCGATCGGGTCGGGCAGGGCGGCGGCGTCGCGCAGCTGCTGGGCGATGGTGGCGACGCGGTCCTCGTCCAGGAGGAGGCGGTCGCGCAGGCCCGCCTCGATGCCGGCGGCGTCGGCCTCGGCGATGTCCTGGGCGTTGGCCGCGACGATCTCCCCGGCGCGCGCGACGAGGGCGTCGGCCATGGAGCGCAGCACCTGGTCCTTGCGCTCGCGGGTGAGGGTGGCGAGCGCGGGCTGGGCGTCCTTGGCGCGGCGGGCGGCGACGAGCACCGCCTCCTCGACATCGGTGGCGGTGCCGGACGCGGCAGAGCCTGGGGCAGCAGAGCCGGGGGCAGGAGAGCCGGGGGCGCTGGGAGCAGAGGTGGGCGTGGGCGCGGGCGTCGAAGTCGTCTCGTCCATCCCTCCACACTAGGCCGCAGGCCCCTCCCCGAGGCAGGCCCGCTCCCCTTCTGGACGTCCCGGGGCGTGCGCGGAGTCACGTTCTGCGGTGCTACGGTCGCGAGCACCGGCGCAGCCCGGTCGCTACGGCAGCGTGGTCCTGTCGCCGTGTGCGCCGTCCCCTCGGAAGGAGTCCACGATGAGCACGATCCGGGTCCGCCGCATCTACGAGGACCCCCAGCGGTCCGACGGCGCACGGGTGCTCGTGGACCGCATCTGGCCGCGCGGCGTGAGCAAGGAGCGCGCGGACCTCACGAGCTGGTGCAAGGGCGTCGCTCCGTCGACCGAGCTGCGCAAGTGGTACCAGCACGACCCCGAGAAGTGGGAGGAGTTCGTCGAGCGCTACCGCGCGGAGCTCGACGACACCGAGCGTGCCGAGGCCCTCGACGAGCTGCGCGGCTACGCGGCGAAAGGGAACCTCACGCTGCTCACCGCCTCCAAGCGCGACGACATCAGCGAGGCGACGGTGCTGAAGGACGTGCTCCAGGAGGAGCGCAGGAGCAAGTAGTCCTGAGCGCGGGGTTGCCGCGAGCTGCGGAGCAGGCGGCGCGAATGGGACAGAATCGGAGCATGCACTCCGACTCCCACTCCCGTGCGTCCGCACAGTCCGCTTCGGCGCCGGCCTCGTCCGGGTCCTCTCCGTCCCGGCGCTCGCCTTCCGGGTCCGCGTCGACCACGCCGGACCCGTCGGACCCGTCGGACCCGTCGGACCCGCGGATCGTGGTGGTCGGCTCGATCAACGCGGACCTCTCCACGCGGGTCGCCCGCCATCCGCAGCCCGGCGAGACGCTGCACGGCACGGGCGGTGAGGTGCGCCCGGGCGGCAAGGGCGCCAACCAGGCGGCCGCCGCCGCGCTGCAGGGCGGCGCCGTCGCGATGGTGGGTGCGGTCGGCGATGACGCCATGGCGTCCGACGCCCTCTCCGTGCTCTCGTCCAGCGGCGCGGACCTCTCCGCGGTGCACCAGGTGGACGGGCCGACGGGCCTCGCCGTGGTCACCGTCTCCGACGACGGGGAGAACACGATCGTCGTGGTCCCCGGCGCGAACGCGACCATGAACGCCGCGCGGGTCCGCGAGAGCGGCGACCTCATCGCGGGCGCCGGCGTCGTCGTCCTCCAGGGCGAGATCCCGCGCGACGGGATCGAGGAGGCCGCCCGCCGCACGCGAGGACGTCTGATCCTGAACCCCGCCCCCGTGCTCGAGCTCGACCGCGACGTGCTCCTGCGTGCGGACCCGCTCGTGGTCAACGAGCACGAGGCGGCGCTCGTCCTCGATCTGCTCGAGGAGCACGCGGGCTCCTCCCCCGCTCCGGAGGACCTCGCCCACGCCCTGCACACGGCCGGCATCGAGAGCCTCGTGATCACCCTCGGAGCCGAGGGCGCCCTGGTCGGAGGGTCCGGAGCCGATGGCGAGCCGCAGTCCGATAAGGCCTGGTCACTCGTGCGGGTGCCCGCCGTCACGGTGCGCGCGGTGGACACCACGGGCGCCGGGGACGCCTTCGTCGGCTCCCTCGCGGTGCGGCTGGCAGAGGGCGCGTCCCTCGTCGACGCCGCCCGTTTCGCAACCCGGGTCTCCGCCGCATCGGTGACGCGAGAGGGAGCGCAGACCAGCTACCCGCGCAGGGGCGAGGAGCTTCCCGGCGCCTGAGAGCGCTGCGCGCCCCGTGCGGCCCAGGATGCCGCATTTTTCCCGACCCCCGAGAGCGCTGCGCGCGGCCTGGCCACCGAGAGTGCTGCGCACGTCCTGGCGTCCGAGAGTGCTGCGTAATCGTCGTTATGAGCGCTCATAACGACCGTTACGCAGCACTGAACGCCCCGGAGGAGCCGACGCGCCTCGAAGGAACCGACGTCCGCTGGCCGCCGATCGCACAGCGGTGGGGCCGACGTCCGTCGGCTCCGGCTCACTCGGCGGAGCCGGTCGCGTCCGCGACGGGAGAGGTGATCAGCACCATGTCGTCGCGGTGCACCACGGAGCGGCCGTAGCGGTCGCCCATGCGGTCGCGCAGCTCCTTGGTGGTGAGCCCCGCCATCGCGCGCAGGTCCTCGCTCGAGTAGGTGACGAGTCCGCGGGCGATCACGTCGCCGTCGGGCGCCGCGATGTCCACCGGGACGCCCGCGGGGAACGCGCCGTCGACCTCGGCGATGCCCACGGCGAGCAGGGAGCGGCGGCGGGAGCGCAGGGCGTCGGCCGCGCCCTTGTCGACCACGAGGGTCCCCGCGCCGCGCGTCGCGTACCGCAGCCACACCAGGCGGGAGCGGCGGCGGCCCTGCTGGGCCGGGAAGAAGGTGCCCACGTCCTCACCCGAGACGCCGCGCCCGAAGTTCTCGGCGGCGGTGAGCAGCGTCGCGGTGCCCGTGCTCGCGGCGTGGTGGGCGGCGTCGAGCTTGGTGACCATGCCGCCGGTCCCGACGGAGGAGCCCACCGAGCCGACCTTCACGTCGGTGAGCGCCGCGAAGTCCTCGACCACGCTGAGGCGCTCGGCGTCCGGCTCGGCCGGGTTCTTCGTGTAGAGCCCGTCGACGTCGGTGAGAAGCACCAGCAGGTCGGCGCCCAGCAGCTGGGAGACGAGCGCGGCGAGGCGGTCGTTGTCCCCGAAGCGGATCTCGTGGGTGGCGGTGGTGTCGTTCTCGTTGATGATCGGGATGATGCCCAGGCCCAGCATCGCCTCGAGGGCGGTGCGGACGCTGCCGTAGGTCTCGCGCCGGATGACGTCGGCCTCGGTGAGCAGCACCTGCCCGGTGATCCGGCCGTGCGCGCCGAAGGCCGCGGACCAGGCCGTGGCCAGCAGCGCCTGGCCGACGCTCGCGGCGGCCTGCTGGGAGGGCACGTCGGTCGGCCGTGCGTCGAGGCCCAGGGGGCGCAGCGACGCGGCGATCGCGCCCGAGGAGATGATGACGACGTCCCAGCCGTCCTCGAGCAGCGCGGCGATCCGGTCGGCGATGATCCGCAGCCCGGTCTCGTCGAGGTGGCCGTCGTCGCGGGTGAGGCTCGAGGAGCCGATCTTCACCACCGCCCGACGGGGTCCGGGGATGTCGGTGCGCGCCTGCAGTCGCGCCGGCTGGTGCGGTTCGTCGGTCACGGTGGCCATGGTCAGTCCTCCTGGTCGTCGATCGCGGGATCGGCCCAGTGCCCGGCGCGGCGCTCCTCCTCCATCGCTGCCAGGCGTCCCATGCGGGCCTCGGTGCGGGCGCGCTGCTCCTCGCGCTTCTCATCGCGCGTGGGGCGGTGGTGGTCCTCGAGTCGACGGTCGGTGCCGCGGCGGCCGAGCAGCTCGGCGCCTCCCACCATTGTGGGCTCCCAGTCGAAGACCACGGCATCCTGTCCAGGACCGATGACCACGGTGCTGCCGGGAACGGCCCCGGCGCGGTAGAGCTGCTCCTCGACGCCGAGGGTGGCGAGGCGGTCCGCGAGGTAGCCGACGGCCTCGTCGTTGGAGAAGTCGGTCTGGCGCACCCAGCGCTCGGGCTTGTCGCCGACGACCCGGTACGCCTTGTCGCCGTCGTACTGCTCGGTGACGACCTCGAACTCCTTGGCACCGAACGACCGCGGGGTGAGGACGATGGGTGCGGCCTCCGGCTCGGGCAGCCGGGCGCGGGCCTGCTCGACGAGCTCGGCGAGGGCGAAGCCGAGCTCGCGCAGGCCCCGGCGGGAGACGGCGCTGACCTCGAACACGGGCACTCCCCGCTCGGCGAGGCGGTCGCGCACGAGGTCGGCCATGTCGGCGCCGTCGGGCACGTCGGTCTTGTTCAGGACCACCACGGTGGGACGCTCCATGAGCGGCGTGCGGTCCTCGGTCTCCTCGTCGAGCCGGCCCGCGTAGGCGGCGAGCTCGCCCTCGATGGTCTCGAGGTCCTTCACGGGGTCGCGGTCGGACTCGAGCGCGGCGGCGTCGAGCACGTGGACGATCACGTGGCAGCGCTCGATGTGGCGCAGGAAGTCCAGCCCCAGGCCCTTGCCGCTGCTCGCGCCCGGGATCAGCCCGGGCACGTCGGCCACGGTGAAGCGGTGCTCCCCCGCCTCGACGACGCCGAGGTTCGGCACCAGGGTCGTGAACGGGTAGTCGGCGATCTTGGGCCGGGCCGCGCTCATCGCGGCGATCAGCGAGCTCTTGCCGGCGCTCGGGTAGCCGACGAGGGCGACGTCCGCGACGCTCTTGAGCTCGAGGACGAGGCTGCGCTCCTGGCCGGGCTCGCCGAGGAGGGCGAAGCCGGGCGCCTTGCGCTTCGGGGAGGCGAGCGCCGCGTTGCCCAGGCCGCCCTGTCCGCCGCGGGCGGCGACGAAGCGGGTGCCGGTGCCGACCATGTCGACGAGCACGTTCCCGTCCTTGTCGGCGACCACGGTGCCGTCGGGCACGGGCAGGATCAGGTCCTCGCCGCGGGAGCCGTGGCGCATGTCGCCCTTGCCGAAGTCGCCCGAGCTCGCGCGCTGGTGCGGCTTGTGGTGGTAGCTCAGCAGCGTCGTCGTCGAGGGGTCGACCTCGAGCACCACGTCGCCGCCGCGGCCGCCGTTGGCCCCGTCGGGCCCGGCGAGCGGCTTGAACTTCTCGCGGCGGATGGAGGCGGAGCCGTGCCCGCCGTCACCGCCGGTGACATGCAGGACGACGCGATCGACGAAGGTGGCCATGGGTCTCTCCTGCGGACGGCGGGATGGTGCTGCGGGGAAAAACGTGAAGGGGCGGAGCAGGTGCTCCGCCCCTTCACGAGGGTATGTGCTGCGTCGCGCTGTGCGCGCCGCGCCGGGACCGAGGTCTCAGACGCCGGCGATCACGTTGACGACGTTGCGGTCGCGCTTGCGGCCGAACTCCACGGTGCCCGCGGTGAGCGCGAACAGCGTGTCGTCGTTGCCGCGGCCCACGCCCGCACCGGGGTGGATGTGGGTGCCGCGCTGGCGCAGGATGATCTCGCCCGCGCCGACCTGCTGGCCGCCGAAGCGCTTGACGCCGAGGCGCTGCGCGTTGGAGTCGCGACCGTTCTTCGAGGAGCTCGCGCCCTTCTTGTGTGCCATGGGAAGAACCTTCTCTCGTTCAGCCTGGAAGGGCGACGCTCAGGCGATGCCCGTGATCTTCAGACGGGTCAGCTCCTGGCGGTGGCCCTGGCGCTTCTTGTAGCCCGTCTTGTTCTTGTACTTGAGGATGCGGATCTTCGGACCGCGGAGGTCCTCGACCTTCTCGGCCGAGACGGTGACCTTCTCGAGGTCGCCCTTGGCCGAGGTCACCGCGTCGCCGTCGACGAGCAGCACGGGCGTGAAGTCGACGCTCTGGCCCGGCTCGCCGGCGACGCGGTTGATCACGATGGTGTCGCCGACCGACACCTTCTCCTGACGACCGCCTGCGCGGACGATTGCGTACACCACGTCACTGCTCCATCTTGGTTCGTACTGGGTCGTCGTCTCCCGCCGCACCGCCTCCGGCGCTCCGGGGCGGAGAGCTGGGCGGGTGACGTCCGGGCCGGGTGCGCGACCCGCGAGGGTCGCAGCTCCGCCGACCGAGCGGCCGGGAACGACGATCGACGCGTTCTGCGCCGAGGGACAGCCTACGAGGCCCGGCCGGACCGGTCAAGGCTCATGACCGGTCCGACCTGCGATTTCACCGCTGAGAGCCTGTGGAACTCATCACGCGTCGGCGGCGCTGTCGTCGCGCTCCTCGGCGCTCCCGGAACCGTCCGCGGCATCGGGGGTGACCTCGGTCGCCTGCTCCGGCGTGTCCCCTGCGGCCTGCGCGGCGTCGGCCTCCACCGTCACGGCCTCCCCGTCGACGACGACCTCGGGGTGCTCCTTGGATCCCGTGGCCGCGGCGATCGAGGCGATGGTCGCGCGGGCGAGGGCGCGCGAGGCGCTGTCGGACTCGAGGCGGTGCACGTCGGTGGAGGCGGTGAGCTCCTCGACGGCCTCCTTGGCGCTCTGGGATCCGCGGTCCGAGCCGCCGTTCCCGCCGCCGGAGCCGTTGCCGCTGCTCCCGTTCCCGCCGCCGTTGCTCCCGTTGCCGCTGCTCCCGCTGCCGCCCTTGGACTTGCCCTTGCGGCGGCGGCCGCCCTTCGAGGAGTCGTCGTCCTGGGAGCCCTGGCCGCCGTGGTGCTGATGGCCGGTGTCCACGCCGTCGAGGTCGACGATCATGCCGCGGCCCGCGCAGGCCTCGCAGGTCGTCGAGAAGGTCTCGACCAGGCCAGCGCCCACGCGCTTGCGGGTCATCTGCACGAGGCCCAGCGAGGTGACCTCGGCGACCTGATGCTTGGTGCGGTCCCGGCCCAGGCACTCCACGAGTCGGCGCAGCACGAGGTCGCGGTTGGCCTCGAGCACCATGTCGATGAAGTCGATGACGATGATCCCGCCGATGTCGCGCAGGCGCAGCTGGCGGACGATCTCCTCGGCGGCCTCGATGTTGTTCTTGGTGACGGTCTCCTCGAGGGAGCCGCCGGCGCCGGTGAACTTGCCCGTGTTCACGTCGATGACGGTCATCGCCTCGGTGCGGTCGATGACCAGGGAGCCGCCCGAGGGCAGGTAGACCTTGCGGTCCATGGCCTTCAGCAGCTGCTCGTCGATGCGGTGCTTGGCGAAGACGTCCTTCTCGCCGACGTGCTTGGTCACGCGCTCCAGCAGGTCGGGGGCGACGTCGGAGACGTACTCGTGAACGTCCGAGTAGACGCCCTCGCCCTCGACGATCAGCGAGGTGAAGTCCTCGTTGAAGACGTCGCGGACGACCTTGATGGCGAGGTCGGGCTCCTGCGAGAGGGAGGCGGGAGCGGACTTCGACTTCTGCGCCTTCTGGATCCGGTCCCACTGCTTGCGCAGGCGCTCGACGTCACGGGTGAGCTCCTCCTCGCTCGCGCCCTCGGAGGCCGTGCGCACGATGACGCCCGCGTCCTCGGGGATGACCTGCTTCATGATCTTCTTCAGGCGCGAGCGCTCGGCGTCGGGCAGCTTGCGGGAGATGCCGGTCATCGAGCCGCCGGGCACGAACACCACGTAGCGGCCGGGCAGGGAGATCTGGCTGGTCAGCCGCGCGCCCTTGTGGCCGATCGGGTCCTTGGTGACCTGCACCAGCACCGGATCGCCGCTCGAGAGCGCGAGCTCGATGCGGCGGGGCTGGCCCTCCAGGCCGGCCGCGTCCCAGTTGACCTCGCCCGCGTACAGCACGGCGTTGCGGCCCTTGCCGATGTCGACGAAGGCGGCCTCCATGGACGGCAGCACGTTCTGGACCTTGCCCAGGTACACGTTGCCGACCATCGAGGTGTGCGACTTCTGGGCCACGTAGTGCTCGACGAGGATGTCGTCCTCGAGCACCGCGATCTGCGTGCTGCCCTTGCGCTCGCGCACCACCATGGAGCGCTTGACGGACTCGCGGCGGGCGAGGAACTCGGCCTCGGTGATCACGTTGCGGCGGCGACCCTGGTCGCGTCCCTCGCGGCGGCGCTGCTTCTTGGCCTCCAGGCGGGTCGAGCCCTTGACGGCCTTGACCTCATCACGAGCCTCGCGGACCTTGACGACGGTGTTCGGCGGATCGTCGGGCGACGGGCCGTTCTCCGAGTTCGAGGACGAGCCGGAGCGGCGGCGACGACGACGGCGGCGCGAGCTCGAGCCGCCCGAGGAGCCGTCCTCGTCCTTGCCCTGGTCCTCGCCGTCCTGGGAGTCGCGGTCCTCGGAGTCGTCCGCCGAGGACTTCTTGCCGTCTTTCGTCGCGCGCTCGGAGGCGTCGTTCGAGGTGTCCTCGGAGCGCTCATCGTCGTCGCGCGAGTCCTCGTCCTCGCGATCGGCGGAGTCCTCGCCGCGACCGCGACCGCGGCGACCGCGGCCGCCCCGGCGGCGACGTCGACGGGAGGAGCCTGAGGACTGGCCGTCCTCCTCCTCGCCGTTGCTGTCGTTCTCCTCGTCCGCGCCGCTCGCATCCGCGTCGACGTCGTCCTGGGCGCCGTCGCGCCGGGTGCGGCGGTCCTCGCCTGCGTCCTGACCGTTCTCCTCGCCCGACGCGTCCTCGGAGGACTCGCCCCGGGAGGATCCGCGGCGGCGACGGCTGGAGGAGCGGCGCCCGCGGGAGCCGCGGCCGCGGCCGCCCTGCTCCTCCTGCGCCTGCTCGTCCGCGCTGACCTGGGTCTCCTCGACCTCCGGCGCGTCCTCGCCGTCGGCGGGCGCCTGCTCCTGCTCGGGGAGCACGGCCTCGCTCTGGGGCCGGGTGGCGCGGCGGCGCCGCGAGCCGCGGGAGGCAGTGCCGAAGGACAGCTCCGCGCTGCCGGACTGGTGGTCCTCGTCGTCGTGGCCGGCGCGCTGCTCGGGCACCGTGGTGCGCTTCTCGGGCGTGGGCGCCTGGAAGATCAGCGAGGCGAAATCGATCTGGGTCTGCTCGCGCACGGCCTGCTTCGGCTCCTGCGGGCGGTTCTCGGCGAGGGCCTGCAGATCCGCGGCGACACCGCTGGGCCGCTCGGAGTCCGCCTCGGCCGAGGCGTCGGCCCCGGTCTCGGCGTCGTCCTCGGAATCCTCGGGGGTGGTCTCCGCGGTCTCGACGGCGACGGTCTCGTCCGCGGCATCCGCCGCAGGATCCGTCTCGGGCGCCGGCTCGGCGACCGTCTCGGTCGCGGCGGGCTCGGCGACTGTCTCGACGGACTCCGCGGGGGCGACCGGCGCGACGGGCGGGCCGGCGGGGGCGCCTGCGGCACGACGACGACGCCTGGTCGCGGGCTTCTCGGCCGCTGCGGGGGCCGGCTCGCTCGGGGGCGTCTGCTGGGCGGCGACGGTGGTGTGCCGCTGGGGAGCGTCGGCCTCGGGCGCCGTCTCCTGGTGCTGCGGGGCGCCGACCGGGGATCCGGCGCGGCGGCGCGGACGCTTCGCCCTCCCCGTTCCGCTCGTGGTGCTGGGCGTCTCCTGCGATGCCGACGTCTCGGGGGTGCTGATGTCCTCAGCCATGGGGCTGCTCCTCATAGAGGGACCGACGCACCCCGGGCCCTTTGGTCATCGTCCATGCGGACGGAAGTCGTTCGCCCTCTCCGGCGCGCGGCTCCAGGTCAGGAGCGCTGCGATGTCGGCCGCTCGAAGCATCTCGATCGCGCTGTGCGCGGTATCGGTGCATGGCTGGTCGACCCCGAGGAGGTTCCCCCTCCGGGTACGCGGAGGAAGAGCGCTCCCGGCAGTATGGCACAGGCGAGCGCTCCTCCCGGGGACGTGGGCACCCGTGAGACGCGTGCGACGGGGCCAGAGTGAGAGGTCCGGAGGCGCTCGGGCAGGCTCGGGCATGCTCGGGAAGGCGCATGACGGTGCGGGCGATTCCCGCTGGCGGCAGGACCATCGTCCCTCTGCGGCCGCTCCCCCGGGTCCTACGCTGATCGTGAACGCGGCGCACTCGCGTGCCGCGCCGTCCCCTCGCCCCACGGAGGACAGGTCCCATGGAAGCCCTCGACATCGCTCGGTGGCAGTTCGGCTCGATGACCGTCTACCACTTCCTCTTCGTCCCGCTCACGATCGGCCTGTCCTTCCTGGTCGCCGTCATGCAGACGATCTCCATGCGCGCGCGCAGCTCGATCGCCAAGGACGCCTGGACGCGCCTGACGAAGTTCTTCGGGTCGATGCTCATCGTGAACTTCGGCATCGGCATCGCCACCGGCATCCTGCAGGAGTTCCAGTTCGGCATGAACTGGTCGGAGTACTCGCGGTTCGTGGGCGACGTGTTCGGCGCCCCGCTGGCCCTCGAGGGACTCGTCGCCTTCTTCATGGAGTCGGTGTTCCTGGGACTGTGGATCTTCGGCTGGGGCCGCCTGCCCGAGAAGGTGCACCTGCTGACCATCTGGTGCGTCTCCTTCGGCACCATGGCCTCGGCCTACTTCATCGTCGCCGCGAACTCCTTCATGCAGCACCCGGTGGGAGCCTCGATCAACCCCGAGACGGGCCGTGCCGAGCTCGATCCCGACAAGGGCGGGCTGTGGGCGATCCTCACGAACATCACCACCCTCGTGGCCTTCCCGCACATCATCTTCGGCGCGCTGCTGGTCGCGGCCGCCTTCATCACCGGCGTCGCCTCGTGGCACATGGTCACCCACCACAACCGCGCACGCACCGCGGGCCTGACCACCGACGAGGGTCGTGCGCACGACCAGCAGGCGCGCACGATCTTCCGTCCTGCCGTGCGCTTCGGCGTGATCGCCCTGTTCATCGCTGGCCTGGGCCTGTTCGTCACGGGCGACCAGCAGGGCCAGATCATGTTCAAGCAGCAGCCGATGAAGATGGCCTCCGCGGAGGCGCTCTGCGAGACGGAGACCGGGGCGTCGTTCTCGATCCTCACCGTCGGCGGACCGCAGGCGTTCCATCAGGACTGCGGCGACGTCACGCACGTCATCCAGGTCCCCTACGTGACCTCGTTCCTGGCCACGCACACCTTCGACGCGACCCTGCAGGGCGTCGACGAGCTGCAGGCGAAGGACCTCGAGACCTATGGCACCACCGTCACCGACGTGCACGGCGAGCAGCACGCGGCCGACTACCGGCCCAACCTGTTCGTCACCTTCTGGTCGTTCCGCCTGATGATCGGCCTGGCCGTGTTCAGCGCGGTCCTCGCCTTCTGGGCGCTGTGGATCACCCGCGGACGGGGCGAGAAGGCGCGCACCTCGGGCTCGCAGGTCTTCAAGTGGTTCGCCGTGCTGTCGATCCCGATGCCGTTCTTCGCGAACGCCGCCGGCTGGGTCTTCACCGAGATGGGCCGGCAGCCCTGGGTGGTGGTCCCCAATCCGGACGACCCCACGGTGTTCCTGATGACGATGCAGGGGGTGTCGGGCAATCCCGCCTGGATGGTGATCACCTCGCTCACGTCCTTCGCCCTGCTCTACACGGTGCTCGCCGTGATCTGGTTCCACCTCATGCGCAAGGCCGCGCTGAAGGGCATACCCCTGCCCCGGCGCGATCCCGAGACGCAGCAGCTGGACACCCCCACCCTGTCCTTCGAGTACTGAGGGAGACACGGAGCCATGGATCCCGTCCTCACCGACCCCACCGCTGTGCAGACCGCGTGGTTCTGCCTGATCGCATTCATGTTCGCCGTCTACTTCGTGCTCGAGGGCTTCGACTTCGGCGTGGAGATGAACCTGGGCGTCCTGGGTCGCGGCGACAGCGAGCGCCGCGGCACGATGCTCTCGACGATCGGCCCGATCTGGGACGGCAACCAGGTCTGGCTGATCACCGCCGGCGCCTCGCTGTTCGCGGCCTTCCCCGAGTGGTACGCGACGCTGTTCTCCGGGTTCTACATCCCGCTGCTGGTCATCCTGCTCTCGCTGATCCTGCGGGTCTGCGCCTTCAAGTGGCGCGACAAGCTCGAGGGCCGTCGCTGGCGCACCGGCTGGGACGTCGTCCACACGATCACCTCGCTGCTCCCCTCGTTCCTGTGGGGCGTCGCGTTCTCGAACATCGTCGCGGGCGTCGCCATCGACGAGAACTCGTGGGTGACCACCTCCGTGCTGGGACTGCTCACCCCGTTCGCCCTGCTCGGCGGGCTCGTGTTCGTGATGCTGTTCTGGACCCACGGCTCGCTGTACCTGGTGCTGCGCACCGGCGACTCTCTGCGCGCGGACGCCCGCGCCCTCGCGGGCCGCACGATCTGGCCCACGACCGTGCTGGGCGCCGTGTACCTGATCTGGGCGCAGCTGACCGTCTCCCACACCGCTCTCACCTGGATCCCGCTCGCTGTCGCCGCGCTCGCGCTCATCGCGGTGATCGCGGGGAACCGCGCGCGCCGCGACCGCCTCGCCTTCCTCGCGAGCGCGATCGCGATCGCCGCGGCCGGCGTGCAGCTGTTCGCTGGACTCTTCCCGTTCGTGATGCCCGCCGCGAACGATGCGGCCCATTCGCTGACCGTCGCGAACGCCTCCTCGTCCCCGCACACCCTGACGGTGATGCTGATCGCCGCGTGCGTGCTGCTGCCGTGCGTGATCGCGTACACGATCTGGGCGTACTGGGTGTTCCGCCATCCGGTGACCGGTGACGGCTCGGACGCCCCCGACTCCCTGCTGGCGCGCGCCCGCCGCGGCTACCGGCAGGCATTCGAGCAGGAGTGAGACCCTCAGACATGGACCAGGCGACCCCGGGCACCGGACGGCACTCGGGCGAGCGCCGTCCGCCGCTGGATCCCCGGCTGCTGCGCGAGGTCGCGGCCGCCCGCCGGCACGTCGTGCGGACCACGGCGCTGGGCCTGGTGCAGTCCGGGGCCGTCATCGCGACGGCCCTGCTCCTCGCCCGTCTGGGCGCCGACCTCCTCGTGGACCGCCGCTCCCCTCTGGACTCCCCCGCCCTGCTCGCAGCGCTCGTGGTCGCGCTCGGCGTCCGCGCCCTCGCCGTCCTCGTCGAGCAGCGCACAGCGCACCAGGCGGCCACGGCGGCCATCGCGGACCTCCGCTCCCGTCTCATCGGCCACGCGGCCAGACTGGGCCCCCGAGCAGGCGCCGGACGCGGCGCGGACCTGACCACCCTGGCGACGACCGGTCTGGAGAAGCTGCGCCCCTACCTCGTCGGCTACGTTCCACAGCTCCTGCTCTCCGCCACCGTCACCCCGCTCACGCTGCTCACCATCCTGCTGCTGGACCCCACGAGCGCCGGCATCGCCGTCATCACGCTGCCGCTCGTCCCGCTCTTCATGATCCTCATCGGCAGGCTCACCGTGGGACGCTCCGAGGCCCTCCTCGCCGACACCCGCACGCTCTGGTCGCAGATGCTCGACCTCGTCGACGGGCTGCCCACGCTGCGCGCGCTCGGCCGCGAGCGCGGGCCCGAGAAGATGGTGCGCGCGCTGGGGGATCGCCACCGCCGCTCGACCATGGGCTCGCTGCGCTACGCCTTCCTCTCCTCGATGGTGCTCGAGCTGCTGGGCACGCTGTGCGTCGCGCTTGTCGCGGTCGCGATCGGCCTGCGCCTGGTCTACGGGGACATGGAGCTCGCCCCCGCGCTCGCGGTGCTCGTGCTGATCCCCGAGGTGTACCTGCCGCTGCGCCAGGTGGGAGCCCAGTTCCATGCCTCGACCGACGGCGTCGCCGCCGTCTCCGCCGCCTTCGACGTGCTCGGCGAGAGCGCGCCGGCCGACGGCACCGCCGCGTGCCCCGACCTGCGCACCGCGACGCTGCGCCTGGACGGCGTCGGCGTGCACTCCCGCGACGGCCTCGCCCCGCACGACGCGGACCTGGTCGTCCGGCCCGGCACGGTGCACGCGATCGCCGGCGCGAGCGGCAGCGGCAAGACCACCGCCGTGCAGGTCATGCTCGGCTTGCTCGTGCCCGACGAGGGCTCGGCCCGGGTGGTCGCCGCCGACGGCACCGCCACCGCGATCCAGGACCTGCGACGGGAATCCCTCTGGTCCCAGACGATGCTGCTCCCCCAGCGGCCCGTGCTCCCCACCGGCAGCCTGCGGGAGGTGCTCGCGGAGGCCGCGCCGCACGGGAGCGCCGACCAGAACCGGCTGGACCGCGCGGCGCGCGCCGCGGGTCTGGACCGCGTGATCGCCGCGCGCGGCTGGGACGCCCCCGTCGGGCGGGGCGGGAGCGGTCTCTCGCTGGGCGAGCGCCAGCGTCTCGCGCTCGCCCGCGCACTGCTCGCCCCGGCCCCGCTCGTGGTCCTCGACGAGCCGACAGCGCACCTGGACGGCGCCACCGAGGATCTCGTCCTCGACCTCGTGCGCACGCTGCGGGCCGAGGGCCGCACCGTCGTGCTCGTCGCGCACCGCTCGCGCCTTCTCGACGTGGCCGACGAGGTCACGCAGCTGAGCCCGATGCACGTCGGCCCGGACGAAGCCGCGGAAGGAGCAGTCCGATGAGCGCGGTCCTCAGCAGCAACGAGAACAACAGCAGCAGCGGAAGCGGCAGCAGCGGCAGCGGTTCGAACGCCGGCACCAGCAGCGACGCCGTCTCGGGGCGGTCCAGCCTGCGTCGGATGGTGGAGCTCCTGGAGATCCCGCGCTCCCGGCTGCTCGCCGCCGTCCTCGCGGCGATCGCGACCCTCGCATCCTCCTTCGCCCTCGCGGCGCTCGCCGCCTGGCTGGTGACGACCGCCTGGACGATGCCGAACGTCCTGGATCTCACGGTCGCCGTGGTCGGGGTGCGCGCGCTCGGGATCTCCCGCGGCGTCTTCCGCTGGCTGGACCGCATGCTCACGCATGACGTCGCCCTGCGGGGCGTGGTCTCCCTGCGCACCAACCTGTACTCGGCCCTCGCCCGCCGCCGCGGGGACACCCTCAGCCGGGTCCGCCGGGGCGACCTGCTCGCCCGACTGGGCGATGACGCGCAGGAGCTCGGGGACCTCGTGATCCGTGCGATCGTGCCGGGACTGGTGGCCGTCGTGATGACGGTGGTGGTCGTGCTGACGATCGCTCCGCTCAGCCTGCCGGCGGCCGCGTGCATGCTGCTCGCACTCGTGCTCGCCGGGGTCCTCGCGCCCCTCGCGGCCCATCGGGCGGCGCGGCTCACCGAGACGGCCGTCGTCGAGACCCGCTCCGAGCTCACGGCGAGCGGACTGGGGGTCCTGGACGATGCGACCGCCCTGCGGGTGCAGGGCCGACTGGACGAGCGCATGGAGGAGCTCGCGCGGGCGCAGAGCGACCACGACGCCGCGATCGACCGTGCGGCCCTGCCCTCGGCCCTGGCCGCGGCGTCGATCCCGGCGGTGATGATCCTCGCCGTGCTCGGCTCCGTGCTCGCCGCGGGCGGCGCCTGGCTGCACGGCGGCGCGGGGGCAGGGGCGATCGGCATGCTCGTCCTGCTCCCCCTCAGCAGCTTCGAGGCCGTCACCGCGCTGCCCGCGGCGGCCTCCCAGCTGGCCCGCACCCGCGCCGCCGCCGCCCGCCTCGAGGACGCCGTCGGCCCGGATTCGCCGACGCCCGGGCCCGACACGACCGGCGGGACCGAGGCGGCCGACGGGACCGCCGTCGCTGCGCCGGGCGGCGCCGGGAGCGCCGGCCGCCCCACGACACCGCGTCTGTCCGCGCACGGACTGTCCGCGGGATACGGGCGGGACGCGGTGCGTGTGCACGATCTCGATCTCGACCTCGCCCCTGGGGAGAGGATCGCCGTGACCGGCGGCTCCGGCACCGGCAAGACCACGCTCGTGCAGACCCTGGCGGGTCTCCTGGAGCCCGTCGCCGGCAGCGTGCGCCTGGGCGGCGACGACCTGCGCGACCTCCCCGAGGACGCGGTCCGCGCCCAGGCGATCGCACTGCTCGAGGACGCGCACGTCTTCGCCACCACGGTGCACGAGAACCTGCGAGTGGCCCGCGGCGACGTGAGCGCGACGCAGTGCGCCGACGCGCTGCGCGCCGTCGGCCTCGAGGACTGGGTGGACTCGCTGCCCCGCGGTCTGGACACGATGCTCGGGCCCGACGGGACCACGATCTCCGGAGGCGAGCGGAGACGGCTGCTGCTGGCCCGCGCCGTGGTGCGCGCCGCCCCGATCACGCTGCTCGACGAGCCCACGGAGCATCTCGATGCGGCGCGCGGCGACGACCTGCTGCGCCGGCTCCTGGATCCTGCCGACGGCTCCCTGCTTCCCGTCGGCGCGAGCGCCCTCGTCGTGACCCACAGAGTGGAGGCGATCCCCGAGGGCACCACTGTCCTGCATATCCTGCCCGGTGGCGGGCACGAGCTGCAGCGCGCCGAGCCCCGCACCGCCGAGCACGGGAGCACACCATGACCAGCCGGACCCCCACCTCTCCCCGACCGGCGGAGGCGAGCCTGCACGAGCTCGCGGCCGCCGTCGGCGCGGGCGGGGACGTCGAGGACCTCCTGGACCTCCTGGTCCGCGCGGTGCCTCCCCGCACCGGTGCCGCCGGTGCGGCGCTCGTGCTCCCGCAGCGCCGGGGCGAGTGGAGCGTCGAGGTCGCCGAGGGACGCGAGGCCCCGCTCCTCCTGGGGGCCGCGCCCACCGCGGGGTCCGCGCTGCACACCGCGCTGGTCAGCGGGGATCCGGAGGCCGTGGGCGCCGTCGCCGAGCTCGTCCTCGAGGGCAGGACGTGGAGCGCGAGCGCGGAGATCGTCGAGGCGGGCGATCAGGGCCCGGGCGCTCTGCTCGCCCTCGGCGGGGAGACCTCACGACAGGCCGCGCAGCGTGCCCTCGAACCCCTCGCGCTGCTGGTGTCCCTCGCGCTCGACGACCGCCGCGGCACCGCCGAGCAGGACCTGGACGATGAGCGCCGCCGCATCGCCCGGGACCTCCACGACCTCGCGATCCAGGAGCTGTTCGCCGTGGGCATGGAGCTCGAGGGACTGACCTCCGCGCTCGACGAGGCGGCGGGCGCCGTCTCCAACGCGACGATCCGCCGCAGCGTCGAGACCTCCCTGCTGGGCGTCGAGAACGCGGTCGCCCAGATCCGTCAGATCGTCCAGTCGCTGCGCCGCGAGCGCAGCGAGGCGACGCTCAGCGAGCGCCTGCGCCACGAGACGGGTCTCGCGACCGCCGGGCTCGGCTTCGCACCCGCGCTGCGCCTGCCGCGGAACGCCGCGGCGATGGACGCCGAGGTGCCCGAGGAGATCGCCGAGGACGTCGTCGCGGTGGTCCGCGAGGCACTCGCCAACGCCGCGCGGCACGCCCATGCGAGCGCCGTGGCCGTCTCCGTCACGCTGTTCAGCGAGGGCGTGGACCGCGTCGTGCAGGTGGCGGTCTCCGACAACGGCCGCGGCATCGACCCGACGGTGAGCCGACGCAGCGGCCTGGCGAACATGTCGAGCCGGGCGCGCCGTCATCAGGGCTGGGTCGATGCGATCTCGCTCGAGCCGGGCACGATGATCAACTGGCGCGTGACGCTCCCGCCCGCATGACGCGGGCCCCGGCCCGGCCGGAGTCCCCGAGTCGGGGACTCTCCGCTCAGGGCTTCCAGCCGGCCCTGCGACGCGCCGCCACCATCGCCGCGACCTGGGTGCGCCGCTGCAGACCCAGGGCCTGCAGGATCACGGTGACGCGGTTCTTCACCGTCTTCTCCGCGATCCCCACCTCCTCGGCGATCTCGCGGTTCGAGTGTCCGTCGCCGATGAGCTCGACGATGCGCTGATCGGAGGCGGAGAGCTCGGGTCCGTCCGCGACGCGGTCCTCGGGCCAGATCGACTCGCCGCGGTGCACCGCGAGGATCGCGCCGACGATGTCCGCGGCCCGCGCCGACTTCAGCACCAGCCCCGCGGCGCCCGCGGCCCGAGACTCGTGGACGGCCGGGTCGTCGTCGAAGCTCGTGAGCACCAGCATCCGCATGTCGGGGTCGACGGCCCGTGCCGCGCGCATGACGTCGATGCCGGTGCCGTCGGGCAGCTGGAGGTCCACCACGAGCACGTCCGGCCGGATCGCGGGCAGACGGCGCGCGGTCTCGGCGACGCTCGCGGACTCCCCCACGACCCGCAGACGTGCATCGGCGGCGACCACCGTCGCGATTCCTCGTCGAACCACCTCGAAGTCGTCGACGAGCATCACGCCGATCGGGGCGTCGTCCATGGCAGAGTCCTCCGCGAGTGGTCGGTGCTGGTGGTGGGATCCGACGCTCGCCACGCTACCCCAGCAGGTCATCGGCTTCCTGGGGGCGCGAGGAGAACAACGGGCCGATGCACCACGGTGCCCGCGCGCACCCGGGCTCCCGGAACGCGGGTCCTCCCAGGTCGTACGATCGTCGGGTTCCGCCGGCCCGGCCCCGAGCCCCGGCCGGCGCGGAGCGAGAACGAGGAGGACCGCGATGGACCACGTGCCCGATGAGCACGCGCACCATGAGCACGCCACGGGCGCGACGGACCCGCACGACGGAGCCCATGCTCATCCTCACGACATGTCCGGGATGGCCGTCGGCGCGACCCTGCACTGTCTCACGGGGTGCTCCATCGGCGAGATCATCGGGCTGCTGGTCGGCACCGCCGCGGGGTGGACGAACCTTCCCACCACCGTCCTCTCGATCCTCCTCGCCTTCGTCTTCGGGTACTCGCTCTCGGCGCTGCCGCTGGTCCGCGGGGGGATCGCCCTGGGCGACGCGCTGCGCCTGGTGCTCGTGGCGGACACCCTGTCGATCGCGACCATGGAGGTCGTGGACAACCTGGTCATGCTGGTGATCCCCGGTGCCATGGGGGCGACGCTGCTCGACCCGCTCTTCTGGGTCTCGATGGCGATCTCGCTGACGATCGCGTTCTTCGCCGCCTGGCCCGTCAACCGTGCGCTGCTGCGCCGGGGCAAGGGGCACGCCTTCACGCACCATGCGCTCGGCGAGGACGGCGCGATGGACAACCGGCCGCTGCTGATCGGCATCACCGCCTTCCTGCTCGGCGGCTTCATCGCCTCGATCGGATCGCTGCTGGGCTGACGGGGGTCGGGATCGCCGGCCGCGCCGTGGGCCTCGTCAGGCGTCAGAAATCAGACGTCAGACGTCAGGCCCTGCGCTGGCAGTTCGGGCAGAAGAAGCACGAGCGCTGCTGGAGCACCGAGCGGCGGATGATCGTGGCGCAGCGCGGGCACGGCTCCCCCGCCCTGCCGTAGGCGGCGAGGGAGCGCGCGAAGTACCCGGACCGGCCGTCGACGTTCACGTAGAGGTCGTCGAAGCTGGTCCCGCCCACGTCGAGCGCCCGGCGCATGACGGCCTCGGCGCCGTCCAGGACGCGCCTGGCACGGCCCCGGGTGAGCGTCTCCCCGGGGGCGTCGAAGCGAGTGCGGGCGGCCCACAGCCCCTCGTCGGCGTAGATGTTCCCGATCCCGCTGACCAGGGACTGGTCCAGCAGCAGCGCCTTGATGGGGGCGCGCCGCGCGCGCATCACCGCGATCACGGCCTCGCGGTCCTGGGCAGGGTCGAGCAGGTCGCGGCCGATGCCGACCACGTCGGCCGGGAGCAGGTCGTCGATCGAGTCCGGGGTCGCGGGGAGCCCGTCGGCGTCCTGCTCGAGCGCACTCGTCCACAGCCCGCCGAAGATGCGCTGGTCCACGAAGTCGACCTGTGCGCCGTCGTCCAGATGCAGGACGATGCGGCGATGCCTGTGCGGATCGCTGGCCGGGCCCTCTCCGCGCGGGGCGGGTTCCGACGGTGCGTCGACCCCCTTGGCCGTCTCCGCGCCCGCCGTCGCGCCCGCTGTCGCACCCGCCTCGACGTCTGCCGCTCCGCCGCGCACGCGCATCTGGCCGCTCATGCCCAGGTGCGTCATGAGCGCCTCGCCGAGCTCGTCGCCGCGCTCGTCCTGCAGGCGCCACCACAGGAACTTCCCGCGCCGCTCGAGCCGGGCGACGCGGGCACCGGTGACGGCGTGCACGAACGCGTCCGGCCCGCCGATCTGGCGGCGCAGGGATCGCGGCTCGTGGACGTCGACGCGGGTGATCACACGGCCGTCGACATGCGGGGCGAGGCCGCGGCGGACCACCTCGACCTCGGGCAGCTCCGGCATGGGCGGGCTCCGGGTCAGCCGCGCGGGAGCACGGACTCGCCGCGGGCCTCGAGGAGGCTGCGCACGGCGTGCTGGGCGGCGGCGAGCTCGGCGTCCTTCTTCGAGGCGCCCTCGCCGCTCGCGGTGACGATGCCGGCGATGGTCGCGGTCGCGGTATAGGTCTTCGCGTGCTCGGGGCCGGTGCCCGTGATCTCGTAGACGGGGACGGTGCCGGTCTCGGCGGCGATCTCCTGCAGGCGGGTCTTGAAGTCGTACCCGGCCTCGAGGATCTCGTCGCTCTCGAGCAGCGGTCGCAGCAGCTCGAGCACGTACCTGCGGGAGACGTCCTGTCCGCAGGAGAGGTGCACGGCGCCGATCAGCGCCTCCATGGTGTCGGCGAGGATCGAGGCCTTGTCGCGGCCGCCCGAGAGGTCCTCGCCGCGGCCGAGCTTGACGTACTGGCCCAGCTCGATGCGTCGGCCGATGAGCGCGAGGGCGCGCGTGTTGACCGTGGCCGCTCGGCGCTTGGCGAGGTCACCCTCGGGCAGCGTCGGATGCACGGTGTAGAGCTCCTCCGTGGTCGCGAGCTGCAGCACGGCGTCGCCCAGGAACTCGAGGCGCTCGTTGTGCGGGATCTGCTCGTGCTCGTAGGAGTACGAGCGGTGCGTGAGCGCGAGATCGAGCAGCCCGGACTCCGTGAGCTGACGCGCCTGGTCGGGGAACAGGGGCAGCGTCGCGAGAAGCTCCTGGGGATCCCTCGCCTCGGTGGACCGCCGTGAGCGGGCCATCAGCGCTCCTCGTCGACGGGCGCGCCGTCGTCAGGATCGTCGTCGGCCCCGGCGCGCTCGGAGTCGCCCGCGTCGGCCGACTGCCCCTCCCCGCCGAGCAGGCCGCTCAGGGCAGCCCAGCGCGGGTCGATCACGTCGTGGTGGTGCTCGGGATCGTCCTCGAGGCGCGCGCCGCACTGGGCGCACAGACCCATGCACGAGGGCTTGCACAGAGGGCGCTCCTCGGCCTCGAGCGCGATGACGTCGTGCACGAGGGGGCCGAGGTCCACGTCGTCGCCGCTGAGGGCGGGGACGTCGTCCTCCTCATCGGCCTTGATCTTCTCGGGGTAGCTGAAGAGCTCGTCGATGCGGGCGTCGACCTCGCGCTCGAGCGGGTCCAGGCAGCGGGAGCACTCGCCGGTGACGCGGGCCTCGACGGTGCCGCTGACGAAGATGCCCTCGACCACGGACTCGAGCTCGGCGTCGAGGCTGATCGACTCGCCCGCGGGGACGGTGAGGGCGAGGTTGCCGACCTTCTGGTCGGCCACCTGGACGGTGCGGTCCACGTGCCGGTGTGATCCCGGGCGGCCGATGAGGTCGACGACGTCGAAGCGGAGGTCGAGATCGTCGGGCGCGGGGATGCTGGCTCGAATGTTCACGGCCCCAGGATACGAGCGCGAGCGCCGACGCGGCTCGGGGCGCGCGGGTCGGGTGACGGGTCCGACCCGGGGCATCAGGCCTCGGACGATCCCGTGGGCTCCTCGCGCTCGGCGAGCGCGGCCTCGAGGGCGCGGCGGGAGGCCTCGGGGAGCATGTCGTCGATCGGGCCGCCCAGCTGGGAGACCTCGCGCACGAGACTCGAGGAGATGTGGGAGTACCGGGCGTCGGTGAGCAGGAAGACGGTGTCGACGTGCGCGAGATGCTGGTTCATGCGCGCCATCGGCTCCTCGTAGGCGAGGTCGATCTGGCCGCGCATGCCGCGCACCACGGCCCGTGCGCCGTGCTCGCGGCAGAAGTCGACCAGCAGTCCGCGCGGCAGCACGGCGCTCGTGACCTTGGGGTCGAGCCCCTCGGCGCGGATGGTCTCGTCGATCGCCTGCTGGCGCGCCTCGAGGCTCAGCATCCCCTTCTTGTTGGGGTTGTGGGAGATCGCGATGATCAGCCGGCTGCACAGCATCGCGGCCCGGCGGGCGAGGTCCAGATGGCCGAGGGTGAACGGGTCGAAGGAGCCCGGCAGGACGATGGTGCTCATGGAGGAAGCCTAATCGGCCGACGGCGCCTGCCCGGCGGGCGCCTCGCCGGGGTGCTGCGCGTGCCACTCCTCCTCGAGGATCGCCCAGGTCATGCCGTCCATCCACCCGCGGGTCGCGTGCAGCGACTCCCCGCGGAAGATGCCCTCGCAGCGCAGGCCGATCTTCTCCATGATCCGGGCCGAGGGCGCGTTCGCCGCGAAGCAGCTGGCCTCCACGCGGTGCAGTCCCAGCCCGGCGATGGCGATGCGCAGGAGCGCCGCCGCGTACTCGGTGCCGAGCCCCTGGCCGTGCACGCCCGGGTCGAGGACCCAGGACAGCTCGCCCTGGCTGCGGTGGGCGGCGGCGATCGCCTGACGCTGGGACCAGGCGTCCTGGACCATGACGCCGCCCACGGCGATGACCCGGCCGTCGAGCTCCCCGACGATCCGGGCCGCGAGCGACTGCTCCCAGGTCTCGATGTGCGCGGCGCGCGAGGCCGGCAGGCCGTAGGTCCATTCGTGGACCTCCGGCCTGCCGTACCAGGGCCAGATCGCCTCGGCGTCCTCGGCGCGGGCGCGGCGCAGCGTGAGGCGCTCCGTGCGGAGCGGCCAGTCGAGGTCTGCGAGCGTGGTGGTCACCGCGCCAGGGTACGCACGTGAGGGCGGGCCGACGGCCGGGTGGCCGGATGGCCGGAGGACCCGATGCTCGGGCGCTCAGGGCTTCCCGTGGGGGTCGCGGGCGTTGAGCATCTCGACCACCTGCGGATAGTCCCCGCGCACCTCGGCATAGCGCAGCACCTTCACGGCCTCCACCTGGATCTCGCGCAGGGAGGACGCATCCCCTGCCGCGAAAATCTCCATGACCTCGTCGGCGAAGGCGTCGAGCGGCATCGCCATCTCGTTCTCGGCGTGCCCGGGCATGAGGTCGGTGCGCACGGCCGGCGGCTCGAGCTCCAGCACGCGCACGCCGGTCCCCGCGAGCTGCAGGCGGATCGACTCGCTGAGCATGTGGATCGCGGCTTTGGTCGCGTTGTAGGTGGGGGTCGCGGCGAGCGGGGTGAAGGCGAGCCCGGAGGAGACCGTCATGATCGTCGCGTCCCCGCGGGAGACGAAGTGGTCCAGGAAGGCGGAGATGAGTCGGATTGGTCCCAGTACGTTGGTGGTGACGGTGGCCTCGGCGGTCTCGAGCAGACCCTCGGACGTCGTCCAGTCCTCCGCGCGCATGATCCCTGCCATCGCGATGAGGGTGTCGAGATCCGGGTGCTCGGCGCGCACGGTGCGGGCGGCCGACTCGATGCTCCGCGCGTCGGTCACGTCCAGGGCCACGGTGCCGAGACCGGGGTGCTGGGCGGCGAGCTCGGCGAGCCGCTCGGTGCGTCGGCCGCCGATGATGACGGTGCTGCCGCGCTCCTGGAGGCGCAGGGCGAGGGCGAGACCGATGCCGCTGGTCGCGCCGGGGATGAAGATCGTGTGTCCGGTGAGTTCCATGGCGGGCAGTCTTCGCCGCGTCCGGGCCGCGCACCAGGGCCGGTGCATCGGGGGATCCGCGATCCCTGGTTGCGCGAGCGCGCTGACGGGATACTCGGGGCATGGATCCAGCGAGCACAGGGGCCGACGAGGCACCCGTCGCAGACGAAGCGCGCACGCGCGTAAAGCGCACGGGCGAATCGCGCGCCGGCGAGGCGCGGACCGGCGAGGCGCGGACAGGGATGGACCGGGAAGCGCTCGCGGGCTTCCTCGTCGCCCGCCGTGAGGCCATCTCGCCGGCCGACGTGGGCCTGCCCGCCGGCACCCGCCGGCGCACACCGGGGCTCCGACGGGAGGAGGTGGCGCAGCTGGCGACGATGTCCGTCGACTACGTGACCCGGCTCGAACAGAGGCGCGGCCCCCAGCCGTCGACCGCGATGCTGGCCTCGCTCGCCCGCGCCCTGCGGCTCACGGCCGACGAGCGGGACTACCTGTTCCGCGTCGCCGGGCACAGCGCCCCGGACCGGTCGATCGCGCACTCCCATGTCGCGCCGGGGCTGCTGAGGGTGCTCGACCGGCTCCCCGACGTGCCGGCGATGATCATCTCGAACCTCGCCGAGCCGCTCGTCCAGAACGAGCCAGCGCGCGCACTCTTCGGCGACGCCTCCCTGCTGGAGGGATGGGAGCGCAGCGCGATCTTCCAGTGGTTCGCCCATCCCGAGACCTGCCGGGGCATGTACCCGCCGTCCGATCACGCCCGGCAGAGCCGCGCGCAGGTCGCGACCCTCCGCGCCGCCTACGGCGCGATGGGCCCGCGCTCGCGGGCGGGTGAGCTGGCGCGGCTCCTGCATGCCCGCAGCGAGGAGTTCGCCCAGCTCTGGGACGCCCAGATCGTGGCGCGGCGCTTCGAGGACCACAAGGTCGTGATCCACCCGGAGGTCGGCGAGATCGAGGTGGACTGCCAGGCGCTGTTCACGGAGGACGAGACCCAGGTCCTGCTGGTGCTCACCGCTCCCCCGCACACGGAGGACGCGAGCAAGCTCGAGCTGCTGGCGGTGCTGGGGACGCAACGCACTTGAGGCGCTGTGCTGGGGTGGTCGTCATACCGAGTGGCCGGAGCACCGACGAACGATGCGCACGGCGCCGAGGGCACTCGCCGCAGCCACGGAGGAGGCGATCGGGGCGAAGACCGCGACACCCACGAGGCCGCCGAACACCACGCCCCCAGAGATCGCGGCGAGGAGCGCAAGCACGGATGTGATCGCGCAGACGACCGAGGCCTTCTCATCCCCCGATGGTCCCTCCTGAGTCGACCTTTCGGACTCACTGCTGTCACTGCGTGCAAGAAGGTCCCACGCATCGCGGACCACGACGAACGATGCGGAGATGAGCGCGACGGCCGTCGCGAGGACGGCCAGCGGCGCCAGAACATTGCCGTAGCCGAACACGGAGGGGCTGACCCAGCGCTCCTGGGAGAAAGTGATCCTGGATGGATCCTCACTCACCCAAGAGATCCACCATGTCGGCAAGAGCATCACCAGCAGTGCACCGGCCGATGCAACGAGACCGAGGACGTGCAGGGCAGGGGCCAGTGTGCGCATCAGCCTCTCACCCCTCCGAGTCCTGAGTCTTGACCCGAGCGCGGTCACCCGAATCCGCCGTCGGCGTCCACCGCGCCTCGATCGACCCGTGCGGCCTCGCGCCGGGATCGGTGCGCTGCTCGACCGCGGACACCGCGAATCCGACGTCCTTCAGAAGCCTCTCGAGCTCGGCCACGGGCCAGAAGTGCGCGGTCGTGATCGCGTGGTCGAAAGGTTCGATCCGAGGCCCGTCGAAGAAGCCGAGCAGCAGGGCACCGCCGGGGCGCAGCACCCGCCCGATGGACGCAAGGGCCTCCTGCATCCGCTCGGGCGGGAGATGGATCAGGCAGTACCAGGCGAGAACTCCCGCGCACGAGTCGTCCTCGACACCCGGGGCGAGCACGTCACCCAGCCGGTACTCGACGCCGGGGTGCACAGTGCGCGCGTGATCGACGAACGCCGGCACCGGGTCGATGCCGAGCACGTGATGTCCCTGCGCGGCCAGGTGCGCGGTCCAGTGGCCGGGCCCGCAGCCCAGGTCGAGGACCAGTCCGCCCCCGCCGTCATCGACGATGCCCGCCTCGTCGGCCGTGCCAGCCGCGCCTGCCCGCTGTGCCCAGTCCTCGATGTGACGACGGTCCGTACCCGCCATCTGCTCGACCGACCCGAGCACCTGCGCGTACTCCTCGGCGCGCGCGGCATACGCCTCCCGTGTCCCCTGCTCGCTCACCCCTGCAGGGTAGGTGCGGCGGGCACGACGGGCCTGCTGAATCGCCGGCACACGTAGACGCGTGCGAAGCGGGCGCGAGCCTCCGCCTCGTCGGCCAGGTCCGCGTGGCAGAACGCCATCACCGGGCATCCCAGCGGAGGTGGGGCCGTCCACCCGTCGGCCGATTCGCGCCACCCCTTGTAGACATGCAGGTAATGATCCGATTCCGAGAAGCCGTTCGCCCGGTACCAGGCGTGTGCGGGCTCGTCCTCCCGGGTCCAGGCATCCAGCAGTGAGACGTTCGTGGGAAGTCGCCGGAGTCCCACTTCCAGCAGCGCGTCGGCGATGCCCTCCCGGCGGTGGTCGGGGTGCACGGCGATGGTGTCGATGGTGGCGAGTTCACCGTCGACCTCGACGTCGAGGATGCCGACGATCTCGTCTCCACCCTCCCCGTTGTTCGCGGGCACGGCGGCGACGAGCTGGATCGATGGATCCGCGGGGCGCTCCTGCCAGACGTCGTCGTAGTAGCAGGTGTCTAGGAAGGCGAGCACGCGGCAGCGCAGCCAGCTGGGCTCATCATGGAGTTCGTACGGCCGGACCGCGGACGCGGAGTGGGACACGGCCTGTGCGGATTTCGAGTGGATGTCCCGGTGTGAAGTACGTGCGGGGGTGTCGTTCTCGGACATGGTCCTCCCTGAGTCGAGGGGCAGTGACGTGCAGGCGCTCAGAGGGAGAACATGCGAGGGATGCTAGATCCCGCAGACCCGCAGCGGCGAGCGAATTCTCCGCCAGACCTCTCCCCTCTTCCGCTCACAGCAGAGGCATGCGCGCCCAGCCGCTCCGCGCCGTAGGCTCCGAGCATGGATGCCACCGAACCTCTGCTGCGTGAGCTCGTCGGTGCGGCGCTGCGCGAGGAGCGGCGCCAACAGGGACTGACCCTCGCGCGCCTCGCCGAGGCGAGCGGCGTGAGCATGCAGCACGTCTCGGACGTCGAACGCGGCCGCAAGGATCCGTCGAGCGAAGTGCTCGCGGCGATCACCGGCGCGCTCGGGATCAGCGTCTTCGACATCGGCCGACGGGTCCACCAGGCAGCCGTCCCGCGCAACGGTGAGGATCAGCGCGAGGCGCGTCAGACGGCCGCGCATCCGGGAGCCGCGCGCCAGGGAGTCGTTCTGGACCTCACTGCCCGCGGTCGCGATGAGGTTCTCCCGCAGACCCCTGGGCTCCCGGTCAGCCATGGTCTCTCGTCTTCCGCAGCACGCGAACCGATGCTCAGCGCCGCCTGACGAAGCTCGTCTGACCGCAGGCGCCTCCCGCTGCGCAGCGTCCGTGCTCAGTGCGCCATCCGTGCTCAGTGCGGGCCCCTGCCTTCTCCTGTCGCCGGGCACCGTGCAGCGTTCAACCCGGCCCGTGATCCCGTCCCCGTTCTGAGAACCCCATCTTTGTCCCACGGTCTGTCGCAGACGTTCCCGCGGGAACGTCACATCGGCCCCATGTGTCAGATCCCGGTGAGGTCTCCGGGTTCAGCAGCAGCGGCCTCAGAGGCCGCAGCGCGGGGCGGGCCTGCCCGGTGCACCCGCCGGTACGACGCCGACCGCACTGGGGAATCGTCGTCAGCGCGCCGACAGTGCTGCGCAACGGTCGCTATGGGGCCTCATAACGACCGTTGCGCAGCAGTCAAACTCCGACGACGGCCAGAAACGCACTGAAACGTCCGGAACGGCCCGGCCTCACCGCCTCCGCAGCACCCTGTCCGCGAGGCCGTAGTCCACGGCGGCCTGCGCATCGAGCACGCGCTCGCGCTCGAGGTCGGCGCGGACGGTGGCGAGGTCCTTCGCGCTGTGCTCGGCGATCACGGACTCGAGCTCCCGGCGCACGCGCTCGACCTCCTGCGTGGCGAGGATCAGATCGGGAACGGCTCCGCGGCCGCTCGCCTCGAGGGGGTGCAGCACCACGCGAGCGTGCGGGAGCACCGCGCGCATGCCGGGTGTTCCCGCGGCGAGCAGCACCACGGGCGCCGCGACGACCTGCCCCACGCAGGTCACGGCGACGTCGCTGCGCACGTACTCGAGCGCGTCGTGAATCGCGAGGACGGCCTGCGCGTCCCCGCCCTCGGAGTTCAGGTAGAGCTGGATCGGGCGGTCCGGGGCGTCGTTCTCCAGATGCAGGATCTGCGCGATCACGGTGTTGGCGACCCCGTCGTCCACGGGCGTGCCCAGGTAGACGATGCGATCGCTGAGCAGGCGCGAGAAGACGTCCGCGCTGCGCTCGGCGCCGTGGCTGGTGCGCTCGATGACGGACGGGATCGTATAACTGCTCACGACGCGCCTCCCGTCCGGATCCCTGCCCGGATCCCGGCGCGGGCGCCGGCCATGCGTCGCTCGCCGAACGGCAGGATCTGGTCGAGGGACTCCACCACGTGGTCGCAGAAGCCGTACTCGACGGCGTCGGGCGCCTCCCAGATGCGGTCGCGCTCGGAGTCCCGGGCGACCTGCTAGCGCGACTGCCCGGTGCGCTCTGCGGTGATGTCGATGAGCAGGTCGCGCCCCCTCCGCAGATCCTCGGCCTGGAGCTCGATGTCTGCCGCACTGCCGCCGAACCCGGCCGACCCCTGGTGCATGAGGACGCGGCCGTGAGTGAGGATGAACCGTTTGCCGGGCGCGCCGTGGGTGAGCAGGTACTGCCCCGCGCTGTAGGCCATGCCGAGGGCCACCGTGCGCACATCGCATGGGATCACGTCCATGAGGTCGCCGATCGCGAGCATCGCGGGCACCAGCCCGCCGGGCGAGTTGATGAGCAGGGTGATGTCGCGGCTCGGGTCCTCGGCGGCGAGCAGCACGAGCTGCGCGCACAGCTGGGCGCCGTTGTCCTGCTCGAGCTCCCGGTCCAGCAGCAGGATCCGCTGGTGCAGGAGCCCCGTCGCGGTGCGGTCCGCGAGTGCGGGCGGAGCGGTCGTCGTGTTCGGGTCAGGGTCGTCGGATCCGGCGCGCGGTCCGGACGACCGGTGGGCGTCGGCGCGGGGGCCGACGGGGACCGTGCTCGGGACTGTTCTCTGTGTCATGTCCTCGAGCCTCGCGGCTCGGCGGGGCCGATGGGCGCTCCTCCGTCGTCCGCTGATCCACCGTCGGCTGATCCGCTCGGTGCTTAACCCCCGCGAGCTGATCCGCTCGGGGCTGGCGGGCTCAGCGCTGACCAGCCCCGGCACCCCTCCCCTCGGTGCCGCGCCGCACCTCACCCGTCTCGTCCTGCCCCTGCGCACGGTGCGCGACTACAGTGGAGGCATGGAGAATCCGGACAGGTCAGCCACGATGATCACCGTGTCCGACCGCTCGGCGGAGGGCACCAGGGAGGACCTCTCGGGTCCCCTCGGCACCCGTCTGCTCGAGGAGGCCGGATGGGAGGTCGAGGGCGTCGTCGTCCCGGATGACAGGGACGCGATCGCCGGTGCGATCCTCGCCGCGGTCGACGCCGGCGTCGCGCTCGTGGTCACCACGGGCGGCACGGGCCTGGGTCCTCGCGATGTCACCCCGGAGGCGACCGGCCCGCTGCTGGATCGACCGATCCCCGGGATCGCCGAGCGCCTGCGCGCCGTCGTCGCCGACCGCCTCCCCGCCTCGACGCTCTCGCGCGGCGTTGCCGGTCTGCGCGGCCGCACGCTCGTGGTGAACCTCGCCGGCTCCCCCGGGGCCGTGCAGGACGGCATGCCCGTGATCCTCTCGGTCGCAGCCCATGTGGCCGACCAGGTCCGCGGAGGTGACCACACATGATCGTCATGACAGCAGTGACCGCCGCCCCTCTGGACGTCGCCGCGCACCTCGACGCCGTCTCCCACCCGGAGGTCGGCGCGACCGCCGCCTTCATCGGCACCGTCCGCGACAACGATCCCGAGGCCACCGGGACGGTGGTGCGCCTGGACTACTCCGCGCACCCCGAGGCCGAGCGGCTGCTCGGCGAGATCGCGGCGCGCTGCGACAGCGAGGACGTGCGCATCGCCGTGTCCCACCGGACGGGATCGCTCGAGGTGGGCGGTGTCGCGATCGTCGCCGCCGTCTCGAGCGTGCACCGCGCCGACGCGTTCGACGTGGCCCGCGAGGTCGTCGAGCGCGTGAAGGCCGAGCTGCCGGTGTGGAAGCGCCAGGTCGAGGCCGACGGGACCGCCGAGTGGGTAGGGCTGGGGAGCCTCGCCGAGACCGGGTTGAGCGCATGACCACCGCGTATCACCCCGGACGTCCGAGCGCTGACCCGCCCGCTCCCGCCGCTGCGCCGAGGCCCACCGCCGTCGCCCTCCCCACGCCGACGGTCCGGGTGCGCACGGCGCAGGCTCCGTCGTCGCCCGGTGCAGACCCCGACGACCCCACCCGCCCCGCCGACGCGTCGTCCGCCGCGAGGTCCTCCGAGGACGTCTGGGACGGCCCGCTCGTCGACAGCTTCGGACGCGTCCACCGCGACCTGCGCATCTCCCTCACGGACAAGTGCAACCTGCGCTGCACCTACTGCATGCCCGCCGAGGGCCTGCCGTGGCTCGCGAAGGAGAACGTGCTGACCACGGACGAGATCGAGCGCGTCGCGCGCGTCCTCGCCCGCGTCGGCATCGTCGAGGTGCGGCTGACCGGCGGAGAGCCGCTGCTGCGCCCCGACATCGTCGACGTGGTGCGGCGCCTGCACGCGATCGAGGGGCCCGAGGGGCCGCTCGACATCTCCATGACCACCAACGCGATCCGTCTGGACCGCGTCATGGAGGACCTCGAGGCCGCGGGCCTCTCGCGCCTGAACATCAGCCTGGACACCGTGGACCCCGAGCGCTTCACGAAGCTGACCCGTCGCGAGCGCTTCTCCGCCGTGCAGGCAGGGATCGCCGCCGCCCGCGCGTCCGGGCTGCGTCCGCTGAAGATCAACGCGGTCGCCATGCGCGGTGTGAACGACGATGAGTTCTGCGATCTGCTGCGCTTCGCGATCGATCACGAGGCCGAGCTGCGCTTCATCGAGCAGATGCCGCTGGACGCCGGCCACGTCTGGTCGCGGCACACGATGGTCGACGGCGCCGAGATCCTCGCGAAGCTCTCCGCCGAGTTCGACCTCGAGCCCGTCGGCGACCGGGGCTCGAGCCCCGCCGAGGTGTTCCGTGTGCGCGGCACCGATGCGACCGTGGGCGTGATCGCCTCGGTCACCGCGCCGTTCTGCGGGGCGTGCGACCGGGTCCGGCTGACGGCCGACGGTCAGCTGCGCAACTGCCTGTTCGCGCGCGAGGAGTCGGATCTTCTCTCCCTGCTGCGCTCGGGCGGCTCCGACGAGGACGTGGCCCGGATGATCCGCGCGAGCATCGGCGCCAAGCGTCCCGGTCACGGGATCGACGACCCCGGCTTCCTGCAGCCCGACCGCCCGATGTCCGCCATCGGCGGCTGACCGGGCGGGAGCACTGGAGCCGGACCGGAACGCACCCCGAGCGGATCGCTCAGGCGTCGTCCTCCTGCGGGTGCGCCTCCTCCCAGACGGCGAGTTCGTGCTTCACCACGCGCGTCGCCTCCCGCGGATCGATGCCCGCGGCGACCGCGAGCCCCATGAGGTACGTGGTCACGGGGGCCGCCGGACGGGTCACTCCATGGGCGACCTGACCGGTGAGACCCAGCAGCAGGTTCGTCGGAACCTCCTCGGCCGTGAGTCCGAGGGCGGGTGCGAGCTGCTCGATCCAGGGCTCGAGCTCGGGCGGGATGCTGCGGGGCATGGGTTCTCCTCAATCGTGTGCGGTGCGGCGCCAGGTGCCGCTCTTGCCGCCGGTCTTCTCGACCAGCTCGATGCGCTCGACCGCCACGGACTTGTCCAGGCCCTTGACCATGTCGACCACCGCGAGAGCGGCGATCGAGACGGCGGTCAGCGCCTCCATCTCCACGCCCGTGCGGTCGGCGGTGCGCACGGTGGCGCGCAGCTCGACGCCGTCGTCCTCGATCTCGGCATCGAGCACCGCCCCGTGCACGCCGATCACGTGCGCGAGGGGCAGCAGCTCCGGGGTGCGCTTGGCGCCCTGGATGCCGGCGATGCGGGCCACGGCGAGCACGTCCCCCTTGGGGACCGTCCGATCGCGCAGCGCGGCGACGATCTCCGGGGTGCACAGCACCTTGCCGCGTGCGGTCGCGCTGCGCACCGTCGGCGTCTTCTCGGTGACGTCGACCATGCGCGCCCGGCCATCGCCGTCGAGGTGGGTGAAGGGCTGGGGGTTCTCGCTCATGACAGCACCATCACCTCGATCTCGTCGCCCTCCTGGACCCTGTCGACGTCCGCGGGGACGATCGCGAGGTCGTGCGCCTGGGCAAGGGAGACCACCAGATGGGACCCGCTGCCGCCCGCGCTCGCGGGCGCGACGGTCCGCTCGTCCATGACCGCGGGCAACGCCTGGGCACGGCCCACGGGGCACTTCCATGCCGCGCGCGCCCGGCGCAGGACCGTGGGCCGGAAGAGGTCCCCGTGACCTGCCATCGTGCGCAGCGCGGGCCGGACGAACAGCTCGTAGCAGACGGCGACCGCGACCGGATTGCCGGGGAGGCAGAAGACGGGGAGCCGGTCGTCCACGACGCCGAACCCCTGCGGCTTGCCGGGCTGGATCGCGACCTTCTCGAAGTGCACGCCGAGCGGCGAGAGCGCGTGCTTGGCGACGTCGAAGGCGCCCACGCTCGCGCCGCCGCTGACCACGACGGCGTCGGCGAGGTCCTGCGCCGCGAGCTCGCGGACGTGCCGGGCGAGGTTCTCGCCGTCCTCGTCGCGGAACCAGGAGACGTCCGCGATCTCGAGCCCGTCGGCCGCGAGGCCCGCGGCGAGCAGCACCGCGTTCGACTCGGGGATCTGTCCGCGCCGCAGCTCCTGCCCGGCGGGCACCAGCTCGGACCCGGTCGAGACGACCGCGACGCGCGGCCGGCGGACCACGCTCACGCGGCCGTGGCCGGCCGACGCCGCCGCGGCCAGGCGCCAGGGCGTGAGCTCGACCCCGCCGGGCACGGCGACCTCGCCCTCGGGAGTGTCCTCGCCGCGTCGGCGGATGTGCGCGCCGGGCCTCGGCTCCTCGAGGATCTCGATCCAGGCGGGGAGCCCGTCGGCCTCCGTCGGCGCTCCGCCCGTCGGATCGATCCGGACCTTCTCGATCGGCACGACCGCATCGGCGCTCGTCGGGATCGGTGCGCCGGTCATGATCCGCACCGCCTCACCGGGGCCGAGAGGCGGGTCCTCCGCGGCACCGGCGGGCACGTCGCCCACCACACGCAGGCGCGCGTCGACGCGCGCCTCGGTGCCATGGACGGCGAATCCGTCCATGGCGGAGTTGTCGAACAGCGGCACCGGATGCGCGGTGCGGACGTCCTCGGTGAGCACGGCGCCGCGGGCCTCGGCGAGCGGCAGCTCCACCGGATCGAGCCTGCGCACCGCCGCAAGAAGGCGGGCACGATGGTCCTGCCAGGGGATCATGCCCTCGCCCCTGCGCGCTGGATCCGGCGGGTCGTGGTCGAGGTCAGCATGCTCTCCATGCTAGTCGCGGACCGGTCCCCGACGGCGGGGGCCGAGTCCGCGGGATCCGAGCCCGGCCGACTCGTGGGAGTCGTCGGCACCGGTCCCGCCCGCGCGGGAACACCCGCATCCGCGGCCCGCTTGCATGGATTCCGCCGCACCTGCGGGTCCGTGGTGTACTGGAGCGCATGACCACCTTCCGCGTGAGCGAGGCCGCCGCGCTTCTCGGCGTCAGCGATGACACCGTGCGGCGCTGGATCGACAACGGGGCGCTCACCGCCTCGGCCGACGCCTCGGGCCGGGCCGTGCTGGAGGGCAGCGAGCTCGCCGCGCACCTCGAGGCCTCCGCGGGCGGCCCCGGCGATCCCGTGCAGCGCGGATCGAGCGCCCGCAACCGCTTCGTGGGCCTCGTGACCGGCATCGTCAGCGACCGGGTGATGTCCCAGGTCCAGATGCAGTGCGGTCCGCACCGCGTGGTCTCGCTGATGTCCACCGAGGCCGTCCGCGAGCTCGAGCTCGAGGTCGGCTCCCTGGCCACGGCCGTCGTCAAGGCGACCACCGTCATCGTCGAGACGCCCTGACCCGGCTCCGCCCGCCGGCCTCTCGCGTCCGCCTCTCCCCCACTCTCCCGTCCCGCCATCCCCTCCCGTCGCATCGAAGGATCACCTGATGTCCCTGTCGACCACCGCCCGCCTGCGCAGCGCCGGTGCGCTGCTCGCCGTCTCCGCCTTCGCCCTCGCCGGGTGCTCGGGCTCGGGGTCCTCGGACTCCGCGGCCTCGGACTCCGGTGACGGCTCGACGAAGACCATCACGATCTTCGCGGCCGCCTCGCTGCAGGGGCCCTTGGACACCGTCGCCGAGGACTTCACGAAGGCGCACCCCGAGTACGAGGTGAAGCCGATCGTGTACGACGGCTCGCAGGCGCTCGCCACCCAGGCGATCGACGGTGCGGACGTCGACGTGCTCGCCTTCGCCTCTGAGAAGAGCCTCGAGCCCGTCACCGAGGCCGGCATCACCGACGACTCGAAGATCTTCGCGACCAACACGCTGGAGATCGCCGTGGCCCCCGGGAATCCCAAGGGCATCAAGACCTTCGAGGACCTCACGACGTCGGGCGTCTCCGTGGTCACCTGCGCCTCCGAGGTCCCCTGCGGCCAGGCCACCGACAAGATCGAGGACGCCACCGGCGTGACGCTGAAGCCGGTGAGCGAGGAGACCAACGTGACCAGCGTCGTCAACCGCGTCGCGGAGGGCGAGGCGGATGCGGGCCTGGTCTACACCACGGACGTCACCGCCGCCGGCGACAAGCTCGAGGGCGTCGACTTCCCCGAGTCCGACGAAGCCGTGAACAAGTACCCGGTGGCGGTCAGCACCACGTCCAAGGACCCCGAGGGCGCGCAGGCCTTCGAGGACTACCTGCTCTCCGACGACGGCCAGAAGGTGCTCGACGAGGCGGGCTTCGGCGCGCCGTGAGACCTCCCGCCTGGCTGCGGACCTTCGCCCTGGTGGGCCTCGCCGTGCTGGTGCTGCCGCTGGCCGGGATGCTCACCCGGGTGCACTGGTCCACCCTCGGCGAGGACCTGGTCGCCCCCTCGACGGTGACGGCGCTCTGGCTCTCGCTGCTCACCGCCTTCTGCTCGACGATCGCGTGCCTGGTCCTGGGCTTCCCCCTCGCGCTCCTCATCGCCCGCGCATCCTCCCGCACGGCCGCGGTGCTGCGGGCGGCCGTGATGGTGCCGCTCGTGCTGCCGCCGATGGTGGGAGGTCTCGCCCTGCTGTCCCTGCTGGGCCGCTCGGGCGTGATCGGCAAGCCCGTCTTCGAGGCCACCGGCTTCTCCCTGCCGTATACGACGGCGGGCGTGGTGGTCGCCCAGACCTTCGTGGCCATGCCGTTCCTCGTCATCACGCTCGAGGGGGTGCTCCGCACCTCCGGGCAGGGACATGAGCGGGTGGCCGCTTCCCTCGGCGCGAGCCGCTGGCGCGTGCTCACCCGCGTCACCCTTCCGCTGGTGACGCCGGGCCTCGTCGCGGGGACCGTGCTCGCCTTCGCGCGCGCCATGGGCGAGTTCGGCGCGACCGCCCTGTTCGCGGGCAACTCCGAGGGCGTCACCCGCACCATGCCCCTCGCGATCTACACGGCCTACAACGGGGTCGGCGTGAGCCAGGACTCCGCCCTCGCGCTGTCCCTGCTGCTGCTGGTGAGCGCCGTGGTGATCGTCGCCGGCCTGCGCTCCTGGCGCGAGGAGGCCGTGCGGTGAGCGCGGGATCGGAGCGGCCGACGGGCGCGGGCCTCGCCGCCGATCTCGTCGTCCGCCGCGAGAGCTTCGACGTGTGCGCCCGCCTCGAGGTGCCCCCGGGCGGCCGCCTGGCCCTTCTCGGTCCGAACGGGGCCGGGAAGTCCACGATCCTCGGCGCCCTCGCCGGCGCCGTCCCGCTCGCCGAGGGACGCATCGCCGTCACCGGGGGCGGCGAGCAGGCCCGGGAGCGCGTGCTCGATGCCCCCGGTCGCCGCAGCGTGCCCACGCATCGGCGCGGCATCACCCTGCTCGAGCAGCGTCCGCTGCTGTTCCCCCACCTGGATCTGGTCGCGAACGTCGCCTTCGGCCCGCGGGCGCGCGGCATGGGTCGGCGCCAAGCCCGCGCGCTCGCCCTGGACTGGCTCGAGCGGGTGGGTCTCGCCGACCGCGCGGCCCAGCGCCCTCACCGCCTCTCCGGCGGCCAGCAGCAGCGGGTGGCCCTCGCGCGGGCCTTCGCCGCCGGTCCCTCGGTGATCCTGCTCGACGAGCCGTTCGCGGCCCTCGATGCCGAGTCCACGCCGCGCGTGCGCGGGCTCCTCACGCGCGAGCTCGCCCGCACCGGCACCACCGCGCTGCTGGTCACCCACCAGCTCAGCGATGCCTGGGACCTGGCCGACCGCTGCGTGGTGCTCGAGTCGGGCACGATCCGCGAGCGCACCGCCCCCGAGCAGATCGCGACGACCCCGCGCAGCCGCTTCGGCGCGCGCCTCGCGGGCTTCGGCGTCATCGAGGGCATGTGCGCGCCCGGGGCCGACGGCGCGGCGCGCCCGGTCCTCCGCGTGGGCGACGCTCTGCTGCCCGGCGTGCCCGATCCCGACGCCCCGCCGCGACGGGGAGAGAGCGCTCTGGGCATCGCGGCGCCGGAGGACGTCGATCTGCTGCCGCTCGATGACCATCGAGGGCGAGCAGGCGTGGTCGGTCAGGTCATCGGGGTGCAGGCGAGCGCGGGACGCGTCCGCATCGAGGCCGAGAACGGCCTCATCGCCCAGGTCTCCCCGGAGGCCGCCGCTCGGGCCACCGGCGGCGGTCTGCCCGTCGTCGGCTCCCGGCTCCGCTTGGCCCCGAGCTCTCTGCGCCTCGTCCAGGACCGCCGTCAGGACGAGGCCGCCCGCTGACCTCGGCCGTCCCTGCCGCAGCAAGCCCCCGGCGTACCCTGAGCGGCATGGGTCGCATCACCTCCAGCCGTCCGATCACCCGCATCCGCCTCGGGTACGGCAGCACGCGCAGGCCCGACACGCTCGCGGTCGAGGAGCCGCTCGAGATCCGCGCGAACGGTCGCCCGGTCGCGGTCACGATGCGCACGCCCGGCCACGATGTCGAGCTCGCGACGGGCTTCTTCCTCTCGGAGGGGATCATCCAGGGCCCGCGGGACGTGGTGCAGGCGATCCACTGCGGCGGCCCCGGCACGGGCGGCGAGCTGAACACGTACAACGTGCTCGACGTGACGCTCGCCCCGCACGTGCCGCCGCCCTCCCGGTCGACCGAGCGGAACTTCTATACGACCAGCTCGTGCGGGGTGTGCGGGAAGGCGAGCATCGACGCCGTCCGCACGGTCTCCGCCTTCGGCGTGGCCGACGACGAGCTGCGCATCGCCCCCGAGCTCATCGCCTCCCTGCCCGACACGCTGCGCGAGCACCAGGACGTCTTCGACAAGACCGGCGGGCTGCACGCGGCGGGACTGTTCGACGCCGCGAGCGGCGAGCTGCTGGTGCTGCGCGAGGACGTCGGGCGGCACAACGCCGTCGACAAGGTCGTGGGCTGGGCGGCGCAGAACGACCGCCTGCCTGCGCGGGGCACGATCCTGCAGGTCTCGGGCCGCGCGAGCTTCGAACTGGTGCAGAAGGCGGTGATGGCCGGGATCCCCGTGCTCTCCGCGGTCTCCGCCCCCTCGTCCCTCGCGGTCGAGCTCGCCGTCGAGTCCGGCCTGACCCTCGCGGGATTCGTGCGCGGCCCGCGTCTGAACGTCTACTCGCGCCCGGACCGGGTCCTCGAGCCGGCCGCGGAGGAGCACAGCGCCGGCGCGGCCGAGGCCGAGACCGAGACCGAGCCCAGGGTCGAGGAGAGTCGGCCCGCCGCCGTCCGCTGACCGACCCTGGCCGCCGAATCGCCCCGCCCGGGCACTCCCTGGTCGGCGCGGAGCGTCTGATCAGCCAGAGGCCCGACGGGCGTAGCGGGCAGGGGTCTCGCCGGTGATGGCCCGGAAGTCGCGGATGAAGTGCGACTGGTCGAACCACCCCAGAGCGGAGGCGATGTCGCTCAACGAGCGCGGGTCGCCGCGATCGAGCGCGGCCGTCGCGTCGATCACCCGGGCCCTCACGAGCATCCGCTTCACGCCCACCCCGAGCCCTCGGTCGAAGAGCCGCTGGAGCGTGCGGGCCGGGACGCCGCTTCGACGCTCCAGGTCGGCGAGCGAGTGCGTCGGCGACTCGTCGATGATCTGCAGGAGGCGACGCAGCATCGGGGCGTCGGGCGGCTCCGTCGGCCCGCGCTCGAGGAGCCAGGCGTCCAGCCGCGGCGCCGCGGACACCGCGTCCTCGGGCAGCGCACCCGTCCGCTCCTCAGCCACCAGCTGCACGGCGGCCCCGCCGAACCACTGCCGGGCGGGGATGGTGCGATCGCGCAGTGCACGCAGGTCCTGCGTCGAGAACGCGCGCGTCCCGCCGAGCGCGAACTTCACGCCCACCACGCTGCCGCTGCCCGTCAGGCGCACGTCGAAGCGTCCCCGGGTCACCGGTCCGGTGATCCAGACGCCCGCTCCCTCCGTGGTGCCCGTGGTGCCCGTGGTGTCCGTGCCCTCCCGCTGCGCGCCGCCGCGTTCGACGGTGAGGTTGACCGACGGATCGTCGAGGGTCGCGACCGGGAAGGTCTTGCCGGCCGCGAGGTCCCAGCGGACCGACCAGTACCGCTCCACCCAGGGGCGCAGTGCGGCACAGGGCCGGGCGAAGTCGTAGCGCGCGCGGTCCAGGAGCTCCTCGGGGCGCAGCACATGGCCGTACATGTGCGGAGGTGTCGCCTTCGTCCTATCGGCGTCCGTGCCCATGGCGGCAGTCTTCCACCCATGGACGACACCGCTGTTGCACGCCTTGCCATGACGACTCTCGACGCCTCCGAGACCGAGCCGGAGGCCCGCTTCTGGTCCGAGGTGCTGGGGTGGCCGATCGCCGTGCTCACCGAGGACTACGCGATGCTGACCGGCCCCTCCGGAGCCCTCGGCATCGGCCGCATCCCCGACCACGTGCGCTCGACCTGGCCGGACGACGGCCACAAGCAGTTCCATCTCGACCTCGCCGCCTCCGACCCGCAGGCCGCGGCGGAGCGCTGCGTCGAGCTCGGCGCCACCCGCGTCGAGCCCCAGCCCGGGGACACCTGGATCGTGCTGCAGGACCCGGCCGGGCACTTCTTCTGCCTGACCGACGAGAAGAACTGGGGCTGACGGCGGGACAGGGGCGCGCGCCATACTGGCGCCCATGCGCGAATCCCCGAATCCGCCCGCACAGTCCGCACAGCCCGCACGGCCCGGGTTCACGATCGACGTGCCGGTGCTCGCCGATGCCGACGCGCTCGCGGCCCTGCACACGCGCGTGTGGCGCGAGGCGTACACGGGGATCGTGCCGTCCTTCGCCTACGACGACGCCTCCCTCGGCCGGCGCCGCACCATGTGGCGCCGGATGCTCGGTCCCGAGCGCGAGCGGACCGTGCACGAGCGACTGCGGATCGGCCGTGACGCCGACGGCGCCCCCGTCGGCTTCCTCATGCTCGGCGCCGGGCGGGACGAGGACGCCCCGCATCCGCTCGAGCTGCAGGCGCTCAACGTGGGCCGGGAGTTCCACGGCACCGGCCTGGCGCAGGCGCTGGTCACGGAGCTGCTGGGCGATCGGCGCGCCTACCTGTGGGTGGTGGAGGACAATCCGCGCGCCCGCCGCTTCTACGAGAAGGTCGGCTTCCGGGCCGACGGCGGCGCGAAGATCGATCCCTCCCTGGAGGACCTCCGGGAGATCTGCATGTCCCGCTGACCGCGTCCTCCCGGTCAGTCGGTCGCAGGGCCGCCGTACTGGAGCACGGTCTCGCCGTAGGTCTTGGTGCCGTCGTCCGCCCAGCCCTCGGGCCAGGAGAGCGGGCGGGAGCGGCCCGAGCGCTCGATCACCACGAGCGCGTCGTCCGCGAGCGCCGGGCGCAGCACGCGCAGCAGCTGCTCGAGCGCCTCGGTGGGCAGGTCGTAGGGCGGGTCGAGCATCACGAGCGAGAATCCCCCGTCGGCCGGCGCGGCGGCCTCCGCGAGCTGGGCCGCGACCTGTTCGGCCTTCCCGGTGCGCACCGTGCAGCGCGCTGAGAGGCCGAGTCGATCCGCGGTCGTGCCGAGCTGCCGCGCCGTGGGCCCGTGCATCTCCACCAGCAGCGCCGACTCCGCGCCGCGGGAGAGCGCCTCGAAGGCGAGTGCCCCGGTGCCGGCGAACAGGTCGAGCACGCGCGCACCGCGCAGGGCGTCCCAGCCCTCGAGGCGGGAGAAGAGCGCCTCGCGGACCCTGTCGGAGGTGGGACGCGTGCCCTTCCCCGGAGGGCCGGGGATGGTGCGCCCGCCCAGCTCGCCGGCGATGATGCGCGGCATCTCAGCTCCTCTCCACGTTCGGGTCCGCGTCGCGCAGGCGGCGCTCCACGGCCGCCGCGAGCTGCGGATGGTCCTCGAGGTCGACATCGCCCGCGACCAGGTCGAAGGCGATGCCCCGGGCTCGCGCGATGATCTTCTCGTCGCGCAGCACGTCCAGATGCTCCAGGGTGCGGTGCAGACCGGACTGCTCCTCCCCCACCAGATCGCCCGTCCCCCGACGGCGCATGTCGATCTCGGCGAGCTCGAACCCGTCGGTCGTCGCGGCGATCTTCGCGAGCAGCTCGGAGGTCTCCGAGCCGTGCGGCATGCGGGTGTCGAAGAAGGCGATGCCCGGGTGCTCTCCGCGTCCGATGCGCCCGCGCAGCTGATGCAGCTGGGAGATGCCGAAGCGCTCGGCGTCCATCACGACCATCACGGACGCATTGGGAAGGTCCACGCCCACCTCGATGACGGTCGTCGCGACCAGGAGATCGAGCTCGCCCGCGACCATGGCGTCCATGACCTCCTGCTTCTCCTGAGCGGAGAGCCGGCCGTGCATGACGCCGATGCGCGCGCCGTGCAGCTGGGGCCGACGGGCCAGGCGCTCGGCCGTCTGGGTGACGCCGCGCGGCTCGAGGCCCGGGTCGGTGCCGCTGGGGAGGTCCTCGAACACCTCGCCCATGATCTCGACGTCCGCCCTTTCCTCGCGCTCGTCGATCCGCGCGCAGACCACGAACGCCTGGCGGCCGGCGCCGATCTCCTCGGCCGTCCGCGCCCACATGCGGGACTCCCACGCCGGGTCCTCCTCGTGGACGACGTGCGTGGTGATGCCGGGGCGGCCGCCCGGGCTCTGCGTGAGGCTGAGGACGTCGAGGTCCCCGGCGGTCGCGAGCGCCGCGGTGCGCGGGATGGGCGTCGCGGTCATGACGATGACGTGGGGGTTCTTGCCGTCGGCCCCCTTGGTGCGCAGCCGCCTGCGGTGGTCCACGCCGAAGCGGTGCTGCTCGTCGATCACGACGAGGCCGAGCGCCGCGTACTCGACGGACTCCGTGAGCAGCGCGTGGGTGCCGACGATGATGCCGGCCTCGCCGCTGGTGACGTCGAGCAGGGTGCGCCGACGGTCGGCGACGGACTGCGAGCCGGTCAGCAGGCGCACGCGTGTGGCGTCGGGGTGGGCGTGCATGTGGTCCGCGCGCCCCAGGTCGCCGAGGAGGTTGAGGATGGTGCGGTGGTGCTGCTCGGCGAGGACCTCGGTGGGGGCGAGCAGGACCGCCTGGTGGCCGGAGTCCACGGCCTGGAGCATGGCCCGCAGCGCGACCACGGTCTTCCCGGAGCCGACGTCCCCCTGGAGCAGCACGTTCGTGGGCCGCGAGCGTGCGAGCTCGTGGCGGATCGCCTCGCCGACCTCGGCCTGGCTCTGGGTGAGTGTGAAGGGCAGGCGCTCATCGAGCAGGGGCTGCAGCGGACCGCTCGCGCGGAGGGCGGGCGCGGGCGTGCGCGCGTCGAAGGCACGGCGCTGCGCGAAGATCGTCTGCAGGATGAAGGCCTCCTCGAAGACGAGGTGCCTCGTGCCGCGCTCGGTCTCGGCCATGTCCTGCGGGGTGTGGATGAGACGCATGGCCTCGGGCAGCGAGGGCAGGTGCTCGGCCGCGCGCACGGTGGGCGGGAGGATCGTGGTGAGCTGGTCAGCGAACTCGACGGCCTTCTTGTAGGCCGAACGCAGCGTGGCCTGCTTGGCCCTCTTGCGCAGTCGGTAGACGGGGACCGGCCGCATCAGCCGCGCCCGCGCCTCCGCACTGCCGTCGTACGGCTCGTAGCGGGGATTCGTGATCTGCGGGGCGCCCTGGTGGAAGCGGGCGTCGAAGTGGACCGTGCCGAACACGGCGATGCGGGCGCCGGGCGCGAGGTGCTCCTGGTGCCAGCGCACGATGTGGTCCTTGGGCAGGAAGAACGTGAGGGTGAGCTGCGCGTTCTCGTCGGCGACGCGGACCTCGAGGACCGAGCCGGGCCTGCGCTTCATGCGGCGGGCCTGCGAGCCGACGACACGCACGATCACCGTGGCGTCGTCCCCCTCGCGCAGCGCGCCCAGATCGCGCAGCTCGCCGGGGACGATGTAGCGCAGCGGGGTCAGGCGCAGCATGTCGTCGAGGTCCTCCGCGCCCTGCGCGCGGACGGCCCGCAGCTCCGCGGACGTGAGGAGCTCGGAGAGCTCGGGCACGCCGGAGGAGCGGCGCGGCGCGCGCGCCGTGCGGCCCGTGCCGCTCGCGTCAGCGTTCATGGTGCGCTGTCCCTCTCCCCGTTCCCTGCCCTGCCCTGCCACTGGCTCCCGTTACCGGTCTTCGCCTGCACGGATGCGTGCGGGACAATGGTGCCACCTGCAGGGGGCGCTGTGTCTGAATCCACAGCGCGCGGCGCTCTCCGCGCTTCCGGCGCCCGGCAGCCGTGGGCTATGCTGTCGGGGTTGCCTTGCGCGACCGCTCTTCCTGTGGTCGACCACGGTATGCGAACCCTCCGACGATCGAGCGTCGGCCGGGGCGCGTCCGGCGGGCGAGGCACCCGCAACGATTCGATCTTCAGGAGACGACAGTGGCTTCCACGTGTGACATCTGCGCCAAGGGCCCGAGCTTCGGCAAGAGCGTGTCCCACTCGCACCGCCGCACCTCGCGCCGCTGGAACCCGAACATCCAGACCGTGCGCACCGTGATCAACGGCACCCCCACGCGCCTGAGCGTCTGCACCTCCTGCCTCAAGGCCGGCAAGGTGCAGAAGGTCGGCGCCTGAGCAGGACGCGCTCGGCCCTCGCGGCCAGGCCATCCCTCGGGATTCCCCGTCGGAGCCCCCATCGGAGACGGTGGGGGCTTCCGTGCGTCCGGGGCCGGTCCGATGCGTCGGGCACCGTACGCTGAGCCGATGCTCGACGCACTCGCTGACTATCGCGCGCTCCTCGCAGAGGACGACGTCCGGGTCGCCGTGAGCGACCTCGACGGGGTCCTGCGCGTCTTCGACACGACCCCCTGGGCGGCGCTCGACGAGCAGCTCGGGCTCCCCCGGGGCTCCGCCTTCCGCGCCGTGCTGCGCGACCCGCTGCTCGAGGATGTCACGCGCGGCCGCGCCACTCATGAGGCCTGGCGGGAGTCCATCCTCTCCACGCTCCGTGACCAGGGCGTCCCCGCCGCACGGGCCCGCCGTGCCATCGGCACCTGGGCGGACGACCGCGGCCGGCTCGACACGGATGTCCTCGACCTGCTGGGGAGCGCGCAGCGGGAGGGGATCGAGGTCTTCGTGCTCACCAACGGCACCGACCGGGTGCGCGAGGAGCTGGAGGAGCTGCTCGCGCACGAGGATCCCGCCGTTCCCACGCCGCGGCGTTTCGGGGATCTCCTCGATCCGCATGGGGAGCGGGTCCTGAACACGGCCGAGCTGGGCGAGGCGAAGCCCGATCCCGCCGCGTTCGCCCTCGCCCACGCGCGCATCGAACGGGTGCTCGGCCGCGCCGTCCCCCGCTGCTGCGTCGCCTTCCTCGACGACAGCGCCTCCCACACGGAGGGCGCGGAGGAGTTCGGCTGGCGGGCGGTCCGATTGCATCGGGCGTGAGCGCGCCGCCGAGCTCCTCCGCGAGGCGCCCCGTGTCGCCTCAGGCGAGCGCGGGCAGCCCCAGGTTCTCGCGCAGCGTCGTCCCCGAGTACTCGGTCGGGTAGACGCCGCGCTCCTGGAGGCGCGGCACGAGCTCGTCGACGATGTCGTCGAGGCCACCGGGGATCAGCCACGGGGTGATGTTCAGTCCGTCGATCGCTCCCCACCGGGCGTACTCGGCGAGCTGCTCGGCGACCGAGTCGTAGGAACCGGTGAAGCTGCTGCCGCGCGACCCCTGGCGCGAGCGCGCGAACTCGAGGATCGACAGCCCCTTCTGGGCGGCCTCCTCGCGCCAGGCGCGCGTCAGCTCCTGGGCCTTCTCGAACTGGAAGCCGGCACCGCGGGTGACACCGGACTCGGCGACGAGCGGATCCACGTCGGGCAGCGGCCCGTCGGGGTCATAGGCGGTGAGGTCGCGGCCCCAGTACTGCTCGAGCAGGGCGATCGCCTGCTGCGGGCCCACCTGCTGCTCGCGCACCCAGCGCAGCTTGTCCTCGGCCTCGGCGTCGGTCGCGGCCAGGATGAACTCGGCCCCCGGGAAGATCTGCACGGACTCGGCCGAGCGGCCCGCGGCGAGCGTGCGCTCGACGATGTCATGGCGGAAGTCGATCGCCCGCTCGAGGTCGCCGAAGGGCGAGAAGATGACGTCGGCCGTGCGGGCGGCGAAGTCGCGCCCCTGCGGGGAGACGCCGGCCTGGAAGAGCACGGGCTCGCCCTGGCGCGAGCGCGGCAGTCTCCCGCTCGCGCGCACGTGGTAATGGCGGCCCTGGTGGTCCACGTCCTCACCGCGCCAGATCCGTCGCGCGACGTCGACGAAGGCCTCGGCGTGCTCGTACCGCTCGGCGTGGTCGATGTAGCCGCCGCGGCGGAAGTTCTCGCCGGTCCAGGCGTTGTCGGTGGTGACGATGTTCCAGGCGGCGCGGCCGTCGCTGAGCAGGTCGAGGCTCTGCAGGCGACGGGCGAGGTCGACCGGGTCGTTGTACGTGGTGTTCTGGGTCGCGACGAGGCCGATCTGCCTCGTGATCGAGGCGAGCGCCGCGAGCAGGGTCTGCGCATCGGGGCGGCCGGCGACGTCGAACTCGAGCGGCACGCCCTGGTGCTCGCGCAGTCGCAGCCCCTCCCCCAGGAAGAAGGCGGAGAACACGCCGCGCTCGGCGGTCGTGATGAGGCGCTCGAAGGATTCCCAGGCGACCTGGTCGCCGGCGCCGGGCGCCCGCCAGGCGGTCGAGGAGTTCACGCCCTGGAAGAAGACCCCCAGGCGGATGGTGCCGCTCGGGGTGTGCGCGGCGTGGATGGGGTGGTCGGTGTCGGCGGGAGAGGCTGCGGCTCCGGCGGTGGTCTGCTCGGCGGTGGTGCTGCTCATCGAGCGGTCTCCTTCTGGGCGGTGCGGGCGCGGTCCGAGCGGCGCGCGGGGTCGATGGTGACGTCGGGGCGCGGGAGCCCGAACTGCTCGCGCAGGGTGTTGCCGGCGCTCGGGGCCGGGGCGACGAGCCCGTCGGCGCGCAGCTGGGCGGCGGCGTCGGCCACGCGCGAGGCGAGCTCGGCGGGTCGGAACGCATCCTCGCCCGCGTCTGCCCGCTGCGACTGCGCGACGTCGTCCGCGGGATCCTGCTGGCCCAGCAGACCGACGAGCCGCACGAGGCGCGGCGTGCTCGGGGCGGCACTCGCTGCGGCCGTGTCCGCGGCCTGCGGGTCGAGCTCGGCGCCGACGATCCCGGCCGCGCCGAGCGCCTCGCGGACCGCGCCCGCGATCTCCTGCGCGGTCGCGTCCGGGTCGAGCACGACGTCCACGGCGCGGCCGTCGGCCAGCTGCTCGGCGACTGTGTCGCCGACCGCGGCGCGGTCGGCGTCCGCCACGAGCACCGGCAGCAGGCCCTGCGGGGAGCGCGGGGTGATGGAGGGGCCGCGCACGGAGAACGTCTCCCCCTCGAAGTCGACGTACTGCAGCTTCGCGGCGTCGACGTAGACGCCGGTCTCGGCGTCGCGCACCACGGCGTCGTCGCTCCAGGAGTCCCAGACCAGGCGGGCCACGGTGACGACGTCCGAGGTCTCGCGGCGCGCCGCCTCGGGGTCCAGCGCCTCGCGTCCGACGACGTGGGCGGCCTCGTCGTCGGTGCGGGTCTCGACGAGCCAGCCGGCGCGGCCGCCGCTGATGTGGTCGAGGCTCATGAGCTGGGTGGCCAGGTGGAAGGGCTCGACGTCCACCGCGTCGGTGCGGACCACGAGCGACAGGGCGCGGGTGAGCGGAGCGAGGTGGGAGGCGACGTGGATCGGGTGGAGGTCACCGCGCTCGGCGTCGCCGCTGATGCTGAGGGCGCCGAGGCCGGCCGCGTCGAGCGCCCGCGCGAGGTCGCGCACGGCCCCCAGCCGAGCGGGCGTGCTCGGCAGGTCGACGGTCAGGACGGGCGGTGTGGTCATCACGGGTTCTCCTTGGTGTGTGCGCGGCTCTCGGTCACCGCTTCTTCGGACAGTCCCCAGCGGTCCAGGACCTTCGCGTAGGTGCCCTCGTCGATCGTGGCCTGGAGGGCCTTCGCGTAGACCTCGGCGATCCCGGTCCCGCGCGTGAACGTCGCGGCGACCAGGGTCTTGCCGGGCGAGAGCTCGTCGATCTTCCCCTGCGTCTCGACGTCGTCCCGGGTGGAGGCCACGTAGCTCATGGTCTCGTAGGGGGCGAAGTAGGCGTCGATGCGTCCGGCGCCGAGGGCGAGCAGCACGTCGGCATCGCTCGAGAAGTTCTTGAGCTCGGCCGGGTCCTTGCCGTCCTTCTGCAGGTCCTCGTTCCAGCGCATGAGCAGGGCTTCCTGATTGGTCCCGTTGCCCACGGCGATCACGCGCCCGCTCACGGAGTCGGGCTCGCCGAGCCCGAGGCCGGCCCCCTTCTTCACGAGGAACGTCATGAAGGCGCGCCGATAGGAGGCGAAGTCGAACGTCTCCAGGCGCTCGTCGTTGATGCCGACGTTGGAGTGGACGACCTCGAACTCGCCCGCCTTCAGCTTGAGCGGCCAGTTCTCCCAGCTGGTGATCCTCAGGTCCAGGTCGAGGCCCAGCTTGTCGGCGGCGAGCTGGGCGATGTCGGGCTCGGAGCCGATGGGGGTCTTGTTGTCGTCGGCCATGAAGCACAGCGGCGGCCCGCCCACCACGGTGGTCGCGACGGTGAGCCTGCCGTCCTTGCGGAAGGACTCGGGCACGGCCTTCGCGAGCTTCTCGTCGACGGAGGTGCGGATCCTCTTCTGCGTGCCCGAGGTGTCGATCGACGAGGAGCCGCCCGAGCCGCCGTCGGAGGATCCTCCGTCGGAGCCGCCCGAGCCCGCCGCGCTGCTCACCGTGGTCGGATCGGCGCAGGCCGCGACCGCGGCGAGGACGGGCAGGGAGGCGGCTCCGGTGAGGAGCCGTCGACGCGGGAGCCGGTGCCGACCGGGGTCGGCGGAATGCTGGGTCATGGGTTCTCCGGAGGGGGCGTGAGTGGGGTGCGGGCCGACGGGGCCCGGGTCGCGAAGGGTGCTCATGCGGCGTGGATGCGCTGCAGGAAGCCGCGGGTGCGCTCGTGGCGGGGAGCGCCGATGACCTGCTCTGGCGGCCCCTGCTCCACGATGCGCCCGCCGTCCATGAAGACGACGTGGTCGGCGACGTCACGTGCGAAGGCGATCTCGTGCGTGACGATCAGCAGGGTGGTGCCGGCGCTCGCGAGATCACGGATCACGGCGAGCACCTCCTCGACGAGCTCGGGGTCGAGCGCCGAGGTGGGCTCATCGAACAGCAGCACCTTGGGGCGCAGGGCGAGGGCGCGGGCAATCGCGACGCGCTGCTGCTGGCCGCCGGAGAGCTGGCGCGGGTAGACGTCGGCCTTCGCGGCCAGGCCCACGGTCTCCAGGAGCTCGCGGCCGCGTGCGAGCGCCTCGCGCTTGGGGACGCCGAGCGCGCGCCGGGGCGCCTCCGCGACGTTCTGGAGCGCGGTCATGTGCCCGAAGAGGTGGAACTGCTGGAACACCATGCCCACCTCGGTGCGCTGTCGCAGCACGTCCTTCTCGGAGAGCTCGAGCAGCAGGTCGTCCCGGCGGCGGTAGCCCATGATCTCGCCGTCGATCGCGACCACGCCGCGGTCCAGGGCCTCGAGGTGGTTGAGCGTGCGCAGCAGCGTCGACTTGCCCGAGCCGCTGGGGCCCAGGATCGCGGTGACCGTGCCGGGCTCGACGGTCAGGTCGACCCCGCGCAGCACCTCGAGGTCGCCGTAGGCCTTGTGGGCCGCGCGGACCTCGACGCGTCCCCCGCGGGGCGCCGTGACGGCGGCGGTGGACGTGGTGGTCTCGAGGGCGGTCATGCGCGCACCTCCGTGCTCTTCGAGCGCAGGCCCGTGAGGTTCGCGCGCAGGCGCTGCAGCGGGGTGGGCGGCAGCGTGCGCACGGCTCCCTTCGCGAAGTGGCGCTCGATGTAGTACTGGGCGATGGACAGCAGCGAGGTGATGACGATGTACCAGAGGGTCGCGACCATGAGCATCGGCAGCACCTGCTGGGTGCGGCCGTAGATCAGCTGCACGGTGAAGAACAGCTCGGCGTGGGCGATCACGTAGACGATCGCCGTGCCCTTGACCAGGCCGATCACCTCGTTGAACGCCGAGGGCAGGATGGCGCGCATGGCCTGCGGGAGCACGATCCGCAGGTTCCTGTCGCGCGCGGGGATGCCGAGCGCGCTCGCGGCCTCGACCTGTCCGGCGTCGACCGAGAGGATGCCGCCGCGGATCAGCTCGGAGGCGTAGGCCGCCTGGTGCAGGCCCAGGCCCAGCACGGCGGCGACCAGCGGGGTCATCAGGTCGCTCGTGCGGGCGTCGAGAATGCTGAGGTTCGTGAACGGGACGCCCACCACGATGCGGTCGTAGAGGTAGCCGAGGTTGAACCAGATGAGCATCTGCACCAGCAGCGGCGTGGAGCGGAAGATCCAGGAGAACGTCCAGGACAGCCCCGAGGCCAGCCGCGAGCGGGAGAGGCGCATGAGCGCGAGCACGAGGCCCAGGCCGAAACCGAGCACACCCGAGAGCACGGTGAGCTTCAGCGTCTCCCCGAGCCCGCGGATGATCGAGCGTGCGAGGAACCAGCTGCCCACCACGCCCCACTCCCACCGCGGGTTCAGGGCGATCGCGACGAGCGCGGCGAGCACGAGGACGCCGACGATGGTCACGACGGCGCGGCGCACCGGCCGACGGGCGGGGGCGACCCGCAGCCTCTCTATCCGGTCCTCTCCCAGGGCGTCGAGCGAGCGGTCCGCAGGAGCACCGCCGCCCTCGACCCCGTCGTCCTCCGGCCGGCCGGGCATGTCCGAGGCACAGGACTCCTCGCCGCTCGTGCGGAGCGTGCGGGATGCGGCGTCGCGTGCAGTGAGGGTCACGGCTGTGCCTTCCGGTCGTGGGTCTGGGGCGAGGGGGCCGACGGTCGTCGACTCCGGGGTGACGTGGACGCGGTGGATCTGTGTGAACGCACGTAACACCCCTGTTGCAGTTATGGACCGTATAAGCGAGTCTTTAGTTGTGGCAAGCGGAGACGTCTCGACCGGACACATCACGACACAGAAGGGAGCGCCGATGAGCACGAGAAGCGCGCGGATCATCGTCGTGGGTGCGGGTCCGCGGCCCTCTGGCCTGCTGGAACGTCTCGGCGCGAACGCCGCGGAGTTCGCCGGCGCGCACGTGCGGATCGACCTCGTCGACCCCAGCACGCCGGGTGCGGGACGCATCTGGGACGCGCACGAGAGCCCGCTCCTGCTCATGAACTCCCGCGCGATGGACGTGACGATGTTCACGGACGAGGCGTCCAGCATCGACGGGCCCGTCCGCCCCGGCCCCTCCCTCGCGCAGTGGGCCGAGGGCATCCGCGAGGGCGGCATCGCGGCCCCGACGGCGGGCACCGAGCGCCTCGCGGAGATCGAGGCGCTCACTCCCGAGTCCTTCCCGAGCCGCCGCGTGCAGGCGCTCTACCTCGAGTGGGTGTTCGGGCGCGTGCTCGCGGACCTGCCCGAGAGCATCGAGGTGCGCATCCACCGCCGCCTCGCGACCGGCATCGAGCAGCACGACGCGTCGACAGCGGGCGCCGCGGCACCCGGCTCGTCCTGGCGCGTCGCGCTCGATGACGGCACCTCCCTCTCGGCCGATCTCGTGCTCGTCACCGTCGGCCACACCGATGCCCACCCCACTCCTGCGCAGCGCGACCTCCTTGACTTCGCCGCCCGCCACGGCGGCGTCTACGCCTCGCCCTCGCACGCCGACGGCGTCGACCTGGCCTCGCTGGCCGCGGGCCAGGACGTGATCCTGCGAGGCATGGGCCTCGGCGCGGTGGACCTCATCGCCCTGCTCGCCGAGGGCCGCGGCGGCAGCTTCTCCCCCGCCCCGCTCGCGGGCGACCCGGACCGGCTGACGTACGAGCCCTCCGGCGAGGAGCCCGTGCTGTGGCTCGGCTCGCGCCGCGGCACGCCCTTCCACTCGAAGGTGCGCGGGGAGGACGTCCCCGCCGGACCCGCCGAGCTCGCGCACCTGACGCCGGAGGCGCTCGACGCCGCCGAGGACGCCGAGGGCCACGTCGACTTCGAGCGCTCCGTGCTGCCCCTGGTCGCCGCCGAGATCCGCCATGCGGTCCCGGGCATCGCCCTCGGCAGCACGGACAGCGAGGGCTGGGATCTGCTCACCGCGCTCGACGACCCGCTGGTCGGGCTCTTCGGGAGCGACGGCGCGGCCCCCGACGACGCCGCCGAGGCGCTGCGCCGCACGCGCGACGTGCTCGTCGGTCACATCGAGAGCGACCTGCGCGAGCGCACCGGGGAGGATCCGACGCAGGCGCGCGCGCTCTTCCAGGTGCTGCTGCGCATCACCGGGGCGCTCGCCCGGCTGCTGCCCGCCGAGCGCCTCTCCCCCGCCTCGCGCGGCAGCTATCCGGGGCTGTGGCACTCCCTGTTCAGCTTCGTCTGCTCGGGTCCGCCGCCGCGGCGGCTCCAGCAGATCCTCGCCCTCGAGCGCGCCGGCCTCGTCCACTTCCTCGGTCCCCGCCTGCAGGTCGCGGCCGACGAGGAGACCGGCGAGTTCGTCGCCGAGGGCGCAGGCGGCGCACGGGTGCGGACCCGAGCGCTCGTGGACGCGTACCTCCCCGCGCCCACGCTCGAGGGCTCCTCGAACTCCTTCCTGCGCCGCCTCGGCACGGACATCGGAGCGAGCGATCCCCATGCCCCGGGCCGTCTGCGCACCGACGGCGCGGGCCGGGTGCTCGACGCCGAGGGCGAGCCGGTCCCGGGGTTGTGGGCCGTCGGTCCCGCGACCTCCGAGTTCCCGCTCGGCGCCTTCGCCCGTCCCCGCACCGACGCCCCTGTCTTCCGGCGCAACGACGCCCTCGCCCGCACCCTGCTCGCCGAGGCGGAAGCCGTCGCCGCCGGCACTCCGAGCACCGATGCCGGCCATCCCGCGCACGACGTCGGCATCGTGGGCGCCGGCAAGATCGGCACCGCGATCGCGCGCCAGGCCGTGCGCAGCGGACTGCACGTGCACGTCGAGACCTCCCGCGATCCCCGCTCGCTGAGCGCGCGGATCCCGGGCGCCGTGGCCGGCCTGCGCACGCCCTCCGCCGGGGAGGTGGTGGTGCTGACCATGCCGTTCCACGCCGTCTTCGACCTCGATCCCGAACGCCTGCGCGGGGCGGTCGTCGTCGACGCGACGAACCCCTGGGGTCCCGAGGACCTCGCGGCGATCGAGGAGGCCCGCGCGCGCTTCGGCGCCGACCTCTCGAGCAGCGAGCTGGTCGCGGCGCACCTGTCCGCGAGCCGCGTCGCCAAGGCCCTGAACCACATCGGCTACCACGACGTCGAGGACCATCCGCGGCCGGCCGGGGCGAGCGATCGCCGTGCCCTCGCGATCGCCTCGGACGACGAGGTCGCGGCCACCCGCGTCGCGTCCCTCCTGGACCGGCTGGGATATGACGCGGTGCTCGTGGACGGGCTGGGCCAGGCCCGCCACCTCGAGCCCGACGGCGCCGTCTTCGGCTCCCACGCCTCGCGCGATGTGCTCACCGCGGCCCTCGAGGCGGCCGACGCCGCGGTGCTCACCGCGGCCTGAGCCCGGGCCCGCGCGGCGCAGGGTTCGGGCATGCTGTGCGCATGACCGCCTCCGCACCGACCATCCTCGCGACCAGCGCCGGCTACGTCCCCCACCCGCGCCTGCGTTTCGCCTTCGGGCCGATGATGCGCCTGGCGACCGAGCTCGCCGCCGAGGACGGATGGCACGACCCGTCCGGCCCGCCGCGCATCTGCAACGTCTCGACCGCCTCCGGCGATGACGCGCGCTTCCAGAGGGACATGGAGGAGGCCGCCCGCGAGGCGCGGTACGAGCTGCACCACCTCTCGCTGTTCTCCACGCCCAACGTCTCGGACGTCCCCGCCTACCTGCGCTCCTTCGACGTGATCTGGGTGAACGGCGGCTCTGTGGTCAACCTGCTCGCGGTGTGGCGGGCGCACGGCCTGGACCGCGTGATGCGGCAGCTGTGGGGGGAGGGCGTGGTGCTCGCGGGCGTCTCCGCGGGCTCGATCTGCTGGCACACGGGCGGGGTGACGGACTCCTTCGGTCCCGACCTCGCCCCGGTGACCGACGGCCTGGGTCTGCTCCCGTGGGCGAACGGCGTGCACTGCGACACGGAGGAGGCGCGGATGCCTCTGCTGCGGCGGCTGGTGGCCGAGGGGACGCTCCGCGAGACGCTCTGCACCGACGACAGCACGGGATTGCTGTATCGCTCGCAACAGCTTGCAGAGGCTGTCAGTGAGAAGGAGGGTGCGAGGGTCCGCAGACTCCACCGGGAGCCCTCGACGGGCGTTCTCATCGAGGAGGACCTGCCCGTGCGGCTGCTCGACGGAGCGCTCCCGGCCGGACCCTCCTGAGGCCTCAGCGCCGACGGGCCCGGCGACCTCCCCTGAAGGAGGCCGCCGGGCCCGTCGGACGACGACGCACCAGGCGCCGTGCGCGGCGGTCGATCACCGAGCACCGCGCGGGTCGGGGCTCAGACGCCGACCGGCGCGTCCTCGAAGGTCGCGGTGTCGATGACGGCGCGGAAGTAGACCTCGCCGTTGACCACGCGGTCGTAGGTCGTGTCGACCTCGTCGACCCCGATGACCTCGATCTGGGCGCCGATGCCGTGCTCGGCGCAGAAGTCGAGCATCTCCTGGGTCTCGGCGATGCCGCCGATGTTGGAGCCGGCGAGCACCTTGCCGCCGCCGATGAGCGCACCGAAGTGCAGCGGCTGAGCGGCCGGCGGGAGGCCGACGACGGCCATCACGCCGTGCGGCTTGAGCAGCCGCAGGTAGCTGTCGACGGGGATGTCGGCGCTGATCGTGTTGAGGATCAGGTCGAACTCGCCGCGGTGCTCCTCGTAGAAGCCGTCCTCAGTGGTCGGGAGCATGCGCGTCGCGCCCAGGTCGATCGCGAGCTGCTCCTTCTTGCGCGAGCGCGAGAGCACGGTGACCTCGGCGCCCATGGCCGCCGCGAGCTGGACGCCCATGTGGCCGAGGCCGCCGAGGCCCAGAACGGCGACCTTCTTGCCCTCGCCGGCGCCCCAACGGGCGAGCGGGGCGTAGGTCGTGATACCGGCGCACAGCAGCGGGGCGGCGACGTCGAAGTCGAGGCCGTCGGGGATGCGGCACACGAAGCGCTCGTCGACGACGACCTTCTGCGAGTAGCCGCCCTGGGTGATGGTGCCGTCGACGTCCTTGACGTTGTAGGTGCCGACGCTGCCGTTCAGGCAGTCCTGCTCCTGGCCGGCGAGGCACTGCTCGCACTCGCCGCACGAATCGACCATGCAGCCCACGCCGACGCGGTCGCCCACGGCGTACTTCGTGACCTGGTCGCCGACGGCCGAGACGACTCCCGCGATCTCGTGGCCGACGGTGAGCGGGAAGTGCGCCTCGCCCCACTCGTTGCGGATGGTGTGGATGTCGCTGTGGCAGATGCCGGCGGCCTTGATGTCGATGACGACATCGGTGGGCCGGGGGTCGCGACGCTGGATCTCGGCGACCTTGTAGGGCTGGTCGGGGCCGGTCTTCTGCAGGGCCTTGACGGTGAAGGGCACGGTCGTCTCCTCGGAGCTCGGGTGCGGATGGATGCCCGCCGGGTCGTCCGGAGCGATGCTCCGGCATGGGGTGCGATCTCGAGGACGCACCCCCGCGGCAGGCGACCCGACCAGCGTAATCCCGCAGGCCCCCGCTCCATCGGCCGACGAGATTCTCCAGACACTCCGGAATGGCGGCGACCATCGGGCGTCTGCCCCGGCGCGTCGCCCCGGTGCCGTCTCGCCCGCAGGGCGCGGTCCCCGGGCGCCGCGGAGAGGGTGCTCAGTCCGGCGCGCCCTCGAGGATCTCGCCGCGACCGGGCATCCCGCAGGGCAGCACGAAGGGCACAGGGGCGGTGCGGTCGATGTCGAGCCCCTCCATCGCCTGCAGGTGGAGATGGGGCTCCATGCTGTTGCCCGAGTTGCCGCACGCGGCGAGCACGTCGCCCGCGCGGACCGTGTCCCCGGTGCGGACCCGGATGCTGCCGCGCCGCAGGTGGCAGAGCGCGACGAACACCTGTCCGTGGTGCGGGTCCTCCGTCGCGATCACCACATGGTTGCCCGCCAGGCCGTTCCACCCCTCGGCGGCGCGACGGCCCTGCGTGAGCGCGTATCCGATCGAGGCGAGCCCGCGGTGCGCGGAATGATCGACCTCCCCGTCGTGGGCCTTCACCACGCGGCCCTCGCACGGAGCGAGCACGTCCCGGCCGAATCCGGGGAAGCGCTCGGGAGGCTCGGGACCGAGCAGGGCGCCGGCGTCGAAGGGGCCCGTGCGGGAGTCCGCCCCCACGGGCACCAGGTCCAGCGCGAGGGCGGTCGCGAAGCGCTCGGTGCCGTGGCTCGGGACGCGGTCGGCCGGGGAGTTCCGCGGGGTCCATCGGCCGCGCAGTGGATGGGCGAGACGCAGCGGAGGCACGGCCTCCGCGCGCTCCGCCCGCCCGTCGGCGCGGCGCTCCGGCATCGGGGCGCTCAGCCGACCTGCTGGAGGCGGACGATGTTGCCCGCCGGGTCGCGCAGCGCGCAGTCGCGCGGTCCCCAGTCCTGGTCGGTGGGCTCCTGGATGACGTCGGCGCCCGCGGCCTCGATGCGTGCGAACTCGGCGTCGACGTCGTCGGTGGACAGCAGGACCATGGCGAAGACGCCCTTGGCCATGAGGGAGGCGACGGCGGCGCGCTCCTCGTCGGTCGCGGCAGGGTCGACGACCGGCGGGGCGAGGACGATCGAGACGGACTCATCGTCCTTCGGGCCGACGGTGATCCAGCGCATGGTGCCCTGGCCGACGTCGAGCCGGACGTCGAAGCCGATCACGTCGCGCCAGAAGGCGAGGGACGCGTCGGGGTCGGTGTGCGGGAGGAAGGAGGTGCGGATGCCGATGCTCATGGCCCCATTGTGCGCGCGGGGGTTGCGGGGCCGCTTCTCGATTCCTGATCGGGTGCGTCCGTCTCGAGCGACCCGACCGGTTCTGCCGGCCCTGCCGTCCCTGCTGTTCCGGGCGTTCTTGCTGTTCCGAGCGTCCCTGCGGCCTCGGCCGAGGGGTTCCGACGGGGCCTGCGGATCGCCATCTGCACACAGGACGGGATGCCGGGCGTGCCCTGCACCTGCGCGCGGTACGCGCTGGGCGCGACGCCGACGAGCTCGCTGAAGCGCAGGCTGAAGGTGCCGAGGGACCCGAATCCCACGGCGAAGCACACGTCGGTCACGCTCATGTCGCCGCGCCGCAGCAGCATCATCGCCCGCTCGACGCGGCGTGTCATGAGATAGCGGTACGGCGGTTCCCCGAAGGCCTCGCGGAACCGGCGGGCGAGATGGCCCGCGGACATGTGGGCGCCGCGGGCGAGCTCCCCGACGTCCAGGGGCCGGTCGAACTCGCGATCGATGCGGTCGCGCACGGCGCGCAGGCGCGCGATCTCCGCGAGGCGGTCCTCCTGCGCGCGGTGGGTCATGCGCGGAACAGTAGTCGCCCGATGATCCGAACCCTATGTGACGCACGGATCGCGCGCGCCGCGGGCGGGCTCTGTGCATCGGCCCCCGGCAGTGGCAGGATGTCCGCTCGTGGTCACTGAACCAGGCCGTGCCCCGCATTCTCACGGGAGCATCACCCCCGCAGCCGCCCCGTCGGCCGAGTCCCCTTCCACGGCAGATGCCCCGAGCACCGGGGCGCCCGGCGCGGGTGCCCCGAGCGCGACCCCATCGGACGCCGATTCCTCGGACCCCGCCCCGCGCATGTCCCCCGGCACCGCCTCGACTCCCCCGCCGGATCGCCCTCGACGCTCGCGTCGGGCCGTGCTCGATCCCGACGGCCGACCCCGCCGCCGCCAGCCCGTCGCAGCCCTCATGCTCGGCGCCGCGGGCGTCGTGTTCGGGGACATCGGCACGAGCCCCCTGTACTCCCTCCAGACCGTCTTCAGCACCCACCACAACTCCGTCGCCCCCACCGAGCAGGACGTGCTCGGCGTGATCTCGATGATCGTGTGGTGCCTGATCCTCATCGTCACGGTCACCTACGTGGGCGTGATCCTGCGCGCCGACAACCAGGGCGAGGGCGGCATCCTCTCCCTCGCGAACCTCATCCAGCGCAAGCTCGGCAGGCGCTCCACGCAGGCGTCGATCGCCCTGATCCTCGCGATCATCGGCGCGACCCTCTTCTACGGCGACTCCGTGATCACCCCCGCGATCTCCGTGCTCAGCGCCTTCGAGGGCCTGCAGGTCGCGAACCCGGCGCTGGGCGCCTGGGTGGTGCCCGCGGCGGTCGTAGTCCTCACCGGGCTCTTCCTCGTGCAGCGGTGGGGAACGGGCGCGATCGGGAAGGCGTTCGGGCCGATCATGGTGTGCTGGTTCCTCGCGATCGCCGCGCTGGGCCTGCCGCACCTGCTCTCGGACCTCTCGATCCTCCGCGCCATCTCCCCCAGCTATGCGATCGTCTTCGCCCTGGACCGGCCCGTGGTCGCGTTCATCGCGATGGGTGCCGTGGTCCTCGCGATCACGGGCGCGGAGGCCCTCTACGCCGACATGGGCCACTTCGGCCGGCGTCCGATCGCCCTGGCGTGGCTGTGCCTGATCCTGCCCTCCCTGCTCATCTGCTACTTCGGGCAGGGCGCGTTGATCCTCTCGGACCCCTCGGCGATCGCCAGCCCGTTCTTCCGCCTCGCCCCGTCGTGGGCGCGGATCCCGCTCGTGGTGCTCGCGGCCATGGCCACGGTCATCGCCTCCCAGGCGGTCATCTCCGGTGCCTTCTCGGTCTCCCGGCAGGCGACCCGGCTGGGCCTGCTGCCGCGGCTGAAGGTCCTGCAGACCTCGAAGGTCCACGGCGGACAGATCTACCTGCCGGTGGTGAACCTCTTCCTGTTCCTGGGCGTGCTCGCCCTGGTGCTCGCCTTCCGCTCCTCGGAATCGCTGGCCTCGGCCTACGGGCTCTCGGTGACGGGCACGCTGATGCTCGAGCTGTCCCTGTTCCTCCTGCTCGCGCTGCGCGTGTGGAACTGGCCGCTGTGGCGCGTGGTCCTCATGGCCGTGATCGTGGGCGGCCTGGAGCTCGCCCTGTTCGCGGGCAACGTCATCAAGGTGGCCTCGGGCGGCTGGCTTCCCCTGGTCATCGCGGCCGCGCTGCTCATGGTCATGCTGACGTGGCGGCGCGGGGCGCGCGAGTACTTCGGCAGGCGCCACGCCCTCGAGGGGCCGATCGACGAGTTCGTGCGGGAGATCCGCGAGAAGCACGTCCGACGGGTGCCGGGCCTCGCCGTCTACCCGCACGGAGATCCGTCGACGGTCCCGCTCGCGCTGCGCTCGAACCTCCGGTTCAACCGGATGGTGCATCGCAACGTCGTCATCATCACGATCCGCAACGTGGGGGTCCCGCACGTGCTGCACGATGCCCGCGTGCAGGTCAGCGACCTCGGCGATCCGCACGACGGCATCGTCCACGTCACCTACAAGGTGGGCTTCAACGATTCGCAGGACCTTCCCGCGGCGCTGACGGAGGCCGTGGGACTCTCCCCCGAGCTGCGCGTGGACCCGAGGAAGGCGATCTACTTCCTGTCCGTGTTCCGCATCGAGCCCGGCGAGGACCGCTGCATGCCGCGCTGGCAGAAGGGCCTGTTCCGCCTCCTCGAGAAGTTCTCCGCGAACAAGACCCATGCCCTGCACCTGCCGCCCGAGCGCACCGTCGTGATGGGCGCCGAAGCGCAGGTCTGAGAGGCCGGACCGCCGACGGTTCACCCGGCCGCCGAGGGTTCAGAGGGCGGCCTTGCCGAACCTCCAGTAGCCCGTGAACTCGATGCGCTTCTTGGGCACGTCGTGCGCGACCAGGTGGCGGCGCCCCTCGGCCACGAGCGCCTGTTCGCCCGCGAGGTACGCCTGCAGCTCGGCCCCGCGTGCCGGTCGCAGCTCGCGCAGCGCCTCGAGGGCGAGCACACCGGGGCGGTCGTGCGGGTCGGCGCGAGGGATCCAGCGCACCTCCATGTTCGCCGGGGCCTCGTGGGGCTGCTCGTCGGCCACCTCGGGGATCTCGAGGATCGCGGTGCCGCTCGTGCTGCGCGGCAGGTCGCGCAGGATGCCGAGGATCGCGGGCAGCGCGGACTCCTCGCCGACGAGCAGCACGGAGGCCGCGTCCGCCAGGTGGTCGAATCCCCGGCCCTGATCGATCATCATCACCTGCTCGCCCTCGCGCGCCCGTCGCGCCCAGGGGCCGGCGATCCCTTCGTCGCCGTGGGAGACGAAGTCGATGTCGAGCTCTCCGTCCTCGGCGCGCAGCTCGCGGATCGTGTAGCTGCGCACGGGCGGGCGCTTCCCCGAGCTCGTGGAGAGGTACTTCAGCGCCCCGGCGAGGCCGAAGCCCTCGGGCACGCGCGAATAGTCGGTCCCGCCCTCGGGATGCGGCAGGAAGAGCCGCACCCACTGGTCGTAGCCGTGGGCGGGGATCGTGGACACGTCCTCACCCTGGAGGGTCACGCGGATCATGTGCGGGCTGACCTGTGCGGTGCGGGCCACCCGCGCGAGATGGTGCCCGCGGAAGCGGCGGGCGTCGGTGAACGCCATGGGCAGTGGCCCTCCTCGGTGCGTCGGGCCGACGATCGACCCGTGGTGAGGTGAGCCTATCCGAAGTGATCGAAACCGAGATCGGAGAGCACTGTGCCGTCGAGCACCACTCCGCTCTCCTCCCCCGGTGCAGGGACGCGCACGCGGCCGATCCGTCGGAACCCCGGGGGGACCTCGCCCTCCTCGAAGGCCGCCAGGAGGGCATGCTCCTCCCCGCCGCCCAGCACCCAGTGCCAGGGGTCGGTGCGCTCCGCGAGGAGATCTGCGGCCGGTGCGAGGGCGGCGGCGTCGGCCGCGAGCACGGCCCGGTCCAGGTCGAGGACGACGCCGCTCGCCCGTGCGATGCGGCCGCCGTCGCGCGCGAGTCCGTCGGACACGTCGAGCATGGCCCGGGCGCGCCCGGGGCAGACCGTCCAGCCCGGGGCGATCTCGGGATCGGGCGCGTCGTGCCAGGCCACGAGGCCTTCAGGTGTCATGTCGGGACCGGTGGCGCGGGAGGTCCCGTCGGCAGAGTCCTCGTCAGCAGAGTCCCCGTCGGCCGGGCTCCCGTCGGCCGAGATCCTCCCGACGAGCTCCTCGCCCCGGCCCGCGAGCACGAGCGCGAGGCCGGCGGCGGAGCGGCCGATCAGCGGGCTGCCGAGGGCGAGCACCTGGCCCGGGCGCGCTCCGTCCCGTCGGATGGGCGCCTGTCCCTCCGGGAGGGCACCGACCGCGGTGACGGTGATGGAGAGGGCGTCCGCCGCGCCGAGGTCACCGCCCACGACGCTCGCCCCCTCGCGTGCGCATCGGTCGTCGAGCCCGCGGCTGATGCCCTCGAGCAGCTCCGAGGAGGTCTCCCGCGGGGCGGAGACGGAGACGACGACGGCCTGCGGGCGCGCGCCCATGGCGGCGACGTCGGCGAGGTTCTGCACCGCGGCCTTGCGGCCGATCCACTCCGGACGGGTCGCTCGCAGCAGGAAGTCGTGCCCCTCGGTGAGGGTGTCGGTCGTGATGACCAGACGCGGGGAGGCCATGCGCACCACGGCCGCGTCGTCCCCGGGTCCCAGCTCGACGTCGGAGCCCTGGGCGAGCCCGGGGGTGATCCGGGCCAGGAGGCCGGACTCGGTCAGGTGCTCGATGCGCGTCATGCCCCCAGTGTGCCCGAGGTCAGGCCCGATATCCTCGGGGGATGCGCCGCGCTCTGCCCCGTCCCGTGCTCCTCGCCGGCGCCCTGCTGCTCGGCTGCACGGCGTGCGCCACGGTGCGCGTCCCCGCGGGCGAGGACGCCGCGGACCCGGCGTGCGCGCAGGTCGTGCAGGACGCGCCGGGGCAGCTCGAGGGGCAGTCGCGGCACGCGACGAGCAGCCAGGGCACTCTCGCGTGGGGCAGCGGCGACGAGGCGATCGTGCTGCGTTGCGGCGTCACTCCCCCGGGCCCGACCACGCAGATGTGCACGACCCTCACCGACGCCGACGGGACCGATGTGGACTGGATCATCGACGAGGACGGCTCGTCGGACGGGATCGTGCGCTTCACGACCTACGGGCGCACCCCGGCGATCGACCTCACGGTGCCGCGCGAGGTCGTCGGCGATCAGGCCTCTGCCGCGGCGCTGGATCTCACCGACCTGGTGACGTCGATCCCCGCCGAGCGCCACTGCCTCGACGTCGACGACGTGCAGTGAAGCAGGCGCCTCGGCCCGTCGGCGCCCGCGACCCTCAGCGCAGGCCGATGCGGCGGGTGCGCGCCTGCTCGAGCAGGTCGGTGATCAGGCTCGTGTAGTCAATGCCCATGTTCTCCCAGAGCACGGGGAACATCGATGACGGCGTGAAGCCGGGCATCGTGTTGACTTCATTGACGACGACCTCTCCGGTCTCGGTCACGAAGACGTCCACCCGGCCCAGGCCCTCGAGGCGCAGCGCGATGAAGGCACGCGCGGCGACCTCGCGCACGCGCTCGGCTGCGCCGTCCGGCAGGGCCGCGGGCACCTGGATGCTCACGGTCCCCTTGCCGAAGTACTTCGACTCGTAGTCGTAGAAGTCCAGGTCGTCGCCCACGATGACCTCGCCCGGTTCTGTCGTGCGCGGGGCTTCACCGCCGGCTCGGCCCTGGAGCACCCCGCACTCGACCTCGCGGCCCACGACGCCCTGCTCGATGAGGATCAGCGGATCCTCGGCGAAGGCGGTCTTCACCGCGTGCTCGAGCTCCGCGGGATCGGTCACCTTGGAGACGCCCAGGCTCGAGCCGGCGCGGGCGGGCTTGACGAACCACGGGGCGGCGAGGCGCTCGCGCACGCTCGCGCCGACCTCCTCGGCGCGCTGGGCCCACTCGTCCTCGTGGACGCTGATCGACGGGGCCGACGCGATCCCGGCGGCGGCGAGGGCGGCCTTCGTGGACGTCTTGTCCATGCACGTGGCGGAGGCGAGGACCCCGCTGCCCACGTAGGGGATGTCGAGCAGGTCGAGGGCTCCCTGCACCGTGCCGTCCTCCCCGTAGGGGCCGTGCAGCAGGGGGAGCACCGCGTCGACCTCCGCGAGCGGCTCGACGCGGCCGTCCCGGACCACGCGCAGCGGCACCGGTGCGCCGGGGGTCTTCGTGCCCGTGGGCAGGAGCACCTCGTCCCCGTCGGACGGGACCTCGGGAGGGGTCGCCCCCTGCAGCTGCCAGTCGGCGGGGTCGTCGCTCACGTGCAGCCAGCGGCCCTGGCGGGTGATGCCGATCGCGACGACGTCGTACCGCTCGCGGTCGATCGCGCCGAGGATCCCGCCCGCTGTCACGCAGGAGATGCCGTGCTCGCCGGAGCGGCCGCCGAAGAGGAGCGCGATGGTGGAGGTCATGGGGTCGAGAGTAGTCACTCGGGTCGCACGGAGCGTGCGAGCAACGCCGTGGTGACCTGCTCGATCGGCACGCCGTGATCGACGACGTCGACGACCCCGCGGGTGATCGGCATGTCGATCCCGAGCCTCTGCGCGGTCTCGTCCACGGCACGGGCGGTGGCGACGCCCTCGGCGGTCTGGCCCACCTCGGCGACGGCCGCCCCGACGTCGAGCCCCCGTCCCAGCGCGTGGCCCAGGCGGTGGTTGCGCGAGAGCGGGGACGCGCAGGTGGCGACAAGATCGCCCATCCCCGCGAGCCCGGCGAAGGTCCCCGCCTGACCGCCCACGGCGACGCCCAGGCGGGTGATCTCGGCGAGCCCGCGGGTGATGAGGCTCGCGCGGGCGTTGTCGCCGTAGCCGAGTCCCGCGGCGGCGCCGACGGCGATCGCGATGACGTTCTTGACCGCTCCGGCGACCTCGACGCCGATGACGTCCTGCGAGGTGTACGGGCGGAAGGAGGGGGCGGCGCACCAGGCGGCGACGGTGCGCGCCAGCTGTTCGTCGTGCGCGGCGATGACGCTCGCGCAGGGCTGGCGCCGGGCGATCTCGACGGCGAGGTTCGGGCCGGAGAGCACGGCGACGCGCTGCGGGTCGACCTCTGCGGCCTCGACGATCACCTGGCTAATGCGCAGGTCGGTAGCCCGCTCGATGCCCTTGGTGAGCGAGAGCACGGGGACCTCGGGCAGCGTGAGGCCCGCCGCGCGCCAGGCGGAGAGGTTCTCGCGGAGGCTCTGGGCCGGCAGGGCGAGGACCACCCCGTCGGCCCCGTCGAGCGCCTCCCCGACCTCCGAGCTCGCGGTGACCTGATCTGGCAGGCGGACGTCGCCGAGATACGCGGGGTTGGCGCCGTGCTCGCGGATCTCGCGGGCGGTCTCCTCGCGCCGTGCCCAGAGGACCACCTCGCAGCCGGCGTCGGCGAGCACGAGCGAGAAGGTGCTGCCCCAGCTGCCGGCGCCGAGCACGGCGATGCGGGTCATCGCCCGAGGAACCTGCCGCGGCCGAGGGCCCGACGGGGCGCGCGGTCGGTGACGGTGCGCGGACCGGTGGTGCGCGGGCCGAGCGCACGGCGGCGCACGGTCGCGGGCGCGCGCCGGGCGAGCGCGTTCACGGCCGCCGCGTGCATCATCCGCCGCGGTGCGAAGGCGATGCGGCCGCGCACCGAGCGGTACTTCACGGCCGTGGTGACCTGCAGCAGCTCGCCGCCGGGCAGGATCGCCACGCCGATGCGCACCGAGAGGTTCTGGTCGTCGTCCTTGATGAGCGCCTCGCTGCCGCGGACCTCGTCGGTCACGTACTGCTTCTCGGGCGGCGGGACCATGTCGAACAGGCGCACCGCCTCGTCGCGCAGCGCGCGCAGACCACGCGTGCCCAGCGGTGTGTTCTCGTGGGAGAAGATCGCCTCCGCCCACACGCGCGGGTCCTCGACGTCGACCCCGCGGGTGGGGACGATCACCACGTCGCAGTAGTCGGGCACGGGGATGTCACGCAGCGCGAGCGAGCTCGCGGCCGCGCTCGTCACCCCGTCGCCGCGGTCATCGGACCCGCGGTCGACGGTCGAGCGATCCGCGGACCCGCGGTCGACGGTCGTGCCCTCGAGGATGTCGTCGTGCTGATCGCTCATGCGTCTTCTCAGTCCTCCCAGTACTCGGCGCCGAGCGCCGTGAGCTTCTCGCGGAAGGCCTCGTAGCCGCGGTCGATGAGGTCGATGCCGTGGATCGAGCTGACGCCCTCGGCGCCGAGCGCGGCGATCAGGTAGGAGAAGCCGCCGCGCAGGTCGGGCACGGTGATGTCGGCCCCGTGCAGCTCCTTCGGCCCGGAGATCACGGCCGAGTGGTTGAAGTTGCGCCAGCCGAAGCGGCAGCTCGAGCCGCCCAGGCATTCGCGGTAGACCTGGATGCGCGCGCCCATGTCGTTGAGGGCCCGGGTGAACCCGAGGCGGTTCTCGTAGACGGTCTCGTGGACGATGGAGATGCCCTCGGCCTGCGTGAGCGCGACGACGAGAGGCTGCTGCCAGTCGGTCATGAAGCCGGGGTGGACGTCGGTCTCCATGGCGATCGAGCGCAGCGGCTCGTCGGGCCGGAAGAAGCGGATGCCCTCCTCGGTGATGTCGAGACCGCCGCCGATCCGGCGGAACACGTTGAGGAACGTGGACATGGGCTTCTGCTGGGCACCCCGCACGAAGACGTCGCCCTTGGTCACGAGCGCCGCGCAGGCCCAGCTCGCGGCCTCGATGCGGTCCGGGATCGCCACGTGCTCGTAGCCGCCGAGGCGCTCGACGCCCTCGATCGTGATGGTGCGGTCCGTCTGCAGGGTGATCAGCGCGCCCATCTTCTGCAGCACGGCGATGAGATCCTCGATCTCCGGCTCGACGGCGGCGTTGGTGAGCTCGGTGAGGCCCTCGGCGCGCACGGCGGTGAGCAGCACCTGCTCGGTCGCGCCGACGCTCGGGTACTCGAGATGGATCTTCGTGCCCTTGAGGCCGTTCGGCGCGGTGATGTGGATGCCCAGCTCGCGCTTGTCCACGTGGGCGCCGAACTCGCGCAGCACGTCGAGGTGGTAGTTGATGGGCCGGTCGCCGATGCGGCAGCCGCCCAGGTCCGGGATGATCGCCTCGCCCAGGCGGTGCAGCAGCGGACCGCAGAACAGGATCGGGATCCGCGAGCTGCCCGCGTGCGCGTCGATCTCGGTGGCGTGCGCGCGCTCGACGTTCGAGGGGTCCATGCGGATCAGGCCCGCCTGGACATCCCGCTCGATCTTCACGCCGTGGACCCTGAGCAGATCCGCGACGATCTGCACGTCGCGGATGTCGGGCACGGAGCGCAGCAGGCTGGGCTCCTCGCCCAGCAGCGCCGCCACCATCGCCTTGGAGACGAGGTTCTTGGCGCCGCGCACGGTGATGTCACCGTTCAGCGGGCGCCCTCCGCGCACGTGGAATGTCGAGGTCATATCGTCCTTGAAGCGTTCCGGGGACCCCCGGGCGGGGTCCGTCCTCCGATCTTGACAGAGTACCGGAGGGCAATGTGGCGGGGCTGGACGTCGGCCGCCGCTCAGTCCGCGGCGCGCGCGGGAAGCGTCTTGGGCATCCAGCGCGGGCGCTTCGCCTCGAACGCGGAGATGTCGGCCTCGTGACGCAGGGTCAGGCCCACGTCGTCCAGGCCCTCCATGAGGCGCCAGCGGGTGTACTGGTCGATGTCGAAGCGGAATGTCGCGTCGGCCGCAAGGACCTGCTGGTTCTCGAGGTCGACGGTGATCTCTGTGCCCGGCGCCTCCTCGAGGATCTTCCACAGCTGCTCGATGTCGTCCTGGGAGAGCTTCGCGGCGACCAGGCCCTGCTTGCCGGCGTTGCCGCGGAAGATCTCGGCGAAGCGGCTCGAGAGCACGGCCTTGAAGCCGTAGTCGCGCAGCGCCCAGACGGCGTGCTCGCGGGAGGACCCGGTGCCGAAGTCGGAGCCGGCCACGAGCACCGAGCCGTGGGAGTAGGGCTGCTGGTTCAGGATGAAGTCGGGGTCCTTGCGCCAGTTGACGAAGAGGCCGTCGTCGAAGCCGGTCTTGGTGACCCGCTTGAGGTAGACGGCGGGGATGATCTGGTCAGTGTCGACGTTGCTGCGGCGCAGGGGGACGCCGACGCCGCTGTGGGTGGTGAACTTCTCCATGGTCTGTGCTTCCTCGCTCGTGGGTCGTCGGCCGGTGCGTGCTCGCGCTCAGGCGATGCGCAGTCCGCCCGGGAGCGGCACGCGCTCGGCGCGGGGCGGCTCGGCCGCGGGGTCGACGGGCTCGAGGTCCGACGGGGAGCTCAGGGTGCCGCGCACCGCGGTCGCCGCGGCGACCACCGGGGAGACCAGGTGGGTGCGCCCTCCCTTGCCCTGCCGGCCCTCGAAGTTGCGGTTCGAGGTCGACGCGCAGCGCTCCCCCGGCGCGAGCTGGTCGGGGTTCATGCCCAGGCACATGGAGCAGCCGGCCTGGCGCCATTCGGCACCGAAGGCGAGAATCTCGCGGTCCAGGCCCTCCTGCTCGGCCTGCAGCTTCACGCGCGCCGAGCCGGGCACCACCATCACCCGCACGTCCGGGTCCTTGCTGCGCCCGCGGATCACGTCCACGAAGGCTCGCAGGTCCTCGATGCGCGAGTTCGTGCACGAGCCCATGAACACGGTGTCCACGCGGATGTCCTTGAGCGGGGTGCCGGGCACCAGGTCCATGTACTTCAGGGCGCTCTCGGTGCTCGCGCGCGAGGTGTCGTCCGTGAAGTCCTCCGGTGCGGGGACCGCGGCCGACAGCGGCAGGCCCTGCCCGGGGTTCGTGCCCCAGGTGACGAACGGCTCGAGCTCGTCGGCGTCGATGACGACCTCCGCGTCGAAGGTCGCGCCCTCGTCGGTGCGCAGCGACCTCCAGTACTCGACGGCCTCGTCCCACAGCTCGCCCTCCGGAGCATGGGGGCGGCCCTTGACGTACTCGAAGGTGGTCTCGTCGGGGGCGACCATGCCCGCGCGGGCGCCGGCCTCGATCGACATGTTGCAGATCGTCATCCGGCCCTCCATGGAGAGGCTGCGGATGGCCTCGCCGCGGTACTCGAGCACGTAGCCCGCGCCGCCGCCGGTGCCGATCTTGGCGATCACCGCGAGGATGATGTCCTTCGCGCTCACGCCCGGCTTGAGCGTGCCGTCCACGGTGATCGCCATGGTCTTGAAGGGGGCGAGCGGCAACGTCTGGGTCGCCATCACGTGCTCGACCTCGCTGGTGCCGATGCCGAAGGCGAGCGCCCCGAAGGCGCCGTGGGTGGAGGTGTGCGAGTCACCGCAGACCACGGTGATGCCCGGCATGGTGAGCCCCAGCTGCGGGCCGACGACGTGCACGATGCCCTGCTCCTTGTCGCCCAGGGAGTGGATGCGCACGCCGAACTCCTCGGCGTTGCGGCGCAGGGTGTCGATCTGGGTGCGGGAGGTGATGTCCGCGATCGGCTTGTCGATGTCGACCGTGGGGGTGTTGTGGTCCTCGGTCGCGATCGTCTGGTCCACGCGGCGCAGGTCGCGGCCCTCCTGGCGCAGCCCGTCGAAGGCCTGGGGACTGGTCACCTCGTGGAGGAGCTGGAGGTCGATGTAGAGCAGGTCGGGCTCGCCGTTCTCTCCCCGGCGCACCACATGGTCCTTCCACACCTTCTCCGCGAGCGTGCTCGCCATGGCTCCTCTTCCTTCCCTCGTGATCACCCGGCGTCCGCGCCGGATGAGGTCCGGCACGATGCCGGGTCGGCCTCCGGCACGGGCTCGGTGCGGGGCCGACGGGCCCGCCGGCCGGGGCCGACGAGGACGTCACGCGCACCGGCGCTCGGCCGGAACACTGCAATCGTCGCGAGGGAAAACGCGCTGCGCACTTGCGTCTCAACAAATAAGACGGCAATATCGGAGCATGGACACCACCACGGAGGAGGGCGGGAGCGGCGTCGGCGTGCTCGACAAGGCCGCAACCGTCCTCGGAGCCCTCGAAGCAGGCCCTGCGACCCTCGCCCAACTCGTCCAGTCCACGGGACTGGCCCGGCCCACGGCACATCGCCTCGCGGTGGCCCTGGAGCATCATCGCCTGGTGGCGCGCGACATGCAGGGTCGTTTCATCCTGGGCCCCCGTCTCGGAGAGCTCTCCGCCGCCGCCGGCGAGGACCGCCTGCTCGCCGCCGCGGGTCCCGTCCTCACCGCGCTGCGAGATCACACGGGCGAGTCCGCCCAGCTCTACCGCCGTCAGGGCGACCACCGCATCTGCGTGGCGAGCGCCGAGCCGCCCATCGGCCTGCGCGACTCCGTGCCGCTGGGATCCACGCTGACGATGAAGGCCGGCTCCGCCGCCCAGATCCTGCTGGCCTGGGAGGAGCCGGACCGCCTGCACCGCGGCCTCCACGGCGCCCGCTTCACCGCGACCATGCTCTCCGCGGTCAGGCGCCGCGGCTGGGCGCAGTCCATCGGTGAGCGCGAGGCGGGCGTCGGCTCCGTCTCGGCCCCGGTGCGCGGCCCGGGCGGGCGCGTGATCGCGGCCCTGAGCGTCTCGGGCCCCCTCGAGCGCATCACCCGACAGCCCGGGCGCCTCCACGCCGCCGCGGTGATCAGCTCCGCCAACCACCTCAGCGAGGTCCTGCGCCGCGCGGGCGGCTGAGCTGGGGCGGGGTCGCCGCGGGGCTGGAGCGGAGGTGAGGCCGCCGCAGAGCTGGAGCGGAGGTGAGGCCGTCACGGGGCAGGGTGCCGTGGGGCGGGCCGACCTCGGGCGATACCGTCACGCAGCGGCAAATACGGGACGTCTCTGCCATATATGGCAGAGACGTCCCGTATACGCCGCTCCAGAACACGAGCGCCTGCCCCGCACGCAGAAGGAGCCGGCAAGCAACTGCCCCGCACACAGAAGGAGCCGACATCCGCGGGGATGCCGACTCCTTCTCTGCTGCTCGTACCCCGTACCGGATTTGAACCGGTGTTACCGCCGTGAGAGGGCGACGTCCTAGGCCGCTAGACGAACGGGGCCTGTGCCGATCAGGAGATCAGCTGCCGATCCGAGGACCGACGATCCGGAGCGATGACCTGCCATGCAGGCCATGTTTCCGAGGTGCGGTCCCGTGGACCGCGATGCAGGTCCGGGACCTGCCGCAGATCGAAGGATCTGCTGGTACCCCGTACCGGATTTGAACCGGTGTTACCGCCGTGAGAGGGCGACGTCCTAGGCCGCTAGACGAACGGGGCGCGGACTTCGAACTCCCCGCCTGAGCGAGGGTGAAGCGCTGGGGTACCAGGACTCGAACCTAGAATAACGGTACCAGAAACCGTCGTGTTGCCGATTACACCATACCCCAAGGTCAGAGCACCTTTCCGAGGACCTGGGTCCGCGGTGCGGGTGCCGCAACGAGATAGAACATTACCCGGTCCCCGTGCCCGTCGGCAAAGCGATCGCGGCCGCGACCCCTGTGAGGTCTCCCACCTCGCAGTATCTGCACTGGTCAGACGCCGGTTCTCGGCGCTCGAGGGACCGTTCGTCGCCGGGGCGCCTGAGAAGCACGCCACGAAGCCCTGCGAGCGCCGCGGCCTGCGCGTCCACATCGGGCTCGTCGCCCACGTACGCGGTGGCCGCGGGGTCGGCGCCGAGCAGGCGGGCGCCCTCGCGGAACACACGCGGATCGGGCTTGCCCACGCCGAAGGTCTCGACGGTCACGAGCAGCGGGACGACGTCCGCGAGTCCCGCGCACTCGAGCTTGCGCTCCTGCAGGGAGCGGGACGCGTTCGACACCGCCCCCACCGCCACCCCGGCCTCGCGCAGGGCCAGCACGGCTGGTCTGGCGTCCTCGAAGGCCGCGCACGCGGGCGCGAACTCCGCATCGAAGGCGCGGGCGAACACCTCGTACTCGGCGTCCGTGAAGGCGGCGAGACCCAGCCACTGCGCGATCTCGTCGATGCGGGCGTGGCGCTGGACGGCGTAGGGGACCTCACCGCGCGTGTACGAGCGGTAGTGATCCCCCGGATCGGCCGACCAGCGCGCGATGATCTCCCGGTCGTCGACGCCCGCAGCCCTCTCGTCGGCGCCCGTCGCCTGGCCGTCGGCGCTCCTGACCCGGTCGTCGGGGCTCGAGGCGAGCTCCTCGCTCCCGGCCTGCGTGGACCCGCCGCGCCGCTCCCTCAGCATCGGGATCAGAGAACGGCCGAGGGCGCGGGCGAAGGCGGACGCCGTGTCGACGAGCGTGTGGTCGATGTCCAGGAGCACGGCCTCCACCCCTGCCAGGTGCTCGGCGAGCTCGGCCGGGCGGCACGCCGGCCCGTCGGACGACGAACTCCGCCCCGCCTCGCTCACCGAACCCTCGCCGTCATCGACCACGACGCACATGCCGCATCAGCTGTCATCGTCTCTCCCGAATCCTGGCACTCCCGATCCCGGCGCCGCCGGGTCCCGGCGCTGCCGGATCCTGACACTCCCGGATCCCGGCGCTCCCGGATCCTGACGCTCAGGCGAGCCCCGCGAAGACCTCACGACCCGCACGGAGACGCGCGAGGGAGGAGTCGCGGCCGAGCAGCTCCATGGACTCGAACAGCGGCGGCGAGATGCGGCGGCCGGAGATCGCCGAGCGCAGGGGGCCGAAGGCGAGGCGCGGCTTGATGCCCATGTCCTCGACGATCGCGGCGCGCAGCGCCTCCTCGAGGCGGGCGGCGGCGAAGTCGTCCTCGGAGATCGCCTCGACCTCCGTGATCGCACGGTCCACGACCGCCGCCGGGTCCTCCCCCATCTTCTTCAGGGCGTCCTCGGCGATAGTCAGGTCCGCGTCGTCGATGAAGAGGAAGCGGAGCATGTCCGGGGCCTCGCCCAGCAGGTTCATGCGCGGCTGGACGAGCGGGGTCGCCGCGGCGAGCAGGGCGTGCTCGTGCTCGGTGATCGGGTCGGAGACGACACCGGCCTTCTGCAGGTACGGGACCATGCGCTCGGTGAACTCGACCGGATCCAGCAGGCGCATGTGGTCGGCGTTGATGGCGGTGGCCTTCTTGAAGTCCACGTGCGCGGGGTTCGGGTTCACGTCGCTCGCGTCGAAGCGCTCGACCATCTGCTCGCGCGTGAAGACGTCCTGATCGGCGCTGTAGCCCCAGCCCAGGAGCGCCAGGTAGTTGACCATGCCCTCGGGCAGGAAGCCCTGGTCGCGGTAGTTGAAGAGGTTGGACTCCGGGTCGCGCTTGGAGAGCTTCTTGTTGCCCTCGCCGAGCACGTACGGGAGGTGCCCGAAACGCGGGATCGCGGTCGCGACGCCTACCTCGATGAGCGCGCGGTACAGGGCGATCTGGCGGGGCGTGGAGGAGAGCAGGTCCTCGCCGCGCAGCACGTGGGTGACGCCCATGAGCGCGTCGTCCACGGGGTTGACCAGCGTGTACAGCGGCTGGCCGTTGCCGCGGACCACCACGAAGTCCGGGGTCGAGCCCGCCTTGAAGGTGATCTCGCCGCGCACCATGTCCTCGAAGGTGATGTCGTCGTCGGGCATGCGCAGGCGCCACACCGGCAGGCGCCCCTCGGCGCGGAAAGCGGCCTTCTGCTCCTCGGTGAGGTCGCGGTCGAAGCCGTCGTAGCCGAGCTGCGGGTCGCGACCGGCGGCGCGATGGCGCTCGGTGATCTCCTCGGGCGTGGAGAAGGACTCGTAGATGACGCCGGCGTCCTTGAGCTTCGCGATCACGTCGGCGTAGATCTCGCGGCGCTGGGACTGGCGGTAGGGACCGTCGGGCCCGCCCACCTCGACGCCCTCGTCCCAGTCGATGCCGAGCCAGCGCATGGCGTCGAGCAGCTGGTGGTAGGACTCCTCGCTGTCGCGCGCGGCGTCGGTGTCCTCGATGCGGAAGATGAGCGTGCCGCCGTGGCGCCGCGCGTGCGCCCAGTTGTACAGGGCGGTGCGGACCATGCCCACGTGCGGGGTGCCGGTGGGGCTCGGGCAGAAGCGCACGCGGATGTCGGCGCCGGTGGCCTCGGTGGTCGGTGCGGTGGCGGGGGCGTGGGTCACGCGGGAGTACTCCTTCGGGATGCCGCGGAGCGGCGGGCTGGTGATGAGAGCTGCGGGCGGCGGCCCGTGACCTCAGCGGCGGACGACGGGGTTCGTGAGCGTGCCGACGCCCTCGATGGTCACGTCGATGACGCTGCCGGCGCCGACCGAGCGCACGCCGGCGGGCGTGCCGGTGAGGATGACGTCGCCGGGGAGCAGGGTGGTCACGCGGGAGATCTCGGCGACGAGCTCCGGGACGCCGCGGAGCATGTCGGCGGTGGTGCCGTCCTGCGCGAGGTCCCCGTCGACCGTCGAGCCGATCGCGAGGGCCGACGGGTCGACGTCGGTCTCGATCCAGGGTCCGAGCGGGCAGGAGGTGTCGAAGGCCTTCGCGCGGAACCACTGGTTCTCGGCGCGCTGGGCGTCGCGGGCGGTGAGGTCGTTCGCGCAGGTGTATCCCAGGATCGCGTCGGACGCCTGCTCGGCGTCGATGTCCTTGGCCATGCGCTGGATGACGACGGCGAGCTCCGCCTCGAGGCTGACCTCGGTGCTGTAGGCGGGCAGGACGATGGGCTCGTCGGGACCGATGACGGCGGTGTTGGGCTTGAGGAAGTAGAGCGCCTGCTCCGGGACCTCGGTGCCCATCTCCGCGGCGTGCGCGGCGTAGTTCTTGCCGACGCACACCACCTTCGAGCGCGGGATCACCGGGGCCAGCAGGCGCACGTCCGCGAGCGGGTGCCGCTTCCCGCTGGGGCGGATCTCGGTGTACAGGGGGTCTCCGGTGATGCCGTAGACGTACTCCGTGCCGTCCTTCTCCTGGACGATGCCGAAGCTGGGGTCGTCACCGGTGGTGTATCGGGCGATGCGCATGGCTCCCAGTCTAGGGCCGACGGGGCGGGCGGGTCCGCCGCGATCCCGGGCACATGAGGCGGGGCGGCGCGAACGGCGGATGCCAGACTGGCCGGGTGCCTCTTCCGCCCTCCGACTCCCCCGCCGCACCCGGCGACGTCCCCGCCGCGAGCGCCGATGTCCCGGCCCCCGTTCCCGCCCCGCGCGCCGTCCTCTCGGCCGACGAGGCGAGGAGGCTGCGCCGCGCGCACGAGGAGCGGGCGGACGCCCTGACCGCGGAGCACCGGGAGCGTCGCCGACGTGGCGAGAAGCACCCCGTCGAGGACTTCCTGTTCACCTACTACCCGTTCTCCCCCGCACGCCTGCGGCGCTGGCATCCCGGCTGGGAGGTCGCCTACGACGCGGCGGCGGACCCGGGGCCGGGCGACGGGACGGTGGGCGACGTCCATGACGGGGTGCGCTCGTGGTATCTCGACCGGTCCGGCGACACGGCACCCACGGACTCGGCGTCGCGCACCGGGGCCCCGCACCGCGGCACGTCGATGCTGCGCCGAGCCGACGTCGACCGCTATCTCGCCGAGAGGGCCGGCGCGCTGGGATTCATGGCCCGTCTGCTCCGCTCGTCCTCGCTGCGCGAGCGCCGGCCGAACCTCGCGTGCTTCGGGCTGCACGAGTGGGCGATGGTCTACCGCCTGCCCGAGGGGGCGCAGCGCCACGAGGACCTGCCGCTGCGACTGGGGCGGGAGCAGACCGATGCGGTCGTCGAGCGCGAGCGCCTCGTGTGCTCCCACGTGGACGCGTTCCGCTTCTTCACGCCCGAGGCCGTGCCGCGCAACGCGATGGCGCCCACGCGCGAGACGCAGGTGCGCCGCGACAACCCCGCCTGCCTGCACGTGGGCATGGACCTGTACAAGTGGGCGATGAAACTCGTGCCCCTGGTCCCTTCCGACCTGGTCCTCGACTGCTTCGAGCACGCCCGCGCGACCCGCGTGCTGGACATGGAGGCGAGCCCGTACGACGTGCGCCCGCTCGGCTACGGGACCGTCCCGATCGAGACAGCCGACGGCAAAGCCGAGTACCAGCGGCGCCAGCGGGAGCTCGCCGCGGGCGCCGACGAGCTGCGCGAGCGGATCCTCGCGCACGTCGAGCCGCTCGCCGCGCTGCTGCCCGCGGCCCGCTGACGGCGCACGCGAGGACGAGACCCGCCGGGTCGATGAGCGCGACGCGGACGCCGCACACCCGATCGCCGCGCTCCCGGCCGCTGCACGCAGAACGGGCCGGCACCCGCAGGTGCCGACCCGTCCGTGGGGAACTGCGCGAAGGCCTGGATCAGGAGTTCGCGGCCTGCTCGTAGGTGGACTGGATGACGTCGCCGAAGTACGGCCCGTACATCACGTTCGCCTGGCTGGTGTAGCCGAAGCTGTTCACCGAGTTCTGCGCGCCCGAGGCATCGCCGCCCAGGAACCAGGGACCGCCGGACGACCCGCCGGTCATGTCGCAGTCGATGCCCTGGTCGTCGGTGTCGCCGAGGGTGTCGTCGAACGCGGTGCCCTGGCAGTTCTCGAGGCTCTCGCCGTCGAACGGCGCGGCGGCCGGGTAGCCGTACGAGGTGTACTGCTGGCCGCGCTCCGCGTTGAAGGCCACGGCCGAGCCGCCCACGGTGTCGGTGAGGCTCGCCGATCCGCTCTCGGGCGAGACGACCGCGAAGGCCGCGTCGTAGTTCATGTCCTCGCTGCTGATCCACTGCTGCGTGGAGTAGAGGTCGGAGGCCGTCCACTTGCCGTAGGGGGCGTCACCGTGGTCGTAGCCGGGCACAAAGGTCCAGTTCGTGGCCCAGGCGCCGTCCTCGTTGGTGCAGTGGCCGGCGGTCGCGACGGTGGACTTGTTGCCCGAGGAGACGGCATTGCCGGAGCACACGTAGTCCGTGCCGCCCTGCGTGAAGAACACCTTGCCGATGTGGTCGGTGCCGCCTGCGGCGGCGGTCTCGGCCCCGTCCGTCGCAGCCTGCTTCTGCACGGACTTCTGGACGGCCGGGTCGGCCTTCTGGGAGGGCACGGTGCTGGGGTCCGAGGAGTCGACGTCCCCGCTCGGGACGTCCTTGTCGGCGACGAGCGAGTCGGCCGACTTCGCGTTCTCCATGCGCTCGGGGGTCCAGTAGTCCGCGGCCGCCTTCTGCTCGGTGACCGACGGGGCGTGGCTCTCGCCGCCCCAGTCGTTGTCGCCCGGGTCGGCGCCGGCGAACGATGCACTGCCCATGACGAGCCCTGCAGCGAAAAGACCGCCGCCGGCGAGGTGAAGGCAACGGCGCAGACGCGAGGAGCCGGGCCGCGAGGAGGATTCGGAAACGGTGCGAGGAGTGATCACCGGAGGTCCTTTCGGGTGGGATCGGGATGGGCCCGGAAGGGCCGCGGGCGCCACCGTAGACCATGTGATGCGTCACACAAAAGTCACGCCAACCGGTCCGATCCGGACAAGGCGGGACGCATCGCCGGGAACCGAAACCCGTTTCCTCAAAGCGATTCTCCGCGACCGGTATCAGCATTTCCCCTGGACGACTCGGGCGATTCCTCGGAGGCGTCGCAGTCGCTCTCGGATTCCTCGGAATCCGTTCTCCGAGAGCCCGGATCGATGCGGATCTCGGCGGGGATCGCGGCGTGTCGTCGCGCCTCGTCCCAGTAGTCGGAGGGGGCGGGCGCGTGCTCCTCGCGCTCGCGGGCGGCGGGGTCGTCGGATCGCTTGGGGGTCATGGTGTGAGTCCTTCCGTGGGGACGGAACGCGGGGTACGGGCGTCGACCCCGAGTCGAGGTCGGGCACCTGTCTCGAACGTACTCGGTCGCTGTGCCCACGGCTGACGGCGGGACATCGGAGGACGCCGCACGGCTCCTCACCGGTAGGGCTGCCGGGGGCACCCGGCGTGATGCCGCGTGCGCCGGGCCCCACTCCTCCCCTGGCAGACTGTCCCCATGCCCTCGCTGACCCCCTTCCTCCCGCCTGCGCCCGCCGATCAGGAGCAGGTCGTCGACGGCTTCATCGCCTCCCAGGAGGCCTCGGGCCGCTCTCTGTACCCGCACCAGGAGGAGGCGCTGCTGGCGATTGCCGCCGGCGACCACGTGATCGCAGCGACGCCCACGGGATCGGGGAAGACGACGATCGCCTACGCGGCGGTCTTCGCCGCGATGGCCCGCGGCGAGAAGGCGTACTACACGGCGCCGATCAAGGCGCTCGTCTCGGAGAAGTTCTTCGATCTCGTCGCGATGTTCGGGGCCGAGAACGTGGGCATGATGACCGGCGATTCCTCGGTGAACCATGACGCCCCGATCATCGTGTGCACCGCGGAGATCCTCGCGAACCATGCGCTGCGCGACGGGCCGACGTCCGACGTGCGCGTGGCCGTCATGGACGAGTTCCACTACTACGGGGACTCCCAGCGCGGCTGGGCCTGGCAGGTGCCGCTCATCGAGCTGCCCGCGTGCCAGTTCGTGCTCATGAGCGCGACCCTGGGCGACGTCTCCTTCTTCGTCGAGGACCTCGAGGCGCGCACGGCCCGGGAGGTCACCGTCGTCGACGACGCCCCCAGGCCCGTGCCGCTGGATTTCCGCTGGTCGCTCGATGCGCTGCCGGACACGATCCAGACCGTCCTCGAGGACCGCGACGCCCCGGTGTACATCGTGAACTTCACGCAGAAGGACGCCCTGGACCAGGCGACCGCGCTGATGGGCACGAAGATCCTGACCACCGAGGAGAAGGAGCGGATCCGCGACCTCATCGGCGACTTCCGCTTCTCCAAGGGCTTCGGGCAGACCCTCTCGAAGCTCGTGCGCCAGGGCATCGGCGTCCACCACGCCGGCATGCTCCCGAAGTACCGGCGCCTCGTGGAGCGGCTCGCCCAGTCGGGCCTGCTGAAGATCATCTGCGGCACCGACACCCTGGGGGTCGGCATCAACGTGCCGATCCGCACCGTGCTGCTCACGGGCCTCGCGAAGTTCGACGGCAAGCGCATGCGACTGCTCAATGCGCGCGAGTTCCACCAGATCGCCGGGCGCGCGGGCCGCGCGGGCTACGACACCGTCGGCCATGTCGTGGTGCAGGCGCCCGAGTGGGCCGTGGAGTTCGCGAAGGAGCAGGCGCGCGTGAAGGCGCGGGAGGAGGCCGGCAAGGCGCCCAACAGCGCGAAGAAGCGCAAGAAGGAGCCCAAGCCGCGCATCCCCGACGGCGCGATCAACTGGACCGAGCAGAACATGACCAAGCTGATCGAGTCCCCGCCCGAGACGCTGCGCCCGCACCTGCAGATCACCCCGTCGATGGAGCTCGCGCTCATCGCCCGTCCCGGCAGCGCGGTCGCCTCGGCCCGGCACCTGATCATGGAGTCCCATCAGACGAGCAACCAGAAGCTGCGACTGGTCAAGCAGGCGGCCGACATCTTCCGCGGCCTGCGGGAGGCGGAGATCATCGAGACCCTCGAGAAGGACGACCACCTGGGCCGGCGCATCGCGCTCGTCGAGGACCTGCAGCTGGACTTCACGATGACCCAGCCGCTCGCGCCCTTCGCGATCGCCGTCATCGACTCGCTCGACGAGGACTCCGAGTCCCTCACGATGGACACCGTGTCGATCATCGAGGCGATCCTGGAGGACCCGATGCAGATCCTGCTGGCCCAGCAGAACGCGGCCCGGGGGGAGCTGCTCGCCGAGCTCAAGGCCGACGGCGTCGAGTACACCGAGCGCATGGCCCTGCTGGACGAGGTCGCCTGGCCCAAGCCGCTCGAGGAGGACCTCGAGGCCGCGCTCGAGATCTACCGGAAGAACCGGCCGTGGGTGCGCGAGGGAGACCTCTCGCCGAAGTCGATCGTGCGCGAGATGTACGAGACGGGCCAGACCTTCAGCGAGTTCGTGCAGCGCTACGGCCTGCAGCGCTCCGAGGGCATCGTGCTGCGCTACCTCTCCGACGCCTTCCGGGCCCTCAGCCGCACGATCCCCCAGGACCTCCGCACCGACGAGCTCGAGGACGTCATCGAGTGGCTGGGCGTGCTCGTGCGCGGCATCGACTCCTCCCTGCTCGACGAGTGGGAGGCGCTCACCCATCCCGAGGACGAGGCCGATGCCGCGAGCGAGGTGCGGCCGACGTCCCCGCGGGGGCTCTCCGCCCAGACCAAGGTGCTGCGCCAGATGGTCCGCGCCGCCCTCTGGCAGCGCGTGGAGCACTTCGCCTTCGAGCGCGAGGAGCGCCTGGGCGAGCTCGACGGCGCCTCCGGCTGGGATCGCAAGGCATGGGCGAACGCCCTGGACGAGTACTACGACACCTACGACCACGTGGGCATCGACGCTCCCGCCCGCTCCCCGCAGCTCCTGCAGATCCGCGAGGAGTCCAAGCGCTGGACCATCCGTCAGGTGATCGACGACCCCGACGGCAACCACGACTGGGGCATCGAGGCCGAGCTCGATCTCGAGGCGACCGACGAGGCCGGCGAGCCCGTCCTCGCGATCACCCACGTCGGCGAGTTCGGGGCCGAGCCGGTCTGAGGGCGCCCCGCTCCCCTGCGTCCTAGAGCGCCCGGCGCTCCCACGCGGCGTGCTGCTCCCAGGTGTCCACGTCCTCCATCGCGACCTCCGGGACCACGACGGGCTCGAGCGCGAGCGGGGCGAGCAGCGAGCGCACCGAGCGGTCGCGGGCGCCTCCCTCGCGGATCGACGCCTCGAGCGCGGCGCGATCGGCGAGGACCGCGAGCAGCTCGCGGCGGCCGTCGGCGTGCGCGGCGATCACCCCGTCGCAGGCGGAGTGCGCGTCAGTCCGCACGTCCGCCCCGGCCTCACCAGCCGCTTCTTCCGATCCGGTCGGCCCGTCCGGTCCGCCGTGGTTCCGATGCCCGACCTGCTCGGCCCGCGCAGCCCGCAGCGGGCCGATGAAGCCCGCGGCACCGGGCAGATCGCACGCGACGACGAGCACGTCGTTCGGTCCGTCGGCGGCGCCGTCCTCGGGCTCGCCAGCCTCGGGATCGCGACCGGACTGCTCCTCCTCGTGGGCACGCAGCAGCGCAAGACCCGCGGCGATGCCTGCGACGGGGCCTCCGGCGGGCGGGGCCTCCAGGGTGCGCAGCACGCCGCTCGGCACCTCCACGCTGTCCGGGGCGACGACCACCCGTGGCGCGCAGCCGGAGCCCGCGTCGAGCACCAGGTCCAGGAGCCGTCGGCCGCCGAGCACGAGATCGGGCTTGGAGACGCCGCCCAGACGCCGGCCCTCGCCGCCGCCGAGCACGATCATCGCCGCCGCAGTGCTCATGTCCTGTCGCCTTCGAGGACCGAGGAGGTGCTCGTGACCGAGGAGGTGCCTTCGAGCACCTCGGGGGCGAGGCGCGCGAGCTCCTGGATGCCGCCGCGCAGGTAACGGACGTCGTCGGCCCCGTGCGCGGAGAGCAGGCGCGCCGCGCGCACCGAGCGCGGGTCGCGCTCGCAGTGCACGATGAGCGACCGCGGCGCGCCCGGGGACCGGGCGAGTCCCGCCAGGAGGTCGCCCCCGGCCCCGTCCTCGGCGCGCGCCTCGAGCTCGACGAGCGGCAGCAGTCGGGCGCCGGGGATCCTCAGGCGCGCCGCCTCCTCGGGATCGCGCACGTCGAGGATCAGCGGCGCCGCGGCGGCACGGTCGCCGTCCTCGGACGCGTCGCCTTCCGCGCCCTGGGCATCCCGCATATCGCGCAGCAGCGCGGCGAGCTCGTCGGCCCCGATCGAGGGCGGCGCGTCGGGGCCGGCGCAGAACAGCTCGTAGTCGACGAGTCCAGTCACCGGCTCGGCCTGCGGATCACGGGCGAAGGGGATCTCGCGGGTGCGGGCGCTGAGCGCGTCGTAGACGAGCACGCGGCCGATCAGGGGCCGGCCCACCCCGCAGATCAGCTTGAGCGCCTCGGTCGCCATCAGCGTCCCGATGGTGCCGCACAGACCGGGCAGCACGCCGCCCGTGCTGCAGCTGACCACGTCCTCAGGAGCAGGGGGCGCGGGGAACAGGTCGCGGTATCCGGGGCCCTGCGCGTGCCAGGCGACGGAGACCTGCCCGTGGTGCTGGAGGATCGCTCCCCACACGAGCGGGATGCCGCTCAGCCGCGCGGCATCATCGACGAGATAGCGCGTGGGATAGTTGTCGCTCCCGTCGAGCACGAGGTCGTAGCCGGAGAGCACTTCGAGCGCGTTCCGGGCGGTGAGGCGCACACGATGCTCGTTGACTCTCACCGCCGGATCCAGGGCGTGCGCGGCGTCGGCGAGCGACGCGGTCTTGGGTCGGCCGACGTCCGCCGTGCGATGGGCGACCTGCCGATGCAGGTTCACGAGGTCCACGACGTCGTCGTCGACGATGCCGATCGTGCCGACGCCTGCGCCCACGAGGTAGGGGACGCTCGCGCTGCCGAGCCCTCCCGCGCCGATCACGAGCACGCGGGCCGCGGCGAGGCGACGCTGCGCGGTCTCGTCGAACCCGGGCAGGGAGAGCTGGCGTCGGGCGCGCTCGGCCTGCTCGGGGGTGAGCGGTGGCCCCGGCGCGACCAGCGGCTCCACAGCAGGATGAGCGAGTGGGTCCATAGCTGCCCATCGTAGGCGCGAGGGGCAAGAGGAGGTCGGGCGGCTGCGGGCGGTGCGTCCGGTCGGGCCCGCTGTCGAGGGCCGCCGTCTGCTCTCCCTCGGGTCTCCCTCGGGCTCCTAGACTGGGCGCATGTCCACGCTCACCGTTCGCTTCTTCGCCGCGGCGGCCGATGCCGCCGGCACCGAGCAGGAGACCTGGGATCCGGGCGATGCCCCCACGCTGGGTGCTCTGCGCACCCGGCTGGTCGAGCGCTTCGGAGAGCCCATGCGGCGCGTGCTCGCCAACGGGTCGTTCCTCGTGGACGGCGTGGTGCGACGGGACGACGGCCCCGTGGACGGCGATCGCGTGGACGTGCTGCCGCCCTTCGCGGGCGGCTGACGCGACCGGGCGTCTGACGCGAGTGGGCGGCTGGCGCGACGCCGAGGTCAGGCGCCCGTCGGCGCGGCGGCGTCCTCGAGATCCAGGTCGACCATGAGGTCGTTCGCGATCGGCTCGAGCACGCGGCGCACCATCTCGATGTCGCCCGCCTCCCCGTCGGCGCCGGGCAGGCGCACGAGCGCCTCGGCCTCGAACAGCACCCCGCCACCCTCCGGGGCGTCCAGCGTCCAGGAGCGGAACGATTCGATGCTCACGCCCTGCTCGGCCAGCGCGCGGCTGACCTGATGGACCATCCCGGGTCGGTCCTGGCCGAGGAGGTGGACGCGCAGCGGCTGCTCGTGCGGCATGGCGGAACCGGGCGCACGATCACGTGCACCGACCGCGCCCTCCGGCGCGCGGGTCACCTCGATGCTCCAACCGACCTCGGAGAGCAGGTCCGCCACGGCGGCCTCGAGCGCCGTGGCGCGCTCCTCCTGGATCTCCACGAGGACGATGCCCGCGAAGGTTCCGGCGAGACGGGCGAACTGGCTGTCGAGCCAGTTCCCTCCCTGTGTCTCGACCACGCGGGCCAGGGCGGAGACGAGTCCTTCGCGATCCTCACCGATCGCGGTCAGCACGAGTTGCGTCATGCGGCCGAGCCTAGACGACGCCGTCAGGGCGCGTCGCGGTGCATCGGTCGGACGTCGCCCGAGCATCACCGCCGCCGAGGCGGGCGGCCTGGCGCAGCAGGTGCTCGCGCTCAGGCAGGCTGCCTGCAATCCCCGCGGCACGAGCGTAGAGCTCTGCGGCGAGCTCGCGCCGCCCCGCCTTCTCGTGCATGTATGCGTCGGCGGCCGTGCGGCGGGGCACGTCCTCGGCGACCTCGGCGAGTGCGGCCAGGCCGGCGAGCGCGCCATCGGCCTCCCCCACGGCGATCGCGCGGTTCAGCGCCACCACGGGGCTCTCGGTGAGTGCCAGCAGGTCGTCGTACCAGCCGGCGATCTGCACCCAGTCGGTCTCCTCGACGGTGCGGGCGTCCGCATGCAGCGCGGCGATGGCCGCCTGGGCCTGGAACGGCCCCAGCGAGCCGAGCGAGAGGGCGCACTGGAGGATTTCCACGCCCTCGGCGATGCCGTGGGCGTCCCACAGCGAGCGGTCCTGGTCCGCGAGCGGGACGAGGGCCCCGTCCGCGGCGAACCGGGCGGGACGCCGCGCATGGTGCAGGAGCATGAGCGCAGGCAGTCCGGCCGCCTCGGGATGGTCCACGGCGCGGTGCAGCTGGCGGGCCAGACGGATCGCCTCCGACGCGAGGTCGACCTCGCCCCGGTATCCCTCGTTGAAGATCAGGTACAGCACCTGCGCCACGGTGGCGACGTCGCCGGGCTCATCGAGGCGACGTCCGGCGATCGTGCGCTTGGCGCGGCTGATGCGCTGGGCCATCGTGGCTTCGGGAACCATGTGGGCGGCAGCGATCTGTCTCGTGGTCAGTCCGGCGACCGCGCGGAGGGTGAGTGCGGCGGCGGCGGACGGACTGAGCGCTCGGTGGGCGCACAGGAAGAAGAGCTCGAGGGTGTCGTCGAGGCCCTGGGCACCGGGCGTCGTCACGCCGGGATACGTGTGCGCTCGGTCCTCCGCCTGCCTCGTGCTGAGCGCGTGGTCCGCCTCCTCCCTCCTGCGGCGGGAGGAGGCGGAGCGCACGGCGTCCACATGGCGTCGCCACGCGACGGTGACGAGCCATGCGGCAGGGTCGCGCGGCGGTTCCCGTGGCCAGCGCTCGAGCGCCTGGACGAGTGCCTCCTGGACGGCGTCCTCGGCGTCGGCGAAGTCGGCCCCGCGACGACGCATCGCTGCGATCGTCGCGGGGACCAGCTCTCGGACTCGCCGGTCGTCGATCGGCGGGCGCGTCCCTCCCTCGGGACCCACGGCGGATGCTTCAGTCCTCGCCGGGCGAGTCCTCGCCGAGGAAGGGACGCACCTCGAGCCATTCGTGGATCGGCAGCCCGTCCTTGCCGGGCTCGGCCGAGAGCTCGGCCGCGAGCTCGATGGCGCGCTCGCGGCTCTCGACGTCGATGACCATGCCCCCGGCGATGAGGTCCTTGGACTCGGGGAAGGGGCCGTCGGTGACGGGCGGCTTCCCCTCGCCGCCGTAGCGGACCCACAGTCCCTCCTCGGCGAGCGCCCCGGTGGCGACGAACTCGCCGCTCTCGCGCAGCCGGTCCATGAAGTCCTCCATGTAGCGCACGTGCGCCGTGACCTCGTCGGGCGTCCACGTGTCCATCGGATGGTCGTTCACGCCCTTGGGGGCGCCGCGGTAGTGCTTGAGGAGCAGGTATCGGGCCATGAGGTTCCTCCTTGTGCGGGGCGGCGGGCTGCCGCCGTCGTCATGCGGGGGTCGGAGCCGCCGAGCGGTTCTCGACATCATCCTCCGAGGAGGATCGCGGGGGCTTCCGGGCCTCGATGAGGTGACGACTCGAGTGGGCGATGAAGGGGCCGTCGGACCGGATCTGCTCGTGCAGATCGCTCAGGCGGTCGCGGTGGGCGTCGACGGTGAAGCCCGGGACCCACCAGATCACCTTGCGCAGAAGATAGACGACGGCGGCGACGTCGAAGATCTCGATGCGCAGCCGCGCGGTGCGCAGGTCGACGACCTCGAGACCGGCGGCTCGGGCCTGCTCGGCCTCGACCTGGGGATCGCGCCCGCGGCGCTGCTCCGGCAGGGGGCCGAGGAAGAACTCGATGAGCTCGAAGGCGCTCGCGGGGCCGACGTGCTGGGCGAAGTAGCTCCCTCCGGGTCGCAGCACGCGGGCGATCTCGTCCCAGTGGATCGAGGCCGGGTGGCGGCTGGTGACCAGGTCGAAGGCTCCGTCGGCGAAGGGCAGCGGCGGTTCATCGGGGTCGGCGACCACGGCGACCCCGCGGGGATGCAGCAGCGCGGTGGCCCGCGCGATGTTGGGCGGCCAGGACTCCGTGGCGACCGCGAGCGGGGGAAACCTCGATGCGCCGGCGAGCACCTCTCCCCCGCCGGTCTGGATGTCGAGCGAGGCCGTCGCCCTCTCGAGGCGCTCCCCGAGCCGTCGCGCGTAACCCCATGGAGGGCGCTCCTCGGTCGCGCGGCCGTCGAGCCAGGAGAAGTCCCAGCCGGAGACGTCGGCCTCCGCGCCGATCCGCAGCAGCTCGTCGAACGAAGTGGTCATGGCGCAACGCTAGGGCCGACGGGGCGGCGGCGCCATGGGTTTCCTTCCGGTCGGTATTATAGATTGCTAGCATCCGATCAGAGACCCCGCAGACGAGACAGAGAGCGAGCCCATGACCGATGACATCCGCGCCCTGACCCTGATCGTCACCGACCCCTCGGCCGCAGCCGCCGCACTGCACTCGATTCTCGACTGGGAGATCGAGGCCGACTTCGGCACGTTCGCGTCCCTCACGCCCGCCACGGGGATACCGCTGTGGCTCAACGCTCCCGCGGACGGCGAAGCGACATCCTCGGGCATCGTCCTGCACCTCACGGCCGACGACGTCGACCGGGCCTTCACCGCCGCCGTCGACCGCGGGGCGCGAGCGGTGCGAGCCCCACAGGACATGGACTTCGGCGAGCGCTCCGCCTCGGTCGCCCTCACGGCGCTCCCCGGAGTCACCCTCGACTTCTCGCACCCGATCACCCCGTCGCCCGGTTCCCTCGACGCGACCCCTCCCCAGAGGGAGGCCGGACACGATGCAGGGTCCGCGCGCGTCCACGACGGAGTCGCCACCGATCGGATCGAGATCCGCCCCGCGTCTCCAGGCGATGTCGAGGCGATCCGCGATTTCGGGGCCGACGTGATCCCCGCCCATTACGGACCGATCATCGGCGAGGACGCCGCGCAGGGCCAGGTCGACCGCTGGTGGACGCGCGATGCCATCGAGCGATCGGTCTTCCAGGGGCATCACGTGGTCGCGATCGCCGCCGGCCGGATCGTGGGCGTCGCCGAGCGCGGCCGTCACGGCAGGGACCATGTGCTCTACAAGCTCTATCTCGCACCCGAGGCCCGCGGCCATGGGCTCGGACCCCGCCTCGTCGACAGCATCATCGAGCAACTGCCGGTGGGCACCGAGCGCCTCCTCACGGAGCACTTCGCCGGCAACACCCGCGCCGCCGCCTTCTATGCGCGAGAGGGATTCGTCGAAGACCACATCGAGCCGCACCCGTCGGGCGACGTTGCGCAGGACACCGTGTGGCGGGTGCGGGATCTGGGGCAGGCCGGCGAGAGCTGACCCTCCGTCTTTGGTCTCGACCCGCGCCGACCATCGGCCAGAGGTGTCCACCAAACGTTGACACCCCGTCGAAGGCGGCGGAGCCTCGAGGACATGAGCACCGCAGCCCAGAACCCCGCACCCGAGCATCCCGTCCCTCCGAGCTCCGCAGCGCCGCAGCGTCCGGCGCCGCGGATCGTCCCGCCGGTCGTCCTCGACCGCGTGCCGTGGAAGCGCGTGGGCCTGTTCGTCCTGCTCACCTATGTCATCTTCGCCCTGTTCGCCGCGCCCTTCTGGTTCCTGCCCGGCGGCATCGCGAACCCGTTCTTCACCCTGGTGATCGCGGTGGGCATGTGGGCGCCCGCGCTCGCCTCGATCATCATGGCGAAAGGCGTGGAGAGGACGAACTGGCGCACCCGAGTGGGTCTGCGCTTCCGCGGACGCTGGCGCGGGATCCTCGCGTGGTCGGTGATCGGCGTCGTCGCCATCGCGGCCGTGATCCTGCTGTCCTCGGTGGTCATGGTGCTGCGGGGAGTGCCGGGCGATCTCACCGGCGGCACCTGGCTGACCGTCGGCACCCAGCAGATCTCCGACCTCACGGGCACCGACATCCCTCCCATCGCCTTCGTCCTGATCATGGCGATCAACCTGGTCTTCGGCCTGGTCGTCACGGCCGTCGCCGCGCTCGGCGAGGAGATCGGCTGGAGGGGCTGGCTGTGGCCGGCCCTGCGCCCGCTGGGCCGGGTGCGCGGTGCGCTCGTGATGGGTGTGATCTGGGCGCTCTGGCACACGCCGGTGATGGCGATCGGGTACAACTACCCAGGCGTCGCCCGCTTCATCGCGATCCCGTTCTTCATCCTCCCGTGCATCGCGATGTCGCTGCTGTTCTGCGGCCTGGCCGACCGCGCGGGCGGCAGCCCCATCCCCTCGGCCTGGGCGCACTCGGCGGTGAACTCGCTCGGCTCCACGCTCATCGGCATCGTCAGCACGACGGCGACCGGCGCCGCCCTGAATCCGCTGATCGACACGCAGGCCGGAGTCGTCGGGGTCGTGCTGCTGCTGATCGCCGCCGCAGTCCTGGTCCCGTGGAGGGCACGGCGACCGATCGTGCACGGGCTGCCGTCCGCGCCCGTCCCGTCGGGCGCCTCCGATTCCGCACCCCTCGCATCGGAGCCCGCACCGTCGGCGCCAGGATCCGGCAGGATCGAGGGGTGAGCACCGAGACACCGGCCCGACGGGCCGATGCGGAGGCGCAGCTCTTCGAGGAGCTGCGCTTCTCCGCGTCGCTGTGCACGAGCGCCCTGGGGAGCGGGGAGATGGGCGGGGAGGAGTCCCTCGCAGCCGCGGCGCAGCTGGTCTCCTCCGCCGACCGCACCCTGCACCGGTTCGTCGCCGCCGCGCGCGCCGAGGGGACCTCGTGGGCGCACATCGGCAGCGTCCTGGGCATCTCCCGACAGGCCGCGCAGAAGCGCTTCTCCTCCCCGCCCCAGCGGGTGCTCGCCGAGGCGGAGAGCCCCGACCCAGAGCTTGTCGCGCGCGCCGTCGAGGTGATGGAGCACGCGGCGGCGGGCGAGGCCGACCTCCTCGATGCGATCGCGAGTCCTCGCATGCGTCGCGCGCTGGGCGAGGCCGGTGCCGCTCCGGTGCTGGCGGGCGTCGAGCCGGTCTTCGGCGCCTGCCTCGGCCGTGGGAGGCCGGAGGCACGCGTGATCGCACAGGTCACGCTGGTCAGCGCGCGGGAGCATCGGGAGCGCGCCGACGCCATGGTCCGTGTCAGCCTCACCGCCGAGGGCCGACTGCTCGGCCTGTACTACGACGTCGCCGAGCCGGATACCCTCGACGTCGTCCCTGAGCCCTGAGCCGGGGCGCTCGGAGCGCAGGCACGGGACGACGCACGTGCCGTCGGACCGGCCCCGGCCCCGGCAGGGACGGCGACGATCCGAAGGAGCATCAGATGGCACCCGAGTCCTCCCTCCCCCATCACTCGGCGGCGAGCGGCTGGGCCATCGTGCTCGGCGGCGGAGGCGCCACGGGCAACGCCTGGCTGATCGGCGTCCTCGCGGGCCTGCGCGACGGCGGCCTCGACGCGGCCGACGCCAACCTCCTCGTCGGCACCTCCGCAGGAGCGACGGCCGCGGCTCAAGCAGCGTCCGGAGACCTCGCCACGCTCTATGCGGCCGTGCTCGAGGCGCCGCCCGCTGCACCTGCCGACGGCCCGCGCGCCGCGTCCCCGCGCGGGGACGGCGCGCCGGATGCGCCACGGGCTGCTCCGCCCGTGGACCACCTGACCCGCACGCAGCGGATCATCGATGCCGCCGAGGACGCCCCGCACATGCGGCGACTCCTGGGCGCCGCGGCGCTGGACCTCCCGGACGCTCGCTCGAACGCCTGGACCGAGCGCTGGCGGAGCATCGTCGGCGGGCGGCTGCCCACGTCCCGATGGCCGGAGATCCTACTGCGGATCACGGCGCTCGACGCCGAGACCGGCGAGGGCGCCGTCTTCGATCGCGACGCGGGCGTCCCGCTCGTGGATGCGGTCGCGGCGAGCTGCTCGAGCGGACTCCCCTACCGGATCGGGGACCGCTGGTTCCTGGACGGCGGCTACCGGCGCAACGAGAACGCCGACCTCGCCCGCGGCATGGAGCGCGTGCTGGTGCTCTCCCCCTTCGGCGGGCGCACCTGCCATCCCCTCGCCTCGAACATGCAGCTCTCGGCACAGGTCGAGGAGCTGCGCGCGGTCGGAGCCCAGGTCCAGGTGATCGTGCCTGATCCCCGGACGCAGCCCCTCATCGGGGCGGGCGCCATGGATCTCTCCAAGCGTTCGGAGACGGCGCGCGCCGGTCATCGCACGGGGCTGCAGCACGCCGGATGACGGGGATCCGCCGCCGTCCCCACCTCGTCGCGGACGTGCCTGCGCCCTGATATCGGTGTGCGGTTCGTCTCCTGCGGAGCGCTCGCGTAAGGAAAGATGGAGGCATGGGTGAGCTGCTGGTGACCTACCTGGTCGTGGTCTTCGGACTCGGCCTGCTGGCGCGCCTGCTGCGGCTGCCGCCCCTCATCGGATACCTCGGCGCGGGCTTCCTGCTGCATGCGATCGGCGTCGCGGAGCTCTCCGCCCTGCCGATGCTCGCGGACCTGGGCGTCGCCCTCATGCTGTTCGCGATCGGGCTCCACCTGGACCTGCGCGTGCTGCTGCGCATCGAGGTGTGGCTGACGGCGGGCGCGCACATGCTCGCCATGACCGTGATCGGCGCCGTGTTCCTCGCCGTCCTGGGCCTCGTCGGCCTCGCCGGTCCGGAGCCCCTGCACAAGCTGCTCGAGCTCGCGCTGGTGCTCTCCTTCTCCTCCACGATCATGGTGCTGAAGGTCCTCGCCGACCGCGACGACGAGCAGTCCCTGTACGGGCGCATCTGCATCGGCGTGCTGATCATGCAGGACGTGATCGCCGTGGTGCTGATCGCCGTGTCCACCGGCAGCGCGCCGAGCCCGTGGTCGCTGGGTCTGCTGGTGGTCGTGCCGGCGCTGGTGGTCGTCACCAGACGCTGGCACCGCCTGGGCGACGGCGATCTGGGGGCGCTGTTCGGACTCGCCATGGCGCTCGTGCCCGGGTACGCCCTCTTCGAGTACCTGGGGCTCTCCGGTGGGCTGGGATCGCTGCTGATGGGCGTGATCCTCTCCAAGCACACGGGCGCCGACAAGCTCGCCCGCACCATGTTCACCCTCAAGGAGCTGCTGCTGGTCTGCTTCTTCGTGGAGATCGGCTTCGAGGGCGTGCCGACGCTGCGGGACGTGATCGACGGGCTCTCCCTGCTTCTCCTGCTGCCCGTGCAGGCGGCCATGTCCTGGCTGCTGCTGTGGCTGCTGGGGCTGCGCAATCGCACGAGCGTGCTCGCGTCGCTGCTGCTGGCGAACTACTCGGAGTTCGCGCTGATCCTCGCCGCGGTCGGCGTGCAGGCCGGGTGGCTGTCCACGCAGTGGCTCAATGCCCTGGTGGTCGCGGTGACCGGTGGATTCATCCTGTCCTCGCTGAGCAACCCGCTGGCCACCACGTTGGGCACGCGCCTGGCGATGCGCCTGCCCAAGCACGCCCCCGAGCGTCTCCACCGGGACGACCGGCCGATCGATCTGGCCAACGCGGAGGCCGTGGTGCTCGGCATGGGGCGGGTGGGCCGTATGGCCTACCTCCAGCTGCGTGACGTGCACGGCTACCGGGTGCTCGGCGTCGAGCACGACGCGGCGCTCGTGACCACGCTGCGCTCCCACGGCTTCCGTGTGGTCGAGGGAGATGCGACGGACCGCGACTTCTGGCTGCGGGTGCGGGAGGACGCCGGCGTGGTCGTGGTGGTCCTCGCGATGCCCACGCAGACCGCGAATCTCGGGGCGCTCGGCGAACTGCGCCTGGTGGGCGGCGAACGACCGGGTCGCGTGATCGCGGCCATCGCGAAGTACACGGAGGACGTCGACGAGTTCGAGCGCGCAGGCCTCTCGACCGTCGTCCACCTCTACGCGGGCGCCGGGGAGACCCTCGCCGACCGCGCCGCCGAGGCGCGGGCGGAATGGTCCGACGGCATGCCGAGGTCCGACGGGTGAGCGCGGGCCTCTGTCCCCAGCGGCTCGTCAGCCTTCGAAATACTCCGGCCGCCCCAGGTCCTCGAGCACCCCGGGCCCCGTCGGCTCCCAGCCCAGCCGCTCCCGGGTGATCGCGCTGGAGGCCGGCCGGTCCGCGGTCGCATAGGGCGCGTACGCACCGAACGCCCGCAGCGTCGCCACGCCCCGCGTGCTCACGGTCGGGACGTCCAGCCCGGCGCCAATGGCCTCCGCGATGTCGCGGAAGGGCACGCCCTCCTCGGCGACGGCGTCGTAGCGCGAGCCGGGGACGCCGCGCTCGACGGCGCCGACGAAGACCCGCGCGGCATCGACATGGTGCACGGCGGGGACCCGGTTCGCTCCGTCGCCCGCGAAGGACGAGCGCCCGTGCCGGCGGGCGAGCGCGATGAGATGCGGCAGCGTGAAGCGGTCCCCCTCGCCGTGCACGCACGGCAGCCGCACCACGGAGGCGTTCGTCCCGGCCGCGGCGAGGCGCATGAGCGTGCGCTCGACGTTCCTGCCCAGCAGGCCCGCTCGGTCGGATGCGCGGTCGTCCTCGGTGATCGCGGGGCCGACGGGCCGCACGGGTGCGAAGCCGCCCGCCGCGACCAGGGGGCGCCGGCTCCCGGAGAACGCGGCGGCGATCGCCTCGAGCGCCGCGCGCTCGGTGCGTGCGGCGCGGCGCATGCGCAGCGGGCTCGCGTTGTCGAAGGCCGTATGGATGGCGGCGTCGGCCCGCCCCGCGGCCGCGTGCAGGGCGGCCGGGTCCTCGAGGCTCCCCCGCACGGGCTCGGCGCCGGCGGCCGCGAGGGCGTCGGCCGAGCGCTGCGAGCGCGCGAGGCCGAGCACCTGATGCCCGACCTCGCGCAGTTCGTGCACCACGGCGGCGCCGATGAACCCGGTGCCACCGGTGACCAGGACCTTCATGCCGACTGCTTCTGAGTTCCGCACGCTCGGCGCGTCGTCGTCACGCCAGGCGGTGCAGCCACCCGTGGCGGTCCTCGACCGTGCCCGTCTGGATGCCGGTGAGCTCCTCGCGCAGGGACAGGGTGATCTCACCGGAGCCGCCGTCGCCGACGGTCCACGACCCCTTCGGGGAGCGGAACTCGCCGATCGGGTTGATCACCGCCGCGGTGCCGCAGGCGAACATCTCGACGATCTCGCCGCCGGCGATCCTGTCCGTCACCCAGTCCATGCTCATCTTCTGCTCGCCGGGCTCGAGGCCGCGGTCACGAGCGAGCTGCAGGATCGAGTCACGGGTGACGCCCTCGAGGATCGAGCCGGTGAGCTCGGGGGTGAGGATGCGCCCGTCGTTCGTGATCGCCATGACGTTCATGCCGGAGAGCTCGTCGATGGTCGTGTGGGTCTCGGAGTCCAGGAACAGGACCTCGTCGGCCCCGTGCTCGGCGGCCTCCTTCTTGCCCAGCAGCGAGGAGGCGTAGTTGCCGCCGCACTTGGCGTCGCCGGTGCCGCCGGCGCCGGCGCGGGCGTAGGTGTCGGAGACCCAGACCACGAGGGGCTGCACGCCGCGCGGGAAGTAGGCGCCGGCGGGAGAGGTGATCACGTAGTAGTCGACCTGCTGTGCGGCGCGCACGCCCAGGAACGACTCTGAGGCGAACATGAACGGCCGGATGTACAGCGAGTCCTCGCCGCCGGCGGCGGGCACCCACGGCTCGTCGGCCGCGACCTGGGCCGTGAGCGACGCGAGGAAGTCCTCGGTGGGCAGCTCGGGCAGGGCGAGGCGGCGGGCCGAGCGCTGCATGCGCTCGGCGTTCTTCTCGGGACGGAAGGTCCACACGGAGCCGTCGGCGTGACGGAACGCCTTGAGGCCCTCGAAGATCTCCTGGGCGTAGTGGAAGACGGCCGCGGCCGGGCTCAGCGTGAGCGGGCCGAAGGGCACGACCTCGCCGCCGGTCCAGCCGTCCTCGGCCGTCCAGCGCGCGTGGGTCATGAAGTCGGTGAAGTGCTCGCCGAAGCCGGGCTTGGCGAGGACCGTCGCGCGGTCCTCGGCGGACTGGCTGCGGGTGGTCTCGGTGAGCGGGAACTCGAGATGGGACATGGAAGGACTCCTTCGGGGCGACGTGTGCAGGATACGGCGGGGCGGGGGCGATGCGGCGCGGGTGCGGCCGATGCGCCGGCGACAGGGATGCGGCCGGCGGGCGACGGGTCGACGGCCGGCTGGCCGACGACACCGATGCGGCCGACGGGCCCGTGGTGCCGATGCGACCGGCGGGGCGGGCCGACGGGGGCGGGTGCCCTCGTCAGCCCTCGCGTACGGCCGCGTCGCCGGATACGCCTGCGACCAGGGCGTCGCCGATCTGCGTGGTCGTGCGCGCGCCGAGCTCGGCGCGGCGGGAGAGGTCCTCGTCGACGGCTGCGCGCACGCGGGCGGCGGCGTCGGCGAATCCCTGCTGCTCGAGCAGGAGGGCGACGGAGAGCACCGTCGCCGTGGGGTCGGCCTTCTGCTCGCCGGCGATGTCCGGCGCGGAGCCGTGCACGGGCTCGAACATCGAGGGGAAGGCGCCCGTGGGGTTGATGTTGCCGCTCGCGGCGAGCCCGATGCCGCCGCTGATCGCGCCGGCGAGGTCGGTGAGGATGTCGCCGAAGAGGTTGTCGGTGACGATCACGTCGAAGCGCGCGGGGTCGGTGACCAGGAAGATGGTCGCGGCGTCCACGTGCAGGTAGTCGACGGCGACATCGGGGTGCTCGGCGCCGACCTTCTCGACGATCCGGCGCCACAGGTGCCCGGCGTTCACGAGCACGTTGTGCTTGTGGACGAGGGTGAGCTTCTGGCGGCGCGCCTCGGCCTGGTCGAAGGCGAAGCGGACCACGCGCTCGACGCCCACGGCGGTGTTCAGCGAGACCTCGGTGGCGACCTCGAGGTCCGTGCCCTCGCGCATGGTGCCGCCGTTGCCCACGTAGGGGCCCTCGGTGCCCTCGCGCACCACGACGAAGTCGACGTCGCCGGGGTCGGCGAGCGGCGAGGTGACGCCGGGGGCGAGGCGCGTGGGACGCAGGTTCACGAAGTGGTCGAAGCCGAAGCGGAGCTTCAGCAGCATCCCGCGCTCGAGGATCCCGGAGGGGATGTCGGGATCGCCGACGGCTCCCAGCAGGATCGCGTCGTGCTGGGCGAGCTGCTCCATGTCCTCGTCGGTGAGAGTCTCACCGGTGCGGTGCCAGCGGCCCGCGCCGAGGTCGAAGTCGGTGGTCTCGACCTCGACGCCCTCGGGCGTGAGGGCGGCGCGCAGCACCTTGAGCCCCTCGGGGACGACCTCGTGGCCGATCCCGTCGCCCTCGATGACGGCGAGTCGGATGCTCTTCGTGCTGCTCATGGCTCCTGCGTTCTCCTTCGTCGGATCTGCGGTGGTGCCGGCGGGGCGTCGGCGCTCGACGCCCCGCCGGGCGGGTTCAGTAGGTGATGTCGACCGCGAGCGAGGCGCTCGCGCCGACGGCCTCGCCGATGCGGTCGGCGAGGTCCTGGTCGACGCTCTGGTCGAGGTTGAGTACCACGAGGACCTCTCCCCCGCGCTCCTCGCCGCGGCGGGAGACCTGCATGCCGGCGATGTTCACGTCGGCGTCGCCCAGGAGCGCGCCGTAGGCGCCCACGAGCCCCGGGCGGTCCTGATAGGTGATGAGCAGGAGGTGGTCGCTGAGCTGGACGTCGAGGTCGAGGCCGTCGACCTCGGTGAGCTTCTGCGACTGCTCGGTGCCCGAGAGGGTGCCGGAGACCGAGACCACGCGGCCGTCGCGCAGGGTGCCGCGGATCTGCACCACGTTGCGGAAGCGCTCGGAGTCCTCGCTGGTCACGAGGTCCACGCGGATGCCGCGCTCCTCGGCCAGCACCGGCGCGTTGACGTAGCTGACCTGCTCGGTGACGACCTGGCGGAACACGCCGCGCAGGGCGGAGAGCTTGAGGGCGGTGACGTCGCGGGTGGCGATCTCCCCGCGCACCACGACCTCGAGCAGCTCGGGCCCCTCGGCGGCGATCGCGGTGAACAGCTGGCCCAGGCGGTCGGCCAGGGCGATGCCGGGCCGGACGAGGTCGTCGATCGCGCCGCCGGCGACGTTCACGGCGTCCGGCACGAGCTCGCCCGCCAGCGCCAGGCGCACGGAGCGGGCGACGGCGACGCCGGCCTTCTCCTGGGCCTCGGCGGTCGAGGCCCCCAGGTGCGGGGTGAGCGTGATGTTCGGGAGGTCGAGCAGCTTCGCGGCGGTCTCGGACGTCGCCGGGGGCTCGCTCGAGTAGACGTCGAGGCCGGCGCCGGCGATCCTGCCGGTGCTGAGGGCGTCGAAGAGGGCCTCCTCGTCGATGAGGCCGCCGCGGGCGGCGTTGACGACGTGGAGGTTCGGCTTGGCGATCGCGAACTGCTCGGCGCCGATGAGGCCGACGGTCTCCGGGGTGCGCGGCATGTGCACGGTGACGACGTCCGCCGTGCGCATGAGCTCGTCGAGCTCGACGACGCGGGCGCCGAGGTCGGCCGCGCGCGCGTGGTTGATGTACGGGTCGTAGGCGAGCAGGTTCACGCCGAAGGGGCGCAGGCGCTCGGCGACGAGCTGGCCGATGCGCCCGAAGCCGACGATGCCGACGGTCTTCTCGAGGAGCTCGACGCCGGTGAGCTGCTTGCGCTCCCACTTGCCGGCCTTCACGGAGGCGTCGGCACGGCCGAGGTTGCGCAGCGAGGCGAGGATCAGGGTGATCGCGAGCTCGGCGGCGGAGACGATGTTCGAGGTGGGGGCGTTGATCACCATGACGCCGGCGGCGGTCGCGGCGGGCACGTCCACGTTGTCCAGCCCCACGCCCGCACGGGCGACGACCTTGAGATGGTCGGCGGCGGCGAACACCTCGGCGTCGACCTGGGTGGCCGAGCGCACCAGGATCGCGTCGGCGTTCTTGACGGCCGACAGCAGCGAGGGACGGTCGGTGCCGTCCACGGTCTGGATCTCGACGTCGGACCCCAGGACCTCGAGGGTCGCGGGCGACAGCTCCTCTGCGATGAGCACGACGGGACGCGTCACGGAATCTCCTCCGGTGCGGATGGCGGTCGTCGCACGCATCCTCGAGAGCGACAGGTACAGGGACAGCCTAGACCGCTGTCCGCCATGCGGGCGGGAGGTTCATCGGGTGAGACGGGGCCGGCGGGCACGCGAACGGCGGGCCCTCCCCTCAGGGAGAGCCCGCCGTCGTGGATCAGCCGATCAGCGGGGATCAGCGCGCCGCGCTGCCCTCGACGTAGTCGGAGTCCAGCTGGTCGTTGTTCCAGGAGAACATGCCGCGCAGCTCCTTGCCGACCTTCTCGATCGGGTGGGCGGCCTCCTTCTCGCGCAGCTGCTTGAACTCGGGCGCGCCCTTGTCCTGGTCGTCGATGAAGCGCTTGGCGAAGGCGCCGTCCTGGATGTCGGAGAGGACGTCCTTCATGGCCTGCTTGGTCTCGGAGGTGACCACGCGGGGGCCGGAGACGTAGTCGCCGTACTCGGCGGTGTCCGAGCAGGACCAGCGCTGCTTGGTGATGCCGCCCTCGTTCATGAGGTCGACAATCAGCTTGAGCTCGTGGAGCACCTCGAAGTAGGCGATCTCCGGCTGGTAGCCGGCCTCGGTGAGCGTCTCGAAGCCCGCCTGGACCAGGTGGCTCACGCCGCCGCAGAGGACGGACTGCTCGCCGAACAGGTCGGTCTCGGTCTCCTCGGTGAAGGAGGTCTTGATGACGCCCGCGCGGGTGCCGCCGATGCCCTTGGCGTAGCTGAGCGCGAGGTCCCAGGCCTGGCCGGTCGCATCCTGCTCGACGCCGACGATGTCCGGGATGCCGCGGCCGCCCTCGAACTCGCGGCGCACGGTGTGGCCGGGAGCCTTGGGGGCGATGAGGATGACGTCCACATCGGCCGGGGGCTTGATGAGGTCGTAGCGGATGTTGAAGCCGTGCGCGAAGGCGAGCGCCTTGCCCGCCGACAGGTTCGGCTCGATCGACTCGGCGTAGATGGAGCGCTGGGTCTGGTCGGGCGCGAGGACCATGATGACGTCGGCCCACGCGGTCGCGTCGGCCACGTTCTTGACCTCGAAGCCGAGCTCCTGGGCCTTCTGGGTCGAGCTCGAGCCGTCACGCAGGGCGATGACGACCTCGACGCCGCTGTCGCGGAGGTTCAGGGCGTGCGCGTGCCCCTGGGAGCCGAAGCCGACGATCGCGACCTTCTTGCCCTGGATGATGGACAGGTCGGCGTCGTCGTCGTAGAAGATCTCGGCCACAATGTGCTCCTTCGTTGGTGTGTCGGCTGTTCGGGCGACGCTCTCATCGTAGTCCGGGGACAGCCTGGCGTGTCTTACGTGTTGAGAAGTGGACTTCGGATTCTGAGACCGGCCGGACGATCAGTCGGGCAGGAACTCCTCGACGAGCGACTCGGGCCCGCGGCTGATCGCGACGGCGCCGGACTTCACGATCTCGCGGATCCCGAAGGGCTCGAGCATGTCCAGCAGCGCGACGAGCTTGTCCTCGGTGCCGGTGGCCTCGATGGTCACGGCCTCCGCGCCGGCGTTGACGACCTTCGCGCGGAACATCTGCACGATCTCGAGGACCGAGGTGCGGGTCGCGTTGTCGGCCCCGACCTTCACGAGCACCAGCTCGCGCTGCACGGTGCGGCGCGGCTCGAGGTGCACGATGCGCAGCACGTTCACGAGCTTGTCGAGCTGGCGCACGATCTGCTCGAGCGGCTGCTCGGCGACGTCGACGACCACGGTGATCCGGGAGATCTCCGGGTGCTCCGTCGGGCCGACGGCGAGGGAGGAGATGTTGAACCCGCGGCGCGCGAACAGCGCCGAGACGCGGGTGAGCACGCCCGGCTTGTTCTCGACCAGCACCGAGAGGGTCTGGGTGTCGTGCAGCGCCGCGGCGTCCGCGCGGGAGCTGCCCTGCGTGCTGTCGGGACGGGTGTCGTTCGTGGTGGTGTCCATGGCTCAGATGTCCCTCTCCCACTCGGGGCTCATGCCCTGGGCGATCTGGATCTCGTCGTTGGAGACGCCGGAGGGCACCATCGGCCACACCATGGCGTCCGCGCTGACCGTGAAGTCGATGACGACGGGCCGGTCGTTGATCTCCATGGCCTGCTGGATGGTCGCGTCGATGTCCTCGTCCCGCTCGCAGCGCAGGCCCGCGGCCCCGTACGCCTCTGCGAGCTTCACGAAGTCCGGGACGCGGCGCGTGCCGTGCCCCGTGTTCAGGTCCGTGTGGGAGTAGCGGCGGTCGTAGAACAGGTTCTGCCACTGGCGCACCATGCCCAGCGAGCTGTTGTTGATGATCGCGACCTTGATCGGGATGTCGTTGATGACGCAGGTCGCGAGCTCCTGGTTGGTCATCTGGAAGCAGCCGTCACCGTCGATCGCCCACACGACGCGATCTGGCGCGCCGACCTTCGCGCCCATCGCCGCGGGCACCGAGTAGCCCATGGTGCCCAGGCCGCCGGAGTTGATCCAGGAGTTCGGGCGCTCGTAGTGGATGAACTGGCTGGACCACATCTGGTGCTGCCCCACACCGGAGACGAAGATCGACTCCGGCCCGGAGATCTCCCCGATCCGGGAGATCACCTTCTGCGGCGCGGTGTAGCCGTCGTCGGTCGTGGTCCAGCCCAGCGGGTAGGTCTCGCGCAGGTTGTCGAGCACGCGCCACCAGGCGTCCAGGTCCGGGTGGCCCTCGCGCTCGATGCGCTCGCGCAGCTCTCCCGTCAGCGCGGTGGCCGCGGCGCCCGCGTCCGCGATGATCGAGACGTCGGCGTGGCGGTTCTTGTCGATCTCCGCGGGGTCGATGTCGATGTGCACGACCTTGGCGCGCGGGGCGAAGGAGTCCAGCCGCCCGGTGACGCGATCGTCGAAGCGGGCGCCGATGGCGATGATGAGATCGGCGCGCTGCAGGGCGGAGACCGCCGCGACGCTGCCGTGCATGCCGGGCATCCCCAGGTGATGGGGATGGGAGTCCGGCAGCGCGCCGCGACCCATGAGGGTGGTGGTGATCGGGCCGTCGGTGACGTCCACGAGCTCGCGCACGGCATCGCTCGCGCCGGCGCGGATCACGCCGCCGCCCACGAGGAACGCGGGGCGCTCGCTGGCCATGATGAGCTCGGCCGCCTCGCGCACCGAGCGCGTGGAGGGCTCGGTGTGGGGGCGGTACCCGGGCAGCTCCTCGTCCTCGGGCCACACGAAGTCGGTGATGCCCTGCTGGGCGTCCTTGGTGACGTCCACGAGCACGACTCCGGGCCGGCCCGTCGAGGCGATGTGGAAGGCCTGCTTGATGACGCGGGGGATCTCCGCGGGGTCCTTGACCAGGAAGTTGTGCTTGGTGACGGGCATCGTCATGCCGACGATGTCCGCCTCCTGGAAGGCGTCGGTGCCGATGAACATCGAGCCGACCTGACCGGTGATCGCGACCATCGGGATCGAGTCCATCTGGGCGTCGGCGATCGCCGTGATGAGGTTCGTTGCGCCGGGACCGGAGGTCGCCATGCACACGCCGACCTTCCCGGTCGCGTGCGCGTAGCCGCTGGCCGCGTGCCCCGCGCCCTGCTCGTGGCGCACCAGGATGTGCTGCAGGGTCTCCGCATCCATGAGCGGGTCGTAGGTGGGCAGGATGGCCCCGCCGGGAAGGCCGAAGACGACGTCGGCCCCCGCGTGCTCGAGCGACATGATCAGTGATGCGGCGCCGGTGACTCTCGTGCCTGTCATCGGAACTCCTTCGGTCTTCGCGGATGGGGCTGTGCAGATCCTCGGCCGATGTCCCCCGCTCCACCCATGGCGGGGACTGGGCCCCGCGTGGGCATCAAAAAGCCCCTCGGCCTGGGGCTCTCGAGGGGCGCGCGGGACGTCTCGTCGTCGAACGGTGGCGTCAGCCGCGCTCTGGAAGTACGAGAATGATCGTCTGCATGCTGGCGACTGTAGTGCGCCCCACACCCGCGCGGCAAACCGTCCACCCTGTGGGACGGGCGCTCAGAGCAGTCGCCGCGAGAGCGCCCACGCCGTGAGCTCGTGCCGCGAGGACAGCTGCAGCTTGCGCAGCACGCTCGACACGTGCGTCTCCACGGTCTTGATGGAGATGAACAGCTCGGAGGCGACCTCCTTGTAGGCGTACCCCTGAGCGATCAGGCGCATCACCTCCAGCTCTCGACGGGTGAGACGGTCCAGCTCCTCGTCGCTCGCGGCCTCCTCTCCCCCGGCGGCCCCGAAGGCGTCGAGGACGAAGCCCGCGAGCAGCGGTGAGAACACCGCGTCTCCGGCCACCACCCGGTGCAGGGCCGCGGAGACCTCGGCGCCCGAGGTGCTCTTGGTGAGGTACCCGCGCGCCCCGGCTCGGATCACGCGCACCACGTCGTCGGCCGCGTCGGAGACGCTGAGGGCGAGGAACACCGGCGGGCGTCCCGCCGTCGTCGGGTCCGCCCCGGGCGCCACAGTCACCCCGGGCGCGACGGACGCACCGGGAGCGGGGGGCGCACCGGGCGCCGACCGCTCGACGCCCGTGGTGCGGGCGATCACCTCCGCGCCGCCGCCTCCGCGCCCACCGGGGAGATGGACGTCCAGCAGCACGGTCACCGGACGGAGCTCCCGGATCGCCTCGACCGCCTCCTCGACCGTTCCGGCCTCGCCCAGCACGTCGATGTCCGCGGACAGCTCCGCCCGCAGCCCGGAGCGGAAGATCGAATGGTCGTCGACGATGAGAGTGGTCAGGCGCTCGGCCGCGGGGGTGCTGGACGTGGTGCTCATCGGTGCTCCTGGTGCGGCGGGGCGGGGGTCGTCTCTGCGGAGGGGGCGGGTGCTCGCTCGTTCTCGCCCGCGTCCCGGGCCCGTGGGAGGCGCAGCACGACGCGCGTCCCGGTGCCGCCGGGTCCGGGCTGGATCCGGGCGCTGCCTCCCAGGCGCCGCATGCGGCCGATGATCGATTCCCGCACGCCCAGCCGCTCCGGGCCGATGGATGCGAGATCGAAGCCGGGGCCGCGATCGGAGACGGTCACCTCGAGCATCCCGTCCGACGCCTCGGAGAACACGCTGATCGTGCCCCCGGCGTGCCGGGCGGCGTTCAGCATCGCCTCCCGGGTCGCGGCGAGCAGTCCTTCCGGCGCCTCCGGCACGGCGCGGCCGGTGGTGACCACGTCGATCCTCACCGCGTGCTCCTGCTCGCACTGCATGGCCGCGCGCCGGAGCTCGGAGGCGAGGTCGAGCGGTCCGTCGGCCCCGTTGCCGGTGGTCTCGGCGAACAGCCAGCTGCGCAGTTCGCGCTCCTGTCCGCGCGCCAGCCGCGAGGCCTCGGATCCGGGCTCCGCCTTCTGCTGGATCAGAGCCAGCGTCTGCAGCACCGAGTCATGGAGATGGGCGGCGAACTCCGCCCGCTCCACCTCGCGGGCGCGCGCGGCGCGCTCCTCGGCGAGGTCGCGCACCAGGCGCACGGCCCAGGGCGCGAGGACCACGCCGACGCCCAGCAGCACGGAGGCCGCCGCCACGAACACGGTCCACACGTTCGGCTCGGCGTCGGAGACGAAGAACAGCAGGATCCCGAGCACCACGAGGGCGAGCGCCCCGGCGACCCGAGCGATCTGCGCCGACGGGCCGCTCGCGCGTCCGATGCGGAGCTCGTGGAGCTGCCGCCAGGCGAGTCCGGCGCCGATGAGCACGAACACGGCGGGCACGAAGAACGCCAGTGGGATCTGCGCTCCCATGCGCGATGCGACCATGGCGCCGCCCGCGAGCAGCAGGGCGAGTCCGAGGAGGATCTCGGTGACGGGTGCCCGCCCCAGCGCGGACCGGCTCGACGAGCCGTCCCGGGCCTGATCGCGCGCCTGTTCGTCCTCGGCGCCCGCCGCGTTCGCATCCGTCGCGGGTGACGCCGCCCGGGTGAGAGGAGCGCGCAGCGCCGGGGCGTCCGTCCCGGCGAGGGGCGTCGTCGCCCACAGCCACACGTACAGCAGGGCCCCGGCGCCGCCCGTCGCGGTGAGCACGCAGGCTCCGGCGCGGACAGCGGCCAGGGGCAGGCCCGTGTGCTCGGCGAGACCCGCGCACACTCCTGCCACGGCATGCTGCCGGGGCCGGATCATCCTGGTCGTCCTCACGCCCTCATCCAAGCAGGCGCGGGTCCCTCCCGGCACCGCCCCGGGGCCGATCCCAGGGTTCTGCCCCGACATCCCAGGGGGTTCTCGGGGTGCTCCCCGATGGTGCGGCGCCCTCCGCCCGGGAATGCTGGAGCCATGACGAACCCTCCCCACGGCCCCGACTCCCCCGGCCCCTCCCCGGACGCACCGCACGGAGAGAGCGCGCCCCAGCCAGACGGCGCGGCACCCACCGACGGCGCGGCACCCACCGAGGGCGAGGCGCCGGGTCCACGCTTCGGCTTCTTCGCCTGGATGCGCGGCATCGGACTGGTGCGCAGCGACGAGCGCTGGATCGCCGGCGTGTGCGGCGCCGTCTCCGAGCGCACGGGCCTGGACCCCCTGCTGGTGCGCGGGATCGCGATCGTCGTCGCGCTCCTCGGCGGACCTGTGCTCATCGCCTACGCGATCGGCTGGGCGCTGCTCCCCGACAGCCGGGACGAGATCGTGCTCGAGGATCTCTTCGCCGGGATCTTCGCCCCCGCGCAGATCGCGATCGGGGTGCTGTTCGTCCTGGGCCTCACCCCCTACGGTCAGGGGCTGTGGTGGCGGGGCGCGCCGGACTGGTGGAGCATGCCGGGCTGGCTCGAGACAACCGTGCGCACCGCCTGGGCCCTCGTGCTCGTCGGCATCCTGTTCTGGCTCGTCGTGCTCATCGCACGCCGCACTGGCGACCACGCCGGCCAGGGCCCCGACCGTCCGCACGGGACACGCGGGACGCGCGGCGAGTCCGCCGGCACCGCGAGGACTGAAGGACCCTCGCAGGGTCGGCACTGGTCGTCCATCGGCTCATCCCTCGGCGGCGCGCCGCGCGCCGCGAGGGGCGCCGGGCACCACGGCTCCTCCTTCCAGGAGAGGACGGCCGATCGGCGCGCCCACGAGGAGGATCTGCGACACCGTCGTGAGGAGAGGCTCGCCGAGCGCGCGGCGAGGTGGCGCAGACGCCAGCCCTCCGCCGGGTTCGTCGCGATCGGACTCGGCGCGGCCCTGGTGATCGGTGCGCTCGTCGCCCTCTCCGCCCAGGTTCTGGGGTGGTCCGACGCTCCGCTCATCGTGGGTCTCGCAGGTGCCCTCGCGATCCTCGCCATCGCCACCGTGGTGGCGGGAATCCGCGGACGGGAGAGCGGCGGCCTGGGACTGTTCTCCTTCCTCGCCGTGATCGCCCTGGTCGTCTTCGGGGTCGTCCCCGCCGGCACGCAGATCAGCCCCTTCGGCGACACCCAGTGGAGGGTGGACGGGCAGAGCACCGGCACGACCGAGCGCTTCGCGATGATCGCCGGGAGCCCCGGCCTGGACCTGCGCGACCTGTCGCCCGCTGATCGCGGAGGCGACGTGGAGATGTGGCTGGGAGCGGGGACCACCCAGGTGCTCCTGCCCGAGGACGCCCCCGTGCGCGTGGAGGTCGACGGCCTGGTCGCGGGGGTCCGCACCCCCGACGCTCGCGACTCACAACCCGACGGGACCTTGCTCGCCTCGACCGAGCTCGAGAACCCGGCGGCGCGCACCGCCGACGAGCAGGACATCACGACCGTGCACGTGCGCGTGCTGTTCGGCACCGCCGACATCGACATCCAGGAGACCCCGTGACCGAGCACCAGCCTTTCGACCCCGCACGAGCGCCCGACGCGAGCACCGAATCCGTCCAAGCTGCGCATCCCGAACCGGCTCCCGACGCGTCGGCCGAGACAGACCACTCGCCGTCGAGCGACGTCCCGCAGGATGCCGATCACGGGACCTCCAGCGCCGAGGACGTCGCATCACTCCCCCTTCACGCCGGCCATGACCCGGAGGAGACGAGGGATGGTCGCGACGCCGAAGGGACGGACGTTCGGGAACGGCGTGGACCCGTGTTCGGCACGATCTTCTGGGGAGCGCTGCTGCTGGTCATCGCGTTCATCGTCGGCATCCGAGCCGTCCCGGCCGTCTCCATAGATCCGACGGTGCTGCTGATCGGGGCGGTGGTGGCGCTGGGATGCCTGCTGGTGGTCGCCGGCGTCGCGGCTGCTCTGCGCCGGCCCCGCCGCTGACCGAAGTCACCTGTGGTGCCCGGCTCGCGCACCCGAGCGCGCAGAGGTGACGGCCGGCCCCCCGCACTCATGCCACCGGGCCGATCTCATGGTCGCGGCGGAGTCGGGGCTGCCGGGCGGGCCGCGCGCAGCGGCCGTTCACCGGCACCTGCGCAGTGGCCGCACGCTCAGTCCAACGGCTTCCGGGTCGCGCCGTAGGTCGCCGAGCGCACCAGGTGCGCGTAGACCTTGAGCGCCTGGGTGACCTGGCGCTCGCGGCTCTCGGGGCGCCAGGGCAGATTGCCCTTGGCCGCACGGCGGCGGGTGAGCTCGTCCTCCGGCACGTCGAGCTGGAGCAGGCGCTTGTCGACGTCGATGATGACCTTGTCGCCGTCCTCGACCAGGCCGATGAGTCCGCCCTCGGCCGCCTCCGGGGAAATGTGGCCGATGGAGACGCCGCTGGTGCCGCCGGAGAAGCGCCCGTCGGTGACCAGGGCGCAGGCCTTGCCGAGCCCACGTCCCTTGAGGAATGAGGTCGGGTAGAGCATCTCCTGCATGCCCGGTCCGCCCTGCGGGCCCTCGTAGCGGATGACGACGATGTCGCCCTCCTTGACCGTCTTGTCGAGGATCTTCTGAACTGCCTCCTCCTGCGAGTCGCACACCACGGCGCTGCCCTCGAAGTGGAAGAGGTCCTCGGTGATGCCGGCCGTCTTGATGACGGCGCCCTCGGTGGCGAGGTTGCCCTTGAGCACGCAGAGCCCGCCGTCCTTGGTGTAGGCGTGCGGGACCGCGCGGATGGCGCCGCCCTCGGCGTCGAGATCGAGGTCGTCCCAGAGGTTCGCCTGGGAGAACGCCTGCGTGGTCCGCACCCCGCCGGGAGCCGCGCGGAAGAAGGTCTTGGCCTCCTCGCTGGTCTCCCCGCTGCGCACGTCCCACTCGGCGAGCCAGGACTGCAGGTCCGGCGAGTGCACGGAGTGGACCGAGTGGTCGAGCAGGCCGGCGCGGCCGAGCTCGCCCAGGATCGCGGGGATGCCGCCAGCCCGGTGGACGTCCTCGATGTGGTACTTCTGGCTGTTCGGGGCGACCTTGGAGACGCACGGCACGGACCGCGAGAGGCGGTCGATGTCCTCGAGGCCGAAGTCGATCCCGCCCTCGATCGCGGCGGCCAGGATGTGCAGCACGGTGTTCGTCGACCCGCCCATCGCGACGTCCAGGCTCATCGCGTTCGTGAACGCGGCCTTGGTGGCGATGTTGCGCGGGAGCACCGACTCGTCGTCGTCCCCGTAGTAGCGGCGGCACAGGTCCACGACGGTGCGGCCGGCGCGCAGGAACAGCTCCTTGCGCAGCGCATGGGTGGCGAGCGTGGTGCCGTTGCCCGGCAGCGAGAGGCCGAGCGCCTCGGTGAGGCAGTTCATCGAGTTCGCGGTGAACATTCCCGAGCACGACCCGCACGTGGGGCAGGCGTTCTCCTCGATCTCGGCGAGCTGGACGTCGGTGACGCTCTCGTCGGCCGAGATCGAGATCGCGTCCACGAGGTCCAGGCGGTGGTCGACGACGCCCTCGACGGGCTTGCCGGACTCCATCGGCCCGCCGGAGACGAACACGACCGGGATGTTCAGGCGCATGGCGGCCATGAGCATGCCGGGAGTGATCTTGTCGCAGTTCGAGATGCACACGATCGCGTCCGCGCAGTGGGCGTTGACCATGTACTCGACGCTGTCGGCGATCACGTCGCGGCTGGGCAGCGAGTAGAGCATGCCGCCGTGACCCATGGCGATGCCGTCGTCCACGGCGATCGTGTTGAACTCCTTGGCGACGCCGCCGGCCTCCTTGATGGCGCCGGCGACGAGGTCGCCCATGTTCTTCAGGTGCACGTGGCCGGGCACGAACTGGGTGTACGAGTTCGCGATCGCGATGATCGGTTTGCCGAAGTCGGACTTCTCCATGCCGGTCGCGCGCCACAGGGCGCGGGCACCGGCCATGTTGCGGCCGTGGGTCGAGGTTCGAGAGCGCAGTTGGGGCATATGACCATTAGGCCACGGTGGTGCGGAACCCACCAAGACGCCAGCACTACTAGTGGTGGAACTGATAGTTTTCGGCGCGTGGACGAACCAGCACGCAAGGAGCTCGGCGCCCTCCTGCGCCGACGGCGCAACGAGGTCGAGCGCTCGGACTACGACCTGGGCCCGGTGGGCCGCGGGCGCACCACGGGTCTGCGGCGCGAGGAGATCGCCTTCCTCTCGGGCGTCTCCGTCACCTGGTACACGTGGCTCGAGCAGGGGCGCGACATCAACCCCTCCCGCCAGGTGATCGACGCGGTCGCGGTGAACCTGCACCTCAGCGAGGTCGAGCACGACTACGTGCTGGGCCTCGCGGGCTTCACCCCGCGTCCCCGCCCCGAGCTCGCCGAGCCCGAGCCGGTCCCCGCGCACGTCCAGCACCTGCTGGACGCCCTGGACCCGGCACCTTCTTTCGCGCTCACCGCGCACTGGGACGTGGCCGCCTGGAACCGCAGTTACGAGGGACTGTTCCCGGGCGTGCTCGATGCCGATCCCGCCCAGCGGAACCTCCTGCAGTTCATCTTCACCGACGAGCGCGTGCGGGCGATGCTGCCCGAATGGGAGCTCACCAGCCGGCAGTTCCTCGCCGAGTACCGCGCCGAGGCGGGAGGACGCGCCGGTGGTCCGCAGCACGTGCGACTGGTCAAGCACCTGCGCTCGCTCTCCCCCGACTTCTCCCGCGCGTGGGACGCCCACGAGGTCGAGCGCTTCAGCTCGCGCGTGCGCATCTTCGAGCACCCGGTCGGCGGACGCCTGGTGTTCGAGCAGGTCAACATCGTCCCGCAGGACGCGCCCGACCTGCACATCGTCTCCTACCTGCCGCTGCCGGAGGGAGACACCCCCGCGGGCGTGCGCCGCCTCGCCGGCGAGGAGTAAGGGGCCGACGAGGCCCGCAGGCGGATCCGCTGCTCAGCGCCCGCCCGCGCGGAGGTCCTCCGCGCGGGGGTTCTCCGCGCGATGGTCCTCCGCGCGGGGGTCCTCGAGGGTGATCGCGACGACGAAGGGGTCGCCGGGCAGGTAGCGCACGGCGATCCGGCGGCCGGGCACCAGGTGGCGCAGGCTGCCGGGATGCAGGAACGCACGGGTGTCCGCGTCCCACGGGGTGCGGACGCCGCTGGGCTGCACGCGCACGCTCACGGCGACCTCGACCTGGTCGTCCAGGCTCGTGCCCGTCGGCTGCGAGCGGATCACGCGGGCGGGGGCGAGCACGCCGTGCAGTCGCGCCGCCGCGACCTCCGGCGGGATCAGGCCCAGGGCGATCCGTCGGCGCAGCAGCAGCTCGCGCACCAGCGGGTCCGCCGCGTCCACGAGCTCCGGGAAGCCCCCGCCGCCGGGGCCGAAGCGCACCGGGAACGGGACGCCGGGCACGAGCGCGGAGAGCTCCGCCGGGGTCAGGCGCACGCGCAGCGCGAGCAGCGAGGGCTCGCGGCCGTCGCGCTCGATGCGCAGGCGCACCAGGTGCTCACGGGAGGGATCAGCACCGGAGGCATCTGCCGATGCGGTGCCGCCGACGCCCCCTTCGGTGCACCACAGGTCGAGCACGCTCGCGACGCCGATGGTGGACGACCGGGACGCGGACGGCCCGGACGGCGCAGTTCTCGCGCGCCTCGCCCCGAGCAGTGCAGCACCGAGGCTGAACCGTCCCATGCCCGTCCGTCCTTCCCGTCGATCACGCGCCGCACCGTGATGCGGCGCGTGATCGCATGCTAGCGGCGGATCAGGCGACGGGCAGAGCCGGCTCGGCCTCCGGGACGTCGGCGGTGCGCGCCACGGGATTGGGCATCGTCCCGGCGTAGAGCAGGGATTCGGCCTGGTTGCCGATGTCGACCATCTGCAGCGTGTTGCGCAGCTGCAGCCGGTTCAGGCACGAGTGCGCGAACTCCGCTGTGCGCAGATCCACGTCGCCCGCGAGCCCGCGCGCGAGCTCGGGGTGGCGCGCCTCATAGGCGTCCAGGGCCCCGGCGACCCGCTGCCAGAACACCTCGGCCGGCAGGACCCCGTCGGCCTCGAGGATCCCGGAGAGGTGGCGCAGCACGCCGTCGAAGATGTCCGTGAAGACGGACAGCGCCTTCTCATCGCCCGGGACCACCGCGCGGATCCGCGCGATCCGCTCGGGCAGCTCGCGGTGGCCCAGCACAGCCGTCTCCTCGCCGATGTCCTTCATGAACGCGCCCACCACGCGTTGCTCGCGCACGCGCAGGATGAGGTTCTCGCCGTGCGGCATGAACACGAGGTCGTGGCCGAGCAGGGCGTGGACCAGCGGCTGCAGGTAGGCGGAGAGGTAGTCGTCGAGCCATTCCTCGGGACTGAGGCCGGAAGCGCGGATCATCTGCGTCGCCAGGGCCGTGCCCTCGTGGTCGCGGTGCAGCAGCGCCGCCATGGTCATAGCCCGCTCGCCCTCGCCGAGCAGCGGCAGGGGGTTCTCGCGCCACAGGGCCGCGAGCATCTTGCGGTGCGGGTTGGTCGCGGGCGTGCGGTGGTAGACGTCGCCCGTGTACCCGAGCGCCGCGCGCTCGCGCAGCACGGAGAAGCCCTGCGCCGCGAACTCGGGGTCGCCCGTGACGACGCCGTGCACCCAGTCGTTGATGGCGGGCGTGTCGCGCATGTAGTGCGGGGAGAGCCCGCGCAGGAATCCCATGTTCTGGATCGCGAGCGCCGTCTTCACGTACGGGGCGCCGGACCGGCTGAGGTCGAAGAAGGTGCGCAGGGACTGCTGCGCCTGGAACTCGTCGCCGCCCGCGCCGAGGGGCACGAGGTCCTGGCGGGCCACGTCCGCGGCGAAGGTGAGCGGCAGGCGGTGGTCGGCCTGCCAGGGATGCAGCGGCATGAGGTGGTAGTCCGACGGGTCGAGCCCGCGCTCCCGGAGCCGGTCGGCGAAGGCGGCGCGCTCCTCGGCGCTGAGCGCCCCGGCCAGGTGCTCCTCGAGGTCGCAGCCCTCGCCGAGGCTCAGATGGCTGAGCTCCCGGCGCACCGCGATCCACTGCAGGCGCGTGCGCCGGCCCTGCTCGGGCGCATAGGCCCGGTAGTCGCTGAGCGCGTAGCCGATGCGGCCGTTGCCCGCGAGGAAGCCCGGGTGCCCCTCGGTCATGGCGGACTCGATCTGCTGCAGATCGGCGTCGAGCAGCTGCCGGGCGGTGGGCCGACGGCCCTCGCGGGCGTCCTGCAGCTTCGCGCACGCCGCCGCGAAGGTCGAGGCGAGCTCCTCGAGGTAGGTCGAGAGCAGGTCGTCGGGGATGCCGAGCACGCTCTGGAAGGCGGCGACGAACTCGAGCACGTCGAGGCGGCCGTGGGCCGGGCGAGCGCCGCCGCCAGCCGACGTGCCGTCGGCCGGCGTGCCGTCCGTCGACGTGCCGCCCGTCGACGTGCCGTTGGACGCGACCGGGTCCTGCGGCGTCTCGATCCGCACGATCGAGTCCTCGTCGACCAGCCAGTGCTCGAGCGGCAGCACGCGGGCGCGGAAGCGGTAGCTCGCCCCCGCCTCCGTGGGCTCGGCCAGCTCCCACCAGCCGTCCTCGAGATCGACGGGCGCCAGGATGCGCTCGTGCGAGAACTCGGAGATCGCCTTGGCGAGCAGGTGCCGGTGCACGGCGTCGGCGACGTCGGGCCGCAGGTGGGCGTGGGGATCCTCGGCATGCTCGCCGGAGCCGCCGCCGAGCGGGGAGGCCGCGAAATCCTCCCGGGTGCAGACGCTGAGGGCGGCGCGCTTGCTGTGGCCGTCGACCGTGAGGTCGAGCTCGCGCAGCACGCGGAATCCCACGGCGGCGTTCTTGGCGAGGATGCGGTCGTTGCGCACGTCGGGCTCGACGACGACGCGCTCGGCGCGGCGCTCCGTGAAGCAGAAGCGCATGACGGCGGCCATGATCTCCGCCGTGAAGCCGTGGCGCCGCTCCCCCGCCGGCGGGCCGACGAGCACGTGCATGCCCAGGTCGCCCGCGCGGGTGCGCAGCACGTGCGACGGGATGAGGATCGCGGGGTCGTAGGTCTCGAGGTAGACGACGTCGGCGCCGGTCCCGGGCTGGTCCGCGCTCTCGAGGGAGCCGATCCAGCCGTCCTGGCGGGGATCGTCGGCGATCGCTCGGAGGTAGTCGAGGGTCTGCTCGGGGCTGTGGTCCGTCATCTCCCAGTAGCGGGCGCGGGGATCGGTGAGCCAGGTGTGGACGAGGGGCGCGTCGCGCGCGGGGTCGACGGGTCGGAAGGTGATCTGCACGGTGGTCTCCTGGTGGGTCAGGCGTCGTCGGCGGGGAGGCCGAAGGTCTGGAAGGCGATGCGGCGCTCGATCGGGTAGGGCTCGCGGCCGGTGATCGCGTCGAGCACCACGGAGGCGCGCCAGGCGCCGAAGCCGAGGTCGGGGGCGGTGACGCCGTGCGTGTGCTCCTCGGCGTTCAGCACGTGGATCCGCTGCTGGTCGTCGATCGTGTAGTCGCGGGAGACATCGAGCCGGCCGCGGGAGTCGCGGCGGATCCGCCCGCCCAGGGGCGCGAGGAGCGCAGGCGCGCTCGAGCGGTACCCGGTGGCGCCGACCACGGCACGGGTGCGGTGCTCGCGCCGGGTGCCCAGCTCGCCGTGCTCGAGGGTGAGCACGTGCTCGCCGGCCTCCGCGTCGTGGCGCGCGGCGGTCACGGCGGTGTCGGTGAGCAGCGTGGTGGGGACCTCGGCGCCGCCCTGGCTGAGCCGGTAGAGCAGCTCGTGGATGTCGTCGATCAGGTCGCCGCTGATGCCCTTGTACAGGGTCCTCTGCTCGCGGCCCAGGCTCTCGCGCCGCTCCTCGGACAGGGAGCGGAACAGGTCCGTGTACTCCGGGGACGTCATCTCGAGGGTGAGCTTCGTGTACTCCATCGGGAAGAACCGCGGCGAGCGGGTCACCCAGTCCACGCGGGTGCCGCGGGCGGCCGCGTCCTCGAGCAGATCGCGGTAGATCTCCGCGGCGCTCTGGCCGCTGCCCACGATCGTCACGGAGCCCGCGTCCAGCAGCTGCTCGCGCGCGGGCAGGTACTGCGAGCTGTGGATCACGGGCGGGGCCGACTGGTCCGCCGCCTCGGCGAGCTCGGCGAGGGCGGGAGGGAGCGCGGGTCGGGTGCCGACGCCGAGCACCACGTGCCGGCCGCGATGCTCCTCGGTGCCGACGATCTCTCCCTCCGCGTCGAGCACGTCGGCCACCACGAGGAGGTGCTCGCCCTCCTCCTGGACCGAGCGGACGCGGCGCCGCCAGCGCAGCGTGTCCAGCTGCTCGGCGACCCAGCGGCAGTAGCGGTCGTACTCCGAGCGCAGCGGGTAGAAGGACTCGCGGATGTAGAAGGGGTAGAGCCTGCCGGTCTCCTTGAGGAACTGCAGGAAGGAGAAGCGCGAGGTGGGGTCGGCCATCGTCACCAGGTCAGCGAGGAACGGCACCTGGATGGTGGCGCCGTCGAGCATCATCCCGGGGTGCCAGGAGAAGCCGGGAGCCTGGTCGAGGAAGATCGCGTCGACGTCCTCGAGCGGCTCGCTGAGCGCGGCCATGCCGAGCCCGAAGGGGCCGATGCCGATGCCCACGAGGTCGTGGATGCGGGCGTCGTCCGCGTGGCTGGTCGCGGGGACGGTCGAGGGCGCGGCCGTGCTCATCGCTCGCTCCCCTCGGCGGCGAGGCGGCTGCCGGCGAGCAGGCCCCGGCCCGTCGCCCGCACGAGGTCGAGCACGGCGGCGACGTCCGTGACGGTCGCCTCGGGGTTCAGCAGGGTGAGCTTGAGCCACGGGGTGCCGTCGATCGTGGTGCGGGCGACCATCGCGCGGCCGGACTGGAAGAGGATCCGGCGGATGAGGGCGACGTGCCCGTCGGCCGTCCGGTCGTCCACGCCCTCGGGCTGGAACCGGAACAGCACGGTGCTGAGGTCGCTCGTGCCCAGCACGGTGAAGTCGCGGTCGGCGAGCAGCAGCGCGCGCACCTCGAGGGCGAGGTCGCAGACGGCGTCGACCATCTCGCCGAGCCGCGCGGGTCCGAGCGAGCGCAGGGTGGTCCAGAGCTTGAGGGCGTCGAAGCGGCGCGTGGTCTGCAGCGACTTGTCGACCTGGTTGGGCTCCGCCTCGGCCGACGCCGCCTCCGCCGCGGGGTTGAGGTAGTCCGCGTGCCAGGCCGCGGTGCGCAGGTCCGCAGGGTCGCGCACGAGGAGCGCGCTCGACGAGACGGGCTGGAAGAAGGTCTTGTGGAAGTCGATCGTCACGGAGTCCGCGCGCTCGATGCCCGTGAGCAGGTGGCGGCGGCGCTCGGAGACGAGCAGGCCTCCCCCGTAGGCGGCGTCCACGTGCAGCCAGATGCCGGCCTCCTCGCACGCCTCGGCGATGGCCGGCAGCGGATCGATGATCCCGCGGTCGGTGGTGCCGGCGGTGACGGCGACGGCCATCGGGAGCTCCCCCGCCGCCTCGAGCGCGGCGAGTCGCTCGCGCAGGTCAGCGGGGTCCATGCGCCCGTCGGCGTCGGAGTCGACGGCGATGACGGCGTCGGCCGCGAGCCCCAGCAGGTGCGCGGAGCGGGCGACCGAGAAGTGGCTCGCGGCCGTGGTGAGCACGCGCAGGCGCGGCAGCGCGTCGGTCCGCTCGCGCAGGTCCGCACGCAGGGCCCGCTCCCGGGCCAGGAACAGCGCCTGCAGGTTGGACTGCGTCCCGCCCGAGGTGAAGACGCCGTCGCCGCTCTCGAATCCGACGAGGCCCGCGGCCCACCGCACGAGGCGCTGCTCCATGTGGGTCGCGACGAGCGACTGGTCGAAGGTGTCCACGGACGTGTTCACCGCGGCGAGCATCGCCTCGGCCGCGACCGCGGGGAGGACCACGGGGCAGTTCAGGTGCGCGAGGTACGAGGGGTGGTGGAACCATACGGCGTTCCTCGCATAGAGCGCGTCGGCCTCGGCGAGGGCCGCTCGGTCGCCGATGCCCGAGCCGTCGAGGTCCACGTCCGCGACGAGACGCTCGAGGGCGTGCCGGTCGGGGCCGACGGAGGGGGCGTCGACGCTGCGGAAGCGCTCCGCGAGGGTATCGACGACCTCGTGGAGGAGCTCGGCGTAGGCGTCGGCAGAGGAGCCGTTCAGCAGCGCGGTCGTCGTAGTGGTGGTCGCGGTCGCGGTCGACGCCGTGGAGGCCGTCGCCGCGGAGGGCTCGGCGGCGGGCGCGCCGGTGCCGGCAGATGCCGGGAGCTCGTGCGCAGAGGTCTGCGGGAGCAGCTGGGACATGGTGGTCGGAACCTTCCTGCCGGTGGGGCGGAAGGTCGCCCCACGGTCGTTGAGGGTTGCCTACCCTAAGCGTGCTCGAGCGACTCTGCGCAAGCAGGCTCCCGGCCCGGATGAGATAGCCGACAGTTCCCGCGCATCGCTCGCCTGGCGAGGCGAACGCGCAGGCAGAGCGGATATTCGCGGTGCCCAATCACGGCGGGTCGTTGCCGACCAGCCCGTCGATCGCTTCGCGGACGATGGACGTCTGCCCAGTGTGCAGGAGGTTCTCCTCGAGGATGTCCACGAGCCGTCGCCGACGACTGACCTGGTACTCCGGGTCGTCCTGGACGAGCTCGTCGAGGCCGCCGTCCCGGACCAGGTCGCTCCACTCCCGGCGGCAGCGTCCGATCGTCTCGTACCAGAGGGCGTAGAGCTCCTCGGGCGGACTCTCGGCGGCCGTGGTCCATTCCGCGTCGTAGGCCGTCCACGGCTCGGGGCCGGTGGTGGGCGGGCCGGGGGCGCGTCCGGCGGCCGAGGCGGTCCACATCTCCTCGACCTTCGCGAGATGGACGATCGTGCCGGCGATCGTCACCCCCGAGGGCGGGTGCCGCGTGCCCAGCTGCTCCTGCGTGAGACCGCCGGACTTCCAGGCGAACTGGCGGTGCACGCGATCCAGGGCGAAGAGGAGCATCTCCCCCTCGCCGCCGCGCAGACAGTCCTCGATGGGTACGTCGTTGTAGTCCATGCCGCGAGAGTAGACCTCACGAGAATGGCGATCTGGTCGACACCGGATCCGTGCGCGTTCTCCGAGTGCCACAGGCCCGCGCTCACAGATGCCGCCCCGGATCCATCCGCTGGTGGAGGATACGGATCACGTCGATGCGATCTCCGCGCTGGACGTAGAAGACGAGGTGGCTGCCGATCCCGTATCGACGGTAGCCCTGGCGGATGTCGTCGACGGGGCGACCCCGATCCGGGTCTGCGGCGAGGCGCTCGATGGCGTTCTGGATGTCGCGCAGGTAGGACTCCGCCTGCGAGGCGCTCCAGCGGTCTTCCGTGAAGTCCCAGATCTCGGAGAGATCCCTCTGCGCTGCCGGAGTGAGGCGGAAGCGTTTCATGCCTGCTTCGACGCGATGAAGGCGTCGAAGTCGAACGGCTGGGCCTCACCGCTCTCCTCGCCGACGACGAGGGCCTCGCGCAGTGCTGCCAGTTGCGTCTCCCGATCCTCGAGGAGGCGCAGCCCGGCACGGATCACCTCGCTGGACGATCGATAGCGACCCGAGGCGACCTGCTCTGCAAGGAAGCCGGAGTAGTGGTCATCAAGGCTGATCGACGTGTTCTGAGCCATGGCGTCACGATACCAAGAATGGGTAATTCTACGCCTCGACCTTGACATCGACCGTCCCGTGGTGCGCTCCAAGGGGCCCGTGAGAACAGGAGCGCCGCACCTCACGTGGGGTGCGGCGCTCCGGCACAGAGCTGCGTTCGGGGCGTCAGCCCTGGACGCCCAGCTTCTCCATGATGATCTCGCGCACGCGGCCGGCATCGGCCTGACCGCGCGTGGCCTTCATGATGGGGCCGATCAGCGCGCCGATCGCCTGGACCTTGCCGCCCTGGATCTTGGCGACCACGTCGGGGTTGTCGGCGATCGCCTGGTCCACGGCACCGGTGAGCACCGAGTCGTCGGAGACGACCGCGAGGCCCTCCTTCTCGACGATCGCACCGGGATCGCCCTCGCCCGCGAGCACCTTGCCGAGCACCTGACGGGCGATCTTGTCGTTGATCTTCTTGTCGTCGATGAGCTTCTGGAGCTCGGCGACCTGCGCCGGGGTGGCTGCCAGGTCCTCGAGCTCCACACCCTGCTCGCCGGCGGTGCGGGCCAGTTCGCCCATCCACCACTTGCGGGCGGACTGCGCGCTCGCGCCCGCGACCACGGTCGCCTCGATGGCCTCGAGAGCACCGGCGTTGATGACGTCGCGCATCTCGAGATCGCTGAAGCCCCACTCCTCGCGCAGGCGGCGTCGGCGCGCCGCCGGCAGCTCGGGGAGGTTCGACCGCAGCTCCTCGACCCACTCGCGGCTCGGCGCGACGGGCACCAGGTCTGGCTCGGGGAAGTAGCGGTAGTCCTCGGCGTCGGACTTCACGCGCCCGGCGCTCGTGTGGCCGTCCTCCTCGTGGAAGTGACGGGTCTCCTGGACCACCGACTCGCCGGCGTCGAGGATCCCCGCCTGGCGGGAGATCTCGTAGCGCACCGTGCGGTCGATCGAGCGGAACGAGTTCACGTTCTTCGTCTCGGTCCGGGTGCCCAGCGGCGCATCGGCCGACGGGCGCAGGGAGACGTTCACGTCGGCCCGGACGTTGCCGCGCTCCATGCGCGCCTCGGACACGTCGAGGGCGCGGAAGATGTCCCGCAGGGTCCGCACGTAGGCGGCGGCGACCTCGGGGGCCCGCTTGCCCACGTTCGGGATCGGACGGGTCACGATCTCCACGAGCGGCACGCCCGCGCGGTTGTAGTCCACGAGGGAATGCGTCGCGCCCTGGATGCGGCCGCTGCCGCCCACGTGCGTGGACTTGCCGGCGTCCTCCTCCATGTGGGCGCGCTCGATCTCCACGCGCACGATCTCGCCGTCCTCGAGCTCCACGTCCACCCAGCCGTCGTGCGCGATCGGCTCGTCGTACTGGGAGGTCTGGAAGTTCTTCGTGAGGTCGGGATAGAAGTACTGCTTGCGCGCGAAGCGGCAGGACTCGGCGATCTCGCAGTTCAGCGCGAGGCCGATGGTGATCGCGTACTCGACGGCCTTCTCATTGACCACGGGCAGCGTGCCGGGCAGGCCCAGGCTCACCGGGGTGATCGCCGTGTTCGGGTCGGCGGCGAAGATGTTCGGCGCACCGTCGAACATCTTGGTCGCCGTACCCAGCTCCACGTGCACCTCGATGCCCAGCACCGGGTCGTAGCGGTCGGTCGCGTCCTCGAAGTCGACGAGATCGGTATCGATGGTCGTCATCACTTCACCTCTCCGGTCCGAGCGCCGGTCGGCGCACCGGTCAGCGCGGGGGCGCGGTCCAGGAGCGGGCCGCCCCAGGAGTCCTCGAGCAGCGCCTCGAGCGCACCGCCCACGCGGTACAGCCGCTCGTCGGCCCGCGCGGGGGCGAGGAACTGGATGCCCGCGGGCAGTCCGTCCTCCGCGAGCCCGCTGGGCAGGGACAGCCCGGGCACGCCCGCGAGGTTCGCGGGGATCGTGGCGATGTCGTTCATGTACATCGCCAGCGGGTCGTCGGTCTTCTCGCCGAGGCGGAAGGCAACGGTGGGCGACGTCGGCGAGGCCAGCACGTCGACCTGCTCGAAGGCGCCTGCGAAGTCGTTCTGCACGAGCGTGCGGACCTTCTGGGCGCTCCCGTAGTAGGCGTCGTAGTAGCCCGCGGAGAGCGCGTAGGTGCCCAGCAGGATGCGGCGCTTGACCTCGTCGCCGAAGCCGGCGCCGCGGCTGGCCTTCATGACCGACTCTGCCGTCGGATGATCCTCGGGCACTACGCGCAGCCCGTAGCGCATGCCGTCGAACTTCGCGAGGTTCGAGGACGCCTCCGAGGGCATGATCAGGTAGTACGCGCCGAGCGCGTACTCGAAGTTCAGGCAGGAGACGCGGACGATCTCCGCGCCGGCCCGTTCGAGGGCCGCGAGGGACTCCTCGAAGCGGGCGCGCACCTCGGGGGCGAAGCCGTCGCCCTCGAGCTCCTCGACGACGCCCACGCGCAGACCCTTGACGTCCTTGCGGCGGGCGGCCTCGCCGAAGGCCGGGACGGCCTCCGGCAGCGAGGTCGAGTCGCGCGCGTCGTGCCCCGCGATCAGCTCGTGCAGCAGCGCGGCGTCCTCGACGGTGCGGGTCACGGGACCCGCCTGGTCGAGCGAGCTCGCCATCGCGATGAGCCCGTAGCGGGAGACGGAGCCGTAGGTCGGCTTCACGCCGACGGTCCCGGTGACCGAGGCCGGCTGGCGGATCGAGCCGCCGGTGTCGGTGCCGATCGCGAGCGGCGCCTCGTAGGCGCCGACGGCCGCGGCGCTGCCGCCGCCCGAGCCGCCCGGGATGCGCTCGCGGTCCCAGGGGTTGCGCGTCGGCCCGAAGGCGCTGTTCTCGGTCGAGGACCCCATGGCGAACTCGTCCATGTTGGTCTTGCCCAGGATCGGCAGTCGCGCCGCGCGAAGCTTCTCCACGAGCGTCGCATCGTACGGGGGCACCCAGCCCTCGAGGATCTTCGAGGCGGCCGTGGTGGGCGTGCCCTTGGTGACCACGACGTCCTTGACGGCGATCGGCACGCCGGCGAGCGCGTGCAGCTGCTCGCCCGCCGCGCGACGCTCATCCACGTCGCGCGCGACCTCGAGGGCCGCGTCCTCGCTCACGTGCAGGAAGGCGTTGAGGTCGCCGTCCACGGCCGCGATGCGGTCGAGGTGGGCGCGGGTGAGCTCCTCGGAGGAGAAGTCGCCGGCGGCGAGGCCCTGGGCCTGCGCCGCGGCGGAGAGGCGCGTGGGATCCGCGCTCGGGTGGTTCTCGGTGCTGCTCATGCTCACTCCTCCCCCAGGATCTGCGGGACCTCGAAACGACCGTCCTCCGCCTCGGGGGCGCCGGAGAGCGCCTCCTCCTGGGTGAGGGTCGCGGTGACGACGTCCTCGCGGAACACGTTCGTCATGGGGATGGGGTGGCTGGTCGCGGGCACGTCCTCCGTGGCGACCTCGGAGACGGATGCGACAGCGTCCATGATGGCGTCGAACTCACCCGCATAGCGGGTGATCTCGTCATCAGTGAGCTGGATCCGTGCGAGGTCGGCGAGGCGTGCGACGTCTTCTCGTCCGATCGCTGGCATGCCATCCATCCTAGAGGCGATCGCGGGATGGGTGGACCGGCTCCATCTACGATGCGCTGATGACACATGGACCCGATCAGCGACGGATCGACGCACGGCTCCACGAGTACTACGGGAGCGGGCACAAGGGGCAGAGGCTGCGCTCCTCGGCCGGAGGCGTGCTCGAGTTCCGGCGCACGCAGGAGATCGTCGCGGCGCAGATCGATCGCATCGCGAGCGAGACCGGACGCTCGACCCTTCGCATCGCCGACGTGGGCGGCGCGACCGGTGCCCATGCGGCGCCCCTGGCGGCACTCGGCCACGTCGTCACTCTCGTGGATCCGGTGCCGGCCCAGGTCCGCGAGGCGGAGAGCATCAGCGCAGTGACGGCTCTCGTCGGGGATGCGCGCGACCTCCGCCTCGACGACTCCGCGCACGATGTGGTGCTGCTCCTCGGCCCGCTCTACCACCTGGCGGAGGCGGTCGACCGGGCTCGGGTCCTCACCGAGGCACGGCGCACGCTCCGCCCGGGAGGAATCCTCATCGCCGCGGGGATCTCGCGGCTCTCCTCGTTCACGGACACCTATCTGAGCGCCGCGGCCGACGGGGCCGACGCGGGCGGGGATGTCTCCGTCTGGGACGACGCGTGGCAGGGAATCCTGGCCGGCGGCTGGGCCGACATCCCCGAGGTCCCGTTCCCCTTCGGCCACTTCCACACCTCCGCCGAGCTCGCCGCTGAACTGCGCGATGCCGGATTCGCGGACGCCACGGTGCACGGCGTCGAGGGGCCGATCGGCGTGGCGGCGGAGCTTCTCGGCACCGAGGACCGGGCGCTCGAGGTGCTCATGGACCTCGCGCGCCGCAGCAGCGAGCACCCCTTGCTGCGGGACATCTCGCCGCACCTTCTCGCCGTCGGACGGGCACCCCTCCCCTCTGCCTGAGTGCCGTTGCCAGGGGCATCGCCCGGACTATCCGGAGGGGACGCCGCTCAGCCCCCGACGCGGTAGTGGTAGGCGCCGATCCGCCGGAAGCCGCGCTTCCGGTACAGGGCGAGGGCCGCGGGATTGTCCGTCTCGACCTCGAGCAGGGCGCGCTCGGCACCCTGCACCCGGGCGGCGGCGAGCAGGGTGCGCACGACCGCGGTGCCCAGCCCCTCGCGTCGGCGGGCGGGATCGGTGGCGATCTGGTTGAGCACCGCGGAACAGGTGCGCCCGTGGTCGACGAGGGCCGCTCGGCCGACGGCCACGGCGTCCGCAGGGACCCCGTCGGGCCCGTCCCGCCCGGTCGCCGGAATCGTCCCGTCGGCCGACGTGCGCGTCCCCTCGCCCGCGATGGCGACGTGCACGGCGGGGGTCCCGGCGAGGATGTCGTGCATGGTCTCTCGGGCGCCCTCGCCCTCGCGCGGCGACAGGCGCCAGGACGCGGCGAACCAGTCCTCGGGCAGCGGGCCGCTGCTGATCATCGCCCGGGCATCGGGCGCAGGAGTCCTCGGACCGAGCGGCAGTTCGAGGATCTCGCAGGGCGCCTCGACCGTGAGACCGCGCCGGTCGAGGGCCTCGTCGACCGCTGCGTGCCCGTGCTCCGGATACATGCGGAACAGGACGGACTCCCCGGACGCTCGGACCAGGCCGCTGACGCGGTCCAGTGCCGGGTCGAGCGCCTGCGGGTCCGACGGCGGATCGATGGGGACGATGCTGTTCGCACGCCGGGTGACGCCGCGCGAGCGCAGGATCGCGAAGCCGTCGACCTGCATCCGCGAGAGCGGGCGCCATCCGCCCATCAGGGTCTCGACGAGGGCCGTCGGCCCCAGGGGGTTCGGCCCCTTGCCCGCCGTCGCGGAGCTCTTCGAGGATCGGTTCTTCGCACTCTTCCTGGCCACCGCTCGATCGTAGTGGGGCCGCGTCCTCCGGTGCTGCTGCGGGCGTGTGCGTAGGATCGTGGATCTCGCCCCCGAGAACCCCGATACCTCTTCAGCGCCGAAGGTGATCGCATGTCCGTGGACCCCCATATCGACTACCACTCCCATGATCCGGAGGACGGCGAGGAGCTGTCCGACAACCCCGCGATCCGGGAGGCCCAGATCCTCGAGGCGCGCATGCGCAAGGCCCTCGCCACCAAGGAGGACCCGCTGCGCGAGGGCGAGAGCACGTCGGACCGCATGCACCGGCGCGAGTGATCCGAAGGGCCGCCCCGCCGAGCGCGAGACGCGGGGCGGGCGCCGCATCGGCCACCGATCCTCCCCAACGCCCTCTCGTGCACATCGCCGCTGATCTCCCACCGGGATGTCATGGCCCGATGACACACTGACGCCCATGACCGCGAGCGCCGCCGAGACCCATCCGCAGTTGCACGCCGAGGCCCTCGAGGCCCTGCGCGACCTCACCGGCAGGGCCGACGCCGCCTTCCATCCCGGCCAGTTCGACGCGATCGCCGCGCTCGTGGACGAGCATCGCCGAGCGCTCGTAGTCCAGCGCACCGGCTGGGGCAAGTCCGCCGTCTACTTCCTGGCCGCCCTGCTGCAGCGCCGGCGCGGTGCGGGCCCCGCGCTCATCGTCTCCCCGCTCATCGCTCTCATGCGCGACCAGGTCGCGGCCGCCGCCCGAGCCGGAGTGCGCGCCGAGGCGATCAGCTCGGCGAACCCGACGGCCTGGACCCAGATCGAGCAGTCCCTCGCGGCCGACGAGATCGACGTGCTCCTGGTCTCCCCCGAGCGTCTGGTCAACCCCCGCTTCCGCGACGAGCAGCTCCCCCGCCTGATCGAGCGCTGCGGCCTGCTGGTGATCGACGAGGCGCACTGCATCTCCGACTGGGGACACGACTTCCGTCCCGACTACCGGCGCCTGCGCGACCTCGTCGGCCAGCTCGGCCCGCAGGTGCCCGTGCTCGCCACGACCGCGACGGCGAACTCCCGCGTGGTCGCCGATGTCGAGGAGCAGCTGGGGGTCGTGGCGCAGGGCACTTCGGGAGAGCCGGGGACTCCGGGGCCGACGGATGGGACGACGGGCGTGCTCACTCTTCGCGGCCCCCTCACCCGCGACTCACTGCGCCTGGGCTGCCTCTCCCTGCCCGACGACCGCGCCCGCCTGGACTACCTGGTGCGTCACCTCGACGCCTTCGAGGGCTCCGGCATCATCTACACGCTCACGGTCTCCGCGGCCGAGGACCTCGCCGCCCTGCTGAACACCCCCGAGAGGCCCGTGCGCGCCTACACGGGGCGCACGGACGCCGAGGACCGGGCGCAGCTCGAGGCGGACCTCAAGGACAACCGGATCAAGGCGCTCGCCGCGACGAGCGCCCTGGGCATGGGCTTCGACAAGCCGGACCTCGGCTTCGTCATCCACCTGGGCGCCCCGAGTTCCCCCGTCGCCTACTACCAGCAGGTGGGACGCGCGGGCCGCGCCACGGACAGCGCGGACGTCCTGCTGCTCCCCGGCCGTGAGGACCGCGCGATCTGGGAGTACTTCGCGACCGCCTCCATGCCCTCGCAGGACTCCGCCTCCCAGGTTCTCACCGCTCTCGCTGAGGCCGGCTCCCCGCTCAGCACCGCGGCGATCGAGGCGCGCGTCGACGTGCGCCGCGCCGCCCTCGAACTGCTCCTGAAGGTGCTCGCGGTCGACGGCGCCGTCGAGGCGGTCAAGGGGGGTTGGATCGCGACGGGTCGCCCCTGGGAGTACGACGCCGAGCGCTACGAGAACGTGGCCCGCACCCGCCGCGAGGAGCAGCAGGCGATGCTCGCCTACGAGCGGCTGGGCTCCGAGGGGACGGGCCCCGACGTCGTCGCCTCGGATCCCGCGCAGTGCCGCATGGTGTTCCTCGCCCGCCAGCTCGACGACACCACGGCGGTCCCCTGCGGCCGCTGTGACGTGTGCGCGGGGTCCTGGTACCCGTCGGCCGACGCCCCGCCGGGAGCGGCCGACGCCCAGGTCTCCGCCCTCCTGGACCGCGTCGGCGTGCCCGTCGAGCCGCGCAAGCAGTGGCCCCAGGGCCTCGACCAGCTGCGCATGCAGGGGCTGCAGGGCGCCGCCCCCAAGGGAAAGATCGCGGAGGACGAGCGCTGCGAGGAGGGCCGCGTGATCGCCCGCATGTCCGACCTGGGCTGGGCGGTTCCCCTGCGCAGCCTGCTGCGCACCGACGAGGACGGCCGGCGCATCGACTCCCCCGTCCCCCGGAACATCGGCTCGCGGATCATCGAGGTGCTCAAGGAGTGGGACTGGCAGCAGCGCCCCGTGGGTGTCGTGGCCATCCCCTCCACGACTCGGCCGGAGCTCGTGAGCTCGCTGGCCTCGGGCATCGCCTCCATCGGCAGACTGCAGGACCTCGGCCCCCTCGGTCTCGCCGCCGACGCCGTGCCCCTCAGCGGTGCCCGCAACAGCGCCTTCCGCGTCGCCGCCCTCTGGGACCGCTTCGTGATCACCCCCGAGCTGCAGCAGCAGATCGACGCACTGGCCGGCGCCCCGATCCTGCTCGTGGACGACGTGATCGACACGCGCTGGACGATGACGATCGCCGCTCGACTGCTGCGCCGTGCGGGCTCCGGGCCGGTGCTGCCGCTCGCGCTCGCACAGGAGGCATGACGCCCGCCCCGCGTACGGCGAGTCCGGACCGCGCGTGACGCTCGCTCAGATCAGCCTGAGAAGGGCGGCGCTGACGCCGGCGACCAGAACGACCACCACGAGGGGCAGGCGCAGGAGAGCGGCCGTCCCGCCCAGCACGACACCCGCCACCCGCGCGGGGTCCGCGAGATCGTGCCCGTCGAACAGGGCCGACGTCGCGGAGATGGCCGCGAGCAGGATGATCACGCCGAGATCCATCTGACGCGCGAGTCCCTCCGTACCCTGCAGCACCTCGGAAGCGCGCAGGCCGGCGTAGCGGATGGCGTAGGTCGCGATCGCGAGCACCGCGGCCGCAGCGAGGATCGGAGTGCTCATCGCCGCCGCCTCCTCCACGCTCCGCGGAGCATCCCGGGCACGAGCACGGACAGCGCCACGAGCGGCGCGATGCCCGTCGCGACCACGGGCGTCACCGCCACGGCGGCCGCTGCGCCGCCCAATGCGAGACCGCCCGTCCGCAGGTCCCGGACCACCCCGATCAGCATCGCCAGCAGGATGGCGGGGAACACCGCATCCAGACCGAGCGACGAGGGGTCGGGGACGCTGCGGCCCAGCAGCACCCCGAGCGCCGCGCCGGCGGGCCACGCGACAGCGATCGCTACGCCCAGCACACGGAAGGCACGTCGACCCGTCCCCGCATCCGGTTGCGCGAGCCCGTACGCCGCCGTCTCGTCGTTGACGAGGTGGGCGTCCAGCAGCCGCGTCGCCCCGCGCGGCAGGAACCGCGCGACCGAGACCCCGTAGAGACCGTTGCGAAGATTCAGCAGCAGCGCCCCGACCACGGCGAGCACGGGCGACGCACCGCCCGCGATCGCCCCCACGAAGACCAGCTCGCTCGAGGCACCCAGCACCGTGCACGCGAGCAGGAGCACGAACCACAGCGGCAGGTGCGCACCGTCCGCCAGAGCGCCGTACGAGACCCCGACGAGCAGCACCGAGCCGGCGATCGATGCGATCTCCCCGGCACGACGGGAGCGCGCAGCATGCGCAATCATCTCGGGGGCTGCTGCGCCCGCCACCGTTCGATTCTTCGGACTCATGTTCATCACAATGAACGCCCGTGTCGAGTTCGTCAAGATGGACGACGGGTCAGTATGGTGAACGCATGGTCGAGTCTCAGCTGCGGAACCGCATCGGTGCATCCGTGCGCCGCGAACGCACCCGGAGAACATGGAGCGCCGCCGAGCTGGCCCGCCGGGCCGGCATCTCGAAGGCAGGACTCTCGCAGCTCGAGAGCGGCAGCGGGAACCCGAGCGTGGAGACCCTGTGGGCCATCGCCACGGCCCTCGACGTCCCCTTCGCCGCACTCGTGGATCAGGGGGACGAGGGACCGACGGTGATCCGCGCCGGTGACGCACCGGAGGTCGTCGCCGGCTCCGCCCGCTACAGCGCCGCCCTGATCTCGGCGTGCCCGCCCGGCGCCCGGCGCGACCTGTACGTGGTGCGCGCGGAGCCCGGGCAGCCGCGCCTGTCCGATCCGCACCAGGCGGGGACCATCGAGCACGTGGTGCTCATGTCCGGCAGCGCGCTGGCGGGTCCGGTCGACGACGCCCAGGAGCTCGGCCCGGGCGACTACGTCGTCTACCGGGGCGACCTCCCGCACACCTTCGAGGCCCGGTCCGCGGGCACCAGTGCCCTTCTGATCTCCGAGCTGTCCTGACGCCGAAAGGGAACCCGGACATGAACGATCATCAGCCCATGGACGACCACCGATCCGGCAGCGGCGAGGAGATCGACGACGGCTCCATCGAGGTCAGTGCGCTCGCGATCAACGTGGCGGTCCCCGAAGCGCTGCAGTGGACGGACACCCTTCGCGGCCAGGAGTTCCGGCTCACGAGCATCACCGTGCGCCTGCTCCCCGACTCGTCCCTCGCCGCCAAGGCCTACGGACGCCCCGTCGAGGGAGGCCGCGGGGGCTACGTGTCCTTCCCCGTGCCCGAGACCCCGGAGATCCGCGCGCTGATCGAGGCCGGCGCTAGAGAAGCGGCGGTGCGATGGTCGGGTCAGAGTGGCCTGGGCTGACGCTGCGGCCTGATCTCCCCGTTCAGTCCGCGCTCTCGATCACGGCGAGCGCTTCGGCCACCTCGCTCCGCAGCGCGGGATCGAGGGGAAGCAGAGGACGCGGGAGCACCGGACGCTGCACCAGCCCGAGCTGAGCGGCGATCTCCGCGACCACGCGAATGCTTCCGCCGCAGCGGGCGAAGAGATCCCAGAGTCCCTGCAGACGGTCCGAGAGGGCGGTCGCCAACGCGGCGTCGCCGGACTGAGCCGCCCGACCGATCGCGAGCACGTGCTCGGGCAGTGTTCCCGCGAGAGCGGAGAACCAGAGGTCGCAGCCCGCCAGCAGCGCTATGGCTCCCGCTCCGTCCCCGGACACGCCGATCCGAACGTTCGCGGGCACCGCCTCCCGGATCCGCTGCAGGTGCGCCCGCGCAGCAGCCGCATCCAGCGGAACCGGAGGGATCTTCACCGCAGCCACCCTGGGCAGCGAGGCAACGCGCGCATAGGTCTCGAGCGAGAGCTCGACGTGGGTGGTCGCCGGGTTGTCGTACACGACCAGCGGCACCGAGAGCTCGCGCACGGCGTCTTCGTACAGCGCGACGATCTCGTCATCGGTGAGGGGCTGATAGGCCACGGGCGCGAGCAGGACGCCACGAGCCCCGGCCTGCTGCGCATCCTGTGCGAGCGCCGCGACCTCGCTGCTCGCGCAGTGCCCCACACCCACGAGCACCGGGACGCCGTCGCTCTCGGCCACGGCGATCCGCGCGACCTGACGTCGCTGTTCCCTGGTCAGGTACGTGTACGCGCCCGTGGAGCCGAGAACGCCGATCGACTCGACGCCTGCCCCGACGAGCCGGTGCACGAGGCCGGCCAACGCCGCCTCATCGACCCGACCGTCCCGCAGCGGTGTCAGGGGGAAGGCACTCACCCCGGTCAGCCAGTCGTCGCCCACGTCGTCCCCTCTCCAGGTCGCGCCAGTCGCCAGCGGCCCACATCCATCTGTCCCACGCATCATCCCCCGCCGCGAGCACGTTGCCGTCCGCGCGCAGCGCCAGGGAGTGCTGCGGGCCGGCGGCGAGGGCGATGACGTCGTCCCATGTCTCGATCTCCGCCCGGCCCGGCGTTCCGTCCCCGGTGACCAGCACCTGACCGTCGGCCCGCAGTCCGAGGACGCGGTGACTGCCGGAGGAGATCGCGACGATGTCCGTCCACCCGCTGACGGCGTGCCGACCATCGCCCGTGTCGCCGGCGACGAGCACGTGGCCGGTCGAGGTCAGGCCCACGGTGTGCAGGTGGCCGGCGTCGACGGCGACGAGGTCGTGCCAGCCGCCCACGGCGCACTGGCCCCGGGTGTCGTTGCCCGTCGCCCGCGCGGTGCCGTCGCCCCTGAGGCCCACCGTGTGCCAGTCCCCGCAGGCGGCATCGACGATGCCGCGCCATGCGTCCACGTCGCACGCGCCTTCGTCCCGGCGTCCGACGGCGAGCACCGTGCCGTCCTCCCGCACGCCCACGGTCCTGCGCCAGCCCGCGGCGATCGCCGAGACGGCGCCCCACTCCGAGACCTCGCACTGGCCATGGGCGTTCCATCCGACCGCCGCGACGGTGCCGTCCGACCGGAGCGCGACGGAGTGCGCGCGGCCGGTGTTCGCGGCGACGTGGACGCTCCCCACCGCGACCGAGACGATGCCCGTCCAGTCCTGCACGCGCTCGGCGCCCGACGGGTCCCGACCGGCGGTGACCACGGTCCCGTCGGCCCGGAGCCCGAGGGAGTGCCGGGGACCCGCGGCCAGGACGCGGCGCGCCGCGCGCGAGGGCGCGGTCACGGGGTCACTTCTTCTGGTCTGCTGCGGAGGCGTCGGAGGAGTCCTCGGTGTCCGCGCCGTCGAACCCTTCCTCGTCGGACGAGCCGTCGTCCGCCGGACCGTTCTCCAGCAGGTCCTTGAACCCCGCCTCGTCGAGGATGGTGAGGCCGAGGTCGCGGGCCTTGTCCTCCTTGGACCCGGCGTTCTCGCCCACCACCACGAAGTCCGTCTTCTTGGAGACAGAGCCGGAGGCCTTGCCGCCGCGGGAGATGATCGCCTCCTTGGCGCCGTCCCGCGTGAAGTCCTCGAGGCCGCCGGTGACCACGACCGTCAGCCCCTCGAGGGTCTTCACGAAGCCCTCCTCGACGTCGTCGGCCATGCGCACACCGGAGGCCGCCCACGCCTCGACGAGCTCGCGGTGCCAGTCGACGTCGAACCACTCGTGGACGCTCTCGGCGATGATGCCGCCCACGCCATCGGTCTCGGTGAGCTGCGCCAGGTCGGCCTCGCGGATCGCGTCCATGGACCCGTAGGCGGTCGCCAGGGAGCGCGCGGCCGTCGGCCCCACGTGTCGGATGGAGAGGGCGACGAGCACCCGCCACAGCGGCTGGGACCTGGCCTTCTCGAGCTCGTCGGCCAGCAGCTCCGTGTTCTTCAGGACGGTCGAGGGCTTCTGCTGCTTCCACGCGTTCTCGCGCTTGTAGTGGCGGAACGTGGGCCGTGACCAGAACGTCGGCTGCACGCGCCAGTCCCCCGTCACCTCCCCATCGCGCCGCTCGGGCTGCCACACGAACACCTCGCGCAGATCCTCGGCGGTGAGGTCGAAGAGGTTCGCCCCCGTCGTCACCACGGGCGTCTGCAGCGCCGGCAGCAGAGGGTCGTCCTCACGCGTGATCCGCAGCAGCGGCACGCCGTCGGCCCCCTGGACCTCCTGCCCGTTCTTGAGCACGACGAAGTTCTCGAGCTCGGCGTCCTCTGCCGAGCGGATCGGCAGGTAGATCACGTGGCCGCCGCGCAGGGCGGCGAGCGCCTCGGCTCGCCGCTTGTCCGGGTCCGTGAGCGCGATGGCGCTCTCCTCCCCGAGGGACTCGATGTCGAAGGCACCGCGCGACGCGGCGTGCTCGATGCGGCCCGTGACCTGGCTGGGGCACGACTTCGTGTTCGGGCAGCGCCAGTCCTTGTCGCCCTCCTTCATCGGGCCGATGGGCGTGCCGCAGGCGGGACACTCCTTCGGCATCTCGAACGCACGCTCGCTGCCGTCGCGCAGCGCCTCGACCGGCCCCAGGATCTCGGGGATCACGTCCCCGGCCTTGCGCAGCACCACGGTGTCGCCGATGAGCACGCCCTTGCGCTCGACCTCGAACTGGTTGTGCAGCGTCGCCATCTGCACGGTCGACCCGGCGACCTTCACCGGCTCCATGACGCCGAAGGGCGTCACGCGCCCGGTCCGCCCCACGTTGACCTGGATGTCCAGGAGCTTCGTGGTGACCTCCTCCGGCGGGTACTTGAAGGCGATGGCCCATCGCGGCGCGCGCGAGGTCGACCCCAGCCGGCGCTGCTGCGCGAAGGAGTCGATCTTCAGCACGATCCCGTCGATCTCGTGCTCGACGTCGTGGCGGTGCTCGCCGTGGTACTCGATGAACTCGTGGACGTCGGCGAGCGCGTCCAGCACCCGCCAGTGCGGGGAGGTCGGCAGGCCCCACGCCTTCAGCTGCTCGTACACTTCGGACTGCGAGGCGAGGGCGACGCCCTCGTGCACGCCGATCCCGTGGACGTAGACGGCGAGATCGCGCGAGGCCGTCACGCTCGGATCCTTCTGGCGCAGCGAGCCCGCCGCCGTGTTCCTCGGGTTCGCGAACTCCGGCAGCCCCGCCTCGCGCCGCTGCTCGTTGAGCTCCTCGAACGCGGCCGTCGGATAGAAGACCTCTCCCCTGACCTCGAGCACCGCGGGCGGATCGTCGGTCTCCAGACGATCGGGCACGTTGTCGATCGTGCGCACGTTCGCCGTCACGTCCTCCCCGACGCGGCCGTCGCCGCGGGTGACGCCGCGGGTCAGCACGCCGTCCTCGTAGATCAGGTCGATCGCGAGCCCGTCGATCTTCAGCTCGCACAGGTACTGGACGTCGGCGCCGGACCCCAGACCCTCGCCGGCACGGACCGCCCAGGCGTCGACCTCCTCGAGGCTGAACGCGTTGTCCAGGCTCAGCATCCGCTCGAGGTGCTCGACGGGCGCGAAGCCCGCCGCGACGTCGCCGTGCACGGTCTGGGTGGGCGAGTCCGCCTTCGCCAGCTGCGGGTTCTTCGCCTCGAGCTCCTTGAGCTCCCGCTCGAGCTCGTCGTACTGCGCGTCGGCCATCGTGGGCGCGTCGTGGACGTAGTAGTCCTCGATCGCCTGCTCGATCTGCGCGGTCAGCTCCGCGATGCGCTCCTGCGCGCTGCGCGGATCCGAAGCTCCCTCGGTCGAGGAGTCCGTGCCTGGGTTCCGGGGTGCGGGGGTGTCGTGTCCACTCACCCGTCCATTCTCCCCCATGGGTCCGACGGGGCGGCGGCCGGGCGGGGCATGGATGGCCGGGCGGCGGGACGAGGGCGCGGGTGGAGGGCGCGGGTGGAGGGTGCGGGTGGAGGGTGCGGGTGGAGGGTGCGGGTGCAGAGGGCAGGTGGACGGCACCGGAAATGTCGTGCTGTCCTCTGAGCTCGTTGCCTATCGTGCGGGCATGGACGAGACGGCGCGGATCCGCGAGGCGAGACGGGAGGATCTCGCGACCCTCGAGGCGATCGAGGCCGAGGGCGATGCCATGTTCGCCGACCTCTTCGGCCCGGAGCCCTTCGGTCCGGACTCCGCCGAGAGCGGGGAGGCGCGGGCGGCGGAGCCCGGGATCGTGCTGGTCGCCGTGGTGGGAGCAGCGGCCGACGAGCGGGTCGCGGGCTTCGCCCACGTGCTCGAGATCGACGGTGCCGCCGCTCGCGGGGACAGGGCGGAGGCGCATCTCGAGCAGCTGGCGGTGCTGCCCGCCTTCGGCCGCCGCGGCATCGGCCGGGCGCTCGTGGAGGCGTCGTGCACATGGGCCGCGGGGCGGGGCCACATGCGGATCACCCTGCGCACCTATGCCGAGGTGCCGTGGAACGCGCCCTTCTACGCCCGCTGCGGGTTCCGCGTCGTCGACCCGACGGTCGGTGGTGGAGACTTCGACACGGCCTTCCAGCGCGGGCTCGTCGAGACCGAGCGCAGGGCGGGGCTCGGGAGGCATGGACGACGGGTCCTCATGGTGCGGGACGTCGGCCCCGGCGTCGGTCACGACGTCGGCCCCGCGGCTTCATCCGCGACGCGCGCATGCTCCTGCGCACCTGGTCCGTGCCGATGAGCACCATCGACACGCACAGCGCGGCCGCCCCGCACGCGCACCACAGGGGCGCCGACGACGGGTGGGGCTTCCATCCGTACTCCCCTGACCCATAGCGGTAGATCGTGATGTGTTCGCCGACGTCCGCGGATCCTCCGGAGACCGTGTCCTCGACTCCCTGATCCGTGCGGAAGACGACGACCGTTCCTCTCCTGAAATGGGTCACCTGCGTCGCGGTGGCATGGACTTCCACAGGATCAGCCGCGCCGTTCCCGGAGTAGATCGCTGCGGCGACCACGGCTGCCGCTCCGAACATCAGGGCTGCGACTGCGAAGGTGACGGAGAGGAAGGCGGTGCGCACAGGATCGGAGCCTAGCCGGGCGGCGCATGCACGCGGCCCCGGCGAGTCGACCCGGCGCGACGGACGGCCCGAGGACCTCCCGCACTGCGTTGCATTCGCAACGAAGAGTTCTCCACAGTGCCCGATTCGTACTGGTTTTCGAAGGAGGCGTCGCCTAAACTGGACATATCGAACACAGTTCCGACCCGAGCTCTCTCGGGCACCCCGCTGCAGCACTCGCGATCACGAGGAGGTGAGCACGATGACGATGACCGATCCCGGCATCCACCAGGGCGTTCTGGGCGGCGCCGACTTCTTCGAGCCCGTCCCCGCGGGCGATGTGGTCGTGCTCGAGCCCCTGCTGCCTGCGCGGACCAGGACCCCGGTGAACCGGGAGAACGCCTCCCGCCACGTCCAGGTCAGCCCCACCCTCGAGGTCGACGAACTGGTGCACACGACGTGGGACCAGGGCGTCCACGAAGCACGCGAGCTGGCGCGCTCCCTGCTCCTCCTCGCACCGGCATGGGAGGGCCGCCATCTCCCGGATGCGGATCGCGACAGGGTCCGTGTCGCCGACCTCGCGGTCGCGACCGCTCTGCGCTGCACCATCGATGGGGCGCAGCGCCGTATCCGCGACGCCCACCGCGCCGTCGATCTCCTCCCCCACGTGCACGCCCTCCTCGAGACGGGCGCCTTCCCGGCGTCCTGGTTCACCGAGCTCCTCTCCCGCACCAGCGGCCTCACGGACGACGAGATGGCGGTCGTCGACCTCACTGTGCGCTTCTGGGACGTCGGCATCGCGCCCGAGCAGTTCACGCGCAGCCTGAGCTCGGTGATCGCACGGCTGCTCTCCCGCCGCGAGCTGCCACCGCATCTCGCATCCGAGAACCGTCGGCGCGTCGAACTCCTCCCGGACGACATCCCAGGGATCGCCCGCATCGAAGTGCAGGGGCCGGCGCACGAAGTCGTCTCCTTCGCTCGCCGCCTGGACGCGAGCGCCCGCGCGGTCCAGCAGGCCCAGCGCCACGCCCTCGAGGACGGTTCCCCGATCCCGTGGGATCCCGAGGGCGAGGTCCTCGCCACCGGCATGCCCCTCTCGCTCGGTCACATCCGCTATCTCCTCACCACCCTCACCACGCCCGACACCCAGGGTGTGCACGTGCCTGCGGAGCGCTTCCGGCTCGGCGTGCTGGTGCCGATGATGACGATGCTCGGCCAGGACGACGCCCCCGGCATGCTCGACGGGCGCATCCCCATCCCGGCGGACATGGCCCGTGACATCGCCGCCGGCCAGGACGACTGGGTGCGGATCCTCACCGATCCCAGCAGCGGCGAGTTCCTCCCGCTGCCCGCGGACCGCTACCGCCCCACGCAGGCCATGCTCGAGCACCTGTGCGATCGCATGACCACGTGCGGCCTGCCCGGATGCACGCGCCCGGCGACCACGGCCACCGAAGCCGACCACGTCGTCGAGTACGACCACGAGGATCCCGCGAGCGGCGGCGCGACAGCGGTCGACAACCTGCACATGCTCTGCTGGCAGCACCACGCGATGAAGACCGAGGGACTCATCGACCCCGTGCGCATCGGGCCCGAGGACTCCCCCAGCGGCCGGTGGGGCACGCTCTGGGACGTGGCGGACAGGTGCCGCGTCTTCCTCGAGGACAACGCGGACATGGCCACGGCCGAGACCGTCGCCGATCTCGAAGAGGCCTGGGACCAGCTGTGCGACGCCCGCGCCAAGCATCGGCGGGCGCGCGACGGGCTCCCGTCGCTCACCGATCACCCGCCATGTGCAGACCCGTCCACCGGGTTCGGCTCTCCGCCACCGGCGGGCCCACCGCCGCCAGCGGGCTCACCGCCGCCGGCACCCCGCGAGCCCTCGCCGCCCCCACCGTTCTGACCCGAGAGCACCCGAGGCACAGCTCCTGATCCGATGGGCTGCGTCCCAACACCCGGTCACCTCACCACTGGCATCTCACCGACCGCACCCGGTCGCGCTGCACCCGCTGTTTCGTCGGCGAGGGCATGCGCGCCGGGTGCGAGTCATGCCCGAGGCACGTGTGTCCTCGGCCTGCACCTCACACGCTCGGTGCACGAATCGCACGCACGTCCCGTGCCATCCGGGCTCGACGCGCATCACCCGCGCTCAGCGCCGTCGGCGATCAGCGCCTGGAGCGCGCCCTCGAGCCGTCCCGGCCTCACGCCCGACCACACGGCCCGCAGCGAGCGCTCCACCGCGACACCCCGCACCGGCACCTCCACGAGACGTCCCTCGCGCAGATCCCCGGCGACCACCAACCGGCTCAGCAGGGCGCAGCCCGCGCCGCCCGCCACGGCGGTGCGCACCGCGGCGTTCGAGTGCAGCTCGAGTGCGGGCTCCGCGACCTCTCGCGGCGCGAGCGCCCGGGTGAGCACGTCACGCGTCCCCGACCCCTCCTCGCGCACCACAAGCGGTGTGCGCGCGAGCAGGTCCGCGTCGATCCCGTGCTCGAGCACGTCCCGATCCAGAGCCCACGGATGCCTCGGAGCGACCACAGCGACCAGCCGATCCCGCGCGACCTCGAGCGTGGTGAGCTCGTGCGGCACCTCGAGGCCCTCCACGAACCCGAGATCCCCGCGCCCGCGGCGGAGCGCGGCGATCACCCCGGCCGTGTTCTCGACCTCGAAGGAGACCGGCACACCCGGCTGGTCCGCGGCGAGGGCGGCGAGGAACGTGGGCATCAGGTGCTCGGCGATCGTCTGCGAGGCGAGGATCCGGATCCGCCCGGCGCCCGCGGCCGAGCGGACCTGCTCGACGAGCCCATCGGCCGCGTCGAGCACGCGCCGGGCATGCTCCACCGCGACCCGGCCCGCGGCCGTCGGCTCGGAGCCCCGCGCACCCCGATCCACGAGGCGAGCGCCCAGGCGTCGCTCGAGACGGGAGAGCTGTCGCGAGGCATTGGGCTGGGCGAGACCCAGGGCCGAGGCTGCGGCGGAGACGCTGCCCAGGTCGACCACGGCGACCAGCAGCTCGAGGGAGGCCAGGTCGGGCCTCGACGCATCATGCAACGGCATATCCCCGATGATATGCGCCCGATCAGATCGACCACTACCGGGGACCGCCCTCAGCCGTGAGGCTGGATCACATGCCCGAACCCCGCCCAGACACTTCCCCGCGCACCTCGACCGCGACGGCGACGACGCCCGCGCCGTCGACCCGCCCGACGACACCGTCCGCCCCCACCCCGGGTTCCCCGCTCCTCCGCGTTCTGCCCGGGCTGCTGCTGTCGTTCGCCGTCGCCGGGCTCGCCTACGGCCTGGGAATGCTCGTCCCCGTGGCATCCCCGGCGCTCGCGGCGATCCTCGTCGGCGCGCTCGCGGCGAACCTGGGACTGCTGCCGCCGGCGCTGAAGCCAGGACTGGACCTGGCCGCGAAGCCCGTGCTGAGGATCGGGATCGTGCTGCTCGGTCTGCAGCTCGCGATCGGCGACGTGATCGCCCTCGGACCGCTGACCATCGTGGTGATCGTGGCGATCGTCGGCATCGGGATGGCGAGCGGTCTGCTCATCGGCCGGGCTCTGCACCTCCCGCCCACGCAGGCGCTGCTCATCGCCTGCGGGTTCTCGATCTGCGGCGCCGCCGCCGTGGCGGCGGCCGGCGGGGCGATCACGCCGCGGCGTCGCGAGGGCGAGAGCGCCGAGGAGGCGACCGAGCGCCTGGAGACGCAGATCGCGACGGCCGTCGCACTCGTCGTCGTGTTCGGGACGCTGATGATCCCGCTGCTGCCGCTCGTGGCCCGCGCCCTGGGCCTGGGCACGGACGCATCCGGGACCTGGGCCGGGGCGTCGATCCACGAGGTCGCGCAGGTCGTCGCCGCCGGCAGCATCCTGGGCGGCGGGGCGCTCGGCATCGCCGTGCTCGTGAAGCTGGGCCGGGTGCTGATGCTCGCTCCGGTGATCGCGATCCTCACCGCCGTGGAGCGTCGAGCGGCGGAGACCGACCGGACGTCCGTCGACTCCCCCGCCGGCGCCCCCGCGCCCGCCGCCAAGCGCCCGCCCCTGGTCCCGTTCTTCGTGCTCGCGTTCATCGTCGCGGTGTGCATCCGTTCGACCGGTCTGCTGCCCGAGGCGGTCGTCGACGTCTCGAAGCCCGTGCAGGCGCTGTGCCTGGCAGCGGCGATGTTCGCGCTCGGGACCGGGGTGCGCGTGCGTCTGCTGAGGCAGGTCGGCGGACGTCCTGTGGTGCAGGCCGCGCTGGTCACGCTCGTGGTCGCGGCCGTCGGTCTCGGCGGGGCGCTCCTGGCCGCCTGAGCCGGCTGCCCCGGACGGTCCGGCCCTCCCGCTCGGTCGTCCTGCCTGGTGATCCCGCCCAGCCATCCCGCATACCCTGACTCCATGAAGGATCCGACTCGCCGCGAGGGCACGCGCCCGTGAACCCGCTGCTGCGGGCAGTGCTGCGTCTGTTCGCCGCGCCGCGCATCGACATGCGCCAGGACTATGCGAAGGTGCGCCGGCTGCAGCGACAGTTGGCCGCGCGGCCGATCCCCCGGTTCCGCTCGCTGGATCGGCAGATCATGTCCGCCGACGGCGGGCACCAGATCCCCGTGCGCGTGTTCTCGCCCAAGGAGCGTCGGCGCGAGGACGTGCTGCTGTTCTTCCACGGCGGCGGCTGGGTCACGGGCGACATCGAGAGCTACACCCCGGCGTGCGCGACGATGGCGGACCTCACCGGCTGCGTCGTCGCCTCGGTCGACTACCGCCTCGCGCCGGAGCATCCCTTCCCGGCGGGGCTCGAGGACTGTGCGCGCGTCGCGCGGCTGCTGCTCGAGGATCCGCAGCGCGCGGGCATCAGCGACCCGCGGCGCATCGTGCTGGTGGGCGACTCGGCGGGCGGGAACCTCGCCGCTGTGCTCTCGCTGATGCTGAGGGACGAGGGAGGGCCCGTGCCCTCGCGCCAGATCCTGCTGTACCCGGTGACGCACTGGGACCACGACCCCGAGACATCGCCGTTCGCCTCGGTGCGTCGCCATGGCAGCGACTACCGCCTCACCGACACCGAGGTCCAGGACTACATGGAGCTCTACGTCCCGGACCGGGGGCGCCGGCAGGACCCGCTGGTGGCGCCGCTGATGGCGACGGATCTGAGCGCCCAGCCCGAGACGCTGCTGATCACGGCCGAACTGGATCTGCTGTGCGACGAGGGCGAGGCCTATGGCGCCGCCCTCGCAGACGCGGGGAACGACGCGGAGGTGCACAGGGTCGACGGCGCCCTGCACGGCTTCATCACCCTGCCCCGCTTCGCGCGCCCGCTGCGCGAGGCCTACCAGCACATCGACGCGTTCCTCGAGCGGACCTCGCCCACATGAGCCGCCGGACCTGGGTGCGGCTCGACAACGCCTCGAACATCTTCCTCGCCGCGCGCACCGAGTCGGACACCAAGGTGTTCCGGCTGAGCGCCGAGATGGATGCCGAGGTGGATCCGGGCGTGCTCCAGGAGGCCCTCGACGCGGTCTTCGAGCTCTATCCCCTCTACCGCGCGGTGCTGCGCCGCGGCGTGTTCTGGTACTACCTGCAGGACAGCGACCTGCGCCCCGTGGTCGAGCCCGAGCGTCGCCCCAGCTGCGCGCCGATCTACCAGGACGGCAGGCGCACCCTGCTGTTCCGGGTGATCCACCATCGCCGGCGGATCTCCCTGGAGGTCTTCCACGCGCTCTCCGACGGGACCGGGGCGATGTGGTTCCTCACCGACCTGCTCGTCGAGTACGCGCGGAGGCGCTACCCCGCGGATGCGGCGGGCGCAGCGGGCGCGCCGGGGACGACGGACGGCGCGGAGACGCCGCGCGCGCCGGCTGCGGCCGCGGCGGGAGACTCCCCGTCCTCCCACGCGCTGGAGACCGACAGCTTCGCCCACTACTTCCGACGCCGCCGCCCCACCGCCTTCGAGGAGGCGTTCGCCGAGGCCGCCGCTCCCGCCGCGCTGACCCTCGCCGAGAAGACCGTGCGCGCGGCAGGCTCCACCGGCGGCATCCCGACGAGCGCCTCCCCCGCCCCGTCCGACGCCGTCCCCGCCGGGCCTGCGCGACGCACCCGCATCCACCGCGTCCGCGGCACCCGCACGCCGGACGACCGCACCCGCGCCGTCGAGCTGACGATGCCGACCGCCCAGCTGCTCGCCCTCTCGAAGGCCGCCGGAGCGAGCCCGACCATGTATCTCACGGCGCTGTTCATGGACGCGGTGCGCGAGTCCTCGGGCGGCCTGGGCAGGGCCCGCACGCTGAGCGCCTCGGTGCCCGTGAACCTGCGGCAGTTCTTCCCCTCCACGAGCGCCCGCAACTTCTTCGCGACCATCCGCGTCGAGCACACCTTCTCCCCCGACGGCAGCGACGGCCGTGATGGCTCAGTCGGCCCAGACGGCCCCGACTCCCCCGAGGCGGTCGCCCGCGCCCTGGAGGCCGAGTTCCGCCCGCAGGCATCGGCCGCGGCGCTCGCGCCGAAGGTCGCGCGGTTCATCCGCGTGGAGCGCTCCCCGCTGCTGCGGATCGTGCCGCGTCCCCTCAAGGACCTCATCCTGGGCTGGCTGAACGCCGCCTCGAACCGGCACCTGAGCCTCGCGGTCTCGAACCTGGGGCGGCTGCGCCTGCCGGAGCCGGCGGCCTCGCACGTGGGCCGGGTGCTCTTCCAGGTCTCGGCCGCGCGCCCGCAGTTCTGCGCGATCTCCCACGGCGAGCAGATGACCGTCACCTTCACCTCGCCGTTCACTCAGACCGGGCACGTGCGTGCCTTCGCCCGCTCGCTGAGCGCGCGCGGGATCGACGTGTCGGTGACGGCCGCCCGGGTCACCGAGGCCGAGCTCGCGGAGGTCGCGCCATGAGGCGGTGCACCGAGTGCGCGGTGCGGATCGAGGGCAACTGGTCGCGCTGCCCGCTGTGCGGGTCGCACCTGGTGGGCCATCCCTCCCCCGATCCGCTGCCGAGTGTGCCCCTGCGCTTCTCCCGCCGTCGCCTGCTGCGGATCCTCACGGTGATCTCGCTCGTGCTGGTCGCGATCTCGTTCGTCGTCCAGCTGTGGCTGGGGCATCGACCGGCCGAGTTCGGGGCGGTCCGCTCGGTGTGGCTGGGCGTGTGCACCATGTGGCTGGTCGCGCTGATGGCGCTGCGCGGCCGACGCGACCTCGCCCGGTCCACCCTGACGCTGCTGGTCCTGGCCGCGCTCGTGTGCACGTATTGGGACTATCTGACCGGCTGGCATCGCTGGTCGCTGACCTTCGCGGTGCCGATCATGTGCGGATGCGCGATCATCGCGCTGGTGATCCTCGAGCACGTCATGCGCCTCGAGGTCGGCGAGCACGCCCTCTACAGCGCGCTCACCGTGCTGCTGGGGATCGTGCCGATCCTCTTCCTGCTGCTGGGCTGGGTGACCACGCCCGTGCCGTCGGCGATCTGCGTGGTGCTCGCGCTGCTCTCGCTCGCGCTGCTGCAGCTCGAGCGCGCGGCGGAGGTTCGCGACGAGCTCGCGAAGAAGCTCCACGTCTGAGTCGCGCTCCTCGGGGCGGCCGGTGGCGCGTCCTTCACGCTCGGTTCTCGATGCGCTCAGCCCTCGACGCGCTCGGCCCAGGCCGGCGCCGCGCGCAGCAGGGTCTGCAGATCGCTCTCGTCCAGGAGGGACGCGCGGGAGGGCTCGGCCGACGGGTCTGTGCCGCCGCCGGGAAGGGCGGGGCCGACGGCCCGATCCGGTCGATGGGCGAGCCACGTGAAGCCCGCGAGGTCGCGCGGACCGAAGCCGAGCTCCCGCCAGCTGCGGGTGACGGACCCGAGCTGCGCCTCGAGGCGCTGCGGGCCGGCGGGATCCACGACGAGCTCGATGCCGACTCCGGCCTCGCGCAGCTCGGCGAGCAGCTCCCAGGCGGAGAAGCCCGCCGGGGAGAGCGCGAGCCGGGTGGCGCCGGCGGTGCGGGCGGCGCTCAGCAGCGCCGTGTCGCCGCTGGGCGCGAGGGTCACGTCCTGGACGTCGAGGCCCGCTCCGGACCGGAGCTCCTCGAGCAGGGTGCGCCAGACCTCGCCGATGTCGGGAACGGGCAGCGCCGGGTAGCGGCGGTACTCCGAGGGCGTGGGGATCGCGCCGCGTGCCAGCGCGAGGGCGGCGCCGTCGCGGATCAGCAGGCGCGGCCGGGCGCCGGGCACGTGGCTGCGCACCGCGTCGAGGTGCTCGGCGATGCCCTCGGCGAGCAGGTGCGGGAGGTCGCGCAGGGCACCGCGGTCGGCGAGGGTGCGCTCGCCCGAGCCGAGGAAGGTCGCGGCGGCGAGGGTGAGCGGGCCGAGCGTGGTGACGACGAGGTCGCCCTCGTACCCGTGCAGGGCGATGCGGGCGGCCTCGAGGAGGCGCTCGCGCAGCTCCTGGGCGCGACGCCACGTGCGCGAGCTGCCCGGCCCGATCCGCCATCCGTAGCTCGCGAGATCGCCCGTGGTGCCGGCGAGCAGGGTGAGCGATTGCGGGAGCAGCTGGTCGGCACCCTCGGTGCCGAGCGCCGCGGGCAGGAACAGGCGCGTGGCGATCTGCTCCTCGAGGTCGTCGCCGAGCAGGCCCCGCAGACGGGTGAGGGCGAGCAGGCGGTCCGCATCGCCATCCGCGAGATCGGAGGCACCGCCGGACGTCCGCGCGTCCCGGCCGCCGGTCGCCCCGGACGGCACGTGCCCGGTCAGCATCTGCCCGGTCGTCTCCTGCCGGGTCGGCACCTGCCAGGTCCCGTCGCCCGTGATCGTCACGAGAGGATCGGCGCCCGTGGTGCCGCCGCCCGCCGCGCGCTGTTCCGTCACGCGGCCCTCACTCATGCGGCCCACCGTCATGCGGCGCGGCGCTCGAGGGTCGCCGACGCGATCACGCGGTCACCGTCGTACAGCACGAGGGTCTGCCCGGGGGCGACGCCGCGCACCGGGGAGCTGAGGCGCACGCTGAGCATGTCGTCGGCCCGCTCGATGATGCCGGGCAGCGCCTCGCCGTGGGCGCGGATCTGGGCGCTCACCTCGCGTCCCGGCGCGAGCGGCTCGAAGGGGATCGGCGCGGACGCCTCGAGCAGGGTGGTCGAGAGCAGCTCGGCCGCGCCGACGACGACCTGCCGGGTCTCGGGCTTCACGTCGAGGACGTAGCGCGGGGCGCCGTCGGCCGCGGGGCGGTCCAGGCCCAGTCCCTTGCGCTGGCCCACGGTGAAGCCGAAGGTGCCGCGGTGGGTGCCCAGCACGGTGCCATCGGCGTCGACCACCTCGCCCGGGGCCTCGCCGAGGCTGCGCTCGAGGAAGCCGCGGGTGTCGCCGTCGGCGATGAAGCAGATGTCGTAGCTGTCGGGCTTCGTGGACACGCCCAGTCGGCGCTCGCGGGCCTCGGCGCGCACGGCCTCCTTGTCCTCGAACGCTCCGAGGGGGAACACGGCGCGGGAGACGGCCTCGGGGCCCATGACCGCGAGCACGTAGGACTGGTCCTTGGGGAGGTTGCGGGCACGGTGCAGCGAGGGGGCGCCGTCCGGGCCCTCGGCGCGCACGTCCGCGTAGTGGCCGGTGCACACGGCGTCGAAGCCGAGGGCGCGGGCGCGCTCCATGAGGGTCGCGAACTTGATGTGCTCGTTGCAGCGCACGCACGGGTTCGGGGTGCGGCCGGCCGCGTACTCGGCCAGGAAGTCCGAGACGACCAGGTCGTGGAAGTCGTCGGAGAGGTCCCAGACGTAGAAGGGGATGCCGATGCGCTCGGCGGCGCGGCGGGCGTCGGCCGCGTCCTCGACGGTGCAGCATCCGCGCGATCCGGTGCGGTTCTCGGCCCGGTTCTTGGACAGCGCCATGTGGACGCCGACCACGTCGTGGCCCGCCTCGTGGGCGCGCGCGGCCGCGACGGCGGAATCGACGCCGCCGCTCATCGCTGCCAGCACCTTCATGGGGACCTCGCCTCCTGCTCGGATGCCGCGCGGATCCGGGACGCGCGGCCGCACCAGTCTACGAAGCGCCGGATGCGGACAGGCAACCGCTCGACGAGCGCTTGCTCACCGCACGAGCGCGCCGACGGCCCGCGCCCGCTCGATGGCCTCGGGCAGGGCGGCGAGCACGCGGTCCACGTCGTCCACGCGGCTCGACCAGCCCAGCGAGAGCCGCAGGGCGCCGCGCGCAAGATCGGGCTCGATGCCCATCGCGGTCAGCACGTGGCTGGCCCGGGTGACGCCAGCCGAGCACGCGGAGCCCGCCGAGGCGTCGATCCCCTGCTGGTCGAGCATGAGCAGCAGGGCGTCCTGGTCGCATCCGGGCAGCAGCACGTGCACCACGTGCGGGCTGCGCGGGGCGGCCTCGGCGGTGAGCACGGCGTCCGGGGCGATCTCCCGGATGCCCGCGCGCAGGCGCTGCGCCATCTCCCCCAGTCGCGCCGACTCCGCCTCCCGGTCCGCGAGGGTGCGTGCGAGCGCGGCGGCGAGCGATGCGGTCTGCGGGGCGTCGAGCGTGCCCGGGCGCACGCCGCGCTGCTGCCCGCCGCCGGTGAGGCCCGCGACGAAGGGGATGTCGGGGCGCACCACCAGCAGGCCCACGCCCACGGGGGCGCCGATCTTGTGGCCGGTCAGGCTCAGCATGTCCACCGTGCGCACGGGCAGCTCGACATGGCTCGTGGCCTGGACGGCGTCGGTGTGGACGAGGGCGCCGGCGGCGTGGGCGATCTCGGCGACCGCCGCGAGGTCCTGGACCACGCCGGTCTCGTTGTTCACGAGGGCGACGCTCACCACGCTCACGTCGCCCGGGGCGAGGGCCTCCCGCAGCGCCTCGAGGTCCAGCAGACCGTCGCCGTCCACGGGGATCTCACGCGACTCGATGCCGGGGGCCAGGGAGCGGGCGGTCTCGAGCACCGCCGGATGGTCGGTCGCGCAGACCGCGACGGCCCGGCGGGACGGATCGGCCGCCTGGGCGGCGAGGGCCGCGCCGCGCACGGCGAGGTTGTCGGCCTCGGTCCCGCCGGAGGTCAGGGTCAGCCAGGAGACCGGGACGTCGAGCGAGGCCGCGAGCGAGTCGAGGGCGTCGTCGAGGACGCCGCGGGCGCGGCGGCCGGAGCCGTGGCGCGAGGTCGGGTTCCCCGGAAAGGCGGAGGCGTCGAGGAAGGCGTCGCGGGCCTCGGGCCGGAGCGGCGCCGTGGCCGCGTGGTCGATGTAGACGCGCGGCGGGGTGCCGTGCTCACCAGGGCTGGCTGGGGTCACTGCTCGCTCCGTCGTCCGAGTCCTCGCCGTCGCCCGAGTTCGCGTCGCCGTTGCGCTTCTCGAGGTCCTCGGCCTTCTTCTGGTCCTCCGCGTCGCCCTGCGTGGGAGCCTCCTCGTCGGGCCCGTCGCCCTTCGGATCCTCCTTCTTGGGGTCGCCCGGGTCCTTGGGCGCACTGCCCTTCCCGTCCTGATCGCCCTGGTCCTCGCCCTGGCCCTGGTCGTCGCCCTCCTGGCCCTTGTCACGGGCGTCCGGGTCGTTGCCGGCCTCCTTGTCGGACGAGCGGCGCTCCTCCTCGATGCGCTTGCCGTTGTCGCCGGTGGTGCCCTTGTCCTCGTTGCCCGAGCCCTCGCCCTCGCCCTGCTGGTCCTCGCCCTGGCCTCCGCCGCCCTGGCCCTCGCCGTCGCCGCCTCCTCCGCCACCGGCGCAGGGGGCGAGCAGCTGCTCGGCCTCGTACAGGCGGTCGGCGCGGTCGCCGGCGTCGTCGATCTCGTTCGCCTGGCGCTCGATGGAGATCGCGAGGTTGTTGAGGATCTTGCACTGGGCGTGGGGCGGCTGGTTGAGGTCCTTGCCCTCCTGCCAGTCCTTCAGCGCCACGCGCAGCTCGGTCTCGGCCTCGGCGTTCTTGTCCTGCTGGAGCAGGTCCGTGCCCTTGGTGAGGTGCGGGAGGTAGGGCTCGAACCAGTTGGCATTCTGCACGGGCCACAGCCGCTCGCTCGCCCGGGCGTAGGACCCGTCGCCGTAGGCGCCGTCGTGCCATGCCTGGGTGAGGGGCATGGAGACGAAGCGGACGGCGAGCAGGGCGAGGATCAGCAGCGGGATGCCGAGGATCGCGAAGGCGATGAGCCGGATCCGGCGCAGCAGCCGCACGTCGAGCCCGAAGTCCTGGGGCCGACGGGGCTCGGCCTCGGCGAGCGGCCGCGCGGCGTCGTCGGCCGCCCCGTCCTGCGGGGACGGGCTCGCGGCCGATGGGCCCGAAGGACCGGAAGGGCCAGAGGCGCCGGGCGGCGCGGGCGGCGGAGGGGTGAGGGTCGAGCTCATGACCTGCCTCCTTCTCCCGGGGGATCGCCCGGACCGGCGGATCCCGCACCGGTCGCGGCGAGCAGCTCACTGCGGTCGCGCCGACGCGGCAGACGATACGTCATCTCCCCCAGCTCCCAGATGAACAGGGCGGCCAGCGGGATCGCCGCCACCCAGTACCAGTCGCGGAAGCTCGCCACGTCACGGCGGGACTCGATGGGGATGGGCTTGAGGGTGATGCCCTCCATCGTGCCCTCGATCGGGGCCTCGGGATCGGTGCGGTGCAGGTACGGGACGCCCATCTGCTGCGCGATGGCCTTCAGCTGGTCCTCGTCGATGCGGGAGATGCCCTTCGCGCCCGAGGAGTCGGTGATGTACTCGCCGTGCGTGCCGGCGCCCGAGGCCTTCATAGGCCCGCCCTCGCTGGTGCCGTAGCCGAGCACCGCGCCGCCGTCGATCATCGGCTTCAGCTGGTCGAAGGGCTCCGCGTCGCGGTCGTCGGTGTTCTCGCCGTCGCTGAGGAAGTACACGAGGGAGTACGAGTCCGGGTCGTCGGTCTGCGCGTCGGAGAGGGCCTTCGTGAGGGTCGCGAGCGGGCGGTCCACGTTCGAGCCCTTGGACTGGGCGGTGGACTCGGTGGCGAGGGTGTTGATCCAGGCCTTCGCGGCGCCCGCATCGGTGGTCAGCGGCAGCTGGGAGGCGGCGGTCGAGTCGAAGGAGATGATCGAGTAGCGGGACCCCTGGGTCTCGGACATGATCTGCTCCATGTCGTGCTTGACGCCGTCGAGTCGGGACTGTCCCTTCGCGTAGTCCTCGGCGTTCATGGAGCCGGTGCGGTCCACGACGAAGAACACGTTCGCGTTCATGCGCTGGGTCTGCTCGGCCTCCGTATAGGTCGCCGGGCGCAGGGCGACCACCGCGAGCAGCGCGACCATCAGCGCGCGCCGCAGCCACGCCCAGCGCTGTCGCGGGCGGCGCACCATCATCACGACCGCGAGCGCGAGCAGCGGGACGAAGACGAGGATCGTGGCCCACAGCGGGATCAGATGCTCCAGATGCATGCTCTCCTCCGTCTCTCAGCGGTTGCGCCAGCCCACGATCAGCACCCCGGCGAGGGCGATGAGCGTGAGCACGAAGGCGAACAGCGGATGATCGGTGCGGATGAGGGTGGGCTCGGCTCCCATCTTCTGGGCCTGGGTCTGCTGGATCTCCCGGATGATCGAGGGGATCGCGTTCGGGTCCGAGGACTGGTAGAGCGTGCCGCCGTGGTCCTCGGTGACCTTCTGGAGCTCGTCGAAGCACTCCTCGGAGCACTCGTAGGCGCCCGGGTAGAACGTGTACAGATCGATGTCGCGGTCCTCGATGGTCTTGGCGGCCTCGTCGAGGGAGTAGATCGGGTCGCCGTTCACCTCGTTGTCGGTCGCGAAGATGATCGAGCGGCTGCGGTCCGTCTCGGCATGGTCGAACAGCTGACCGCACGAGGCGAGGCCGTCGGGCACGATCGAGGCCTGGTCGTCGAGGCCGCGCGTGCCCTCGACGAAGTCCGCGTACTTCTCGACCTTGTCCTGCGGGTAGTCGCGGCTGCCCAGGCGGTAGCCGAACTCGTCGAAGTCGATCGCCTCGGCTCCCTCGCTGAGCTCGCGCTCGACGAGGTCGTAGTCGTCGGTGAGCGGGAAGACGGTGCGGGACGTCGAGTTGAAGATCGACAGGGCGATGCGCTCGCCGTGGAAGTCGTCGACCATCGAGGCGAAGGTCTGCAGGATCTCCGTGTCGTACTCGTACATCGAGCCGGAGACGTCCAGGCACAGCACGATGTCGCGATCGGCGAACTCGGGGGTCTGCACGCGCTCGGTGGCGATCCGGCCGGAGAGCAGGGCGGCTGCGAGCAGGCCCAGCACGGCGACGCCCACCTGCACCACGCGCAGCACGCGTGCGAGCCGCTGGCTGCGCACGAAGCTCGGGATCCGCTCGAGGAACGAGGAGTTCGCGACGAGCACGGGCGCGCGGTGCATCGAGCGGCGGTTCCAGAAGGTGATCGCCCAGACCACGATCCCGGCGACCAGGAGCAGGCAGGCCACCCACCACAGCGTCATGACCATCGGCGGATCACCTCCCGCGCGCGGTGCACGGAGCCCTCGAGGTCGACGTCGCTCGCCGGCGCGAAGTCCGGCTCGTAGAGGCGGGCGATGAGCTCGCCGACGTCCCGTGTCCGGGGATCGGCGATGAGCGTGGCGACGTCTTGGCTGGTGACGTCGTGCCCGGTGGTGCGGCGCACGAAGCGGCGCATCACGGCGGTGAGCTCGAGGTGGCCGGTGCGCTCGTCGATCGCGCCGTCCTCGTGTCGCGCCGCGATGTCGTTGACGGAGCGCAGGAACTCGGCCTTGAGCGATTCGGGCTCGTCGGGCCGCCGGCGGTAGGCGCGGCGGGAGACGACGGCGCGGGAGATCCGCAGCACGCCCACGATGATCGCGACGATGACGATCACGCACAGAACGGCGAGGATCAGCCAGGCGATCGAGTACTGGGGCGGATCGATGATCGTCGCGGGCGACGGGCTCGGCGTGGGATCGGCGAGCACCGTGAGGTCATGCGCGGGCATGGCGGTACTCCCTCTCCCGCAGCATGGCGATCATGTCGTCCACGACGGTGCTGTCGCCGGCCGTGAGCAGGTGGGTGATGTGCAGGCTGTCGAGCATCTCGGTGGTCGCCTCGCGGCGGGCGCGGCGGTAGTTCTCGACGTCCCGGGCCACCTTCGTGGAGACGCGGGCGAGCTCGGAGATCTCCCGGGGCGATTCGACGTCGACGACCTCGTGGTCGAGGTCGCCCGCCTGCAGCGGGTCGGCGTCGCCGATGCGGATGACCATGACGTCGTGCCGGGTGGACAGGCGCCGCAGCAGGGAGTGGTCCTCGGGGCCGGGGTGCGCCTCGTCGGTGATGATCGTCATCAGGGTCGAGCGGCGGGTGACGCGGAAGGCCCGCTCGAGCAGCCAGGAGACGTCCGACGGGCGGGATCCGGCGGTCGTGGACTGCTGGACGGTGCGCAGGAGCAGTTCGAGGTGCCCGTCGCTCGAGCGGGAGGGCAGCTGCACCGGCCGGGACTCGGAGCCGCCGACGAGGCCCACGAGGTCGCCGTTGTTCTGGGCGAGGAAGCACACGAGGCCCGCGGCGGTGACCATGGCGTCGCGCTTGGAGGTGCCGTCGGCCGCGAGGGTCGCCATCGCCGAGGAGGTGTCGGCGACGATCGAGAGGTGCCGCACCCGCTCCTCGTTGAACTGGCGGATCAGCGGCTCGCCCGAGCGCGCCGTCGCCTTCCAGTCGATGTCGGAGATGCGGTCGCCCGGCTGGTAGTACTTCAGGTCGTCGAAGTCCTCGCCGCTGCCCTTGAACACCGAGCGGCCGCGCCCCTGGACGATGCCGCGGGCGCGGCGTCCGGTGTGCAGGTCCACGCGCGCCTTGACGCGGGTGAGCAGGGAGGTCGCCATCAGCGGATCCTGCTCAGGGCATCGGCACGGCGTGGAAGACCGCGTCGATGATCTGCTCGGGGGTCACGCCGCCCGCGAGGGCGTCGAAGGTGAGCACGAGGCGGTGGCGCAGCACCGCGTAGCGCATGGCGCGCACGTCGTCCGGGGTGGCGTAGTCGCGCCCGTGGAGGAGGGCGTTCGCCTGGGCGACGCGCATCAGCGCGAGGGAGCCGCGGGGGCTCGCCCCCACCCGCACGCTCTGGGTGAGGTTCGCGACCGGGCGCGGGCCGGAGCCGCGGGTCGTGAAGACGAGGTCGATGATGTAGCGCTTGACGCTCTGGTCGACGTACACCTGGTCGACCATCTCTTGGAGGAACCGGATGTCCTCGAGGCCGACGGTCTGCGCCGCCTGGCGGGGCGCGGTGAGGGTGCCGCTCGTGGAGCGGTCGAGGATCTCGTGCTCCTCGGCGGGGCGCGGGTAGGTGAGGACCTCCTTCATGAGGAAGCGGTCCATCTGCGCCTCGGGGAGGACGTAGGTGCCCTCCTCCTCGATGGGGTTCTGGGTCGCGAGCACCATGAACGGCTCGGGCAGCGGGTAGACCTCGCCGCCGATGGAGGTCTGGCGCTCCTGCATCGCCTCGAGCATCGCCGACTGGGTCTTGGCGCTCGAGCGGTTGATCTCGTCCAGCAGGACCACGTTCGCGTGGACCGGGCCCAGCTGGGTGGTGAAGGTGCCCGATCCGTAGTTGAAGATCTGGGTGCCGATGATGTCGTTGGGCATCAGGTCCGGCGTGCACTGGATGCGGGAGAAGGAGCCCGAGATGCCGGAGGCGAGCGCGGAGGCCGCGGTCGTCTTCGCGAGGCCCGGCACGGACTCGAGCAGCACGTGGCCGCCCGCGGCGAGCGCCGCCAGCAGGGTGCGGCGCAGGTTCTCCTGGCCCACCACGCGGGACTGGAAGACCTGGGTGATGCTGCGGACGATGCTCCCCGCACGCTCCATGCTCGCCGGAGGGATCGCGGGCTGCGCAGGGGCGAAGGCGGCGCCTGAGCGGCCGGGGGCGGGACGCCCGGGGGATTCCTGAGGCTGCTGGGTCATCTGCGGGGGTGCTCCCGTCGCGTGGTGCTGCGTGCGGATCGTGCGGCAGCCGGCACGCCCGGTGCGGCCGACGCGCTGCTGGTGCTGCCTGGGGACGACGGGCCGTGCCCGGCGCCCCGACGATCCTAACCTCTCCGGGCCCCGCGCCCCGGTCCTGTTCGCGGGGCGCCCCGGACGGGTGCACAGGCCGCTCGTGTCGTGCTCGGGGCGGTGTGCCCGCGGTGGAAGAATGCGACGATGCCCCATCCCCCGCTCACCGGTCCCGGCGGTCCCGGCGCCGACCGCGCACGTCGCCGCGCCCCGTCCCCGCCCACGCGTCCCGGCCTCCACGTCGATGCCGGAGGGCACGGGACCTTCGCCGTGGTCGCGCCGCGCGCCGAGAGGGTCGAGCTGTGCGTGCGCCGCGACCTGGGCGGCGGACGCTTCCGCGAGGAGCGCACGACGCTGCGCCACGTCGACGGCGGACTGCACTGGGACGAGGTCGAGGCCATGGTGCCCGGCACCCTCTACGGCCTGCGCGCCCACGGGCCGTGGGACCCCGAGCGCGGCGCCTGGTTCAATCCCGCGAAGCTGCTCCTGGATCCGCGCGCCCGCGCCGTCTCGCACGCCTCCCCGCTCGCCTCCGGGATGTTCCCCCACGAGGTCGACGCGATGCTCGACCCGATCTCGCCCCTGCGCCGCAGCGAGAGCGACGACGCCGACGTGGCCGTGTGGTCCGTCGTCGCGGGCAGCCCGGAGCAGAGGGCCGCCGACGGCCCCCGCCCATCGGCCGGTTCCGACCCGTCGGCGGATTCCGACCCGTCGGCCGCGCCGCCCCGCACCCCCTGGTCGGACACGGTGGTCTGCGAGCTGCACGTCAAAGGGTTCACCCAACTGCACCCCGACGTCCCGCCCGAGCTGCGCGGCACCTACGCGGGTCTCGCGCATCCCGCCGTCACCTCGTACCTCAGCGGGCTGGGCGTCACCGCGGTGGAGCTGCTGCCGATCCATGCGGCCATGGACGAGCCGCACCTGACGCGGCGCGGCCTCACGAACTACTGGGGCTACTCGACGCTCTCCTACCTCGCGCCGAATCCCGCGTACGCGAGCGCCGCCGCCCGTCTCCAGGGGCCGCTCGCCGTGCTCGAGGAGGTGCGCGCGATGGTCCGCGCCCTCCACGCCGCGGACCTCGAGGTCATCCTCGACGTCGTCTTCAACCACACCGCCGAGGGCGGCTTCGGCGGGCCCTCCCTGAGCCTGCGCGGGCTCGATGCGAGCGAGCACTACTGGATGGACGGCGGCGCCTTCGTGGACGTCACCGGCACCGGGGCGACACTCGACCCGCGCTCCCCCGCCGTCGTGGACCTCGTGCTCGAGTCCCTGCGGCACTGGGTCCTCGACATGGGGGTCGACGGCTTCCGCTTCGACCTCGCGGCGACGCTGGGGCGCGACTCCTCCGGTTTCCGACCCGACCACGCCCTGCTGCGGGCGATCACCCTGGATCCCGTGCTGCGCGGCACCAAGCTCATCGCCGAGCCCTGGGACGTGGGAGGAGGCGGATGGCAGACAGGCGCCTTCCCCGCCCCCTTCGCCGAATGGAACGACGCCTTCCGCGACGACCTGCGGTCCTTCTGGCTCACGGACAGGGCGGCGCGCGAGCGCGAGGGCGAGGCCGGGGGCAGCGGCGTGCGCGATCTCGCCAGCCGCCTGGCCGGCTCCCGCGACGTGATGGCCGGCCGGGACCCCGCCGATCTGCCCGCGGGCCGCAGCCTGCGCGCTCCCTGGGCCTCGGTCAACTTCGTGACCGCGCACGACGGCTTCACCCTCCAGGACCTCGTGAGCTACGACGAGAGGCACAACGAGGCCAACGGCGAGGCCGGACGCGACGGCACCGCCGACAACCGCTCGTGGAACCACGGCCACGAGGGACCGCCGCCCGCCGACGACCCCGGCGCCGCGGCCCTCGAGGCGCGTCGCGAGCGCAGTGCGCGCGCGCTGCTCGCGAGCCTGCTGCTGGCCGCGGGCACGCCCATGCTCACCGCGGGCGACGAGTTCGGACGCACCCAGCGCGGCAACAACAACGCCTACTGCCAGGACAACGAGATCTCCTGGGTCGACTGGTCCCTGGTCGCGCAGCGCCCGGGGCGGATCGAGGCGGTCCGCGCTCTCCTCGCGATCCGCGCCCGCTTCCCGCAGCTGCGCGCGGCCCGCTACCTGCGCCCGCTCGACCCCCGCCGTCCGGGACCCGGGCAGGCCGGCTGGTACGACGAGCACGGCGAGGGCATGGACCACGAGCCCTGGCAGGATCCCAGCCGGCACGTGCTGCAGATGCTGCTCCCGGGCGGGACGGACGACGCGGGCGGGACCGGCGGGATCGACGCGGGCGACGGGGCCCATCGGGCCGACGGGACCGCTCGCGCCGATCATCTGCTCGTGATCCTCTCCGCCGACGAGGCCGATCTCGAGGTCGCCCTGCCCCGTGAGCCGTGGCTGGACGGCGATGTCCGCGTGCTGTTCGACAGCGCGGTCGAGGACCCCGCCGCGCTGTTCGCAGGCGGTGAGAAGGGACGGGTGCGCGAGGGCCGCACGCACGTGCGCGGGGCCTCCGTCCTCGTCCTCGCGATCGCGGGATACGGGCATCCCGACGAGCGGCTATCGTGAGTCCACCGGCGGCCCTGGGAGACCGTCGTCACCTCGCGAGACCCCGTGCACGACCGAGCGATCAGGAGCGTCCATGGCTTCCCTCCCCCCGTCCTCCGCCGCCTCGCAGCCGACGGGCCTCGACGCGGGCATCGGCCGGATCCCGGTGATGGCCGCCGGGCCCGTGGTGGACGCGGGCCGCTTCCCCGCCTCGTGCGCCGAGGGCGAGAGCGTCCGCATCACCGCGAACGCCTTCCGCGAGGGGCACGACGCGATGGGCGTGCAGGTGGTCCTCCGCGACCCCGAGGGGAACGAGACCCGGCAGTCCCTCGCGAGCACGAACCCCGGGCTCGACCTCTGGGAGACCCGGATCCGCCCCCGCGCGACCGGGCACTGGCAGTTCACGATCGAGGCCTTCGGCGACGTCTACGCGACGTGGGCGCACGTCGCCGAGGTGAAGATCCCCGCCGAGATCGACGTCGACCTCGTCATCGCCGAGGGCGCCGAGGTGCTGGGCCGCGTGCTCGCCGAGATCGAGGACGGCGAGCGCCCCGCCTCCGACGGGCCCGTCGTCCGCGCCGCGATCGACGCCCTGCGCAACCATTCCCTCTCCCCGTCGGCCCGGGTCGCCCCGGCGCTCGCCGCCGACCTGCGGGCGATCCTCGCCGCGCGGCCGCTGCGCGAGGGCGTCACGCCCGACGGGCCGCACGAGCTCGTCGTCCACCGGCGCCTCGCGCTGTTCGGCTCCTGGTACGAGTTCTTCCCCCGCTCGATCGGCGCGCGCTTCAGCGCCGAGGAGGGCGGCTGGAGGAGCGGCACCCTGCGCAGCGCGGCCGGGGAGCTGGACCGGGTGGCCGCGATGGGCTTCGACGTCGCCTACCTGACCCCGATCCACCCGATCGGCGAGACCTTCCGCAAGGGCCGCAACAACACGCTCGAGACCCGGCCCGGCGACCCCGGTTCGCCCTACGCGATCGGCGGGACCGAGGGCGGACACGACGCGATCCACCCCGAACTGGGCACCATGGAGGACTTCGAGGCGTTCGTGGGCCGTGCCCACGAGCTCGGTCTCGAGGTCGCCCTCGACGTGGCGCTGCAGTGCTCCCCCGACCACCCGTGGGTGCGGGAGCATCCCGAGTGGTTCGTGGTGCGGCCCGACGGCACCATCGCCTACGCGGAGAACCCGCCCAAGAAGTACCAGGACATCTACCCGCTGAGCTTCGACACCGACTACGAGGGGCTCTACGCGGCGATCCGCGACGTCCTCGAGGGCTGGGTCGAGCGCGGAGTCACGCTGTTCCGCATCGACAACCCGCACACCAAGCCCGTGCGCTTCTGGCAGGAGCTGCTCGCCGAGTTCGACGAGAAGCATCCCGAGGTCATCTTCCTCGCCGAGGCATTCACCCGGCCCACGATGATGCGCACGCTCGGCAAGGTCGGATTCCACCAGTCCTACACGTACTTCACGTGGCGCCACACCCCGGAGGAGCTCGAGGAGTACCTGCTCGAGCTCGTGGACTCGGCGCCATACATGACGCCGAGCTTCTGGCCGACGACCCACGACATCCTCACGCCCTTCATGTCCCAGGGCGGCCGCCCCGCGTTCCGGCTGCGCGCGATCCTCGCCGCGACCCTCGTGCCCACCTGGGGCGTCTATTCGGGGTACGAGCTCGTCGAGGACGTGCCGCGCCCCGGCGCCGAGGAGCAGATCGACAACGAGAAGTACGAGTACCGGCCCCGCGACTTCGCGGGCGCGCTGCAGTGCGGCCAGAGCCTCGAGCCGCTGCTCACGCAGCTCAACCTCATCCGGCGCGAGCACCCCGCGCTGCAGACCCTCACCGAGATCGTCTTCCACGAGGCCGACGACCCCCAGGTGGTCGTCTTCTCCAAGCACCTGCCGGGCTCGCAGACCGACTCCGGCCGCGCCGACACCGTCATCGTGGTGTCCCTGACCCGGTACGACCAGGGCACGGGCTCCACCATCCACCTGGACACCGGGGCCCTCGACGTCGAGGGGAGCTTCGAGGTCGAGGACCTGCTGACCGGCGAGCGCTTCACATGGGACGAGAGCCCCTTCGTGATCCTCTCGCCCACCGACCGCCCCGCGCACGTGCTGCGCGTGGTCCGCAGCGAGGAGTGAGCACCATGGACGAGAACACGACGACCACCGGCGGCACCCCGGCCCCGCGCGTGATGCCCGTGGGCACCCACGAGCTGGGGTCGGCGGCGACCGGCAGCTACCACGACCCGCACTCGGTGCTGGGCGTGCACTCCTACGACGGCGGCGTCACCGTGCGCACGCTCAAGCCCCTCGCGCACGAGGTCTCCCTCGTCCTGCCCGACGGCACCGTGCATCCCATGCGCCACGAGTACGACGGCATCTGGGTGGTCGCGGTCCCCCGCGCGCACCTGGATGCGTACCGCATCCGCGTGCAGTGGGCGCCCGAGGGCGGGAGCGTCGAGCTCGAGGAGCCCTACCGCTTCCTCCCCACGCTCGGCGAGCTCGACCTCCACCTCATCCGCGAGGGGCGCCACGAGGAGCTGTGGCAGGTGCTCGGCGCGCACGTGCGCGAGGTCGACGGCGTGCCGGGCACCTCCTTCGCCGTCTGGGCGCCGAACGCCCGGGCCGTCCAGGTCGTCGGCGACTTCAACGGCTGGGACGGCCGCGGGCACGCCCTGCGCTCCCTGGGATCCGCAGGGGTGTGGGAGATCTTCGTGCCCGGGGTCGGCGACGGGGCGGTGTACAAATTCCGCATCCTGGATGCGACCTCGCAGTGGCGCGACAAGGCCGACCCGATGGCGCGGCGCGCCGAGGTCCCGCCGGCGACCGGCTCGATCGTCACCACGAGCGATTACGAGTGGGCCGACGACGCCTGGCTCGCCGCGCGCGCCCAGCACGACGCGCTCGCCGGCCCGATGTCGGTCTACGAGGTCCACCTGGGCAGCTGGAAGCCGGGGCTCGGCTACCGCGAGCTCGCCACCGAGCTCGTCGAGTACGTGCAGGCCATGGGCTTCACGCACGTCGAGTTCATGCCCGTGGCAGAGCATCCCTTCGGCGGCTCCTGGGGCTACCAGGTCACCGGCTACTACGCGCCGACCTCACGCTGGGGAACGCCCGACGACCTGCGTGCGCTGATCGACGCCCTGCACGCCGCCGGCATCGGCGTGATCATGGACTGGGTGCCCGCCCACTTCCCCAAGGACGAGTGGGCGCTCGCACGCTTCGACGGCACCCCGCTGTACGAGCACGCGGACCCGCGCCGCGGCGAGCACCCCGACTGGGGCACGCTGATCTTCGACACCGGCCGCAGCGAGGTGCGCAACTTCCTGGTCGCCAACGCCTGCTACTGGCTCGAGGAGTTCCACGTCGACGGCCTGCGCGTGGACGCCGTCGCCTCGATGCTCTACCTGGACTACTCCCGGGACGACGGCGAATGGGTGCCCAACCGCGAGGGCGGTCGGGAGGACCTCGAGTCCATCGCCTTCCTGCAGGAGGCGAACGCCACCGCCTACAAGCGCGCGCCCGGCGTCGTTATGATCGCCGAGGAGTCCACGTCCTTCCCCGGCGTCACCCGCCCCACGGATGCGGGCGGCCTGGGCTTCGGCTTCAAGTGGAACATGGGCTGGATGCACGACACCCTCGAGTACATCGGCGAGGACCCGATCAACCGCCAGTACCACCACGGCGAGCTGACGTTCTCGATGGTCTACCAGTACTCGGAGAACTTCGTGCTGCCGATCTCCCACGACGAGGTCGTCCACGGCAAGAAGCCCCTGCTGCGCAAGGCGCCGGGCGACGACTGGCAGCAGGCGGCGACGCTGCGCGCCTATCTCGCCCTGCAGTGGACCCATCCGGGCAAGCAGCTGCTGTTCATGGGCAGCGAGTTCGGGCAGTCCTCGGAGTGGAACGAGTCGACGGGCCTGGACTGGTGGCTGCTCGAGTTCGACATGCACCAGGGCATCCAGCGCTTCGTCAGGGACCTCAACGCCCTGCTGCGCGAGCACCCGGCGCTCTCCGAGCTCGACCAGGACCCCGACGGCTTCGAATGGCTGCTGGCCGACGACGCCTCGCACGACACCATCGCGTTCCTGCGCCGCGACCGCGCCGGCCGCGAGCTCGTGGTGGTCCTGAACTTCTCGCCCGAGCCCTGGCACGAGCATCGCATCCCCATGCCCTCGGGCGGCTCGTGGAGCGAGGTCCTGAACTCCGACGCACCAGTGTACGGCGGCAGCGGGGTCGGGAACCTGGGCCGCGTGGACGTCGAGCAGGTTCCCGCCGGCGGGCGCTCCCATTCCGTGCGCCTCTCGGTGCCGCCGCTCGGGGCCCTGGTGCTCCGCCCCGACGACCGCGGCTGACCGGGCGCGACCTGCGCCGGGCGCGGCGCGGGGTGACCCGCCCGGCCCGGTCGGCGCAGGTCAGAAGAGCAGGTTCGCCAGTCGCTTGCGGGCGGGGGCGACGCGCGGATCCTCGGGTCCGGCGACCTCGAAGAGGTCGAGCAGGCGCGCGCGGACGCGGTCCTTGGTGTCCTGGTCGGCGCCGCGCAGCAGGTCGAGCAGGCGGCTGAAGGCATCGTCGACGTGGCCGCCGAGCATGTCGAGGTCGGCGACGAGCAGCTGCGCGTCGAGGTCCTGCGGTGCGTCGGCCGCGGCCTTGCGGGCGGCGTCGAGCTGGGCGTCCCGGGTGCGGTCCATGAGATGCACGGTCGCCAGGCCGGCCTTGGCCTCGGCGTCGGCCGGGTTCTGGTTCAGGTGCTCCTCGAAGGCGGTCTGCGCGCCGGGGAGGTCGCCCGCCTCGATCGCGTCGTAGGCGGTCTGCAGGAGGGGCGGCAGCTCGGGCTGTGCGGGGGCCGCGCCGTCCGCGTCCTCCGCGCCGGAGCCGTCGGCCCCCTGCCCGTCGGCCGCACCGCTGACGTCGAGACCGGTCTGCTGGGCGACCTGCACGATCTGGTCGAGCAGCCCGGGGATCTGGTCGGCGGGGACCATGGACTCGGCGATCGGCTGGAGCTGCCCCTGCAGGAGCAGCATGAGGGTGGGCAGCTGCTGCACGCGCAGGGCGCCCGCCACGCGGGGCTGGGTGTCCGCGTCGACGACGGCGAGACGCAGCGCGCCGCCCTTCGCGTCGACGCCGGAGCGCAGCGCGCCCAGCAGCTCGTCGATGCCCGGGACGCGCGAGCTCGTGACGAGCAGGAGCGTCGCGACCCGCGCGGAGTCCTGGATCATCTGCTCGAGGTTCGCCTCGTCGACGGACACCTCGTGCTCGCCGACGGGCCCCGCGTTCTCGGAGCCCTCGGGCTTCTTGAGCGATGCGAGGTCGATGACGCCGTAGGGATCGGTCATGGGATGCTCCTTCGCGTTGCGGGACTGCTGGGAATCTCAGGGGCGGGGTCGCCCGGGCCGGTCGGCCCGGCCGGTCACTCGCCGCTGGCGCCGATCACGGCCCGCGTCGCCCCGATGGGCTGGACCTTCGCGTCGGAGCCCTTCGGCGGGATGTAGAGGGCGACGGTCGTGCCGTACTCGCGCACGTACTCCTTGGTGAAGGTGCGGCTGCCGATGATCGTGGTGAAGATGTTGTCCTCGCCGTAGCTGACCTTCGAGCCGTCGGTGACCTTCAGGGTGCGCTTCGAGGTCATGGTGCCCAGCACGATCGCGCCGCCGTCCTCCGTGCGCAGGCCGGCGATCTCGTCCTTCACGGGCGTGTAGATCTCGCGGATCGTGCCCACCTCGTCCTTCTCGACGCCCTTGTTGAGCTGCTTGCGCTCCTCCTGGATGTCCTTGTGGGTCCGGGTGGTGAAGGGATCGCTCGCGAGCTGCTTCTTGGAGTCCTTGCCGCCGCCCCAGGCGAGCACCTCGGAGTAGAGGGTCATGGCGTCGGCAGGGGTCATCAGCAGGTCGTCGGCCTTGCCGTCGACCGCCTCGCTGCCCACCTTCGCCGAGGGAACGGTCGGCATGTCCACGCCCACGGCCTGCTGCGCCCAGCCCCAGGTCGCGTACGGGGAGTGCGCGTCCTTCTGCTGCAGGATCATGAAGTACGGGGCGGCGTCGTCGTCACCATCGGCCTCGACGAGCGCGATCGCGGTGCGCGGGAAGTCCGAGGTGGTCGAGGTGATCGGGACGACGGCCTTCTCGCCGGGCCTGTCGAGGGCGCTGGTGCGGAAGTCCTCGGCGTTCTTCGCGATCCAGTCCTTGTTCTTGGTGAGGATCGAGTAGGTGTCCTTGCGGAAGGAGGCGGCCGAACCGATCACGCGGGGCGCGAGGGCCTTCGCGTCGAGGTCGTCGTCCGCCTTCTCCACTGCGGAGTGGACCGCCTTGAGGTAGGCGGCCATCTGATCACTGGTCACCGCGGGGGTCGGCCCCTCGGCCTCGGGGCCCGTGGGCACCGCGGGCGGGGTCGAGTCATCGGATCCGCAGGCCGCCAGCAGACCGCCGACGGCGAGCACGCCGATGCTGCCCAGGAACCCGCGCCTGTTCCACGCGCTCATCGCTGCTCCTCCTCGGTGTCGGAGCCGTGCTCGGGCCCCGTGTGCTGTGCGCCGTCCTGGGATCCCTCGCCGTGCTCCGGCTCCGGGGTCGTGGCGCGGTGGCGGTGCGAGCGCCGCGGCAGCGCGGCCGACGCGTCCTCGCCCGGTCCCGCGATCGGCTCGTCGATCCGGTCGATGACCTCCGTGGGCTCCTCGGATCCCTCGGCGTCGTCGTGGCCGGCGCCCGTTCCGTCGGCGCCGCCGACGGGGATCGGCGCGGTCACCGGGCGCCGCTCGCCCTGCGCGGACAGCTGCTCCGTCGCGGGCTCGTCGGTCGAGGGCTCGGCGGGTTCGAGCTCGGTGGTCGCGGGTGTTTCCGCGCCGACGGGCTCCTGCTCGGCCGGGTCCGCATCGGCGGCGCCGGGCTCCTCGTCGACCCGATCGAGCGCGTCCGTCGAAGGCTCGGCCGACGGCGCGGCCTGCGCCTGCTCCTCGCCGACCTGCCAGGCGTCGACGCTCTCGTGCTCGTGCGTCGGGGCCTTGTCGGCTGCGAGGGTCTCGTCGGCTGCGTGAGTCTCATCGGCTGCGTGGGGCCCGTCGTCCTCGCGGGTCTCGTCGGCGTCGCCGGCGAGATGCGCCGCGCCCGCAGAGGACGAAGCAAGTGCGGACGCGGATGCCGATGCGGGCTCGAGATCCGATGCGGGAGCGTCGTCCGCCCCGAGCTCCTCGGAGTCATCCCGGGCGCCCACCCGCTCGCGCTCGCGGCGCGAGGAGCCGAAGGAGACCACGAGCATCACGAGGCCCACGATGATGAGGGTCGCGCCCGCCGCGTATGCGAAGGGGACCCACTCGTTCTTCTCGTCGACGGGCCAGGTGACCGAGATGCTGTCGGCGCCGGGCTTGCTGCCGTCGGTGACGAGCAGGATCGCGCGGTAAGGCTGCGGATCCGTCGAGGTCTCCTCGGCGTAGAAGTCGGCGATGTCGATCGTCGTCGGGCTCTTCGAGGTCTTGACGCTGCGCCAGAGGTCGGAGGACGTGGGATCGGAGATCGAGTCGTCGTCGCCGTCGACCGTCTCGGTCTTCAGCGTGCTCCAGTCGCTCAGGCCCGTGACCTGCGTGTGCTTCACGCCGTCGAGGTACGCGTCGATGTCGTCGTTGGAGGCGGTGATCACGGAGACGTCGGAGTCCGCGGTGATCTTCACGTCCCCCTGGGTGCCGCCCACGTACAGCACGCCCGGGTCGATGACGACGGCCGGGCCGGGGTCGGACAGGTCCACGGTCGCGGTGCGCTCGGTCTCGGGAGCCCACGTGGTCTCCCCCAGGCGCCCGATGAGGAGCCCCACCAGTCCCAGCACCACCAGGACGGCTGCAATGATCTTGTAGATGATGACGATCTCCTCGTTCGCACCGAATCCCTGCCACGATACGAGAATCGAACGACGAGCACATCCCCTTCGCGCGCGAGCGTGAGAGGCCGCACGCGAGGCGCATGCCTCGCCTCGCCCGTGCGCAGGCGGGCACATGGCGGCGTGCGGCCCGGGGGTCGGCCGTCCTGCCGTACCCTGGCCGGGTGCGTCTCGTCGTTGCTCAGTGCTCGGTCGACTACACCGGTCGGCTCACCGCCCATCTGCCCCTGGCCACCCGTCTGCTCATCGTCAAGGCCGACGGCAGCGTGCTCGTCCATTCCGACGGCGGCAGCTACAAGCCGCTGAACTGGATGAGCCCGCCCTGCCAGCTGAAGGTCGTGGACCGGGCCGACGTCGAGGACACGGCCGACGACCCCACCGACGACCCCGCTCCCCTCCCCGAGGAGGACTGGGTGCAGCAGTGGGACGTGGTCCATGCGAAGACCGGTGACCGCCTGCGCGTGCGCCTGCACGAGATCCTCGAGGACACGAGCGTCGAGCTCGGCATCGACCCGGGCCTGCAGAAGGACGGCGTCGAGGCGCATCTGCAGGCGCTGCTCGCCCAGAACATCGAGACCCTCGGGACGGACTGGTCGCTCGTGCGCCGCGAGTACCCGACGGCCATCGGACCGGTCGACATCCTGGCCCGCGACGCCGACGGCGCCACCGTCGCCATCGAGATCAAGCGGCGCGGCGAGATCGACGGCGTCGAGCAGCTCACCCGCTATCTCGATCTGCTCAACCGCGACCCGCTGCTCGCGCCGGTGCGCGGCATGTTCGCCGCCCAGGCCATCAAGCCCCAGGCCAAGGTGCTCGCCCACGACCGCGGCATCGACTGCGTGACGCTGGACTACGACGCCCTGCGCGGCATCGACGACGCCGAGAGCCGCCTCTTCTGACTCCGTTCCCGCACGCACCCCGTCACCGCACGCACCAGGAGCATCGATGCCCTCCACCGACGTCCCCGTCGATCCGCAGCACGCAGAGACCCTGCATGCCGATCTCGCCGTCCGCGGCACGGCCGTGCTCGATCGGGGCGTGCTCCCGAGTGCGCTGCTGCTCCTCGTGGGCGACCGCATCCTGTGGGCGGGGCCCGAGGAGCAGGCGCCGGCGCACCGGGCCGAGCGGACTCTCGAGCATCCGGGGCTGATCCTCCCCGGTCTCGTGGACCTGCACTGCCACGGCGGCGGCGGCGCCTCCTTCCCCGACTGCGCCGACGCCCAGGAGGCGATGGTCGCCGTGCGCGAGCACCGTCGCCACGGCACCACGTCCCTCGTCGCCTCGCTCGTGACCGCCTCGGCCGACGAGCTCGGCCGGCGCGTGGGCATGCTCGCCGGGCTCGTCGAGGACGGCGAGGTCGAGGCGATCCATCTCGAGGGCCCCTTCATCTCCGAGGCGCGCAAGGGCGCCCAGAACCTCGCCCACATCACCGGCGGCGACGCCGCTCTCGTCGGCGAGCTGTGCGCGGCGGGCCGCGGCGCGGTCGCGACGATGACCATGGCCCCGGAGACGGCGTCGGCCACCGCGGTCATCGACGCCCTCGCCGCCGGCGGTGCCGTCCCCTCGCTCGGCCACACCGACTGCGACAGCGCCCAGATGGACGCGGCGATCATCGCCTCCCGCGATGCCCTGCGCCGTCATCACGGCCGCTCCGCGCTGCCCACCGCGACGCACCTGTTCAACGGCATGCGGCCCATCCACCACCGCGATCCGGGCCCGGCACTCTCCGCGCTCGACGCGGCCGGCCGCGGGGACATCGTCGTCGAGGTCATCGCCGACGGGGTCCACCTCGCGGCGGAGACCGTCGCCCACGTCTTCTCCCTCGCGGCCGACGGCTGCGTCGTGCTCATCACCGATGCCATGGCCGCCGCGGGCATGGCGGATGGCAGCTACCGGCTCGGTGCGCTGGACGTGGACGTGCAGGACGGCGTCGCGACCCTCGCCGACGGCGGCTCGATCGCGGGAGGGACCGCGCATCTCATCGACGTCGTGCGCTTCGCCGTGCGCGAGGCCGGCGTGGATCTGGCCGTCGCCGTGCGCGCGGCCACCGCGGTCCCGGCGCGCGTGCTCGGACGCGAGGACGAGATCGGTGCGCTGCGCGAGGGACTCGCGGCCGACGTGCTGCTGGTCGACTCCGACCTGCGTCCCGTGCAGGTCATCCGTCGGGGCGAGCTCGTCGGCACCGCCCAGGCGGACTGAGCTCGCAGCACCCGGCGGGCACCTCGCGCACTGCTCAGTCGGCGTCCCCGCGCACCGCGCCCGTCGGCGCCGCCTCGTACCAGGCGATGACGGCCGAGGAGGTCGTGAAGGGCAGCATGAGCCACAGCGGCTCGCCCTCCCGGCGGACGAACTCGATCTCGGTGTCCAGGACGATGCGCGTCCCTCCGGGGCCGCTCGTCCCGCCGGCGTCAGTCACCGCGCCGGCGTCACTCGCCCCGACGACGCCCTCCGCACCGTCGCCCGCTCCCCCACGACCGACGACGTTCTGCCGCTGGACGTCGAGGATCTCGCTGCGGCGCAGCAGCACCTCACCGCCGGGGAACAGAGCATCGGTGCGGTGCCAGAGCAGACCCTGGGAGGTGAAGCGCAGGCGCCCGCCGCGCCAGGCGCCGCGTCCTCCTCGGGCCCGGGGTCGCCACAGGAAGCAGTCGAGCGCGCCGCCGCGGCGCGCGATCACCACGGAGCGGACCAGCACAGCGAGCGCCAGCAGAACGACCAACGTCCCGATCACCACGAGGGTGATCGGGACGTTGACGTGCATCATCGGTGCGCGTTCGCCTCAGCGGGCGGCCGTGGCGCGATCGGCATGATCGACGGCGATCGTCACCACGTCGCGATCCATGGAGACGAAGCCCCCGTCGACCGCTCGCTCGGTGACCTCACCGTCCTCGCCGATGATCCGCACCGCGCCGCGCTCGAGGATCGCGAGCGTGGGCTGCATGCGCGGCAGGATGCCCATCGAGCCGTCGGCGGCGGGGACCACGACCTGGGCGGCGGAGCCGCTCCAGACCGTCCGGTCCGCGGAGACGAAGGTGACCTCGAGGGTGCTCACTCTCCGAGCTCCTTCTGGATCCGGTGCCAGTTCTCCATGACCATGTCGATCCCGCCGACGTTGAAGAACGCCTGCTCGGGGATGTGGTCGAACTCGCCGTCGCAGATGCCCTTGAAGGACTCGATGGTGTCCTTGAGCGGCACGTCCGAGCCGTCCACACCGGTGAACTGCTTGGCCAGGTGCGTGTTCTGCGAGAGGAACTGCTGGATGCGGCGGGCGCGGCCGACGATGACCTTGTCCTCCTCGGACAGCTCGTCGACACCGAGCATCGCGATGATGTCCTGCAGCTCCTTGTTGCGCTGGAGGATCTGCTTCACGCGGTTGGCGACGTCGTAGTGCTCCTGGCCCACATAGCGCGGGTCGAGGATGCGCGAGGTCGAGGTCAGCGGGTCGATCGCCGGGTACAGACCGCGCGAGGCGATCTCGCGGGAGAGCTCGGTGGTCGCGTCCAGGTGGGCGAAGGTCGTCGCCGGGGCCGGGTCGGTGTAGTCGTCGGCCGGGACGTAGATCGCCTGCATCGAGGTGATCGAGTGGCCGCGGGTCGAGGTGATGCGCTCCTGGAGCTGCCCCATCTCGTCGGCCAGGTTCGGCTGATATCCCACGGCCGAGGGCATGCGGCCCAACAGCGTGGAGACCTCGGAGCCCGCCTGCGTGAAGCGGAAGATGTTGTCGATGAACAGCAGCACGTCCTGGCTCTGCACATCGCGGAAGTACTCCGCCATGGTCAGCGCCGAGAGGGCCACGCGCAGACGCGTGCCCGGCGGCTCGTCCATCTGGCCGAAGACCAGGGCGGTCTTCTCGATGACGCCGGACTCGGTCATCTCCTCGATGAGGTCCCAGCCCTCACGGGTGCGCTCGCCCACGCCGGCGAACACGGAGACGCCGTCGTGGTTGTTCGCCACGCGGTAGATCATCTCCTGGATGAGGACGGTCTTGCCGACGCCCGCGCCGCCGAACAGGCCGATCTTGCCGCCCTGCACGTACGGGGTGAGGAGGTCGATCGACTTGATGCCGGTCTCGAACATCTCGGTCTTGGACTCGAGCTGGTCGAAGCTGGGGGCCGTGCGGTGGATGGGCCAGCGCTCGGAGACCTCGAAGGTCTGGCCCTCCTCGATGTTCAGCGGGTTGCCGACCACGTCGAAGACGGTGCCGAGGGTGACGTCGCCGACCGGCACGGAGATCGGGGCGCCGGTGTCGGTCACGGACTGGCCGCGCACGAGGCCGTCCGTCGGCTTGAGCGCAATCGCGCGGACCATGCCGTCGCCGAGGTGCTGGGCCGTCTCGAGCGTGAGGACGGAGGGCTCGAGGCCCGCGCCCTCGGCGCTGATCTCCGTGGTCAGAGCGTTGTAGAGATCGGGGATGTTGCCCGGGGGGAACTCGATGTCGACGACCGCGCCCGTGACACGGGCGATGCGGCCGGTGCCCTGCTGCGCGGAGGCAGCCGGGGCGTCGGTGGTGACTGGGGTGCTCATACGTTTCTCTCCAATGGGTCAGGCCGGCGCGCGGAGCGCTCGCGGCGGCTCAGCGTTCGGTGCGACCGGATCCCGAGAGGGCGTCGGCGCCGCCGACGATCTCCGAGATCTCCTGGGTGATCTCCGCCTGGCGCGCCGAGTTGGCCAGCCGGGTGAACTTGCGGATCTGCTGTTCGGCGTTGTCCGTGGCCGTCTTCATCGCGCGCTGCGTCGCCGCGTGCTCGGAGGCCATCGACTGCATGAGCAGGTTGACGATGCGCGACTCGAGGTAGCGCGGGATCAGCTCGTCCATGACCGTCTCGGCGTCGGGCGCGAACTCGTACAGCGGGTACGAGGGCGCCTCGGCGCCCGCCTCGGCGTCGACGACCTCGAGCGGGACCAGGCGGGTCGCCCGAGCCACCTGCCGGAACCTGCTGAGGAAGCGGGTGCCCACGAGGTACGCCTCGTCGAGATGCACCTCCGGGTCCTCGCTGAGCAGGTCGCCGGTGAGACGCTGCGCGATCTCGTGACCGAGCGCAGGGATCTCGCTCTCCTGGAACGGGGTCCAGGCCGTGACCGGCGGACGGTTGCGGAACGTGTAGTAGGTCTCGCCCTTGCGCCCGACGACGTACAGCACGGGCGTCTTGCCCTCGTCGATCAGGTGGTTGGCGAGCTCCTCCGCGGCGCGGATCGCGTTGTGCGAGTACGAGCCCGTCATCCCGCGGTCGGCCGTGATGAGCAGGATGCCGGCGCGGCCGGTCTCGCTGCGCTCCTGGTCGAGGAACGGATGCTCGACGTCGGCCGAATGGGTCGCGACGGCGCCGATCGCCCGAGTGATCGCCTCGGCGTACGGCGTGGTCGCGAGCACCCGGGCGTGGGCCTTGGCGATGCGCGAGGCCGCGACCATCTCCTTGGCCTTGAAGATCTTCTTCATGCCCTGAGCGGAGGTGATCCGCTTCTTGTACTCCCTCTGCTGTGCTCCCATGTCTCTCCTTCGCGGGATGCTCCGGCTGGTCCCGGCGCCGCCCTTCCCTGCAGGATCTCCCCTGCCCGGGCGGACGGCGCACCGGATCATCCGCGGACGATGCGCTCCTGGTCGATGTCCTCGTCCTCCGCGCTCTCGTGCACGTCGGTGCGAGCCTCGCTCTGGCCCTTGCCGGCCAGGAAGTCGCGCTTGACCTGCTCGAGCAGCTCGGTGGCCTGCTGCTCGGTCTCCTCGGAGAACTTCTTCGAGGTGCGGATGTCCTCGAGCACGGTGCCGTTGTGGCGCAGGTGCTCGAGGAGCAGGGACTCGAACTCGCGGACGTCCTCGACCTCGATGTCGTCGAACTTGCCGGTGGTGCCGCCCCAGATCGAGATGACCTCCTCCTCGACCGGGAAGGGCGAGGACTGGGGCTGCTTGAGCAGCTCCATGAGGCGCGCGCCGCGGTTCAGCTGCTGCTTGGAGGCCGCGTCGAGGTCCGAGGCGAACATGGCGAAGGACTCGAGGTCGCGGTACTGCGCGAGCGAGATCTTCAGCGTGCCGGAGACGCCCTTCATCGCCTTGATCTGGGCGGAGCCGCCGACGCGGGAGACCGAGATGCCGACGTCGACAGCGGGGCGCTGATCGGCGTTGAACAGGTCGGACTGCAGGAAGACCTGGCCGTCGGTGATCGAGATGACGTTGGTCGGGATGTACGCCGAGACGTCGTTGGCCTTGGTCTCGATGATCGGCAGGCCGGTCATCGAGCCGCCGCCCATCTCGTCGCTGAGCTTCGCACAGCGCTCGAGGAGGCGGGAGTGCAGGTAGAACACGTCACCGGGGTAGGCCTCGCGGCCCGGCGGGCGGCGCAGCAGCAGCGACACGGCGCGGTAGGCCTCGGCCTGCTTGGTGAGGTCGTCGAAGACGATGAGGACGTGCTTGCCCTCGTACATCCAGTGCTGGCCGATGGCCGAGCCCGCGTAGGGGGCGATGTACTTGAAGCCCGCGGGATCGGAGGCGGGGGCCGCCACGATCGTCGTGTAGTCGAGGGCGCCGGCCTCCTCGAGGGTGGCGCGGACCGACGCGATGGTCGAGCCCTTCTGGCCGACGGCCACGTAGATGCAGCGCACCTGCTGGCTCGGGTCGCCGGACTCCCAGTTCGCCTTCTGGTTCAGGATCGTGTCCAGGGCGATGGTGGTCTTGCCGGTCTGGCGGTCGCCGATGATCAGCTGGCGCTGGCCGCGGCCGATCGGGGTCATCGAGTCGATGGCCTTGATGCCGGTCTGCATCGGCTCCTTGACGCTCTTGCGCTGCATGACCGTGGGGGCCTGCAGCTCGAGGGCGCGGCGCTCGGTGCTGGCGATCTCGCCGAGACCGTCGATGGGGGCGCCGGTGGGGTCGACCACGCGGCCGAGGAAGTCGTCGCCGACGGGCACGGAGAGCACCTCGCCGGTGCGGCGCACCTCCTGGCCCTCCTCGATGCCGGAGAACTCGCCGAGGACGACGACGCCGACCTCGCGCAGCTCGAGGTTCAGGGCCAGACCGAGAGTGCCGTCCTCGAAGCGGACGAGCTCGTTGGCCATGACGCCGGGGAGCCCCTCGACGCGGGCGATGCCGTCGGCCGACTCGGTGACGCGGCCGATCTCCTCGCGCTCGGGCGTGCCGGCCTGGTAGGTGGACACTGCGGTGTCCAGGGCGTTCCGGATGTCCTCCGGGCGGATCTTGAGCTCAGCCATCGCGGTGCTTCGCTTCCTTCTCTGCCCCGCGGGCGGGGCGGTGGTCGTACCAGCTGTGGTCGTCAGAGGGGAGGTCCCGGGGGATCTCCGGTGGATCTCGCCGCGCGGCCGTCAGGCCACCAGGCGGGAGCGCGCCTGGGCCAGGCGCGCGAGGACTGTCGCGTCGTAGAGGTCGTCCTCGACCTGGACGCGCAGGCCGCCGACGACGTCCTCGTCCAGCTCGAAGTTGGTCTGGACCTCGCGGCCGTAGATCCGGGCGAGGATCGAGGACAGGCGCGACTGCTGCTCGGGGGTGAGCTGTCGCGCGCTGCGCACGATCGCCAGCAGACGGCGGCGCCGCGCCGAGGCGAACTCGGCGAAGCCCAGGAGGCGGCGAGCGGGCTTGACGTCCGTGCGCCGACCCACCGCACGGCGGGCGAGCGCGAGGGTCAGCGGGTGCACGCGGCCCTCGAGCAGTCGCGAGACGATCCCCGCACGCTGCTCGGGCTGCTCGCGGGCGTCGTCCAGGGCGCCGGTGAGCTCGCCGCTCTCGTCGATCACGCGGGAGATCTGGAAGAGCTCCTCCTCGACCTGCTCGAGCACGCCCTCGCGGGCCGCCTGCTCGAGGAGGGCCTCGACGCCGAGCTGCTCGAGGGCGTCCAGGACGTCCTCCTGCTCGGACCAGCGGCGGCCGACGATCTCGAGAATCACGGAGAGCGCTCCGGGGCTGACGCGCCCTTCGAAGAGCGAGCGCGCCACGGACTGCTTGACCTCGGCGGGTCGGCCTCCGTCGCTCAGCATCCGCACCAGCTGGTTGCTGGAGTCGATCGCGTCGGCGGCCCCGAAGAGGTCCTCGGCGACCTGCGCCAGCGACGTGTCGTCGCCGCGCAGGAGGTCCTGGGACCGCTGGGTCACCTCACGCAGGGAGGTGGAGGAGGTTCCTCGCATCTGGTGTCCTTATCGGGTCGCGGTCTGGGACGACTCGAGGTCGTCCAGGAACCGGTCGATCACGCGGCGGGAGCGCTCGTCGTCGGTGAGGGACTCCCCGACGATCTTGGAGGCGAGGTCGCTCGCGAGCGTGCCGACCTCTCCCTTGAGCTGGGCCGCGGCGGTGGTGCGCTCGGCCGAGAGCTGCTGACGGCCGGCGGTGAGGATGCGCTCGTTCTCGGCCTCGGCGCGCGCCTTGGCCTCCTCGACGATCGCGGCGCCGTCCGCACGGGCCTTCTCGCGGATGGAGGCGGCCTCCTGGCGCGCCGCCGCGAGCTCCTGCTCCTGCTCGTCCTTCAGCTGGTCCGCCTGCTGCTGTACCTCCTCGGCCTTCTTCAGACCGCCTTCGATCTTCTCGCTGCGCTCATCGAGCACGGCGTTCAGCCGCGGCAGGATGAACTTGATGAAGACGACGGCGAAGATGACCAGGAAGATCAGCGACCAGACGATCTCCTGGGGCTCGGGCACCAGGATCTTCCAGCCCTCGACCTCTTCCGAGGTGCCTTCGGCAAGAATCATGGTGGGGGTCCTCAGCTGTTGAAGAGGAAGCCGGTGACGATCGCCAGCAGCGTCAGGATCTCGGTGAAGGCGATACCGATGAACATGGTCGACTGCAGGGCGCCGCGCAGCTCGGGCTGGCGGGCGGTCGCCTCGGCGGTCTTGCCCACGATGATGCCGATGCCGATGCCGGGGCCGATCGCCGCGAGGCCGTAGCCGATCGACGCGACGTTGCCGGAGAGAGCAGCGAGGGTGGTGGCGTCCACAGGGTTTCCTTTCGTTGTGCCGACCGGGTGGACGGCGCGTTCTGGGGAGGTGACGACGGAGCGGGTCAGTGCTCGTCCGACGTCGCCATGTTGATGTACACGGCGGTCAGGATGGTGAAGATGAAGGCCTGCAGGGCGGCCACGAAGATCTCGAAGCCGTAGATGCCGATCGCGAGGGCCCCGGAGAAGGGCGCGACGGCGATGAGCGCGGAGCCCGAGAACAGCAGGCCCTGTGTGAGCCCGATGAAGACCACGAGCATGATGTGCCCGGCGACCATGTTGGCGAGCAGTCGGATCGTCAGCGAGGCCCAGCGGATCACGGCGAGCTGGAGGAACTCGATCGGGATCAGCAGGATGTAGATCGGCTTCGGCACGCCGGGGGGCATCGTCTCGTGCTTGAGGTAGCCGCCCAGGCCGTGCTTCTTGATGCCGAAGGAGATGTAGACGATGAACGTCCACAGCGCCGCGAGCAGCGGCAGGCCGATCACCGAGGTGCCGGCGAGGTTCAGCCCGGGGATCACGCCCGCGAGGTTCATCGTGAGGATGAAGAAGAACATCGTCACGAGCATGGGGGCGTACTTCTTGCCCTCGCGCATGCCCAGGGTGTTCTCGATGATCGAGTGGTCGACGAACTCGATGATCATCTCGACGATGCTCTGCGCGCGACCGGGCACGAGCTTGGCGCGGGAGGCTATGACCGCCATCACCGTGAGCACGACGACGAGGATGATGAGCCGCACGAGCTGGACGCGGTTGAACTCGAACCACGTGCCGCCGAAGAGGATGGCGTCCGGGAAGAACTCGGAGATGCTCGGCGTGTGGAACTCGAAGCCCTCGGCGAGGAGGTTCGGAGTGGCGTCGGCGGTGTTCAGCGCGATCTCCCGTGGTCGTCGTGTCGGCATCCGCCCCGCCGGTTCCGGCGGACGGGTGACGAGGCCCTGGGGCCTCGGCCGTCGCTGGCGTCAGCAGTCTGGATGGTCGTGCATGTCCTCTGATCCCCCACCGGGGTCGGGGATGCCGCGAGACGGTGCCGCCGGGCCGCGGACGAGCCGAGGTCGGGGAGGCGGCGTCGGAACGATCCGGGACCCGCCGAACCCACGGCTCACCCCGGAGGGGCGGTGTGGTGGAGTGTCACGGGGGCCGTTCCAGGCCACGCGAAGACTCCCCGAGCATATCAGAGCGTCACTGCTCCCGAGGGGGTTCCGCGACCTCCAGACGTGCACGTGAGCGCACCATCCCGACCGCCTCGGTGACAGCCGCCACGACCGCCCCCGCGAGCAGGGCGACGCCGAGCCAGGGCCGCGAGAGCCAGCTCGCGTCGCCGAGCAGCAGGAGCGCGATGACCAGCACGAACATCTTCACGAGCCAGCTTCCCATGAGCACCATGGCGTACGAGGTGCCGGGCAGCGGACGGGCGATCCGGGCGCTCACCACTGTGGGCAGGGTCACCACGAGAGCGAGGCCACTCCCGACCAGCGCGCCGGGCACCGCGCCCGCGCCGCCGAGCAGCGCGGCGAGGAGGATGACGACCGCGTCGACGACGATCCCCGCGAGGATCGCGAGCAGCAGGGCCCGCATCAGCAGACGGTCGTTGTGGCGGCGGGCGCGCGCGATCCCCTCGTCGCTCGCAGCGGCGGGATCGGGTCGGTCGGCGGCGGGCATCGGCGTCTCGGATTCCTCGGGGGTCTCGGGTCGGGTCGGGTCGAGTCAGGTCTGGGCTGGGCTGGTCTGGTCTGGGGCCGCGGCCGACGGGGTCAGCCGGCCTCGCGCTCGTGGGCGGGGCGGCGCCGGGCGGAGCGGCGGCGCAGTCGGGCGACCGGATCGATCGTCACCACGAAGGCGACGAGCAGCCCGATCCCCCAGAAGATCACGACGGTGCGCATGTCCACGAGGGCCGGAAGCAGCATCCCCACCGAGATCACGATCGCCCACATGTACATGATCAGGACCGCGCCGAGCTGCGAGTGGCCGATCGCGAGGAGGCGATGGTGCAGGTGGAGCTTGTCGGCGTGGAAGGGCGAGTGGCCCGAGCCGATGCGGCGGACGACGGCGAGCACGAAGTCGAGGAACGGGATGAACATGACGCCGATGGGCAGCAGGATCGGCAGGAACTGACCGATCACCTTCGCGTCGGACAGCTGCGCGGTGTCGATCTGGCCGGTCACCGTGATGGTGCTCGCGGCGAGGAGCAGGCCCAGGAGCATCGAGCCCGAATCGCCCATGAAGATCTTCGCGCGCGGCAGGTTGTGCGGCAGGAACCCCAGACAGGCGCCCACCATCGCGGCCGTGATCAGGGCCGCGAGCGAGGAGTAGTCCGTGGTCGAGGCGCTGCGGGTGAGCATGTAGGCGTAGGCGAAGAACGCCGTGCCGCCGATAGCCATGACTCCTGCGGCCAGGCCGTCCAGACCGTCCACGAAGTTCACGGCGTTCATCGAGACCACCACGACGAGCACCGTGAGGATGATGGCGCTGCGCGAGGACAGCAGGGTGACGCCGCCGATGGGCAGGGACACCAGGCGCACGCCCTCGGCGGCCAGCAGGACGGCGGCGAGCACCTGGCCCGCGAGCTTGGTGACCCAGTCGAGGTCCCATTTGTCGTCGGCGGCGCCCAGGAGGGCGACGATCCCGGCGGCGGCGAGGATCGCCCAGGGCTGGCTGCTCTCGTGGAACAGGCCGTGGAGGAACGGGATGCGGCTGGCGATGAGCATCGCCGCGGCGACCCCCACCAGGATCCCCAGTCCCCCGAGACGCGGGGTCACGACCGTGTGGACGTCGCGCGAGCGGACCGCCGTCATCGCCCCGATCCTGCGCGCCATGAGGCGCACCGCGGGTGTGACCAGGAAGGTCACCGCCGCCGCGAGGAGCAGGACGAACAGGTAGATCCTCACGCGGGGCGGCTCCCGGTCTCCCCGGGTCCGTCGGCGGAGGCATCGGGCTCTGCGGAGGAGTCGGGATCGGCGGCGGAAGCGTCCACGACGTCGACGTCGACGTCCGCGGCGGCCGTCCCGGACTCGCCGGGCGCGACCAGCGGGGTGGAGCCGGCGGCGGCGAAGGCGTCGGCGCCGATGTCCTCGACGTTCTCCTCGCCCGCCGTCGCGGCGGACTCGTCGGCCGCGGTCTCCGCGTCCGTCGCCCCCTCGGCCGGCACATCCTCCGCCGTCGCCTCGTCGGCGTCGGTCGCGGTCCCGTCGGCGTCGGTCGTGGTCCCGTCGGCGTCGGAGTCGACCTCGCCGCCATCGGCCTCCGTCCCGGCTGCGGATCCGCCCTCGGGCTCCTCGGGCTCGGGCGCGGTGAAGATGTCGCCGACGGCCTCGACGATCTGCTCGCGGGTGAGCGCGCCCTCGCGGACGATCTCCGCGGGCTCGACCGTGGTGTCGATGATCGTGGAGGCGGTGCCCAGGCGCGCGGGGCCACCGTCGAGGTAGACGTCGACGCGGTCGCCGAGCTGGGTGGCGGCATCCATGATGCTGAGCGCCGCGGGCTTGCCGTGGCGATTCGCGCTCGAGACGGCGAGCGGGCCGGTGCGGCGCAGCAGCTCGAGGGTGACCTCGTCGTCGGGCATGCGCAGGGCGACGGTGCCCCGGGTCTCCCCCAGGTCCCAGTTCAGAGAGGGCTGCGCGGTGAGGATCAGGGTGAGCGCGCCGGGCCAGAAGGCCTCGGTGAGGCGCTCGGCGTACTCGGGGACGTCGACCGCGAGTCCCAGCAGCACGGCGGGGTCACCGACGAGCACCGGCGGCGGGGCGTCGCGCCCGCGGTCCTTGGCGTCCAGGAGCGCCTGCACGGCGTCCGGGGTGAAGGCGTCCGCGCCGATGCCGTAGACGGTGTCGGTGGGGAGCACGATCAGGCCGCCGTCGGAGAGGGCGTCCTGGGCGGCCTGGAGGCCCTCGTCGCGGGTGGCTTCGTTCGTGGTGTCGTACACGCTCACGGCGCTCAGTCTCTCATCTCGTGCTGGGGGTGGACGGGTCGGCGCGGAGGGCGACCAGGAAGCGGTCGCGGTCGGTGAGGTCGCGGACCGTGCGGATGTCGGTGAACGAGCCCGTGCCATGGGCGAGGGCTCGCGTCGAGGAGCCCTGCACGTCGGCGTGCTCCATCACGAGCAGACCGCCGGGGCGCAGCAGGCGCGCGGCGAGCGCGACCACGGAGCGGGGCACGTCGAGTCCGTCCTCTCCCCCGCCGAACAGCGCGCGGGCCGGATCGTGCTCGCGCACCTCCTGATCACGGGGGATCGCATCGGCGGGGATGTAGGGCGGGTTCGCGAGCACCGCGTCGACGCCGCCGGCGAGGGCGCCGAGGCCGGCCTCGGGGTCCGCGAGCAGACGCGCGTCCTCCACGTCGCCCGCGCGGACTGCTCCCCGCTCCGGGTCCACGGCCGCGAGGTTCTGCTCGGCCAGGTCCCGGGCGGCGGGGTCGATCTCGACGGCGAGGACGCGAGCTGCGGGCATCTCGTCGAGGACGGCGGCGGCGAGGGCGCCGCTCCCGGTGCAGAGGTCCACGACCGTGCGCACGTCGTGCGACCGCGCGTGCTCGAGGAGCAGATCGATCGCGAGCTCGGTCTCCGGGCGCGGGATGAACACGCCGGGAGCGGTGGCGAGCTGGAGGCGGCGGAACGGGGCGCGGCCGAGGATCAGCTGCAGGGGCTCTCTGCGCTCGCGGCGGGCCACGAGCTCCTCGAGGCGCGCGTCGAAGTCCTCCGGGAGCGCATCGAGCATGACCAGCGGCCCGTCGGCGCGCGCTGCGGCCTCGATGAGCGTGCGGGACTCGGCGCTCGAGGACACGATGCCGGCCTCGCCCAGACGGGCGGTCGTGCGCGACAGCGCGCTGCGCAGGCGCATCCGCACGTCGTCGCTCACAGCTCCCCCTCGGCGGCGTCGCGCAGGCGCTGCTCGGCCTCGGCGCGGCGGGAGGAGTCGATGAGGGCGTCGAGGTCGCCCGCGAGGACGGCCTCGAGGTTGCCGGCCTTGAAGCCGGTGCGGTGGTCGGTCACCCGCGACTCGGGGAAGTTGTACGTGCGGATCCGCTCGGAGCGGTCGACGGTGCGCACCTGGGAGCGGCGGCTCGCGGAGGCCTCGGCATCCTGCGCGGCGCGGCGCGCCTCGAGCAGGCGCGAGCGCAGGATCCGCATCGCCTGCTCGCGGTTCTGCAGCTGGCTCTTCTCGTTCTGGCAGGAGACGACGATGCCGGTGGGCAGGTGGGTGATGCGCACGGCGGAGTCCGTCGTGTTCACGCTCTGCCCGCCCGGCCCGGAGGAGCGGAAGACGTCGATGCGCAGGTTCGCCGAGGCCATCTGCTCGGCGAGCAGCTCCGCCTCGTCGGTCTCGTCGGCCTCGGGCATCACCAGGACGCCGACGGCGGAGGTGTGGATGCGACCGGCGGACTCGGTGACCGGCACGCGCTGGACCCGGTGGACGCCGCCCTCGTGCTTGAGGTGCGCCCAGACGCCGACGGCCGCTCCCCCGCCGGCACCGCCTGTCGCGCCACCGGTCCCGACCCCGCCGCCGACGGCGGACGAGCCCGCCCGGATCGAGAGGGTCGCGTCCTTGATGCCGCCCAGGTCGGAGTCGGTGGAGTCGATGACCTCGAGCGTCCAGCCCCGGGAGAGCGCGTACTGCCGGTACATGCGCAGCATCTCCGCGGCGAACAGGGCGGATTCCTCGCCGCCGGCGCCCGCTTTGATCTCCATGAGCACGTCCCGGGAGTCGTCCTCGTCGCGCGGGGCGAGAAGCTCTCGCAGGTGCTCGCGGAGGGTCGCGACGCGCTCGGCGTCCCGCTCGGCCTCGGCCGCGAACTCGGGGTCCTCTGCGGCGAGCTCGCGCGCGGCGTCGCGGTCCTCGGCCGCGCCGCGCAGGTCGCGCAGCGCAGTGACGATCTGGTCGACCTCGGCGTAGCGGCGCCCCACGCGGCGGGCGCGGGAGGCGTCGGCATGCAGGGCGGGGTCCGCCATGCGCCGCTGCAGCTCGGCGTGCTCGGCCTCGAGGGCGCTCAGCCGCTCGAGCGGGAGGCCGTCGAGGTCATCAGCGGGATGCGCCACGGCCTCTCCTCGGATCAGAACACCGGCAGGATCTTGTCATCGCCGGGCCGGGAGGCCGGATGACACGACACCGGCGGCTCCCCAGGGGAAACCGCCGGTGTCGGAAGCGCTGTTACTTGGACTTCTTGCCGTAGCGGGCCTCGAAGCGGGCCACGCGACCGCCGGTGTCCAGGATCTTCTGCTTGCCCGTGTAGAACGGGTGGCATGCGGAGCAGACCTCGGCGCGGATCTCGCCGTCGCCCTTGGTGCTGCGGGTGGTGAACGTGTTGCCGCAGGTGCAGGTCACCTGGGTCACGTGATAATCCGGGTGGATGTTCGCCTTCATGATCTCTCCTTCGTGAGGTCGCTGGGTCGGTGCCCGACGGGCGCCGTGAACCAGAACCGACGCCCGATTGTGCCACGTGCGCGCGAGCGGGCACACCCCTCGGCGCGCGGGGGTGACGAACTCCCCACGGGGCGCCCGGCCCGTCCCGCTCTCAGGCGGACTCGCGGACCACGAGCCGGTAGGGCACGGTGCGCGCGGCCCCGCCGTCTGCCGCGCTCAGCCGTCCGGTGAACAGCCCGTCCACGAGGTCGACCGCTTCGCGGGCCACGGCCTCGAGGTCGACGCCGATGGTCGTGAGCTCGGGAGAGACCAGCTCCCCCAGCGTGAGCCCGTCGACGCCCGTGACGCGCACGTCCTCGGGCACGTTCAGGCCTCGGGTGCGCAGTGCCTTGAGCACCTGCAGGGCGTGCACGTCGTTCCAGGCCATGAGGGTGTCCGCGCCGGCATCGAGAGCGGCCTCGACCTGCGCCGGGATGCCGTCCGCCGACGCCGGGACGAGGTCCACCGCATCGATCTGCCGGCCGACGGCCTCCCGCATCTGGTGCGCGCGGCGGCTCTCCCCGTCCTGGGCGCTGTCGAGCACGGCGACGCGCGCGGCGCCGGACCTCCTCAGGTGTGCGGCGAGCTCGGACATCGCGTCCTCCTCCGCGAAGCGCACGCCCGCACCGTCGGCCTCCTGGAGGTCTAGGCGCACGAGCGGCATGCGCGCGGGGACGATCTCGTCGGCGTCGGCCGGGAGGCTGTAGCCCAGCAGGGCGTCGGCCCGGCGCACGAGCTCGGTCGCAATCGCCTCGGCCTCCGCTCCGTTCTCGGTCTCGGCGACGACGACGTTCCAGCCGCGCCGTGCGCTCTCGCGGATCACGGCGGCGGCGATCTCCGGGAAGAACGTGTTGGTGAGCTCGTTGACCAGCAGGCCCAGCGTGGGCGGCCCCTGGGAGACGAGACCGCGCCCGAAGCGCGAGGGCCGGTAGTTCAGCTCCTCGGCCGCTGCGAGCACGCGCTCGCGGGTGTCGGGGCTGATGCCGGGCATGTCGTTCATGGCCCGGGTGACCGTCTGCCGCGAGACGCCGGCGAGCGTGGCGACGTCGACGATGGTGGCGCGCCGGGCGCCCGTCGTCCGGTCCGTCCGCGCACCGGCGCTCTCACGGCTTCTGCTCACGCAACGTCCTCCCGAAGATCCAGCCACGCGACCTGCTCGGGGGTCAGCTGCACCGAGAGGCCTTCCATAGAGGATCGCATCTCCGCGATGGAGCGGGGGCCGAACAGCGGGAACGTGGGGAACGGCTGGGCGAGCACGTAAGCGAGCGCGATCGCGGTGGGCGGCACGCCGAACTCGCGGGCGAGGGTGCGGGCGCGCTCGAGGCGCTCGAAGTTGCCGTCGGAGTAGTAGCAGCGCACGAGCTCGGCGTCCGAGCGGTCCTCGGGCGCGGCGCGGCCGGTGAAGAAGCCCCGCGCCTGCGAGGACCAGGGGAAGAGCGGGATCTTCCGCTCCTCGAGCCAGGCCTTCGAGTCCGGGTCGGTCGCGTGCACGCAGCCGGCCCAGGGGACGTCGAGCGCCTCGGCGAGGCCGAAGTGGTTGCTCAGCACGCTGAAGCCCTGCCTGCCGTGGGCCGCGGCGTACGCGTTCGCCTCGTCGACGCGCGCGGGCGTCCAGTTCGACCCGCCGAACGCACGGATCCGACCTGCCTCGAGGTGCTCGTTGAGCACGTCGACGAACTCGCCGACGGGGATGTCGAGGTTGTCCCTGTGCATCATGTAGAGATCCGCGTAGTCGGTCTGCTGGCGCTCGAGCGACTCCAGCAGCTGGCGGCTCAGGGACGCGGGGTCGCAGTGCGGGGTGTGCGCACCCTTGGTGATCACCACGACGTCCTCGCGGATGCCGCGATTCGTGATCCACTGGCCGAGCTGCACCTCGTGGTGACCGCCGCCGTAGATGTATGCGGAGTCGAAGGTGGTGCCGCCGGCCTCGACGAAGGCGTCGAACAGGGCGGAGGCATGGGCGAGGTTCGGCTGGTTGTCGCAGCCCATGACCAGGCGGGAGATCCTCTTGCCGACCCCCGGGATCTCGCCGTAGGGCATGACGGGGTGCTCGCCGTCCTCCCGCACGCGCAGCGGGGCGCCGGAGACGGTGGGGATCGCGGAGTCCTCACGCTCGAACGGATAGCGCAGGCCGATCTGCTCGCGCCAGTCGTCGAGCGCGCGGGCCTGGCCGAGGCTCACCTCGAGGTCGAGCTCGGGCACCTCGGACCGTCCCGCGGAGACGGCGCGGGCGAGAGCATCCGCTTCCAGTGCGTAGGGGTGGGCGTGCTCCACACGGATCTCGCGCGGCTCCTCCCCCACCACGTCGAGGTGGATCACGGTGTCCTCCCCGAGCGTCCACGGATCCTCGAGACGGATCACGCCCCGGCTGCCGGTGATGGTCGCGGACTGCGGGTCCGCCAGGCGCACACCGGTGCGCAGGCTCGCGGTGGCGCCGCCAGGGAAGGTGAGCTCCGCGCTCGCCCACTCGTCGACGCCCGTCGGGCCGACGGTGCCTGCGGCGGAGAGCGAGGCGGGCTCGACGGCGGTGCGCCCGGCGGCGGCCCCGGCGACCAGGCGCGCGAAGGACAGCGGGTAGCAGCCGACGTCGAGGATCCCGCCGCCGGCGATCTGCGGATCGAACAGACGGCCCTCGCGCGCCCCGGTGTCGAAGGAGAACGAGGCGTCGACGTGCGCGAGCTCGCCGATCGCGCCCTCGCGCACGAGGTCGAGCACCTGGAGGGTCTGCGGATGGAAGCGGTACATGAAGGCCTCGAGCAGCACGCGCCCGGTGCGGCGGGCGACGTCCGCGACGGCCATCGCGGTGCCGTGGTTCGCCGCCAGAGGCTTCTCGCACAGCACGTGCTTGCCGGCCTCGAGTGCGGCGATGCTCAGGCGCGCGTGCTCGGTGTGCACCGTGGAGACGTACACGGCGTCGACCGCGTCGGAGGCCAGCACCTCCTCGTAGGTGCCGATCACGGCGCCCGGGTCCTCCGCGATGCCGAACTCGCGCGCGAACTCGTGGGCCCGCTCCGGGTCGCGACTGCCCGCGCCCACGAGCACGCCGAGCTCGCTGTGCGGCAGCTGGCCCGCGAAGCGACGGGCGATCGAGCCGGGGCCGAGCACGGCCCAGCGCAGGCGGGCGGTGTCATTAGGCGCGGCAGATGCCGGGCGCTCCGTGCTGCTGTCGTCGTGGATGGGGGCGCTGCTGTCGGTGCTCATGGATGCGACCTCGCTGTCGAAGGGTGGGGAGCTGCGGAAGGCGGGTGCTGCGGGCGGATGCCGGACGAGGGCCGCACCGGGACCGCCGCGACCCGTCGGTGATGCGTGAACGTTCACGACAGGGATCACGCTACACGTCCACCGGCCGCGGCGCCATGCCTCGCGGATCTCCACCCGGGTGCGAAGACCCCCTGGGGGACCCCGGACCGGCCGCGCAGCGATGCACAGAAGAGCCGCCCTGTGTCCGGTCGGCGCCGCGAGGTCCACGGACGGCTGTGACCCTTGACACTCTCGGGGGCGGATGCCATAGTCCAGGCCAGCTGTGAACGTTCACGGCCCTGATCGCCTGCTCGATGACGAGGAGAGCCCATGCACCCACCCACACGACGACACGTCCTGCGAGGCCTCGGCCTGGCGGGGCTGGCAGCGGGAGGACTGGCCGCCTGCGGCTCCTCCCCCACGATCTCCGACGACCCCGACGAGCTGGTCATGTGGTACTGGAACCGGTCCGCCAGCCCGAAACTCCTCGAGCAGGCCGCGAAGAACGTCCCCGGCACCGATCGGCACGTGCGCGCCGACGTCATCGGCACCACCTTCGACACCAAGCTGCGCACGAGCCTCGCGGGCGGCGCCTACATCCCGGACATCACGTACATCAACTCGAACAACGCCCTCTACTTCCGCAACGAGCACCAGTTCCTGGACATGAACGACCTGGGGGCCGCCCAGCACGCGGACGACTACTACGAGTGGAAGTGGAAGCTCGGGATCACCCCCGAGGAGCGCTTCTGCTTCTTCCCTCTCGACATCGGCCCCACCGGCTTCTACTACCGCCAGGACGTGTTCGAGAAGGCGGGCCTGCCGACGGAACCGGACGAGGTCTCCGCAGCGGTCTCGACGTGGAAGGAGTGGATCGCACTCGGCGCCGAGCTCCGGAAGGCGACCGGCTCCGCGCTCGTCAACACCGCGCAGTCCATCTACGAGCAGTTCCTCAACGCGAGTCCCGAGCGCTACCTCGACGCCGAGGACACGCCCCTGTACACGGCCGAGGGCTCGGCGGTGCGCGAGGCCTGGGACACGGCCGTCGCCGCGATCGACGCGCACATCACGGCGGGGATCCCGGACGCCCGCGGCACGGACCAGAACGCCGCGTGGTCCAGCGGGAAGACCGCCGGCCACGTGAACGCCTCGTGGTGGTCCCAGATCATCCAGGAGTCCGCGCCCGACTCCGCGGGCCTCTGGCGCCTGGCCGACCAGCCCGTGCGCCCGGGGAACTCAGGAGGCTCCTTCGCCGCCATCCCCCACACCTGCAATGACCCGGAAGCCGCCTTCGCCTTCATCCGCTGGATCAACACCCCGGACCACCAGGCCGAGGCCTACAACGACGTCCAGCTCTTCCCCTCAGCACCAGCCTCCTACGAGAGCGGCACCATGAAGTACGCCGGCGACTTCTTCGGGGACCAGGATCCGCTCGCCTTCTTCTCGCACGCCGCCGAGCAGGTGCCGGAATCGTTCATCAGCACGTGGGAGAGCGTCGTCTCCGGCAGCTTCACCCTCGAGATCACCAACGTCGAGACCGCCGGCAAGGACCCGGACCGCGCATGGGCCGATGCGATCGCCGCCGCCGAGAAGGCACTGCGCAAACGAGGAGTCCAGCGATGAGCGTCATGACCACTCCCCCGCCCGTCGACGCGGCCAGGCCCTCCACCGCGGCCGTCCCGCGCACCCGGGCCCTCGGCTGGAGAGGAGTGCTCTCCCACTGGCCGCAGTACGTCGCGATCGCCCCGTTCTACGTGCTCTTCCTCGTGTTCGGGCTGTTCCCCATCGTGTTCTCGATCGTGCTCTCCTTCACCGACTGGGACGGCATGGGCGAGATCCGCTTCGCCGGGCTCTCCCAGTACATCTACCTCGTCCAGGACTCCCGGTTCTGGAACGCGGTCGCGAACACGTTCATCATCTGGTTCCTCTCCACGGTCCCGATGCTGTTCCTGGCGCTCGTCATCGCGTTCCTGCTGCACCAGAACATCCGCTTCCGCGGGTTCTACCGGGTGGCCTTCTTCCTGCCGAACGTCACCAGCATGGTCGCGATGGCGATCGTCTTCGGGTCGGTGTTCTCCGACTCCTTCGGACTCGTCAATTCGGCGCTGACCGCCCTGCACGTCGACTCCGTGCCCTGGCTCTCGAGCAGCCTGGGCATCAAGGTCACCATCGCCGTCATGGTGATCTGGCGGTTCACCGGCTACAACGCGATCATCTACCTCGCCGGGCTCCAGTCGATCCCGACGGACCTGTACGACGCAGCGAAGACCGACGGCGCCTCGACCTGGCAGATCTTCACCCGCGTGACGATCCCGATGCTGCGGCCGATCATCCTGTTCACCGTCATCACCTCGACCGTCGGCGGGCTGAGCCTGTTCACCGAGCCGCAGGTGCTCCTCGGCGACGCCGGCGGCAACGGCGAGGCCGGCATGACCATCGTGCTCTACCAGTACAACCAGGCGTTCACGCAGTTCGACTTCGGCTACGGCTCGGCCATCGCCTGGGCCCTCTTCGTCCTCGCCTCCGTGTTCGCGATCATCAACTGGCGCCTGCTCAGCGAGCGCAGGGACGCGCCCCGTCGGACCGGCAGGAAGGCACGCTCATGACCACCGCTGATTCCACCCGCACCTCCGGACCCGAGGCACCGGGAGGCCCGGCGGAGCCGCGCTCGAACGACCGGCCGGGACTGCGGACCTCGGGCGACCGGGCCGCGATCGCGCGCGCCCGCCTCGAGAAGGTGATCACGCATCTGCTGATCCTCGTCGGCGTCGTGCTGTCGGTGTTCCCGTTCTACTGGCTCGCGGTGATGTCGACGTCGACGACCGCGCAGATCTTCGGGTACCCGCCGCGTCTCACCTTCGGCACGAGCTTCGCGGAGAACCTGAGGAACCTGTTCTCGAGCGTGGACATCCTCTCCGCGCTCGTGAACACGATCATCGTGTCCGCGCTGTGCGCCGTGCTGGTGATGTTCTTCGACTCCCTCGCCGCCTTCGCCTTCGCGAAGTACGACTTCCCTGGGAAGAACGCCCTGTTCGTGCTGATGATCGCGACCTTCCTGATCCCCGGCAGCCTGTCGCTGGTGCCGAGCTTCATCCTCATGTCGAAGATCGGCTGGGTGGGGACGCTGCAGGCGCTCATCGTCCCGGGCGCCGCGAACGCCTTCGGGATCTTCCTGCTGCGGCAGATGGCGAGCTCGTCCATCCCCGACGAGCTCGTGGAGTCCGCGCGGATCGACGGCGCCGGCTTCTTCACCATCTACCGCCGGATCGGCGTGCCGATGATGCGCGGCGGCCTCGCGTTCCTGGGCATCTTCACGTTCATCACCGCATGGAACGACTACGTGTGGCCGTTGATCGTGCTGGTCGACCCGAATCGCCAGACCCTGCAGACCGCCCTGCAGAACCTCAACTCGCTGTACCTCACGGACTACGGGATGGTCATGGCGGGCGCGCTGGTCAGCGTGCTGCCGCTCATCGGGGTCTTCATCATCGGCTCGCGCCACTTCATCGCGAACATCGCGGCGGGCGCGATCAAGGGATGACGGAGCCGGGATGACGGATCCGGAATGACGAAGCGGGGGGGGGGCCCCCGGGGCCCCCCCCCCCCCCCCCCCCCCCCGCCCCCGGCGCCCCCCCCCCCCGCCCCCCGGGGGGGGGGGGGCCGGGGGCCGGGGGGGGGGGCGGGGGGGGGGGGGCCCCGGGGGCGGGGGGGGGGGGGGCCCCCGCCGCCCCCCCCCCGCCGTCGTCGACCCGGATATCCGGGCCAAGGAGCCCGCTCCCCGGGGAGGTCAGTCGCCGGAGCGGCCGCCCACGCTGGGGGTGTTCTTGGAGACCGTCATCAGGAACTCGGTGTTCGACTGGGTCTTCTTCACGCGCTCCAGGAGCAGCTCGAGCGCCTGCTGCTGGTCGAGTGCGCCGAGCACGCGGCGGAGCTTCCACATGATGGCCAGCTCCTCCTTGCCCATGAGCTCCTCCTCGCGGCGGGTGCTCGAGGCGTTGACGTCCACCGCCGGGAAGATGCGCTTGTCCGCGAGGTTCCGCGAGAGGCGCAGCTCCATGTTGCCGGTGCCCTTGAACTCCTCGAAGATGACCTCGTCCATCTTGGAGCCGGTCTCCACCAGGGCCGAGGCGAGGATGGTCAGCGAGCCGCCGTTCTCGATGTTGCGAGCGGCGCCGAAGAACCGCTTGGGCGGGTACAGCGCCGAGGCGTCGACACCGCCGGAGAGGATGCGGCCCGAGGCCGGGGCGGCCAGGTTGTAGGCGCGCGAGAGGCGGGTGAGCGAGTCCAGCAGCACCACCACGTCCTTGCCCATCTCCACGAGGCGCTTGGCGCGCTCGATCGCGAGCTCGGCCACGATCGTGTGGTCCGAGGCGGGCCGGTCGAAGGTCGAGGCGATGACCTCGCCCTTCACCGTGCGCTGCATGTCGGTGACCTCCTCGGGGCGCTCGTCGACGAGCACGACCATGAGGTGGGCCTCGGGGTTGTTCGTGGTGATCGCGTTCGCGATCTGCTGCATGATGATCGTCTTGCCGGCCTTCGGGGGCGCGACGATGAGGCCGCGCTGGCCCTTGCCGATCGGCGAGACGAGGTCGATGATGCGCGGCGCGACCGCGTTGGGGGCGGTCTCCAGGCGCAGGCGCTCGTCCGGGTAGAGCGGGGTGAGCTTGCCGAAGTCCACGCGCTGACGGGCGCGATCGGGGGTGAGCCCGTTGACGGTGTCGACCTGCAGCAGCGGGGCGTACTTGCCCTGCTGGTTGCCGCCGCGGTTGCGGCGGTTGCGCCCGCCGCCCTGCTGCGGCTGCTCCTGGCGCTGCTCCTCGCCGTCCTTGGGCGCCCGCACGAGGCCCGTGATCGCGTCGCCCTTGCGCAGTCCGCTCTTGCGGACCATGTTCATGGAGACGTAGACGTCGCTCGCGCCGGGCAGGTAGCCGGTGGTGCGCACGTAGGCGTTGTTGTCGCGCACGTCGAGGATGCCGGCGACGCTCACGAGCTCCTCGCCCTCGCGGACCTGCTGCTCGTCCTCGCTGCCGCCGCCGTCCTGCTGCGGGTTGTCGCCGCCGTTGCGGCCGCGGCGCTTGCGATCGCGCGAGCGGTTGCGGGAGCGGCGGTTGCGACCGTCCTCGGAGTCTCCGCGGCCGCCCCGGCCGCCCTGGTCGTTGCGGCTCATGTCGGAGTCCTCACCCGTGCGATCAGGCAGCTCGATGTCCTCGAGACGGGGACGCGACCCGCGTCCGCCCTGATCGCCGTGGTCGTTGCGGTCGTTGCTGTCCTTGCGGTTGTCCCGGTCCTTGCGGTTCTCGCGGCCCGCACGGTCGCCGCGGTCCTGACGGTCGCCGCGATCCTGTCGGTCGCCGCGCTGGCGGCCCTCGCCCTGGTCGCCGCGCTCCTGGCGCTCGGAGCGATCGCTCCGCTCCGCGCGCTCGTTGCGCTCGTTGCGCTCGTTGCGACCCTGACGGTCCTCGCGGCCGCGGCGCTCCTGGCGCCCGCCCGTGCCGCGCTCGTCCTGCGTGGGCAGATCCAGGCCCAGGTCCAGGACATCGGCCGACGACGCCGAGCCCTCGGAGGCTCCGCTCGTCGGCGCCGCCTTCTGCGGGGCGGTGTCGCCCGCTGCCGCGGACGTCGACGCGGTGGCCTCCGGCGCGGTCTTCGTCGGAGCGGTGCGCTTCGGGGCCGTGGTCTTCGGGGCGGAGGAGCCGCCCCCGTTGATCGCGTCGATGAGCTCGCCCTTGCGGAGGCGACGCGCCCCCTTGATGCCGAGCCCGGCAGCGATCTGCTGCAGCTCGGGAAGCTTCTTCGCCGCGAGCGACGTGCTGTCGCCCTGCGGTGCGGTGGTGTCGTTCACCCAGGTTCCTTCCTGTGGATCGCGCGGCGCGCGTCCGTGATGAGTGCATGAGCTGCGCGGCGACCGGGCCGGTGGACGGCGGGGTTCGCGGCAGTCCTCTCCCCGAGGGCGGCCGTGGCGCACAGCGCACGGAAGCACGCGAATGCGGCGTCGCCGGGGATTCTCTGGGGTACGTCCTCACCCGGGACCTCTCTGCACCCACTGTGCGGAAGTCTCCGGGCCGTGGTCGCCGGCACTGGGCCGGGCCGATCACGTCGTCGGACGCGGCTTCAAGGTACCACAGGCTCCGCACCGGTCGATGAGAGTCCGACACGGGCGATGCGCCATGCGCGGGGGTCGTCGACCACGCGTCGCACGAGCGGCGCGAGGTCGGGTCCTGCGCCGTCGATGACCAGCACGGACGGGCCTGCGCCGGAGATCACGGCGGGGTATCCCTCGCTGCGCAGCACGCGCACGAGCTCGACGCTCTGCGGCATGCCCGGGGCGCGGTACTCCTGGTGCAGGCGGTCCTCGGTCGCTGGCAGCAGCAGCGAGGGGTCACTCGTGAGCGCGTGCACGAGCAGAGCGGCCCGTGCCGCGTTGAACGCTGCGTCGGCGTGGGGCACCGTCTCGGGCAGCAGCGAGCGGGCCGTGCTCGTGGCGAGCCGGGCCGTCGGCAGCAGCACGACGGGGCGGATCGCGGGCTCCTGCGCGGTCCCGCTCCCGCTCTGTCCGGCCCCGTTCCCGCGCTGCGCCCGGTCGCCGGGCGTCGCGAGATCGAGGCGCTCCGCGCGGGCGCCGGCGCGGTCCGTCCAGGAGAGGACGACGCCGCCCAGCAGAGCCGGGGCGGCGTTGTCCGGGTGGCCCTCCATCTCGGTCGCCAGGTCCAGGAGCACCTGGTCGTCCAGGGCCTCCGGCTCGGAGACCAGGAGGCGCGCGAGCATGAGGCCGGCGACGGTCGCCGCCGCGCTCGAGCCCAGGCCGCGACCGTGCGGGATCCGGTTGCGGCAGTGCAGGCGCACCCCGGCCTGGGGGGCGCCCGCGTGGTCGAGGCCCCGTCGCAGGGCACGCACCACGAGGTGGTCCTCCCCCGCCGGGACGTCGCCCGCGCCCTCCCCCTCGACGGTGACCTCGACCCGGCCGGTGGTGGCCTCGAGCTCGAGGTCGTCGACGAGGTGCAGGGCGAGGCCCAGCGCGTCGAAGCCCGGCCCCAGGTTCGCGCTGGTGGCGGGCACGCGCACGCCGACGCGCTCGGTGGTGATCCTCATGCCGGGCGGCTCACAGCCCCATCGCGTCGGCCGCGGCCTCGACGTCGACCGGGATGACAGTCGGGGTCAGGTCCTGGCGGGTCAGCGCGGTGTCGATGTCCTTGAGCCCGTTGCCGGTGACGGTGATCGCGATGGTCGCACCGCGGGGCACGAGCCCCTTCTCGGCCTGCTGGAGGAGCCCGGCGACGCCCGCGGCCGAGGCGGGCTCGACGAAGATGCCGACCTCGCCCGCGAGCAGCGCCTGCGCATCGAGGATCTGGTCGTCGGAGACGGCGTCGATGAGCCCGCCCGAGTCGTCGCGCGCCGCGACGGCGAGGCTCCAGGAGGCGGGGGCGCCGATGCGGATCGCGGTGGCGACCGTCTCGGGATCGGTGATCGGGCGGCCGGCCTTGAAGGGCGCGGCGCCCTCTGCCTGGAAGCCCCACATGGCGGGGGCGGACCCGGTGATGCCCTTGTCGCGGTACTCGGTGTACCCCATCCAGTAGGCGGAGATGTTCCCCGCGTTGCCCACGGGAAGGATGTGGATGTCCGGCGCCTTGCCGAGCGCGTCGCAGACCTCGAAGGCGCCGGTCTTCTGGCCCTGGAGCCGGAAGGGGTTCACGGAGTTCACGAGCTCCACGGGGTGAGCGGCGTCGAGCTTGCGGGCGATCTCGAGGCAGTCGTCGAAGTTGCCCTCGACCTGGATGAGCTTCGCCCCGTGGACGACGGCCTGGGCGAGCTTGCCGGCGGCGATCTTGCCCTGCGGCAGCAGCACGGCGCAGGTGATCCCGGCGCGCGTCGCGTAGGCGGCGGCCGAGGCGCTGGTGTTGCCCGTCGAGGCGCAGACCACGGACTTCGCCCCGTCGGACACGGCGCGGGACATCGCGGAGACCATGCCGCGGTCCTTGAAGGAGCCCGTGGGGTTCATGCCCTCCACCTTGACGTGGACGTCGGCCCCGACCGTGCGCGAGAGGGACGGCGAGTGGACGAGGGGCGTACCGCCCTCGCCGAGGGTCAGCAGGGTGTCCTCGTCGGAGAACGGGAGGTGCTCGCGGTACTCGGCGAGCACGCCGCGCCACTGGTGTGCCATCGGGTCATTCTCCTTCGAGGCGGATCACGGAATCGATCGTGAGGACGGCGCCGGAGCTGTCCAGGTCGTCCAGGGCGGAGTCCATCGCGGACTCGAGCGCCCGGTAGGTGGCGATGCCGATGCGCGCGCGCTCGGGCTCGCCCTCCTCGGCCGGCTCCGTCTCCTGATGGATCGTCGAGATCGAGATGCCGTGGGAGGACAGGGTGCCGGCGACCTCGGCGAGCACGCCGGGCTTGTCCTGCACGGTGAGGGAGACGTAGAAGGCGTTGCGCAGCGCGTCGACCGGGATGATCCCGAGGTCCGCATAGCGCGACTCGCGCGGGCCGACGCCGCCGTGCACGCGCTGGCGGGCGACGGTCACGAGGTCGCCCAGGACCGCGGACGCCGTGGGCGCGCCGCCCGCGCCCTGCCCGTAGAACATGAGCGAGCCGGCGGCCTCGGCCTCGACGAACACCGCGTTGTACGCCTCGGACACCGAGGCGAGCGGGTGGCTGTCGGGGAGCATCGCCGGGTAGACCCGCGCGGAGACGCGCTCCTCGCCCTCCTCCTCGACCCGCTCGACGATCGAGAGCAGCTTGATCGTGCGCCCCATGCGGGAGGCGGCGGCGATGTCCGCGGCGGTCACCGACGTGATGCCCTCGCAGTGTACGTCCTGCATGCCCACGCGGGTGTGGAAGGCGAGGGAGGCGAGGATCGAGGCCTTCGCGGCGGCGTCGTGGCCCTCGACGTCGGCCGTCGGGTCCGCCTCGGCGTAGCCGAGCTCCTGGGCGCTGGCCAGGGCGTCGTCGAAGGAGGCGCCGGTGCGGGCCATCGCGTCGAGGACGTAGTTCGTGGTGCCGTTGACGATGCCGAGCACCTTCTCGATCCGGTCGCCCGCGAGCGATTCGCGGATCGGCCGCACCAGCGGGATCGCGCCGGCGACGGCCGCCTCGAAGTGCAGGTCCACGCCGTTCGCGTCGGCCGCCTCGTAGAGGGCGACGCCGTCCTGCGCGAGCAGGGCCTTGTTCGCGGTCACGACGCTCGCGCCGTGCGACATGGCCTCGAGCAGCAGGGTGCGGGCGGGCTCGATGCCCCCCATCACCTCGACGACGATGTCCGCGCCGGCGATCGCGGAGGCCGGATCATCGGTGAGCAGCGCACGGTCCACGTGCTCCCCGCGGTCCTTGCCGAGGTCCGTCACGGCGATTCCCGTGACCTCGAGCGGCGCGCCGATGCGGTGCGCGAGCTCGTCTCCGCTGGTGCCGATGACGCGCAGCACGTCGGCTCCGACGGTGCCGGCGCCGAGCACGGCGACCCGCAGCGGGGCGTGGTCGGGCAGGGGATCAGTCATCAGTGGTCCTTCCGCAGAATCCGGGCGACGACGGGCGATTCCAGCGTGGCCAGCGGCCTTGAGGGCCCGCGGGCTCAGGAAACTGTATCCAACTCCGAGTCGCGAACGCGTCGCCATGTGTCCGTATGCGTCGAGCGCGGGGCGGCCGTGGTGGCGCCGCCTCCCTCAGCCGACGTCGAGGGCGAGCAGGTCCTCCTCGCTCTCGCGTCGCACGAGAGTGCGCCATCGGCCATCCTTGACCGCGACCACCGGGGGCCGCGGCACGTGGTTGTAGTTCGAGGCCAGCGAGTAGCAGTAGGCGCCGGTCACGGGCACCGAGACGAGGTCCCCGCGCTGCACGTCGGCGGGCAGGTACTCGTCCTTGACCACGATGTCGCCGCTCTCGCAGTGCTTGCCGACCACGCGCACCACCTCGGGCTGGGCGTCGGAGACGCGTCCGGCGAGCAGGCACGAGTAGTCGGCGTCGTACAGGGCCGTGCGCACGTTGTCGCTCATCCCGCCGTCGACTGAGACGTACACGCGGTGGTGCGGGCCGCCCAGGCGCACGTCCTTCACCGTGCCCACCGTGTACAGGGTCTGGGTCGAGGGTCCGGCGATCGCGCGTCCGGGCTCGAACGCCACGTGCGGGACCTCGAGCTCGAGCTCGTGGCACTCCTTCTCGATGATCCCGGCGATGCCGCTCGCGAGCGCCTCGGGGGTCGAGGGGGTGTGCTGGGTGTTGTACATGACGCCGAAGCCGCCGCCGAGGTCGAGGTGCTCGATGGTGTGCCCGAGCTCCTCGCGGACCTGGGCGACGAGGTCGAGGACGCGGCGGGCGGCGACCTCGAAGCCGCCGACGTCGAAGATCTGGGAGCCGATGTGGGAGTGCAGGCCCACGAGATCCAGCTCGGGGCTCGCGAGCACCTCCCGCACGGCCGTCATGGCGTCGCCGGAGGTGATCGAGAGGCCGAACTTCTGGTCCTCGTGGGCGGTCGCGATGAACTCGTGGGTGTGCGCCTCGACGCCGGTGGTCACGCGCAGCATGACGTGCGCGCTCACGCCCAGCTCGGACGCCACGCGCGCGGCCTGCCGGACCTCGGCGAGGGAGTCGATGACGATGCGGCCCACGCCCGCTTCGAGCGCCCGGGCGATCTCGCGATCGGACTTGTTGTTGCCGTGCAGGGCCATGCGCTCGGTCGGGAATCCGGCGCGCAGCGCGACGGCCAGCTCCCCGCCGGTGCACACGTCCAGTCCCAGGCCGTCCTCGTCGACCCAGCGGGCGACGGCCCCGCACAGGAACGCCTTGCCGGCGTAGTAGACGTCGGCCCCGGCGTGGGGGGCGAAGGCCGAGGTGAAGGCGTCGCGGAAGGCGCGGGCCCGCTCGCGGAAGTCGTCCTCGTCCAGCACGAAGGCGGGTGTGCCCACCTCCTCGGCGAGCGTCGTGACGCTCACGCCGCCGACCTCGAGGGCTCCGTCCGCGTCGCGCCCGCAGGTGCTCGACCAGAGGCCCGGGATCAGCGTGTTGACATCGGTGGGATAGGGCAGCCAGGTGGGCGCGGCGTCGTTGCCGTGCAGGGCTCCTGCTTCATGGGCTCGCATCGCGCGTGGCCTCCTGGGTCGGGCGTCGGGCTCGGTCTTCGGGAACGGACGTGCCGGGCGGCCGGATGCATGCGACGATCCGCCGCATGCGGCGATCGGCGGCTCCGGCCGGGCTCCCGGGGCCGCGCGTCCGCGCGGAGCGGACGCGGTCCCGAGGACGAACACTATGCGGCGCGGACGGACGCTCGCTGGCCGTGTCCACGCAGTGAGGAGGCGCGCGCCCGTGCCCGCGCCGTCTCCGGCATCTCCCCTGGTGGCGAGCGAGGCGGCGACGACCCGGCGCACTCACGACCAGGGCCCTCGGCGAGGCTTCGGACGCGAGGTCGCGCGGTCTTCGTGACCCCTCTCACTTGATAGCCTGGCGGTGTCGTCCCACACGTCAGGAGGCCCCTGTGGCATCGCAAGAACTGCACGATCTGGTGGTCGTCGCCAACCGTCTCCCGGTCGACGCGAAGACCCTTCCCGACGGCGCCACGGAGTGGGTGACGAGCCCCGGCGGTCTGGTGACCGCGATGGAGAGCGTGATGCGGAACGTCGACTCGGCGGCCTGGGTGGGCTGGGCCGGCTCCCCGGGCGAGGCGCCCGAGCCGTTCCGGGCCGACGGCATGGACCTGTACCCGGTGAGCCTGGATGCGACGGACATCGAGAAGTACTACGAGGGCTTCTCCAACGGGACGCTCTGGCCGCTCTACCACGACGTGATCGTCGACCCCGCCTACCACCGCACCTGGTGGGACACCTATGTGAGCGCGAACCGCCGCTTCGCGAAGGCCGCGGCCGCCGTCACCGCGCCCGGCGGCACGATCTGGGTGCACGACTACCAGCTCCAGCTCGTGCCCGAGATGATCCGCTCCGAGCGGCCCGACGTCCGCATCGGCTTCTTCAACCACATCCCCTTCCCGCCCGTCGAGCTCTTCAGCCAGCTGCCCAAGCGCAACCAGGTGCTGCGCGGACTGCTGGGCGCGGACCTCGTGGGCTTCCAGCGCGAGAGCGACACCCTGAACTTCCTCGCCTCGGTGCGCCACCTGCTGGGGTACCAGGTCGACCAGCGCACCGTCACCGTGCCCGGGATCGGCGCGGTCGAGCCGCGCGACGTGATCGCCGGGACCTTCCCGATCTCTCTCGACACCCAGGCCGTCACCGCGCTGACCGACGACCCCGAGATCCAGGAGCGCGCCCGCCAGCTGCGCCACGACCTCGGGGACCCCGAGAAGGTCGTGCTGGGCGTGGACCGTCTCGACTACACCAAGGGCATCCGCCATCGCCTCAAGGCCTGGGGAGAGCTGCTGAACGACGGCTCGATCGACCCGCGCGAGACCGTCCTCGTGCAGGTCGCGACGCCCTCGCGCGAGAGGGTCGACGCCTACCGTCAGCTGCGCGACGAGGTCGAGCTGACCGTCGGCCGCATCAACGGCGACCACGCCCCCATTGGCCGCCCGGCCATCTCCTACCTGCACCGCTCCTTCAACCGCCGGGACATGACGGCGCTGTACATGGCGGCCGACGTGGTGCTGGTGACCGCCCTGCGCGACGGCATGAACCTCGTCGCCAAGGAGTACGTGGCCTCGCGCCCGGACCTGCGCGGCGTGCTGGTGCTCTCCGAGTTCGCCGGCGCGGCCGACGAGCTGCGCGCCGCCCTGCTGGTGAACCCGCACGACATCGACGAGCTGAAGTCCGCGGCGCTGCGTGCGCTCAGCATGCCGGAGGAGGAGCAGGAGGAGATGATGACCTCGCTGCGCCGGCAGGTGCTCGACCACGACGTGCAGTCCTGGGCGAAGCACTTCCTCGACGAGCTCGAGGCCGTCGGCGAGCCCGCTCCCCCGTCGGCCCCGATCATCCGGCTGTCCGGGACCGAGTCCCCGGATGCCGCGCAGCTCGACGCGGCGCTCGAGGCCTTCGCCGACACCCCGCGCATCCTCGTCGCCTCGGACTTCGACGGCGTGCTCGCACCGATCGTCACCGACCGCGACGCGGTGCAGGCGAACCCGCGCTCGATCGGCGCGCTTCGCGGGCTCACCGAGCTGTCCGGGGTGAACGTCGCGCTCGTCTCCGGGCGGGCGCTCGAGGACCTCCAGCACCACGCGGGCATGCCCAGCTCCGTCGCGCTCGTCGGCTCGCACGGCGCCGAGGTCGGGGCCCTGCCCTCGGACCTCCACGCTGACGTCATGGACGCGGGAACGATGACCATGGACGAGACCCGGCAGAACCTGCGCGACTCCATCGCGCGCCGCCTCCAACACATCGCCGACCAGCATCCGGGGGCGGAGGTCGAGGTCAAGCCCGCCTCCGCTGTGCTGCACACGCGCAATGCGAAGGGCCGCGGCGCGGGCAACGCCACCGAGGCCGCGCTCGAGTTCGCACGCGGCCTCCCCGACGTCACCGTCACGCCGGGCAAGGAGGTCGTCGAGTTCTCCGTGGTCGACTCCCACAAGGGCACCGCGGTGCGCGCGCTCGGCCGGGCCGCCGCGGCCGACGCGATCCTCTACCTCGGAGACGACGTGACCGACGAGAACGTCTTCGCGATCCTCGAGGACGGCGATCTGGGCGTGAAGGTGGGCGACGGCGACACGGCCGCCGCCTTCCGGATCGAGGGCACCGACGCGGTCGCCGAGCTCCTCGAACGCCTGCTGGAGCTGCGCGCCGGCGAGGCGTGAGCCCGGGGCCGCGACGCCCCGCATGCAGGAATCCCCGGCCGGTGACTTCGAGAGGTCTCCGTCCGGGGATTCCGTCGGTGCTCCCCGCTGGACTCAAACCGAACGTGCAGCAGCGGTTTGAACGGCTAGAAACGGTGTGGAACCAGGCGAGGATGGGCATCCGCGATAGCGGAGCGTCCCAGCGGGAGGATGACTTTGCGGTCGTCACAGAGCCAAGCAGACCGACTAGAACGCCTCCCACGCCAGAGGAAGTGGACGCTATTAGAACGGCGAAGGCCAGCGGCGAGAGCGTCCGCTCCATCGCCGAGCGCTTCAACAAGCATCGGAGCACGGTTTGGCGGCACACGAAGGACATCCGGTGACTCTCGGGCTCCGACGCTGGCAGCTCGAAGTCGCGTACCCATAAGGCACGGAGCGCTAGCAAGTTGTGCGTTCGCGTTGCTCTTGTTCAGGAACTGTGCGGCGCCTATCAGTTAGAAGGTTCCAACCACTTCGAACCCGAGTTGCCTGAGTTTTTCGGACGTGGCGTGCACGTCAGCCACTTCCTTCTGGGGGATCACGATGTCGAGTTCTGACCTTGCCCGAGAACACCCGACATAGAAGAGCCGGTAGGCAGCTAGCAAACCCTCGATCGCCGACAGTTTGAAGAGCTTTTTTGCGTGCGTCACCCCAGGCCTCTCGAGATACGCGCCATATGACTCCCCGTAGAGTTCGACAATTAAATCAGAATCGTTCAACTCATCCGCGACAATCCGAGCCTGCGCGGTGATCACTTCTGCGAACGCCGGAAAAGTCTCCTTATTCAGCTTTGAGATGTCCACGCCGATCACGTCTTTTGCTGAACGGAACAACTCGGACAGCTTTCCGTAAAGCCCTTCCAGGGAGTCGAGGTTCAGGTCGTATCTTGGCCAGAGGTCGAATAGGGACCTCATGCGCACCACCGGTGACGTACTCGTCTCCGCAATGAACACCACTTTCTCGTGGCTCTCGCCCTTGACTCCGTGCTGAGTCGAGCGAGTAGGTGATGAGCGAAAGTCGAAAACGTTGCGCACCTGCTGGAACGGGACCAGCATGATCGCGTCGTAGTCTGCATTGCCCAAGTAGTCGCTGACATCCGCAGCCCGGGTGACCGAAAGATTTGAGAGCGTTTCGAGCACATCTTTGATACTCGAAGTGCCGTTACGCATCACTTCAAAAAGCACGCCAAGTTGATTCGCAAGTCGTTCCTTGTCCTCATGAACACGGAGTGTGAAATCACCGAAATCTTTTGAATGTGCACGCAGCGTGGTGATCACAGTTCCGACGTGACCACGTGTATGTTCAGATTCGAGATCAAGCAGGCCATATAGGAGCCGAATTAGAGGGTTGGGAACCTTCTCCCAATCTGACTCAGTCAGCGCGGACGCTGCCGGGTATCGGGAGTTGTAGCCGTGATCAGGCATATCTTTTAGAGCGTTAAAGAGTTCGAGGCTGCCGATAGCTCCAAAGATCGACGAATTGTGAACGCTCAAAATCAAAGTATCTGGATCTGCAATCCGAGCTACGGTGTCGTCGGGCGTTGCGCAAAAGTGCACCCTTGGAACGCTGCCGCCAGCCTTGGAATCGGCAACCTGCCGCAGGGTCTCATCGTTGTAGATGTTGTTGAGCACTGAGACGATGGCCTCAGTTGAGCGGTAGTTGACAACCTCGCGGCGTGGTACATCGAAGGCACAGATCAGAGCCTGAAAGCGTTCTGGGTCTGATTTGTAGATCTGCTGCATGCGATCCCCGTACAGATGAAGACCGGTGTCTGAACCGCGCAGGGCCTCGAAAAAGAACTCGAGTACATTAACGTCTGTGTCTTGATACTCGTCGATGATCACCCGGCGATACTTTGCACTCACTCGCCGGTAAATATTCGGATATCGCTTTGCGCAGGATGCGACGAAGGACAGCAGGTCGTCGTGCGACAGCCCCCCGCGATAGAGGGTGTTAAACGGTCGTTCGTTGTAGTAGAGCGATTCAACTGACTCTCTAACGAGTTCGAAGGTCAGAGGATCACCCAACTCCTCGCGGTATCTCGCATTGCTTTCCTCTGTTGTGACGCTTTCCTCGGCATTTTCAATCCGAGCCTTGATCGCGTCGCCATAGATCTCAAAATAGTAAGCAACGATCTCGCGCGCTGAGAACAAGGATTGGCTGAACCTGCTCAAGAACGAGTGGATCGTGGAAACCTCGATATACGGAGAAGAGATGTCTGCCTTGAGTTCATCGGCAGCTCGATTCGTGTAGGTTACGCACAGCAACCGGTCGAGAGGACGTTCTGCCGACCACTCGCGAACGAGGCGCTTAATCTCCGTGCTCTTACCGCTACCTGCGGGCGCGTTGACAAGCTGCAACTGGCTCATGATTCTAGCCACTGGAGTGCAGAGGAGATATACGGTGGAACTGTCTTCATCAGTTCCGGTTTGAGGAGCAGAGAATACATGAAGTCGGTCTTCTGGTTCGATGTTGACAAGACGATCTCTCGGATTGTCGGAGACTCCGGTTCTCGGGGTATCGAGAATTTCAACCCAGAATCCTCGCGGTACTGTTTCCAATCTTCTTGGGTCCGAGGCGACCAGACATCCGCATTCAGCAAGACAGCAAGGATCGCCTCTTCGAAAGTGCGTGCGTAGCCTTCACGTCCTGACTGGAAAGCGACGGCTGCTGACTGCGCGTCAGGCATCGGTGCTACTCCTGTGTCTGGTGAAACTTTCCCAAGCAGGTTTTCGATCGTTAGCGTCTTCACGCCCTCGGGTTCAGTAGCCGCGCTTTCTTCGCCGAAAAGGGCGTTCAATGTTGCATTGGTCGAGCGGAGCGGTTTTAGTTCATCGAAGCTTGAAGTCACGCTCGACTTATCGTAATCAGTATCGGTAATTACCACTGTTTTTAGGCGAAGCGCGTCGACAACGAGCGGTTTGTACACATGAGCGTAAGCGCCGCCAACCTGAACATATGAGATGTACTGGGCTCGGAGGCTCGAGAGTTCTGGAAGTTCTCGGATTAGGGCCTGAATGTACATTCGCTCAGTGTCGCCTTCATACATGATGACTTTGTCAGCGAAGAGCAGGTCGGAAAAATTGATCGCATACAGGAAGCTAAATAGTCGTTGCGTTTCTGATGACTTTCCTGCAATCTCGGCGGTGTGAAAGTCCCGCAGATCGACTATGCGGCATCCATGGTCTTCAGATTTGAGGACGCGGAGCTGCTCAATTCCGCTTGCCCTCACGATCTCGCTCGAGTGCGATGTGACGGCCGCTTGAAGTCCTCCAACCTTCTCAACCCTCGACAGAAGATGTTTGATGAAGGCGCTTTGCATCTGCGGGTGCATGTGCGACTCTGGTTCCTCAAGAACCAACAGGTTTACTAGATATCCATTCTCGTCACTAGCGGCCGATCGAATGAATGACTCGGCTTCAAGATGCAAGTAGATGAGGTTGCTGTAGCCCAAACCTTGGGAGGCCTCGCCCAATGGAACGCCCGCCCCGAGGTAGCGAGTCTGCATTGCTCGCGCAATCATTTGGACAGCATGGTCCTCGGTCACATGGAAATCCAGGAAGAGGTCATTCTGTTTCGATCCGTTCGTGTTCGAGATTGACTCGATGACCGCGTTTAGGCTCTTAAGCGCTTCGTCGGCCATTACTTCACGAATCTTTAAGCCCTGAATCGCTGATAGCACCTGGTCGGGCAGCTTAGAGAGAATCTCTAGCCAGTTCTCATCCTCTTTCGCAACCTCGATTAGGCGCTGGTTCAGTCCGCCTGACTTATCTTCGTTGATGTCATCGAGGGCTCGCGACGCCTTTACTGCTCGGAAGTTGATCAGTCGCTTGAGATTCTTGTGCGTTCCCATGGGGAGGATGTTGGTGTAGCTCTCATCTGCGAAGAACACTTCCGACCTGGAGCAGTCAACGAGCGAAGCATCGACCTTTGCCTGGAGTACAAGGAACTCTGATGAGCCTGGCTTGGCGTCGTTCGCAGATGTCCAGCCGCAACTATCTATGGTCTTCTTGATGTCGGGATAGAGTTCGACGTAGGCGGCGATCAGGCCATCTCGCCTCGCGGAGAAGCGAAACTGGAAGTAAAATGAACTCTTTGTTGATTCCAAGTCCATCAAGTAGTCTGCGAATTCGCGAATGTCGTCAGAGGCTCTGTCATACTTCACTTCGAGGCGAACATCAACCGCTGGAACCTGTTCAAGAAGGTCTTCTTGCTCTAGGAAACCTCGATACGCATCCTCACCTTTAACCGCTGCATCGACGAGGGCTTTGAACCACTCATGACGAGCTGATGCGCTGAGATCCTCGGCCCGGAGGCTCCCTTCCCCTCCAAGCACGACGCGCAGAAGATCGATGAGAGAGGTCTTGCCCGAGTTGTTGGCACCAGCGAGAATGGTTGTTCCATCCTCAAACTTGATGTTCTGTGCTTTGAATCGACGGTAACCATCGATGTAGATCGAGCTGACCTTCATTGTTTGCTCCTGCCGAAGTCTCCACACTTGTCCTGAAACCGGCCAGCTCTATCATCAAGGTCCTCGGCAGAACCTTGGTCGGCCTCGACCGGGGTTAGCGCGTGGTACTTGCTCTGAAGCTCTCCATGTTCATCTCCGTCTGATTATGACAGGAACCCTGCTCTGCGGTGTAGCTTTCGGGCTTCCCCTTCGGCTCGTCGCTAGAGCTGCTGAGCTCTGTCGATCTTGCGCTGATGCTGCCGCTCCGGCCGTGATGCCGACTGCTGCGCGACGCGTCTGGCGCGTGCGAGCGCTGCCAGTGCTGCTCGGTGCTCGGATGCCTGGTCTGCGGTCGTGACGGCCTTGGCTTCACCCAGCGGTGCTGGGCCAGTGATCTCGTGGCGGTAGCGGTATAGCGCGACCGTGGCGGCGTGTGCCTCCCACCGCTCTCGCGCTTCGGGTCGTGTACTCGGCTGCCCGAGCCGCGTCACCCATGCGGCTCCTGCTTCCTGGGCGTCGTGCAGGAGTCCGCGCGCGGCAGTCTCGATGAGCATCTGCCGTTCGGTGAGCGCGGTCGGGACTGATGCACGGATAGGTGTCAGTCGGGGTTAGGCCGCCAGGCTGACGGTCTGGTTCATGATGGTCTCGTACTCGATGGGGTCAACCGGCCCAGCCGGCTCTGCCTGCGACGACGGTGGTAGGTCCTTTCGATCCAGGTCACGATCGCGATCCTCAGCTCGTCTCGTGTCCGCCACCGCCGACGGTTCAGGACGTTCTTCTGCAGCAACGCGAAGAACGACTCCATCGCGGCGTTGTCGCCGGCAGCACCGACCTTGCCCATCGAGCCCACGAGTCGATGATGGTTCAGGGCATGCACGAAACTCTGGGCCCGAAACTGGGATCCTCGGTCCGAGTGCACGACGCAACCGGCGACGTCACCACGCTTGGCCACGGCGCTGACCAGGGCGTTCACCGCGAGGCGGGCTTTCATCCGGTCGCTGATGGAGTAGCCCACGATCCGACCAGAGAACACGTCCTTGATCGCGCAGAGGTAGAGCTTGCCCTGGTCGGTCCAGTGCTCAGTGATGTCGGTCAGCCAGCGCTCGTCGACGTGATCGGCGGTGAAGTTCCGCTTGACCAGGTCGTCGTGCACGGGCGGGCCGGGGCGTTTCCCGTTCTTGCCCCGCTTCTTCCCGAACACCGACCACCAGTGATTGTCCCGGCAGATCCGCCAGGCGGTCCGCTCACACATGCGTTGACCAGCGGTCTCCGTTTCGCCGGCGAGGAATCGGTAGCCGAACTCGGGATCGTCCCGGTGGGCGTCGAACAAAGCGTTGGCCCGGTGGGCTTCGATCAGCTCAGACGGGGTGACGTGCTGTTGCCGCCAGCGGTAGTAGGGCTGGCGGGAGAGCTTCAGGACCCGCAGGGACACCGCGACGCGGATCCCGTCGGCGGCGAGCTCGCTCACGAGCGGGTAGAACCTTTTCCCGGCAGGTTCGCCTGGGAAAGGTATGCCGCTGCGCGGCGCAGGACCTCGTTCTCCTGCTCGAGGAGGCGGTTTCGTCGCCGAAGGTCGCGGAGCTCGGTCGAGTCTTCACGGGTCTTCCCGGGCCGGTTGCCGTCCTCGACGTCGGCCTGGCGCATCCAGTTCGTCAGGCAGGATTCCGAGATCCCGAAGTCCTTCGCGATCGTCGAGAGCTTCTGGCCAGGTTCACGGTTCCTCGCGACGCGGACCACGTCATCACGGAACTCCTGGGGATAGGGAGCGGGCATGGTGCACATCCTTCCCTGCGGCGCTCCACAACGCCACAGATCATGTGACACCTATCCGTGCATCAGTCCCCCCCCCCCGGCGCACATGAACCGTTGCTCGATGTCGACGTATGGGAACGAGTGCAACGCATTCTGGACGCTCGGGGGCTTGCCTCCGAACGACGCCGCACCCATGACCACTACCTCAAGGGGTCACTGTTCTGCGGTTCGTTCGGGTCACGGATGCAGCTCGACTTCCCGACCAACAGTCAGGGCATCCGATATGCATACTTCGTCTGCTCTGGGCGAGCGTCAAAACGGAAGCGCTGCACCCGGCGGGCGGTGCCCGTGGGGACCGTGGAGAAGCTGGTCGCCGACTGCTACCGGGACATCTCCATCACCGAGGCGCAGTACACCGCGCTGGCTGCGCAAGTCGAGGCGGCGTTCGATGAGCGGCTGGCCTCGAAGTCCTCCGAGATCGCGGAACTCATGTCTACCCGTAAGCGCCTCCAAGACGAGAGCGAGAAGCTGCTCGCCGCGCACTTCGCCGACGCCATCGACCTGGACACCCTCAAACGACACCAAGACCGCATCCGCACGGGGCTGGCCGACATCGACCGACGTCTCACCCAGGAGCACGAGGGCAGCGAAGGAACACGGCAGCATCTCACCGCTGCGCTGCGCCTGCTGATCGACTGCGCCACTATGTACGCGCGCACCGATGACCACGGCAGGCGTCTCGCGAACCAAGCACTGACCAGCGGCATCGACATCGGGGAGGACGGCGAGGCCACGATCCGCCTCGCCGAACCCCTCGCGTCGATCACCGAACCTGAGACATCTTCCGATGTCTCAGGTTCTAGTACGTCGCACAGAGTGCCCGCGACAGGATTCGAACCTACGACCTTCTGCTCCGGAGGCAGACGCTCTATCCACTGAGCTACGCGGGCGGACCGTGACAGTCTAGCGCGAGGACCCCGTCGTCCGCGCCCCGAGCCGGGGCGCGCGGCGCGAGTGAGGCACAGGTCTCAGCGCCGCCGGAGGGCGCCGGCCGCTCAGACGGCGAAGCCCGCGGGCAGCGGCAGCTGCGCGCCGTGGAGCACGGCCGAGGGATCGGCGGCGATCTGCAGGCCGCTGGGCGAGGCGCCGCCGCGCACCAGCAGGTCGCCGACCGCGGCGATCATCGCGCCGTTGTCGGTGCACAGCCGGATCGGCGGGATGCGCAGCTCGACGCCCGCGGCGTCGCAGCGCTCCTGGGCGACGGCGCGCAGCCGCTGGTTCGCGGCGACTCCCCCGACGATGACCAGGGTGTCGAGTCCCTTCTCCTCGATGGCGCGCAGCGCCTTCGTGACCAGGACGTCCACGACGGCCTGCTCGAAGGAGGCGGCGATGTCCGCGACGGGCACTTCCTCGCCCGCACGCTCGAGGGACTCGACAGTGCGCGCCACGGCCGTCTTCAGCCCCGAGAAGGAGAAGACGTACGGCTGATCGCCCGGGCGCAGCATGGCACGGGGGAAGGAGAAGGCCTCCGGGTCCCCGCCGACGGCCGCCTTCGAGATCGCGGGGCCGCCCGGGTAGCCGAGGCCGAGCAGGCGCGAGACCTTGTCGAAGGCCTCGCCGGCGGCGTCGTCGAGGGTGTCGCCGAGGTGCTCGATGGGGTCGGCGACCAGGTCCTTCACGTGGAGGATCGAGGTGTGCCCGCCGGAGACGATGAGGATGATCGACTGCGCGGGCAGCGGGCCGTGCTCGAGGGTGTCGGCCGCGGCATGTCCGGCGAGGTGGTGCACCCCGTACAGCGGGACCCCGAGGGACCAGGCGACGGACTTCGCGGCGGCCAGTCCCACGTGCACCGCGGTCGCGAGACCGGGACCGGAGGTCGCGGCGACGTGCGTGATGTCGCGCAGCTCGACGCCCGCGTCGTGCAGGGCGATGCGCAGGGTGGGGACGGCCGCCTCGAGATGGGCGCGGGCCGCGATCTCGGGGACCACTCCCCCGAACTCGGCGTGCTGGGAGGCGCTCGACGCGAGGCCCTGGCCGAGCAGGACGCCGTCGCTGACGATCCCGAAGCCGGTCTCGTCGCACGAGGACTCGACGCCCAGGACGACGGGGACGGTGCTCATAGGACCCTCCCGTCGGAGGTCGCGGGGACGGCCGCGCGCATCGAGGTCACTTGAACAGCGACATCGGGTTCGAGTAGGTGCCGGACTCGTCCATCTTCGCGAAGTGCAGGTGGCAGCCGGTGGAGCGGCCGGTCGAGCCGACCTCCCCGATGACGTCGCCCTGCTCGACCTTCGCGCCCACGCTCGTCTTGAACGAGGAGAGGTGGTAGTAGCCGGTGATGACGCCGTCGCCGTGGTCGATCTTCACGCGGTTGCCGGAGGCCGAGTTGTGCTCGACGGCGACCACGGTGCCGGCGGCCGCTGCGTGCACGTCGGTGCCGCAGGCCGCGCCGAAGTCAACGCCGTCGTGCATGATCCGCGTGTGCAGCACCGGGTGGACGCGCTCGCCGTACGGGGAGGTGATCCGGGCGTTGACCGGGTGGATGAAGCCCTCGTCGGACTCGCCGCCGAGGGCCTCGATGGCCTCCGCGTTGGGCGAGGTCTCCACGGAGAGGTCACCGGTGGTCTCCTGGGAGGACGACGCGTTCGACGCGGCGTCGGCGCCCTTCGCGTCGGAGCCCGCGGTGGCCGTGGCGATGGAGACCGGGGCGAGCTGGGTGCTCGCGGACTTCGCCTGCGCGGCGGACTGGCCGCCGTTGATGGTGGGCAGCGGAGCGGACTGGCCGCCCGCGCTCGCGGACGCGAGGGGGAAGGCGATGGTGGCGGTCGCGAGCGCGCCGAGCACGCCGACCTTCAGCACACCGGCCTGCACTGCCGAGTCACGATGGGAGGCGCTGCCTGTGCGCAGCGTCCGGACGTGTGCCCGGCCGAGGGCGCGATGATTCGCCACGATGGAGCTCCTGGAGGGGGGTCGGAGACGCAGAGTCCTGGTGAGTGCCCGGGGTGCGACGCCGGACGGGGAAGGACGCGTCGCCGAACAACGCGCTCCAAGGTACCCAGGTCAGCGAGGTCCGACGTCGCGAGAAGCGACCTCATTACCGAACCTTTGCCCCGCACCACGGGCGGGTAAAGACCCTTGACCCGCCTCGCAGGCCGCGTGTCGTGTCGGTCACCTCGGCGCACGGGCGCCGGACCGGGCGTCAGGACGGGCGGTCAGGCCGGACGATCAGGCCGGACGTCAGGCCCGGCTGCGCTGCATGACGTCCTTGACCTCTCCCACGAGCTCCTCCAGGACGTCCTCGAGGAACACGGCGCCCACGCTGCGCGAGGTCGGGGCGTCGACGCGGGCCAGGTGCGCGCCGTTGTACTGCATGGCGCGCAGGGCCTCCTCGATCTCGTCGTCGTCGGCCACGGAGACCACGGCGCGCACGATCCCGGGGTGGATCGGCCGGTCGTAGTCCTCCTCGGGGGCGTCCGCCGGCAGCAGCACGTCCTTGAGGTGGACGTAGCCCACCAGATCGCCCGCGTCGTTGCGCACCCCGATGCGGCTGAAGCCCGTGGCCGCGACGATCTGCTCGATCTGGCCCGGCGTGACGTCGTAGGTGACGGTGACGACGTCGGCCATGGGGACCATGACGTCCCCGGCGGTGCGGTCGGAGAACTGGATGGCGCCCTGCAGGAGTCCCTGCTCGTCCTCGAGGAGGCCCTCGCGGCGCGACTCGTCCACGATCGCGGAGATCTCCTCGGCGGTGAAGCGCGACTCGACCTCGTCCTTGGGCTGGACGCCCAGGAGGCGCAGGATCATGTTCGCGGTGTGGTTGAGCACCCAGATCACCGGAGTGAACACGCGCGCCACGAGCGCGAGCGGGGTGGCGAGCACCAGCACCGCGCCCACGGGCACGGCGATCGAGATGTTCTTGGGGACCATCTCGCCGAAGACCACGTGCAGGTACGAGGCGATGAGCAGGGCCACCACGAAGGCGATCGGGTGGGTGAGCACGGCGGGCACCGAGAGGTGCTCGAGCAGCGGCTCGAGGAAGTGCGCGATAGCTGGCTCGGCGACGGCGCCCAGGGTGACCGAGCAGACGGTCACGCCGAACTGCGCCGCGGCGAGCATCACGGAGACGTGCTCGACGGCCCAGAGCGCGGTCTTCGCGCCCGGGCGACCGGCCTCGACGAGGGGCTCGAGCTGGCTGCGACGGGCGCTCATCACGGCGAACTCGGCGCCCACGAAGAAGGCGTTGCCGAGCAGCATGGCCAGGCCCAGGGCCAGGGCGGCGGTGTCGCTCATCGGTGGTCCGCCTTCCGCTCGTCGGCGCTCTCGTCCTCGTTCTCCTCCTCGCGGCGCACGAGCGCCGCGGGGTCGGTGGCGCGCAGCCGCACCTGGTCGACGCGCCGTCCGTCCATCTCGAGGACCTCGAGGCGCAGGCCGGCGACGTCGACGACGTCTCCCGCCGCGGGGACCCGGTGGAGGTTGTCCATGACGAGGCCGCCCAGGGTGTCGTAGTCGGCGGACTCGGGCACGCGCACGCCGAGCTCACGGCGGATCTCGTCGGGCCGCATGAGGCCGCTGACGCTCCAGCCGTCCTCGCCGTCGGGCAGGAACCGCTCGGGCTCGTCGTCGTCATGCTCGTCGCTCACCTCGCCGACGATCTCTTCGATGACGTCCTCGAGGGTGACGATGCCGGAGGTGCCTCCGTACTCGTCGACGACGACGGCGAGCTGCGCGCCCACGTCCCTCAGGTCGATCAGCAGGTCGTCCAGCGGCACCGTCTCCGGCACGCGCGGGATCTCGGCCATGAGCTCGCTCGCGGGGGTGCGCGAGCGCTCGGGTCGCGGGACCGCGACGGCCTGGCGCACCTGGACGACGCCCACGATGTCGTCCTCGCCGCCGTCGGTGACGGGGAAGCGGGAGTGGCCCGTGGTGCGGGAGAGCTCGAGCACCTCCTGGGCGCTCGTGTCCGCGGCGACACTCACCATGGCGCCGCGGTGGGTGAGCACGTCGCCCGCCTCGCGGTCGCCGAGCTGGAGGGTGCGGGAGAGCAGCACCGCGGTGCCCTCGTCGAGGGTGCCGGCGCGCGCCGAGTGGCGCACGAGGGACTCGAGCTCCGCGGGAGAGCGGGCGGCCGAGAGCTCCTCCTGGGGCTCGATGTTCACCAGGCGCAGCACGGCGTTCGCGGTCGCGTTGAACACGGCGATCAGCGGCTTGAAGATCATCGTGAAGCCGTGCTGGATCGGGGCGACGATGCGCGCAGTGCCCATCGGAGTGGCGATCGCGAGGTTCTTGGGCACGAGCTCCCCGAAGATCATCGAGAAGGCGTAGGCGATGACCATCGCGACGACCACGGAGACGGGGACCGCGACGTCCTCGCCGAGGCCAGCGGCCCGGGCGAGGGGGGTGAGCAGTCCGGCCAGCGGGTCCTGGACGGCGAAGCCGAACAGCAGGGTGGTGATGGTGATGCCCAGCTGGGCGCCGGAGAGGTTCGTGGAGAGGTGCGTGAGGGCGTGGAGCACGCCGCCGGCGCGCTTGTCCCCGCCGTCGCGGGCCTTCTCGACCGTGTGGCGATCGAGGGCCACGAGCGAGAACTCGGAGGCGACGAACACCGCCGTGCCCAGCGTGAGGACGATCCCTGCTGCGAGCAGGATCCAGGTCATCGGGTGATCTCCCCACGGGCGGGGAGGGCGCGCATCCGCGGCACAGAGTCCGTCCGGGTGCGCGCGCCGGTACTCGGCACGGGCGAATCGCTCATAGTGGCACCGAGTGTATAGGAGCGCGTGCGCGCGGGCGCAGGGAGCGTCCAGGGTCCGACGGGGTCTTGTGCAGGGCCGTGCGGTTACAGTGACGCCATGTCGAAGCCTGCCGAGACCGAGAGCGCGAGCCGCCCGACCCGCGTGGTCGTCGTCGAGGACGAGCCCACCATCACCCGCGCGATCGCCGACCGCCTGACCGCCGAGGGCTGGGAGGTCTCGACCGCGCTCGACGGCCCCTCGGGCGTCGCCGCCGTGCGCGAGGCCGCGCCCGACGTCGTGGTCCTGGACGTGATGCTCCCGGGCTTCGACGGCCTCGAGGTGTGCCGTCGGATCCAGGCGGAGGACCCGGTCCCGGTGCTCATGCTCACCGCGCGCGACGACGAGACCGACATGCTCGTGGGCCTCGGCGTCGGGGCCGACGACTACATGACCAAGCCGTTCTCGATGCGCGAGCTCGTGGCGCGCCTGAAGGCGCTGCTGCGACGGGTGCGCCGTGCCACGTCGGCCCCCGAGGTCGGGAGCGGCGGCGTCGGCGAGGCGCCCGCCGTGCTGCAGCTGGGCGACCTGGTCATCGACCGCGCCGCGCACCGCGTCACCCGCGCCGGCGCGCCCGCACACCTCACCCCCACCGAGTTCGACCTGCTGCTGTGCCTGGCGAACGCGCCCGGCACCGTGCTCACCCGCGAGCAGCTGCTCGCGGACGTCTGGGACTGGGTGGACGCGACGGGCACCCGCACGGTCGACTCCCATGTCAAGGCGCTGCGCCGCAAGCTCGGCGCGGACCTCGTGCGCACCGTCCACGGCGTCGGCTACGCGCTCGAGCTGCCCGATGACGAGGACGAGCCGAGGTCCGAGGGACTCGGGTCCGACGGGTCGGGGCGGTCCTCCTGAGGCGCCCGAGCCGCGCGGCGGTCCAGGAGTCGCTCGAGAACCTCGAGGTGCGGCCGCTGGACCAGCTGCGCTCGTTCAAGGTCAAGCTCGGCGTGCTGGTCGCCGTGAGCGTCACCGTGGCGGTGGTGCTCACCTGGCTGAGCCTCGCCGCGAACCTGCATCCCCTGCTCACCCTGCCGCTCGTGGTGCTCGCGGCGCTCGCGGTCACCCAGGTCCTCGCGCGCGGCATGACCTCGCCGCTGCGCCAGATGACCCGCGCCGCGCGCGCCATGGCCCGCGGGGACTACTCCCAGCGCATCGAGGCCTCGAGCCGCGACGAGGTGGGCCAGCTCGCCGAGGCCTTCACCCGCATGGCCACCGAGCTGCAGGTCACCGACAAGGTGCGGCGCGACCTCGTGGCGAACGTCTCGCACGAGCTGCGCACTCCCGTGGCGGGGCTGCGCGCCCAGCTCGAGAACATCGTGGACGGCGTCACCGACCCCGATCCGGCCGCGCTCGAGGTGGCGCTCGGGGAGACAGAGCGCCTCTCCGACCTCGTCGACGACCTCCTGGACCTCTCGCGGATCGATGCCGGCGTGATCGACATCGACGTCGAGCAGGTCGCCCTCACCCCGTTCCTCCACGAGGCGGTCGACGCCGCGGACCTGGGCGCCCGGGCTCGCGGTCGCGAGCTGCGCTGGGTCGTGGAGGTCGACCCCGCCGACCTCACCGCCGCGGCCGACGCCGCCCGCATCCGCCAGGTCATCGCGAACCTCCTGGACAACGCCTCCCGCCACTCCCCGCCCGACGGCAGGGTGCGCGTGCGCGCCGAGCGCACCGCGGCCGACGACGGCGTGCTCATCGAGGTGCGCGACGAGGGCCCGGGCATCGCCCGCGCCGACCGCGAGCGCGTCTTCGAGCGCTTCCAGCACGGCGGGGGCACCGACGACGGATCCGGCGGCACCGGCCTGGGCCTCGCGATCGCCCGCTGGGCGGTCGAGCTGCACGGCGGGCGGATCCAGGTGATCGACGACCCGCGCCCGCACACGGACCCGGACCGCTCCTCGGCGATCCGCCTGACGCTTCCCGACCGCTGATCCCCGCCTCCGCGGACGCGGTCGCCGGGCCCTCCGGGCGGTGTCGGCTCTGGCCGCCCGCGCCGGAGGTGATCTACCCCTCCGTCATGGGTGCGCGGATGCCCACTTCATGGGCGCGGGGACCCCTCCCCTCGGTTAGGGTGGACGAGTCCGCTCCATTCGATTTTCATGAAGGTTGGCGATCGCAGAGTGTCACAGAAGACACCCCTCTCCGATTCCGTTGACGAGGAGCCCGAGTTCGGGCCCAACCAGTGGCTGGTGGACGAGCTCCACGAGCAGTGGAAGGCCGACCCCTCGAGCGTCGATCCGAGCTGGGCAGAGTTCTTCCGCTCACGCGCGCAGCAGACCCCGAGCGCCCCGGCATCCGCGTCCGGTTCCTCGTCGTCCTCCGCCGAGGACTCACCCGCTTCCTCGGAGCATCCTGCTCCGTCCGAGCAGCCCGCTCCCTCCGAGCAGCCCCCCGCGGCAGCGCAGGCGACGAAGCCCGCGCCCGATCCCGCGCCGGCCGCCTCGGCTGCTGCTCCCGCCGAGGAGCCCGCCCCCGCGGCGCCGGCCACGAAGCCCGCGTCGGCCCCGACGCCCGAGCCGACCCCGTCGTCCGCGTCCGCCGGTGCCACCCGCTCCGCATCCGCCGACGCCTCCCCGACCGCACCCTCTTCTGCGAAGGACTCCCCTGCCGTGAACGACGCTCCCGCCGCGAAGGTCTCCGACACCTCCGACCGGCCGATGCGGTCCACCACCCCGAGCTCGACCATCCCCGAGCGCGAGTTCACCGAGCCCGTCCCGACCAAGCTGCGCGGCCCCGCCGCCGCCGTGGTGCGGAACATGGACGAGTCGCTCACGGTGCCCACGGCGACGTCCGTGCGCGACGTCCCGGTCAAGCTGCTGTTCGACAACCGCATCGTGATCAACAACCACCTCAAGCGGAACCGCCGCGGCAAGGTCTCCTTCACCCACCTCATCGGCTGGGCGATGGTCGAGGCCATCACCGAGATGCCCGACATGAACAACGGCTTCGACGTCGACGAGAAGGGCAAGCCGCTCCTGCTCCAGCGCGAGGACGTGAACTTCGGCCTCGCGATCGACATGCCCCGGCCCGACGGCTCGCGCTCCCTCGTGGTCCCGTCGATCAAGGCCGCTCAGCAGCTGGACTTCTTCAGCTTCTGGGCGAGCTACGAGGAGGTCGTCAAGCGCGCCCGCGCCGGCAAGCTCACGATGGACGACTTCACCGGCACCACCGTGACCCTGACGAACCCCGGCGGCATCGGCACCGTCCACTCGATCCCGCGGCTGATGTCCGGTCAGGGCACGATCGTCGGCGTCGGCGCGATGGACTACCCCGCGCAGTTCCAGGGCGCGAGCCAGGCCACCCTCGCCGAGCTCGCGGTCTCGAAGGTCATGACGCTGACCTCGACCTACGACCACCGGATCATCCAGGGCGCCGCCTCCGGCGAGTTCCTCAAGAAGATGGCCGACAAGCTCCTGGGCAAGGACGGCTTCTACGACCGCGTCTTCGCCTCGCTGCGGATCCCCTACGAGCCCGTGCGCTGGATCGCCGACAACCCGCTGCACGACACCGAGGCTGAGAAGCTCGCGCACGTCATGGATCTCATCCATGCCTTCCGCGTGCGCGGCCATCTGATGGCAGACACGGACCCGCTGCAGTACCGCGTGCGCACCCACCCCGACCTCGACGTGCAGACCTACGGCCTCACCCTGTGGGACCTGGACCGCACCTTCCCGACCCGCGGGCTGGGAGGCCGCAAGGAGGCCACGCTCCGCGACATCCTCGGGATCCTGCGCGACGCCTACTGCCGCACCGTGGGCGTGGAGTACATGCACATCGCCGATCCGGAGGAGCGCCTCTGGATCCAGGAGCAGTTCGAGTCGCCCAAGAAGCAGTACGACAAGGACCAGGTCACCCACATCATGGACCGCCTCAACGCCGCCGAGGCGTTCGAGACGTTCCTGCAGACCAAGTTCGTGGGCCAGAAGCGCTTCAGCCTCGAGGGCGGCGAGTCCGTGATCCCGCTGCTGGACTCGATCCTCTCCGACGCCGCCCACGGCGACATCGCGGAGGTCTGCATCGGCATGGCCCACCGCGGCCGGCTCAACGTCCTCTCGAACCTGGCCGGCAAGAGCTTCGGCCAGATCTTCCAGGAGTTCGACGGCTCCTCGGGCGGCCTGGGCTCGGGAGACGTCAAGTACCACCTGGGCACAGAGGGCACGTACACCGCCGAGGACGGCACCACCACCAAGGTGTACCTCGCGGCGAACCCCTCGCACCTCGAGGCCGCGAACCCCGTGCTCGAGGGCATCGTGCGCGCCAAGCAGGACCAGCTCGAGCGGGTCACCGACTTCCCGGTGCTGCCCATCCTGATCCACGGCGACGCGGCCTTCGCCGGCCAGGGCGTGGTCACCGAGACCCTGAACCTCTCGGAGCTGCGCGGCTACCGCACCGGCGGCACCGTCCACGTGATCATCAACAACCAGATCGGCTTCACCACGCTGCCGGACTCCTCGCGCTCCTCGTTCTACTCGAGCGACGCCGCGAAGACCACGCAGCTGCCGGTCTTCCACGTCAACGGCGACGACCCCGAGGCCTGCGTGCGGGTCGCCGAGATCGCCTTCGCCTACCGCGAGAAGTTCCACCGCGACGTGGTCATCGACATGATCTGCTACCGCCGCCGCGGCCACAACGAGGGCGACGACCCGGCCATGACGCAGCCGCTCATGTACAACCTCATCAAGGACCGCCCCTCCGTCCGCAAGCTCTACACGGACTCCCTCATCGAGCGCGGCGACCTCACCGAGGACGAGACCGGCGCCCTGGTGAAGAACTTCCAGCAGCACCTGGACCAGGCCTTCGCCGACGCCCGCAACGCCAGCAGCGAAGCCGACCCGAAGAACTCGGTGCAGGGCCTGGACCTGCCCAGCTCGCAGCACACCGGCGAGATCGTGGTGCCCTCGGCGACCGCCGTCTCCGCCTCGGTGCTCGAGCGCATCGGCGACGCCCACATGGCCGCCCCCGAGGGCTTCACCGTCTACCCGAAGCTCACGGGCCTGCTCGAGAAGCGCCAGGAGATGTCCCGCAGCGGCAGCATCGACTGGGCCTACGGCGAGCTGCTGGCCTTCGGCTCCCTGCTCATGGAGGGCACGCGCGTGCGCCTGGCGGGCCAGGACTCGCGCCGCGGCACCTTCGTGCAGCGCCACAGCGTGCTCATCGACTCCCTGAACCAGGACACGTTCACCCCGCTGCTGCACCTGAGCGAGGACCAGGCGCGCTTCAACGTCTACGACTCCTCGCTCTCCGAGTTCGCGGCGCTCGGCTTCGAGTACGGCTACTCCGTGGAGAGCCCGAACGCCCTGGTGCTGTGGGAGGCGCAGTTCGGCGACTTCGTCGACGGGGCGCAGACCATCATCGACGAGTTCGTCTCCTCCTCCGAGCAGAAGTGGGGACAGCAGTCCTCCGTGGTGATGCTCCTCCCCCACGGCTACGACGGCCAGGGCCCGGATCACTCCTCCGCCCGCATCGAGCGCTTCCTCGTGCTGTGCGCCGAGGAGAACATGCGCGTGGCGATGCCCTCGACGCCGGCGAGCTACTTCCACCTGCTGCGCCGCCAGGCCCGCACCGAGCCGCGCAAGCCGCTGATCGTCTTCACCCCGAAGTCGATGCTGCGCAACAAGGCCGCCGTGAGCTCCGTCGAGGACTTCACCTCGGGCACCTTCGAGCCCGTGCTCCCGGATCAGACCGTGGACCCCTCGAAGGTCAAGAAGGTTCTGCTGACCAGCGGGAAGTTCTACTGGGAGCTCGTCGCCGCGCGGGAGAAGCAGGGGATCGACGACGTCGCGATCGTGCGCCTCGAGCAGTACTACCCGCTGCCGGAGGAGGAGCTGCGCGAGACGCTCTCCGCCTACCCCGATGCCGATCTCGTCTGGGTGCAGGAGGAGCCTCTGAACCAGGGCGCCTGGGGCTTCATGGCCCTGAACTTCCCTGCCGCTGTGGGGCGTACCCTGCAGGTCGTGGCGCGACCGGCCTCCGCCTCGCCGGCCACCGGGTCCGCCAAGACCCACAAGGCCGAGCAGGAGACCCTGGTCGCGCAGGCACTGCAGAACTGACGAGGAGACGACGTGGAACAGCCCGCCCCCCGCTCGGTCCCGGTCCAGCGGACCGTCCCGGCCAGCCCCGCCCCCGCGAGCGACAGGCCGATCCGCCTGGTGGCCCTCGGCGAGGAGCTCCTCGCCGGCGTGGGCGACGCACGCGCGCTCGGCTGGCTCGGCCGGGCCGTCGCCAAGGAGCAGGGGCCGAGGCCGCGGGTCGAGCTGTACACGAGCGCGGTGCCGTCGGAGACCTCGGCAGATCTCTCGGAGCGCTGGGACGAGGAGGTGCGTCTGCGCACCGACGCCGAGGGCCTCGCCCAGGGCACCGTGGAGCACCGCGTGGTGCTGGGCCTGGGCGGCGGGGACGTCGACGCCGGCATCTCGCTGGCCCGTTCGCGTCTGAACCTCGCCAAGGTCCTCGACGGTCTCGAGCGGCTGCGGATCCCGGCGTTCGTCGTCGGCCCGCCGCCGAGCGCCGATCGCGCGCGCACCGCCGCCCTCGTCGAGCTCTCCGGGGCATTCGACGACGTGTGCGCCCGGCGCCGCGTGCCCTACGTGGACACCGTGCGGTCCCTCGAGGGGCACGAACAGTGGACATCGGACCTCGCCCGCGGCGGCGCCGACCACCCCGGGCAGACCGGCTACGGCCTCATGGCCTGGCTGGTCCTGCATGGTGGCTTCGGTCGCTTCCTGGGCACCTCCGACTGAACCAGCCGATCCCCTGTGACAGAATGCTGAGGTTGTCTGTCCGGGCGAAGGAAGGAGAGCGTGATGAGCAAGCGCGGTCGCAAGCGCCGGTCCCGTCGCAAGAACGGCGCCAATCACGGCAAGCGTCCCAACACCTGAGGCGCGCTCGTGCAGCGTGAGGGAGAGCCGATCCGTCGGCCCCGACACGCGGCATCCCGAGCATCGACGAGGCCCCCTCCATCCGGAGGGGGCCTCGTCGCATCTGGGGCCGGCTCGGCCGAGGTCGGCGGGGATCGGCCCCGCTCAGCCCCGGTCGGCCCGGGTCAGCCCAGGGTGTCGCGGCGCACCGTGGTGGAGCGGAAGGTCGCGCCGTCGGGTCCGTGCTCGACCTCGAGGCGCTGGTACTCCACGCTGCGGTACTGCACGCTGATGCGCTCGCGCAGGGTCTGCGGGGCGGTGTCCTTCGCGCAGCAGCGCCGCACCAGGTCCTTCATGGCGCGCAGGCGCTCGAGCTCGTCGGCGCACTCCGGGCAGTCCTCGGCGTGGCGCGTCATGCGCTCGACCACGTCGCGCGGGAGCTCGCCGTCCAGCGCCTCCTCGAGACCGAACCTCAGGTCGCGGCGGGTCTCGTCATGCTCCTCGGTCATCGTCCCTCCTCCCCGTCATCTGCTCCGTCCCGCAGGAACCCGCTGCTGCGCGCGTAGTCGCTCAGCGCTTCGCGCAGCTGGCGGCGTCCGCGGTGCAGTCGGGACATGACGGTGCCGATCGGCGTGTCCATGATCTCGGCGATCTCCTTGTATGCGAAGCCCTCGACGTCGGCGAGGTAGACCGCCATGCGGTAGTCCTCACGCAGGTCCTGCAGGGCCGTCTTCACCGCGGTGTCGGGCAGGCGGTCCAGCGCCTCGGCCTCGGCCGAGCGCAGACCGCGGCTCGAATGGGACTCGACCTCCGCGAGCTGCCAGTCCTCGACCTCGTCGGTCCACGACTCGCGCGGCCGACGCTGCTTCTGCCGGTACGACGAGATGTACGAGTTGGTCATGATGCGGTACAGCCAGGCGCGCAGGTTCGTGCCCGGCGTGAAGCGGTCGCGCGCCCGCAGCGCCTTGAGGTAGGTCTCCTGGACCAGGTCCTCGGCGTCCTGGGGGTTGCGGGTCATGCGCAGGGCGCCGCCGTAGAGCGAGTCGAGGTGCGCGAGCGCCTCGGCCTCGAAGTCGAAGTCCCCGGGCGCCGTGTCCTCGGGGGCGGCGCCGGGGGCTCGGTCGCCGTCGTGATCAGTGGTGGTCATCAGGCTCCACGGTACGGCACCGGTCGGTGCGAGGACGGTCGTGCGCGAGGTCCCGCGCAGGCGGGACGGGGCCGACGGGACGGCGGGCGGCGCGGTCGGCACCGGGGTCGGCATCGGGGCCGACGGCGGTCGCGTCCGCAGGCACGTGGTCATCGGCTCTCTCCTCTCCCGGCGGCGCGGGGCGCGCTGGTGCGAACGGTGCGGACGGGCCGTCCGTTCGAGCGCGCCCCGCAGGGTCCGGTCCTTGCAACGCGCACCGAGGCTCGACTGTTCCCCGGTGGCCGGACGCACGGGGCGGGGTGCGCGATAGGCTGGTCACAACGCCGGGCCGCGCCCGGCAGAGTCCATCGAACCCGAGACGTGAGGACACCATGTCGCTCATCCGCCGCATCGCCCGCCCTGCTCTCGCCGCCCCTTTCATCTTCGAGGGCGTGCGCACCGCGATCTCCCCCGAGCGTGAGATCGAGGTCGCGCCCTCCGCCTTCGCCCAGGTCGACAAGGCCCTCGAGAGCTCGTCGGCCCCCGCCTTCGTCGACTCGCGCACCGTGCTGCGCGCCACCGGCGCCGTCGCCGCCGTCGCGGGCCTCGCCTACGCGACCGGCCGTGCGCCCCGCACCGCGGCCGGCGTGCTGCTCGTGACCACGAGCGTGGGCCTGGCCGGGCGCAAGAAGGTCTGGCAGCTGCGCGGCGAGGAGCGCATGGACGAGATCAAGTCGATCCTCGCCGACGTCGGCCTGCTGGGCGGCGTGATGATCGCGGTGCTGGACCGCGAGGGCCGCCCGTCGCTGGGCTACCAGTGGGGCCAGTTCGTCGAGCGCAGCCAGAAGAAGGCCGCCGCCACCCAGCGCGACCTCGAGAAGAAGGCCGATCGGCTGACGAAGAAGGCGGGCAGCTCCTCGGGCTCTCTCTCGAAGAAGGCGAGCAAGAAGGCCGACGAGCTGAGCAAGAAGGCCTCGATGAAGGCCGACGAGGTCGCCAAGCAGGCCAGGAAGTCCACCGAGAAGCTCGCGGACCAGCTCGGCTGATCGATGTCGGAGGTCACCTGGACCGCCCCCGTCGCGGGCAGTCCCGTGGACGCGCTCGTGCGCGTGCCCGGTTCGAAATCGCTCACGGCCCGCTGGATGATGCTCTCGGCGATCGCCGACGCCCCGACCGCGCTCACGGGGGTTCTGGTCTCCCGTGACACGCGTCTGATGCGCGATGCCCTCGAGCGCCTGGGGGCGACCCTGAGCGTCGAGGGCGAGGCGCTGCGAGTCACCCCGATCCCACCGCCCGCGGAGCATGCCGAGGGGCCGGTCGAGATCCACACGGGTCTCGCGGGCACCGTCATGCGCTTCGTCCCCCTGCTCGCGGCCCTGCACCACGGCGACGTCTCCTTCACCGGGGACGAGTCGGCGCTGCTGCGGCCCATGGGGCCGGCGATCCAGGCGCTGCGCTCACTCGGCGTCGAGGTCACCGAGACGGGCGAGCCCGGGCATCTGCCGTTCGTCGTCCACGGACGCGGGCGCCTGGCCGGCGGGAGCATCGACGTGGACGCGTCGGCCTCGAGCCAGTTCATCTCGAACCTGCTGCTGGTCGGCGCGCGCTGCGAGCAGGATCTGCAGGTGCGGCACGTCGGGGATTCCCTGCCCTCGCTCCCCCACATCGAGATGACGATGACGGAGATGCGCCGCGCGGGCATCGACGTCTCCCACAGCCAGGAGGCCGACGGCACCCACGTGTGGACCGTCCGCTCCGGGCCGATCGCCTTCGGCGACGTGCGCATCGAGCCCGACCTCTCCAACGCGGGCCCGTTCCTGGCCGCCGCGCTGGTCGCCGGCGGGGAGATCGAGATCGCCGACTGGCCCCGTCGCACCGACCAGCCGGGCGACGCCTTCCGCACCCTGCTCGCCCGCATGGGCGGGGAGTTCTGGCGCGAGGACGAGGACGTGTGTGTGCGCGGCACCGGCGTCATCCACGGGATCGACGCGGACCTCTCGGCGACCGGCGAGCTGACGCCCACGATCGCCGCCCTCGCCGCTCTCGCGGACTCCCCCAGCCATCTGCGCGGCATCAAGCATCTGCGCGGCCACGAGACCGACCGCATCCATGCCCTCGCCACGGAGCTCTCGAAGCTGGGCTGCCGCACCGTCGAGCACGAGGGGTCCCTCGAGATCCATCCCGGGCCGCTCACCGGCTGCGAGTTCGAGACCTACCAGGACCATCGCATGGCGACCGCGGGCGCGATCATCGGCCTCCGCGTGCCGGACGTGCGCGTGGTCGACGTCGCCACCACCCAGAAGACCCTCCCGGACTTCGTGGGCATGTGGCTGGCCATGCTGCACACCGACGAGGCGGGCGAGGCGCGGTGAGTCGCCGGATCCGCGACCTGGACGAATCCGACGTCCGGATCCGGCCCAATCGCCGCGGCTCGCGGCCGCGCACGAAGATCCGCCCGAGCCACGACGACGCGGTCCCGGCGTTCGTCACCGCGGTCGATCGCGGGCGCTGGCGCACCGTCGTCGGCTCCGGAACGGCCGACGAGCACGTGGTCACCGCGATGCGGGCCCGAGAGCTGGGCCGCACTCCGATCGTGCCCGGCGACGTGGTGGGTCTGGTCGGCGACACCAGTGGGACGGAGGGATCGCTCGCCCGCATCGTGAAGGTGCACGAGCGCTCCTCGTTCCTCCGGCGCAGCGCCGACGACGACGACCCGACGGAGCGCCCCCTGGTCGCGAACGCCGACCTCATGGTGATCGTCACGGCGCTCGCGGACCCCGAGCCGCGCGGCGGCATGATCGACCGCTGCCTGGTCGCGGCCTGGGTCGCCGGGATCGACGCCCTGCTGTGCCTGACGAAGTCCGACCTGCGCGAGCCCGCCGGTTTCCTCGCCCAGTACGCGCCGCTGGGCGTCGAGCACGTGGTCACGCACCTGGACGCGGAAGGGCGCGTCGTGGGCGTCGAGGAGCTCGCCGCTCACCTGCACGGCCGCACGAGCGTGCTCATCGGACATTCGGGCGTGGGCAAGTCGACCCTGCTGAATGCCCTGGTGCCGGGCGCCGATCGGGCGACGGGCCACGTCAACGACGTCACCGGCCGCGGTCGCCACACCTCGTCCTCGGCGCTCGCGCTGCGCCTGCCCGACCAGTCGGGATGGGTGATCGACACCCCGGGCGTGCGGTCCTTCGGGCTCGGGCACGTCTCCCCCGAGGAGCTGCTCGAGGCCTTCGCCGATCTCGCCCCGCTCGCCGAGGAGTGCCCGCGCGGCTGCACCCACGCCGCCGACGCCCCCGACTGCGCGCTGGACGCGGCGGTCGAGGAGGGGCGCGCGGGTTCGGCCGGACCGGAGCGCCTGGCCTCCTACCGCCGCCTCGACGAGGCGCTGCGCCGCAACGACCCGTGGGACGCGTGAGCACGGCGGTGCTGAACCCGGCGGTCGTGGGCGCGGCGGTCGTGAGCACGGCGTGGGCGGTGCCGGGAATCGGGGCGCGCAGGCCGTAGGGTTGGGCGCATGTCCTCTCGATTCGCCGATGATCTGCGGCTCGCCCACGTCCTCGCCGATGCGGTCGATCAGCTCACCATGTCCCGCTTCAAGGCCCAGGACCTCACGGTCGAGACCAAGCCGGATCTGACGGAGGTCACCGACGCCGACACCGCGGCGGAGGAGCTCGTGCGCGCCCAGCTCGCCCGCTCCCGCTCGCGCGACCAGGTGATCGGCGAGGAGTTCGGCTCCACCGGCCACTCCCCCCGCCAGTGGATCATCGACCCGATCGACGGCACCTCGAACTTCGTGCGCGGAGTGCCCGTCTGGGCGACGCTCATCGGCCTCGTCGAGGACGGCGAGACCGTTGTCGGCCTGGTCTCCGCGCCCGGGCTCTCGCGCCGCTGGTGGGCGGGATCCGGGACCGGCGCGTGGACGGGCACACGCCTCAACGCGGCGACGAAGATGCAGGTCTCGGACGTGCGGAACATCAAGGACGCCTCACTGTCCTACTCGTCGCTGCACGGGTGGGCGGATCTGGACCGGCTCCCCCAGATGCTCAACTTCATGCAGCGCTTCTGGCGCACCCGCGCCTACGGCGACTTCTGGTCGTACATGCTGCTGGCCGAGGGCGCGGTCGACGTCGCGACCGAGCCCGAGCTCAAGCTTCACGACATGGCCGCGCTCGTCCCGATCGTCACGGAGGCGGGCGGCCGCTTCACCTCGCTCGACGGCGAGGACGGTCCCTTCGGCGGCAACGCGGTGGCCACCAACGGCCACCTGCACGAGGAGACGCTCGAGGCCCTCGCCGCGCGCGACTGACGCGTCGCGCCGAGGGGTCCGACGCGCGGGCCGCCGGAGCGTGTCCGCGCACCCGGCCGATACGATGGTCGGGTTGTCCACGCGCTGCGCGGTCCGCATCCGTGCGCGCACGTCCCGTACACCGCGAAGGACCTGACCCATGACGATCAAGCGCGTCGCACTGCTCACCGCCGGCGGCTACGCCCCCTGCCTCTCCTCCGCCGTGGGAGGACTGATCGAGCGCTACACCGAGCTCGTGCCCGACGTCGAGATCATCGCCTACAAGCACGGCTACTGGGGCCTGCTCTCCGGCGAGAAAATCATCGTGGACGACGAGGTGCGCAAGCACGCCGGGATTCTCCACAACTACGGCGGCTCCCCTATCGGCAACTCCCGCGTGAAGCTCACCAACACCGCCGACCTGGTCAAGCGCGGGCTCATCCAGGAGGGCGAGGACGCCCTCGAGGTCGCGGCGAACAAGCTCAAGGCCGACGGGGTGGACGTGCTCCACACGATCGGCGGCGACGACACCAACACCACCGCCGCGGACCTCGCGAAGCACCTCCACGACAACGGCTTCGACCTGCAGGTCGTGGGGCTGCCCAAGACGATCGACAACGACATCGTCCCGATCCGCCAGTCCCTGGGCGCGAAGACCGCAGCCGAGCAGACCAGCGTCTTCGCCCAGAACGTCCTCGCGGAGCACGGCTCGAACCCACGCATGCTCATCATCCACGAGATCATGGGCCGCTCCTGCGGATACCTCACAGCGCAGGCCGCCGATTACTACCAGCAGTGGCACGCCCAGCAGCAGTGGCTTCCCGGCATCGGCCACACGCCCGAGCGCTGGGACGTGCACGCCGTGTTCCTGCCCGAGATGAAGCTCGACATCGACGGCGAGGCCGAGCGCCTGAAGGCCGTCATGGACACGGCCGGCTGCGTGAACATCTTCCTGTCCGAGGGCGCCGGCATCCCCGAGATCGTCGCCGAGATGCAGGCTCGCGGCGAGGAGCCGGAGAAGGACCCCTTCGGCCACGTCAAGCTCGACACCATCAACCCCGGCCAGTGGTTCGCGAAGCAGTTCGCGGAGCGCCTGGGCGCGGAGAAGGTCATGGTGCAGAAGTCGGGATACTTCTCGCGCTCGGCCAAGGCGAACGCGGAGGATCTGCGCCTCATCAAGTCCATGACGGACCTCGCCGTGCAGGTCGCCCTCGAGGGCGGCACCGGCGTGATCGGGCACGACGAGGAGCGGGGCGATCTGCTGCGCGCGATCGAGTTCGAGCGCATCGCCGGCCACAAGGCCTTCGACATCTCCCAGCCCTGGTTCGGTGAGATCATGGCGCGCATCGGCCAGGACGTCGAGCCCGTCGAGGACCACTGAGCAGGCTCTCCCGTCCATGAGCCGGCGCGGCCGGCTGCGCGCTCGTCGTCCCCCTGCACGGCGGGCGCGCGTGCTGTCCGCGGGCCCTGCTGACGTCGGTTTTCGCGTCGGCGACGTCCCGTTCGATCTCAAGGCCCGTCCGCGCCGAGGAGCATTCGGCAATTGCTGTGCGGCGGCGATGGGCTCGATCCACGAGGAGGCGTCCGCGCCCATCGCAGGGATGATCAGGGCCACGAGCGGTCGAGCAGCGTGCGGGGGCCGCGCGCGTCGCGGTCGGTCGACGCGAGCCGACGAGCGGGGCCGCTCAGCGCCTCGGGTCCACCGTCGCGAAGGCCTCGAGCCAGGCGTCGGCCAGCAGGCGGTGCCCCGCGATCGTCGGGTGCACGCCGTCCTCGGCGATGGTCGCCGGGGTGTGACCGGCGGCGTAGGCGCGCTCCAGCAGGTGCTCGGTGTCCACGACGGGGTGGCCGAACTCGCGGGCGAGCGCGCGGATCCGCGCGACCTTGGGGTCGAGATCCTCGTGATAGCAGGCCTTCTCCTCGTCGATGTCGGTGACGAACGGGAGGATCAGCAGCACGGGCACGCCCGGTCGTGCACCCGAGAGCTGATCGAGCAGATAGCGGTACCCGGCCTCGAAGTCCTCCACGGAGGTGGGGTCGTCGCTGTCGAAGCGGCGCCAGGTGTCGTTCACGCCCACGTAGACGGTGACGACGTCGGGCGCGAGGTCCAGGCAGTCAGGACCGAAGCGTGCCACCAGGTCCGGCACGCGGTTCCCGCCGATCCCCGTGTTCAGGACCTTCGCCTGCGGCTCATGGGCCGCGAAATGCTCGGCAATCAGCCGAACGTATCCGAATCCGAGGTGCTCCAAATCCTCGCGACGTCCGGCGTCGGTGATCGAGTCCCCGACGAAGACGAGAGTGCGGGCCGTAGATCTGCCGTGCTCAAAGGCATCCATGCCTCGATTCTTCCAGAGGGCGGAGGAGAATTCTCAGTCGACGCGGAAGTTGCTCGAACGGATCGCACCCAGTTCACCCGTGGACGGGTCCCAGTAGGCGATCCCGATCGTGTGCTCGCCGTGATCGAGGCAGAGCCATGCGTGGTGGTGCTCCCGTCCTGGACTATCCGTGATCTCCTCGGAACCGTCGACGATGAACCTGAATTGTTCACCCCGTTGCTTCGATACGGCGACGTGCACCGAGGTGCCGACTCTGCTCGCTGTGCTGCACGACCCTTGCCCTGCGACCCTAGACCCGTCCCTCGGGCTGCTAATTCGTGGGGCGTCGTAGGTGAGGAGTTCCGAGCGTGCGCTCGCCTCCGATGCGACTCCATCGACTTCCTGCACCGCCGTGTACCAGGTGCTCGAGCCGGCCTCCGGCGGTTCGGGGGTCAGCGCCCAGGTACCGTCATCATCCACCGTGCCGTAAGCGACGTCCTTCCCGCTCTGGTCCTGCAGCCTGACGGAGGCACCCGGCTGCCCCGTCCCGGTGATGTGAGCACGTACCAGCACCGTGTCGTCGCTGTTCCACGGGTCGATGCTGGGCGCACCAGGCCGCTCGGCGACGTTCGTGGTCGGCGCGACAGGCGTCGTCGTGGTCGGCGCGACAGGCGTCGTCGTGGTCGGCGCGACCGAGGGCGTCACCGAGGATGTACCGGAGTCCTCTGTGCCGCCGTCTGCGCGAGGCTCCGCTTCGGCGCTGGATGACTCGGGCGGAACGTCCGTGGAGGGTGCCGATGCCCGGGCAGAGGCTCGCAGCGATCCACTCGGAGAAGAGCTCTGGGCGCTCGGCGTCTGCGTCGAGGGCTCCACGGGCTGCGGCGTCTCCGTGTCCGGACGCAAGGGGTCGCCCTCTGCGAGGGACGGCCCTGATGATGCGGCCCTCCGTGCGGGATCTTGCTGCTCGGCGGGCGATGCGGACGGCGGTGACGAGGCGGCTGTGGAGACATCAGGATGTGAGCCGACCCCATCATGTGGCTGCGAACGTGTGGTCTCGGACGAGCCGCTCGGCTCGGGAGCCGCAGGGCTCGTCGGGCTCATGTCGGATGAATCGACGGACGTCCTCTCCGAGCCGGGGCTCATGGACGTCGTCGCCGCCTCCGCCGCGGGAGGCCCGGTACGCGTCGATCCGACCATATGGACCGCGAGGACGATGCCCCCGAGCACGAGTGCCGAGATCGCAGCCGCGGCGACCCATCCCCCGGAAGCGCCCGCACCCGCGAGAGTTGTGCCCGACGAAGAAGCCGGACCGGTGCTCGACGACTGTCCGGCATAGCCAGCAGTCGTCTCCGACGGGTCCACGGGCACCGCGGACCCTGCCTCCGCAGCGACCGCAGTGTGAGCTGCGCCGACCCTGATGATCTCCCGCAGGCCCTCCAGCAGCGGCGCCGAGCCGAGGAGCGCTGGAAGCAGGACCGCTCGCGGCCGATCGGACAGTCGTTCCAGCGCGACCAGTACCGGGCGGCACTGCTCGCATCCGGAGGCGTGCTCGAAAGCCGCGTCGTGGATCCTGGCCCCGTCCGGCTCGAGGAGTGCTCCCCGGGCATCTCGGCAGCTGGCGGCAGCCGTGGGTTCGGAATTGACGCGGATCCACGCGGCCCTCAGCCCCTCGCGGGCGCGACGAGCCAGCTGGGCGACGGAGTTCGCGCCCAGCTGGAAGTGCGCGGTCAGGGCTCGAGGCGGGACGCCCTCGACCTCCGTCATCCAGAGGATCTCGCGCCATCGGTCCGGCAGCGATGCGAATGCCGACGCGAGGAGATCATGATCCACCAGCGCTTCCACGTGGTCCTCGACGGGGGCGCTCGCCTCATCGACGAGTGCGCTTCCAGCGTCCTCGAGGGGTTCGACGCGCTGCGAGCGACGGCTCCGATCGATGGACTCGTTGCGCACGGTCCGCAGGAGGTACGGCAGGAATCGTCCCGTAGGGCCCTGACCGGTCTGCAGAGAGTCGAGGATCCTGAGGAAGGCCTCATGGACCACATCCGGGGCATCCTGTGCTGCGCCCCAGCGCTGCGCGACCGCTTGCGCCTCGTCACGATGTCGAAGGTAGAGCTGCGCATACGCAGCAGATGCCCCAGCGCGCACGTCCCGCACCAGCTCCTCGTCGCTGGCTCCCCCGCGGGCGCGCGCGAGATCATGCGGGCCGTGCTCGGTCATCGATCGTCCCCCCGGAGTCCCCACCGGGCCCGTCGCATCTCCTTGCCCACCGGAGCATCCGCGACGTGATCCGGGTACGCCGCGCATACGGACTCACCGTAAGTGCACAACCGTCCGGCTGTCTGTCCGAATTGCGAACGTCACACCCGCAGCGACCGAGATTCGGGGCCGTGGCGCAGGCCTGCCGCCGCTGTGGCGCAGGCCTCTCGAGAACCGGGCGCACGGCGCGTCATAGTTTCCCTCGATGTGCGTGGTAAGAGCAGCACGGGCGCAGAAGCACCGCCCACCGACGAGTATCGAAAGCACGGTCGAGCATGGACAACATCGAGATGACGGATGCCGACGGCGACAGCGTGACCCTCCAGGTCCGCGAGGACGGCACCTGGATCACATGCACCACCACGGACGGCGAAGTGACGGTGGGGCCGCTTCCAACGAGCGTTCTCCAGGTCGCCGTGGCGAAGGCGGGCGTCTTCAGCGCGACCCAGCAGGACTGCCACGCCCGCTGAGGCAGGAGACTCAGGAACCGGAGATCGACTCTCAGGACGGGCGCTTCGCTGCGCTCGTCCGAGGACACTGTGGTGACTCAGCCCGAACGAAGAGGTCGTTCCCGGCGCGGTCGCGCTCGCGTGGGCCGCCTTCTCGTGTCCCGATCGATCTGAAGGCGCCCCGCAGGGTACGCACAGCGGACCCTGGACCGGAGGCGGCTCACTCTGCTGCCCACCGCGGCCGCGGAGCGCCCCGACCGTCTCGCCTGAGTCCCGGGGACGAGACGGCACCGCGACCATCTCCCTCACGGCAAAGGAAAGGGCCCCTGCCTGGTGGATCACCAGGCAGGGGCCCTCATGCGTAGCGGGGGCAGGATTTGAACCTACGACCTCCGGGATCGAGCGTCGCCTGGTCGACCCGACGACCCCGGCACGCCCCGACGGAGCCGAGGCGCTGGACTCCATCGTGGATACAGCGCTCACCGAGTACTGCTCGGGCAACCTCAACGGCGATCAGGTGGCCGACTTCCTGGCCGAGTGTGGCGTGCGGGTCGGCGCTTCAACGGGCGCGCCAACGAGCGGTGGTCGTTGACGCGCCCGTTGGCGCGGCGGCTCGTGGGTCAGCAGAACGTCAGCCGGGAAGCGGGCTAGCTCCTACCCACTGGGCAACTAGATCGCTCATGACGGTCGATGTGTCACCGGAGCCGACGAACTCTCCTTGGCCCGAGTAGAAGCACACCGTGTCGAGGTAGTTGGACTCTCGAGCCAGCCATTGTTTCGCAAGGTCAGACCCACACCACCAGTGCAAGACCACCTCATGCCTGGGCAGTGCAGGGTCCTCAGGGGAACTGCGGAGCCTGATTTGTAAAGCTTCGACATTCGCCCCGGTGTCCTCTGCCTCGACCGAAACGAGGCGACCAGATCCGGATTCGCTATGCATTCAGCGAGCTCCTCAGCACTTCGCGGGTGCGGCGGCGGGGGCAACTTCGAGTTTGTCGATCATGAGCTTCGCTCCTCGATCTCGGACCATCACCTGCCAGTACGGCTTCGGCTTGGGACATCCGACCGGCTGGTACTTCCAGCACGCCGTGTCCGGACGCTTGACCCAGTCCACGTGGTCAATCAGCCAGGTTCTGCGACGCTCGCAACCAGCGGCAGAAGTGATGTGGTTGCCATCGTAGGCGACCCACGTCTGCTGGGCTGCCGCGTCGGTCGCCTGCGGTGCCGACGAGGCGGGTTCGTCCCCAGCTGCAAACGCCTGACCGGGCAGCGCCATTACGAGCACTGCAAAAACAATCGCGACGGCTCTTCTCGCTGAGAGGGAAGTAGCGCTCTTCATTGAGATATCCATTCTAGAAGGAGAACAGGGATGTGGTGTACACCACGTGCAGAGACTATGGCTGTCCGCGCCAAGGAGCAAGGCGCTGCGTGGAGCAATCTCGACCGCGCCCGAGCCGAAGCCGAGGACGCCGCCACCATCGCGCACCCGCCCATCAGGCGTGAGGACGGGAGCTCCTACGGCTCCGATGAGCACATCGCTTACCGGCGGGGGTTCATCGCCGGTGCCGAGTGGCAGGCGTCCCTCCCGCCGACCGACGTCGAGCTCGAGGACGCGATCGAGGATCGGCTCTACGACGCGGGCCTCGTCCGGTCGTCTGTCGATCCCGAGGGTGATCCCGTCGCGACGGTGGACGCCCCGCTGGTCGAGGTCGTGCGCGCCGTCATGGACGCCTTGACCGCCGCGAGGGAGACCCAGCGATGAAGAACCCAGCATGCGCGATCGGCCTCCACTGGTGGAGGTTCACCCGGCACCGCCCCGCGCTCATGCCCGTGCAGCGGTGCGCGTGGTGCGGCGCGGGGCGGTGCGACTTCACCGGGGAGACCTGGACACCAGAGCAGTACCGAGGGGAATGGGGAAGCCGATGACCACCGAACCGACCGAGCTGCGCGAAAAGATCGCGCGGGCGCTGGAGGCCGAGGGGCTGCACCCGAACCCCGACCAGTACGACTCCAGCATCCACGGCTGGCGGTGCGAGAACCCGGATATGTACGGCCCGTGCACGTGCTTCCAGGAGTGCGTGGATGCCGTGCAGGCAATCGTGCGGGAGGCGCAGGCCGAGGTCCTCCGCGACGCCGCCCAAGCGATCGAGGACAGCGACAAGGCCCTGCCCGACCTCGCCATCGCCACCGCCGTCCGCTCCCTCCGGTTCCGCGCAGACGACCTGACCGAGGGGGACCGATGAGCCTCGCGAAGCCCACGCCCTACGGCAACGCCGAAGACCTCGCCATGTTCAACCGGTCCCTCGTGGCGCAGCTCCGGAAGGAGCGGGCCACGATCCAGCGCGTCCGCGCCCTCCACGAGCACCGCGCCCCCGAGTCCCCGTACGTCGAGTACTGCGAGCACTGCGGGGCCGACTGGCCGTGTCAGACCGTGCGGGTGCTCGACGCCTGATCCCACCCGGCCCACCAAGCCCGTCCCGGATGTCCGACCCGCGGGTGATGATGGGGGCTCGCGCACCTCGGTGCACCACCACAACACGGAGGACTCATGCTCTACCTCTTGGCCCCGCCCTACCAGCTTCACTGGACGCCCCAGCCGGAATCGTGGATCGACCTCGCGAAGGAGCACGGCACCGACCTCGGGCAGATCGACTGGGCCCCGGCCGAGGAGCCGCACTCCCCCAGCATCGTCGTCAGGCTCGCGCTCCGATATGGCACCGAGTGCTCTCGCGGGATCGTGCTCCCTGCGTGGACACTCAGCCAGGCGGAGAAGCCGGTGTAGCTTGCCGCGCTCACCGGTCAGCTGCGGGAGTCCTCGGCACGGATCGCAGAGTCCAACGATCCCCTGATGGAAGCCGTCATCCCCGGGTGGACGAAGTACAACGCCGAGCAGGATCGCGAGCTCGACGCCAGCATGAAGGAGTCGATCGCTCGAGCTCAGGAGGACGCCGACGAGCTCCTGTCGGCCCCGGAGCTTCCCCACCTCGTGAGCATGTGGCAGCGGATGGGGGGCATCGCGCCCGCGCACGCGGACTGAATCAATTCCCGGCCTTTAACCGGCCCTGGACGCATTCTCGCCCGAAAAGCGAAAGGCCCCTCACCGGTGAAACACCAGGTGAGGGGCCTTCTCTTCGTAGCGGGGGCAGGATTTGAACCTACGACCTCCGGGTTATGAGCCCGGCGAGCTACCGAACTGCTCCACCCCGCGTCGACATGCTCAACTCTAGGACACCCCTGATCCGGAGTCCAGCCAGGAGGGCGGGAACGTGTGCCATGACACGTCGCTGCGCTTCGACGGTCCTGGTCACAGGCGAGTCCGAGCAGCCAGGGCGACTCTCCGCCCCGCGTCGGCCGGCCCAGACGCGCGCGGGGCCGGCCGACGTGTTCACGGTCTCCGGATCACCCTTCGTCGCCGTCGCTCGCGCCCCCGCCGTCGCTCGCCGCGCCGCCGGAGCCGGAGCCCTCGATCTCGCTGTTGGCGTCGACCGCCCGCTGCAGAGCGTCGGAGAGCTCGTCCTGCGCCGTGCCGTAGGCGTTCCAGTCGCCCTGCTTCATCGCGGCGTCGGCATCCTTGGTGGCCTGGTCCATGTCCTTCAGCGCCTGATCCAGACGCTGCTGGGCGGTGCCGCCGGCCGTGTCCGACCCCGCGTCGCCGGAGTCGCCCGAGTCCTTCGAGGCGCCCGACGCGTCGCTCTTGTCGGCCTCCCCGCTCTCGGTGTCCACGGAGCCCGAGACCACATCACTCTGGTCGCTCTGGACCTCCGCGTCGCCCGCGTTGGCACCCGAGTCGCCCTCGAAGACCTTGTCGAGGGCCTCGTCGAGCGTCGGCGCGAAGCCGATCTTGTCCCCGAAGGAGACCAGCACCAGCTGCAGCAGCGGGTACTGGGTGCCGCCGCCTGCGGACGAGGACTGGATGTAGACGGGCTGGACGTAGAGCAGACCGCCGCCCACGGGGACCGTGAGCAGGTTGCCGTTGATGACCTCGGAGTTCCCCGACTTCAGCAGGTTCAGCGCCTGCGAGACGTTGGGCTCGGCGTTGAAGGTGGCCTGGACCTGCCCAGGGCCGTTGACCGGGTTCGTCGTCGGCAGCACCAGGAGGTTCATCTTGCCGAAGGTCTTGGCGGGGTTGCCGGCCTTGTCCCCTGTCTCCGAGTCCACCGCGAGCAGGCCCGTCATCACGTTCTGCCCGCTCTGCCCCTGATAGGGGATGTAGTTCGAGGACAGGGTGAAGCGCGGGGACTCCTCCCCCGGCATCTGCATCGTGAGGTAGTACGGCGGCTGCGGGGCCTGGGTGCCCTTGGAGCCGTCGGCGTTGGTCGATGCCTTCGCCGTCGGGTCCGGCGAGACCTGCCAGAAGTCCTGCTGGCCGAAGAACTCGTCGGCCTCCGTGACGTGGTACTTCGCGAGGATCTCGCGCTGGGCCTTGAAGTAGTCGGCCGGGTAGCGCAGATGGCTCATGAGGTCGCCGGAGATCTCCGAGGCCGGCTTCAGCGAGTCCGGGAACACCTGCTGCCAGGACTTGAGGATCGGGTCCTCGGTGTCCCAGGTGTACAGGTTCACGCTGCCGTCGAAGGCGTTGACGGTGGCTTTCACGGAATTCCGCATGTAGTTCGCGTGGGCATCCTGGTAGTTGCCGCTCGCGTCCTCCTCGGCGGTCTTGGAGTCGACCGTGGCGGAGTCCAGGTTCTGCTTCGTCGAGTACGGGTAGGCGTCGGTGGTCGTGTAGCCGTCGATCACCCACACCATCTGTCCGTCCACGACCGCCGGGTACATCTCGGAGTCCAGCTGCAGGAACGGCGCGACCTCCTTCACGCGCTCCTGCGGCTGACGGTCGTAGAGGATCTGCGAGTCGGAGTTGACGTAGCTGGAGATGACGATGTTGGGGTCGCGGAACTTGATCGCGTACAGCAGGCGGTTGAAGAAGCTGCCGACCTTCGGTCCGCCGTCACCGGTGAAGGTGTTGTTGTGCTGGGCGCCCTCGTTCTTCTCGTCGGTCCCGGTCTGGTAGTCGAACTCCTCGGGCTCCGAGCCCTCGGGTCCGCCGACGATCGAGTAGTCCGGGGAGTGGCGGCCGAAGTAGACGCGCTCCTCGAAGTCGCCCAGCTCGCCCTTGCCGGGGACGCCGGACTGCAGGAAGTCGGGCTCGCCGTCGGAGTTGCGCTGGTTGCCGTAGGCGGCGGCGAGGCCGTAGCCGTGCGTGTAGACGATGTGCCGGTTGACCCAGCCGCGGCTGTCGAGGTTGAACTTGTCCGGCCGCAGCTCGCGCACACCGATCACGGTGTCCTGGAGGCGGTCGTCGATCGTGTAGCGGTCCACGCTGAGCACCTGGTCGAAGCCCCAGTACTGGCGGTTCGCCTCGCGCTGCTCGAACGTCGGGGAGACGATCGAGGGGTCCAGCAGCCGGATCTGCGCGGTCGTGTCGGCGTCCTCGCGCAGGGCGCCCGCCTCGGCCGTGGTGGACGCGGAGTACGAGGTCTCGGTGACGTCGTCGACGTTCCACGCGGTGCGCGTCGCCTCGATGTTGCGCTGGATGTAGGGCTGCTCGAGGGCGCGCTCGTTCGGGGTCACCTTGAACTGCTGGATGGCCCACGGGTAGGCGGTGCCCACCACGAGGGTGGAGAGCACCATCAGGCCTGCGCCGACGGCGGGGATCCGCCAGTCGGCCCGCCAGATCCAGAGCACGAAGAGGGCCGCGACGATGACCGCGGCGATCGCGAGGATCGTCTGGGCGGGCAGGATCGCGTGGACGTCCGTGTAGGAGGCGCCGTCGAAGCGGTCGTGCTCGCCGGTGAGCATGCCGTAGCGGTGGAACCAGTGGCCCACGCCCAGCAGCAGCACGTAGACGGCGGCGAGGATCCCGAGGTGGCGACGCGCCGTCGTGGTGACCTCGAGGCCGCTCTCCTGCGTCCAGCTGATCCCGCCGTACACGAAGTGCCCGGCCACGGCCGCGACCGCGGAGACCAGCACCATGAACTGCAGGAACGAGATGATCATCGTGATCACCGGCAGCGTGAACACGTAGAAGCCGACGTCCAGACCGAACACCGCGTCGGTGCTGCCGTAGGACTGGGGGTGCAGGAACAGCTGCACGTCCTGCCAGCGTCGGGTCGCGGCGAGACCGGCGAAGGCGCCGATGACGACGGGCGCGACGATCGTGATGCCGCGGCGCAGCGGGTCCACGGCCGCGCGGAACTGCTCCATGGCCTCCTGCTCGCGCGTCACAGGCGGGTAGACCGGCCGGCGCGTGTAGGTCAGGCGCAGGGAGAAGAACAGCGGCACCGCGAACACCAGGAAGCCGATCAGGAACAGGAGCCCCTGCGTCAGCCAGCGCGTGGTGAGCACGTCGGTGAAGCCGATCTGGTCGAACCAGAGGAATCTGGTCCATACCGCGGAGGCGATCAGCAGGAGGATCACGAGGAGCGCGAGCACGCCGATCGTGATCGAGAGCGGGGAGATGCGGCGACGCCTCCCCGACGAACCGGCACCGGCCGGCTGTGGTCGGGGTCGGGGCTGGTCGCCGAGCGGTGCGGAGAAGCTCACGGGGTCCTCTGGGAGAGTCGTGGGATGAACACCGCACCGGGGCTTCATCGCCGGGTGGAGGAGACGCCGCTCCGGATACAGTGTGTGGCCGACCGCGTGCAACGGTGGCCCTCCCATCTTGCCAGGTCTCCCCTGGAAGGATTGTGATGAGTGAGACTCCCCGTGGGGCCGATGCCCCGCACGACGACCTCGACCCCGCGCAGGCGGCCCTGGCCGGCGTGCTCCTGGAGGTGCTGCGCCACCTCGAGGAGCCGACGCTCGAGCGCGTCCATTGGTTCGCCCTCCTGCGCAGCGCTCAGCTGCTGGCCGAGCAGCCGGGGCTCGCGGCGCTGCTGGGCGATGACGTGGCGCTGAGCCTGGCCCAGGACTCCCGGCACCTCACCCCCGTCGAGCTCGACGACGTGCCCGCGGATTCCGATCCCCTCTCCTCGCTCTCGGCCCTCGCGTGGCCCGAGGGCATCACGGGTCTTGCCGCGTGCTTCGACCTGAGCGCCGCGCAGCGCGAGGAGCGCGCCCCCGAGGACTCGCTCCCCACGGGCGCCGGCAGCATGCGCGCGGCGGTCGCCGCCCTCGAGGACGGCACCATGTTCTGCGCGGTGCGCCGCGAGGGCCACAAGGAGGTCACGCTCGGCGCGCAGCTCCTCCCCGATGTCGTCGCGGCGATCCGCGAGGCCGTCACCGGGGAGGAGTGAGCCCGGTCCGCTGCGGGGACCCGGTTCAGAACGGAGCGTCGGCGCCACCCGCTCCCTGACCGGCGAGCTGCCTGCTCTCGTCCTCCTCCGGCCCTGCGCCGTCCGAGGAGCCCTCGGGCTGCGTGACGGCGGGCGCATCGTCCCCGTCGTCGCCCACGAACCCGCCGAGGGGCCGCACCAGGGAGTGCTGCCCATCGGGGAAGACCTCTCCGGTGGTGACGTCGACCGGCGGATCGTCGTGGCGCTGTGCGCGCGTCATGTGCGTGGTGCCGAACACGAGATCGTGGCCCACCGCATCCGCGCGCACCTGCATGCTGCGACCCTCGGAGCCGTCCTCCCATGTCCACTCGGAATAGCTGAGGCGGCCGGTCGCGATGACCGGGTCGCCCTTCTTCACCGAGCGCAGCATGTTCCTGCCCAGCGCCTTGGTGCCGTAGATGTTGAAGAAGTCCGGGGTGGCGGCGTCCTTGAAGTCGTCGGTCCCCTTGTCGTAGTAGCGGCGGTTCACGGCGATCCGCACCATCACGGTCGGCTCGCTCTGGTTGTTCGTGACGTGGGCGTCGCTCGTGGCGTTGCCGCGGACGGTGACGTAGACATCCCTCATGCTCATGGCGGGTTCCTTCCTCAGAGGCGGGGCTCGGCCCGCCGTCGGCCCTCTGCCGACTCCCCCAGAGTTCCCAGCAGCGTTGCCGTCCGCCACGGTCGCGGCAGGAATGGGGAAAACCGCCGATGGGGAGGACCCGCAGGTTCGAGGTGCGAACGTTGTGCCGTGAGCGGGCGGGGGCGTCGGCCGGCGCATCGGCTCCTCCGCCGGCACCGCCGAGTCCAGGAGACATGAAGAGACCGGCGGCCGACTCCTCATCAGGAGCAGGCCGCCGGTCGAGCTGATCGCTCGCCCACAGACGCAGCGCCGGTGCTCGGGCGCCCGCGCGGGGGTCAGCGGGTCAGGTGGGTCGAGGCGCTCAGGCGCCGGGGTTGACCAGGCCCTTCGTGCTGCGCGCGTTCTCGAACCGCGCCTGGACATCCGCCCAGTTCACGATGTTCCAGATCGCCTTCACGTAATCGGCCTTCACGTTCTGGTAATCCAGGTAGAACGCGTGCTCCCACATGTCCAGCTGGAACAGCGGCACCGTCGCGACCGGGATCCCGTTCTGCTGATCGTAGAACTGCTCGATCACCAGGTTCCCCTCGATCGGCTCATACGCCAGGATCGCCCAGCCCGACCCCTGGATCCCCAGGGCCGCCGCCGTGAACTGCGCCTGGAACGCATCGAACGACCCGAAGTACTCGTCGATCGCGCTCGCCAGCTCACCCGTGGGCTTGTCCCCGCCCTCCGGGGAGAGGTTCTTCCAGAAGATCGAGTGGTTCGTGTGACCACCCAGGTTGAACGCCAGGTCCTTGGACAGCTGGTTGATCGCACCGAAATCGTTCGCCTCGCGCGCCGCCGCCAGCTTCTCCAGCGCCGTGTTCGCGCCCTTCACGTACGTCGCATGGTGCTTGTCATGGTGCAGCTCCATGATCCGGCCCGAGATATGGGGCTCCAGCGCCGCGTAGTCATAATCGAGATCGGGAAGCGTGTACTCCGCCATGAGGTTCATCCCTTCCATTCGAGGTCGCGGGGACCGCAGACGGGTCCCGCCGTGTCCTCCATCCTGCCACGTCGGCCCTGCATGCGGGCAGGACGCGTTCACACAGGATCCGCGGTCGACGCGGGCCCCACCGTCTGTCGGCAGCGCGCGCGCCGGCCCCGTCTCCGACGCCCGGCCCCGTTCGTCGGGCAGCCTTGCGAGAATGGCCCGATGGCGAGCGCACGAGGTGCTGATCGGGGCAGCGGCTCCGGCACGGGGACCGATGCCGGGACGGACCTCGCCCCGGCGTCGGCCGCCTCTGCGGTGCCCGAGCGCTTCTCGCCCGCGACCCGCGCCTGGTTCACCGAGGCGTTCGCCGCGCCCACGCCCGCACAGCAGGGCGCCTGGGAGGCGATCGGCCGCGACGAGGACACGCTCGTGGTCGCCCCGACCGGATCGGGCAAGACCCTCGCCGCTTTCCTCACCGCGATCGACGATCTCGCCTTCGGCCGCGACGAGCGCCCCGGGGCCACCTCCGTCCTCTACGTCTCCCCGCTCAAGGCGCTCGGCGTCGACGTCGAGCGGAACCTCACGTCCCCGCTGGTGGGGACGATGCGCGCCGCTCAGCGCCTCGGGCTCGCGCACCGCGAGCTGCGGGTGGGCGTGCGCACGGGGGACACCTCTCCCGCCGAGAGGCGGCGTCTGCTCAGCCGCCCGCCGGACATCCTCATCACGACCCCCGAGTCGCTGTTCCTCATGCTGTCCTCGTCCGCGCGCGAGACCCTCGCCGGCGTGCGCACCGTGATCGTCGACGAGGTCCACGCGGTCGCGGGCACCAAGCGCGGCGTGCACCTCGCGCTCTCCCTCGCCCGGCTCGACGCGATGCTCGAGCATCCCGCGCAGAGAATCGGGCTCTCGGCGACCGTGGAACCGGTCGACGAGGTCGCCGCGTTCCTCGGCGGGGCGGGCCGACGGGGCGGGGAGGTGCAGGTGGTGCGTCCGCCGTCGGCCAAGACCTGGGACATCGGCGTGCGCCTGCCCGTGCCGGACCTGTCCGCGATCGACCCGCCCGCGGACGCGGTCGACGAGGACGACGTCTCGGGGACGATCTGGCCGCACGTGGAGCGGGCCGTGCTCGCGGAGGTCCTCACCCATCGCTCGACGATCGTGTTCACGAACTCCCGTCGCCAGGCCGAGCGCCTGACGTCGAAGCTCAACACCCTCCACCGCAGGCAGGTCGTCGGCGACGAGGCGGCCCGCGTGCTCGGGGCCGAGGCGGACTCCGATCTCGTGGCCCGTGCACCCGAGGACCTCGCCGTCTCCCCCGATGAGGTCGAGGACGTGGCCCGTGCGCACCACGGCTCGATGTCCAAGGAGATCCGCGCGAGCATCGAGGACCAGCTGAAGTCCGGGGCGCTGCGCTGCGTGGTGGCGACCTCCTCCCTCGAGCTCGGCATCGACATGGGGTCGGTGGACCTCGTGATCCAGGTGGAGACGCCGTTCAGCGTCTCGAGCCTTCTGCAGCGCATCGGCCGGGCCGGGCACGACGTCGGCGCGACCTCGCAGGGGATTCTCCATCCCCTCCATGCCTCCGACGTGCTGCGCGCGGCGGTCACCGTGCACGAGGCCGTCGAGGGTCGCATCGAGCCGCTCGCGGTGCCCCGCAACACCCTGGACGTGCTCGCCCAGCACACCCTCTCGGCGGCCCTCGCGGAGGACCTGGACGTCGAGGACTGGTTCGACCTGGTCCGCGAGGCCCATCCCTACCGCTCGCTGCCGCGCTCGGCCTACGACCAGACGATCGACCTGCTCGCCGGCCGGTACCCCTCGACCGCCTTCTCGGAGCTGCGGCCGCGGCTCGTGCACGACCACGAGTCCGGCACCCTGCAGGCCCGGCCCGGTGCGCAGCGGCTCGTGGTCACCAGCGGCGGCACCATCCCCGACCGGGGCCTCTACCCCGTGCACCTGGTCGCGGCCGAGGGGGACACCCAGCCGCGCCGGGTGGGCGAGCTCGACGAGGAGATGGTCTACGAGTCCCGCCGCGGGGACGTCATCACGCTGGGCACCTCGAGCTGGCGGATCGAGGAGATCACCGCCGACCGCGTCACCGTCTCCCCCGCCTTCGGCCTCACCGGCCGCATCCCCTTCTGGCACGGCGAGGGCGCTGGGCGGCCGGCGACCCTGGGCCGTGCGATCGCGAGCATGCAGGCCGAGCTCGCGGCCCTCCCGGACGAGACCGCCCGCGAGCGCCTGGGCTCCCTCGGCCTCGACGAGAACGCGCGCGGCGCCGTCGTCGACCATCTCGCCGAGCAGCAGCAGGCCACCGGGGTCGTCCCCGGCCCGGACCAGCTGGTGATCGAGCGCTTCCTCGACGAGCTCGGCGACTGGCGGGTGGTGCTGCACTGCGCGCTGGGCCAGCGGATCACCGGGCCGTGGGCCCTCGCCGTCGGCGCCCGCGTCGAGGAGCGGTACGGGCTGGACGGCCAGGTGATGGCGGCCGACGACGGCATCGTGCTGCGCATCCCCCACGGCGAGGAGCCTCCCGGGGCGGACCTGTTCGTGTTCACGCCCGAGGAGATCGAGGAGGAGGTGCGGCGGCTCGTCGGCACCTCCGCCCTGTTCGCCGCCAGGTTCCGCGAGTGCGCTGCCCGGGCCCTGCTGCTGCCGCGCCGCGACCCGCGCTCGCGGGCGCCGCTGTGGCAGCAGCGCCAGAGGGCCGGCCACCTGCTCGAGGTGGCCCGCCCCTATCCGCAGTTCCCGATCATGCTCGAGGCGGCGCGGGAGTGCCTGCAGGACGTCTACGACCTCCCCGCCCTGGTCGAGCTCATGCGCGGGGTCGCCGGGCGCCGCGTGCAGGTGCGGGAGGTCGAGACGGACTCCCCCTCGCCCTTCGCGCGGTCCCTGCTGTTCGGCTACCTCGCCCAGTTCATCTACGACACCGACGCCCCGCTCGCCGAGCGCCGCACCGCCGCCCTCGCCCTGGACCAGTCGCTGCTCGCGGAGCTGCTGGGCAGCGTGAGCCTGCGGGAGCTGCTCGACGCGCGCGTGATCGAGGACGTCGAGCGCCGCGCGCAGGGCCTCGACGGGGAGCATCCGCTGCGCGGCGCCGAGGACGCGGCCGACGCCCTGCGCCGCCTCGGCCCGCTCACGCTCGCGCAGATCGCCGCGCGGCTCGCGGAGTCGGACGACCCCGCGGGTGACCGCGCGGAGGACCGCGCCGCCGAGATCGGCCGCGAGCTGTTCGACGCGCGCCGCGCCGTCGCCGTGCGCATCGGCGGCGTCGAGCACCTGGCCGCGATCGAGGACGCAGGACTCCTGCGCGACGCGCTCGGGGCCGCGCTGCCGCCCGGGATCCCCGAGGCGCACCTGGCCGCCGTGCCGCGGGCGGTCGCGGACCTCGTCTCGCGATGGGCGCGCAGCCGCGGCCCCTTCGCCCCGTCGGACCTCGTCGACGCCTTCGACCTGGCACCCGGGGTCGCGCGCACGGCGCTCGAGCAGCTCACTGCCGAGCGGATCCTCCAGCAGGGCGAGTTCACCCCCGGCCGCGAGGGCGAGGAGTGGGTGGACGCCCAGATGCTGCGGCGCATCCGCCGGGCCTCCCTGGCCGCCTCGCGCAAGGACATCGCCCCCGTCCCCCACCCCGTCTACGCGCGCTTCCTCTCCGACTGGCAGCACCTGCCGGCGCGGCGCCCCGACGGGCGCCGGGCCCGGGCCGACTGGCGAGGGGCCGATGGCCTGCTCTCGGTGATCGACCAGCTCGCGGGCGTCTCCTTGCCGCTGAGCGCCTGGGAGACCCAGATCCTTCCCGCGCGCCTCCCGGACTTCTCCCCCGCCGTCCTCGACGCCGCCTTCGCCTCCGGCGAGGTGGTCTGGTCCGGGCACGGCCGGCTCGGTGCGGCCGACGGGTGGGTGCGCCTCCATCTGGCCGACGCGCTCCCCCTGGGCCTGGATGCGGGGGCCCTCGAGGAGGCAGTGGCCGCGCTCGTCGAGGGATCGCTGCCCGCCCGCGTGCTCGCGCTGCTGCGTGCGACCCCGGGCGCGCTGCGCCACGGCGAGATCCTCACCGCGCTCGCGAGCGACGCAGAGGACGAGGCGGGCGAGGCCGCCCGCCCGCAGGACGTGCACGAGGCCCTCTGGGACCTCGCCTTCGCAGGTCTCGTCACCAACGACTCCTTCGAGGCGCTGCGGACCTATGCGCTGGGTCCCGCACCGTCCCGCGGCGCGGGACGCTCCGGAGGCGCCGGCCGCTCGAGCCGCTCGCGTCCGCTCACCCGGCGCGGGGCGGCGCGGCTCTCGGCGGCCATGATGCGGCAGGGCGCCGCCGAGCCGTCGCAGCTGGTCACCGGGCCGGTCGGCGCAGGGCGCTGGTCGGCGCTGCGAGTCGAGGCGGTGGAGCCCTCGGCCCGGTCCGCGGCGCTCGCGACGCTGCTGCTCGACCGCCACGGCGTCCTCACCCGCGGAGCGATGGACGTGGAGGACGTGCCCGGCTCCTTCGCGGGCGTCTACCGGGTGCTCTCGGCGCTCGAGGAGGCCGGCAGCTGCCGGCGCGGCTACTTCGTGGACGGCCTCGGCGCCTCCCAGTTCGCGCCCGTGGAGGCCGTGGACCTGCTGCGCGACCGCGAGCACGAGGCGGAGGCGCGGCGGCACGCGGTCCCGGATGCGCGCGACGACACCGCCGGGCCCCCGACCCTCGTGCTCGCCGCGACCGATCCGGCGAACCCCTATGGCGCCGCCCTTCCCTGGCCGGCCCTGCCGATCGCCCCGCCCGAGGGGACGACCGCACGGCCCGCGCGCCGCGCCGGGACGCTCGTCGTCCTCGTCGACGGGGAGGTGGCCGCGTTCGTGGAGCGCGGCGGGAAGAGCCTGCTGTGGTGGGCCGGCGAGGACGCCACGCCGCTGGTGGCCGAGCAGCTCGCCCGCGCGATCCGTGACGACTCCCTGCTGCCGCAGCTGCAGGTCGAGCGGATCGTCGGGCACGGGCTCGAGGACACGGAGGTCGCCCATGTGACCCGGGCGCTCGTCGACGCCGGCTGCTACCGCTCACCGCGGTCGCTGCGCCTGCGCGCGGGAGGCCGCTGATGCCCGAGGGCGACACCGTCTTCCGCCAGTGCCGGATCCTCCACGAGGCCCTCGCCGGCGCCGAGATCACCCGCAGCGACCTGCGGGTGCCTGCCGCCGCGACCGCGGACCTGCGCGGCTGGAGCGTGAGCGAGGTGGTCCCGCGCGGCAAGCACCTGCTGCTGCGGCTGCTCCCTCCCACAGGGCCGGGCGCGCCCACCGGCCCGGGCACGTCCACTCATCCGGGCACGTCCACCCGGACGGCAGAGCCGCTGACCCTGCACAGCCACCTGATGATGGACGGGATCTGGCACGTCGACGGGGTCTCCCTGCGCTCGAGCGACACGAGCGCCGGCCCGCGTCCTCGGCACACCGCCCGCGTGGTGCTCGAGGCGATCCGGGTCGACGGCCGCGAGGTCCGCGCGGTCGGGTACGACGTGAAGCAGGTGCGCCTGCTGCGCACGGCGGACGAGGGCGAGCTCATCGGCCACCTGGGCCCCGACCTGCTCGACCCCGACTGGTCCGAACAGCTGCGTGCGAGGGCGCTCGAGAACCTGCGTGCACGCCCCGAGCGGCCCGTGGGCCTCGCCCTCCTGGATCAGCGGAACCTCGCCGGGATCGGCAACATCTATCGCTGCGAGCTGTGCTTCCTGCATCGGGTCCACCCCTCGGCCCCGCTACGCGAGGTCGCGGACCTGCCCGGCATGGTCGATCTCGCGCGGCGCCTGCTCACCGTGAACACAGGCCGTGCGGTGCGGATGACGACCGGCGGGATGATGGGCCGACGCGGCGATCTGTGGGTCTACGGGCGGGCCGGGGAGCCATGCCGCCGCTGCGGCGCGCGCATCCAGCGCGGTGAACTGCTCGAACCGGAGATCCAGGGCTCCGAGGGACGCGTGATCTTCGCGTGCCCGCGCTGCCAGGCCGGCGCATCGGAGAAGAGCTCACGGCGAGGACAGGGCGCCGCGGCAGGCTCCCGAGGGTCGCGGGGGCGCGGGTTCAGGACCTGACGAGCCCCTGGGCGATCATGCTGCGTCCGGCGTCGAGAATGGCGTCCTGTGCGGGCCGCGGCTCCCAGCCGAGCTCGCGGGCCGCCTTCTCGTGCGAGGCGCGCTTGGCGACGCCGAGGTCGGCGACGATGGCGCGCATCTGCCGGGAGAACAGCCCTGCGATGTGCACCACCGCGTTGGGCAGCGAGCGCGTGGGGACCTTCGCGGCGGCCTCGCCGAGGTGCTCGCGCAGGATCCGTGCGACCTCCTGCATCTCGAGCGCCGGCCCGTCGGACAGCAGGTACCTCTGCCCCGCGGCCGACGGGGTCTGCAGCGCGAGCACATGGGCGCGGGCGACGTCGCGCACGTCGACGATCGGGAAGAACAGGTGCGGGCTCGCCGGGATGGCGCCCTGCAGGAGGCTCAGGACCACGTGATTGGCGCCCGAGGCTCCCGCGCTCAGCAGCGGGCCCATGACGGCGACAGGCAGCATGGTCACGAGCTCCGGGGCGCCCGGCTCGCTGCGGGCGAACTCCCAGGCTGCCTGCTCGGCGAGGGTCTTCGAGCGGGCGTAGGCGTCGGCCCCGGGCCCGTCGAGCACCGTCCAGTCCTCCTCGGTGAAGACCCGGCCCGTGTCGGCGTGCCCCCAGCTCACGGCGTGGAAGGCGGAGGTGAGGATCACCCGCTCCACCCCGGCGTCGCGGGCCGCGCGCAGCACCCGCAGGGTGCCCTCGCGGGCCGTGGCCACGAGCCGGGCCTCGTCCTCCACGTGACCCGGCATGACCGGGGAGGCGACGTGGAGGACGGCGTCGACGCCGTCCAGGGCGCGCTCCCAGCCGTCGTCGGAGGTGAGGTCCGCCGCGGCGAACTCGAGGTTCTCACCACGGGTGAGGCCGGCCGCCTCGAGCTCGGAGCGCACGCGCGCCTCCTTCTCGAGGGAGCGCATCGTGGCGCGGACCCGGTGCCCCTCGTCGAGCAGCTGCAGGAGACAGTGGCCGGCGATGAATCCGGAGCCGCCGGTGACGAGGATGCGCTGTGCCGGCATGGTGGCCTCCATCAGGCGTCGAGGGGTGCGACGGTCTCGAGGAACAGTCGGGCGACAGCATCCTCCTGCGCCCCGAGAACCACCTGCACGTGCTTCCCTGTGTCCGCGAGCCCGTGCTCGGCGTCCTCTCCGGGACCGCGTCTGCGGTCGACGACGGTCTGACCCCGTGCAGGGCCGGCCGCCGTCTCCACACGCACCGGCAGGGTGCGGATGTCCATGAGATCGGGGGCGACGAGCGAGCAGACGGCGCCGGCGTCGCCGATGCGCGCCGCCTCCGGACCTCCGGGCAGGCCGTCCTCGTCGCGGAGCCAGAAGTCCAGCAGCTCGCCGAGCGCAGTGGTCAAGGGGTCGGTGCTCGCCGCGAGCCGCGCCACGGACTCCTCGTCGAGCCCCACCCGGTCGAAGACGTCGAGTCCGTACATGCGCACGGGCAGCTCGCTCTCGAAGACGATGCGCGCGGCCTCCGGGTCGTGCCACACGTTGAACTCGGCGACCGCGGTCGCGTTCCCGACCGAGGCGGAGCCGCCCATCAGCACGATGTCCTGCAGCCGTGCCGCGGTCTCGGGGTACATGCGCAGCAGCAGCGCGACATTCGTGAGCGGCGCGAGGGCGACCAGGGTGAGGGGTTCGCGAGAGTCCTCGATCGTCCGGCGCATGAGCTCCACGGCGTGCAGATCGGAGACGGGACGATCACTGTGCGGGAGCAAGATCCCGCCCAGTCCGTCGGCCCCGTGGGCCTGCGCAGCATCGCGCGGCGCCTCGAGAAGGGGCCGGGAGGCCCCGGCCGCGACGGGCAGGTCCCGCGGGGCGCCGAGCGCGTCGAGCACCCGGCAGGTGTTCTGCAGGACGCGCGGCAGCGGCACGTTGCCGTCCACGCAGGTCACCGCCCGCACATCGATGTCCTGGTGGCGCACGGCGAACATGATCGCCATCGCGTCGTCCACGCCGGTGTCGACGTCGAGCAGGATGTGATGGGTCGCCATCGGGACCTCCAGGGGATGCGGGCACAGGCGCGGGGACGGGCGCGGGGACGGGGTTCACTGTCCCACGTCATGCGCCCGCTGCGCGTCAGGTGCAGAGGCTCGTGCTGGATAGACTGGTCGGCGCATCCGCACCGGTGCGCCGAGCACCCGGCTCGGATGCACGCCTCCATAGCTCAATGGATAGAGCAACGGCCTTCTAATCCGTAGGTTGCAGGTTCGAGTCCTGCTGGGGGCACCCGACTCGTTCCGCGGAGAATTCAGACACCGACGCGATGACCCGCCAGATGCTCCTCGAGCACCTCGGTGACCAGCGCGTGCTCTACCTCGTCGCTCACGCCCGAGGCGACGGCGACTCCCACCTGGGTGGCGCCGATGCGGATCGGCACCGCTCCCCCGCTGAAGGTGAACTCCAGCGGGTCGAGCCCCAGGGCGGGCGTCGGGGCGTCGATGCCCACGGATCGCCAGCGCAGGCGCACGAGCTGCGAGCTCGCGTCATAGCGGCGCACGACGTTGACCTTGCGCAGCATCCAGCCGTGGTTGTCGGCGGTGGTCCCGGCGAGCGCGCCGTGGAAGACGAGCTGCTGGCCCAGCCACACGGAGCACGCGATGGTCTGCTCGCGCTCGCGGGCGAGGTCCATGATCCTCGCGCCCACGTGCAGCGCGTCGTCATGGGCGAAGCGGTCGAAGCGCAGGCGCGCCTCCTGGGCCTGCAGGGCGATGATCTCGTCCTGGATGTCGCCGGGCACGGTGGTCTCCTTCGGTGGGACGGGTCGATGTGCGGGTACGTCGATGTGCAGGTGAGTCGGCCGGCTCTGCCGGACGACCACTGATCGCCGTTCAACGAGACGGCGCGGGTCCCGTCGAGGAGCGGACGGCGAGCTCTGCGAGCGTCGCCTGGTCCTCGGCGGGCGCCTCCGGGTGCTCGAGACGGCGCTCGATCGCGGCGAGGGTCGCCCGGGCCGTGCGGTCGACGTCCTGGTGGACGCTCGTGAGGTCGACGTACGAGAGGGCTGCGACGCTGCTGTCGTCGTAGCCGGTCAGGGATACGTCCTCGGGGATGCGGAGGCCCGCCCGCACGAGGGCGCCGAGCATCCCGGCGCCGCAGTGATCGCTGCATCCGATGACGGCGGTGGGCAGGCGCTCGCGTGCGAGCAGGGTCCGGACCGCGAGGGCGCCGTCCTCCTCGCCGAAGCCGACGCCCAGCACGTCGATCTGTGCGTCGAGCCCCGCCGCGTGCATGGCCTCGCGGTAGGCGTCCGCACGGTCGGTGCCCACGCGTCCGCCCGCGCCGCCCGCGTAGGCGATCTCCGTGTGGCCCAGCCCGTGCAGGTGCTCGACGAGCAGGCGGAGCCCGGTCGCCTCGTCGGTGCGGACGGCATCGAGGAGGCCCCCGTCGGCCCCGAGGTCCGGCGCCCGCTCCCCCAGCCAGACCACGGGCATCGCGGCGATCGCGCTGCGCAGCGCGGGCGAGTGCGGATCGGGGTTGTAGCAGGCGAGGGCCTCGACCCGGTGCTCGAGCAGCTCGGTGACGACGACCTCGGTGGTGCGCAGCTCGCTCACGGGTCCCAGGACCACGTCGAAGCCCTGCTCGGCGGTGACCTCGAGGATCCGCTCGACGACCTGCAGCTCGAAGGTGTTCGCGGCCGCGTAGAGCACGCCGATCAGCCGGCTGCGCCGCTGGCGGAGAAGCCGCGCCGAGGCGTTGCGCCGGTAGCGTAGGGACGCGGCGGCCTCGAGCACCTTCTCGCGCGAGGCGGAGCTCGGACCCGCCTCGCCCCGCAGCACGAGGGAGACCGTCTGCTGGGAGACGCCCGCGCGCGCGGCGACATCCTTCATCGTCGGCGCAGCCCGCCCCTGTCCGCCGTCCGGATTCTCCCCGCCGGGGCTCGACCCCCTGGCGACCATCCCTGGCCCGCCCTCAGGCGCCCGCGGCGATCTGCCGGCGCACCTCATCGATCGTCGCCATCACGGAGACGATCTCCTCGTGCGGATGCACCGGCGATTCGACGAGGCCCTCGCCCACGAACTGCGCGAAGGCCGTGGCCTGGTAGCCGAGCCCGTCGTGCAGCTCGCCGCCGGTCCCGTCGGTCCAGGTCGCGATCTCGTCGCCCCCGATCGAGCCCAGCACGAGCCGCAGGCCCGTCGGCCCGAAGAAAGGGCTCGCGACCTCGAGGCGCCCTGCGCTGCCGTGGATCGACGCCTCGACCGGCAGGGAGGCGAGCAGGGAGGTGGAGAGCACGGCCTGTGCGCCGCCCTCGGTGTCCACGAGGATGTTCGCCGCGGCGTCCACGCCGGTCCCGGCGACGGCGCCGATCGCGGAGATCGCGCTCGGCCTCCCGATGACCGAGGAGGCGAAGGAGACCGGGTAGACGCCCGCGTCCAGCATCGCGCCGCCGCCCAGCTCGGGGCTCCACAGCCGGTGCTCGGGGTCCATGGGCATGACGAAGCCGAAGTCGGCGCGCACCAGGGAGACGTCTCCCAGGGCGCCGGCGTCGAGGACCTGGCGGATCACGTCGGCCTGCGGGAGATAGCGGGTCCACATGGCCTCGGTGACCAGCACCCCGGCGGCGCGACCGGCGTCGAGGATCTCACGGGCTTCCCCGGCGGACATCGCGATCGGCTTCTCGATGAGCACGTGCTTCCCGGCGGCGATCGCGGCGAGCGCCTGCTCTCGGTGGAGCGGATGCGGGGTCGCGATGTAGACGACGTCGACGTCGTCGTCCTCGAGCAGCGCGTCGACGTCGGGATGGACGGTGGGGATGGCGTGCTCGGCGGCGAAGTCGCGGGTCTTCTCGGCATCTCGCGCTGCGACCGCGACGACCTTCTGCTGGGTGCGGGCCGCGATCCCGCGCACGAACTTCGCGGCGATGCCCGTTCCGATCACGCCCCAGCGGAGGGACGGCACGGAGGCCGGGTCCAGGAGGCGAGGGGCGGGCAGCGAGCAGGTCATGGGAATCCTCCGTCGGGGGTGCCGTGCGCTCCGTGCGCAACGCGCGTTTGGTACGAACCAAGAACGTGGTGGAGACACTAGCCCGCGACAGCGGAGGGACACAAGGGATGTCCGGGGAGGACGGCGGGGATCGCGGCCGGGGACCGTGCGGAGCGCACCTGGCTGCTGGAGTCGTCTCCCGACTCGACGCGCGGCGTTCCGTCCCTGCCGCGACCAGGATATCTCCCCCACCGGGGCTTGCGGCAAGGCCCCCTCGGCCCGCCAGAATGCTCGCTCGCGGCCGGATGCTCCGGCTGCAGAGGGGCGGAGGCGCACATGGTGGACGCACGGATGGACGAGGACGTTCACGACGTGCTCGTGGTCGGCGGCGGGCCGACGGGCATGATGCTCGCGGCCGAGCTGCGGCTGCAGGGCATCGACGTGGTGGTGCTCGAGAAGGAGAAGGAGCCGAGCCGCCTCGTGCGCTCGCTCGGCCTGCACGCCCGCAGCATCGAGATCCTGGACCAGCGGGGGATCCTCGAGCGCTTCCTCGCGGAGGGGACGGTGTACCCGGGCATCGGTCGGTTCGCCGGGATCCCGTCGGCCAGCTCCCCCGAGCTCGACACCGCTCACGGGTACACGCTCGGCATCCCGCAGCCTGTGACCGATCGTCTGCTCGAGGAGAGAGCGCGCGAGCTCGGGGCCGACGTGCAACGCGGACGCGAGGTCGTCGACATCGCCCAGGGCGCGGAGTCCGTGGATCTCGTCCTCGCCGAGGGCGAGCACGTGCGCGGACGCTGGGCGGTCGCATGCGACGGCGGACGCAGCCGCGTGCGGGGCCTGCTCGGGATCGGCTTCCCGGGCGAGGCGGCCGACCACGAGTGGCTGCTCGGGGAGATGGAGGTGACGGCCCCGGCCGAGGAGGTCGCCGCCGTCTCGGAGCGCGTGCGGCGCGAGCACCGCGGCTCAGGGATCGGCCCGTCCTCGAATCCGGGGCTCCACCGGGCCGTCGTCCCCGCGGAGGGCGTGGCCGAGGACCGCACGGAGGGGCCGACGTTCGAGGAGTTCCTCGAGCGGCTGCGCGCCTTCGTGGGCACCGACTTCGGCGGCCACTCCCCCGTCTCGCTCACCCGCTTCACCGACGCCACGCGGCTCGCCGAGCGCTTCCGCAGCGGCCGAGTGCTCCTCGCGGGGGACGCCGCGCACGTGCACCCGCCGCTGGGCGGCCAGGGGCTGAACCTCGGCATCCAGGACGCCTTCAACCTGGGGTGGAAGCTCGCCGCGGTCATCGCGGGGCAGGCCCCACCCGCGCTCCTCGACAGCTACGAGGCGGAGCGGCGCCCGGTCGCCGCCGACGTCCTGACCACCACGCGCGCGCAGAGCGTGCTGATCTCCGGCGAGCCCGGCGCACTCGCCCTGCGGCGTGTGCTCGGCGAGCTGATGGACCTCCCGGAGGTGGACCGGCTGCTGAGCGAGAAGATCGCCTCGCTCTCGATCCGCTACGACCTCTGGCCCGGCGGTGAGACGCCGAGCGGCATCGTCGGCCGCAGACTGCGGGACCTGCCCGTGAGCTCCGGGCGTCTGTTCGAGCGGATGCGCGAGGGCAGGTGGACGCTGCTCGATCCGTCCGGCGCCTTCGACGCCGAGCGGTGGTCGGATGCGGTGGTCCATGTGGTCGAGCCCGTCGAGGACCTCCCCGCGCCCGCCGTTCTGCTGAGGCCCGACGGGCACATCGCCTGGGCCGCCACGGCGCCGGCGCTCGACGGCCCAGGACGGCCCGCCGCGCAGTCCTCACCCGACCCCTCGAGCCCGGAGCCCGACCCCTCGACCCTGGAGTCGGTGCTCGAGCACTGGCTCCCGCGGTGACCTCGGGGTGCCCGGATCCGCGTCCTGACGCCTAGCGTGGGGGCGAGGGCCGGATCGCCGAGCCCTCGCCCATCCACGAGGACGTCGGAGGTCCAGGCCATGAGCGATGCATCCACCCCCATCACCGCGAGCGCGACGATCGCGACATGGCTCGAGCACCCCCGCGGCGGCCCCGTGCTGCGCGCCTTCTTCGAGCACAGCGGCACCAGCCCGGACTCCCTCGGCCCGGCGCTCGACATGCCGCTTCGGCAGCTCGTGCCGCTGAGCCGCGGGCAGCTCCCCCAGAGCGCCCTCGACGACATGGTGCGCGCCGCGAACGACGGGGAGATCCCCGCGGAGGCGGACGCAGGCGTCGCGGCGGACGGGGCGGACCGGGCCGACCGGGCTGACCGGGCTGACCGGGCTGACCGGGCCGACGCATCCTCCGGCCGCTTCGCAGGCCGCACGGTCGTGGTCACCGGCGCCGCCGGCGGCATCGGCCGGGCGACGGCCGAACGGCTGCTCGCCGAGGGCGCGCGCGTGGTCGCGACCGACATCTCCGCCGAGCGCCTCGAGGCGCTCGCGGCCGAGATCTCTGACGCGCACGCGGACCGGCTGGTCACGGTCGTCGGCGATCTCGGCTCCGCGCAGACGATCGACGCGATCCTCGCCGCGGCCGGCGAGCGCGTCGACGCGCTCGCGAACGTCGCCGGGATCAACGACGACTTCTCCGCGATCCACGAGGTCAGCGACGAGATGTGGGCGAAGGTGCTCGCGGTGAACGTGGGCGGTCTCGTCGCCCTCACACGGGCGGTCACCACCCGGATGCTCGAGACCGGGGGCGGCTCGATCGTGCACGTCGCGAGCGAGGCGGGACTGCGCGGCTCGGCCTCGGGCGTCGCCTACACGGCCTCCAAGCATGCGGTCATCGGGATCACCCGGTCGATGGCCTTCATGTACGCGAAGAAGGGGATCCGCACGAATGCCGTCGCGCCGGGCGCGGTCGCGACGGGCATCCCGATGCAGCCGGAGATCGCGCCCTTCGGCAGCGCCCGGCTCGAGGAGGCGCGCGGGAACATCCCGTCCCTCGCCACGGCCGAGCAGCTCGCCTCCTCGATCCTGTACCTGCTCTCCGAGGACGCCTCGAACGTCAACGGCGCGGTGCTCGCGTCCGACGGGGGCTGGTCGGCGGTGTGACGGGACGCCGGGTCCGGGTCTCCGTCCGGGTCACAGCAGCAGGGCGATGATCGCGCCGATCACGAGGACGGCACCCGTGAAGGCCGGGATCGCCCAGTCGCCCGGCGTCGCCGACGGGCCGGCGCCTCCGCGCAGGGCCGCGGGGGCGTCGGGCCCCGCCCCGGCGAGCGCGTCGGCCCGACGGTCCGCGAGTCGGCACACCACGAACAGTCCGATCGCGAGGACCCCCGCGAGGACCATGTACAGCGGGGTGCGGTAGAGCCACCAGTACGGGGAGAAGTGCACGATCGTCACCGCCGCGAGGACGATCGGGACCTGCCGGTGCGCGCGGCGCAGGATCAGGTAGATGAGGATCGGCAGCGCGAACACCTGGGAGACGGCGAGCGCCGTGGACAGCTCGTCGAGCAGCGAGTCCTGGGGGCGCGGTCCGGCGGCGGTCAGGGCCATCAGGCCGAAGGCGATCGGCAGGGCGATCACCCCCTGCAGCAGCACCGCGTACGCGCCCGCGCGCTGCCCGCGCCATCGCCAGACGCCCGCCGCGAGCAGCCAGGTGAGGCCGTAGGCGAGGAGGAAGGCGAAGCCGTGGTGGTTGACGGTCGCGAGCTGGCTCAGATCCGTATCCATGCCGACGGTCTACCAGGGTCGGCGCCCGCCGTCCCCGGGTCCGTGCGAGGTCAGGACATCTGTCGTGGGGCACCTCGTGACGCCGGTCCCTGATCGCTCTCTAACCCGGCCAGCACCTCGCGGATCACGGCCGCGGGGTCGCTCGCGCCCATGATCGCGCGCACCAGGGCGACCCCGGCGACACCGGTCGCGGCGAGCGCGGGGACGTCGGCGGGCGTCACGTCGCCGATCGCGACGATCGGCAGGCGCGTGTTCGCGAGCAGCGTCCGGTAGCCGTCGATGCCCAGCGGCGTGCGACCCGAGTCCTTCGTGGGCGTGGGCCGGAAGGGACCGGCGCCCACGTAGTCCAGCAGCTCCGCCTGCGCCTCGGCGGACTTCACGAGGTCGAGGGTGCCCGTGGTCAGCCCGATGATCGCGTCCGGGCCCAGCAGCGCGCGAGCCGCGGTGACGGGCAGGTCGTCCTGGCCGAGGTGGACGCCGTGCACGTGCGCGCCGCGCGCCCGGGCGGCGAAGGCGACGTCCGCCCGGTCGTCGACCAGGACCCGGCACGCGGGAGCGACGGAGCCGACCGCACGGGCCACCGCGGTCACGAGACCGAGCAGCTCACGGGCCTCGAGCCCCTTCGCACGGACCTGGACGATGCCCGCGCCGGCCGCGGCGGCGGCAGCCGCGGTCTCCACGGTGCGGCGGTCGCTCCCGGAGGTCACGAGGTAGCAGCGCAGGTCGAGCGGCGCCGGGGCCGCCCCGTCTCCGTCCAGGCCCGGGTGGTCGTGGGCGTAGTCGTGGCCGTGGTCCCGATGGTGATCATGGGGCAGGGTCATCGGTCCTCCTCGGCGGTCTGCAGGGCGTGCTCGCCGATCTCGTCCAGGGCATCGAGCAGGGCGGTGCGAAAGGCACCGGGCCGCGGCGCGCACCGAGCGGCGCGCTCCCCCGCGACGTCGAGCCACACGGTCGCGGCGTGTGCGGCGTGTGCGGCGCGAGCGACACGAGCTGCGAGGTCCGATGGCCCGACGGGCGGATCGGGGGGCCCGATCCTCTCCACCGCGACGAGGCACGCGGCGGTGAGCGCCCCGAGCAGGCAGCCGGTGCCGGTCACGCGCGTGAGCAGCGGATGGCCCCGTCGGACCTCGATCCCCGGTGTGCCGTCCTCATCGGAATCACCCGTTCCTGCACCTGCACCTGCACCTGCACCTGCACCTGCACCTGCACCGACGATCCGGTCGACGGGACCCGAGACGGCCACCGCCCCGCCGGTGAGGGCGACGATCTCGCGGGCGGCGCCCCGAGCGCTCTCAATTCCGTCGCTCGCGTCGGCCCCGCGTCCGCCGGACCCTCCGCGCAGCGCGAGGACCTCCGAGGCGTTCCCGCGCACCACGTCCGGACGCAGCCCCACGAGCTCGCGGGCGAGGGCCGTGCGCACGGGCGCGCGCCCGATCGCGGTCGGATCGAGCACCCAGGGGTGACCGGCCGCGATGCTCGCGGCCACGGTCGCGGGAATGCCCGACATCGCATCGGTGCTGAGGGTCCCGAGGTTCACCAGCAGCGCGTCGGCCGCTCCGGTGACCACGGGCGCCTCGGCCTCCGTCTCCGTCATCATCGGGCGCGCGCCGGCGGCGAGCAGCCCGTCCGCCACGATGCCCATCGACACCGTCGCGGTGAGGCAGTGGACGAGCGGCGGGCACCGGCGCACCTCGGCGATCACCGGGGCGACCGCGCGCAGGTCCGCATCGTCGCCGTGCTCGTGCGGATGCTCGTCGTGGCTCATCGCCCACTCCCGCGGCCGTCCCGTGAGGCAACGGCATCGAGGTCCCGATCGATCTCAACCGCCGACAGCCGCGGCCCGAGCGCCGCGCCGAGGACGAGGAGGATCCCGCCGAGCACGAGCAGCGCGAGCACCGCGGCGCGCGGCCCGAGCAGCGCCGAGAGCCAGGGCAGGTAGAACGGGTAGAGCGCGGGAAGGATCAGCGAGAGGCTGTAGCCCATCCCGTAGCCCGTGGACCGCACCGACGTCGGGAAGCGCTCGGAGAGGTAGGCGGAGACCGGCCCGTACGCGGCGACGGTGACGACCTGGAGCGCCGCGGCGAGCACGGCCGCACCGGCCAGAGTGCTCGAGCCCACCGCCGTCCACCACAGCACCGGGCCCAGCACGGTCGCCGCGATCCCCCACCCGATGAGCAGTCGGCGCCTGCCGGTGCTCGTGGAGAGATGCCCGGCGAGCGCCATCGCGAGCGCCTGCGCGCATGAGGCGATGCCCATCGCGACCGAGACGCTGGTCGCCGGAAGGCCCGTGTCCTCGCCGAGCTGGGCGGTGAGCATGATGACGGTCGTGTTCGTGAGCAGCCACAGCCCCGTCATCAGGGTGAAGACCTGCCAGAAGGCGCACGCCCAGCGTCCGCGCAGCATGGCCGCGATGCCCGTGACGGCGGGCTCGTCCTTCGGCTCGGGCCCCTGGGGCCGCTCGCGCTCGCGCCGGGCGATCGGCGCGTCGACCACGCGCCGTCGGTAGTAGACCAGCATGCCGAGGGAGGCGAGCGCCCCGAGCACGAACAGCGCGCGCCAGCCCCAGGCGGCATAGGCGTCGGGCCCCAGGACCAGCAGCAGCGCGGCGGTCGCGAAGGCGATCGCGGCCTGCGCCCACGGCGCCATCGAGAGGATGAGCCCGCTCATGATGCCGCGCCGTCGCGGGGCCGACCATTCCATGGCCAGGGGGATCGCGGCCGAGTACTCGCCGGCCACGAAGATCCCGCCGAGGAAGCGCAGGCAGAGGATCAGACCGATCGTCCCCGCACCCAGCAGCTCATGGGTGGGCAAGGCGGCGATCAGCAGGGCGCAGGCGGCCGTGCCGGTGATCGCGACCTTCGTGGTGCGCGTGCGCCCCAGGCGGTCCGAGATCCTGCCGAAGACCATGCCGCCGACGGGCCTGCCCAGCATCATCGCGATGACCACGATCGCTCCCGTGGTGGCGGCGATCCCCGGGCCCGCGACGACGGCGAGCGCCGGGGTCAGCGCGGTGAGCGGCAGGAACACGTGGACGTTGTCGATGAAGTTGCCGACCACCCCGGCGCGCAGTGCGGCGCGGCCCTCGGGCGGCAGCTGCGGCGTCGGCCCCGCCGGCGGCGGGTGGGCCGCGGCGGCGGTCGTGGTCGGGCTCTCGGGCAGACGTGACCGCATGGCGGACATCCCTTCGTCAGTGCGAACTGCATCAGGTTCCACGGGTGTGATCTCAGCGCGCGCGGCGCACCCCGTGTCCGGCTCGCCAGTATTCCAGAGCCGCCGACGGGGCCGCGGCGCCGTCCGCGGCGACTACCCTTGCCACGTGAGCACTTCGAACCGTGGAACCGCCGACCGCATCGTCTGGGTCGACTGCGAGATGACCGGACTGGACAAGGAGAAGGACGCGCTCGTCGAGATCGCCGTCCTGGTCACCGATGGTGACCTCAACATCCTCGGGGAGGGCGTGGACGTGGTCGTCAGGCCCCCGGCCGAGGCGCTGGAGCAGATGGGCGACTTCGTGCGCACCATGCACACGAACTCCGGGCTGCTGGAGGAGCTGGACGCGGGCATCACCCTCGAGGCCGCGCAGGAGCAGTGCCTGGCCTACGTGCGCGAGCACTGCCCGGAGGCCGGCAAGGCGCCGCTCGCGGGCAACTCCGTGGGCACCGACCGCGTGTTCCTCGACAAGGACGTGCCGGAGTTCGCAGCCTGGCTCTCCTATCGCACGATCGACGTCTCGAGCCTCAAGGAGCTCGCCAAGCGCTGGTTCCCCCGCGTCTTCTACAACACGCCCGCCAAGCACGGGGGCCACCGCGCCCTCGCCGACATCCGCGAGTCCATCCAGGAGCTCAAGTACTACCGCGAGGTGCTGTTCGTGGCCGACCCGGGGCCGACGACCGCGCAGGCCCAGGCCGCCGCGCGCACCTTCGAGCTCACGGCCGACGGCGAGAGCGCCGACGGGTCCGACGACGCGGCCGCAGGCGCCGCGGGCTCCTCCGCACCGGCGGTGCCCTGGCTGCAGCGCGCCACCCATCGCACCTGGCTGGACTCCGAGGGCGAGGAGCTGCTCGTCTTCGGCGCCGAGTCGCTGCGGGAGGACGGCGGCTTCGGATGGCTCGACGAGGACGGCGAGCTCGACGGCGACAAGCCGGCCGAGCTCTGGGTGACCTGCCGCATGACCCACTGCTTCGCGCTCGCCACGATGCTGGGCAGCCCCGAGTACGGGCGCTTCGTGGACCACGGCATCGAGTCCCTGCGCACCGTCTTCAGGGACGAGGAGCACGGCGGCTGGTTCTCGAAGATCGCCGGGGAGACCGTCATCGACGACGCCAAGGAGGCCTACGCGCACGCGTTCGTGGTGCTCGCGGCCGCCTCCGCGACCGCCGCCGGACGCCCGCACGCCGCGGAGCTGCTCGAGGAGGCCCTGGGCGTCCTCGACGAGAAGTTCTACGACGAGGAGGCGGGGATGAGCGTGGACACCTTCGACCGCGCCTTCGCCGTCTGCGAGGAGTACCGGGGCATCAACGCGAACATGCACACGACCGAGGCCCTGCTCGCCGCGGCCGACGTCACCGGGGAGCGCCGCTGGCTGGACCGGGCCGTGGGCATCATGACCCGGGCGATCGACGAGTTCGCGCGCGAGCAGGACTGGCTGCTGCCGGAGCACTTCGACACCTCGTGGAACCCGATCCTCGACTACAACGAGGACAAGCCGGCCGACCCGTTCCGCCCCTACGGCGCGACCGTCGGCCATTGGCTCGAGTGGTCCCGCCTGGTGCTGCACGGGCGCGCCGCGCTGCTCGCGAAGGACGGCGAGGCACCCGAGTGGATGCTCGAGGCCGCGAACGCCCTCATGGGCAGGGCCGACGACGCCTTCGGCATGGACGGCGAGCCCGGCTTCCCCTACACGGTGGACTGGGACGGCACGCCCGTGGTGCACGAGCGCATGCACTGGGTCGCCGCCGAGGCGACCGCCGCCGCGGCCGCGATGTTCCAGGTGACGGGCGACCGGAAGTGGGCCGACCGCTACCAGGCCTGGTGGGAGTACGTCAGCGAGTTCCTGCTGGATCCCGAGCGGGGCAGCTGGCACCACGAGCTGGACCGGCGCAACCAGCCCCAGGCGCGCACCTGGGAGGGCAAGCCGGACATCTACCACGCCTACCAGGCCACGCTCATCCCGCGACTGCCCGTCACCCCGACCATGGCCGCCGCGGTCCGCGACGGCCTGGTCGACGAGATCGGCTGATTCAGCCTGGCGGCGCCGCCCTCACATGCGGCGCCGCCCTCAGCCCCGGTCGAGGGCGGCGTCGAGGCGCTCGATCTTCCCGTCGAGCTCGCCCTCGTGCCCGGGGCGGATATCGGCCTTGAGCACGAGGGAGACGCGCGAGCCGAAGCGGCCGGCCTCGGCCGTCGCGCGTCGCACGACGTCCATCACCTCGTCCCAGTCGCCCTCGATCTCGGTGAACATCGAGCTGGTGCGGTTCGGGAGCCCGGACTCCCGGACCACGCGGACGGCGGCGGCGACGGCGTCGTGGACGCTCGCGGCGTCGGATCCCTCGGCGAGGTCGCGGGTGAGGCCGGGATCGGAGGGCTCACCGGTGGGCTGGACGGAGAAGGCGATGATCATGCCCCCACTGTTCTCCCCCATCGGCCCGCGGGCAAGCGCATCATGCGCTGACGACGGCCCGCGGCTCCTCGAGATCCACTCCCGCAGCCGCGAGACCGTGTCCACGACGGGTGTCCCGGTCGTGTCGATGACCTCGACCTGCCACGCGCGCGGCCTCCCGGCGGGAGGCAGCCAGCGCTCCCATCGCATGCCCGGCTCGCCCGTCGCGACGATCACCTCGGGGGCGTGGGCGGGGTCCGCGGCGTGCCGCCGGTGCCAGCGAGCCCATCCCAGGAACGCGTCGACCTGCGTCGGCGACCACGTCCCGGGATCACGGGCCGCCAATCGGCGTCGGCGCACCTCGTCCGCGACGTCGAGGAGGCACACCGCCGCGCGCAGGTCTGCGACTTCCGGGACCGCCAGCAGTTCGCCGATCGGCGACTGGCCCGTGAGCAGCAGGTCCACACCGTGTTCCTCGAGCCGGATCGCCTCGCGCACCCACCAGCGCAGTTCGCGCTGGCGCCAGGCGGTGTCGGCATCGCTCGGCACGCCGCGCTCGTCGCTGTCGTGGACCACGAGGCGCGGAAGATCAGCGCACGAGAAGGCCGCCGTGGTCTTCCCGGAGCAGCTGGAGCCGGTCACGAGCAGGAGCATGCGGCGAGCCTGTCATGACGAGGCGGGATCCGGCTCCTGCTTTTCGGGCCTCTGCGACAGGGCCGGCCTCACCCCGCGATGGGCGGCCGCATCCCTCTCGGCATCGAGCCGACGGTGGGCCTCGATCACGCCCGCGCGCACCGCGGACCGGATCACCCAGTACGCGACGACAGCGACCGTCACCCAGAACATCACGAAGACCAGCAGCATGAGGATCTCCCACCCTGCGAATCCTCCCCCGTCGACCGCTCCCATGTGTGCTCCCCCTCGTCTGTCCGCCGGCTCGTGGGCCGACTGCTCCATCGGGCCCGGAGTCCTCCGGACCGATGCCCCAGTCTGCCGTGCCGGCGAAGTGCAAGGCGTCTCACAGCGAGAACCCCCGTCCGAGGGTGCGGAGCAGGGCCGACGCCCGGTATGCTTGCTTCTCGTTGCGGTCCTCGGAGCGCACATGGTGGTCGTAGCTCAGTAGGTAGAGCTCCTGGTTGTGGTCCAGGCGGTCGCGGGTTCAAATCCCGTCGATCACCCCAAGAAACGCCCTGGTGACAGGGCGTTTTTTCTGTCCGGAGGGTTATCCGGACATCGTCGTTGACACCAGCGGCGCCCAGCGAGCCGATGCACCCGCCGCACCGCACCCCGCTCTCATGCGACGCCGCCTCTCCCGCCTCCCACTGCAGCCCGCCACTGCCCGCCGCTGCCCGGGAATCATTCGAATCTCGATGGATTGGATTCATGATCGTTGCGCGGGAGATACCCCGCACCCATTCTCCGAACCCCTCGACCCGCGTGCGCACCGCGATCCGCCCTCACCCGGGCTTTATTCTTCCTCCATATCTCCCGTCAATTCACTTACCGTTCGTCCGCATTCCGTTCACCGCCCGTACACCTGACGTACCGTGCCCGTTCCCTCAGCCGGTGAAGTCGACCACGGATCCCCGTCCGAGCCTGTTCCGCGCACCTCGCCGGGCCAGAAACCAGCACCCGTCGATGCCGGGTCGCGACGCCGCGACCTGCACGCCATGGCCGCCGATGTTCCTCACCTGGGGTGATACCGCGTTCGCCCACCGCACCCGACGGCGGCCCGCCCCGCGATCACCGGCCCCGCACCCCGCCCTCGCCGCCCGTCCGCCGCGGTGGCCCCCGTCGGCCTGCGGGATCTCGCCAACACACCGACGCGACACGACCGATTTCCCGCGGCGATGCTGGGCTAGACTCGCCGCAAGCATTTCGGTCGCCCGCCCGGAACAACGAACGCATCGAATTCACGGGCACACGCACGAAATGCATCACAGACTCCAGGCGTCACCTCCTGCAGCAAGCGATGAGAGGCAAGGATTCACCAGATGACCGATCCGAAGCAGACATTCGACGTCGCCGTGTGCGGTTGGTGGTACGGGAAGAACTACGGGTCGATCCTCACGTACTACGGCCTGAACCGAGCGATCGAGAACCTCGGCCACTCGGTGCTCATGGTCCACGAGCCCCTGGGCTACAACGGCTTCCGTGTCGAGTGGCCGGACGACATCGTCTCGATGCAGTTCGCCGAGCGCGTCGGCTACCACACCACCCAGCAGATGCACTTCACCGAGCTGCCGCGCCTGAACGAGCGCGCGCGCACCTTCGTGGTGGGCAGCGATCAGCTGTGGAACCCGCTGATCGGCCGCGTGAACAGCGATCTCTTCCTGGACTTCGTCTCCGAGCAGAACAACCGCGTCGCCTACGGCACCTCCTTCGGGAACCGCGGCACGAAGAAGTTCACGCCCGAGTTCATCGCCACCCACGCCGCGCAGCTGCAGCGCTTCAAGGCGATCTCCGTGCGCGAGGGCTATGCGGTGGACACCGCGCGCGACATCTTCGGCGCGAAGGCCTCGCTGGTCGTCGACCCGGTCTTCCTGCTCCCCCGCGAGCACTACGACGAGCTCGCCGCGAAGGCCACGGTCGCCCCCGAGGGCGAGTACCTCAGCGTGTTCTTCCTCGACCCGACCGAGGAGAAGAAGGCCGTCGCGCAGGGCATCGCGGACAAGCTCGGCCTCGAGATCATCCGCGTGATCCCGAACCCTGACGACGGCATCGAGCACTGCCGGACCCTGTGGGCCGACGAGCCGCGCGCCCAGATCCTCGACGAGGACCGTCCGGAGAACTTCCTGCGCACCTACCAGGACGCGGAGTACGTCGTCACCGACAGCTTCCACGGCTCCGCCTTCGCGGCGATCTTCGAGAAGCCCTTCTCCTCGATCTTCAACACCAAGCGCGGTGCGGACCGCTTCAAGAACCTCATGAGCTCGCTCGGCTTCGACGAGACGCGGCGCGTGCGCGAGACCGACTCCCACGAGGACATCGCCGCGAACCCGAACGTCACCCGCGAGATCGACTACTCGACCGCCCGCGACTACATCAGCTCCGGCCGCGAGTCCTCGATGGCTTGGCTGAAGGACGCGCTGGACCCGAGCACCACCGGCTCCGCCGCGCTCTACCCGCGCCAGAAGCTCACGCTCACGGCGCCGGAGTTCGCGACCGGCGGCTCCGGCTGGAAGATCGCCCGTCGCGGGAAGCAGACCCGCCTGCGGGTGGCTCGCGACGGCGCCGTGCTGGGCAACCTGGTGTGGACCGATCTGCCGGAGCCGCTCGTCGCGGGCTCGGCCTACCAGCTGCGCATCGATTGGACGCCGACTACCGACGCCAAGAAGGTCAACATCCACGTGCGCAACCCCGAGTCGACGCGCTTCCGCGTCGTCGGCGCCGTGAACGTCGAGGGCGCACGCGGCCAGGCCCGCACCGACACGCTCACCTTCACGGTCTCCGAGCCCGGGTTCACCCAGTTCATGCTCGGCGGCGTGCACTTCACCGGCCGCCGTGCCGGGGCCGACATCCGCAGCATCGAGATCGAGCGGATCCCCACCGGCGCCCTCGCCGCGCAGGCCCCGGCCAAGCGCAAGGGCGGCGCCCCCGCGGGCGGCTTCTCCGCCCAGGCGAAGGCGCTCGCGCTCAAGGACTCCGAGCGCCAGGTGCGCTCCTTCGGCCACGCCCGCTCGGCCGACGGGGTCTCCGGCGCCCAGGCGCGGATGATCTTCCACGCGCACGCCATCGAGAAGGGGCTGAGCCGCAGCAACTTCCGACCCGGCTTCGGCGGCCGCGCGGTCCCGGGCCTCGCCAAGGAGATGAACGCCTGGCTCGCCGCGGATCGTGACACCTCGGACGAGTTCCTGCAGAGCTCGGCCGCCGTGATGAAGGCCTACTTCGATCGCCATGATCAGCTCGGCACCGACGTCTCGCACTTCCGTCAGCTGTTCTCCGAGGCAGCCCAGGCACTCATCGACGGCACCACCCATTCCGAGGGCGGCGTGCTGCCGGCCGGGCAGGTCCGGGAGCTCGTCGGCGAGGTGGAGAACGAGGACGCGGAGCGCAGCTTCCTGGACGTGGTCTACGGCCGCCGCAGCGTGCGCGAGTACACCTCCGAGCCCGTGAAGGACGAGGAGATCGCGCGCGCGGTGCAGATCGCGATGCAGTCGCCCTCGGTCTGCAACCGCCAGGGCGCGAGGGTCCACCAGTTCGAGGACCCCGACGTCATCAAGAAGGTGCTGGACATCCAGGGCGGCTTCGCCGGCTACGAGATGCCGCCCAGGCTGCTGCTGGTCTCCGCGGACCTGGACGCGTTCCTCTTCGCGCCCGAGCGCAATCAGCCGTTCGTGGACGGCGGGCTGTTCATGATGTCGCTGCTGCTGGGGCTCACGCAGGTGGGTCTGGGCTCGGTGCCGCTGAACACGGCGATGGGCACGGAGAAGGAGACCAAGATCCGCGAGCTCATCGACATCCCGGACCACGAGGTCTTCATCTCGTTCATCGGCGTGGGCCACTTCGACGAGAACGTCCTGGTGCCCCGTTCGAAGCGCACCGGCGTGCAGCGCGCGCTGGTCCAGCACAAGGACGCCTGAGGCGCGCGGAACCACCGCCCCTCCGGGGCCTGGGCAGGTGGGAGGATGCCCCGATGGACACCTCCCCCGCCTTGGTCCCGGAGCTCATGGTCGAGGACCTCACGCGCAGTCTGCGCTTCTGGGTCGAGGAGTGCGGCTTCTCCGTCCGCTATGCGCGCCCCGAGGAGGGCTTCGCCTACCTCGAGCTGGCGAGCGCCCACGTCATGCTCGATCAGCGCGGCATCGGCCGCGACTGGGTCACCGGGCGGCTCGATCCCCCGCTGGGCCGGGGCATCAACCTGCAGATCGGCGTCCCGGACGCGGAGTCGCTGGCGCAACGCCTGGTGAGGCGCGGCGTGGAGCTGTTCCTCCCTCCCGAGACCCGCTGGTACCGCATGGGAGTGCAGGAGGCGGGAGTCGTGCAGTTCCTGGTCCAGGATCCCGACGGCTACCTGCTCCGCTTCCAGTCCTCCGTCGGGAAGCGGACGGTCTAGGCGGTCGCCACGTACTTCCGCGCGCCCTCCTGGACGCCCGCGAAGCGGAACGGCGCCGTGGTCACGCGCGGGGTCTCGACGTCCTCGTCGCTGCCCAGCAGGCGCTCGTGCAGCTCCTCGTACTCGGCGACGGTCACGGGGACGCGCTCATCCAGGGCCGCTCGAGTCGCCGCGGCCCGCTCGGGACGTGCGTACCCGGGCTGGACGGTGCCGGTGAGCATCTCCCCCGCACTGCCGGAGCCGTAGCTGAACAGGCCGATCCGTCGACCCCCGAGCCCGTCGCGGTGGTCCAGCAGCGCGGCGAGGCCCGCCCACAGCGAGGCGGTGTAGGTGTTGCCGAGACGGCGGTCGTAGACGGCGCCCTGCTCGAGCGCCTCGGGGTCGAGACGGCCGCCGGTGTGCTGGTCGAGGAAGCGCTGCGCCTTGACGGCCATCTTCGTGAAGGGCTGGTGGTAGACCACGGCGTCGAGCTCGTCGACGCCGGGGCCGCCCTGCGCCTGCAGGTCGTCCCACGCTCCCAGCAGCGCGTTCTTGTAGGCGCTGATCGAGAGCCTGCCGTTCACCAGCGCGGTCGTGGAGTCGTTCGGGCGCCAGAAGTCGTCGACGTCGGCCGAGTAGACGCCGGAGACGGGGTCGATCGCGAGGAGCGCCGGGTCGGCGGCGATCAGCAGCGCGACGGCGCCGGCGCCCTGGGTGGGCTCGCCGGAGGTGCCCAGGCCGTAGCGGGCGACGTCGGCGGCGATCACGAGGACCTTCTCCTGGGGCCGACGGGCCACGATACCGATGGCCGTCTGCACGGCGGCCGCGCCCGCGTAGCAGGCCTGCTTGAGCTCGACGGAGCGCACCGAGCTCGGCAGGCCGAGCAGTCCGTGGACGATCACCGCACCGGACTTGGACTGGTCCACGCCGGACTCGGTCGCGAACAGCACGGTGCGCAGGCCCTCGGTCCCGGTGCGCGCGAGCAGCCGCGAGGCGGCGGAGGCGCCCAGGGAGACTACGTCCTCGTCGGCCGCGACCACGCCCATCTCGTCCAGGCCGATGCCGCGCGTGTACTTCGCAGGGTCGACGCCGCGCGCCTCGGCGAGCGCGCCGAGGTCCAGGACGTGATGGGAGGCGGCGAGCTCGAGGTCCTCGATGCCGATGCTGGTGCTGGTGGATTCTCCGGTGCTGGTCATGAGCGCGGTGCCTTCCTCCGCTCGAGGCGACGATGGGCCGTCATCAGCTCACCCTGGTTGGTCTGGGCGGCCAGCAGCGAGAGCTCGCCGCAGAGCACGCTCGCGGCGATCAGCGCCGCCAGCCGGCGCGAGTTCGCGCCGGGCTCGCGCTCCTCGCGGCAGCCGAGGCGCTCCATCGCGTAGTCGACGTGCGGGAGGTCCTTGCCGTTGCCCACGGTGCCGACGATCAGGTGCGGGAGCGTGCACGAGAAGTACAGCCCCTCCTCGCGGACCTCGGCGTGGGTGAATCCCTGGGAGCCCTCGACGATGTTCGCGGCGTCCTGCCCGGTCGCGAGGTAGAAGGCGAGCAGCATGTTCGCGTAGTGCGCATTGGCCGAGCGCAGGGCGCCGGCGATCGTGGACCCGATCCAGTCCTTGCGCACCACCAGGTCGGTGATCCGCTCGGCGGTCGAGCGCAGCTGCTTCTCGACGGTCTCGTGCGGGATGAGGATCTCGGCGACGACGCTGCGGCCGCGGCCCAGGACGCCGTTGACGGCGGTGGCCTTCTTGTCCGAGCAGAAGTTCCCGGAGATCGATCCGTACTCGATCCCCAGGTCCCAGGAGAGGATCCGCTCCATGAGCTGCTCGGAGGCCTGCGTGACCATGTTGTGGCCCGAGGCGTCGCCCGTGGTGAGCGCGAAGCGCGTGAACAGCAGGTTCCCGACGATCTCGGGGTGGATATCCTCGAGACGGGCGAAGCGGGACCCCGAGGAGACGACCTCGCGCAGCTCGTCGACGCGCTCGGCGATGACCTTCGACGCCTCGAAGGCGGTCGCCGCGTCGGGAGCGACGAACAGCGTGGAGCGGGTCATCCGCTCCTCCAGCACGGTCGCGCGGATGCCGCCCTCGACCAGCCGGGAGATCCGCGCCCCGCGGCCGACGGACGGCCACAGCGGGGTCTCGTAGGTCGCGAGCGGCACCTCGATCTCCCCCTCGACGGCGTTGCCGCTCATCCGCAGGGGGCCGACCCAGCGGGTGGGGATCTGCGTGGTGGGCGCGGGCGCAGCGGGGGCAGATGCAGTGGTGGCGGATGCGGTGGGTTCGGGCTCGGTGCTCATCGCTGCTCCTGGGGGTCGGAGGGATCGTCGGTGGCGCGGGCGGAGCGGTGCGCGAAGGCGCCCGCGTCGATGCCGCGCAGGGTGCAGAACTCGCGCAGGCGCCCGCGCACGAGCACATCGGTGCCCGTGAGGCCCGCTGCCGTGCGGGCGCCGAGCAGGGCCGCGAGCTCGCGGGTGTGGTGCTGCCAGGAGCCGATGAGCTCGACGAGCCCTTCGGGCCCGCCCTCGACCACGGCCTTGAGGAAGGAGCCGGCGACGCCGACGGCGCGGGCGCCGAGCGCGAGGGCCTTGACGACGTCGAGGGGGTCGCGGACACCGCCGGAGGCGAGCAGCGTCATCCCGCCCAGCTCGCCCTGGTGGGCGCGGGCGTCCAGCAGCGCGGCGGGCGCGGACTGGCCGAAGCCGGTGAGATACGAGTAGTCGCGGCCGGGGCGGCGGTCGTTCTCGATGGCGAGGAAGTCCGTGCCGCCGCGTCCTGAGACGTCGGCCCAGGCCACGCCGATGGATGCGAGGTCGGCGAGGGTGCGGGCGCTGAGCCCGAAGCCGACCTCCTTCACGAGCACCGGCACCTCGAGCGCCGCCACGATCTGCTCGATGCCCCGCAGCCACGAGGAGAAGTCCGGGCTGCCCTCGGGCATGACGGTCTCCTGCACGGCGTTGACGTGCACCTGGAGGACGTCGGCCTGCAGCAGGTCGACGGCGCGGCGGGCGTCCTCGACGCTGCGGCCCACGCCGATGTTCGCCATCACGAGGCCGTCGGGGTTCTCGCGGCGGATCACGCGGAAGGCGTCCGCGGCGGACTCGTCCTCGAGGGCGATGGAGACGGAGCCGCAGCCCATGGCGGTGCCGGTCTCGCGCGCGGCGATCGCGAGCTGCTGGTTGATGCGCCCGGTGGACTCCGTGCCGCCGGTCATGCCGTTGATGTAGAACGGGGCCGCCACGGTGCGGCCGAACAGCTCGATGCCGAGGTCGACCTCCGGCAGGCTGACCCCGCCGAGCGCGTGGTGGAGAAACTCGAGATCGTCGAACTCGGTGGTGCGCTTCCCACCCTGCCACTGCGCGGTGGCGAGGCGCACGTGGTCCTCCTTGCGCTCGCGGCGTCCCGCGGCGTCGGCGTCGGGCCTCGGCCCGTCGGTCCCCGCGCTCATCGCACGGCCCCCGCGGTGTCCGCGGTCTGCGGGAGGTGGGGGCGCAGATCGAGGCGCAGGATGTCGTGCTCGCGCCAGGTGGCGAGCACCGCGTCGTCGCTCACGTCGCCGGGCAGGAGCATGATGCCGCAGTCGCCGCCGCCCGCCCCGGAGGGCTTGCCGGCGGCGCCGCTGGCCTCGGAGAGGTCGCACAGGGTGCGCAGCTGGTCGGTCTCGATGGTGGTGCCGCGCAGGCGTCCGAGCTTCTGGAGCAGGCGGCGGCAGCGGCGGATGATCTCGAGCATCGTCGCGGGGTCGCTGTCCCAGGCGGCGACGAGCTCCTCGACGGCGGTGCGGGAGTCGTCGAGGAACCGGGCGTAGTGCGCGTCGAGGTCGTCCTCGCTCATGCGCACCCGGTCCACGAGCCTCTCGGTCGAGGCGGGAGAGCCGGTCCAGCCCACGAGCAGGCGCAGCGCGGTGAGGTCCGGCAGCGGACGCACCGTGCACACGTCCCATTCGGGGGCGGTGAGCACCTCCGCCACCGGGACGGCGTCGCTGAGGGCGAGCAGCCGCGCCCGGTCGGGCGCGGTGTAGGCGATCCACCCGCCGAAGGTCGAGGCCGCGAGGTCTCCGCCGGAGGCCTTCGGGGCGACGTGGATGGTCGCGAGCAGCGCGAGGCGGAAGCGCTCCATCGCGGTGAGCCCGAGTCCGTAGAACCGATCGAGCGCGTCGACGACGGCGACGGTGACGGCGGCCGAGGACCCCAGCCCGAACTTGCGACCGCTGGAGTCGTCCAGCTCGGAGTCGATGTGCAGGTCGAAGTAGCGCGGGTCGAGTCCCCGCTCGGAGCGCAGGCGCTCGAGGATCGTGATCGCCGCGGTGACGTAGTCGAAGGGGCTGTGGTCCACCACGATGGTGTCGCCGTCGGCGTCGCGCACCCAGGTCACGGGGCCGTGCCCGTAGCGGCTCGAGTGGACGCGTCCCATGCCGATCGCCTCGGTGAGGCGCACGGTGAGGTAGCGGTCGACGGCCACGAGGATCGCGGGATGGCCGGGCTCGACCACGGCGTACTCGCCGGCGATGTAGAGCTTGCCGGGGGCGCGGGTCTCGATCATCGCTCGCTCCCGTCCGTCTCGGCCGCATCGACCGTCGCGTCCACGAGGTGCGCGCCGGGCCCGGGGCCGACGATCCGGACGCTGCCGTGCGCGGAGACCGCCCGGGCGACCGTCTCGGCGTCCGCGGGCGTGGTCAGCACGCACACGTTGGGGCCGGCATCGGCGGTGGGGTGGGCGACGACGCCCTGGGCCCGCAGCGCGGCGGCGGTGTCGAAGACGGCCACGCTCGCGGGCGCGAGGTACCGCACGGGCGGCTCGCTCGAGGCGATGACGGCGTGCATGCGCAGGGCATGGGACTCGGTGATCTCGCCGATCCGGGTGAGGTCCCCGGCGCCGCACGCGCACACCATCTCCTCGAGGGTGCGGGCGGTCGAGGTGATCCAGGCGTCGTAGAACGGCGAGGTCGCGGCCGTGCGGCGCATGCCCTCGCGGCTCGAGACGGCCTTCTGTGCGCCGTCGACCGTGACGATCACCAGGCGCAGGTCCGGGGCGTCGATCTGCTCGGCGTAGGAGGTCTCGTCGTCGGTCCCCGCGTGCCAGACCGCATAGCGGTCGACGACGGAGCGGCAGGCCGAGCCGGAGCCGCGGCGGGCCAGGCGGCTGAGCGCGCGCTCGTCGAGCGCGAGCCCGAAGGCGCGGGAGGCGGCGAGGGCGAGGGCTGCGAATCCCGAGGCGGAGGAGGCGAGGCCCGCGGCGGTGGGCGCCTCGTTCACCGAGTCCACGCGCGCACGCTCGCTCGAGCCGGAGAGCTCGCGCACGTGGTCGAGGAACCGCGTGGTCCGGGCGAGGGCCGTTCCGGTCGCCTGCGTGCCGTTGAGGACGAAGGAGTCCTCGTCGGCCTCCGGGTCCAGAGTCACCGTGGTCGTCGTGGCGAAGGCGTCGAGGGTCATGGACATGCTGCCGGCGACGGGGAGGATGAGCTCCTCGTCGGCCTTGCCCCAGTACTTCACGAGCGCGATGTTCGGGTGCGCGCGCGCTGTCGCCGTTCTCATGCGGTCTCCACCGTGGTCTGCCAGGTGCGGGTCGCGCCGGCGTCCCGCAGCATCGTCTCAAGGTCCGCGGCGCGGGCCGCGTCGGGAGCGAGGGCGAGCACGCAGCCTCCGCGCCCTCCCCCGGTGAGCTTCGCGCCCGCCGCGCCGGCCCCGCGGGCCGCGCCGACGAGGCGGTCGAGGGTCGCATCGGACACCTCGAGCTCGGTGAGCAGGGAGTGCGCCTCGTCCATGAGCGCGCCGAGCGCGGGGACGTCGCCGGTGGCGAAGCGGTCGAGGGACTCCTCGACGATGCCGCCCAGGCGGCCGATGATCCCGTCGACACGGCTCGGGAAGGTCTCGCGCAGCTCGCGGACCGCGCCGACGGCCTCCGCGGTCGAGCCCTCGTGGCCGCTGTCGGCGAGGACGAAGGTGAGCGGCGCGCCGACGGGGACGGGGGTGACCTCCCCGCCGCGGAAGCGGATGGGCACGTCGGACGCGACGGCCCTGCCGTCCAGTCCGCTCGAGCGGCCGTGGGCGATGGTCTCGGCGGCCATGACGACGTCGTGGACGACCTCGGGATCCAGGGGCGTCTCGGTGAGGTCGCCGATCGCGCGGGCGATGCCGGCGGCCACGGCCGCGCTCGAGCCGAGCCCGCGCTCGAAGGGGATCGCCGAGTCGATCTCGACGTCCAGGCCGATCGGCGCCGAGGTGGTGAGCGCGAGGGCAGCGTGGATCGCGGTGACCAGGGGGTGCAGGCGCTGCGGGGCATCGGCCGCGGAGCCGGTGAACAGGGCGCTGCGCAGGTGGAGCTGTTCGTCGGCGCGCTCGGTGACGCGCACGGTGAGGTCGAGCGCATGCAACGGGACGGCGATCGCGGGCGTGCCGTACACGACGGCGTGCTCGCCCAGCAGGATCGATTTCGCGTGGGCCCGTCCGATGCCGGTGCGCGCACCGTGCACGCTCGTGCGCGCTGGGTTCATCCTCGCCTCTCCCCGCTGCCTGGTGGGTTGCCGGCCGACCTCCGGCCGTGCGCCAGGATACGGCGCGCCGCCCCGGGCCCGCCCGCTGCGGTGGGCCTGCTCACCTGCACGCTCACCTGCACGGACGTCGAGGGAGGACATGCGTCGATTCTGGCACGCGCCTCGCCGCCCCGAGCGGGGTTCCTGGGCCGGGCGTGCGAAGGTTCTGTGAACACCCCGGCACAGTCGCCGGAGGGCTCGCCTCACATGCGCGACCAGCCGGGGGTCGAGGGGCCGATGAGAGGGCGCCAGCCCGTCTCGGACATGAAGCGCACGGAGCTCACGCGCAGGCTGCGGCGCTGGACGTCGAGCCGGGTGCCGACGACGGCCTGCGCGATCTCGGGGTAGAACTTCGCGGGACCCTTGGCCTTGGCCTCGGTGCCGAGGTCCTTGGCCCAGCGGCCGCGGGTGATCGGCTCCCCGCCCACGTTGTAGAAGCCGCTGCGCGCGCCGAGGGCGGCGACGAAGGCGCGGCCCGCGTCGCGATGGTGCAGCAGGGTGATGTAGCTCTCGGGCCGGCCCAGCAGGATCTGGTCGCCGCTGCGGGTGGCCTTGAGCGTGTGCGTGGTCTGCGGGTCGCGGCCGAAGAGCTGGCCGAGGCGCAGGATCACGGCGCTGCGCCCGCCGGTCGCGAAGTCGACGGCCGCGCGCATCTCGCGCACTCGCGGGCGGAAGGCCTGGTTGCGGACGGACAGCGGCTCGTCCTCGCCGATCCACTCGTCGCCGTTGTCCGGGTAGAGGAAGATCGTGGACTCCTGGACCAGGCGCTGCACGCCCGCCTTCTGCGCGGCCGAGGCGATCGCGACGGAGGCCTCCATGTGCAGCTTGTCGTCCTCGCGCCAGGCCAGCGGGCGCATGGCCGCCATGCCCTTCGGGACGTGGGCGAGGGTGTTCACGACCACGTCGTGGCCCGCGAAGACGTCCTCGAGGGCGGCGGCGTCGAAGACATCGGCGACGACCGCGGAGGCGCCGCGGCCCTCGACCACGGGGATGCCGCGCTCACGGCGGGTCACCCCCGTCACCTCGTGGCCCGCGGAGACGAGCGCCTCGACCGCCTCCTGCCCCAGAACGCCGGTGGCACCGGTGACGGCGATCTTCACAGCCGATCTCCTTCCGCAGGTCGCATGTCGCGTCGTGCGCGGATCGTCCGGATCGAGAGCCCTCGAGCGGATCGAGCCTGCGCAGGTCGAGTCTAAGTGATCCTGCACCGCTCTCCCGATCCGCGGCTGGGAGCGGCGTGCACGCGACCCGGACAGGGTTCGCGAGGACGATGGGAACGACGAAGCCCCCGCGGCATGTGCGACGGGGGCTTCTCGATCGGGTGCGCCATCAGGGACTCGAACCCCGGACCCGCTGATTAAGAGTCAGCTGCTCTAACCAACTGAGCTAATGGCGCCGACGAACAAAAACATTACCCCGCTCGGGTCCGAGCGCAAAACCGGAGGCCACGCCCTGTGAGCGAGCAAACAGGAAGCGGCCCGGCCGGGCGCACCGCGCGCCGGCCGGGGCCCCCCGCCCGCGGGAAAGGGGGGCACCGCCCCCCGGGGGGGGGGCCCCCCGCCGGGGGGGGGGGGGGCGCGCCCCGCCCCCCCCCCCCCCCGGCCCCCCCCCCCCCCACGGATCGACGGTCGGGGGCGACGGTCGGGTGCGACGAGCCGGTGCGGCGGGCCGGGCGCAGCGGGCCCTGTGCGACGGTGAGCTGCGGCGGGCCGGGCGCGGCGCCGGGTCAGCTGCCCAGGGCCTTCTCGATCTTGTCGGGGAGCTGCTTGAGCGCGTACTCCTGGGCGAGCACGGTGCCCAGGGAGAAGGCGCTCTGGAGGTCGCCGTTCACGACCACGTCGCGGCCGTCGGCCACGGCGGGGATCTGGTTCCACTGCTTGTCGTCGGTGATCTCGGTGGTCTCGATGTAGATCGGGAAGGCGACGATGAGGTCGGCGTCCAGCTCGTCGAGCTGCTCAGCAGAGATCGAGACGGAGAACCCGGAATCACCGGTGGGCAGCGCCGCGATCTTCTTGGACTGCGTGAATCCGAGGTTCTGGAGGAAGCCCAGGCGGGTCTCGCCTTCGATGTACGCGCCCCACCCCTCGGAGGTCCTCGTCGCGACCGTCACCGACTTGCCCTTCCAGTCGGGGTGCGCGTCGGCGACCTTCGAGAACTTCTCGTCGAGGCCCTTCTGGAGCTCGTCGGCCTTCGCGGTAGCGCCGAGCGCCCGGCCGATCATCGCGAGCTGCTCCTTCGGGGAGCCCAGATAGTTCGCGCCATCCTTCGGGACGCCCACGGTGGTCGCGATCTGGGAGAGGCGCTTGTAGCGATCCTTGTCGCCCGAGCTCTTGACGTCCAGAATCAGGTCCGGCTCGAGCGCGGCGATGGCCTCGAAGTCGGGCTCGAGGGTCTCGATGATCGTGGGGGCCTTGTCGTACATGCCCTTGGCCCAGGGCCCGACGCCCTCGCCGCCGAAGGCGATCCAGTCGGAGGCTCCCACCGGCTGCACGCCGAGCGAGAGCGCCGTCTCCGCGTCGCCCCAGCCCAGCGCGACCACGCGGGTGGGCTTCTCGGAGACCTCGACGTCACCGAACAGGGTGGAGATGGTGACGGGGAACGCGCCGTCGGCCCCGCCAGCGTCCGAGCCCGACCCCGAGCCCGAGGAGCTCGAGTCGTCGGACCCGCCGCAGGCGGCGAGCAGGCCGACGGACCCGAGGGCGAGTCCGGTCGCGAAGAGGGAACGGCGTGTGAGCATCGAGAGGCCTCCGGGTGGGAGTGGACACAGGGGACGCTCGCGCAGTCGGGCGCGAGTCATAACAAAGGTTAGACTCACCTCAGCTGTGCGCCCAGTCCCCGACGGCGCACTTACCGCACGTCACATCCAGTCCGACCCGCGCATCCGCCGCGCGTCCCGCATCCTGTGGGACCGCATCGACCCGATCGCCTCCCGCGAGGTGACGGTGCCCGAGGCGTGAGCGCCGCCGATCCGGAGGCACCATGAGCAGTCCCGCCGCGGCGCCCTCCGCGCGCGCCCCGCGCTCCGGTGCTGGCGCTCCGCGCGCGGGCGGCCACGCCACTCGCTCGGGCGGCGGGACCACGGAGCGCGCCGCCGACAGGACGGGGCGGCACCCGTCCCCCGGCGCGGCGCGTCGCGCTCCCGCGACCCATGGCGCGCGCCCCGCCCTCCTGATCGCCGCGGTCCTCGTGATCCTGCTGGCGCTGTGCGTCGCCTCCCTCGCGATCGGGTCCCGCCCGGTCCCGCCGAGCACGGTGCTGCGTGTCCTGCTCGACACGGTCACCCACCTCGGCGGCGGCGGATCGGGCGCCCGCGCGGGGTCCCTCGGCCTGAGCGTCCAGGACTACGCGGCCGTCAGCGACCTGCGGCTGCCGCGCACGGCGATCGCCCTGCTCGCCGGGGCCGCGCTGGGCCTCGCCGGAGGCCTCATCCAGTCGCTCACCCGCAACCCCATGGCCGAGTCGGGGATCCTGGGTCTGAACGCCGGCGCGGCCTTCGCGGTCGCCCTGGCGATCACGGTCCTGGGGATCACCTCGCCGGCGGGCTTCGTCTGGTTCGCGCTGCTCGGCGCGTTCGTGGGGACGGTCGCCGTGTGGCTGATCGGCACGGCCGGCGGCATGGTCTCCCCCGAGCGGCTCACCCTCGCGGGCGTCGCCCTGGGCGCGGTCCTCGCCGGCATCACCTCGGCGATGCGGCTGACGAACCCGCAGCGGTTCTCGGCCCTGCTGGTCTGGGAGAGCGGCGATCTGTCCCAGCGCGGATGGTCCCTCGTGGTGCCTGCGCTCCCATTCCTCGCGATCGGCGTGGTCCTCGCCCTGCTGCTCGCGCCGGGCATGAACCTGCTGGCCCTCGGCGACGACCTCGCGGTCGCGGCGGGCGCCCACCTGCTGCGGATCCGTGTGCTCATGGTGCTCGCGATCACCCTGCTCGCGGGAGCGGCGACGGTGATGGCCGGACCGATCTCCTTCGTCGGCCTGATGGCCCCGCACGTGGCCCGGTGGATCGTCGGCCCCGATCAGCGCCGGCTGCTGCCGCTCGCGATGGCGATCTCCGCAGCAGTCATGCTCGTGGCCGACGTGCTGGCGCGGGTGATCCTCTGGCCGAGCGAGGTCCCCGCCGGGATCGTCGCGGCCGTCGTCGGCGCCCCCGTGCTCATCGTGCTCGTGCGCCGGACCCGAGCGAGCGGCCTGTGAGCACCGCGTCCGCCTCCCCCGACGCGCCCGCCGGCCGCTCCGGATCCGCCGACCCGGTCGCCCGGCGCCGACGCGACGAGCGCCGCCGGGACCGCATCGTCCTGGGTGCCCTGGTCTTCGCGACGCTGGCGATCGCCCTGCTCGCCCTGTACCTGGGAAGCTCCTCCGTGATCTTCTCCGACACCCCGCACGGCACGCTCGGCGGCCTCCTCGAGGCGCTGCGCGGCGATGGCCCGCGCGCGATGATCGTGCGCGAGTGGCGACTGCCGCGGGTGGTCGCGGGCCTCGCCTTCGGCGCGGCGCTCGGCGCCTCGGGCGCGATCTTCCAGACCCTCACCCGCAACGCCCTGGGCTCGCCCGACGTCCTCGGCTTCTCCACCGGCTCCTACACGGGCGTCCTGGTCGCGACCGTGCTCCTGGGCGCAGGCGGACTCGCCTCGAGCGACAGCGCGCTCGCGCAGGCGGCGGCCTCCCTGGGCGAGACCGGCGGAGCCCTGCTGGGCGGGATCGGCGCGGCGATCCTCGTCTACGTGCTCGCCTACCGGGACGGGATCCAGGGGTTCCGCCTGATCATCGTGGGCATCGCCATCGCCGCGACCCTCTCGAGCGTCAACACGTTCCTGCTGCTGCGGGCGAAGGAGGAGGTGGCGATGGCGGCGAGCATCTGGGGAGCCGGCTCCTTCGACCTCATGTCCTGGCCCGCACTGCTGCCCGCCCTCGCGGTCCTCGTGCTGCTCACGCCCGCGGTGATCGCATCCGTCCCGGTGATCCACCAGCTCGAGCTGGGCGACGACACCGCGGCCATGCACGGCGTGCGCGTGGAGCGGGCGCGCCGCATCGTGCTGCTCATCGCCGTCGCCCTGGTGGCGGTGTGCACGGCCGTCGCCGGCCCGATCGCCTTCATCGCGCTGTCCGCGCCGCAGGTCGGCCGGCTGCTGGTGCGCCGCCCGGGCATCCCGATCCTGCCGGCCGCCCTCGTCGGCGCGCTCCTGCTCACCTCGGCCGACGTCGCCTCCCAGCAGCTGCTCCCGCAGACCGTCCCCGTGGGCATGGTCACCGTGGTCCTGGGCGGGGTGTACCTCGTCGCGCTCCTGCTCGCGCAGTCCGCGCGCTCCCTGCGCCGACGGGTGTGAGGCACCCGTCCCACTCGCTCACTGCCCACGTGGAGGACTGATCGTTAGGGTCGGATCCATGCCCATCGACGACCTCCTGCCGCAGCTGTCCGCCCCGGCCGACGAAGCGACCACCCTCATGGGGAGCCTCGTGGAATGGCTCCTGAGCCATGGCGTGCGCATCCTGGTGATCATCGTGGTCGCCGCCCTGATCTCGACCATCGGCACCTGGCTGATCAAGCGCTTCGTGAACACGATGATCGACTCGTCGACGAAGATCTCGACCGTCGCCGGATCCGTCGTCAAGCGCGACGACCGCTCGGCGAAGCTCGCCCAGGCCCGCCGTGCGCAGCGCGCGACGACGCTCTCGAACGTCGCGCGCAACGTGTTCACGATGGTGGTCTGGGCGATCGCCCTGGTGATGGTCCTGGACCAGCTGGGGCTGAACGTCGCCCCCGTCATCGCCTCGCTCGGCGTGCTGGGGCTGGCCGCCGGCATCGGCGCGCAGAACATCATCAAGGACGTCGTCTCCGGCGTGCTCATGCTCTTCGAGGACCTCGTGGCCGTGGGCGACGTGGTGGACCTCGAGTACGCCAGCGGCACCGTGGAGAACATCAACCTGCGCACCACGCAGGTGCGCGCCCTCGACGGCTCCCTGTGGACCGTGCGCAACGGCGAGGTCATCCGCGTGGGCAACATGTCCCGCGGGTTCTCCAACGCCGTGGTCGTCCTGGACATCGACCACGCGGCCGACTACACGAAGGTCACCGAGATCCTCGACGAGGTCGGCGCGGAGTTCGGCGAGGACGAGCAGTGGAAGGAGCTGCTGCTGGGCCCCGTCACCGTCTCGGGCATGCTCGAGGTCGACGGCGCGAGCTACCAGCGCCGCGTCGTGGTGCGCGTCGAGCCCGGCCAGCAGTGGACCATCGAGATGGAGCTGCGCCGGCGCATCCGCCTGGCCTTCCGCGAGGCCGACATCGACTTCGCGCTCCCCCGCTTCGGGGCCGTCTCCGCGGCCTCCTGAGATCATGGGCGGCGCGCACGCGGCCGCCCGAGAACCTGGAGCATTCCATGACGATCCCCCTGCAGGGCCCCTCCTCCGATCCGTCTCGGGGCGGGTCGTCGGCCGGTCCGACGGCCCGCCCGACGGACGGTCCGACGGCCGCCCCCGCGACCGGCGGCGGCCCGGCTCCCGCATCGGCTCCGGCGCCCGCCCAGCGGCAGACGTTCTACGAGGCCGTCGGCGGTCACGAGGCCTTCGCGCGGCTCGTCCACCGCTTCTACGAGGGCGTCGCCGAGGACCCGGAGCTGCGCGCGATGTATCCCGAGGAGGATCTGGGGCCGGCGGAGGAGCGCCTGCGGATGTTCCTCGAGCAGTACTGGGGCGGTCCGAAGACCTATGGCGAGCGGCGCGGCCATCCCCGGCTGCGCAGGCGTCACGCGCCCTTCGCCGTCTCGCCCTCGCAGCGCGACGCCTGGCTGCGGCACATGCGCGCCGCGGTCGACTCCCTCGAGCTCGCGCCGATGCTCGAGGAGCCGCTGTGGGACTACCTCGAGCGCGCCGCCCACTCGATGGTCAACACCGTGGACGGCGGCGAGGCGCCGATGCCGGGAGCCGCGCTCCCCGGCCACATGGACTGAGCACCCCGGCTCGGTCCGGATCCGCCGGCGCCCCGGATCCGCCGACGCCCCGGCTCAGCCCGGATCCGCCGCGCCGCGCGCCTGCTGGCGCATTCCCTCGAGGATGAGGTCGAGCCCGGCGCGGAACTGGTCGGCGTCGTCGTGGCCGACGAACTCCTCGATGATCGCGTGGATGTACGGGAACTCCTCGGGGTCCAGGTCCCGCCAGACCTGCGCATACTGCTCGAGACCGCTGTCGCGGTCCTCGAGGGTCGCCGCCAGCTCGGCGGGCGGCTCCTGGCCCAGATCGATCGCGGTGCCGATGACGAAGCCGAGCACCGTGGAGACCGCGTGGAACGTCTCGCGCGGCGCCATCCCCAGTCGCATCACCTGCTCGCCGAGCGCCTCGTAGGCACGCACCACGTGCGGTTGGGTCGAGCTGTCGCGCATCATGTAGCGGCCCGTCCAGGGGTGCTCGCGGATCGTGTCGAACAGGTCGACGGCGAGCGCACGCAGGTCCGCGAGCGGATCCTCCGACCCGGGCAGGTGGGCTGTGCGCTCGACGTACTCCGAGACGACCTGGTCGGTCGCGCGATCCAGCAGCTCGTCCTTGCTCGAGACGTACCAGTAGATGCTCGCGACGCCGCCGCCGAGTCGCGCGGCGAGCGCGCGAAAGGTCAGCGCCCCTTCGCCGTCGGCGTCGAGCAGGGCGATCGCCTCGGTGAGCACGGCCTCGAGCGAATGCGCCGTCCGCTGTCGACCGCGCTGGGGCCCTCGCCCGGTCGCCGGTGCACGCCCGGGACCGCGCCCGGGGCCACGTCCGCCGGAGGGACCCTGACCCGGGACTCCTCCGTGACCGCGCCGGCCTCGGGGATCACCGACTCCGCGAGGGCCCCCTGGTCCGCGAGGACCGCCCGGTCCGCGCGGATCACCGGGACCCTGGTGACCGCCGGGGCCTCCCGCGCCGCCCGGACCACGGCGACCCTGTGACGCACCAGCCATGCCCATCGCCTCCCTCCGCCTTGTGCTCGTGACGGTCCAGGTCTACCTTATCGAACGTTGTTCCATTCTCGAACGTCGTTCGATACGACTCCCCAGGAGGTTCCCATGACCACCACCCGACCGTCCGTCCCACCCGACGCCCCCGACGCGTCGACTCCGTCCACCCCGACCGCCGCGCCCACCCCGTCGGCCCGCATCTATCCGAGCCTCCGCGCCGCCTGGCTGCCGATGCTCGCCCTGTGCCTCGCCTTCTTCGTCGAGATGGTCGACAACACGCTGCTGAGCATCGCGCTGCCCACCATCAGCCGCGACCTGGGCAGCGGCACCACCGCCATGCAATGGATCACCGGCGCCTACTCGCTGACCTTCGGCGGGCTCCTGCTGACCGCCGGCTCCGCGGCCGATCGCCTCGGCCGCCGCCGCGTGCTGCTCGTGGGCCTCGCCGTCTTCGGCCTGCTCAGCCTGCTGGTCGCCTTCGTCGAGACCACCGGCGAGCTGATCGCGCTGCGCGCCGCGCTCGGCATCGCCGCCGCGGCCATGGCGCCGATCACGAACTCGCTGGTCTTCCGCCTGTTCGACGACGACACCGTGCGCATGCGCGCCATCACCGTGATGATGATCGTGGGCATGAGCGGCTTCATCCTCGGCCCGCTGCTCGGCGGCACCGCCCTGGCCCACGTGCGCTGGGAGTGGCTGCTCATGGTCAACGCCCCGATCGCCCTCATCGCCTTCATCGGCGTGCGCCGCGGCGTCGCCCCGGACCGTCCCGAGGACCTCACCACTGAGAAGCTCGATCTGCCCGGCTCGATCCTCTCCATCGCCGCCATCGGCCTGGGCTGCTTCATGCTCACCAGCGGCGTCGAGAACGGCTGGACCTCGCCGGCCACGCTCGGCTGCCTCGTGGGCTGCGTGCTCGCGATCGTGCTGTTCGTCCTGCGCGAGCGCACCGCCGCCTCCCCCATGCTGGATCTGCGCCTGCTCGCGACCGGCACCGTCCGCGGCGCGGCGCTCGCCCAGATCGGCACCTCGATCGCCATGGCCGGCGTCATGTTCGCCCTGGTCATGCACTTCCAGTTCGCCTACGGCTGGTCCCCCGTGCTCGCCGGACTCGCGAACCTGCCGATGATCCTCACGATGCTGGTCGCCTCACCGCTCGTGGAGCGTCTGGTGGCTCGCTTCGGCCACCGCATCGCCTGCCTCGTGGGCGCGGCGAGCCTGTTCGTGTCCCTCGCGGGGATGGCCTGGAGCGTGGACCACGGCTACCTGCCGATCGCGATCTCCATGGTCATCATGTCCTTCGGCCTGCGGATCGTCATGACCACCTGCGCGGTCGCCCTCATCGGCGGCATGCCCGAGGACCGCACCTCCATCGGCGCGGCCCTGAACGACACCGCGCAGGAGGTCGGCACCAGCGTCGGCACCGCCGTGGTGGGCACCCTCATCGCCGCGCTCGTGACGGCGACGCTGCCCGCCGGCACCTGGTCCGACGGCCTGGTCGCGTCCTTCTTCCACGGCGAGCGGATCACCTTCGCGATCCTCGCGGTCGCCGTCGGGATCATCGCGACCGTCGGTGCGCTCACGCTCACCGACTCCCACGAGACCGACGAGCACCCGGCCTGATCAGCCGCGGAACTCGAGCGGCTCGTCGGTGTACTGGTCCAGCAGCACGCGCACCTCGTCGCTCAGACGCGTCGCCCGCCCCTGCTCGCGCTCGACCACCACGATCGTGGTGCGCGCGCTGACGTAGGGGTAGGCGCCGTCCTGGTCGTCGGCCCGCAGCAGCCTGTAGTCCACGTCGAAGCTCGCCCCGCCCACGCGCGGCACCCACATCCGCACCAGCGCGCCCTCGCGCAGGTACTCGATGGGCCGGTGGTACTCCAGGCGCTGGGAGGCGATGAGGGTGAGCAGCGGCGAGGTCGCGTCGAACAGGTCGAGCTGCGAGGGCCGGCGCACGGCCCCGCGCTCGATCTGCTCCTCGCTGGGCGACCAGAACGCGGCGATCCGCGCCTCCTCGAGGAGGCGCACCACGGCCGCGTTGTTCACGTGGCCGTAGGCGTCCAGATCGGTCCAGCGGACAGGGACTGTGATGTCGAGATGAGCCATGGGGCCATCGTAGGGATCCGTGGGGGTCCGACGTACCATCGGCGCATGTCGAACGCGCATCCCGATCCGCTCTCCGGCCCCACGACCGGCGCCGACGCGCCCGATCCCGCCGCGGTCTCCGCCGCGCTGCTCGACCTGCTGGACCTGCGCACCCTCGAGGCCGACGGGACCAGCGGGTCCACCGGGGCCGACGGGGTCGACGGGGTCGACGGAGCCGTCTTCGAGGGCGACACGCGCCCTCAGCCCGGCGGGCACGTCTTCGGCGGGCAGGTGATGGGCCAGGCCGTCGTCGCCGTGGGCCGCACCGTCCCCGAGACCCGGCACATCCACTCGATGTACTCCTACTTCCTGGCACCGGGCGATCCGCATCAGCCGATCCGCTTCAGCGTCGACGCGCTGCGCGACGGCGGCTCCTTCTCGGTGCGCCGCGTGCTCGCGACCCAGGGCGAGCGCACGATCCTCGCGATGACGGCGTCGTTCCAGGAGGTGCAGGACGGCCTCCAGCACCAGGACCGCGCTCCCGAGGCGCCGGACCCCGAGGGCCTGCCCACCACGGCCGAGGTCCTCGCCGGGATCGACCATCCCGTGGCGCGCTACTGGGCGACGCAGCGTCCGATCGACATCCGCCACGTCACCGACCCGATCTACCTGCGGCCCGACGGCTCGGGCGCCGAGTCCCAGATGCTGTGGATGCGGGTGCTCACGCCGATCGAGGCGGACCCGCTCGTGCACGACGCGATCCTCGCGTTCGCGAGCGACTACACGCCCTTCGAGCCCATCCTGCGCCGCCAGGGCCTGAGCTGGGTGACGCCGGGCCTGCGGATGGCGACGATCGACCATGCGATCTGGTGGCACCAGCACGTGGACGCCGGCGAATGGCTGCTGTACGTGCAGCGCTCCCCCTCGGCGTCGGGCGGTCGCGGCCTCACCCAGGGCGAGATGTTCGCGCGCGACGGCTCCCTGGTCGCGACCATCACCCAGGAGGGCATGATCCGCACCGGGGCCGACCGCCGCTGACGCGCGGCGCCGCCCCTCAGCGCGTCACTTCATCGCCTCGTTGCCAGCCTTCTGCGCCTCCGGGAGGCCGTCCTTCGCGCTCTTGCGGCCGATGAAGATCTCCTGGAACACGGGCATCGCCGCGGTGAGCCCGGCGTTCGCCTTGGCACCGGTGTCGGCGGGGGCCGGGTCCTTGGCGGCGTCGATGAAGACGCTGACGTCCTGCCCCTTGTCCTTCCAGTAGTTCACGAAGGTGTCCTGGACGTCGCTGTTGCCCGGGAAGGAGACGCCCATCTCGCCGAAGGGCCGCTGCCCGTCGGCGCTGCCCAGCCAGGTCAGGAGCTTCGCGATGCCCTCCTGCTGGTCGTCGTCGGCCTTCGCGTTCCCCACGGCGACCACGCCGTGGACCAGGGACTTCGCGCCCGCCGGGCCGGCGACCATCGGGGCGATGCCCCACTCGAAGCTGTCGCCCACGGCCTCGTCGATCGCGCTCAGGCTGTAGGGGCCGGACTGGAAGAGCGCGAGCTTGCCCTGGGCGAACATGTCGCGGCAGAGGTCGCCGTTCTCGTTGGTGTCGGCCGCGTCGGGCGCGATCTGGTCCTTGTTCACGAGGTCCGCAAGGTACTGGAAGGTCGCGATGCCCTCCTTCGAGGCGAAGGCGTACTGGTCCTTGTCGTTCTCCCAGTCCGCTCCGTTCGAGGCGAGGAACGGGCCGATGATCGCCTGGCGGTCGCACGAGGAGTTGAAGCCGAACCGGCTGCGGGAGTCCGCGTCGAAGCCCTTGTCGCCGGGGTGGCGGTCCTCCTTGTCGACCGTGAGGGCCTTGCCCGCCTCGCGCAGCGGGTCGGAGTCCTTGGAGGGGTCGAAGGAGAGGTCGGCAGGATCGATCTTCTCGGCGTCCAGCAGCTCCTTGTTGTAGAACAGCGCGATCGAGTCCCACAGCTGCGGGACCCCCCAGAGCTTCCCGTCGCGGGTGTAGAGGTCCACGACGGCCTTCTGCCACTGGTCCTTGTCGGCGCCGTCGACCGCGTCGTCGATCGCGACCAGGTTCCCGGCCTCCTGGAACTGCACGTAGTTCGCGGAGTTCATGAGGTAGACGTCGGGGGCGTCGCCGCTCGCGACGTCCAGGGGCAGCTTCGTCCAGTAATCGTCCCAGGCGACGACGTCGATGCTCACCTTCCACCCGGAGTCCTTCTCGAAGGCCTCGAAGGACTTCTCGTAGGCGGCCTTGGCGGTGTCGTCCCAGAGGCGGAACGTGAGGGACTTGCCGCCCTTGCCGGAGCCGGAGCCCGAACCGGAGTCGCCCGAGCCCGAGGGCGAGCAGGCCGCGGCGGCCCCCACGGCACCTGTCGCGGCGAGGGCGGAGATCATGCGGCGTCGACTGATCATGGCGGGTCCTTCCGGAGGGCGGGCGCGAGCGGGTCGGCGGGCTGATGCGGCCGACGCCCGGTGGGTCGGGCGCGGTGGTCTCCCGCCGATCCGCCCATTGTGCCCCGATCCGGCCGACGAGCCGGGACCATTCCGACGTCCGAGGACACCCGGCGTCACGCTCAGCGCAGGGTGCTCGCGCCGATCGACCGGGTGATCTGGCGCTGGAAGATCACGAACAGTGCGATGAGCGGGAGCATCGCGAGGGTCGTCGCGGACATCACGAGGGTCCAGTTGCTCGCGTACTGCGACTGCAGGGCCGAGGTGGCCACCGTGACCGTCTGCCACGTCGGCCCCGAGGTGATGATCAGCGGCCACATGAAGCTGTTCCAATGGGTGACCACCGTGATCAGCACGAGGGTGACGATGATGGGCCGGTTCAGCGGGATCACGAGGTTCCACAGCAGGCGCAGGGTGCCCGCGCCGTCCAGGCGCATGGCGTCCATGAGCTCGGTGGACATGCCGCGGAAGTTCTCGCGCAGCAGGAAGATCGCGTACGGGGAGCCCAGCACGAAGGGCAGCACGAGCGCCCAGAACGTGTTGCGCATCCCCGCCTCGCTCATCATCAGGTACAGCGGCACCACCACCACGACCTGCGGCACCATGAGCGTCGCGACGTACACCCAGAACAGCAGGTCGCGGCCGGGGAACCGCAGCAGCGCGAAGGCGTAGGCGGCGAGCACGGAGAACACCATCTGCCCCACGAGGATCACGGCCACCATCTGCAGGGTGACCACGAGCGGGGTGACGAAGCCGCCCTCGGAGGTGGTGAACAGGGACGTGAAGTTCTCGAGGGTGAGCGGTGAGGGCAGGGCCAGCGGCCCGTCCTGGACGAACTGGCGGGGCGTCTTCAGAGCCGTGATCACCGACAGCGCGAACGGCGCGAGGGTTAGCAGGACGGCGATCAGCAGGACCGCGTAGGTCGCGGCCAGGGACAGGGCTCGGCGTGCGTGCATCGGGGTCCTCCTTCAGCTCAGGTCGTAGGTGATGCGGCGGCCGAAGTACCGCTGCTGGGCGACGGTGATCACGACCAGCAGGAGGAACAGCACCACCGCGACGGCGCTCGCCTTCCCCACGGCGAAGGAGTCGAAGGCCTGGTTGTAGATGAGCGAGGCGATCACCTCGGTGCGGTGCTCGGGTCCGCCGCCGGTGAGCGCGTAGACCATGTCGAACACCTGGAAGCTCGCGACCACCTGGGTGACTCCCAGGAAGAAGGTCGTGGGTCGCAGCAGCGGGATCGTCATGAAGCGCAGCTGCTGGAGGGGGCTCGCCCCGTCGATGCGCGCCGCCTCGTAGATGCTCTCGGGGATCCGGGCCAGGCCGGCCTGGAAGAACAGGGACACGTATCCCACCTGCTGCCAGATCGCGACGAAGGCGACGGCGGGCAGCGCGAGCATCGGAGAGGTCAGCCATTCCACGCGCACGCCGAGCAGGGCGTTCAGCGCGCCCGTCGAGGGCTGGAAGATCCACTTCCACACCACGCCCAGGGCCAGCGGCGCGCACACCCACGGGATCACCACGATCACCCGCACGAGCGAGGATCCGGGCACGGCGCGCACGAGCTGCGTGGCGAGCACGAGACCCAGGGCGAGCGTGACGGGCACCGCGATGACGGTGAAGAGCACCGTGACGACCAGCGAGTTCAGCAGCGCTCCGCCGCTGAGCAGATCCGCGTAGTTCGCCAGCCCCACGAACTCGCGGGTGCCGATGAGGTCCCAGCGGAACAGGGAGACGACGAAGGCGAGCAGCACCGGCAGCAGCAGGAAGGCGGTCACGCCGATGAGGCTGGGGGCGAGCAGGAGATAGCCGACCACGGGCGAACGGGGACGCATCGGACCAGTATGACGCCCGCGGCGGGTGCTCCCACCATGCGCATCGCCGACGGGCCGCGCCCGCCGTTCCCGGTGTCAAGGCTGTCGCCGACCGGCACATAGCGGCTCTCTCTGCCACATGTGGCAGAGAGAGCCGCTATACGCCGCTCCGCGACACAGGCCCACGCCGCCGGCTGCCTCCACGAGAGCAGAGCACGGCCGGCCGGCCACTTCGGGCGCAGCGCGGCGCCGGCGCCGGCGCCGGGATCAGGCGGTGACGATGAGCCCGAGCTCGGCGGGCGAGGCGAGCACCCGGTGGCGGGGCACCACGCGCACGTTCACGCCCAGCTCGCCCGGGCGGGCGAGGGTGAAGGACGCGGACCAGCGGGCCGCTCCCCCGTCCTCCGCGCCGATTCCTGCGCTCGCGCCGGCATCCGACTCCGACCCTGCGGCCGCTTCTGCGCCGGCACCCGGGCGCAGCGGGATGAGCTGCGGGGACTCGATCTCGCCATCGGGGCCGACGGGGCCCACGAGCGCCTCGACCTCGACATCGTGGTCGCCGAGCCCGGCGAGGTCGACGGCGGCCGAGAGCGTGATCTCGGCGCCCGTGGGCACGAGGCCCTCACCGCGCCCGCCCCCGATGCGCACGTCGCGCACGCTGATGCGGCCGAAGGCATCGGCGACGCGCCCCTTCCAGGCAGTGAACTCGTCGGCGAGCGCGGGGTCGTCGGCGAAGGCCTCGGCCGCTCCGGCCGCAGGCAGGTACAGCTCGGTGACGTAGTCGCGGACCATGCGGGCGGCGGTGATCTGCGGGGCGATCCGCACCAGGGAGGTGCGCACGCGGTCGCACCAGCCGTGGCGCATGCCCTCGGCGTCGACGTCGTGGAAGAGGGGCGCGATCTCGTGCTCGAGGATCTCGTAGAGGGCGTCGGACTCGAGGCGGTCCCGCTCGCCCTGGTCCGCGACGTGGGCGGTGGGGATCGTCCAGCCGGCCTCGTCGTCCTTCATCTCGTCCCACCAGCCGTCGGAGATCGAGAAGGTGAGGCCGCCGTTGAGCACCGCCTTCATGCCGGAGGTGCCGGAGGCCTCCTCCGGGCGGATGGGGTTGTTCAGCCACACGTCGCAGCCGGCCACGAGCACGGAGGCCATGGTGATGTCGTAGTCGGGCAGGAAGACGATGCGGTGGCGCACGCCGGCCTCGTCGGCGAAGCGCACCATCTGCTGGAGGAACTCCTTGCCGGGCACGTCGGCCGGATGGGACTTGCCGGCGATGACGAACTGCACGGGGCGCTCGGCGTCGAGGAGGATCCGCCGCAGGCGCTCGGGGTCGCGGAGCATGAGGGTCAGGCGCTTGTAGGTGGAGACGCGGCGGGCGAAGCCGATGGTCAGCGCGTCGGGATCGAGGACCTCCTGGGTCCAGCCGAGCTCGGCGTCGTCGGCCCCGCGCTGGAGCCACGAGGCGCGCAGGCGCTCGCGCACCATCGTCACCAGCTCGCCGCGCAGCTGGTCGCGCACGGCCGTGAGCTCGTGGTCCCCGAGGGTCGCGAGCGGGCTCCAGTCCGACAGCGCCGAGATGTCGACGTCCCCGAGCACCTTCTTGTACAGGTCGTCCATCGCGCGCGAGGTCCAGGTGCGGCGGTGCACACCGTTGGTGATCGAGGTGATCGGCACCTCGGCGACGTCGAAGCCCGGGTAGAGGGAGCGGAACATGCTGCGCGAGACGGCACCGTGGAGCTCGGCGACCCCGTTGGAGCGCTGGGCGAGTCGCAGACCCATGTGGGCCATGTTGAAGACCTCGCCGCCGTCCTCGAGGCCGAGCGCGAGGGCGGCCTCGACGGGCAGGCCGTCGACGAGCCGGGAGATGCCGGACTCGTCGGCGTCCAGCACGCGCCGCAGCTCCCCGACGTCGAAGCGGTCGATGCCGGCGGGCACGGGGGTGTGCGTGGTGAAGACGGTGCCGGCGCGGACCTCGGTCAGGGCCTCGTCGAAGCTGCGGCCGCGCTGCATGATCCGGCCGACGCGCTCGAGCCCGGAGAAGCCCGCATGGCCCTCGTTGAGGTGGAAGACCTCGGGGGCGGGGAAGGCGCCGGTCTCGCTGAACGCGGCGACGGCGCGCACGCCGCCCACGCCCAGCACGATCTCCTGGAGGATCCGATGGTCGTGGTCGCCGCCGTAGAGACGGTCGGTGATCGCCCGCGACTCCTCGTCGTTCTCCTCGACGTCCGTGTCCAGGAGGAGCAGGGGCACGCGCCCCACCTGCACCTTCCACACGGCGATCCGCACCTCGCGGCCCCCGGGGAGTGCCACCGAGACGGTCATCGGCTCGCCGGCGGCGTCGACGACGGGCTCGACCGGAAGGTCCGCGGGATCGTTCAGGCGGTAGCTCTCGCGCTGCCAGCCGTCGCGGTCGAGGCTCTGCGAGAAGTAGCCCCACTGGTAGAGCAGGCCGACGGCGACCAGCGGGACGCCCAGGTCCGAGGCCGACTTCAGATGATCGCCGGCGAGGATCCCGAGGCCTCCCGAGTAGATCGGCAGCGTGGGGGTGATGCCGAACTCCATGGAGAAGTAGGCGACGGCCGGGGTGCGCTCCCCAGCGGCCCCCTGGGTGGGCACGGTGCGCTGGAACCAGCGGCCGGAGTCGAGGTAGGTGCGCAGGTCACCGATCTCGGCGCGCATCCTGGCGAGGTAGTCCTCGTCGCCGGCCATCTGCGCGAGACGGCTCGCGGGCACGAGGGGGAGCATCGCGATCGGGCTGCCTCCGCTCGCGGCGAAGGCCTCCGGATCGAGGTCCTGGAAGAGGGCGAGGGTCTGCCTGCGCCAGGACCAGCGCAGGTTCATCGCGAGGGTGCGCAGCGGCTCGAGCGCGGCGGGCAGATCGGAGGCGACCGTGAAGGTGGCGGCAGGCTTCATGGGGCCGAGAGTACAGGCGGAATCGGACACCGATCACCACGCGTCAGCGCGTCGGCGACCCCGCGTCACCTGCATGACCGAGACTGGACGCCGAGCGTGCACCCGCGCGAGCGCCCGGAGGGCCCTCGTGCCCGCCCGTCTGCTTCCCGACCCCCGGCCGCCCGTCCCCGAAGGAGTCCCTCCCATGTCGATCCCGCTTCCGCTTCCGACCCTCACCCTGCACGGGCGGCTCGTGGATCTCGTGCCGCTGAGCCACGATCACCTCGCGGGACTGCAGGACGCGGTGGCCGACGGCGAGCTGTGGTCCACCTGGTACACCACGGTCCCCCGCCCCGAGGACATGGCCGAGGAGATCGACCGGCGCCTCGCGCTGCGCGAGGAGGGCATGATGCTGCCGTTCACGACGATCCGGCGGGCCGACGGCCTGGTGCTGGGGATGACCACGTTCATGAACATCGACCCCTCGGTGCCGCGCGTGGAGATCGGATCGACCTGGAACCGCGCCTCCGTCCACGGCACCGGCACGAACCCCGATTCGAAGCTGCTGCTGTTCGCCCACGCCTTCGAGCAGTGGGAGGTGGAGGCGGTGCGCTTCCGCACCCATCGGGCGAACCAGCAGTCCCGCACGGCGATCGAGCGCCTGGGTGCGGAGCTCGAGGGTATCCTCCGCGCCGATTCCCGCGACCGCTTCGGGATCGTGCGCGACACCGCCCAGTTCAGCGTGCTCGCCCGCGACTGGCCGATGGTCCGCGCGACCCTCGAGCACCGGGTGGGTCGACACCTGGGCTGACGCGCGCCCGGTGCACTCGCTGCGCATGCACGACGCCCCCCCGCAGAGCGATCTGCAGGGGGCGTCGTGCGTGCTGGGGCGGTCGGGTCGTCGGCTCGGATCCTGCCGACCCGACCGGACTCAGCGGGTCAGGCGGCGGTGAGTCACGCGGTGAGGCCGTGCGGCCTCCTCGCCCAGGCGCTCGACCTTGTTCTTCTCGTAGGCCTCGAAGTTGCCCTCGAACCAGTACCAGTTCGCCGGGTCCTCCTCGGTGCCCTCGTAGGCCAGGATGTGCGTGGCGACGCGGTCGAGGAACCAGCGGTCGTGCGAGACCACGACGGCGCAGCCCGGGAACTCCAGCAGTGCGTTCTCGAGCGAGCCGAGGGTCTGGACGTCCAGGTCGTTCGTCGGCTCGTCGAGCAGGAGCACGTTGCCGCCCTGCTTGAGGGTGAGCGCGAGGTTCAGGCGGTTGCGCTCGCCACCGGAGAGCACGCCGGCCTTCTTCTGCTGGTCGGGGCCCTTGAAGCCGAACTGGCTGACGTAGGCGCGCGAGGGGATCTCGACCTTGCCGACCTGGATGAAGTCGAGGCCGTCGGAGACGACCTCCCAGAGGTTCTTCTCCGGGTCGATGTTCTCGCGGTTCTGGTCGACGTAGCTGATCTTGACGCTCTGGCCGACCTCGAGGTCGCCGCCGTCCAGCGGCTCCAGGCCCACGATCGTCTTGAACAGGGTCGTCTTGCCGACGCCGTTGGGACCGATGACGCCGACGATGCCGTTCGGGGGCAGCGAGAAGCTGAGCCCGTCGATGAGCAGACGCTCGCCGAAGCCCTTCCTGAGGTCCTCGGCCTCGATGACCTTCGTGCCCAGGCGCGGGCCCGGCGGGATGGTGATCTCCTCGAAGTCGAGCTTGCGGGTGCGCTCGGCCTCGGCGGCCATCTCCTCGTAGCGGGCCAGACGCGCCTTGGACTTCGTCTGCCGGCCCTTGGCGGAGGACCGCACCCACTCGAGCTCGTCCTTGAGGCGCTTGGCGAGCTTCGCGTCCTTCTTGCCCTGGACCGCCAGGCGCTCCTCCTTCTTCTCCAGGTAGGTGGAGTAGTTGCCCTCGTAGGGGTAGAGGTGGCCGCGGTCGACCTCGGCGATCCACTGGGCGACGTGGTCCAGGAAGTAGCGGTCGTGGGTGACGGCGATGACGGCGCCCTCGTACTGCTGGAGGTGGTTCTCGAGCCAGAGCACGCTCTCGGCGTCGAGGTGGTTGGTGGGCTCGTCCAGCAGCAGCAGGTCGGGCTTCTCCAGGAGCAGCTTGCACAGCGCGACGCGGCGCTTCTCACCACCGGAGAGGTGGGTGACCTTCTCGTCGCCGGGAGGGCAGCGCAGGGCGTCCATCGCCTGCTCGAGCTGCGAGTCGAGATCCCAGCCGTTGGCGTTGTCGATCTCGGTCTGGAGCTTGCCCATCTCCTCCATGAGGGCGTCGAAGTCCGCGTCGGGCTGGCCCATCTCCTCGCCGATGGCGTTGAAGCGCTGGACCTTGCGGAACAGGTCGCCCAGGCCCTCCTGGACGTTCTCCAGGACGGTCTTGGACTCGTCCAGCGGCGGCTCCTGGAGCAGGATGCCGACGCTGTAGCCGGGACTCAGACGCGCTTCGCCGTTGGAGGGCTGGTCGAGGCCGGCCATGATCTTGAGGATCGTGGACTTGCCGGCGCCGTTGGGGCCGACCATGCCGATCTTCGCGCCCGGGTAGAAGCTCATGGTGACGTCGTCGAGGATGACCTTGTCGCCCACGGCCTTGCGGGCCTTGTACATGGTGTAGATGAACTCTGCCAAGCTGTTCTCCCTGGTAGACGGTCGATATCGCCACGGTGCGGGCCGGTGTGCACCGGCGCGCGCGTGCGGTGGTGAGGTGGTCCCTGGAATACCCGGGCCCGACGGGCGCGCGGATGTGCGCGGTCGAGCCCCTGGATGCCCTCACCAGGGTACCCGCCCTGCCCAGCAGCCGCGGATCACGCACCGTCATCGCGATCGCTGATCGGCGCTCCGTCCCGGCGCTGTTCTCCCAGCGACCCGCGACCCGCTCGTCAGGACAGCGGGACTCCGCGTCCCTCGAGCACGCGCCGAGCCATGACCGCGCCGGGCTCGGCGGCGCCGTCCTCGCCGTTGCGAGGCCACAGGTGCGCGTCGATCCCGAGGGCGCGCGCCGCCTCCACGTTCTCGGCGCGGTCGTCGAAGAACACGACGTCGCCGGGGCGGGCCACTCCCCCGGTCTCGTGGGCGAGGACGTCCAGCAGGATCCGGTAGATCTCCGCGTCCGGCTTGACGGCCTCCTCCTCGGCGGAGATCACGGCCAGGGTGAAGGCCTCGAACCAGTCGGCGCGGCGCACGTCCTCGCCGAAGGCGGCCGAGGCGTTGGACAGCAGCGCCATCCGCATCCCGTTGCGGGCGAGGTCGTGGAGCAGCTCGCGCGAGCGCTGGTCGAGCTGCAGGAAGTAGCGGTTGTCGGCGCTCTGCAGCTCGCGCACCTCGGTCTCGGTGAGGTTCTCGATGCCCGCGGCGGCGGCCACCCGGCCCCAGTACTCGGCGGCGACGATGCGGCCCGCGTCGTAGTCGCCGCGATGCTCCCAGAGCGCCTCCCCGACCGCCTCGGCATCCCCGCCCAGCAGCTCGTGGATGGTGGGCACCGGATCGTGCCCGGCGCTGAGCACGCCTCCGAAGTCGAAGACGACGGTGATCCGCTTCGGGTCCGCGGCGGAGGTGCCGCGCCTCTTCCTGCTCATGATCGACTCTCCTGTGCTGCGCTCGTGCTCGGATGCTGGTGCACGGACACTCACCCGCAGGTGGGCAGGCCCTTGGTGCTGTGGTCCTTCGCGATGGTCTGCACGGCGTGCAGGGCCCCGTCGAAGTCCTCGACCTTCACCACCTGCAGCCCGTCGGGGACGTGCCCGACGACCTCGTCGCAGTTGGAGGCCGGGGCGAGGAAGTAGTCGGCGCCGGAGTCCCGCGCGCCGACCATCTTCTGGCGGATCCCGCCGATGGCGCCGACCTTCCCCTTCTCGTCGATGGTGCCGGTGCCGGCGATGTCCTGGCCGCCGGTGAGGGCGCCGGGGGTGAGCTCGTCGTAGATGGACAGGGCGAACATGGTGCCGGCGCTGGGACCGCCCACGTCGCCCACGCCCAGGTCCACGTCGAAGGGGAACTCGAAGCCGTCGGCCAGGATGATGCCCATGCGGGCCTTGCCGTCGACGTCGCGGGTGGGGACCTGCAGGTCGAGCTTCTTGCCGTCGCGCTCGACGCGCATGGAGACCTTGTCCCCCGGCGTGGTCTTCGCGGCGAGCGCGCGGTAGGCCTCCGCGCTGTCGGCGCTCGCGCCGCTGATGGCCAGGACGCGGTCTCCGGGCTTCAGCACACCGTCGGCCGGGGAGCCCTGCTCGACGCCGGAGACCTGCACGGAGTCCTCGTGGTCGATGCCGAGCTCGTCGAGGGCGACGACGACGGCCTCCTGCTGGGAGCTGCTCATCTGGACGGAGTTCTCCAGCGTGGTCTCCTGCGCGGTCTGGTCCTCGGGGAAGACGAGCTCGCGCGGCAGCACCGAGCGGGTGGGGTCGAACCAGGCGCGCATCACCTCGACCGGCGTCACCGGGTAGCCGGGTCCGCCGTCGACCGAGACGGTGGTCATCATCAGCGACCCGTCGGTGGGGTAGGTCTTGTGGCCTTCGATGGAGAGCACCTGCTTGTCGTCGTACTTCCCGAGGACGTCGATCGCGGGTCCGGGCTGCTCGACCACGTAGGGCACGGGCACGAACATGGCACCCAGCAGCATCGCGCAGACCACGAGGAGACTGCCGGCCGCGAGCCGCGGGTGGGCGAAGGCCTCGCCGCCGAGGAACCGGGTGACGCGCCCCATGCGCGGTTCGCCGCCGGGCGTCCCATCGGCCGACGGCCCGCCGACCGGCTGCTCACCAGCGGACGCCTCCGTCCCGGCGTCGGGTGCGGCGGGGTGCGAGGGCTGCGCGCCGTCGGGCGTCGGTCCAGGGTGGCGGGAGGTCACCGGACCATTGTGCCGCACATGCCCTGACCGGTCCGTGGCGGGGACCGCTCCGTGGCCTGGACCGCTCCGTGCCCGGGACCGCTGGGCAGCGGGAGGCGGCTTCGACGCCCTGAGCGAAACTGAATGCCCGCCCGATGCGTCCTGGATCCGGCTCGGTACGCTGATCACGACGTTGATCCAGGCCGCACCGGCCGCGAGAGCGCGGGCGGCCGCACCCGGAGGTGCCCCATGACCGAGAACCCGACACCCGACGACGACGCCCTGCGCCGCTTCCTGGAGGAGGCCCTGGGCGGCGCGATCCCCGAGGGCGCCCTGGACGGCGTGGACCTCAGCGAGCTCGCCAAGCAGGCGAACCTCCCCAGCGACCCGGCGATGCTCAAGGCCGCGGCCGCCCAGATGCAGCACGTGCTGAACGCCCAGGGCGAGGGGCCCGTGAACTGGACGCTCGCCCAGGACCTCTCGCGCCGCACCGCGCAGGGCACGGTCCAGGTGCCGGGCGCCCCGGCGCCCGCCGGCACGCCCGGCGATCCCTCGCCGAGCGACCAGCAGATCAAGGAGCTCGAGGAGGCGGCGAACATCGCCTCGCTCTGGCTGGCGGATGCGATCTCCTTCGACCTGCCCTCCCGCCCGCTCGAGGTGTGGACCCGCGGCACCTGGCTGCACCGCACCCAGGAGCGCTGGCAGTCGATCGTCGAACCCGTCGCGAAGTACATGGCCGGCGCGATCGGCGAGGCCATGACCGCGCAGATGCAGCAGGCCGAGCTGCAGTTGCCCGGGGACCCCGGCCAGATGATGGAGCGCATGGGCGGCACCTTGTTCGGCGTGCAGTTCGGCCATGCGATCGGCTCGCTCGCCCGCGAGGTCTTCGGCACCACGGACCTCTCCCTGCCGCTGGGCCCCGAGGGCCGGCCCGCGCTGGTCGCCGCGAACGTCGCCGACCTCGTGGAATCCCACGGGCTGGACGCGCCGGCCGCGAGGATCTTCCTGGCCGCGCGCGAGCTCGCCCACACCGCGCTGTTCTCCTCCGCGTCCTGGCTGCCGCGCGCCCTGTTCTCCGCGATCGAGGACTACGCGCGCGGCATCACCCTGGACCTCGATGCGCTCGACGAGATGGTGCGCGACCTGGACCTCTCTGATCCCTCGGCGCTGCAGGCCCGTCGGCCCGAGGAGATGTTCGTCTTCACCCGCCGCGCCTCCCAGGAGCGCGCCCTCGAGGAGCTCGCGACGACGCTCGCGCTCGTCGAGGCCTGGGTCGACCACGTGACCTCTCAGGCCCTGGCCGGGAAGCTCCCGCAGCTCGACGCCCTGCGCGAGGTGCTGCGCCGACGCCGCGCGAGCGGCTCGCCGGCCGAGGAGATGCTCTCCAAGACGGTGGGCATCGAGCTGCGCCCGCGCCGCGTGCGCGAGGCGCTCGCCTGGTGGGAGAGCGTGCTGGACACCGAGGGCGAGCAGGCCCGCGACGGCAAGTGGGCCCACCCCGATCTGCTGCCCGACGTGGCCGTGCTCAGCGGCCGCCCGCAGGCCCCTGCGTCCGACGCGCCCGCCCTCGCCGCCGACGGCCAGAGCGAGGAGGCCGAGGAGGCCATGGCCCTGCCCGACGACATCGACGCCGAGCTCGCCAAGCTCCTCGACGAGGCCGGCTCAGCCGATTCCGGGCCCGCGGACGGGTCGGAAGGGTCCGCGGACGGCTCGGACGGGACCTCGTCGGACGGACCCGCGTCGGACGGCTCCTCCCCCGACGACTCCCCCTCGGACGATGACCCGCGCTCCTGACCCCACGGCCCCCGCGCTCACGGCGCGCGCTCTCGAGGAGCTGCGCGCCGCATCGGAGGTCGCGATCGATCCGGCCGTGCGCGCGGACTACGTGCATCTGCTCGAGGCGATCCCCGATGCCGTGCTGCGCGACGGCCCGGCGCTGGCTGCGGAGGGCGGGTCGCTGCACCTGACGGCGAGCGCCGTCGTGCTCGACGGGCCGGCCGAGAACCTCGCACTCGTCTGGCATGCGCGCGGCCGCTGCTGGGTGCAGCCCGGCGGGCACCTCGAGGCCTCCGATGCGTCGCTCGAGGCGGCGGTGCGTCGTGAGATCGCGGAGGAGACCGGCCTGGGCGCGGAGACCGGACCGGGGGCCGACGCACGCCTCGAGCTGGTGGGGCCGGGCCCCGCGCTGCTCGAGGCCCATGACCTCGCCTCCACGTTCGGTGCGTGCGGCGGTCATTGGGACGTCGTGCTCGTGCTGCGCGCTGATGCCGCGGCCGCAGATATGCCGCTGAGGGCGGAGAAGCCCGGCGCGCCCACGCCCGTGTGGGTCCCCTGGCCGCGGATCGAGGGCCCCAGCGGCGGCTTCTCCCGCCGCGTCCCGCTGCCGGCCGACGCCGCGTCCGACATGCCCGAGATCCTCGAGCGCCTCGCGCCCTATCTGGACGAGTTCGCCGTCGAGCCGTCAGGGGACACCGGACCTGCCTCGGGCTGAGCTCCGTCGGCCGATCGCGTCCCGTCCGTCGGCCCCGCCGATCAGTCGACGCCGTCGGCGGCCGTCTCGCGACCGGGCGGGCGGGATCCTTCCGCTCCCGGCTCCGAGGGGCCCTCGTCTTGGCCCTCCCATGTCCCGCCGCCGGTGCCGTACTGCTGGGCGAAGGAGACGCCCTCGAGGAATCCGCGCGCGTGGGCGGTGCGGGGATAGTTGTCCACGAGGGCCCAGAACTCCGCCGAATGGTCGTCGACCAGCAGGTGTGTGAGCTCATGGACCAGCACGTACTCGAGCACGTGCTGGGGCATCGGGCGCAGGCGCGCGGACAGTCGGATCTCCCCCGTCGAGGAGGTGCAGGATCCCCAGCGGTGCTGCTGGCGGGTGGACCAGGCGACCGAGGTGGGACGCGCGCGACCGCCCAGGTGCGCGTCGGAGAGCCGGCGCGCCAGGCGCATGAGGTCCTCGTCGCTGCTGCGGGCGGGACCGCGGGCGAGCTCCTTGCGCTGGAGCTGATCGATCATGCTGCGAACCCAGTGCCGTTCCTGGCGGGAGCCGAAGGATGCCGGCATCGAGATCACGAGATCGCCCTCGCGGCGGGTGATGGAGACGGTGCGGCGGCGACGGGCGGAACGGCGCACGAGGACTCGCTCCCCCTGCGGGCCGCGGACCCCCTCGTGCTCGGTGAGCTCTGGCATGGAGACAGGATCTCAGAAAAAATTCTGGGATCGGCGTGTCGTCCCCAGCTGTGCATGACGAGCGTGCACGTCAGTCCTCCCCAGTGCTCGCGCGTCCTCTCGTCGTCCACAGAGGGGCGCGGATCATGCACCGTCCGTCCACACGATGAGGCGGCTTGTCCACAGCGGATCCACTGGACTGCCTTTGACCCGCACCCGGCCAGCGGCTAGTTTCGTACGTCAGTGGAGCCCCGGGATAACGGGCATGGTGCGTACGGGGAAGGTGCACACGATGCTGAGCGCCCCCGGGGCTCCACGAGAGACGCAGAGCATCTCCCGCACCCCCGCGATCCCCCGTCGTCGCGGGGGTGCGTCTTTGCGCCGACGGCGGCGCGCGGCGCGCACCCGTCCGGCAGTCCGAGGCCTGCGACACCACCTCGCGACACCCCCTGGTGTCGATTCCGTCCCTGCCCTCCCGGACCTATACAGTGTCGGGGACGACCTCGCAGGGCCCGGCCGTGATGTGCGATGCCGGGGCCGCGGGGGCAAGAGAAGGAGTGAACATGGCTGACGAGAAGTACAGCGGCGAGTTCTACTGCGTGAAGTGCCGCGAGAAGCGCGAGGCCACGGGCGACGTCGTCGTCTCGAACGAGCGTCGCATGGCCAAGGCCGTGTGCCCGGTCTGCGGCACCAAGCTGAACCGGATCCTCGGCAAGGCCTGATCAGCCAGGATCGAAGGGATCCGCTCCGCGCGGATCCTGCGGCGAGCGCCCAGCGCTCGCGTCTCAGGGGCGGCCCACCATCTGGTGGGCCGCCCCTGACGCTGTGAGGGCGCATCCGCGCGCCGGCACGCAGCCGCGTGCGGTCCCCGGGCGGGCACGCGCGTCGCCTGTCAGGCGGCGTTCTTGCGGGGCCGTCCGCGTCCGCGCTTGAACGCGATGACGGCTCCGTTCTCGAGGATCTGCCCTCCCCAGACGCCCCAGGGCTCGCCCCGGTCGAGGGCGCCCTCGAGGCAGACCGCCCGCAGGGGGCAGTCGGCGCAGAGCACCTTCGCGGACTCGAGGTCCGCGGGGCGCTCGGAGAAGAACAGGTCTGCCGCCTCGATGTCCTGGCAGGGCAGGATCGCCGAGGACGCGGCATCGTGCCGGGTATCGGTGATGGTCGTGGAGTCACTGCGGGTGAGGACGTCTGTCATCGTCTCGCTGCTTCGAAATCGTCGTGGTCGAGGAAGGGCGGGCGCAGCAGTGCGCTCTCGCCGGAGGGGGCGGCAGATCGAGACGGATGGGTCCCGATCAGATCAAGCCGTCAGCCCCTTGGGTCGATAGACCCGCTCGTTCAGGAGAGCGGGCGCCGCGAGAAGGGCGGCGTCGGACCCGGTGAAGCCGATCGGCTCGATCTGCGTCTTCCATGTGGTCATTGACGACACCCCCTTCCTGTGCGCGCGCCCCGGTCTCCCGGACCACGTCGTGGACGATGAACGAGAACAGACTACACGCCCTCGAGATCCGCGACACCTATTTTTTGACCTGCGGTTTCGTGCTGGTCAGCGGTGGCTCGCGAGGATCTCGAGGAGCTCCTCGCCGAAACGCTGGCCCTTCAGCGGGCCGACGCCGGGGACATGCACGAGTGCATCGAGGTCCGATGGTGCGCGCTCGGCGATCGCGGCGAGCGCGGCGTCGGTGAGCACCGAGTAGGCGGGGACGCCGAGCTGCGCGCTGCGCTGGCGGCGCCAGAGCCGCAGCTCGTCCAGCACGCTCTCGTCGTGGCTCGGCGGGCAGGCGACGTGACGTCCGAGCCGCTGCTCGCCGGGGGTGTTCAGGTTCTTGCCGCACGCACGGCAGCTGCTGAAGGTGGTCGCGCCGCGGCGGCCGGTGCGGCGGGCCTGCGGCCCTTTCGCCGGAGTCCTCTCGGCGGGCTGGAGCAGGCCGTCGAGGAAGCGCGAGGGCTTGCGCGAGCCGCGGGAGCCCGCGCTGCGGGCGGCGGCCCAGGAGATCGTCAGCAGGTCCTTCGCGCGGGTGAGCGCGACGTAGAAGAGGCGGCGCTCCTCCTCGACCTCGGCGGCGGTCTGCGCCATGGAGATGGGCAGCAGCCCGTCGCTCGCGCCGATGAGGAACACGACCGGCCATTCGAGGCCCTTGGCGGCGTGGACGGAGGCGAGGGTGACGCCGTCGACCGTGGGGGCGCTCTGCGCCTCGGCACGCTCCTCGAGCTCCCGCACCACGTCCGCGAGGGTCGCGCCCGGGCGGGCGAGGATCGTGTCCGTGAGGCCGACCAGGGCGTTCAACGAGTCCCAGCGCTCGCGCACGGCACCGGTGGTCTCCGGTGCCTGCGCGCTCCAGCCGAGCCCGCCCACCACGTCGCGGACGGCCCGCGCAGGGTCCTCCGGCTGGACGCGCGCGGCGGCGCGCAGCGCGACCATGGCGCGGCGGATCTCCTGGCGCTCGAAGTACTTGTCGCCCCCGCGCACGAGGTACCCGATGCCGCGGGCGGTGAGGGCCTGCTCGACCGCCTCGGACTGGCTGTTGGTGCGGAAGAGCACGGCCGTCTCCGCGGCGCTGCGCCCCTGGGAGACGAGGTCGGCGATGCGCTCGGCGACGCCTTCGGCCTCGGCGACGTCGTCGGGATAGGACTCGATGACCGGCGGTGGGCCCTCGGCGCGCTGGGAGGCGAGGGTCAGGCGGTGATCGCGCGTGCGCCCGCGCGCGCCGTCGAGCACGGTGTTGGCCAGCCGCACGATCTGCGGCGTGGAGCGGTAGTTGCGCTCCAGCCGGATCACCAGCGCCCCGCGGAACTCCTTGGGGAAGTCCAGCAGGTACGAGGCGCGCGCACCGGCGAACGTGTAGATGGTCTGGGCGGCATCGCCCACCACGCACAGGTCGCCGCTGGTCCCCAGCCACAGGCGCAGCAGGGAGTGCTGGAGGGCGGAGACGTCCTGGTACTCGTCCACCACGAAGTGCTTGTACTGGCCGTGGACCTCGCGGGCGACGTCCGGCCGCTCGGTGAGGAAGCCGACCATATGGAGCAGCACGTCCTCGAAGTCGATGACGCCCTTCTCCTTCTTCACCTCCTCGTACTGGGTGAGGATCCGGGAGATCGATCGCGAGTCGAAGCCCGCGACGCCGGGCCGACGGGTCGCCGCGGCCGCCTCGGGGTAGCTCTCGGGCGTGAGCATCGAGACCCGCGACCATTCGACCTCGGAGACGATGTCGCGCAGGGCGGCACGGTCCACGCTCATGTGCAGGCGCTGGCAGGCCTCCGCGACGCCCGCGTACTTGTTGGCCATGATCTCGGGCACGGGGCCGCCCACCACGCGCGGCCAGAAATGGCGGAGCTGGCGCAGGGCCGCGGCGTGGAACGTGCGGGCCTGCACGGCGGGCACGCCGAGGTCGCGCAGACGCGAGCGCATCTCCGCGGCGGCCTTCGCGGTGAAGGTCACCGCGAGCACGTGCCGGGGGTTGAGCCGGCCGGTCATCACCCCGTAGGCGATGCGGTGGGTGATCGCGCGCGTCTTGCCGGTGCCGGCGCCGGCGAGCACGCACACGGGCGCGTCGAAGCTGCGGGCGACCTCCCGCTGCTCGGGGTCGAGCGCCTCGAGCACCGCCTCGGCGGTGAGAGGCGGGGCGGACTCGTCCACGGGGCCCATGGTGTCGGTGTCGGACTGGTGCGCGGTCATCGCCTCCCAGTCTGCCAGCGCCCACCGACGCGCGAGGACGCGCTGTGGACCGCGACTCGCTGGGGAGGGACCGCCGGGCCCCGTCGTCGGGAGCGCCCGCGACCGGCCGCCGTCGACGGATCGGCCGCGGATCAGCCCTCGTCGATGGGACCGCCGTACCAGTCCTCGACGAGCGCGCGGCCGACGGACGCGACGTTCGGCACCTGGATCTCGCCCGCGGCGACCGCGGCGGTGAGCTCCTCGCGCGTGAACCAGCGGGCGGAGGCGAGCTCGCCGTCGGCCAGCACGATCTCCTGGCCGTCGGCCGCCCAGGCGCGGAAGGCGAGCATCAGGGAGCGCGGGAAGGGCCAGGGCTGGGAGCCGACGTACTCGACCTCCTCGACGACGAGGGAGACCTCCTCGGCGACCTCGCGGGCGACGGCCGCCTCGATCGTCTCCCCCGGTTCGACGAAGCCGGCGAGCACGGAGTGGAACCCGCTGCGGAAGCTCGCGTTGCGGGCCAGCAGCAGGCGGTCCTGCTCGTCCCGCACCGCCATGATCACGGCCGGATCGGTGCGCGGGAAGTGCTCCGTGCCGTCCTCGGTGCAGACCAGCACCCAGCCGCCCAGCCGCGCCTCGAGCAGCGCCCCGCACAGGGGGCAGTGGCGCATCGAGCGGTGCCAGGACCCCATCGCGACCGCCGCGACGGCGAGCGCGGCGTCCTCAGGTCCGAGGTCGCCGACCACGCGCCGCAGGTCGCGCATGTCGCGGCCCGGATCGTCGAGCTCGGCGCTGGGCTCGGGGAGCTCCACGGCGATGACGCGCCTGCCCTCGCGCTGCCCGAGGTAGACGGCGGAGGCGCTCTGGTGGCCGCGGGGATCGGCCTCCTCGAAGACGGGGACCAGACGGCCCTCGCCGTCCTCGAGCATGCTCGCCGCGCCCGAGCGAGTCACCAGGAAGACGGCGTCCTCCCCCGCGTCGAGCACGTGGGGGTCGGAGCGGCGCAGGGCGCCACGATCCAGATCATGCCGGGTCAGAGGGGTCTGCAGCTGGGGTCCGCGCACTCGCACCATGCGATCAGCGTAGAGCCATCTCACACCCGCGCGTCGACGCGTCCGGGAGCTCGTGCGCGCGCATCGCGGACGCACCGTGTGTCCGCCGCTGCTCCCAGCCGACGGCCGGGTACGGTGGATCCGTGCGCCACAACTCCTACTCCCTGGCAGCCTTCGCCGCCGCCTCGGTCCCCGGCTTCGAGCCCGCGCGGACCGTGGCGATCCCGACCCCGCAGGACGACGTCGACGTCGCCGGGGTCATCAGCCAGGAAGGGCGCAAGGTCCTGGTGACCTGCCCGCGCACCACCGCCGGCGGCGTGCGCCTCGAGAAGGAGCTCAGCATCTCCGGCTCCCTCGCCCAGCACGCGCTGAGCGACCTGGTGCCCGCCGTGCTCGGATCCGTGAAGCTGCCCGAGGGCGGCCGCGCCGCCGTCACGGAGGTGCACGAGGGCGCCCCGCTGCTGCTGGACCTCCTGGACCGCGACCGCGCCCTGGTCACCTCGCTCGGAGAGGTGATCGCCCGGATCCACCGCGTCCCCGCGCACGTGGTCGAGACCGTCGGCGCCGAGGCGTACACCGCGCAGGCGCTGCGCGAGGCCCACCGCGCGCAGCTCGCCCGCGCCCGCGCGCTCGAGACGATCCCCACCGCCGTCCTCCAGCGCTGGGAGACCCTGCTGGCCGACGACGGCCTCTGGGACCTCCGGCCAGTGGTCGTCCACGGCGACCTCTCCGAGGAGAGCCTGTTCTTCCACGGCTCGAGGATCACCGGCGTGCGCGGCTGGGACGCGGCGCGCATCGGCGACCCGGCCGACGATCTGGCCTGGCTCGCCTCCGCGCTCGAGGCCGAGGCCTTCGACGACCTGTTCTCCGCCTACCGCAACGCCCTGGGCACGCCCGTGCACCCGCGGCTGCTCGAGCGCGCCCATGCCGTGGGCGAGTTCGCGGTGATCGACTGGCTGCTGCACGGCATCGAGGCCGAGGACGACGTCATCATCGAGGACGCCCGCGGAATGCTCCGCGACCTCGAGTCTGACCTCTCGCAGATCGCGAAGGACCAGGCCGAATCGGCCTACCACTCCCTGGACGTGCACGACGGCCTCGCCTCCGCGCCCTCTCCCCTGCCGTCCTCGGCCGCCTCGCCCGCCGAGTCGGGCTCCGCGGTCTCGGCCACGGAGGGGTCGGCGCCCGAGGAGCCGGCGCCCGAGGAGCCGGACCACGAAGAGTCGGACCACGGGGCTTCGGATCTCCAGGGATCGACCTCCGAGGATCGGGCCGGCCAGTGGGACGCCACCGGCGGCCCGGTCCGCCGCGAGAGCCCGTCCGACGACGCACCCGAGGATCCTCGGGCCTTCTGAGCCCGACCGGGACCGTCCTCCGGGCCGGCGCCGCGCGCCGACCGGCCCACCCGGTCCGTCGCGTCGGGCACCATTCAGGTTCGCCCGCACGCGCCCTGCGCATGACGCGTCGGCCCCGTCGCCTCCGCTCACCGGCGGACGTATTCGCGACCAAGGTCTGATCCCCCGGGCGCGGAGTGGTGGTGTGCTCGTACTCGTGCAGTCGATGCCGCCCGCTCCTGCTCCGGGATGCTCCGTCATCGAGATCGTCCTTCTCCGGGATCCGGCGCCGGCGACTGTCCCTGCCCCATCGGGCGGGTCCGGTGCGCGCCGCGCACTTCTCGAGAACGCGAGAGGCAGACAACGATCATGCGATCCCTGAACCGTCGAGAACTGCTGGGAGGCGGCATCGGACTCGCCGCCGCGACCGCCGCCACGTTCGCCAGCACCGCTCCGGTGCTCGCGGAGGGCTCCGCGAAGGGCCTGGGCCCGAAGAACTGGAAGGCGCTGGACGAGGAGCTGCGCGGCAGCGTGCTGCTGCCCGACGACCACGATTACGCCGCGGACAAGAAGCTGTTCAACCCCGCCTTCGACTCCCGCAGCCCGACCGCGGTGATCCGGCCGCGCTCCCGCGCCGACGTCGAGCGCGTCATGGAGTTCGCCCGGGTCCACGGCCTGAAGGTCTCCGCGCGCGGCGGCGGGCACTCGTACGTCGGCGCGTCCGCGACCGACAGCACCGTGACCCTCGACATGCGCGACTACCACGGCCTCTCCTACTCTGCGAGCACGAAGCACGTGACCGTCCAGGCGGGCGCGGACCTGTACTCGGTGCACGAGGCGCTCTCCGCGCACGACCGCATGATCCCGACGGGCACCTGCCCGACGGTGGGCGTCGTGGGGCTCGCGCTCGGCGGCGGCATCGGGGTCGACACCCGCAGGTACGGGACGACGAGCGACTCGCTGGTCTCCGCCCACGTGGTGCTGCCCGACGGGAGGACGGTCGTCGCCTCCGCTGACTCCCGTCCGGACCTGTTCTGGGCGCTGCGCGGCGGCGGAGGCGGACTGAACGGCGTGGTCACCGACCTCACCTTCGCGACGCATCCCATCCATGCACAGGCCAGCTTCGCCCTGGTCTTCCCCGCCTCGGCCGCGACGAAGGTCATCACCGGATGGGCGTCGTGGCTGAAGTCCTCCGGCGGCAGCCGCTGGGCGAGCGTGAAGATCAGCACCGACGGGCACGGCACGATGAAGGTGAACGTCATCGGCGTCGCCTATGCCGATGACGCCCGCGACGCCGTGAACTCGCTCGCGAAGGCCACCGGCACGCGTCCCGACAGCGCGACGTACAAATCCCGCTCCCACATGGACCTCGTCGACTACCTGGGCGGCGGGAGCACCTCGGACCGCGAGATCTTCGCTGCCGGCACCGACGTGCTGCGCAGCGTCGGCTCGAGCACGGCCGAGGCGATCGTCGCGGCCGTGAAGAAGCGCTCGACGTCCGGGCAGAAGACCGCGGCGATCCTCGATCCCCTCGACGGCGCCGTCCACGACGTGAAGCGCTCCGGCACCGCGTTCCCGTGGCGCTCGCAGACCGCTTCGCTGCAGTGGTACGCGAGCCTGACCTCCACCTCGGGCCTGACGTCCGCGAGGTCGTGGGTCGAGGCCTCGCACAAGGGCGTCGCCTCAGCCAGCAGCGGCGGATACGTCAACTACCTCGAACCCGGCGACACCGCGAAGCGCTGCTTCGCCGACAACGCCGCGAAGCTCGCGCAGATCCGCTCGCACTACGACCCCAGCCACCGGATCACCTGCGGGCTCGAGGTGTGAGCTCGGGGGCTACGGCCGCCCCGCCGACGGGGTGTCCGACGGCGGGGTGTCCGCCGGCGGGGCGTCCGTCGAGGTGGGGTCCGACGGCTCGCCCTCCGCGAGGAGCATGTGCTCGAGGGCCCGGCGCGAGGGGTGGCGGCGCACCTCGTCGGTCCTGCCCGCGGAGACGTAGAAGAACACGGTGCGGATCCGCGACAGCGGCAGGCCCGTGCGCTCGTGCCAGGCCAGGCGGTACACCGACAGCTGCAGGGCGCGGGCGCGCCGACGGGCGCCGGTGGGCGGCGCCCCGGTCTTCCAGTCCAGGATGACCACGCCGTCCTCGGACTCCGGATCGGGGAACACGGCGTCGATGACGCCGCGGATCGCGAGCGGTCCGATGCGCGTGGTCACGGGCTCTTCCACGGCGAGAGGCACCTGCTGGGCGTAGGGCGAGCGCTCGAAGGACTCGCGCATGCGGGCCAGCGCCTCGGCGTCCGAGAGGTCCCCGTCGGCCATGCCCGCGGGGTCCGCGTCGGGCGCATCCGTGAGCGGAGAGTCCTCGAGGTCGGCGAGCTCGGTGAGGTCCTCGAGGTCCAGGAGCGCACCGCCCTCGAGGCGCTGCTCGAGCCATGCATGGAAGGCGGTGCCACGGCGGGCCGAGCGCGAGGGCCGTCGCGGCAGCGGCCGCAGCATCGCCCGGGCCGCCGCCTGCGGGTCCTGGGCGCGGGCGACGATCTGGGAGGCCGAGAGCCGTGCGGGCGAGCGCACCGTGAGCTGAGCGCGGCGCTCCGCGAGATCCGCGAGGACCCGGCGGGTCTGCTCGGCCAGCGCGGCGTCCTCGGGGAGATCCGGCAGTCGCCCCTCGGCAGCGGCGCGCACGAGCGCCTCGGCATCGGCGCGACGGTGCTCCGCCTCCCCCGGCGCCGGCGGCCAGGAGGCCTCGAACAGCCGCGCGTCCAGCGGGTTCGTCTCGGGGACCTCCTCGATCTCCTGGAAGCGCTCGGGCACCAGGGGCAGCGCCTCGCGCAGGTAGCGCGAGCGCGGCCGGGGCCTGGCCGCGCCGGTGCGCCACGCGCACGAGCTGAGCAGCAGGTCCTCCCGCGCCCGGGTGACCGCGACGTACATCAGCCGCCGGTCCTCGCGCAGGGACTCCTCGCCCTGGGCGAAGCGGAACTCCTGGACCAGGGACTCGGCGTCGACCTGGGTGTCGGCGCTCGCCCAGTCGAGCTGCGGCAGGATGTCGGCGTCCCCGCGCAGGGAGCTGGGGATCGAGGCATCGGCGAGCTTCCCGATCCATCCGGAGTCCGCCACGCGCACGGTGCCGTCCTCCGTGGTCTTCGCGCGGCGCAGGTCGTAGGACGGGACGGAGCCCTCGCTGAGCCCGGCGACCGCGACCAGGTCCCATTCGAGGCCCTTGGCGGAGTGCATGGTGACCACCGTGACCGCATCGGGGTCGGGGTCGGCCTGGCCCGCTCCCATGGCGAGCCCCGCCTCCTGGTCCTCGCTGATCTCGAGCAGGGCGAGGAAGGGGCCCAGGCCCGGACGCTGGGCGGTGCGCTCGAAGGCCGCCGCGTGCTCGCGCAGCGCCGGGAGCCCGCCGAGGGGCGGGTCGGCAGGCGACTGAGAGAGCAGGGTGAGGTCGAGGCCCAGCGCGCGCACGGCCTCCTGGATGAGGTCGGGCAGAGGCAGCGCCAGACGCCGCCGCAGGGCGCGCAGGATCCCCTGCAGGTCGCGCAGGCGCTCACGGGCGGTGGGGCTGAGGGAGCGTCCGTCCGGGTCGGTCCAGTCCGGGGCGGGGAGATCGTCGACCGCGTCGATGAGGGTCATCTCGTCGGCTCCGTCGGCCCCGCCGACGCCCGTCGCCCCGGTACCCGCCGCGCTGCCGCCCGCCGCACTGCCGCTCCCCTCGGCGCCTGCGCCGACGGTGGATCCTGCGACCGCTGCGGCGCGACGACGCCGTGCCGCGAGCTGCTCGCGCCAGCGGCCGAGGACGGACATGTCGCGCGCGCCGAGGCGGAAGCGGGGCCCGGCGAGCAGACGCATGAGCCAGTCGCCGCGCCCGGGGTCGTGGACGCATTCGAGGAGGGCGCGCACGTCGGCCACCTCGGGCCGGTCCAGGAGTCCGCCCAGGCCCATGACCTGCACGGGGAGTCCGGTTTCTTCGAGAGCCTCGACGATCGGAGCGATCTGCTTGCGCGCGCGCACGAGCACGGCGGCGCTCGGCAGCGGCTCCGATCCTGCCTCGCCCGCCGTCCCGGACGGGTGAGACGTCGCATCCGCGGCACCGCCGGCCCGTCCGCGCCGCTCGAGGATCCAGCGGGCGATCGCCCGCGCCTCGGAGCGCTCGTCGGCGGCCTCGTGGACGTGCACCGTCCCTTCGCCGGCGCCCGGGCGCACCTGCAGCTCGGGGATGGCGATGGCCGTCGAGGCGCTGCGCAGCGGGGCGGCGATGCGGTTGGCGACGTCAAGGACGGCGCGGTCGTTCCGCCAGGAGGTCGACAGGGTGCGCTGCAGCACCGGTGCGGCGGGGGCGTCCGGTGAGTCAGGGGTCGCGAAGGCCCTCGCGAAGCCGTCGAGGGAGGCGGCCGACGCGCCGCGCCATCCGTAGATCGCCTGCTGGGGGTCGCCGACGGCGCACGCGGCATGGCCGGGGCCGAAGAGGTCCGCGAGCATGCGCAGCTGGGCGACCGAGGTGTCCTGGAACTCGTCGAGCAGCACCACGGGGTGCAGCTCGCGGGCCAGACGGCCGGCCTCGGGCACCTCGCGGGCGATGCGCGCGGCCAGGTGCACCTGGTCGGAGAACTCCAGGGCGCTGCGCTCGGTGCGGATCGCGGCGAAGCGTTCGAGCAGCGGGATCAGCTCGAGCCGCTGCTCGCACGCGGAGATGACGGCGGCGACGTCCTTGGGTGTCGTGCGTCGGCGTCCGCTGACCTGGAGGGGGATCTGGCCGAGGTGGTCGCGGATCGCGCGCAGCTCGGCGGCGAGCTTCTCGGGTCCGACGAGGTGGTCCGCGAGCGAGGACGTGAGCGAGACGAGGGCCGCGGTGAGCGAGGCGGGCGAGGCATCGAGGTCCAGGGAGTCGTCCGTCGCCTCGACGAGCTCATGGGCGAGCTGCCAGGCGGCCGAGGGCGACATCATGGAGAACTCGGGGTCCAGCCCCACGCGCAGCGCGTGCTCGCGCACGAGGTCGAGGGCGAAGCCGTTGTAGGTGTGGACCTGGACCTCCTGGCCCAGCAGGTCGTCCCCCGCCCGCTCGAGGCCGCGCGGGACGGGCAGTCCTTCGGCGCGCAGCGCGGTCGCGAGGGTTCCGAGGCGCCCGGTGATGCGCTCGGCCAGCTCGTGGGCGGCCTTGCGCGTGAAGGTCAGCCCCAGCACCTGCCGGGGTTCGACCAGGCCGTTCGCGATCAGCCAGACCACCCGCGAGGCCATCGTCTCGGTCTTGCCGCTCCCCGCCCCGGCGACGACGAGCATCGGGGCGAGAGGCGCTTCGATGACGGCGATCTGCTCGTCGGTGGGCGCGGGCCGGTCCATGAGGGCGGCGAGGCGAGCCGCGCTCAGACGGGTCGTGTTCACAGCTCGGCCCCCTCGGCCCACAGCGGGCAGATGCGGCGCACCGCGCAGGTGTCGCAGTGGGCGTTGCGGCGGGCGGTGACGCGCGCGCCCGAGACCTCGCGGGCGGTGTCCTCGACGACGGCCTCGAACCAGTGCGGGTCCTCGGCCGTGCCGAGCGCGCTCTGGGTGCGCAGCACGGGTTTCGCGGTCCCGGTGCCGACGTAGACGAGCTGGGCCCCGGCCAGGCGCTCCGGGGCGTCCGAACCGAGGGCCTCGGCGAGGGCACCGGAGGCGACGGCGCTCTGGTAGGCGCCCAATTGCAGGTCCTCCTCGACGTCGGCCGCCTTCTTCGCCGCGCGGCCCGTCTTGAGGTCGACGATCCTCAGCGAGCCGATGTCCTTCCGGGCGGGGCTCTGTCCGGCGCCGGCCGGTTCGGCTCCCTCCTCGGCGCTCTCCTGGGCGCCCGCCTCAGCGCTCGCCCGCGTCTCGCCCTCGATGCGGTCGATCGCGCCGCGCAGCACGACGTCGCCGAGGGTGACCTCGAAGGGCGCCTCGATCGCGGCCGCGGGCGGCGCGGTGCGCAGGTAGTCCTCGAGCAGGCGCACGGAGTCCTCGGCGCGGCGCAGGGTGCGCCTGCCGGACCACGTGTCCTCGAGCTGCAGGGGTCGCAGCAGCATGTGCAGGCGCACCACCACGTCCTCGACGCGGTCGGGGGCCACGCCGGCGGGGCTCTCCTGGGCGAGGCGATGCACGGCGGTGCCCACGAGCTGTGCGGGCCCGGAGGGCTTCGAGCCGCCCGAGCGCTCGAGGAGCCAGGCCAGCGGGCACGCGTGGGCGCGCTCGAGGGCCGACGGGCTGAGCCGCACCTGCGCGCCGCTCTGCCGCACGGGCTCATCGACGCTGGGATCCTGGTGGTACCAGGTCGTCGGGTCGGTGCCCGGCACGCCCTCCGCACGCAGGCTCTCCAGGAGCACAGCTGCCTGCGCGCTCGTCCCGCTCCCCTGGGTCTCCTCCGCGTCCAGCAGGCGACGGCGCAGGGCGGCGACCAGGCGGCGCGCGTCGGGCGCCGGTCCCGGGTCCTCGGTGAGGACGGCGGGGTCGAGCCAGCCCTCGCCGGCGCGGGACTGCAGAAGCGGGACCAGGGCCGACGGCGCGACCTCCCCGCCGTCCACCGCGGTGACGAGGACGCGCTCGCGCGCCCGGGTGAGGGCGCTGAGGGCGAGGCGGACCTCGTCGGCCACGACGCTCTCGCGCTGGACGGCGCGCAGGGCCGCGGGTTCGAGCGGCAGCTCCTCGCCGTCAGGCCTCGAGCCGAGCAGGCTCAGCTCAGCGGCGCCGAACAGCGTCGAGCGCAGGCGGACATTGGGCCAGGTGCCCTCCTGGACGCGCGCGAGCACGACCGTGTCGCGCTCGGCGCCCGCGAGCTGCGCGGGGGTGAGCACGGCGACGCGCCCGGCGGCCTCGGCGCACGGCGCGAGGGTGTCCTCGGCGACGGCTTGAGTGCGGATCTGGTCGATGAAGACGAGCGCGTCGGCCTGGCCGCGACGCTCGGTGAAGCGGTCGACGGCGGCGAACAGGGCGCCGACCGCGTCGAGGCGGTGGGAGGTGAGACGGGCGCGGGCGCCGTCGACGTCCTCCGCGTCCTCACTGAGCGCCGCGCGCTGCCAGCCCTCGGCCAGGTGCGCGGCCTCCCAGGCGGCCCAGAGGGCGTCGGCCGCGGCGGGAGCGGGTCCGAGCTCGCGCACGGCGCGGATCATGCGGCGCATGCGCAGCACGGGGGTCGCGGTGCGGCCGCCGTCCTCGAGGCCCGCGGGGGCCTGCTCCGCCACGAGCGCTCGGGCGAGCAGGTCGCTCGAGCCCACGGGCGCCGCGGGGCCCTCACGCGCTTCGGGGGCCGGTGCTGAGGACTCGGCCGACGCGGCGGTCTCGGCCGACGCGGCAGTTTCGGTCGGCGCGGCGGTCTCGGTCGGCGCGGCGCGGCGGGCGTCGAGCAGTGCGCGGCGGATCCTGCGCAGGCGCAGGTCATCGGCGTCCCCGTAGGGTCCGCGCAGCAGCTGCGCGGCCTCGGCCGCCGTCAGCGCGGGAGCGAGGTCCTCCCCTGCGGGATCCGTCGCGGGACGGGCACCGGATGCGGACGCAGGCCCGAGCGCCGGGCCGCTCACCGCGAGCTCGACGATGCGCAGCAGGTCGGTGACCACGGGCTCCTCCCGCAGGGCGGGCAGGCGCTGCGGGGTGGTGACGGCGAGCCCATGGCGGGCGAGCATGTCGGCGACCTCGCGCACGATCCCGCCCGAGCGGCAGATCACGGCCATCTCGTCGTAGGGGACGTCCCCGCGATGGTGCAGATCGCGCAGGGCGCCCGCGATCGCGCGTCCCTCCTCCTCGGGGTCCGAGGCGGTGAGCACGGAGAGCCCTGCGGGGACGGCGCGCTCCGACGGGCCCGAGGACGGCTCCCCAGCGGGCCGTCGCACCTCGGCGGGTGCGCCGGCCAGCGGGAGCCGTCCGCGCAGGGCGTCGAGGGCGGCGCGGGGAGCCGCCGAGCGGTGGGCGGAGGTGAGCAGGACGGTGCGGGCGGAGCGCGGGAGGCCTGCCTCGATGCGCGCCGCGGCGTCGGCCACCGCTCCGCGGAAGGAGTCGACCATCACGTCGGGGCAGGTGGTCACGAGCACCCGGGAGCCGGCCCGGGCCAGCGCGAGGACGAGGGAGACGCCGGCGACGGTGAGGTCCTGGGCGTCGTCGACGATCACGGCGGCTGGCAGGAGGCGCGGATCGAGCCGCTCGACGAGTCGGGCGGCGCGGCGCACGAGCGCGCCGGAGTCCAGGCGGGGCCCGGCGTCGAGCGCGGCCTGGGACTGCAGGTCGAGCACGTCGAGGTATTCGCGGAGGATGTCGGCGGCGTCGAGCCAGGCGGCGCGGCCCCGATGGTGGCCCAGCCGGCGCAGCGCCGCGGGGCCGATGCCGAGCTCCTGGGCGCGGGTGATGAGGTCGCGCAGCTCCGTGCGGAAGCCCGCGAGGGTGCGGGTGGCGGCGTCCACGTCGAGCGACCAGTCGGCGCGGTCGAGGACGAGGTCGCCCAGCAGCGCGTCCTGCTCCGCGCCGGTGACCAGCGTCGGCTCCCCCCGGCCGTCCTCGAGCGCGGCGGCGCGCACCAGGGCGAACCCGAAGGCGGGAGGGGTCGCGACGCGCACCGCGGGGCCGCGCGCATCCGAGGCGCCGCCCGCCAGGGCGACCGCGTCGCGCAGCGGATCGGCCGCCGCACGACGGGGTGAGAGCAGGAGGATCTCCCGGTGCTGGTCCCAGTCGCGCCCGTCGGCCGTGCCGCGGGCGTCCTCGTCGCCCGGCGCGTCCCGTTGTTCCTCGTCCTGTTCGCGATCCTCCTCGCGCGCTCCCCCGTGCGCCTCGGCGCCCGTGCGCGCGAGGGCGGCGGCGAGCGCGAGGGCCGTGCGTCCTGTGCCCGGTGCGCCGTGGACGAGCACATCGCTCCCGCCGAGGAACGCGTCCAGCGCCTCGCGCTGCGTGGGATCCAGGTCCTGGGGGCGCAGCAGGGCGGGCAGGCGCCGGGGGTCCGGCGGCAGCACCCGCAGCTCGCCGATCCCTGGTCCCGCCTCCGTCTTCTGCACGTCGTCCAGTGGACCACAGCGGGCGGACATCCGAGGCCACGGACGAGGCCCGCGGGCGCGGGACGACGCGCGATCCCGGCAAGCCCGGCTTACCGGACAAATGCCCTAGAATGTCCCGTGCAGGTCGTGCGCGAGGGGTCGCGACCGCGCATCGACATGAGGGCCGAGGGTCGTCCTCTGCCGGGAGGAGCCACAGATGGCACGGTCCACGCAGCGGATGCCGAAGTCGGAGCGCCGTGCGCTGGTCCTCGCCACAGCCACCGACGCCTTCGTCGCGCACGGCTTCCGCAGCACCTCCATGGAGGACATCGCGCGCGCCGTGGGCGTCACCAAGCCCGTCCTGTACCAGCACTTCGACTCGAAGGAAGCGCTGTATCTCATGGTCGTCGAGGGCGTGGGCGCCCGCGTTCTCGCCGCCGCCCGCTCGCTGCCGCCGCTGACCGGGGACACCCAGGAGCGCGCGCGAGGAGCGATCCGTCGCGTGCAGCGTCTGGCCGACGACCATCTGGGCGTGCGCCTGCTGCTGAGCGAGGAGTCCGTGTCCCGGCCGGTGAGCGCCCTGGTCTCGGTCTTCCGCACCCAGCTCGCGCGCACCCTCGCCCAGGCCCTCGTGCACCGCCCCGTCCTGCCCGACCGCACGGCCGTCCTGCTGGGCCGCTGCCTGATCGCCCTCGCGGCGGGCGACGTGCTGCGCCCCGAAGGGACGGGGGCCGATGGCCCGGAGTGGACCGACCCGGAGGGGGCCGACCCGGCGGCGACTGCCGCGGACGGGACTGCCGCGGCAGGAGCCGGACCGCCCGGTCCGGCGGGCCCGTCGGCTGCGGAGCTCGACCTGCTCTCGCGGTTCGTGGCCTCGGGCATCGCCGGTCTCGAGGAGGACTCTCCGGCGGCCGACGGGGCGCACGAGCTGGTCTGAGACCACGTGGCGGACGCCGCCCCCTCCCTCCGTGATTCCGCCGACGGCGGATTCACCCCAGAGCGCACCGCACAGGGCCCCGGGACCCGCCCGTGGCGAGGCATCCGGCGATAGACTCCCGGATCGACCGCACGCACGAGGGAAGGACCTCACATGGACATCCGCATCGGCATCCAGCACGCGCCTCGCGAGCTCGTGATCGAGACCGAGGAGAGCGCCGAGTCGGTGCAGGCCGCTCTCGAGACCGCCCTGGGCGACGGCTCGATCGCGACTCTCAAGGACTCCAAGGGCGGCACCGTCCTGGTGCCGGGCGCGAAGATCGCCTACGCCGAGATCTCCAGCCCCACGCAGAAGCGGGTCGGCTTCCTGGGCTGAGTCCAGCGGCGACCGCGTCGAGCAGCACGGCCGACGGCAGCAGGGCGGAGAGCCCCTGTCGTCGGCCGTCGTGCGTCCTGGCCCGCCCAGCCCGTCTCCGCCGTCGTCCCACCCCGCCGTCGGCCGACCCCGCCGTCGGCCCGCCCCGTCGTCGGCCCGCCCCGTCGTCGCCCCCTCCATCGGGCGACGGGGCGCACAACGCTACGATGGCAGTGCACCACTTTGATCAGAGAGATGAACTGTGCCCGAATCCACCCCGCACACCCCTGAGGCCACCGGCGCGATCGCGCCCGACACCCCGGCCTCCTCCATCGCCGTCGAGCAGAGCTCCGGCACCCCCGATCCCGAGGCGACGGCCGCTGCGGCCGCGCCCGCCGAGGACACCGCTCCGTCGCAGACCTTCGCCGATTTCGACGTCCGCGAGGACATCGTCGAGGCGCTGGCCGCGAAGGGGATCACCCACCCGTTCCCGATCCAGGCCATGACCCTGCCGATCGCCCTCAAGGGGCGCGACATCATCGGCCAGGCGAAGACCGGTACCGGCAAGACCCTGGGCTTCGGCATCCCGATGCTCCAGAGCGTTGTCGCCCCCGGCGAGGACAACCCGCAGAGCCGACCCGTCGGCAAGCCGCAGGGCCTCGTCGTGCTGCCCACGCGCGAGCTCGCGGTCCAGGTCGCCTCCGACCTGCAGGCGGCCTCCGCCAAGCGTCCCGTGCGCCTGCTCACCATCTACGGCGGCCGCGCGTACGAGCCGCAGATCGAGGCCCTGGACAAGGGCATCGAGATCGTCGTCGGCACCCCCGGTCGCCTCATCGACCTCATGCGACAGGGCCACCTGGACCTCTCGCAGGTCCGCACCGCGGTCCTCGACGAGGCCGACGAGATGCTGGACCTGGGCTTCCTCGAGGACATCGAGAAGATCCTCAAGGCCGTCCCGACGACGCGCCAGACGATGCTGTTCTCCGCAACGATGCCCGGTCCGATCATGGCCCTGGCCCGCCGCTTCATGAGCCGGCCCACGCACATCCGCGCCCACGACCCGGGTGACGCCTCGCGCACCAAGGCCGACATCAAGCAGGTCATCTACCGCGCCCACCAGCTCGACAAGATCGAGGTGCTCGCGCGCATCCTGCAGGCCCGCGGACGCGGCCTGACGATCGTGTTCATGCGCACCAAGCGCCAGGCGGACAAGGTCGCCCACGACCTCATGGACCGCGGCTTCGCGGCCGCCCCGCTGCACGGCGACCTGGGCCAGGGCGCTCGCGAGCAGGCCCTGCGCGCCTTCCGCACCGGCAAGATCGACGTGCTCGTGGCGACCGACGTCGCCGCCCGCGGCATCGACGTCGAGGACGTCACGCACGTCATCAACTGGAACTCCCCGGACGACGACAAGACCTACCTGCACCGCACCGGCCGCACCGGGCGCGCAGGCAAGAAGGGCACCGCCGTGACCTTCGTGGACTGGGAGGACCTCGCGCGCTGGGCGCTCATCGCCCGGCAGCTGGGCCTGGAGTCCACCGAGGCCGTCGAGACCTACTCGACCTCCGAGCACCTGTTCACCGACCTCGACATCCCGACCGACGCGAAGGGCACCCTCCCCAAGGAGCGGCGAACCCGCGAGGGCCTGGACGCCGAGGAGATCGAGGACCTGGGCGGTCCCGAGTCGCGTCGCGAGGACTCCTCGCGCGGCGGCCGGGGGCGCGAGGGCGGCGGTCGCGGCGGTCGCGATGAGGGCCGACGCGGTGGTCGTGGCGAGGGCGGACGCGGAGAGGGCGGTCGCGGTGGACGCGGCGGTCGCTCCCGCGGCGACTCCGAGCGTCCGGCCCGTGCCGAGGGCTCCGGCGAGGGCTCGGACGCCGAGAAGCCGGCGCAGGACCGGCCGCGCCGCTCGCGCAGCCGCACCCGCACCCGTCGTGTGAACGGCGAGGTCGTCTCCGGCTCCGAGAACGGCGGCGCCTCCGGCGGCTCCGCGACCAGCGGTCCCGACAAGGGCGGCCGCGACGGCGAGGAGTCCTCGCGCCCGCGTCGTCGGCGCTCCCGCGGAGGCCGCGGTCGTCGCCAGGGCGACCAGGGCGAGCAGAGCAGCACGGGCGGGCGCTCCGAGTCCGGCCCGGAGTCCTGACCCGGCTCCGATGACCTCCCCCGCCTGCCTGATCCTCGGCGGCACCGGCACTCTCGCCGCTGCCGCCGAGGATCTCGCACGTTCAGGGGTCGATGTCACCGTCACCTGCCGTCGTCCCGAGCTCGCCCCGCGGCACTGGACCGCGCTCGGCATCCGCGTGCTCGCCCTCGACCGGGACGACGCACCCGGGATCGACGCGCTCGTCGGGGACGGCGTCGACGGGATCGTCGACGGCCAGTGCTACACCCCGGACCATGCGGCCGCCCTCGCCCGCTGGTCGCGTGCGAGCGGAAGCACGATCATGCTGTCCTCCCGCGCCGTCTACGTCGATGCCGCCGGCCGTCACGCGAACTCCGAGGAGGCGCCGCAGTGGCCAGGTCCCACTCCGGAGACCACCGCGACGATGGAGCACCACGGCGAGCCGTACGCCTCGCGCCTGGGCTACGGGGCGAACAAGGCGCAGGCCGAGCGGGTCCTCGCCGCGGACGGGGAGCGCGTGAGCGTGCTGCGGGCGGCCCGCATCCACGGCCCCTCGACCCGCCGCGTGCGCGAGTGGCCGCTGGTGCGCTCCGTGCTCGAGGGCGCGCGGGAGATCGCCGTCGCGCGGGCCGATGAGATCGGCACCCTCACCTCCACCGCGTCCCTCGCGCAGGCCCTCGCCGCGTGCCTGCGCCGGCCCGGTTCCCGCGTCGTGAACGTCGGCGACGCGCCCGCGGTGACGAACCTCCAGGCGGCCCGGATCCTCACCGGCGCACTCCGGGACGGCGGCACGACCGCGACCGGTCTCGCGGTGCGCCCTGCCGCACCCGGCGAGGCGGGCGCGCTCCCGGGGGCCTGGGCCACCGGGCAGGAGCTCGACCTCAGCACCCTGCGCGAGCTCGTCGGCCCTCCCCCGGAGCCTGCGGCGACGCTCGCGCGGACGGCCCGGTGGGTGCGATCGATCGCCCGACGCGGGGCCGACGGCGCCTGGGAGCTGCCCGACCAGTTCGACGGAGGCTGACCCCTCGGGCGGCGGCCCCGGGCGGCCCTGTCGGGACGTCGAACGGTGCGAAGTCGTTGCCAAGAGCGCTCTTGGCAACCGTTTCGCACCTCTCACGCCTCGGCGGGGCCCGGGGCGACGACGAGGCGATGGGACCCCGCGCGTCAGGACGCGGCGATCACGCCCCAGGTCTGCAGGAACGAATGCACGGAGTCGAAGAGCATCTGCACGCTGATCGCGGCGAGCAGCACGCCGGAGATCCGGGTGACCAGGGTGACGCCGCCGTCGCCCAGGATCTTCGCGATGACGTCGGCGAAGCGCATGAACACGTACAGCACGACCGCCATCACCACGAGCGCGATGACCAGCGCGTTCACCCGCGCGAGCTCGCCGTGGGACTGGTCGACGAACAGCATCATCGCCACGATCGCGCCGGGACCGCCCAGCAGCGGGGTGCCCAGCGGCACCAGGGCCACGTTCACTCCGCTGCTCTGGGCGAGCTCGCCCTCCTTGCCCATCAGCAGCTGCAGGGAGATGAGCAGCAGGAGCAGACCGCCGGAGAACTGCAGCGCCGGCAGCGAGATGTGCATGTAGGCGAGGATGAAGCGGCCGAACACGGCGAAGGACGCGATGATGAGGATCGCGACGCCCACGGCGACCATCGCCGCGCGCGAGCGCTGCTTCGATGTCATCGTGCGCGTGAGCGAGAGGAAGATCGGGACCGTCCCCGGCGGGTCGACGATCACGAACAGCGTGACGAACACTCCCGCGAGGAAGCGCAGATCGACCACGTTCACGGGAGGAGGACCTCGGTTCTGCTCGTGGCGCGCTCGATCAGAGCGGCCAGCACGGACGGACGGGTGAGGTTCTCGCCCAGCCGGTTCGGTTTGCCCGCGCCATGGTAGTCGCTGCCCCCGGTGACCAGGAGCTCGTGGGATCGGGCGAAGGCGCGCAGTCTCGCCCGCGAGACATCATCGTGCTCACGGTGGTCGACCTCGATGCCGGCCAGTCCCGCGGCGACCATCTCCTCGAGGAGGTCGTCGGGGATGGTGCTGCCGCGGGTGAGCGCGCCGGGGTGGGCGACCACGGCGACGCCGCCCGCCGCGACGATCGCACGCACCGCCTGCGCGGGCTCGGGCGCCCAGTAGCGCACGTAGTACGGGCTCGAGGAGCTCAGCAGATCACCGAAGGCCTCCGTGCGGTCCGCGACGACTCCGCGGGCCACGAGGGCGTCGGCGATGTGGGGGCGTCCGACGGTCGTGCTCTCACCCGCGACCTGCGCTTCGACGTCCTCCCAGCGGATGGGGTGATCGGCGGCGAGGCGCTCGACCATGCGACGGGCGCGCGTGCCGCGGGACTCGCGGGCGTGCTCCATGTGGGAGTGCAGCACGGTGCTCGACGACGGGTCGGGCAGGAGCGCGAGCACGTGCACCGAGAGGTCCTCGCACTCCGTGGAGACCTCGATGCCGGGGATCACCGCGACGCCGTGGCGGCGGGATGCCTCGGCGGCCTCGTCCCAGCCCGCGGTGGTGTCGTGATCGGTGAGCGCGACGACGTCCAGGCCCTCCTCGGCGGCATGGCGCACGAGCGCGTCGACGTCGTCGGTGCCGTCGGAGCACCGGGTGTGCGCGTGCAGATCGATGCGGGACTCGTCGGCGAGCCCCGGGGGCAGGTGGGCCATGCGCCCATCCTGCCAGCCCTGCGCCCGTGCGACCCCGCGCCCGTGCTGTCCCGTGCGTGCGGGCACGGCCCGTGCCCGTACGGCCCCGAGCCGGTGACGAGACAGGATGCGCAGGCCGCGCGCCGACCCCGGCGCGCACCGCGTGAGACGATGCGAGGGTGATGACCCAGAACAACGACGTGCCCCGTCCCACCACCCGCGAGACCCCCGCTCCGGCGGCCCAGGAGGCCCCGGCCGACGGCCCCGGCCCGAGCGCCGAGGAGCTCGCCTCCCGCGGCGACTCGCGCTCCGAGCGCCCCACCAACGAGGCCTTCCGCGCGTTCATCGCGGCCGATTGGGACGAGACCGTCCCGGCGGCCGAGCGCCGTGAAGTCGCGGACTTCACCCCCGCGCGCCGCGACGCCCTGATCGGCGAGATGCCCGCGACGCGCATGGCGCTGCCCGCGGGAGTGTTCAAGGTGCGTGCGAACGACACCGACTACCCGTTCCGCCCGGACACCGGCTTCGTCTACTTCAGCGGCCTGGGCACGGACGAGGAGCCCGACAGCGTGCTCGTCGTCGAGCCCGACCCCGACGCCGCGGAGGGCGAGCCCGCGTCCCGCGCGACCTACTTCTTCCGCCCGCGCGCCGGCTTCGACTCCACCGAGTTCTACGCCGACGCCCGCTACGGCGAGCTGTGGGTCGGGCGCCGTCCCACCCTCGAGGAGACCGCGGCGCGCATCGGGATCGAGTGCCGCCACATCGACGAGCTGCGCGACGCGCTCGCCAAGGACGTCGGCCCGCAGCTCTCGCTCGCGATCGTCCCGGGGGTCGACGCCGGCGTGCAGGGGATGGTCGAGGAGATCCGCTCCCAGAACGGCCTGCCGGACGGCGAGGAGCAGAGGCGCGAGTTCGATCGTCTGCAGGAGGCCGCGAGCGAGCAGCGCCTGGTCAAGGACGACTTCGAGGTCTCGCAGATGCGCGAGGCCGTGAAGGCCACCATCGCCGGCTTCGAGGACGTCGTGGCGGCGCTCCCCCAGGCCGTCGGGCACCGCCGCGGCGAGCGCGTGATCGAGGGCGTCTTCGGCGCCTCCGCGCGCGCCGAGGGCAACGGCGTCGGCTACGACACCATCGCCGCGGCCGGCAACCACGCCTGCACCCTGCACTGGGTGCGCAACGACGGCACGGTGAGCGAGGGCGAGCTCGTGCTCATCGACGCCGGCGTCGAGGTGGATTCCCTGTACACCGCGGACCTCACCCGCACCCTGCCGGTGTCCGGCACCTACTCGCCCGCCCAGCGCAGGGTCTACGAAGCGGTCCTCGAGGCGGCCGACGCGGCCTTCGCCGCGGCCCGCCCCGGCATCCGCTTCCGCGATCTGCACACGACGGCGATGCAGGTCATCGCCCGCCACCTCGAGGAGTGGGGCATGCTCCCCGGCACGGCCGAGGAGTCCCTCGCCCCCGAGGGCCAGTTCCACCGCCGCTGGATGGTGCACGGCACGAGCCACCACCTGGGGCTCGACGTGCACGACTGCGCGCAGGCCCGCCGCGAGATGTACATGGACGCCGAGCTCGTGCCCGGCATGGTGTTCACGATCGAGCCGGGGCTGTACTTCCAGGAGAACGATCTCAAGGTCCCCGAGGAGCTGCGCGGCATCGGCGTGCGGATCGAGGACGACGTGCTCGTGACCGAGGACGGCGTCGAGAACCTCTCGGCCGCGCTGCCCCGTCGGCCCGACGAGATCGAGGCGTGGATGGCATCACTCACCCCGGGCCGCTGACCGGGCAGGGCACTACCCTGAGGGACGTGACCTCTCCGCAGCCCCGCTTCTACGCCGCACGCCTGGCGGGCACCGCCGTCTTCGACCCGATCGGCGAGTCCGTCGGGAAGATCAGGGACGTCGTCGTGCTCCCCCAGGCGCGCGGCGCCGCCCGCGCCGTCGGCTTCGTGGTCGAGGTGCCGGGCAAGCGGCGCGTGTTCCTGCCGGTCACCCGGGTCACGTCGATCATGCCGGGGCAGGTGATCTCCTCGGGCGTGCTGAACCTGCGGCGCTTCGAGAAGCGCAGCGGCGAGCAGCTCGTCATCGGCGATCTGCTCGAGCGCACCGTGTCGCTGCTGGACGGCTCGGGCCGGGCGACCGTGCAGGACGTCGGCCTCGAGCAGAACCGGCAGCACGACTGGGTGGTCGCGAAGCTCTACCTGCGCCGTCTGAAGACGGGCTCGGGGCTCTCGAAGCTGGTCAGCCGCGGGGAGACCCTCACGGTCGATCAGAGCGCGGTCAAGGGCCTGTTCGGCAGCGACACCGAGCAGTCGGCCGCGCTGCTGCTGGCCTCCTACCAGGACCTCAAGCCCGCGGACCTCGCGGACATCGTCCAGGAGCTGGATGCCAAGCGGCGCATCGAGCTGGCCGCGGAGCTCGCCGACGACCGTCTGGCCGACGTCCTCGAGGAGCTGCCCGAGGACACGCGCGTCGAGGTGCTCACCGGTCTGGAGTCGTCCCGCGCGGCCGACGTGCTCGACGAGATGGACCCCGACGACGCCGCGGACCTCGTCCAGGAGCTCCCGGACCAGGTCGCCGAGACGCTGCTGGGGCTCATGGAGCCCGAGGAGGCCGAGGACGTGCGCCGCCTGCTCGCCTACGACGAGTACACCGCGGGCGGCATGATGACCACGGAGCCGCTGATCACGGCCCCGGAGACGCCCGTCGCGCACTGCCTGGCGATGATCAGCCGGGAGGAGCTCTCCCCCGCGCTCGCCTCGACCGTCCACGTGTGCCGCTCGCCGCTCGAGACGCCGACGGGCAAGCTGCTGGGCATCGTCCACTTCCAGCACCTGCTGCGGGAGCGGCCCGACCGGCCCGTCGGCGAGATCCTCGACGCCGACCGCCACACGGTCGAGCCGCAGGTCCCGCTCTCGGGCGTGACGCGAGAGATGGCGACCTACAACCTGGTCTCGATCCCCGTGGTCGACGACGAGGGGCGCCTGCTGGGCGCGGTCACAGTCGACGACGTGCTCGACCACGTGCTGCCCGATGACTGGCGAGAACAGGACGAGCCCCCGGTGACCACGGGTCAGATCGATCTCTCGGAGATCGCCCGCAGCATCCAGAGCGACAGCACGACCACCGACGACTCGCGGAAGGGGTGAGAGAGATGGCAGACCGCACGCCGAACCTGGATGATCCGGAGCCCCTGCGCCGACGCGTCCGCAACCCGCTCTCCGGCGACACCTTCGGCCGCGGCGCCGAGGGCTTCGCCCGCTTCATGGGCACCCCGGCCTTCCTGGTCGGGATGACGCTGTTCTGCGCCGTCTGGCTGGCCTGGAACTCGATCATGCCCGAGAGCGCCCAGTTCGATCCCCGCAGCCTGAACTTCACGCTGCTGACCCTGATCCTCTCGCTGCAGGCCTCCTACGCGGCCCCGCTGCTGCTGCTCGCGCAGAACCGCCAGGACGACCGCGACCGCGTGCAGGCCGAGCAGGACCGCCAGTCCAACGACCGCAACCACGCGACCACGGACTTCATCACGCGCGAGATCGCCTCCCTGCGCATCGCCCTGAACGACGTCGCCACCCGCGACTTCGTGCGCGGGGAGCTGCGCGACCTCCTCGAGGACCTCGAGAAGGAGCGCGAGGAGGACGAGCCCGCCGGGTCGGCCGAGAGCGGTCGTGCGTCCGCGGTCTCCGGGACCTCGGGAGCCTCGGGTGCCTCGGGCTCGGGTGGCTCGGGTTCGGGCTCGGGCGCGGGACCCGCTGTTCTCGTCGCGGAGGCGCAGCCGCAGGCCGTCGGCATCGATCGCGAGGAGCTGCGGGCGATGCTGCGCAGCGAGGTGCGCTCGGCACTCGCGGAGCGCGGGACACCATGACCGCCCCGCAGGACCCCGGCACGCCGGCCCCGGATCCCCGGGACCAGGCCCCGTCGTCGGCCCAGGATCCCCACGGCGCGCCCGCGTCGGCCGAGGACCCCCGGATCGCCCGCATCCATGAGGCGCTCGAGGCGGTGATCGACCCGGAGATCGGCCGCCCCATCACCGAGCTCGACATGGTCGACTCGGTGACGATCGACGCCGCCGGCACCGCCGAGGTGACCATCCTCGTGACGATCGCGGCCTGCCCGATGCGCGACCGGCTCGAGCGCTCGACCGCGGAGGCGACCGCGACCGTGCCCGGCCTGGCCGGCGTGAAGGTCGATTCGCGGGCGATGACCGACGAGCAGCGCAAGGCGCTCACCACGCGCCTGCGCCAGGGGCACCGTCAGATCCCCTTCAACAAGCCCGGGACCCTCACCCGGATCCTCGCCGTCTCCTCCGGCAAGGGCGGGGTCGGCAAGTCCACCGTGACCGCGAACCTCGCCGCCGCCATGGCCGCGCAGGGTCTGTCCGTCGGGGTGATCGACGCGGACATCCACGGCTTCTCGATGCCGGGCATGTTCGGCATCACCGACAAGCCCACGAAGGTGGGCGACCTGCTCATGCCGCCCGAGGCGCACGGCGTGAAGGTCATGAGCATCGGCATGTTCGTGCCCGACGGGCAGGCCGTCGTCTGGCGCGGACCGAAGATGCACCGGGCGATCGAGCAGTTCGCCTCCGACGTCTTCTGGGGCGAACTCGACGTGCTGCTGCTGGACCTCCCGCCCGGCACCGGCGACGTCGCGATCTCCGTCGCCCAGCTGCTGCCCAAGGCGCAGATGCTGGTCGTCACCACTCCGCAGGTCTCCGCGGCCTCCGTCGCCGAGCGGGTGGGCTCGCTCGCCAAGGCCACCAAGCAGGACGTGGCCGGGGTCGTGGAGAACATGAGCGGCCTCGTGCTGCCCGACGGCTCGCGCATGGACGTCTTCGGCACCGGCGGCGGGGAGCGGGTCGCCGAGACCCTCGCCGGCGCCGTCGAGCATCCCGTGCCGGTGCTCGGGCAGGTGCCGCTGGATCCTCGGCTGCGGGAGGGGGCCGACGGCGGTGTGCCGCTCGTGCTCTCCGATCCGGAGCAGCCCGCCGCCCAGCAGCTGCGCGCGATCGCCGCGGCGCTCGTGGCGCGCCCGCGGGGTCTCTCGGGGATGCGTCTGCCGCTCAGCGTGCGCGGCTGAGAGCTGCGGGGCCGACGAGGGCGCGGCGGGGACGGATCAGGAGAGGCGGGTCAGGTCGCCTCGTCGTCGAAGGGGGCCCGCTGGGGTCCCTCGTCCTCCGTCGATCCCTTGGTGGAGCGCTTCGAGCCGGAGGCGGCCGCGGCGGTGCCCGTGACGGCGCCGGTGAGCGCCTTGGTGTCCGGGAGGATGTCGTCCACGCTGGTGTCGCCCCAGGCGTCGCGGATGATGCGGCGCGGGTCGTACTGACGCGGGTCGTACTTGCGCAGCTCGTCCATGGACAGGCCCATCTCGTCCTCGACGGTGGCCCGGGAATCATCGACCCAGCGGCGCGCCTTGCGCACCCACTGCACGATGTTGCGCGTGTACTCCGGAAGGCGCTGCGGTCCGATGAAGATCACGAACACGATGAGCAGGATGAGGATCTCCCAGCCCCCGAAAATGTCCACGAGTCCACCTGCCATCGAACCGAAATGTGCCCGGCCATTATGGCAGAGCAACCCTGTGTGGGGCGCCGGTACGACCTGGGCGGGTGCTGACGTACCCTGGTCGACATCCGCGTGCTCGCGGCGACCCGGCGGTGACCTGCCCGGTCGCGCGACTGCCCATGACCCGACGAACAGGAGGATCCGCAGATGGCATCGGGGAAGGTGACCAGCTGGGCCCACGGCGAGGAGTTCGTCGACGAGGAATCGCTCTTCGAGGAGCCGGGCGTGCTCGCCCGCGCTCGCGAGCGCGGATCGGAGCTCGGGGTCGCCCCCGTGCTGCCCGGGGCCGGCGCCCTCATGCGCGTGCTCGCGGCGTCCGTCGGCGCGCGCAGCGCCGTCGAGATCGGCACCGGTGCCGGAGTGGCCTCCCTGTACGTGCTGGCCGGGATGCACCCCGACGGCGTCCTCACCACGATCGACCCCGAGGTCGAGAACCAGCGCGCGGCCCGCGAGGCCTTCAGCGAGGCGGGCCTGCGCTCGGGGCGTGCGCGCACGATCGCCGGCAGCCCGCGAGAGGTCATCGGCCGCCTCACCGACCATGCCTACGACCTCGTGAGCTTCCACGCCGACGCCCCTCACGCGCGCGACCTGCTGACCCATGCGCGCCGTCTGCTGCGCCCGGGCGGAGTGCTCGTGATCTCCCAGGCGCTCTACCACGACCGGGTCGCCGACCCCACCGCCCGCGACGCCACCACCCAGGAGGTCCGCGCTCTGCTGCGCGAGGTCCAGGAGGCCGAGGACCTCATCCCCGCGCTCTCCCCGAGCGGCGACGGCGTCCTCGCCGCGGTCCTGCGCGGCTGACGCCCCTACCCCGGGGCCACCGGGAACGCGGCACCGGACCCGCACCCCGACGCGGCCGCCGCCCGTCGGATGAACCCGTGAGAAGTACGAAACGGTTGCCAAGAGCGCTCTTGGCAACCGTTTCGCACTTCTCGAGGCGCCACGGACGGTCGTCGGCGCTCCGGGGCGTCCCCGGGACGGCCGGTTCGCCTCCCGAACGCTCCGCCGCCTCCATCGCCGCAATCGCCGACATCGCCGACACCCACGCCGCGCCCGCACACACAGAACCCCGCCCCTCATGTCGAGAAGCGGGGTCCGGTGCTCTGATCAGCAGCCCGTCAGGCCTTGATCACGCCCTCCAGGGCGTCGCGCAGGGTCTCGGCCTCGGAGCCGTCGATCTCGACGACGAGGCGTCCGCCGCCCTCGAGCGGGACACGCATGATGATGCTGCGGCCCTCCTCCACGACCTCGAGCGGACCGTCTCCGGTGCGCGGCTTCATAGCGGCCATGGGCCTGCCTCCTCGGTGATGTGAACGCACGCCGCTCCCACCCCTGCGGGAGCGGCGGCAGCAACTGTCGGCCACCAGTATCTCAGGTTCTCGGAGACGACGCTCACACGTCGGACGATGCGTCCTCGCCGGAGGCGTGGGCGGATGCCTTCCGACACCTCTTCCGACGCCTCCCGGCGCCCCACCGCCGCCCGGCTCCGCGCCGCCGCCGACGGTGCTCGTGATCCGCACCGGGTGCGGGCATCGAGAGGTCGAGCTTCCCCAGGGCAGCGAGCACCATGAGCACGGCGACCACCGCGGCGACGAGGAGCAGCAGCACCACGCCGGGGCTGACGGCGGTCATCGCTGCCGGAGAGCGGCGTCGCGCAGCACGTCCAGGGCCTCGTCGGCGGTGTCGACCACGCGCAGCAGCCCAAGGTCCTTCTCGCTGATCAGCCCGTGGTCGAGCACGGTACCGCGGATCCAGTCGAGCAGGCCCTGCCAGTAGTCGCGGCCCACGAGGACCAGGGGGAACATGCGGATCTTGTGGGTCTGCATGAGGCACAGCGCCTCGAACATCTCGTCGAAGGTGCCGAAGCCGCCGGGCAGCACCACGAAGCCGCTCGAGTACTTCACGAACACGGTCTTGCGGGCGAAGAAGTACCGGAAGTCGACACCCAGGTCGACATAGTCGTTCATCCCCTGTTCGAAGGGCAGCTCGATGCCCAGTCCCACCGAGACCCCGCCGCACTCCTTGGCGCCCTTGTTGCCGGCCTCCATGATCCCCGGCCCGCCGCCCGTGATGACGGCGTACCCGAGGTCGACGACGCCGCGGGCGATCTGCTCGGCCTTCGCGTAGTCCGGGTGGTCCGGGGCGATGCGCGCCGAGCCGAAGATGGAGATGGCGGGACCGAGCTCGGCGAGCGCGCCGAACCCCTCGACGAACTCCGCCTGGATCCGCATCACGCGCCACGGGTCCGAGTGGACCCACTCCCCCGGCCCCTCCTCCTCGAGGAGATGCTGGTCGGTCGTGGTGGTGGGCCGCTGCGCCCCGCGCAGCGTGATGGGGCCCTTGCGGTGCCTGTCGGTGTTCTGGGCGGTCATGGGGCGAGCGTAGCGCCCGTGCATGGTCGTCGGCCCGGGCGACTCAGAGCCCGGGGCGGGAGTGGTCGATCACCGAGGAGGAGTCGAAGAACGGCTCGAGGCTGGTCTCCTGGCCCGCGGCGTTCGCGCGCAGGCGGATGCCGTCGACGTTCATGCGGGCCTGTCGGAGGTAGCCGTCCTGCATCTGCGCCCAGTACTCGGCGGTGCCGTCCACGAGGAAGATGAAGTCGAAGCCGTGGTCGCGCACGGCCCGGTACTTCGGGTCCTGGGTGTCGTAGGGCGGGACGCCGCTGAGGTCGGCGCCGAAGGGGAGGATCAGCAGGTCGGTCGCGCCGGTGAGCGGCTTGACCTCGGCGTCCCAGCGGTCGAAGTCCCGGGTGAGGTGCGCGAGCGAGGACTTCTTGATGTCGAGGTGCCCCCAGCTGTGGCTCGCGATCTCCCACCCGGTGTCCTTGAGGGCGTCGGCGGTCTTCTTCGCCTTCTCCTGGGCGGTCTTGAGCTTGTCGGGGTGGTCCCCGTACTCGCGCTTCGAGCTGCGGTAGCCGAGGATGCCGTTGTAGCCGGTGAGGGCGAGCACGCCCTTGTGGCCGTGGTACGAGAAGTCGGGGTGGTCCTCGAGGAAGTCGTCGACGAGCGGGACCATGTCGTAGGACCCCTCGGACGTCTTCCCGTCGGCGTCGGTGTACGAGTTCACCACGCGGCCCTCGGCGTTCGGGTGGAGGTCCGTGGCGAAGCCGTCGCCCTCCATGTACTCGTAATAGCAGACGTCGTCCTGCGAGAGCACCATGGGCTTGCGGTCCTTGGGCAGCCGGATCGGCAGCGGCTTCATCGTGCCGTCGTCCTGCTTCTCGCAGATGTCGTGCGGGCTGACCAGCACGTACCCGTCGTCGTAGACGTCCTTCATGATCTTCGTGAACTCGTCGATCGTGCACATGTAGTCGTCGTAGCCCTGGGCGTCCTCGTCGCCGTCGAAGGCGCGCTCCGGATCGACGATGAGCGTGTGGAAGAACAGGTGGGAGACCTGCAGGTCGTTCGGCCATTCCACGAGGGCGTCGCGCGCGGAGGAGATCTTCGTGCGCAGCGCGTCGACCTCGTCGCCGTCCTGGCCCTTCAGGGTCTTCTCGGCGGCGTCCGGGTCGTGCTGGGCGAGCTGGCGCTGCGCCCTGGAGACCTTCTGGGCGCGGATCTCCTCGGCCGTCGGCTTCTTGGACGCCGAGCCGCCCTTCTCGCCCCCACCAGGACCGCCCTGCGTGCATCCGGCCGCCGTGAGGGCCGTGCCCCCGAGCGCCGTCGCGGCGAGTGCCGTGCTCACCGTGCGCCGGCTGGGCGTTGCATGCGGTGCGCGCGTCGCTCGTGCCATCTCTGATCCCCCTTCGTCGATGCACCGGGCCCCGATGCGGCGCCGCCGCCCCCGGCGCGTCCACACTACGGCGGCGCTGGGACCGAGCGGGGAGGCGCCGGGGGTGTGTCGGCGGGGCCGACGGGGCCGACGGCGGGGGCGCGGCCGAGGTCTCACCCGGCGACATCGAAGGTGTGTTCCTCGGCCGCAGGTGCGGACCGCCCGGGGTCAGGCGCCGGTGGCGCGCGGGCCGCGCACGAGCAGGACGATCAGCCCGAGCACCGCCCAGACGGCGCCCACGGCGAGCGCGAGCGGACTCGAGGAGACGAGCACCGCGAGCAGGGACAGGGCGCCCAGGATCGGGATCACCAGATGCGGGAGGGGGCGCACCGGTCCCCCGCGTCGGCGCACCACGAAATAGCCGATCACGGAGGCATGGACGAGGACGAAGCCGGTGATCGCGCCGACGTCCACGGCGGAGGAGACCACGTCGAGCCCGTCCGGCCGCAGGGCCGCCCAGAGGGCGACGGCGACGTTCCCGGCGGCGGCCGCGAGCACACCCGCCACGGGCGCCCCGGAGCGGGCGGAGACCTTCGCCAGGCCCCCGGGCAGCGAGCCGGAGCGGGCCATGTCCATGATCACGCGGCTCGCCGCGGCCTGCCCCACCAGCGCGCTGAACATCGCGCCCACACCCTTGGCCAGGGCGAGCAGACCGTGCAGCAGCGGACTGATCGAGGAGTCGACCATCGCGTAGTAGGCGTCGCCCTGCAGGGACGGGTCCGCCTGCAGCTGCGCGGTGCTCTGCGGGGAGAGCAGCGCGCCGATGTACGTCTGGACGATGAAGAGCACGCCGGCGACCGCGAGGCACACGGGCGTCGCCCGGGCGATCGCGGCGGAACCCCCGCGGGTCTCCTCGGCGAAGGTCGCGAGAGCGTCGAACCCCAGGTAGGACAGGACGGCGACGGAGAGCGCACCGAGCACGAGGTGGGGGTGCAGGCCGGCGCCGCCGCCGGTGATCGGGTCGAGCCAGCCGCGCACCGGCCCGTCGGACGCGAGGACCGCGATCCCGGCGATCACGACCGCCGCCAGCACGAGCACCTCGACGAGCACGACCACGGCGGAGACCTTCGACGTCACGCCCACCCCGGCGAGGTTGAGGCCGGTGGTGAGCACGACCGCGACCACCACGAACACCCACACGGGGATCTGCGGGAACAGCGAGTGCAGGGCGATGCCGCTGAACAGGTAGGCGACCGAGGGGATCAGCACGTAGTCCAGCAGCATCATCCAGCCGCCCATGTGTCCCACTCTGCGGCCGATGCCCTCGCTCGCGTAGGCGAAGATGCTGCCGGCGCGCGGCACGGCGCGGGACATGAGCGCGTAGCTCGAGGCGGTCAGCGCCATCACCAGCGTCGCGACGAGGTAGACGACGGGCACCACGCCGCCGGACTTCGCGTCGAGCGTCCCCCACACGCCGACGGCCGCGGCGGGGCCGATGAAGACCAGGCCGTAGGCGAGCAGCTGGCCGAAGCCGATGCTGCGGCGGAGGGCGGGCGCGCCGCCTGCCGGCTCCGCGGATCCGCCGGGCACCCGCGCGCTCGGGCGGCTCATCGGGCCGACGGCGACGGCTCGAGCCAGCGGCGCAGTCCGTCGAGGGCGGCGCGGAGGTCCTCGAAGGGCACGTGCTCGTCGTCGGTGTGGGCGAGGAGGGGGTCGCCGGGGCCGAAGTTCACGGCGGGGGTGCCGAGCTCGGCGAAGCGGGCGACGTCAGTCCACCCCTGCTTGGCGGCGACGCCCACCCCGTCGCCGAGAGCCGCGAGGAACGCGCGGGCGGCGGGGGTGTCCAGGCCCGGCAGGGCGCCGGCGGCGCTGTCGGTGACCACGATGTCCACGTCGCAGCCCTCCAGCAGCTCCCGCACGTGCGCCTCGGCCCGCGCGGGGCTGGTGTCCGGCGCGAAGCGGTAGTTCAGGGTGAGGGAGGCGCGATCGGGGATGACGTTGCCGGCGATGCCGCCGGTGATGGCGACGGCGTTCAGGCACTCGCGGTACTCGAGTCCGTCGATGACGGCGCGGCGGGCCTCGTACGCGTCGAGGCGCTGCAGCACCGGGGCGAGGTGATGGATGGCGTTGTCGCCCACCCAGTCGCGGGCCGAGTGGGCTGCGGTGCCGTGCGCGGTGACCTCGAGCTTCATGGTGCCCTTGCAGCCGCCCTCGACACCGGCGGAGGTGGGCTCGCCGAGGATCGCGAAGTCGCCGCGCAGGTGCTCGGGGTGGGTGCGGGCGATGCGGGTCAGCGAGTTGTCCGCCGCGGCGACCTCCTCGTGGTCGTAGAAGAGGAAGGTGAGGTCCCGTGTGGGATCGGTCGCCTCGACGGCGACCGCGAGCAGCATCGCGACGCCGCCCTTCATGTCGCAGCTGCCGCGGCCCACGAGCTCCTCACGGCCCTCGCGCACACGGCGGGACGAAGGCAGGTTGCCCGCCACCGGCACCGTGTCGAGGTGGCCCGCGAGGACCACGCGCTCCTCGCGCCCGAGGTCCGTGCGGGCGATGACGGTGTCGCCGTCGCGGAGGACCGTGAGGTGCGGGGCATGGGTGCGCAGCGCCTGCTCGACGGCGTCGGCGAGCGTCATCTCGTTCCCGGAGACGGACTCGATGTCCACGATCGCGGCGGTGAGCTCGACGATGTCGGCGCGGGGATCGAGGGACGGTGCGGAGTCGGCGGAGGCAGAACTGGAGGGCGAGGTCATGCGACCTATCGTGTCACGCGGGCAGCGCGCCGCCCCAGGCCGCGAGCCGGCGCGCGACGACCTCGGCGTGGTGCAGCAGCTGCGGGGCCGTGCCGGGCTCCGCGGTGATCGCGGATCCAGGTTGGGCGGTGGAGACCGGGACGCCGACGAGCAGGCGCCGCTCGTGGACCCGCCCGTCCTTGCCGATCGGGGCGTAGAGGCCGTCGACCGCGATCGAGCCCGTCGGCACGCGCCGGCCGGTGCCCCGCGAGGCCCACGAGTCCTGGCGGGCCTCGCCGCGCTCGCGCCAGGCCCGCAGCAGCGGGGAGGTGAAGGCGTTGAGCTCGACGCCCGGCAGATGCGCCTCGAGCACCCCGTCGCAGGAGTAGCGGAAGTCCTCGCCCGCGGTGACGACGAACCTGCCTGCCTCGTCGTCCACGTCCACGCGCATGCCCGGCCCCGTGAAGCGCACGAGCCCGGCCTCCTCGAGGGCGAGCAGCTGGCGCACGCGCAGAACGGGCGGGCCCGACGCCCAGGAGGCGAAGGCGTTGCGCAGGTGGCCGTCGATGTCGCGGGCCACGGACTCCGTGGTGTATGCGCCGAGGTCGATGAGCTGGTTGACCTGGATGCGGCATGCGGTGAGGACCCGGAAGACCAGCAGCCAGGCGGGATCCGGCTCGGCGGCCTCGCGCAGGCTGCGGCGCACCACCTCGAGGGTGCGGGCGTGCGCATCGGTGATCGGGCCGCCGCGCCGCCCGAAGGGGAACAGCATCCGCAGGATGACGGCTTCCTCGGCGAGCGCGCGGAAGCCCGAGACCGCGAGGGCTCGCTGCAGCTCGGCGAGGATCAGCGGCATCACGTCGGCCTCGTGATCGAGGCCGTCGGGTCGCACGGAGAGCTCGAGCACGCGCTCGCGGGTGAGGATCCGCGGCTCGTGGGGCTCGGGGAGGTAGGGCCGCAGATCCGGCTTGGGCCGGTAGACCATGCCGGAGCGCGAGCCGACGATCAGCTGGGGCTCCCCGCCCCCGGGGATGTAGCGCAGACCCGAGGGGGCGTGCGCGTCCGGCGCGAACCTCCCGCCGGCGGCGTCGGCGAGCATGCCGAGCGCGTCGTAGAAGTTCAGTCCCATGCCCTGCACGGCGACCCGCTCGCGGCCCAGCAGCGCGGAGTAGTCCACCTGGAGGGGGTTCGCGGGGGCCGCGTGCACGAGTCCGTGGCGCGCGGCGGCGTGCTCCATCACCTGGGAGCGCGGTCCGGGGGCCGTCGCGAGGTGACCGAGGGCGAGGGCGACGGCGTCCACGGTGAGCTCGGTGCCGTCCTGGAGCGCGACGCGCTGCGGGGTGCCCGGCTCGCCCGAGACGTCGAGAGCGCTGGTCCGGTGCACACGGATCCGCAGTCGGTTCGGGTCGGCGTCGGCGATGGCGCGCTCGAGCACGGCGGCGAGGTAGCGGCCGTGGGCGGCGCGGGAGGCTATGTCGGCCGGCCCCAGCCCTTCGGCGGCGAGGAAGTCGGCGAGGGTCTCCGTGTGTGGGACGGGCAGCTCGGGCCGGCACGACTCGTCGGGGTACATGGTGGTCTGGCAGGTCGCGGTGTTCATGAGCAGCACCTCGCCCTGGTCCTGCCGCCATACGTTGCCGCCGAGGCCCGCGCACGGATCGACGAGGTGCAGCTCGAGAAGGCCCTGCCAGTCGTCCCGCTGCGAGGCGGCGACCAGGCGCTCGATGATCGCGGTGCCGCGCGGGCCGGCCCCGATCACGGCGACCTCGCGGCGTGCCGCGCCGGCTCCGGCGTGCTCGGCGCGCCCGGTAGCGCCCGGCGGCGGCTCGCGGCGCTCGCGGTCCCCCGGGATCTCTCGGCGCGCGCGCTCGCCCGGCGCGGGTGCCGCGGCGCGGGTGCTCGGCGTGGGATCGGGGGCGACGGTCATGGATCCCAGTATCGGGGTGGTCGGCCGCGGGGCGGGAACGGGACCCTCCGGGGCCACTGTGACGTTGGACCGCGCGAGCACGCCCGCGGGGGTTCGGAGTCCTACACTTCCGGAGCGCTCCGGCGCTGCCAGGCTCCCCTCTCAGGTCCGGTCCCGCAGGGACCGTCGGCCGACGGGCGCTCCTCTTACACGACGTCCCAGGAGGACCCCATGCCCGCGGAGCCCCGCGCCACAGACCCCCGCACTGCCGCCCAGGACCCGACGTCGGCCGCGGCCCGGGCCTCGACCCCGGCCCCGGACCAGGCCCCGACGCAGCCCGCCGAGCTCAGGCCGTGGCCCGCGCTGTGGTCGATGATCATCGGCTTCTTCATGCTGCTCGTGGACGGCACGATCGTCTCGATCGCGACCCCGAGGATCCAGGACGAGCTCGACGCCGACATCACCAAGGTCATCTGGGTGACCAGCGCCTACCTGCTCGCCTACGCCGTGCCGCTGCTGGTCACCGGCCGCCTCGGCGACCGCCTGGGCCCCAAGCGGGTCTACCTCGCCGGGCTCGTCGTCTTCACCCTCGCGAGCCTGTGGTGCGGACTGTCCGGCACGATCGAGATGCTGATCCTGGCGCGTGTGGTCCAGGGACTCGGCGCAGCGCTGATGACTCCGCAGACGATGACCGTCATCACCCGCATGTTCCCGCCGCAGCAGCGCGGCCCGGCCATGGCCCTGTGGGGCGCGACCGCGGGGGTCGCGAACCTCGTCGGCCCGATCCTCGGCGGTGTCCTGGTCGATGGTCTCGGCTGGGAGTGGATCTTCTTCGTCAACGTGCCCGTGGGCATCGTCGGCTTCGTCCTGGCCATGCGCCTGGTGCCGAACCTCGAGTCCCATGCGCACCGCTTCGACCTGCCCGGCGTGCTGCTCTCCGCGGTCGGCATGTTCCTGGTGGTGTTCGGCATCCAGGAGGGGTCGACGTACGACTGGGGCACCATCACCGGCATCATCTCCGTCCCGCTGCTGATCGGCGCTGGGATCGTGGTGCTGGTCCTCTTCGTGCTCTGGCAGGCGAAGCAGAAGGGCGGCGAGCCGCTGCTGCCGCTGGGCCTTTTCCGCGACCGGAACTTCGCCGTCGCGAACCTCGCGATCGCCGGTGTGGGCGCCGCGATCGTGACCTTCGCGCTGCCCATCGTGCTGTGGACGCAGAACGTCAAGGGCTTCTCCCCCACCCAGTCGGCTCTGCTGCTCGCACCGATGGCGATCATCGGCGGGGGCCTCTCCCCGCTCGTCGGCAAGAACCTGCACCGCTGGAACACGCGGCTGCTCGCGGTCGTGGGCCTGGCCCTGTTCGGCCTGGGCATCGCGGCCATGGGCGTGCTCGTCATGAACGACGCCGCCTGGTACTGGCTGCTGATCCCGGGCGCCGTCATGGGCCTGGGCAATGCGGGCATGTGGGCGCCGCTGTCGATCTCCGCGACCTACGGACTCTCCCGTGCGCAGGCGGGCGCCGGCTCGGGCGTCTACAACGCGATGCGCCAGCTCGGCGCCGTGATCGGCTCCGCGGCGATCGCCGCGGTGATGGCCTCGCGCATCACTTCCGAGTTCGCGGACGCAGGCCTGGGCGGAGGCTCCGGCGCGGGCGGCGGGGAGAGCGACCACGCCGCCGCGGGCGGCGAGGCCGGCGCATCCTCCGGCGGCGTGCTGCCTGACATGCTGCACGCCCCGTACGCGCATGCGATGGGCGAGAGCCTGTTCCTGCCCGCGGCGATCATGGGCGTCGCGGTGATCGCGGCGCTGTTCCTCCGCAACGCCAACGCGCGGCGCTGAGGGGCCGGCGGGCCGAGCGCCCGACAGCCCGCGGGTTCACCCGCGGGCGGCGTGCTCGTCCTCGTCGGCGACTCGAGCGCCGTCCGCCGACGCGCCGTCGTCGGCACGACCGTCGGTCCGGGGCTCGTCTGCTGCGAGCCCGGTGAGCCGCGCATGCTCCACCCACCCGGCGGCGGCGGGGATCGAGCGCAGATGGGGACCGATGACGGCGATCACCGCCGCCAGTGCGCAGAGGGCGGCGAACACGCCGAGGGTCACCGGCGCCCCCGCGTGCGCCAGCCCCCAGCCCGCGATGGCGGGCGAGAGGGGCATCAGACCCATGGCCACGAGCGCGTTGAGCGCGCCCACCCGCCCCTGCATGGGCGTGGGCGTGATGTGCAGGAAGAACCCTCCGCTGCCGGCGTTCAGAGCGGGCAGCGGGAGACCCATGACCGCGTAGAGCACGGCGATCATCCACGGGGACGGGGCGAAGGGGATCGCCAGGGTGGATGCCGCCAGCACGATGAGACCGCCGATGACCACGATTCCCGTGGGCACCCGCTCGACGATCCGGGGCGCGAGCACGGCGCCCACCAGGATCGAGGCGGCGAGCACCGAGGAGAGCAGGCCGATCTGCGCGGCGGGGACGCCGCGCGCGGCGAGCATGAGGGTGACGGTGAGCAGGGCGCCGTTCGAACCGAGGTTCACGAGCGCGGCCACCGCGCCGAGCTGCACCCGCACGGGCTGGGCGATGCTCCAGCGCAGGGCGTCGAGCAGGTCCCGGCCGACGTGGGAGCGGGACAGCCCTGCCGAGGACTCCGCGGGCCGAGGGCGGTAGTCGCCGCGCATCCGCAGCGTCGCGATCAGCGAGCCGACGTGTCCGATCACGAGGGTGAGGGCAGGCAGTGCGAGGTGCACCGCGAGCAGGGCGCCGCTCGCGGGTCCGCTGCCCAGCTCGATCGCCGCCCCGCGTCCCTCGTTGATCGAGATGGCGCGCGGCAGCTGGGCGGGCGGGACGATCTGCTTGAGCATCGCGTCGGACGCGAACCCCAGGAGCGTGCCGCGCAGCCGATGGACGAAGGCAAGGGCCGCGAGCACCGGAACGCTCGCGACGCCCCCGACGAGCACCGCGACGAGGACGGCCTGGGTGAGGATTCCGGTCGCCGAGGCGAGCAGCCGCAGCCGTCGCCGGTCGAACCGATCGGCGAGCAGACCGCCGGGGATCATGCCGATCAGTCCTCCGATCCCCTCGAGCAGGCCCACGAGCCCCACGGCCGCGACCGAGCCGGTGACCGCGAGGGTGACGAGCGGGAAGGCGAAGGCCGCGATCCCCGCACCGGCGTCCAGCAGCACGTCCCCCACGAGCCAGCGCCTGTATTCGGCGTTCCGTCGGAGCGGCGCGTGGGTCCCGTGTACGGGCTTCGTCGGCCGATGCATGCCGCGAGACTAGACCCGCACAGCCCGTTGCGCAACAGTTATTGCGCATGTGTCGGTGCGGGTTCTCGGTAGGCTCCGGGCATGAGCACCGAGGAACACCACCCGTCGCCTGAGCTCCGCGGTTATGCGACGCAGGAGATGCTGCGGGCGATGGCGCACCCGCTGCGCCTGCAGCTCATGGAGCGCGTGGGCCGCCGCGGCACGGCCCGTGCCGCCGACCTCGCCGAGGAGATGGGTGTGGCGGCGAACGCGCTGAGCTACCACCTGCGCACCCTCGCGAAGGCGGGCGTCATCGAGGAGGCTCCCGGGGAGGCGCGCGACCGCAGGGACCGGGTCTGGCGGCTCACGCAGGCGAGCTTCCACTATGGACAGGGCGAGTCCTCGACCAACGATCCTGATGCGACCGACGACGAGTACCGCCGCGCGGCCATGTCCATGAGCCTCGCCGCGATCGAGTGGATCCGCACCTCTTGGATCGCCCAGAGCGCCCGCTACGAGGCGGGCGAGGCGTCGCAGAACCTCGCCGGGCAGCTGTTCTCCTCGTCGCTGCGCATCTCGCGCGATCAGGCGGAGGATCTCGCCCGACGCGCGAACGACCTCATCATGGAGTTCAACCGCCTGAACCGCGACGAGCGCGGCACGGACCTCGAGGGCGACCCGGACTCCGAGGGCCCTGCCGAGGACTTCCGCGTCCTCTTCGCCCTCGTCGGCGATCGGCCCGCGCCCGACCAGAGGATGACCGGCGGGCAGGAGGATTCCCACACCCCAGAGGGATAGGAAGCACCCGCCGCGCTCCGTAGAATCCTTCGCATGAGCACCCCCGCGAACTCCGCCGACACGACCACGCCGACGCACGCCTGGGGCATCGGCCTCGCCACCGTCGCCGCCGACGGCTCGACCCTCGACACCTGGTACCCGGCCCCGCAGCTCGGCGAGGCGCCCGCGGAACTCGAGTCCCAGCCGCTGCACGCGCAGCTCGGCGCAGCCGCCCGCGAGGACGAGGTGCGCGGCACCCGCCAGGAGGTCGTCGCCCGCGCGATCGAGCTCGCGGCCGCCCCGGCCGACACCGCCGACGCCTACCTGCGCCTGCACCTGCTCTCCCACCGTCTGATCGGGCCCAATGTGCAGAGCCTCGAGGGTCTGTTCGGCCAGCTCACCAACGTCGTCTGGACCTCCGAGGGTCCCTGCGCGGTCCCCGGCTTCGAGGAGACCCGCCTGCGCCTCATCGCCGCCGGCCGCACCCCCACCGTGTTCAGCGTCGACAAGTTCCCGCGCATGGTCGACTACGTGCTGCCCTCCGGCGTGCGCATCGGCGACGCCGATCGCGTCCGCCTCGGCGCCCACCTCGCCGACGGCACCACCGTCATGCACGAGGGATTCGTGAACTTCAACGCCGGCACGCTCGGCCACTCCATGGTCGAGGGCCGCATCTCCCAGGGCGTCGTCGTCGGCGACGGGTCCGACGTGGGCGGCGGCGCCTCCACCATGGGCACCCTCTCCGGAGGCGGCACCGAGCGCGTGCGCATCGGCCGCCGCTCGCTGCTGGGCGCCGAGTCCGGCATCGGGATAGCGCTCGGCGACGACTGCGTGGTCGAGGCCGGCCTGTACGTCACGGCCGGCACGAAGGTCTCCGTCGTCGACCCGCGCGGCGTCGAGGACGGCACCGTCGTCAAGGCGCGCGAGCTCTCCGGCATGGATAACCTCCTGTTCCGCCGCAACTCCGTGACCGGCGCGGTCGAGGTCGTGGCCCGCGAGGGCCGCACCGTCGAGCTCAACGCCGCGCTGCACGCGAACTGACCCCGCGACGCCCCGTCCGACGCCCCGCCGAGACCCGCACCGCCGAGACGACCGCCCATGGCCCGCTCCCGACGCTCCCGCTCCCGCCGCTCGCGCATGCGGCACCTCACAGTGCCCCTCGTGATGCTGCTGGTGCTGGTCTTCGTCGTCGCCGGGACGTTCTTCGCGCTGACCCGCTTCGCGTCCGTCCAGCGCAGCGGGCAGTGCACGGCGGCGGGCCTCGGGACGACGCACGAGTACACGACCGAGCGCACCGCGAACGCGGCGCTGATCAGCGCGGTCGCCGTGGACCGGGGCCTGCCGCCGCGCGCGGCGTCGATCGCGCTCGCCACGGCGTACCAGGAGTCGAAGCTGCAGAACATCGAGCACGGCGACCGCGACTCCCAGGGCCTGTTCCAGCAGCGTCCCTCGCAGGGCTGGGGCACCCAGGCGCAGATCATGGACCCGGTCCATGCGACCAACGCCTTCTACGACTCCCTCGTGAAGCTCGACTACGCCTCGATGAGCGTGAACGACGCCGCCCAGAAGGTGCAGCGCTCGGGCTATCCCGAGGCCTACGGCGACCACGAGACCGAGGGGCGGATCTTCGCCTCCGCACTCACCGGGCAGTCCGGTGCGAACCTCGTGTGCGACATCGCCGCACCCGACTCGGCGGCCTCGCCCCAGAGCGTGCAGGACGCCCTGAAGGATCAGTTCCCGCGACGCACGAAGGCCGGGACGGTCTCGAGCTCTCTGGCCTCCGCCTCATCGGTCGCGACGTCCCGACCCGACGGCTCCAGTGCGACCGCCCTGGTCATCGACACGCACGGTGACACGGCGCTGGGCTGGGCGGTCGCGAACTGGTCCGTCGCCCGTGCGGCCGACGACGGAGTCGTCCAGGTCTCCTATCAGGGGCGTGCCTGGCAGCGCGAGTCCCACGACCAGGAAGCCGGCACCTGGCCGAGCATCGACGGCGACGACGCGGACCGCGTGGTGGTGCTCGTCGCCGGAGGGTGACTACCCTCGGGAGCATGAGCGGGAACGCGCGAGCGGCGCAGGTCCCAGCACCTCCGGACACGACGCCGCAGGTCGGAATGTCGGAAGGTCGCACGGCGGACGGTCCGGCATGGGATTTCGCGAACGACCGGACGGGCAGGCCGCCGGGCATCGAGGCGATGGTCGGCTATCGCGCCCTCGACGTCCCCGAGGTGGTCCATCGCGGACTCCCCGCCTCCCGCCTGACCTTCATCCTCGCCCTCGACGAGGGCGTCGAGGCCGCATCGGGCACCGCCGGCCCGGAGGGTCTGCGCCGCGCGCAGCCGGCGCCCGTGGTCATCGGCGGCCTGCACATGACATCGAGCCTCGTACGACAGCGGCCGTCGCAGGCCGGCATCCAGATGTCCGTCCATCCCCTCGCGGCCCAGGCCCTCCTCGGAGTGCCCGCCGTCGGCCTCCCCGTGGAGGAGTTCGACGCCGCCGGCGTGCTCGGTCAATGGGCCGTCGACCTGCAGGAGCGGGTGCGCGAGGCGAGCTGCTGGCAGGAGAGGTTCGACCTGGTCTCCGCAGGTCTCCGGCAGCGGCTCGGGCAGCATGACCGCGGGCCCAGGGCCAGCGGCGGCCGCCTGCGGCCCGAGCTGCTGCGCGCCTGGTGGCTGCTCGAGCGCAGCGGCGGGCGCGCCCGCATCGGCGACATCGCGGCGGACGTCGGCCTCGGCCCCCGACGCCTCGGCGCCCTGTTCCACCAGGAGCTGGGCCGCTCCCCCAAGCAGGTCGCCGGACTCATGCGCTTCGAGCGTGCGGTGGCCTCGACCGCCCGCTCCGTGCGCACCACTGGCCGGGCCGATCTGGCGTCGATCGCTGCCACCAGCGGCTACGCCGACCAAGCCCACCTGACCCGCGAGTTCAGCCGCTTCGCGGGGATCACGCCCGGCGCGTGGATCCGCGAGGAGTTCCGGAACATTCAAGACGGCGGCCACGGCGCGGCGGAGGATCGTCTGCATGGATGAGACACAGACTCCCCCGCAGACCCACCCGACCATTCCGAGCACGCCGAGCACGCCGACCTCACCGACCGCTTCCGAGCTCACCGCGGACTCCCCCGCGGGCTCCTCCGGGCCGACGCTCTTCGCGACGTTCCGCGCCCGGGACGCCGCCGCGCTGATCGACTACCTGCAGGACGTGCTCGGCTTCGTCCTCACGGCCCGCTACGACGACGGCGAGCGCGTCGCCCACGCGGAGCTGCGCCGGCCCGACGGCCGCGGCGGCGTGATGCTCGGCGACGTCCAGGAGGGCGCCGACTGGTCCCCGGAGCCCGGCGGCGCGGGCCTCTACGTGGTCGTGGATGAGATCGATACGCTGTACGAGCGCGTGGTCGCCAAGGACGCGCAGGTCATCACGCCCCTCGCCGACACCCCGTACGGCAGCCGCGAGTTCGCGGTGCGGGACCCCGAGGGAAACATGTGGTCTTTCGGGACGTACGCGGGGGAACAGGTCCCCGCGGCCCGCGACCCGGAGTGACCTCCGCGAACAGCCACCGAGACAGGAGTGGGCCATGGACATCGACGCCGGCGCCGGCGCACCGGAGATCGTCGCCCATCGCGGGGATCCTGTCGGCGCGATCGAGAACACGCGCGAGGCGATCACGCGGGCCACGGCGTCGGGTGCCCGCACGGTCGAGATCGACGTGCGACTGACGGCCGACGGCATCCCCGTGCTGCTGCACGACCCGACGCTGGAACGGCTCTGGGGCGATCCACGCCCGATCGCGGACATCTCGCATGGGGAGCTGGCCGACCTCGCGCCGCAGATCCCCACTCTGGTCGAGGCGCTGCAGGTCGCGGCTCCCGCCCGACTGCTCATCGACATGCCGGACGCGTCACCGGCCGCCGCGAGCGCCGTGGCCATGGCCGACGCGCGCCGGGGCGCCCCGCAGCTCCCGCCGCCCGCGTGGTGCGGCGACCTCATGGCCCTGCGCATCATCCGCGATGCCGATGCCGAGGCGGAGATCTGGATGACCTGGAAGGAGGACGGCATGCCCTCGCGCGATCTCGTCGACAGCCTGCGACCTCGCTTCTGGAACCCCGAGCACAACAGGGTCACGGCCCGCAGCGCGGCTGCCGCGCGCGCCCTGGGCATGGAGGTCTCGTGCTGGACGGTCGACGACCCCGCGCGCGCCCGGGACCTGGCCGCCCTCGGGGTCCGGGCGATCATCTCCAACCGCGCCGCGCAGGTCAGGGACGCGTTCGCCGACGGGCGGTCTGGAAGCCCGGCGCAGGTCTAGCCGGCTCAGGCCTGGGCCCGCCTCAGGTCCCCAGCCGAGCCGAGGGCCTTCGCACCGCCGACGGCCTTCGACGTCACGGAGCGGCATATAGCGGACGCCTCTGCCATATATGGCAGAGGCGTCCGCTATATGCCGCTGGGCGACAGATCAGCGCCGCGGCAAGGGCCAGTGCAGCAGTCTCGGGCAACGGGACATCAGCCCCGTCGAGGTGCGACGACCCCAGCTCAGGTGCCCACACCCCGCGACCGACCGCGAGGCCCCGGCCCGCTCAGTGGTCCTGGCGGCGCTCCTGGGCGACGCGCTCTTGCTGGGCGCGGCGCTCGGCCTCGAGCTCGGCCTGGAGCTGCTCGAGGCGGATCTCGGTGGTGCCGGTGCGCTCGGGCATCGGGGCGTACTCGCGCAGCTCGGAGCCGGTGTAGATCTGGCGGGGACGGCCGATCTTCGTCTCCGGGTCGTGGATCATCTCGTTCCACTGCGCGATCCAGCCCGGCATGCGGCCGATCGCGAAGAGCACCGTGAACATCTGCGTGGGGAAGCCCATTGCCTTGTAGATGATGCCGGTGTAGAAGTCGACGTTCGGGTAGAGCTTGCGCTCCACGAAGTAGTCGTCCTTGAGCGCGATCTCCTCGAGCTGCATGGCGAGGTCGAGGCGCTCGTCGTGGATGCCCAGGCGCTCCAGGACGTCGTCGGCGATCTTCTTGACGAACTTCGCGCGCGGGTCGTAGTTCTTGTAGACCCGGTGCCCGAAGCCCATCAGGCGGATGCCGTCCTCCTTGTTCTTCACGCGCTCCATGAAGTCCTTGGGATCCATGCCGCGCTCGCTGATCTCGTCGAGCATCTCCATCACGGCAGCGTTGGCGCCGCCGTGGGCGGGACCGGAGAGTGCGCCGATGCCGGCGGAGATCGAGGTGAAGAGGTTGGCCTGCGCGGAGCCGACGAGCCGCACGGCGGAGGCCGAGCAGTTCTGCTCGTGGTCGGCGTGCAGGATGAGCAGCTGCTCGAGCGCACGCACCACGACCGGGTCGGCGATGTACTTCTCGACGGGGAACCCGAAGGTCAGGCGCAGGAAGTTCTCGATGAGGGAGAGCTGGTTGTCCGGGTACAGGAGCGCGTGGCCCTTGCTGACGCGGTAGGCGTAGGCCGCCATGGTGGGGACCTTCGCGAGCAGGCGGTAGCTGCTCAGGCGCACCTGGTCCTCGTCGAACGGGTCGAGGGAGTCCTGGTAGAAGGTCGAGAGCGCGGAGACGCCGGCCTGCATGACGGCCATCGGATGGGCGTCGCGGGGGAAGCCGTCGAAGAGGCTCTTGAATCGCTCGTCGAGCAGGGTGCGCCGCTCCACGGAGGACACGAAGTTCTCGAGCTGCCCCTGGGTGGGCAGCTCGCCGTTGATGAGCAGGTAGGCGACCTCGAGGTAGCTGGAGTGCTCGGCGAGCTGCTCGATCGGGTAGCCGCGGTAGCGCAGGATGCCCTCGTCGCCGTCGATGTAGGTGATCGACGACTTCGTGTTCGCCGTGTTCATGAAGCCCGGGTCGTAGGTGACGTCGCCGGTCTGCTTGCGCAGCGGGGCGATGCTGATGCCGCTGTTGCCCTCGACGGCCTCGACGAAGGGAAGGTCCAGATCCTGGTCGCGGTGGGTGAGGCGGGAGGTCGGCGTCGCGTTGTTCATGTGCTCTCCGTTGTGCATCGGCGTCGGTGGGGGCCGACGGGCGACCCTGGGTCGTGCGGCGGGACGCAAGGGGCGTCCCGATGGTCGTGCGGCGGGACGCGAGGAGCGTCCCGGGGGTTGGTCCGGTCCGGGGACCGGTGCGGTCGGGGTCAGGTGCGGGTCTGGGCCGGGGCCGGTGCGGCCCTCGGGTCCCGGTGGCGGATCAGCGGCGGGTGAGCCGCTCGACCGCGGCGGAGATCCGTTCGTCGCTCGCGGTCAGTGCGATGCGGACGAAACGCTCCCCCGCCTCACCATAGAACATTCCGGGGGCGGTGAGGATTCCCAGCTTCGCGAGCTCGTGGACGCTGGCCATGGAGTCCTCGCCGAAGGTGGTCCAGAGGTACAGCCCCGCGCGCGACCCGTGGATCTCGCCGCCGAAGCCCTCGACGGCCTCGCGCAGCGCGGTGCGGCGGGCGCGGTAGACGCCGTGCTGGGCGCGCACGGCGTCGTCGTCGGCCAGAGCGGCCGTCATGGCGACCTGCACGGGGGTGGGCAGCATCATCCCGGCCTGCTTGCGGATGGCGGTGAGCTCGCCCACGAGCTCCGGGTCGCCGGCGACGAACGCCGCCCGGTAGCCCGCGAGGTTCGACTGCTTCGAGAGCGAGTACACGCAGAGCAGCCCGGTGAGGTCGCCGCCGTGCACGCGCGGATCCAGGATCGAGGGCACCTCCTCGACGTCCCAGGGCAGCAGGGCGTAGCACTCGTCGGAGGCGACGATGATGCCCCGCTCGCGCGCCCACGAGACGATGCTGCGCAGCTGGGAGACGTCCAGGACCTCGCCGGTCGGGTTCCCCGGGGAGTTCAGCCACAGCAGGCCGATCCGCTCGAGGTCCTCGGCGTCGATCGCGGCGTCGCCCTCGGCGGCCAGGCGCTCCATGTCGACGGGCACGCTGCGGGCGCCCACGAAGCGCGCCCCCATGTCGTAGGTCGGGTAGGCGACGTGCGGGAAGGCGACGGCGCCGTCCGCCCCGATGCCGAGCTGGAAGGGCAGGTGGGCGACGAGCTCCTTGGAGCCGACAGTCGGCAGCACGTGCTCGTGGCCGATGCCCGCCGCGCCTGCGGACCCACCGTCGGACCCGCCGTCGGACCCCGCTCCGGCGCCGGCTCCGCGGCGCCTCACCACGAAGTCCACGAGCGCATCGCGCAGGGCCGCGGTGCCGATGGTGGTCGGGTAGCCGTGGGCGTCGGACGCCTCCCGCAGCGCCTGCTGCACGCGTTCGGGGGTCGGGTCCACGGGCGTGCCGACGGACAGGTCGACGAGTCCGCCCGGGTGGGCGCTCGCCGCGCTCTTGGCCTCCGCGAGGGAGTCCCAGGGGAAGGCGGGCAGGCGCGCGGCCAGGGGCTCGCGCGGGGCCGACGGGCGGTGCTGCGCCATCAGATCCTTCTTTCCAGACTGCGTTCCGGGCCGCTCAGCGCAGAGGTCGCCTCACGCGTCCCCGCGCAGAGGTCGCCTCACGCGTCGTTCGGGTTCGGCGGGAGCGCCTCGATGAGCGGGTGGTCCTTGTCGATGACGCCCATCTTCGCAGCCCCGCCGGGGGCGCCGAGCTCGTCGAAGAACTCGACGTTGGCCTTGTAGTAGTCGGCCCACTCGTCCGGGAGGTCGTCCTCGTAGTAGATCGCCTCGACCGGGCAGACGGGCTCGCAGGCGCCGCAGTCCACGCACTCGTCGGGCTGGATGTACAGCGACCGGGTGCCCTCGTAGATGCAGTCCACGGGGCATTCGTCCACGCATGCCCTGTCCTTCACGTCCACGCAGGGCAGGGCGATGACGTACGTCATGCAGCGATCCTTCCAGGGCAGGGACCGGACGACGGCCGGGTCTGTGCCCGCTCCCGGCCGGGGCCGGGGCGGGCGGGCCGCCGCAGCGGGGGCCGACGCGATGGTCCCAGGATGTTCTCGGGCTCCCGGGGCGAGGGAGCCGTCCCCATCATGTCACCGTCGCCCGTGCCTGCGGGGCCCACGGCCCGCCCTCCGGCGCGCAGGTGACGAGGTCGACATCGCGGCCGGGTCCGCCGATAGCCTGGAGCCATGGACCAGGAGCATTCCCCGGATCCGGCAGCGGGCGCGACGCCCGGCGACGCTCCGGACACCGCCGACCCGAGCGCGCCTCCTGCTCCCGCGCGGAGACCCCGTCCGGGGTGGGCGCCGTTCCTCCGGGTGGGGACCCGCGTGGTGGTGCGCTATGCGATCGACCGCAGCGCGTCGCCGCACGGCGAGGGGATGACCGATGCGCTGGGAGTGATCGAGGACGCCGACGAGGACACCCTCACGGTCGCGACCAAGCGCGGCAGCGACCGGGTGGTGCGGGGTCTCGTCACCGCCGCCAGGCCGGTGCCCGATCCTCCCCGCCGCCGCGGTGGCGCAGCGCGCTGAGCAGGTAGCCGGCGCCGGCGATCAGGTGCAGCAGCACGCCGACCCAGACGAGCACGCGCAGCGCCGGGATCGCGGCGGGCAGCCACGCGGCCGCGGCGGCCAGCAGGAACACGGCCGACATCAGCACCGCGGTGCGCGCCTTGCCGATGCGCGAGACGGGCAGCGCGCCCCCGGCGGCGGTGCGGCCGGCGAGCGCGAGCAGCACGATGTCCACGAGGGCGATCACGCCCAGCGGGATCCACGAGAGGACGCCGGCGAGGGCGAGCGAGAGCACCACGCCCACGAGCCCCAGGCGGTCGGCGATCGGGTCGATGATCGCGCCGGTGCGACTGGTCTGGTGCAGGGCGCGGGCCAGCAGCCCGTCGACCCAGTCCGTGAGCGCCCAGACGAGCAGCAGGATCACCGCGAGCGGGTCGGGGCCGCCATCCACCAGCAGCACGCACACCGGCAGGAGCAGCAGGAAGCGCAGCAGGGTGACCGCGTTGGGGATCGTCGCCCAGTCCGGGCGACGTGTCCCGTGGGGCGCGGCAGTGCGACGAGGGTCGGGGTCCTCCACGCCCGCTCAGACCCGTCGGCCGGTGGAGCCCGCCGAGCCCGAGCCGCCCGTCGGCCGAGCCCGACGCGAGGCGAGGTGCTGGATGCCCAGGAACACGAAGGGCACCGCGATGCCGATGCCCTGCACGATCCACCCGGAGCTCTGCGCCTTCTGCGCGATGACGGCGGGCATCAGCACTCCCCCGCCGGGGCTGGTGCCCGCGAAGGGGAGCACCATCAGGCCCCAGACGCAGCCGAGCACCACCACGGGCAGCCGTGCGCCGGTCGCGGCCCACAGGAAGGTCGCGGCGGCGAACTGGAAGACGGCGCCGAACACGAGCCCCACGGGCAGGTCGACGCCCGCGACCGTCAGCTCCAGGCGGTGCATCGTCACCAGCAGGAGCACGGAGACCACCGCCACCACGATCGCGGCGATGACCTGGGAGACCCTGGCCGCGATCGAGGCGGTCTCCGGCGCCGTGCGCGCGAGGCCCCCCGGCGCCGTGCGCACGGGGGCGCCCGGCGACGTGCGTCCGGAGGGGCCGGGGGTCACGCGGTGCCCTTGGTCTTCCCGCGCTGCTTGGAGCGCTCCTGGGCGCTGAGGGCGACCTTGCGGATGCGGACGATCTCGGGGGTGACCTCGACGCACTCGTCCTGGTTCGCGAACTCGAGGGACTCCTCGAGGGTGAGCTTGCGCGGCGGCACGAGGTTCTCGAACGCCTCGGAGGAGGCTGCGCGCATGTTCGTCAGCTTCTTCTCCTTGGTGATGTTGACGTCCATGTCCTCGGCGCGCGAGTTCTCGCCGACGATCTGGCCCTCGTAGACCTCGCTCGTGGGCTCGACGAAGAACGAGCCGCGCTCCTGGAGGTTGATCATCGCGTACGGCGTCACGACGCCGGCGCGGTCGGCGACCAGCGAGCCCGAGGTGCGGAACTCGATGTGGCCCATCCAGGGCTCGAAACCGTCGGCGTAGGAGGAGGCGATGCCGTTGCCGCGGGTCTCGGTGAGGAAGCGGGTGCGGAAGCCGATGAGGCCGCGCGAGGGCACCAGGAACTCCATGCGCACCCAGCCGGAGCCGTGGTTGCTCATGGTCTCCATGCGGCCCTTGCGGGAGGCCATCAGCTGGGTGACGGCGCCCAGGTACTCCTCGGGCACGTCGATGGTCATCCGCTCGACGGGCTCGCAGGTCTTGCCGTCGATCTCGCGGGTCAGCACGCGGGGCTTGCCCACGGTGAGCTCGAAGCCCTCGCGGCGCATCTGCTCGACGAGGATCGCGAGCGCGAGCTCGCCGCGGCCCTGGACCTCCCAGGCGTCGGGACGCTCGGTGGGGAGGATCTTCAGGGACACGTTGCCCACGAGCTCGGCGTCGAGGCGATCCTTGACCTGGCGGGCGGTGAGCTTGTGGCCCTTGCCGTTCTTGCCGGCGAGCGGCGAGGTGTTGATGCCGATGGTCATGGAGATCGCCGGGTCGTCGACCGTGATCAGCGGCAGCGGCCGCGGGTCCTCGACGTCGGTGAGGGTCTCGCCGATCATGATCTCGGGGATGCCGGCGACCGCGACGATGTCGCCCGGGCGGGCCGTGCGGGTCATGGGCTCGCGGGCGAGACCCTTGGTCTCCAGCAGCTCGGTGATCTTCACGGTCTTCGTCTCGCCGTGGCGGGTGCACCAGGCGACCTGCTCGCCCTTGGTGAGCTCGCCGCTCTTGACGCGCAGCAGGGCGAGGCGGCCCAGGAACGGCGAGGCGTCGAGGTTCGTGACGTGGGCCTGCAGCGGCATCTCGTCGTCGAAGCTCGGCGCGGGGATCGACTCGATGATCGTCTTGAACAAGGGCTCCACGTTCTCGGACGCCGGGAGCTCGCCGTCGGCCGGCTGCTCGAGATCGGCGCGGCCGGCCTTGCCCGAGGCGTAGACGACCGGCACGTCGAGGACGGCATCCAGATCGAGGTCCGGGACCTCGTCGGAGAGGTCGGAGGCCAGGCCCAGCAGCAGGTCGGTCGACTCGCCGACGACCTCCTCGATGCGGGCGTCGGGACGGTCCACCTTGTTGACCACGAGGATTACGGGGAGCTTCGCGGCCAGTGCCTTGCGCAGCACGAAGCGGGTCTGCGGGAGCGGGCCCTCCGAGGCGTCCACGAGGAGCACCACGCCGTCGACCATCGAGAGGCCGCGCTCGACCTCTCCGCCGAAGTCGGCGTGGCCGGGGGTGTCGATGACGTTGATGGTGATGCCGTCGGGCTCGCCGTTCGCCGCCGCCGACGGTCCGTGGTACCGGATCGCGGTGTTCTTGGCGAGGATCGTGATGCCCTTCTCGCGCTCGAGCTCACCGGAGTCCATGGCGCGGTCGTCGTGCTTGTCGCGCTCGCCGAGCGCGCCGCCCTGCGTGAGCATGGCATCCACGAGGGTGGTCTTGCCGTGGTCGACGTGGGCGACGATAGCGACATTGCGCAGGTCGGTGCGGTGCTGGAGGGACATGCGGAGGCTGCTCGATTCGTCGTCGGAAGGCGGCGCACTCCTCACGCCGTCGCCCCGCGGCATTCCCGGCAGCGGCCCCTGCGAGGAGGCTCGTGCACGGGTGTCCGGGGCGTGCGGACACGATGCGCCGGAGAGATTCTACCGTCCGACGGCGCCGATCCCGAGGTGCGCTTGGACACGCCGTGCCGAGGCGCCGACGGCAGGCCCAACACCAGAGCCCACGCCAGGGCGCACGGCAGGGCCCACGGCAGGGCCCACGCCAGGTCGCACGCAGACGGCCCGCCGCCTCCTCGCGGAGCGCGGCGGGCCGTCTGCGGTGCCGCACGGGGCGACGGGAGCGGATCGGGCTCGGTCGGGATCAGACGTGCCCGGCGCCGCTGAAGGGATCCTCGGGGTCCCCGCCGAGCGGGTGGTGGCCGTCGGTCCCCTCCCGGTCATCGCCTCGCGCGCCGTCGGCCTCGGGGACGTCCGTGTCGACGTCCACCTCGATGGTCTCCGCTCCCGCGAGCGGGATCGAGCCGCCGGGGATCGCCGCGAGCAGGCGCTTGGTGTATTCCTGCTGCGGGTCGTGGAAGACCTCATCGGTCGAGCCGTGCTCGACGACGCGCCCCTTCTCCATGACCACGGTGTGATCGGCGATCTGGCGCACGACGGCGAGATCGTGGGTGATGAACAGGTAGGACAGCCCCAGCTCGGACTGCAGGTCGTTGAGCAGGTGCAGCACCTGGTCCTGGACCAGCACGTCGAGAGCGGAGACGGCCTCGTCGCACACGACGACCTCGGGATCCAGGGCCAGTGCACGCGCGATCGCGATCCTCTGGCGCTGGCCTCCCGAGAGCTCGTTGGGATAGCGGCGCATCATCGAGGCCGGCAGAGCGACCTTGTCGAGCAGGTCGCGGACCTTCGCCTCACGGGACGACGCGTCCCCGATGCCGTGCAGGCGCAGCGGCTCCTCGATCGTGCGGAAGATCGAGTACATCGGGTCGAGGGTCCCGTAGGGGTTCTGGAAGATCGGCTGCACGCGGCGGCGCAGCGCCATCATCTCCTTCCCCTTCATCCCGGCGATGTCCTGGCCCTCGAACAGCACCCGGCCCGACGTGGGCTCGAGCAGGCGGAGCACCATCTGGGCGACGGTCGACTTCCCGGAACCGGACTCCCCCACGATCGCCGTGGTCGTGCCGCGGCGCAGGTCGAAGGAGACGTCGTCGACGGCGGTGAAGGGGGTCGTCCTCCACGGCACCTTCCCGCGCAGCGGGAACACCTTGGTGAGGTTCTGGACGCTGATCACCGTGTCCTCGCGGGTGCGCTGCGCATCGGCGCCACGCCCTGCGTCTCCGGCAGGGCCGGCCCCACTGGCAGGGCCGGCCCCGCCGGCAGGGGCATCCCCGTCGGTCGCCCTCCCGGACACCGCGACGGATCCGCCGGTCGCACCGGACGCCGCCTGCTCGGTCGCGTCCTGTGCCTCGCCGTTCTTGGTCGAGACCAATCGCCGCGAGGCCAGCGAGGGCGCCGCGGCGATCAGCCGCTTCGTGTACGGGTGCTGCGGGTCCTGGAGGATCTGCAGCGCGGGGCCCGATTCGACGATCTGCCCCTTGTACATCACGACCAGGTGCTGGGCGCGCTCGGCGGCCAGGCCCAGGTCGTGGGTGATCAGCAGGACCGCGACGCCGAGCTCGGCGGTCAGGGTGTCGAGGTGGTCGAGGATCTGCTGCTGGACGGTGACGTCCAGGGCGCTCGTCGGCTCGTCGGCGATGAGCAGTCGCGGCCTCGCGGCGAGGCCCATGGCGATCAGGGCGCGCTGGCGCATGCCGCCGGAGAACTCGTGCGGATACTGGCCGGCGCGGCGCTCGGCGTCGGGCAGCCCCGCCTCCTCGAGCAGCTCGACGGTGCGCTTCGTGGCCGCGGCGCCCTTGGCGACGCCGTTGGCGGCGAGCGCCTCGTCGATCTGGGAGCCGACCTTCCACAGCGGGTTGAGGTTGCTCATGGGGTCCTGCGGGACCAGTCCGATCTCGCTGCCGCGCAGGGCGCGGATCTGGCCGAGCGGCACGGAGGTGATGTCCTTGCCGTCGAAGCGGATCGAGCCGCCGGTGACCTTGCCGTTGCTGGGGAGCAGCCGGGCGATGCTCATCGCCGTGGTCGACTTGCCCGAGCCGGACTCGCCGACGATCGCGACGGTCTCTCCCGGGTAGACCTCGAGGTTGGCGCCGCGCACGGCGTGCACGGGCCCGCTGCCGGTCGAGAACGTGATGTCGAGGTCGCGGATCTCGAGCAGCGCGCCGGCCTCGGCGCTGGCGGGCTGATCGCCCGTTCGGGGTGCAGTGGTGGCGCTCATCGCTTCCTCGCCTTGGGATCCAGGGCGTCGCGGACGGCGTCGCCGAGCATGATGAAGCTCAGCACGCAGATCGCGAGCGCCACTGACGGGTAGAACAGCATCATCGGGTTGTTGCGCAGCGCGGGCTGGGCGTCCGAGATGTCGCTGCCCCACGAGATCGAGCCGTTGCCGAGCCCGAGGTAGGACAGGGTCGCCTGGGCGACGATGAACACGCCCAGGTTCACGGTGGCCGTGACGATCACCGGGGCGATCGCGTTGGGCAGCACGTGCTTGGCGAGGTTCGTGAGCTTCCCCGCGCCCAGGGCGGTCGAGGCGGTCACGAAGTCCTGGCTCTTGACCGAGAGCACGGCGCCGCGGGTGATGCGGGCGATGTTCGTCCAGCCGAAGACCGCGAGGATCAGGGCGATGGTGAAGGTGCTGACCCCGCTGCTGAGAGCGGTGAACGCGACGATCGCGCCGAGCACGAGCGGCAGCGCGAAGAAGATCTCGGTGACGCGGGAGAGGACCTCGTCGATCCAGCCGCCCACGTAGCCGGCGAAGGCGCCGATGACCACGCCGATGACGGTCGAGATGACCATGGCGAAGAAGCCGACGCTCAGCGAGGTGCGCGTGCCGTAGAGGATGCGCGCCCAGACGTCGTACCCCTGGACGGTGGTGCCCAGCAGGTGGCCGTCGCCCGGCTTCTGGTTGGAGACGCCGAGGTCGCCCTTGGTGGGGTCGAAGTCGGTGAAGAGCCCGGGGAACGCCGCGATGAACAGCAGCAGGAGGATCAGCAGGGCGGAGACCACGAACACGGGGTTGCGGATCAGGTTGTGCGCGGCCTCGCCCCACATGGAGCGGGGCGCGGCGGTGGTGTCCACCGCGTCGACCTCGCGCAGCGGCGTCTCGTCCAGGGGCGCGACGAAGTGCTCGTCGGCCGGACGCAGGGTGCGGGGGCTGTGATCACTTCGCATGGCGGATCCTCGGGTCGAGCACGGCGTAGAGCAGGTCCACGATGAGGTTGGTGAGCAGGAAGATCATCACCATGATCGTGACCACGGAGACGATCACGGGACTCTCGGACTTGTTGATCGCCTGGTAGAGCACCGATCCGATGCCGTGGATGTTGAAGATGCGCTCGGTGACGATCGCGCCGCCCATGAGGGAGCCGAGGTCGGCGCCGATGAACGTCACCACGGGGATCAGCGAGTTGCGCATGATGTGCTTGGAGATCACGCCGGTGCGCGAGAGCCCCTTGGCGGTCGCGGTGCGCACGTGGTCGGCCGTCGCGACCTCGGTGATCGAGGTGCGGGTCAGCCGGAGGACGTATGCGAAGGAGACGACGCCGAGCACGAATCCTGGCAGCAGGAGGTTCTGGAGGCTCGCGTCGCGTCCGACGTTCACGGGCACCACCCCGAGCTTCACACCGAGGGTGAACTGGGCGACGAAGCCGATCACGAAGGTGGGGACCGCGATCACCAGCAGCGAGACCATGAGCAGCGTGGTGTCGATCCAGGTGCCCTTCTTGAGGCCCGAGATGACGCCGGCGACGATGCCCAGGATGGTCTCGAAGACCACCGCGATGATCGCGAGGCGGAAGGTCACGGGGAACGCATCGCGGATCTGCTCGATGATCGGTCGGCCGTTGAAGCCGACGCCGAAGTCGCCGCGCACCACCTTCCCGACGTAGATCAGCCACTGCACGATGAGCGGCTTGTCCAGGTTGTACTGCGATCGGAGCTGGTCCTGCACGGCCGGCGAGAGGGGCTTGTCGCCCATGATCGCCTGGATCGGATCGCCGCCCGCGTAGAACGCCATGACGTAGATCAGCAGGGTCGCGCCGAGGAAGACGGGGATCATCTGCAGCAGTCGCCGCCCGATGTACCAGATCACTGGGTCACCTCAGGTTGATGGGAGAGGACGACGATCGCCGTCCCGGGGGAAGTTGGCCGGAGCGCTCGCGCGGGGCCGCTGACGCCCGTGTCCGGGCCGACGCGGGACCGGGACGCGGGCCCGGCCGACGCGGGGCCGGGCCGACGTGGGGGCCGGTCCGGTGCCGGTGGTCCTGGACGGACCTCGGGGCGGGAAGGGCTCCGTGCCCCTCCCGCCCCGGCATCAGCGGATGCGCGCAGCTCCGTCGATCACTTGGTGATCGCGTAGTACAGCGGGACGGTGTCCCAGCCGTACTTCACGTCGGAGACGTTCTCGGAGAAGCCGCCGAAGGTGTTCTGGTACCACAGCGGGATCGCCGGCAGGTCCTCCATGAGGATCGCCTCGGCCGCCTTGTACTTCTCGATCGCGGCGTCCTCGTCGGCCGCCGAGAGGCCCTCCTTGAGCAGATCGTCGAACTCGGGGTTCTTGTAGTCGCCGTCGTTCGAGCCCTTGCCGTCGGCCGCGGCCGAGGAGTAGAGGGGGCCCAGGAAGTTGTAGGCCGAGGGGTAGTCGGCCTGCCAGCCGGAGCGGAACGCGCCCTTGAGCTCGCGCTTGGTGATCTGCTCGCGGAAATCGCCGAAGGCCGGGAACGGCTTGCCCTTGGCGGTGATGCCCAGGGTGTTGGCGATCGAGTTGCACACGGCGTCGACCCAGTCCTTGTGCGGGGCGTCGGCGTTGTAGGCCAGGGTGAACTCGCCCTTGAAGGGCTGCTTCTTCTCCGCCTCGGCCCAGAGCTTCTTTGCCTCGGCCTCGTCGAACTCGAGCACCTCGGCGCCCGGGATGTCCTTCTGGCCGCCGCCGGGGATCACCGGGGCGATGAAGTCCGTGGCGGGGGTGCGGGTGCCGTAGAAGAGCTTGTCGCAGATCTGCTTGCGGTTGATCGCGCGGGAGATGGCCTTGCGGCGCAGCGTGCCGGCCTCGCCCGAGAAGTTCGGGTCGTTCTGGGCGATCGTGAAGGACTGGAAGACGGCGCCGGGATCGTTGACCGCGCGGTCGCCCAGGGTGTCCTGGTAGCTCGACAGGGCCGAGGTCGGGATGAGGTCGGTGACGTCGACCTCGCCGGACTCCAGGTCGCCGTACATGGTGTCGTCCGACGAGTAGATCGTGAAGGTCACGCCGGCGTTCTTCGCCTTGCGGGGGCCGTCGTACTTGTCGTTGGGGACGAGCACGATCTGCTGGTCGTGGTCCCAGGTGTCGACCATGTAGGGGCCGTTGGAGACCGGCTTCTCGCCGAAGGCCTTGGTGTCGTCGTAGAACGACTCGGGCAGCGGCGAGTAGGCGCTGTAGCCCAGGCGGTTGGGGAAGTCGGACTGCTCGGAGACGAGCTTGACGGTGAAGGTCAGGTCGTCGACGACCTTGAGGCCCGAGAGGGTCTCCTTGCCGGTGGCCTTGTCGGCGCTGACCTTGTCGAAGCCCTCGATGGGCTCGAAGAAGCTCTGGCTCAGCTGGGCGTTCTTGGTGTTCGCGCCGAAGTTCCAGGCGTCGACGAACGACTTCGCGGTCACGGGCGAGTCGTCGGAGAACTTCTGGCCGTCCTTGACCTTGATGGTCCAGGTCTGGTTGTCGTCGGACTCGATCGAGTCGGCGACGTCGTTCTCGACCGTGCCGTCGGCCTTGTAGTAGACGAGGCCCGCGAAGACCGAGGTGATGATGCGGCCGCCGCCCACCTCATTGGTGTTGGTCGGGATCAGCGGGTTCTGGGGCTCGGTCTCGTTGGCGTAGACCGGATCGCCCGAGCCGCCGCCGGAGCCGCCGTCGCCGCTGTCGCTCCCGCCGCCGCAGGCGGACAGGGCGAGGGCGGCGGTGCCGGCGGCACCGGTGCCGAGGATCATCGAACGTCGCGAGATGGACATGGACACTCCTTAGTGTCAAGGGATGCCGCGGCCGCGTGGACGGCCGGATCTCCGTACAGGGTCGCGCTCAGGACGATCCCGGAGGATCGGGGCGCGCGTCCTCCAGTGTGCACGACGCGACGGTGTGCGTAGCGCAAGAAGTGTCCATCCATTGGTCACGATACGGTCACTGCCCCGTCCGTCCGTCGATGCCGGGGAGATGCCGGGGAGCAGGCTGAGAGGACTGAGTTCCCACATCGGGCGCACTCGCCTCGCACGTGCGGCCCCTCGCGAGCGACAATGGGGCCATGACTTCCGCACAGAACACGCAGACCCCGCAGGACGCGCCCGTCGACCCCACGACGACGGACGCCTGGGAGCAGCTCCTCGCGCACGACGAGTCGCTCGACGGCTCGCTGCGCGAGTGGTTCGACGAGGACCCGCAGCGCGCGGAGCGCCTCACCCACGACGCCGCCGACCTGCACGTGGACCTCTCCAAGAACCTCGTGACCCCCGAGACCGTGGAGCTCCTGCTGCGCCTCGCCGAGGAGACCGGCGTGCTCGCGCGCCGCGATGCGATGTTCGCCGGCGAGCACATCAACACCACCGAGGACCGCGCCGTGCTGCACACCGCGCTGCGCCGCCCTGAGGGCGCCTCCCCCGATCTCGTCGTCGACGGCCAGGACGTCGACCACGACGTGCACGAGACCCTCGCGCGCATCTACGACTTCGCCCGCAAGGTCCGCTCGGGCGAGTGGACCGGCGTGACCGGCAAGAAGATCGAGACCGTCGTGAACATCGGCATCGGCGGCTCCGACCTGGGCCCCGTCATGGTCTACGAGGCGCTCAAGCCGCTCGCCCAGGAGGGCCTGCAGGCGCGCTTCATCTCCAACATCGATCCGACCGACGCGTACGAGACGACCGCGGACCTCGACCCCGAGACGACCCTGGTGATCGTCGCCTCGAAGACCTTCACGACGCTCGAGACGATCACCAACGCGCGCCTGGTGCGCGAGTGGCTGCTCGCGGGACTGCGCGAGAACGCCGGACTCACCGCCGAGCAGGAGAAGGAGGCCGTGGCCAAGCACTTCGTCGCGGTCTCGACCGCGCTCGACAAGGTCGAGGCCTTCGGCATCGACCCCGCCAACGCCTTCGGCTTCTGGAACTGGGTGGGCGGCCGCTACTCCGTGGACTCCGCGATCGGCACCGTGCTCGCCACGGTCCTGGGCCCCGAGGCCTTCGAGGAGCTGCTCGCCGGCTTCCACGCGATGGACGAGCACTTCCGCACCGCCCCCGCCGCGCAGAACGTGCCGCTGCTGATGGGCCTGCTGAACATCTGGAACGTGAACTTCCTGGAGGCCGAGACCCACGCGGTCCTCCCCTACTCCCAGTACCTGCACCGCTTCCCCGCATACCTCCAGCAGCTGACCATGGAGTCCAACGGCAAGTCGGTGCGCTGGGACGGCTCCACCGTGGTCACCGAGACCGGCGAGGTCTTCTGGGGCGAGCCCGGCACCAACGGGCAGCACGCCTTCTACCAGCTGATCCACCAGGGCACCCGGATCATCCCCGCGGACTTCATCGCCTTCGCGAGCCCCGTGCGCCCGCTCAAGGACGGCGAGCAGGACGTGCACGAGCTGTTCCTCGCGAACTTCTTTGCGCAGACCAAGGCCCTGGCCTTCGGCAAGACCGAGGAGGAGGTGCGCGCCGAGGGCACCGAGGGACCGCTCGTCGCCGCTCGCATGTTCTCCGGCGACCGGCCGTCGACCTCGATCATGGCGCCCTCGCTCACCCCGAGCGTGCTGGGCCAGCTGATCGCGCTGTACGAGCACATCACCTTCGTGGAGGGCTCCGTGTGGGGCATCAACTCCTTCGACCAGTGGGGCGTGGAGCTCGGCAAGCAGCTCGCCAAGGACCTCGCCCCCGCCGTCGCCGGCGACGAGGCCGCCATCGACGCCCAGGACTCCTCGACCGCCGAGCTGATCCGCTACTACCGGGACCACCGCACCGTCTGATCCCGGCCCGGGCGTCGGCGCCCGGCGCCCGGCGCCGGGGCCCGGCGCCCGGCGCCCGGCGTCGGGGCCCGGCGCCCGGCGCCCGGCGTCGGGGCCCGGCGCCCGGCCGACGGAAGCACCGCGAGAAGTACGAAACGGTTGCCCAGAGCGCTCTTGGCAACCGTTTCGTACTTCTCGTCGATTCGAGGGGCACGGCGCGCCATGCCCCGGCGCCCCGGCACGTCACCTCCCGACTCCCGACTCCGGACGCTGCGACTCCCCATCCCGCGTCCCCGCGTCTCATCGGACACCCCGTGGTGGGCCGCGCGATCCGCCGCGAGTACCCTGATCCCAGCGCTCACCGTCGCCGCGGTGGGCGCTTCCGCATTCCGGCCGGTCGTCGCGCTGCGCGCCGCATCCGGTCCGGCGACCCCAGCTCCCCCGCGTCAGGACCCCCTCCGTGCCCGAGACCCCCACTCCGCGACATTCGTCGATCGACTCCGAGCAGTCGAGCCCGTCGGCCGACCCCGCGCTCGCGGGCCCGTCGACCTCCGTGTCCGCGCCCCGCACCGCGCGTCCTGAGGACGAGCGTCTGCCCCTCCCCCGCAGCCTCGTCTACGGCGCCCAGCACGTGCTCTCGATGTACGGCGGCGTGGTCGCCGTCCCGCTGATCGTCGGCGGCGCCGCGGGTCTGCCGGGAGACCAGATCGGGGTGCTCGTCGCGTCGGCCCTGTTCGTCTCGGGCGTGACCACGCTCCTGCAGTCCCTGGGCATCCCCTTCTTCGGGGCGAAGCTGCCGCTCGTGCAGGGCACCACCTTCGGTGCGGTCTCGACGATGCTCGTCATCATCGCGGGCGACGGCGGACTCCCCTCGGTGTTCGGGTCGGTGATCGTCGCCGGTGTCGTCGGCTTCCTGCTCGCACCGGTGGTCTCGCGCCTGCAGCCGCTGTTCCCGCCGGTGGTGACGGGCACGATCATCGCCGCGATGGGCATCTCGCTGCTGCCGGTCGCGGCCGGCTGGATCATGGGCACGGAGGGAGCCCCCGGCTACGGCGGCGCCCTGCATCTGGGACTCGCCGCGCTCACTCTCGTCGCGGTGCTCCTGTTCTCGCGGATCCGGGCGCTCTCGGGCGTGGCGATCCTGCTGGGCATCGCCGTGGGCACCGTGATCGCCGCGATCGTCGGGGCCGCAGACTTCTCGAACGTGCTCACCGGCAGTGTCGTGGCCCTGCCGCGCCCGTTCGCCTTCGGCGTGCCGACGTTCCACCTCGCGGCCATCGTGCCGATGGTCGTGGTCATCATCGTGACCCTCATGGAGACCACCGCGAACCTGTTCGCGGTCACCAAGGTCGTCGGCACCGACCTGCCCCCTCGGCGCCTGGCCGACGGGCTGCGCGCCGACATGGCCGCGAGCGCACTGGCCCCGCTGGTGAACTCGTTCCCGGCGACCGCGTTCGCGCAGAACATCGGACTGATCTCGGTCACCCGCGTGCGCTCGCGCTTCACCGTGGCCGCGGGCGGGGTCATCCTCGTGCTGCTGGGGCTCGTGCCTCTCCTGGGCCGCGTGGTCGCGGCCGTCCCCCAGCCAGTGCTGGGCGGCGCGGGCCTCGTGCTGTTCGGCTCGGTCGCCGCCGCGGGCATCCGCACCATCGGTGAGGCACCGCGCCGCGACGACCGCGACGCGGGCCACGACACCCTCATCGTCGCGGTCTCGCTGTCCCTCGCCGTGCTCCCGGTCGCCGTGCCCGCGCTCTACGACGCCCTGCCCTCGCTGGCCGCGATGGTGCTCGGCTCCGGCGTGAGCGCCGCCGCCTTCAGCGCCGTGCTCCTGAACCTGCTGCTCAAGGGCCGCGGGGGCATCCGCCCCCACGATCACCTCTAGACGGCCCCGAAGGCCCGGCCGCCCGGGTGCTCGGCACCCCGCTGGGCCGGGCGCCCGCGGCCCGAGCCCGGGCACAAGACACGAGGCCGGCGAACCAAGAACGGGCGTCCTCAGTTCGCCGGCCTCATATCTTCTGTCCTCGGCCGACGGGCCGCACCTGCGCGGACCCACGGGCCGGGTCACCGTCGGCCGACGGGCCGTGCGTGCCGGCCGACGGGCCGCGCGTCCCGATCGACGGACCGGCCGCGCCGCGGCGCTCAGGCGAGGTAGTCGACGTCCTTGGTCTCCGAGCCGATGAACAGCGCGACCAGGGTGACCACGGCCGCCAGTGCGAGGTAGCCGCCGACCAGCCAGAGCTGGCCGCCCATGGCCGTCCACAGGGCGATCAGGGCGTAGGGCGCGGGCGCCGCGCCGATCACCGAGGCCATGTTGTAGCTGACGGCGCTGCCGGTGTAGCGGACGTCGGCCGTGAACATCTCGGGCAGGAACGCCGCCATCGGCCCGAAGGTGAGGCCCATGAGCGAGAAGCCGATGATCAGCGCGGTCATGACGCCCACGGTGCCACCGCCCACCAGGGGGTGCAGGAGCAGACCGTAGATGCCGATGAGCACGGTGACGATGAGAAGCATGCGGCGCCGCCCCATGCGGTCGGCGAGCGGACCGGAAACCACAGTGAAGATGCCGAAGAAGACGACGCCGATGATGAGCATGGTCAGGAACGTGGGGCGCGCGTAGCCGAGCCCGGGCACGGCCCCATCGGCCGGCGTGGTGCCGACGACCATGAGGAACGCGGTCATCATGTAGAAGAGCACGTAGGTCGCGACCATGGCGAGGGTCGCGAGGATCAGCGGCTTCCAGGCGGTCCTGAACACGCGGGCGATCGGCACCGAGGCCACGCGCTGCTCGTCGAGGACCTTCTGGAAGGCGGGGGTCTCCATGAGCTTGAGCCGCACCCACAGGCCCACGATCACGAGCGCCGCGGAGAACAGGAACGGCAGGCGCCAGCCCCAGGAGGCGAACTGAGCATCGGTCATGGTGAGGCTGAGGATCACGAACAGGATGTTCGAGAGGATGAAGCCGATGGGCGCGCCGAGCTGCGGGAACGTGCCGTAGAGAGCGCGTTTGCCGGCGGGGGCGTTCTCGGTCGCGAGCAGCGCCGCACCGGACCATTCGCCGCCCAGCCCCACGCCCTGGCAGAAGCGCAGGAGCACGAGGATCGCGGGCGCGAGGATGGTGAAGCCGGGAGCGGAAGCGGTGGGCAGCACGCCGATGAGGAAGGTCGCGATGCCCATCACCAGCAGGCTCGCCACGAGCGTGCGCTTGCGGCCGATGCGGTCGCCGAAGTGCCCGAAGATGATCGAGCCGATGGGGCGCGCGAAGAACGCGACGCCGAAGATGGCGAAGGAGCTCAGCAGCTGCGTCGTGGGCGTCTCGTTCGGGAAGAAGAGCGCGGGGAAGACCAGCGAGGCCGCGGTCGCGTACGCGTAGAAGTCGAAGAACTCGATGGTCGTGCCGACCATCGAGGCGACGATCACGCGTCCGCGGGTGTTCGCGGGGGCTGCGTCGGGAGCGTTCGGCTCGGAGGGGGCCGACGTCGTCGGGGCGGGATAGTGCGTCACGATCGGCGAATGTACGCTCAAGTCTCGACATGCGGAATTGTGTCCGAAATATGGAACTCTGGTGTCCGTCGCCGACCACCGCGTTCCGGTGACGCGGCCCACGCACCGGTGACCGACGGCACGCCCCGTCGTCCACAGCCGCCCTGCGCCGTGTCCTCGCCCGCTCTAGTCTGTCGCTGTGCCCTCAGCGATCACGCGTGATCTGACTCCCGAGGAGGCCCGTGCGCGCCTCGAGGAGGTGCTCGAGGTGTACCGCGCCGCGTGGGACGCGAGCGCGTCCCTGCTCGATCATCTGCGCGGTCGGATCCGCCATTCGCTCTCGCTGGTCCCTAGCACGCGGATCGCGGTCGTGGAGGACGAGCAGACCTCACAGCTGCACTCCATGCTGTTCGGGCACGCCTACCACCCGAGCTCCTGGTGGCCGCGGCAGGTGCAGGGGGCGCTCGAGGCTGCGGGCCTGGCGGACTGGTCGGACGACGCCTTCGAGGTGGTCGAGGTCGCCACCGCCCCCTGGGCGCGCGGACGCGGCTTCGCCCGCGCGCTCCTCGAGCACCTGCACGCGACGATGCCCCAGACCACGTCGCTGCTGTCGACGGGCCCCGACAATCCGGCGCGGGCCCTCTACCGTCGCTGCGGCTACGTGGAGCTGCTGCCGAACTTCCGCTACGAGGTCACCGGCTCCCCCGCCGTCGTCCTCGGCTACCGACGCGCCTGAGGCCGGTCGACCCGGAGGGCCGACGGGCCTGAGAGCCCACGCACCTGAGAGCCGCCGGTCCGGCGGTCCGCCCGGCCCCTCACTTCTCACGCCCGGCCGCTCACTCCCCGCGCTCGGCGCCGATCTCTCCGAGGAGCGCCCGCGCGTAGGAGCCGTGCACGGACTCGTCGTCCGAGGGGTGGTAGAGGCCGGCGCGCACGTCCCGCGAGAGCCTCTCGAGCTCCGAGGTGCGCGAGAAGTGCGCGCCGCCGCTCGCGCGGAGCACCTGGTCGACCGCGCCGATCGCGGCCTCGGTCGCGCGGTGCTTCACGCCCGAGAGCTGCAGGAACCAGCGCGTCCCGTGGTCCACGGTCCCCGGCCCACCCGTGTCCGTGCCCGTCCCCAGCGCGTCGAGGTCGGCGACCAGCTTCTCGATCTGCAGCACCGATCCGTCCAGGGCGATCGCCGCGCCGGCGAGGCGACGGCGCACGTCCGGGTCCTCGGCGAGGACGATGCCGCGCGTGGCGCTGCGGCGCCGCGACGCGATTTGCGTGCCCAGCTCGACGGCGCGTTCGGCCAGTCCCGTGTACACGGACGCCAGGAGCAGCTCGAAGGACCCGAAGATCCCGACCACGAAGGGGTCGGTGTTGGGTCCGACGGGCGTCCGGTCGATGACGTCCTCGGGCGCGAGGCGGGCGCCGTGCAGGCGGGTGGTGCGCGACTGCGTGGCGCGCATGCCGTGGGTGTCCCAGTCCTCGAGCGTCTCGACCGCGTCGGTGCGCTCGATCGAGCCGAGGACGAGCGGGAGGTCGACGTCGTCCCCCGGGATCCTCCCGTGCACGACCAGCCGGTCCCACACGGGGGCGAGCGAGGTGAAGATCTTCGTGCCCTCGAGCAGGTATCCGCCCTGGCCGTCGCTGCGGGCGACGGTCTGGGAGTCGAAGAGCATCGCCTCGTTGCCGGGTTCGGAGATGCCGAAGGCGAGGAGGCGTCCCGCGAGCGCGTGCTCGAGGAGCGGATCAGCCCCTTCGGCGCCCAGGCGATGGGCGTGCAGGGCGGCGCCGGTGATCACGAGGTGCATGTTCATGGCGAGGGCGGTCGCGGGCGCGGCGCCCGCGAGGCGGCGCTGGATGCGGCTCGCCTCCAGCAGGCTCGCGCCGATCCCGCCGAGCTCGCGGGGCACGAGCAGGCGCAGGTAGCCGAGCTCCCGGAGATCCTCGAGGTCATCGCGGGGGAAGGTGTTCTCACGGTCGTGGACCGCGGCGCGCTCGCGGAAGCCGCGCAGCAGCGGATCGGGCAGGAGGGCGGCGGCGTCGACGGTCATGGCCCCACCGTAGGCCAGGCGCGGGCCGCTCAGGCCGGGCCCGTGTCCTCGAGGGTCGCGACGACGGCCCGATGGTCCGATGCCTTCCCCGGCGGCACCTCGACGGCGCGCGCGACGAGCGGCCCGTGGACCCAGATCCCGTCGATCCTCCGCACCGGGAACACGGCGGGGAACGATCCGCGCACTCCTCGATCCGCAGCCCGACCCGTGCCCGGGAGCCGCGAGGCCACGGCGGCGACCACGTTCGAGGCCGCGGAGACCACCGCGGTGGTCGCGACGGCGAGCGCCGGCGAGCGCAGCGCGCCCGCGAGGCTCCTCCACACGCGCCCTGCCGCCGACGCACCACCGATGGCACGGCCCTCCGGGAGGTCCCTGTCCGAGGTGCGGCCGGTACGGCCACCGCCGACCGGGGCCCGGCCACTCGCCTCGAGGGCCGCGTCGCGCCAGCCCGCGGCGGCGAGCAGGCGCATCTCGGTGGCGCTCTGATCGGCGTTCATGTCTCCGAGCAGCAGCGCGGGAGGAGCGGTGGCCTCGCCGATTCCCGATCCGTCGACGCCCGATCCGCGCAGGTCCTGTGCCCGCCGGGCCGCGAGCTCGAGGATCCGCCCGATCTGCGCGCGGCGATGCTCGGGGCGCTCCGTGTCCAGGTGCGTGACGAGGACGGTGAGATCGGGGCTCGCCGGCGCGTCCGCGGGATCGGACCGGTCCCCCGCCGAAGCGTCCGCGGGGCCGGCCTCGTCCCGCGCCGTGCGCACGCTCGCGCACAGCACGGCGCGCGGTTCGCGCAGCGGCCCGAGGCCGGGAGCGGCGGGCAGCAGGTGCGTCTCGGACGCGAGGATCCGTCCTCGGGCCAGCAGTGCGACCCCGTACTGGCGCCGGGGCCCGTCGGGGTCCGTCCCCGGGCGGTCGATGGCCGGCGCGAAGGCCACGTCCATCCCGAGCATCTCGGCGAGCACCCGGGCCTGGTCCTCGCCCGCGGAGCGGCCGCCGAAGGCGACGTCGACCTCCTGCAGGCCCACGACATCCGCGTCCAGTGCGCGGATCTCCGCCGCGGTGCGCGCGAGGTCGAGGTGGTCGTCGGCCGAGGCGCCGTGATGGATGTTGAAGGTCGCCGCGCGCAGCGTCCCCGCTCGTCCGGCCTGTCCGCCTCGTCCGCCACGCCCGGTCCGCCCCGCGTGCGCGCTCATCAGTGCAGGCAGCCGGGGCCCAGCAGAGCCTTGAGCGAGGCGTAGAGCGCGGCCGACGGCGAGACCGCGAGCCTACGGTCGAGCTCCATGAGCGTGGAGCGTCCGGGCTCCTGGAGCTTCAGCCGCACCTCGCTCATGCCGCGGTTGTCCTCGAGCACGCCGCGCAGGTCCTCGGCGATCCGCTGGGTGAAGCGGGCCGCGGGCACGGTGATGATCACGGGGCCGTCGGTCCCCATCGAGCTGGAGGTGTCGGGGATCGTCATCTCCATGACGCGCATCTCGGGCATGCCCTTGGAGGTGTCGACGCGGCCCTTCATGGAGACCACGAGGTCCTCGGCGAGCTCGGTCGCGACGGTCTGGTAGGTGGTCGGGAACAGCAGGCAGTCGATCGCACCCTCGAGGTCCTCGACCGTGGCGATCGCCCACATGTCGCCCTTCTTGGTGGTCTTCCGCTGCAGGCCCGTGATGAGGCCGGCGATCGTGACCATCGTGCCGTCCTCGATCGCGCCGTCGTCCGCCAGGGAGCTGATCGTGGTCGTCGAGTTCTGGGCGATGATGTGCTCGAGCCCGTGCAGCGGGTGGTCCGAGACGTACAGGCCCAGCATGTTGCGCTCGAAGGCGAGCTTCTCCTTGCGGTCCCACTCGGGGACCTCGGGGATCGTGATGGTCGCCGAGGACCCGGAGGCCTCGTCGCCGTCCTCCCCGCCGCCGAAGAGGTCGGAGCCGAACAGGTCGTACTGGCCCTGGGCCTCCTTGCGCTTGACGCCGACGACGGAGTCCACGGCGTCCTCGTGGATGAGGACGAGGGAGCGGCGGTTGGCGCCCAGGGAGTCGAAGGCGCCGCCCTTGATGAGGGACTCGATGGTGCGCTTGTTGCACACGGTGAGCGGGACCTTGTCCAGGAAGTCGGTGAAGGACGTGAAGGCGCCCTTCTCCTCGCGGGCCTGCAGGATCGCCTCGACGACGTTCGCGCCCACGTTGCGGATCGCGGAGAGCCCGAAGCGGATGTCGTCGCCGACGGCCGAGAAGTACATGTCGGACTCGTTGACGTCCGGGGGCAGCACGGTGATGCCGTGGTGGCGGCAGTCGCCGAGGTAGAAGCCGAGGCGGTCGCGGTTCTCCTGGGTGGAGGTGAGCAGGGCCGCCATGTACTCGGTCGGGAAGTGCGCTTTGAGGTAGGCCGTCCAGTAGGAGACCACGCCGTAGGCGGCGGAGTGCGACTTGTTGAACGCGTAGTCCGCGAAGGGCAGCAGCGTGTCCCAGAGGGCCTTGATGGCGGCGGCGGAGTAGCCGCGCTCCTTCATGCCTGCCTCGAAGGAGACGTACTGCTTGTCCAGCTCCGCCTTCTTCTTCTTGCCCATCGCGCGGCGCAGGATGTCGGCCTCGCCGAGCGAGTACCCGGCGACCTTCTGGGCGATCTGCATGACCTGCTCCTGATAGACGATCAGGCCGTAGGTCTCGGCGAGGACCTCCTGCAGGGGCTCCTCGAGCTCGGGATGGATGGGGGTGATGTCCTGCAGCCCGTTCTTGCGCAGGGCGTAGTTCGTGTGCGAGTTCATGCCCATCGGGCCCGGGCGGTAGAGCGCGCCGAGCGCGGAGATGTCGCCGAACTTGTCGGGCTTCATCTGCCGGCAGAGCTCTCGGTAGCCGGCGGAGTCGAACTGGAACACGCCCGCGGTGTCGCCGCGCTGGAGCAGGGTGTACGGGGCGGGATCGTCGAACTCGAGGATCTCCAGGTCCGGGGCGGTCTTCCCGTTCTTCCCGATGTTGTCGAGCGCGTCGGAGACGATCGTGAGGTTGCGCAGCCCCAGGAAGTCCATCTTCAGCAGCCCGAGCGCCTCGCACTCGGGGTACTCGAACTGGGTGATGACCTGGCCGTCCGAGGGGCGGCGCATGATCGGGATGATGTCCGTCAGGGTGTGGCTGGACATGATGATCCCGCAGGCGTGCACGCCCCAGCCGCGGGCCAGTCCCTCGACGCCCTTGGCGATCTCCAGGACGCGCTGGGCGTCGGGGTTCTCGTCGACGACGCGGCGGAACTCACCGGCCTCGGCATAGCGCTTGTGCTCGGGGTCGTGGATGCCCGAGAGCGGGATGTCCTTGCCCATGACCGAGGGCGGCAGGGCCTTGGAGAGCATGTCGCCCATCGCGTACGGGTAGCCCAGCACGCGCGAGGCGTCCTTGAGGGAGTTCTTCGTCTTCATGACGCCGAAGGTCACCAGCTGGGAGACCTTGTCGTCCCCGTACTTGCGGGTCACGTACTCGATGACCTCGCCGCGGCGACGATCATCGAAGTCGACGTCGAAGTCGGGCATGGAGACGCGGTCGGGGTTCAGGAAGCGCTCGAACAGCAGGCCGTGCTCGAGGGGGTTGAGGTCGGTGATGCGCATGGCGTAGGCGACCATCGAGCCTGCGCCCGATCCTCGGCCCGGCCCCACGCGGATCCCGTTCTCCTTGGCCCACTTGATGAAGTCGGAGACGACGAGGAAGTAGCCCGGGAAGCCCATCTGGGTGATGATCCCGGTCTCGTACTCGGCCTGCTTCTTCACGTCGTCCGGGATGCCCTGCGGGAAGCGGTACTCGAGCCCCCGCTGGACCTCCTTGATGAACCACGAGTGCTCGTCCTCGCCGGGCGGGCAGGGGAAGACGGGCATGAAGTTCGCGCCCTCGGCGGTCGTCGTGAAGGAGACCTCGCACATCTCGGCGATCTTCAGGGTGTTGTCGCAGGCCTCGGGCAGCTCGCGGAACAGCTCGCGCATCTCGCGGGCGGACTTCAGGTAGTACCCGGAGCCGCCGAACTTGAAGCGCCCGGGAGTGTCGAAGGTGGAGCCTGAGTTGATGCACAGCAGGGCGTCCTGGATCTTCGCGTCCTCCTCCGTGACGTAGTGGAGGTCGTTGGTCGCCAGCAGTGGGGCTCCGATGTGCTTCGAGAGCTCGATGAGCTCCTTGGTCACGCGCTTCTCGAGATCGAGGCCGTGGTCCATGAGCTCGACGAAGTAGTTCTCCTTGCCGAACATGTCCTGGAACTCGCCGGCGGCCTTCACCGCCTCGTCCCACTGGCCCAGGCGGAGGCGGGTCTGCACCTCGCCCGAGGGGCAGCCGGTGGAGGCGATCAGACCCCCCGAGTACTTCTGCAGGATCTCGCGGTCCATGCGCGGCCACTTGCCCATCTGCCCGTCGAGCGAGGCCTCCGAGGCCAGGCGGAACAGGTTGTGCATGCCCTCGGTCGAGCGCGAGAGCAGGGTGAGGTGCGTGTAGGCGCCGCGGGCGGAGACGTCGTCCCCGGCCTCCTGCTGGGCCTTCGTGCCCCACTGCACGCGGGTGCGGTCGTGACGGCTGGTCCCCGGGGTCACGTAGGCCTCGACGCCGATGATCGGCTTCACGCCGGCGGCCGTCGCGGTCTTGTAGAACTCGTAGGCGCCGAACACGTATCCGTGGTCGGTGATGGCGATGGCCTTCTGGTCCTGGCGGACCACCTCGTCGATGAGTTTGTCGACCTTCGCGGCCCCGTCCAGCAACGAGTAGTCGGTATGGACGTGGAGGTGAACGAAGTCGTCGGCCATGCGCTCCAGCGTACTGGTGAGGGCCGACGGACGGGCCGTCCCGATGGGCCTCGGAAGGGTCGGGGAGGTCACCCCGGCGCGTCGGGCGCGTCGGGAATGCGGGCGCGGTTCCGGGCGTTCGCGGCGGGCGTCCGGGGGGGGCGGCGCGGTCGACGCTCCGGGGGGGGTCGACGCTCCGGGGCCCTGCCTGTCCCCTGTGTCCTGTGCCCTGCCTCCGACCCCGGGCCACCGGCCACCGGTCACCAGTCACCGGTCACCGGCCACGTGTCACCGGGCACGGGACACGGGTCACCGGTCACCGGCCACGGGCCACCCGGCAACGACAACGGCCGGCGGTACGAGCCGCGGGCCACCGGTCCCGCTGTCACCGACCGGCGTATACCGGACCTCTCTGCCATATATGCCAGAGAGGTCGCACCGGCGCCGGTGCGCGACAACTCGGGCGCGTCCGACAGTCCGCTCGCCGGGCGGAGCCGTCGGCCCGGGCACCGGCGTCGACGTCGGCACCGGCGTCGGGTGTCCCCGTCGACCCACCCGCCGGGCTCACCCGTCGGACGGCCTCCCCGCGCTCCCGTCGTCCCCAGCCGCCCCGCCCTCCTCATCCGTCCCGCTCTGCTCAGCGGTCCTGCTCTGCTCAGCGGTGCCGTCCTCCTCGGCCTCCTGCTCGCGGCGCATGCCGGTGAGCAGCTGGTCGAGGTAGTCGTGGACGTCCTCGTAGCTGAGGTGGCGCTCGTCGCGGCGGGGCGGGATGCCGCCCACGAAGGCGCCGCCGTGCCAGGCCATCGAGTCGTCGGGCAGGGTGGGATCGTCGTCGCGCCAGAGGTCCAGCGGGATGGAGTGGGCGGCGAGGTCGCGGGCGATCTCGTCGGCCTTCGCGGGATCGCCCGAGCGCTGCATGACCTGCATCAGCAGGGACTGGGCGGCCCAGGCGGAGGCCTCGTCGCCGCCGGGATCCACGGACTCCTGGACGAGGCCCAGGAAGCTCGCGGCCAGATCGTCCTCGCGGTTCTCGTAGAGGTTTTTGGCCACGCGCAGGGCGATCCTGGGCACGTCCTCGCGCTGCTCCCAGAGCGCGGCCGCGCCGAGCAGCGCCATGCCCGTGCCCGTGGGGAACTCGGGGTCCATGGCGATCGCCGAGCGCGGCATGCGGCCCGCGCGCCGGTCGTCGTCGGCCTCGAGGAAGGCGCGGCCGGCCTCGCTGATGGCCTGGTGCATGCGCTCCTCGTCGTGGAGGACCACTTCGGCATCGGCCGGATCCAGCCCCAGCAGCCGGGCCACACGGCCGACGGGGAAGCCGGGCCTCGCGAGCGCGCGCTCATGGGGAGGGATCAGGGATGTGCCCGCGTCGGGGTCGGGTCGCTCCTCGCTCATGCCTCGACCGTACAGGCCTCGGTGACCCGCACCCGGCATCGGTCCGCTCCGGCGGAGGCGGTGCTCACAGGCGCTCTGACTGCGGGCGCGACGCGCATCGACGACGGACGCGAGAGGCTCAGGCGCCCTCGCGCAGGGCGTCCAGCGCGTGCTGGAGGTCGGCGGGATAGCGCGAGGTGAAGGTGACCTGCTCCCGGGTCACGGGGTGCAGGAAGGAGAGCTCCATGGCGTGCAGCCATTGCCGCTCGAGGCCGATGCGCGCCGCGAGCGTCGGGTCCGAGCCATAGAGGGGGTCCCCGACCAGCGGGTGCCGCATGGCTGAGAAGTGCACGCGGATCTGGTGGGTGCGCCCGGTCTCGAGGCGCACCTCGCAGAGCGCCGCGCCGGGCAGCTCCTCCATCACGTCGTAGTGCGTGACCGAGGGCTTGCCGTCGCGCAGCACGGCGAACTTGTAGTGATGGTTCGGCGAGCGCCCGATGGGCGAGTCGATCGTGCCCTGCGGCGGCACCGGCCGCCCCTGGCACAGCGCGTGGTAGGTCTTGGAGACCTCGCGGGCGCGGAAGGCATCCTTGAGCACGGTGTAGGCGCGCTCGGTGCGGGCGACGACCATGAGGCCGCTCGTGCCCACGTCCAGGCGGGAGACGATTCCGCGCCGCTCGGGGTCGCCCGAGGTCACAATGCTCACGCCCGCGCCGGCGAGGTGCCCGAGGACCGTCGGCCCGCTCCAGCCCGCGCTGGGGTGGGCGGCCACGCCCACGGGCTTGTCGATCACCACGATGTCGTCGTCCTGGTGCACCAGCCCCATGCCCTCGACGATGCTCGGGCGCACCTCGAGAGGCGGAGCCTCCTGCGGGATGCGCACGGTGAGCATCGCGCCGGGCTCCAGGCGGGTCGAGCGCGCAGGCATCGCGCCGTCCACCTCGACCTCGCCGGCCATCACGAGGTCCGCGGCGCGCGTGCGCGAGAGTCCGAACAGACGGGCGATGCCGACGTCCACGCGCTCACCCGCGAGACCGTCGGGGACGGGGACGGTGCGCTCCTCGCTCATCGCGGCGGCTCCTGGGAGGTCGGGTCGGCAGGGGCAGTCGGGTCGGCGGTCGCGTCCGGGCCGGCGGAGGCGGTCGGATCGGCGGTCGCGTCCGGGCCGACGGGGGTGGCCGGGTCGGCGGGCGCGGCCGGGTCGTCGGAGCCGGCCGCGATCTCGGCGGCCGACGGGTTCGCGGGGCGGCCGATCAGTCCCAGCAGCACGACGAGCAGGGCGCCGCCGGTGACGCCCATGTCGGCGACGTTGAAGATCGGCCAATGCGGCAGCTGCAGGAAGTCGACGACCCAGCCGGTGAAGGGGCCGGGGGCCCGCAGCAGCCGGTCGTGGATGTTCCCGAGCGCTCCGCCGAGCACGAGGCCGAGGGCGATCGCGTAGGGACGCGAGCGCACCGAGCGCAGGGCGAACACCACCACGGCGACGGCGATCACGATCTGGACGATCGTCACCACGGGAGTGATGCCCGAGCCCATCCCCCAGGCCGCGCCCGAGTTGTACAGCAGGTTCAGCTGCAGGATCTCGCCGAGCAGCGGCTGCGGGGTGAGCGGTGCGAGGTGCGCCTCCGCCCAGTGCTTGGTGACCTGGTCGAGGATCAGGATGACCGCGGCGACCACCACGACGACGATCAGGGTGGTCGTGCGGGTGATGCCCCGCAGCCCGCTGCCCCCGACCTCGCCGGAGACCGTCGAACGGCGGCGGGCGGCCGCCCCCCCCGGGGGGGGGGGCCCCCCCCCCGGGGCGCCCCCCCCCCCCCCCGACTCGGTGGATCTGCGGCTCACAGGCCGAAGTTCGCGTGCTTGTCCTGGGTCTCGCTCGTCTCGAGCTCGCTGAGTTGGTTCTCCAGGTAGTTGCGCAGACGGTTGCGGTAGTCGCGCTCGAAGGTGCGCAGCTTCTCGATCTTCTTCTCGAGATCGGCCTTCTTGGTCTCGAGGTCGTCGAGCGTGGTGCGCGACTTCTCCTCGGCCTCGCCGACGATCCGCTGGTGCTCGTCGTTCGCCTCGGAGATGAGGCGGTCGCGCTCGGCCTCGCCGTTGCGCACGTGCTCGTCGTGCAGGCGGTTGGCGAGGGCGATGATGCCGGCGGCCGACTGGTCGGGCGTCTCGGCGACGGCGGCCGCGGCGTCCTGCGTGGACTGCGCATCGGCGACGGCGGCGGTGTCCGCCTCGGCGCCACCGGTCTCGACGGTCGCGGCCTCGGGGGCCGCGGTGCTCTCGCTGACCGCAGCGGTCTCGGAGGTCGCGTCCTCGGCCGACTCGGCCGGAGCGGCGGCCGCGGCGGCGGAGCCGTCCTGCGGGGAGCTCTCGAGCTCGGCGACGCGGTTGTGCGCCTCCTCGAGCTCCTTGGTCAGCCGGGCGTTCTCGTCGATGAGCTCCTGCAGGCGCGGAAGCACCTCGAGGTCGAGGTAATTGTCGACCTCGTCCATGTCGTAGCCTTCGGAGAACCGAACCGGGGTGAACCGCTTGTTCTCCAGGTCCTCGGGCATCAGAGCCATGGGTCACCTTCTCGTACGTCGTGTGGTCAACGCGCCGCTCAGCGTCGCACTGCACAGCGTAGCGGATCGCGCGCGGTGCCACGGCCAGGTCGTGAACCCCGCCGCCGTGGCAGGCGCCACGTCCACGGGCGGAGCCTCTCGACCCGTCGGTGCGCGGGCGTCGGCGCAGTCCTCAGATCGCGATGCCCCAGAGCACGCGCATCAGCAGGGAGCACACCAGCAGCAGGATGAGCAGGCTGAGGTCGAGCGAGAAGCTTCCCAGCCGCAGGGGCGGGATCACCCGGCGCAGAGCGCGCACAGGAGGATCCGTGAGCGTGAAGACGATCTCGAACAGCAGCAGCACGATGCCGCGGGGCCGGAAGTCGCGCGCGTACGAGCGGATCCAGTCGAGCACGAGACGTGCCAGCAGGACCAGCGTGTACAGCAGCAGCGCGAGGTAGAGGATCGAGGCGATCAGCTGCACTGCGCGCTCAGCTCTGGTTGTAGAAGCTGCCCTCGTCCGTGGTGGACTCGCCGTCCACCTCGACGAACTCCGGGGAGAGCAGGAACACCTTCCCGGTGATGCGCTCGATGCTGCCGCGCAGCCCGAAGACCAGGCCGGCGCAGAAGTCGACCATGCGCTTGGCGTCGCCGTCCTGCATGTCGCTCAGGTTCACGATCACCGGCACGCCGTCCCGGAAGGACTCGCCGATCGCCTTGGCGTCGTTGTACGAGCGCGGGTGAATGGTGGTGATGCGCTGCATCGTGTCCTCCGACGGGTGGCTGACGGCCACCACGCTGCTCTGGCGCTGACGGATCGGGGTCACCTGCGCCTCCCGCTCGTGGGCCGGCTCCGGCGCGCGCTCGGTGCGGCGCACGGGCGCCACCTCGTCGCGGCGCGGCTGCTCGTCCTCGTAGTAGTCCTCGTCGACCTCGTTGGCGAGGCCGAGAGCGACCATCGCGTTGTGCCAGGCTCCCATGGTGCTCTCCCTGTGCATTCGTTCGTCCGCTGCGGTTGGTGGGACTCCGGGGAAGCACGGGGAGTGCGCGGGAGTCCCGGTCAAGAACCTACCGGAGGGTCGGGACGCTCCGACGGACGTGGACGGCGTGTCGTCGCCCGGCGTGTCGCATCACCTGCGGTCGCGCCGCGTCAGTCGCGCCGGATGACTCCGGCGAACCGGCCCGTGCGCTGCGCGCGGCGGTAGGAGAACAGGGCGTCGGTCTCGAGGGTGCACGGGTGGTCGTCGTCGACGGCCGACGGCTCCAGCCCCGCTCCCTCGAGGATCGCGCGCGCTCCGGCCCGCAGGTCGAGGGCGGGGGTGCCCTGACGCGTGGTCGCCCGGACGGCGGGAAGGTCCGCGGAGGCCCGTGCGCGCATCTCCTCGGGCACCTCGTAGCAGGACCCGCAGATGCCGGGTCCGATGGCCGCCTGCATGTGCTCGGGGCGGGCGCCGAGCGCCCGCATCTTTTCGAGCGTGCGCTCGAGCACTCCGCCGAGAAGACCGGCGCGGCCCGCGTGCGCCGCCGCCACGACGCCCGCCTCGGCGTCGCTGAGCAGCACCGGGAGGCAGTCGGCCACCATGATCGCCAGGGCCACGTCCCCTCGGTCGGTGACCAGCGCGTCCGCGGTCACCACCTGCCGCTCCCCCGCCTCCGACGCATCCGCGGCATCTCCCGCGGCTGCCGCTTCTCCCGCGGCCGCTTCCGAGGACCGCAGCACGTGCACGCGGTCGGAGTGGACCTGCTCGACGAAGACGAGAGGCGCGCCGATGCGCGCGGCGATCAGCTCGCGGTTCCGCGTCACGGCCTCCGGGGCGTCGCCCACGTGGTGGGCGAGGTTCAGACCGTCGAAGGGAGGCTCGGAGACCCCGCCGAGACGGGTCGTGAACAGGGCTCGGGCCCCGCGGAGCCGCGGGGCCCGAGCACCGGTGACGGCCGTCGGCCGCTGGTCGTTCACTGCTGCCGGTCGCTCACTTGAGGAACGAGGGCAGGTCCAGGTCGTCGTCGTCGGCCGGGGGCTCCTCGACGCGCGGCGGGCGAACCGGGGAGGACTGCGGCTGGACGGGCGCCGGCTGGACGGGCTGCGCCTGCTGGGGCGCCTCCTCCTCGACGTCGGCCGGATCGGCCGCGGCGGGCTCGGCGGCCGGCGCCTGCTGCGACGGCGTGAAGCTCTGCTGGGGAGCGCCCCAGCCGCCGCTGGTCGCGGTCGACGCGGAGTCGGCCGAGCGCACCGGGCGCGGCTCGGGGCGGGCCGGGGCCGACGGCGAGGGACGGCTCGCACCGAAGGCGCGGGCGGCGCCCTCCTGTCGGGAGGCGCGGTCCGATCCGCCCGCGGCCAGGCCGCGATCCCCGCGGTCCGATCCGCCCGAGCGCACGGCGCTCGAGGAGTCGGTGCGCGGGGTGGGCCCGCCGCCCTCGAAGCCGGCGGCGATGACGGTCACGCGGACCTCGTCGCCCAGGGCGTCGTCGATGACGGAGCCGAAGATGATGTTCGCGTCCGGGTGCGCGGCCTCCTGCACCAGGCGGGCGGCCTCCGAGACCTCGTACAGGCCCAGGTCGCTGCCGCCCTGGATCGAGAGCAGCACGCCGTAGGCGCCGTCGATCGAGGCCTCCAGCAGGGGGCTGGAGACCGCGAGCTCGGCGGCCTGCAGGGCGCGATCGTCCCCGCGGGAGGAGCCGATGCCCATGAGGGCGCTGCCGGCTCCCTGCATGACGGACTTCACGTCGGCGAAGTCGAGGTTGATCAGGCCCGGCGTGGTGATGAGGTCGGTGATGCCCTGGACGCCGGAGAGCAGGACCTGGTCCGCGCTCTTGAACGCGTCGAGCATCGAGACCTGCTTGTCGGCGATCGAGAGCAGGCGGTCGTTGGGGATGACGATGAGGGTGTCGACCTCGGACTGCAGCGCCTCGATGCCGGACTCGGCCTGGCTCGAGCGGCGACGGCCCTCGAAGGTGAAGGGGCGGGTGACCACGCCGATGGTCAGAGCGCCGAGGCTGCGGGCGATCTTGGCGACGACGGGCGCGCCGCCCGTGCCGGTGCCGCCGCCCTCGCCGGCGGTCACGAAGACCATGTCGGCCCCGCGCAGGACCTCCTCGATCTCCTCGCCGTGGTCCTCGGCGGCCTTGCGGCCCACCTCGGGATCGGCGCCGGCGCCGAGGCCGCGGGTGATCTCCTTGCCCACGTCGAGCTTCACGTCGGCATCCGACATGAGCAGCGCCTGGGCGTCGGTGTTGATCGCGATGAACTCGACGCCCTTGAGGCCGGACTCGATCATGCGGTTGACGGCGTTGACACCGCCGCCGCCGATGCCGACGACCTTGATGACAGCGAGATAGTTCTGGGATCCGGCCACGTTCAGGTCCTTGCTCTTGTCGTACTCGTGCTGATGAGAGAGGGGCGAGATCCGCGAACCCTGACCCTCGACCTCGAGTTGAGGTTGGGACTTCTCCGCTCTCATCCCTTGTCTCGACGCTATGGACGAGGTCTGATCGGCGCAACGACCGACCTGCGCGTGTCGCGGCGTGTTGCGTTGATCTGTGCGGGTCCGTCGCCCGACGGTGCGCCGCGGACGGGCTCGCAGGGGCGGCGGTGCGAAGGCCGGGGAGCTCCCGCCTCCGCGAGCGGGCGCTCGCGCCGCCTCAGCGGGTGACGGGGGCGACCGGGCTGGTGACGTCGATCTCGGTGCCCGGCTGCGTGAGCAGGGTCGTGGCGACCTTCGCCTTCAGCTCGCTGTCCTGCGCGTTGCCCCACACGATGGTCTTCGTCCCGGAGTCGCTCTTCACCGTGAGCGTCACGTCGTTCGTGGAGGACGCGGTGATGCCGGTGACGGTGCTGCGCATCGAGTCCGGCAGGGCCGCGAGGACGGAGAGCATGGAGCCGGAGATCGCGTCGGTGTCGCCGCCCTTCCCGCCGATCGTCAGCGGGACGAGCTCCTTGTCCTTGCCCGCGGCCTCGGGGAGCTCGACGCCGTCCGCATCGAGGATGTGCGTGGAGCCGTCGGAGTCCTTGAGGGTCGCCAGCGGCGTGCGCTCGGTGACCTCGACGCTGAGCGTGCTCGGCCACTTCTTGGAGACCTGTGCCGTCTTCACCCCGGGCACCTTCTCGACCTCCTTCTCCACGGCGCCCGAACGCACGAGCAGCATGCTGTGGTCCTCCTGCGGAGCCGCGGCGTCGGTGATCGCGGATGCGTCCACGTAGCCGGCGCCGCTCACCGTCACCTCGTGCACGCGCAGCGGGGGGATCGTGATCGCGACGACCAGCAGCACGATCAGGGCGAGGAGCGTGCCGGCGGTGCCGAGGATGATCGCGCGGCGGCGGCGCCGCCAGGGGCGCGCCCGCAGCATCCCGCCGAAGCGGTCGGCGGCCTGGACGACGCGTCCCCGGCCCGTCGTCTCCTCGTGCGACGCGTCGGCGCCCGTGCGTCCCTGCGCAGCCGGGGTCGACGCGGACCCGGAGGCCGCGGTGCGCTGCGCGGAGCTCTTCTGCTCCGCCGAGCCCGGACGCTGCGCAGGGCGCTTCTGCGCCGCGGTCCCCTGGCGCTGCGCGGCGCTCTTCCGTGACGCGGGCGCCTGCCGCTGCGCGGGCGCCGCGCGCTGCGCCGAAGTCTGGCGCTGCGCAGGGGTCTCACGCTCCGCGGGTGCCTGACGGCGAGGGGCCGCCGGGCGCTCGTCGGCCGACGGGCGGGCCTCCGGGACTCCGGGGCGAGACCGCGGAGGGGTGGGACGGCGCGCCATCAGGACAGCTCACCGCCGAGCGCTGCGAGCACCCCCGGGGTCGCCTCGACGATGTCCCCCGCTCCGAGCATGAGGACGATGTCGCCGTCCTCGGCGGCGGCCGCGAGAGAGGGTGCGACCTCGGCGCGATCGGTGAGCGCGTGCAGCACGGCGCCCGGCTCGGCACGATCGGTGATGGTGCGCGCGTCGATGGCCGGGTCGGGATCCTCCCGGGCGCCGTAGACGGGCATCACCCAGCTCTCGTCGGCCCGGCCGAGGGCGCGGGCGAAGTCCTCCGCGAACGCGCGGGTGCGCGAGTAGAGATGGGGCTGGAAGGCGACGAGCACGCGCCCGGTGGAGCCGACGATTCCCCGGGCGGCGGCGATCGTCGCCTCGACCTCGCGCGGGTGGTGGGCGTAGTCGTCGAACACGGGCACTCCCCGGACCACTCCGCGCAGGTCGAAGCGGCGGGAGGCGCCGGCGAACGGGCCGACGCCCGTCGCCAGGGCGCGCGCCATCGCCGCGGGGTCCGGCGTCGAGGCGGAGATGCCCGCGGGATCGGCGACGTCGGCGGTCTCGTGTCCGTCCGCGGCCAGCAGGGCGAGGGACCCGGCCAGCGCGCCCATGGCGTTCAGCACGTTGTGGTGCCCGGTGACGTGCAGGTCTAGCTCGATCTCGCCGACAGGGCCTGCGACCCGGGCGTGGGTGCCGGTGGCCTCGGGCGTCTCATCGAGCAGACGCCAGTCGGCGCCCGAGGCGCGTCCGTAGGTCTGGACGTCGACGCCGCGCCCGGCGGACCGCTCCCCCAGCGCCGCGGCACCCGCGTCGTCGGCGCAGACCACGAGCGTGCCGCCCGGGACGACACGGTCGACGAGGGCGTCGAAGGCGGCCACGAGGGTCGCCTCGTCGCCGTGGAAGTCCAGATGGTCGGCCTCGAGGTTGGTGACCACGAGCGCGGAGGGGGCGAAGGCGAGGAAGGAGCCGTCGGACTCGTCGGCCTCGATCACCGCGAGCGCAGCGTCCGGACCGACCTCATCGGTCGGCCGCTCGGAGTCCGCGTCCTCGCGCAGCCCGGCATTGCGGCCCAGGTCCGGGACGGCGGCGCCGAGGGCCCAGGCCGGGTCCGCGTCCGTGCCGCGCAGCGCGAGCACGGCCATGGCGGTCGTCGACGTCTTGCCGTGGGTGCCCGCGACCGCGAGCAGTCGGCGATCCTGCAGCAGCCCGGCGAGGGCCGCGGCGCGATGGATGACGGGGATGCCGCGCTCGCGGGCGGCGATCACCTCGACGTTGTCGGCGCGCACGGCGGTGGAGACGACGACGAGATCGACGTCGTCGGCCAGCAGGCCCGCGTCGAAGCCGATCCCGATGCGGGCGCCCGCCGCGCGCAGCGGGCCGATGAACTGTCCGTCCTGCGAGTCCGAGCCGCTCACGGCGAGCCCCGCTTCGAGGGCGAGCCGCGCGACGGCGGACATGCCCGCACCGCCGATGCGCACCACGTGGATCGAGCGCACGGGGCCCTGGGGCCATGCGGAGTCGGTGACCACGTCTCCGGGACGGAGCATCGTGCGCACCCCGTCGGGCAGGGCGGGAAGGTCGTCGGAGGCAGCGCGCGGGGTCATGCGCCCACGGTAACCGGCGCTCCTCGGAGCCTCCCGGAGGCTCTCCGCGCGTCGTCGGTCACGTGCCCGGGGAGAGCCGGACGGGACCCCGCGACGGAACCCCGCGGCCGGCTCGCGGAGGGGCCGCCCGCAGTGGGGTGAGCGCCTCTGGGATCAGCCGTGCCAGGGCCTGACGCGGTGAGGTCAGCAGCGCTGGGATCAGCCGCGGTGGGCGGCGGCGAGGACGAGACCGGCGAGGCGCTCGGCGGCGTCGGTGATGCCGAAGGCGCGGGAGGCCTCGGACATCGCCCGCAGACGCTCGGGGTCGCTCAGCAGCGGCAGGATCGTGCCGGTCATGACCTGCTCGTCGAGGTCGGCGTCGGAGATCATGAGGGCGCCGCCGGCGCTCACGACCTCCTGGCCGTTCAGCGCCTGCTCGCCGTTGCCGACCGGCAGGGGCACGAACACCGCGGGCAGGCCGACGGCCGTGAGCTCGCTGACGGTGCCGGCCCCGGAGCGGGTGACGGCGAGGTCGGCGGCGGCGTAGGCGTCCTCCATGGCGCTCACGTATTCGACCAGCTGGTAGCCGTCGCGGTCCGCGAGGGCGGCTCCGACCTCGGTCTTCCCTCGGCCGGTGACGTGGAGGATCTGGCCGCCGTGCGCGAGCACCGTCTCCGCGCTGCGCACGACGACCTCGTTGAGGTGCTGGGCACCCAGGGACCCTCCGGTGACCAGCAGCACGGGGCGCTCCGGGTCCAGTCCGAAGGAGCGCACGGCGTCGGTGCGGCGGGCGGCGCGGTCGAGGGCCGCGATGCCCTCGCGCATGGGCATCCCGATGCGGCGGGCACCGGGCAGCGGGGTGTGCTCGAAGGCCGTGAGCACGGCCGCGGCCCCGCGGGCACCGAGACGGTTGGCGAGGCCGGGCCGGCGATTCGCCTCATGGATCAGGCGAGGGATGCGCGCGGAGGCGGAGGCGAGATAGGCGGGCGGGCACACGTAGCCGCCGAAGCCGCAGACAGCGCCGACGCCTCGGTCCTTCATGAGTGCGCGCACCTCGCGCAGGCTGCCGCCGAAGCGGGCCGGGAAGCGCAGCGCAGCGCCGTTGGGACGGCGAGGGAAGGGAACCTTCTCGATGGTGGCGAGCTCGAGGCCCGCGGCCGGGACGAGGTCGGCTTCCAGGCCGTCCGCCGTGCCGAGAGCGAGCACCTCGGCCTCGGGGTCCAGCTCGCGGATCTTCGCGGCGGTGGCGAGCAGGGGCGAGACGTGGCCTGCGGTGCCGCCTCCGGCCAGCAGGACGGTCGGTGCGTTCATCAGCGGGCGTATCCCTCGGTGTCGGGGCGGGCAGTGGGCTCGGCCGATCGGGCCGACGAGCGGGCACGGCTACGTCGCGCGGCGCCCGAGCTGCGGGATCCGGCGCCGCGGGACCCTGTGGTGCGGGTCCCGGAGCTGCGGGCCCCGGCACCGCGGGAGCGGGAGGACGGGGCCGCGGTGCGGGCGCGCCCGCCGGAGGCGGCGGCGCGCGTGGTGGACGCCTTCGCGGTGCCTGCCGTCGCCTTCGTCCTCCGCGCGGACGACGCTCCGCCTGCCGGCTTCGCCCCGCGGCGACCGCGGCGACGACGACGCGTCCCCTCTCCCCCGCGGCTCGCGGGGATCACCGCGAGAGCGCTGCGCACGGTGCCCATGCGGGCGGTGAGGGCCTCCTGGGCGCCGGGCTCGTGGCGGGCGAAGGACAGCAGCATGCCCAGGGCCAGCATGGACGCGACCAGGGCGGAGCCGCCGGAGGAGATGAAGGGCAGCGGCACGCCGAGCACGGGGAGCATGCCGGTGACGACCATCATGTTCACGAAGGCCTGGCCGAGCAGCCAGGCGCCCACGCCGCCGATGGTGATCTGGATGAACGGGTCCCGGGCGCGGGTGATCATCCGGAAGAGGATGAGCGAGAGCACGGAGAACAGCAGCAGCACGCCGAGCGTGCCGATCAGCCCGAGCTCCTCGCCGATGATCGCGAAGATGTAGTCGTCCTGGGCGGCGGGCAGGCGCCCCCACTTCTGGCGCGACTGCCCCAGACCGACGCCCCACCATCCGCCCTCGGCGAGGCCCATGAGGCCCTGGTCGGACTGCAGGCAGGAGTCGCCCTCGCAGGTGCCGTGCAGCCAGTTGCCGATGCGGGCCATGCGGTTGGCGTTGGTCAGGGCGAAGAAGAGGATCGCGGCGACGCCCACGCCGCCGCCGAGCACGAACCAGCGCCGCGGCACGCCGCCGATCCAGAGGGAGCCGGCGACCAGCATCGCCATGATCATCATCGTGCCCAGGTCGTGGCCCAGCAGCACGAGGCCCAGGGCGACCACGATGACCGGCACCACGGGGATCACGAGATGCATCGTGCGGTGCAGCAGCGGGCGCTTGCGAGTGAGGATCGCGCCGAGCCAGACGGCGAGCGCGAGCTTGAGGAGCTCGGAAGGCTGCAGGGTCTGGCCGGCGATGCGGATCCAGTTCGTGTTGCCGCCGGCGGCGACCCCGATGCCCGGCACATGCACGAGGCACTGCAGGGCGATGCCGAGACCGAGCAGCACCCAGGCGAACCTCTCGTAGTTGCGCGGGGGCAGGAACGCGGCGACGAGCAGGCCGACGAGCCCGATCAGTGCGAACTTCCCCTGTGCGAGAAGGCCCGCGAACGGGGAGTCGCCCTTGGCGATGCTCACCACGGAGCTGCTGGAGAGGACCATCACCAGGCCCGTGCCGATGAGCAGGGTGCCCACGCAGATCAGGCCGTAGAAGTCCAGGACCGGGGAGCGGCCCCAGTCGCCGAGGCCGTTGCGCACGCGACCGCCGACGTCGCCCAGGGGGCGGTCCTCGTCCGGGCGCACCACAGCAGGGGCCCGACGGGGCGTCTGCTGGGGGCTCATGCGCGTCCTTCCGGTCCGTCCGGCTCCTGCGTGTCCTCGGCGTCCTGCGTCCCGGTGGCCGCGCGGGCGGCGGCGGCGAAGAGGTCGCCGCGCTCGGCATAGTCCGTGAACTGGTCGATCGAGGCCGCGGCGGGTGCGAGGAGCACCGCGTCGCCATCCCGTGCCAGTCCGGCCGCCGCGTCGACGGCCTCCCGCATCAGTCGGGAACGTCCTTCGGGATCCTCAGTGTCACCCGCGGGCACGCGCACGCGGGGTATTGCGGGGGCGTGTCGCTCGAGCGCCTCGCGGAAGGGCGTGTCGTCGGATCCGATGAGCACGACGCCGCGGAGGCGTCCGGACACCTCGGCGACCAGCGTGTCGACGTCGGCCCCCTTGGTGTCGCCGCCCGCGATCCAGACCACGTGCTCCATGCCGAGCAGGGAGGCGCGGGCCGCGTCGGGATTGGTGGCCTTGGAGTCGTCGACGAAGGCGATGCCGGTGCCGACCGCGACGATCTCGCTGCGATGGCTGCCGGAGCGGAAGGCGCGCAACCCCTCGCGCACGGCCGCCTGGGAGACGCCGTGGGCGCGGGCGAGGGCCGCGGCGGCGAGCGCGTTGAAGACGACGTGGGGCGGGGCGCCGTGGGGGCCCAGGTGCGCCAGGTCGGCCAGCGAGCCGAGCTCGGCGGCCTGACGGCGGCGGTCCTCGACGAAGGCGCGGTCCACGAGCAGGTCGTCGACGACGCCCAGCTCGGACGGGCCGGGGGCGCCCAGGGTCACGCCCACGGCACGGGCGCCCTCGACGACGTCGGCGTCCTCGACGAGCCTCCGGGTGAGGTCGTCGGCCGTGTTGAAGACGCAGGCCACGCGGACGCCCTCGAAGATCTTTCCCTTGGCGCGGGCGTAGGCCTCGAGGCCGCCGTGCCAGTCGAGGTGGTCCTCGGTGATGTTGAGGACGGCCGCGGCCTCGCAGTCCACGTGCTGGGTCCAGTGCAGCTGGAAGCTCGAGAGCTCGACGGCCAGGACGTCGAACCCCTCGGGGTCGAGGGCCGCCTCGATCACGGGCAGGCCGACGTTCCCGCAGGCGACGGCGCGCAGCCCCTCGGCGCGCAGGATCGTCTCGAGCATCGTCACGACGGTGGTCTTGCCGTTGGTGCCGGTGACGCCCAGCCAGGCGGGGCCGTCCGGCGCCTGCATGCGGCGGGCGAGCTCGACCTCGCTCCACACCGGGATGCCCGCGGCGGCGGCCTGCGCGAGCAGGGGCTGATCGGGACGCCATCCGGGGGACGTGACCACGAGGTCGACGTCCGCGTCCTCGGGCAGGGCGAGCGTGTGCTCGGCGCCCAGCCGCACCTCGACGTCGAAGACCTCGAGGATGCGGGCGCGCTCGCGGTGGCGCGGGGTGTCCGCCGCGTCGACGACGATCACGCTCGCACCGCGCTGCATGGTCTGGTCGGCGACCGCGTACCCGGAGACGCCGAAGCCGACGACGAGGATCCTGAGGCCGACGACGTCCAGGCCCGGCCAGGGGCGCGCGTCGACCGGCGTGCCGTCCGAGCTCACGAGGCGATCCCCGGGAGCGCGTCGAGGTAGAACAGGCCCAGTCCGGCCGCGCCGAGGACGCCCGCGATGATCCAGAAGCGGACCACGATCGTGACCTCGTTCCAGCCCTTGAGCTCGAAGTGGTGCTGGAGCGGCGCCATCCGGAACACGCGCTTGCGGGTGAGCTTGAAGCTCGTGACCTGGATGATGACCGACAGCGAGATGATCACGAAGAGGCCGCCGATGATCGCGCCGAGCAGCTCGGTGCGCGAGACGATCGTGAGGCCTGCGAGGGCGCCGCCCAGGGCGAGGGAGCCGGTGTCGCCCATGAAGATCTTCGCGGGCGAGGTGTTGTACCAGAGGAAGCCGATGCACGCGCCGCCGATCGCGGCCGCGATGATCGCAGTGTCCAGCGGGTCGCGCGCGCTGTAGCAGTGGGCGGAGTCCAGCAGGAGGTGCCCGCTCGTGCAGGTCTGGCGCCACTGCCAGAAGGAGATCACGAGGTAGACGCCCGCGAAGATGATGGTGGCGCCGGTGGCGAGGCCGTCGAGCCCGTCGGTGAGGTTCACGCCGTTGGACCACGCGGCGACCAGGAAGTTCGCCCAGATCGCGAAGAGCACGAAGCCGATCGTGGTGCCGGCGAAGGCGAGGTCGAGCCAGGGCAGGTCGCGCACGAAGGAGAGGCGCGTGGACGCGGGCGCATGGCCCGAGTCGTTGCGGAACAGCAGGGCCATGACGGCGAAGGCCGTCGCGATGGCGAACTGGCCGATGAGCTTCTGGTAGGCCCGCAGGCCCAGGCTGCGCTGGCGGGTGATCTTGATGAAGTCGTCGAGGAAGCCGACGACGCCCAGTCCTGTCATCAGGAACAGCACGAGCAGGCCAGAGGCCGACGGCGGCTGCTGGGTGATGAGGTGGGCGACCGCGTACCCGATCAGCACCGAGAGGATGATCGCGACGCCGCCCATGGTGGGGGTGCCGCGCTTGGTGGAGTGCGAGGTCGGCCCGTCGTCGCGGATGAACTGCCCGTAATGGCGCTTGACGAGCACCCGGATGTACAGCGGGGTGCCGATGAGCGCCAGGACGAGCGCGGCGCCGCCGGCGATGATGATCGCGATCATGCGCGTGCGCCTCCTGCGTCTCCCGGCTCGTGGTCGTCGGTCGTGGGTGCCGGCCCGGTCGTCGCCGGGTCCGGCGTCGTGTCCTGCGAGTCTGCCATGCCGTCGGCCGCCCGGGCGTGAGCGCCTGCGGATCCGTCGCTCGGCGCGGCGGCCGGGTCTCCCCCGCCGCGCTCGCGCGCGTCGAGGGCATCGCGCAGCGGTTCGGCGAGCGTGCGCAGCCCGGCGTCGCGCGAGGACTTCAGCAGGATGACGTCGCCCGGCTCCACGATCTCGACGAGGCGCTCGAGGGCGACGTCGAGGTCGGGGACCTCCTCGGACTCGTCGCCGAAGCTGCCCTCGAGGCAGGCGCCCCGATGGATCAGCCGGGCCCCGGGACCGACGGCGATCAGCTGGGAGATGTTGAGGCGGACGGCGAGGCGGCCCACCTCGTCGTGCAGGCGCAGGGAGTCCTCGCCGAGCTCGAGCATCTCGCCGAGCACGGCGATGGTGCGCCGGGTGCGGCCCAGGTGCGCGAGGGTCTTCAGGGCCTGGCGCATGGAGTCGGGGTTCGCGTTGTAGGCGTCGTTGAGGATGAGCACGTCCCCGGCGGCGTGCACGGCCTCCATCCTCTGGCCGGAGCTGAGATGCAGGCGCGGCAGCAGGCGCGCGACGTCCTCGAGGTCCATGCCGAGCACGAGCGCGGCGGTCGCGGCGGCGACGGCGTTCAGCGCCTGGTGCTCGCCGAGCAGGTCGAGGGTGATCTCGCGGGTGTCCTCGGGGATGGCGCTGCCGTCCAGGCGGGTGAGGCCCTCGGGGACGGCGAGGGTGAGGCGGGCGCGGGCCTGCTCGTCGAGGCGGAGGTCCTGGACGCGCACGTCGCCGGAGGCCATGCCCCACGTGGTGACCGGCGCGGAGGTGCGCGAGGCCATGCGCGCGACGCGGGCGTCGTCGGCGTTGAGGATCGCCCGGCCCGTGGGCTGGAGGGCCTCGACGATCTCGCCCTTGGCCTGCGCGATCGCCTCGACCGATCCGAACTCGCCGAGGTGCGCGCTGCCGACGTTCAGCACGAGGGAGACGTCGGGCGGGGCGATCGCGGTGAGGTGGGCGATGTGGCCGATGCCGCGGGCGCCCATCTCCAGCACGAGGAAGCGGGTGTCCTCGGTCAGGGACAGCACCGTGAGCGGCAGGCCGAGCTCGTTGTTGGGGCTGCCGGAGGGCGCGACCGTCGGCCCGAGTTCCCGGAGCAGCGCACCCAGCAGGTCCTTGGTGCCGGTCTTGCCGGCACTGCCCGTGAGGGCGACGACGCGCAGGTCCTCGCGGCGCGCGCGGGCGCTCGCGAGCTGGGCGCGGGCCAGGTCGGACAGGGCTGTCACGACGTCGGCCACGCGCACGGCGGGGACGTCGACGGCGTCGGTGACCAGGGCGAGAGCCGCGCCGGCGTCGCGGGCGGAGCCGACGAAGCGGTGGCCGTCGACGTTCTCGCCGTGGAAGGCGGCGAACAGGTCGCCCCCGCGCACGGCGCGGGAATCGATGCGCGCCTCTCCGGTGACCTGCTCGGTGCCCGTGGCGCCGCCGATCAGCTCACCGCCGGTGAGTTCGGCGATCTCCTGGGCAGTGATGGCGAGCATTCAGCGTCCTTCTCGGGGTCGGGTCGGGGCGTCGTCCGGATCCACGGGCGCGGCGTCGGACCCGGGGAGTCGTCGCCGCAGCTGCACGCGATCATCGAACGGAAGGACTGTATCGCCGATCGTCTGACCGGTCTCCGCGCCCTTGCCGGCCAGCAGGATGGTGTCGCCCACGTCGGCCAGCTCGCACGCGAGGTCGATCGCGCGCTCGCGACCGGCGACGACGTGCACCTCGGCGGAGGTGTCCGCGGGGATGCCGGCGCGCACCTGCTCGCGGATCGAGGCGGGGTCCTCGCTGCGGGGGTTGTCGTCGGTGATGATCACGACATCGGCGAGGTCGGCGGCGACGGCGCCCATGTGGGGCCGCTTGCCGGCGTCGCGGTCGCCGCCCGCGCCGATCACGGCGAGGAGCCGGCGGGTGCCCGGCACCGCGCGCAGGGTGGCGAGGGTCTTGGCGAGGGCGTCCTCGGTGTGGGAGAAGTCGACGACTCCGCGCACGGGCTCCTCGGCGACCAGCTCCATCCGTCCGGGCACGCGGCCGGAGCGCGAGATCGCCTCGCGCACCTCGGGGCCGCTGCGGCCGACGGCCTCGAGCAGGAGCAGGACGGCGATGGTGTTGGCGACGTACGGCATGCCCGGGATCTGGGAGTTCAGATCGTGGGTCGAGCCGTCGGCCTCGCGCACGCGCAGGGAGCTGCCGAAGGCATGGGGCTCGACCTGCTCGACCACGACGTCCGCGGAGCGGGCCGGGTCCGTGGTGAAGGTCGTGACCGGGACGGGCGACTCGCGGGCGAGCCGCATGCCCCAGTCGTCGTCCACGCAGACCACGCCGACGCGCGCGTGCGCGGGCGCGAACAGGGAGGCCTTGGCGCGGAAGTAGTCCTCCATCGTGGGATGGAAGTCCAGGTGGTCCTGGGAGAGGTTGGTGAAGGCGACGGCGTCGAAGGCGATCTCGTCGGCCCGGTGCAGGACCATCGCGTGGCTCGAGACCTCCATGACGCACACCTGCACGCCGCTCTGGAGCATGCGCGCGAGGATCCCCTGCAGGTCCGGCGACTCCGGGGTGGTGCGCACGGTGGTGACCACGGCGTCCTCCCCGTCGCCGTCGCGGTACTCGGTGCCGTTGGTGCCGATGACGCCGGCCGGCACCCCCAGGGAGAGCAGGGTGCGGTGAAGCATCGTGGCGACGGACGTCTTGCCGTTCGTGCCGGTGACGCCGATCATCGTGAGCCGCTGCGAGGGGTCGCCGTAGACGGCGGCCGCGGCGCGCGCGGTCGCCGCACGGGGATCGTCCAGGACCAGGGCGACCAGGCCCGCGCGCACGCACTCCTGGGCGCCGACGGGATCGGTGAGGGCCGCGAGCGCGCCCGAGGCCGCGGCCTGGGAGGCGAAGCGGGCGCCGTGGGTGCGGGCCCCGGGCAGGGCGCAGTAGAGGTCGCCGGGCTCGACGGCGCGGGAGTCCAGGGTCGCGCCCGTCAGCACGATGGCGTCATCGGCAGGGCCGACCACCTCCGCCCCGAGCAGCCGGGCGAGCTCCCCCGCCGTGATCCGCGGGGCCGCGGAGACGTCTTCTCCGTCCTCGGCGCGCCGGGGACGGGGCGGGACCGCGCGGGGATGACCGCTCACCACTCGTCCTCCAGGGTCTTGCCCTTCTTGCCGGTGGGCGCGATGCCCTGGGTCTGGAGGGTGTACTGCATGAGCTCGGAGAACGCGGGGGCGGCCGCCGTGTTGCCCGAGATGAAGGTCTTAAGCCCGTACACGAACACGCCGATGGCGATCTCCGGGTCGTCGATGGGTGCCATCCCGATGAAGGACGCGGTGTAGCCGGCCCCGCTCTCCGCCGTGCCGGTCTTGCCGCCGACCGCGTAGTTCGGGACGGCCGCGTTGGACGCGGCGTCGTCGTCGATGTCGTTGTCCATGAGGTTGCGGATGGTCCGCGCGGTCTCGCTCGAGCAGGCGCGCACGCCCTTGGCGGTGGTGGCCGCGGTCAGCGTGCCCTTCTCGTCGCGGGTGCCCGCCACGATCGTGGGCTGCATGCGCACGCCGTCGTTCCCGAAGGCGCCGATCGCGGCGGTCATCTGGATTGGGGTCACGGAGTACCCCTGGCCGAAGGCGATCGTGAAGCGCAGGCGACCCGCCCAGTCCGCCACGGGGTGCAGGATGCCCTCGGACTCCCCGGGCAGGCCGATGCCGGTCTTCTCGCCGATCCCGAAGGCCTTGAGCGTCGCATAGCGCTGCTTGTCGGAGACGGTCTTGGAGATCTGCACGGTGCCCACATTCGAGCTGTTCTTCAGCACGCCCGCGAGGGTGAGGTGCTGGGTCTCGTGCGGGTGGGAGTCCTTGATCCGGTTGCCGTCGAAGTCCATCGTGTAGGGCACGGTGTAGTGGGAGGATGGCGTGACCTTCTTGTGCTCGAGAGCGCACGCCACGGTGAGGAGCTTGCCCGTGGAGCCCGGCTCGAACACGTTGGACAGCGACTGGTTGCCCAGGTACTCGGGGTCGGTCTTGCCGGGCTTGTTCGGGTCGAACGTCGGGTAGTCGGCGAGGGCGAGCAGCTCGCCGGTGCGCACGTTGTAGATGACGGCGCTGCCGGCGTCGGCCCCGAACTTCTTCACGGTCTCGGCGACCACCTGCTGGGACTTCCACTGCAGGTTCTCGTCGATCGTCAGGACGAGGTCGTCGCCGTCGACGGCCTCCTCGGTGGTCTGCTTGCCGGTGGGGATGACCTGGCCGCCGGCGCCGCGCTCGTAGCGCACCTTGCCGTTCCTGCCGCGCAGGTTCTTGTCGTACTTGTACTCGGCGCCGGCGAGCGCCACGCCGTCGCCGCCCATGAAGCCGATGACGTTGGCGCCGATCTCCCCGGCCGGGTAGATGCGCTCGGAGACGCGGTCCGATCCGATCCCGGGGATCTCCTGCGAGATGACGGCTTCGCGCACGTCGGGCTCGACGTTCTTGCGCAGGTAGAGGAAGCCGCGCTTCCCCGTGAGCGTCTTCTCGAGATCGTCGACGTCCTCGTCCAGCAGCGGGGAGAGCACCTTGGCGGCGGCCTTCACGCCGGTGCCCAGATCCTTGTCCTTGGGCTTGAAGTCGCCGACCTGCAGCTGGTTCACCCAGAGGTCGTAGCGCTCGACGCTGCGTGCGAGCACGGCGCCGTTGCGGTCGATGATCTCTCCGCGCAGGGCGGTGATGGTGCGATCGGTGGTGCGCTGGTCGACCGCCTCGGCGGCGCGCGCGCTCGCGTCCAGCCCCTGCACCCAGACCAGGCGGCCTCCGAGCGTGACGGCACCGGCCCCCATGAGCGTGAGCATGAGGCGGCGGCGCATCAGCGGCTCGCCCACGCGCGGGGCCGGGATCACCGGATGCGCGGGGCGGGTCTGACGGCGTCGGGACGACGACGCGCCGCGCGCCGATCCGGACGACGCGCGCGAGGACGAGGAGCCCGAACGTCCTCGGTCACGGGAGTTCGAGGCCATCGATCAGTCCCCCTCGTTGCCCATTCCGTGGTACGTCTCCACGTCCTCGTAGATCGAGGCCGCGGGGATCGAGGACGATTCTGCCCCTGAGGCGCCCTGGACCGTCTGCGCCTCGCCGACGACCTTGCCATTTCCCAGATCGATGTAGCCCGGGTCCCCGGCCTGGACCATGCCCAGATCCTTCGCGCGCTTGCCGAGCTCCTGGGGAGTGCTCAGCTCGTCCTCCTGCTCCTGCAGCCCCTGGGACTGCTCGGTGAGCTTCTGCGAGGTGGACTGAAGGCGGGTGATCTCGTAGCTGGTGTCGGACATCTGGATGTTCAGGAACAGCACCGAGGAGAGGGTGACCACGGCGATCAGGGTGCACAGGATCGCGAACGGGAGCGGGCTGCGGCGCGTCGACGGCGCGGCGACCACCGCGAGGCGGGGCCTGGCGGAGGTGCGGGCGACGGGTCGCGCGGCGCGGCGGGGTGCGACGCGGGGTGCGGTGCTGATGGCCATGATGCGTTCCGATTCGTCGGTCGTTCGTCAGTGTGCGGGTCGGAGGCGCTCGGCGGCGCGCAGGCGCACCGAGGCGGAGCGGGCATTGGACTCGCGCTCGGCCTCGTCGGCCTGGAGCGCGCCGCGCGTGAGAGCGGCGAAGGTGGGCTTGTGCTCCTCGAGCTCGAAGGGCAGGTCCGGAGGCGCCGAGGAGCGGGTGCGACGGGCCAGGGCCGTCTTCACGAGCCGGTCCTCGCCCGAGTGGTAGGACTCGACGACCACGCGGCCGCCGACGCCGACGGAGTCGAGGGCCCCGTCGATCGCGCGGGCGAGGATCGCGAGCTCGTCGTTCACGGCGATCCGCAGGGCCTGGAAGGAGCGCTTGGCGGGGTGTCCGCCGTGCGCGCGGGAGGCCGCGGGGATCGCACGGTCCAGGAGGTCGACGAGCTCTCCGCTGCGCTCGAGCGGGTGCTCGGCGCGCTCGGAGACGATGCGGCGGGCGATGCGCGGGGCGAAGCGCTCGTCGCCGTACTCCCGCAGGATGCGGGCGAGCTCCTTCTCGTCGAGGTCGCGCAGCAGGTCGGCCGCGGTGGGGCCGCCCGAGGCGGGATCCATGCGCATGTCCAGGGGTGCGTCGGCCGCATAGGAGAAGCCGCGCTCGGACGTGTCGATCTGGAAGCTGGAGAGCCCCAGGTCCATCATCACGGCCGACGCGGTCAGCCCGCGCTCGGCGAGGACCTCGGGGATCGCGTCGTAGGTGGCGTGCACGAGGTCGATGCGGTCGGCGAAGCCGTCCTGCGCGAGGCGCTCGCGGGCGAGCTCGAGGGCTGCGGTGTCACGGTCGATGCCGATGAGGCGGGAGTGCGGGCAGGCGGCGAGCACGGCGCTGGCGTGGCCGCCCATGCCGAGCGTCGCGTCCACGTAGACGGAGCCCGGCTCGACCAGAGCCGGAGAGAGGAGATCGACGCACGCCTGGAGCATGACGGGAGCGTGGCGGTCCTGGGCTCGGACCGGATGCCGGTTCTCGTCCATCCCACCGCCTCTCCTGCGTGATGCGTGCTTCTCGATCGTCGTGGTGCGGCATCGCGTGCTGCTCGTGGTGCCGTCCGGCGGGATTCCTCGTCGCTCCCGACCCGCCACCGGGGAAGTTGCGTCGGGGCGGGAGCGACGAGAGGTCTCGCGGGACGGAGTCCCTCAGAACAGGCCCGGGACCACCGACTCGGCGGTCTGGGCGAAGCCCTCCTCCTTCTGCTCGAGGTAGGACTCCCACGCGGGGAGCGACCAGACCTCGAGGCGGTCCAGAGCGCCGATCACGGCGCATTCCCGGTCCAGGCCCGCGTAGGTGCGCAGCTGGCCGGGGATCGTGATGCGGCCCTGCTTGTCCGGGATGACGTCCTCCGCCCCCGAGAGCAGCACACGCAGGTAGTCGCGCGTGCGCTGATCCGTGGTCGGAGCCCGCCTGGCCTCCTCGAGCTTCTGGCGGAACTCGGCCAGGGGGTACACCGCGATGCAGTGCTCCTGTCCCCGAGTCATCACCAGGCCCGAGGCGAGCTCGTCCCGGAACTTCGCGGGAAAGATCAGGCGGCCCTTGTCGTCGAGCTTGGGCGTGAAGGTTCCGAGGAACATCCGCGCCCCCTTTCTCGACGAGGGATCACCATCTCCCTCCTGCACGCCCCACTTTACCCCACAACTCACCACTTCCCGCTACCCATTCGTCGAACCGACCTCAGATTCGCGGCATCAGGGCAGGTCAAGAGTGTGGAGCGGGGTGGAGGGAAATCCTGCGGCACAGCCGTTCCAGGGCGTGTCCGTGCCTGGCGGGGCCGTCGAACCCTGGGAACGCGTTCAGCAAGAGCGCAGGTCACTGCCCCTCGGAGGCCTTCGGCGGGGGAACCGGGCATGCGCGGGACGGAAGGTGGGGCGAAGTGGGGGGACTCCGGGGAGCGGAGTGGAGGGGTCCCGGGGAGCGGAGTGGGGAGACCCCGGGGAGCGCAGTGGAGGCGCGCGGCGACGAGGCGCGGCCACACGCAGCGCGGGGGCGCGGTGGAGCGCCGAGGGGAGCGCCGAGGGGAGCTCCGCACAGGGCCCGGACAGACGACGACCCCGGGCCGAGGGCTCGGGGTCGCGGGTGGTGACGCGGTGGTGGGGCGCGGTGGAGAGGGCGGGCGTTCAGCCCCGGGGATCATCCCCCGAGCGCTTCTCCCAGCGCTCCTCCATGCGGCGCATGAAATCGCTGCCGCCGTTCTCGGGCTGCCGGGGCTGCTCGCCCCCATCGCCCTGATCGGCGGCCGGACCGCCAGGGCGGCTGCGCGGCGAGGTCACGGCGTAGACCGCTCCGGCGAGCATCAGCAGGAATGCCAGCACGCCCAGCCAGATGTAGTTCAGGGAGACCCCGAGGACGAGGACGCCGAGCCCGACGACGACTCCGGCGAGGCCGAGGACGATGCGGCGGCGGTCGCGCCGGTCCTGGGCGCCGGAGCGGAAGGCGCGGGCGAGCCGGGGATCGTCGGCGAAGAGCTGACGCTCCATCTCATCGAGCATCTTCTGCTCGTGCTCCGAAAGCGGCATCGTTCCGGCTCCTTGTCCCGTGCCGTGTTCCCTGCGGCTGAACGCGATCGACGTGGGCGGCTCGAGCCCCATCGTCGATCCCCTAAGGATACTGCCGCCCGCTGGGGAATGGGAACTCGGCGGCCCACCGCATGACACTCTCCCTCTCACGTCCCGGACGCGTCTCCGCGGGCACCTTCCTGCTGGACTCCGTCCTCTCCCGCTGCGTCCGGCGCGCGGAGGGTCGATCCGCGGGAGAGGCTTCCCGAGCCGAAGCGGTCGCGCGCGCGGTCCATCGCGCTCTCCAATCCCTGCCAGCCGGTTCCGCGGCCGGAGAGCTCTGCCGCGGCGGGCTGCGCGCTGGTCTCCTGCAGGCGCTCGGCCCGCACCCCGGCCAGGCGCACCGCCGGCATGCGCGGCACCTCCCTCTCCCAGAGGGCGACCACGTGCTCGCGAAGACGCTCGCCGCTCGCAGTCGGCTGATCCATAGTGGCCGATCGGGTGATGGTGGTGCCGTCCGGCGAACGGAGCTTGACGGAGACGGCCCGCGCGGCGAGGTGGCTGCGGCGCAGGCTGCGGGACACCTCGTCGGCCATGAGGGTGAGGCGGCGACGCACCTCGGCTGGGTCCACGAGGTCCTCCTCGTAGGTGCGCTCGGTGCCGACGCTGCGATCGCGCACCCGCGTGCCCAGTCCGGTGCGATCCTCCCCCGCCGCGAGCCGCGCGATCATGGGGGCCTGGGGGCCGACGGCACGACGCAGGGTCCCCGCGGGGATGTCGCGCAGCTGACCGACGGTGCGCACCCCGAGCCGTTCGAGGGCCTGCTGCGCCTTGGGGCCGACGCCCGAGATGACGCCCACGGGCAGCGGCGCGAGGAAGGCGGCGGTCTGCTCGGACGGGACGATCAGCATGCCGTCGGGCTTGGCACGGGCGGACGCGATCTTCGCGACCGCCCGGGACACGGACCCTCCGACGCTGCTGGGCAGGTCCAGCTCCTCGCGGATGCGGGTGCGCAGGCGGTGGGCGATCTGCTCGGGCGATCCGAACAGACGGCGGGCACCGGAGATGTCGAGGAAGGCCTCGTCGACGCTGATCTGCTCGATCGCGGGCGTCACCTCCCGGAGCAGATCCATGACCTGCGCGGAGACCTCGCGGTAGCGGTCGATCCGCGGCGGGACGATGACCAGGTCGCGCGCGAGGCGGCGGGCGGTGACCATCGGCATGGCGGAGCGGATGCCGCGCTCGCGCGCCGGATAGCTCGCCGCGGCGACGACGCCGCGCGAACCCGCTCCCCCGACGACGACCGGCAGACCCTGCAGGGCGGGATCGTCGCGGATCTCGATGGAGGCGAAGAAAGCGTCCATGTCCAGGTGCAGGATCGTGCAGTCCTCCGTGCCCGACATCCGTGCTCCCTCCGCTGCTCCTCCCCCGCGCCCGCGCGTGTGGGCCGGAGCGCACCATGGTAATCGGCGCGGGGCAGGTCCCGGAGATCCCCGAGTTGCCCTCGTGCCTGGATCCTCATCCGGCGAGCGCAACCGCCTCCGAGGGGGCGAGGGAGGCCAGCAGCTCCTCGCGGACCTGGGCGATGCGTGCGCGGGTCCCCTCGCGGTGCAGTGCCAGCAGGACGGGATCCGGGGTCGCGCGCTGGTCGCGGTCCAGGCGGTCGCGCTCGACCACGAAGCGCGAGGCGTCCTCCGCCCAGCGCCGGCGATCCCCGCCCATGCGGTCCAGCGCCGTCCACACGTTCAGCGGCAGCTTGCGCCGACGGGTCCGGTTCGCCCGCGTGACGAGGACGCCCGCGGTGCGCAGCGCCGCACGGTGCACGAGCTCGTAGGAGGCGCGCGGGTCGGTCCCGGCGAGCTCCTGGGCGCGTGCGAGCATCGCCTCGGCCCTCTCGAGGGCGGCGAGATCCTGATCCAGGTGGACGAGCTCCGCTGTGTGCGTGGTCATGGTGGGAACGCTAGGCGGAGGCACCGACATCCGACGCGGGAGCGTCGGTGCTGTGGACGCAGGGCACCTGGGGAGGACCGACGGCCCGCGCGCGGTCCGCCCGCACCGCCCCCGTGTGCAGAGACCAGTGCGCGCGCCTCCCGGCCCTAGAGTGTCCGGGTGACCCCACCACCCCGCGGCCGTCGCCGCAGCTCCTCGGAGGCGCCGTTCCCCGATCTCGGGCCCGTCGGCGAGGCCATCCCCATCACGACCGGCAGCGCCGAGCTCGTCGTCGAGTCCGACGGATCGGTGCTGCTCCTGGTCAACGGCGTGCCCTCCTCGCACCTGGATCCCGATCCGGAGCACCTCGTCTTCGAGTACATGCGGTGGATGCGCACGGCGATGCGCTGCTGGGCAGCCGAGAGGCGCGCCGGGGACGGGAAGGACGGCGACGGCTCGCCGCGGCGCGGGCTCGAGCTCGCCGTCGCGCATCTGGGCGGCGCCGGATGCACGCTGCCCCGCACGCTCGCCCATGACTGGCCGCGCGCCCGCCAGATCGTCGTGGAGCTCGACGCGCTCCTCGCCGAGCACGTCAGGACCTGGTTCTCCCTCCCCCGCTCCCCGCAGCTGAGGATCCGCGTCGACGACGCCGCGCATGCGCTCGCGGAATGGCGCGAGGACCGCTTCGACGTGCTCACCCGCGACGTCTTCGCGGGAGATCGCACCCCGTCCTCGCTCACCTCGGTCGCCGCCGCCCGCCACGCCCGCCGGGTGCTCACCGCAGACGGCCTCTACCTGGCCAACTGCGCCTCCCGCCCCGGATCGCGACTTCTCGCCGACGAGCTGACCACACTCTCGAGCGTGTTCGCGCATGTCGGCGCGATCGCCGAGCCGGCGCATCTCAAGGGCAGGCGGCGCGGGAACTGCGTGCTGCTCGCCTCCGACGCCCCGCTGCCCGCCTCGCTCGACCGGGCGCTGCGCTCGGATCCTGTGGCGGTGCGACTGGCCGCTGGGGAGGACGCGGCGCGGATCGCCGCCCCGGGAACGGTGCTCGAGGGCGCTGCGCAGGGCTGATGCGCGGCGGCCGGTCCCTCCCGGGAGGAGGGCCGGACCTCAGAGCGGGCGGACCTGCTCGGCCTGCGGCCCCTTCTCGCCGGGCACCACGTCGACCTCGACCCTCTGGCCCTCCGCGAGGGTGCGGTAGCCGTCCATGTCGATGCGGCTGTGGTGCACGAAGACGTCGGCCCCGGGCCCGTCGACCTCGATGAAGCCGTAGCCCTTCTCTCCGTTGAACCACTTCACGGTGCCCTGCACGGTGCTCTCTGCCATGGAAAGCGTCACTTCCTGTGTCCTGCGATGGTGCTCTGCTGCGCGCGCCGGGGGCGCGTGATGACCGGCGCACGGCGGGTCGCCGGTGCGGCCGACGGGTCCGTCCTCAGGGGACCTCGGGGCCGGAACCGGGCCCCCGCCCCGATCCGCCGCCGGGCCCGTCGTCCTCCTCGCCGGCGAGGAAGCGCTCGAAGCGATCGGCGAGCTCCTCGCCCGTGGGCAGGTCCATCGTGGTGCTGAAGACGCCGTCGCTCTCGGTGGACTGCGCGTCGTACTGCTCCTCGAGGGCCGCGACCATGCTGAGCACCTCCTCGTTGTCGGTGAGGGTGCTCTCGAGCGCCGCGCCCGCGGCCTCGGTGAGATCTCCCAGGTCCACCAGCGGGATGTCCAGACCGGCGCCCTCGCTGACACGGCGCAGCAGCGCGAGCGCGCCCGCCGGGAAGTCGGTGCGCGTGAGGTAGTGCGGGATCTGCGCCGCGTAGCCGATCGCAGGGTGCCCGGCCTTGCCGAGCTCGTGCTCGAGCAGCGCGCCGAACGAGGCCGGGACCACGATCTCCCCGCCCTGCTCGGGCTCGTGCGCAGGGATCAGGTCGGGGTCGTTGGCGTGGGTGATCATGGCGATCGGCCGCGTGTGCGGCATGGCCATGGGGATCGCGCTCATGCCCACGACCTTCTCGACGTCGAAGAACTCGATGAGGTCGATCACGGCCTGGCTGAGGCGGCGCCACTGCAGGTCCGGCTCGGGGCCGTCGAGGTAGAGGAAGGGCCGGTCGCCCTCGTCGTACATGAGGTACAGGGACATCTCGGGGACGGTGACCTCGGTGTACACCGCGCCGTCGAAGACCGCCTGCGGGCGGGAGCCGCGGTAGTCCACGAGCTCGTCGACGTCGAAGGTCACGATCCGCACGTGGCGCAGGGAGTCCTTGAGGTAGGTCGAGGCGATCCGGCACGAGTTGCCGGCGTCCACGAGACCCGGGAGTGCGTGCACGAGCGTCAGGCGGCCGCGGGGAACCGCGGCGATCACATCCGCGGACTCGTAGGCGTAGAGGTCACGGGGGTCACGCATCGATGCACCTCGCTCCTCGCAGTCGCCGTCGAGCAGGGCTTTTCCCCGCGTTCGACGCGTTCCACCATAATGGATCGCCATGTCATCGCGCGCACAGGATCAGGGCGGCACCCCCTCGTGCGCGCGGCCACCGGAAGGACGCCCCGTGGAGCCAGCAGAACCCCGGCCAGATGCGCCAGCGAGCGAGGAGGCGCACGTCGCCCGTGAGATCGCCCTCGAGCAGGACTACGCGGACCGCCTGTACGCGCGCGTGGACGAGCTGATGGCGCAGATCCAGACCAGCCTGGACGAGGTCCAGGGATCGCAGGACGCGGCGACCCATCAGAACCGCTCCGAGCGGGACGCGTTCATGGCGCTGTACGAGGACCGGCTCGCGCTGCTGCGCACGGTGAGCTCGAGCGTCGTGTTCGGCCGGCTCGACACGGACGAGGGCGAGCGCCACTACATCGGCCGCATCGGCCTGTTCACCCCCGAGCGCGAGCAGCTCCTCGTGGACTGGCGCGCCCCGGCCGCGGCCGCCTACTACCAGGCGACCAGCCTCGAGCGGCTGGGCGTGCGTCTGCGCCGCCACCTCATCTCCCAGGGGCGCGCCGTCGTGGGACTCGAGGACGACGTGCTCGACCAGTCCATGCTCGCGCAGGGCGCGGGAGGTGAGGAGGTCGTGCTGCAGGGCGAGGGCGCGCTCCTGGCCGCTGTGTCCTCGCAGCGCACCGGGCGCATGGGCGACATCGTCGCCACCATCCAGGCGGAGCAGGACCGCATCATCCGCTCCGCGAACCGCGGGGTGATGGTCGTCCAGGGCGGGCCGGGAACCGGCAAGACCGCCGTCGCCCTGCACCGCGCCGCCTACCTGCTCTACACCCATCGCCGCCGCCTCGAGCACTCGGGCGTGCTGATCGTCGCCCCCACGCGCGGCTTCCTGCGCTACATCGAGCGCGTGCTGCCGAGCCTCGGCGAGTCCGGCGTGGTGATGTCGACCCCGGGCGGGCTCTTCCCCGGTGTGGAGACGACGCTGCACGATGCGCCCGAGGTCGCGCGCCTCAAGGGCGCGGGCGCGATCGCCGAGCTGCTCTCGCGCGCGGTGAAGCAGCGTCAGCTGGTGCCGGAGCGGGATCTCGAGCTGTCGATCGACGGCACGCCCCTCAGGATCACCCGGAAGATCCTGGCCGAGGCCCGCCGCGAGGCCCGCTCGACGCACAAGCCGCACAACGCCGCGCGCGCCGTGTTCGTGCGCGCGGCCCTGGACCGGCTGGTCCAGCAGTACGAGGCGGAGCTCTCCCGCCGCGGGACCACGGTGATCCCGGAGGACCGACCGGGGTACCTCGACGACCTTCGCCGTGACCCGGAGGTGCGCCGCGCGCTGAACCTGGCGTGGCTGCCGTACACCCCGGAGTCGTTCCTGAGGGTCCTGTTCGCGCATCCCGAGCGGCTGCGCGCGGCCGCGCCGCGCTCCCTCGCCGGCGCGGATCTCGACCTCCTCGTGCGCTCCAAGGACGCGCCGTGGACGATTGAGGACGTGCCCCTGCTCGACGAGGTCGCGGAGCTGCTGGGCGAGGACGACCAGGTCCAGCAGGCGGACGCCGAGCGCTCCCGCCGACGCCGCGAGGCCGATCTCGACTATGCGCGCGAGGTCATCGAGAACATCGACACCTCGGGGATCGTGCGCGACGAGGACCTCGCGGACCGCATGGACCGGGCCTCCGACGGCCGCACGCTCGCCGAGCGGGCCGCGGAGGACCGCAGCTGGACCTACGGGCACGTGGTCGTGGATGAGGCGCAGGAGCTCTCGGCGATGATGTGGCGCACGCTCATGCGCCGCTGCCCCTCGAAGTCGTTCACGATCGTCGGCGACGTCGCGCAGACCTCGTCGTCGGCGGGGACCACCTCGTGGGAGCGCGCGCTCGCCCCCTACGTCGAGGATCGTCTCGAGGTCGAGCCGCTGAGCGTCAACTACCGCACGCCGCGTCGCATCATGGACGTGGCGCAGGCCGTGGCCGAGTCCCGCGACCTCCCGATCACCGAGGTCACCTCGGTGCGCGAGGGCGACTGGCTGGTGCTGCTGCACTCGGCCGACGAAGCGGGACTGCCGGACGCCGTGGCCGACGCCGTCGCCGCGCAGCAGGCCGAGGCGATCGGGCGCCTCGTCGTCCTCACTCCCGGACGGCTGCTCGAGGATGTCGTGCGGGCGCTGCGGGCACGGGACGGACTGGGCCGCATCGGCACCGGGAGCCGCGGCATCGACGACCCGATCGCCGTGATGACCCCGCAGGACGCCAAGGGTCTCGAGTTCGACGGGGTGGTCCTCGTGGAGCCCGCGGAGATCCTCGCCGATTCCGAGGGCGGCGCCGGCGACCTCTACGTCGCGATGACCCGTGCGACCCAGCGCCTGGACGTGGTGCACGCTCGGGAGCTCCCGGCGGGTCTCACCGGCGCCGCGGTCGATTCCTCACCCCGGACATGAGAAGACCGGCGGCCGTGGCTTCCCCTCCACGACCGCCGGTCGGCGGCGCGCCCGCTGGGCGCACCCTGAACATCTTAAGGGCATGACGGCCGTGCTTCGGACCGTTTTCCACCGATCGACACGGATCCCCCACGATTCCCGCGGCTCGCAGGCCTCGTATCGAGCGCCGACGGGCCGCTCCGCGACTCAGGACGCCGCGCCTCCGCTGCCGGCGGACGCGTCCTGACGCAGCTCCGAGATCGCGGACTCGAAGTCGTCGAGGGAATCGAAGCCCTGGTAGACGCTCGCGAACCGGAGATACGCGACCACGTCGAGCTCGCGCAGGGGCTGGAGGATCGCGAGGCCCACGGCGTGGGCGTCGACCTCGGCCTGGCCGCTCTGGCGGATGGTCTCCTCGACGCGCTGGGCGAGGACGGCCAGCTGATCGTCGCTGACCGGACGACCCTGGCAGGCCTTGCGCACTCCGGAGATCACCTTGGAGCGGCTGAACGCCTCGCTCACTCCCGAGCGCTTGACGACCGCGAGGGATGCCGTCTCGATCGTGGAGAAGCGCCGCGAGCAGTTCGGGCACTGGCGGCGACGCCGGATCGAGGCGCCGTCGTCGGCAGTGCGCGAGTCGACGACGCGCGAATCGGGGTGGCGGCAGAACGGGCAGTGCACGTCCTCCAGCCTACCGGGCGCACCGCGGGGCGGAGAGCAGACCCATGAGGCTCCCGTCGCACTGCCCCTGACGGATCAGGGGGCGCCGACTCAGGCGGCGTCGACGCTGCCCTCGGGGAGCTCGAGCGACTGCCCCTCGGTGATGCGGGGGCTCGAGAGGCCGTTGAGCGAACGCATCTCGCGCACGAAGTCCTGCGGGTCCTCCCCGGCGGGCGCGTACTGCTCGGCGTAGTCGCTGAGGGTGTCCCCCGCCTGCACGGTCACGGTGACCGGCTCCTGCGGATCGCCCGCGAAGGCGGAGGGGACGCCGAGGACGAGGACGCCCAGCAGGGCGACGAGGATCCCCGCGAGGAACGCGATGGCGGCCAGCAGGATGCGGCCGCGACGGGTGAGCTGCAGTCGAACACCCTTGCGAGCAGAGGCCTGCTCGGCGTGGGCCGAAGAGGTGGGGAGGGGAAGCATGGTGGCCATTGTCCGAACTCCTGTTCGATCGAATACGTGTACGACTGTAGGCCCGTCGTGCGCGACACGCAAGACCTTTCTCGAACACATGTTTGGAATCAAGCCGCCCGACGCCTAGGCTGAGCGACGAGTCCCACTGAATCGCAGGGGTGGGACAGACGAAGCGAGGAGCCGCTCAGATGACCCCGACGACCCCTGGTCCCGACCTGACCGACGACGGCCTCACCGCGCGCCAGCGACGGATCCTCGAGACGATCACCGCCGCCATCGAGCGCCACGGCTACCCGCCGACCATGCGCGAGATCGGCGATGCCGTCGGCCTCACCTCCCCCTCCTCCGTCTCCCATCAGCTCCAGGCGCTCGAGCGCAAGGGCTTCCTGCGCCGCGATCCGAAGCGCCCGCGCGCGCTCGAGGTGGTGCTGCCCGATGACGCCGGCGAGCCGACCCTCGCGCCCGTCGAGGCGATCGGCGCCGCCGCGTCATCCGCATCGGTGAGCGTGCCGCTCGTCGGCCGGATCGCCGCCGGCATCCCGATCACCGCCGAGGAGCAGGTGGAGGACGTCTTCACCCTCCCCCAGCAGCTCGTGGGCGACGGGGAGCTGTTCCTGCTGCAGGTCGTCGGGGACTCGATGGTCGACGCCGCGATCTGCGACGGCGACTGGGTCGTCGTGCGCTCGCAGCCGGTCGCGCAGAAGGGCGAGATCGTGGCGGCGATGATCGACGGGGAGGCGACGGTCAAGACCTTCGCACAGAGCGACGGCCACGTCTGGCTGATGCCGCACAACCCCGCGTTCGCCCCGATCCTGGGCGACCACGCCGAGATCCTCGGCAAGGTCGTCGCGGTGCTGCGCGCCGTCTGACGCGCGCCCATCGCCCCGCGCTCACTCCCCCGCGCGGGCCAGTCGTCCAAGGGCGGCGAGGGCGACCTCGGGATCCTGCGTGGGCCACAGCGGCGGCATCGCCTCGCGCAGCACGGCCCCGTAGCGCTTGGTGCGCAGACGCGGGTCGAGCACCGCGACCATGCCGCGGTCCTCGTGCGAGCGGATCAGTCGCCCTGCCCCCTGCGCGAGCAGCAGCGAGGCGTGGCGCACCGAGACCTGCATGAACCCGCTGCCGCCCTCCGCGTCCGCCCGCTCGGAGCGCGCGGAGGTCAGCGGATCGTCGGGACGCGGGAACGGCAGACGGTCGATGGTCACCAGGCGGCAGGTGCGTCCCTGCACGTCCACGCCCTGCCACAGCCCGATGGTCCCGAACAGGCTCGCGGTGTCGTCGCCGCGGAACTGCTCGACGAGCCGGGGCAGGGAGTCCTCCCCCTGCAGGCCGATGGGAAGGTCGAGCCGCGCGCGCACGTGCTCGGCGGCGGCCTCCGCTCCTCGCCGCGAGGAGAACAGGCAGAGCGCCCCGCCGTGCGAGGCCTCGACGAGCTCGGTGAGGTGGTCGAGCATCGCGAGCGACGGGCCCTCACGGCCGGGCGCGGGCAGGTGGGAGGCGACGTAGAGGATCCCCTGGCGGCGATAGTCGAAGGGGCTGCCCACGTCGATCCCCGCCCAGGCGCTGCGGTCCTCGAGCGGGGGGACGTCCTCGGCGTCCATGCGTCGGCGCGAGCCCAGGCCGATGGCGCGGGCGGGCGGCTCGAAGCGTCCGCCCAGGGCGAGCGTCGCGGAGGTGAGCACGGCGGTGGTGTCCTCGAGGATGCGTCCGCGCATGGCGCCCGCGACGTCGAGCGGGGCGACCTGGAGGCTCGAGCGGCCGGTGCGCTCGGAGTGGGAGACCGAGACGACGTCGTCCTCGTCGGGCGCGGTGAGGCGCTCGCAGACATCGACGATCTCCTGCAGGTTCGCGCGCACCGCCTTGCGGGCGCCGGCCGCGGTCGGTGCGTCGCCGCCCGCGTCCTTGGCGTCGGCGTGCGCGCCGCGCGCCTCCGTGCGCAGGTGCGTGAGGGCGTCGGTGGCGGCTGTGGGCAGGGCGCCCATGACGCGTCCGTCGGGCAGCTCGGGCAGGACCGTGTTCAGCTCCTCGCCGGCGTCGTCGAGGGCGGTCGCGGCGACGCCGAGACCGCGCAGCTCGCGCACGGCTCCGCGCACCATGCCCACGGTCAGCTGGTCGGTGACGGCGCTCGTCACGCGAGCGGTGAGCTCGTGCGCCTCGTCGAAGACCACGGCGTCGTGGTCGGGGATGATGCCGTGGTTGTCGAAGGAGTCGATCGCGAGCAGCGCGTGATTGGTGACCACGAGGTCGACCTCACGGGCGACGGCGCGGTTGCGCTCGGCGAAGCACTGGTCCACGAGCGGGCAGTGCCCTCCCAGGCACTGCGAGCCGGTCACCGAGACCTGGTGCCAGGCGCGGTCGGAGACGGGCATGTCCAGATCGTCGCGGTCGCCGGTGTCGGTGAGCGCAGACCACTCGCGCAGCCGCTTCACCTGCTCCCCGAGGCGTTCGGAGGAGCCGCTCGCGGGATCGGCGGCGGTCTGGGAGAAGAGCGCCCCGGGGTCGATGTCGCTCGGGTAGCCGCCGTCGATCTTGTGCAGGCACAGGTAGTTCCCGCGCCCCTTGAGCAGGGAGAAGGTGGGGGTGCGCGGGAGGTGCGGGGCGAGCGCCTCGACGATGCGCGGGAGGTCCTTGCGCACGATCTGCGACTGCAGGGCGATGGTCGCCGTGGAGATCACGACCGGCCGTCCCGTCACGACCGCGTGGCGCAGTGCGGGCACGAGGTACGCGAGTGATTTACCCGTGCCGGTGCCGGCCTGGACCAGCAGGTGACGCTGACCCTCGAGGGCCGTGTCGACCGCGTTCGCCATCCGGGTCTGGCCCTCGCGGCGCGTCCCCTCCAGGCCCGCCACGGCGGCGTCCATGAGCACGTCGAGATCGGCGATCGGCGACGCGGAGGCTTCACGGGCGGCAGGCACCGGCCCACCCTAGCCGCGGGCCGTGCGCGCATCGCCGAGGCGCGTCGGGGGCCGCGGAGGTGACGCGTCACGTCGGCCGGGGAGGGGCCGATGTCCTCGGGAGCGGCCCCTCAGGCACAGCGCCTCAGGCGTCGACGAGCGACCGGATCTCCGCGGCGAGCGCGGAGTCGACCCGCGCGTGCAGGCGCGTGCCCTCGGGCAGGTGCTCCTCGCCGAGGATCTCCCCCGTCGAGTGGGCGCGCGAGACGAGGTCGCCGCGCGTGTACGGCACGACCGTGTCGATCTCGACGGCCGGCCGCGGGAGGCGCTCGGCGATGAGGTCGCGCAGCTCGTCGACCCCCTCGCCCGTGCGCGCGGAGACCACGGCGGACTCCCCCGCCAGGCTGCGCAGGCGCGCGATCGTCTCGGGCGTCGCGATGTCGGCCTTGTTCAGCACGATGATCTCGGGGACGTCGAAACCGTCGATGTCGGCGAGCACACCGCGCACCGCCCGGATCTGGCCCTCGGGATCGGGATGCGAGGCATCCACCACGTGGAGCAGCAGGTCGGCGTCGCCGACCTCCTCGAGGGTGGAGCGGAACGCCTCGACGAGCTCCGTGGGCAGGTGTCGCACGAAGCCCACCGTGTCGGCGTAGGTGAACTCGCGGCCGTCGGGCGTCTGGGCCCGTCGGACCGTCGGGTCCAGCGTCGCGAACAGGGCGTTCTCCACGAGGACGCCGGCGCTCGTGAGCCGGTTCAGCAGCGAGGACTTCCCGGCGTTCGTGTAGCCGGCGATCGCGACGGCGGGCACCTCGCGGCGGTGGCGGTCGGCGCGCTTGGCCTCGCGGCTCGGGGCCATGTCCCTGATCTCGCGGCGCAGCTTGGACATCCGCGTGCGGATGCGACGGCGGTCCAGCTCGATCTTCGTCTCGCCGGGTCCGCGCGAGCCCATGCCGGCGCCGCCCGCGGCGACGCGCCCGCCGGCCTGACGGGACATGGACTCGCCCCAGCCGCGCAGGCGCGGCAGCAGGTATTCGAGCTGCGCGAGCTCGACCTGCGCCTTGCCCTCGCGGGACTTGGCGTGCTGGGCGAAGATGTCGAGGATCAGCGCGGTGCGGTCGACGACCTTGACCTTGACGATGTCCTCGAGGGCTCGGCGCTGGCTGGGCGCGAGCTCGCCGTCGGCCACGACGGTGTCCGCACCGGTCTCGGCAACGATCTCGGCGAGCTCCGCGGCCTTGCCCTTGCCCAGGAAGGTCGCGGGGTCGGGGTGCTGGCGGCGCTGCATGACGCCGTCGAGCACCTCGGAGCCGGCGGTCTCGGCGAGCGCGGCGAGCTCCCGCAGGCTGTTCTCGGCGTCATCGGAGTTGCCGGAGGTGTAGATGCCGGCGAGGACCACGCGCTCGAGGCGCAGCTGGCGGTACTCGACCTCGGTGACGTCCTCGATGTCCGTGCGGATGCCCGCGACGCGGCGCAGGGCGCGGCGGTCGGCGAGGTCGAGCTGCTCGCCGTCGGTGTCCGAGGCGTAGGTGACGGCGGAGACGGAGGCGTCGCCGCGCGCGAGGATCCGACGGGTCAGGGGGTCGCTGCTCGTGCGCTCGTCCGCTCCGGCGACCTCCTCGCCGCCGTGCTCCTGCGCGGGGGCGTTCTCGGAATCCGGGTGAAAAGCGATCGGCACGGTGGCGGCCTTCTTCCTGTGGGGTGCGTCGGGCGGGTGCTGCGGGGATCCGCCAGGGCGGATCGTTAGCATCAAGAATCCCACGGCGCGGCGCGCGGGGCGAGAGATTTATGCCCAGGGCGCATCGGCCGACGCGGTCCCGGCGCGCCGGATGCGTACGCTGTGTCCGTGTCCGAGCACTACTTCTCCCCCACCAGCGCGACCGACGCCTCCCGCCTGCCGCTGACCGCGCGGCTCGCGGGCGCCGAGAGGGACCTCTTCACCTCCCGCGCGGTGTTCTCCGCACGCGGGCTGGACAAGGCGACCGCGGTGCTCCTGGACCGTCTGGACACGCTCGCCCCGGTGCCGTCCGGGGCGCGGATGCTGGATCTGGGCTGCGGGTGGGGGCCGATCGCGCTCAGCGCCGCGCTGCTCCACCCGGACGCAGACGTCTGGGCGGTCGACGTCTCCGAGCGCGCCCGCGAGATCACCGCGGAGAACGCCGAGCGACTGGGTCTGCGGTTGCGTGTCGCCGCACCCGACGACGTCCCCTCCGACCTGCTGTTCGACACCATCTGGTCGAACCCGCCCATCCGGATCGGCAAGCAGGAGCTGCACGATCTCCTGCTGCGCTGGTGCGGACGCCTCTCCGCGCAGGGGACCGCCGGCCTCGTGGTCGGCAAGAACCTCGGCGCGGATCCCCTGGCCGCATGGCTGGACGACCAGCTGCCGGGTCGCACGGTGCAGAAGGTCGCGAGCGCGAAGGGCTTCCGGATCCTCGAGGTCGGACAGCTCGCGGGGTCCTGAGCGCACCCCTCCCGGGCGCATGCGAGCACGGCGCGCGATCCGACGCGATCCGATCTGCAGAGCGTGAGCCGCGCGGCATCCGATCGAGCGATCGGCTGCCGACCGGACGATCGGGAGCCGACCGGACGATCGATGGCCGATCGCCCATCCGGACCGGTCAGGCGTGCGGGAGCGCGGTCTCCCCGTCGGCCACGAGCTGCGCGGGGCCGGCGAGGGTGACCTGGCCGTCCTCGGTGCGGGCGACCTCGAGGGTCCCGCCGGGCACGTCGACCCGCCAGGGTCCGCTGCCGTCGTCCCCGGCCCAGAGGGCGGAGACCACGCCGACTGCCGCCGCACCCGTCCCGCAGGACTGGGTCTCGCCGACGCCCCGCTCGAAGACGCGCATCGCCACGTGCGCGGGACCGCGGCGGACGACGAACTCGATGTTCGCCCCGTGCTCGGGCTCGGGGTCGAGGCCCGGGCGGACGGTCAGGTCGAGATCCTCGAGGACCAGGTCCTCGGGCAGCTCGACGACCGCGTGGGGATTGCCCATGTCCGCGTCCCACGCGGGCAGCTCGCGCCCGGCGATGCGCACCGTGCGGGCGGGCCCGTCGGACACGCCGGCGGGGCCCATGCCCACGCGCACCTGCCAGGGGTCGCCCGGGGTCGGCGGATCCGCGAGGACCTCGAGGCGGCGCACGCCGGAGCGGGTCCAGATGTCCAGGGGCGCCTCGCCTCCGGGCAGGCGCCCGGCGCGCGAGAGGAAGGCGGCGAACACGCGCACGCCGTTCCCGCACATCTCGGCGATCGAGCCGTCGGCGTTGCGGTAGTCCATGAACCATTCGGGGGCGTCGGCGGGGGCGTCGATGCCGGCGGCGCGGGTGCGCACCACGCGGATGACGCCGTCGCCTCCGATGCCGCCGCGACGGTCCGCGAGCGCCGCGACCACGGAGGCGTCGAGCGCGAGAGCGCCCTCCGGGTCGTCGAGGACCACGAAGTCGTTGCGGGTGCCGTGCCCCTTGGTGAAGCGCAGCGCGAGGGGCGCGGAGGCGGTGACCGCGGAGGACTCGTCACGGTGTGTCGGCATGCCCGGAAGCCTACGCGCGCACCTCCGCGCGATGCGCGGCGACGAGGTCCAGCGCACGTGCGAGGAGATCGTCGGAGGACGCCGGCAACCAGGCCACGCGCTCGTCGCGCCGGAACCAGGTGTCCTGCTTGCGCACCAGGCGCCGGGTCCCGGCGACGGTCGCGTCGATCGCCTCGCGGCAGGTCATGGCGTCGTCGAGGACTGCGAGCGCCTGCTCGTACCCGATCGCGCGGCGCGCGGTCGCGCCCTCGTCGAGCCCCTGCGCACGCAGGGCGTGGACCTCGTCGAGCAGTCCCTGCTCGACCATCCGATCCACGCGCACCGCGACCCGTGCACGCAGGTTCTCGCGTTCGCGGTGCAGTCCGATCTGCAGCGTCGCGGGATCCAGGTGCTCGCGCCGCGGGAGGAAGGCGCGGAAGGATCCTCCGGTGATCTCGCCGACCTCGAGGGCGCGCACGATGCGTCGCGCGTCCTGCGCTCCGATCGCCGCGGCGGCCTCGGGATCGGTGCGCTCGAGCTCGGCCCGCAGGGAGGCGACGCCCTCGTTCTCGGCGCGCCGCTCCAGTCGCGCACGGACCTCGGGATCCGTGGGCGGGAAGCGGATGTCGTCGAGGAGGGCGCGCACGTACAGACCGGATCCGCCGACGACGACGGGCACGTGTCCGCGGGCGCGGATCTCCGTGATCGCCGCACGGGCCTCGCGCTGGTAGGCGGAGACGCTGGCCTCCTGCGTCACCTCGAGCACGTCCAGCAGATGGTGGGGGACGCGCTCGCGCTCGGCGGCGCCGACCTTCGCCGTGCCGATGTCCATGCCGCGGTAGAGCTGCAGGGCGTCCGCGTTGACGATCTCGCCGTCCAGACTCTCGGCGAGGTCGAGGGCCAGGTCGGACTTGCCCGTGGCTGTCGCGCCGACGATCGCGACGATCGGCAGGTGCGGGGCGGGCGCGGGCATGCTGCGCACTGTACCCGGAGTGCCGTGGACAACCCCCGCGGTGCCCTCGCGCGCGCAAGGGGCTAGTGTGGGGCCCGTCCCGATCGCCCCTACGTCCACGAGGTTCCAGGTGACACAGCAGCAGGCCTCCTCCGCCACCGCGTCGATGGAGGGTCTGGACCCGATCAGCACCGACCGCGTCGAGGCGGCGCTGTCCGGCCACGGCTACGCCTTCGTGGAGGACACCGATCATCCCGAGGTGCTGCGCGCGCGGTTCGACGACTACCGCTTCCAGTTCATGCTCACCGGCGAGGCCGGGAGCGTGCTGCAGATCCGCGGCCGCTGGAACCGCTCCGTCTCGCGCGCCCACAAGCCCGAGATGCTCAAGCTCTGCAACGAGTGGAACATGAGCCGCGTCTGGCCCAAGGTGTACGTGCGACGCGAGTCCGAGGGCCTGCTGGGGCTGTACGGCGAGGTCACCTCCGACTTCAGCTCGGGCGCCTCCGATCAGCAGATCGACCGCGCGATCGAGTGCGGGCTGCGCACCGTCATCGCGTTCTTCCACGAGCTCGAGGAGCGCCTGGGCGCGGAGGTCGACGAGCTCGACGACTGAGCCCGCCCGCTCGGGGGATCCGCCTCGGGAGCTTGGGGCCGACCGCGCTGGCGTCCGTGCCGCAACACCGCGTACGTGCCGATCGCCGAGGCCGTCCAGAAGATCCTCGACGAGAACCATGACGACCTGCAGGAGGTGATCGGCTGATGCAGCCGAAGATCGTAGGACACCGCGGCGCCGCGAGGCTCGCTCCCGAGAACACGCTGCGCGCCTTCCGCGCGGGCGTCGACGCGGGCGCGGACCTTCTCGAGTGCGACGTGCACCTGAGCGCCGACGGGCAGCTCGTGATCATGCACGACACCACGATCGACCGCACCGCCGCCGAGGACTCCCCGCTGCGCAGCGGCGCCCTCGCGGAGCTCACCCGCGCCGAGCTCGACACCGTGCTGCTGCCGGACGGCGAGCGCGTCCCCTCCCTCGAAGCGGTCCTCGACATCGCCCAGGGCGCGGGCGTCCCGATCTTCGTCGAGGTCAAGGCGGTCGCGGCCGCCGAGCAGACGGCGCAGCTGCTCGTCGACCGGGACCTCGACCAGAGCAGAGACGGGGTGGCCCCCGCCTGGATCATCTCCTTCAAGCCCGAGGCGCTGCGCGCCGCCCGGGCGGTGGCTCCGCAGATCCCGCTCTCGGCGATCACGCACGTCGCCGACGAGGACTTCTGGGCGCTCGCCGAGGAGCTGCGGACCGAGGCCGTGAGCCTGCAGATGTCGAAGCTGCCGGACGCCGACGTCGCCCGCGCCCGCGAGGCCGGGCATCTCGTGAACGCCTGGACCATCAACGACGAGGAGCCGCTGCACCGCGCCGTCGCCCTCGGCGTCGACACGGTCACGAGCGACGACCCGGCGTGGGCCCGCCGCGTCCTCGCGGGTCGCGGGGGCGTCGGCGCGCACTGACCCGCGTCGGCGCGGGCGGAGGATCACCGGCACGGCCGCGGACCGGGTGTCGTCAGCGGGCGCGCAGGGTCGGCATGCCGAGGCCGACAGGCCCCTGCGGGGCCGGCGCCCCGGTTCCGCACGCATCGCCGTCGCCGAGGCCGCTCTCGCGTGCCTCCCAGGCGTCGCCCGAGCGGGTGCGGCGCACGGCGAACGGGCTGTCGGCGATGAGGTAGTGCCCGGCCGCGCGGGTGACCGTCGTGGTCACGAGGTCGCCGGGGCGCGGCCGCTCTCCGTCCGCCGTGTCCTCGGGCAGGGCCACGTGCACGAGTCGGTTGTCCGCCGCGCGGCCCGAGATGCGGTGGGTGTCCGCGTCGCGCGTGCCCTCGCCCTCGGCGATGAGCACCTCGACCTCGCGGCCCTCGAAGGCGCGGTTCTCCTCGAGGCCGATGCGCTCCTGGAGCGCGGTGAGCCGCTCGAAGCGCTCGCGGACGACCTCGGGCGGGACCTGGTCCTCCATGGTCGCGGCGGGCGTGCCCGGGCGCACCGAGTACTGGAAGGTGAAGGCGCTCGCGAAGCGGGAGGCCTCCACGACCTCGAGGGTGCGCGCGAAGTCGTCCTCCGTCTCGCCGGGGAAGCCGACGATGATGTCCGTCGTGATGGCCGCATGCGGGATCCTCTCGCGCACGCGGTCGAGGATGCCGAGGAACTTCTTCGACCGGTAGGAGCTGCGCATGCGCCGCAGCACGTCGTCGGAGCCGGACTGCAGCGGCATGTGCAGCTGGGGCATCACCGCGGGGGTCTCGGCCATCGCGTCGATGACGTCGTCCGTGAACATCGCCGGGTGCGGGGAGGTGAAGCGGACGCGCTCGAGGCCGTCGATCTCCCCGCAGGCGCGCAGCAGCTTCGCGAAGGCGCCTCGGTCCCCGAACTCCACGCCGTAGGAGTTCACGTTCTGCCCCAGCAGGGTCACCTCGATCGCGCCGCTCGCGACGAGTTCGCGGACCTCCGCCAGCACGTCTCCGGGTCGGCGGTCGCGCTCCGTGCCGCGCAGGGAGGGGACGATGCAGAAGGTGCACGTGTTGTTGCAGCCCACGCTGATCGACACCCAGCCCGCGTAGACGGATTCGCGGCGCGTGGGGAGCGTCGAGGGGAAGACCTCGAGGGACTCCAGGATCTCGACCTCGGCGCGGGCGTTGTGGCGGGAGCGCTCGAGCAGCACGGGCAGGGAGCCGATGTTGTGGGTGCCGAAGACGACGTCGACCCAGGGCGCGCGCTCGGTGATCGCGGAGCGGTCCTTCTGGGCGAGGCAACCGCCCACGGCGATCTGCATGCCGGGGTTCGCGTCCTTGCCGGGGCGCAGGGCGCCGAGGGTGCCGTAGAGGCGGTTGTCGGCGTTCTCGCGCACGGCGCAGGTGTTGAAGACGACCACGTCGACCTCGCCGCGGCGGGGATCCGCTGCGGCGGGCGCGGCGACGTAGCCGGCCTCCTCGAGCAGGCCCGTGAGGCGCTCGGAGTCGTGGACGTTCATCTGGCAGCCGAAGGTGCGGACCTGGTAGGTGCCGCGGGCGGCGGAGGCGGCGTCGGCGTTCTGCGGGGCGAGCACGGAAGTCATGATGCGACCAGGGTACGACCCGTCCACGGGGGCGCCGCGAAGGTCACCATGGGGTAACGGACCGGGCCGAGCAGGGATGCGGGCGGCCGGGAGAGCGTACGGTCGCGCCATGACCCAGACCACATCTGCGTCCCGGAGTGAGTCCGGGACGGCCCCTCCTCTCGTGACGATGCGAGAGGTGCAGAAGCATTTCGGGGACCTCCACGTGCTCCGGGACATCGATCTCGAGGTCGATGCGGGCGAGGTGGTCGTGGTGCTGGGCCCCTCGGGTTCCGGGAAGTCGACGCTGTGCCGCACGATCAACCGCCTGGAGACCATCGACTCCGGCGACATCACGATCGACGGCAGTCCGCTGCCCGCCTCCGGGCCCGGGCTCGCGCGGCTGCGGGCGGAGGTGGGCATGGTCTTCCAGTCCTTCAACCTCTTCGCCCACAAGAGCGTGCTGGACAACGTGACCGTCGCCCCCATCAAGGTCAAGAGGATGCCGCGCCGGGAGGCCGAGGAGCTCGGCATGAGGTTGCTCGAGAGGGTGGGCGTGGCCGACCAGGCGCAGAAGCTGCCCGCGCAGCTCTCGGGCGGGCAGCAGCAGCGGGTCGCGATCGCGCGCTCCCTGGCGATGCAGCCCAAGCTCATGCTGTTCGACGAGCCCACGTCGGCCCTCGACCCCGAGATGATCAACGAGGTCATCGAGGTGATGACCGACCTCGCGCGCGAGGGGATGACGATGATCGCGGTCACCCACGAGATGGGCTTCGCCCGCCGCACGGCCGACAGGGTCGTGTTCATGGACGCGGGACGGATCCTCGAGGTCGCCCCGCCCGACCGGTTCTTCACCGCGCCCGAGTCCGAGCGCGCGAAGGATTTCTTGTCCAAGATCCTCCACCACTGACCACACTGACCGCCGCGCGAAGCCGCTCGGCACCCGAGGCACCGAAGGAGCCCGTCATGTCACGCCAGCGTCCCGATCACGTCCCCACCGAGCACCAGCCCTCCCCCGCCGGTCCCGTCGTCCGCACGGGTCTCTCCCTGCGCCCGGGCACCCCCAGCCGTCGCGTCTTCCTCACCGGGACGGTCGGCGCCGCCGCGGCGCTCACCCTCGCCGCGTGCGGAGGAGGCGACGACGCCTCCGACGACGTCGCCGATGTCGACTCCTCGAGCTTCGAGGAGGGCTCGACGATGGCGAAGCTCGCCGACGCCGGGAAGATCACCGTCGGCACCAAGTTCGACCAGCCGCTGTTCGGCCAGGCGGGCCCCGACGGCAAGCCCACCGGTTTCGACGTCGAGATCGCGAAGATGATCGCCGCGGCCCTCGGCATCAAGGCCGACAAGATCGAGTGGACCGAGACCGTCTCGGCGAACCGCGAGCCGTTCATCCAGAACGGTCAGGTCGACATCGTGGTCGCGACCTACACGATCAACGACGAGCGCAAGAAGGTCGTCGACTTCGCGGGCCCGTACTACACCGCCGGCCAGGCGCTCATGGTGAAGAAGGGCGACGACGCGATCACGGGACCGGACGATCTCAAGGACAAGAACGTCTGCTCGGTCGAGGGCTCGACCCCCGCGCAGAACATCGAGGACAACTACCCCGACGCGAAGCTCGTCACCTTCGACACCTACTCCAAGTGCGTCACCGCCCTGGACAACGGCCAGGCCGACACCGTCACCACCGACAACGTGATTCTGGCCGGCTTCGTCGCGGCCGACAAGGACAAGCTGCAGATGGTCGACGACGGCAAGACCTTCACGAAGGAGCCCTACGGGATCGGTCTGAAGAAGGGCGACGACGACTTCCGCGAGTTCATCAACGACACCCTCCAGAAGGCCTACGACGACGGCAGCTGGGCGGAGGCCTGGAAGTCGACGGCCGGGCAGGTCCTGCCCACCCCGGACCCGCCGAAGATCGACCGCTACTGAGCGCCCGCCGCCGAGCCGCCGCCCATGGGAAGCCTCCTCGCCTCGCGCGCCGCCGTCTGGGACGCGTTCACCACCACCCTCTTCCTCGCCGTCACCGCCGGAGTGCTCGCACTGCTGGTGGGGACGCTGCTCGCCGCCATGCGGGTCTCCCCCTACGCGCCGCTGCGCACCGTGGCGACCGTGTACACCGAGTTCCTGCGCAACACCCCGCTCACGATCGTGTTCTTCTTCTTCGTGTTCGTGACCCCCTCGATGGGGTTCACCTTCGCCTACAAGGTGGCTGCGGTGATCGCGCTGACCTGCTACACCTCGGCGTTCGTCGCCGAGGCGGTGCGCTCGGGCATCAACTCGGTGGCGGTGGGGCAGGCGGAGGCGGCGCGCTCGCTGGGCATGTCGTTCGGCCAGAACCTCGCGATCGTGGTGCTCCCGCAGGCCTTCCGCACGGCGATCCCTCCGCTGATCAGCGTGCTCATCGCTCTCGTGAAGAACACCTCGGTCGCCGGCGCCTTCAGCGTGCTCGAGCTGTTCGCGCTCTCGAAGCGGCTGACGAACGCGCACTCCTCGGACGTCATCGCGATCCTCGTGGGCATCGCGCTGTGCTATCTGGTCATCTGCATACCGCTGGGGCGTCTCGCAGCGGCCCTCGAACGGAAGGCGGCGTTCGCACGATGAGCAGCGGTCCTGTCCTGTACGACGTCCCCGGGCCCGACGAGAAGCGGCGCGAACGCCGGGTGAGCTGGGTGGTCGGCGCCCTCCTGGTCGTCGTCCTGGTGGTGCTGGGGTGGCGTCTCGCCTCCAACGGCGTGTTCGACGACCGGTGGCGGATCCTCGTCGAGGCGCCCCCGAACTTCGCCGGCTACCAGGTGCAGGACATCTGGTCGGCCGTCTTCCGGGGGCTGCTCAACACGCTGCTGGCCGCGGTGATCTCCCTGCCGCTCGCGATGATCCTGGCGATCCTCCTGGTCTCGCTCCGCTCGGCGCCGTGGCGCGGTCTGCGGTGGCTCGCCTCGGCGGTGATCGAGATCTTCCGTGCGCTGCCCGTCGTGCTCGTCATGCTGTTCGGGATCCTGGTGCTCCCCGGCGCCTCGCCCCTGGTCGCCGTGGTCTTCGGCCTCGTCGTCTACAACGCGGCGGTCTTCGCGGAGATCCTGCGCGCGGGCATCAGCGCGCTGCCTGCCGGCCAGACCGAGGCCGCGTACTCGCTGGGGATGCGCAGCGGTCTGATCTACCGCACGATCCAGCTGCCGCAGTCGGTGCGCATGATGCTCCCCTCGCTCATCGCCCAGGGCGTCGTCCTCATCAAGGACTCCTCGCTCGGGTACATCGTGGGCTACGCGGAGCTGCTGCGCCAGATCAGCCGGGTCGCCGACGCGCTCACCAACGCCGACTACCTGCTCCCCCTGCTGGCCGTGGGCGCCGCCGTGTTCGTGACCCTCAACGTGCTGCTCTCGCGCCTGGCGGTGTGGGTCCAGCGCCATGGGCGTCTGCAGCGCCGGGGCGCCCGCGTGGCGCGCACCGCGACCCTCGTGGAGGAATGATCTGCCCGCCGCAGCGCCATCAGCGGCCGGTGGCGGCGAGCAGCTCGCTCGAGACCACGCGCCGGATGAGCGCGCCGTCGTAGCCGCGGCGGCGCAGGTACCCCTCGAGGCGGCGGGCCATGCGGGCGCGCTCTGAGCGGTCCCCCATGTCGGTGCGGCGGCTCTCGGGTGCGATGCGGCCGCGCACGAGCTCGCGGCAGCGCTCCTCCTCCTCGAGCTCCGCGTGCTGCGGCGTGCCCGCCTGCGCCACCAGCGCCGCGTCGATGTCGGCGTCCGCGACGCCTTTCGCCTCGAGCTCGCGCCGCAGCGCCTCGTCCGCCAGACCGCGGAGCTCCCGGCGCTGCGTCACCCAGTCGCGGGCGAAGGCCGCGTCGTCGATGAGGTCCGCGCGGGCGATCCGCTGCATGACCTCGTGGGCCACATCGGCCGGGACCTCGCGCTCGCGCAGGCGCGCGGACATCTCCCCGGCGCTGCGTCGCCTGGTGGAGAGCAGGCGCATGAGATACCGGCACTGGGAGACGACCTGCTTCTCGCGCTCGCGCTCGGCTTCGGTGGGCTCGGCGGGAGCGCGGGCGAGGATCTCGTCGGTGCGCGCGGCGAGGTCGCGCTGCACGGGGGCGCGGTGCGCGGGCGTGGGGTGGGTCGGTGTCATGGCTCAGGGGTCCTGGGGACGAGAGCGGGGGGGGGGCGGGGGGGGGGTGGAGCGCGGGGGGGGGGGGGGGGGGTGGGCCCGCCGGGGGGGGGGGGCGGGCGCCCCCCCCCCCCCCCGCCCGGCCCCCCCCCCCCCCCCCGCCCCCCCCCCCCCCCCCCCCGGGGGGGGGCCCGCTTCATCATGCCGGCGGGCTCGTGCACTGATCCGCCCGTCGGCCGACCCATCCCGCCCGTCGGCCGACCCGTCCCGCCCTGTCAGAGCCCCAGCACCGCCGTCGCGATGGAGAAGTAGATGACCAGGCCGGTCGCGTCGCAGAAGGTCGAGATGAAGGGGTTGGAGAACACCGCCGGGTCGGCCCCGATGCGCTTGGCGATCAGCGGCATGAGCCCGCCGACGACCGCCGCCATCATGCAGATCGCCAGCAGCGTCAGGCCCATCACGATGCCGACCGGCAGGCCGTAGAAGATCCCGGCGATCACCAGGCCCAGCGTGCCGAGCACCGACCCGAGGGTCGCGCCGATCCGCAGCTCGCGCCACACCACCCGCGGCAGGTCGCGCACGCGCACCTCCCCCACGGCGAGCGCGCGGGTCACGGTGGTCGCGGCCTGGTTCCCGGTGTTGCCGCCGGTGCCCGTGAGCAGCGGGATGAACAGGGCGAGCACCACGACCTCGTCGAGGCTGGCCTCGAAGAACTCGAGCACTTGCACGGTGAGGATCGCCGAGACGGCGAGGACCACGAGCCAGACGATACGGCTGCGCACGATCTGCAGGATCGGCGTCGCGAGGTATGCCCGCGAAAGGGGCTCCGCGCCGCCGTGACGAGCGGAGTCCTCGGCGTCCTCCTCCTCGATGATCGCCATGGCGTCGTCGATGGTGAGGATGCCGACGAGCCGCTCCTCGCCGTCGACGATGGGCATGGCCAGCAGCTTCTCCGCGAGGAAGCGCCGCGCGACCTGCTCGCGCTCCTCGCTCGCGCGGGCGAGGACCGCGGTGTGCGCGAGGTCGTGGACGCGCGTCGTCCCGTCCTCGGCGAGGAGTCGGCGCAGGCCCACGACACCGAGGACCTTCCTCGAGCCGTCCACCACGGGCAGCAGGTAGATCGTCTCCGGCTCGTCGATGTGGGCGCGCACGTGGGCGAGGGCCTGGTCGACACTCTGCTCGGGATGCAGCGCGATGACCTCGGGCGACATATAGCGGCCGATGGCATCGCGCGGATATCCCAGGACCGTCGTCGTCATCGCGCGCTCGTCGGCGTCGAGCCCGTGCAGGAGTCGTTCGGCGACCGAGGCCGGCAGCTCGTCGAAGAGGGAGGCGCGGTCGTCGGGATCGAGGCCCTCGATGATCTGCGCGACCTGTGGGTCGCGCAGGGCGGAGACGAGCTCGGCCTGCTGATGGGGCGCGAGCTCCTCGAAGACGCGCAGCGCCTGGTCCTTGTCGAGCACGCGGAAGAGCAGGGCGGACTTCTCGGCGTCGCTCGTGCGCACCAGGTAGACGAGGTCCCCGACCGGCAGGGCGTGCGCCTCGTGCGCGAGACGCTCGAGGTCGGCCTCCCCGGTCGGGTCCTTCCTCAGCAGCGCGAGCACGGAATCCAGGGTCGCGATCGGGGAGGTCATGCGGCCATTGTGGCCGAGATCCGGGCCGCCGTGGCGCGCGGAGCCCCCGGGTCCGGCAGGACCACGGATCAGCGCACGACGGGGTCCTTCGTGCCCGCGGCGAGGCGGCCCAGGTCCTCGCGGTGGGCGGCGCCCTCCCAGTCGCCCGGGGTCGTGCAGATGAGCGCTCCGCACTCGTTGCCGCGCGCCAGGCGTGCGGCGAGGTCCAGGCCCTCGAGGCGGGCGCTGAGATAGCCGGCGACGAACGCATCGCCCGCCCCGACGGTGTCGACGACGTCGACGCTGAGCCCGGGAGCCCCGGCCTGCTCCGCGTCGGGGAGCGTGGTCGCGTCTGCGCCGGTCACCGATCCCGCGGCGAGCGCGCGGGCTCCCTCGGCGCCGCGCTTCTCGACCACCTCGGGGATCCCGTGGGCGTGCAGAATGCGCACCAGAGAGTCCTCTCCCCCGCGCGCCGCGTCGCCACCTGCATCCCCGCTCGCGCCGGTGGCCTGCGCCTCCGCTGCGAGGGCGTCGGCGATCAATGCGAGCTCGTCGGTACCGCCGAAGACGATGTCCGCGGCGACCGCGATGCGCGCGAGCAGCGGGGCGGCGACCTCGCGGGGCGCGAGCGCGGAGCGCAGGTTCACGTCGAAGCTGACCAGCGTGCCGACGGCCCGGGCGCGCTCGACGAGGTCCAGCACGGCCTCGCGCGCGGTGTCCGAGAGCAGCGGGGTGATGCCCGTGAGGTGGAGGATCTCGGCGCCGGCGAGCAGGTCGTCGGGCAGGCCGTTCCCGTCGTCGCCCGCGAGTGCCGCGGCATCGAGGGCGGAGGCCGCGGAGCCGCTGCGGTAGTAGCGCACCGTGCTCGCGCCGCCGCTGGGATGCGACTTCAGCATGAGGCCAGTCGGCCGGTCGGGATCGACGACCGCGCGCACCTCGACCTGCTCGGCGCGCAGCTCGCGCAGCACCCGGGCGCCCAGCTCGTCGGGCCCGACGCGGCTCACCCAGGCGACGGGGACGCCGAGGCGACGCAGGTTGATCGCGAGGTTGCTCTCGGCGCCGCCGATGCCGATCGTCATGGTGCGCGCGTGCGCGAGGGAGCCGATGCCCTCGCTGTGCAGCAGCGCCATGGTCTCGCCGACGGTGACGACGCGCGGCGCCGTCCCCGCGCGTGGATCCTGGATGGGCCAGACCGTCACCGGCCCGCCTCCGTGCAGACCGCGACGAACTCGCGGGCGCGGTCGGCGAGCGCGCCGAGGTCTCCGCCGCGGAAGGCGTCGCCGAGCAGAGGTCCGCCCACGGAGACCGCGTCGGCCCCCGCCTCGAGCCATGCCCGGGCGGCCGCGAGGTCGACCCCGCCCGAGGGGATCACGCGCAGGTCGGGGAAGGGACCGTGCAGGTCCTTGACGTATCCGGGACCGACGGTGCCCGCCGGGAACACCTTGACGGCGCTCGCGCCGGCTCGCCACGAGGTGAACAGCTCCGTGGGGGTGAGACCGCCGGGGACGATGGGCGTGCCCGCGCCGATCGAGGCCGCGATCAACGCGGGGTCGGTGACCGGGGTGACGAGGTAGGCGGCGCCGTCTTCGGCCGCGCGGCGAGCCTCCTCGGGTGTGGTGATGGTGCCGACGCCCAGATCGGCCTCGGCCCCGAAGCGCTCGACGAGCCCGGGGAGGGCGTCGAGCGTGCCGGGGGTGGTGAGGGTCAGCTCGAAGCTGCGCACCCCGGCCTCCGCGAGGGTCTCGATGACCTGGGGGTACTGGGATGCCTCGCGTCCGCGCATGACGACGATCAGCCGTGAGGCGAGGGAGCGCTGGGGCAGCGGGAGGCGGTCGACGGGGGCGGGCGGGAGGCCCGCGTCGGTCGTGGCGGCGGAGGTGCGGGGGTCGGTCATGGGGGCTCCTCGGGTCGGAGGGTCAGGGCTCGGAGGGTCTGGCGATCGGGTGGGCGCCGCTCACCAGTCGTGCACGGTGCCGTCGCGCAGGCGGTTCACGGGCAGGTAGGCGGGCTCGTAGGGGTGGGCCGCGGCGGCCTCGCGGTCCAGGTCGACGCCCAGGCCGGGGGTCTCCCCCGGGTGGAGCATGCCGTCGGCGAACGTATAGGAGGTGCGGAACACCTCGAGCGTGCGCGCGGAGTGCGGCATGTACTCCTGGATGCCGAAGTTGTGGATCGCCAGGCCGAGGTGCAGGTGCGCGGCCATGCCCACCGGGGAGACGTCCGTGGGGCCGTGGAAGCCGGAGCGGATGCCGTAGATCCCGGCGAAGGTCATCAGCTGGCGCAGGCCGGTCACGCCGCCCGCGTGCGTCGCGGAGGAGCGCACGTAGTCGATGAGCCGCTCGGTGATGAGGGTCTGGTAGTCGAAGACGGAGTTGAAGACCTCGCCGATCGCGAGCGGGGTCGTGGAGTGCTCGCGCACCAGGCGCAGCGCGCTCTGGTCCTCACCGGGGGTGCAGTCCTCGAGCCAGAACGGACGGTAGGGCTCGAGATCGCTCGCCAGGCGGGCTGCCTCGATGGGGCGCATCCGGTGGTGGCCGTCGTGCAGGAGGTGCAGCTCGGGGCCGAACTCGCTGCGCACGTGCTCGAAGACCGTCGGCAGGTGCCGCAGGTAGGCGGCGGTGTCCCAGGTCTCCTCCTCGGGGCGGCGCGGGGCGTCGGCCGCGAGGCGGCTGGCGGGCTCGTACTCGTAGGTGCCGCCGGGCGCCGAGTCGTGCACCCCGTAGATCTGGCCGAGGCCCGGCACGCCGGTCTGGATGCGCACGGCCCGGAAGCCCTGCTCGACGTAGCCGCGGATCGCGTCGTCCAGGTGCTCGAGATCGGTGCCCGAGGCGTGGGCGTAGGTCATGAGCCCGGTGCGGCTCGCCCCGCCCAGCAGGCGGTACAGGGGCACGCCCGCGCGCTTGGCGGCGATGTCCCACAGGGCCATGTCGATGGCGGCGACGGCGGCCATCGTCACCGGTCCGCGCCGCCAGTAGGGGCTGCGGTAGAGGTACTGCCAGGTCGACTCGATCTGCGTCTCGTCGCGGCCGATGAGCGTGGGCGCGACGTGATCGCGCAGGTAGGAGGCGACCGCGAGCTCGCGGCCGTTGAGGGTGCCGTCGCCCAGGCCCGTCACGCCGTCGTCCGTGGTGACGATCGCCGTGACGAAGTTGCGTCCCGGGCTGGTGACGTCGACGTCGATGCTGCGGATGCTCATGAGTGTCCTCTCGGGTGGTCGGTGGCGGAGCCGGCGCGGAGCACGGTCACATCGCCGGCTCGGGGTCGGTGAGGTCGCGGCCGGCGACCTCCTTCATCCAGATCGCGGCGAACAGCGCACAGGCGCTGAAGAACGCGATGATCACCGCGACGGGGATCCACGAGCCGGAGGCCGCCGTGACCCAGGCGGCGGCGACCACCGGGGCGACGCCGGTGGCGATGATGGCGGCGATCTCGCGGACGACGGCAGTGGCCTGGTAGCGGTTCTTCGCGCCGAAGATCTCGGGGAGGGCGAGGTTCTCCATGGAGGCCATCGACATCACGGACACGTTGTGGATGACCACGTAGCCGACGATCACCTTCCAGGTGGTGCCGCTGGAGATCGCGAGCATGCAGGGCACGACGAGCACGAGGGCGGCCGCGCTCGTCACGCCGTACATCGTGCGGCGACCGAAGCGGTCGCCCAGGGCGCCGACGATCGGGACGGTCGCGAAGGCCACCAGCGAGGAGATGATGACGACCTCGGTCGAGAGCTGCTTGTTCAGCATCAGCACGACGGTGATGAAGGAGATCAGGTAGGTCTGGATCATCCCGGAGTTGCCCGCCTGCCCGAAGCGCAGCAGGAAGGCCACGGCCACGGACTTGAAGGTCACGGACTTCGCCTCGACCGCACGGACGGCCTCGGCGGGCGCATCCCCGGCCCGGACGTCGGCCGCGGTGACGGCCTCCCCCTCGACGACGTCCTCGCGGGCCTCGAAGACGGGGCTCTCCTTGAGGGTGAGGCGGACCCACACGGCGAACACCATGACCAGGGCGCTCGCGACGAACGGGATGCGCCATGCCCAGTCCATGAGCTGCTGCTCGGTGACGGCGACCAGCAGGATCGCCCAGATGCCGGAGGCGAACAGGGTGCCGCAGTTGGTGCCGAGGGCGACCAGCGAGGCGATCACGCCGCGCCGGCGGGCGGGCGCGTACTCGGAGAGCATGACGCCGGCACCGGAGATCTCGGCGCCCGCGCCGAAGCCCTGCAGGAGCCGCAGGAACACCAGCAGCGCGGGAGCGAGCATGCCGACCTGCGAGTACACGGGCAGCACGCCGATCAGGGCGGTCGCGAGCCCCATGATCACGATCGTGTAGAAGAGCACCTTGCGGCGCCCGATCCGGTCGCCCATGCGTCCGAAGAACCAGGCGCCGACGGGCCGCGCGATGTATCCGACGCCGTAGGTGGCCATGGCGCCGACCACGGCCATGCCCGGGTCGTCGTTCGCGAAGAAGAGCTCGCTGAACACGAGGGCGGCGGCCAGCGAGTAGAGCTGGAAGTCCATGAACTCCAGCGCCGTGCCCAGCCAGCCGGAGACGGCCGCGCGCACGAGGTCGCCGACGCTGCGCTCGGGCTGCCCGGTGCCGGTGGGGGTCGACGGGGAGTCGTCGGTGGTGGGGGCGTGAGTCATCGTGCTCCTTCGCGCGGTGCCCGGGGGCGGGGTGGTTTCGGTGGTGTTCTCGAGGTGTGGGGTCGCGTCCGAGGGACCCGCGTCCGTCGGACGCGTCGGTCGGGCGCGCGTCGGTCGGGCCCGACGGACGACCGACGGCCGGGGAGGCGCCCGGACCTCGTCGGCCCGGACGCTGTCGGTCAGAGGGCGAGCAGGACCTTCGCGGAGCGGGAGGCGTCGCGTGCGGTCGCGAAGGCCTCGGTCGCGTCGGCCGCGGGGACCACCTGGGTGACGACCTCGCCGATCGCCGGGTCCTGGACGAGCAGACTGATCGCATCGTCGATCTCGGTGGAGAAGCGGAAGGTGCCGCGCAGCTCCGCCTCCTTCGCCAGCAGCGGGGCGAGGTTCACGGAGATCTCGGCGTCGGGCAGGATCCCGACCTGCACGACGATGCCGCCGGGGGCGACGGCCCGGACGGCCGAGCCCAGCGAGACAGGGGCCGCCGAGCACTCGAGGACGACGGGGAACGACCCGGGATCCACCTGCTCCTCGGTGACGAGGACGGTGCGGGTCGCGCCGAGGGCACGGGCGCGCTCGAGGGGCTCGGGCCGCACGTCGCCGACGACGATCTCGGAGGCCCCTGCATGGTGCAGCGCGGAGACGGCGAGCAGGCCGATCGGGCCCGCGCCGAGGACCAGGGCGGGGCGCCTGGCGACGTCGCCCGCGATGTGCACGGCGTGAATGGACACGGCCAGCGGCTCGGCGAGCGCGGCGGTCTCGAGGGAGAGACCCTCGGGCAGCACGCGCACCATGTCGCGCTCGACGACGAGCTGCTCCGTGGCGGCGCCCTGGCGGTGCGGGAACACGCCCGCGCTGCCCAGGTAGTCGCCTCCGGGCCAGAGGTGCGGCCGCTCCTCGAGACCCTCGACCGGGGCGCCGTAACGGGCGGGGTGCACGGTCACGGGAGTGCCCGGGGCGAGCTCGCCGGAGGGGTCGAGGTCAACCGTCGCCGAGAGCTCGTGGCCGGGGACGAAGGGCTCCCGCACGAGGTTCTCGCCGTTGCGGCCGAGGTAGTAGTAGTGCAGGTCGGAGCCGCAGATGCCCACGTACTTCACGCGCAGGCGCACCTGGCCCTCGGCGGGCTCGGCCACAGGTTGATCCTCATAGCGGATGTCCTCCGCGCCATGGATGACCAAGGACTTCATCGTCGTTCCTCCTCGCGCGGGCCGCGCGGCGCCGGTGTCGGCGACTTCTGTGGTTCCGGTGGCGGAATCGCCCATCGTTTTGTATCCTGAAACGCCAGTTCCGCAATGCGTGATCACTATAGGCCCGCCTCGCGGGCCCGGCAAGATCGCGCCCGCACCCTGGTCATCGCCGACCACGTGCCGTCCGCTCCCCGTCGCGGGGCACGGCTCGCCCACCGATCCGGAAGGCCCCCATGCCGACAGCCCCTGGCTCCGACCCGACGTCCCCCTCCCCCGTCGGCAGCGTCGACAAGGCGCTCGTGCTGCTCGACGTGCTCGCCGAGGCGGGGCCCGACGGCCTCATGCTGCGCGAGATCGCGGAGGCGAGCGGCTTCCACAAGGCCTCCTCGCACCGCATCCTGCAGGCCCTCGCGCACCGGGGCTTCGCCATCCAGGACCCCTCCGACCAGCGATACCGCCTGGGCAGCGCGCCCATCGTCCTCGCCGAGCGCTATGCGCGCGGAGATCATCTGCCCGCCCTCTTCTCCCCCGTGCTGGCGAGCATCAGCCGCAGCTCCCAGGAGCTCGTGCACCTGGGGACGATGGACGGCACGAACGTGCTGTACCTCGACAAGGTCGAGCCCGAGCGCACCCTGCGGGTGTGGTCGCGCGTGGGGAGCCGGGCGCCTGCCGCGCGCACGGCCCTGGGGCGGGCGATGCTCGCCGCGCAGGGCGTTCCTGGCCCCGCTCTCGCCCCCTACGCGGAGGCGACGACGGCCGACGGCGGCCTGGTCGTGTCGCCGGCTCGTCTGCAGGAGGTCGTCGACGAGGCGAGGGAGCGCGGCTGGTCCGCCGAGGTCCAGGAGAACGAGCAGGGGATCGCCTGCGTGGGCGTCGCCGCGCTGCGCTTCGACGGCCGGGCCGCGGCCGTGAGCATCACCGGGCCCACCGAGCGCATGGACGAGGAGCGGCGCGCGGAGCTCGGCGCTCTGCTGCGCGAGGAGCTCGAACGCCTCGGGCCCAGCGGGTTCACGGCCTTTCGATCAGGTCGTTAGATTTCGCAACATCGACGTTTCGCACAAGCGATCGCGAGCCTCGCTGGCACCCTGCACCCCGGTTCTCCTAACAATAGCGGGGCGAATAGATTCGTGCTATGATCCGCATCACATGTACGGAACTTTCACTGGACGCAAGGAGGAACAGTGGCAGAGTCGACCGAGGTATCCGATCTCATACCGATCGCTAGCAAGACACGGACAACCCAATCTTGCTTCCAACAGTGCCTTTACAGCGTGCCAAACTTCCAACGCCCCTATAGTTGGTCGATCGACCAACTAGTGGACTTCTGGGATGACGTAATCCTCGCCAAGGGTGACTTCTTTTTTGGCTCTACGGTAACATGGGTAAGCGAAAAGCGGGAACTCTTCAACGACACGTACTCGATCATCGATGGCCAACAGCGGTTAACCACCAGCGCCATTTTGCTATCGGTCGTACGAGACGCCTTCGACAAAATCACGCACGATTTCGGCTCGACCGACGCCGCGGCGTCGCTAGCCGCCAAGAACCAATCTGCCACGACTCAAAAGTACCTATTGGTATCCGATGACGACGGCGAAGAGCATCGCGTCCTGGAACGACCAGAAGACATGTTCTATGAGATAATTCAGAAACCGACAGCAATCCCTTCGGGGGCTCAGTGGAACGGGAGCGCCCAGAGAATCGGTGCGGCACGCGCCTTCTTCGAGTCGAAAGTGCTTTCAGAACTGGATGGCCTGTCGCCGGACGAACAGGTCGAACGACTCAAGGCTCTACGTGCAAACGCCTTGAAGGCACGGGTTATTCAAGTGGAGCTTGCATCGGAAGAAGACGGATTTCTGGTGTTCGAAACATTAAACACCAGAGGGTCAGAATTACGATTGACTGACCTCGTTAAGAACCTCCTTATTCGAGGCGGAGCTTCCGACGCATCGGATCGCGGCGCCATCTCGCGCCGATGGGAAAGACTCATCAGTCAGGTAGAGAGCACTAGAGGGTCAACCGACACCGCAGATCGATTTATCTGGCAGTCCTGGAATTCCCGGCGAGACGCGCTCAAGGAGCCCGAGCTTTTCAAGGCCATCAGCAAGGTCGTCGCCGGAAGCCCACGTGCACATTTGGCGTTCCTACAGGAACTTGAAGTGGACGCAAAAACATATCAGTGGCTTGAGGACGAATCTGTTCCGGCACAGTCACCACAGCGCGGTTCTCGAAATCCATTCGCTGTTCCTGAGTTCGTTGACAGCGTGCGCGCTCTAGCAATTTTTAACGTTTCGGTCGCGAATTCAACGCTCCTCGCAGTCGCTCGCAAATTTTCAGAGACAACGCTGATAACAAAGACGCAGTTGATCGACGTAGTAAGTTTGGTCGAAAAGTTCCATTTCCAGTTCACAGCGTTGACGAATAGTGGATCGACCGGAGGCACGCGTGCACGATATAATCGATTCGCTGTCCGCCTCGAGAAGGCGAGTACCCGGGCGGACGTCGCCGCGGCAATTGCCGATCTGAGAGACAAGCTCAACGCTAGCCTACCGTCTAGGTTGCGCGCGCGCGAGGCGTTTCGCGCCCTATTCTACGCTCCAAACCTTCAACTCAAGCAGTCTCAGAAGCTGCGAGCTCGACGCATATTCATCGCATACGTGTTGATTTCCTTCGCTAAAAGCCGGCAATTGCTGCCAGCCGGGCAAACTGGAGAATCCTGGTCCATAGAGCACATTAAGCCCCAGTCGCTCGCAACGGAAGGGCACGATGATCCGATATATTCGATCGGAAATCTCGCACTCCTGACAGAAGGACTCAACGGGAACTTGGGGAACGGGGACTACAGAGCAAAATTGCCCGCTCTCGAGGCTGGTAGTGTTTACTTTGACCTTGAGCTTATGCGGTGGAAAGCGGATGGAATTCTAGTGCCGAGCAGAGAGGACATCTCACGCCGTGCAGAACTTCTCGCCGATGAGGCACTGGATCGGGTGTGGGGAATTTAATCAACTACGCGCCGTCGCGACAATCGACGGTTAATTCGCATTTCTATTCCAACCTTTTGTGCAACAAGGCTCGTCGCCTTCAATCTCGAAAGGGAGGATTAGATTGCGTCCTTCATCGCCGCCTCGATGCCGTGGCGGGCGATCACCTCGAGCAGCTTGCCGACGCGCTCGGTGAACGCCTCCTCGCGGGGCAGGTCGTGCCCCAGGAAGCCCGCGTCGAGCACGGCGCGGGCGATCTCGCGCGGAGCGGTCGCGGAGCCGACGGAGCGCAGGATGCGCTCGCGCGCGGGCTCGTCGACCGCCTCCATCTCAGGGGTGACGGCCACACCGTCGGGCTGGACGGTCGTCGCGATCCATCCGGCGATGAGCAGGGCGAACACGTGCGGCATGCGCCCCTGGCGCAGGTGCTGGAGCGCGGCGACCGGGATGCGCTGGGGCAGGCGGATGGAGCCGAGCGAAGCGATGCGGGAGGTCGAGTCCGCGAGCGGCACGTTCTCCCAGCGCCGCACCAGCGAGGCGATGTACTCCTCCGGATCCAGGCCGTCGGGCAGCGGGATCGTGGGCAGGGCGTCGCGGCGGATCTGCGCGAGCACGGTGTCCTGCACGGCCGGGCGCCGCCAGGTGCCGGGGATGGTGGGGATCCCCTGCAGCACGCCCAGGTAGGCGAGGAGCGACTGCGAGGCGTTGACCAGGCGCAGCTTCACGAGCTCGTAGCGATCCACCTGGTCGCTGATCACGGCGCCGCCGGCCTCCCAGCCGGGTCGGCCGCCGGGGTGGTCCTCCTGCATGACCCACATGGTGAACTCCTCGGTGCGCACCGGGGCCTCGTCGCGCACGCCCAGCAGGCGCTCGACGCTGCGTCGGGTGTCGTCCGTGGTCGAGGGCACGATGCGGTCGACCATCGAGTTCGGGAAGCCGACGCGGGTGCCGGCGAAGCGCAGCACGTCCTCGTCGGCCCCGGCCTCCTGGAGGAACTGCGTGACGACGGCGCGGGCGACGTCGCCGTTGCCCTGGAGGTTGTCGCAGGACTGGATCGTGAACGGCTCGCCGCTCGCGGCGCGGCGCTCGATGCCCCGGGCGATCGCGCCGATGACCGTGCGCGGGGCGTCGCCGGATCCCGGGCCCGCCCCCGTTCCCGCGGCGAGGTCGGCGCGGATGGCCGGGTCCTCGAGGTCCAGGCCCCGAGCGTTGGGCGACCAGCCGTAGCCGCCCTCGGAGACGGTGAGGGTGAGGATCCTGCGTGCGGGGTCGGCGATCTCCGCGACGACGGCCGCGGGGTCCTCGGTGAGGATCCCGAAGCGTCGGTGCACGTCGACGACCTGCGCGCTCTCGCCCTGCGGGGACAGCTGCAGCACCGAGTAGAGGCCGTCCTGGGCGGTCATGGCGTCGACGACGGCTCGGCTGCGGTGCCCGAACGCGCTGATCCCCCAGTCCCCGCCCGCGGCCTCCATCGCCCGCGCGGTGTACACCGCGGTGTGGGCGCGATGGAAGTTCCCGAGCCCCAGATGGATCATCCCAGGGGTGGGCGGGGCGGAGACCCCGATCTGCGTGAGCGGGGAGAAGGTCGACCGGTTCAGGGGTTCCATGGCCCCATAGGTATCAGAACTCGTCCTCGTTGCCGTCGCTGAGCCACGCCCCGATCACCGGGAACTCCATGACGCGCAGGCGCGCCGTGCCGTAGGGGACGAGGCGCAGCCCGTGCACGGGACCGTGCTCGAGCACCGGGCTCGCCGGTGGCGGGGTCGCCGAGGCGCCGTCCGCCTGCCACTGGGAGAGGCGGCTGCCGCGGGCCTCGAGGGTGAGGGCCTCTCCCGCGGCGAAAGGAGCGGCGGGGATCTCGCCGTGGCCGATCTGCCAGGCACCTGCCTGCTCCACGTCGGCGAGCGCCCAGCTCCAGTTCCCCCGCGGGCGGATCTCCCACTCCCCCAGGCCGGGGGCGTCCGGAACCTCCACCCAGTTCTCGCCCGGGGTCGCGACCATGACCAGCGGGCCCACGTGCACCGCGGCGGCCTGCCTCTCGCGCCGCTCGACGCGGGCGCGCATCGGCAGCGTGAGCTCGATGGTGGTCTCGCCGTGCCAGGCGCGGCGCAGCTCCACGTGCCCGTCGGCCGACGGTTCGACCGGGATCTCCTCGCCGTCCACCACGAGTCGCGGCGCATCGCACCAGGTGGGGATGCGCAGGCGCAGCGGCATCTCGGCGTCCTCCGCGGCGGCCGGTCCCGACCGGTCTCCCCCGCGCACCAGGATCCGCACGCTGTCGCGGAACGGGTAGTCGGTGATCACGTCGAGGTGGAGGGGCGTGCCGTCCGCGTCGACGTCGATCGTGCAGGGAGCGTAGGCGACGGCGCGGAGGCCGCCGTCGGGGTCGCGCACCCAGAGGTTGGCGGCGAACTTGGGCCAGCCCTGGTGGAGGTTCGCGGTGCAGCATCCGAAGTGCGGCTCGAGGCCGAACATGTTCGCGTCGTCGCTCGAGAACGACCAGTCGCGGTGGGCGACGGAGACCTCGATCTGGGTGCCCTGCTGGTGGTACTGGTGGGCTCGCATCCGTGGATCGCACGAGGCCGCGAGCAGGTTGAAGGCGAGGGATTCGAGCCGGTCGCCCTGCACGGCATCGCCGTGCACCGTCGCGAGCACCTCGACGGTGTGCATCATCTCCACGACCAGGCAGGTCTCGATGCCGGCGGTCGCCTCGCGGCCGCCCAGCCACTCGTCGCCGGAGAACCAGCCGTGGGCCTGGCCGTGCCAGCGCATGAGGTGCGCGAGGGCCTCCTCGGTGCGCGCACGATGGCCGGGGTCGCCGTCGACGAGCTGGGCGGCGGCGCCGGCCTTGAGCCCCATCGCGACGTTCACGCCATGGGCCGAGTGGGCGGAGACCTGGGCCTGACCGGTGATGACGCGCTCGATGAGGTGGGTGTCCCAGTCGAAGGTCTGGGAGAGGACGAGGCGGGCGAGGTCCTCGAGCCGGTCGCTCGCCTCCGCCTGCTCCGCCGGGAGGTGTGCGCGGGTCCAGGCGATCGTGAGCACGTCCTCGGCGCCGCGCGCCTTCGCCCACTGCGCGAGCGGGCGCGCGGGCAGGTGCGCGAGCTGGAAGCGGTGCCAGCGCAGCAGGAACGGGACGACGCGCGCATCGCCGGTCGCCTCGGCGTGCTGGATCAGCACCTTCGCGGCGACCATGCGCGGCCACCAGTCCTCGTCGGCCGTCGGCCCGAAGAAGCCGTCCTCGCGCTGGGAGCCGAGCATCCATTCGATCCAGGGCCGGGCCTGGGCGATGAGCTGCTCGTCGCCGAGCACGTGCGCGAGGGGGACGAGTCCGTCGAGATAGTAGGGGCCGCGCTCCCAGCTCTCGCCGTCCCCGCCGAGCCAGCCGCTGTCGGGGCCGACGTCCGGCCAGACCTCGGGCAGACGTCCGGTGATCCCGTCGGCCTGCAGCCGCAGCTGCCGCTCGAGCCAGCCGCGCGGCCGGATCGCGCCGAGCGGGAGGGTGGCCGCGACGTCGGGTAGCGGGTTCCAGGTGCCGTCGGACGCGGAGCCCGATGTGGGAGCGGCGCTCATGCGCCGGCCTCCCCGGTGACGAAGCCGCGGATCACCGCGGCATCGAGCTTCGGCCGACGGTCGGCGGTCGCGAGACCGTTGGCCTCCTGCTGCGTGTCGGTGAGCTGGGTATAGCAGAAGCCGGCGAGGACGGGGCTCGCGGTGACGGCCTCGAACAGTCCGCCGACGCGCTCGGTGAACTCCTCCTCGCTGCCGACGACCGCGTATCCCCAGGTCTCGGCCACGGCGAAGGCGATGCCGCCGAACTCGGTGAGCATCACGGGGGCGTCGGGGCCGAGCTCGCTCGCGCCGTCGAGGACGGGCCTGCGCCCCTGCGGGCCCATGCCGGTGATCGTGCGTTCGAGGGCGGCGGCGTCGGCGTAGTGGGCGCGCAGCCGGGGCGGGTCGGTGCAGTAGTCGTGGACGGTGAGCAGGTCGCCGCCGGTGTGCTCGTAGCCGTCGTTGGAGACGACGGGCCGGCTCGGGTCGAGGGCCCGGGTCAGGGCGGTCATGGCGAGGGCGAGCTGGCGCTGTCCGGGGTGGTCGGCGAGGTCGCGCACGCCCCAGCTCTCGTTGATCGGCACCCAGGTGACGATGCTCGGGTGAGCGCGGTACTGGGCGACGATCTCGGCCCACTCGGAGCTGAGCGCGGCGACGGCGCGCGGCGAGTACGTATAGGCGTTCGCGGTCTCGCCCCAGATCATCAGACCCTGGCGGTCGGCCTGGAACAGCAGGCGCGGGTCCTCGGTCTTCTGGTGGATGCGGGCTGCGTTGAAGCCGAGGTCGAGGATCAGCCCGACCTCCTCACGGCAGGCATCGGCCGACGGCGGGGTGAGGTGCGTGTCCGGCCAGAAACCCTGTTCCAGGACGGATCGCATGTAGCAGGGCTCGCCGTTGAGCAGGAACCAGCCCCGGTCGACCCCGACGGTGCGCAGACCCAGGTAGCCGAAGGCCTCGTCTCGGACGACGCCCGCGCCCGCATCCGCGCCGTCGTCGTCGCTCGCGAGCACGAGGATGCGGGCGTCCACGAGGTGCGGGTGGCCGGGTCGCCACAGCAGGCGGTCGCGGGCCTGGGTGTTGCGAAGTGCGGAGATCTCCACGGCGCCGGCGACGCGGGGCTCCACGGCGTCGAGCTCGATCGCGCCGAGCTGCTCGGTGCCGCGATCCGTCGTGCTGCTGAGCTCGACGCGCACCCGGGTGCCGGGGCGGGGCCGACGGGCCAGGTCCACGACCACCTCGACGCGGCAGCGGGCGAGGTCCGTCTCGGCGGTGAAGGCCGTGACGTGCTGGTCCGGCACGATCTCGATCCACACGCTGCGCCAGATGCCGGTGGTGCGGTCGTACCAGATGCCGTGGGGCTTCTCCTCCCAGTCCTGCTTGCCGTGGGGCAGGTCCACGTCGTGGGGGTCGTCGGCGGCGCGGACCACGATCACCGCGGTGCCGTCGTCGGCGAGGTGGTCGGTGAGGTCGACGGTGAAGGCGGTCTGTCCCCCGGCGTGCTGCCCGGCGAGGCGGCCGTTGACCCACACCATCGCCTCGTGGTCGACCGCGCCGAGGTGCAGCAGGGCGCGATGCCCCACGGGCGGGGAGACCCGGGCGGTGCGCCGGTACCAGACGACGGGGTGGAAGCCGCGGTCGCCGATCCCGGAGGCCTCGCTCTCGGGGACGAAGGGCACCCGGATCTGCCGGTCCAGCGGATCGGGGCGGTCGGCGGACGCGCCTGCCGATCCGTCCGCTCCCGCTGCTCCGCCGGCGTCCGTCGATCCGCCCGCACCCGCCGTTCCGCCGGTGAACCAGTGCTCGGCGAGGCCGCGGTCCTCGTCGTCGTGGGCGAAGGCCCAGGTGCCGTCGAGGCTGGTCCAGCTCTCGCGGATCAGGGTGGGGCGGGGGTGGGTGCCGTCCTGGGCAGTGGCGCGCAGGGTCGTGCCGGCGGTCGCGCGAGCAGTCATCGTCGATTGCCTTTCGAGGGTTCGTGGGACCGACGCTACCGGTCCGCGAAGCCCGAGGCCAGAGGTTCTCCCCACGTGGGAATGTTCGCGATGATCGTCGAGCGTCGTCCGCACAGCCGATCCACAGCCGGGCGACAGCTGGGGCTCGACGGACGCTCGCTACGTTCGCCCGATGCACCGACCCGCACCGCACTCCCCTGCCCGGGACACCCCGTCCCGCGGCGCCGACGCCCGCCCCCTCTCCCACCGACCGTTCTCCCACGGCTCGTTCTCGCACCGCTCGCTCTCGCACCGCACGCCATCCCGGCGCTCCGTCCTGCTCGGCGCGGGGGCGGGCGCCGCGGGGCTCGCGCTGGCCGGCTGCCAGGACTCGGGCGGATCCTCGGACGCTGCGGCGAAGACGCCGCAGGTGACGATCTCCGAGTTCGAGAACGCGCGCGGGGACTGGACGATCTGGCAGGTGTCCTACGACCTCGAGGACGGCGAGTCGAACCCCGACCTGTACACCGAGGCGACGCAGACGGCGCGGCACGAGGCGCTCGAGGCGAAGAAGGCCGAGGGCGGCTGGACCGCGCAGAACCCACTGCTGGTGCTCGACCCCTACGGCACCACCCGCACCGGGCTCTACGTGCACTTCGCGGACGACTCGGCGGGCGAGCTCTCCTTCGTCGACGCCGTCGCCGATGCGAAGGATTTCGCGAAGACCGCCGCGAACCATGCGGAGTCGGGTTTCGAAGGCCTGGTCGTCGGCCTGGTCCCCGGAGCGACCAACACCCTCGCCCTCACCTGGCGCCCGAAGAGCGGGAAGGCCGTGCGCGGGTCGCTGAGCATCCGCACGCCCACCACCGCGTCGGGCTACTCCTCGACCATCTCGGCCGACGTGAAGGATGCGGAGGCGCTGACCGAGGGCCTGTTCGCCATGTCCGGGATCTCCGGGCCAGGCAACAACTCCTTCCTCATGGACAACGCAGGCATCATGCGCGCCGAGCTCGCCTCCACCACCTCCGCCCAGCACCATCTGGTGGTCGAGGACGGCCGCATCGTCACCACCACGGGCAGCGCGCAGGTCTCGGTGCTGGACCACCTGGGCCACGCCGGCACGATCATCGACCTCGGGAAGCAGTCCGTGCACCACGACCTGGATGTGGTGGGCGACGCCGCGTTCGTGCTGACCTCTGTCACCAGCAGCGGACGCTCCGAGGACCGGGTGACCCGTGTGGACCTGAGCACGGGAGAGGTCGAGCAGGTGGTCGACCTCCAGAAGGTGTTCCCCGAGTACGAGAAGCTCGCGCACACCCGCACCAGCGACGAGCTCGGGGACCCGGTCGCGACTGGTGAGGACTGGATCCACATCAACACCCTCCAGATCATCGACGACGTCATGTACCTGTCCTCGCGCGAGACCTCCACGGCCTTCGCCCTCGAGAACGCGCTGGACGCCGGATCCACGCCGAGGGTGCGCTGGATGCTCGGGGCCGAGGGCCTCTGGGAGGGCACCGGATACGAGGGGAAGTTCCTCGAGCCCTCCGGGTCGATGATCGGCAATGCGGGTCAGCACTCGGTGCACCGCGTCGACGACGATTCCCTGCCCGACGGGCAGTTCTACCTGGAGATGTTCAACAACAACTACTGGTACGTGGGCACCCGCAACGAGGTGGACTGGAAGGACGAGGTCCCGGACAACGCCTCGACGGACGAGCTCGAGGGCACGAGCCACATGCTGCGCTACCTCGTGGACGAGAACACCTGGAGCTATACCGAGGACCTCGCGGTCGAGGTGCCCTACTCGTCCGTCGTCTCCAACGTGTTCCGCCTGGGCAGCGCGGGCATCCACGAGAACGCCGTGGTGAACTCCGGGAAGTCCGGCGTGTTCTCCGAGCGCGACGCGGACGGCGAGGTCCTGGCCTCCTACCGCTACGACACCTCCAACCTGGGCTACCGGGTCTACAAGGACACCTTCGAGGGCTTCTGGTACGCGGCGTCCTGATCGCCTGATCCCCTGCTCCCCCGATCGGCCGACGGGGGCACGCGCCGCGCCCGTGCCACAGCCCCTCTCGCTTCGGCACCTCTCGCAGCGGCCTCTCCAGCGACCCCTACCGCGGGAATGTCTCCCGCACGTCTCGTCGGTCGTCCTCCTCCTGCTGACGACGCAGTGCCAGGAGAGCGACCGCTGTGCGCACGGGTCGCGGCGCCCGGAACACGATGCCCGACCGCCCGAGCTCGGAGACACCGAGGATCCCGTAGGCCTGGAGCAGGAAGAGGTCCCTCTGCGCGTCGGCGAGATGGGCGAGCGCCTGCAGATCCACCTCGCCTCGGCATTCGTCGATCGGGACCCGAGTGATCGCGGAGTTCGCGCCGATGCCCCGGAAGAGACGCGCGATCGCGGCCTCGTCGAGGCACCCGTCGGCAGGGAGTTCCGGCAATGTGACGCCGTCCTCGCAGGTCGCGGCGAGCAGGGACTCGAGCAGGAGGCCCGTGTCACGGAATCCCCCGTGCCCGGGGCAGCAGCGGCTGAGGACATGCAGCAGTTCGGCGATCGCCAGGACGCCGTCGACCTCGCCGTCCAGCTCCCCCAGCGGCTCGTCGGCCTCGTCGAGCGCCCCTCGGACCCTGCGGCGCTCCGCACTGCAGCGGCGCACCCTGCGGCTGTCGTCCTCGACGAGCACGCCCAGGTTCAGCAGCACGACCCACGGCCCGAACAGCTCGGGGATCTCCCGCAGCCGACCGCCGGGGCGGACGATCCCGGCCCGCTGCTTGAGCTCGCGGACCGCGGCATTGGGCAGCACTCCGCTGTCGGTGAGGGGCCGCCCGTCGCCGACGTAGTCGCGCAGCAGCCGGCAGCGCTGGACGAAGGGGATCGCGGCCGCCTGCCGGACCCACTCGAGGTCGTCGATCTCCTCCTCCTCGAGAAGGGAGGACGTCGGAGGCAGGAACCACGGCGTCGCGACGTCGTCCTCGAAGGGACGCGCCTCACCACCCTCCCACCAGGTGCGGCCGCAGGGATGGCCCTCCCAGAAGTCGGCGTCCTCGGCGCCGGAGATGCGGTCGGCGTCCTCGGAGTCGGCGGGGTCCATGGGTGCGTGCGTCGTGTGCGTCATGGCCCGAGACTCCCCGCCTCCGTCGGCGACCGCGAGGGGCTGACGAGGAATGTGGACAGCGGAGCGCTGGGGAGGAACGGCTGCCCCGCCCTGCAGAAGAGAGCACGACAGGGCACGACGAAACGCCATCTCCTCGGGGAACACCCAGACGACACGCGGGGGACGAGTGCGCGAAATCGGTTGATTCCGGCACCCCGACGCGCAACGATGCAAGCGTGTCCCGCGGGAATCCACTCGCGCGGGCGCACCGCCGCACGGCGGCAGGAGGTGGCAGCGATGTCCGTGGTGAAGGTCTTCAACAAGGGGTACGACCCGGCGACCGGGATCGGCGAGCTGCTGCACACGACCTCGGTCCGGCACGCGTTCGGGATGATCCGGCGCGGCGTCGCGGACCCCGTCGAGCTGACTCTGGCCGGCGATGACATCGTCCCCATGGCCCTGGAGCTGACGCGCGAGCTGAGCGGCGCATGGGTCGAGGGCGAGGGCCGCCGCTCCGTCGGCTTCTCCTTCCGTGCCGTCCACGAGCGCGACCACTGGACCTGCGCCTACTGCGGGCGCAGCGTCTCCAAGACGCCACCCTGCTCCGCGCTGCTGGCCACCGTCGACCACATCATGCCGGTCTCCCGCGGCGGCGCCTCGAGCTGGACGAACCTGGTCTCCGCCTGCCGCGAGTGCAACGGGCGCAAGGCCGACCGCACGCCCGAGGAGGCAGGCATGCCCCTGCGCTTCGGACCCTACGATCCCGCCGTCGCCTACCGCGTGGGCGGGCACGTCGAGGTGATCCCCGGGATCCGCGAGGCGCTCGCGGCCTGAGGGACGCCTGCGCCGGCTACACCCGCTCGACCGGCTCCACCCGCCCCGTCCCCGCGCTGCGACGGGCGGCATCGAGCACGGCGAGCACGGCCACGCCCTCGTCGGCCGGCGAGGGGGCGGGTCCGTCGCCCGCGCAGGCGCGCGCGAACTGCTCGTAGAAGGCGAAGTAGGCGCCCTGGGCGGAAGCGACCCGCTCCTCTCCCTCCGCGGTGCGGAGCACTCCCGCGTTCTCGGGCATGTCATACCCCCAGCCCACACGGTCCGCAGCGGGATCCTCACCCGCGAACACCGCCTGCGCCTGGACGTCGGCGCTCGTCACCGCGTACGAGCCCCGTGCACCGTAGGCCCGCAGGGTCCGCTCCGCGAGATGGTTCAGCTTGCTCGAGGAGACGTACGAGCGCACGCCCGAGGCGTGCTGGAGATCGAGCACGAACGAGGCATCCGTGCGACCCTCGGGAAGGTCGACGTGATCGAGGTGCGCGTGGACCGCCGCCACCGGCCCCAGCAGCCACATCATCTGGTCCACGAGGTGGGTGCCGAGATCGCGCAGGAGACCACCGTCCGGGCCGGCCTCGAGCAGGAGCGGCTCGTCGAGGTCGAAGCGGGAGTGCACGCGCCACAGCTCACCCAGCCGCCCGCTATCCAGGACACCGCGGAGGGTGCGCAGGTCGGCGTCGAATCGCCGGTTGTGGAAGACAGAGAGCATCACCCCGGCGTCGTCGGCCGCGCGGGCGAGCTCTCTCGCGGCGGGAGCCGCGGGGGTGAACGGCTTGTCCGCGACCACGTGGACGCCCGCCGCGATCGCCTCCAGGACCAGGTCGCGACGGGTCGCCGGCGGCGTGGTGATGGTGACGGCGTCGACACCGGGCGTGAGCGCACCGGAGCCGAGCATCTCCGCCAGGCTCCCGTAGATCGGAGTGCCCGGCAGATCCTCTCGCACCCGGGCACGCGTGGTCTCCGCTCGGGCGACCACACCTGCGAGCTCGACTCCGTCTGCCGCCCGGATGAACGGGGCGTGGAAGTACCTGCCGCCGACTCCGTAGCCCACCAGTCCCCATCGCATATGCCCTCCTCTGTCCGAACAAGTTTGTCCGAACATAGTAGGAAGGGCGCGATCGACAGAAGCCTGTCTCAGACCGGCGCACCCGGCGCGAGTCCTCGCGCCTCGCGGTCCGCCCCCGCCGGCAGGAAGTCCAGCGGCTCCTCGCGGATGCGGGAGAGGGCGAACTCGATCGCGCCGCACACGATGACGTCCCGGCCGAGCGTGCTCGCGACCAGCTCCGGGAACGGCGGGAAGAAGTCGGCCTCGAGCACGGAGCGCGCATGCCCGAGCACCGGGCCGACCGAGGGGGCGAAGCCTCCGGCGATCACGATCCTCTCGACGTCCAGCAGGCTCTCCAGCGCCACGGCCACATGTGCGAGGCGATCACCGAGTCGCCGCACGATGCCCGAGGCCAGGACATCGCCGTCGGCCGCCGCGGCCATCACCTGCTCGGCATCGAGATCCGCAGGGTCGTGCGCGCGCAGCGTCGACGGGGCATCGCTGCGCGCGAGCTCTCCGACCGCCCAGCGGCGGGCGAGGGCGCCGAGCCCATCGACCGCTCCGGCATCGGGGTCGTCCCCCGCGATGAGGGTCAGGAAGCGCATCTCGCCGGCGCCGCCGCGACTGCCCCGCAGCAGGCGGCCGTCGACGATGAGGCCCGCACCGAAGCGCTCTCCCGTGAGCAGAGCGGCCATGTGCGCCCGAGGGCCGTGGGCATGCTCGGCGATCGCGGCGAGGTTCGCATCGTTCTCGATGACGACGCTGCCTGCGAGGTGATCCTGGAAGCCGGCGTTCATGATGCCCCAGAAGGCGCCGTCGTCGTCCGGCGAGCGCCCCTCGGCATCGACAGGGGCCGGAATGCCGACGACGGTGAGCAGCAGTGCGTCCTCGCTGCGGCCCGCCTGCTCGAGGACCTCGTCCACGAGCTCGCGCACGAGAGCGACTCGCCCGTCGCGATCGACCTCGGAGGGGTCCACGTGTCGGCGGCCGCGGCCCAGGACCGCACCGCGCAGGTCCGCCGCGATGGCCGCGAAGCCCTGCTCCCCCGCATCCACGCCGACCACCACGCCGGCGTCCTCACGCAGTCGGTAGCGGCGAGCGGGCCGGCCCCGGGTGGACAGTCCCGCGGCGCGCGAATCGGCGACCTCCTCGAGCCAACCCGCAGCCACGAGGTCCCCGCACACGCCGAGCACCGTGGCCCGCGTCAGGCCGCTCGCGGACATCGCCTCCGCCGCGGTGAACTCGCCGCTGGCCAGGGCGAACCGCAGCAGCTCGCCACTGTTGATGTGCCGCAGGAGACGCGGTGATCGAGCGGAGCCTGCGGACATGCCTTGACAGTACCGGAGCACCTCCACATAATTCATGCAGGCCGTAAATCTATGTTCTATATTTACTGGGTCGACGAGTGGCGAGCCTGCAGAGAGCGGCTCGCTCACACCATCCCTCGAAGGAGACGCAGATGTCCCCCTCCTCCCCACCCCGCTCGCCGCTGAGCCGTCGCGGACTGCTGGCCGCCGGCGGCCTGCTCGCCGCCGCGGGCCTCGCCGGATGCGGCGGGAACGGCGGATCAGGCGGGTCCAGCGGATCCGTGATCTTCTACCAGTCCAAGCGCGAGGCCATCCAGTACTTCGACGACCTCCTGGGGACGTTCCGCAAGGAGCACCAGGACATCAGCGTGGTCCATGACATCGCCACGAACCTCTCGGCGAGCTTCGTGCGCAAGAACCCGCCGGACATCGCCTGCCAGAACTACAACCTCGAGATGGCGCGGTTCATGGAGCGCGGCGCCCTCTCCGACCTCGCGGACATGCCGGAGGCCGTGCTGATCAGGGACGACGTCCAGGAGCTCGTGAACTGGTACCCCGGCTACGAGGGCCGCACCTCGGTGATCCCGTTCTCCGTCGCGGGCGCCGCGGTGATCTACAACCGCCGCATCTTCGAGGAGCAGCACCTCGAGATCCCCACCACCTGGGACGAGTTCACCGAGGTCTGCGAGAAGCTCCAGAAGGCCGACATCACCCCGATCTACGGCACCTTCGGGGACCCGTGGACCGTCAGCCAGGGCCTGTTCGACTACACCATCGGCGGGATGATGGACGTGCGCGGCTTCTTCCAGCGCGTGAACGAGCTGGGCGAGGACGTCGGCCCCGACTCCGACACCTCCTTCCAGAAGGACATGCTGAAGCCCATCGAGCGGATGCTCGTCCTCAAGAAGTACCACCAGGACGATGCGGCCTCCCGCTTCTACGGCGACGGCAACACGGCCATGGGCAACGGCGAGGCCGCGATGCTCCTGCAGGGGCCGTGGGCGCTCGCCGAGATCGAGAAGGCAGGCAGCACGGAGGATCTCTCCTGCTTCCCGCTGCCCGTGACCGACGATCCCGCCGACCTCAAGATCCGCGTGAACATCGACCTCTCGCTGTGGATCCCCGAGGGTGCGGACCGCAAGGACGAAGCGCGCGAGCTCCTCTCGTTCCTGATGACGCCCGAGGTCATGGACCCCTACAACAAGGCGCTGCTGGCGATGGGCACCACCAAGGACGCCCCGCCCGCGAAGGACCCCCGGATCGCGCCGATGCAGAAGTACTACGACGACGCCGCCTTCTACCAGGGCGCCTCGCAGTTCATCCCCACCACGATCCCCTTCACGAACTATCTGCAGTCGATCCTGTTCGGCGCGGACCCGAAGACGATCCTCGCGAAGGTCGACAACGACTTCGCGAGCCTCGCCTACCGCTCCTGACCCCTCCCCTCGACACGCAAGGACACCGCACCATGTCAACGACGACATCCACCGTCGCCGACCCCTCCACGGGGTCCGCCGACACCACGCGGAAGCGCGGGGCCCGCAGGGACAGCCGCAGCCGAAGCACCCGCCGCGTCGATCCCGTCTACTACCTGTTCCTCTTCCCGGCGCTCGCGATCTTCACCCTCGCGATCACCCTGCCGGCCGTGCTCGGCTTCGCCTACTCCTTCACGAACTCGATCGGGTTCGGCGACTGGGAGTTCATCGGCCTGCGCAACTACGTGGCGATGTTCCGCGACCAGGGCATCGTCTCGGCCTACCTGTTCACGCTCGGATTCGCGCTGGTCACCGTGGTCGTCGTGAACGTGCTCGCGTTCATCCTCGCCCTGGGCCTGACCTCGCGGATCCGCCTGCAGGCGGCGTTGCGCACGGTGTTCGTGCTGCCGATGGTGATCTCCGGGATCATCATCGCCTTCGTCTTCAAGTTCCTGTTCTCCACGACGCTGCCCAGCATCGGCTCGGCGTTGGGCATCGAGTCGCTGTCCAGCTCGATCCTCGCGGACGAGTCGCTGGCCTGGATCGCGATCGTCGTCGTCACCGCCTGGTCGACGATCCCCTCGACGATGCTCATCTACATCGCGGGCCTGGTGACGATCCCCGACGAGGTCTACGAGGCCGCGTCGATCGACGGCGCCGGGCCCGCGAAGCGGCTGTGGAACATCACCCTGCCGCTGGTCTCCGGGTTCATCGTCATCAACACGATCCTGGGCTTCAAGAACTACCTCAACGCCTACGACATCGTCGTGGGCCTCACCGACGGAGGCCCCGGCACCGCGACCCGCACGGTCGCCATGTCGATCTTCAAGGGCTTCACCGGCGGCGACTACGGCTACCAGATGGCCAACGCCTTCGTCTTCTTCCTCATCAGCATCGTCATCGCGGTCATCCAGCTGAGCATCACCCGCGGGAAAGCGAGCTTCGGAGCATGAGCACCATCGCCACCACCCCTGCCTCCGCGACCCCGGGCGCCGCGTCCGGTTCGTCCGACGGGAGGCGCCCGACGGCCCGCTCGCGCGAGCGCTTCAACTGGCCCGCGACCCTCGTCCTCCTCGTGTGCTCGCTCGCGGTGCTGGTGCCGCTGCTGGTCACGATCAACATGTCCCTGAAGTCCGACGCGCAGGCGGTGGAGGGCGAGGCCTTCGCCCTCCCCGCGCCGCTGACCTTCCAGGCGTTCGTGGACGCCTGGCAGCTCACGAACTTCCCGCGCGCCCTCGCGGTCTCCGGCTTCGTCACCCTGCTCGCGGTGGCCGGGGAGATCGTGATCTCCTCCCTCGCCGCCTACGCGATCGTGCGCAACTGGGATCGCCGGCTCTTCCGCTGGTCCTTCTTCTACCTGCTCGCGGCGATGTTCATCCCGTTCCCCGTGGTCGCCCTGCCGCAGGTGCAGCTCACCGGCATCATCCACCTGGACACGCCGCTGGGCGTGGCGATCCTGCACATCGTGTTCGCCCTCGCCTTCAACACCATGCTGTTCACGGCGTTCCTGCGGGCGATCCCGATCTCGCTCGAGGAGTCGATGCGCGTGGACGGGGCGACGACCTGGCAGGTCTACTGGCGTCTGATCTTCCCGCTGCTGGGTCCGATGGCCGCGACCGTGGGCATCTTCGCCTTCCTGGGCTCGTGGAACGACTTCATGATGCCGAGCCTGATCATCTCGGACCCGACCCTGCAGACGCTGCCGGTGCTGCAGAACATGTTCCAGACCCAGTTCAACAACAGCTACAACATCGCCTTCGCCAGCTACCTCATGGCCATGGCCCCGGCGATCATCGTCTACCTGCTCGCGCAGCGCTGGGTGATCTCCGGACTCACCCAGGGCGCCGTGAAGTGACCGCTCCCCCGACCCGAAGGACCCCATGACCTCCCAGTCCGCAACCGACATCCGACCCCTCGACGAGTCCGCCGAGCTGCTCGTCGACGACCCGACCTGGTGGCGGCAGGCGGCCGTCTACCAGATCTACCCGCGCTCCTTCGCGGACGCCAGCGGCGACGGCATCGGCGACCTGCGGGGCATCACCTCTCGCGTCCCCTACCTGCGGGACCTCGGGGTGGACGCCGTGTGGCTCAGCCCCTTCTACCCCTCGGCCCTGGCCGACGGCGGCTACGACGTGGACGACTACCGCGACGTCGACCCGAGGATCGGCACGCTCGAGGACTTCGACGAGCTCTCGGCGGCCCTGCACGCGGCCGGCCTGCGGCTGATCGTGGACCTCGTCCCCAACCACACCGGCAGCGGCCACGCCTGGTTCCAGGAGGCCCTCGCCGCGGGCCGCGGCTCCCGTGCGCGCGAGCGCTACATCTTCCGCGAGGGGCGGGGCGAGCACGGCGAGCTGCCCCCGGCCGACTGGGAGTCGATCTTCGGCGGGCCCGCGTGGACCCGGGTCGAGGACGGCCAGTGGTACCTGCACCTGTTCGCGACCGAGCAGCCCGACCTGAACTGGGCGGACCGCGAGGTGCGCGAGGACTTCCTGACCACGCTGCGGTTCTGGTCCGACCGCGGGGTCGACGGCTTCCGGGTCGACGTCGCCCACGCGCTCGCCAAGGACCTCGGCGAGGACCTGCCGAGCGCCGCCGAGCTCGAGGCGATGCCCCAGGACGGCGACCACCCGCTGTGGGACCGCGACGAGGTCCACGAGATCTACGCCGAGTGGCGGCGCGTGTTCGAGGAGTACTCCCCGCCGCGCACCGCGGTCGCGGAGGCCTGGGTGGGATCGGCCGAGCGCCGCGCCCGCTACGCGAGCCCGCAGGGCCTGGGCCAGGCGTTCAACTTCGACCTGCTCGAGGCCGATTTCGACGCGGCGGACTACCGCCGCATCGTCACCGAGAACCTCGCCCAGTCCGCGCGCACGGGCTCGTCGAGCACCTGGGTGTTCTCCAACCATGACGTGGTGCGCCACGCGACCCGCTACGGCCTGCCGCCGCGCGCCGGCCGGCCCGGCAAGCAGGGCGCCGACTGGGTCGCCGCGGGCGGGCCCGACGACGGCATCGACCGCGAGCTGGGTCTGCGGCGCGCCCGCGCGGCGACCCTGTTCGAGCTGGCTCTGCCCGGCAGCGCCTACCTGTACCAGGGCGAGGAACTGGGGCTGCACGAGGTGGCCGAGATCCCCGACGAGCAGCGACAGGACCCCGCGTTCCTGCGCACCACTCCCGAGACCCGCAGCGCCGACGGCCTGGGCCGCGACGGCTGCCGCGTCCCCCTGCCCTGGACCCGCGGCGGTGCATCGTTCGGCTTCGGCGAGGGCGGCGCGCACCTCCCCCAGCCGTCGTGGTTCGCGGACTTCTCCGTCGAGGCGGAGTCCGAGGATCCGACGTCGACCCTCGAGATGTACCGGCGGGCGCTGCACCTGCGCCGCGAGCTGCAGGGCGCGGAGACGCTCACCTGGGACGATGTGCTCGCAGGTGGCGAGGTGCCCGCAGGCGGCGACGTGCTCTCAGGCGGCGATGCGCTCTCAGGTGGCGACGTGCTCGTGTTCGAGCGCGAGGGCGGCTGGGTCTGCGCGACGAACTTCGGCGACGCCGAGGTCCCGCTGCCCTCGGGCGAGGTGCTCGTGGCGAGCGGGGAGCTCGGGGGCGCCGATGATGCGGCCGACGCGGCGCGCACGCTGCCGGGCGCGACCACGGTGTGGCTGCGACGGTGAGCTGAGCGCGGCGCGGGACCTCACGGGGTCCCGCGTCGGCGGCCCGCCTCCTCCAGGATCCGTTCGGCCTCGTCGAGCGCGACATGGAGGATCGGGGCGCCGACGAAGCGCTCCCCCTCGCGGCGGAGCAGGCCGACCGCGGCGAGCTCCTCGAGGTCGGCGCGGACGTCGTCCCCGTCGGGCCCCGTGGTCACCTCTGCGCCGTCGGGTCCGCACGCCGCACGCAGCGCGGAGAGCGTCTCGGGCAGTCCGCGCAGACCGCCCTCCTCGGGGCCGCGCATGCCGAGGCCGGCGAGGAGGCTGACGATCACGGCGCGCGCGAAGCGGAGGAACTCCTCGGGCTCCGCGGTCGTGGGGCGCAGCTGCGGTGAGTCCGCGTCGCCCGCCGCGCCGACGCCGCCGTCGGCCGGAGCATCGGGGACGACCCGTCGGCCCTCGCGGACCAGCCACCCTCCGTCGAGCAGCGCGATCCAGGGGCCCACGATCCCGGGCGCCTCCCACATCGACCGCACGTCCCTCGGCCGCGCTTCGGACCCGCTGCCCAGATGGGCGAGGACCCTGCTCGTCGCGGCGCGATCGAGCCCCGCCGTGGAGGTCACGGTGATGCCGCTGCCGACCGTCTCGAGCAGCACGACGGCCGCGCGCACGAACGGCACCCTCGCGGCCATCTCCGCGCGCAGCACCATGTCCTCAGCGTCCGACTGGCCCGGGCCCGGTGGGGTCTCGGGCGTCGGCTCGCTCACGCGGTGAGGGGAGGGCGGCCACACCGGCCACGGCTCCTCCGGATCCTCGCCGTGGTGGCCTCGCGTGCGGCTGTCGCGTGGCTGTCGTCGGCCGGCGGCGTGCGGTCCTCGATGGGCGTCGGATGAAGGCCCTCGCTGGAGGCGGTCGACCTCCGCGATCCCGTCGTGATCCCCCGGCTGGGCGCGCATCGTCGCGGGGTCGTACGGCACGGAAGGGTCGGTGAGGCGGCCCGTCCGGCTGAGCTGGGTGCGCTCGTCATCGGGCAGCGAGTCGTACCAGTCGATGTACCCCATGAGCGCGGCCTCGTCGCGCGGGTCCAGGCCGTGCTCGAGGCCGTAGCCGATGAGGTTCGTGGAGAAGGAGCGGCGAGAGGGGTCGTCGGCCGCCTCGAGCACCGCGAACTCGAGGTCGGCGAGCGTGCGCGCGGCGGCCTCGGGACGCATCGAGCGGCGCGACCAGCGCCCGGTCTCCTGGAGGAACACGAAGAAGCGGGTGAGGGCCGGGACCAGGTCCATCGAGGCCTCGCGGACCTGGATGACGGTGCGCGGGACCAACTGCGTGAGCAGCTGCTCGATCACCGGGCCCGTCCATTCGCCGACGTCGTCGCTCGCGAGCCGTGAGGATTTCAGACGCAGCAGCGCGTCCACGAGCTGGGTCTCCGAGGTGACGTCGACGCCCCGCGCCGTGACCGGATCCGCGCCCGCTCCCGGTGCCTCCAGCCAGACGGAGTACTCGGCGAGCGCCTGCGCACGCTCGCGGTCGCCCGTGTCCGGGGCCTGCCGCTTGTTCCTGGGCATGCCACCAGGGTGCCCCACGCGAGGGTCGAGGACCAGGGGCAGACCGAAGGCGCACCCCGACGGGGCAGGCCGACCGGCAGACGATGGGGCAGGCCGACGGGCAAACGATGGGCGGACGACGGGGCAGGGGCAGCGGTGACCGGTCGACGCCCGCTGGGCCTGTCCGATGGACTCCGCAGACGATGCGGAGCGCTGAAACCGATCGCCCCGCAGAGCGCTTTCCGCATACTCTTGCGCGGGTGAGCTTCACCGTGGAACCCCAGATCGCCGATGCCGTGCGCTCGGCCGCCGACCGTGTCCGCAGCGAGCTCGGCGAGGAGGCCGGATCGTTCGTCGGGGCGGCAATGCTGCGCACTCTCACCGACACGATCACCCTCGCGGAGGACGGCACCGCCTTCGTCATCACGGGCGACATCCCCGCGATGTGGCTGCGCGACTCGACCACGCAGATGTTCCCGTACCTGCGCCTCGCCGGCGACTGCGCACCGCTCGCGGACGTGCTCGCCGCGGTGGTGCGGCGCCAGCTGCGGATGATCGCGCACGATCCGTACGCGAATTCCGCGAACCTGGGCCCCACGGGCGCGCACCACGATGCGAACGACCTGTGCCAGGACCCGATGATCTGGGAGCAGAAGTACGAGGTCGACTCGCTCGCGTTCCCGATCATCTTCGGTCACCGTCTGCTGCGGATCACCGGTCGCGAGGACCTGTTCGACGGTCTGGCCCACGGTGTGCTGCGCACGATCGTGGACCAGTGGCGGCTCGAGACCGAGCACGAGGAGCGCTCGCAGTACAGGTTCGTGCGCGACATCGGCATCCCCACGGAGACCCTGGACCGCGACGGACTGGGATCGCCCCTCGGCGTCACCGGCATGACCTGGAGCGGTTTCCGACCCTCCGACGACGCCTGCACCTTCGGCTACAATGTGCCGGCGAACCTGCAGGCGGCGCAGGCCCTGATGGCGATCGCGGACGTGGCGCTGTCGGTGTACGGCGACGAGGCGCTCGCGGCGGATGCCGATGCTCTGCGCACTTCGATCCTCGAGGGCGTCGCGGCGCACGGCGTGGTCGAGCACGAGGGCTCCCGGATCTACGCCTACGAGGTCGACGGCCTGGGCGGGCAGCTGCTGATGGACGACGCGAACATGCCCTCGCTGCTGTCCCTGCCGCTGGATGCGCCCGACGTGCTGGATCCCGAGCTCGCGGACGCGACACGGGCGTTCTGCCTGGGGATGGCGAACCCGTACCGCTACTCGGGGACGGTGGCGACGGGCATCGGCAGCCCGCACACGCCCGAGCAGTATGTGTGGCCCATCGCCTTCGCCGTCGAGGGCCTGACCGGCACGCCGGAGCGGGGTCGCGAGATCATCCGACTGCTGCTCGCGACGGACGGCGGAACGGACCGCATGCACGAGTCCTTCCACGTGGATGACCCCGAGCGCTTCACCCGCCCCTGGTTCTCCTGGGCCGACGCCATGTTCTGCGAGCTCGCGCTGCACCTGACCGATGGTCCCGCGCCCGCGAGGTCGTTCGCGGAGCGGGCGGAGGTGTCCGGCCAGGAGAGGTGATCGGGGCCGACGGACGGCCGACGATCAGCAGTCTTCCTCCGCTCAGATCTCCTTGGTGGTGGCGTTCGGGTCGCGTGGACCTTCGGTGTCCTTCGAGCGCTTCGGCACAAAGGGATCCTTCTCCTCGTCATGCGGACGGTCGGGATTGACCAGACGGGACTCCAGCGACTTGGAGTAGACCTCCTGGGGATTCGAAGCGACCTCCACCGTGCCGTCGATGTCCTGCCACTCCCCGCCATCCACGGAGAACTGCCCCTCATAGGTGGTCGTCAGCGTGACGTCGTACCAGCCCTCATAGGCGAAGGTCGCGCTCACATCCTTCGACGGCCACGGCTCCCCAGGGTCATCCGTGACGAGCACGTTCCCATCACCCAGATCCCACCGGTACTCCACCGGCGTGGCCCGGATCCTGACCGGAGTATCCAGCAGCTCCGTCTCCAGCACCTGCGGCTCCGAATCCGCATAGAGCACCAGGTCCATGTTCGCCGGCAACCACCCCTGCTCCGGACCTGCATGCGCCGACGCTGCCTTCACCGGCAGCTTCGCGAAGTCCTTCTGCGTGACGGTGATGACGACCGGCTTCTCGTCCTCGGCACTCTGAGACTGAGCGCCTTGAGGCGCTTCAGGAGTCTTCGAACCAATGCAGCGAGTAGAAGTAGAGGTACCTGCAGAACTACCTGCACCACGCAGTGAAGTAGTACCAACCTGACTCTGCCCGTCCCCACCCCCGCCTCGAGTTGTGGAAACTCCGGAGGTGTTCGGGATCATGACATCGACACCTGCGGTCCGAATCGTCGGCAATTCTTCCGCCGTACACGCATCAGGATCGGCCACACACTTTCCAACGTTGCCGTTTTGCGTGCATTTGTAGGGAGTGCGATCCACATCCTTCCATTCAGTTTCAAATATTGCAGAAATGGACGCCACCAAGCTCGAGAACGGATTAGAAGGCGGCGCGACCGCCTTCGTGCGCCCAGTCGGCCTATCGCGTCGATCTCGATCAGCCTTAGAATGACCCGGCCCCGTGTCAACCGGCCCATCTCCGCCTTCCCCTTTATTGATTTGCTCTTCGGCGCCAGCCCCAACCGAATCATCGTCGAGGAAGCCCTGGAAATCTCCGTACGCCGAGGAATGCCCGGCCAGAACGCCTGCAATCACGAAAAGGAACGCGATCGCCAACTTTGCCCTCGAGCAAGAGCGGCGGCGCACCCCCTCACCCATCGACGACCTTCTCAGTCTTCAAGTTGAAGGCATTCACCACCCACGAACCTTCGCTCCACGACATGCCGCCCACCGTCCCGTACCTTGTATCAGGCTCCTGCTTGAGTCGCGAGTTGCCGTAAACAGGTTCCGAGTGTTCAGAGAGAATGAAGGTGTAGCCGACTTCAAGCTCATGCTTCTCGGATTCATATGTGCGGAGATCGCGGTCATCGATCGTAGCCCGAGACCACCATTTTCCCGTCTTGTTAAGTTTCTCGATTTCGTGCAAGTTTTGATCACAACTGGCGCAACTTTCGCCAAAGAGACTTTTAAGCACTTCCGTGTCCCCCGTCTGATAGGACCAAAGCATCACAGCCCAAAAGTATTTGTACGCCTGCTCCGCCCCCTCATTCGTGTGCTCATCCATCCCCGCGTAATCCTTCGGGTCGGGCTTCGGCACGTCCGGCTTCGCGCTCTCGCCTCCCCCATCGGACTGCTCCACGGGGGCAGACGCGGTGGCTTCGCTGCCAGCGCTGGGAGAGGGGTCGTCCTTGTCACCGCAGCCGGTCATCAGACCGGCGGCGAGAGCGAGGACGGCGAGGGAGGAGAGGGCGCGTCGAGTCGTCGTCATGGCGGCTTCCGGGTGGGGGCGGGATGCCTGCACAGTATCCAGGCGACGCCCAGCCCGCCACTGCTCCCACCCCGTTGTGGATAACGGGAGCCACCCGATCGGACCCCATCGGACGGTCGCCTCGCGGGCAACATCCCCGCTTCACCAGGGCCCGCATAGCCCCCGTGTCACACCGTCAGAGATGCATCATCCCAGCGCGTCGAGCTGCGCCCACTCCTCGTCGCTCAGCTGCACATCGCCGGCGGCGACGTTCTCCTCGAGGTGCGCTCGCTGGGAGGTGCCGGAGATCAGCACGGTGTTCGGGGCGCTGTGCAGAAGCCATGCCTGGCCCACCTGCGAGGGCGTGGCCCCGTGCGCGGCGGCGATGCGCTGCACGATCTCCTCATCGGTGACCTTCGGGCCCTGGTGGAAGCCGCCGCCGAGCGGGAAGTACGGGATCCACGCGGCGGCCTTCTTCTCGGCGAGGTCGGCGAGCGCCTGGTCATGGCGGTCGACGGCGTTGAAGATGTTCTGGACGGCCTGCACCTCAACACCCAGGTCAAACGCCTGCCGCACCTGCTCGAGGCGCACATGGCTGAGGCCGATCCCCAGGATCTTGCCCTCGTCCTGCAGCGCGCGCAGCTCGCCGAGCTGATCTTCGAGCGGCACCTGCTGATCCCCCTCGACGACGAGTCCGGGGAGGAAGTCCATGCGGCGCAGATACAGGAGGTCCAACCGGTCGGTGCCGAGGGTCTGCAGGTTGATCTCCACGCTGTCGCGCAGCTCGGAGGGCTTCTGTGCCGCAGTCATCGGGAACGGTCCCTCGGGGGTCGAGCGCGCCCCGGCCTTAGTGGCGAGGAAGAGGTCGTCGCGGTGCGTGCCCAGCGCCTCGCGGATCAGCGAGTTCGCGAGCCCGTCCCCGTAGAAGTGGGCGGTGTCGAGCATGCGGATACCCAGGTCATAGACGTCGCGCAAGAGGGAGACGGCGGCATCGTGCCCGCCGGGCTGCTCGGCCGAGCGGTGCAGACTGCCCAGGCCGTAGCCGATGCGGGGCACGTCGCGCCCTCCGATGGGATACGTGCCAGCGAGGCCCGGGGTGCTCATGGGATCTCCTCATCTGCGGGGCCGACGGCCTCACGATAGGCGCTGCGGGCAGGGAGCCCGCTGAGCAATGACCAGGACTCGGCACGCCGCCGCGACCGCCCCGCAAGGTGGCGCCCACGCGCAGCCGAGGGCCGGGCATCCGGCGGCCCGTGCACTTCGCGTCGTCATACGTCGGGTCACGGCATATATGACCGGTCACCCGACCTCTGACTACGCGAAGTGCTCGCCTCGACCGGAGGCTCCTCCGGCGACCCGCCTCTATCCCGCCTGGATCCCGCTGCCGCCCCCGAGTCCGCTCACGCCCCCGCGATCAGCGCGGCCGCGGAGACCACGGTGAACACCAGGATGGCCTTCTCGAAGACGCTCTGCGGGACGCGCTGGGCGATGCGCCGGCCGATCAGTGCGCTGAGGACGACGAGCGGTGCGAGCAGCACGTCCATGAGCGCGTACTGCAGGCTGAACAGGCCCAGGCTCGCGGAGAACGGCAGCTTCAGCAGGTTCACGATCGCGAAGAACCAGGCGGAGGTCCCCAGGAAAGTCAGCACGGGCATACGCATCGCGTAGAAGTACATGGACATCGGCGGTCCGCCGGCGTTCGCGACCATCGTGGTGAAGCCGCCGAGCGATCCGTAGCCGATGCGGCCGATCCTCCCGACGGTCGGCTCCTCCTCCCCGGCCGCGTTCCCGTCGCCCTGAATATCGTCGCGGCGGCGAGCGCGCAGGGTCGCGCGGCGGCGGCGCCACAGGGTGAGCGCGACTAGCAGCAGGAGGATCACGCCGATGCCGCCGCGCACGGCCGAGGCGTCGGCGTACTTGAGGAACAGCGCGCCCACCACGAGACCGACGAGCACGCTGGGGATCAGCCGGATCAGCGTGCGCCAGTCGGGCTCGCGCCGGTACATCCACAGCGCGGTCGCATCGCCCAGGATCAGCAGGATCAGCAGCGCGGCGGTCGACTCCTTGGGCGGCAGGGCGAGGGCGAAAAGGCCCACGGCGATCGTCCCGGCGCCCGGCAGGGCGGACTTCGAGAAGCCGACCACGAGAGCCCCGGCGATGACGAGCAGCCATTCGGCAGCGCCGAGCTGGGGCAGGTGGGACAGGAGCTCGCTGATGATTCCTCCTCGGGGAGCGGCTCGCGGCGCCGCGCGAGATCGATGAGGACGCTACATCCGGCGCGGGCGGCGGGGCGGGGGCGTCCGCCGCCCGGGCGGCGCTGCCGATGCGGTCCCGCCCCGTGACAGGCTCATCTCAGTCCCCATACGTCCCGCCGTCGACCCCACCCCACCCACCCCGAGAGGACCCCATGAAGACCATCGTCCTGGACGACGACCCCACGGGCACGCAGTCCGCGACCGGCGTGACCGTACTGCTGGACCTCTCCGAGGAGACGCTCGAGCGGGACCTCGAGGAGGCCCTGACCGGGGCGGACTCGGTGTACGTGCAGACCAACAGCCGGGCACTGCCCCCGGACGAGGCCGTCGCCCTGGCGCGACGCGTGCAGGCGGCGGGGCTCGCCGTGGGCGAGCGGTCCGGTGAGCAGGTGCGGTTCGTGCTGCGCGGAGATTCGACGCTGCGCGGGCACGTGTTCGCCGAGACCGAGGTGTTCCTCGAGGACGCCGTCATGCTGTTCGTCCCGACCTTCCCCGACGGCGGCCGCACCACCCGCGACGGCATGCACCTGGTGCGCATCGACGGCCAGGACCTGCCCGCCCACGAGACGGAGTACGCCGAGGATCCGGTGTTCGGCTTCACCACCGGTTACCTGCCCGACTACGTGGGGCAAGCCTCGGGCCGTCGCGGCGTCCCCGTGCCCCTCGCCGACGTCCGCGCGGGAGCTCTCGAGCGTGCGCTGACCGCAGCCGAGCCGGGCGAGGTGGTCCTGCCCGACGCGGTGACGGACGAGGACATCGCGCTGATCGCCCGCGCGGTCGACGCGGCGGCAGAGCACGGCACGCGGATCGTGGTGCGCTCGGCCTCGCCGCTCGCGGCCCACCTCGCGGGGGTCGCGAGCGAGGGTCGGCTGCCGCTTCCCCTGGAGCGGCCGACGGGCGAGACCCTGCTCGTGTGCGGTTCGCACACGGCGGGTGCGACGGCGCAGCTCGCGCAGGTCACGCAGCGATTCGGCGAGCCGACGCTCGTCGGCACCGAGGCGGCCCTCGCGGATCCCGCCACGGCGGGGCACGCGGCGGCGGACGCGGTCGCCTCAGTCGGCACTGCCGCCCCAGCGACCCGGACCGACGACGCCACGTCCCTCCTGCTGCTGTCGACCGAGCGGCAGCGCTCCGCGAGCCACGGCACGCTCGGTCACGGCGAACGAGTGATGGCGGCTCTGACCACAGCCGTCGCGGATCTGCTGCCGCGCGTGGGCACGGTGATCTCGAAGGGCGGGATCACCTCGGCGGAGGTCGCGCGCAGGGGTCTCGGCGCGCGCACGGCGCACGTGCTCGGCCAGATCCTTCCCGGGATCTCGGCGTGGCGCCTGAGCGCCCGGGACGGCCGCGAGCTGCTGTACATCGTGGTCCCCGGGAACGTGGGCGACCAGGGCACGCTCGTCAGGGTGCTTGAGGCCGTCGGCATCACCGGTTGAGCCCGTCGGGCCGACGGCAGGGTCCCTCAGCCGTCGACCCACCGACCCGCCGCCCGCGTCGTCAGTCCTTCTCGAGCCTCTCGACGAGCGCGGCGATGCGAGTGCGGCGGGTCGCCTCGCTCGTCGCGCTCAGGATCGGGTGCAGGGCGGAGTAGCGGGCGCTGCCCGTGAGCAGGTCGAACGCTGCGCGGGCCCGGGGTGAGGCGGCGAGCGCCTCGGCGAGCGCGGGCGGCACCTGCGCGCTGGCCGCCCCGGCGTAGGCGCTGTCCCAGCGCCCGTCGGCCTTCGCCCGCTCGACCTCCGCCCGTCCGCGCTCGCGCATCCGCGACGCGGCCTCGAGCCGGCCGATGATGTCGACGTTGCGCTGCGACCAGATCGAGCGCGGGCGGCGCGGGGTATAGCGCTGGCGGAAGGAGTGCTCGTCGTGCGCGCGACGCTGCCCGTCGATCCACCCGCTGCACAGGGCCTCCTCGAGCGCCTGCTGGTAGGTGAGGGTCGTCGGCCCGGTCCCGCCCTTCTTCGCGAGCAGGAGCCAGACGCCCTCTGAGGTGTCCTCGTGGGCGTCGAGCCATGCGCGCCAGGCCGCGGCGTCGGCGACGACGAGCGGGGGCGGGAATTCAGCGGGTGCCATGCGCAGAGCCTCCCATGCCGCCCGTGGCACAGTGGGCCGCAGTCCGCGTTCGCGGACCGAGCGCCAGGAGGCACCGATGCCATCGACCACCACGTCCTCGCCCGCCCTCTCGCGCCGTGCGCGGCGCGAGGCCGACGCCGTCCCCGCCACCGCTCCCGCCGTGATCCGCGCGCGCGTCGACGGCGCCCGCGCCGCCTTCACCCGTGGTGCGAGCCGCTCGCTGGTCTTCCGCCGCGCGCAGCTCCAGGGCCTGCGGGCCCTGCTGAGAGCGCACCACGCCGAGCTCGAGGAGGCGGTCGCCGCCGACCTCGGCAAGAGCGCCACGGAGTTCCGCCTCACCGAGATCTTCCCGGTGACGAGCGAGATCGACGAGGCGCTGCGGCAGCTCGAGCGCTGGTCCCGGCCGCGCCAGGCCGGAGTGCCGCTGCCCCTCCAGCCCGCCCGCGCCCGCCTGGTGCCGGAGCCGCTGGGCACGGTCCTGGTGATCTCGCCGTGGAACTATCCGGTGCAGCTGCTGCTGGCACCGCTGGTGGGGGTGATCGCCGCCGGCAACACGGCCGTGCTCAAGCCCAGCGAGGTCACGCCGACGGTCTCGGGAGTGCTCGCGCGGCTGCTGCCCCGCTACCTCGACGCCCAGGCGTACCCCGTGGTCGAGGGCGGCGTCGAGGAGACCGCGGCGCTGCTCGAGGAGCGCTTCGACCACGTCGTGTACACCGGGAACGGCAGTGTCGGCCGGATCGTCATGGCGGCCGCCGCGAAGCACCTGACCCCGGTGACGCTCGAGCTGGGCGGCAAGTGCCCCGTGTGGGTCGACGATACCGCGCACCTCGAGCAGGTCGCGCGGCAGCTGGCCTGGGCGAAGTTCGTCAACGCCGGTCAGACCTGTGTCGCCCCCGACCACGTGCTCACCACCCCGGAGCTCGTCGAGCCCCTGGTCGCGGCCCTGCGGCGTGCGATCGCCGCGCTGTGGGGACAGAACCCCTCGCGCAGTCCCGACTACGGGCGCATCGTCGCCCCGCGGCACCTCGACCGGCTCGCCGGATACATCGAGGCGGCCGACGGGAAGGGCGCGGGCCGCGTCGCGCTCGGCGGGACCGTGGACCGCGAGGATCTGTACGTCGCGCCGACCGTGCTGGTGATGGACGAGCCCGACTCCCCCGGCGCGGCCCGCACCGAGGAGAGCACCCCGGCGGTGATGCGCGAGGAGATCTTCGGGCCGATCCTGCCGATCGTGCCCGTCGGCGGGCTCGAGGAGGCGATCGCCTTCGTCGGCGCCGGCGAGAAGCCGCTCGCCCTCTATCTCTTCACCGCATCGCGGCAGGTCGCCGATGCCTTCGTGGAGCGGACGTCGTCCGGCGGCGTGGTCGAGGGCGCGTGCCTGATCCATGTCGCGACGCCGACGCTGCCCTTCGGCGGGGTGGGCGGGAGCGGCATCGGCGCCTACCACGGGCGCTTCTCGTACGAGAGGTTCAGCCACGAGAGGCCGGTGCTGCGGAAGCCCCTGGTCCCGGACACGCTCGCGCTCATGCGTCCGCCGTTCTCGCAGCTGCGCGGGACCCTGATGCGCAGGCTCTCCGGGCTCCGCTGAGGGCGACGGACCGAGCCACTCCGCCGGTTCGATCCCGGCTGTCGGACGGAGCCCGACTGTTGGTCGGAGCCCCGCCGTCGGACCGCGCCCTGTCGTCGACCCCGCCGCTCGCCTCAGGCGTTGATGACGGCGAAGGCGATGACCAGCGGGAGCGGCACGCTCACGATCGCGGCGACCAGGACGTGCAGGATCTTGTGCCGGGCCACGAGCGCGACGACCTCCCGCAGGAAGGCGCTCGGCCAGAAGTAGCCGGCGGTGCGCGCGGGCGCGACCTGCGCGTCCAGGCCCACGCGGCGGGCGAGGGCGGCCGTGCGCAGCACGTGATAGCTGCTGGTGACGGTGAGGCCGGGCCCATCGGCCGGGAGCACGGTCCCCACCAGCCCACGGGTGTTGCGCAGGTTCTCCTCGGTGGTGCGCGAGCGGTCCTCGAGCACGATCGCCTCCTGCGGGACGCCCTGCTCGCGCGCGTACTCGGCCATCGCCGAGGCCTCCGAGCGGGGCTCGTCCGGTCCCTGGCCCCCGGAGAGGACGAGCAGCGCATCGGGGTGGGTCTCGCGCACGCGCCTCCAGTGCGCGATGCCGGCGTCGACGCGGTTCGCGAGCAGCTTGGGGACACTCCCGCGGATGAGGCCCGAGCCGTGCACCATCACGTAGCGGGCCGAGGTGCGGGAGGCGATCCACGCGTAGACGACGTCGTAGACGAGATACGAGGTCAGCACGTACCCCGCCCACGTGCCCAGCAGGGCCACGAACGTGAGGACGACGAAGAGCCACGGATATTCCGCGGCGAAGCGGAGCGAGATCGCGGCGCCGACGATGACGGCGAGCAGTCCGAGGCCCGCCAGCAGGGACAGCAGGTTCCCCAGACTCCGCCCCTCCTTGCGCATCATGAACACGCCGTTGGCGATGAGGAAGCCGATGAGCACGAGCGTGAGCAGCGGGGAGAGGACCGCGATCAGCACCAGCACCCCGCCCACGAGGGCACCTGCAGCGCTGTCGGATCCCGCGGCCAGCGCGAAGAGGACCGTGAGCGCCGTCAGGGACAGCAGGAAGGCGTTGCCCGTCCAGCGCGCGTCCCTGCGCAGGGACAGGATCAGGAGGACGACGAGCAGGATCGGCACCGGGGAGAGGAGGAGGGACATGCTCCAAGAGTCCCATCCCGCGGGCGTCCGGTCATCCCCTGCCAGAGGGATCGCGCGGCGCGGGCCTCTGCCCGTGGTCGGACCCGCGGGCCGACGGGAGCGGGGGCCTACGGGTGCCGGCGGGACCGACGCGTGAGCGGCCGAGCCTACGACGCGCGAGCGGGCGAGCCCCACGACGCGTGAGCGGGCGAGGTCGGCCTCCGTGGGCCCGGCCTCGCCCGCTCGACCTCAGACGAGCTCGACCGCGGCGTCCTTGTCGTTCAGGACGACGATCGGGGTGATCGTGGGATGCCCGTCCGCGCGCACCGCCGCCAGGTCGACGTGCAGCAGCGGGGTGCCCGCGACCACGCGATCGCCCGTGGCCACGAGGGTCTCGAAGCCTCGGCCCTGCATGGCGACGGTGTCCAGCCCCACGTGGACGAGCACCTCCGTGCCGTCGTCCAGGGTGAGGGCGACGGCGTGGCCGGTGTCGAAGACGTGCTGCACGGTGCCCGCCGCCGGGGCGATGACCACGGCATCGGCGAGGTCCTCGGGCGGCTGCACGGCGATGCCGGGGCCCATGATCTCCTGTGCGAAGGTCGGGTCCGGGACGTCGGCGAGCGGCACGGCTGTGCCCTCGAGCGCCTGGCGCAGCCGCACCAGGTGGGTGGTGCGGGCCGCCGTGGCGACGCCGCCCGCCTCGTCGGCCGAGCCGGAGGCGGCGTCGGCCGAGCTGGAGGCGGAGCCGCCGTCGGACGCGGAGACGGGCTGCGCGCGGCCGCTCATGAGGTCGTCCATCGCATCCTTCACGAACTGGACGTTCGTTCCGTAGATGACCTGCACGGAGCCGCGACCGGGCTTCATGGTGCCTGCGGCGCCCGCCCTCTTCAGTGCGGCCTCATCGATGACGGAGGCGTCGGAGACCTGCATGCGCAGACGGGTCGCGCAGTTCTCGAGATCGAGGATGTTCTCGCGCCCGCCCAGGGCGGCCAGGAAGGCCGTGGCCGTGGCGAGGTACTTCGCGTCGCCCGTGGCCGTGCCTGCTGCATCCTCTGACGTCTCGTCCTCGGGGTCCCCGTCCTCACGGCCGATGGTCTTCAGGTCGAAGCGACGGATGATGAAGCGGAAGGACAGGAAGTAGACGACGAACCAGAACACGCCCATCACGGGCAGCGCCCAGGGGTTCTCGGCCATCGGGTTCACCCAGCCCAGCACGAGGTCGATGAACCCGCCGGAGAAGCCGAAGCCCATGCGGACCGGAAGCGCGGCCGTGATCGCCATCGAGATGCCCGTGAACAGTGCGTGCACCACGTACAGGCCCGGTGCCAGGAACATGAAGGAGAACTCGAGCGGCTCGGTGACGCCGACGAAGAAGGAGGCGATCGCGCTCGAGAGCAGCACGCCTGCGGCGATCTTGCGGCGACTGGTCTTCGCGGTCGTGTACATCGCGAGCGCGGCGCCGGGCAGGCCGAACATCATGATCGGGAAGAACCCGGCCATGTACTGGCCGGTCTCGCCGTAGGTCCCGCTGGCATTGAGGAAGTTGTTGAGGTCGTTGATGCCCGCCACGTCGAACCAGAACACCGAGTTGAGGGCGTGGTGCAGCCCGAAGGGGATGAGCAGGCGGTTGAGGAAGCCGTAGATGCCCACGCCCACGGGGCCGAGCGTCAGGATGAACTCGCCGAAGGCGACGAGACCGCCGAAGACCAGAGGCCACACGAAGAAGAGGACCAGGGCGAGCACGAGCGAGATGCCGGCGGTGACGATCGCGACCGAGCGCTTGCCGGAGAAGAACGAGAGCGCGTCGGGCAGCTTCGTGTCCTTGAAATGGTCGTACGTCCAGGCGCCGATGAGGCCGCAGATGATCCCGACGAACACGTTCTGGATCTGGTCGAAGGCGGGGTTCACCTGAGCTGTGTCGATGCCCTTGAACAGCGCGACGTTGTCGGGCGAGAGAAGAGTCGTCACCGTCAACCAGGACACGAGGCCCGCGAGGGCCGACGTCCCGTCGGGCTTGGTGGCCATGCCGATCGAGACACCGATCGCGAAGAGCAATGCCAGGTTGTCCAGCAGTGCGCCGCCGGCGGTCTTCAGGAAGACGCCCGCGATGTTGGTGTCGTTGCCCGTCGCCGTGAGGATCCAGTAGCCGAGGCCGCTGAGGATCGCGGCGACCGGGAGGACCGCCACCGGCAGCATCAGGGACCTGCCGAGTCGTTGGAAGAACTTCATCGTTGCCTTACATGGGAAGGTGCGCCGCGCTGCTCAGCCATGAGCACTTGGACGGCAGAACGGTCAGAATCGGGTCCGATTGTGCAGGATCGGTCAGTCGCACGCGATGGGCTCGGTGGGCCGCGATGGGCCCGCGTCGCCCTGACGTGGGGACTCATCGGCGATCTCGGCGCTCGGGGTGTCGAGGGTCACGGTGCACGGGTCGCTTCGCGCTGCTGGAGCGCGCACGGGCGAGGTGAGGCGTCCCGCTCCACGCCCGCTCGACCTCGACCACCAGCCGGGCCCGCGCGTACGCTCGCCGCAGGCTCCCGAGTCCTCGAGCGCACGCTGCATCACTCCCGCGCTCTCCCGTGCCTGCGCGCCTCGTCGTCTCGGCTCCTCGTCCCTCGCGTCCCACCTCTCACTCCTCGGAGGTCCTCATGCCCTCGTCGTCCCCCTCGGCGATCGCCGATCTGCTGCCGGCCTCCGCGATCCGTCTCGACGTCCCCGTCGACGACCGCACCGCGGCGATCCGCGCGGCGGGCGACCTGCTCGTCGACGCCGGCATCGCCGGCGACTCGTATACCGACGCGATGATCCGCACGGTCGAGGAGCACGGGCCTTACATCGTCATCACCCCGGGCTTCGCGCTCGCGCACGCTCGCCCCGACGACTCCGTGGCCCGCACCGGCATGTCCTTCGCACGGCTCGCCCAGCCCGTGGTCTTCGGCCATGAGTCCAACGACCCGGTCACGATCGTCATGGGTCTCGCCGCGGCCGACGACGCCGCCCACCAGCAGGCCCTCGCCGCGCTCGCCGGGGCGCTGGCGGATCCGGGGCGCCGCGCCGCCCTGGACACGGCGTCCTCGGCTGACGAGGCCCTGGCGGCGCTCGACGGCAACACCACAGCGCCCGCCGCGGAGGATCGCGATGCCGCAGCCCCGTCGGAGACTGCCTCCACGAAGGCCGGCGCCGCCGAGCCGACCACCTCGGCCGAGCCGGTCGCTCCGGCCGACCCAGCCGCACTCGCCGCCCCGGCAGCGCACGCCGATGCCGTCCCCTCGAAGAACCTGATCCTCACCGTGTGCGGGAACGGCCTGGGCACGAGCCTGTTCCTGAAGAACACTGCGGAGCAGGTGCTGGACCGCTGGGGCTGGTCGCCGTACCTCACGGTCGAGGCGACCGACACGATCTCCGCGAAGGGCCGCGCGAAGGAGGCCGACTTCCTGCTGACCTCGGGCGCGATCGCCCAGACCCTCGGGGACGTGGGCGTGCCCGTCGAGGTGATCGAGAACTTCACCTCGCAGGCGGAGATCGACGCCGCCCTGCGCCGCCTCTACGCCGTCTGACCTCCCCTCCCCCGCTCGCACCCTCCTCGGCTGCACTTCCCCGCCCGCTCTTCCCGCCCACTCTTCCCGTCCCCTCCTCACCCGCACGGAGCCCGTCATGCACGTCCTCGTCGCGATCGCCCAGTTCCTCGTCAACGAGATCCTGAGCGTCCCCGCGTTCCTCATCGGCATCATCACCGCGATCGGCCTGATCGCCCTGCGCAAGAGCGTCGGCCAGATCGCCGGCGGCGCGATCAAGGCGGTGCTCGGCTTCCTGCTCATCGGGGCCGGGGCGACACTTGTGACCGCCTCGCTCACTCCGCTCGGCGAGATGATCCAGGGCGCGCTCGGCGCGCAGGGCGTGGTGCCCACGAACGAGGCGATCGCCGGCATCGCCCAGGAGCAGTTCGGCGCGCAGGTGTCCTGGCTGATGATCCTCGGGTTCGTGGTCGCGATCCTGCTCGCGCGCTTCACGCCGCTTCGCTACGTCTTCCTCACCGGCCACCACCTGCTGTTCATGGCAACCCTGATCACGATCGTCATGGCCTCGGCAGGCATGCCCTCCCCGGTCGTGGTGATCCTCGGTGCGGCGCTGCTCGGCGTGCTCATGGTGTCACTGCCCGCGCTCGCCCAGCCGTGGACCCGGCGCATCACGGGCGACGACTCGATCGCCATCGGCCACTTCGGCACCGCCGGGTACATCGCCGCGGGCAGCGTCGGCCGACTCGTCGATCCGAAGGGGAAGAGCCGCTCGACGGAGGACCTCAAGGTGCCCGAGTCACTGCGCTTCCTGCGCGACTCCATGGTCGCGACCGCGCTGTCGATGGTGCTCATGTACGTGATCGTCGCGATCGTCTACCTGGTGCGAGCCGGCGAGAGGACGGCGTTCACCGCCTTCGAGGGCGGGGCGACGAACGTGGGCAACTACCTCATGCAGTCGGTGACGCAGGGCCTGCAGTTCGGCATCGCCGTCGCGGTGATCCTGTTCGGCGTGCGCACGATCCTCGGTGAGCTCGTGCCCGCCTTCCAGGGCATCGCCGCCCGCGTGGTGCCCGGCGCGGTGCCGGCGCTGGACGCCCCGATCGTCTTCCCCTACGCCCAGAACGCCGTGCTCATCGGCTTCCTCTCGAGCTTCGTGGGCGGGCTCGTGGGCCTGCTCCTGCTCGGCACCGTGTTCGGCCCGCTGTTCGGGCTCGCGCTGATCCTGCCCGGGCTCGTCCCGCACTTCTTCACCGGCGGCGCTGCGGGCGTCTACGGCAATGCGACCGGCGGACGCCGCGGCGCCGTCGCGGGCGCGTTCGTCAACGGCCTGCTGGTCACCTTCCTGCCCGCGCTGCTGCTGAAGGTGCTGGGCACCTTCGGCTCGGCCAACACGACCTTCGGGGACACCGACTTCGGCTGGTTCGGCATCCTCATCGGCTACGGCGCGCGCCCCGGCGTGCTGCTGGGCTCGGTGATCCTCGCTGTGATCGGCCTGGTCATCCTCGGCGCGGCGATCACGGTGCAGAAGCGCGTCGTGGACCGCGGCTGGGATCCGGCGCCGACGCGCGCGAGCCTGGTCGAGGCCAGTGCGGCCGGCGGGAACGCGACGGGCGCGTCCGACGGGGCCGACGGGGCCGACGCGGTCGCGGGCGGCACCGCCGCGCGCTACCCGCGCGTCGCGCCGCCGGTGGGCGCGCCGACTCCTCCCCCGCCTCCGGGGAGCTGACGCCGGGCACCCGCCGCCCAGCAGGCATGGCAGCGCAGGAGCGTTGTCCCCGCGGACGCGGCGGCGCGGGGTCGCTGTCCCATCGAGCGTGGTGATGCAGGACGGTTGTCCCGGCGTTATGAGTTGCGGTGGGAAATGTACGCATCGCCCTTTCAGGGCTCAGCGGTCTTTTCCCACCGCAACACATAGCCTCCGCGCACTCCTCCCGGGCCGAGGACACGGACCTCGCCCGTGCCGAGGCCACGGACTGCTTCCGCCTGCCCCACCCACGCGCGCCTCCAGCGGCGAAAGGCCCCGGCGCCGAGTGCAGCCGACCTCTCATCTCGCACGAAGGCCTTCCCCTCGACGCGCGACACCGCGCGCGGAGGGCGAGCGCCCACAGCGCCGACGTCTTCCCGATCACACTACCTGCCGGTATCTCATAGATGAGATACGCTCCCGAGCATGACGACGACCGACGAGTTCACCTCGCAGACCCGTCCCGCTGACGGCTCCTCCGCGCCTTCGGACGGCTCCTCCGTGTCTTCCACGCCCTCCACACCCTCCGCCCCCTCCGCTCCTTCCGCACAGCTCGCCGCGGCGTCCGCCGCCGCCGGCGCCCGTTCGGGCGACCAGGACTACCGGAACGAGATCGGCCGCCTCATCCGCGACGCCCGTCTGCACTCGGGCCTCACGCAGGCGCAGCTCGCCGAGAAGCTCTCCACCTCGCAGAGCACGATCAACCGGATCGAGAAGGGCCAGCAGAACCTGACGCTCGACACCCTCGCGAAGATCGGCGAGGCCCTCGATTCGGGGATCGTCGGCATCGGTTCGTCCGCCCCCTCGCACCTGCGCGTGCAGGGCGGCACCACGCTGAGCGGCGCGATCGACGTGAAGACCTCGAAGAACGCCGGGGTCGCGCTGCTGTGCGCCTCGCTGCTGAACCGCGGCACCACCGTGCTGCGCCGCGTCGCGCGCATCGAGGAGGTCAACCGTCTGCTCGAGGTGCTCTCCTCGATCGGCGTGCGCACCCGCTGGCTGAACGAGAACAACGACCTCGAGATCATCGTGCCCGAGCACCTGGATCTGGCCTCGATCGACGCCGGCGCCGCCCGTCGGACCCGCAGCATCATCATGTTCCTGGGTCCGCTCATGCACCGCGAGCAGCAGTTCCAGCTCCCCTACGCGGGCGGCTGCGACCTGGGCACCCGCACCGTCGAGCCCCACATGACCGCGCTGCGGCCCTTCGGCCTCGAGGTCGTCGCGACCGAGGGCCACTACCAGGCCACCGCGAGCCCGGGCGCCGGGCCCCGTCGGCCGATCGTCCTCACCGAGCGCGGGGACACCGTCACCGAGAACGCGCTGATGGCCGCCGCCCGCTACAAGGGCGAGACGATCATCCGCAACGCGAGCCCGAACTACATGGTGCAGGACCTCTGCTTCTTCCTCGAGAAGCTCGGCGTCGAGATCGAGGGCATCGGCACCACGACCCTGCGGGTGCACGGGAAGTCGGAGATCCGTGCCGACGTCGACTACGCCCCCAGCGAGGACCCGATCGAGGCGATGAGCCTGATCGCCGCCGCGATCGTCACGAAGTCCTCGATCACCGTGCGCCGCGTGCCCATCGAGTTCATGGAGATCGAGCTCGCGGTCCTGGAGGACATGGGCTTCACCTACGACCGCACCGAGGAGTACCTCGCGGCCAACGGCAAGACCCGTCTCGTGGACATCACCACGCATGTCTCGCAGCTGCGGGCCCCGATCGACAAGATCCACCCGATGCCCTTCCCGGGCCTGAACATCGACAACCTGCCCTTCTTCGCGGTGATCGCCGCGACGGCCGAGGGGCAGACCCAGCTGCACGACTGGGTGTACGAGAACCGCGCGATCTACCTGACCGACCTCAACAAGCTCGGCGCGCGCGTGCAGCTCATGGACCCGCACCGCGTTCTCATCGACGGCCCGACCCACTGGAGCGGCGCGGAGCTGGTGTGCCCGCCGGCGCTGCGTCCGGCGGTCGTCATCCTGCTGGCGATGCTCGCGGCGAAGGGCACCTCGGTGCTGCGCAACGTCTACGTCATCAACCGCGGTTACGAGGACCTCGCCCAGCGCCTGAACGCGCTCGGTGCGCAGATCGAGACGTTCCGGGACATCTGAGCGCGGGCGTCGGCGGGGCCGACGGGGTGATGGGCCGACGGGAAAGGGCGGTCAGCCCGCGGCCCCGCCGATGAGCAGCGCGAGGATCGCTCCGAGGGTGGCGACCGCGGCCCCGCCCGGGGGACGATGACGAGCAGGCTGCGTACTGCCGCCCTGCGCAGCAGCGCACGCACCCCGAGGACGGCGGACACGATGCCCGCGAGGATCCCCACCACGGGGGCGATCAGCGGCAGCAGGACCGCCGGCTGCCAGGAGCGGTGCGCTGCCGCGTCGCCGGACGGCGTGGGCAGGTAGGTCGCCGTGGAGGCGAACGCCAGGCACTCCCGTCACGGGGTACAGCGACCCGAGCACGGCGAGGACCCCAGGACTATGAGCAGCCACGCGGTCCACGGGACTTCGCGGTGGGCGTCCTGCACGTCTGAACCGGTATCGCTCCTGGTCGCACTCGCTCCCGTCTCTCCCCCGCGTGCAGCACCCCTCGTCGCGTCCTCGAGGACAGGATCGCCCCGCGCGAGCGCCACGACAGGATCGCGAGCAGCGAGACGGCCGAGCCCACCGAGAGCACCGAGCAGAACGAGCCGACCGACCCGATCGACAGCGCCGAGCCGATGCTCGCGATCGAGCAGGTGGAGCCGCGGCTGGCGATCGACAGCGTCGAGTCCTTCGAGCAGATCGACAGCAGCGACCCCTCGGAGCGGTAGGACCAGCGGGAGGGGCGAGGGCCGTCGGGCGACAGGCCGGGTGACGGCTCGGGCCTGCGCCGCGTCGAGGTATCGGACGGGTCAGGAGGCATCGCGTTCTCCGAAGCCGGGGCGCAGATCGGGTGCGCTGCGCACGGTGGTGGCCCGACTCTACAGCCGCCCCGGAATGTCCGAATCGGTTGCAGAGGCGCGCGGCAGAGTGTGAGATGGCAGCAGGCCGCCGTGGGGAGCGCGCCGCGCCAGCGGTGCACTGCGCGGCCGTGGACGACGTCGGCATCGACGCCGGCGCCGCATGACGGAGGGGAACTCCATGCGTCGCATCCTGTGTCTCTGCGCCGCCTCATCACTGCTCGCACTCGGCCTGGTCGCGTGCGGATCGGACTCCGAGGTGGGCTCGCCGACGACGGCCGAGTCCACCCCCGAGGATTCCGCCGACGAGGACTCGCCCAGCGACAAGACCACCGACAGCGAGTCCAACGACACCGCCTCGGACGACACCGACGGCAGCGACGAGAACGACGGTTCGGGTCCGTCGACCGCCGGCTCGACCTCGATCGACACCCTCTGGATCGACAGCTCCTGGAGCATCGAGGACGTGGACGAGGACCTCTGCGCGACGGGCGGCAAGACGCGCTCGCCCTACGCCCAGGACGACGACATGTTCATCTGCGGGCCCACCGCCGCGGGCGCTGAGGCCTGCGACATGGCCGAGGGCGAGACGGTGGCCATGTGCATCACCGACCCCGTGGGACACCGCGCGATCCGCTTCGACTCCCCTACGGCAGCGGAGGGGTCCATGGACCAGGGCGACGGGGACCTGATCCCGCTGTTCGTGCTGCTGGACGACGGCAGCGAGAACGGGATTCAGTGCGCGACGGTCGCACACGACCAGGAGAAGCACTGGCACGGGAAGTTCAGCTGGTACCGCTGCGACGACGGCTCCGAGCTGCTGACCGACGAGCTCATCGAGGAGACCTTCGACCGCGGGGACGACGGCTCCACCTGGACCGTGCTGCGGTCGGTCGACACGAAGGCGCCGGAGGAGACGCCGGTGACGGACGCGGTGTTCGCGGGCAACTGACCCGCAGGGAGGGAGCGGCCATGACCGATGCACCGGGCGCGGGCTCCGACCTGGGCGAGGTGATCCGGGTGCCGCAGCCCGAAGGGTCCCTGCAGGTCATCGCCCGCGGCGAGGAGGGCACGCCCGTGCTGCTCCTCAGCGGCGCGGGCACCGACAGCGCGTCCCTGAGCTGGCGACACCTGATCCCCGCGCTCGCCGCGTCCCATCGCGTGCTCGCCCTGGACTGGCCGAAGCAGGGCGGCTCCCGCCCCTGGGACGGGCCGGCGGATCATCGGCGGATGCTGCGCTGCATCGACGGCGTCCTCGAGCGCTTCGACCTGGACTCGGTCGGCCTCGTCGGCCTCTCGCAGGGCGGCGCGCTCGCCCTCGCGTACGCGATCGAGCACCCCGCGCGCGTCTCGCGGCTGGTGGCGCTGTCGCCCGCCGGGATCCTGTCCTTCCCTCCGCTCGTGCACCAGCTGCTGTGGCTGACGGCGCGCTGGCGCCTGCTGCACCAGACCCTGCCGACGCTGGTCTTCCGCAGCCGCGCGGCGTGCGCATGGTTCGCCCGCACGAGCCTGTTCGCCGGTCCCGTCGAGGATCTCGAGGAGATCGTGGACGAGTTCCACGCCGACGTCCTCGCCTACGGATCGGGCTCCTCGGACTGGCAGAACGTCTCGATCGGCTTCCGTCGCATGCGCGTCGACCTGCGTCCCGACCTCCACCGCATCGAGTGCCCGACCCTCATCATCCAGGGCAGCGAGGACGTCGGCGTGCCGCCGGAGCGCTCGCGCGCCGCGGCGGGCGCCATCCCCGGCGCGACCTTCGCGCTGATAGACGGGGCCGGGCACTGGTCGAACAGGCAGTGCCCGGAGCAGGTGAACGCACTGATCAGCGACTTCCTCGCGGACTGACCGCGCGGGGTCGGCCGGGCGGGACGGGAGCCGTGGGACTTCTCGAGTAGGAACCGACCGGGTCAGTCTCCCAGCAGCTTCAGCTGCTCCATGAGCCGCAGGACGGCGGCGCGCTTCTCCACGTCGCTGCCGTTGTCGTTGATGATCATGAGCAGCTCGCTCCCGGGCAGCGGATACGTCGAGTGCGGGAACATGAACGGCCCGCCGTTGCGGGAGTCGTCGGCGTCGCCCGGATCCGACGCCGGATAGCTCTGGACCCAGAGCTCGGCGAAGAGCTGGATGACGTTCGGGCGCAGGCGGGAGTAGGCGCCGATGACATCGCCGGCGACCGCGTCGATCGCGAACTCAATGTCCTCCGTGCACAGGTCCGGGGCGGCGGCACGCCGGTCCCGTGGGCGTGCGGCGCCGGGGTGGTCGGGGTCCGCGCCGCGCGGTTTCGCATCGTCTGGGCCCGCACCGTCCTGCGCCGGGGCGTCGGGGTCGACGCTCTCAGCCTCGGCCTGGAGCTGCGCGACGGTCTGCAGATCGTGCGCGGCCATCCATGCCGCCATGTCCGACGCGGCGAGCGGATGCGGACCCGCGAGGATCTCGGGCGGCTCCGCGTCCTCGTCCGTACCGTCGTAGGAGGCCGCGAGCAGGGCGAGCGCGGCCAGGCGGATTCGGGCGTCGGCCCCCTCGATCCCCCGCTCCGGGATCTCGACGGGCACCACCCCGACCACGGCGAGGGTCGACCAGGCATGGCGCAGCCAGCGCACGTCGCCGCCGCTCGGCAGCCCCCGGCTGTAGTGAACGCACAGGGCCTCGAAGACAGGGGCGTCCCGGGGCGGAGCCTCGCCCCTGTCCCCCGCCGTTCCGTCGGGCTCCTCCGGTCCGTCGGCCGGATCGCTGATCCGTCTCATGAGCGCATTGTGCGCCTGGGGTCCGACGGACGAGCCGAGGCCTCGTGATGCGGCGCGGCGCGGCGCCGCCGACCGCTCAGTCGTGCAGGTGCTTGATCGCGTAGTCCGCCTGCTCCTTGGTGAACTGCTCGCCGTACTCGGAGGTGAGCTGCTCGTGGATGTCGTCGTCGGACATGCCCCCGGTCTCCTTGTAGAGCTTGGCCTTCTCCAGGGCGTTCTTGTTCCAGTCGGCGTCCAGGTGATCCACCGCGTAGGTGGCGGTCTCCTCGCTGTACCCCTCGAACACGAGCGTGTCGTGGATGCCCTTCTTCGAGGAGTAGAGGAAGTCCGACTGCGTCTTGGCGTCGCCCAGCGCGGCGTCCTTGTCGTCGGGGTCGACGTCCGTGCCGTCGTCGGCCGACGAGTCGTCGTCCGGTGTCGCGTCGACGGTGCGGTCGGACGGGGTCGGGGAGTCGGTCGGCTCGTCCGACGTGCCGTCGTCCGTGCTCGACGAGGTCGCGGGGTCCGTGGCGGGGGTCGAGTCGTCGTCCCCGGCGTTGTTGACGATGAGCACCACCACGAGCACGACCGTTGCGATCGCGAGCAGCGCGAGGCAGCCGCAGCCGCCGAGCACCCACCACAGGGTCTTCGACGTCTTCGGCGGCTCCTGCCCCTGGCCCGGTGACTGCGGGGCGGCACCGAACTGCGGTGCCTGCGAGGGCGCGTCGTACGGCGATCCCTGCGAGTCGCCGTCGTACCGCGGAGCCTGCGACGGACTGCCGTACTGCGGAGCCTGCGACGGACTGCCGAACTGGGGCGGCTGCGACGCGCTGCCGTACTGGGGCGCGGAGCCCGCGGCATCGAAGCCGCCGGCGGAATCGGGACCGGGGACGCCCGAGTTCGGGGAGCCAGGATTGCCGGGAGGAGGAGTGCTGGTCATCTGAGGGTTCCGTTCGGGCTGAGGAGGTGCGTGCGGCACCGACCGGCAGGTCGGCGGAATGCGCAGGGACGGGGCGCGGACGCCGTCAGGGAGAACTCTACGGAGTGCGCGGCGTGCGGCGAGGACGCGCGCGGATATCCGCGTTCATCGAAGGGCGTGCGGTCACCGCGTGCTGGGTGCCCGATCGGGCCGGCCCCGCCCCGTGCTACGGTCGTCGCCGATCCCTCGGGTGCCCGTCGCAACGGGCTGAGATCGGACTGCTGCCGTCCGAGTACCGACCGAACCTGCTCCGGGTCATGCCGGCGAAGGAAGAAGGAGAGCGACTGCATGTCTGCACGCCCCGAGAACTACCCCACCCACAGCCTCGGCCACCTCGAGGACGCCGAGCACGGCATCCGCGTGCCGGTCACGCAGATCGCCCAGGACGACTCCCCCACCGGGACGCCGAACCCGCCGCTCGAGGTGTACCGCACCGCCGGGCCCGGCAGCGAGCCGGAGGTGGGGCTGCCGCCCCTGCGCGAGACCTGGATCCGCGATCGCGGCGACGTCGAGGACTACGCGGGACGGGTGCGCGACTTGGCGGATGACGGCCGCGGGGCCGTGCGCCGCGGCGAGGCGAGCTCCGAGTGGCGCGGTGCGCGTCGTTCCCCGGTGCGCTCGCTGGAGGGCCGCACTGTCACCCAGATGCACTACGCCCGTCGCGGCGAGATCACCCCGGAGATGCGGTTCGTCGCGCTGCGGGAGGGCTGCGACGTCGAGCTCGTGCGCGAGGAGGTCGCCGCGGGCCGCGCCATCATCCCCGCGAACGTGAACCATCCCGAGGCCGAGCCCATGATCATCGGCCGACGCTTCCTGGTGAAGATCAACGCGAACATCGGGAACTCCGCGGTGACCTCGTCGATCGCCGAGGAGGTCTCCAAGCTCGAGTGGGCCACCCGCTGGGGGGCGGACACCGTCATGGACCTCTCCACGGGCGATGACATCCACACCACTCGCGAATGGATCCTGCGCAACTCCCCCGTTCCCATCGGCACCGTGCCGATCTATCAGGCCCTCGAGAAGGTGAGCGGCGACGCGAACGCGCTCACCTGGGAGATCTTCCGGGACACGGTGATCGAGCAGGCCGAGCAGGGCGTGGACTACATGACGATCCACGCCGGCGTGCTGCTGCGCTACGTGCCGCTGACGGCGAACCGGGTGACGGGCATCGTCTCGCGCGGCGGCTCGATCCTGGCCGGATGGTGCCTGGCACGGCACCGCGAGAACTTCCTCTACGAGCACTATGACGAGCTCTGCGAGATCTTCGCCCGCTACGACGTCTCCTTCTCGCTCGGCGACGGGCTGCGGCCCGGATCGCTCGCGGATGCGAACGACGCCGCTCAGTTCGCCGAGCTCGACACCCTCGCCGAGCTCACCGAGCGCGCCTGGGAGCACGACGTGCAGGTGATGGTCGAGGGCCCGGGCCATGTGCCGCTGAACCTGGTGCGCGAGAACGTGGAGCGCCAGCAGGAGCTGTGCCACGGGGCGCCGTTCTACACGCTCGGCCCGCTGGTCACGGACGTCGCCCCTGCGTACGACCACATCACCTCGGCGATCGGGGCGACGGAGATCGCCCGCTACGGCACCGCGATGCTCTGCTACGTCACCCCGAAGGAGCACCTGGGGCTGCCCGATCGCGACGACGTGAAGACGGGCGTGATCACCTACAAGATCGCCGCCCATGCGGCTGACGTCGCCAAGGGCCACCCGGGCGCCCGCCAGCGGGACGACGCCCTGTCGAAGGCGCGCTTCGAGTTCCGCTGGCGTGATCAGTTCGGGCTGTCCCTGGACCCGCAGCTCGCCGAGGAGTACCACGACGAGACCCTGCCGGCCGAGCCCGCGAAGACCGCGCACTTCTGCTCGATGTGCGGGCCGAAGTTCTGCTCCATGAAGATCTCGCAGGACATCCGCGACGAGTTCGGCGACGAGGCCGCCCAGCAGGAGATCGCGGCGGCGGGCATGGCGGAGAAGTCCCGGGAGTTCCGCGAGCGCGGCGGGACGGTGTACCTGCCGGAGCCGGGGGTCGGGGTGCCGGTGGGTGAATGACGCAGGCGGTGCGCCTTATGCTGCGCGCCGTACCCTGAGGCAGAAAGGTCCCGCGAGTCCGAGGAGTGCCACGTCCATGCCCGACTCCCCTATCGCCGTCGTCGGCGCCGTCATCGTGCGGGACGGGCTCGTGTTCGCGGCGCGCAGGTCTCCTGAGCGCAGCGCCGGAGGACTCTGGGAGTTCCCCGGCGGCAAGGTGGATCCAGGCGAGACGCCGAAGCAAGCACTGGCCCGGGAAATCCGCGAGGAGTTGGCGGTGACTGTAGAGGTCGGCCAACGAGCAGCTCGGTGCACGACACCTGTCGGCAACGCCCTGATAGACCTTGACTGCTACTGGGCGACCCTCGTCGGCGATGCGCCGAGCAGCAGCACGGACCACGACGCCTTGGCGTGGATCGCACCCGCGGACTTGCTCGAGCGGAAGTGGTCACCGGCCGACGTGCCGATCGTGCAAGCGGCGTTTCTCGAACTGGACCGGGCGTGGTGACTACTCGCTGACGCCACCTATCCATGCAGCGTCGACGCGACTCCATGGGCCATCCGCAGAGATGAACTTCTGATAGTGCTGCGCGAGAAGGTCTGGGTCGGGCTTGTCCGACCTGCGGCGGGGCAGCGCGCGAAGCGGTTCGTTGTGTAGCCCCTTAAGCCCGTGCTCCAGCACGGGACCGTCGATCTCATCGAGGATGTCCTGACGGATCTCCACCCTCAGTTCAGGAGTGACGCCGAGGATCCCCGCGTCATAGGCAGCATGATGGATCTTGCAGAGAGCCAGGCCATTGCGCACGGCGGCGACGCCGTTCTCGGCACGGTCCTCCACGATATGAGCAGCGTCCAAGAGCACGCTATGGCGGAGCTTGCACACCGCACAGCGGGTCTCATATGCACGCATCACCATGCTGCGGAAGACAGGCTGGTGGAGCCGCTGCTGCGTCATGCGCAGGGCATACCGGCGGAACACCTCTTCTCTGCCCATGCCAGAGGCCTCGAAGTTCTGGATCGGATCCGTGGCGACGACGAATTGCTGGTGATCCGGCTCTTCCGCGACGAGGAACACGGGGAAAATCGGTTTGTACCACCCCGGCGCGACTCCCCAAAACCAGATGAGCGGGAGCTGCAGCTCCATGGCCCGGCGCAGGCCGCGATTCGTGAACTTCTCGGGGTCGTCACCCTGCCACTTGTACCGCAGCAGCCCGTCAGCCCCCGGGGCATCGTCGTACGGGCGATCGTCACCTTCCCTGCGGAACACGGTCGAGATGGACAGCGCCGCATCGAGGTCTTTGGGCTTGTAGATACCCAGCTGACGGTCTTTCAACGGTCGCCGGACGCCTTGGAATTCAAAGTCCTTGAGGTCTTCGTGCCAGATGGCGTCAAGACCGTCATTGGTCCGCGCAGCGAGCCACGCCATCGCCTTCCGACGCAGTGCCGCATCCTCTTCGCGCGTACGCATGGGCTCATCCTGCCATGCTGCACCCGTGACCTGGGGTCACTCCCGCAGGCTTCAACTCTCACCTTCGGCCGTGCGTGTCCATGTAGTCCGCGAACGCATCGACACCCGACGGCAGACTGCGCCGCCTCTCCATGTCGGCCGTCGGGAAGCACGCGCCGCAGGCTCTCCATCCGGCAAGTGCGATGACCTCCTCGCTGCTCACATCGGCCAAGCCCACCAGCCAGGCCAAGATCGTCGTGGGGCGGAGAGTCCTGCAGTGCCGGTCGCGGTGCAGGTGGCCGCGCGGCGAGAGTGTCGCATACACACGGGACCATCTCCCCCGCTCGGTGTAAATGCGGTCGAGTGCAGCAATCTGCTCCGTCAGCTCCAGCATGACGTCGTCGTGGCGCTCGGAGTCTGCTGGGCGAGGCCCGCTCAGCATCTCAGGACCGAGGGACCCAGAGAAGACCGGCTTCATCGCGCATATGTCTGCCCCTCGTAGTTCATGACGCCGATCCGCTCTTTGTCGTCGAAGATCAAAAAGGTGGGCGTCAAAATCTTGAGGTTCCGCAGCCCAAGGGTCGAACGAAATCGCGGTGATCACGTGAAGAGAACCTGGCGCCGACTCCATCGTTGCAGCCTTTCCCTGAGCGAGTTCGCGTGTTCTAAGTTCAGGGCCGCCATGCTGCACCCTCCGAGCACTGCGCACCAGAGCACGCCGCAGGCGGCTGTCTGCTCCGGCCTAGTCCACGGCCGTCCCGCCCTATGCCGCAAACCGCCGCCCACGCTCGTGTTCGAGGGCCTCGACGAGACTGAAGTCGTCGCGCAGCAGGTGGTGCAACTCGATGCAGTCGACGTAGGCGAGGGAACTTCACGCTTCCTCCAGATAGTCCTGCGCAACTCCCTGCCGGGCGTGCTGAGCGCCGCGATCTTCACGTTCCTGCTGGCGTGGAACGACTATCTGGTGGCGCTCGTGTTCCTGCGCTCGGACTCCAAACTCACCCTGCCCATGGGCATGCAGTCCTTTTTCCAGCAGAACTCGACCGACTGGGGCTCCGTGATGGCCGCGGCCGTGCTCATGATGATCCCGCCGATCCTCGTGTTCACCGTGCTGAACAGGTACTTCAGCGTCGGTGGCATCGGGGGCTCGCTCGCGGGCAGATGACGACATGGGAGCTGCTCGGCCCGACACATTCCGACACACGCCGACGCGCACCGGCCGGCGGCCTCCACAATCGTTCCCATGCCCCCGACGATGGACCCCTCCTCCAACGCGCTCGAAAACAGCTCCGCGCACCCCGCTCTCGGCTCTGGCACCGCTACCGGCCCCGACGCGAACGTGCCCCTGCGAGTCTCCTCCGCGGCCGACGTCAGCCGGATCCTCTCCGCGCTCGGCTCTCGCTCCCCGAAGTCGACCGCGGTGATCCTGCTGGCCCTCGGCGGGATCTTCATGGACGCCTACGACTTCTCCTCGATCGCCTTCGGACTACCCGCCATCAAGGAGCAGTTCGGCCTCGACGGGTTCATGACGGGTCTGGTCAACGCCTCGATCATGGTCGGCGCGGTGGTCGGGGCCCTGGCCGGCGGGTACCTCGTGGACCGCTTCGGTCGGTACCGGCTGTTCATGGCGGACATGGTCTTCTTCGTCGTCGCGGCGCTCGGCAGCGCGCTGGCACCGGAGGTCTGGTCCCTCATCGGATTCCGGTTCGTCATGGGCATCGGAGTCGGCCTCGACATCCCTGTCGCCATGGCCTTCCTCGCGGAGTTCTCGCGGCTGCGCGGCAAGGGCAACCGCTCTCAGCGCGTCAACGCGTGGTCGCCCGCCTGGTACTTCGCGACCGGCACCGGGTACCTCATCGTGCTCCTGTGCTTCTGGCTGCTGCCCGCCACCCAGCAGGACCACCTCTGGCGGATCGTCGTCGGCTTCGGCGCCGTGCCCGCCGTGATCGTGCTGCTGGTGCGCCGACGCTTCATGGCCGAGTCCCCGCAGTGGCTCGCCGACCAGGGCGACCTGCGCGGCGCGGTCGACGTGCTCTCCAGCCACTACGGGATCACCGCCGAGCTCGACGCCGAAGCCGCGAGCGGCACCGAACGCGCGAGCGCCCGCACCCGGCTGTCGAACGTCCTCGAGCTGTTCTCCTCACGCTTCCGCCAGCGCACGGTCGCCGCCCTGTGCGTCTCCGTGTTCTCGACCTTCGGGTACAACGCCGTCGCCTACGGCACCCCGCTGATCATCGCGACGCTCTTCCATCAGGGCCCACTGGTCACGATCGTGTCCTCGCTCGTGATCAACATGGGCTTCGGTCTGGCCGGCGGGCTCATCGGCATGGGCGTGGTCAGCCGCTTCGGCTCGCGCCGGGTAACTCTGGTGGGCTTCACGATCCAGGCGGCGGCCCTGTTCACCCTCGCCGCGATCGGCGTGCCCAGCAGCGCGCTCGTGCTCGTGGCCGTCGCGATGCTCGCCGCGTTCATCTTCGCGCAGGCCGGTGGTCCCGGCGCGAACCTCATGAACTTCGCGACCCTCTCCTACCCCACGCGCCTGCGCGGGATCGGCGTCGGCTTCAACCAGGGCACCCTCCGGGCCTTCTCGGTGCTCTCCCTGCTGGGCTTCCCGATCCTCACCGCGCAGCTGGGCACGGGCGTGTTCTGGATCGTCGCCTGTGCTCCGCTGCTCGGCGCGATCTCGCTGGTGCTCAATCGCTGGGATCCGACGGGCAAGGACGTGGACGCCGAGGACCTCGAGCACGTCGCGGCCTGACCCCTGTGATCCCCGGAGCTCGGGACCACACTCATCCGGCTCCCGCGAGCGGAGATCCGCCGGCACGAGCGATGATCCGTCGCCACGAGCGACGGTCCACCGGCACGAGCAGCCAACCGCCGATTGACAGGCCCCACGCCCGGACGAAGGATCGGGCCATGCCCGTGTCGCTCCAGGAGGCCTACGAGGCCGCTCTCGCCGCCAAGCCCGCCCACGTCCAGGCGATGAGGGACGCCCAGCATCCCGTTCTGGCGAAGGATCCGGTGCCGATGCCGCCCGGGGTGCCCGAGCGCTTCGAGGTCGAGGAGCGGGAGATCGCGGGCTTCCCGGTCCAGGTCCTGCATCCGCGCGAGCGCGGATCGGGGATCCAGGTCGTCTACTTCCATGGAGGCGCGTTCACCCTGCCGTTCCAGGGGTCGCACGGGCGGATCGTGCTGGGGCTGGCCGACCGCACCGGCGCCGACCTGTGGATCCCGCACTACCTGCCGGGGCCCGACGGCACCATCGAGGACGCCCTGCCGTTCATCGACGCCCTGGCACGGGAGGTCCCGAACGCGGCCGGGGGCCACCGGTACGTGGTCGCCGGCGAGTCCGCCGGAGGGAACATGGCCCTGGTGCAGACCCTGCGCGCCGCGCAGAACGGTACCCGGATGCCGGATCACCTGGTGATCCACGCCCCTTGGGTGGACCTGCGCACCGCCGATCCCGAGTCCGTGCGGATGGAGCCGGCCGACGTGCTGATGACCGTCGACAACCTCCACCTGTCCGCCCGGAACTGGGCGGGCGGCCGGGACCTCACCGACCCGATGGTCAGCCCGATCTTCGGGGACCTCGGCGCCCTGCCGCCGGTCTCGGTCCTGCAGGGCACGAATGATCTGCTGCTCCCGGACGTGCTGCGATTCGTCGAGGAGGCCCGCGCGCAGGGCGGCGAGGTGGAGCTCGACCTGGTCGACGGCGCCTTCCACGTCTACCTCGCAGCGGACGCACCCGAAGCGCACGCCGCCCTGGATCTCGCGGCGCAGCGAATCCTGGGCTGAGCCGCCGCAGCCGCCCGGCCGCGGACCCGGACCCGCACTCGGACTCGGACTCGGACTCGGACTCGGACCACGACGCAGCACGGGAGCTCCGGCCTCCCGCATGCTGAACCCCCTGTGGGCCCCGTCGGCCGTCCCGCCATACTGGAACCATTCACACCGGCCGCCGACCGGCCCCGTGCGTCGAGGCAGACGCCGTGTCCTCGGTCCGCGCGCCGTCGGCAGCCGGCCTCCGCGTCGGCACCGCTCCCCGGCCCACCCCACTGCCCTCGAGGACCCTCCGGTGACTTCCGACCTCCACCTCGGCTTCAGCTCGTACTCCTTCCACCCCCGGCTCTCCTCCGGCGACATGACGCTGACCGAGGTGATCGACTGGGTCGCCGCGAGCGGCGCGGAGCACCTCGAGCTGGCGATCCTCTCCGACGAGCCCGACTCCCCCGTCCCCTCGATCGGCTGGGAGGAGGCCGCGATCGACGCGGTCCGCGAGCACGCGGCCTCCGCGGGCGTCGTCCTCTCCAGTCTCGCCGTCGGCGCGGATCTCACCTCCGAGGATCCTCACGAGTCCGCCGAGGCGATCACCCGGGTGAAGGCCTACGTCGACCTCGCGCACCGCCTCGGCATCACGCGCATGCGCCACGATGTGGTGCGCCACGCCGGGCTCGACGGGGACGACACCCCTCTGTTCGAGCAGGTCCTGCCCCGCATCGTGGTGAGCGCGAAGGAGATCGCCCGGCACGCGGCGACCCTCGGAATCACCACGAGCCTGGAGAACCACGGGTTCTTCGTGCAGTCCGCCGATCGCGTGCGCCGCATCGTGCACGCGGTGGACGAGCCGAACTTCCTGACCACCCTCGACGTCGGCAACTTCGTGTGCGTGGACGATTCACCCGAGGCGTCGGTCGCCCAGAACCTGCCCTTTGCGATGGTCGTGCACCTCAAGGACTTCTACATCCGTCCGGCCGACGCGGATCCCGGCGAGGGCTGGTTCCGCAGCCGCGGCGGCAAGCATCTGCGCGGGGCGATCGTGGGCTGCGGCGACCTCGACCTCACCGCGATCTGCCGCAGCATCCGCGCATCCGACTTCACGGGCTTCGTCGCGATCGAGTTCGAGGGCTGGGAGGACAGCCTCCTGGGCTGCACGCGCGGCCTCGCGAACGCGCGCCGACTGCTCAACATCTGACTCCCCCTTCCTCTCCCTCCTCCACCTCGTCCATCTCCGCCCTTCCCACACAGGAGCACCCGACATGAGCACCCTGCGCATCGGCATCATCGGCGCCGGCACCATCGCCCGCGCCCACCTCGACGCCTACGCCGTTCACCCCGAGGCGGAGCTCGTCGCCGTCAGCGACGTGAACCCCGAGCGCGCCCGGACGGTCGCCGAGGAGTACGGCGCCCGCCGCGCCTACGGCGACCCGAACGAGCTGCTGGCCGACCCCGAGGTCGACGCCGTGAGCATCTGCACCTGGAACAACACCCATGCCGAGTGGGCCATCGCCGCCGTCCGCGCCGGCAAGCACGTGCTGGTCGAGAAGCCCCTGGCCCGCAACCTCGAGGAGGCGGAGCGGATCCAGGAGGCCGTCGCGGGCTCGGACCGTGTGCTGCAGGTCGGGTTCGTGCGCCGCCACGCCCCGAACTGCCAGGTCCTGAAGTCCTTCATCGACGCGGGCGATCTGGGAGAGATCTACTACGCGAAGGCCTCCTGCATCCGGCGGGCGGGCAACCCGGGCGGCTGGTTCGCGGACAAGGACATCGCCGGCGGCGGCCCGCTGCTGGACATCGGCATCCACGTGCTGGACCTGTGCTGGTACCTGATGGGCAGCCCGACGGCCGTCACGGTCAGCGGCAGCACCTACGACCTGCTCGGCAACCGCTCCAACATCACCACCCTGCCGCGCTACCAGGTCTCGGACCACGACCCCGCGGCCAACAGCGTCGAGGACATGGCCACGGCCCTCGTGCGCTTCGACAACGGTGCGACCCTGCAGATCGACTGCTCGTACTCCCTGCACGCGGCGCAGGACTCGATCAGCGTCTCCGTCTTCGGGGACAAGGGCGGAGCCGACCTCGAGCCCCGTCTGAGCATCGCCACCGAGATGCACGACTCGATCGTGAACGTGACCCCGCAGATCGGCTCCGGCACCTTCGAGATGGAGGCCGGTTTCCAGGCGGAGATCGCGCACTTCGTCGACTCCTGCCTGGGTCGCATCGAGAACCTGGCGCCCGTCGGCCACGGCGTCGAGATCGTGAAGATCCTCGAGGCGATCTACGCATCCGCGGCGCAGGGGCGCGAGGTCGCGCTGAGCTGATCCGGGTCGCCCGACGGAGACCGACCGCTTTGCGTTCTCCGGCGAGCATCGGAAATGCCGGGAGGCACCGGGACGGAAAGCCCGATAGCGGCATTCCGGGCAGCTCTGTTCATCGCTCGGCAACGGTCGTATCGTGAACAGCGCCGCTGATGACGAAGCTGTCGATCGCTCGGATCCCGCATGGGAGGTCGCGATGTTCGAGACCGATGTCCTGGAGATTCCCCAGAGCGCTCGCACGGGCTCTCTCCCCGCCGAATCCTCCGTGCGCACGCTGCTGCGCGACGTGCATGAGCGCTACCGCGACCTGCAGGAAGGCTCGGTCGCGGACTACATCCCGGTGCTGGCGGAGGCCGATCCGGACCTGTTCGCCGTATCCCTCGCCGAGGCCGCGGGCCCGATGCACACGGCCGGTGACACCTCCGCCCTCTTCACGATCCAGTCGATCTCGAAAGCATTCGTGCTCGCTCTGGTCACCGACGCGATCGGCCACGAGAGCGTGCACGAGATCGTGGGCGTCAACAACACCGGGCTGCCGTTCAATTCCGTCATCGCCCTCGAGCTGAACAACGGGAGCCCGATGAACCCGATGGTGAATGCGGGCGCCATCGCCACCACCGCCCTCATGCCGGGGCGGGACGGCGCCGCGAAGTTCGAGGCGATCCAGGAGGGGCTCAGCGCCTTCGCGGGCCGTCCGCTGCGGATCGACGAGACGGTGCTGGAATCCGAGTCCGCGAGCAACCACCGCAACCGGGGAATCGCCGATCTGCTGACCAGCTACGACCGGCTCCGCATACCTGCGCAGGAGGCCCTCGACGCCTACACGAGGCAGTGCTCCCTCCTGGTCTCGTCCGATGATCTCGCCGTCATGGGCGCCACGCTCGCGGCGGGCGGCGTGAACCCCCGGACGGGCCGACGGGTCGTCTCGGCGGAGGTCTGCCGCGACACCCTGGCCGTCCTCGCGTCGTGCGGCATGTACGAGCGATCGGGCGAGTGGATGTTCGAGATCGGCCTGCCCGCCAAGTCGGGGGTCTCGGGCGGCATCGTCGCCGTCGCGCCGGGCAAGGGCGCCGTGGGCGTCTTCTCCCCGCCGCTCGACCGGGCCGGCAACAGCGTGCGCGGCCTGCGGACCTGCGCGTACCTCTCGCGGGCCCTCGGACTGAACCTCTTCGCCTCCCCCAGTCCCTGAACCGTCGTCGCAGTCCCTGCTCCTCCCCATCCCCGATCACCCATCCCTGATCCCCCTTCCCCGATCCCCACAGGACCACGACCACCAGGAGGGTCCTCATGTCCTCTGCCTCCTCCCCGTCCCCGTCCCCGACGCAGAACCCCGAGCAGCGCCGCTCGTGGGTACCGATGATCGGGCTGTTCCTCGCCCAGGTCCTCATGTCCTTCAACGTCGCGGCCCTGCCGATCTCCCTCGGCGGCATGGTCGAGGACTTCCACGTCCCGCCCACGACGGCGAGCTCGACGATCGTGGTCTACGGCCTCGCCGTCGCTGCGCTCGTGATGACCGGCGCCAAGCTCGGCCAGCGGATCGGCTGGACGCAGATCTTCCGCGGCGTCCTGGTGGTGTTCGCCATCTCGTCGCTGCTGATGATCTTCTCGCGCACCATCACGTGGGCGATCGTCGGCCAGCTCCTCGCCGGCGCCGCCGCCGCGATCATCGTGCCGGCGCTCGTCGCGCTGATCGCCGAGAACTATCGCGGAGCGCAGCAGGCCACCGCCGTCGGCTCCCTGGGGTCGGCCCGGGCCTTCTCGGGCATGAGCGCCTTCCTCATCGGCGGCACCCTGGGCACCCTCGTCGGCTGGCGCCCGATCTTCCTCATCACCCTCGCCCTCGCCATCGCCGTCTTCGCTCTCAGCTTCACCCTGCGCTCGGACCGCGGGGACCCGTCGGTGAAGATCGACCTCGTCGCCTCGGTGCTGATCGGTGCCGCGATCGTGATGCTCACCCTCGGCTTCAACAACCTCAACGGCTGGGGAATCCTGCGCGCCGAGGACACCGCCCCGTTCTCGGTGCTCGGCATGTCGCCCGCACCCGTGCTCGTGGTGCTCGGGCTCATCTGCGGCCAGGCGTTCCTCCTGTGGACCCGCCGCCGCATGGCGTCGGACCGGGTGCCGCTCGTGGACCTGCGGGTGCTCGGCTCGCGCGCCGAGCGCTCCGCCGTGTACGCGATGTTCATCATCGTGGCGATGGAGGCGGCCGTGAACTTCACCGTCCCCACCTACATCCAGGTGGTCCAGGGCCGCGCGCCGTTCGCCACGTCGCTGGCGATGATGCCGTTCAACCTCACCGTGTTCGTCACGGCGACCCTCATCGTCCGCTTCTACTCGCGCTTCAGCCCCCGCGCGATCGCCCTGTTCTCGTTCGCCCTGACCACGATCGCCCTGGTGTGGCTCGCAGCGGTGGTCACGAACAACTGGGAGACTCTGCCGACGATCCTCGGGCTCATCGTCTTCGGGATCGGCCAGGGATCACTGGTCACGCTGGTCTTCAACGTGCTGGTCACGAGCGCCCCGAAGCGGCTCGCCGGGGACGTCGGATCGCTGCGCGGGACCACGCAGAACCTGGCGTCGGCGGTCGGGACGGCCGTCATGGGTGCGCTGCTGGTGACACTGCTCGGCGTGAACGTGGGCCGTGCCGTCGTCGATCACACGGAGCTCCCGCCCGAGCTCGTCTCGCAGGTCGACCTCGACAGCGCGAACTTCGTGAGCAACGCCGAGCTCGAGCAGCTGCTCGAGGGGACGACCGCCACGCCCCAGCAGGTCGACGCCGCGGTCGCGGTGAACGAGGCCGAGCGCCTGCGCACCCTGAAACTGGGCTTCCTGGTGCTCGCGGGCATCAGCGCGGCCGCCGCGCTGCCGGCGTCCAGGCTCCCCCGCTACCGGCCCGAGGAGATCCCGGACCCGGCGCCGCAGGACTGATCCGTCGGCCACCGGCAGCCGCGGACGGTCGCTCGCGGATGCCGGGCCGCCGCGGCTGGTCGTCCGCGGCGACCGCTCGTCAGTCAAGACCGGTCAACTCATCGGCTGTCCCCGCCAGCGTCCGTCGGCCTCGGGCGCCCATCCGCCGGGGATCCGGGACAGCCTCCCGGTCAGGACGAGGTCGGCGGGGAGCCCGTCCAGCAGCGGCGGCCCCGCACCCACGCGCCCGGACCACACTGATCTGCCGATGGTCTCCTGGTGACAACCGGCGATCAGATGTGCCCGCAGGGGGATCGTCGGGCCTCCTCGCTCTCGCTCCGGTTCGCGTGCACCAGGACCTTCCGGTGCGTAGCCGCATCCGGACTCAAGCGCGCACGAAGAGCGAGAGCACGAGCACGCCCACAAGCCCGATCAACGACTGGAGCGAGAGCTGCAGCGTCCACGTCTTGAAGGTCTGCTTCACGCTGAGCTGGAAGTACTCCTTGAACAGCCAGAACCCGGAGTCGTTGACGTGCGAGAGCATCACCGATCCTGACGCGGCCGCCAGAGCGAGCAGCTCCGGAGAGGTCGAGCCTCCCGCTGCCAGCGGAGCGACGATCCCCGCCGCGGTGACGGTCCCGACTGTCGCTGATCCGAGCGCGATCCGCAGGAGCGCTGCGAGTGCCCACGCGAGGATCAGGGGCGAGATGCTCCACCGCTGCGCGGTGTCGACGATGACATCAGCGACGCCCGTGGCAGTCAGCATCTCCCCGAGCGCCCCTCCGGCGCCGATGATGAGGATGACGGGCCCGACCGTCTTCAATGCGCCGCCGGCGACCGACTGCAGTTCTCCGAGCTTGAGCTTCGCAGCCGGAACGAGGGTCACGAGAGCGACGACGACCGAGATGATCAGCACGAGGTCCGCATTGGCGAGCAGGCGCATGACCACTCCGAGTGCCGTGCCCTCGGCGGTCCTTCCCTCACCGACGCTCCCGATGACCAGGAGCACCGGAGCCAGCAGCACGACGAACAGCGAGAGCGCGAAGGAGGGCCTCGTCTCCGAGAGCTCGGAGGCGCCACCGGCCGGGCCACCGCTCAGATCGATCTGCTCGCCGAAGGACGACTGCAGCAGACGTGGAAGGAGCACGCCGCAGACCAGGAGCGTCGGGATCGCGATGATGATCCCGTAGAGGACCGTGAGCCCGAAACTCGCGTCGAACGCCCCGACCGCCGCGGTCGGGGCGGGATGCGGCGGGAGGAGCCCGTGCGCCGCATAGAGGCCCGCCGTCAGCGGGAGCCCGACGTACAGCAGATGAGAACCCGTGCGTCGCGCCACGGCGTAGACGAGCGGGACCAGCATGACGAACGAGACGTCGAACAGGTTGGGCAGGCCGATGATCAGGGCTGCGACGCTCAGAGCGACGGGGATCAGCGCCCTCGACCGGTTGCCCACGAACTCGTCGGCGATGCGGGAGGCCCCGCCCGTCGCGGTGAGGATCGCTCCGAGCATGACCCCGAAACCGATCACCGGGGCCGTATGCCCGAGTGTGTCGCCGAATCCCGACTCGAACCCGTCGACGGTGCCCCCCACGCCGAGGCCGCTCGCGAGGCCGAGGAGCAGGGCGCCGATCGACAGCGCGAGGAACGGATTGAACTTGAACCGCGCGATGGCGACGATGATCAGGACCACGTCGATCGCTGCGAAGATCAGATGCAGCTCGCTGGCTGACATGGGGCATGTACCTCTCTGTGAGACCGCATTCCGACATCCGCGCCGGACGGGTTCCGACGAAGCGGGCGGTCTCCCACTTCCTCGTGGCCCCGAAGATGATGAAGAACGTCTTCGAGGACGCGCGCCCGGCGGAGCCGTCAGCGCGACAGCGTCAAACTATCACAGGGAGTCACAAATATTCCCGTTCAGCCTCAGATCGAAGCATGGGCAGTGGAACAGCGCGTGTCCCGATGCCGGCCATCGGCCTCGACGTCAGTCCCCAGCGAGATCGAGGACGACGCCTGACTGTCGCAGCGCGCGACGCTCCTCCTGGGGAAGGCGGTCGTCCGTGATGACCGCGTCCAGCTCCGTCAGCCGCATGACCTTGTACTGCGCGAAGAGCCCGTACTTGGAGCTGTCGGCGAGCAGCACGGAGCGTGTGCTCGACGCGAGGGCCGCTCGCTTGGGGCCGACCTTCGCCTCCACGGGCGTGGTGAGCCCATGTGCGACGTCCCAGACCGAGCACGAGAGCAGTGCGATGTCCACGGTGAGCTGGTCCAGCGCCATCTCCGCGAGCCTCCCCACTGACGACTGGTTGTCCTTGTCGATGCGGCCGCCGATCATGATCAGCTCGGCATCCGGGTGGTCGAGAAAGGCCGTGGCCGTGCTCAGGTCATTGGTGACGATCGTCAAGCCACGTCGCTCATCGAGTTCACCGCGAAGTCCCTGCACCGTCGTGCCCGCGTCGAGATACACGCTCATTCCGTCCTCGACCAGGCCTGCGGCCCGCCGAGCGATCTCGTGCTTCTGCTCGACGTCCGAACGCGCCTTCTCGGCGCGCTGGGGTTCCTCCCGCTCGCGGGGCTCTGCTGCGACACCACCCTGCGTGGAACGTGCGCGCCCCTGCTCAGCGAGAACCGCGACGTCCCGGCGCACCGTCATCTGGCTGACCCCCAGGAGCTCCGTGAGCCGCCGGTAGCTCACCACGCCCTCCGTCCGGACCAGTCGCAGAATCTCCTTGCGCCGCTGCTCCGGGATGAGCGGGGACCCTTCGGACATCGCACCTGCCTCCTGGCCTGTTGTCACTCCACGAACTGCGTGAGCACGATTCGGCGTGCCCATCACCCGCCTGGAGGGATTCCGGACGTCATTCCCAGGGAACACCATAGGCGGCCACCAGCTCGGCCACGTGATCATCAGTCAAGGTCACAGGATCGAGACCGCGGGTCAGAACCGTCAGGCGGCACGCCTCCTCGAGCTCGACCGCGACCTCCTGCGCATGCGCGGCGTCGCGCCCGGCGACGACCATGCCGTGGTGCGCGAGCAGTGCAGCGCGGAAGTCCCCGGAAAGCCCCTCGAGCAGCTCCCCGAGCTCAGGTGACCCCGGCATTCGGTACGGGACCATCGGAACGCGCCCCACGCGCATCACCGCATAGGGGGTGAGCGGAGGGACCGCTGTGCGGTCGCTCCAGGGAGCCAGCACCGATACGGCCGTCGCGTAGGCGGAATGCAGATGGATGACGGCGCCAGCATCGCCCCTCCGCCGGTAGAACGCCGTGTGCAGAGGCGCTTCCTTGGACGCCCGCGGACCCGCCACCTGGCGCCCGTCCAGGTCCAGAACCGCGAAGGAATCGGGGGAGAGGCGGCCGAGATCGGTGCCCGTGGCAGATACGAGAACACGATCCCCTTCTCGAATGCTGACGTTGCCCGAGCTCCCCGGACTCATGCCGAGCGAGACGAAACTCCGGCCTGCCGAGATCACTGCGTCGAGAGCGGCGGTCACAGGAGCCCCCACGCATCGAGGAAGAAGCGCTCTCCGCCGAAGTTGCCGCTCTTCAGGGCGAGCGCCACCGTGCGGTCGCCGGAGTATCGCGTCCGCGCGGCCGACCAGCAGACCCCGGGACTGATCTCCGTGCCGATGGCGAGGACCTCGATACCCAGCTCGCGGACGACGGCGCCGCTGCTCTCACCTCCGCCGATGAGAATCGCCCGGACCGCGTCCCACGAGACGAGGCGGCGAGCCACCTGGGAGAGCACGGTCTCGACAGTGGTTGCGACGTCGATGCCATCGATCTCGCGCACCACGTCATCCAAGGAACGCGCGGCGCACACGACCGGACGGACACCGGGGTCGGAGGGCGTCGCGGGCCTCGCGTGCTGCGCAACCCACCGCGCGAGCACATCGGCTTCTACGGACGCGTCCGCGACCGCCTTGGCCAGATCGATCGCACGGACCGGCGCCTCCTTCGACGCGATCTCGATCTGCCGCCGCGTCGCCGAGGACACGCTCCCGCACAGCACCGCGCCACTTCCAGGCTCCGGCCACGCCACGGGAGGCGAGGTCTCACCGCTGCCCCCCGTGAGCCCAAGCGCCAGTCCCGATCCTCCTGACACAAGAGGCTCGTCCGACACTGCCGCGCCGATGATGTCGAGGTCGCCGTCATCGATCGCATCGATGACGACATGGCCCGAGCGTCGCGCGAGGAGTTCGCGAAGCCTTCCCGCCCCCGAGCGCACCTCGCGTTCGTGTATCTCGCTGACCGGGCGGTTCGTCTGCGGCTCAAGAACCTCAGCCACACGGGAGCGCGTCATCGGATTCAGCGGATGGTCCTTCATCGGGGACTCGGCCAGCAGCTGATCGTGGACGAACAGATGCCCTTGGTAGACCGTCCTGCCGTTCTCAGGGAGAGCAGGCACGACCACGCAGCGCCCCACTCCGAGCCGGTCGGCGACCGCGTCGAGCACGTGACCGATGTTGCCCTGCGGTGTCGAGTCGAACGTCGAGGCGTACTTGATGTAGATCCGGTCCGCTCCCCATTCCCGAAGCCTCGACAGCGCAGCGAGTGCTGCGTCCACTGCCTCGACGGCGGGGCAGCTGCGGATCTTCAGCGCGACGACCACCGCATCAGCACTGGCCACCTGCATCGCATCCGGGCTGGAGTCCTCGATCACCACGATGACGGAGTGCCCGGACCGTCTCAGCATGGCAGCGAGATCCGTGGCACCCGTGAAGTCATCGGCGATAGCTCCGAGCATCCGATCCCCTCCTGGTCTGAACCATGAGCCCTCGACAAAGCGCCGGCCCAGCATACGTGTTGCTTTCTGATAATATTCGTGACGATTGTAGACGACAGCGGGCGTCGCTGGCGTCGATCAGCGCAGATCGCCCGGTGGGACCCTCCGATCCCCACCTCAGCCGCACGAAACGAGGAACATCGATGAAGATCGCATCACCGCGTCGACGCACCGGCGAGATCCGTGTGGCACTGACGGGTGCCAACGGAGGCTTCGGCCGAACATTCCTGGCTCAACTCCGCAGCACTCCCGACATCCGAGCAACGGCCCTGATCGACCCGGACGTCGACGGCACAGTGGCCATGCTCGCAGACCTCGGGATCACCGCGTTCGAGATCGCCGACGCTCCGTCCAGCGCGCACGCCGCTGCCGCCTCCGGCGAAACAGCTCTGCTCTCCTCCCTCGAGGCCATCGACTGGGACTCGGTCGATGTGCTCGTCGAAGCGACCGGGAACGTCCCCGCGGGAACCGCCTACTCGGAAGCGGCGCTGGATCATGGCACGCACGTCGTGATGATCAGCAAAGAGGTCGACACGGCTGTGGGCGCCGCCCTCGCCGCGCGTGCAGCGGAGACCGGGCTGAGCTATCTCCCCGGTGACGGCGATCAGCCGGCGAATCTCCTCCGCCTGTTGGACTGGATCTCCGCTGTCGGCCTGGACATCGTCGCCGTCGGGAAGTCGAGCGAGTACGACCTCGTGTTCGATCCCGAGAGTTCGACGGTGACGCAGAACGGCGAATGCGTGCCCGTGGCAGATTTCGCAGCCCTGCTGGCGCTCGGGGAGGACGTGCCGGCGACCCTCGAGCGACGAGCGCGAGCCCTGAGCGACCTCAAGCGCCGGGCGGCCGCCGATGCGTGCGAGATGACCGTCGTCTCGCAGCGGGTGGGAATGCCCGCGGATGTTCCGGAGATGCACTATCCCGTTGCCCGCCCCTCAGAGCTCGCAGACATCTACTCCGCTCGCGAGGACGGTGGGGTCCGCTCCCATGACGGCATCGTCGATGTGTTCTCGGCGCTCCGCCTTCCGAATGAGGCCAGCTTCGCGGGCGGCGTCTTCGCCATCGTGCGCGCCGAAGACCCTGCGACATGGGACACCCTGCGTGGCAAGGGCCATGTGGTCAGCAGATCGGGCACGCTCGCCGCGATCTATTGGCCCTATCACCTCATGGGAGTCGAGACGCCGCTGAGCATCTATGCAGCTGTCGACGGGACACCGTCACGGGCGCCCCGCCCGACCACCATGATGGCGGCCCGTGCGCAGCGGCGACTGGCCGCTGGCACGGACCTGATCGTCGCCGGGCACCATCACGAGATCGCCGGGGTGGACCCGGTGATGATCACGCCCGCGGAAGGAACAGCGGCGTACTACGTGCTCTCCGGCACGACCCTCCGCCGCGACATCGCCGAGGGGGAGGTCATCTCCGTCGACGATGTCGACGGCATCGACCGCCGAGTACTCGAGCTGAATCAGTCTGTTCAGGACGTGTGACAGGCACTCCAGGCCCGGACCGCCGTCGCCCCGCGGGTTCCCCGGAGTCAGCTCCCCACTCCTGCGGCCCACCTCGCTGGCCCGGTGGACGTGCACCGGGGCCGCACTCGCCTGTCCCGTCTCGACGAGCTCCGTCATCATGGGGATTAGTCGCTTCTCCTCGACTCCGGCCCCGAACTCCTCGAAGGCGGGACTGTCCACGGTCATGGACTGCTCCCAAGGAAGGAGTCGCCCCGTGTCGTCTGATCAGCCCGGCGCACTCCAGCTCTGACCCGGAGCACGGGATCCCCGCCGCACGAGCGTTGTGCGACTCCCATTGCTCCCCCGGCTATCGCGGGTCAAGCGGTTCCGGGCGTCGGACGGATCCCGGGCGTCCGGCGCGCGGCTCAAGGTGGACGCCGGGCACCAAATGCGATGGGATCGACGCATGAGCGCTCCCTTCGCCATCGTCGGCATCGACGCCCTGACCGGCGAGCGGGACGGCGCCGTGCACCGCGACTGGACCGTCAGCGTCGGCGCCGACGGCCTGATCTCCTCCGCAGGCCCCTCGGCGCAGATCGATCTCCCGCCGACCCTGCCGCGGATCGACGGCGCGGGGAAGTTCCTCGTGCCCGGGATGATCAACGCCCACGCGCATCTGTTCGCCGACGGCAGGCCGCTCTCCTCGATCTACACGAACCCGAGGATCGCAGGGCACCTGACGCGCGCCATGCACACCCCGCCGGGCCGCGCGCTCCTGCGCCGTCGGACCCGTCAGAACGCACTGACCCAGCTGCACTCGGGGGTCACCACGATCCGGACCGTCGGCGACACGGCCGACGAGGTCATCCACGTCCGCGGGCAGATCGACAGCGGCGAGATCACGGGCCCCAGGCTGCTGCCCGCCGGCCCGCTGATGGCGATCACGGGCGGGCACGGCGCCCCTCAGATCGCGCTGATCGGCGATGAACCGGAGACCGCCCGCGCCAACACGCGCCGCAACCTGCGACGGGGCGCGCAGGCGATCAAGATCGCGGCGACCGGCGGGGTCACGGACGCCCTGGACGTCGGTCATGCCGGGAGACCGGAGATGCCGGAGGCGTCGATGCGCGCCGTCTGCGAGGAGGCCCACGGGGCGGGAGTGCTCGTCGCGGCGCACGCCCAGGGCCGGGAGGGGGTGCTCGCAGCGCTCCGTGCCGGAGTCGACACGATCGAGCACGGCGCGACCCTCCTGCCGGAGAGCATCGAGCTCTTCCATGACAACCCCGCCTCCCTGCGCGGCTGGTCGGCGCTGGTTCCGACTCTCCTGGCGTGCATCCCGCTCGTCCGGTTCGATCCGCAGGTCACGGGCCTCGGAGAGGTGGTGCAGGAGAATGCCCGCATGGTGCTCGACGAGATGCTGACGGGAGCGCAGCAGGCGATCGAGCACGGGATCGCTCTCGGGATCGGCACCGACTCGGGCGTCAGCTACTCCACCCACTCGAGCTTCTGGCGCGAGCTCGATCTCTATCCACGTCTCCTCGACGTCGATCCCGCCGCGGTGCTCCACACGGCGACTGCCGGCAACGCCTCCGTCCTCGGGCTGGAGGGCGTCACCGGACGCCTCGCCCCGGGGCTCTCGGCCGATCTCGTGGTCCTCGAGTCCGACCCCCTGGAGTCGTTCGAGGCCCTCGCCGAGCCCTCGATGGTGGTCGTCCGGGGCGAGCGCATCGTCCGCCCCGAGATCCGCCGCATCCCCGACATCGACGCGCAGCTCGACACCCTGCGCGTCTGAGCCCGCGTCCTCCTCCGCCCCCGCTGGAGGGCCCCGCGCACGAGAGCGGTGAGCAGGCGAGGACGTCCGCCGCTCGCAGCGCTACGGTGGCCGGGCCCCGGGATCCGGGCGGCGGCGTCGGCCGGTCACGGGTACCAGCTGAGCGCGCCGGCAGGGTGGTCGTTCGCACGCTGCGCTCACATGCGGCGCACCCCACCGACGACGCCGAGAGCAGATGCGCGGGTCAGCTGCGCGCTGCTCCCCCCAGCTCTGATTGCGATGCGCCGGTCCAGATCCTCGAGCTCGTCGATGACGTCGGCGACCACCCAGATCCGGTCGCGCTTGCGGCCGGTCACCTCGCGGAGGATTCCGGCGGACTCGAGGCTTTCGACGGCCGGACCTCTCGAGGGGGTGCTCTTTTCCCGTCGGCAGCCCTTCCCAGCGCCGCACCGAGCCGTCGTCGCCCCGCTCCCTCCGCACCCATCCACAACCCGCCGCCCGGCGGCCCGCCGGGTCGGTGCGCGCGCATAGGCTGGAACGCATGCATGACGCCCCCGCCGACGCGCCCGCTCCGACCGATCCTCAGGCACCGTCGACCCCTTCGGCACCGTCGGCCCCTTCGTCCTTCGGGCCCGAGCTCGACCCGGCCGCACCGGACGAGCAGGCCCCCTCGGCACTGGCGCCGACCCCCTCCGGGGACCCGCGTGCCCTCGAGGTGCTCTCGACGGTCTTCGGCTACGACTGCTTCCGGGGCGAGCAGGCGCAGATCATCGACCAGGTGATCGGCGGCGGCGACGCGGTCGTGCTCATGCCCACCGGCGGCGGCAAGTCGCTGTGCTACCAGATCCCGTCGCTGATCAGGCCCGGCACCGGGATCGTGATCTCCCCGCTGATCGCCCTGATGGCCGATCAGGTGGCGGCGCTCGAGGCCAACGGCATCCGCGCCGCCTACCTCAACTCCACGCTCGAGATGCACGAGGCGCGGGCCGTCGAGCAGCAGCTCCTCGCCGGCGAGCTGGACCTGCTGTACATGGCGCCCGAGCGCCTGGTCCTCCCCCGCACGATCCAGCTGCTGCAGCGCGCCGAGCTCGCCCTGTTCGCGATCGACGAGGCCCACTGCGTGGCCCAGTGGGGACACGACTTCCGGCCCGACTACCTGGGCCTCTCGATGCTCGCCGAGACCTTCCCCGACGTCCCCCGGATCGCCCTCACCGCGACGGCGACCCGTGAGACCCACCGAGAGATCACCGAGAACCTGCGGATGCAGGACGCGGCGCACTTCGTCTCGAGCTTCGACCGGCCCAACATCCAGTACCGCATCGACCCCAAGGCCTCCCCGCGCGAGCAGCTGCTGCGTCTGATCCGCAGCGAGCACCCGGGTGAGGCGGGGATCGTCTACTGCCTCTCGCGCAGGAGCGTCGAGCAGACCGCGGCATGGCTCTCCGAGCGCGGCGTCGCCGCCCTGCCGTACCACGCGGGCCTCGACGCGGCCATGCGCCGCGAGCACCAGGAGCGCTTCCTGCGCGAGGACGGCCTGGTCATCGTCGCGACCATCGCCTTCGGCATGGGGATCGACAAGCCCGACGTCCGCTTCGTCGCCCACCTGGACCTGCCCAAGTCCATCGAGGGCTACTACCAGGAGACGGGCCGCGCGGGCCGCGACGGGCAGCCCTCGACCGCGTGGATGGCCTACGGCCTGGGCGATCTCGTCAGCCAGCGCCGCTTCATCGACACGGGCGAGGGGTCCGAGCCCTTCAAGCGCAACGCCCGCGCACACCTGGACGCGATGCTCGCCCTCTGCGAGACGGTCACCTGCCGACGCGTGCAGCTGCTGCACTACTTCGGCCAGGAGTCGGATCCCTGCGGAAACTGCGACGTGTGCCTGAACCCGCCCAGCACCTGGGACGCGACCGTTCCCGCGCAGAAGCTGCTCTCGGCCCTGATCCGCCTGGACCGCGAACGCGGCCAGCAGTTCGGCTCGGGGCAGGTCATCGACGTGCTGCGAGGCAAGGACAACGAGCGCTCCGCCCAGTCCCGCCACCCGGAGCTGAGCGTCTGGGGCATCGGCGAGGGCCTCTCCGAGCGCGAATGGCGCACGGTGCTGCGTCAGTTGCTGTCACGGAGGATCGTCGAGGCGGTCGGCGAGTACGGGGTGCTCGTCCCCGGCGAGCACGCGGGCCCGGTGCTGCGCGGCGAGGTCATCGTGGAGCTCGCGGTGGACCGCTCCCCCGTGAAGGCGCCGCGGTCGCGAGGCGCGGGGCGCGGCGGGGGCGCGGGCGGCGCGTCGCGGGCGGCGGCCTCGCTCGAGCCCGCGCAGCAGGAGGTCTTCGAGCGCCTGCGGGCGTGGCGCACCTCGGTCGCGAAGGAGAAGCAGATCGCCCCGTACATGGTCTTCTCCGACGCCACGCTGGTGGGGATCGTCGAGCTGCGGCCGACGAGCGTGGACCAGCTGGGCGGCGTCAGCGGCGTGGGCGCGAAGAAGCTCGCCGAGTACGGCGAGGACGTCCTCGAGGCGCTCGAGGGGAGCTGACGTCCCGGGGGCGGGTCCACCCGGGCACTCAGCCCTCGGTGATCCCGTCGACGAAGGCGTCGATGGCCTGCTCGTTCGAGCGGGGCCCGCCGGCGCCCCAGATGCGCGGCGGGAAGGCGTGCGCGCGCCCCGCCTTCACGGCGGGCAGGGAGCTCCAGATGTCGTTCTTCTGCATCTCGTCGATGTAGCTGCCCTCTCCGGTGCCCTCGTCGTTCGCGTAGAAGAGGTTCGCGTCGCCCACCGCGGTGAGGCCCTCGACGTCGGTCTGGGTGAGGCCGTACTCCTCGCTCACGCCGCCGGTGCCGTAGGCCTCCTCGAGGTCGTCGTCCCAGGCGGGCGTGAGGCCCAGCTCCTTGCCGAGCTCGGTGAACAGGGCGCCGTCGGTGTACGGGCGGATGGTGAGGTTGCCGCCCTCGACCCAGCCGTCGAAGAACAGGAACTCCTTCGTCTCCAGGTCCGCGTCCTGGACCTCCTTCTTGGCGGCGGCGAGGTGGTCGTCGAACTCTCCGAGCACGGCATCCGCGCGCTCGGAGCGACCGGTGGCCTCGCCGATCATGGAGAACACGCCCTTCATGTGCCGATCGGGTCGTCGGGGTCCGCGCCCAGGGTCGCGAGCACAGGCACGCCGGTCTTCTCGAGCTGGCCGATGATCTCGTCGTCCTTGCTGAAGGCCTCGACCACGACGAGGTCGGGGTCGAGCGAGAGCACCGTGTCCAGGTCGGGTTCGCCGCGGGTGCCGACGTCCTCGACGCCCTCGGGGAGGGTCTCGGCGCTGTCCCAGGTGCGGAAGCCGTCGGGCTCGGAGACGCCGACGGGCTGCACGCACAGGCTCAGGGCGTCCTCGACCTGCTGCCATTCGAGGACGACGACGCGCTGCGCGGGCTTCTCGAGCTCGACCGTGCGGCCGACGCCGTCGGTGATCGAGACCGGGTCGTCCGAGGTGGCGGTCGTGTCCTGCGCACAGTCCTTCGAGATCGCCGCCGCGGCGCCGCCGTCGGACGCCCCGGAGTCGGCCGACGAGGAGGAGACGTCGGTCGTGCCGCAGGCGCCCAGGGCCAGGGTGAGGGCCCCGGCGGCGAGCGCGGAGGCTGCTGCGGCGAGGCGGCGCGGGCGGGCACGGAGGGAGGAGGACATCGAGGGCCTTTCGGGGAGCGCGGGATCCCGGGCTCCGGAAGCGCCCGAGGCGAGGGCAGCAGTGCCGCGATCAGGTTAGGTTACCCTCACCGAGTCCGCAATCACGACCTCCAGACGCATGATCAGGGTTTTGGGACACCCGCCGCGAGGTGCGCGCCCGGCGTGCGACCGGTGACGCGATGGAAGGCGTCGATGAAGGTGCTGGGCTGGGAGCAGCCCAGGATCCGCGAGACCTCCTGCACCGCGCGGCCCTCCCCGAGCAGGCGCAGCGCGTGATGGATGCGCAGCATCTGCCGCCAGCGCGCGAAGGACAGCCCGGTCGCGGCCCGGAACGCCCTGATGACCGTGCGTGTGCTCAGCCCCGCCTCGCGGGACCAGGCGGGCAGGTCGCGCGGGTCGGCGGGATCGGCGAGCAGGGCACGGGCGATCGGGTCGATGCGGGGATCGCCCGGCAGACGCAGGTCGAGGGCGGGGGCCGACGGCTCGAGGACGTCCAGGACCACCGCCTCCGCACGCGCCCGCGCGGCGGGCGCGAGGTCGCGGCGGGTGAGATGCAGCAGGAGGGACTCGAGCAGCGGAGTCATCACCAGGGTCATCGCCGCGTCGAGCGGCTCCGGCAGGGCGGCGGGCGCGAAGAACGCGTCGCACAGCTCGACGTCGGCCGTGAGCCGGCCCGCGTGCTCCACCCCGGCGGGGATCCACAGGCCCTGACCCTCGGGGACGGTCACCAGCAGGTCGTCGACGCGCGCGGTCATCGTCCCGCCGCGCACCCACACCAGCTCGTGCAGCGGATGGGTGTGGGCGGGGTACTCGGAGGGGGCACCGGACGGATGCGACTCGGCGTGGATCGTGAACGCCGCGGGGGCATCCTGGGGCAATGGGGCGACGTCGTAGGTGACGGTGCCGGACTCGCGCGTCCAGGCGCCGAGGCTCGCGAGAGCACTCACCCCTTGGCCGCGCGGGTCGGGACCACCATGACCGGTCCGCCGGCGCCGTGCAGCACACCGCGGGAGACCGAGCCCAGCAGGGCGCTCTTCACCGTGCCCCGCCCGCGCGTGCCGAGCACGGTGAGAGGGGCGTCGCGGCTCTGCTCGGCCAGCAGCTCGATGCTGTTGCCGATCTCGACGACGACCTCGATCTCGAGGTCGGGGTGCTCCGCGCGCAGCGGGGCGATGCGGTCCTCGACCATGCCCTCGAGCTCGACGCGGCGCTCCTCCACGGACACGTGGTCGTCCGTGTACGTGGGGTACCAGTAGGTCCACTCGTCCAGCAGCGGCATCGCGACGAACACCCGCAGGGGCGTGCCGAGCCTCTCGGCCTGACGGGCGGCGACGCGCAGCACGAGGCCGCTCTGCTCCGATCCGTCGACCCCCGCGACCACGGGGCCGCGGCCGGCTGCAGGAGCGCTGGCGCCCGCAGGAGCACCGTCGGACGATCCGTCGGCCGCCTCGCGGCGGGGCACGACGACCGTGGGGCAGCGGGAGTGGGCGGGCAGTCCGGACGCGACCGAGCCGAGCACGCGACCGGCGAAGCCTCCGCGTCCGCGCGAGCCCACGACCACGAGCTGCACCGAGCCGGAGGCGTCCACGAGCACCCCGGTCGCGTCGCCCCTGGCGGAGCGGAAGGTGAGCGGGCCGGGGTGGTCCTTCACGATCTCGGCCGCCTCCTCGAGGATCTCCCGGGCGGCCGCCTTCCCGGCGTCGTCGGCGTCGTGCGGCATCGAGGCGAGGTTCGCGTAGAAGGCGCCCGGAGCGGCGTAGGCGGTGACGACGGTGAGCCCGCTGCCGCGCCGTCGCGCCTCCTCGGCGGCGAAGCGCAGGGCGGATCGGGCCTGCTCGGACCCGTCGAAGCCGACGAGGACCTCCAGGTCGCGGTCTGCGGAGTCGAAGGGGATCTGGTCGTCCATGACTGACCTCCCGGCAAGAGTGACCAGCGGTTCCGTGTCCCTCAGGCTAGCAACCGGGGTGTGGGAGCGGGAGGGGCGGACGGGGCGGGCGAGGCGACGGGAGGGCGGGTTCCCGGCGGCGACGAGGAGACGATCTGCCTGCTCAGCGCCGGTCGGGCTCCGCGCGCACCGCGGCGCTCAGGTCCTCGGGCAGCGGCGCGGGCTCCCCCGGCTGCACTCCGGGCGTGAGGTCGATGCCGTACTCGGAGGCGAGGCGCAGCTCTGTGCTCGCGAGCACCCCGTCGACCGCTTCGTCCAGGTGCAGCACGCGTGCGCCGCGCAGCCGATGCTCGTCCTCGCCCTCGAGGCCGTAGGCCCCGAATCCCGTGCCGGGACCGTAGCCCAGCAGAACCCCGTAGTAGTCGGCGACATAGGTGTTCGTGTGGTCGTGGCCGACGAAGAGCCCCCTGACGTCGCCCCGCTCGAGCATCGCGGCGAACATCCCCGAGTTCAACGGGCCGGGACTCTCCTCCTCGTTCCGCTCCCCCTCGATGCGGTGGCGGGCCGCGGCGCGCTCGTGATCAGCGTCCGTGCGCGAGTCGACGCTGCCGAACCAGGCGAAACGGTGCTCCCACAGCGGGATGTGCTGGAAGACGACACCGGGCACGAGCGCGCCGTTGCGGTGCTCGAGCTCGACGGAGCTCTCGCGGTACCAGCGGATCTGGTCGGGCCGCAGCCAGTCCCAGCCGGGATACCCCGCGAAGCCCTGCGCGGCGCCGTCGCGGCCGAGGATGGTCTCCGGGGCGTAGCGACCCGAGTCCAGCAGCCAGACGGCGAAGGCGTCGCGGGTGCCGTCGGCCGAGCGCACGGGAAGCATCTGGTTGCCGGTGCCGGTGATCGCCGGGTCGTCGGGCGCGTTGAGGTTGTGCGGCAGGATGCGCGCCAGATCCAGCAGGTCACGCTCGTGCAGCCCTGTCATGGGCGCGGAGTCCTCGTCGTGGTTGCCGAACGTGAGCACCCAGGGGATGGAGCGCTCCTCCATCGGCCGGGCCACGTTGTGGAGCGCCTGCGCGACCTCGTGCGGAGTCGTGGGGCGGCCGTCGATGACGTCCCCATTGAGGACGACGAGGTCCGGCAGGACATCGTCGAGCACAGCCTCCTGGAGAGCTGTCGTGCGACGGTCGGTCCGGGGCCCGTCCTGGGTGTCGTTGAGCTGGACGATCGTGAACATGCGGTCCTCGCGGAAGCGCAGCGGTGCAGGCATGCCCCCATCCTTCCAGGCTCGGGCCCCGCACGGGCGTGCCCGGGCCGGGCGGGACCCACGGGAACAGGCAGGACATCGGGTCCGACCGCGCAGGTGCGGCTCATGTTCCTCTGCGCCATCCCGCTGCTGGTCAAGCGTTCCCTGCCCGTGCTCTCCCCGACCGTCAGGACGGTGATGATGGCGGCGCCGGTGCTGGGCGGGGTCTAGGCTCGGAATCCCTCGCGCCCCGTGGAACGGAACCCCATGCCCTGGAGCACGCGCCAGCTCGCTGACCTCGCCGGCACCACCGTGAACACGGTGCGCCACTACCACCAGGCGGGTCTGCTGGCCGAACCCGAGCGCCTCAGCAACGGCTACAAGCAGTACACGGTCCCCCACCTGGTGCGCCTGCTGCGGATCCGTCGGCTCGCCGACCTCGGCGTCCCGCTCGCGCGGATCGAGAGCATCGACGACCTCGCGCCGGGCGAGGTCGGGTCGAGGGACGATGACCCTAACTCCGTCTCCTCGACCCTGCGCGAGCTGGACGAGGAGCTGCAGTCGCGCATCTCCCAGCTCGAGGAGGCGCGCACGCAGATCGCAGCGCTGCTCGCCGGTGGCGCACCCGCCCACACCCCGCCGGGCTTCGAGTCGGTGAGCGCCGGCATGAGCGAGGCCGATCGCTCGCTGATCCAGATCTACGCCGAGCTGTACCGCCCCGAGGCCCTGGCCGACGTGCGCTCGATGGTCGAGGCGGCCGACTCGGCGTCGCGACGCTTCGACGACCTTCCCGCAGACGCCGACGATGCCTCCCGGCAGCGGCTCGCCGAGGAGCTGCTGCCCGGTCTGCGGGTGCAGCTCGAGGCGCACCCGTGGCTCCGAGATCCTGCGCCGCAATACCAGAAGAGCAGGTCGGAGACGCGGAAGGCGCTGCGCGATGCCCTGCACGAGGTCTACAACGATGCCCAGATCGACGTCATCGCGCGGGTCGAGCGACTCGCCGAGGAGCAGACCCCTTGACCCTGTGGTGACCACACGGTCTTGTCTGGTCGTCTCGTCACCGACCGGTCCGCTCCGCAGGACCGACGAAGGAGGACCCCGATGACCGACCGACGCACCGCTCCCGCATCGACCGCTCTCCCGACCGCCTCGCCGACCACGCGCCCCACCGCCCCGGGCTGGCCGGAGATCGTCGTGGGACTCATCGCCTACGTGATCTGCTTCGGACTCGTCTTCCTGCTGCTGCCTCTCGCGGGCGGCGGCGCCCTGGGCGGGGTCATCGGCCTGTTCGTCTCCGGCGTGATGGGGCTGATCGCTTTCGGCGCCGCCTGGGCGGTCCGCATCCGCTCGGCCGCGGCCTTCGGGTTCCGACGTGCGAGCGGCCGGCAGCTGCTCGCCGGGGCGGGCCTCGGCGTGCTCGCGGCGATCATCGGCAGCGCGCTCACCATCGTCTACGTGATGCTCTCCGGCGACATGCAGTCCCCCCAGTCGAGTTACCAGGCAGCCTCGGCGGGCGGCGCGCTGTCCCTGGTCCTCACGCTCGTGGGCGGCTCGATCATCACCCCGATCGGCGAGGAGTCGCTGTTCCGCGGCGTGATCGCGAACGCCCTGCTCAGCCGGTATGGAGCGTGGATCGGCGTACTCGCGAGCGCGATCGTGTTCGCCCTGTTCCACGGCATCAACACGGTGCTGCCCTCGGCCTTCATGGTCGGCCTGTTCGCCGCGCTGCTGTTCCGCCGCACCGGATCGGTCTGGCCGGGAGTGGTCCTGCACGGCACCAACAACCTGGTCAGCTCGCTGCTCCCGCTCGCGCTCGCGGGTATGGCAGCGGGGGCGTGAGGGGCGCGAGCGCCCTCACGTCCCGTGCGCTCGCCTCAACTGCCGGCCCGCCCGCCGCGTCGCATCCCGGCCCGTCCCGCGATCCTGCTGACCAGCGCCTCGAGGGGCCCGCGGGAGCCGCGGGCCGAGAGCACGAGGCCGATCAGCGCGACGATCGCGAGGTGCGCGAGCAGGATCCAGGCGCCCGCGATGAACCATGGAGCGCTCTCGAAAGCGCCGGCACCCGCGACGATCAGCGCGGCGATCATGGCGACTCCGGTGAGCAGCACGTGGATCGTGTAGATCGTGAGCGGCGCGCCGCCGGCCGCGCGGAGAGCTCGCGGCAGTGCGCCGGCGAGGTGGCGGGTCGGCGGGATCACGAGCGTGAGCACGCCGATCACGGCGACGGCGACGCCCGCGGTCGCGCCCATGTCCGCGACCGAACCGGTGTGCGGGGTCGCAAGGGCCTGCATCCAGAGGTCGCCGCGCAGGGGTGCGCCGAAGCCCTGGAGGTCGAGCAGCATCTTGTCCTCGCCGTGCGCGAGCGCCCACGCCTTCACAGCGGCCGAGATGGCGTAGGCGAGCACGGCCGCGCCCGCCCCGGTGCCGAGCGCCGTCATCGACCAGCGGCGCGCGCGCCCCGCCTCGACAGCACCGAGCAGGGAACGCATGAGGATGACGCCCAGAAGCAGGTACGGCAGCCACGTGATCAGCGGATACATGCCGGTGAGCGCGAGCCCGCGAAGAAGCGCGGCGGGCTCGAGCACGTTCAGCGGAGTCACGTTTCCGATCTCCTGGACGATTCCGAGGTCCGAGCGGACGCTCGCGTTCAGCCAGCCGCCGACGGCGGTGAGGACGAGCGCGATGGCCGCCAGCACGCGGCTCGAGCACAGCAGCAGGGGTGCGGTGATCATCATCCCCAGGCCGAAGGGCACGAGGACGACCACCACCCACGTGGGCACGAAGCCGAGCAGCAGGCCGATCGCGAGGACGAGCGCCCCGCGGACCATGCCGCTGCGCACGGCCCCGGCGCGGTCGCCGACCCCGAGCCGCTTCCGGGAGGCGAGCACGAGGCTGCAGCCGCCGATCACGGCGAACAGCGCCGCGGAGGTCCCTTCGGTGAGGACGCTCGCGATCCGGGCCGCAGCGTTCTGCCAGGGCGATCCGCCGGACGAGGTGCCCAACGGCACCAGCAGGTGGGCGGTCATCATGCCGACGATCGCGACGAGCCGCGCGAGGTCGAGCGCCTCGAGGCGGGCGGGGCCGGCGGAGGGAGACGGGCCGGTCACGGTGGCGGCCGGCGCTGACCGGGGATGAGGGGACGCGGTTGTGTGCATGCCCTCGAGACTCTCGTTCCCACCAGCGCGTTCGCGTCATGCTGGGGTCCCTGTGCACTGCCACCGTGCGACGATCTCCTCCTCAGTCCACGGTCTGACGCGCGCAGGGGGCAGAGCCGGGTTCAGCAGGATTCGTAGCGATAGCCGTCGGCGCCCTGGGCGACGAGGTCGCGGTCCCTCAGGATCGTCAGTGGTGCGCGGTCCGGGAGGGTGCAGACGTCGGCGAAGGTCATCCCGGCGTCCTCGAGGCTGTCGGGGTACTCGATCTGCAGGACGCGGGCGCCGTAGACGCCCGTGTACGCGGCGCATTCGTCGTAGGCGCCGCATTCTTCGGCGACGGCGAAGTCGAAGCCGAGCTCCTCGTGCGCCGTCGCCGTGATCTCGGCGGCGTTCTTCTGGGCGATCGCGAGCCCGGACTCGTGCGCGAGGTCCACGTAGGCGGAGGCGAGGGCCATCGCACCGTTCTCGTCGATCCGGTCGAACCGGTCGAAGGTGTCGAGGTTGTCGATCTCGACGGCGTCGTAGCCGGCCGCGGCGCAGCCCGTGATCACCGGGGCGAGGATCTCCAGGATGTCGTCGCGCTGCGTCGAGCCGGACGGATCGAGGATGTACTCGTCGTCCCAGTCGGGGTCTGTGACCAGGTCGCCATGCGCGTCGTGCAGCAGCAGATCGGCGTGCTCCTTCCACATCGCGGCATCGCCGGGCTGGGTCTGGAAGCCGTTGACGTAGCAGACGTTGTAGGCGCCCTTCAGCGGTTCGGCGGTCGCATCGCGCACGACCACGTCGATCGGGCCCGACGGCGTGTAGGCGCCCCCGAGCTGATAGTCGAAGGCGCCGCTGGCGGGAGGCAGCTCCGGGGTGTGCTCCCCCTCCGAGGAGGGGTGATCGGAGGGCGCCGCGGCAGGATCATCGGCCGATCCCCGCGAGACCGGCGACATCGACCTGCCGTCGGCCTCCGCGTCCTCTCCTGCGCAGGCCGCGGCCATCAGCAGCACCAGAGCCGCCGCCGCGGCGCCCCGCCTCGTCCGCCCCATCCGGCCTGCCCTCTTCTTCTCGGTTCCGCAGCGCCTCAGTTCCGCAGCACCTGGGCTCAGCAGCCCGCACGGGCGGCCACGTCCCGCCCGTGCGGGTCGCGCTCAGTTCGCCGGGGTGCGGGTCTCGGCGCTGATGAACCAGGCCTGCTGCTCGAGCTTCTCGATGATGCCGTGCAGAATGTCGGCAGAGGTCGGGTCGGCCTCATCGACCTCGTCATGGACGTAGCGCATGCTGCCCACGG
>NZ_JAEDAJ010000010.1:0-76294 GCF_016623465.1 Brachybacterium halotolerans
CGCTGGGTCGCACGCACTGGTCCCTGGGAGACGCGGTCGAACTGACCGTGCAGGACCAGGGCGACTTGATGACCCCGTTCATCGTCCGCGAGCTCGAGACCGCCTGGCACCAACACCTCGCCACCACCGCGCACGCTCCCGATCTCCCGGTTGATGGAGACCCGCCCCGACCGTCGGCCCCGACCACGAGAGCGACCTGCGACCCGCCCTTCTGACGAGGTCGGCGGGCTGGCAGGTCCGCATGACTAGCATGGCGACCATGTCGGACGAGCAGCACACCGCCCCTTACACGCGGCGCGACCCTCGCCTGGTGACCCTGGAGGAGGACTCCGGATACCAGGTGCACGAACGCATCGGCGCAGGTGGCATGGGCATCGTCTACCGCGCGCACGATGCTGACGGCAACGAGGTCGCCATCAAGCTCCTGCGCCACGACATTGCCGATGACCCGCGCGCCCGCGAGCGCCTCGCCCGCGAGGTCAGTGCCCAGCGCCTGGTCCACAACGACAACATCGTGCGCATCCTCGATGCCGAGCTCGAGTCGCCCGACGCGTTCGTCGTCACCGAGTTCGTCCCCGGCCCCACCCTCGAGGACGCCGTGCGGAGCAACGGCGGTCTGCACCCCGAGCTCGTCCGCGAGCTGGGCATCGTCCTGTCCGAATCCCTCGACGACATCCATGCTGCCGGCGTCGTCCACCGCGATCTCAAGCCCTCCAACGTGCTGCTGCGCGGTGCCCGGACGGAGGACCTCCTCGGCTACGACCCGGACGGCTACGGCCTCGACCCCGTCATCATCGACTTCGGCATCGCCGTCGCCGCCGAGGAATCCCGCCTCACCTCGACGGGGCTGGTCATGGGCACCGCCGCGTACCTCGACCCCGAGGTCATGCGCAGCAACCGCACGGGCGAGTCCGGCGACTGGTGGGCCCTCGCCGCGATGCTCGCCTTCGCCGCCACCGGCCGCGAGCCCTATGGCAGCGGACGCGCCGACCTTGTGCTCCTGCGCGCCGAGCGCGGCGACATCGACGTCGACGGCGTCCCCGTCGAGCTCGCACAGTGGTTCCGCGACGCCCTCCGCTCTGACCCCGCCGACCGCCCCAGCCCCCGCGAGCTGCGCGAGCGCCTCGACGCCCTCGACCTCGACCGCTACGAGGACGCCGGTGCCACCGAGGCGATCACCGCCGGGGGAGCGACAGGTGCTGTGGCCGCGGGCACCTCGGCGCACGGCGCGGAGGACGACGTCGAGGGCGCATCCGGAGAACCGTCCGACGAACGGGCCGACGCAGCGGGAGAGCCCGCGACCGAGATGCTGTCCGCAGCCTCCCCGTCGGACCCTGATGCCACCGAGGCCTTCGCCGCCGGGCCCGCCGGCTCCTCATCGGCCGGCGACCCGGACCGCACCGAGGCGCTCTCCGCGGCATCGTCCCCGGCCGGAGCGGACCCCGCGACCGAGGTCATCCCCGTCGTCCAGAACCCCACCCGTGCATTCCCCGTCGTGCCCGAGGAAGAGCCGACGAGCCACGACTCGGCCCAGCCCACCGAGGCCATCCCGGCCGGAAGCGATGCAGGGTACGAGAGCGTCCGCGGGCCCGTGCGCCGCGAGCCGCCGACGGAGCGCATGGCACCAGTGGCCGATTCGCCGCCGCGTCCCGTTCCGCAGCAGCAGGGGCAGCAGCAACCCGCGATGCGGCCCTGGGAACCGGCCGCTCAGCAGCCGCAGCAGCCGCAGCAGGCCCAGCAGTTCCCCCAGCAGCAGATGCAGCAGCAGCCCGGCGACGCCCTCGCCGACCCGTACGGCGCGTGGCAGCAGCCGCCGCCCCCACGGCGCCGCATCATCGTGTGGGTGGGGAACCTGATCCTCGTGGCCCTCGCCGCGATCGCGCCCTACGTCTCGCTCGCGCTCCTGCTGCTGTTCGGCGCGCTCGCCCGCACCTGGGAGCAGTCGCACCGCACCGTCCTCTCCCGGCGCTCCCGGGGATCGGCGAACGGAGCGGCGCGGACCGCCGCCGGATTCGCCGCGCCCTTCCGCTTCGTCCTCGGCCTGGTCGTCACTGCTCTGCAGGCCGTGTTCCCGCTGATCCTGGGGCTCCTCGTCGGCATGGCGGTGGACGCGGGGTTCGTGCTCCTGCGCGGGGTCCAGCCGCCCGACGCCGTCGCCTTCGCCGTCGCCATGGCGATCACGGTGCTGCTGGTCTGGGTCGGGATCGGTGCGCGCACCACGCGCGACGGCGCCCACCGCGTCGTCGAGGCCGCGACGCCGGACACCGTGTGGAGCCTTGTCGTGGGCGTGCTGCTCGTGCTTCTGCTCGGCGCGATCGTCTCCGTGGCCGTCGCCCGCGGAGGGTCCATCGACTACCTGCCCTTCTACAACCTGCCGACGCTGGATCGGATCGCCTTCTGGCGCTGAGCGCAGCGACCGGCCGACGGGGCGACGGTGATCGCCGCCACGACCCTCCAGGCACGGTCAGGACCCGTCGGTAGACTGCGCGGCGCGTCCGGGACGAGACCCGGTGCACCCGACCGACACCCGTCGCCCGCGCGGCGACGAGAAGGATCCGAGGAGGATCATGGCCGCATCGAACGCCCAGGATCGCCGCGAGGCCCAGCGCGAGGCGATCCGCCAGCAGCGCCAGGCGGAGCTCAAGCGTCAGCGCAACGTCCGCACCGCCGTGATCGCCGCGGTCGTCGTGGTCGTGCTCCTCATCGCCGGCGGCGTCGGCTACCTGGTCTGGAACGCGACCCGCCCCGAGGGGCCCGTCGCGACGCCCCAGGGGATCCCGGAGGGGCAGCCGTACTACTCGCTCGGCGCGCCCGAGGACTCGGGCAAGCCCGTCGTCGAGCTCCACGTGGACTTCATGTGCCCGATCTGCGGCCAGTTCGAGGAGACCAACGGCAAGGACCTGCGCACCATCATCGACAAGAAGGAGGCGACGGTGCACCTCTACACCCGTCGCTTCCTCGACGGGAACTCGACCACGGGTGACTACTCGACGCGCGCCGCGAATGCCGCGGCCTGCGTCTACAACGACGATCCCGACAACTTCATGGACTTCCAGACCGCGCTGTTCGACAACCAGCCCGCCGAGGGCAGCGCCGGCCTGAGCGACGACCAGCTCGCGGAGTACGCCAAGAAGGCCGGGGCGAGCGACTCCGTCTCCAGCTGCATCGACAAGAGCACGTACAAGTCGTGGGTGCGGAACGTGGTCGAGCCGGCGGCGAAGAAGGATGCCGACGGCGGGGGCACGCCGTACGTGAAGGTCGACGACACGGTCCTCGACTCCACCAAGTGGAGCCAGGAGGGCGTGTTCCTCAAGACCGTCGAGGACGCGGCCAAGGACTGACCGCCCCCGGGCCTCCCCGATCGCGCCCGACGCCTGCGGTCCGGTACCCTTTCGGGGTGCCGGACCGCAGGCGTCCGGGCACCCGCTGGAGTGGCGCAACGGTAGCGCACCTGTCTTGTAAACAGGCGGTTGCGAGTTCGAATCTCGTCTCCAGCTCTCTGACCAGGCATTACGCCTCGAGTTGAGCCAGCTCCTCGCCCTCCGTCACCGCTTTCGTCACCGGATTGGTGCTCGGCGTGATGGTGAACAGCTCCTCCAGAACAGATCCGGCGATGTCCGGAGTGGACTGCCAGTCGCCATAGACCTTGAGGGTGAAGCTGGGGTCCGTGTGGCCCAGCAGAGCGGCGACCTCGAGAGGGGAGCGGCCCAGGAGCAGGAGCGTGGTCGCGTACGTCCTGCGGAACACGTGGGGCGTAGCCCACTGGAGACTCACGGTCTCGTCGTCGAACGCCTTGCGGAACCTGTTGTGCACGTTGCTCCGGTCGCGAATGGTCCCGCGCTCCGAGGGGAAGGCTAGGCCTAGCGGGTTCCATGTCGGCTCGAGCTTCGCCCGTGCTCGGTCCCTTGCCTTCGCCTCACGGAGCATCTTCGCCAGCGAGGGGGAGATCGGGACGCGGCGCATACCCGTAGCGGTCTTGGTGTGATCCTGGAGTTGCAGCCCCTCGCCGTCCTTCCTCGCAACGGTCGCGGCGACGGTGACGGAGGGCTGTGCGGCCTCGAGGTGCACGTGCTCCCAGGTGAGTGCCAGCACCTCACCGATACGGAGGCCGGTGCCGAACATCAGCCGTGCGATGGGCAGGAGCATGTTCCGCTGGGCAACCTTGCTCTGCTCGAGGTAGGCGAACAGTCGCTCGAGATCCGCGTGCGAGAGTGCGCGCTGATGATCCTTCGGCACCTCGAGGGCTGTTCCCTCAGCCTTCGCCCTCTCCTCAGCCTCTCGCTGGAGACGCTGAGCTGTGCGCCGGGAGCGCTTGACCTTGCCCAGGCGTGCGGCAGGATCGGCGACCACGACGCCGTACGTGAGCGCGCGGCGGTAGATCATCCCCACCAGTGACCGTGCTGTGTGTGCGGCTCCATCGCCGCGTTCGTTCGCGATGTCCTGGAGCCAGTCCCTCAGCTCGCCGTGCGTGATGCTGTCCAGTCGGCGACCGTCGAATCTGTGGCCCTCGGAGAGGAAGTGATTGTCCAGCCCCTCGCGGTAGATCCGCTGTGTGCCGTCGCTGTAGTCGGCATCGTCGCTGAGCACGTACTCCCGATGATTGCGTGCGAACGCCGTCCACTCCCTCGGGATGCCCGCGTACTTCTTCGCTTCGGCCTGTTCCTCGGCCTCAGCCACTAGCTCGGCAACGCGCGCCTCGAGGCCCTGCCTTGCCTTCGTGGGAGTGCTCGCCCTCGGTCCCTGTACCTGCCGAGTGTCGCCCTCGGCAATGCCCGCTCGAGCGCGAGCTTGGTACGCCGTAGCGCCAGGGACGCGGCGCGTGATGGGTCCGGTCTCGAGCTTGGTGCCCGTGTCAGAGAAAGCGGTGACCGAGACGTTGCCCGTCTGTCCGGGGGCGAGAGGTGTACGTGCCATATGGGCAACGTACACCAAAGCGGTGACGAGTTGCAAGGTTCAAGCGGTGCCCGTCCCCAGCGCACGCCCTGCTCGAGCACGGCTAGCAGACCCCCGGGCCATGACCCCTAGATCGCGATTCCCTGCCCCCCGCCCGGTCACAGCCGCCCCGCAGGTGTACGGGTTCCATGGGGTCCGCGACGCGAGAGGGGGTGCTACTTCTGCGGCGGCGGCGCAGTTCCGCACTGTATTCGGTGCGCACCCGGTCAAAATAGGCGTCGTCAAGCCCGACCATGTGGCTCACGGCCTCGCCCGACCAGGTATATGAGACCCCTTTCGCGTGCTTCCAGGCCATGCGGGTGTTGTCCCGCAAGTTCTCCTTCCAGCACAAAGCCTGGTGGTCACGAGAATTAAGGGGGCGCCCCTTCCTTTTGGCATTGACGCGATCAAGGAGTTCGTTGGTGGTATAGGGGTGACTATGGTTCGGATCGGATTTCTTGACCACCACACGTCCACCCTCTTTTGCCACTGAGACCACCAGATCGGAGCTGGACACCGCTTTGGCCGAGCGCAAGTGCACGTCGTAGACCGCCGCCATTCGCTGCAGATCCGCGCCGTCCGCTGCGGCCTGGTCGACCATACTTCGCAAGTCGTCGATGAACTCTTGGACCTCGGCAACCGTGGAAGCTGACGGGTTAGACTTCATAAACTGGACAGGCCCCGAGGGTGCCTTTGCCCCAAGGGGTAGAAGCTGCCATGTGATTGAGTCGGCGAGGTCTTTCTGGAAATTGTCGAACATTAGATCTCGGTAGTTCAGCACACTCGTCTGCAGGAATGGGTAGATAATCTCGGCGAGATCGCCCGCGTAGAGGTGCGTCGCTCGATTGCGATACTCGATCAGTACACGAACGTTGGCGGCCAACGCCTTCCGGTCGACGGCGGGAGGGAATAGCTTGTGGTTCAGCGCCTGCTTCAGGGCGTCCTCGGCGGTAAGCGTCCTGTAAGCTTCACCGCGCCGTTTCTTGTAGAAGATCCTCAACCCCGCCTTCTTCAGTACAGCCTTTAGCGCTAGTTCCCAGGCGTTCACGACCAGGAGCACAGTAACTTCGTCGCGGTACTCCATGCGCGGTTTGTTGTACACCTCGATGGCTGCCAGCATTGCCGACAGGGAGTTGGCCACGAGACGGCGCGAGGAGACGTACGGCTGCGGCATTGCTGCGCTCCTTGACTATCGGTGATCAGGCTCTTGACTCTACAACCTTAAGCCCGCAAGCACCCTAGACAGAATGACAGCGACCGCGGACCACTGGCCCGGACCTGAGCGATGTTCTGCTGCCATTGCAAACTAGTAGGTTTCGAGCCGGGAGAGCGTCTACCCCTCTACGGGTACCCCTTGGGCATCACCCGGCTCGAAACGTACGGCTGGAGTCTAGAAATCTGAGCGTCTCGAGGGTCTCAGGAGCGACGAACAGCCCCGCCCCGGCGCAATGCCAGGACGGGGCCGCTGTGCTCGGTGTGGATCAGGCGATGTCGAACCTCACCCGGCACTTGAGGGACTCGGCGCGTAGTCCGGTGGGCAGGGTGACGGGGTTCCCTCCGCTCGCCTGACTGGAGCCAAAGACGCTCACGCTTCCGACAGTGAGATCCACAGAACCGCACCAAAGATGCTCATCGCCAGGGGATGCGCGGTACTTCAGCGAATCCGGGAGCCGCTCGCCGAGACGCAGAGTGTCCCGCGCGAGAGGCTCCAGCGGTTCCCATGCCTCATGCCGCACGGGGTCGCGATAGCGGACGCCCCTGATAGTGAGCACGTACTCCCCGCCTCCCAGAACCTCGACCGGATCATGCGAGACGGTGACCTCAGAGACGACGATGCGCGGCTTCATCAGCACGGCGGGCGTGACATGGGTCCCCGGGTCGAAGACCGCGAGGTCCGCCCCCTCGCCTCCTTCTCCCCGGAGGATCTGCTCGGCGAGGGCGAGGACATCGGCTCGCTGGTCTTCGGTGAGCATGTCCTCCTCCCATGTGGCGATGGCGGCGAGAGGGGATGCAGTGGTCGTGGTGCTCATGGTGTCTCCGTTCGTGGTGGTGTCGTTGTCGTGTTCGGTGTCAGTCAGCGCCATGCCTGGCCCTCGAGGTAGTCACGCTCGCGCCCCTCGTGAAGGTGACGGCGAACCTCGCCGTCCGTCTGCCGGTACACGTTCCCCAGGGCGCGCGATGTATCGACCGGCTGGTAGACCACGCCGTCAAGGACTGCCTTGACGGACTCATTACGCCTCCGCTCATCGTCGGTGCCGACCTGGACCTGCGTGCGAGCAAGCGGATCGCACTCGCCGATCACCAGACCCACGCGCCGTGCCTTGCCCATGAGCGAGTTGACGGAGCTGTTCCACTCCTCAGTGACTGCCTTCAGGGCCTCTGCCGCTCGCAGGATCTCGGCCTCGTGCTTCGCCCGGGCTTCCTGAAACTTCGCCCATTCGCCGGGGAGGGCACCGGCGCCCTGTGCCCCGAACTCGGCGAGGTCGATTGCGGCCACGCTCTGCTCAGCGACAGACCTCACGCGCTCGACGTGCTCCAGGCGCTCGCGCTTTCGGGGGATGGTGGTCTCGTCAATCTCGGCGAGGCGCTCGACATCGGCGAGAACTGAGCCAGCGTCGATGTCAGCGAGGATCTGATCCCTCTCCCCCTCGAGCCTGGCCACCTCAGCCGCGACAGCGGCGAGGGCGTCCTCGGCTTCAGCGAGGGCCCGATGCGCCGCGTCAGCGGCGCTCTGGGTCTGGGTCTTTTTCTTCGATGAGTTGGTCATCTTGAACTCCTCTTCGTTGGTGGGCCGCTGGAGCGGCCCTCTAGGTGCGGCGAGAAGGAGAGGTGCTCCTCTTCGACTCCTCGTTGCAGTGGATCTAGAACTCCAATGGCCGGTAGGCCAGGGAGCGCTTGGACCTTGGGCGGCGAGAGAAGGGCGAGGGCCAGGGAGCACCCGCAACCGCTCATCTCCTCGCCGCCCCTTGGGCCTACTGGTCTTGAACTGGTCATGCACTGGTAGGCGGAACGTGGTGACCCTGGGTCCCGGAAAGTCGCGTTCCGGTCGGGCGGAACGTGGTGACCCCGTATCGCCCTCTCGACCGGAACGTGGTGACCCTGGGTCTACGGATCGCCCAGGGGGCTACTCCTCCCGGATCGGGAGCACGAGCCGGTACGTCGCGGCCCGCCTCGATCCCGTGTTGGTCCCCGGCTCCTGCACCTCCACGTACCCCTTCCGCTCGAGCGAATCGAGCAACTTGCGTACCTGCCTCGGGTCGCCGCCCCCGTAGCCCATGTGGGCCGCGAGACGAGCGTGCCCGGGACGACCGTTGCTCAGGTCGGCGTCGGCGTAGGTCAGCAGGACAGTGAGGAGATGGAACTCGGCGTGCGTGAGGTCGTGGGCATCCCGTAGCGCCTCGAGATACTGGAACTTGGACGGCTTGCCGCTCGGTGCTCGCCGCACCTTGGGCACCAGGGTCTCTGACACCGGTTCGGGTTCAGCCGTCGTGTGGGGCCGCAGGAACTCGGGAAGCTCCTGCACCTCCTCCTCGGTCAGCCGTCTCGGTGCCGTCGTATTCGTGACGATCGGCGCCTCATGCCCTGCCGGGGCGTACTCGATCACTTCAGTGAACGGGCCTGCCGGAAACTGATCAGGGTACGGGTCCCACGCCGTGTGCGCCGTTCCTGGCGTATGCACGCTCTCGTCGTACGGAGTCACCCGGCAACGCCTGCCGTCCGAGGTTTCACGGTCAAAGATGACGCTCGCCCTCGAGGGGGAACCTGTTGCGGTCATGGATCAGCCCTTCCCCGTCAGCCGGACGATGTTCGGGCCGCGCCCGCCGTTCTCCCGGTAGGTCGGCTCCAGGTCGACGAATCCGTTGTCCTCGAGGTCGTGCATCCGCTTTCGCAAGCTCGCCCGGTTCGCCCAGCCGGTCGCCTCGAGGAGCACTCCGCTGGTCTCGCAGACCGCGCCGCTCTCGTCGGCAAGATCCCGCAGGACGAAGAGCAGGAGACGCGCGCCGGGATGTAGCCCCCGCAGGGGCAGAGTCGGCATCGTGTTCACGCCGCCTCACTCCTCATTCCGTTCTCGCCCTGCACCTCGGCTCGCCGGCCGATCATGCTGTAGAGCTCCGTCGGCGTACTGCCCTCGGCGAGCACGCCGCCCTCGGTCAGGCGGTCGATGCTCTGCCGCACCTCGCGCATGGGCACCTTGGTCTTGCCATCCCCTGCCAGCCAGCGGGCGAGCGTGCGATCACCCAGGCGCGCAACGCCTTCCGCATCTGCGAACAGGACGGAGGCGATTGCTACCTTCACGTCTTGGTGGGCACCTTCCTGTCCCACACCCCGCAGGGCCACGAGAGCTTCATCGGTGATCAGTTCGCACGAGACGACATCGGGCAGACGGTCCCGCGTCATTCGTCCCCCTCCGATCCGGTGAGGATGAACTCGGCCTGGTCGCTGTTCTGGGTGATCACGCCCTGGGATCGCAGTTGCCGGATGGCGGTATCCACGTCCGCTGGAGTGCAGGTGTTCTCTCCATCCGACGCCAGCGCCCGCCGCAGGAACACCTTGGACGGCGGAGCCCATCGCCCGCGCTCGTCGGCGTGCTGGTGAATCAGGACGGCCAGGCGCAGAGCTCGGTACGCCCGCTTCGCCCTCATCTCCCCGTGGTGCTTCGAGTAGTTGAATCCCATCGCGGGATCTCCCATCAGTAAGTCAGCCGCTCGTCTCCATCAGGGACGCTCACGGCTTGGTGGTAAGTGGTGGTGTGTCCGCGCTCAGGCGGCAGTCGAGACAGCGCGCGGCGTAGAGCTAGGAAGCGTCGAAACGTCGCGGCGGGGTCCGTAGTGCCAGCCGTCCCGTTCTCGTCTCCAGGCCTCGCGCGGCGCGCCGTCTCGAGGATCTAGGCAGTAGCGCCCGGACTTACCCGTGCGACGGTGACGCTCGAAAGCGCGCTCACCAACGAAGGTCTCGTGACAGCCGCCGCAGTGCCAGGAGCGCGAACCGTTCTTCAAGCCAGCCCCGCACTCGCACTTGGGCATGGACGTAGAGGGCGCACCCTCCATCCGATGACCCCAGGAGTGCCAGGAGCGGAGGCTCACGTACTCCGGTCGCCCGATGTCCGCTCGACAGTCAGCGCACGTCGCCCTCAGCTCAGCGAGGATCGCGGGGTAGTTCGTCCTCGTCCTCGGCTTCACGCGGCGACCTCCGAGCCGTCGGAGAGGTCGGCGATGTAGGCCTGCACGTCGCTCAGCCTGTAGCGGCAAGCGCGCCCGATCTTGCACCAGCGGGGCTGTCCAGCCCGACCAGTTGAGCGCCAGGTGCGCAGGGTAGCGGGCTTCAGCCCGAGCATGGATGCGGCTTCCTGCTCAGTCAGCAGACGGTCGCCGACAACAGGGTGCGCAAGGGTAGAGAGGGACATGATGGTGTCCTTCAGTGGGGATCTCGACGCCTTCAGCCCCGGGACTCAACGGTCCTCATCGGCGGGCGGATCAGAGATCAGATCTCGGCGAGGGTCGCGGTTCGCTCCGCGTCCTCCTCGTGCAGTGGCCTCAACGCCAGCGCGTTCCATCGCGCCGTCTGGAGATGATCCAACTGCCGCAGGTCCTCGACGCCAGCGCGCATCCGCTTACCTCGCCACGGTGCACGCCGTCTGGGAGACGAGTACCTGCTCGCCCTGTCGCCGGGAGGCGATGGGCGGGGCCTGTTCGGTACGGCCCTCGACCGGAAACGTCAATTGTACACCTGTTCGAACATGCGTCAAGGGTGCACCCTTGTTCGTGCTTTGACCGGCACGGGCGGATGCACCCGATAGACCCACTCCTGTGTACCACGGCGAGGTGCTACATTATCAGCTTCACCAGGTACGATGGCTGCATGAACATCACAGAGATCTCGACCCATTGGCACGCCGCAGTCATCGCGCCGGACGCAGGAGTCGGCGTCGCGATGGCCGCGACCCCGGTCTGCGAGTGTCCCGGCTGTCTCGTCCGGGTGTGGCAGGACCGAGAGTGCTTCGACGCCGAGTTGCGCGTGCTCAGCATGGCGCGCGTGGACCTGGCACCCGGCGACGGCGAACAGGAAGCGCTCTACGCGCTCGCCGAGGTTGAGCCGCAGTGGGCCGAGGGCGGGATGCTCCAGGCTCCGTGGTCGCCCGACGCCTTGCCGGTCGCCGAGTACGGCGGCGATGTGGAACAGCTCCGAGATCATCCGCTCGTCCCGATGCTGTGGGGACGGCTTGAGGCCCTGGTGCGAGACCTCGACCGCGAGGCCGACGGCGCGACGGCGTAAATCCCTCAGGACATAGCAGAGCACCCCGGTCCTCCATCTTCGGGAGGCCGGGGCGCTTGTGTGTCCGCACTCTCAAAGCGTGAACGGCGCTACCGTCACCGCTTTCGTCACCGCTTTGGCTCGGAGGGTTGCAGGCGGCCGGAAGTCTCGAGGGTGCATAGGGGCAGGTCATGTGGACACCGGGATACAGGGGTCGACAACCTGAAACACCTCATGCGCAAAACAGGCGGTTGCGAGTTCGAATCTCGTCTCCAGCTCAGCGAAACAGCCCCTCGCCCGAACGGGCACCGCGCGCGGTGGCCAGGGGTGAGGGGCTGTTCTGGTGCGGGGCCGCCGTCGTCGTCTCAGATGCCCGCGACCTGCTCCGCGGGCCGGCGTGCCTCGCGCACGCGGTCCCGGGCGCGGTCGACGGCACCCCGGGGGACGCTCGGGAGGCGCACGCCGCCCATCGACTCGAGCACCCGCACCACCTGGCGGCAGTAGCCGTGCTCGTTGTCGTACCAGACGTAGAGCACGGCGTCGCCCGAGCCGTCGGCGATGGTCGCGAGGCCGTCGACGATCCCCACCTTGCGGGAGCCGAGCGCGTCGCTCGAGGCGAACTCGGGGGACTCGATGAAGTCCACCTGCCGGCGCAGCGGCGAGGCGAGCGAGGTCTCGCGCAGGTAGGCGTTGAGCTCCTCTCGCCCCATGCCCGCGGCGCACTCGCCGAGCCGCAGGTTCAGCACGGCCAGCGAGACGTTCGGGACGGGGACCCGGATCGCGCTGCCGGTGAGCCGGCCCTCGAGCGCCGGGTAGGCGGCGCCGACGGCGCGGGCTGCCCCGGTCTCGGCGATGACCATGTTGAGCGTCGCCGCCCTGCCGCGCCGGTCGGCGCGGTGGAAGTTGTCGGTGAGGTTCTGGTCGTTGGTGAAGGAGCGCACGGTCTCCACGTGCCCCTTCTCGACGCCGCAGCGCTCGTGGAGCGCCTTCAGCACCGGGGCGACCGCGTTCGTGGTGCAGGAGGCCGCGGCGAGGATGCGGTGATCCCCGATCTGGTCCTCGTTCACGCCGTGCACGATGTTGGGCACGTCGCCCTTGCCCGGGGCGGTGAGCAGCACGCGCTCCGCGCCGGGGGAGCGCAGGTGCTGGGCGAGGCCCTCGCGGTCGCGCCAGCGCCCGGTGGTGTCCACGACGATCGCCTCGTCGATCCCGTGGGCGCGGTAGTCGACCCGGTCCGGGGCGTCCGACTCGATCACCTGGATCTCGACCTCGTTCGCGATCAGCATCCGCCGCTCCTCGTCCACCACAATGGTGCCGTCGAAGGGCCCGTGCACGCTGTCGCGGCGCAGCAGGCTCGCGCGCTTCTGGAGGTCGCCGGGGGCGCCGGGCCGCACCACGACCGCGCGCAGACGCAGCCCGCCCGCCCCCGCGGAGCGCGCGAGCAGGATGCGGGCCAGCAGGCGGCCGATGCGCCCGAAGCCGTAGAGGACGACGTCCCGCTGCGGGGGCACCTCGCCCGGGCCGACCCGTGCGATCTCCTCGCGCAGGAGGTCCTCGAGGACCGGCCGCGATCCGGTGCCGTCCACGTCGTCCCCGTCGTCCGCGACGTCGATCTGCTCGCGCGCGAGGCTGAGGAGGGAGGCGAGGTCGACCGCACAGGGCGGGGGAGCCGTCGCGGCGAGCATCTGCAGCAGGGGGAAGGTCTGCGCGGGATCGAGCTCGCGGCCGTCGATGTGGCGGGCGAAGCGGTGGGCCTTGAGGATCTGGCAGGCGGAGAGGTCCACGAGCCGCCGCCCGTGGATCGTCACCACCACGTCGCGGCTGCGGTGCAGGGAGCCGATGATCGGGATCATCGACTCCGCGAGGGACAGGCGATCCTCGGGGCCGGCGGGGGCGTGAAGCACGGATGTCCTCCTCGGGACGAGCGGGCGTGGTCCCTCAAGACTCGCCCGCGACCAGGGCCGATGGAGGCCACTCGGGGCATGAAGATCAGGTCTTCTTGCGCCGCGGGAAAAACGGCGGGGCCCGGCGGGGGACGGCGCGTCTCAGTCCATCGCCGCGTGGCGCTCGAGGAACTCGAAGACCTCCGTGTCGTCGACGCCGGGGAAGCGGCCCGAGGGCAGGGCGGCGAGCACCTGCGTGTGCATGCGCGCGCTCGGCCAGGCGGCCTCGGCCCAGCGATCCGCGAGGCCGGCCGGGGGACGGGTGCAGCACGACTCGTCGGGGCAAGTGGAGACCTGGCGCTGGCGCGTCGCGCGCCCGCGGAACCACTTGGCGTCGTCGAAGCCCACGCCGAAGGTGATCGAGAAGGCGCCGTGGGGGCCGGAGCCGGTCTGGGTGGACGACCAGAACGTGCCGCCGACGGTGTCGGTGTACTGGTGGTTCTCGGTGGTGCGGTTGCCGCGGTGCCCCGCGCGGCGCGCGACCCACTTGCGGCACACGATCTGTCCCTCGACCGCGCCGGTGACGTCGGTGGGGATCGGCAGGTCGTCGTTCTCGTAGGCCTTGTGGATCTCGCCGTCGGCCCCGACCCGCAGGAAGTGGACCCGCACGCCGTGATGGGCGGTCAGCAGGTTCGTCATCCGCAGGGCGGCCTGCTCGTGGGTGACGCCGAAGGCGTCGCGGAAGTCCTCGACGGCGAGGTCGCGCCGCTGCTTGGCGTCGGTGAGGAAGTCCGTCGCCTGCCGCTCGGGCATGAGGCAGCAGGCCGCGAAGTAGGCGATCTCGAGCCGCTGGCGCAGGAACTCCTCGTAGGAGGAGGGCGGGGTGTGGTCGAGCACGCGGTGCGCCATGGCCTGCAGCGCCATCGAGCGCAGGCCGTTGCCGCCGGGGATCGAGGACGGCGGCAGGTAGATGCGACCCTGCTCGAGGTCGGTGATGGTGCGGGTGGAGCGCGGCAGATCGTCCACGTGCAGCAGGCGGAAGCCCAGGTGCTCGGCCATCAGCGCGACCTCGCGGTGCGTGAGCGCCCCGACCTCGTGGCCTGCGACGGCGACGATCTCCTCGGCCGCCGCCTCGATCGCCGGCAGGTGGTTGTCCTGCCCCCGCATCCAGCGCCGCAGCTCGGTGTTCGCGCGGCGCGCCTCCTCGGGCGTCGCCGTCGCCTCGAGGGCCTTGCGGTCCAGCTCCTGCAGGGTCCGCACGAGCGCCGCGAGGGCGTCGTGGGGGAGCGTGCGCGAGATCCTCACTGCCGGCACGCCGAGCGCGCCGAACTGCGGCCCGGACTGCAGACGGGCCAGCTCGAGCTCGAGGGCGGAGCGCGCGTCGGGCGGATCCTCGGAGAGCAGGTCGACGACGTCGACGCCGAGGGCCGCGGCGATCCCGGGCATCTCCGGCGCACGCACCGCGCGCTTGCCGTTCTCGACGAGGGACAGGGTGCTCGCGGTGGTGCCCAGCTGCTCGGCGAGATCCGCGAGCGTCAGGCCCGCCCGGGAGCGGAAGTGCCGGATCCGGGCGCCCATCACCCGCGTGCGGTCGTCGTCGACTCTCATGATTTGAGCATACGTGAAGAATCGCTGATATTCGATCGAATCTCCCGTGTTCTGCGCTCTATGGAGACCTCAGAGTGGTTCCACGGCCGACGGATGCCCCGTCGGCCCGATCGGGAGATCCTCCCGGTCCGCCCCACGAAAGGCACGATGATGACGCAGCTGACGACGCGCCCCGCCATCGCCACCGCTCCCGCCCTCGCGAGCGACGCCCCGGGAGACCTGGTGCTCCCGCTCGAGTCGGTGGGCCTGGACGACCTCGCCCGCGTGGGCGGCAAGAACGCCTCGCTCGGCGAGATGCTCGGCGCGCTCGCGGACCTGGACGTGCGGGTGCCCGGCGGCATCGCGACGACGGCCGACGCCTTCCGTCTGCACATGGCCGCGACCGGTCTCACCGACGAGATCAGCGCGCAGCTGGCGCAGCTCGACGTCGAGGACACCACCGCCCTCGCCCGCGTCGGCGCCCGCATCCGCGAGCGCGTCGAGAACGCGCCGCTCGCGCCCGAGCTCGAGGACGCCGTGCGCACGGCCTTCGCACGCCTCGAGCAGGACGGGCCCGCGGGGGCGGACGCCGCCTCCTTCGCGGTCCGCTCGAGCGCGACCGCCGAGGACCTGCCCGACGCCTCCTTCGCCGGGCAGCAGGACACCTACCTCAACGTGCGCGGGATCGACGCCGTGCTCGACGCGGTGCGGAAGGTCTTCGCCTCGCTGTTCACCGACCGCGCGATCGCCTACCGCGTCCACCACGGCTTCCTCCACGACGAGGTCGCGATCTCCGTGGGCATCCAGCGCATGGTGCGCTCCGACCTCGCCTCCGCCGGCGTCATGTTCACCCTGGACACCGAGTCCGGCTTCGAGGACGCCGTGTTCATCACGAGCGCCCACGGCCTCGGGGAGGGCGTGGTCCAGGGCGCCGTCGACCCCGACGAGTTCACCGTCCACAAGCCCGGTCTGCGCGCGGGGCGCCCCGCGGTCCTGCGCCGCCACCTGGGCGGCAAGGACCGGAAGATGGTGTTCACGGACGATGCGCGCGTCGGCCGCACCACGGCCTTCGAGCCCACCGAGCCCGAGGAGCGCGGGCGCTTCTCGCTGAGCGACCGGGAGGTCGCCGAGCTCGCCCGGATCGCCCTGGTCATCGAGGAGCACTACGGGCGCCCGATGGACATCGAGTGGGGCAAGGACGGCGCCGACGGCACCCTGCACATCCTCCAGGCGCGCCCCGAGACCGTGGTCTCGCGCCGTGCCGCCGGCACCATCGAGCGCCACCGCCGGGTGGGCGAGGCGCCCGTGCTCGTCGAGGGCCGCGCGATCGGCCAGAGGATCGGCAAGGGCGCCGTGCGCCGCCTCGAGGACCCGAGCCAGATGCACGACTTCCGCCCCGGCGACGTGCTCGTGGCCTCGATGACCGACCCCGACTGGGAGCCGATCATGAAGCGCGCGGCCGCGATCGTCACCGACCGCGGCGGCCGCACCTGCCACGCCGCGATCATCGCCCGCGAGCTCGGCATCCCCGCCGTGGTCGGGACGAGCGACGCGACGCGCCTGCTGGAGGACGGCCAGGAGGTCACCGTCTCCTGCGCCGACGGCGAGACCGGACTCGTGCTCGAGGGGCTGCTGGAGACGGACGTCGAGACGATCGAGGTGGGGGACCTGCCCGAGATCGACGTCGACCTCATGCTGAACCTCGCCAACCCCGATCTCGCGCTCTCCGTGGCCGCCCTGCCCAGCGCCGGCGTGGGCCTCGCGCGGATGGAGTTCGTCATCAACCGCCAGATCGGGATCCACCCGCTCGCCCTCCTGGACCCCGAGCACCAGAGCGCCGGGGTGCAGGAGCAGATCGAGCGCGCGACCAGCGCCGACGCCTCCCCGCGGGAGTTCTTCGTACGGCGCCTCGCCGAGGGCGTCGCGACCATCGCCGCCGCCTTCGCGCCGCGACCGGTGATCGTGCGGCTGAGCGACTTCAAGTCCAACGAGTACGCCGGACTCGTGGGCGGCGAGGTCTTCGAGCCCGACGAGGAGAACCCGATGATCGGGTTCCGCGGGGCCTCCCGCTACCTCTCCGAGCAGTTCGCCGAGGCCTTCGCCCTCGAGTGCGAGGCGCTGCGCCGGGTGCGCGAGGACATGGGACTGGAGAACCTGCGGATCATGATCCCGTTCGTGCGCACCCCCGACGAGGCCCGGGGCGTCGTCGAGGCACTGGCCTCCCACGGCCTCGAGCGCGGCAAGGACGGGCTCCAGGTCGTGATGATGTGCGAGATCCCCGCCAACGCGCTCAACGCCCCGGCGTTCCTCGAGCACGTGGACGGCTTCTCGATCGGCTCGAACGACCTCACCCAGCTGACCCTGGGCATCGACCGCGATTCAGCGCTCGTCGCGGACTCCTTCGACGAGCGCGACCCCGCGGTGCTGCAGCTCATCGACCTCGCGATCAGCGCGTGCCGTGAGCGCGGGAAGTACGTCGGGATCTGCGGTCAGGCCCCGAGCGACCATCCCGAGCTCGCCGAGCACCTGCGGAGCGCCGGCATCGGATCGATCTCCCTGAACCCCGACACCGTCGTGGACACCTGGATGCGGATCGCGGGTCAGAAGGTCTCGTAAGCCGACTTCGCGACGGTGAATCCGTGGCCCGTCTTCACGTTCCAGCAGGTCATGCCGTCCGACTCGCTCCGGCAGGCGGTGTCGCCCTGGGTGGCGCTCTCGTCGTAGGCGAGCGTCGTCGGGGAGTCCCCGCCGAAGGTCGTGCCGCACTTCAGGTCCGCCTTCTCGTCGGCGACGCCGATCGAGAACGGGCCCGAGGAGCAGTCCTCGCTGTCGCCGCCGAAGGAGCGGTCGTCCAGCGAGCAGCCCACCGAGTCGTCGTCCAGGCTGCAGGTGATGTTGCCGGTGGGGGAGACCACGCGGCTGAGGTTCTTCGCGCCGTCGGGCGCCGGGGACTTGTCCTCGGCCTCGGTCGACTTCTCGGTCTTCGACTCGCTGGGCTTCTCCGAGGGCTCCTTCGAGGCCGACGAGCTCGCGCTGGTCTGCTGCGCGGACTCGTCGTCCCCGCCGGAGAAGAAGGAGCGCAGGCCGAAGATCGCGACCAGGGCGACGATCAGGGCGAGCAGCAGGCAGCCGCCGCACGCCCACCAGGTGGCGCGGCTGCGGCCCGAGTCCTCGTCGCCGCCGTCGTCGTGGCCGTCCTGCTCGTCGTACTCGGCGGGCCCGGCGTAGGCGGCGCCGGCCTGCACGGGCTCCTCGAAGTTCGCGGTCGGGGCCGGAGCCGGGTAGCCGTAGCCCTGGTCCGGCGCGGACGCCGACTGCGCGGGCGAGGGCATCGACGGGGCCGAGGCGGCGGGCCCGAGCGGGACGACCCCGCCGTCGGGCTTCACGTGGCGCACCGTGCCGCTCGAGGTCGAGATCGAGGCTGCGGGGGCGGCTGCCGGATGCTCCTGAGGCGCCTTGATCGGGGGCAGGGCAGGGGCGGTCGCGGGGGCGTCCGCGACCGGCGGCAGCCCCCATGCGGACTGCGCGTCGGGATCGCCTCCGGGGGCGGTCGGCGGCTCCTGGCCCTGCTGGTCGGCCGCGGCGGGATGCGGCGGCTCGCGGCGCAGCGGGGCGGGGGCGTCGGAGGGCGCCATGGCCTGGGTGGGCGGGCCGTCATCGCCCTCGGGGGCCGAGGAGGCGGGCGCGGGGTCCGTGGAGTCGGTGCGCTGGAGCTGCCGGGTCGCGAGCACGTCCCCGGTGTCCTCGAGGTCGCCGTCCGCGGCGGGAGCGGGCTGCTGCCGCTCCTCCTGCTGCTGGTCGGGCCGCTGCTCCTGATCGGGCTGCTGCTCCTGATCGGGCTGCTGCGCCTCCTGCTTCGCGCGCACGCGCGGGTTGGTCGCGAGGATCCACTGCCGCGCCACGTCCGGGCAGGAGGGGTTCTCGACCAGGAGTCCGTGCAGCTGGGGGTGCCGCTCGGTGAGCTCCATCAGCCTCTCGGGCGAGGTGCTCGGATCCTGGGCCTCCTCGGCGGGTGACCGGGGGGTCTCGTTCACATCGTTCTCCTGTCGGTGGGCGCCCTGCGCGCGGCCCGTCTCCGGGCGCGCGGCGAGGGCGGCGCTGTGCGCAGTCACCGAGGATGCCACACGCCCCGGTCGACGGGTCGAGCCGGATGTGATCTGGCGGACCCTCCGGCGCCCTTCAGTGAGGACAGCCTTGCCTGGCACAATGGTCGAGCGCCCCGCTGTTCCGCCCCGCAGCCCCGCGCTGCCCGCCCGCACATCCGAAGGAGCTGCTGTGACGCGTCCGTCCACCACCGCCCATCTCGCCGAGGTCCTCCGCGTCGAGGACATGACCCCCGCCTTCCGCCGCGTGGTGCTGGGCGGTGAGGGCATGGCGGAGTTCGGCATCGACCACCACCCGCTCGACCAGCGCTTCAAGCTCATCATCCCGCCGGGCGGTGGAGATCCGGCCTTCGATCTCGTGGACTTCCTCGAGAGCCACCAGAGCGACGACCTCTCCTGGTACCAGGCCTGGCTGCAGGTCGACGAGGACGTGCGCGGCGCCATGCGCACGTACACGATCCGCGACTGGGACGAGGCCGCCCGCGAGCTCGTCGTCGACATGGTCCTGCACACGGACGAGCACGGCGTCGGCGGGCCCGCCGGCAGCTGGGCGCAGGCCGTGCGCCCCGGAGGCCGCCTGCACCTCATCGGCCCCCGCCGCGGAGGGGAGCAGTCCCGCAGCGGCATCGAGTTCGAGCCCGGCGGCGCGAAGGACCTGCTGCTCGTCGGCGACGAGACCGCGGTGCCCGCGATCGCCTCGATCCTCGAGTCCCTGCGCGGGTCCGACGTGCGCGGCCGGGCCCTCCTCGAGGTGCCGACGGCCGCCGACCGCCTGGATCTCGAGGGGCCGGCCGGCGTCGAGGTCGTGTGGCTGGCCCGCGACGGCGCCGAGCACGGCTCCCTGCTCGAGCCCGCGGTCCGCGAGGCCGTCGCGGCCGACGCGGATCTGCCCGCCGACCCGTCGGCCGGCGAGCGGGTCGAGCTCGAGGACGTCGACATCGACTCCACGATTCTCTGGGAGGTGCCCCAGCACCTCACCCACGCCGCCCACGGCAGCACCTCCGAGGTCCACCCCGACGAGCGCCCCTTCTACGCGTGGATCGCGGGCGAGGCGGGCGTGGTCAAGCGCCTGCGCCGCTACCTCGTGCGCGAGATCGGCGTGGACCGCAAGCAGGTCGCCTTCATGGGGTACTGGCGGATCGGCAAGGCCGAGGGCTGACTGCGGGGCCGGTCGCTCCGGGTCACTCCGGGTCGATCACCGGGATCGCCGTGGTCCGGGTGATCGGCTCGCCCTGCTCGCCGAGGGGGCGCACCTTCAGCCAGTAGAAGCCGTGGCCGGGGAGCATGACGTCCAGGGTTCCGTCCTCGCCGAGCGAGGGGAACTCGGCGCCGCCGAAGAGGTCGCGCACGGTGCGTCGGCCCGGCCCCTCGAGCGCGACGCGCGCGGTCACCGGCTGCGGGGCGAGGTTGAAGACGCACAGCAGGGTCTCGGCGTGCTGGGCGGCCTCCTCCCCGTGGTCCGCGCCGTCATAGGTCCGGGTGAAGGCGAGGACGCGCTCGTTGTCCGCCTCGACGTGCCGGTAGGCGCCCATGCCGAAGGCGTCGTGCTCGCGGCGCACCGCGAGCATCCAGCGCACGAAGTGCAGCAGCGATCCCGAGTGCGCCATCTGCGCCTCGACGTTCGTGGTCGCGTAGTGGTAGACGAGCGACTGGATCACCGGCAGGTAGAGCTTGCCGGGATCGGTGATGTCGCTGAAGCCCGCATTGCGGTCCGGCGTCCACTGCATCGGGGTGCGCACGGCATCGCGATCGGTCAGCCAGATGTTGTCGCCCATGCCGATCTCATCCCCGTAGTAGAGGAACGGGGAGCCGGGCAGCGAGAGCAGCAGGGCGTGGATCAGCTCGATCTCCGAGCGGGAGTTGTCCAGCAGCGGGGCCAGGCGCCGGCGGATGCCGACGTTCGCGCGCATGCGCGCGTCCGGTGCGTACCACCCGAGCATCGCCGAGCGGTCCTGGCCCGAGACCATCTCGAGGGTGAGCTCGTCGTGATTGCGCAGGAACGTGCCCCACTGGGCGCCCTGCGGGATCTCCGGGGTCTGCGCCATGATCTCGACGATCTGACGCGCGCTGCCTTCCCGCAGCGCGTAGAACAGGCGCGGCATCACCGGGAAGTGGAAGCACATGTGGCATTCGGGGTCCTCGGGGGTGCCGAAGTACTCCACGACGTCCTCGGGCCACTGGTTGGCCTCGGCGATGATCACGCGGCCCGGCCAGCTCTCGTCCACGAAGCGGCGCAGGTCGGCGAGGAAGGCGTGGGTCGCCGGAAGGTTCTCGCCGTCGGTCCCCTCCTCCTCGAAGAGGTAGGGGATGGCGTCGGCCCGGAAGCCGTCCACGCCCTTGTCCAGCCAGAAGCGCACCACGTCGAACATCGCCTCGCGCACCGCGGGGTTCTCGAAGTTCAGGTCCGGCTGGTGGGAGAAGAAGCGGTGCCAGAAGAACTGGCGGCGCACCGGGTCGAAGGTCCAGTTCGACTCCTCCGTGTCCACGAAGATGATGCGCGCCTCGCGGTACTTCTCATCCGTGTCCGACCAGACGTAGAAGTCGCCGTACGGGCCCTCCGGGTCCGCGCGGGACTCGAGGAACCACGGGTGCTTGTCCGAGGTGTGGTTCATCGGCAGGTCGATGATCACGCGGATCCCCCGGCGGTGGGCCTCGGAGACCAGGCGCTCGAAGTCCGTGATGGAGCCGAAGTCCGGCAGCACCGCGCCGTAGTCGGAGATGTCGTACCCGCCGTCGCGCAGCGGGGAGGCGAAGAAGGGCGGCAGCCACAGGCAGTCGATGCCCAGCCACTGCAGGTAGTCCAGGCGCTCGATGAGCCCCGTGAAGTCGCCGGTGCCGTCGCCGTTGCCGTCGGCGAAGCCGCGCACGAGCACCTCGTAGAACACGGCCTTGCGGTACCAGTGGGGGTCGTAGTCGACCCCGGGGCCCTGCGGTGTGAACTGGGCGGGGTTCAGTGCCATCGCGCGATCCTCCGGAGTGACGCCGAGCGGGTCGTCCCACAGTAGGCGGGTCGGTGCCCCGGCGCCATGCCTCCGGGCGCGTCAGTCCCGCACGACCCGCCAGTCGATCGGCTGCGCCTCCTGCTGCTCCAGCAGGGCGTTCGCGCGGGAGAAGGGGCGGGACCCGAAGAACCCGCGCGAGGCCGAGAGCGGGCTCGGGTGCGGGGAGGTGATGCAGGGCGTCGGGGACAGCATCGGCTGCAGGCTCTGCGCGTCACGGCCCCACAGGATCGCCACCAGCGGTCCGCCGCGCGCGGCCAGGGCGCGGATCGCCGCCTCCGTGACCGCCTCCCAGCCCTTCCCGCGATGCGAGGCGGGGGAGCCCGGCTGCACCGTGAGCACCCTGTTCAGAAGGAGAACGCCCTGGTCCTGCCAGGCGCTGAGGTCGCCGTGGGGCGCAGGGGCGATCTCCAGGTCCTCCTGCATCTCCTTGAAGATGTTCTGCAGGCTGCGGGGGATCGGGCGCACGTGCTCCTCGACCGCGAAGGACAGCCCGATCGGGTGGCCGGGCGTCGGATACGGGTCCTGGCCCACGATGAGCACGCGCACGTCGGCGAGCGGCCGGGTGAAGGCGCGCAGCACGTTCTGTCCCGTCGGCAGGTATCCGCGCCCGGACTCCGCCTCGGTGCGCAGGAAGTCGCCCATCTGATGGATCGCCGGTTCGACGGGGGAGAGGGCCTCGGCCCAGTCGGGGGCGATGGTCTCGGCGAGGGGGCGCGGCATGGGGCAAGTCTGGCATGCGGCGCGACGGAGGCGGGGTGGTCCGACGGGTCCCCGGCGCGCCGGGACGGACGGCCCGGCGCGCGGCCGTAGGGTGGATCCATGCCCGCCTCCGCCGACCTCCCCGCCCAGGATCCCGACGACCTCTCCGGGGTCGCCGAGCGCTCCGGGGAGGACGGGAGCACGGGGCTCACGGCGCAGGAGCGTGCGATCCTCGCGATGGAGGAGCGCACGTTCAGGTACGTCGGCGCGAAGGAGCGGCGGATCCGCGAGGAGCTCGCTCTCACCCCGACCGCCTATTACGTGCGGCTGAACGCGCTGCTCGACCGCCCCGAGGCGCTGCGCTCCGCGCCCGCCCTGGTGCACCGACTGCGCGCCCGGCGCGTGAGCGCGAGCGACGCCGGCCACGCGGCCTGAGCCGGGACACCGTACAGACGTCGCCCGCGCATCGCGTGTGGCTCCCCGCTCCGTCGGCTCGGAGCTGGTTCAATGGGTCCGTGGCAGATTCCGAGTACCCCTACCCTCCGGACCAGTTCGACGAGGAGGCGACCGAGGTCGCCTACCACGGCGCGCATCGCGCCGAGGAGTCGTTCTGGCGCCAGAACCTCGTCTACCTGATCATCATCGCCGTCGCGGTGGTGGTCCTGCTCGTGCTGCTGTTCACCATCGGCGGGCTCGGGAAGTCGGGGGACGACCGCGCCGAGGCGCCCACCACGGCCGCGAGCTCGCAGGACGACTCGTCGAAGAGCGATGACGCCTCCGACGGCGGCGGCGAGGACCAGTCCGAGCCGGACAAGTCCACCCCCGTGCTCGTGATGAACGCCGGCGGGATCTCCGGCATGGCCGGCGCCTGGGAGAAGTCGCTGACCGACGCCGGGTGGACGAAGGTCGGCATCGGCACCGCGGACAACGTCCAGCAGGAGAGCGTCGTCTTCTACCGCGACGACGAGGACAAGGCCTCCGCGCAGGCCCTTGCCGACGAGGTCGGCGCGGGCGACGCCCGCCAGAGCGACGAGTACGACAACCGCATCACCTTCGTCGCCGTCGAGCAGCCCGAGGGCTGAGAAGCTCGGCGCAGCCACGCGCGCAGGCGCCGCGCAGGGGCCGGTCACCGGGGACGGTGGCCGGCCCCTCGTGCGTGCCGGGGGCTGCACATGCGAGGGATGCGCCGACGGCGGAATCCGTGGGAGGGGTTAGCACTCCGAGGGGGAGAGTGCTTATGATGATCTGGCACTCGACGCCGACGAGTGACAGCGTCCGGAAGGGCGCGATCGTCGGCGGAGAGCCAGGAGCATTCCGGCCCCGTGAGGGACCCGGCGCCGCGTGACGTGAACACGGCGCCTGGTGCCGTCCGTCGCGGGCACAGGGTCGGGTGGACACCACGGATACGGGAGAGATTCCACAATGGCCAAGCTCATCGCATACGACGAGGAGGCCCGGCGCGGTCTCGAGCGCGGGATGAACCAGCTCGCCGACGCCGTCAAGGTCACCCTCGGCCCCAAGGGTCGCAACGTCGTCCTCGAGAAGTCGTGGGGCGCGCCGACCATCACCAACGACGGCGTCTCCATCGCCAAGGAGATCGAGCTCGACGACCCGTACGAGAAGATCGGCGCGGAGCTCGTCAAGGAGGTCGCCAAGAAGACCGACGACATCGCGGGCGACGGCACCACCACCGCCACCGTCCTCGCCCAGGCCCTCGTCAAGGAGGGCCTGCGCAACGTCGCCGCGGGCGCCAACCCCATCGCTCTCAAGCGCGGCATCGACAAGGCCGTCGCCGCGGTCTCCGAGACCCTGCTCTCGCAGGCCAAGGAGATCGAGACCAAGGAGCAGATCGCTCACACCGCCGGCATCTCGGCGGCCGACCCGGCCATCGGCGAGCTCATCGCCGAGGCCCTCGACAAGGTCGGCAAGGAGGGCGTGATCACGGTCGAGGAGTCCAACACCATGGGCCTCGAGCTGGAGCTCACCGAGGGCATGCGCTTCGACAAGGGCTACCTCTCGCCCTACTTCGTCACCGACGCCGAGCGCCAGGAGGCGGTCCTCGAGGACCCGTACATCCTCCTGATGAACTCGAAGATCTCGAACGTCAAGGACCTGCTGCCGCTGCTGGAGAAGGTCATCCAGGCCGGCAAGCCGCTCGCGATCCTCTCCGAGGACGTCGAGGGCGAGGCCCTCGCGGTCCTCGTCGTCAACAAGCTCAAGGGCTCCTTCAAGTCCGTCGCGGTCAAGGCCCCCGGCTTCGGCGATCGCCGCAAGGCGATGCTCGAGGACATGGCGATCCTCACCGGCGGCCAGGTCATCTCCGAGGAGGTCGGCCTCAAGCTCGAGACCGCGGGCCTCGAGCTGCTCGGCCAGGCGCGCAAGGTCGTCGTGACCAAGGACGAGACCACCATCGTCGAGGGCGCGGGCGAGGCCGACCGGATCGCCGGTCGCGTCAAGCAGATCCGCACCGAGATCGAGAACTCCGACTCGGACTACGACCGCGAGAAGCTCCAGGAGCGCCTCGCGAAGCTGGCCGGCGGCGTGGCCGTCATCAAGGCCGGCGCCGCGACCGAGGTCGAGCTCAAGGAGCGCAAGCACCGCATCGAGGACGCCGTGCGCAACGCGAAGGCCGCCGTCGAGGAGGGCGTCGTCGCCGGTGGCGGCGTCGCGCTGCTGCAGGCGGGCAAGGACACCTTCGCCAACCTCTCGCTCGAGGGCGACGAGGCGACCGGCGCGGGCATCGTGTCCGTCGGCATCGAGGCCCCGCTCAAGCAGATCGCCGTGAACGCCGGCCTCGAGGGCGGTGTCGTCGCGGAGAAGGTCAAGAACCTGCCGATCGGCCAGGGCCTGAACGCCGCGACCGGCCAGTACGAGGACCTGCTCTCCGCGGGCATCATCGACCCGGTCAAGGTCACCCGTTCGGCGCTGCAGAACGCGGCCTCGATCGCCGGCCTGTTCCTCACCACCGAGGCCGTCGTGGCCGACAAGCCGGAGCCCGAGGCCCCGGCTGCCGGAGGCGGCGACATGGGCGGCATGGGAGGCATGGGCGGCATGATGTGATCCGCCGCCGGGCAGCTGCCCGGCGGTGATCGCACCAGTGATCGCGAACGCTTCACCACACGGCGCGGCCGCGTGACCTGCATGGTCACGCGGCCGCGCTGCTGTGTGCGCGGGGTGCCGTCTGCTCGTGCGCACGAGACTGCCGCGCCTTTCGTCAGAACGAGCCGCGAAGCCCATGGGCACGCACCATCACGCTTCCGTTCGGCGTGGTGCGGACTGTCTCGAAGCCTCGAGACCTGTAGAGCGCAGTCGCAACCGAATTCTCGGCGTCGACGTGGAGGCTGAGTGCGAGGAAGCCCATGTCAGGCGCGAGTTCCAGCAGCCGGTCGAGGAGTCTGCCACCGACCCCGATGCCCCGGAAGCGCTCGTCGACGGCCAGCACCAGTTCAGGAATCGTGTCCTTCACGAATCCTGACCGTGCGCTCTGGTGCGTGAAGAGTCGGAACCATGCCGCCCCGCACATCTCCTCGTCGGTCGAGTCGGGGACGGCCACCACTCCTGCGTCGCCTGCGCGGGTCCCGAAGCCATCCACGTAGGAGTCGGGTGTCCCAGCGGCAGCGTGGATCCGGTACGCGGAGTCGTCCCACGGTTCGCGCCAGCGCCACGCTGCGTAGACCGCGCGCCGCATCGCCTCCTCGTCGTCGGGCACTGCGCGCCGCATCGTGAAGCCCATGTCGTGGACCGTAGCAGCAGGAGATCTCGACCCGGCTCCGCGGCGATGGCGCACCTTCCTGCTGTGGTCTTGTGGAAGCATGGCCGGTCCACAACGGCACAGCCGCCTGGATGGGGTGAGAGGATCGTGGCGTCCGGAGTCGGGAGAGCCGTCGCGCCGAGAGTCCGAAGGGCCATGCTCATGAGCACCGCATCCACCTGCGCACGTCCCACGATCATGCTCACGCCATGGTGCCGCCGCCTGATGCTGAGCGATGAGGACGTGCCGCGAGCGGCGGCGGACGGGTCGACTGCTCCGACTCCGATCCTCGACCATCGCTCCGCGGCGGTGACGACGCTCGTCGACCGGGCTCGCGTCGCGGCGACGTCACCCGGTCCGAGAACGGTCCTGCAGGTCGCCCACCGGATCATCGCGACCGAGATCTCCCCGGTCTATGCGCTCGACGAGACCGTGCCGGCCTCTCGGATCATCGCGCGCGGCACGGGATCGTGCAGCCAGCGGCTCGCGGTGCTCGAGAGCGTCGCGCGGGCGATCGGCGTGCGCACACGGGTGCGGGCGCTGCTCATCGACGCCTCCTTCTGGTACGACCGCTTCGGTCCCGCGCGGTGGGTGCTGCCCGACGCGATGCTGCTGGTCTGGCCCGAGCTGGAGCTCGCATCGCAGCGGTGTGCGGGCACGACCGCTGGCAACGGGGCCGACGCCGGCGGGTCCGGCGCCGGTTGGACGAGTGCCGCGGAACTGTTCGGGCCGATCGGCTGCCGCGGAGGCGCAGCCTTCACGAACACCGGCTCGGAGACGCTCTTCGAAGCCGCCGGACGCTGCGCGATCGACTGGGACGGGCGGACCGACGACCCCGACTTCGACCTCTCCGGCTTCGTGCGCCACGACTACGGACGCTTCACGGATCGCGACGAGGCGTTCGCCCTGCTGGGGCAGACGCTGTGCGCGCCGAGCCGCCGCATCGCCGACCCGGTGATGCGGCGGGTCTCGGCCTGATCGCGGTCGGGAGCCCTCAGGCCCCGAACGGGTTCCAGTAGCGGCCGCCGTCGACGACGACCATGACGATCGCGGCGGCGACCACCGCGGCCGCGCCCAGGATCGTGACCCAGTCCCTCGTGCGCATCGGCTTCACGTCGTACCAGGTGCGCCCGCGGCCGCGGCCGAAGCCGCGCAGCTCCATGGCGCTGGAGACCGTCTCGATGCGGTCCAGGGAGCCCAGCAGCAGGGGCATGAGGGTCGACACCACGTTGCGCACGCGCGTGACCAGCCCGACCTTCCGTGAGATGTCGAGACCACGGGCCTGCTGCGCCTGGGAGATCGTGCGCATCTCGCGCTGGATGTCCGGGATGAAGCGCAGGGCGAGGGAGACGGCGAAGGCGACCTTGTACGGGACGCCGATGCGGTGCAGGGACGAGGCGAACTCGGGCGGGCGCGTGGTCGCCACGAACAGCAGCACCGCCGGCAGCATCGCGAAGTACTTGAGGGTGACCGCGAGCTGATAGAACAGCTGCTCCTGCGTGAGGTCCCAGCGCCCGGGGCCGTCGACGATCACGTGCCGGGCGCCCAGCAGCTCGCTGCCGTAGCCCGGCGCGAACACGAAGATCAGCAGGTTGTTGAGCACCATGAAGGTGAGGATGATCCACAGCACCGTCGCCAGATCGCGCAGCCGGACCCGCGAGAGCGCCCAGCCGATCATCGACAGCACCCCGAGCGCCGCCAGGAAGCGCACGTCGAAGCTGATCATCGCCGCGAGCACCATCGCGATCGTGAGCACGAGCTTCGCAGTGCCCGTGAGGGTGTGCAGCAGTCCGGGCCGCTCGACGTACCCGAGGAGGGGAGCGGTCATCGCGCACCCTCCCCGGGGTCCGCGCGGAGCGACCGCTCGGCGCGGTCCGCGGCCACGAAGCGGTGGACGAGCGCGATCGGGTCGGGGATCCCGCAGCGCCGGGCGAGGGTGAACAGGCCCGTGACCACGAGGTCCGCGCGCTCGGCGAGGGCCTCGTCGGTGAGCACGGCGGCGGGGTCCGTGTCGGCGAGGAGCTCTCCATCGGAGATCACGAGCACCCGGTCGGTGTATTCGAGGGCGAGGTGCATGTCGTGCGTGATCAGCAGGATCGTGGTGCCCTCCGCGTTGATCCGCGCGAGGAAGTCCATGAACTCGCTGTAGTGGGCGAAGTCCTGACCGGCCGTCGGCTCGTCGAGGATTAGGATCTCCGGCTCGAGCGCGAGCACGCAGGCGATGCTCAGCCGCTTCCTCTGCCCGTGGCTGAGGGCCGAGATCGGCCAGGAGCGCATCGGCCGCAGGTCCGTCACCTCGAGCACCCGCGCCGTGCGTCGCTCGATCTCCTCAGCGTCGAGGCCGCGTGCCCGGAGGCCGAGGCGGATCTCCTCCTCGAGCAGGGGCTGGGAGAGCATCTGACCGGGCTCCTGGAGGACGAAGCCCACGTGCGCGCCGTGCTCGGCCAGCGGCCAGGAGGCGGCGTCGGCCCCTGCGATCCGCACGACTCCCTCGGTGGCCTTCTCGAAGCCGCTGATCACGCGCGCGAGCGTCGACTTCCCCGCACCGTTGGAGCCGATCACGCCGAGCATCTCGCCGCGGCGGATCCGGGCCGTGATGCCCCGGAGCGCGCGGACGTCGGCCGAGGCGCCGGGGCGGCGCAGGATCGCGCCGACGCACTCGAGGTCCAGGGCTGGGACCTCGACGTCGGACGGGGGCCGGGCAGCGGTCGCGGACTTCCGGGACGGATCGGCCGGCGCGTGCTCGACCCAGGTGCGCACGGCCTCTCTCTGCGCGGACGAGAGCTCCATGCGGGGAAGGTCCGCCGGATGTTGGCCGGCGGTGACCTGGGCGCCCGCGAGGCGCAGCGCCTCGACATGCAGGGGAGGGCGGATGCCGTGCTCGCGCAGGAGCGGTGAGGCGAGGAGCGCGTCGGGCGGGAGGTCGGCGATGATGCGGCCCTCGTCCATGAGGACGATCCGGTCCAGCGGTCGGTGCAGGAGGTCCTCGAGCCGGTGCTCGACGACGATGATCGTGCGCCCCTGCTCGCGGTGCAGGTCGTCGATGAGCTCGACGGCCGCGCGGCCGGCCGCGGGGTCGAGCATCGCGAGCGGCTCGTCGAACAGGAGCATCTCGACGTCGTCCACGAGCACGCCGGCGATCGCGACCCGCTGCTTCTGCCCCCCGGAGAGCTGCTGCGGGGAGGCGTCGAGGTGGTCGGCGATGCCGGCGGCGCGCGCGGCCTCGGCCACGCGGCCGGGCATCTGCGCGTGCGGGACCTGCTGGTTCTCGAGGCTGAAGGCCACGTCCTCGGCGACGGTCAGCCCCACGAACTGGCTGGAGGAGTCCTGCAGCACCGTGCCCACGCGCCGCGAGGTCTCGATGATCGGCGCGGCGCCGGGATCGGTCCCGAAGACCTCGATGCTCCCGCTCGCCTCTCCCGCGTGCACATGGGGGACGAGGCCATTGAGCGCCGCGAGGAGCGTCGACTTGCCGCATCCCGAGGGGCCGACGACGGCGATCTTCTCCCCGCGGCGCACCGTGAGGTCGATGCCGCGCAGCGTGGGCTCCGACTGGGCGCGATAGCGGAAGGAGAAGTCGCGGAGGCGGACGGGCACCTCTGCGTCGGGCCTGTCGGAGGTGGCGGACCCGCCCGACCTGGGGTTCTCGACGCTCACCTGTCGAGCGTCAGGGAGCCGGTCCGGGTGCGCGAGCGGGCGTAGATCCCGAGGATGATCCCGCCCAGGACGGCAGCGGTCACCGAGTTCGCGACGAAGGCGAGGACCCCCTGCGTGAAGACCTTCGAGGCCGGCTCGCCCATGATCAGCACGTCGCCGATCGGCGCCCACAGCACCCAGGTGACGGCGTTCGCGATCGCGACGGCCAGGACGAACCGCACCAGGGTGCGGCGCGGGAACTCTCCCTCGCGCACATGGTTGTGGAGCATCACCAGGCCCACGATCAGGGCGAACACGGCGGTCCCGGTCTCCCAGGTGGGCCAGATGCCATATCCCGTCGCGTCGACGAGCACGTGACCGATGAGCCCTGCGAGCACGCCCACGAGCGGTCCGTAGAGCACTGCGAACACGGCCAGCACGGCGTACTGGAGGTTGATCGTGGTGTTCGGGATGGGCGTGGGGATCGCGAGGAAGCGACCGAGCACGAAGAACAGCGCCGCGCCGATGCCGATCGCGACGACGCGGGTGACGGGGGAGATGCGCGGGCTCATGGACGGCTCCGATCCTCGGACGGTGCGGGGCGGACGGGCTCGAGGGCGACCTCCCACGAGGAGCCCGTGCCCAGGTCGAACGCGCGGGCGTAGGAGCCGCGATTGATCGCGACCGCCATCCGGTCCAGCGAGTTCACGTAGATGAGGGACTCGCCGAGCTCGACCGCGGCGAAGCTCGGGGCGAAGGTCATCTGCGCGGAGTGGACCACGCGCCCCTGGTGCCGCACGCGCAGCTGGACCCGTTCGCCGTGGCGGACGCCGAGCCGTGCGAACAGCGTGCGCGGGATCGAGGTCCACAGGGACCCGTAGCGCACGTCGAGGACGTCGATGGATCCGTGGACGGCGCCCTCGCGCAGCTCGGGCTCGAGCAGGGGGAGGGCGACCATGCGCTCGAGCGGGACCTCGGGGCCGACGTTCTCGAAGGCGATCGCCCCGGAGGCCAGACGGGCGCCCGTGAACGCGTAGATGTCCCTGCCGTGGAACGTGTACGACTCCTCGGAGCCGGCCCGACGGTTCACGGTCTCGTCGATCTGGCGCAGGTCGGTGACGCCGAAGATCGCGTGGAGGTGCGTGAGGGTGCCGTTGTCCGGCGTGACGACGAGGTGGCCCGTGGCGGTGCGCGCGACGACCGAGAGCCGGTCCGAGCCGACGCCGGGGTCGACGACGGAGACGAACACCGTCCCCTCCGGCCAGTACGAGACCACCTGGGCGAGACGGTACGAGCCCTCCCAGATGTCGTAGGGCGGGATGTTGTGGGTCAGGTCGTGGATGCGCAGCTGAGGATCGACGCCGACCGCGACGCCCTGCATCGCGCTGACGGCGCCGTCGTCGAGACCGAAATCGGATTGCAGGACGAGTGGATTCACACGGGAAGTATCGCAGGCGGAGGGACGGCGGGCACGGCCGTCCCGACGTCCAATTCATCCGGGTTCATCCTGCTGTGGACGCGGGTCTCCGAGCTGTGTGGGGGACGGGGGTCCGCACCGGTCCGGACCAGCCCGCACAGACCGGGAAGGTCTCGGGAGGTCCGCGCGTTGGGAGGGGCGTGAGGTACTCCCTGCTGGACCGCTCCCACACGCGCGAGAGGCGCCCCGAGGCCGCCGCCCTGCGCGACAGCGTGGAGCGGGCCGTCGCGGCGGAGCCCCTGGGCTACCACCGCTTCTGGGTGGCCGAGCACCATGGTGTGCCGGGCATCGCGAGCGGCTCCCCGCCGGTGCTGCTTGCGGCGATCGGGCAGCGCACGGAGCGGATCCGGCTCGGCTCCGGCGGGGTGATGCTCCCCAACCACCGCCCGCTCGTCGTCGCCGAGCAGTTCCTCATGCTCGAGGCGCTGGCGCCCGGTCGCGTGGACCTCGGCATCGGTCGCTCGCTCGGCTTCACGGCGCCTGTGCGCGAGGCGCTCGGCCGCGCCCGGATCACCGCCGACGAGTTCGCCGATGAGGTCGCCCGCGTGCGCGCGCACCTCGAGGGCGAGGCGCCGGTCACCGCCCGCCCGGCGGGAGGATCCCCGCCGCCGATCCATCTGCTCGCCACCGGCTCCGGGCTGCGCACCGCGGCCCGCCTGGGGCTCGCCGTGGTGATCGGAGGGCCCGTGCTGCTCGGCGAGGACCTCGGGGAGCGGATCGCCGCCTACCGCCGGGAGTTCCGTCCGCATGCGGGCAGCGTCCCGCACGTGATGCTCTCGATGGACCTGCTGGTCGCCGGCACCGACGCCGAGGCCCGCGAGCTCGCCCTGCCCGAGGTCTGGGCGATGGTCCGTTCTCGCGAGACCGGTGCGTTCCCTCCGTTGGAGAGCCCCGCGAGCATCCGGGAGCGCGCGCTCGGATCACGCGAGCGCGACCGGCTCGAGGCAGGGCTCGACGCCTCGTGGGCGGGCAGCGCGTCGACGCTGCGCCCCCGCCTCGAGAGCCTCGTGGAGACCACGGGGGCCGACGAGATCCTCGCTTCCGGGGCGACCTTCGACCGGGCGGCGCTCGCCGACTCCGATGCCCGGGTCGCCGCGCTGCTGGGGTGAGGATCCGGCCCGGAGTGCGGGACCGGCCCGATGGCCGCGGTGGACGTGAGCCGGCCGCTCAGCCCTCGGCCGGCGGCGCCAGGTCCTTGCGGAAGCAGACGCTGATGCCGTCGCTCGGGTCGTAGGGCGCGAACACCTCCACGTGCTCCCAGCCCTCCCGCTCGTACAGCGCGATCGCGTCGGGCTGGCGATTCCCCGTCTGCAGGAACAGCTCGACGGCGCCCCGCGCACGGGCGGCGTTCTCGAGGTGGGCGAGGATCGCCCGCGCGAGGCCCAAGCGGCGGAACGCGGGGCCGACGAACAGCCGCTTGACCTCGAGTCGCTCGGGGAGGCGGCGCAGCGTGCCGGTGGCCGCGGCCTCGCCGTCGACGAGCGCGAGCACGACCGTCTCCACGTCGTCGCCCGTCGGCCGTCCCGGAGGGGTCGAGGCGCCGCGGATCGGCACGTAGCGCGGGCCGACCTCGGCGTCCATCGCGTTGCGCAGCGCGGCCGCGCGCGAATCCTCCCAGGACACCTCCTCCCAGGTGATGGAGGGGGTGGGCGTGGTGCGGGTGTCGGTCATGCGGTGGCCTCCAGGATCCCGTCGCCGGGCGTGCTCGCTGTGCTCCCCGTGCTCCCCGTGCTCTGTGTGCGAGTCGTCCTCTCCGCGCCCGCGACGTGCGCGGGGATCGAGGCGAGCAGACGCTGCGTGTACTCGTGCTGCGGGTCGGCGAAGACGCGCACGGCCTCGCCCTCCTCGACGACCTCGCCGCGGCGCAGCACGGTGAGGGTGTCGGCGACCTGCCGGACCACGCCCAGGTCGTGGGAGATGAACAGGTAGGTGAGGCCCAGGTCCTTCTGCAGGCGCACGAGCACCTCGAGGATCCCGGCCTGCACCGTGACGTCCAGGGCGCTCGTCGGCTCGTCGAGGACCAGCACTTCGGGGCGCAGCACCAGGGCGCGGGCGATCGCGACGCGCTGGCGCTGCCCTCCCGAGAGGGCCGTCGGCCGCCTGCCCAGGAGCTCCTCGTCGAGGCGCACCGCGGCGAGCGCCCAGCTCACGCGCTCCTCGCGCGCGGCGGCATCGCCCACGCGGTACATGTCGAGGGGCTCGCGGACGATCCGGCCCACGGTGAAGCGCGGGTCGAGCGAGGTGAAGGGGTTCTGATGGACCAGCTGCAGGTCGCGCCGCAGGGCGCGCAGCGCGCGGGGGTCCGACGGGTCGACCGTCCGGCCGTCGACCTCGAGGGCCCCGGCGTCCAGGCGCTCGAGCCCGAGCAGGGCCCGGGCCGCTGTGGTCTTCCCCGAGCCCGACTCGCCGACGAGCGCGTGGGTGGTCCCGCGCGCGATCGAGAAGGACACCCCGTGAAGCGCCCGGATCTCGTGGCCGCCGGTGCTGCGGAACGTCCGGGTGATGTCGCGGGCAGTGACACGGGGCGCCGTGGCGGGCGGGGCTCCGCCGCCCTCCCCGAGGTCCCGGGCGGCGCGCAGGTCGGCGAAGCGATCGGGGTGCAGGCCGGGGACGTCGGCCTGCAGGCGCCGGGTGTACTCCGAGCGCGGGTGGGCGAAGACCTCGGCGGTGGGGCCCGCCTCCTGGATGGTGCCGCCCGAGAGGACGACGACCTGCTGGGAGCGCTCGGCCGCGAGGGCGAGGTCATGGGTGATCAGCAGCAGGCCGATGCCGAGCTCGTCCTGGAGGGACGTCAGCAGGTCCAGGATCTGCTTCTGGACGGTGACGTCGAGGGCGCTCGTGGGCTCGTCGGCCACGAGCAGTGCGGGGCCCGGGATGATCGCCAGCGCGATGAGCACGCGCTGCAGCTGTCCGCCGGAGAGCTGGTGCGGGTAGGAGGCGGCGATCCGCTCCGGGTCCGTGAGTCCCGCCCGTTCGAGCCCCTCGCGCACGAGAGCCTCGCGTGCGGCCCGGCTGCGGGCCTCCGGCACGAGCGCCGCGGCCTCGAGGGCCTGGGAGCCGATGGTGCGCACGGGGTTCAGGGCGCTGCCGGGGTCCTGCGGGACGAAGCCCAGCACCCGTCCGCGCAGGGGACGCAGGGCGTGCTCGCGCAGGCGGGAGATCTCCCGGCCGCGCAGGCGGACGCTGCCCTCGACGCGGGCGCCGCGGCGCTCGAGCAGGCGGAGGACGGCCCGGGCGATCGTCGACTTGCCCGAGCCGGACTCGCCGATCAGGGCGAGGGTCGAGCCCGCGGGGACGGAGAAGGACACGTCGCGGACGACCTCGCGGGCCGCGGCTCGCTCGCCGTAGGTGACGCGCAGGTGCTCGACGGTCAGCAGGGGAGCGGTGCCGTGCTCGGTGTCGCCCGCGGTGGTGCTCCCTGCGTCGGGGCGGGTGTCGGTGTCGGCGGAGGTCATCGGTTCCTCTCGGTGTCGATGAAGCGGCTGAGACGGCTCACGGAGAGCACGACAATCGCGATCACGAGGCCGGGAGCGATCACCAGCCAGGGCGCGTGCAGGAGATGCTCGCGTCCGTCGGCCACCAGCAGCCCCCAGTCGGAGGCCGGCGGCGGATCGCCGTAGCCCAGGAACGCGAGGCCCGCGATGGTGAGGATCGCGAGGCCGAACTGGAGGACGGCGAGGGACAGCACGGGACGCACGGCGTTCGGCAGCACGTGGCGGATCAGGATGTACGCGTCCGAGCCGCCGTTCAGGCGGGCGGCCTCTATGAACACGCTCGTGCGCACGCGCAGGACCTCCGCGCGCATGAGCCGGGCGAACACCGCCACCGCGGAGACGCCGGTCGCGATCGCGGCGTTGCGGGTGTCGTACCCGAGCGCCGTGACCACGACCACGGCGAGCAGGAAGCTCGGGATCGCCAGCAGCACGTCGACCAGGCGCCCCAGGACCGCGTCGGCCCAGCCGCCCGCGTACCCGGCGACGAGGCCGATCGCCCCTCCCACGAGCACGCCGATCGCGACCGCGATCAGGGCGCTGGTCATCGAGGAGGCCGAGCCGTGGATGATGCGCGAGAGCAGGTCCCGGCCCAGGTGGTCGGTGCCCAGCAGGTACTGCCACCCGGGCGGCGTGAACTTCCGGTCGGGCACGCCGACGGCCGGGTCCGCGCTCGTGAACAGTCCCGGTGCGAGCGAGAACGCGAGCACGAGGAGGAGCACGGCGATGGACAGCCACACGGTCAGCGGCAGGCGCCGCAGACCGCGCAGCCGTGACCCTGCCTGCGCGGGGGCGCCGGCCGGCGCGTGCTCGGGCGAGCCCGAGGGGTCGCCGGTGGTGAGGACCGCTGCGGTCATGACGCCTCCCGGGGTGCGCGCAGCCGCGGGTCCAGCAGCGGCAGCACGAGGTCGATGACGAGGTTGACGCCCACGAACACGGCCGCGGAGAGCACCACGGCGGCCTGCAGCACGGGCACGTCCTGGCTGGTCACGGCCTTCTGGACGACGGTGCCGATGCCGGCGCGCCCGAAGATCGTCTCGGTGATGAGCGAGCCGCCCAGCAGCTCGCCGACCACGAGCCCGCATACGGTGACCGTGGGCAGCAGGGAGGGCCGCAGCAGGTGGCGCGCGAACACCCGCACCGGGGCGAGCCCGCGGGAGAGCGCGACCTCCGTGTGGTCGAGCGCAGTGGTCGTGTCCAGGGCGGTGATGAACACCTGGGCGATCTGCGCGGACACGGGGATCGCGAGGGTCAGGGCCGCGAAGGCCGTGGATCCGGCGGTCTCGGGGTCGATGATGGAGAAGGCGCCCAGCTGCACCGCGAACACCTGGATCAGCACCAGGCCGATGAGGAAGTTCGGGGTGGACAGGAACACCGTGGGCAGTGAGCGCACCAGGCCGCCCAGCCGGCCCTCGCCGAGGCTCTGCGAGGCGAAGCCCAGGATCAGGGCGATCAGCAGCGCGAACACCAGGGCGGTCGCGGCGAGGGCGAGGGTCGAGGGGATCGCCTCACCGATCGTCGAGGAGACCGGCGCCGAGGTCGAGAGCGAGATCCCGAGGTCGCCGCGCAGGGCGTTGCCGATCGAGATCAGCAGCTGCACGAGCACGGGCTTGTCGAGGCCGTAGAACGAGCGGATCTGCGCCTTCTCGGCCTCGGAGTAGCCGGCCTGCGGGTTCTCGAGCTGCGCGCTCACCGGGTCGCCGGGGATCGCGGCGAGCACCAGGAACACGAGCACGTAGGCGAGGGCGATGACGAGGACGGCCTGGCCGACGCGCTTCAGGGCGATCATGCGTCCGCCCCCGTCCCGTCGGCCCCCGAGCCCGTCTTCGTCGCCGCGTGGTACGAGGGGATGGCGACGGCGTTGACCGTGATGCCGGAGAGCTCGGGGGTCTGGACGTAGATGCGCTGGACGTTCTGCTCGAGCGGGATGAAGTAGGCCTGCTCGAGGACATGCTGCGAGAGCTCGTCGATCACCCCGGCGCGCTCCGTGCGGTCGGCGGTGCCAGCCACCCGGCCCGCGAGATCCGCGAGGCGCTCGTCGGAGTCCCCGAGGGCGAACCAGTCCTCGCCGTCGGCGGTGATCACTCCCGCCACGGTGCCGGCGTCCACGAAGCTGCGGGTGACCTCGGCGAGCCCCTGGTCGGGGTTGTCCTCGACCTTCCCGGAGTAGGCCGCGACGTCGATCTTCTGGGTCGCGACGCGGATGCCCAGGCGGCCCAGCTGCTGGGAGATCAGCTCGGCCTCGGGCACGGAGCCGGTGAGGTACGGGGTGGGGTAGAGGGTGAACGCGAGCTCCGTGCCGTCCTTCGTGCGGTAGCCGTCCTCGGAGCGCCCGGTCCATCCGGCGTCGTCGAGCAGCCGCGCGGCCGAGTCCGGGTCAAAGGGGAAGAGGTCCGAATGGTCCTCGGCCTCGGGGACGCTCGACTGCAGCCAGCTCGTCGCGCTCTCCCAGTCCTTCGTGAACACGGTGCGCAGGATCTCGTCGCGGTCGATGCCGCGGGTGATCGCGCGGCGCACGCGCACGTCGTCGAAGGGCGCCACGTTCGTGCGCACCCGGAAGCCGTGGGTGAAGCCGAGATAGCGCGGCACCTCGATCGTGAACCCGGCCTCGGTGAAGGAGTCCAGGACCTGCGGGTTCACGTTGTAGGACACGTCGCTCTGGTGGGCGCGGGCGGCGGAGGCGCGCAGGGTGTCGTCGGGCAGCACCTTGAAGGTGATCCTCCGCAGCGCGGCGGCACCGCTGCGCCCGAGCACGGGCGGAGCCCAGTCGTAGTCCTCGCGGCGCACCAGGGTGACGTGGTCGCTCGCGGCCCAGGAGTCCAGCACGAAGGGTCCGCTGCCGATCTGGTGGGCGAGGTCCGACTGCTCGCCCAGGGAGCGGGCCACGGAGTCGGGGCTCAGCAGCAGGCATCCGTGGTAGCCGAGGGTCGGCAGGAAGGAGAGGGACGGGGCGGTGAAGCGCACGCGCACGGTGCGCTCGTCGAGCGCCTCGGCCCCGTCGTAGGTCGAGCCGGGGAACAGGCCCACCTTCGCGATGCCCGCGTCGGGCCGGCCCTTCGCCCAGACGTCGAGGTTCGCGACGACAGCGTCGGCGTCCAGCGCTGTGCCGTCGGAGAAGGTGACGCCGTCCTTCAGGTGCAGCGTGAACTCGGTCGAGTCGCTCGCGACGTCCCAGCTCTCGGCGATCCACGGGGTGATGGTCCCCTTCTCGTCCGTGTGCACGAGCTTGTCGGTGAGCTGCTGCCAGACGTTCGCCTCGTAGCTCGAGATCGCGCTCTTGGAGGGCACCCATCCGCCGTCGAGGTTCGAGATGAGGAAGGTCAGCTCGTCCTCGGGCGTCTCGGAGCCGCCCGCCGCGTGGGCGGCCTCGAGCGCGCAGCCCGCCAGGGGCAGCGCGGCGAGCCCCAGCGCGCCCGCGCCGATACCGCGCAGGAGGCGTCGGCGGGTGACATCGGGGCCGACGGGGGCCGGGCCGACGGGCGCGGGGCCGACGGGCGCGGGGCCGACGGGCCGGGTCACCCTCGGGCCTCCGGATCGGACAGGGCCGCGGCGAGACGCTCGGCCCCCTCGCGCAGGCGCTCCGGCGGCAGATGGCTGATCCCCACGCGCAGCGCGCCGCGATCGTCGGCCGGGTTCGTGCCCGACCCCGCGGCCGGGCCACCGTCCGCGCCCTCCCAGAAGAAGTACCGGCCCAGCACCGCGTCGGTCCCGGTCCGCTCGCGGGCCACGCGCTGGGCCGCGGCGAGATCGATGCGCTCGTCGCGCACCCGCACCCAGGCGAAGATGCCGCCCGTGCGGTGGACGACCTCGATGCCGCCGGGCACCTGCGCGTCCAGGATCGAGGTCACGAGGTCGAAGCGCTCGGCGTAGGCGGTGCGGGCGCGGGCGGCGATGGCGTCGAAGCCGCGCGGGGCGAGCGGACCGTCGCCCGGCGCCGGGTGCGCGGCCGATCCGGCCCCCAGCACCCGCTCGACGATCGCCTGCACGAGCACCGAGGAGTGCTGGTCCTGGTTCGCGCGCAGCCGCGTCACGGGGCCGACGAGCCATGTCGGCAGTGCGAGCCAGCCCAGCCGCAGGCCGGGCCCGAGCACCTTCGAGAAGGTGCGCACGTGGACCACGCGGTCCGAGCCCAGCGGGTAGTCCGGCAGCGAGGGGCCGTCGAAGCCCAGCGAGTGGTACGCGTTGTCGGAGACGATCACGAAGCCGAAGCGCTCGGCGAGCTCGACCAGCCGCGCGCGCTCGGCCGGCGTGGTGACGTACCCGGTGGGGTTGTGGTGATCGGGCACCGTGTACAGCAGCTTCGGGCGCTCGCCCGCGACCAGCCGCGCCTCGAGCGCGTCGATGTCGAATCCGCGCTCCGTGAGGCGCAGCGGGACGAGCCGGGGGCGCTTGTGCTGCAGGTCGCGGAAGATCAGCGGGTAGGTGGGATCCTCGACGATCATCGCGTCGCCCTCGTCGAGCAGGGCGTCGAACAGCAGCGAGAGCCCGTGGAAGGCGCCGTTGGTGACGACGATCCGCGCGGGCTCCGCGCCCTCGCGTCGGCCGATCCAGTCGCGCAGGCCCGCCAGGCCCGGGCTCTGGGAGTACTGGAGCGCCGCGGCGAGGGCCGACGGATCGGCGGTGAGGTCCTCGGCGGCGTGGCGGATCTGCGCGAGCGGCAGCAGGTCCTCGCTCGGGGCGCCGCCGAGCAGCGGGATCGAGTCGGCGGGCAGCGAGGAGGCCTTCCCGAAGCCCCGCGCGCGGTCCTCGCGCGAGCCCAGATCCGAGAGCAGCGCGGAGGGGGAGAGCGCAGGGGCGGGATCGGCGCCGGCCCTCGTCGTCGTTGTGGTCGCTGTGTCCGAAGTGGTCGCAGTGTTCATCGGGGTCAGAGGGCCTTCCCGGGATTGAGCAGGTGCTGAGGGTCGAAGGCGTCCTTCAGCCGGCGCTGGAGCGCGCGGGACGCGTCGGAGAGCTCGAGGTCGAGCCAGGAGTGCTTGGCGGTGCCGATGCCGTGCTCGCCGCTGATGGTGCCGCCGAGGGCCAGAGCCTCGCGGACCAGGTCGTCGGCCGCTTCGTGCAGGACGGGCGGCAGCGGCGCCGAGGGATCGGGGTTGTCCTCGGGGCGGGGGAGCGAGAGCGAGGGGTGGAGGTTGCCGTCGCCCGCATGCGCGACCGCCGACGTGCGGATGCCGTGCTCGCGGCCGATCCGCTCGATGACCGCGAAGGCATCGGCGAGGCGCGACTTCGGGATCGCGACGTCCTCGCCGAGGCGGAAGTGCCCGGCGCCGGAGCCGCGGCCCGAACGGCGCAGCTCCCACCAGTGCTCCGCCTCCGCCTCGTCCTCGAGGACGCGGATCTCGACGTCCGACGGGCCGGCGTCCCCGCCGTCCCCGCCGTCGTCCGCCGGGCCGCCCGCGCCACCGAGCGCGGCGATCAGGTCGCGGGTCTGCTCCGCGATGCCGTAGCCGTCGAGCTCGACGAGCAGCACCGCGCTCTCGCCCTCGGCGACGCCCGCTCCCGTGTTCTCGTCGATGTCCTCGAGGGAGCGCGCGTCCAGCAGCTCGCAGGCCGCCGGCCGCACGGGACTGCGCGAGATCGCGTTCACCCCCGCCGCGGCGCCCGCGACGGTGGGGAAGCGTGCGAGCACGGTGCGTCGGGCGACGGGCAGCGGGCGGATCCGCACGGTCGCCGCGACGACGATCGCGAGCGTGCCCTCGGAGCCGATGAGCAGCTGCGTGAGGTCGAGCCCGGTGACACCCTTGATCGAGCGGTGTCCGGTGCGCAGCAGCGTGCCGTCGGCCAGGACCACCTCGAGCCCGAAAACGGATTCCCTGGTCACCCCATACTTCGCGCAGTGCAGCCCGCCCGCGTTGGTCGCGATGTTCCCGCCGATGCTGGAGAGCCGCGCGCTCGCCGGGTCCGGCGCGTAGAAGAAGCCGTGCGGCGCGAGCGCCTCGGAGAGGTCCGCGGTGATCACGCCCGCCTCCACCACGGCGACCTCGTCGAGCACGTCGATCTCGCGGATGCGCGTGAGGCGCTCGAGGCTCAGCACGATCGACCCGTCGATCGGGGTGGCGCCCCCGGACAGACCCGAGCCCGCACCGCGCGGGACGACGGGCGTGCCGGTCTCGTGGGCCAGGCGGAGGGTGGCCTGCACTCCCTCGACGTCGCGGGGGAGGACCAGCAGGAAGCTCGTGCCGGGAGCGGAGGGAACCGCGTGGTCCCCCGCGTACACCGGGTCGGGATCGGTGTGCACGACGCCCTCCCCGAGGAGGCCGCGCAGGCGCTCGGCGAGGCCGCGCAGACGCGGCGAGAGGGTCGATGCGTCGGCAGAGGGCGCAGAGGGCGCAGGCGGCGGGCCGGCCGACGCGTCGGCTGAGGTCGAGGCAGAGATCGAGGTCGTCACGCGGGCTCCACGGGTCGGTGGCAGGACCGTCCCATCGTGGAGGTCCACGAGTATTAGAGCAACTGATGCTTCACATAAGGAGACACACAGAGGTGCGCTCGCCGCTCGAGTGGGGCGCAGGTCACATGAGGATTCAGCTCCGGGCGGCACGTCACCATCGGTCGGACTCTCTGCCGCCCAGTGCTCTCGGGGGACCCGCCCTCTCCGTGCGGGCGTCTCTTCCCCGTGGTCGTCTCTTCCCCGCGATCACTTCTCGTGTCGCGTCGAATCCTCTGACCTGCGGATTGGGGACAGAGCCCGGACGCCTGGCGAAGACGGGACACTTCACGACATGCCTCATGCCCCGGCAGATCTCCCGGACGCCCTGCCCCGTCCCGTGTTCACGACGCATGACGCCCGCGTCGCAGGCGTGGAGCCGCAGCGCCTCCGCCGCCGGGACGTCACCCGGCTCCGGCAGGGCCTCTACGCTTGCACCGACGCGCTCCGCGCCGGCAGGGTCACGCGCTGGGACGTCGCCGATGCGATGCTGCGCCTGCACCCCGAGGCCGCCCTGGTCGGTCTGACCGCGGCCCGGGCCTGGGGACTTCCCTGTCCGGGCGACGCCGACATGACCGGGCGCGAACCGGTGGACGCGCGCTGGGGGATCCCCACAGTGCACCTCGGCACCCCGAACGCTGCGCATCGCGCGTCCGACGACGTCGTGCAGTGGAGCCGAGTGCCACTTCAGCCCTGGCAGATCGAGACGGTCGACGGGGTGCGCATCGCGACATTGGTGCGCACATGGACGGATCTCGCCTCGGTGCTCGGCGACGTCTCGCTGGTGGTCGTGACCGACCGGCTGCGCGCGCGGATCACCCAGGACAGGTTCATGGAACCGACCGAACCGATGGTCCCCGACGGTGCCCTGATCTGGGCCTCCGGCAGCGGTGTGCACGGTGCACCGAAGGCGGCGACCGCCCTGATGAGCTCGGGCACCGACAGGCCGAGCGTGCTGCATTCCCGCCTGATGCGCTCGGGCCCCGCGTGGGGACGGGTGCGGCTGAACATGCCGCTGACGGGCGGGGATCCAGACCCGTCGCCCCCTCACTACGTCCCGGTGCTGCTGCGACGTGCGCATGCGATCTGGTGGGCGGACCGGGTCTATGCGGTGTTCCGCAAGGAGCCCGTGTGCGCGCCGCGCTGTGGGGACTGCGCTCGCTGCACTCTGCCCTTCGTGCCGCGTCTGCTGCCCGTGCGCATCGCCCACGCGCCGGGTCTGCCCGGATGGCTGGAGGTGCGCATTCCCGAGCAGGTGCTCGTCCATGACCCCGGTCAGGTGAGGTTCGCCGTGCGAAATGCCGTGTTGGACCAGCGGCGCGCGCACCGGGCGCGGATGGAGCAGGCCGAATCGCACATCCGGTCGCACACCCGGCGCAGGATTCTCGGATCTCCCGGGGCCGCAGAGGAGCTCGGGTGGCAGACGGAGAGCGAAGGCGCTAAGGCCTGACCCGGGTGACCCCGGAGGCTGAGGGCCCGGGTGACGCCGGGGGCTCCCACCTCACCACCTCACGCCGTGCCCTGCCTCGGCGCCGGTGTGCCTGCTGGCGCGTTACGAATTGCGGTGGATTTTCGACGCTTCGCACGTCCGTCCAAAACCCACCGCAAATCGTAACGCTCGCGCACACGGGGGCGCCGCGACGACCCGCCCTCGGCCTCGCGTCGCGCCTCCCCTGCGAAGGAGTATGTGGTGGAGGGCGTGCTCCGGTAGCGATATGCCTGGGCGCCTCGTCGACTCAGCGCCGCGTCGACCCAGCGCCTCAGAGCCCCCATGCCTGTGCGAGCAGCTCGTGGGAGCGGTCGCGATGCGCGGGGTCGAAGATCTGGCCGGTGACGATGAGCTCGTCGGCCCCGGTCGCGCGGACGATGGATTCGAGCTGCGCGACGACCGTGCGCGGGGAGCCGACGGCGCGCACGGAGAGCGTCTGGTCGACCTTCGCGAGCAGCGCCGGGTCGGCGAGGCCCTCGAGATCCCGGGGCGGCTTCACCTTCGTGCGCTCGCCGCGCAGGATCCCCAGGAAACCCTGCTGCGCCGAGGTGAACAGGTGCTGCGCCTCCTCGTCCGTGGGCGCGACCAGGACGTTCACGCCCACCATGGTGTGCGCGGCGTCGGTCTGGGCGGACTCGGCGTCCGCGTCGAAGGTCCGGCGGTAGGCGTCCAGCGCCTGCTCGACCCCGAAGGGCGAGAAGTGCGAGGCGACGGAGAAGGGCATGCCGAGGCGACCGGCGAGCTGTGCGCCGTTCGACGTCGAGCCGAGGATCCACATGGCGACCTCGGTGCCCTCGGCGACCGGGGCGGCGATCCGCAGGCCCGTCGGCTGCTCGGAGCGCGACCAGTCGCGCATCTGCTCGACCGCCGCGATGAATGCCTCCGGCTCGGCCGACGTGCGCGCGAGCAGCTGCGCGGTGAGCGGATCGGTGCCGGGCGCACGCCCGAGCCCCAGGTCGATGCGATCGCCGTGCATCTGGACCAGGGTGCCGAACTGCTCGATGACCGAGAGCGGGGAGTGGTTGGGCAGCATGACGCCGCCCGAGCCCACGCGGATCCGCTCGGTCAGCTGCGCGGCCTGGCCGATGAGCAGGCTGGTCGCGTTCGAGGCCAGGGAGATCGTGTTGTGGTGCTCGGCGAACCAGTAGCGGGTGAAGCCCAGACGGTCGGCGAGCTGCGCGGAGCTCATCGCGTGGCCGATGGCCTCGCGGGCGTCCATCCCCTCGGAGATCGGGACGAGGTCGAGGATCGAGAGCGGGACGTGCGGGGTGCGCGACGCGGAGGATGCGGACGGGCCGCTGGGCCCAGGGCCGGGGGCGGGAGTGCTCATGGAGCCGAGGCTACGCCGCGCCCGGCGCGGGGTGCTGGGCGCTGTGAGCACTCGAGCGTCGGCCCGGGGAATAGCGAGGTCAGCACCGCTTTCCTGCAGCGGTCACCAGGTCGGATGCTGGTGGCGCGCCGCCATCTGCGCGTACTGCGCCTGCACCCGCTGGTTGTGGTTCGAGGCCGCCGTGCAGCCCCAGATGATGCTCGCGATCCACGCTCCCACGCCGATCAGCGGGACCAGTCCGAACAGCACGGCCCCGATCCCCATCGTCAGCACCGAGAGGATGCCGAACACGATCGTCGAGAGGACCAGCAGGCCCACGGTGACGCCGATCAGGACGAGCGCCCCTGTCACGCTCGAGTAGAACACCCCGAAGACGCCGAAGAAGAAGGTGAGGACGAAGGCCACGCCCACGCTCTTGAGCGGCATCACGGCCACCGGCACGGGCATCACGCCGGGCATCGGAGCAGCACCGGCACCGGGGTTCCCCGTCGGCGCGCCGTGGGGCTGGAGGGCGGATCCGGGCGGCGGTCCGCCGGGGGAGGAGTACGGGGCGCCCGCGGAAGGTGCCGCGCCGGCTCGCGGTGCACCGTGGGCGTGCTGTGCGTCGGGGACATGCTGTCCGTCCGCCGCGTACGGGTCGAAGCTCCGCTGCGCCGCGTCCGGGGCGTGATGGTGCACGACCTCGCCCGGGATCACGGGATGGGGTCCGCGGTGCGGATCCGGTCGGTCCCAGGGTGACTGGCTCATGAGTGCCCCTCGCTCGTCGTGCGCATGTGCTTGCGTCGCACCCTACGCGGACGCGCGGGTTTCAGGTCACGTATCGCGTCGGCTCGGCCTGCACGGGCAGGCCCGCCGCGGCCCAGGCGCGGAAGCCGCCTTCGAGGTCCGTGGCCCGGGAGAAGCCGAGCTCGCGCAGGTCGCGCGCGGCGAGCGAGGAGGAGAACCCTTCGTTGCACACGACGATGACGTCGTCGTCGTAGCTCGGCCCGTCGGCCATGCGGCTCGGGCTGAGGGGGTCCAGCCGCCACAGCATGACGGTGTGCTCGACCACGATCGCTCCGGGGATGTGCCCCTCGGCGTCGCGCGTCCAGGGCGTGCGCACGTCGATCACCCGGGCGCCGTCGCGCAGTGGCCCGGGCAGGTCGCTCGGTGCTACGCGCGCCGTGCCGCGCCGGGCCTCGGCGAGGATCTCCGCGATGCTGCGGGCCATGATGCGCCCCGGGGCGCCCGGACCCGAGACGGGCCGGGCGCGTCCGGTGTCAGCCGCGGCGGCCCGAGGAGAAGGCCGCGAGCCCGCCGGAGCGGCGCGACGAGCCCTCGCCCGAGCTCGAGGTCGAGTAGGAGGTCACCGAGCCGGAGCCCGAGCGGCCGCCGCGGCCGCGACCGCGCGAGCCCTGGCCCGAGCGCGATCCCTGGCCCGAGCGGCCGTCCTGGCCGGAGCGCGAGCCGTCACCGGAGCGACCGTCCTGGGAGCCCTGTCCGCGGCCGCCCTGGCCGCCGCGACCGCGGCCCCCGGAGGAGCGACCGCCGCCGCTGCCGCGACCGCCCTGACCACGACCGCCGCCCTGACCACGACCGCCCTGGCCGCGTCCGCCGCCCTGCTGGGGCTGCTGTGCCGGGGCCGGTGCGGGTTCGGTGAAGACGCGCTCGCCGGGGGCGAGCTCGCTCAGCACGGGGCTCGTGACGACAACGCCCTCGTGCTGGGCCGGCGTGATGCGGGCCTTGCGCATGAGGTCGTGCACGTCCTTCTTCTGGTCGGGCGTGCGCACGGTGATCACGGTGCCGGAGCCGCCGGCGCGCGCGGTGCGGCCCGAGCGGTGCAGGTACGCCTTGTGCTCGACCGGCGGGTCCGCGTGCACGACCAGGGCGACGTCGTCCACGTGGATGCCGCGGGCGGCGATGTCGGTGGAGACCAGCGTGCTCGCGGTCCCCGAGCCGAAGGCCTCGAGGTTGCGGGTGCGGGCGCCCTGGGAGAGGTTGCCGTGCAGCTCCACGGCGGCCACGCCCGAGCGGCTCAGCTTCTGGGCGAGCTTCTTCGCACCGTGCTTGGTGCGGGTGAAGAGGATGGTGCGTCCGGGCGCCGCCGCGAGATCGCGCAGCACGTCGAACTTCGCATCCGCGCCGACCTCGAGCACGTGGTGCTCCATCGTCGAGACCGGGCTGGTCTCCGGATCGGCCGAGTGGGTGACGGGGGAGTGCAGGAACTCCTTGACGAGCTTCTGGACGCCCTGGTCCAGGGTCGCGGAGAACAGCATGCGCTGGCCCTTCGCGGGGGTCTTGGCGAGGATCCGGCGGACCATCGGCAGGAAGCCCATGTCGGCCATGTGGTCGGCCTCGTCGAGCACGGTGATCTCGACGGCGCCGAGGTCCACGTGGCCCTGGCCCATGAGGTCCAGCAGACGGCCGGGGCAGGCGACGAGCACGTCGACGCCACGGGCGATCGCATCGACCTGGGGCTTCTGGCCGACGCCGCCGAAGACGACGGTGCTGCGCAGGTTCGCGGCGCGCAGCAGCGGCGTCAGCGACTGGTCGATCTGGGCGGCGAGCTCGCGGGTCGGGGCCAGCACGAGGGCGCGCGGGAAGCGGCTGCGGCGCTTGCGCGCGTCCTGCTCGAGGCGGGCGACGAGCGGCAGGCCGAAGGCGTAGGTCTTGCCGGAGCCGGTGCGGCCGCGGCCCAGCACGTCGCGGCCGGCGAGGGAGTCGCCGAGGGTCGCGGACTGGATCGGGGTGGGGGTGGTGATGCCCTGCGGGGCGAGGGCGTCGATGAGGTGCGAGGGCACGCCGAGGCGCGCGAAGTCAGTGGAGGTCACGGATTTCCGTTCTAGAGGACGCGGTCCCGCCCTGCGCGCTGCGGTCCGCTGGTCCGACGGGGGAGACCCGGTCGGCGTCCGACGGGCAGGGCCTGGGGACGTGCCCGACGGGGAGGCCCCCCGGGGCTGCGCGCGGACGGCGCGCCGCCGTCGTCGCGCAGTGCGCGGCGAGGCGCGGTGCCATGGCAGGTGGGACGGCACACGAAGCCACCAGCCTACGGCCGTCCTCGCCGTTCACCCTCATCTGCGGGTCCCGATGTGAGCAACGCACCTGGGGGGCGAGGCCGGCCGGTATCCTCGGCGGATCACCGGGGCCGGGGTGGACGGTCCCCGGAACAGCAGGAAGGCGGTGCGCGATGGCCAGGCGCGTGAGCATCAAGGACGTGGCGAAGGCCGCCGGGGTCTCGTGGAAGACGGTCTCCAACGTCGTCAACGACCGGCCCGTCGTGCGGCCCGAGACCCGTGAGCGGGTCGAACGGGCCATCAGCGAGCTCGGCTACGTGCCGAACACGATCGGCCGGGAGCTGCGCGGCGGCCCGACGCACACCATCGCCCTGGTGCTGCCCGAGCTCTCCAACCCCTACTTCGCCCAGCTCGCGCAGATGCTGCACGTCGCGGCCAAGGAGCGCGGGTACACCGTGAGCGTCGAGCTGTCGCTGGGCCGGGGCGAGGTCGAGCGCGCCCACGTGCGCGGACGCATCAGCCGCCCTGTCGATGCGGTCGTGATCTCGCCGGAGGCGCTGGACCCCGTCGAGATCCGGGACCGCGGGGACGGGCCGCCGCTCGTGCTGCTCGGCGAGCACCTGCTGAGCGCCGAGGGCGTCACCCACGTCGCCGTCGACAACGTCGAGGCCTCGGCCGACGTGGTCCGCCATCTGGTCGAGCGCGGCTATCGCCGACCCGTCTTCCTGGGCGGGGAGTCCGAGCAGCGCTCGGCCGGCACTGACCGCCTCGCGGGCTTCCGCGCCGCCTGCCGGGCGAGCGGCATCGCGAGCGACCCGGAGCGGATCGCGCACGTGGGCGCGTGGGACATGGCCGAGGGGCGGCGCGCGGTGCTCGACCTCGTCCAGCGCGGCGTCGCGTTCGACGCGATCTCCGCGGCCAACGACCAGCTCGCGATCGGCGCCCTCGCGGGCCTGCGCGAGTCCGGGCTCGACGTCCCCGGGGACGTCGGGGTGGTGGGCTGGGACGACACCCCCGGAGCGCGGCACGCCCACCCCGCGCTGAGCTCGATCGCCCCGGACCTCGACGACCTCATCGCCGCGACCCTCGACGCCGCGATCGGCCCGGGAGGTTCGGAAGGTCCGGGAGGATCGGGTCCCTGTGGGCCGGGTGAAGGGGCGCCCGGCGGGGGAGAGCACGTCGTCCCCTATCGCCTCGTGGCGCGCGAGAGCTCCGCAGGGCCGCGTCGCTGACCATCCGTGTTTCCCACGTTGCAATCCGGGGCGCGGCGGTGTTGACTTGAGGTGCCGGCGCCGTCCGGCCCGCCGATCAGCGCCGATGGAAGGACCACCGTGACCGCACCCGAGCAGAGCCCCGCGAGCGACCAGCACGCCGTGCCCGAGCTGCCCTCGCACCTGACCGACCTCTTCGCCCGCGCCGACGAGCTCGCCGCCGCGCTGGACGCCCCGGCGTCGGACGGATCCGGCGACGTCCCGACCGGCGACGTCCCGCGCCCTGAGCACCCGCGCCCGCAGCTGCAGCGCGAGGCCTGGCTGAACCTCAACGGCACCTGGCAGTTCGAGATCGACCGCGGCGACACAGGCCGCGAGCGCGGACTGCTCGAGCGCGAGCTCGCCACCGAGATCCTCGTGCCCTTCCCGCCGGAGTCGCCGGCCTCCGGCATCGGCGACCGCGACTTCATGGAGGCCGTCTGGTACCGCCGCACGGTCAGCGTGCCCGCGAGCTGGGAGGGGCTGCGGCCGGTGCTGCACTTCGGCGCCGTCGACCACGACGCGACGGTCTGGGCCGACGGGGTCGAGGTCGCTCGCCACCGCGGCGGCTTCACGCCCTTCGACGCGGACCTCTCGGGCGTCGTGTCCGCCGGGGGCAGCGTCGAGATCGTCGTGCGCGCTCGCGACTCCCGCCACGACCTGCAGGCGCGCGGCAAGCAGTCGGTCTTCTACGAGGCGAGCCACGCGACCTACCACCGGGTCACCGGCATCTGGCAGACGGTCTGGCTCGAGGGCGTCCCCGAGGACGCGATCCGCTCGCTGCGCGTGGTGCCCTCGCTCGCCTCCCACTCCTTCGCGATCGACGTCCCGCTCTCGCGCAGCACTCCCGGCACGCGCCTGGAGGCCGTGCTCGGCGAGGTCGGCGGCGGCGCCGTCGCGAGCGCGGAGGTCCGCGCGGACCTCGACCTCGCCCCGCACCTCGAGATCACGGTCCCCGAGGACCAGGTGCGCGTATGGGCCCCGGGCGACCCGCAGCTCTACTCCCTCGAGCTGCGCCTCGTGGCCGACGGCGGCGCCGTCCTGGACACGGTCCGCTCCTACACCGGCCTGCGCTCGACCTCGCTGCGCGACCACGAGTTCCGCATCAACGGCGAGAAGGTCTTCCAGCGCCTGGTCCTGGACCAGGGCTGGTGGGAGGACACCTTCATGACCGCCCCGTCGGACGAGGCGATCAAGGGCGACGTGCGCCTCTCCCTCGAGGCCGGCTTCAACGGCGCGCGCCTGCACCAGAAGGTCTTCGAGGAGCGCATGCTCTTCTGGGCCGACGTCCACGGCTACCTGGTCTGGGGCGAGTTCGGCGACTGGGGCGTCTCCGGGCGCGGGCCGACGGGCGACAACCAGCAGCCCACCGCGGCGTTCATCGGCCAGTGGGTCGAGGCGGTGCGCCGGGACATCAACCACCCCGCGATCGTGGGCTGGTGCCCCCTGAACGAGACCCACCAGGTGCGCCACGATCGCATCACCCAGCTCGACGACGTCACCCAGGCGATGTACGACGCGACGAAGCTCGCCGACCCCACCCGCCCGGTGCTCGACACCTCCGGCTACTCGCACCGCGTGCGCGGGGCCGACGTCTTCGACTCCCACTCCTACGAGCAGGATCCCGAGCGCTTCCGCACGGAGCAGTCCGGCCTCGCCGAGGGGCGTCCCTTCGCCAACCGCCGCGATCTCGGCGACGGCGAGCTGCCCTTCGCGGACGGCTCCTTCTCCCTGGACTACGAGGGGCAGCCCTACTTCGTCTCCGAGTACGGCGGCATCTGGTGGAACGCCGAGGAGGCGGCGCGCGCCGCCCGCGAGGCCGGCAACAACGCCTCCCAGTCGTGGGGCTACGGGCAGCGGATCTCGAGCGAGGAGGAGCTCTACGAGCGCTTCGAGGGCCTCACGGACGTGCTGCTGGGCGACCCGCTCATGTTCGCCTACTGCTACACGCAGCTCACCGACGTGTTCCAGGAGAAGAACGGCGTCGTGGACTTCCAGCGCGGCCGCAAGCTCGACCTCGCCCGCCTGCGCGCGGTGCAGGAGAAGAGGGCCGCGTACGAGGAGGAGTGACGGGCGCGCGTCTCGTCGGGCGTCGGCCCCGCCCGGCCCCGGCGAGACGGCGGGATGCGCCGCGGCCCCTGTGCGGCACGATGGCTCCATGAGAGCCGTGCGCTACGACGCCTTCCGCACCCCGCCCCGCGTCGAGCAGGTGGAGGACCCCGCGTGCCCGCCGCGCGGGGCGGTGATCGAGGTCCGCGCGACGGGCGTGTGCCGCAGCGACTGGCACGCCTGGCAGGGGCACGACGACTCCGTCTCGCTTCCGCACACCCCCGGGCACGAGTTCGCCGGCGTGGTCCGCGAGGTCGCCCCCGAGGTCACCCGGTTCCAGGTGGGCGATCGTGTGACCGCGCCGTTCATCCTGTCCTGCGGCCGTTGTGCGCAGTGCCGCGCGGGAGCCACCCAGGTGTGCCCCGACCAGCAACAGCCCGGCTTCGACCTGCCCGGCTCGTACGCCGAGCAGGTCGTCGTGATCGAGGCGGACCACAACCTCGTCGCCCTGCCCGACGGCATCGACATGCTCGCTGCCGCGGGGCTCGGCTGCCGCTTCGGCACCGCGTTCCACGCCGTGCGCACCCAGGCCCGCGTGCGCGACGGGGAGAGCGTGGTGGTGCTCGGGTGCGGCGGCGTCGGGCTCTCCGTCATCCAGATCGCGGTGGCGGCGGGCGCGCGCGTGATCGCCGTGGACGTCTCGCCCGGAGCCCTCGAGGCGGCCCGGGCGCTCGGCGCCGAGCCCGTGCCGGCCTCTCCCGACGAGGAGGTCGATGACCTCGTCGAGCGGCTGCTCGCGGCGAGCGGCGGCGGCGCCGATGTCGCGATCGACGCGCTCGGATCCGCGCGCACCGCGACCGCGGGCATCCGCTCCCTGCGCCCCCGCGGACGTCACGTGCAGGTGGGGCTGCTGCTGGGCGAGGACGCGGACCCCGCGCTGCCGATGGGTCGCGTGATCGGCCTCGAGCTGCAGGTGCTGGGCAGCCACGGCCTGGCGGCGGGGGAGTACCGGGCGCTGCTCGAGGAGATCGCCGACGGACGCCTGGATCCCGCCGCGCACCTGGGGTCGATCATCGGTCTGGAGGACCTGCCGGAGGCCCTCGTCGGGCTCGGCGGAGCGCCGACGTCGACCGGGATGACCGTCGCCCGGATCCCCTGACCCCTTGACGCGACCGAAGACCGTGCTTACTGTCTATAGCGCATATAGACAGTAAGCACACGCGGCACCGCCGGAGCAGGGGAGGGGGCGAGCAGGATGCAGCTGCACATCGATCCGGGATCCTCCGATCCGATCTACGAGCAGATCCGCGCCGCGCTCGCCGCCGCGATCCTCAGCGGCGAGCTCGCGAGCGGCGAGGCCCTGCCCTCGATCCGCACGCTCGCTCGCGACCTGCGGGTCAGCGTCATCACCACCACCCGCGCCTACAACGAGCTCGTGGCCGACGGCCTCGCCGACTCGGTCCGCGGCAAGGGCGTGTTCGTACGCGCCCAGGACCCCGACGAGCTGCGCGCACGCGCACTGGACCGCATCGAGCGGTCGCTCGGCGAGGCGGTCGACGCGGCGCGCTCGGGCGGGATCGACGACGCGACGCTGCGCACGATGCTCGGCCGACGTATCGAGGAGGAACGATGAGCCCGAGGCGCCCAGGACCGAGCCGCACAGGATCGGGCCTCACAGGACCGGGCCGCACGCCGTCCGTGCCCGCTGATTCGGACCGCACGGAGACGCAGGTCGGCGCGGAAGACGAGGGGGCATCGGCCCCCGCCGTCGCCGTCCGCGGTCTCGGCGTGAGCATCCCCAGCCCGGAGAAGCCGTACGGCGATCCCATCCGCGCGCTGCGCGGGCTGACGTTCACGGCTCCCGCCGGCCAGGTCACGGGCCTGGTCGGGGCGAACGGAGCGGGCAAGACCACGGCACTTCGGGCGATCGAGGGCGCCATCCGTGCGACCTCCGGTCGGATCGAGGTGCTCGGGATCGAGCAGGGCGCGGCGCGGACGGCCCCGCCCGAGGGGCTCGCGTCGGTGCCTGATCCGCACGGCTACCCGGAGCACTGGACCGCCCACCACGTGGCGCGCCTGCGCCGGGCGGCGATCCCCGGCTTCTCGGTGCGGGACTTCGGCCGCCGGCTGCGGTCGTTCGGCGTCCCGATGGACCGCCGGCTGCAGGACCTGTCCGACGGGCAGGCGGCGCTCTTCGGCGTGAGCGCGGCCCTCGCGCAGGATCCTCGGCTGCTGATCCTCGACGAGCCGCTCGCGCGTCTGGATCCTCTCGCGAGGGAGCGCCTCGTGGACATCCTGCGCGATCTCCTGGCGCGGGAGCGGCGCTCCCTGCTGCTGAGCACGCACGACCTGGACGGCATGGACCGCTTCATCGACCACCTCGTGGTCATGGCCGACGGCGTCGCAGTGCTCGAAGGATCCGTCGAGGACCTGAAGGACGACTTCCTGGTGCTGGGAGCTCCCGCGCCCGCGACCCAGGGGAACGACCTGCCCGGGCTCATCGGCCCGGAGGAGATCAGCGGGACCACCTGGGCGCTGATCGCCGCCGAGGACGCCGTCGGGCTCGACACCGAGACCCAGCTGCATCGGCCCGAGCTGAGCGACCTGGTCACGTATCCGCTGCGGGCGGCGGCGTCGAGAGCACGCACGCACCGCACGACGAAGGAGGGGACGGCATGACCGCACACGAGGCAGCACCCGCGCACGGTGCGCGACCTTCTCGACCCGTGCAGGGCGACGGTCCGGCCCGCACCTCCGCATGGCGCCGCGCCCTGGCGGCGGACATGCGACTGAACTCCGAGACCTTCGCCGGCACGGTGATCCTGTCCGTGATCGCGCTCGTCCTGGCGGTGACCGTCACCGATGCGATGGCGAGCATCGCGCCCGTGTGGGGAGTGCTGGCCTGGTACCGCTACGGCCGCCAGGACACGGCTTCCCGCACCGAGCTGTGGGCGAGCCTGGGGATGTCCCGCGCCGACCGCGTCCACGGCCGCGTCGCGCTCGTCGCCCTCGAATCCGCCCTGATGGTGTTCGTCTCCGCCGCGGGGACCGCGCTCACGGTCCTGAGCGGGCACACGCCGATCATGGATGACGCCGTCCCGACGGGCTGGAGCCTCGTGGGCTCACTGGTCGCGAGCATCGCTGGATCCTGCGCGATCCTCGTGCTCGCGGCGATCGTTCTGGGACGGGAGTGCACGACGCGCAGGCCGGGCATCTCGATGTTCGTGCTCAGCATCCTCACCTACATCGGAGCGGCCATGATCATCTCGCTCATCTCGATGGTCGTCGTGCTCCCGCTGAGCCTCGCCGTCGCATCGGCGCCCGTCGCCGCAGCCGCGGCGACCTGGATCGGAGCGATCGTCTCCTGCGTGATCGCACTGATCGGGGCGGTCGTGCTCCGCCGCGGCGTGCGCCAGTGGATCCGTGAACTGGATTCGCAGGACGGGGGCTCAGCGCCCTCGCGCCCGCGGAAGCGCCGCGTCGACGCTGGAGAACGCACCGCCTGATCCCGTCGGCCCAACCCGTGCGGCCGGCCCGACCGGGCCCGCCCTCACTTCTCGACGATCTCCCGTCCGGCGCTGCGGCCCACGGTGCGGTAGAGCGCCGCGGTGGCGATCACGAACACGATGACGCCGAGGATCATCGCCGGGGTCGCGAAGCCGTCGCCGACGATCGCGAGCGGGGCATCCTTCCCCGTCGCGGCGACGATGCCCGCGAAGACCACGCCGAACAGGCTCTCGCCCACGATCATGCCGGTCGCGAGCAGGGTGCCCAGACGCCCGGCGAGCTCGGGGCGCTTCGAGCGCTTGGCCCAGCGGCCGTAGAACAGGCCGATCACGGCGCCGACCACGATCAGCAGGGTCGTGCTCATCGGCAGGTACATCCCCATGCCGACGCCCAGCGGCGGCAGCGCGAGGCGTGAGCTGCGGGCCCTGAGGATCTCGTCGATGATGATCGCGACCAGGCCGATGAGCGCGCCCATGCCGATCAGGCCCCAGTCCAGGTCCCCGCCGAAGATGCCCTTGACCAGCGACGCGATGAGCGTGGCCTGCGGAGCGGCGAGGGCGTCGGGGCCCGCGCCGGGCGCGCCCTGGAAGCCGAAGGCCGTGGACATGAGCCCCAGCACCGGCGGGATGATCAGCGAGCCGAAGCCCACGCCGATCACGAGCGCGACCTGCTGCTTCCAGGGGGTGGAGCCGACGAGCTGGCCGGTCTTGAGGTCCTGGAGGTTGTCGTTCGAGATCGTCGCGATGCCGAACACGATCGCGGTCGTGAACAGGGTGAAGGCGACCAGTGCCGCGGTCTGCGAGGGGTCGGAGCCGTGCACGAGCTTGATGACGAGCGCCGCGGTGATCGCGACCAGGATGCCCACGCCGGAGATCGGCGAGTTCGAGGATCCGATGAGTCCGGCCATGTATCCGCACACGGAGGCGACGAGCAGGCCGGCGATCAGCACGTAGAGGATGCAGACGGCGATCAGGCCGCCGGCGCTGTGCACGAGCGCGGTGTCCTTCACGAACAGCCACAGCATGATCCCGATCGGGATCATCGAGACCACCGTGATCACGGCGACCAGGGTGAAGGGCAGGTCGCGCTCGGTCTTCTCGACGCTGCCGCCGCCGCGGCGGGTGATCGTCGAGGCGAGGGAGCCGCGGATCCCGCCGATGATGGGGCGCGCGATCCGCACGAGCGTCCAGATCGCGGCGATCGCGATCGCGCCGGCGCCCACGAAGCGCACGTCGCCCGAGAAGACGGTGTCCACGGCGTCGGCGATCGCGCCGGTGGCGGGCAGCTGGCCGCTGGACATGATGGGCAGCAGCACGCCGTAGGAGACGACGAGGCCCACGAGCATGGCGATGCCGACGGTGATGCCGACGAGGTGGCCGACGCCGACGAGCGCGAAGGACAGGCTCGTGCCGATCATGGTGCCGCCCGCACCGATGCGGAAGGCCGCCGTGACCGAGTTGCTGATCGCCTGGAGCGCGGCGACCAGGGCGAATGCGGCCGACGTGATGCCGCCCAGCAGGATCGCGCGCAGGCCGCGCCGGTTCTCCTCGGCGCCGCCCTCGGCATCGCCGACCTTGAGCACTTCGGCGCCGGCGACGCCCTCGGGGTAGGGGAGGTCGGACCCGGTCACCAGGGCGCGGCGCAGCGGGATCGAGTACATGACGCCCAGCAGGCCGCCCACGGCGCACAGCGCGACGGTGGTCCAGTACGGGAAGCCGCTCCACCAGCCGATGACCACGAGGCCCGGCAGCACGAAGATGATCGCCGAGAGCGTGCCCGCGGAGGACGCGATGGTCTGCACGATGTTGTTCTCGACGACGCTGTGGCGTCGGAAGAACCGCAGCACGGCCATGGAGATCACCGCGGCGGGGATCGAGGTTGCGAACGTCAGTCCGGACTTCAGGCCCAGGTAGACGTTCGCCGCGGTGAAGACGAGGGTGATGATCCCGCCGAGGATCACGCCGCGCAGCGTGAGCTCGCGGACCGAGGGCGCGGCCGTCGCGCGCGTCGACTCAGAGGTCGAGGACATGGATGCTCCTTGTTCGCGGAGCATGGACGCGCCCCGACGACCGGTCACCGTACTCTTCCCGGGCGCCCGCGGGGTAACCGAGAACACCCCCGCGTGACCGACTCTCCGCGTCGATCGGGGATCGGCCCTGCTCCGGGCTGTGGAACGATTGGGCCATGACGATCACCGCTGCGGCCGACGGGTCTGCGCTCGGAAACCCCGGCCCGGCGGGCTGGGCCTGGTACATCGACGATCGGACCTGGCGGGCCGGCGGGTGGCCGCACGGGACGAACAACATGGGGGAGCTCAAGGCCGTCCTCGATCTGCTCGAGGCGACCGCGGTGGACGCCGACCAGCACCTTCACGTGCTGTGCGACAGCCAGTACGTCATCAACTCTGTGACGAAGTGGATGCCCGGCTGGAAGCGCAAGGGCTGGCGCAAGAAGGACGGCAAGCCCGTCATGAACGTGGATCTCCTCAAGGCGATCGACCGGGCGCTCGCCGGCCGCAGCGTCGAGTTCGAGTGGGTCAAGGGCCATGCCGGCCACCGCATGAACGAGGCCGCGGACCGCCGCGCGAACGGCGCCGCGGTCGCCTTCTCCAAGAAGCAGGACCCCGAGGTCGGCCCCGGCTACGGCGCCTCCGGGGGATCCGGCGATGGAGGACGTGCGACGGGGTCTTCAGGGGCCACAGGATCCACGGGATCTGCGCCCGCTCCGCGACTGTGCCTGACCCCGGACAGCTCGGCACCTGCGGATCCCGGTGCCGACTCCGCGTCGGCCGCCTCTGCGGGCGCCGCTCCGGCCGCCTCTCCGGCCGACGATCTGTTCAGTCTCTTCGACGCCGACAGCGCCGGCCCCGAGCGCTCCGGCGCGGGGGCCGACGACGCACAGGGCAGTGATGGCCCGTCAGCCCGGTCCTCCGCCGATCCGGACTCGGCTCCCTTCGAGGAGATCGTCGCCCGCGAGCAGGTGCTGCTCAGCGATCTCCTGCGCAAGAACCCCGAGCGCGCGGCCGAGCTGCTGCACCCCGATTTCACGGAGATCGGCACCTCGGGCCGCGCCTACGATCGCGAGCAGGTGCTGGCCGTCCTCGCCCCGGTGCCGGGTCTGCGCGCGCGCGAGTTCATCGCCGAGGAGGTCTCCGACGGCGTCGTGCTGCTGCGCTTCGTCACCTCCGACGCCCGCGGCACCCAGCGGCGCTCCTCGCTGTGGGTGCGGGTCGACGGGACCTGGCTGCTGCGCCACCACCAGAGCACGCCGGACCCCCAGGGAGCGCCGGGCGCCTGAGCTCGTGGAGCCGCGGTGTCACAGGCTCTGCGTGGCGCGGCGCTCCTGGTGCAGTCGACCCCAACGGCACAGGCCCCACACGATGGGAGCGAGCGTCCGGCCGTATTCCGAGAGCCGATAGGTGACGTGCGGCGGGATCGTCCCCGCGTCCTCACGTTCGAGGATCCTATCGGCGACGAGCTCGTGAAGGTGCCGGATGAGCATCCGCTCGGTGATGCCGGGGATGCTGCGGCGCAACTCTGATGTGCGCATGGGACCGTCCTCGAGGCGCCAGAGGATCGTGCCCTTCCAGCGGCCCCGGATCACCTCGAGGGCGGCGTCGACGGGGCAGTCCCCGGCGAGCGACGGACGGTGTCGTGTCTCCATGCGGTCGACGATAGCGCTGACATTCCCGTCAGTACTTCTCGTCGCGTCACCACGCTGGGACGGTGGACCGATGCACATCGCACTTCTCGCACTCGCCCTCGTCGTCACCGGCACGCTCGTCGGCGTCGAGCTCATGGTCGCAGCGATCGCCGCTCCGCTCTTCTCCCGGCTTCCGGGAGAGACCGGACTTCTCGCCCGTGCGGACTCCGCGCGCGTGATGGGGAGGCTCATGCCCTGGTGGTATGCCGGAGCGATCCTGCTCGTCCTGCTCAGCGCTCTCACGGCCGAGGGGACGGACCGCACGGTGCTCGTCGGAGCGTCCGGTGCGTTCCTGGTCGTCGGGATCGTGCTCTCGATCGTCCTTCTCGTGCCGATCAACAACAGGGTCAGGACCTGGGACCGCGACGAGAGGGGCGCGCCGAGCGACTGGAGGGCGCAGCTGAGCAGATGGGACGGCTGGCACGTGGGGCGCGTCGGCGTCTTCTTCACGGGTTTCGTGCTGCTCGCTGTCGCGGCCGTGATCTGACCCGGGCCTCCGGACGGCCCGGCCCCAGGTGAGAGACGATGGGCCCATGACCGTCCTCGCCGACACCCCGCGCTGGGAGCGCCACGGCACACTCTGGGGCCACCTGGTCTCCGATGCCTCGCTCGTCGAGCTGCACGAGACGGCGGCCCGCGCGGGCCTGCACCCGCGCTCCTTCGACCTCGACCACTACGACTGGCCCGAGCAGGCCAGGCCCGGGCTCGAGGCCGCGGGGGTCGAGTTCGTGGGCAACAAGGAGCTCACGCGTCGTCTGCTCGCGAGCGGTCTGCGGGTGCCTGGTGCCCGGCGCGCGCAGGCGCGGCGAGAGCGCACGGCCCGCGCCGCCGCGGCGCTGGGGCTCGGGCCCGACGCGGTCCCGCACGATCTGGTGCTGGGCCTCGAGGGGCACGTGGACCCGTTGCCTCCCGTCGGCGAAGCGCCCGAGGGCGCCTTCCGGCTCGGCAGCGACGACGCCTGCGGTCAGGTGCGCGTCGAGGCGCACGACGAGCTCGGCCGCGTCGCGGCCCGTGAGTTCCTCGCCCGCGCGAACGTGCTCTTGCAGCAGCTGACCGGGCACACCTTCGTGGGGCAGGTGCTCGATGCGCCGGAGTGGCCGGGGGACTGAGAGGGCCGGTCAGCCCCGCCCGTCGGCCCTCGCAGGCCCGTCGCCGGTGATCGTGCTGGTCTGATCGGGCTCGACCACCTGGTCGGCCGTGAGGTCCGCGGCCTGCAGCTCGACCCGGAAGGTGGCGCCGCCGCCGGGGGTCTCGAGCACGCGGATCGAGCCGTGGTGCTGCTGGACGATCGTCGCGGCGATCGAGAGGCCCAGCCCCGCGCCGCCGCCCTGCGCCGCCGAGCGCTGGCGGGAGACGTCCGTGCGGTAGAAGCGCTCGAAGACCTTCTCGCGCTGGTCCTCGGAGATGCCCTCGCCGTGGTCGCGCACCTCGATCGCGACGGTGCCGCCGTCCTCGCGGCCCACGGCGATCTCCACGGGAGACCCCTTGGGCGTGTGGCGGTTGGTGTTGCCCACGAGGTTCAGCAGCACCTGGCGCAGCGAGGGCTCGTCACCCTGCACGCCCACGGGGATGTGCGGGCTCACCGACAGCGGCGTGCCGGAGAGCGAGACCACCATGACCTGGCGGGTCGGGTCCAGGGCCCGCAGGTCCTGGGCGACGTCGAAGACCGCGTCGGTGACGTCCAGCGGCTCGAGGTCCATCTCGGGGTTCTCGTCCAGCCGGGCCAGACGCAGCAGGTTCTCCACGAGGGAGCCCATGCGGCGGGCCTCGTCCTCGATGCGGCGCATCGCCGAGGCCACGTTCTCCTCGCCGCTGAGCGCCCCCATCCGGTAGAGCTCGCCGAAGCCGCGGATCGCGGCCAGCGGCGTGCGCAGCTCGTGGGAGGCATCGCCCACGAAGCGCCGCATGCGGGCCTCGGACGCCGTCGCCTTCTCCTCGCTGTCGGCCTGCGCGATGAACGACTGCTCGAGGCGCACGAGCATCTCGTTGAGGGAGACCGCGAGGGCGTTGACCTCCTGGCTGGTGTCCGTCACCGGCACGCGGCGCGAGAGGTCGCCGGCGACGATCTGGGAGGCGACCTCCTCGACATCGCGCAGCGGCTCGAGCGCGCGGTGTGCCATGTACCCGCCGGCGCCCATGCCCACGAGCACCACGAACGTGCCCACCAGCACGATGACCAGCGCCATCTCCCGCATCGTGCGGTCCACGCTGTCCAGGGGCAGGGCCACGAAGACGCTGCCGCCCGCGGTACCGGTGTTCACCATGGCCCGGACCCGCCAGCGGTTGCCGTCGGTGTCGATCATGGTGAACGGCTGCCCGCCCTGCTGCTTCACCTGCGCGACGGTCCAGGCGGGGAAGGTGAGGTCCACGGAGCTGTCGTCGTGGTAGTTGTCGTTGCGGTAGATCTGCTTGCCGTCGTCGTCGTGGACGGCGACCACGAAGTCCACCGGGGCGTACGAGGCGTGGTGGTCCTCGGTGTCGGAGCCGTCGGAGTCCCCGGTCCCGTCGGACTCGCTGGAGTCGTCGAGACCCGCCGCGGCGACGCTCACGATGCCCTGCATGCCCGTGCGCAGCTCGCTGTCCTTGGACTGCATGAGGGTGCGGTGCAGCAGCGTGAGCGACAGCGCGCCCGTCAGCAGCGTGCCCAGCACCAGCACGAGCGAGATCAGCGTGACCAGCCGTGTCCACAGGGACACGGGCCGCTGGGCGTTCAGGGTCGGGAAGGACACGGGGAGCGGATCAGCGGCCCTCGGCAGAGCGCAGCACGTAGCCGATGCCGCGCTTGGTGTGGATCATCGGCTCGCCGATCACGTCGATCTTGCGGCGCAGGTAGGAGATGTAGGACTCGACGATGCCGACCTCGCCGGACCAGTCGTAGTCCCACACGTGGTCGAGGATCTGCGTCTTGGAGACCACCCGGCCGGCGTTGAGCATGAGGTAGCGCAGCAGCTTGAACTCGGTGGGGGAGAGGTCGATGGCGATGTCGCCGCGGTAGACCTCGTGCGAGTCCTCGTCGAGGCTCAGATCGCCCACGACCAGCGCGCTCTCGACGGTGTCCTCGGCGCCGCCGTGCGTGCGGCGCAGCACGGCGCGGATCCGCGCGACGACCTCCTCGAGGCTGAAGGGCTTGGTGACGTAGTCGTCGCCGCCCACCGTGAGGCCCTGCACCTTGTCCTTGGTGTCGTCCTTCGCGGTGAGGAAGAGGATCGGGTACTGCTCCCCGCGGTCGCGCAGGCGCCGAGTGACGGTGAAGCCGTCCATGTCGGGGAGCATGACGTCCAGCACCACCAGGTCCGGCTGGTGCTCGGTGGCCTCGCGGATGGCCTCGTTGCCGGTCGAAGCGGTGAAGACCTCGAAGCCCGCGAAGCGCAGCGAGGTGGCGAGCAGGTCGCGGATGTTCGGCTCGTCGTCCACGACGAGAAGACGGGCCTCGAAGTTCTGATCCTGGTCTGTGGTCATGGCACCACCGTGAACCGCACGGGTGGGAGTTCCCTGGACGTGCGCTGTGCACAGCGCACGTCCAGGTCGGTTTCCCAGGAGATCCCGGACACGATCCCGGCCGCGCTCCCGGGGCCCGGGCCGACGATCGGGCCGACGGCCGGGCTCGCGGGGAGTCGGCTCAGCGGTCCAGCATGCTCTGGATCCTGCCCTGCTGCTTGCGGAGCTTCTTGATGGTGCGGCTCTGCTGGAACATGCGCACGGAGCCGACCAGCGCCATCACCAGGGCGCCGGCGATCGCTGCGAGCAGCATGGCGACGCCCAGCGGCAGCGAGAAGTCGGCGGTGAAGTAGTGGAAGTTCGCCGGGTGGTTGTTCTGCAGGATGAACACGAGCAGCAGGATCAGCACGATGGCGCCCAGCACGAGGGCGATCCAGACGCCCGCCGTGCGCTTGCCGGACGCCGGGACGTCCGCGACCTGCTCGCGGGGCGTCGTGCCGGTGCGGCCGGAGGCGGAGCCCCTGCCGCCCGGGGTCTTCCCGTCGGCCTCGCGAGTGGTCTCCGGCGTGGTGGGGGCGTCGAGGCCGCCGGTCGTGCGGCCGGTCGTGCCGCCGACCGGGCCCTCGGGGGCCTCGCCGGGGCGCGGATCGCGCGGGGTGGTGGGGGTGGAGTCGTCGGGGGAGGTCATCGCGGGCTCCTCGGGGAAGACGGGGGACGAGCGCGGCACGGGGCCGCACGGGACAGTTTCCACTGTAGTCACCACGTCCCTCCCGGCCTCGGACCCGTGTGGCACTGCGCGAGGTGTCACGCGGAGTGTCCCGCGCGGTGTCAGCCGACGGGAAGGTCCTCGGCGTCCAGGATCGAGTACGCGTAGCCCTGCTCGGCGAGGAAGCGCTGGCGGTGCGCCGCGAATTCCTGGTCCTGGGTGTCGCGCGTGACCACGGTGTAGAAGTGCGCCTCGCGCCCGTCGGCCTTGGGACGCAGCAGACGCCCGAGCCGCTGGGCCTCCTCCTGGCGGGAGCCGAAGGCGCCGGAGACCTGGACGGCGACGCTCGCCTCGGGGAGGTCGATGGAGAAGTTCGCGACCTTGGAGACCACGAGACGGTCGATCCGGCCCTCGCGGAAGGCGTCGAAGAGCTCCTGGCGTTTCCTCACGGGTGTCTTCCCGGTGATGAGGTTGCAGTCCAGGCGTTCGGCGATCTCCTCGAGCTGGTCGAGGTACTGGCCGATCACGAGCAGCCCCTCGCCGGCGTGGCGGGCGGCGAGGCGCTCGACGACGTCGAGCTTGCCGGGATGGGCGGCGGCGAGGCGGTGGCGGTCGTCGGCCTCGGCCCCCGCATGCAGCATGCGCTCCTCGCGGGTCATGCTCACGCGCACCTCGGTGCACACGGCCGGGGCGATGTAGCCCTGGGCCTCGATGTCCTTCCAGGGGGCGTCGTAGCGCTTGGGGCCGATGAGGGAGAACACCTCGCCCTCTCGGCCGTCCTCCCGCACCAGCGTCGCCGTGAGCCCCAGGCGCCGACGGGCCTGGAGATCTGCGGTCATCCGGAACACGGGCGCGGGCAGCAGATGCACTTCGTCGTAGACGATGAGACCCCAGTCGCGGGCGCTCACGAGCTCGAGGTGCGGGTGCACGCCTTTCCGCTTCATCGTGAGCACCTGGTAGGTGGCGATGGTGACGGGGCGGATCTCCTTGGAGGCTCCCGAGTACTCGCCGATCTCCTCCTCGGTGAGCGAGGTGCGCCGCAGCAGCTCGGCCTTCCACTGACGGGCGGAGACGGTCGAGGTCACCAGGATCAGGGTGGTGCGGCCCATCGCGGCCATCGCCCCGGCGCCGACGAGGGTCTTGCCGGCGCCGCAGGGGAGCACCGCGACGCCGCTGCCGCCCTCGACGAAGGCGTCGACGGCCTCGCGCTGGTACGGACGCAGGGTCCAGCCGTCCTCGACCAGCGAGATCGGATGGGACTCGCCGTCGACGTACCCGGCGAGGTCCTCGGCGGGCCAGCCCAGTCGCAGCAGCGCCTGCTTGAGCGCGCCGCGCTCGGACGGGTGGACGGCGATCGTGTCCTCGTCGATGCGGGCGCCGAGCATCCCCGCGACCCGCTTCGAGCGGGAGACCTCGGTGAGCACGGCGCGGTCCAGGGCGCGCAGCACCAGGCCGTGCGCGGGATCGGCCTGCAGCTGCAGCCGGCCGTAGCGGTCCATGGTGTCCGCGACGTCCACGAGCAGCGCATGCGGGACGGGGTAGCGGGAATGGTCCACGAGCGCGGCGACCACGGTCTCCGCGTCGTACCCGGCGGCGCGCGAGTTCCACAGGCCCAGGTCGGTGATCCGGTAGGTGTGGATGTGCTCGGGTGCGCGCTCGAGCTCCGCGAAGGGCGCGATCGCCGCGCGGGCGAGCGCCGCGGAGGGATGGTCGACCTCCAGCAGGAGGGACTTGTCGCTCTGGACGATGAGAGGGCCGTCGGTCACCCGAGCGAGGGTACGCCGGGTGCGCGGTCGCCGAGCGGGGCCCGTCGGACGTCTCACGTGCTCGAGCGGCGGGCCGAGCAGCCGGGATCTCGCCCTTCGCCCCTGGCCCTTCGCCCCTCGCCGCCGGGCCGACGGCTCGGATGTCTCAGCGCGGGAGCGCGCGTCCCTGGATCCGCTCGAACAGGCCCAGCAGGAACAGCGAGGTGAACGGCGTGATCACGATGTCCAGCACGTTCAGCCAGGTGCCGAGCGAGGACGCGACGATGACCAGGAGACACGCGAGGATCGTGGTGCCCAGGCGTGCGCTCGCGGCGCGGGAGCCGTCGCCGATCGCGACCTCGGTGCCCCGCGCAGTGGCGGCCGGCGCGAACAGGAGCAGGACCATGGCGACCAGCCCCGGGATCACGCACAGCACGAAGCCGACGGCGGTGAGCACGCCGCAGATGATGATCGTGAGGATGACGCGGCCGTCGCCCGCGAAGTAGCGCGCGGGCTCCTGGCGATCCCCGCGCAGCACGTCGACGCCGAAGCGCAGGGTCCCCGCGGTCCACAGGAGCTGGATCACGAGATATGCGACGGCCAGCAGCAGTTGTGCGGGAGCGAGCGCGATCGGGATCCAGTCGGGGACCACGTCGGCGACGCCCTGGAGCCCGAGCAGCCCCGTGGAGTCGTCGTCGCCCGCGAGGGCGGAGAGGATGTCCAACGCCAGCGCGATCGCTCCGTAGATCACGGCGGGGAGCACCAGCGAGCGCCAGTTCCGCACGACGCCGGTGCCCATGAACGTCAGCGCCGCGCCGAGGTCGGCGCCGAGGTCGCCGCGCGGCGCCGACCCGCCCGGCGTCTGCGGGTGCTGCGGGAACTGCGGATCCGGACCCTGCGGGCTCGGATCCTGCGGGGGAGGGGGCTGGGCCGTCATGCCCGCACCGGCTCCGTGAGCCGACGGCCGTTCACGCGCTCGTAGAGGCCGAACTGGAAGAGCACGAGCAGCGGGAGCAGGAGGATCGAGCCGATGACGATCGAGCCGGCGATGCTCGAGGCCGCCATCGTGATCACGTAGGCGAGCACGGTCAGCCCGAAGTTGTTCTTCACCAGCGAGAAGCTCTCCTTGATCGCCTGCACGGGGCTCGCGCCGCGCGCGGCCGCCGGGAGCGCGTAGAAGCTGAACACGCCGAGGACCAGGCCGGGGATCACCAGGATGAGCGTGCCGATCCCGACCATGATCCCGACCAGCAGAGCGGTGAGGATGACGCGGCCGGGGCCGACGAAGGACCTGCCGAGGACGGGTCTGCCCCCGGTGCGGACGGTCTCCGCCGCCCGCACGGCGCCCGACTGCCAGAGCAGCGCGATGATCCACGCGAAGGGAACGGACGCGAGGGTGATGCCGTACAGGGCGACCATCGCCCCCACCGGCACCTCGTCGGAGGAGGTCGGGGCGTCCTGCATCATCCCGAACATCACGATGATCGCGATCGTCACCGCGACGCCGACGATGACGAACACCGCCACGGACCAGATGATCGCCGGCACGAGGAACGCGGCGACGTTGCGCGCGAACGCCGACCACATCCAGCTGACCGAGGATCCGAGATCAGACCCCAGGTCGGTGCCCGGGGCGGGGCCGGACGCGGCGGCGGGCTGCGTCTGCGGGCCCGCCGGGAACTGCTGACCGGGCTGGTCCTGCGTGCCGGGCTGACCCGGCTGACCCTGCTGACCCTGCGGGTCCTGCTGACCGGGCTGGCCGTAGGGCGAGGCCTGGCCGTACTGCGCGGGGGAGCCCTGCGCCTGCTGCGGGGCGCTCCAGGCGCTCGGGTTCGCGCTGCTGCCGTCCTCGGGGCGGCCGGCGCTGTCGCTGCCGGGGTACGGGGGGATGCTGCTCATGGCGGTGCTTCTCCTCGGTGCTGCGGGGCCGACCGGTGGCCGATCGCTCTCCGCGATGTGGGGGTCAGGGGTCGTCGTCCGGGGTCGTCCGGTCTCGTCGTGCAGGCACGACGCTACCGGGTGGCCGCGTGATCGTCGCCCCTCGTTCGTCGGTCGGAGGGGCCGACGGAGGTCGGCGCGGCGCGTGCTGCCGGTCACGGCAAGCCCTGGCACGGCACCGCAGCGGACGCGCGGCGTCCTTACAATGGGCGCGACGGCAGGCGCAGGTGCCCTCGGGTCATGCCCGGGGACCGTTTCGCGCCGCCCCCGGACGCGCGGTCCTGCCGCACGCCGGCAGCCCGCACTCGATGCAAGGAGCACATCCATGGCCAGCTTCGAACCTTCGCCCGCGAACGTCGCCGACATCGGCGTGACCGGCATGGCGGTGATGGGGTCCAACCTCGCCCGCAACCTCGCGCGCAACGGCTTCAAGGTCGCGATCCACAACCGTTCGGTCGCCAAGACCGAGACCGTGTACGAGAACTACAAGGACGAGGGCGAGTTCTTCCCCTCCGAGTCCACCGAGGACTTCGTCAACTCCCTGCAGAAGCCGCGCGTGGCGATCATCATGGTGAAGGCCGGCGGCCCCACCGACGCCGTCATCGACGAGCTCTCCCAGTACATGGACGAGGGCGACATCATCGTGGACTGCGGCAACGCGCTGTTCACCGACACCCGTCGTCGGGAGCACGCGCTGCGCGAGAAGGGTCTGCACTTCGTGGGCGCGGGCGTCTCCGGCGGCGAGGAGGGCGCGCTCAACGGCCCGTCGATCATGCCCGGCGGCACCGTCGAGTCCTACGACCGACTCGGCCCGATGTTCGAGAAGATCTCCGCGCACGTCGACGGCGTCCCGTGCTGCACGCACGTCGGCGCGGACGGCGCCGGCCACTTCGTGAAGATGGTCCACAACGGCATCGAGTACGCCGACATGCAGGTCATCTCCGAGGCCTACGACCTCATGAAGCGCGCGCTGGGCATGGACGCCGACGCCATCGGCGACGTCTTCGCCGAGTGGAACAAGGGCGACCTCGAGTCCTTCCTCATCGAGATCACCGCGATCGTCCTCAAGCACAAGGACTCGCGCACCGGCCAGGCTTTCGTGGACGTCATCCTCGACCAGGCCGCCCAGAAGGGCACCGGCGCCTGGACCGTGCAGACCGCCCTCGACCTGGGCGTCCCGGTCACCGGCATCGCCGAGGCCACCTTCGCGCGCTCCATCTCCGGCGACGCCGCCGAGCGCGAGGCCGCCCGCGCGACCCTCAAGGGCGAGACCCTCGACGAGGAGATCGCCGACAAGGCCCAGTTCATCGACGACCTGCAGAAGGCGCTCTACGCCTCCAAGCTCGTCGCCTACTCGCAGGGCTTCGAGGAGATCGCCAAGGGCGCCGAGACCTACGACTGGGACATCAAGCTCGGTGACATGGCGAAGATCTGGCGCGGCGGCTGCATCATCCGCGCCAAGTTCCTCAACCGCATCACCGAGGCGTACGACCGCGAGCCCAGCCTGAAGCTGCTGCTGGCGGACCCGTACTTCACCGAGGAGATCACCAAGTGCGTGCCCGCGTGGCGCCGCGTGGTCGCCTATGCCGCCGCCAACGGCTTCCCGGCCCCGGTGTTCGCCTCCTCGCTCGCGTACTACGACGCGGTGCGCGCCGAGCGCCTGCCCGCCGCCCTGGTGCAGGCGCAGCGCGACTACTTCGGCGCCCACACCTACAAGCGCGTGGACGACGAGGGCACCTACCACGTCGAGTGGTCGGGCGACCTCACGGAGACCCGCCAGGACGGCTGACACCGTCACCGCATGAAGGAGGCCCGGACCGTACGGTCCGGGCCTCCTTCATGCGGTGCCCGTGAGCCGACGCTCACGGGGCGCGACGAGAACTTCAGTACGACGTGGACGAGCTGTCCAGGATGGCGCCCAGCGCGCCCGTCGCGATGAGGATGACCCAGACGATGATCGCGATGACCCAGATGATCGCGTAGACGATCCAGGTCACCTTGTAGAGCTTGTTCGCGCTCTCGACGTCCGACCCCGCCTTCACGAGGCCGACGATCGCGATGATCGTGGAGACGAGCTGCAGCGGACTGCACAGCACGGTGGTGACGGCGCAGACGACCAGCTGGACGATCCACTTGGTCTTGCTCACCGGCGCCCCGGGAACGAATCCCTGCCCACCGGGGACGGGAGCACTGAAGTTGGGGTTCGGGCTGGTCATGGTCGGGTCCCTTCGTCGGTCCGGCGAGGAGGTGCCGGGTCGTCGTTGCTGTCGCGGCGATCCACGATCTGCGGCGCCGTAGGGAAGCATAGGCAATCGAAGACGTGTTCGACCATGGGGATAAGTCCCCATGAACCGGCGTGACGTGCGTGCGCAGGGCAGCGGAGCGGCCCGCCGACCCATGCCGCGCGTGCCGTCTCAGTCCAGCGTCACCCTCTGCACCAGCACCGTGAACTCCTCGCCGTCGGACGCCGCGCGCGCTCGGAGCCGGCCGTCCTCCACGCCCAGCGGCACGGCGTCGACGCGCTCGATGCCGCCGCGTCCGTCCACGATCCCCAGGCTCATGATCCTTCCGGCGGCCGATGCCTCCAGCAGCAGGTCCACCGTGCTCGGCGCGCCCTCCCCGGACTCCGCGCGCCGCAGCCGCGCGACGGCCTCCGCCGGCTCGAGGAGGGCCGACGGGCCGGGCGTCGCGGGCGCGCGCACCAGCTGCTCGACGGCCTCGCCGCCGCTCCGGCGCGCAGCCGCCCCGTCGGCCGGGCCCCGCGCGCCCAGTCGCAGAGCCTGCGCGCCCGCGTCCCCGTCGGCCAGAGGGGAGAGGCCCGCGGCCGCCGCCAGGCGCAGCAGCATGCGCGGCTCGCACGCCGCGATCGCGACCGTCGGCGCGAGGCGCTGCAGTCCCGCGCTCGCGGCGCCGGGCTGGGCGAGCAGCAGGGCGATCGCGTCCTCCTCGCCGGTCACGTAGGCGCGGGCGGTGCCCACGTGCACCTGTCCCAGCCGTCGCTGCTCATCGTGCACCAGGTACTCGAGGGCCTGCGGGATCGGCGTGCGCGAGGCCTCGCGCAGGAGCCCCAGCAGCTCTTCGGCGTCCCGTCCCTCCTGGAGGGCGCCGCGCACCGACGCGGGCGTCGCGCGCAGGGTCAGCGCACCGCCGCGGGAGACCACCTCGGTCCACGTCTCGAGGGCGGCGAGCCGCGGGCTCGGCCGTCCGGGCACGACGATCGTGAGATCCGCGCCCAGCAGCACCTCGTCGACCGGTGCGGGGGCGAGGGCGACGAGAGCCTCGGTGAGTCGGGAGTCGGCCGTGGGCAGGTCGGCCTCCAGCACCTCGACGAGCGTCTCGCCGAGCACGGTGGGCGCGCCGCCGTCCAGGAGCCCGAGGGCCGCTCCCTCGTCCAGCACGGCCCTCACGTCCCGCGCGAGCGTGCGCGCGGGCACCAGCGGATGCCACCAGGCGAGCGCCGCGTGAAGACCCTGCTCGGGAAGGTCGCGGCCGGCGTGCGCGGCGAGGATCCGCAGCAGGCGCGCGCGGCGCGCGGCGGCCTGGTCGATGCGCGTGGCCTCGGAGAGCAGCGCGCGCGGGGTGCCGGTCGCATCGGCCTCGCCGGCCGCGACGGCGAGGTGGTCGCCGTGCGCCCAGGCCAGAGCAAGCTCCGCCCAGCGGTGCTCAGGGCCGTGCTGCCACAGCTCGGCCCAGTCGGCCGTGGGCGCCCAGGTCTCGCCGTCGTGCCCGAGGAGGCCGGCGAGCCAGCCCGACTGCAGGATCGTCGCCACCGCGACCTCGTCGATGCCCGCGTCCGCGGCGAGCCGCCGCAGGTCGCGCTGGGGGAGGCCGCCGCGGCGCAGCACTCCGGGGGCGGTCTCGTCGTCCCAGCCGAGCACGCCGTCCAGGACGCGCACGGCGTCCAGGGCGCGCTCGACCGCGCCCGCGGTGCGCGTCCCCGTGATGCGCTCGCGGATCTCGGTCCCGCCGGGGTCCGGGGGATCCTGCGGGAAGGATGCGAGGAGGCGTCCGCCGCGCAGGGCGAGATGCACGCTGCGGGGGATGCGCAGGGCGGAGCCGTCCGCGACGGCGATGCCCGCGGCGAGCAGCCGGTCCGCCAGGTCCCCGGTGCCGGCCTCGAGGCGTCCGGGGGCCCAGCGCAGACGGTCCAGCGCCGGCGCGAGCTCGGCGGGGGCGCGATCGAGGAGGGCGCGGGCCTCGTCGGCCGACGGGTCCGCGGCGTGCACGGGCGCGAGCCCGGCGGGGGACCGCAGACCGTCGCGCACGGCCCGCACCAGGCGCAGCTCGTCCTCGCCCCACAGCAGGGCGAGGGTGCGCAGGCGGTCCAGGTGCGCCGCCAGCGATGTGCTCGGCGCGTCGAGCAGCGCAGCGATCTGCGGCGGGGAGGCGCCGTCGCCCAGGACGGCGAGGGCGTCGACGACGGCGAGCTCGGCGGCGGTGAGGGAGCCGAGGGCGCGACGGGCCGACAGCGAGCCGGTGGCCCGCGCCGCGAGGGCGCCGAGACCGTGGGGGAGCGGATGCAGCAGATCCGGGCGGGCGCTCAGCAGGCGCTCGAGGCGCTGGTCGTCGAAGCGGCGCAGGGAGTCCGCGAGGGAACGGAGGGAGTCGGCCATGGCACGTCCAGCATAGGCTTGTCACCAGCACGCTCCCATAGCCCAATCGGCAGAGGCAGCCGCCTTAAAAGCGGCTCAGTGCGGGTTCGAGTCCCGCTGGGGGCACCGGCAGACCCGTCCCTCACGCCTGCGCGGTCCGCGTCGCCCGCCCGAACGCGGTGACGAGCACCGCGAACACGGCGGCGAAGAGGGTCTGCACGCCGATGCAGGCGGCGACGGCGAGCGCCGGGTAGGTCGGCAGGGTGCCCAGCACGAGGCCGAAGACGGGCACTCCGAGGGCGATGCCCACCTGCTGGAGGGTCGAGAACAGGCCGCTCGCGAGGCCCGCGAGGTCGTGGCTGACCGCTCCCATGACGCTGCCGATCAGCGGCCCGTACATCGCGGCCTGGGCGACGCCGAGCACCACGAGCGCGAGGCACAGCAGCACGAGCGGCGGGTGCCCGTCGCTGCCCACGACGATCGCCGCGGTCGCTGCGAGCATGGCAACCTGGCCGGCGACGCCCGCGAGCATCACGTGCCGCGGCGTCCAGCGGGCGACGAGCGCGGGCAGCATCGCGCTGGTGACGACGAACCCGGCGGCGAAGACGGTGAGCACGATCGCCGTGGTCAGCGCACCCAGGTGAAGTCCCGTCTGCAGCGTGGTGGAGAAGTAGTAGACGAAGCCGCCGTAGCTCGCGAAGAACACGAGCGTCAGGGCAAGTCCGAGCTGCAGGGGGCGCACCCGCAGCGCCGAGAGCGGCACCAGGGCGTGGGCGTCCGTGCGGTGACGCTGCCACAGGGCGAAGGTGGCCAGCAGCACGGCCGCGAGCACCAGGAGCGAGACCACGGCCGACGTCGCCAGCAGCGAGCCCGCGCCGAGCGGCAGCACGATCGCCGCGATGGCGGCGCCCAGCAGCAGCGCGCCGAGCGGGTCGAGCCGGCTCACCCGGCTCGAGGAGGTCTCGGGGATCGCGCGCGCGGCGAACAGGGCCAGAGCGGCGACGAGGGCCCCGAAGCCGAAGGCGAGGCGCCACCCCGCGCCCCACGGGTCCGCGGCGACGAGGGCGCCGGCGCCGATCTGGCCGATCGCGGTGCCGCCGCCGATCACGGAGGCGTACGCGCCCGTCCAGCGCGCCCGGGAGCGCCCGACGGTCGTGTGCTGGATCGTCGAGAGCACCTGCGGGAGCGCGAGGCCGCTCGCGACGCCCTGCAGCACCCGGCCCACGAGCAGCACGCCCGCGCCCGGCGCGAGCGCGACCAGCAGGGACGCGGGGACCAGTGCCGCCAGGGCGATCTGCAGCATCCGACGCCTGCCCCAGGCGTCGCCCAGGCGCCCGCCGAGGACGAGGGAGGAGGCGAAGCCCACGGAGAACAGGGCGACCACGAGCGTGCCGGTCGAGGCGGTCAGCCCCAGACCGTCCTCGAGGGCGGGGAGGGCCAGGGTCGACGAGCCGAAGATCAGATTGCCGGTGATGGCGGCGGCGAGCAGCACGACGCCGCCCGCGCCGAGCGGCGGGCTCGTCGGCTCCGTCGGCTCCGGCGGTGCCGGAACATCCGGGGCGGCGGGGGAGTCCGCCACGGCGGCGGCGTGCGATGCGGAAGCGGTGCTGCATGACATGGGTCCATCTGACACCCCCTCTATCCAGGTATCCAGATGCCCTTTATCCTGGTATTCATGGTGCTCGCCTCCCGTTCAGCCTCCGCCCCGTCGACCGCCCGATCGACCGTCGCGTCGTCCGGCTCCGGTGCCTCCGCCTCCGCGTCCGCGCGCGCCGAGCTCGCGGGCTTCCTGCGCAGTCGCCGTGAGCGCCTGACACCGGACCGAGTGGGCCTGCCTCCGGGCGGGCGCCGCCGCACGCCCGGACTGCGCCGCGAAGAGGTCGCCATGCTCTCGGGCATCGGCGTGACCTGGTACACCTGGCTCGAGCAGGGGCGCGACATCACCCCGTCCGCCCAGGTCCTCGACGCCCTCGCCCGGGCCCTGCTGCTGGATCCTGACGAGCGCGCGCACCTGCACCTGCTCGCCACCGGCTCCCGACCGGACGACGCCGGCGACCCCGCCGGATGCAGCGTCGTCACCGCCGACCACGTGGAGCTGCTCGCTCGCTTCGAGGGCGTCCCCGCCTGCATCCAGACCGCGAAGTTCGACATCCTCGCCGCGAACGCGACCTACCGGTTCCTCATCACCGACATCGACGAGGGGCCGCTGGAGGACCGCAGCTGCATGGTCCGCGCGTTCCTCGACCCCGTCTGGCGCTCCGCCTACGACGACTGGGAGGCGACCACCACGCGCATGGTCGCGCGCCTGCGTGCGGCCATGCCCTCCCACCTCGACGACCCGAGCTGGACGGGCCTCGTGGAGCGCATGCGCACGAGCTCCGAGCGCTTCGATGAGCTCTGGCAGCGCCACGACCTCACCCGGGACGGCGCCCGCGACCAGGTCTTCCACCTCCCGCGCGCGGGCGACGTGACGGTCCGCTTCACGCGGCTGTACCTCGACGAGGCGGCGAGCGTGCACCTCAACGTCCTGCAGCCCGTGGACGAGGAGGACGCCCGGCGGCTCGCAGCCCTCGCCCCGGCCTCCGTCCCCCGGGTGACCATGCGTCCCACCCTCGCCGAGCGCCTGGGGGATGAGCTCAGCGCGAGAGACGGCGGGAGGCTGGGAGAATACGCGGCATGACCTCCCCGCACTCCCCGTCCGCGGCTCATCCCGACGAGCGCCTCGATGCGCGGCTCGACGCACGCCTCGACGCCGTCCTCGCACGCCTGGACGCCGCCGCCGAGCGCGCGGGCCGCGACCCTCGCGGGATCCTCGTGCTGCTGGCCACCAAGACCCGCTCCGCCCCCGAGATCGCGGGCGCGGTCCGTGCGCTGCACAGCCGCGGTCGCCGCATCGCGGTGGGGGAGAACCGCGCCCAGGAGATCGCCACCCACGAGGATCCCGCGCTCGCCGCCCTCGAGTCCGAGCTCGCCGTGCCGCGCCACTTCATCGGCCGCCTGCAGCGCAACAAGGCCCGCGACGTCGTCGCCTTCGCCTCCCTGATCCACAGCGTCGACCGCCCCGAGATCATCGATGCCCTCGCCCGCCGCGCCGAGCTCGCCGATGTCGAGCGCGATGTGCTCGTTCAGGTCAACACCTCGGGGGAGGAGTCGAAGGGCGGCTTCGCCCCGGATGCCGACACCATCGCCGGGGCCGTCGGCCGGATCCGCGCCGCGGGCGCCCTGCGCCCCGTCGGCCTGATGACGATCGGCGCGCACACGCGCGGGGAGACCGCGGTGCGCTCCTCCCTCCGCCGGCTGCGCACCCTGCGCGAGGAGCTCGCCGACCCCGCCCTCGTCGAGCTCTCGATGGGCATGAGCGCGGACCTCGAGATCGCCGTCGAGGAGGGCTCTACCATCGTGCGCCTCGGCTCGGCCGTGTTCGGCCCGCGCGAGGTCTGACGGGCGGGCGGGCCCGCTCAGCTCACTCGGGGCCGACGAGCGCCGTCGGCAGGCCGTACTCGTGCTCGAGCACCTCGCAGGCCGCGCCCACGGCGATGAGGTCCGTGCCGCGCGTGGAGAGCATGACCTCCACGTGCACCCACGGCTCCTCGCGCAGACCCTCCTCGAGGGCGCCGCGGATCGCCTCCATCATCGGCTCGTGGTGCGTGTACACGGTGCGGCCGCCGAGCACGACCCGGTCCACGTCCACCAGGCGCACCAGGTCCAGCACGATCGTGGCGAGAACGCGTGCCGCGTCGGCGACGTCGCCCCGCTCGAGGGACGCCATGAACTCGGCCTGCGCACAGCCCCGCCTCCCGCACTCGCAGGCCACGCCGTCCATCCGCACCACCGTGTGCCCCACCTCGCCCGAGTGCGAGTGGGCGCCGCGCACGATCGTCCCGTCGAGGCTCAGGCTCGCCCCGAGCCCGTCCTCGACGAGCACCAGGGCGGCGTTGCGCAGCAGCCCGGGCTGGGACCAGGTCTCGCCCACGATCGCCGCGCGCGAGTCGTGGTCCAGCAGCACGGGCATGCCGAGCGCCTCGACGAGCATCCGGCGGATCTCCGCGCCGCGCCACGGATCGGGGGCCGACGTCCCCCGGTAGACGCCGCTCGCGACGTCGACGGGCCCGGGCATGCCTACGCCCACGCCCAGCAGCAGGCCCTCCCCGAGGCCGGACAGCTCCCGGGCCTGCGCGGCGAGGGTCTCGATGAGCTCGGGGACGGGCTGGCGGTGCCCGATCTCGATCTCGCGGTGGGCGACGACCTCGCCGGTGAGGTCTGCGACCACGCCCCGCACGCGCGTGCGGGTGAGGTGCAGGCCGATCGCCCGGCGGGACGAGGGCACGATCCGGTAGAGGGTGGTCGGCTTGCCCGGGCCGGAGATGATCGAGCCGGCGCCCGCCATCAGCCCGCGCTCCATGAGTCGACCCAGGATCTTGGAGATGGCCTGCGGCGTGACCCCGAGGGCCTCGGCGAGATCGGCGCGGGAGACCGGCTCGCCGCGGCGGGCGACCGCGAGCACCGCGGCGTCGTGCGCGCCCGCGACGCGGTCCAGAGGGGTGCTCGGTCTCACCCTTCCATCCTCCCACGCGGGGTGTGATGCGGATCAGGGCACCGGATCCGGCCCGACCCCTTGACGTAACGCAACAGCGTTTGCTTATTCTTGTGCACCGGGTGATGGAGCCCGTCCGCAACCGCCCCATCGACCAGCGGCCACAGCCCTCACCGGCCCCCGCTGCCAGCGATCACCGCTCCACCCGCACGCACTTCGAGGTACTCCCCATGACCACTGTCACCACCGCCCCCACGGCGTCCGACCAGATCAGCCCGGCTCGCCGTCGGCTCGCCCTGTTCGCCCTGGCGCTGGGCGGCTTCGGGATCGGCGGCTCCGAGTTCGTCTCCATGGGCCTGCTCCCCGGGATCGCCCACGGCCTGCTGCCCGACCTCATGGCCTCCGACCCCGAGACCGGCATCGCCCGGGCCGGGATCGCGATCTCCGCCTACGCGCTCGGCGTCGTCGTCGGCGCCCCGATCCTCGCGCTGCTCTCGGTGCGCTGGAGCCGCTCGTCGATGATCGTCGCGCTCGCCGGCGCGCTCGCCCTGGGCACCCTGCTCTCTGCGGCCATGCCCACCTTCGAGCTGACCGTCGCCGCCCGCTTCCTCGCGGGTATCCCGCACGGCGCCTACTTCGGCGTCGCCTCGCTGCTCGCCGCCTCCCTGATGGGCCCCGGCAGCCAGGGCAAGGGCGTCGCGCTCGCGCTCTCCGGCCTGACGGTCGCGAACCTGCTGGGCGTCCCCGTGCTCACCGCCATCGGCCAGGCCGCCGGCTGGCGCGCCGTCTACCTTGTGCTGACCGGCGTCTTCATCGCCACCGTGGTCGCGCTGCGGGCCACCATCCCCGCCCACGAGAAGCCCATCGGCCGCCGCATGGTCGACGAGCTCGTCGCGCTGCGCCGGGTGCAGCTGTGGATCGTCATGGGCATCGCCGCGGTCGGCTTCGCCGGCTCCTTCGCCGTGTTCAGCTACGTCTCCGACATCACCACCCAGGTGACCGGCGCCCCCGAGAGCGCCGTGCCGTGGGTCCTCGTGGCCGCGGGCCTCGGCATGACGATCGGCAACGTCGTGGGCGGCGCGGGCGCCGACCGCTCCCTGCAGCGCACGCTCATGGTCGGCTTCCCCGGCTTCATCCTCGCGCTCGTGCTGCTGTTCGCCGTCGCCCACACCAACCTGGTCGCCCTGATGGTCGCGTTCTTCCTGGTGAACCTCGCCAACGCGTCCCTGAACCCGGCCATGCAGACCTGGCTCATCGGCATCGCGCGGCGCTCCGAGGTGCTCGGCGCCTCGCTCAACCACGCCGCCTTCAACGTCGCCAACGCGCTCGGCGCGGGCCTGGGCGGCGCCGTGATCGCCGCGGGCTTCGGCTACCGCTCCACCATGGTCGTCGCGCTCGTGCTCGCGATCACGGGCTTCGCGATGGTCACCGCGACCCTCGTGGCCCTGCGGGTGCGCGCCCGTCGCCGCCTGGAGATGCTGCGCGGCACCGAGTTCACCACCACCGGCGCCATCGAGGCGATCGACGAGGAGGCCGGGCTCGAGGCCGAGGCTGATGTCGCGGCCGGGGCCGAGACGGAGGACGGGGTCCCGGCGCGGTCGCGCGCTGCGCGACCCGTCGCCGTCGGCTGATCCTCGCGGGTCGATCGCCGGAGGCCGACGGAGGGGTTCCGCCCGGCCGACGGTGTCACCGAGCGGCATATAGCGGCGCTCTCTGCCATATATGGCAGAGAGCGCCCCGAAATTGCGGTGGGGGTCACAGGGGCGCCGGCGACGGCCACTACCCCC
>NZ_JAEDAJ010000010.1:76304-91926 GCF_016623465.1 Brachybacterium halotolerans
CGGCTGGGTGCCCGCGTGGTCTGCGGGGCCGCCATCCCCAAATACTCGCCCCCCCCCCGCCGCTATATGCCGGTGCGTGACATCGGTCCGCCGACTCGTCCCTCTCCCCGCCCCCGAATCCGGCACCGCGCGGCGATGTTATGCGGCGATGCCGTGCGGCGGTGCCACACGGCCGGCCTCCTGACCTGGGCCCGGGCCGGGCGACGTAATCCCCCTAACTCCCGTTATGACGGTCAAAACCCACGGCTCTAGGATGGGCACTGCGTCGCCCCGCCGCCCCGGCGGAGCGCCCTCGCCCGTCCCAGGAGGTTTTCGTGGTGCACATCCAGACCGTCGCCGTCCAGGCGCTGCGCGAGAACGAGCAGGAGCACGGGGCCGTCGTCCCGCCCGTGCACTTCGCGTCGACCTTCGAGCTGGACCCGGCGACGTCCGACGGCACCTTCTCCTACCAGCGCGGCGGGAACCCCACGCGCGCCCAGCTCGAGCAGGTGCTCTCCGCGATCGAGGGCGGTGGCCGCGCCTTCGCCTTCGCGACCGGCATGGCGGCGACCTCCGCGGCCTTCTCCCTGCTCGGCGCGGGTGACGAGGTCATCCTCTCGGCGAGCGTCTACGGCGGCACGTACCGCCTGGTCACCGAGTACTTCCCGCAGCAGGGCCTCGGCCACCGCTTCGTGGACGACCTCGGCGAGCTCGATGACGACTCCTTCTCCGAGAGCACCCGCATGGTGTTCATCGAGACCCCCGCGAACCCGACCCTTCGCGTGACCGACCTGCGCCGCATCGTCGAGCTCGCCCACGCCCACGGCGCCCTCGTGGTCGTCGACAACACGTTCATGACCCCGGTCCTGCAGCGTCCCCTGGACCTGGGAGCCGATCTCGTCGTGCAGTCGGCCACGAAGTACCTCGCCGGGCACTCCGACCTCCTCGCCGGCGTGGTCACCACGCGCGACGACGCCCTGGCCGACCGGATCGGCCTGGCCCAGAAGGCCTACGGCGCCGTGCTCTCTCCCTTCGACTCCTACCGCCTCATCCAGGACGTGAAGACGCTTCCGCTGCGCCTCGAGCGCCAGCAGACCAGCGCCGTCGCGATCGCCGAGCACCTGCGCGGCCACGACGCGATCGCCGCCGTCCTCACGCCCGGTTCCCGCAGCGCGGAGGAGGCCGCCATCCAGGCCTCGCAGGCCACGGGCCCCGGCGCGGTGCTCTCCTTCGAGCTCGATCCCTCCGTGGATCGCGTGCGATTCCTGACGGCGCTGCAGATCCCCGCCTTCGCGGTGAGCCTCGGCGGCGTCGAGTCCCTCATCTGCCACCCCGCCTCGATGACCCATGAGGCCATGACCCAGGAGGCGCGCGAGGTCGCCGGCATCAGCGACGAGCTGCTGCGCCTGTCCGTGGGCATCGAGGACGTCCGCGACCTCATCGCGGATCTCGACCAGGCCCTCGCCGCCGCCCGCTGAGCCTCGGGCTCCTGCACGCCCCCATCCATTCGCCCCATCGCATCTTCCCCGCGCCGACCAGGAGGTCCGCCATGAACCGTCCGCTCCCGCCCCGAGCTCTCCGCTCGTCCTTCACCACGCGCCGCACGCTGCTCACCGCAGGCGGCGGCCTGGGCCTGGCCGCCCTGCTCGCCGCCTGCGGCCCCTCGCAGACCCGCGGCGAGGACGGATCGGTCTCCTCCGACGGCGGCGGGAAGGCGGCCGACGAGGACCTCCTCGAGCGCATCCAGTCCGGCAAGTCCATCCGCATCGGCCTCGAGGGCACCTACCGCCCCTACGCGTACCACGACGACAAGGGCGACCTGGTCGGCTTCGAGAAGGACATCGCGGATGCGATCGCGAAGGGCCTCGGGGCGACGCCGAAGTACGTCGAGACCGAGTGGGACTCGCTGATCGCCGGCCTGGACGTCGACAAGTTCGACATCGTCGTGAACAACGTGGGCATCACGCCCGAGCGCGAGAAGTCGTACTTGTTCTCCGAGCCCTACGCCCGCTCCATCGGCCGCGTCGCCGTGCCCGAGGACTCGAAGATCGAGTCCTTCGACGATCTGAAGGGCAAGCGCGCCGCGCAGTCCGCGACGAGCAACTGGGCCGCCCAGATGGAGAAGCTCGGCGCCGAGATCGTGCCCGTCCAGGGCTTCGCCGAGGCCATCGAGCTGCTCACCCAGGGCCGCGTCGATGCGACCGGCAACGACCTGGTCTCCTTCCAGACGTACCAGAAGGAGAACCCCGACAAGAAGTTCCGTCTCCTGGAGGACGAGCTCCCGGACGACACCGAGGTCGGGGTCATCATGCCCAAGGGCCAGGAGCCGCTGCAGAAGAAGATCGACGAGATCCTCGACGGCATGAAGTCCGACGGGTCGCTGAAGAAGATCTTCGAGAAGTGGGTGGGCCAGGACCTCACCCCGAAGGGCTGATCGGGGCACCATGGACACGCTCCAGATGTGGGCGGACAACCTCCCGCGGCTGCTGCTCGCGGCCCTCGAGGTCACCGTCCCGCTCTCGCTCATCTCCTTCGCGATCGCCATGGTGCTCGCGGTGATCACGGCGCTGGGCAGGCTGTACCTCCCTGGCCCGCTCAAGGTGATCCCGTGGCTGTACGTGTGGATCTTCCGCGGCACGCCGATGGTCGTGCAGCTGTTCATCGTCTTCTTCGGGCTGCCGAACCTCGGCATCGTGCTGCCCGCGATGACCGCCGCCGTGGTCACCCTCGCGCTCAACACGGGCGCCTACGCCTCGGAGGCCGTGCGCGCCTCGATCCTCTCGATCCCGCGCGGCCAGTTCGAGGCGGCGCAGACGCTGAACCTCTCGCGTCGCACCACGTTCTCCAAGGTGGTCGCGCCGCAGGCGTTCCGCATCGCGCTGCCGCCGCTCATGAACGACTTCATCGACCTGGTGAAGGGCACGAGCCTCGTCTTCGCGATCACGATCACCGACCTCTTCCAGGTGGGCCGCCAGATCGCCGCCGCGAACTTCCAGCCGATGGCGATGTACACCCTGGTCGCGCTCATCTACCTGGTGATCGTCTCTGCGCTGAGCCTGCTCCAGATGGTCCTCGAGAAGAAGGTGTCCGCCCATGTCCGCACCAGCTGAGAACGAGCCGTCGGGGGCGCGAGGTCCCTCGCTGCTGGAGTCGCTGCGTCTGCGCGGAGTCCGCAAGACCTTCGGCTCCCTCACCGCGCTCGACGACGTGGACCTCGACATCCCGCGCCGCGGCACCACGGTGCTGCTGGGCCCCTCGGGGTCGGGCAAGTCGACCCTGCTGCGCTGCATCAATCTGCTCGAGCGGCCCGACGCGGGCTCGATCGACTTCGGCGACGGACCGATCCGCCTGGGCGGGCGCCTGGGCGCGCGCACCGTGCGTTCGGTCCGCTCCCGCTCGACCATGGTGTTCCAGCAGTTCAACCTGTTCCCGCACCTCACGGCCCTGGGCAACGTGACCCTCGCGCCGATCCACACGGAGGGCGTGCCGAAGGCGAAGGCCGAGGCCCGGGGCCGGGAGCTGCTGGAGAAGGTGGGACTCGGCGCGAAGGCCGACGCCTACCCGGACCGTCTCTCGGGCGGACAGCAGCAGCGCGTCGCGATCGCGCGTGCGCTCGCCATGGAGCCCGACGTGCTCCTGTTCGACGAGCCCACCTCGGCGCTCGATCCGGAGCTCGCGGCGGAGGTCGTCGCGGTCCTCGCCGACCTCGCCCGCGAGGACCGCACGCTCGTGGTCGTCACCCACTCGCTCGCCTTCGCCCAGCGCGTGGCCGACAAGGTCGTGTTCGTCGAGGACGGGAAGGTGCTGCTCGACGGCCCGCCGAAGGACTTCTTCGAGAGCGAGGACGCCCGGCTGCGGCGCTTCCGGGAGATGGTCAGCTCGGCGGTGTGAGCCGCGGGCCTGTCGCCCACATCGCCCCAGTCGCCCTCATCGCCGTCGTCGTCGCGGTCCGTTCACAGCTCGAGCTTGTATCCCTCGTGGCTCGCGCGGTAGCCGAGACGGTCGTAGAACCGATGCGCGTCGACGCGGCTCTTGTTGGTGGTGAGCTCTGCGAGGGCCGCCCCGTGGTGGCGGCCGTACTCGTGGGCCCAGGCGAAGAGGGCCGTCCCGAGACCGCGCCCCCTGGTCGCGCCGGCCAGGCGCACGGACTCGATCAGCAGGCGGGTGGAGCCGCGTCGGGACAGGCACGGGACCAGGGTGAGCTGGAGTGTCCCGCAGACACCGCCGGTGGCGTCCTCCACCACGGCGAGGAACTGTCGCGGGTCGGCGTCGATCTCCGCGAACGCCGCGAGATACGGGGCGAGGTCCTCCTGCTCGCGTCCGGAGCCGATCATGTCGTCGGCCAGCAGCGCGACGAGCGCCGGCACGTCCTCGGCGCGCGCCCGGCGCACGGTGAAGGTTTCTCCTGCGGCATCGATCGTGTCCATGCGCACAGCGTGCCAGACACTCGGCCGAACGCGCCCCGGGTCAGCCGCGGATGCGGCCGTCCCGGCTCGTCGCCCTCTCGATGCGCCGACGATGGGCGCGGCGCCGACGCGCGCCGCCCACGACCCGCACGAGCATGCGCCGCGCACCGGTGAGGGAGTCCGCGACGAGGGCGACGCCCGTCGTCGAGACCAGAGAGATGAGGAAGACGCCGCCCGCCGTGCCCAGCAGGCCCAGGTGGGCGGCGAGGGTCCACGCGCCCGCCGCCGTGCCGGCGCCGGTGACGAGCTCGCGCAGCGAGAGCGAGCGCACGGCGTGCTCGGTGCGCTCGGAGCGATCCGCGGCGCGCTCCGGCCGTCGGGCGACGTCCGTTCCCGGCCCGGGGGAGGGGTCCCCGCCCTGCATCTGCGGCCCCAGGTCCAGCGCCCTGGTGTCGATCGCGCGCAGGCGGGAGGTCGCCGTCGCGGTCCGACGGGGGCGGTGGCGGGCGGGCACTGCGGGCTGCGCCGTGGAAGCCGTGGAGGGAGACGCCGCGGAAGGAGCCGTGGACGCGGAGGTGCGCGCGGGCAACGGGGTCTCGAGGGTGGCGGTCGACATGGGATCCACCCTCGCGTGCGCGCGGCGGGCGCGGGCGGAGGAGCGGTGGATCGTTCGTGAAGGAATCGCAACACCGGCGCGATCGCCTCGTGGCCGCATCCCGTCGGCGCGGAGCGAACACTCATCCCGCGCCCAGACGCGCGCCCCCGCCGCCCGGTAGGCTGGGCGGAAGCGTCCCCGGGCCTCCTCGCCTGCGTCGGACGTCCCGGCCATCACGCACTATCGGAGGAGCGCCATGGCACACCACAACATCGTCTTCGGCAAGGACAAGGCACTCGCGCAGGACCAGGGCCAGTACGCCGCCTCGCCGGACTTCAGGAGCGACTTCCCCGCGACGGGGCAGGGGACGCAGCAGACCCAGCAGGCCCCGGACCTCGAGTCCCTCTACGCGCGCCCCGCCGCGACCGGCCACGACACCGGCCGCATGACCATGCGGGACGCCCTCAACGCGATCACCGCGACGCTCGGCGTCACCATCGTGGTCGGCGTCGTCTTCTGCCTCCTGCCCGTCGCCCTCGGCGTCGTCGGCGGCACCGAGGGCGAGAAGCTCGGCTACGGGATCGCGATCGGAGCGATGGTCGTCGGCTTCCTCGGCGGCTTCGTCCTCGCGATGGTGAACTCCTTCAAGAAGCGGCCCTCGGCGGTCCTCGTGCTCGCCTACGCCGCGCTCGAGGGCGCGGCCCTGGGCGGATTCAGCGCCATGATGGAGCGGGTGTACCCGGGCATCGCCCTGCAGGCCGTGCTCGGCACCCTCGCGGTCGCCACCACGGTGCTCGTGCTGTTCCGCATCGGCGTGCTGCGCACCTCTCCGGTGCTCACCAAGATCTTCGCGGTCGCGATGGTCGCCTACCTGCTGTTCTGCCTGGTCAACATCGGCCTCATGCTGGTCACGGGCACCGACCTGCGCACCGGCCTGCTGGGCCTCGTGATCGGCGCTCTCGCCGTCGTCATGGCTGCCTACTCCCTGGTCATGGACTTCGAGGACGTCCAGCGCGGCGTGCGCGCCGGGGTGGACCGCAGCTACGCCTGGCGCTGCGCCTTCGGCATCACCGTGACACTCGTGTGGATGTACATCGAGATCCTGCGGATCCTCTCGATCCTGCGCAACAACTGACGAGCTGAGGGCCGACGGACGGGTCCGACGGACGGCCGGAGCTCCCGGCCGCGCCCGTCGACCCGGCCCGCCGGCCGACGAGGAGAGCGTGTGGAGACCTGGACCTGGCTCGTCGAGCACGTCGTGCTCATCGCGCCGTACGTCGCCTTCGCCGTCGACATCATCCTGCGCGTGACCGCGGTGCTCGTGGTGCCGCGCAACCGCCGCCCCGCGAGCGCCTTCGCGTGGCTGCTGGCGATCATGGTGTTCCCGCTCGTCGGCTTCCCGCTGTTCCTGCTGCTGGGCAACACGCAGCTGCCGCGCAAGCGTCGCCGGAAGCAGGCCGTGGTCAACCGCCTCATGAAGGTGCGCGCGCACGACATCCCCGACAGCGACCTCGACGAGGACAGCCCGAGCTGGCTGCAGTCCGCCGTCGCCCTGAACCGCGAGCTCGGCGCGTACCCGCTGACCGGCAACAACTCCGCGGACCTCGAGATCGAGTACGAGGCCTCGATACGGCGCATGGCCGAGGACATCCGCACGGCGCGGGAGACCGTCCACGTGCTCTTCTACATCGCCGGGCTCGACGAGACCACGCGTCCCTTCTTCGACGCCGTCGCCGAGGCCGCCGACCGCGGTGTGAAGGTGCGCTTCCTCTACGACCACTACGGCTCCATGAAGTACTGGAGCGTGTACCGACCCATGCGGCGCCTGCTGGACGCCCACGGCATCGAGCACTACCCGATGATGCCGATCAAGCCGTTGCGCGACGGCGCCCTGCAGCGGCCCGACCTGCGCAACCATCGCAAGCTGCTGATCGTCGACGGCGAGGTCGGCTGGATGGGCAGCCAGAACCTCATCGACTCGGCCTACGCGAGTGCGAAGGGCGCGCGCGAGGGCGTCCGCTGGCAGGAGACGATGATCCGCCTGCGCGGCCCGATCGTCTCCGAGGTCAACCTGCTGTTCGGGACCGACTGGTACCTCGAGTCCGGCGAGTCGATCCCCGAGGACCAGGTGGTCCGTCCCTCCCCGGACACCTCCGGCACCTACGAGTGCCAGATCGTGCCCAGCGGACCGGGCTTCGTGCTCGAGAACAACCTGCTGCTGTTCAACCAGCTCTTCTACAGCGCCGAGAAGCGCATCACCGCCGTCAGCCCGTACTTCGTGCCCGACGAGTCGATGCTGTACGCCCTGGTCACGGCCGCAAAGCGCGGCGTCGAGGTCGAGCTGTTCGTCTCCGAGAAGGGCGATCAGTTCCTCGTCGACCACGCCCAGTGCTCCTACTACACGGCGCTCCTCGAGGCCGGCGTGCGCATCCAGCGCTACGAGGCGCCGAAGATCCTGCACGCCAAGCACGTCACGGTCGACGACTCGGTGACGGTGCTGGGCTCCTCCAACATGGACATCCGCTCGTTCCTGCTGGACATGGAGAGCTCGCTCATGGTGGGCGGCACGGACTTCATGGAGAAGATGCACGAGGTGGAGGACGTCTACCGCTCGCGCAGCCGCGAGCTCACCCTCGAGGAGTGGCGCACCCGCCCCTTCTGGAAGCAGATCCTGGACAACACCTGCCGCCTGGCCTCCGCGATCGTATGATCCCGATCCCGATCCTCTAGCCGACCCCGGCGAGGGAGTCCTCGGCCTCCTGGGCGGCCTTCACGTGCTCGTCGATGTCGATCGCGGCCTCCGAGGCGAAGAAGCTCGGCCCCTCAGGAGTGTCCACGACGATCATCGTGATCTTCTCGCCCGTCACCTTCTCGAGGTCGGACTGGCCGAACATCAGGTCCCCGGTGGTCCTGAAGCCGTCCATGCCGTCGATCGTGACCTTGGTGGTGCTGCGGTGCTCGAGCGTGCGCTGCGAGGTCCCGCCCCAGATCCCGCTGTTGGACAGCAGGCAGTCCATGAGACGCCCGGACGCCACCTCGGCGCCGGGGTACTCCACGCCGTCCTGCCAGCGCAGCTTCCCGACGGTGATCGTGGAGTACCAGTTGCGCTCGACCGTCGCCAGGGCCATCTGGGTGTCCTCGGTGAAGGGCAGGGGAGTGGACGTCTGCCGCTGGTCGAAGCCGTCGGGCGCGGTGAACTCGAGGCCGCCGCCGCGCAGCGTCCTCCCCGAGTTCTGGGAGGTCCGCTTCGACTCGTCCGGGCTGGTCCAGCAGCGCTCGGGCTCCACGGAGGCCGAGGCGCTCGGGCTCTGCGAGCCGCCGCCGTCCGAGGGGCCGGCCGACGGGCTGGGCGTCGGGTCGTCCGAGCCGCCGAGCGCAGCCCGCACCCCGAGAGCCCCGCCCACGATCAGCACGAACACCGCGAGGAACGAGACCGCCCCTGCGGTGAGGGCGCGGCGCGAGCCGGACCGGCCGGGGGAGGGAGCGGACGAGGAGGAGGGGGTCGAGGAGGGAGGGGACGACGGGTGCACGGGGCGGCTCCGGGGATCAGACGACCTTGAGGCTCTTGATGATCTGGTCGAGGGCGTCGGCGTGCTCGGGGACGTCGGCGGCGACGTCCGAGGCGACGGCCTGCGGGCCGTCGTCGGTGTCGACCACGATCGCGGTGACGATCGAGGCGCTCGTGTCCTGGAGCTGCGAGGGGTCCTCGAAATGATAGGTAGCCTGGACGATCCATGCGTCGTGGCCGTCGACCGTCGTCTCCTCGCTGCGGTAGTCGGTGACGGTCGGGTTCTCGCCGAACTCCACCAGCACGCCGGCGGTGGTCGCGTAGCACTGGAAGATCGCGACCGCGGCCTTCTCATCGCCCGGGTACTTGCCCTCGGACTCGGGCCACTCGACGCTGCCGACGTTCACGACGCTGTACCAGTTGTTCTCGACCTGGCGGCCGTACCCGTTCACATTGGTCATGTACGGCAGGGCCTGATCCGTCCACGGGTACGTCCAGCCGTCGGGCCGCGTGTACTCGAGGTGGCCGCCGCGGACCGTGCGTCCCGAGGTGCTCACGTCACCGCTCGAGCCGTCGGGGATCGAGCAGTCGGTGGTCGGCTTCTGCGTGAAGATCGGCGGGGGAGGGGCGAGGTCGGGATCCTTCGGGTCGGGGACGTACTCGCCCTCGCCCGAGCTGCTGCGGGAGGCCGCGGCGGTCGGCGTGTGCGAGTCGTCGCCGGTCATCTGCTTGAAGACGGTCTGCGAGAGGATCAGTGCGATCACCGCGATGAGCACCACGGCGCAGACGATCACGGTGATGACGATGACGCGCGCGCGGGAGCGGCCGGTCTCGTCGGGCTTCGCGTAGGGAGCGGTGACGTCCCGGGCCTGCGCGGAGTAGTCGGGCAGGGCCTCGCGCTGCGAGGAGTCGGAGAGGTCGGGCAGGGAGGGGGCGTCGTCCTCCTCCGGTCCCGGGCTCCCCGCCATGTGTGCTCCTCACGCTGCTGTGGTCCGCCGCAGGGATTCTCCCACAGCGGGCCGTGCCCGCACCGTGTCCGCCCAGGGACGGCTCAGACCCCGTCGACGCCCCGGGACCGCTTGACGCGCAGCATGCGCGCCGCGGACTCGCGCACCCGGCGCTCGGCCTTCTCGGAGTCCTGCGCCCAGGCCGCGATCGCGTCCACGAGGTCGCCGGCGAGCGACGGGTCCGCGGTGAGCACCACGTCGCCGCCCGCCTCGAGCAGGCGGGTCGCGCGCTCGCCGAGCGGCACGTCCTGCACGGCCGCCGCGCTGCCCACGTCGTCGGAGACCACGAGCCCGTCGAAGCCCAGCCTGCCGCGCAGCACGTCCGTCACGATCGCCGAGGAGAACATCGCGGGACTGCCCGGATCCATCCGCGGGTACAGGGCGCTCGAGAGCATGACCATGTCCGCGCCGGCCTCGATGCCCGCGCGGAACGGCTCGAGGTAGGGATCGTCCGCATCCGTCGTCTCGTCGGTGATGCCCGTCGCCGAGAAGTCGGTGTTCCCGCGCACCCGGCCCAGGCCCGGGAAGTGCTTGAGCGCGGAGGCGGTGCCCTGGGCGTCCAGGGCCTCGACGGCCGCGACCACGCAGTCGGCCACCGTGTCCGGATCGGTCCCGAAGCCGCGGTCGATCTTCCCGACGGGGGCGTTCGCCCGTCCCAGCTCGGGGTCGACGGTGTCCGCGACCGGCGCGAGGGCCGCGTGCAGACCGAGGGCGTGCAGGTCCTCGCCGATGCTCCGGTACGCCGCGGTGACGGCGTCGGTCCCCTCGGCGCCGAGGTCGGCGGCCGACGGGGTCCGCCGTGCGGCGTCCCCGCGCAGCATGCGGATCTGCCCGCCCTCCTGGTCCACGCACAGCAGCGGGGCGATGCCGTCCTCGGCCACCTCGTCGTCGACGCCCTCGACCACGGAGCGCACGGCGGCTGCGCTGTCCCAGGTCCCCAGCAGGAAGAAGCCGCCGATGCCGAGCTCGGCGGTCAGCGAGCGCTTCGGGGTCGTCCCGGCGGGGATGCCGGCGAGCACGAGCTGCGCGGCCGCCTGCTCGATCGTGAGGTCCTGGGCGTGCTGCTCCGCGGGATCGGCGGTGGGCGTCGGCGAGGCGGGGGAGGACGAGGCGGAGCCGCCGTCGGACGACGCGCCGCCGTCGGACCCGGAGCCGCCGTCGGACGCGCCCGACCCGTTCGCGCCGCCGTCGGACGAACCCCCGCCGGAGCCCCCTCCGCCGGTGCACGCGGAGAGCGCGGCGACCGGGGGGAGCAGCACGAGCGGGGGAAGCAGCAGAGCGGTGCGTCGACGCATGGCATCGAGTCTGCCACGGCCGCCCGACGCACCCCGCCCGGCCGCTACTGTGGGGCCATGACCGACGAGGACGCCCGCCCCGCGCCCCCGCGGGCGCGCGCGATCGAGAACGCCACCGGCGTGCCCTTCGACGTCTGGACCGCGCGTCTCGAGGACGCCGGCGGTCGCGGCATGGACCACGCCGCTCTGGCCCGCACGATCCACGAGCGCTGGAACATCGAGGACTGGTGGGCCCAGGGCATCGCGATCGCCTTCGAGCAGTCGATCGGCCGCCGCGACGTCGGTCAGACCAGCGCCGGCGACTTTGCCGTGAGCGCCTCGCGCACCGTGCCGAGCGCGCCCGACGCGGTGCTCGAGGCCTGGGACGCCTTCCAGGACGCCGCTCGCCGGGCGCAGCTCGGCCTCGGCGAGGCGCGGACGAGCAGCACGGAGGCCTGGCGCTACTGGCGCGTCGATGGGCCGGACGGCAGCCGCGTCAGCATGAACCTGCGCGCCAAGGACGACGGCGCCGCGGGCGGCGCGCCCCGCAGCATCCTCGCGATCGAGCACAAGGGACTCGCCGACGCCGACGCCCGCGAGGCATGGAAGACCACCTGGAAGCACGTCCTGGACGCATTCGTCGCCACTCTCGAGGAGACCCGATGACCGCATCACTGCCCAGCCCCGAGACCGGCGAGGATCCCTGGCTCTGGCTCGAGGACGTCACCGGCGAGGAGGCGCTCGCCCACGTGCGCGAACGCAACGCCCGCGCCGAGGCGGAGATCGATGCGATCGCCGACCCCCGCTCCGGAGGAGCCGCTGAAGCCGTCGACGCTGCGGCCGACGGCTCGCTCAGCGAGCACCTGCGCTCCGACATCCTCACGATCCTCGACGCGAGCGACCGCATCCCGATGGTCGTCAAGCGCGGGGAGTTCCTGTACAACGTGTGGACCGACGCCGAGCACGAGCGCGGCCTCTGGCGCCGCACCACGCTCGAGAGCTACCGCACCGACGACCCCTCATGGGACGTGCTGCTGGACGTCGACGCCCTGGGTCGCGACGAGGGCGAGAACTGGGTCTGGCACGGCGCGCAGCTGCTCCGGCCCGCGGAGGGCGAGCCGTACCGGCGGGCCCTCGTCTCCCTGTCGCGCGGCGGCTCGGACGCCGACGTCACCCGGGAGTTCGACCTCGAGGAGCGCCGCTTCGTCCCCGAGTCCGAGGGCGGATTCGTGCGGCCCGAGGCCAAGGGGGACGTGCACTGGATCGACGCGGACACCGTCTGGGTGACGACCGACTTCGGCGAGGGCACGCTCACCACCTCCGGCTACGCACGCCAGGCGCGGATCTGGTCCCGCGGCACCGCGCTCGCCGACGCCCAGCTGGTCTTCGAGGCCGACGAGCGGGACATGTCGGTCTTCGCCTCCCACGACCAGACCCCCGGCTGGGAGCGCGACTGGATCGTGCAGATGCACGCCTTCTACGACACGACGCTCAGGGTCGTCGACTGGACGGGCGGGGCCGACGGGGCTGACGCGACCGACGGCGCCGACGGGGCTGACGGGTCGGGGCCCTCGCTCACCGTCGTCCCCGTCCCGCGGGACATGGAGGCCAGCGCCCACCGCGACCTCGCGATCCTCCTCCCGCGCAGCGACTGGCAGGTCGGCGAGGACACCTTCGCGGCCGGCTCGCTCCTCGTCGCCGACGCCGACACCCTACTCGCGAGCGCCCCGGAGGGGCCGTCGGCCTCGGACCTCCACGTGCTCTTCGAGCCCACGCCCAGCACTTCGCTCGCCGATCTCACGATCACCCGCGGCACCTTGGTGCTCACGATCCTCGAGGACGTCGTGCACCGCCTCGAGGTCCACTACCGCGCGGAGGACGGCGCCTGGGTGCGCAGCGACCTCTACCCCGAGCTCACCGGCGCGATCGACGTGCGCGCGGTCGACGCCGACGAGTCCGACGAGATCTGGGTGACCGTCACCGACTTCCTCACCCCCACGACCCTGCTGCTGGGCGACCTCGGCGAGGTCCCCGAGGGAGGCGAGCCGAGCGAGCTCGAGACCGTGAAGGCCTCGCCCGCCCGCTTCGACGCGAGCGGCCTCGAGGTCACCCAGCACTTCGCGACCAGCGAGGACGGCACCCGCGTGCCGTACTTCCAGATCGGGAGGACCGAGGCGGGCGGAGCGGAGAAGGCCGCGAACGGAGCCCCCGTCGGCCCCGCCCCGACCCTGCTCTACGGGTACGGCGGCTTCGAGATCTCCATGACCCCCGCTTACCTCGGCACGATCGGCAAGGCCTGGCTGGAGCGGGGCGGCACCTACGTCGTCGCAAACATCCGCGGCGGCGGCGAGTACGGACCGGCCTGGCACCAGGCCGCCCTCAAGGAGCATCGCCACCGCGCCTACGAGGACTTCGCGGCCGTCGCGCGCGATCTCGTCGAGCGCGGCGTCACCGACCGCGACCATCTCGCCGTGCGCGGCGGCTCCAACGGCGGACTGCTCACGGGCAACATGCTCACCCAGTACCCCGAGCTGTTCGGGGCCGTCATCATCCAGGTGCCGCTGCTGGACATGAAGCGCTATTCGCACCTGCTCGCGGGAGCCTCCTGGATGGCCGAGTACGGCGACCCCGACACCTCCGACTGGGAGTTCATCCGCACCTTCAGCCCCTACCACCTGCTCGCCGAGGGCACCGAGTACCCGCCCGTCTTCCTGCTCACTTCCACGCGCGACGACCGCGTGCACCCGGGCCACGCGCGCAAGATGACCGCCGCGCTCGAATCGCTCGGGGCCGACGTCCGCTCGTGGGAGAACATCGAGGGCGGCCACGGCGGCGCCGCCACGAACGAGCAGGCCGCGCGCATGAACGCGCTCATGTATGCCTTCCTGTGGGCGCGGATCGGGGCCGACGGGGGCCGGGCAGGCGCCGATGGGGGCGCTGGCGCCTGATGCGCTCGGTCCCCGAGTTCCTCCGCCGTACCGGTCAGGACGAGCTGCTCACGGTCCGCAACGACCTGATGACCGTGCAGCGGGAGATCTCGGCCGACGACCGCCGACTGTTCCCCCTGCGCTACGCGAGGGTGAACCCGCCGCGCACCGGCCGACGCGCCGCCGCGGTGCACCGCGACCTCGCCACGCCCGTCGTGACCGTGGTGCCCGACGGGCCGGGCGGCGCCTCCGTCGTCCCCTACGACCTGCTGCGACGCTCACTCGCCTCTCGCGGGCTCGACGTGATCATGCCCGAGCACCGCGGCGTCGGCCTCTCCCGCCTCGACTCCGAGGGGCACGACCTGCCGCCCCACGCGATGGACGTCGACGAGGCCGTCGAGGACCTGCGCGCGGCTCTCGACCACGCGCTCGTGGGCCGCACCGTCCTCTACGGCTGCGGGTACGGCGCCTACCTCTCGCTCGCCTTCGCCGCCCGTCACCCCGAGCGCGTGGGGGCCCTGGTGCTCGACTCCCCGCTGCTCGCGCCCGACGACGAGCTCATCTCCCAGCGCGCCTTCCGCGCGCGCTACTGGGAGGGGACGGACCTGCGCACCGACACCATCGCCAGCACCCTGCGCCGCCTCGACGACCAGGCCGTGATCGATGCCCGCCGCGCGGGCCCCGTCATCCTCGCCGTGCACGAGTACGGGGGCACCGGGGACGTCCGCGAGCTCGTGGACCAGCTCGCGGTGGGCCGCGGGCAGCTGACCTGGACGAGCGTCTGGCAGGCACTCACCCAGGAATGGCTGCAGTCCACGCGCTACGTGAGCGAGCCCGATCTGGTCGCCCGCATCGCCCACACCCAGCTCGGCATCGGCGCGCACGCCGACGGCGGCCCCCTGGACCCTCTCCTGATCTCCGGCGAGCAGGCGCGTCAGGTGCCCTCGCCCACTGCGCGCTCCCTCGCCCCCGACCTGCGCACCCTCGCCTCCGGCGTCACCGCGCCCACGCTCGTGCTGAGCGGCGAGGACGACCTCGTGACCCCGCCGCAGATCGCCCGCGACGCCGCCGACCTCATCCCCGGCGCGCATCTGCTGAGCGTGCCCGGCACCGGCCACGGGATCCTCGACTCCCACTCGCAGCTCGCCCAGATCGCCATGTGGTGGAGCGCCGCCGGGATGGGCGGCGAGCTCCTGGAGCATCGCGAGCGCCTCGCCGCCCTCAAACCCACGCCCACCAGTCAGGTCCTCGCCCATGGCCTGCGCCTAGCTCTCGCCGCCGAGCGCTACTCGCCCTGGCGCATGCGCCTCGAGAGCGCCCGTGCGCGGCGTGCCGAGGCGCAGTTCGATCCGTCCTCGGGGAAGGCCGCGCGGGGGCCGCGGCTGTAGCCGTGGGGGAGTGACGGTCGATGGGCCGGTCGCTGGGGGTGGGGCGGCCGTGGGGAGTACGTCTGGGGTTGCCGGGGCGGTGCCAGACGCAAGACGGAACGTGGGTCCGTTGAGCCCGGAGCTCTCGATCCGGATGTCACGTGCGGCGTGCGCGCCCGTGGCCTGTGCACCGTTGCCGGCCCGTGCATGACCATGTGATTCGAGCAATCCGGGTGGTGTTGCCGTGGCGCTGGCCGGCGATCGCCGGTACCGGAGTGCGGTGTCCAAGTGCCGTGGTGCCGTGGTGCCGTGCCTCCCTCCCTGCTGCCTGGCTGCTCGTCGCGCGGTGACTTCGCTCAGCATGGGGGTGGGGCATTCGGGGGTCGGGGTGGGGGTGAGTGTGTTTTGTGGTGGGTAGGTTTGTGGGTAAGTGGGGGTTGTGGAGGAACGGATAAAGTTGTCCACAGATTCTCTTCGGCCTCTTGTGGTGTCCGTTTCGTCGGGTATTCTTGGGGGTATAGAACGTCAGGCCCGGTGGAGGGGAGGGGAATCGTGCTCG
>NZ_JAEDAJ010000011.1 GCF_016623465.1 Brachybacterium halotolerans
CCCCCCCCCGGGGGGGGGCGGCGCCCGCTTCCGTGCGCGCGGAGCGCGTCAGGACGTCAGGCGGTCTGCTCGCCGGACTGCTCCGACTGCTCCGACGGGGACGACGTGTCGGACGCGTCCGACGGGGACGACGGGTCCGACTCGTCGCTCTCCGCCCCGGTGCCGTCCGCACCGCTCGCAGCGGCCGGGACATCGCCAGCGAGGATCCGGTAGATCGAGCGCTTGGAATCGGTGAGGACCTCGGCGACCTGGCTCATGTGCTGGGACTCGCCCGAACGGGTGGCCTCGCGGACGGCGCCCGTGAGGTCCCGCAGCGAGCTGCGCAGATCTAGCGCACCCTGCGCGAAGGAGTCGTCCTCGCCCGCGAAGGGGTCCGACCAGGACGCCTGGTTCTCCTCAACATGGGTCTTGCCGGAGTCGGTGAGGGTGGCGAGCTTGCGCCCGCCCTCCTTCGACATCTCGACGAAGCCCTCGTCCTCGAGCTGGGAGAGCGTCGGGTAGATCGCGCCCGGGCTGACGGACCACGTCCCGCCCGTGCGCTCGTCGATGGTCTGCATGAGCTGGTAGCCGTGCATCGGCTCCTCGCTCAGCAGCAGCAGGACGGCCGTGCGCACGTCACCGCGGGGCCGACGTCCGCGTCCACGGCCACGACCGCGTCCGCCGCGCGGCCCGAAGCCGCGGCCCGAGCCGTCGGCATCCTCGAAGCCGGGGCCCCCGGGACCGCGTCCGCCGAACCCGGGGGCACCCGGTCCGCCGAAGCCGCGTCCGCCGGGACCGGCCGGACCGCCGAAGCCGCGTCCACCGCGTCCTCCGAAGCCGTGTCCGCCGAATCCGGGACCGCGGCCCTCGAACTCGGAGCCGTCGAAGCCGCGCGCGTCGAACTCGCGGCCGTCGGCGCCCGGATGGGCGTGACCTCGACCGTGCTGGTCGAAGCCGTGGTGCTCAGCGTGTCCGGGACGCTCCGGACGCTCGGGGTGCTCCGGGGGTCCGGGATGGCCCGGGTGATCGCCCGGGCCGCGGCCCGCCCGGGGACCGCCGCGCTGCTCGCGAGGGCCGAAGCCCATGCCGTCGGGGTACATGGCCCCTCCTTCCTCGGCGCGCCGGCGCTGGCCGCCGCGTCGCATGAGTGCCCGGCGCAGAGCGCGCGGGTCGAGTTCCTGATGCTCGTCGTGATGATCGTGATGGCGTCGCATGAGTGATCTCCTTACGGTCGTTCATGTCGTGACAGCATCACGATATATCGCTAACACGAGCGAGCGCAAGAGTGAGCTGCGCGACGCCGCGAACCGGTCCGCATCGCGCGAGCGCGTGATGCGCCCGGCTGCCCGCTCGGGTCATCCCGTGAGAAGTACGAAACCGTTGCCATCAGCGCTGATGGCAACGGTTTCGTACTTCTCACGAGACTGTGCCCGCTGCTCGGTGCTGGGAACCCGCCGGCTCCCTGGTCCCAGCAGTGTGGAGGACCGGCGCTGTGGATAACTTCCGGTGCGCGGCGCGCCCGCGGGCATCCTGTTCGCCATGCCCCCGCGCCGGTCATCCCTGCCGCAGAGCCTCGCCACCGCGTTCACGGTGGCCGAAGCCCGCGCTCTCGGCATCGGCGCGCAGCGACTCAGGGCCCCGGACGTGCGTCGGCTATCCCGCGGCGTCTACGCGCGCACGGGTGAGGACGTCACGGTCTCCGATCTCGCCCGTGCATTCTGCAGCGACGCGCCCGACGCCGTCATCTGCGGTCCGACCGCGGCGGAACTGCTCGGGATGCCCCTTCCGTTCCGCCACCTTGCTCGCGAGACGGGGCTGCTCGACCTCGCCGCGAGGACGCGACGCCGCCACGCACCCTACGTGCGATGGCACCAGCTCGGAGCGCTCGGTGCGCACGAGGTGATGGAGACGGGAGGCGTCCGACTGACGTCGCGGGTCCGCACGTTGGGAGACCTCTCGACCCTCCTCGATCGCGACGAGCTGACATCCGTCGCCGACCACCTCCTCCGCCATCCCAGGTTCCGCTTCGAAGGGCGCCGGCGCCCCTACGCGAGCCTCGACGAGCTTCAGGGATCCGTTGCGAGCCGTCCGGGGCGGCGCGGCAACGAAGCGCTGCGGGCGGCGTTGGACCAGGCGCGCGTGGGCAGCGACTCTCCGGCCGAGACCATGCTGCGCCTGCATCTGGAGCGCGCGGGCCTTCCGGAGCCGCAGCTCAACATCGCGATCGTCGAGGGCACGGTGGACCTGGGCGAGCCGGACCTCTCCTGGCCGGAGTTCCGTGTCTGCGCCGAGCACGAGGGGCCGTCGCACCTGACCCGTGAACAGCAGGAGCGTGACATCGCCCGGACCGAGGCCCGGCTCCGTCACGGCTGGATCGAAGTGCGCACTGTCGCCGCGGACCTCCGCCGTGCTGGCAACCGGGCGGTCAGCAGAGTGTCCGATGCCCTGCTCCGACACGGCTGGAGAGGCTGACGTCACCCGGCGGCTCGCTGCTGCGCACCTTCGATTCCATCCGCGCTGCATGCAGGTAGCGGGGCCTCCTGAGTGTCCCGGCGTACCGAGAAGACTCGTGAGAAGTACGAAACGGTTGCCCAGATCGATCTTGGCAACCGTTTCGTACTTCTCACGGGCCCTTGGGGCGTTTTGGGCCGAGGGGCCGGGGGGGGGTGCCACCGCCCCTTCACTACTCTTTATACTTTCTAACGGTGTCCCTCTTTCGATCTTGGCAACCGTTTCGTACTTCTCACGGCCGATGGGGCCGATTAGGCCGAAGGAGCGGGCGGAGGGTCACACCTCGTCGCCGGCGGTGATGGCCTCGGCCTCCTGCTCGCTGGTCAGGTGGTGCTGCTGACCGACGTGGGAGAGGTGGCGTCGGCCGATGACGAGCATCAGCATGCTCAGCGCCACGGTGATCGCGCCCAGGATGTACGGGGCGGCGGCGCCGACGGCCTCGGAGAGCGGGCCGGCGACGGCCGGGGCGATCGCGCCGCCCAGGAAGCGCACGCCCGAGTAGGCGGAGCTGGCCACGCCGCGCGGCAGGTCCGTGGCCTCCATGACGGTCTCGGTGAGTGCCGTGTTCATGACGCCCAGCAGCAGGCCGCCCACGATGATCAGCACGATGATGCCGATCATGGAGCCGTGCGCGAGGGCGAGGCCCAGCATGAGCACGGCCAGCAGGCCCTCGATGGTCAGCAGCGTGGGGATGAGGCCCAGCTTGCGGGTGAGGATCGGGGCGACGAACACCGAGGTGATCGCGAGGCATACGCCCCAGCCGAAGAAGACGCCGCCGATCTGCATGGCGCCGAACTCCTTGCCCTGGGCCGCGGCGGCGGCCTCGAGCGGGAACGGGGAGTAGGCGAGCATCACGAAGAACGTGAAGTTGTAGAAGATCGCGACGAGCGCGAGGGTGCGCAGGGCCGGGTTGCCCAGCGCCCGCAGGGAGGCGAGGGGCGAGACGTGGACCGGCTTGGCCTCCTTCTTCAGCAGGGCGGTGATGGCGATGAAGCCGATGGCCATGAGCGCCGCGGTGCCGAAGAACGGGGCGCGCCAGGAGACGCTGCCCAGGAGGCCGCCCAGCAGCGGGCCGAGCGCCATGCCGATGCCCAGCGCGGTCTCGTACAGGATGATCGCGCCGCCCGACGGGCCGGCGGTCGCGCCCACGATCGCCGCGAGCGCGGTGGAGATGAACAGGGCGTTGCCCAGTCCCCAGCCGGCGCGCAGGCCGATGATCTCGCTGACCGAGCCGGACGCGCCGGCGAGCGCCGCGAAGACGACCACGAGCGCGAGGCCGATCAGCAGGGTGGTGCGCACGCCGACCTTCGAGCTGAACCAGCTCGTGAAGAACATGGCGATCGCGGTGATGAACAGGTAGCTGGTGAACAGCAGCATCGCCTGCGTGGGGGAGGCGTCGAGCTGGGAGCTGATCGCGGGGAGGATCGGGTCCACCAGACCGATGCCCATGAAGGACACCGTCGCGGCGAAGGCGATCGCCCACACGGCCTTGGGCTGGTGGAAGGCGTCGCGCAGGGTCGGTGCGGCGTTCGATGCGGGGGTGGGCGCGGAGCCCGCGGTGTGCGGGTCCGTGGCGGAAGGGGCTGTCATGCGATCGGTGACCTTCTCATGATCGATGGGGCGGGTTCGGGGGAGCGGGGCGCGGGCGGCTCCGCCGGGTCGGGTGCGGGAGACGCCGCCGGGTCGGGGCGCGGCGCCGCCGACGGGTCAGGTGCCGGGAGGTGCGGAGTCTGCCGCGGGAGGCGAGGGGTCGGCCGCGGGAGGTGCGGAGTCGTGGGTCTCCACGATCCGCGCCAGGATCTCGGCGGCCTGCGCGAGGGTGCGCCGGTCGTCGTCCCCGAGCTCGTCGAGGATGGGGCCGACGCCGTGATTCATGCGGCCGCGCCAGTCGGCGAGCTTCTCGCGGCCGGCGGGGGTGATGTCGACGAGGACCGAGCGCGAGTCGGCGGGATCGGGGGTCCGGAAGACCAGGCCCTCCTCCTCGAGCCGCTTCGCCACGGTGGTCGCCGTGGGGCGGGTGACCCTCTCGCGCTCGGCGATCTCGCTGAGCCGCAGCGGTCCCCGCTGCTCGATCGTGCTCACCACCCGCCAGGAGACGGAGGAGACGCCGACGTCCGCGCGGCGCGCGGCGAGCCGCACGAAGCGGCTGCAGGCGAGCGTCAGGTCCTGGGGGAAATCATCGGTGGGCACGTTGCCCCAATGTAGTTAGGAATGCGAACTATCGCAACATGCTGTGGCGCACGGGACGATCGGTCGCGCCCGGTGGACGATCGGCCGCGCCCCGTGGATGGCCGGCCGTGCTCCGTGGACGATCGGTCGCGCTCCGCAGGGTGGCTGGGCGGGCGCCCGGCTCAGTCGCCCGTCGACCGGGTCTCCGCGTCCGCGTCGCGCGCCGAGGCGGTGCCGTGGTTCCAGTCGGGACGCCAGCTGCCCGGCCCCGTGTAGGGGTGGTCGCCGACCTCGGCCTGCATCTGCGCGAGCTGCGCGGCGAGATCCGCCCGGATCCCCGCGTAGGCGGGATCGCCGGCCACGTTGCGGAGCTCCCGGGGATCGGTGCGCAGGTCATAGAGCTCGTACTCGCGCTCGAAGATGCGATCCGAGGCGCCCGGTGCACCGAGGCCCGCGCCGTAGTAGTCGATGTACGCGAAGTCCTCGGTGCGGATCCCGTAGTGCGCCGGGGCATGGTGGGCGGGGTCGTCGTGCTCCCAGTAGCGGTAGTAGACGGCGCGCGGCCAGTCCTCGATCTCCTCGCCGCGCAGCAGCGGGCGGAAGCTGCGCCCCTGCTGGCCGGGCATCGCCTGCTCGGGATCGACCCCGGCGACATCGAGGAGGGTCGCGGCGATGTCGACGTTGCGCAGCATCGAGGTCACGCGCGAGCCCGCCGGGACCTCGGCGGGCCAGCGCACGAGCATGGGCATCTGCAGGGACTCGTCGTACATCAGGCGCTTGTCGAACAGGCCGTGGTCGCCCAGGAAGAAGCCCTGGTCCGAGGTGTAGACGACCAGGGTGTCCTCGGCGATGCCGAGCTGATCGAGGTGGTCGAGCACCCGGCCCACGCTGTCGTCGACCGCCTGGACGGTCTGCAGGTAGTCGCGCAGGTAGCGCTGGTAGTTCCAGCGGGCGCGGTCCTCGCGCCGGTCGTCGGCGCGCAGCTCGGCGGGCATGTCCTCCTTGACGTCGGTGCGGGTGAGGTCGTCGGCGATCGACATGCGCGCTCCCTGCACCGCCTGCGAGCGGGTCGAGAGGTCCTCGAGGAGCGTGTCGGGCTCGGGGATGCTGCCCACGGGGTGGAGCTCGGCATGCCGGGGGTGCGGGATCCACGGCCGGTGCGGTGCCTTGTGATGGAGCATCAGGCAGAAGGGGGCCAACGGGCGCTGTGCGCGCTCCTCGTCGATCCAGTCGAGGGCCATGTCCGTGAGCAGATCGGTCACGTAGCCCTCGTGCTGCTCCTCGCCGTCGGGCGTGAGCAGCCGCGGGTCCCAGTACTCGCCCTGGCCGGGGAGGATCCGCCAGGCGTCGAAGCCGCGCGGCAGGGCCGACGGCGAGTCGCCCAGGTGCCACTTGCCGAACAGCGCTGTCGCGTAGCCGGCGCTCTGCAGCGCCTCCGAGACCGTGGGCACGCGATGGTCGAACTCGGTGTAGAGCGTCGCGGCGCCGTTGATGTGGCTGTAGGTACCGGTGAGGATCGACGCGCGCGACGGCGTGCAGATCGAGTTCGTGCAGTACATGGCGTCCAGTCGCGCGCCCTCCCTCGCGAGACGGTCCATGTGCGGGGTGGAGTTCACGCGGCTGCCGTAGGCGGAGATCGCGTGCGCCGCGTGGTCGTCGGACATGACGAAGACGATGTTCGGGCGGGGTCGGGGAGACGGGGCGCCGTGTGCTGCGGGCGACGCATGGCTGGGGCTGGACATGGGGCTCCTCGTGGGTCGTCGATCGGCGACCGGAGTGCCTGCAGCCGCCGTGCTGCCATGCGGGCACGCTATCGCGATCCGCGGTGCGGCACAGCGGTCGATGCACCGCCCGACCCGCGATACATCCGAGGACCTATGGGCGAGCGTCCGAGACCCATGGGAGAGCTGAGTCGAGGCGAGCCGCTGACATGCGGACGCGTCGATGCGAAAACGCGGATGGACGCAGGGCATCTCGGACAGCTCTTGACTCATCCCATGTTTTCCTCAAGAGTGGTGCCGTTGCGAAGACATCCGATGTCTTGAGGCGCAGGCGTCGACGGCTCGGTGTCCGCAACGATCGAGAAGGTCGACGACGACCTTCGGGACCAGAGGTGGGACATGCCGATGATGGACAGGGCCGCACTCCTCTCACGCCGAGCGCTGCTCGCGGGCGCAGGCGTGGGGCTGCTCGGCGCCTCCGGTGCGCTGACGGCCTGCGGCGGGCCCACCGGGGACCCCAGCACGCGGCTGTACACCTGGATCTCGAGCGCGAGCGACCGCGAGCAGTGGGAGGCGTTCATCGGGGCCGCGAAGCAGGAGGATCCCGGATTCGCCCTCACCCTCGAGGGTCCCAGCTTCGAGGACTTCTGGACCAAGGCGAAGACGCGGATGACGGCGAAGGACGCGCCTGCGCTGCTGACCACGCAGGCGGCCAGGACGCAGGAGATCGGCCCCCTGCTCGCTCCGCTCGATGGTCTCGCGCAGGACGCGGGCGTCGACCTGGGCGCCTTCAACGAGGCGATGATGACCGCCATGACGGTCGACGGCACGATCCGCGCCGTCCCGTACGACGCCGAGCCGATGGTCCTCTACTTCAACCGCTCCCTGTTCGAGGCCGCGGGTCTCGAGCTGCCCGGTCTCGACTACACGACGGACCACTTCCTCGATGATGCGAAGGCGCTGACCTCCGGCGACGTCCACGGCCTCGCGATCTCCGCGGGCCTCGTGCACCTGGGCATGGCGATCGGCTTCGCCGACGGCGGAGCCCCCGTCGCCGACGGCGGTCTCACGCTCACCGACCCCGCGATCGTCGAGGGCATGCAGTTCGGATTCGACCTCGTCACCGAGCACGGCGTCGCGACGGCCCCGTCGGCCGTGGACTCCGAACCGGCCGCTCAGCAGGAGCTCATGGGCGGCACCGCCGCGATGTACGTCGACGGGCCGTGGATGTACCAGGTGTACGCCGACGCCCTCGGCGACGACCTCGGCGTCGGCGTCATCCCCTCGCGCAGCGGCGATGCACGCGGGCTGATCCAGGGGTCGGGCTTCGGGATCGCAGCCGAGGCAGACGACCCCGCCGCGGCGTTCCGGACGCTCGCGGCCATCACGACCCCGAACGTCATCGGCAGTGTGGCCCACGCGCGCGGCACGTTCCCTTCGCTCGCGCAGGAGCGGGACCGCTGGGCGGAGGGGAAGCCCGAGGACAGCGTCCGCGCCGTGACCGCGCTCGCGGACTCGGGGCAGCCGCTGGTCACCACGTCGAACTGGAACGAGATCGTCTCGGTCTTCGCCCAGTACGCGACCGACGGCTTCCGGGGGCGCCGGACGGCGCAGCAGATCCTCGGCGAGATCCAGGAGGCGACCGCACGATGACCGCAGCTCTCGACCACGCGCCCGCGTCGGCCCCCGCCGCGCCCGCGCGCCGCCCGCAGCGCACGGGCCGAGGCCGCCCGGCGCGCTGGCCCGCCGTCCTCTACCTCGGCCCAGGCATGCTCGGGTTCGCCGTCTTCATCGTCGTGCCCCTCGCGGCCTCGCTGGTCATCAGTGTGTTCGACTGGCCGCTGCTGGGGTCGCCCCGCTTCGTCGGGCTGGAGAACTACCGGTACATGCTCGCCGGGGACCCGGCGTTCTGGCGCAGCCTGCTGAACACCCTGATCTTCGCGGTGCTCTACACGGCCGTGAACCTCGCCGTCGCCCTGGGGCTCAGCTACTGGCTGATGAACCTCGGCGGACGCTGGGCGGCGTTCTTCCGGGTCCTGTTCTTCATCCCCGTGGTGACGCCGATGATCGGCAACGCGCTGGTCTTCCGTCTCCTGCTCGACGACGACGGCGTGGTCAACGCCCTGCTCGCACATCTCGGGATCACCGGTCCGCAGTGGCTGAACACCGCGGGATGGGCGATGATCTCGCTGGTGATGATGTCCCTGTGGCAGGGGATGGGCTACAACATCATCGTCCTCGGGGCGGGGATCTCCGGCATCAGCCCCACCGTCCTCGAAGCCTCTCGGATCGACGGCGCCGGTCCCGTGAACCGCTTCGTCCGAGTGGTCTTCCCGATGCTCTCGCCCACGATCTTCTTCTGCACGATCATGACCGTGATCGGCGCGTTCAAGGTCTTCGCCCAGCCCTACGCCCTCACCGAGGGCGGGCCGGGCAACGCGACCAACACGCTCGTGCTCCACCTCTACCGTAACGGCTTCTCGTTCGATCGCCTCGGCTACGCCTCCGCGCTCGCCTGGGCGCTCTTCGTGATCGTCATGCTCATCACCGCCGTCCAGTTCAGCCAGCAGAAGAGGTGGGTCTCCTATGACAGCTGACGTGACAGCCCGGCGCGCCGCCCCGGCCCCGCGCCGCAGGGGCATCCGCCCGGGCCGCCTGATCTCCCGCATCCTGATCTGCGTGGTGGGACTGGCCTTCGCCTTCCCATTCCTCTGGATGCTCGCGACGTCGCTGAAGCCGACCGACGAGGTCTTCGCGACCGGCACCAGCCCGCTGGGCTCCCGCTTGGAGTGGTCGAACTACCTGACCGCGTGGACGGCCATCCCCTTCGCGCGGATCCTCGTCAACAGCTTCCTCATCGCCCTCGTGGGGGCTGCGATCACGGTGACGGTCTCCGTGCTCAGCGCCTATGCGTTCACGCGCTTCGCCTTCCGTGGACGCGCGACCCTGTTCGGCGCGTTCCTGGCGACGATGGTGCTGCCGCAGGAGGTGCTGATCATCCCGCTGTACCTGATGATGCAGGAGCTGGGCCTGGTGAACTCCTACCCCGCGCTGATCCTCCCCTTCGCCTTCGGGGCCTTCGGCACCTTCCTGATCCGCCAGTTCCTGCTCAGCCTCCCCGCCGACTACGAGGAGGCCGCGACGATCGACGGGGCAGGACGGCTGCGCACCCTGGTCAGCATCATCGTCCCGCTGCTGCGCGCCCCGATCTCCGTGGTCTTCGTCTTCGCGTTCATCGAGTACTGGGCGAGCTTCCTGTGGCCGCTGATCATCGTCAACGACTCCTGGATGGCGACGGTGCCCATCGGCCTGCAGATGTTCTCCGGTGAGCGCGGCACCGACTGGGGGCCGCTGATGGCGGCCGTCACCCTGGTCGTCCTGCCCAGCCTGCTGATCGTCGTGCTGCTCCAGAAGCAGCTGCAGCAGGGGGTGAGCATGGGCGGCTTCGGAGGCCGCTGACTCTTCGCCGATCTTCCCGACCGACCCCGCACCACCTGCATCCGAGGAGACGATGAACCCATGGCCGCCGACACCGACAGCAGCATGAGCACAGCCCCCGAGACCTCCGCCGGCGACACCCCTTCGCGCGGGGACTCCGCCCCCGCGCACTCCGCCCCCGGGGCGTCCGGCTCCGACAACGCCCCCACCACGACCGCGGACGACACCCAGCGCTGGGCCGACCTCCCCACCCGCCACCCCGACTGGTACCGCGACGCCCCGCTGGGCATCTTCATCCACTGGGGCGCGTACGCCGTCCCTGCCTGGGCGGAGCCGATCGGCGAGCTCGGCACCTTCGACAACGACCACGAGTGGTTCTCCCACAACCCCTACGCCGAGTGGTACTTCAACACGATCCGGCTCGACGGCTCGCCCGCTCAGCAGCACCAGCAGCAGGTGTTCGGCGGGGCGCCCTACGACGACTTCCTGGACGCCTGGGACGCCTCGGCGTTCGACGCCCGCGCCTGGGCGGACCTGTTCCGCCGGGCGGGCGCCGACTACGTCGTGCCCACCACCAAGCACCACGACGGCATCACCCTGTGGGATGCCCCCGGCACAGGGGACCGCAACACGGTCGCCCGCGGACCCCGCCGCGACATCGTCGGCGAGCTCGCCGAGGCCACCACGGGCGCCGGCCTGCGCTTCGGCGTCTACTACTCCGGCGGCCTGGACTGGCACGTGCGGCCGACGGACCCCATCGGCCTCGAGGGCGCCGCCGAGCGCATGCCCCATCCCCGGGACGACGAGTACGGCACGTACTGCTCCGCCCACGTGCGCGACCTCATCGACCGCTACGCGCCCGACGTCTTCTGGAACGACATCGGCTGGCCCGAGGAGAACCACCACTTCGGCCCCGGCGGGCTCGGCGAGCTGCTCGAGCACTTCTACGCGCAGCGACCGGAGGGCCTGATCAACGACCGTTTCTCCGGCGCCCACCACGATTTCGTGACCACCGAGTATCAGGCCGGGGAGATCCCCGAGGGCGAGGCCTGGGAGAACTGCCGCGGCATCGGTCTGTCGTTCGGCTACAACCAGGTCGAGGGCACCGAGCAGTACCTCACCGTCGCCCAGGCGGTCCGCCACGTCGTCGACGCCGTCTCCAAGGGCGGGCGCGTGCTCCTCAACGTCGGCCCGAAGGCCGACGGCACCCTGCCCGAGCCCCAGGTCGCCGTCCTCGAGGGCCTCGGCGAGTTCATGGCCGAGCACAAGGCGCACCTGGCCGGCTCCACGGGCCTCGGCGAGCTCGAGATCCCCGGGACGACCTGGGCGCGCGCCGTGGAGAAGGACGGCACCGTGCATGTCTTCCTCAGCGGGCCCGCCGGGGAGATCGATGTCCCCGCGAGCGCGCTGCCCGCGGCCGACTGGACCGAGGGCGGCGTGCGCGTGCGCCTCGCGGGCGAGGACGCACCGCCCGTCGCGATCAGCGCGCCCTCCGCCTGACCCCGCCCTACCCACCGACCCGCCGACCGAACCGAGGACAACCACCGGTGAGCACCTTCGTCCCCTTCGACGTCCGCGACGTCCGCTTCCCCACGAGCCGCGACCTCGACGGCTCGGACGCGATGAACCCCGATCCCGACTACTCGGCCGCGTACCTCACGATCTGCACGGACACCGAGGATCCCGCCGATGCCGGGACGAGCCTCGTGTTCACCATCGGCCGTGGCAACGACGTGCAGAGCGCGGCGATCAGGGCCCTCGAGCCGCACGTGATCGGGAGGGACGTCGAGGAGGTGCTCGCCGACCTCGGCGGGATGCAGAAGGAGCTCGACGGCGACTCGCAGCTGCGGTGGCTCGGCCCGGAGACGGGCGTGATGGCGATGGCGATCGGCGCCGTGGTCAACGCGCTGTGGGACCTGCGCGCGCGCCGCGAGGGACGGCCGCTGTGGCTGACCCTCGCGATGCTCGACCCCGAGGAGATCCTCGACCTCGTCGACTTCCGGTATCTCACCGACGCCCTCACCCGCGAGGAGGCCCGGGAAATCCTGCAGCACGGGGCCGAGGGCCGCGAGGAGCGCATCGCCGCGGTGCGCGCGCACGGCGTCCCCGCCTACACGACGACCCCGGGCTGGCTCGGCTACAGCGACGAGAAGCTGCGCCGCCTGCTGCGGGAGGCGCGGGACGACGGCTTCGAGATGGTCAAGCTCAAGGTCGGGGCCGACGTCGATGACGACGTGCGCCGCCTCGCCCTCGCGCGCGCCGAGATGGGGGAGGGCTTCCCGATCGCGGTGGACGCGAACCAGCGCTGGGACGTCGCCGAGGCGATCGAGTGGCTGAACCGGCTCGCGCCTCACGACCCCTACTGGATCGAGGAGCCGACGTTCCCCGGGGACGTCCTCGCCCACGCCGCGATCCGCCGGGGCGTGGGCCCGCTCCAGGTCGCGACCGGCGAGCAGGGCGCGAACCGGATCGTGTTCAAGCAGCTGCTGCAGGCTGGCGCGATCGACGTACTCCAGCTCGACGCGACCCGCGTCGCGGGGATCGGTGAGAACGTCGCGAACCTGCTGCTCGCCGCGAAGTTCGGCGTGCCGGTCTGCCCCCATGCGGGCGGCGTGGGCCTGTGCGAGATGGTGCAGCACCTCGCGTTCTTCGATGCCGTCGCGATCGGGGGCGAGGACCCCCGGCGCCGCATCGAGTTCGTCGACCACCTGCACGAGCACTTCGAGGTGCCGGTGCGCGTCGAGCGCGGCGCCTACCGCGCGCCCGAGGAGCCCGGCGGCGGAGCGCGCATGCTCGAGGCTTCGGTCCGGGACCACGAGTTCCCCGGCGGCGTCGTGTGGTCGGGAGAGCCCGCATGAGCGCGGCCGGCCTGCGCCTCCCGCTGCCGCGTCTCGGCTTCGGCGCCGCCCAGCTCGGCAACCTCTACCGGGTCACCACCGACGAGGAGGCCGACGGCGCGGTCGCCGCCGCCTGGGAGCAGGGGATCCGGTACTTCGACACCGCCCCGCACTACGGGATCGGCACCAGCGAGCGCCGCCTCGGCGAGCGGCTCCGGGGCCTCCCGCGCGAGGAGTACCTGGTCTCCACGAAGGTGGGCCGCCTGCTCGACCCCGGCCCCGGCACGGGCGATGACCACGCGAACGCCTTCTGGGTCCCGGACGACCACGTGCGCCGCTGGGACTTCTCCGAGGCCGGCGTGCGCGCCTCCCACCAGGCGTCGCTCGAGCGCCTGGGCCTGGATCGCGTGGACATCCTGTACGCCCACGACCCGGAGGAGGGACCGACGGAGCAGGCCTTCGCGGAGGGCCTGCCGGCGCTGGCCCGCATGCGCGAGGAGGGCCTCGTGGACGCGGTCGGCGTCGGCTCGAAGGACGCCGCCGTGTGCACACGGGCCGTGCGCACCGGACTGGTCGACCTCGTCATGCTCTCGGGCCGGTTCACGCTCCTCGAGCAGGACGCCGCGCGCGAGCTGCTCGAGGCGTGCCGGGAGCACGACGTGCAGGTGGTCGCCGTGAGCGTCTTCAACTCCGGCCTGCTCTCCCAGCCCGTCGTCCCCGACGACGCCACCTACGAGTACGCCGCCGCACCGGCCGAGATCCTCGCGCATGCCCGCGCCCTCGCCGCGCTCGCCGAGGACCACGGCATCACCCTGCCCGATCTGGCCGTCCAGTACCCGCTGCGCCACCCGGCGATCGCCTCGGTGGTGCTGGGCATGCGGACCGCGGGGCAGGTGGTCTCGAACGTCGAGCGGATGCGGCAGCACGTGCCGGAGGCGGCGTGGGAGGCGGTCGCCGCGCTCGAGGCGGAATGGACGGAGCAGACCGCCGGGGCGCGTGATGCGTGATTCCGTCGTTCCTGCGGTCACCGATGACGTGGGCGCCCGCATGGCGGTCACCGATGCTCACCTGCACCTCTGGGACCTGCAGCGGAGCTCCTACGCCTGGCTCGCGGGGGCGCCCGAGGCGCTGCGCCGCACGGGCGAGTGGTCGATGGTGCGCGACGGGCTGGCAGCGCTCGGCGTCACCCGCGTGATCCTGGTCCAGGCCGACGACGCCCCCGAGGACACCGCCCACCTCCAGCGCACCGCCCGCGCGATCGAGGCGGAGGGCACGGGGATCTCGGCAGCGACCCCGCGCTTCACGGCCGACGTCGTCGGCTGGCTGCCGCTCGAGGACCCCGACGCGGCCGCAGACGCGCTCGCCGACCCCGCCGTCGCCGACCACCTGGTCGGCGTGCGGCACCTCGTCCACGACGAGCCGGATCGGGGATTCCTCGAGCGCCCCGCCGTCGGCCGCTCGCTCGAGCTCCTGGCCGCCGCCGGCCTCCCGCTCGACGTGCCCGACGCCTTCCCCCGTCACATGGAGCAGGTGGTCCGCCTCGCCGCGGCGCACCCCGAGCTCACCCTGGTGCTCGACCACCTCGGCAAGCCGCCGCTCGGCGACGGCGAGCAGATGGCGTTCTGGAGGGCGGCGCTCGAGCGGATCGCCGCCGCACCGCGCACCGTCGCGAAGCTCTCCGGCCTTGCGACCAGCGGGAACGGCGCATACGCCCCGGCCGTGGCCTCGGCGCTCGAGCTGTTCGGGCCCTCGCGGCTGATGGTCGGCTCCGACTGGCCGATCGCCCCGTCGGCCTTCACCCTCGACGGCTTCTGCCCGCTGCTCGCCCACGTGCGCGAGCAGCTCGCCGGAGACGACGAGGCGCTTCGTGAGGTGCTGCAGGGGACCGCGGAGCGGGTCTACACGCGGGCCGGGGCGACCGGGTAGCCGGTCACGCCCCCGTCGCCGGGTCCGTCCCCTCGGCCGCCGCGTCCTCGGGCATCCCCTGCCGGATCAGCCAGGACTCGACGCCCGCGACGTGGGAGGTCGCGTAGGCGCGGGCGAGGTCGGCCCGACCTGCGCGCAGCGCCTCGAGGATCCGCGAGTGCTCGGCGAGCGTCCGCTCGACGGCCTCGGAGTCCGTGAGCCCGCGCCACACGCGCGCCCGCGAGGTCGAGCTCGCGAGCGAATCGAGCAGCGTGCTCAGGTACGCGTTCGGGCAGCGGTGGTTGATGAGCCGGTGGAAGGCGATGTCGGAGGCCACCAGCGCCTCGATGCCCGAGTCCGCGTTCAGCTGGGCGAGCATCTCGTCGAGCCGGGCGAAGTCCTCGTCGGTCAGGTGCGGGGCGGCCTGCTCGACCGCGATGGGCTCCATGAGCCGCCGCAGCTCGAGGATCTCGAGGTGCGAGGAGTCCTGGTGCAGGTCCAGCACGAAGGAGAGGGACTCCAGCAGCTGCTCGGGCTCGAGCGCGGTGACGTACGTGCCGTCGCCCTGGCGGACGTCCAGCACGCGGATCACCGAGAGCGCCTTCACGGCCTCGCGCAGGGAGTTGCGGGAGACGCCGATCGTCTCGGCGAGCTCCTTCTCGGTGGGCAGGCGGTCGCCGGGCATGAGCTGCCCGTCGACCACCATCTGCTTGATGGCGGAGATCGCCTTGTCGCTGACTGCCGATGCCATGTCAGTCCACCGGCCGGGTGCGCAGTCCGCTCATGCCCCCGTCGACCGCGAGCGAGGTGCCCGTGGTCGAGGAGTTCAGCGGGCTCGCGAGGAAGACCACGGACTCGGCGACCTCCTGCGGGGTGACCATGCGGCCCGTCGGCTGACGGGCGTCGAGCGCCGCCCTCTCGGCCACGGGATCGGGGAAGTTCTGGACCATGCGATCCACGAACTCGGTCGCGACGGTCCCCGGGTTCACGCAGTTCACGCGGATGCCCTCGCGCACGTGGTCGGTGGCCATCGCGAACGTCATCGCCTGCACGGCGCCCTTGGTCGCGGAGTAGAGCACCCGCTCCTGGAGGCCCGCGGTCGCGGCGATCGAGGACATGTTGACGATCGCTGCGTGCGCGGAGCGGCGCAGATGGGGGAGCGCGGCAGCGGTCACGCGAGCCATCGCGGTGACGTTCACGCTGAGCACGCGCGCCCACTGCTCGTCGTCGTTCGCGGTCACGTCGCCCACGGCGCTCACGCCCGCGTTGTTCACGACCACGTCGATCCCGCCCAGGGACTCGGCGGCGGCGTCGACCGCGGTGCCCGTCGCCGCTCTGTCGCCCAGGTCGACCACGTGGACGGTCGCGCCCTCGGGCGCACCCGTCGGCGAGAGATCGAGGACGGCGACGCGCGCGCCGAGCCCCAGGAAGCGGGCCGACGTCGCCCGGCCGATTCCCGAGCAGCCACCGGTGACCAGGACCTTCAGGCCCTCATAGGGGTTCGCGGGGGTCATCGGCCGGTCTCCTTCTCGGTGGTGGTGGACGCTGCGTCGGACGCCGTGGCAGGCGCGGTGGGGGCGGGCGTGTCGCGGAAGGTCTGGCGCTGGCTGCCCAGGCCCTCGATGGCGAGCTCGACGACATCGCCGTCGCGCAGGTACGGCTGGCCGGGCAGTCCCATCGCGACGCCCGCGGGCGTCCCGGTGTTCACGAGGTCGCCGGGGTACAGGGTCATGAAGCGCGAGAGGTAGGCGAGGACCTCCCCGACGCCGAAGATCTGGTCGGCCGTGGTGCCGTCCTGGCGGACTTCGCCGTTCACGGAGAGGGTGAGGGAGAGGTCCTGGACGTCGGGGATCTCGTCGGCCGTGACGAGGTACGGGCCCATCGGGTTGAAGGTCTCGCAGTTCTTGCCCTTGTCCCAGGTGCCGCCGCGCTCGATCTGGAACTCGCGCTCGGAGACGTCGTTGCTGATCGTGTACCCGGCGACGGCGGCGAGCGCCTCCTCGGGCGAGGCCGCACTGCGCAGCGTGCGGCCGATGACGACGCCCAGCTCGACCTCCCAGTCGGTCTTCACGGAGTCGCGCGGGATCAGCACGTCGTCATGGGGGCCGACGACGGTGTCCGGCGCCTTCATGAACAGGATCGGCTCGGCGGGGATCTCGGCGTCCGTCTCCGCCGCATGGTCGCGGTAGTTCAGTCCGATGCACAGGATCTTGCCGGGCACGAGCGGAGCGCCGAAGCGTGCGTGACCGGCCGGGGCGGCGGAGGTGCCGGCCGTGCCGACGGTGTCGCTCGTGCCGGTCGCGCCGGCCAGGTCCGCGGCCCGGGACGACGCGTCGTCCTGGGTCGGCAGCGCGGCGGGCTCCAGCGCGGGCAGGGCGCCGTCCGCGATCGCGCGGCGGGTGCGCTCGATGCCGCCGTCCTCGAGGAATCCTCGCGTGATCGCGGTGGCTTCGCCCGTGAGAGGTGTCAGGTCATAGGACGTGCCGTCGTGCAGGACGGCCGGGCGCTCGGCGCCGGCAGGACCATGGGCAGAGAACTTCACGGCGGACTCCCCTTCGCGTGGGCGGTGATGTCCTCGCAGGCTACCCCAGACATCGGATGTTTGGAGCGGGAGGAGTCAGGGCGAGACGACCGTGGTGCGGTGCGTCCCGGACGCGTCCGCATCGTCTCCCAGACGGGGTCTCCCGGGCGGGTGTGCACTACGCGTAGCAGGAGGTGGGGGGGCGGGGGGGTGGGGCGCGGGGCCCCCCCCCCCCCCCCCCCCGGGGGCCGCGGGGCGGTCCCTCCCCCGCGCGGGGGGGGGGGCGCCCCCCCCCCCCCGGGCGCCCCCCCCCCCCCCCCCCCCCCGGGGGGGCCCCGGGGGCGGCCGGAGACCCCGAGGGCGTGAGGCGCGCGAGGTCCGGGTTCTGGGAGCAGACCCCGGGGTTGCGACGTCCCGCGCGAGCTCAGGCGCCGGGCGCTTCCTTCAAGACCCGGGCCTGGTCCTGGGCCTTGAGCGCGAGCTCGACGGAGGTGAAGACGTGCTCCTGGGTCATGGCGTTCTCGGTGCGGTGCAGGACGTCGAGGATGAGGTCGCCGAAGAAGGGGTAGCCGACCTGTCCGGTGGCCTCGATGCGGTGCTCGCCCTCGCCGTCGACCAGGAGGACCTGGCCGGGGCCGTTGTCGGTGGTGACGTCGACGTACTTGCGCAGCTCGATGTAGCCCTCGGTGCCGAGGATGAAGGTGCGGCCGTCGCCCCAGGTGCGCAGCCCGTCGGGGGTGAACCAGTCCACGCGCACGTAGCCGGAGGCGCCGGAGGACAGGGCGACGTGGGCGTCGCCGAAGTCGTCGAGCTCCAGGTGATCGGCGTGGTCGAAGTTGCCGATGGAGGAGGAGAGGATCTCGGCGTTCTCGGAGCCCGTGAAGGTGAGCATCTGCTCGAAGTTGTGGGAGCCGATGTCGGTGAGGATGCCGCCGTAGCGGGCGCGCTCGTAGAACCAGTCGGGGCGGGAGTCGGGGTCGCCGAGGCGGTGGGGACCCATGCCCAGGACCTGGATGACCCGGCCGATGGCACCGCGGTCGATGAGCTGTCCGGCCAGGACGGCGGCCTCGACGTGGATGCGCTCGGAGAAGTAGCAGGCGTACTTCCTGCCGCTGCGCTCGACGGCGGCGCGGGCGCGCTCGAGCTGGTCGAAGGTGGTCAGCGGGGTCTTGTCGGTGAAGTAGTCCTTGCCCGCGTCCATGACGCGGATGCCGAGATCGGCGCGGTCGGCGGGGACCGCGGCGGCGGCGACGAGGAGCACCTCGGGGTCCTCGAGGATCTGCTCCTCGGACTCGGCGAGCTGGACGCCCTCGAAGTGCTCGGCGAAGGCGGCGGCGCGTTCGGGCTGGGTGTCGTAGACCCATTTCAGGGTGCCGCCGGCGCCGATCAGGCCCTCGCACATGCCGGTGATGTGGCCGTGGTCCAGGTGCATCGCGGCGAACGTGAACTCGCCGGAGGAGACGACGGGCTGGGGCATGGGAGCGGGCGCGTAGTTCGCGCCTTCGGAGACGGCCATGATGCGTGGGTTCCTTTCGAGGAAGCGGACGGCTGTGGGTGTGTCAGGTGAGGACGACGGGCGAGGCGACCAGGGCGGGCAGCGAGGGTCCGCTGGTGCGCAGCGGCCGGTCAGGCCTGTGCGGCGTCGGGGAGGCCGACGGGCATGTACCCGTCCTGGGTGGCGACCGACCCGGTCTTCTCGTGGAAGTGCGGGGCGCGCTCCACGAGGGTGCCCGAGCGGTAGTACGGGTCCTCCGGGCTGATGGGCAGGTCGACGACGCGCCGCTCGATCGCGGACTCGTAGATCGCGGTCACGAGCTCGACGGCGTTGCGTCCGTCCTGCCCGGTCACGAGCGGCTCGCGGCCCTCGCGCACGGCGGCCACGACGTCGGCCAGCTGCGCGGGATGCCCGGTCCGGGGCAGCGGTGAGAGCGAGGCCGCGAACTCCTCGAGCTCGGCGACTGTCTCAGCATCGCCGCCCTGCTCGGGGAAGCCGTTGGGGCGGGCGACCTCGGCCGCGGGCTCCCAGGGCTGGGAGACGCGGGCGCGCGCACCCTGCAGCGAGATCTCCTGCTTCTGGCCGTGGTGGACCACGGAGCTGGTGAGCTCGGCGAGGCTCCGCTCGTACTGCAGGATCGCGATCGACAGATCCTCGACCTCGGCGTTGTCGTGCTGGGCGTTGGTCATCATCGCGCTCACGGCGAGCGGACGACCCAGCAGCCAGAGGGCGATGTCGATGTGGTGGATGGCGTGGTTCAGCGTCGGACCGCCGCCCTCGGAGGCCCACGTGCCGCGCCACCACAGGTCGTAGTAGGAGTGCCCGCGCCACCACTCAGAGGCGATCCGTGCGTGCGAGAGCGGGCCGATCTTCCCGGAGTCCAGCACCGCCTTCAGCCGTGCCATCTCGTCGCGGAAGCGGTTCTGCGCGATTGTGGAGAGGATCTTCCCACTCGCGTGCTGTGCGGCGAGCATCGCGTCGCACTCCTCGAGGGAGGTGGCCATGGGCTTCTCGACCACGGCGTGCACGCCGGCCTCGAGCACCTGGATCGCCAGCGGCGCATGGGCCGACGGGGGAGTGGTGACGGAGACCAGGCCCAGGTCCTCGGCCTCGAGCATCGCCGCGACGTCGTCGTAGACGCGGGCGTCCTCGAGCCCGAAGGCCTCGCGCTTGGCCGTCGGCCCCGCGAGGTCCAGATCCGCCAGGGCGACGATGCGCAGGTCGGGGAACTCCTCAGCGAGCTCGAGGTAGGCGTTGATGTGGGCGTCGGAGATGGCGCCGGTGCCGATGATGCCGACGGAGAACATGTCGGGGATGTGCCTTCCGGAGGTGGACGGACGTGCCTGCCAGTGTCCCGCGTCACGCCGTGCGACGCGGGAGGATGCCACGGGTTGCCTCGCGCGGGGCGGGCCCCTCAGCCCCTCACGTCGGTGAGCGGGACGGCCTGCGGGCGCTCGCAGCTGCTCGCGACCTCGACGCGGGAGCCGCTGCGCGAGGAGGCGAGCACGGCGTTCATGACCTCCAGGGCGTGCTGGCCGAGGACGCCGCTCGCCCGCAGGTCCGCGCCGCGCAGCGCCATGTCCTGCAGACCGATCCCGCGGGACGCGCCCACGTAGCCGGCGCTCACGGGCAGGGTCTCCCATCCCTCGCCGCCCAGGCGGTGCAGCTCGACGTCGCCGTCGAAGCGGTTGGGGTCGGGCACCGCGAGGCTTCCCGCGCTGCCGTGGATCTCGATCGGGTGGATCGAGGTGGCGACCGCGTCGAAGCTCATCACGAGCGTGGACAGGACTCCCGAGGAGTGCACGAGGATCCCGCTGACGTGCGTGTCCGTGGAGACCGGGATGACCTCTCCCGCGCGCGGGCCGGAGCCGATGGTGCGCTCGGCGCGGGTGCGGGAGGCCGCGCCGATCACCGCGTCGACCGGGCCCAGCAGCGTGACCAGCGCGTGGACGTAGTACGGACCCATGTCCAGCAGCGGCCCGCCGCCGGGCACGTAGTAGAAGTCCGGATCGGGGTGCCAGCGCTCGTGGCCGGGGGTGAGCATGGTGGCGGTCGCCGCGATCGGGGCGCCGATGAGGCCCTCGTCGATCGCCGCGCGCGCCGTCTGCGTGCCCGTGCCCAGCACGGTGTCGGGTGCGGAGCCGACGAGCACGCCGGCCGCGCGGGCCGCCTCGAGCACGGCGGCGCCGTCGGCCGTCTCGACGGCGAAGGGCTTCTCGGCGTACACGTTCTTCCCTGCGGCGATCGCCCGCTGGTCCACCTCGGCGTGGGACGCGGGGATCGTGAGGTTCAGGACCGTGTCCACGTCCGGGTCGGCGATGAGCTCGTCGACCGAGAGTGCGCGCACGCCCTCGTGCGCGGAGGCGACGGCCTCGGCCCGGGACGCGTCCAGGTCCGCGACCGCGACGAGCTCCACGTCCGGCAGGGAGGGGAAGGAGGCGAGGTACTGCGCGGAGATGTTCCCGCAGCCGATCATGCCGATCCGCAGGGGGCGGGGCGCGGCGCTCATCGGGCCTCCTCCGTGCGGTGCGCACGGCCAGCGGACGGGGCGGCGTACGGGTCCTCGGATCCGCGCGCGGCCCACAGAAGTCCGCGCTCGACGATCGTGCGCACACTGGGATCCTCGAGCACGTCGACGTGGTGGCCGGGGGTCGCGACGAAGATCCGGCCCTTCCCCCACTGGCGGGTCCAGATCGCGGGCGAGGTGATCGGGCGGTTCCACGGGTCCCACTCCCGCACCTTCTGGGTGGTGGTCGCGAGCACGTCGATGTAGTCGTCGGAGAGCACCCAGTACTGCTCGGTGACCAGGTCGAAGTCGTCCACGCCGCGGGTGATGGGGTGCTCGGCGGCCGCCGGGAGCATGTTCACGGTGTAGGGGACGTAGTTGTCGTCCTGCTCGCCGCGGCGCTCGTCGGGATGCTTGCCCGGGTGGCAGCCGAACTGGCCGCCGATGAGGGTGAGGTAGTCCGATTCGCTGCGGTAACTGTCGGCGATGCCGCCGTGCCATCCCGCGAGGCCCGTCCCGGCCTCGACCGCGGCCCGGAGCCCCTCGAACTGGGGGCGCTCGATCGTGGACATGGTCATGCACTGCACGATGAGGTCGACCCCGGCCATGTACTCGGCGTCCGCGTAGATCGCGGGACTCTCCTCGATGCGCACCTCGAAGCCGTGCTCGCGCAGGTGGGGGATGAACAGGTCGGTCGCCTCGACGGGCTGGTGCCCGTCCCAGCCGCCGCGGACGACGAGGGCGGTTCGGGTGGTGGTCATCGGGCGGTCTCCTCGGTGGTGGACGCGGCGGGCGCAGTGGACGGGGTGGATGCGGCGGACGGGGTGGGGCCGACGGCGGTCCAGCGGGAGCCGTCGGCGTGGCTGGCCTCGACGGCGGCCAGCACGCGCTGCACGCGCAGGGCCTCGTCGAAGGATGGTGAGGGGTCGGCACCCCCGCCGATCGCGCGCACCAGGTCGGCGACCTCGTGGGTGAAGGTGTGCTCGTAGCCCAGACCGTGCCCGGTGGGCCACCAGGCGGCGGCGTAGGGGTGCTCGGGCTCGGTGGTGAGCACGCGGGTGAAGCCCTGGCGTCCCGCCGGAGCGGTGGCGTCGTAGATCTCCAGCTCGTTCATGCGCTCGAAGTCGAAGGCGATCGCGCCTCGCGAGCCGTGGAGCTCGATGCGCATCGCGTTCTTGCGCCCCTGCGCCATGCGGGTGGCCTCGAAGGAGCCGAGCACGCCGCTCGCGAGGCGCACGGAGAACAGGGCGGTGTCGTCGACGGTGACCCGCCGACGCTCGCCGGCGGCGTCGCCCTTCCCGCCCAGGCCCTGCATCGCGCCCGCCGCGGGGCGGGTGGGGACCACGGTGGCGAGCGTCCCGGAGACTGCCTCGATCTCCGTGCCGGCGACCCATTGGACGAGGTCGACGACGTGGGCGCCGATGTCCCCGAGGGCGCCGGAGCCGGCCTTCTCCTTCTCCAGCCGCCAGGTCATGGGGGCGTCGGCGTCGGCCAGCCAGTCCTGCAGGTACTGGGCGCGGACCTGCCGGATCTCGCCCACGAAGCCCTCGGCGACGAGCTGTCGGGCATACGCCAGGGCAGGGGTGCGGCGGTAGGAGAACCCGCACAGCGAGCGGACTCCGCGGACGGAGGCGGCGCGGGCGGCGTCCGCCATCTCCTCGGCCTCCGCCACGGAGTTCGCGAGCGGCTTCTCGCACAGCACGTGCTTGCCGGCTGCGAGCGCGGCGAGCGCGATCTCCCGGTGGGTGTCGCCGGGGGTGCAGATGTCCACGAGGTCGATCTCGGGGTCCTCGACGAGATCCTGCCAGCGGGTCGTGGTGGCGGCGAAGCCGAAGCGCTCCGCGGACTCGGCGAGGGTTTCGGGGCGGCGGCCGGCGAGGGTGCGCAGCTCCGGGGTGAGCGGCAGGTCGAAGAACCGGTGCGCGGTGCGCCAGGCGTGGGAGTGGGCGGCGCCCATGAAGCCGTGGCCGATGAGGCCGACGCGCAGCGGGCGGGAGGACGGGGTGGTCACAGCGGGGGTCACGGCTCCTCGGTGAGCGGACGATGGCGGCGGGACGGGTCGGGGACGGGCAGGACGTCGACCGCTGGCGGGCCCCTCGAACCTATCCGGGCCGCCGCCGGTGGACAACCGGCATGGCCGCGCAGGTCAACGCGCAGAAGGACGGGGAGGGCCGCCGCTGCAACCCTCCCCGTCCGACGGGGTCGGGTGGGGTCAGAGGATGCCGCCGAGGAGGCCGCCGACGACGCCGAGGATCGACTCGAGAAGGCCGGTGACGAGGTCCATGGTGTGTCCTTTCGCGGGGACGGAGGGATTCCGTCGCGGACCCACAGCCTCGCGGGGAGCGGGGTCGAAGCTACCGCTCGGTCACCGGCCGTGACCCCTTCGTGACCGGACCGTCCGGCGCCCGGGCGGTGGTTGACCGCGCCGATCGGCTCCCGCGCGGCGCCTTCCGGCCGGGGACGGCTCACTTGCCGGCCCCGGCGGTCATGCCTCCCACGAGGTACCGGCGGCCCAGGGCGTACAGGACGATGATCGGGATCGAGGAGAGGACCACGGCGGCCATCACCACGGGCACGTTGGTCGCGTACTCGCCCTGGAAGGACCACAGCGCGAGCGGCAGCGTGCGCTTGTCGGGGCTCTGGGTGAGGATCAGCGGGAACAGGAACCCGTTCCACGACATCAGCGCCTGGTACACGCCCACGGTGACCAGCGCGGGGCGGGTCATCGGGAAGGCGAGGCGCCACATCTTCTGCCACTCGCTGCAGCCGTCGATGTCCATCGCCTCGAACAGCTCCCCGGGGACGTCGCGCATCGAGTTGGAGATGATCAGGATGCTCAGCGGCAGGCCGAACGCGATTCCTGGGAGCATCAGCGCGCCCAGCGAGTCGTACATGTGCAGGCGGATGATCAGCAGGTAGATGGGCACGATGGTCGCCTGCACGGGGATCGCGAGGCCCAGCAGGAACACGCTGCGCAGGGGGCGGGAGAAGCGGCCGGTGGCGCGGACGATCGAGTACGAGGCCATGAAGGCCATGAGCACGAGCGGGATCACCGTGCCGAGTGCGACGAGCACGCTGTTGGCCAGGTACATCCCGAAGTCGGCCTCGAGCACGGCGGTGAAGTTCTCGAACGCGAGCGCGGCCGAGGGCAGCACGGGGTTCGAGCCGAAGTACGTCGAGATCGACTTCAGGCTCGTGATCCCCACGAAGTAGATGGGCAGCAGCACGAGCAGCAGCCAGAGCCAGCCGAAGGCCCCTCCGATCCAGTTCCTGCGCATGGCTCAGGCTCCTTCCGTCTGGCTGGCCGAGGCGTCCTTGCCGCCCAGGCGCTGCACGCCGAGCGCGAGGCCCAGGCCCAGGACCACGAGGATCACGGCCAGCGCGCTCGCGACCCCCATCTCGTTGCCGCGGAATCCGGTGAGGTACATGTCCAGCGGGAGGATCCGCGTGGACGATCCGGGCCCGCCCTGGGTGAGCACGAAGATGATGTCGAAGTAGGTCAGGGCGCCGACCACCATCAGGGTCGAGCTCGTGATCAGCGTGTACTTGAGCTGCGGCAGGGTGATCGAGAAGAACTGGCGCACGCGGCCGGCGCCGTCGATCTGCGCCGCCTCGTACATCGTCTGCGGGATCTGCCGCACCGCGCCCTGGTAGATGAGCGTGTGGAAGGGGATGAACTGCCAGGCGATGATCACCAGCAGCACGATCCACACGAGGGTCGCATCGCCCAGCCAGTTCTGCTTGAGGAAGGGCATGTTGAGCCCGCTCGCGAGCCCGAAGTTCGGGTCCAGCAGGGACTTGAAGGTGATCGCGATGGCCGCTGAGGACAGCAGCAGCGGCAGGAAGTAGAGCACCGCGAGCACGTTGCGGTAGCGCTGGCGGCCGGCGAGGAACGTGCCCAGCAGGATGCTCAGCGGCGTCTGCAGCACCCAGGTCGCCATGATCATGAGCACCACCAGCGCGAGGCCGTGCCAGGTCGTGGAGCGGGTGAGCACCTCGCCCCAGCTGGTGAGCCCGGTGAACGTGATGGCGCCGATGCCGTTCCACGAGGTGAAGGACAGCACGAGCACGCCCACCAGCGGCAGCAGCGCGAAGATCGCGAAGAACCCCAGTGCGGGCAGGGCGAACAGCACGTGGGAGAGCTGCAGGCGCTCGCGCCCGGGTGCGCCGCGGGACGAGCGCTCGGCGCCCCGCGCGGGGCGGGGCTCCGCCGCGTCCCGGACGCGCTCGTCGGCATCGGCGCGCTCGCCGCTGTGGACGCTCTCGGCACGCTCGAGGCGCTCGCCGCTCTCCACGCGGTCGAGATGCTCGCCGCGGTCGAGGCGGGCCGACGGGCTGGTCATGCTCAGGCCCCCTTGCCGCTGTTCATGTTCTCGGCGAACTGCTCGGGCTCGAGCTTGCCCAGGAACAACTGCTCGGTGTTCACCAGCAGCGTCTCGGCGTCGGTGGGCTGCAGCGCCTGGTCCCAGGACTGGGTGAAGGCAGGGGCGTCCTGGAGGGACTGGTAGACCCACTGGAGGTAGTCGGCGTCATCGCTCGCCTTCAGCGCGTCCTCCTGACCGGTGACGACGGGGGCGGACCCGGAGTCCACGAAGGCCGCGGCCACGTCGTCGGTCATCATGCCCTCGAGGAAGAAGTCCTGGGCGACGGTCTTCTCGGCGTCGGAGGCGGCGGAGGAGAGCGACACGTAGTTGCAGGGGTTGCCCACGAGGTCGCCGAGCTCGCCCTTGCCGCCCTCGATGGTGGGGAAGGGGCCGTAGCCCAGGTGCCCGCCGGAGACGAAGTCGCCGCCGCTGGCCTTCATGCCGCCGAAGGTCCAGCCGCCGTGCAGCATGAGGGCGGCCTTGTCGGACCACAGCAGGGCCTGGTCCGTGTTGGAGTCGGCGGCCATGGACTCGAAGCCGTCGGCGAAGGCCTTGACCTTGAGCAGCTCCTTGACCTTGTCGCCCATCGCGACGACCGCGTCGTCGAGCCAGGCGTCCTTCTCCCCGGCGGCGATCCTCTCGAACACCTTCGGCCCGCCGATGCGGTCCAGCAGGTACTCGAGCCACATCATCGAGGTCCACCGCGACTGCCCGGCGAGGGAGATCGGGGCGACGCCGCCGGAGTGCGCCTTCTCGATGACGTCCAGGAGGTCGTCCCAGGTGGTGGGGGCCTTCGCGCCGATCTTCTCGAGGACGGTCTTGTTGTGGAACATGATGATCGGCTGGGTCGCGCCGATCGGGAGCGCATAGATCTTGTCGTCGACGGTCGCGGCGCCCCACACGGAGTCGATGAAGCGGTCCTTGAAGTCGGCGTTCTCCTCGAGCCACGAGGTGAGGTCGTCGACTTGCTTCTCCTCGGCGTAGGTGCGCAGGCCACCGCCGCCCCAGCCGTAGATGATCGTGGGCGCCTCGCCCGCGCCGATGGCGGTGCGGATCTTCTGCTTGTAGGCGTCGTTCTGGAAGAACGTGAGGTCGATGGTGCCCTTGTCGAGCTTGTTGAAGACGTCGACCGAGTCCTTGTAGATGCCTTCGTTCGGCTGTCCCGAAAGCTGCCAGAAAGTTGCGGAGTCACCGCCGCCCGAGGAGCCGGATCCCCCGGGGCCCGAGGTGCCGCAGGCGGCGAGGGCGAGGGCGGAGGCGCCGGCGGCGGCGCCGAGCGCGGTGCGGCGCGAGATGAGGGGTGTGTGCATGACCTGCTCCTGCTGTCGACGGTGACGAGAAGTGCGGTGGGAAGCGGGGCGCCGCGGGACCGATGGCCACCGTCGCGCGATAAGTGAGGCTAATTTACAAAGACCTGGCGCATCGGTCAAGGGTGGAATCCGGGTGTCCTGACCGATACCCCTGGCGGATGAAGACGCAGGTGATGGCTATGCCATCCTGCTGGGTGCGGGGTGAGCGGCGCACGTCGCCAGGGGGCGGCATCGCCCTGTGCTGTGCGCGGCGAGGGCTGTTGGCGGTCCGCTGCGGTGTGCTGCGGGGCGGGCGCTCCGGAGCGGGCTGGGGGCGTTGGGGCGTCCCCCGGACGATCGCCGCGGCGACGCCGCCGATCGTGGAGTGCGGTGCGTGGACGCGGGCTCGAAGCGGGTACGGTGTGCCCATCGCTGCGGGGTTGAAAGATTTCGAAAACATCGCCACGCGGCGCTCCGTCGACAGGGCTGAGGAGGGGATCGCGGGATGCGCGGTGTGCACGGGACGGAACCCGACGACGGCGAGCAGCGGGGCCGCGTCGTCCGCGAGGACCCAGCGGGCCGCGGCAGGACGGGCGCCCAGCGGAAGGTGACGCTCGCGGAGGTCGCGCGCGGCGCCGAGGTCTCGCTCGCCACGGCCTCGAAGGTCATGAACGCGCGCGCCGACGTGAGCACGGAGACCCGTGACCGCGTGGCGCGCATCGCCCACGAGCTGGGCTACACGCCGCGGATCCGCGCGGCCGGTCCCGGCCCGGTCGCGCTCATCCGCTTCCCGCGCCTGGACAGCCCCTACGTCATCGACATCCTCGCCGGAGCCGAGCACGCCGCCCGGCGCGCCGGGGCGCAGCTCCTCGTCGAGACCGGCGGGGGCGACATCGGCACGCACGAGCCGCTGACCCGAGAGCGGATGGAGGACGCCGCGCGCCGGGGGACCGCGGGGATCATCGCCGTCACCACTCCCGTCGGCCCCGAGCATGCGCGCTGGAGTCGCGAGCTCGACCTTCCGCTGATCGTCATCGACCCCATCTCGGTGCCGGACGCGGCCGTCGGCGCACCGGTGCCTGACCTGGTGACGATCGCGGCGACGAACTGGGAGGGAGCGGTCTCGGCCGTCCGGCACCTCGCCGCACTCGGGCACCGCCGGATCGCCACCCTGGCCGGCCCGGAGGAGTCGATCCCCGGCAGGCAGCGCCTGCAGGGATACCGCAGCGGGCTCGAGCAGCAGGGCATCGCCTTCGACCCCGCGCTCGTGCGGCACGGCCGCTTCGATGACGAGGACGGAGAGATCGGCGCCGCGCAGCTGCTGGACCTCGAGGACCCGCCCACGGCGATCTTCGCCGCCTCCGACGGCCTCGGCGTCGGCGTGCTGCGCGAGGCGCGCCGACGCGGTCTCGACGTGCCCGGCGACCTCAGCGTGCTCGGGTTCGACGACACCATCGTGTGCCGCTGGACCTGGCCGCGGCTCACCACGATCCGCCAGCCTCTGTTCGCCATGGGACAGGTCGCCGTCGAGCGCCTGCTCGCGCTCGCCGGGGATCCCGAGCTGTTCGCCCATCCCTTCCAGCTCGAGACGCGCCTCGTGGAGCGGGAGTCGACGGGGCCGGCGCCGACGCGCGCCGGCTGACCAGCAGGGGTGTCGGATCAGCAGGGATGTCGGATCAGCCGGGGCGTCGGATCAGGCCGCGCGGGCGATCCACTGGCCGGGAGCGGCGAAGACGGGTTCGAGCGCCCACCGTGCGGCACCGCGCAGAGCGAGATCGGCCGGGGCGTCCGAGCGCTCGATCGTGATGGGACCGGCCTCGGTCGCGAGCGCGTGCTCGGCGACGGTCTCGCTGATCACGGGCCCGATCTCCTCGCCGATCGGCGCGAGATGGCCGGAGAGGACCACGGTCGAGAGGTCCAGGACGTTCAGCGCGTTGGCGACGGCGGTGCCGATGGCGCGGCCGATCGTGCCGATCACCTCGCTCCGGCCGTCGGTCCGGCCGGTCCCGCTCGCGTGGGCGAGCGCGTCGACCAGCTCCTCCAGCGAGGACTCCGGACCGAGCCCGGCCCGCTCGCGCAGAGCATGCGCGGACACGTACGCCTCGAGGCAGCCGCGTCGCCCGCAGCGGCAGAGCGCCCCGCCCGGCTCGACGACCATGTGCCCGAACTCGCCGGCCCACCCGTGCTCGCCCTCCAGCACGCGCCCGCCCAGCACGACCGCCCCGCCCACGCCGGTGTGTCCGCGCAGGTAGACGAAGGACTGGCCGGGCCGCTGATCGAGCTCGGTGAGCACGGAGAGCCGGTTGTCGTTCTGCGCGAGCACGGTGAGGCCGGCGAGCTCGGGGCGCTCCCGCAGCCGGGCCACGAACGGGACGTCACTCCAGCCGAGCCCGGGCGCGGAGAGCACGGACCCGTCGGCCGGATCGATCCGACCAGGCAGGGCCGCGCACACCCCGACCACGGGCAGCGGGGCCGGGGCATCGGCGCTCGCCGTCCCGCGCACCGCGGAGACGAGCCTCCCGCAGGCTTCGATGACCCGGGAGGGAGGGGCGGCCACGGCATCCAGCGTCTCGTCGGCCGCGGCGAGCACCTCTCCGGTGAGGTCGGTGGCCAGGCAGGAGACGCCGACGGCGGTGACCTCGAGGCCGATCGCGAGCAGGGTGCCGCTCGCGGGGCGCAGCGGGACCATCGGCCGTCCGGTGCCGTGGATCAGAGGGGCGTCCTCGGCCACGAGCCCCGCGCCGATGAGCTCCTCGACGAGCTTGGAGACCGTGGGCTTGGTGAGCCCCGTGCGGGCGGCGAGACCGGCGCGCGAGAGCGGCTCGGGCGCTGAGGAGAGGGTGCGCAGGCAGAGGGAGAGGTTGTGCTCCCGCAGATGGGTGGACTGCACGGGGATGCTCCTCTCGTCGCGCGCCGCGCTGTGCTGTGCCGCGCTGCTCAGCGTCGCTCGTCTCCGCGGTGCTCTGCGTCGCTCGTCGCTGGGTGGCTGCCGTGGATCGTCGTCGGCCCGCTGAGCGTATCCGCTGGACGGGCAGGACCTCGTCCCGTCCGCCCACTTGTGCCCGTGGGCAACGGCCCGTAGATTAGTTGTTGCATCTTACTAAACAGAGGAGATCAACGATGACCGCTCCCACCCCCACCCGCGAGGACCGCTTCTCCTTCGGCCTGTGGACCACCGGCTGGACCGCGAAGGACCAGTTCGGCGACCCGACGCGTCCGCCGCTCGAGCTCACCGCGCACATCCGCCGCCTCGCCGAGATCGGCGCCTGGGGCTTCACCTTCCACGACAACGACGTGGTGCCCTTCGGCGCGAGTGCCGAGGAGCGCTCGCGGATCATCGCGCAGCTGAAGAAGGTCACGGAGGAGACGGGCCTGGTGATCGAGATGATCACGACCGACACCTTCGCCCACCCGGTCTTCAAGGACGGCGCCTTCACCAGCAACGACCGCTCGGTGCGCCGGTATGGCCTGCGCAAGGTCCTCACCAACGTCGATCTCGCCGCGGAGCTGGGCGCGAAGACCTTCGTCATGTGGGGCGGTCGCGAGGGCGCCGAGTACGACGGCTCGAAGGACCTGCTCGCCGCGCATCAGCGCTACGCCGAGGGCATCGACACCGTCGCCGGGTACATCAAGGACAAGGGGTACGACCTGCGCGTCGCCCTCGAGCCCAAGCCCAACGAGCCGCGCGGCAACATCTTCCTGCCCACCGTGGGCCACGCCCTCGCCTTCATCGAGCAGCTCGAGCACCGCGACATCATCGGCATCAACCCCGAGACCGGCCACGAGCAGATGGCGACGCTGAACTACACCCACGGCCTCGCCCAGGCGCTGTGGGCGGGCAAGCTCTTCCACATCGACCTCAACGGCCAGCACGGCCCGATGTACGACCAGGACCTCGTGTTCGGCCACGGCGACCTGATCAGCGCGTTCTTCACCGTGGACCTCCTCGAGAACGGGTTCCCCTCCAAGCCCGGAGCCTTCGACGGCGCCCGCCACTTCGATTACAAGCCCTCGCGCACCGAGCACGAGAAGGGCCAGTACGACGCGGCGGCCGCGAACATGGAGATGTATCTGATGCTCAAGGAGCGCGCGCTCGCCTTCCGCGCCGATCCGGAGGTCCAGGAGGCCCTGGCCTACTCGGGCATCGAGGACCTCGGCAGGCCCACCCTGGGCGCGGGAGAGTCCCTCGCGGACCTCCTCGCCGACCGCAGCGCCTTCGAGGACTTCGACGTCGACGCCGCGGGGGCGCGGAACTTCGGCTTCGTGCGCCTCCAGCAGCTGGCCATGCGGCACCTGCTGGGCTTCGCGGGGTGAGTGGGGCGGCTCGCGGTTCATGGGGTGTCACCGGACTTCTGCGGCCGGGCGAGCTCGGCTGACCCGGGCGGCCGCGGGGGGGGGGGGGGGGGGGGGGGGGGGGGCGGGGGGGGGGGGCGCCCCCCCCCCCCCCGGGGGGGGGCCGGGTGGAGGGGGGCGGCACGGGGTTCGTGGGGTGTCACCGGCCTAGGGCGGCCGGGCGAGCTCGGCTGACCCGGGCGGCCGATGTCGCTGGGTGAGGTCTCGACGCGTAGATGGGGTCGAGACCTCACCCAGCGACATCGAAGGGCGAACCCGAGGCGGTGCGGTCCCCCCGGCACCTGCTACGGCAGCACGACGTGCGCCTGCACCGGCAGGTGGTCGCTCGGGGACACCCCGCCGGGCCGGCGGGCGTCGATCGTCGCGTCGATCACGCGCACGCCCTCGCTGAGCAGGATCCAGTCGATGCGGAAGTCGGACTCCTCGACCTCGCCGAAGAACGGGAAGGTCGACAGCTGCGGGCTCAGGCGCTGCTCGGCCGCGACCCACGAGTCCTGCAGCCCGCCCCGCTCGACGAGGATCTCGTAGGCGGGGGAGTCGCCGGCGACGGAGTTGAAGTCACCCGTGGTGATCGTCGGCAGACCCCACAGCGCGAACTGGCGCAGACGGTCGGCGATCAGCTGCGCGCCCTTGGCCTTCGCCTGCGTGATGACGTGGTCCAGGTGCGTGTTGAGGTGCACGAGCTCGCGCCCGCTCTCGCGATCGCGCAGACGCGCCCAGGTGGCACCGCGCGGACCCGTGTTCCCCCAGGTCGTCGAGCCGATCACGCGCGGAGTGTCCGAGAGCCAGAACTGGTCCCAGGCCACCAGCTCGAAGCGCTCGGTGCTGAAGAGGATCGGGTTGATGAGGCCCTGGCTGCCGCCCTTGACACCCATCGTGCCGACGGCCCGGTACGCCGGACCGAGCCCTTCCTCGATCGGACCGAAGGTGTGCGTCTGCATCTCCTGCAGGCCCAGCAGGTCCGGCGTCACCGCGGTCATGAGGTCGCGGATCGCGGGGGCGCGGTGCGCCCAGTGGGCGGGCTCGTCGGGCGTGGTGGAGTCCGTCTGGAAGAGCGCGTTGAAGCTCATGACGTGCACGGGGCGGGAGGCGTCGTGCTGCGCGGCGGGGTCTTCGTGTCGCTCGGCGGGGGTGTCCCGATGGGGAGTCATCTGCGGGATCCTTCCTGGTGGCATAGAAGGCCTGGGTTCCGCGCCGACCCGGCGGCGGCTCAGTCCCCCTGGGGGAGTCGCGCGAGGATCGCCTCGGCCAACACCTCGACGACCTCGGGTGCGCGGTGCAGGTTGAAGGTCGGCTCGAACAGCTCGGCCTCGAGCAGCACGAGCCCGTGGTGCGCGGAGTCCACGGTATCGATCCGCGCGTACAGCGGCATCTGCTGGTCCGTCGCCCGGACCACCGCGGAGAGCACCCGCTCGGCGAAGGCGCGCTCCTCCTCCGTGGTCTCGACGACCACGGGGTTCTCCTCGTAGACGCCGCCGATGAGGCCGCCGCCGCGGGCGAGCAGGGCGCCCTTGGCGATCGCGTGGGTGAAGCGGCCGTCGATGAGGTAGAGCGCCTTTTCCGCGCCAGCCGAGAGCTCGGGCACCTCGGGCTGCAGCATGACAGTGCCCTCCTCGGCGAGGATCTCCAGGCCCAGCGCCTGCGCGGAGGGATCCCCGGCGCTGAACAGGCCGGTCAGGCGGGATCCGGCGCCGACGGCCGGCTTGAGGACGACATGCTCGGTGCCGCGCGCCACGAGCGCCGTGGCGAGCTCCGCCCCGTCCTCGAGATAGTCGGTGGGGACGACGGCGACGCCCTCCCGCTCGAGGTCGGCAAGGTAGCGCTTGTCCATGTTCCAGCGCACCAGGGCGGGGTCGTTCAGCACGCGCGAGGCCGTGCCCGCGCGCTCCAGCCAGGCGTCGAACGCGCGGGGCTGGGTCGCGTAGTCCCACGGGCTGCGCAGCACGAGCAGGTCCCATGCTCCCCAGTCCAGGTCCTCGTGCCAGTCGAGGCGTGCGGAGCGATGCCCGCGCGCCTCGAGCGCCGCCACCAGGGGCGCGGAATCGTTGTCGTAGTCGAGATCGCTGTAGAAGCTCGGGCTGGTGCCGATGATGCCGATGGAAGCCACGTGACCAGCGTAGGGGCGGCGCCGGGACCGTGCGGGCCCGTCCGCGACGGCGCGGGGCGGGTCGGGGCGCGCCGGACCGCCACACCTCGCCCCGTCGGTCAACGAAAGCGCGGTCCACCGCCCCGCCGGACCGTGAGAAGTACGAAACGGTTGCCAAGACCGCTCTTGGCAACCGTTTCGTACTTCTCGCCGCGCACGGGCTGGGCGTGGGGCGCCATGAGGGGGGGAGGGCGGCTATCGGTCGGTGCTCGTGGGGTGCGGCGCGCTCCGTGACCTCACGATCGCTCCCTCAGCGGCATCCACACGCACATCGGCCCGATCTCCCGGTTCGCCCACGCGTAGTAGGGGATCGCTCGCCAGGTGTGCGGGGTCGGATCGGAGGTCGCCCCCGACCAGGCGCGATACGGCCACGCGTCCGTCACCGCGGGCACGTTGTCCTCGCCGCTCACGGTGGGCGGCGGGGGATAGGCCCAGCCCGTCACGTCGAGCGCGACCACCCCGTCGAGGGCGTCGATCGGCTGCTCGCGCACGGGCGCGGAGGGGTCGACGAGCGCGTCGTCGACGGTGCGCTCGCCCTCCTGGTCCGCCTGCTCGAGCGCGTAGACGAGCGGGCCGCGCTCCAGGGCGACCGCGCCTCGCGAGGCGTCCACCCGGTGCGGCGCGGCGACGAAGCGGGCGCTCATCGGCAGCTCCAGCACCAGCTCCTCACCGGTGGCGAAGACGCGCCGCACGGTATGGGCACCGGGGGAGAGCGGCGTCGAGGCGTCCCGGTCATCGGCCCCCGACGGGTCCTCGAGCCGCGCCCCGTCGGCCCATGCCGGCACGCGCAGCGTCAGCTCGACCTCGCTGCTCGGCGCCGCGAGGACACGGATCCGCACCGTGCCGTCGTGCGGGTAGTCGGTCGCGACCTCGATCGCGAAGTCCTCACCGTCCACCTGTGTGCCGTACCGGCCGCTCGCATACAGGTGCAGCTGCAGCCCGGACTCGTCGGACGTCGCGACGTACTGGTCGAGGCTCGCCAGGGTGCGCATGACGTTCGGCGGGCAGCAGGCGCAGTCGAACCAGCCGCGCCGCCCGTGCGCGATCGAGCGGCCCTCGTCGGCGATCGCGCCCTCGCGCAGCTGCAGCGAGTTCACGTAGAAGAACTCGGTTCCCGCGAGGGAGACGCCGGGCAGGACGGCGTTGTGCAGCAGGCGGTCGATCGCATCGGCGAAGGACTCGTCGCCCGTGGCGAGCAGCAGCCGCCAGGCCCATTGGACCGCCGCGATGCCCGCGCAGGTCTCCGCGTACCCGCGGTCGGTGCCCAGCTCGAAGGGGTCGCCGAAGGCCTCCCAGTCCCAGCGCGATCCCATCCCGCCGGTCACGTAGGTCTTGGTGGCGAGCGTTGTCGCGAACAGGCGCTGCTCGTGGGCGAGGAGCTCGGCGTCGTCGTCCTCGATCGCGAGGTCCGTCGCCCCGGCGGCGAGATAGAGCGCGCGCACCGCGTGCCCCTCGACCGTCGTCGCCTCCCGCACCGGCACACGGTCCGAGAAGTAGCCCGGGCCCGGATCCTTCGAGGTCGTGGCGTGCCCGCGACGCTCGAGGAAGGTGCGCGCGAGGTCCAGGGCGTCGGCTCGGCCGGTCTCGCGATGCAGCTCGACCAGGGCCATCTCGATCTCGGGATGACCCGGGACGCCGACGTTCCCGCCGGGGCCGAACACCCGGATGAGGTGGTCCAGGATCCGCAGCGCCACCTGCAGCAGCGCGTCATCGCCGGCGCTCCGGGACTGGGCGACGGCGGCCTGCATGAGGTGGCCGTAGCAGTACAGCTCGTGGTTCCAGGCGAGGTTCGTATACCGCTCCTCGCGGGAGTGGCGCAGCTGGTGGACGCTGTTCAGGTACCCGTCCTCCTGCTGCGCCGCGGCGACGGTCGCGGTGACGTCCTCCATGAGGCGCCGCAGCTCGGCGTCGTCCTCGCGCCCCAGCTCGAAGGCCACGGCCTCGAGCCACTTAAAGACGTCCGAGTCCTGGAAGATCATGCCGCGGGCCTCGCCCTCGGCGGTCCCGGCGGCGATCCGGAAGTTCTGCAGCGTGCCGGAGGCCTCGAGCTGCTCGTGCCCCGCGCGCAGGGCGTCGCGCCGGTTGCGCTCCTGACGCAGGCCCCAGAACCCGCCATCGATGCGGGCGGCGCCCGGGGCGAGGGGGTGCAGACGGACGCGGGCCGACGGGGTGGGGCGCACGGGAGCGGCGAGGGCGGGACCAGCGGATGTGGGCGGCTGCGGCATGCGTGCTCTCCTTCGAGCGGGGCGGGAAAACGGTTGCCGTCCGTCACGGTACGAGGAACGTGCGCTCTCGTCACGGTGCGGTCGCAGAGCGGAGAGTGGGGCTGCGGCGCACCGAGGACTGTCGGCCGACGCCCACCCGGTGCCGCCCGCAGCACCCTCATCCTCGACACCCCGCCCAGCCCATGGTCTACGATGCGGGAAAGCGGTTACCCGCATCGCGCTCGCGATGCCTCGACGGTCGCCGCCCCGACGCACCCGACCCGGCACCGCCGCCGGACACCAGGAGACCTCCATGACAGAGCGACGCATCGGCATCATCGTCAACGGCGCGAGCGGACGCATGGGCTACCGCCAGCACCTCGTGCGCTCCCTGCTGGCGATCCGCGAGCAGGGCGGCGTCGAGCTCGCCGACGGCACCCGACTCGTGCCCGACCTCCTCCTCGTCGGCCGCAACGAGGAGAAGCTGCGCGCGATCGCCGAGCGCCACGGCCTGACCGAGTGGACCACCGACCTCGACGCCGCGCTCGCCGATGACCGCTTCGAGATCTACTTCGACGCCCTGGTCACGAACCTGCGGGTCGCGAACATCCGCACGGCGATCGCCGCCGGCAAGGCGATCTATACGGAGAAGCCCACGGCCGAATCCCTCGACGACGCCCTGGCTCTCGCCCGGGAGGCGAAGGCCGCGGGTGTGGTCAGCGGCGTCGTCCACGACAAGCTCTACCTGCCCGGCCTGCTCAAGCTGCGCCGCCTCATCGAGGCGGGCTTCTTCGGACGCATCCTCTCGGTGCGCGGCGAGTTCGGCTACTGGGTGTTCGAGGGCGACGGGCAGAGCCCGCAGCGTCCCTCCTGGAACTACCGCGCCGAGGACGGCGGCGGCATCGTCGCGGACATGTTCCCCCACTGGAACTACGTCATCGAGAACCTCTTCGGCCGCATCGAGGACGTGTATGCGCAGGTCGCGACGCACATCCCGGAGCGCTGGGACGAGAAGGGCGAGCGCTACGAGGCCACGGCCGACGACTCCGCCTACGGCGTCTTCCGCCTCGAGGGCGGGACGATCGTGCAGATGAACTCGAGCTGGGACGTGCGCGTGGACCGCGACGAGCTCGTGCAGTTCCAGGTCGACGGGACGCTCGGCAGCGCCGTCGTCGGCCTCTGGGGAGCGAAGATCCAGCCGCGCGCGGCGACCCCGCGCCCCACCTGGAACCCCGACGTGCCCGACGCGCACGACTACCGCGCCGACTGGCACGAGATCCCCGACAACGCCGGGCCCGACGGCTTCGACAACGGCTTCAAGGCGCAGTGGGAGGACTTCCTCGCCCACTGGGCCGAGGGTCGCGACTACCCCTACGACCTGCTCGCCGGCGCCCGCGGCGTGCGCCTGGCGGAGGCGGGCCTCGAGAGCTCCGCGCAGGGCCGGCGCATCGCCCTCGAGCCGCTCACGGAGGCGTGAGGACCATGGTGGAGAAGAACCCGGAGCAGACCGCGCAGCGCCTCGCCCTGCTCGGCGAGGACGGCCGGCTCATGACGGTGCCGCTGCCCCCGTCGGCTGCTTTCACCCGTCCCGCCTCCCCGCTGCGCTCGCGCGTGGTCTACGCGGCCTCGCACGTGGTCCCGCTCGCTCACGCCGACAACACCCCGGGTGCCCCTGCGGTGATCGACTGGGAGGCGACCCTCGGCTTCCGCCGCACGATCTGGTCCTGGGGCCTCGGCGTCGCCGACGCCATGGACACCGCGCAGCGGAACATGGGGCTGGACCCCGCGGCGACCCGGGAGCTCATCACCCGCAGCGCCGAAGCCGCCCGCGAGGCGCTCTCCGACCCCGCGATCGCCCCGCTGTTCGGTCGGGACGCCCAGGTCGGCGACCTCGTCGTCGCCGGGGTCTCGACCGACCACCGGGAGGAGGCGGAGCTCTCGCTCGACGAGATCGTGGACGCCTACCGCGAGCAGCTCGCGGCGACCGAGGAGTCCGGTGCCGGTGCCGTGCTGATGGCGAGCCGTCACCTGGCCCGCGCCGCGCGCTCGGCCGCCGATTTCGAGGAGGTCTACGCCCGCGTCCTCGAGCACGCCCGTCGTCCCGTGGTGCTGCACTGGCTCGGCACCGCTTTCGATCCGCAGCTCGAGGGGTACTTCGGATCGTCCGACACCGCCGAGGCCGCCGACACCCTGCTGCGCATCATCGCCGCCGACCCCACGCGGATCCGCGGCGTGAAGATGAGCCTGCTCGACGACGCCGCGGAGGTCGCCGTGCGCGACCGCCTGCCCGCGGGCGTCCTCATGCTCACCGGCGACGACTTCCACTTCTCCCACCTCATCGTGGGTGACCAGGACGAGGCCGGCTCGGAGGAGCGGAGCACCGCGGCCGACGGGGGCTTTTCCCACGCGCTGCTCGGCGCCTTCGCCGCGACCGCCCCGGCCGCGTCGGCCGCGATCCAGGCGCTGGACGCGGGCGATGGCGCCCGTGCCCGCGCGATCCTCGACGACGCCGAGCGTCTTGCCCGGCAGGTGTTCGCCGCCCCCACCTACCACTACAAGGCGGGCGTCGCGTTCCTGTCCTGGCTCAACGGGCACCAGCGCGCCTTCCAGATGGTCGGCGGACTGCACAGCGCGCGCAGCCTCCCGCACCTCTCGCGCATCGTCGAGCTCGCCGCGGCCACCGGGAACCTCGAGGACCCGGCCCTGGGCGCAGAGCGCTGGCACGCGATGCTCCGCCTGCACGGCTTCGACCCCCAGGAGGTCCTCGCATGAGCGTCCCTCGCCCCGCGCCCGCAGCGCGCCCCGCACCCGTCCCGCGTCTCTCCCTGAACCGCTGGAGCGTGCGCACCACCCCCATCGACGAGGTGCTCGCGGCATGCGTCGACGGCGGCGTCGGAGGGATCGGCCTGTGGCGCCAGGACGTCGAGACCACGGGGCTGACCGAGCTGCGGCGTCGGGTCGACGACGCCGGACTGCAGGTCACGAGCCTGTGCCGCGGCGGATTCTTCACGGCCGCCGACCCTGCCGACCGTCGCGCGGCGCTCGCGGACAACCGCCGCGCGATCGACGAGGCGGTGGGGCTCGGCACCGACGTGCTCGTGCTGGTCGTCGGCGGCCTGAGCCATGAGGACAAGGACCTCGCGGCCGCCCGGGAGCGGGTCGCGGAGAACATCGCACAGCTCGCCCCGCACGCCGAGCAGGCCGGGGTGCGCCTCGCGATCGAGCCCATGCACCCGATCTTCGCGGCCGACCGCGGCGTCGTCTCCACCACCGCCCAGGCCCTCGACATCGCAGAGCGTGTGGGCAGCGACGCCGTCGGCGCCATCGTGGACACCTACCACGTGTGGTGGGACCCGGACCTGGCCGCATCGATCGCCCGCGCGGGCGCGAGCGGACGCCTGCTGGGCTACCAGGTGTGCGACTGGATCCTGCCGCTGGCCGCCGAGACCCTGAACTCCCGCGGGTACATGGGCGACGGCTTCATCGACTTCCCCGCGATCACCCGCATGATCGCGGAGACCGGCTACAGCGGGCCGATCGAGGTCGAGATCTTCCACGAGGACGTCTGGGTGACGCCCGTCGCCGATGCCGTGCGCACCATCCGCGAGCGCTTCGAGCAGCTGGTCCTGCCCAGCGCCTGACGGGGGTGCGTGAGGCGACTGCCCGACGCGGGTGACCGGCCCGGGCCGGCTGATGCGAGTGCCTGACGCGGGAGTCCGACCCGGCTGACCGGCCGGGGTCAGGCACCGCCGACGGGGGTGCGCCCGCGTCCGGTGGTCAGCCTGCCGGGGCACACGTGCTGCAGCGCCTCGCCGATGTCGCCGAGCGTGGCGGAGTACTGGGCGGGCTTGACCTTCAGCTCCTTGTCGCGCCCGGAGACGCGGATCCGCACGCCGCCGCCGCGCACGTTGACCTCCTCGATGCTCTCGGCCGGGATCCAGATCGACCCCTTCTCCGCGCGCAGGGCCTGCAGGCCCTTCTGCTCGAGGCGGCGGGTGAGGCGCTCGGCCTGGCGGTCCTCGCGGCTGCCGCCCGCGAGCATCGCGAAGCCGTTGATGCGGCTGCGCACGATGAGCAGGCCCTGGGGGAGGACCCACAGGTCGCGCGGCATCATGCCCGTGCCGGAGCCGTTGGTGAGAGCGGCCAGCAGGGTGTCCTCGGGGATCGCCTCCGCGTCGGCCGGTGTCGGCGCCTCGTACGGGGTGTCGAGGTCGGCGCCGCGGCGCTCGAGCTCGGCGAGGACGCGGCGCGTGGCCTCGGGTCCGCCGTCGCCGATGAGCTGGGGGACGTCGACGACCCCGCTCCGGTCCGTGAAGGTCGCCTCGGATCGGAAGTCGACCTGCATGTGCAGGGCGCCGGCGGCGAGCATCCGGTCGCGGAGGATCGTGGAGCACACCATCTGCTGGATCTGCTCGGGTCGGATGGTCTCGGGGTCGAACGTGCGCTGCTGGGGCACGGCGAGCATGCGTGCGCCGACGGGCACCTGGATCTGCGTCTCGAGGATCGCCCGTGGAGTCGGGGCGGGGACGACGCCCGCCGCGACCAGGTCATGGGCGAGCTCGGACGCGGCCCGGTGATCGCTGGCCGCCTGCGTGTGCTGGAACATCCGGTCCCAGGACCAGAGCTCCCGACCGGGGTCGGAGAGCACGGTCCGCTCGATCGGGTCGATGTCCCGGGGCAGCAGGCTGAGGGCGGGTGCGTCCCCATGCTGCGCCGGGGGCGACGGGTGCGTGCGTGCGCGCTGGATCCGCTCGCGCAGCAGCGGGTGGCTGTCCTGCCAGCTCGGCTTCTGCTCGGCGATGACCTGGCGCGCGATGGGCTCGATCGTCGAGCGCTCCTCGACGAGCATCTGCTGCAGTCCCTCGACCAGCGGTGCGCGAGCCCCGGTGACGGCGAAGGACGGGCTGACGAAGTTCTTCCAGTAAGAGCCCCAGGCGAGTTCGGTCTCGACGAGGCGCTCGAAGGCGGAGGCCATGGCGTCGGACCCGGCCAGCCGCAGCGAGAAGCCGTCGGCCGCCCGCTCCATCTCCCTCGAGCTCAGCCGCGCCGCCCAGATGTACAGGCGCGCGTAACCGCGGAACAGCAGCCCCCACAGGCCCGAGGAGTTGCGCGCGATGGTGATCAGGGCATCCTGGGCACGCAGCAGGAAGGAACCCAGCGCATACCGGCCGCCCGCGTAGTGCCCCAGCTCGTGCGCGAGGATCGAGCGGAGCTGGCCCACGCTCATCGCACCCAGGACGGGCAGCCCGATCACCATGATCCGCTCGCCGCCGATCCGGGTCACCGCAGCGTTGGCCTCGGGGAGCACGTGGATCCTGTCGACGGTGGGGGTGCCGACGGCGGCGGCGAGCTCGTCGACCTGCGCCCACAGGGCAGGGGCCTGCGCGCGATCCAGGGAAGGGCCCTCGATGCTCGGCTTCGGGCGGGTCACCAGCTCCTTGATCGCATACCCGATGCCCCCGAGGAGGCCGAGCAGGACGATCACGGCGAAGATGATCGCGCGGCCGGAATGGAGCTCGACGATCGTGAGGACGAGAAGTGCCACCACGCTCACCACCAGCGCGATCACGAGGACCGGATAGAGGATCAGCATGAGCAGCGCGGGGAGTGCGCGGAGATAGGACATGGGTGCGGGGCCTCCTGAGGTGCGGAGTCAGGGTAGGCCCGCAGGGGCGGGCGCGGGACGCCTTTCCGGATTCCGTGCGTCGTGCACGCCCGCGCGGAGGCCATCCGCCGCGACCTAGCGCGACGTGGTCGCCGTGCTCTCCCGCAGCGCGATCTCCCCGGGCGCCGTCCAGGCGGCCTGCTCCGCCTCCGGGGCCTCGCCGGCCTCCCCGAGCACCCAGCCCACGGCGGTGTCGGCGATCTGCTCGAGGGGGAGGGCCAGGGTGCTCAGGGTGGGGCTCGCGTCGAGGCCGGCGGGGACCCCGCCGAACCCGGCGACGGCCACGTCCTGCGGGACCCGCAGTCCCTGGCGGCGCAGCTCGCCGATGGCCCCGAGCGCCATGACGTCGGCCGGGGCGAACACGCACAGCGGAGCCGCTGAGTCCCTGGCCGGACCCTTCTGCAGGTGCTCGGCGACGCGCCGGGCGAGCTCGTGCCCGCCCTGGCGGTCGAGGGTCGCCTCGACGCTCAGCTCCGCTTCGAGGCCCGCCTCCGCGAGGCCTGCGAGGAAGCCGCCGGTCCGGTGCGCGGCCGCGGGCACGGGGCCGTGCGCGCCGACGACGGCGAAGCGACGATGTCCCTCCACGACCAGCGCGGTCGCGAGCGCCCGGGCGCCGTCGGCGTCCCCGACGTCGATCGTCCGGCCCACGCCCGGTGACTGGCCGATCCCGACCACCAGTCCGCCGTTGCGGGCGAATCCCTCGAGCATCGCCGTCAGGGTCTCGTCGGAGCTGGCGCCGTACGAGGAGGAGCCGACGATCACCAGGGCGTCCACGCGCTGGGCGATCAGCGCCCGGATCGCGCGCGACTCGGTCTCCGCGTCGCGGTCGGTCTGGGTGAGCAGCACCTGCGTGCCCGAGGCGAAGACCCGCATCTGGATCTGCCGGGCGATCTCCCCGAAGTACGGGTCGGAGATGTCGTGGACGACGAGGCCGATGAGCCCGGAGCGGGAGCGGGCGAGCGCCTGGGCCTGCGCGTTCGTCACGTACCCGAGCTTCGCCGCCGAACGCTGCACGCGCTCGGCGACGTCCTTGCCGGGCACCCTGTCCGAGCCGGAGCGGCCCGGCGAGGCGGTGGCGAGCGAGACGCCGGCGTCTCGCGCGACGTCGGTGAGCCGGACGGCGGGCATGCGGTCTCCTGCGGGTCGGGTGCGGGGCCGCCGCGGGACGGCGGCCCAAGACGGGGGCGCCGCCGCACGGATGGTTGCTGGGAAGGATACGTGCGCGAGCTGCCGCGCAGGTCCTGAGCCCGCCGGGTCCCCGCGGCCCGTCGGTTCACCGACGCGTCGGGCAGCTCACCGGCCTGCCCGCGCGCTCACGCCCCCAGCAGCCCGTCCACGTACTCGTTCCGGAACACCCGCCGCGGGTCCAGTCGATCCCGCAGTGCCTGGAAGTCCGCGAGCCGCGGGTACTGGGCGCGCACGGCGTCCGCGTCGAGCGTGAACACCTTCCCCCAGTGGGGGCGCGGCGAGAACGGTGCGAGGGCGGCCTCGACCTCGGGCAGCACCGCACGGACCTCGTCGGGCCTGCTCTGCCAGGTGAAGTGGATGCATGCGCTCGCGCGCCCGTGGGCGGGGCTCAGCCAGAGGCCGTCGGCCGCGGTGGAGCGGATCTCCGAGACGATCAGCAGCGGGCGGATCCGCTCGACCGTCTCGCTCACGGCGGCGACGGCCTCGCCCACGTGCTCGCGCGGCACGAAGTACTCGGACTGGATCTCCGCGCCGCTGCTGGGCGTGAACTCCATCCGGAAGTGGGGGAGGACCTCGAACGCCGGGCCGGGCTCCCCGCTCTGGTCGGTGCAGAACGTGGGCGGCATGTCCGGGGCCGGGTGGACGGGCCCCGGGGCTCGCCGCGCGCCGTGCCAGGCATCCGGCATCGGGTCCGGGGTGCCGTCTGCCTCCTGCTTCACCCACACCTGCGCGGCCGTCCCGTCCCAGTGGTGGAACATGCTCACGCTGTACGCGCTCGCGAGCACGGCGCCCAGGCCCTCGTCGCTCATCTGCTCGGGCGGCAGGTCCAGGTAGACGGCCTGGCGCATCCGGAAGGCGGGCACCAGGTCGAGCTCGAGGCGGGTGACGATCCCCAGGGCGCCCAGGGCGAGCACCATCCCGTCGAACACCTCCGCGTCGGCCTCGCGGGAGAAGCCGACGAGGTCGCCGTCCGCGGTGACCAGCTCGATCGCCCGCACCGAGGAGGCGAGGGAGCGCTGGCGGTCACCGGAGCCGTGGGTGCCGGTCGCGCTCGCACCGCCCACCGAGATGTGCGGCAGGGAGCCCATGCTGGGCAGCGCGAGGCCCTGCTCCCAGAGGGCGAGCACGAGCTCCCCGTAGCGGACCCCTGCGCCGACGCGCACGGTGCGGTGCTCCGTGTCGATGTCGATGCCGCCGGGCATCGCCTCGAGCGTCACCAGATCCGCGTCGGACGCCGCGACCTGCGAGAACGAGTGCCGGGTGCCGAGCGCCCGCGTCCGGTCGGAGCGGCCGACGAGGGCGCGCAGCGCGTCGAGGGACGTCGGCCGGTGCAGCGGGCCCGGCCCGTAGTCGACCGTCCCCGACCAGCTGAGGCCCGGGCGGGAGCCATTCGCCGCTTCACCGGTGGATCCACGCATCCGGGAGCTCGCCCCCATGCCTCAGAACCCCTGCGCGAGGCGGTGGAAGACCTGGTTCACGCGCAGCTCCTGCGCGAAGGAGCGCACGGTGGTCGACTCGTCGATGACGGCGAGCTCGAGCCCGGAGATCTCCGCGAGGTCCTCCCAGATCTCGAGGTCGGTCGCCGTGGTCATCACCGTGTGGTGGGCGGCGCCGGCGGTCAGCCAGCACTCGGCCGACGTCGCGAGGCTCGGCGCGGGCTCCCACACCGCGCAGGCCACGGGCAGGTTCGGCAGGGGCTCGTCGGGCTCGACGATCTGCACCGTGTTGGCGACCAGGCGGAAGCGCTCGCGCATGTCGCTCATGGCGATCACGAGGCCGGGGCCGGGGTCGGCCGTGAAGGTCAGGCGCACCGGGTCCTCGCGGTCGCCGATGCCCAGCGGGTGGATCTCGAGGCGGGGCCGTGCGGTGGTCAGCGACGGGGAGACCTCGAGCATGTGGGCGCCGAGGATCTTCTGCTCGCCGGGCGTGAGCTCGTAGGCGTAGTCCTCCATGAGCGAGGCGCCGCCGGGGAGGCCGAAGCCCATGACGTTCGCGACGCGCACCAGGATCGCGGTCTTCCAGTCGCCCTCGGCGCCGAAGCCGAAGCCATCGGCCATGAGGCGCTGCACGGGCAGGCCGGGCAGCTGACGCAGCCCGCCGAGGTCCTCGAAGTTGGTGGTGAAGGCGCCGAAGCCGCCCTCCTCGAGGAAGGAGCGCAGTCCCAGCTCGAGCCGCGCGCCGTAGCGCAGGGACTCGCGGCGCCCGCCGCCCTGCTGCAGCTCGGGGACGACGTCGTACTCGGCGTCGTAGACCGCGACGAGCTCGTCGATCGCGGACTCCTCGATGCCGTCGACGACCTCGACGAGGTCGTTCACGCCCCACGTGTTCACCGAGACGCCCAGGCGCAGCTCGGCCTCGGTCTTGTCGCCCTCGGTGACGGCGACGTCGCGCATGTTGTCGCCGAAGCGGGCGAGGCGCAGCGAGTGCAGCTCCGCCCAGCCCGTCGCCGCGCGCGCCCAGCGGCCGATGCGCTGCTGGACGTCCGCATGCGAGGCGTGGCCGACGACGGTCTTGCGCTCGACGCCGAGCCGCGAGGCGATGTACCCGAACTCGCGGTCGCCGTGGGCGGCCTGGTTGAGGTTCATGAAGTCCATGTCGATGCTCGACCAGGGCAGCTTCTCGTTCGCCTGCGTGTGCAGATGCAGCAGCGGGGTCTGCAGGGCGTCGAGACCCAGGATCCACATCTTCGCGGGGGAGAAGGTGTGCATCCAGGCGATGACGCCCACGCACGCCGGGTCGGAGTTCGCTGCGAGAGCGGTCTCGCGGATCGCGTCGCGGCTGGTGAGCACGGGCTTCCAGACGATCTTCACGGGCACGTCGCTCGCGGCGTCGAGGGTCTCGGCGATGACGCGGGACTGCTCGGCGACCTGGTCGAGGGTCTCCGGGCCGTACAGGCCCTGGCTGCCGGTGAGGAACCAGATCTCGCGTGCTGCGAAGGGGTTGTCCACGGGGTCTCCTGTCAGCGGGATGTGCTCGAGCGCCCCGGCGTCACGGCGGCGTTCTCCGGAGAGTCAAGTGTGAACGTTGACATCGTGGGAGTCAATCACTCCTCGAGCAGCGGTACGGCCGGGTCCCGGCGCCGGGACGCGGCGCCGCCGGGTATCGGGCATGGGGGCGGGGATGAGCACACAGCACGGGAGGCCGACCCTTCCGGGTCGGCCCCCCTGCGTCTGCGCCGTCAGGGCGGCACCCTGACTCCTCGCCGAGGGCCGGGGTCGGTGGCGAGGAGGCTCAGCAGACGGTCACTCCGAGGTGGTGGGCGCAGAGCCCGAGCCCGTGCCTCCGCCGGGAGCGCCCTTCTCGGTCCTACCGCGCCCTGAGAAGGCGCCGCGCGTGCGGCTGAGCCGGTAGTCGATGCGATCGTCGACGTAGCTCTCGAATCTCTCGTTCTCCGGGAGCGTCGAGGTGAACTCGGAGGAGATGTGCTGGGTGACGCGCTCCAGGCGCTGCATCTGCTCGTGCTGGCGCAGCACCGCGTGGTCCAGGCCCAGGGCCTTGACGAGTGCGACGCACATCAGCAGCAGGATGATGCAGAACGGCAGTGCTGTGACCAGGGAGCCCGCCTGCAGCGACTCGAGGCCGCCGGAGAGCAGCAGGGCGATCGCCAGGAAGCCCTCGAGGACCGCCCAGACCACGCGGGACCAGATCGGCGGATTCGGGTGGCCGCCCGAGGCGAGCATGTCGACCACGAGCGATCCGGAGTCCGAGGAGGTGATGAAGAAGATCGCCACCAGGATGATGCCCAGCACGGACAGCAGGCCCGTGGCGGGGAAGCCGTCGAAGATGCGGAACATCGACTCCTCCGCGGTGATGTCGCCGAGGTCGCCGGCGCCGAACCACTGGCGGAAGAGGCCGTTGCCGCCCCAGACGGCGAACCAGATCATGCCCACCAGCGAGGGCACGAGCAGGACGCCGGCGATGAACTGGCGCACGGTGCGGCCGCGGGAGATGCGGGCGATGAACACGCCCACGAACGGCGACCAGGCGATCCACCAGCCCCAGTAGAACAGGGTGTTGCCGGCGAACCAGGTCTGCGCCTTCTCCGAGCGCTGGTAGGCGCCCACGTCGAGCGTCATGTTGAAGAAGTTCGCCAGGTAGATGCCGAGCGACTCCACGAAGTTCTGGAAGATGAAGACGGTGGGCCCGAACAGCAGCGCTGCGATCATCAGCAGGCCCGCCAGCGAGAGGTTCGCGTTCGAGAGCCACTTGATGCCCACGCCGACGCCGCTGACCACCGAGAGGGTGGCCAGGAACGTGATGCACACGATGAGCACGATCATGAACCAGTTCGTCGCCTGGCCGACCAGGCCGATGGCGATCAGGCCGGCGGTGATCTGCTGGACGCCCAGGCCCAGCGAGGTGGCGATGCCGAACACGGTGCCGACGATGGCGAGGACGTCGATGACGTCGCCGATCCATCCCTTGACGCGCTCGCCGAAGATCGGCTCGAGCGCCCAGCGGATGGAGACCGGGCGGCCCCGGCGGTGGATCGCGTAGGCGATCGCCAGCCCGATCACGGCGTAGGCCGCCCACGGGTGCAGGCCCCAGTGGATGAAGGTCTGGGCCATAGCGAGCCCCGAGAGTTCCGCCCCGTCGCCGGTCCAGCCGGGCTTGACGTTATTCGTCGTGAAGCCGAGCGGCTCAGCGACGCCGTAGAACACCAGGCCGATTCCCATGCCGGCCGCGAAGAGCATCGCGAACCAGGAGATCAGCCCGAACTCGGGACGGTCGTCGTCACGGCCCAGTCGGATCGCGCCGTACGGGGACAGTGCGAGAACGATCGCGAAGACCACGAAGACGCCGATCGAGACCATGTAGAACCAGCCGAGGTTCGCCACGACCCAGCCCTGTGCGCCCTGGAAGACGGTGCTCGAGGCACCGGGGAAGAACACGGTGAACAGCGCGGCGCCGAGGATGATCACGAGCGCGGGGATGAAGACCGCCGGGGCGACGGTCCCCCGTCCGATGCGCGCGCCCTGGCGGCGCAGCTTCTGGGTGATCTCGTCGTCGTTGTCCTCGTCGGCGATCTGCAGGGACCGGGGGAGGTGGACGGTGGTGGGGAGCTCCTCGGGCCACGCGACCGGGGTCGAGGAGTGGGGCGGGCTCGCACCCTGGGGGGTCTCCCCCTCGGGCGGAGCGGTGCTGCCTGGGGAACTCATGCGCGGATCCTTCCTTTAGGGGACGAGACTGCCGGCCGCGCGGGAGCGGAGTCGGTGTGGGCCGAGCCCCGAGGAGGAGGCGGGTCGCGGCAGGGAGGGCGTGCCCGCATCACCGGGCGCCCTCGCGCCGCGCCTGTCGCCGCGCACCGGCGAGGGGTGGTTCAACGGGCATCCATCCTCGATGGTTTCACAGTCGAGCGGACGCGTCACGGCTCATGCGGGGTGAGACATATGACGTCAGCCTGTGGCGACGTCCGCGCCTCGAGGCGCCCAGCGCGGAGTCGGGCGCGAGCTCCGGGGCGAACGGGGATCACGCGCGAGGGTCGTCTCCCTGCCCGTAGACGTTCTGATAGCGCTCGAACAGGGAGTCGACCAGGTTCTCCGGGATCTCCAGCTCCTGTCCCAGCTGGCGGGAGACGTGCACGGTGCGCGCGACCTCCTCGCACATGACTGCGGCCTTCACCGCGTCGCGGGCGTCGCGCCCGATGGTGAAGGGGCCGTGGTTCCGCATCAGCACGGCGCGGGAGCGCGATCCTCGAAGGGTCTCGACGATGCCGCGGCCTATCGAGTCATCGCCGATCACCGCGAGCGGGCCGACGGGGATCGGGCCCCCGAACTCGTCGGCCATCATCGTGAGCACGCAGGGGATCTCCTCGCCGCGCGCCGCCCAGGCGGTCGCGTAGGTCGAGTGGGTGTGCACGACCCCGCCCACGTGATCCATGTGGCGGTACACGTAGGCGTGCGCGGCGGTGTCGGAGGAGGGGGAGAGCGCCTCGTGGGTGCCGTCGGCGATCTTCTCCCCGTCGAGCGTGCACACGACCATGTTCTCGGGCGAGAGGTCGTCGTACGAGACGCCGGAGGGCTTGATGACGAACAGCTCTGGGGTCTCGGCGGGATCGGCCGACGGCGTGCTCGCGGGCGATGCGTCGGCCGATGGGCGAGGCACGCGCTCGGACACGTTCCCGGCGGTCCAGACGACGAGGCCGTTGCGCGGGAGTTCGGCGTGCAGTGCGGCGACGCGCTCGCGGGTCCGCGCGACGGCCTCCTGGACGGCCTCGGGGAGCTCGGTGAGGGCGAGGGTCATGGGACTCCTTCGAAGGTATCGCCGCCGCATCATGGCAACGTTCACATTACGGTTCTGACGGCAGCGCGTGCAAGGCCGTCGCCGGAATGCGTGCTCGCCGACTCACTGGTTCTGGGCGGGCCTGCGGACCGTTCCGTTCGCTGAAAGGTCCGCAGACCGGCCGGAAAGGGGAGAGTCGGGGCCGTGGGGCGGCTCGGCGCCAGGCCGCATACGGCGCCCCGTCGGCCTCAGTCGATCGACTCCCCGGCGAGGCGCTCCACGGGCAGCGCCGCGCGGTAGCCGCGCAGCCAGTCGGTGTAGCCCTGCGCGCCCTCGTCGGTCGGCTCGAGTGTCGTGACCTCCTGGGAGGCGAAGACCTCGTCGGCCAGGAAGCGCCGGAGCGCCTCGGTGGTCGCCCCGTCCGATGCGGTCTTCCCCTCCGCGAGCTGCGCCGTGTGCGCGGCGAGCAGCGCCATGCCCCAGGCGCCGCCCTCGCCGGCCGACGCGCCGAGGGCGACCGGTGTGCGCAGGGCGTCGGCGAGGACCTGCTGGGCCACGCCCTTCGTGCGGAAGATGCCGCCGTGGGCGTACATGACGTCGAGCCCCACCTTCTCCTCCTCGAGGAGCACCTCCATGCCCACGGCCAGCGCGCCGAAGGCGCCGTGCAGCTGGGCGCGCATGAGGTTCTCGAGCGTGAAGCTCGCCTGCTGGGTGCGCAAAAGCAGCGGCCGGCCGGAGTCGACGCCCGTCTGGTGCTCTCCCGAGAGGTAGTTGAAGGACAGCACGCCGCCCGCGTCCGCATCGCCCGCGGCGCCCGCTTCGAAGAGGCGTGCGTACAGGTCCTCGGTGTCCACGTCCTGCCCGAGGAGCTGCGCGAACTGCGCGAAGACGCCGAGCCACTGGTCGAGATCGCCCGTGCAGTTGTTCGTGTGGATCATCGCGACCGGATCACCCGAGGGCGTCGTGACCATGTCGATCTCCTCGCGGGGCGTCGCGAGCGGACGCTCGAGCACGACCATCGCGAACGCGCTGGTCCCGGCGCTCACGTTGCCCGTGCGCGGGGCGATCGCCTGCGTCGCGACCATCCCCGTGCCGGCGTCCCCCTCGGGCGGGGCGGTGAGGACGCCCGCCTCGAGGGCGCCCGACGGATCGAGCAGCCGCGCACCCTCCTCGGTGAGCGTCCCGGCGTCCTGCCCGGCCACGAGCACCTCCGGGAGCAGGTCGGCGAGGTCCCAGGGGACGTCGCCGACGGCGTCGAGCGCGGCGAAGCGCTCGAGGAGCTCCCGGTCGTAGTCCGGCGCGCCGCTCGCGGAGGAGATCGGGAACATCCCGCTGGCATCGCCCACGCCCAGCACGGAGCGCCCGGTGAGGCGGCGGTGGACGAGGCCGGAGAGCGTGGTGATCGCGGCGATCCTCCCCACGTGCTCCTCGCCGCCGAGCACGGCGTGCAGGAGATGGGAGACGGACCAGCGCAGCGGGATGTTCTGGCCGAAGGTCTCCGAGAGCAGGGACGCGGCGTCGGACGTATAGGTGTTGCGCCAGGTGCGGAACGGGGCGAGCAGCTCGCCGTCCGCGTCCAGGGCGATGTAGCCGTGCATCATCGCGGAGACGCCCAGGGACGCCAGGCGGGTGAGCGGCGAGTCGAAGCGCGTGCGCACGGCGTCGGCGAGGTCCGCGAAGCACGCGGCGAGACCCTCCCAGACCTCGTCCATCGGGTAGGTCCAGCTGTCGTCGGCGAGCGTGTTCTCCCAGGCGAAGGAGCCGGTCGCGAGCACGGCCCCCGCGTCGTCGACGAGGGCCGCCTTGATCCGGGTCGAGCCCAGCTCGATCCCCAGGTGCGCGCGCCCCCGGGAGATGAGGTCGGCGGCATCGGGGCGGGGAGCGGTCACATCGTCGTGGGTCATGGCCCTATTCGATCAGGCCCACCCGGGGTCGGCAACGTGCACATCGGACGCGACGGGAGGATCCGGCCTCCCCGGGGACGGCGGCACGGCCGCTCAGAGCGCCAGCAGGGCGCCCGCCGCGAGCCCCGCCGCGAGCACCACGCCCGCGATCCCGGCCGAGGCCCGCCAGGTCAGCGCCCGCCCCACCATGACCAGCGAGGGGAGGCTGACGGCGCTCAGGCAGATCAGCGCGACGCCCTCGGCCCACGGGTCGGCGCCGAGCGCCGCAAGGGCGAGGAGCACCGGGATCTCGCCGGCCGTCGGGATCACCATGAGCACGGCGATCAGGGCGAAGACCAGCACCGCCGCGACGGACCAGTCGATCGCCTCCAGCCGCCATCCGCCCAGGTGCAGCAGCACGCCGACCACGAACACGATCCCGAGGTACTCGGGGACGAGCCGCACCGCGAGGCGTCCCAGCTCGCGCAGGAACCGCAGGGGAGCGGAGGCGGAGGAGTGCGACGCGATCCCTCCTGCCGAGGCCGTCCCGGGCTCCGCCGTCCGAGGGACGACGGGAGTCGCGGCGACCGCGACCCGCTCACCGCCGACGCCTGCGGGGCCCGAGGGCGAACCGATCTGCGCCCCGCGCCCCGCGAGCCTCCCGGCGACGACCACCGCGACGGCCACGAGCGCGATGCCGACGACCACGCGCGTCGCAGCCCACTGCCACGGACCGATGATCGCGAGGAACACGATGACAGCGGGGTTCAGCACCGGGTTGGACAGCCAGAACGCCGTCGCCGCGCGGACCGGGACCCCCGCGCGCCGCAGGCCGACGACCACCGGGGCGGTGCAGCACGTGCACATCATCGCCGGAAGGCCCGCGAGGGCGGCGCGGGTGGCGCCCCGGTCGTCGGTCCATCCCGAGGCCGCGGCGGCGCCGGATCGCGCGTGCCCGCCGGAGATCAGCCGCGCGAGCCTCTCGGGACCAAGGAAGGCCTGGACCGCCGCGGAGATGACGAGCGCGACCAGCAGCGCCTTCCAGATCGCCAGCGTGTAGGTGACCAGGAAGTCCCAGCCGCCGCGCCACCACGTCGGCGCGTCGACCGCCGCGTCCGAGAGCACCGACCCGTCCCAGGTGCCGCTCTCTGCGAGCCCGATCGTCTTCAGCGTGTACGGGTACCACTTCGCCCACAGCAGCCCGAGCGCCGCGATCGCGAGCACCAGCAGGACCGGGCCGACGTAGCGACCGGCGGAACCGCGCGCGGGCGACGGCTCGCTGGGCGCGCCGGGAGAGGGCGGGGCAGGGGAGGCGGGATGCGTGGTCACGGGCACGAAGCCTAGTGCTGCACGGCGCTCACGTGGGTTCTCGTGCGAGCCGTTCGCGCGGCCGGGACCGTCGTGCCACGGGGCAAGGATCGGACGACGAGCCCCTCCGCGTCAGAGGGGCCGGAGGCTCGATTCCCGGACGACGAGCTCCGGCGCGAGCGCGGTGGGGGGTCCGTCGGGCCCGTCCGCTCCGTCCGTCCCGTCGACTCCGTCCGGACCGCCTGGCACGTCCGCTGCGCCTGCCCCGTCCTCGAGCCGCGAGAGCAGCCGGTGCATCGCTGCCCGGCCGAGCTGCGCGAAGGGCTGGGCGACGGAGGTGAGCGAGGGCGTGGTGTAGGTGGCGCCCTCGATGTCGTCGAAGCCGACCAGGGCGACGTCTCGGGGCACCTCGATGCCGCGCTCGCGCAGGGCGCGCAGGATCCCGATCGCCATCAGGTCGTTCGCGGCGAAGATGGCGTCCGGGAGCGCTCGCGCGGCAAGTTTGGTGCCGATCCGGTATCCCGAGCGCGCCGACCAGTCGCCGGGGTCGGTGCACTCGCCGTCGGCCCCGATCCGAATGAGCGTCTCCTCGGTGCCGCGGCGCCGGGCGCGCGCGTCGAACCAGTCGACGGGGCCCGGGACGTGCACGATCCGGCGCATGCCCTGGCCGGCCAGGTGCGTGATGACCGCGCGGGCGCCGCTCGCCTGGTCCACGCCGACGACCTCCACGCCCGTCGCATCCAAAGGTCCCGAGGACACTGAGAGCACGGGCGTGGTGCGGGCCGCGGCCTCGGCCACGGGCGTCATGCCGTCGTGCCCGGCGACCACGATGATCCCGTCGACCCCGGAGCCGACGAGGTCCGAGGCGACCTGCGCGTGCGGCTCGCCAGGGGCGACGGTCGCGAGAAGGGTCGAGTAGCCGGCCTCGCGCGCGGCCCGCTCGATCGCCGCGGTGGTCTCCGCGGGGCCGAACAGCGAGGAGCCGTCCGACAGCACGCCGACCAGGGCCGAGCGGGTGGTCTTCAGCGCCCGGGCCGCGCGGTTGCGCGCGTACCCGAGCTCCACGATCGCCTCGAGCACGCGGTCGCGGGTCTCCGGGCGCACGATCGACGGCTCGTTGAGCACCCGGGAGACCGTCTGGTACGAGACCCCGGCGCGCGCCGCGACATCGAGCATCGAGGGTCGGCGCGAGGTCGTCGGCATGGGAGCTCCGTGGATGTCGGCGGGAAAGAGGTGCGCGGGGCGTGCGTGGGCGGAGTGCGTGGGGCCTTTCGAAGGATACGGCGGCACGACCTCCGGCATCCCCGTCGCCCACGCCGATGTGAACGTTGCGATTCCGTGACCTCGTGGGCCGCGCAAATGGTTGCGCCCGCAGCGGATGTGAACGTTATCATCCATGGTGCTCCACGCCACAGCGCATGGATCCGATGCCGCCGGCACCGCTGCCGGCCCATCCGCCCGCCGCCCCATCCCAGGCACCCGCGCAGCATGCGCGAGTCCCGGACGCAGGCACCGTTTCGAAGAGGAGACACCATGACCAGCAGCCATCCCGTGCCCAGCAGGCGCACGTTCCTCGCCGGCGCCGGCTCGCTCGGCGCGATCGCCGCCCTCGCGGCATGCTCCGGCGGCGGCGCCGGATCCTCGGGCCCCGACACCGAGGCCGACCCCAAGGACCAGACCATCGGCGTGGCCATGCCCACCCAGACCTACGAGCGCTGGGTCCAGGACGGCGCGAACATCAAGAAGTCCCTCGAGAAGGAGGGCTACAAGGTCACCCTCCAGTACGCCGACGACGACATCCCCACCCAGTCCCAGCAGATCGACCAGATGGTCACCCAGGGCGTCGCCGCCCTGATCATCGCCTCGATCGACGGCTCGGCCCTGACCAGCCAGCTCGACGCCGCGAAGGCCGCCGGGATCCCCGTGATCTCCTACGACCGCCTCCTCACCAACAGCGAGAACGTCGACTTCTACGTCACCTTCGACAACTACAAGGTGGGCGTCACCCAGGCGAACTCCCTGCTCTTCGGTCTCGGTCTGCTCGACGAGAAGTTCAAGAAGGCCTCCGACGCCCCGAAGGGTCCGCTGAACATCGAGCTGTTCGCCGGCTCGCTCGACGACAACAACGCCCACCTGTTCTGGAAGGGCGCGATCGACACCCTGCAGCCGTACATGGACGACGGCGTGCTCGAGGTGCCCTCGAAGCAGACCGACATCGACCAGTGCGCCATCCAGCGCTGGGAGCAGGAGACCGCGCAGAAGCGCATGGAGAACCTGCTGACCACCCACTACAAGGGCGACAAGAAGCTCGACGGCGTCCTCGCCCCGGCCGACCCGCTCTCGCGCGGCATCATCAACGCCCTGCAGAACGACGGCCGCGGCGACACCATCAAGGACGGCCTGCCGATCATCACCGGCCAGGACGCCGAGATCGCCTCGATCAAGCTCATCGCCGACGGCGTGCAGTTCTCGACGATCTTCAAGGACACCCGCAAGCTCGCCGACCAGGCCGTGGTCGCCGCGAAGGCGTACCTCGAGGGCAAGGAGCCGGAGGCGAACGACACCAAGACCTACGACAACGGCTCGAAGGTCGTCCCCTCCTACCTGCTGCCCGTCGAGATGGTGCTCGAGTCCAACTACGAGAAGATCCTCGTCGACTCCGGCTACTACACGGAGGAGCAGGTCGAGAAGGGCCAGGCCTGAGCGTGCTCGGGACGAATCGGCGTGGGGGGGGGGGGGCGCCGAGCCGCCCCCCCCCCCCCCCCCCCCCCCCCCCCCCCCGCCCCCGCCCCCGCCCGTGCCCGCGCGGTCGACCCGGTCACCGCGCGCGCCCGCGGCGCAAGCACCTGCGCCCCAGCCCGAAGGAGGGCCCGATGAACGACAGCATCCTCGAGATGCGCTCCATCACCAAGCGCTTCCCCGGCGTCACCGCCCTGCAGGACGTCTCCCTGAGCGTCCGCGAGGGCGAGATCCACGGGATCTGCGGCGAGAACGGGGCAGGGAAGTCCACGCTCATGAAGGTGCTCTCGGGCGTCGAGCCCGCCGGCACCTACGACGGCGAGATCCACTTCCGCGGCCGCCCCATGAGCTTCCACTCGATCAGCGACTCCGAGGCCGAGGGGATCGTGATCATCCACCAGGAGCTCGCCCTGGTGCCGCACCTGACCATCGCCGAGAACATCTTCCTGGGCAACGAGCGCTCCCGCGGGGGCGTCATCAGCTGGGGCGAGACGAACGCGGAGGCGCTCAGGCTGCTGCGCCGCGTGGGCCTCGACGAGAACCCGGTGACGCCGGTCGGACAGCTCGGCGTCGGCAAGCAGCAGCTCGTCGAGATCGCCAAGGCGCTCTCGAAGAACGTGAGCCTGCTGATCCTCGACGAGCCCACCGCCGCGCTCAACGACGACGACTCCGAGCACCTGCTCGGCCTCATCCGCGGTCTGCGCGACGAGCAGGGCGTCACCTCGATCATCATCTCCCACAAGCTCGGGGAGATCGCCGAGATCGCCGACACCACCACCGTCATCCGCGACGGCTCGACCATCGAGACCATCGACATGCACGGCGGGGCAGCGGCGGGCCGCGCCCTCATCCCGCGCATCATCAAGGGGATGGTCGGGCGGGACATGGACAGCATGTTCCCCGAGCGCAGCGTCGAGATCGGCGAGGAGGTGCTGCGCATCGAGGACTGGCACGTCACCCACCCGACCCAGCCCGACCGCACCCTCGTCGACGGCGTCTCGCTCACCGCACGCGCCGGAGAGGTCGTCGGCATCGCCGGCCTCATGGGCGCCGGCCGCACCGAGCTCGCGATGAGCGTGTTCGGCCGCTCCTACGGGCGCGAGATCAGCGGGAAGGTGTTCATGCACGGGCGTCCCGCGAACGTGCGCGGTGTGGCCGACGCGATCGGCAGCGGCATCGCGTACGTCAGCGAGGACCGCAAGCGCTACGGGCTGAACCTCATCCAGGACGTGCGGCGCAACATCAGCGCCGCGGCGCTGGGCAAGGTCTCCCGCACGGGCTGGATCGACGGCAACCAGGAGATCTCCGTCGCCGAGCGCTACCGGAAGTCGCTGAACATCAAGACGCCGACGGTGCTCTCGCGCGTCGGCCAGCTCTCCGGCGGCAACCAGCAGAAGGTCGCGCTCAGCAAGTGGCTGTTCACCGAGCCCGACGTGCTGATCCTCGACGAGCCCACCCGCGGCGTCGACGTCGGCGCGAAGTACGAGATCTACACGCTGATCAACGAGCTCGCCGAGCAGGGGAAGGCGATCGTCGTGATCTCCTCCGAGCTGCCCGAGGTGATGGGGCTCGCCGATCGCATCTACACACTGTCCGCCGGCCGCATCACCGGAGAGGTGAGCGCCGCGGACGCCACGCAGGAGCACCTGATGGAGCTCATGACCATGGAGAGGGAGTGAGGGACCACCGATGGCCGGAACCTCCGATATCAAGGACCTGCTCACCAGGAACGTCCGCCAGAGCGGCATCTACATCGCGTTCGTGTTCATCGTGCTGCTGTTCACGGTGCTCACCCGCGGCGCGCTGCTGAGCCCGGGCAACCTCACGAACCTGATCCTGCAGTACTCCTACATCCTGATCCTCGCGATCGGGATGGTGCTCATCATCGTCGCCGGGCACATCGACCTCTCGGTCGGCTCGGTCGTCGCGTTCACCGGCTCGGTCGCCGCCGTGGTCGTCATCCAGCACGGACTCCCGTGGTGGCTGGGGATCCTCGCGGCCCTGGGCATCGGCATCCTGGTGGGGCTGTGGCAGGGATTCTGGGTCGCGATCGTTGGGATCCCGGCGTTCATCGTGACCCTCGCGGGCATGCTCATCTTCCGCGGCATGACCATGCAGACCCTGGGCAACGTGTCCCTCTCGCCGTTCCCCGAGGCGTACCAGAAGATCGCCGGCGGCTTCCTCAACGGCCTCTTCGGCGGTCCCGGGTACGACGTGTTCACGCTGGTCGTCGCGGCCGCCGTGGTGATCGTGTTCGCGCTCCAGCAGTGGCGGGCGCGCCTCGCGAAGCTGCGCTACGACCAGAGCGTCGAGGCGCTGTGGATCTTCGCGGTCAAGGTCGCGGTCGTCGCCGTCATCGTGATGGCCTTCGCCTGGCAGATCGCCAACGCCCGAGGCCTCCCCGTGGTGCTGATCCTGCTCGCCGCGCTGATCCTCATCTACTCGTTCGTCAGCCAGCAGACCGTCTTCGGCCGGCACGTCTACGCCATGGGCGGGAACCTGCAGGCCGCACGCCTCTCCGGTGTGAAGACGCGCCTGGTGAACATGATGCTGTTCGTGAACATGGGCCTGCTCTCCGCGATCGCCGGCATCGTCTACTCGGCCCGCTCGAACTCGGCGCAGCCGGGGGCGGGCAACATGTTCGAGCTCGACGCGATCGCGGCCGCGTTCATCGGCGGCGCCGCCGTCAGCGGCGGCGTGGGCAAGGTGCAGGGCGCGATCATCGGCGGCCTGATCATGGCGGTCATGTCCAACGGCATGCAGATCATGGGCATCGGCCAGTCCACCCAGTCGATCGTGCGCGGCGTGGTGCTGATCCTCGCGGTCGCCTTCGACGTCTACAACAAGAAGCGCGCCGGCGCCGAGGGGTGAGGCCGCCGGGGCGGCGGCCCGGCGGTCCGGCCGGGTGACCCGGTGCTCCAGTGGCCGGCACCCATCGCTGCCGCCGTCGGCCGCCCGTGGAGCGTGAGAAGTACGAAACCGTTGCCAAGAGTGCTCATGGCAACGGTTTCGTACTTCTCACGCCCATGCGGCCGCATGGTCGGCCTGCGCCGGGGGTCCTTTGGGTGATCGGGCCGGATCCGTGCTCGTCGAGGAGCTCCTGGGCGGGACGGCACATCACACCTCCTCGATGCCCTCAGCCGAGCACGTCGGAGCGACCCGCAGGGCAAAGATATGAGGATGGCGAACCACCGAAGCGCTGTGGTGGTTTGCCATCCTCATATGTTCGTGCCCGTGTGCCCGTGTGCCCACCGAGGAGCCTCAGCCCGCCGATCCGGATCCGCCCGCTACCCCTTCAGCCCGGTCCCCGCGACGCCCTCGACGATCTGGCGCTGGAAGACGAGGTAGAGCAGGACCAGGGGGAGGGCGGCGAGGATCGCGCCGGCCTGGATGTCGGCGAAGCGCTGACCGAAGCTGCCCTGCACCGTCGCGAGTCCGACGGGGATCGTCATCAGGTTCGGGTTGGTGAGGACGAACAGCGGCAGCAGCAGGTTGTTCCACACGCCCACGAAGGTGAGGATCGCGACCGCGGCGATCACGGGGCGCGAGAGCGGCATGATCACCGACCAGTAGATCTTCCAGAGTCCGGCGCCGTCGATGCGCGCGGCCTCCTCGAGCTCGCGGGGGATGCCGTCGAAGAACTGCTTGAAGATGAACACCGAGATCACCGCGGGGACCTGCGGGAAGATCACGGCCCAGTAGGTGTTCAGCAGGTTCGCGGCGCCCAGCATCTCGAAGATCGGCACGATGAGCACCTGGCTGGGGATCATGATGCCCAGCAGGATCATCAGCATCACGGTGGTGCGGCCGCGGAAGTGCATCCGGGAGAGCGCGAAGGCGGCCATCGAGGCGAACACGACGGTGAGGACGGTCGTGAGGATGCCGGTGATCGCGCTGGCCAGGTACCAGTTCCAGATGTCGCCCGCGCCGAAGAGCGTCGAGTACGAGTGCAGCGTCGGGTACCAGTGGGAGAGGATCTCGTTCGCGCCGAGCGCCGCGACGCCGTTCTCGGACAGCGAGGTCTTCAGCGCGAACAGGCTCGGGATCAGCCAGATCACCGCGAACACGACCAGCACGATCCAGGTGACGATCGTGAAGGTGCGCCCGCTGATGCCGGCGCCCGAGGACCGGGCCGGGGGAGCGGCGGCGGAGATCGCGCCGCCCACGCCGGATCGGCCTGCGCGCCCGGCGCCCGGGGTGGTCGCGGTGGTCGTGGTCATGGCTCAGGCCTCCTGGTCGCGACGTGCGGCCACGCGCTCGACGATCTCGCGGATCACGGCGATGGCGACGATGATGATGAACAGCAGCACCGAAGCGGCCGATGCGGCGCCGATGCGGTTGTCGGTGAAGGCGGTGCCGGTGATCAGGCCCAGGCTGACCTGGGTGGAGATGCCCGGACCGCCGTTGGTCATCAGATAGACCTGGTCGAAGATCTTCAGGCTCGCGATGATCTGCAGCAGGATGACGAGCGTCGTGGTGCGGCGCAGCAGCGGGATCGTCACGTGCCGGATCTGCTGCCAGGTGCTCGCGCCGTCGACGGCCGCGGCCTCGTAGAGCTCGCGCGGGATGTCCTGCAGCCCCGCGAGATAGAGGATGAAGTTGAACCCGATGGTCCACCACACCGTCGCGATCGCGATGCCCACCATCGCGCTCTTGGGATCGGCGAGGATCCCCGAGCCCGGTGTGAAGCCGAGCAGCGACTGCACGCTCGCGAAGAGGCCCGTGGCCGGCGTGAAGATGAAGACCCAGATCAGGGAGATCGTCGCCGAGGGCAGGATGAACGGCAGGAAGAACGCGAGACGGAAGAACCACTGGCCCCGCTGCAGGCGGTTGGTGAGCACCGCGAAGACGAACGCGAGGATCACCAGCGGCGGCACGGTGTAGATCGTGAACTGCAGGGTGTGCCAGAGAGAGGACCAGAAGTCCGCGCGCGAAAACATCTCGACGTAGTTGTCGAGGCCCGCGAAGCTTCCCAGGCCCCGGTGGACCAGCGAGGTGTTGAAGAAGCTCGCGACGAACATCCAGATCGTCGGCCCCAGCAGGAACGCCAGGTAGAAGATCCCGAACGGCGCGAGGAACAGCCAGGCTCCCGGCCCGGTGCCGCGGTCGGAGGGGCGTCCGCCGCGCCCGGACCGACGGGCCGGAGCGTCAGCGCTAGCGGCCGACGGGGCGTTCGGCGTCGTCGTTGCACTGGTCATGATGCGTGCGTCCCTTCGGCTCAGAGCGGACTGGGCGTGTCGAGGTAGGTCTGGAGCTGGCCGCGGATGGCGCTCAGCGCGCCCTCCGGAGTGGTCGACCCCTGCTGCAAGAGGGCGAGCTGCGCGCCGACCGTCGCCTCGAAGGTCGAGCCCGAGCCCCCGTACCAGGCGGCGTCGTCGTAGTAGGCGTTCTCCGCGGCGGAGGCGTAGTCCGACTGCGGCGTGAGCTTCTTGTACTCCGCGCTGTCGTAGGTGGGCAGGTAGGCGGGGACGTGCCCGCCCTCCGCCCAGGTCATCGACTCGGTGAGCATCGACTTGATGAATCCGAGCGCCTGCGTCAGCTGCTCGGGCGTGCGGTCCTTCTTCGGCAGGATGAAGGTGTGGGAGTCTGCCTGCGCTGCGGGCCGGTCGAAGAGTGTGGGGATCGGTGCCATGCCGAACTTCAGGCCCTCGATCGACTGGAAGGTGCTGATCTCCCACTCGCCCTGCAGGTAGATGCCGGCCTTGCCCGTCGCCATCTGCGTCTGGGATCCCGCGTAGTCGATGCCGCGGTTCAGCCAGCCCTTCTCGACCCACTTCTGCAGACGGGCCGTGATGTCCGTGTAGATGTCCTCGTCGACGGTGATCTTCGCGCCCCCGTCCGAGAGGAACGGGGTGGCGTCCTCGTACTGGTTGTACAGCGACCAGAACAGTCGCCACGGCGTCGCGGTCTCGCTCACGTTCGCAGAGGTCAGGGCCTCCGATCCGGTGACGCCCTTGATCTCCTCGAGGGCGGACTCGAAGGTCTCGACCCCCGAGAGGTCGGTGAGGGAGCCGTCGGACTCGAGCAGTCCGGCCTTGTCCATCACGTCATGGTTGAAGAACATGACGAAGGGGTGGGTGTCCAGCGGGATCGCGATGTTCTTGCCGTCGGTGACCTGCGCGCTCCAGGCCTTCTCGTTGAAGTCCGAGGTCTTCAGGCCCACCCTCGCGAGGTCGTCCTCGCTGATGGGGTCGAGGATGCCGCCGTCCCACAGGGGCTTCGCACGCGTGAGGTGGGCGACCGCGACGTCGGGCGGCTGGTTGCCGACGGTCGCGAGCGTGACCTTGGAGTAGTACGGATTGCCCCAGGCGAAGGTCGTGGCCTGGAGCGAGGAGGAGCCGCCGTGGGCCTTCGCGTAGACCTTCTCCATGTCCTGCATGCGGCCGCCGTCGCCGCCGCCGAACAGGTTCCAGAACACGAGGGTGCCGGGGGCGACCTCGCTGCCCACCAGGCCCGCGCCGAGGGGTCCGCCGCAGCCGGCCAGCGCGGCGGACGCGCCGAGCACGGCGGTCGAGCCGAGAAGGGTGCGGCGGCCGACGGGACGTCGGCCGGCAGAGCCGAGGGGCGTGCGCACACGCATGGGGCATCACTCCGTCGTGGATCGGGATCGCGGTGTGAACGTGACCCAGAGCATCTTTGCAACGTTGAGAATACACGCGGCGGTGCCGAGCGCAAAGGGGTGGCGGAGAGCTCGGCGGGCGCTGGGCGCGCAGGACGCAGGGGTGCCGTCGGGCGCACTCCGGACACACTCCGGGCGCGCTCAGCGGCGACGTGAGCCGCCCCCTCAGCCCTCCGGCGTGCTCCCGCGGACCACGAGCTCGTGCGGCGCGGTGATCGTGCGCGGAGCCCCCTCGTAGCCGTTGATCCGCTCGATGAGCATGTCGAGAGCGGCCTTGACCAGGAACTGCTTGTCCGGGCGGATGGTCGTGAGCGGCGGATGGGCGAAGAGCGCCTCGGGACTGTCGTCGTAGCCGACCACGGCGACGTCGCCCGGGACGGTGCGGCCGCGGTCGCGCAGGCCGGCGAGCGCGCCGAGGGCGATCTCGTCGTTGCCGCACACCAGGCCGTCGAGGTGCGGATGTGCGTCCAGCAGGCGGTGCGCGGCCTCGCGCCCGTCGGCCCGATGCCAGTCCGCGACCTCCTCGATCGGCGCCCGCGCGGGGTCGAGGTCGTGGCGCCACAGGGCCTGGCGGAAGCCCTCGATGCGCAGGCCCGAGGAGCTGTGGGGCGCGGGGTCCGTGGTCTCCATAGCGCCCACGAAGGCGAGCCGGCGCCGGCCGCGCTCGAGCAGGTGGGCGGTGGCGTCGGCGGTCGCCCGCGTGTTGTCGATCCGGACGTAGTCGGAGCCGGGCGGCAGGTGCGCGTCGGAGAGGTGCTCGCCGATGAACACGGTAGGCTGGTCCACGTGCTCCATCTGCGCGAGGTAGTCCTCGCCCACCTGCATGGGGTTGAAGATGACGCCGTCGCCCAGCCGCCGCCGGAAGCCGCGCAGCACCTCGATCTCCTCGTCGCGGCCCGCGGAGGTGGTGTGCAGGACGACGGTTCGGCCCCGGCCCTGTGCCTCGTCGATGAAGGTCTGCGCGAGGTTCGAGAAGTAGCTGAAGTTCAGCGAGGGGACAGCGAGGGTGACGATGCCGCTCGCACCGGTGCGCAGCTGCTGGGCGGCGAGCTGGGGCCGGTAGCCCGTCGCCGCGATCGCCTCCTGCACGCGGGTGCGGGTGGACTCCCGCACGTGCGGGTAGTCGTGGACGACGTTGGACACCGTCTTGATGGAGACGTCCGCGATCTCGGCGACGTCGCGCAGCGTGGGCGGTCGGCGCCGTGCGCGGCGGGTGGACGGTGGCATGCGGCTGATTGTGCCACCGCGGGGTGCCGCGAGAAGCCGCTTGCCTGCGGGGTCCGCAGGATCGGCGCGGCGGAGCGCCTCCTCCTGGCCTCCTCCTGGCCGCGGTCGCGGGGAACTTCTTGACGGCCGACGGGGGCCGTGGTGAGATCGTCTGCAACGTTGTACACGACGAAAGGCCCCGCCGCGATGACCCGCACCGTCACCCTCGCCCTGCACCCCGCCTTCCGGGTCGCGCCCGTGCGCCCGCGCACCTTCGGGGCCTTCGTCGAGCACCTGGGCCGCTGCGTCTACGGCGGCATCTTCGAGCCCGGCCACCCCGCGGCCGACGAGGCGGGCTTCCGCACCGACGTCCTCGACCTCACGCGCGAGCTGGGCGTCACCAGCGTCCGCTACCCGGGCGGCAACTTCGTCTCCGGGTACCGGTGGGAGGACGGCGTCGGCCCCGTCGAGGAGAGGCCCGCGCGCCATGACCTCGCGTGGCACTCGACGGAGCCGAACACCGTCGGCCTCGACGAGTTCATGGCCTGGGCGGAGCGCGCCGGCGTCGAGCCGATGTACGCGGTGAACCTGGGCACCCGCGGCGTCCCCGAGGCGCTCGACGTGCTGCAGTACGCGAACGCGCCGCAGGGCATCGCGCTCTCCGACGCGCGCGCGGCCCACGGCCACCCCGAGCCCTATGGGATCCGCATGTGGTGCCTGGGCAACGAGATGGACGGCCCCTGGCAGACCGGCCACAAGACCGCCGAGGAGTACGCGCGCACCGCCGCGGAGACCGCGCGCGCCATGCGCCAGGAGGATCCGGGGCTCGAGCTCGTCGTCTGCGGATCCTCGAGCTCGCAGATGCCGACCTTCGGCACCTGGGAGGCGACGGTCCTCGCCGAGACCTACGACCTCGTCGACATGGTCTCCGCCCATGCCTACTACGCCGAGAAGGACGGCGACCAGGCCTCGTTCCTCGCCTCGGCCGACGACATGGATCACTTCATCGACTCCGTCGTCGCCACCGCGGACCATGTCCGGGCCGAGCTCAAGGCCGAGAAGCGCATCATGGTCAGCTTCGACGAGTGGAACGTCTGGTACCAGCACCGCGCCGAGTCCCGCCCGCCCGAGGGCGACGACTGGCCCGTCGCGCCCGTGCTGCTCGAGGACACCTACAACGCGATGGACGCCGTGGTCGTGGGCAGCCTGCTGATCTCCCTGCTGCGCCACAGCGACCGCGTCGCCTCGGCCTCCCTCGCGCAGCTCGTCAACGTGATCGCCCCGATCATGACCGCGCCCGGCGGGGCGACCTGGCGCCAGACCACCTTCCATCCCTTCGCGCTCACCGCCCGCCACGCCGCCGGCGAGGTGCTCGACGTGCGCATCGAGGCCCCGACCTTCGCCAACGAGCGCTTCGGCACCTCGAGCGCGGCCGACGCCGTCGCCACCTGGGACGAGACCGCCGGGAACCTGACGCTGTTCGTCGTGAACCGCGATCCCGGGCGCGAGCTCGACCTCGCCGTGGACCTCGCGGACTTCGGCGGCCTCTCCCTCGTCGAGGCGCTCACCCTCCACCACGAGGACCCCTACGCCGCGAACACCCAGGACGCCCCGGACACGGTGACGCCGCAGTCCAACGACACCATCCGGGTCGAGGACGGGCACCTGGCCGGTGCGCTTCCCGCGATCTCGTGGAGCGTCGTCCGCCTGCACCGGAGCTGACCGCTCGAAGGAGAGCCCGATGACCCCTCCGCACGCCCCGCGCCTGACCCGAGACCTGCCCGCCGCGCTCGGCAGCCCCGCCACGGGCTCGACCGCGCGCACTGCCGACGGCCCGGCGCGGGTCGTCGTGGACCTCGACCTGCCGGGGCCGACGATCTCCCGCCACCTCTACGGCCACTTTGCCGAGCACCTGGGGCGCTGCATCTACGGCGGCTTCTTCGTCGGCGAGGACTCGGAGATCCCGCACGTGGGCGGGATCCGCGCGGACGTCGTCGAGGCGCTGCGCGCGCTGCGGATCCCCAACCTGCGCTGGCCCGGCGGCTGCTTCGCCGACGAATACCACTGGCGCGACGGCATCGGCCCCCGCGAGCAGCGCCCGCGCATGGTCAACTCCCACTGGGGCGACGTCGTCGAGGACAACTCCTTCGGGACCCACGAGTTCATGGACCTCGTCGAGATGCTCGGCGCCGAGGCGTACATCAGCGGGAACGTCGGCTCGGGCACGGTCGCCGAGATGAGCGAATGGGTCGAGTACCTGACCCGTGCCGACGACTCGCCGATGGCCGCGCTGCGCCGCAGCAACGGCAGGGACGAGCCCTGGCGGGTGCCGTTCTTCGGCATCGGCAACGAGTCCTGGGGATGCGGCGGGAACCTGCGCGCCGAGGACTACGTGGGGCTCGCCCGCCGGTACTCGACCTTCGTGCGCGACCACGGCGAGCACCGGATCACCCGCATCGCCGCCGGCGCGAACGTGGACGACTTCGCCTGGACCGAGGCGCTCATGCGCTCCGCGCCCGACGGCCGCGCGCCCTGGCAGGCCATCTCCCTGCACAACTACACGATGACCGGGCCCTGGGAGGCCAAGGGGTCGGCGACGGAGTTCTCCGAGCGCGAGTGGTACCTCGCCCTCTCCCGGGCGCTGCGCACGGAGGAGCTGGTCGCCCGGCACGCGCACATCATGGACCAGCACGATCCCGCGCAGCGCATCGCCCTCGTGCTCGATGAGTGGGGCACCTGGTGGGACGTCGAGCCCGGCACGGACCCCGGCTTCCTGCACCAGCAGAACACCGTGCGCGACGCCCTCGTCGCGGCCCTCCACTTCGACGGCTTCCACCGTCACGCCGACCGGCTGCGCATGGCGAACATCGCCCAGACCGTGAACGTCCTGCAGGCGATGGTGCTCACGGACCCCGCGACCGGCGCGCTCGTGCTCACCCCGAGCTACCACGTCTTCGCGATGAACGCGGACCACCAGGACGCGTCCGCGCTCGCCACCCACGTGGTCCTCCCGGAGGCGCCGGCCGAGGTCGACGGGCGCGCGCTGCCCCTGATGTCCGCCTCGGCCTCGGTGCGGACCGGGGAGCGCCACGAGCAGGCGGGCGACTCCGCGCTGATCTCCCTCACGAACCTCTCGGCGGACACGCCCCGCACCCTGCTCCTGGACCTGCGGGGCCGCCGCGTCGTCGGCCACCGGGCCGAGGTGCTGACGGGGGAGTCGACGGCGGCCCACAACACGCCGGAGCATCCGCGCGCCGTCGCACCGGCCGCGCTCACCACCGTCCGCGAGCACGAGAGGGGCCTGGAGCTCGAGCTCCCGCCGCACTCCTTCGCGACGGTCGCGCTGCAGCTCGCGGACTGAATCCCGGCACGGCACGCCCACGGCGCGGCACACCCACGGCGCGGCGCGCCCGCGGCACGCCCACGGCGCGGCGCGCCGTGCCACCTCGAACGGCGTGCCCCTCGGCCAGTGCGCTCGCCGAACGGGAGCGCGTGAAGGCCGGGCCGGAGTGCGCGAGCGTCGAGCCGGAGCCCGCCCCGGGGGTCCTCAACCAGATGGTTGACCGCGATGCCTGACGGGCGTACCGTCTTTCTCAACCCAGCGGTTGAAAAAGGGAGTGATGGACGACGACCAGCTGTCGAGGGCCTTCGCCGCCCTCGCCGACCCCACCCGGCGCGACCTGGTCTCCCGGCTCGCCCTCGGTGACGCCGCCGTCGGCGACCTCGCCGCCCCCTACGACATGTCACTGCAGGCCGTCAGCAAGCACATCGCGGTCCTCGAGAGAGCGGGTCTGGTGACCCGCAGCCGCGACGCGCAGCGCCGCCCCGTCCGCCTCGACGCCGAGGTCCTGGGCGAGCTGACCGGATGGATCGACCGGCACCGACGCGCGGCCGAAGCGCGCATGTCCCGCCTCGAGGACGTGCTGGCCGATCCCGAGACCGCCCCGCCCGCCACCCCGACGCATGCACCCTCCGAGGAGGGCCAGCCATGAGCACCGGCGCACCCCTGACCACCGCACGCATCAGCGCCGACCCCGACCTGCCCGTCGTGCGCATCGAGCGCGACTTCCACGCATCGCCCCAGCAGGTGCTGCGCGCCCACACCGACCCCGAGCTCTTCGCCCGCTGGATCGGCCCGCACGACCTCACCACCCGCATCACCCGCTGGGACGCCACCACCGGCGGCGCCTGGGCCTACGCGGCCTTCCGCACAGACGACCCCGAGGGGGAGTCGTACTCCTTCCACGGCAGCTTCCACGACGTGCTCCCCGACCGCATCGTCCAGACCTTCACCTACGACGCCTGGCCCGAGGCCGTGACCCTGGAGACCGTCCGCGTTGAGGACCTCGGCAACGGCCGCACCCGCCTGCACGGATGCTCGCTCTACGACTCCTTCGCCTCCCGCGAGCAGATGCTCGCGAGCGACATGGAGAGAGGCGTGCAGCAGGGGTACGAGGCCCTCGACGCGCTCCTGGCCGAGCGGGGCGAGCAGCGATGACCGCGCCCCTCCCGCAGCTCCCGCCCGCCGAGAAGTACCGGGCCATCTCCGACCGCTTCACCGCGACCGTGAGCGGCACGGCCGACTGGGACGCGCCCACGCCCGTGGTCGAGTGGAGGGCGCGCGACGTCGTCGACCACCTGGTGACCTGGCTGCCCGCGGTCATCGAGGACGGCTCCGACGTGCGCTTCGCGCCGGGGTCGTCGGCCGAGGAGGACCCGGTCGGTGCCTGGACGCACCTCGACGAGCAGATCCGCAGGATCCTCGCCGCCCCCGAGGTCTCCGCGCGCCCCCACGCGAATCGCCACACGGGGCAGGACCGTGCGGTCGGCGCCGTGATCGACGAGATCTTCACCGGGGACGTCTTCTTCCACACCTGGGACCTCGCGCGGTCGAGCGGCCAGGACGACCGCCTCGATCCCGACATGGTCCACGAGGCGCTCACCGGCATGAGCGCCATGGAGGAGTACCTGCGGCCGACGGGCCAGTTCGGGCAGCAGCAGCCCGTCCCGAAGGGCGCGAGCGAGCAGGAGCGGCTGTTCGCCTTCCTCGGCCGCGACCCGCGCTGGGCGTCGCCGGGCTCAGGGCACGGCCGGCTCGGCCTCGGGAGCTGACTGCGGCGTGGGGGTGCGCGACGACGGACGGCGCGAGATGCACAGCGTAACGCCGGCGGCCGCGAGTCCCGCGACCGCGCCCATCGCGAAGCACAGGCGGAAGGCGTCGAGCGTGGGGATCGCGGTGCCGCCCAGCGGCATCGTGACCGAGGTGAGCACGATCGCCATCACCGCCCCGGCGCTCGTGGTGCCCATCGAGCGCATGAGCGAGTTCAGGCCGACGCCCGCGCCGGCCTCCGCCTCGGGTGCGTTCTCCATGATCAGCGTGGGCATGGCCGCGTAGGCGATGCCCACGCCGGCGGAGGACACGCAGGACGCGAGCATGAGCTGCCACGGCGCACCGGTGAGGAAGAACGCGTGCACGTAGCCGGAGGCGAGCACGATCATGCCGATCGCGAGCGTGATGCGCCCGCCCAGGCGGTCCAGCATGCGGCTCGAGATCGGGGTGAAGGCGAGCATCATCAGGCCCGCCGGCGCCATCCAGAGTCCCGCCTGCAGCATCGTCTGGTGCAGGCCGTAGCCGGTCGCGTCCGGCGCCTGGAGCAGCTGGGGCATCACGATCGACTGCGCCATCATCCCGAATCCGGCGAGCACCGCCGCGATGTTCGTGAGCAGGATCGGCCGACGGGCGGTGGTGCGCAGGTCCACCAGCGGGCTGGGGCGACGCAGCTCGAAGCGGCCCCAGAGGAGCAGGACCAGCAGGCCTCCGAGGATGGTGCCGAGGGTCGCCGGGCTCGTCCATCCCCAGCTGCTGCCCTTGGACACGCCCACCAGCACTCCGACGACGCCGACCGCCATGCCGAGCGCGCCGAGCACGTCGAGGCGACCGGAGGCCGCGGCGGGCCGGTGGGGGAGCGCCGCTGCGGTCGCGAGCACCATGATGGCGGCGAGGCCGCTGGCCACCCAGAAGAGCGCGTGCCAGTCGTAGGACTGGGCGATCCAGGCCGAGATCGGAAGGCCCAGGGCGCCTCCGACGCCGAGCGTGGCGCTGATGCCGGCCACGGCCGCATTGCGCAGGTGCCTGGGCATCACCTCGCGGGCGAAGCTGATGGTGACGGGGATGTAGCCCATCGCCAGCCCCTGGAGCACGCGCCCCACGAGGACCGGGGCGAGGGAGTCGCCGAGCGCGCAGATCAGCGAGCCGATGAGCAGGAGGACGGCGGAGCCGAGGAGCACGGGCTTGCGGCCCTTGAGATCGGCGAGCCGTCCCGAGACGGGCATGGCGACGCCGCCGGCGAGCAGCGTCGCGGTGACGACCCACGCCGCGTTGGAGGCGGAGGTGTCGAGCATGGTGGGCAGCTCGGGCTGGATCGGGATCACGAGCGACTGCATGAGCGAGGCGCTGAGGCTCGAGAAGCCCGCCACGGCGAGGATCAGCGCCGGGCGACGGGTGGCGGCACGTGGTGTCGCGGCGTCGGGTGTCGAGGTCATCGGGGCCTTCCGGAGAGCGCAAGCAGAGCGATATGTAAGTTACACAAGCAACGCTATGTAGACTACACACTGCGCGCCGGGAAGCCCATCCCGGGTGACGAGAGGAACGAGATGACGGCGAACGAGAGCGGCGATCCGAGAGCGGACGTCGAGAGCGGCAGGCGTCTGGCCGGGCAGTACGCGAGGCTCGAGCGCTTCCGCCGCAGCCATCAGCAGAACATGCGGCTGGGGACCGCCGACCTGCGGATCCTCTGGCTGTTCACGGACGGGTCGCCGCGCACGCTCAAGGAGATCGCCCGCGAGCTCGGTCTCGAGCAGTCGACGGTCAACCGTCAGGTGAATGCGGCCGTGGCCGACGGGCTCCTCGAGAAGACGCGCCCCACGGCGGGCTCCGCCTTCCACGTCGTGAGCACGGAGGCCGGCAGGGGCGCCTTCGAGAAGGACGTCGCCATCTCCCTCCAGGGCTACGAGGCGGCCCTGCGCACCCTGGGGGAGGCCGACTCCTCGCAGCTCCTGGAGCTCCTCGAGCGATTCGTCGAGGCCTACGGATCTCTCGCCCCGGGGGACGACGCCTCCTGATCTGCTCCGGTGCAGCACCCGGAGTCCCAGCTGGTGGACATCACCTGCGAATTCCCCACGTGAGAACAGAACGCGCCTAGGCTCGGGGAATGTTCTCGAACCTCTCCGCCGGAGCACTCGGCCTGGACCTCGACCTGCCCACCGCCGTCGACCTCGCTGCGAAGCACGGCTTCGGCGGCGTCGACCCCGACCTCGGACACTTCCGCTCGCTGGGCAGCACCGCAGCCGTCCGCGAGTTCGCCGACTCCGTGCGCGAGCGCGGACTGGAATGGGGCATGACGGGGCTGCCCGTGCCGCTCGATGCGCCGGCCGAGGAGTTCCGCCGCGCCCTCGTCGATCTCCCGCAGAGCCTGGACCTGCTGACCGCCGCCGGCGTCACCCGCGTGGGCACCTGGATGCGGCCGATGCACGACGAGCTCGACCACCGCCGCAACTGGCGGCTGCACGCCGGGCGCCTCGCGCTGGTCGCCGACCTGCTGGCCGACGCCGGCCTGCGCATCGGCCTCGAGTACATCGGGCCCAAGACCTTCTGGTCCACCGAGCGCTTCCCCTTCATCCACTCGCTGCGCGAGGCCCGCGAGCTGATCGCCGATTCGGGTGCCGACAACGTGGGCCTCATCCTCGACAGCTACCACTGGTACACCGCCGGCGAGGACGTGTCGGACCTCGAGGGCCTCACCGACGCCGACATCGTCTCGGTCGACATCAACGACGCCCGCGACGACCGCGAGCGCGACGAGCAGCAGGACCTCGACCGACGCCTGCCCTTCGCGACCGGCGTCATCGACGTCCCCGGCTTCATGGGCGCCGTGCGCGCGGCCGACTACTCGGGCCCCGTGAAGATCGAGCCGTTCATGAAGGAGCTCGCCGAGCGCCCCGTCGACGAGGTGCTCGAGCAGATCTCGGGCCTCCTGGACCGCGCGATCGCGGGGGAGTGAGCCCCGAGCGCGAGCGGACGCGGGGCCCTTCCTCCCGTCGGCCTCAGCCGTCGGCGCGAAGGCCCGTGCCGTACTCGTTCCCAGGATCGGCGGTCGCGACGGCGAGGGTGGTGTCGGACTGTCCGTAGTAGGCGAACCAGCGGTCGTGGAACTTCACGAGTCCTTCGACGAAGGTGACGTTGGAGACCAGGCCGTGGGTGTCCTCGTAGGTCTGCGGGCGCAGCCAGGGCTCCTGGAGGCGGGCGAGGACCGTGGTCGGCTGGGCGGGGTCGATGACGATCTGTCCGCAGCGGTAGTCGACGCCGGTGGTGCCGTCCTCGTGGACGATGCGGGTGGCGCCGTTGGTCAGCATGAGCAGCAGTCCGGTGTCGGTGAGGACGGGGGAGGTGCCGATCTCCACGAGGGCTTCGTCGAAGGTGCCCGGGGTGGGGGAGTACATGGGTTCGGTGTCGGGTGTGCCGGGTGTCCAGTGGATGAGGTCGTCGCTGGTGGCCCAGTAGATCGCTCCCTCTCCGAAGTACATCCACCACTGGCCGTGGATCTGCTGGGGGACGATCACGCCGGCCTTCGACCAGTTCCGCTTGCCGTTGTCGCTGACCGCGGCGAAGGTGTTGAAGTCCTCGAAGAGTGGTCCGTGCTTGGTCCAGGTGCGCAGGTCCGGTGAGGTCGCCAGGCACAGCTGGGCGGTCTCGCGGTCCCAGCCCGTGTAGGTCAGGTAGTAGGTGCCCTCGATGCAGGCGATGCGGGGGTCCTCGCAGCCGTACCGCTCGTAGTCGTGCTCGGGGGACAGGATCGGGGCGTCCTCGCGCTCGAAGTGGTACCCGTCGTCGCTGAAGGCGATGCCGATGTGGGAGACGATGTCTTCGGCGTGGGCGCGGTAGAGGAGCACGACCCGGTCGTCGACGACGAGCGCTGCGGGGTTGTAGAGGTTCGCCGATTCCCAGGAGTCGCCCTTGGGTCGCAGGATCGGGTTGTGCTCGTAAGGGGTGAACGGCCCCAGGGGGAAGCGTGCATCGCCGAAGAGGCTGACGGTGGTCATGGTTGTCCTTCGCGGTTCGGGGGTGTGGTGAGGGGGCTGTGGTGTGCCTGCACCGGTCGTCATGGAGACCGGAGCGGTTCGTGAGGGTCTGCCGCCGGGTCGGATGCGCGCATCGAGCAGTGAGGGCATCACCCCTTGATGCCGGCTCCGATGTCGGATGCCGTGAAGTAGCGCTGGAACAGGCAGAACAGGATCACCACGGGGAAGGCGAGCGTGCAGGCACCGGCGAGGATCGCGCCGTTGGGGTTCGCGACCGTCCCGGCGACGTTGTTGATGTAGTTGGCGAGCGCCACGGCGAGCGGCTGCATCGAGGACTCCTTGGTGATGAGGAACGGCCAGAGGAACTCGTTCCACGGGCCGATGAAGGTGATCAGCACGACCGTCGCGATGGCAGGGCGGACCATGGGGATCGCGATGGACCACAGCACGCGCAGCTCGCTCGCGCCGTCGATGCGAGCGGCCTCGAAGATCGACTCCGGCAGGCTTCGGAAGAACTGGCGGAAGATGAACACCGCCGTGGTGTTGATGAGCGAGGGCAGGATCATCCCTGCATAGGTGTCGCCGAGCCCGTAATTCCCGGCGATCTGCACGTAGAGCGGGATCATCAGCAGCTGGAAGGGCACCATCTGGACGCCCAGCATGATCACGAACAGCGCGCCGCGGCCCCGCCAGCGGAGCCTGGCGAGGGCGTACCCGGCGGACAGTCCGAACACGAGGGTTCCCGCGAGGACGCCGGCGGTGAAGACGAGCGAGTTCACGAGTGCCCGCAGCAGCCCGAGGCGCTCATTGATGGTCGTGAAGTTCTCGAGCGTCCACCCGCCCCGGGGAGCCAGTGCCGACAGGCTCGTCGTCGGGTCCTCCTGGAACGCCCCGATCGCCATGAAGTAGAAGGGGAAGATGAAGACCAGCGCGATGACGGCGAGCACCGCGTACACGGCTCCCCGCGAGGCGCGCTTGCGGTGCGCGTGGTCCGGGGCGTTCCCGGCGGTCGACCGATCGACGGACATCTCAGTCCTCCTTCGTCAGGCGGGTCGATATCAGTGACAGCAGGCCGACGAGGATCACGAGGATCACGCCGATCGCCGAGGCGAGGTCCGGGTTCCCCTGCTGGATCCCCTTCTGGTAGATCAGCAGGACGGGCGAGGCCGAGGCCCCGTCGGGCCCACCGCCGTTGGTGAGCAGATAGGGCTCGGTGAACAGGTTCGAGCCGGTGATGATGGCGAGGATCAGCACGAGCAGGGTCGTGGAGCGGACCCCCGGGACGGTGATGTGCAGGAAGCGCTTCGCCGCCCCGGCGCCGTCGACCTGCGCGGACTCGTAGAGCTCCTTGGGGACGTTCTGCAGGGCGGCCAGGTACAGCAGGACGTAGAACCCGAGCTGCTTCCAGGTCACGAACAGGGCGATGGAGGGCATCGCCAAGTGGGAGTTCACGAGCCATGACGGATCAGGGGCCAGCGGACCGAGGATCGAGTTGACCAGCCCGTCCTGCGAGAACATCAGCATCCAGACGCCGATCAGGGACACGCTCGCCGTCACGTAGGGGACGTAGAAGGCGACCCGGAAGGCCGCTGTCCAGCGCGTCAGCGAGTTCAGCGCCGAGGCGAGCACCATCGAGAGGATCACCGTCAGCGGGACGTTGATGATCAGGAACACCGCGATGTTCGCGAAGGAGCCGAGAACGCGCGGATCGCTGAGCACGGCGCGGTAGTTCGCGAGCCCCACGAACGGGTGGTCGGCGTGGACGCCGGGGGCCGTGAACACGTAGTCGAAGAACGAGATGTAGACGGCATAGCCCAGCGGGTACGCCATCACCACCGCCAGGAAGACGATGTAGGGGAGGGACATGCCGAGCCCCAGCGGCTGTGTGCCGAGAAGGCGTCGCCACCACGGGTCGCGGGCGGAGGTGCGGGCGCGAGGCGCCGCGAGAGCGGAGGGAGTCGTCATCGTCATCACTCCTTGATCAGGGCGTCGATCTGGTGGGCGACGTCCGAGAGACCCTGCTCGACGGAGTCGGTCCCGAAGATCACCGCCCCGGAGTACGCGTCGCGGAACCGCTGCCAGATCTCGATCCCACCGGAGACGTACGGGACGTCGGCCACGCGGTCCGCCTGGTCGGCGAAGCTCGTGTAGTCGGGGTTCTTCGCGAAGTAGTCCGGGTACACGGAAGCGAGGTCCTGGCGCAGAGGCATCTGCCCCGTCAGCTCGAGCAGCTTCCCGTCCCACTCCTCGCCGGTCGCGAAGGCCAGGAAATCCCAGGCGGTGAGCCGGTTCCGGCTCGTCGAGCACAGCGAGACGTTCTTCGAGTCGGCGAAGGTGATGGTCTTCCCGGCGGGGATGCCCTCGGCCGTGGGGACGGGCATGAAGCCGTAGTCGATCGCATCCTTGTAGGTCGCGATCGCGTAGGGGCCCGCCAGCTGCATCGCGGTGGCGCCCGTGGTCATGGCGTCATCGGTCGACTGCTCGCGCGGGGCCAGCTCCTCGTCGTACATGGACCGCCACATGCGGGCGACGGCCAGGCCGTCGGGTGAGTCGAAGGTCGGCGAACCGTTCTCGATGAGCCGGGTCCCGCCGGTCTGGGCGAGGTAGAGCGGGTAGAAGTCGGACCAGGGCTGATAGAAGTCGCTCGTCGGCGACGGCCAGATCGCGGATCCTGCAGCCCCGGAGGAGACGATCTGACGGGAGGCGTCGAGGAGCTTGTCGAAGGTGTCCAGGTCCGGTGTCTCCGCGTCGAGGCCGGCATCGGCGAAGATCTTCCGGTTGTACATGAGCATGACGGGGTTGGACTTCCACGGCAGCTGGTAGTAGCCGCCCTTCCCCTCGTCCTCGGCATAGTTCCGGGCGCGCGTGCCGCCGCGCTCCTCGATGTGGCGGCGGCCGCCCTCGAAAGTCGTCAGGTCGACGAGACCGCCCGCACGCATCCAGTCCGGGAGAGCAGCGGGAGAGATGTTGAAGATGAGGTCAGGGGTGGTTCCCGCGACGATCGCCGCGGTGATCGCCTCCTCGGAGCTCGAACCGGCCGGGATCTCCTGCAACGTGACCGGTTCGTGCTCGTGCTCGGCGTTCCACGCCTCGCTCACCGCCTTGCCCCAGGCGAGCTCCTGCTCATTGGTGGAGACCCAGATGCTGATCGGACCGCGCGAGGTCGCGGCCTCCTGGGAGTCCACGGCGCTGCGTCCGCACGCCGCGAGGGCGAGCGGAAGAGCGAGCGCTGCGGTGCCGAGAGTGCGGCGGGTGAGGGTCCTCATCGATCTCCTCAGGGACAGTCGGCTCCATGGGCCGAGGGGTGGGCGCGCACGGCTCGGGTGCGCGCGGTGGGTCAGACGGTGGACGGGGGTGCGAGGCTTCCTCGGCGCACGACGCGATTGCCTTCGACTTCCACGCACTGCGGGGCCGCCCCGGTGAGGACGGCCAGAAGAGTGCGCGCCGCGGCCTCCCCACGGGCCTCTGCCCCGGTCGATACCGAGGTGAGTCCGGGGGAGAGGTGCGCAGAGAGCTCGGAGTCGTCGAACCCGGTGATCGAGAGGTCGTCGGGAACCCGCAGCCCGATGCTGCGGGCGTAGGAGAGGCCGGCGATCGCCATCACGTCGTTGGCGAAGACGATCGCCGTCGGGCGGTCGGGGAGCGTGATCGGCGCGGTTCCATCGGCCGTAGGGCACGGGGCCGCGGACCCGAGCAGCTGCTCGGCCGCCGACCGTCCCGAGGCTGCGGTGAAGTCGCCCTCGACGATCCGGGCCTCTTCCAGCCCGTGCCGACTCATCGCCGCCTCGAATGCACGGCGGCGAGTCGCCGCGTGGACGTAGCGCAGAGGGCCCGCGACATGGGCGATGCGCTCGTGGCCGGCGTGGACCAGAAGGTCGACGAGCTCATGGATGGCCGACGCGTCGTCGGTCCAGACCACGGGAAGATCCGAGCTCGTGTCCGTCCGGGGCTGCTCACCGGTGAGAACGACTGCGCTCAGTCCGAGGTCGCGCACGAGCTCGGGCCGGGTGTCGTCCTGTTCGACATCCAGCAGGATCACCCCGTCGACCCGTCCGGCTGCGAAGCGCTCGTAGACCGCGGCCTCGGCATCGGGGTCCCCGACGACGTGGAGCATGAGGCCCATTCCCGCCTCTGCCAGCACGGCCTCGCAGCCTGCGATGAAGCGGGAGAAGAAGGTGTCCGTGGCGATGACGTCGGGACGCCTGTTGAGCACCAGTCCGATGCTGCCGGTGCGGGAGGTCGCCAGGGCCCGGGCGCTCTGGCTGGGAGTCCAGCGCAGGTCCTCGGCCGCCGCGAAGATGCGTCGGCGCGTCTCTTCCGCGACCGGCCGGTTCCCCGAATACGCAAGGGAGACGGTCCCCTTGGACACACCCGCGACGCGCGCGACGTCACCGATGGTTGCTCGCGGCATCGGGCACCTCCTCGTGGAACGGCGGATTCGGCGATGGCGTCCTACGGCGGCGCGCATCGGAACGAACGGGCGCTATCAAACCGGTTTGCGCCCATGGTGTCAAGGTGCACGGCGCGATGCTGGCCGGCGTGCCCGAGGTCGTGCTCGATGCTCGCAGCGGTGGCTGCGGCTGTGGCCGGGGCTGTGTTCGTGCGGGTCTGCGGACCGTTCGTGGCGACGAATGGTCCGCAGACCCGCACGGATGACGTGGTGGGCGGGCGGCGGACGTGATGTGCGCGGTAGCGGGGCACGCCGCCCTCCGTCGCCGCCCGCGCGGCGAGACCATACCGAGACCTCCCGCCCCTTGTGATGCGCACCATGTGCAACGTTAGAATCGCCGCGACACCACCGGATGGAGGAGGACGACGACGTCCTGCCCGGTGGAGGCCCAGGGAGGTCACCATGACGCGACGGAGCGCACGGAACAGCGACGATCACTCGATGCGGGACGCGGGGCGGCTGCGGAGGGGCCCAGTGGACGGCGCCGGGATCTCCCGGGCGCCGCTCAGCCGGCGCAGCGCGCTCGGCCTCGCGGGCGCCTCCGCGATGGGCATCGGTCTCGCGGCCTGCGGCGGCAACACCGGAGGGCTGACCAAGGGCGGCGGCAGCGACGGCGGTGGCGGCGGGATCAGCCAGTGGTACCACCAGTACGGCGAGGACGGCACGCAGGACGCCGCGAAGAAGTACGCGGCGGCCTACGACAAGAACGACGTCACGGTGAACTGGGTGATGGGCGACTACGCCGCGAAGCTCTCCACGAGCCTGCTCTCGGGCAACGGCGTCGACGTGTTCGAGAACAACGCGATCGCCGTCGACCAGGCGAAGCAGGGGCGCTACGCCGACCTCTCCTCGATCATGGAGCCGGTCAAGGACCAGTTCAACCCGGCGTCGCTGAACACGGTGACGATCGACGGCAAGATCTGGGGCGTCCCGATGATCCTGGATCCCCAGCACTTCTACTACCGCAAGTCGATGTTCGAGAAGGCCGGCATCGAGGTCCCGAAGACCATGGACGACCTCGTGGATGCGGCCAAGGAGCTCACCGGGGGCAAGCAGAAGGGCCTGTTCCTGGGGAACAACTTCGATGCGACCTGCTGGACGATGATCTGGGCCGCAGGCGGCAGCCCGATGAACGAGGCGAGGGACGCCGTCGGCTACAACACGCCGGGCATGGTCGAGGGCCTCACGCAGATCCAGCAGATGAAGTCCGACAAGTCCCTGCTCACCGGGGCGCCCTCGGACTGGACCGACCCCGCGGCCTTCTCGACCGGGCTGTCGGCCATCACCTGGGGCGGATGCTGGGCGCTGCCGCAGCTCGAGGACGCGCTCGACGACGTCGGTGTCTTCCCCCATCCGGCCGTCGGCTCGGGCGGGAAGCAGGTCGCGATGGTCGGCTCGTGGAACGAGCAGGTCGCGGGCGCCTCGAAGAACATCGAGGCCGCCACCGCCTTCGTGAAGTGGCTGTGGATCGACCAGACGGACGACCAGACCGACTGGGCCCTGAGCTACGGGTTCCACATCCCGCCGATCACCTCGGTGGCCGACAAGGCCGAGGCCCTGAAGTCCGGCAACGGGCTCGAGATCGCGACCATGGCGAAGGAGATGGGCGTCTCCGGGCCGCCCGAGTGGACCGGTGCCGTGAACACGCCGTTCACCGACGCCATCAGCAACATCCTCAAGAAGGGGGCGGACCCGGAGGCGGAGCTGTCCGCGGCGGAGGAGGCCAGCAACAAGGCAGTCGCGAAGTGAGCACCGCGACCGCGGGCCGGTCCTCGCGCGCCGCGCAGGCGCGCTCGCGCGACAGCTCCCGCCCCACGCGCATCCGCGGGACCGGGATCGCGTTCTGGCTGTTCTTCACCCCGTTCGCCGTCGGCCTGCTGATCTTCACGATCATCCCGCTGCTGTGGGGCGGGGCGCTGAGCTTCTTCGAGGCGAAGGGCACCGTGCTGCCCACGCAGTTCGTGGGCCTGGGGAACTTCAAGGACTTCCTCACCGACACGGCGTTCCTGTACTCGCTGCGCACCTTCACGATCTTCGCGATCTTCATCGTGCCGGTGACCATGGCCACCTCCCTGTTCCTCGCGGTGCTGGTCAACGGCATCCCGCGCTTCCAGGCGTTCTACCGCTCCGTGTTCTTCCTGCCGACGGCCTGCAGCTACGTCGTCGCCTCGGTCGTGTGGCGGCTGGGGCTGTTCAACGGCCTGGACTCGGGCGTCGTGAACACGATGCTCTCGAGCATCGGGCTGGACCCGATCGCGGACTGGCTCTCGGCCTCCCCGTACTGGTGGGTCGTGCTGATCTCCGTGCGCCTGTGGATGCAGGTCGGGTTCTACATGCTGCTGTTCCTCGCGGGCCTGCAGGCGATCCCGTCCCAGCTCTACGAGGCGGCGGCGGTCGACGGCCTGAACCCCGGCGGCTGGCGCATGTTCCGCATGATCACGCTGCCCCAGCTGCGCACGACATCGACCGCGGTGCTGCTCCTGCTGCTCATCGCGGCGTTCCAGGCGTTCGACGAGTTCTACAACCTCACCGGCAACAACCCGGAGACCCGCCCGCCGCTCGTCTACCTCTACAACATCGCGCTCGGGCCCGAGCAGGACTTCGGGCACGGCAGCGCGGGCGCCCTCGTGCTCACCGCGATCATGGTCGTCGCCGGCCTCCTGCAGACCTGGATCATCGGCTTCGACAGCAACGACGACGCCCGTCGGCGCCGTCTGCCGTGGCGTCGACGCGGGCCCGTCGGTGCCGTCGGCGCCGGAGCCGGCGCGGGAGTGGGGGCGACGGTCACCGCGGATCTCGCGGGCACCGGCGCGCCCCCGGGCCCGTCGGCCGACGCCCCCTCAGACCCGTCGGCCGACGGGGGCCATCCCGCCGCCGCGGCGGCACCGGAGATCATCCGACCCGACGGAGGAGACCGCTCATGAGCACCCTGACGATGGCCGGGTACCGGCGCCGCCGCGGCGGACTGATCGTGCGCTACGTGATCGCATCGCTGCTCGCACTGGTGTTCCTGGTGCCGTTCTACGCGATGGTGAAGACGGCGCTGTCCACGAACGACGAGATCTACTCGACGACCTTCACGTTCTGGCCCTCGGACCCGCAGTGGGCCAGGATCCCGGAGGTGCTGAGCGATCCGCGGTTCCTGGACGCGCTGAAGAACTCGGCGATCATGGCCGTGGTCGCCACGAGCCTGTCGATCCTCATCGCCGCGCTCGCCGGCTACGCCCTCGCGCGCATCCCCAACCGGTTCGCCAGGCCCATGTTCATGATGGTCGTCATCGTGCTGCTGATCCCCGGCACCACGGCGTTCGTCCCGAACTTCATCATCGTGGCCTCGCTGGGGTGGATCGGCACGCTGCGCGGCCTGATCATCCCGGGCCTGTTCGGCGCGTTCAACGTGTTCCTCTTCCGCCAGTTCTACGTGAACTTCCCGAAGGAGGTCGAGGAGGCGGCGCACATCGACGGCGCCGGCTACTTCCGCACGTTCTTCCAGGTCATCTTCCCGAACACGCTGCCCTTCGCCTCGGCGCTGACCGTGCTGGGTCTCATCGGCTCGTGGAACGCCTTCCTGTGGCCGCTGGTGGTCGCCGGATCGGGGCAGAGCGCGAACACGGTCCAGATCTACCTGTCGTCCTTCCTCACCGCCCAGACCTTCGACTACGGGGGGCTGTTCATGGCGGCGACGCTCAGCCTAATCCCGGTGCTCGCGATCTTCTTCTTCCTCCAGCGCTATCTGGTGGCCGGCATCGCGGCGACGGGGCTCAAGGGATGAGCGCGCCCGCCTACGGGCATCCGCTCCCGGACCCGGACGTGGTGCGGACGGACGACGGCTGGATCGCGTTCGGCACGGGGCCGCGCACGGCGGACGGCCGTGCGGTCCCGGCCGCGGTCTCGCCCGATCTGCGCACCTGGGAGGCCATCGGCGAGGTGCTCGAGGCGCTTCCCGAGGAGGCCGGCGAGTCCTACTGGGCGCCCGAGGTCTGCGAGCGCGACGGCGCCTGGTGGATGTACTACTCGGTGGGCCACGGCGATCGCGGGCACCATCTGCGGGTAGCCCGCGCCGGGACCCCGCGCGGGCCCTTCCGTGACCAGGGCGTCGACCTCACCCCGGGGGAGCTCTTCGCGATCGACGCGTCCCCCTTCCGGGCGGCCGACGGGAGCTGGTGGCTGTTCTTCGCGCGGGACGTGCTGGACGCCGAGCGCGTGGGCACGCACCTCGCGGTCGCGCCGCTGCCCGAGCCGACGCGGATCGGGGAGATCGTCCCGGTGCTCGCCCCGGATGCCGACTGGCAGATCTTCGCGCGCGACCGTCCGATGCACGGCGGCGTCCACGACTGGCACACGCTCGAGGGAGCCCATGTGCTCGAGCGCGAGGGCGTGCTCTTCCTCAGCTACTCGGGCGGCTCCTACCAGGGGGCCGGGTACCGGACGGCCTGGGCGTGGGCCCGCCATCCCGCCGGACCGTGGCACCGGCCGGCCGACGGCGAGGACATCCTGCTGGCCACCGACGAGACCACGGGGCTCATCGGACCGGGGCACAACTCGTTCACCACCGGGCCGGACGGAGAGGACGTGATCGCCTTCCACGCCTGGGACTCCGAGCGCACGGGGCGGTACATGCACCTGCGGCGCCTCGAGGTCGATCCGAGGGGGCCCGGCCTGCGCGTCGCCCGGCCCGCCCCGCGTCACCCGACCGGCCTCAGTCGGCGTCGCCGGACGACGCGGCGTGCCGCGCCCTGAGCGCTCCCGCGAGGCCCATGGCCACGCCGATCAGCAGCCAGATCCCGAGCACCGACAGGTCCTGGACCGGGTTGACCCAGCCGCCGCCGATCACGCCCCGGAAGGCGTCGATCGCGTGGGTCATCGGCAGGTACGGGTGGAAGAACCGCAGGAAGGCGGGGATCGTCTGCACGGGGTAGGTGCCCCCGCCGGCGGCGATCTGCAGAGCGATGAGGATGAGCCCCACGAACTTGCCGATCGGCCCGAACACGGCGCCGAAGCCGTGGTTCAGCGCGACGAACACCAGGGAGGTGAACGCCGCCAGCAGGTACATCCACCCCAGCTGCATGACCTCGATGCCGACGGCCAGGTGGAGGACCGCCACGGCCATCGCCGACTCGACGATGCCCAGGACGAAGGCCGGCAGCAGGCCGCCCACCAGCAGCTTCACGGCCCCGACGCCGCGCCGCGCGGCGCGCGCGGAGAACGGCGGCATCATGAGGAACATCGACATGCCGCCGACCCACAGGCCGATGCACAGGAACAGCGGGGTGAGGCCCTCGCCGAAGCGGCCCACGTCGTTCGAGCGCTCGAAGTTCATGCCCACCGGGTCGCTCGCGACGTCGTCGAGGTTCTCGCGCTCGGCGTCGCTGTAGTTGGGCACCTGGTCCTGGGCGTCGACGAGCCCGCTGTGGAGCTGGTCCGCGCCGTCGACGAGCTGCACGGCGCCGTCGTCGAGCCGGTGCGCGCCGTCGGCGAGCTGCGCGGAGCCATCGGCCGCCTGCTGCGCGCCGTCGTCGAGCTGGACGGAGGAGGAGGCCAGCTGCTGCGCGCCGTCGTCGACGCGGGTGGCGCCGTCGTGCAGGTCCGACGCGCCCTGCGCCGCGGAGCCGGACGCATCGGCGAGCTGTGAGGAGCCGCTGGTGAGCGCCGAGCTGCCCGCGGCGAGCCGGTCGGCGCCCGAGCGGGCGCTGGAGACGCCGTCGGTATAGCGGCCGAGCCCCGAGTCGAGCGACTGCGCGCCGCTGTTCAGGGTGCCCGTGGACCCGGCGAGCTGGTCGGCGCCGTCGGCGACCTGCTGGGCGCCGTCGTTCAGGCGGTGCACGTCGGCCGCGCCGGACTGCAGCTGGTCGTAGGCGCCGGGGAGGGCCTGGGCCGCATCGCGCGCCTGGTCGGCGAGGGCGTCGATGCGCTTCTTCGCCTCCGTCGTGTCGGTGCCCTGGGCGGCGGTGCGGGCGTCGTCGATCGCATCGGCGACGTCCGCGATGTCCTGCGCCTGCTCCTTCGCGGGGGTGCGCAGGGCGTCCATGGCGTCGCCCGCCGTCGCGGCCCGGTCCTGGATGTCGTCCAGGCGCGTCGCGAGGTCGTCGGCGGCCGTGGTGACGTCGTCCCCGAGCGAGTCGAGGTTCGCCGCGGCATCCTTCGCCGCGGCGGTGGCGTCGGCGGCCGCGGCGGCATCGTCGGATGCAGCGCTCGCCGAGTCCCGCAGGCCCTTCGAGTCCGCCGACAGGGCGTCGAGCTGCTCGCAGATCTGCGCGTCGGCACTGGCGTTCGCATCCGAGCTGCCGTCCGAGGCGTCGCCGGACGCATCGGTCGAGGATCCGCCGGAGCCGTCGCCCGCGCCGCTGTCGGAGGAGGTGCATGCCTCGGCGATCGCGTCGAGGCGCTTCGTGTAGTCGTCCACGGAGGAGGAGACGTCGCTCGAGGAGGTCTTCGAGGTCTGCGCCGCGTCGGCGGCGTCGCTCGTCTCTCCCGGGAGGCCGGCCGCGCCCTGCACGCCGTCCAGGGCGCCGCGCACCGTGGTGAGGTCCGAGCTCGCGGCCGAGACGTCGTCGCCGAGGTCGGTCACGGCGGTGTCCGCTGTCTTCGCCTTCTCGGCGAGATCGTCCGCCTTCTTCCGGAGGGCGCCGACGTCGTGCGAGGGGTCGTCGAGCGCGTCGACGAGGTCATCGGCCGCTTCCGAGAGGTCGTCGATCGCCGAGGTCGCATTCTTGGAGGCCTGGTCGACGGAGTCGGAGTCGATGCCGAGGTCGTCGGCCTTCTTCTGCGCGTCGGTGACGGCCTTGTCGAGGGCGGCGGTGCCGTCGGCGACCTGGCGGGCCCCGTCGGCCAGGTCGGAGGCACCCCCGTCGAGCTTCGAGGTGCCGTCGGCGAGCTTCGAGGAGCCGTCGCGCAGGGTCGAGCTGCTGCCGTCGAGCGTGGTGAGGCCCTTGTCCAGGGTGTTCGCGCCGCTGCTCAGCGTCACGGTGCCGTCGTGCAGCTCGACCGCGCCGCTGCGCAGCTGGGTGAGGCCGACGGCGAGGGTGCCGCTGCCGTCGACGAGCTGGCCCGTGCCGTCGGCCAGCTGCGAGGTGCCGTCGACGAGCTGCCCGGTGCCGTCCGCGAGCTGCGAGGTGCCGTCCTCGAGGTCGTCGGCCCCGTCGGAGAGGTCGGAGATGCCGTCCTCGAGGTCGCCCGCGCCCTTCTTCAGGTCGCCCGAGCCGTCGACCGCGTCGCCCAACCCGTCGTGGATCGAGGAGAAGCCCACGTAGATCTGGTCGAGGTACTCGCTGGACAGGGCGCCCCGCAGCGAGTCGGTGAGGGCGGTGCCGATCGACTTCGTGAAGTTCCCGCTCACGTAGTTGATCGTGTCGTTCGTGCGGACGTCGATGAGCGTCTGCGCGGCCTTCTCGGGATCGTCCGAGAGCTTCGAGACGTTGGAGGAGAAGTCCTTCGGGATCACGACGGTCGCCCCGTAGGTGCCGTCGGCCAGGCCCTTCTGCGCCGTCTCGGCGTCGACCTCGACGAAGCGGTAGACGGTGGGCTTGTCCAGATCGGTGAGGGTGTCGGCGAACTCGTCGCCCGCGTCGAGGTGCTTCTTCTCGCCCGACGGGGTGGTCAGGTCGGAGCCGGTGTCCTCGTTCACCACGGCCGCGGTGATGCGGTCCAGGTGGTTGTTGGGGTCGGCGAAGGACCAGGTGAGATTGCCGGAGTAGATGATCGGCACGAGCGAGAGCCCGGTGATGAACAGGGCGGCGATGGGCTTCGCCCACTCATCGGGGAGCACGCTGCGCAGGGAGCGGAGGAGTCGCGCGGGGGCACTGGTCTGAGGCACGGGCACGACGATACTTCCGTGAACTCAATACGTCGATGTATCGAGTCGAGGTGTGGCGGAGTGAATAGAGGCGCGGCGCGCGGCCGTGTCCGGCCGAGGCAGGGGCTCAGGCGGCGGGGCCGGACCCGGCGCGGGCCTCGGCCTGCTCCTCGCCGATCTCCTCCGCGGGAGTCAGCGGGCGGTGCTCGCGCGGGATGGGGCGCAGGCCGCCGCGGGCGGCGGCGATCAGCAGGACGATCACGCCGAGCACGAAGAGGATGCCCATCGAGGCGAAGGCGAGCCGGTAGTCGTCCAGGCCCGGGCCGCCCGCGGGGGCGAGCAGGTCGAGCACGAGGCCCACGAGGAACACGGAGACGAGCCCCGCGCCGAAGCCGCCGATGTTCACGAACCCGACCGCGGTGCCCACCGACATCGGCTGCACGCCGGTGCGGGCGATGTCGAAGCCGAGGCCGCTGAGCGCGGCTCCGAGCGCGAGGGCGCAGGCGAGCGGCACCAGGGCCAGCACGGAGTGCTCGCCGGGCACGGCGAGGGTCACGGCCCACAGGGCGGCCATCAGCGTCACGCCCACCGCCAGCACGCGACCGCGGCGCAGGGGGAAGCGCCCCGAGAGCGTCCCGATCACGGGGCCGAGCGCCATGCCGATGAGGACCTGGATGGTCAGCAGCGTGGAGACCTGCCCCATCGGCAGATGATGCCCCGAGGACAGGAAGGGCACGCCCCACATGACCACGTACGTGTTCACCGCGAACAGGGTGATCCAGTGCGCGGCGAGACCCGCCCAGGCACCGGGCGAGGCGAGCACGTCCTTCAGCACCTGCAGGGGAGAGGAGGCGAGCACGGGGATCGCGCCGGTGGGGAGGCCGTCCCGGGGTTCGTCGCGCACCAGCAGCAGGCACCCCAGGCCCGCCACGAACACGAGCGCGGCGAGCAGCGAGAAGGCCGGGGACCAGCCCACATGGGCGAGGACCGCGAAGAAGGGGATCGCGGAGATCACCTGGCCGGACTGGCCGAGGACGCCCGTGAGCTGGGTGATCAGCGGGACGCGGCGGGCGGGGAACCAGGCGGCGGCCAGGCGGATCACGGAGATGAAGACGGCGGCGTCGCCCGCGCCGATGAGGACGCGGGCGGCGACGGCGAGGCCGAAGACGGTGCAGAACGCCATCCCGATCTGCCCGACGAGCATGAGCACGCTGCCGGCGACCAGCATCCGTCGCGCCCCGAAGCGATCCAGCAGCAGACCGGCGGGGAACTGCGCGGCCGCGTACGTGCCCAGCTGCACCATGCCGAACAGGGACAGGGCGGCCGAGCCGACAGAGAAGCGGTCGGCGGCCTGGACGCTCGCGACGCCGAAGCTCGTGCGGCCGGCGACGGTGACGATGTACGCGAACATCGCGATGCCCCACAGGAACAGGGCGCGTCGGCCGCGGCGGGCGGCCTGGACGCGGGGGTCGATCGCGGCGCGGCGGACGCGGGCGGCACGGGCGCGCTCGCGCGCCGTCCGCTCGGGAGCGCAGCACTCGAGCGAGGAGGCGGACTCGGGGGTGCGGGCGCCCGGGGACGTCCGCGCGCTCTGCGAGTCGGTGGCGGTGGACGGAGCCGGGCCGGACATGGAGGAGCACCTGTTCTGCATGGGGAGGCCGGCGTCCTTGCCGTGGGGGACTCCTTCAGGCTACGCCGGGCCTGCCGGGGCGCATCGCGCGATGAGACGGGGCCGACGACGGGCGGCCGCGGTGATTCGTCACAATCGCCCGGAGCTCGCCCACGACGCCGGGATTCTCACAACGGCCGCGATCCGCGCCGACGGTACCCTGAGGGATCAGACCCGGTCCGTGCGTCGTGCCGCACGTCCTGCCGCGGAGCCCCATCGGTCTCGCGCGGGGCTCCGGAGCACGACGGATCCGCGCGAGACGCCTCGCGCCGTCGGCCCGGGTCGCTCCGTCCACGCACCGCTTCCGAGAGGGTCCCCTCGAATGGGTGAGCTGTCCATGACCTTCGAGATCACCTCCCTGGTGGTCCTCATCGCCATCATCGTGGGCGACCTGATCCTCGTCTCGCGCCGTCCGCACGTGCCCTCCATGAAGGAGTGCCTGGCATGGGTGGGCTTCTACGTGGCGCTCGCGCTGGTCTTCGCGCTGATCCTGTACTTCGTGGGCGACACGCACCACGTCTCGGTCGAGTTCCTCACCGGCTGGCTCACGGAGTACTCGCTGAGCGTGGACAACCTCTTCGTGTTCATCCTGATCATGGGCAAGTTCGCGGTGCCCAAGAAGTACCAGCAGGAAGTGCTGATGGTGGGCATCATCATCGCGCTGATCGCCCGCGCGATCTTCATCCTGGTGGGCTCGGTCGCGATCTCCCACCTGTCCTGGATCTTCTACATCTTCGGCATCTTCCTGCTCTACACCGCGATCAAGCAGGTCAAGGGCGATGACGACGAGGACGACGGCGAGGACAGCGCGGTCCAGAAGTTCGTGGGCCGCTTCATCCACGTCCACGACGAGTACGACGGCAACAGGATCCGCACCGTCCTGGACGGCACGAAGGTCTTCACGCCGATGCTCATGGTGTTCGTGGTCATCGGGCTCACGGACGTCATGTTCGCGATCGACTCGATCCCCGCGATCTTCGGCATCACCCAGAACCCGTTCATCGTGTTCACCGCGAACCTGTTCGCGCTCATGGGTCTGCGCCAGCTGTACTTCCTGCTGGGCGGGCTGGTCGACCGCCTCGCGTACCTGCACTATGGGATCGCGGCGATCCTCGCGTTCATCGGCGTGAAGCTGCTGATCCACGCCATCCACGAGGCCCCGCTCGAGTTCATCCCCGGCTTCGAGGCCCTCGAGAAGCTGCCGGAGATCGGCACCGCGGCCTCGCTCATCGTGATCATCGGCGCCATGGCCATCGCGACCGTCGCCTCCCTGCTCTGGGGCCCCAAGAGCGAGCCCGAGGAGGTCGCCTCCGGCTCCGGGGACGACCAGCAACAGGGCTGACCGCGGGTTGCTCCCGAACCGGGGGCGGCTGCTCGCCTGGGCGTGATGGCGCGGTGGCTCCTCGCCCGTCCGCGGTCGCCCGGGGGAGGTATCCGGTACCTCCGTGCGCTACGCGTAGTCATGCGTCGGGTGACGTGCCATATATGCGGTCACCCGACCTCTGACTACGCGTAGTGCACGGGGCTGCGTGAGACCCCGCCCGCGGGCTCTCGCGTGAGCGCCCTCCGCGTCGTCTCAGGCCGGCAGGTCCACGACCCACGGCTCGCGCGGCAGCGTCGCGGGATCCCAGCGTTCGAGCACGTCCGGTGCGCTGCGGCATCCTTCCAGCCCGAGCGAGGCGCCGATCCGGCCCACCACGTCACCGACGTCCTCGCCGCGCTCGAGCCGATCGCGCAGGGTCACCGCGCCGTCGCGCTTTGCCAGGCGCGCGCCGCTCGGGGAGACGGCGAGCGGGACGTGCGCGTACTCCATCGGAGCGGTCGGATCCGGCGCGGCCGCCCGGGTCCGGTCGGCGCTGGTCGCTGGACCGGCGCTGGTCGCCGGATCGGTGCCGCTCGCCAGGTCGGCGCCGCCCAGCAGATGAGCCAGATACGCCTGACGAGGGGCGGAGCTCAGCAGGTCGTCGGCCCGCACCACCTGGTCCACGCCCTGCGCGGCGTCGTCGACGACGACCGCGAGGTTGTAGGCGACCACGCCGTCGCCGCGGCGCAGCACCAGGTCGTCGACCGTGCCGGTGACCTCGCCCGCGAACATGTCGTGGACCGCCCACTCGGCGACTCCCGCGCGCAGCCGCAGGGCCGGCTCGCGCCGCAGCTCGCGCATCCTCGCGCGTCCGCGCTCGCGCGCGCTCTCTTCCAGATCCCGGCATGTGCCCGGGTAGGCGCCGGGCGGGGCATGCGGGGCCGACGGCGCCTCGAGGATCTCCCGCCGCGTGCAGTAGCACTCGTAGACCAGCCCCGCATCGGCGAGTCGGCCGAGGGCGGCGTCGTAGGCCTCGGCGCGCCGGGACTGGTGCATGACGTGCCCGTCCCAGTCCAGGCCGATCGCCTCGAGGTCCTCGAGCTGGCGCTCCTCGGCGCCCTCGCGCACCCGGTCCAGGTCCTCGACGCGCAGCCGGAACGCGCGGCCGCTGCCGCGCGCGAGCACCCAGGCCAGGATCGCCGTGCGCAGGTTCCCCAGGTGCAGGTCGCCGCTCGGGGAGGGAGCGTAGCGGCCTGCGGGGGAGTCGACGTCGGGCATGGCCCCAGTCTGGCATCGCGGGCCGTCGACCGACGCGAGAGTGCCGACGGAAGGGGAACCATGAGCGCCGCACCGAAGCCCGCCCGGCCTGCGGGCGGCGAGACCGTGCTGATCCTGCGGATCGTCCTGTGGGTGTGCGCGGTCGTCGCCCTGATCGGGATCGTCCTCGCGGGCCTCGGAGAGGTCTGGAGCCTGGCGACGGCCGATGACCCGGAGGGTGCGAACATCGGCGCCGGCCTCGTGATCATCGCCGGGGGTCTTCTGGCCGTGCTGGGGCTGGCGGGCTGCGCCGTCGCGCTGGTGGGCCGGTCGGTGGTGCGGCGCCGGGCCCGGGCCGACCGGGCGCGCTGAACCGGAGACCGCTGCAGCGGCCGTCGAGGACCGCGACGCCGGCGACGGCGGAACCGCCGACGCCGACATCGCGGAGCACCGCGACAGCGCCGACCCTCACGCCGGCGTCGGCAGCGGGCTCAGGCCTGCGGCTCGAGCTGCGTGGGGATCGCCAGACGGTTCCACACGTTGATCGTGGCGATCGCGAAGAGGAGATCACCCAGCAGGGTCTCGTCGAACTGCGCGGCCGCCTCGTCCCAGACGTCGTCGGGGACGCCCTCCGCGCCCAGCTTCGTCACCGTGTCGGTGAGGCGCAGTGCGGCGCGCTCACGGTCGTCGAAGTGCGGTGAGTCGTGCCAGGCCGCCACGGCGAACAGCTTCGGGGTGGGGATGCCGGCCTTGATGCCGTCGCGCGAGTGCATGTCCGTGCAGAACGAGCAGCCGTTGAGGATCGAGGCGCGCAGCTTCACGATCTCGTACAGCTCGCGCGGGATCTGCCGGCTGCAGTAGGACTCGAGGCCCAGCACGGCCTTGTAGGCCTCGGGGTGCGTCTCGAACAGCTTCATCCTGGTCATCGGTCGTTCTCCGTTCTGGACTCCGGGTGTCCTGGCGGAACGTGGGTCCCGGGCGTCTCGTCATGATGACCGACGAGCGGCCGGAGATGTGAGGCGGACCCCAGGGCCCCGTCGGCGCTGCACTGCGAGCGAGCCTGCGCTGCAGCGCGAGCGCGCCCGCGGCGAGCGGCAGCACCCGGACGCGACGCGGCCCCCGGTGCGTAGTGCACCGGGGGCCGCGAGATCCGATGGTCATGGTCGCCGAGGCGACCCATCGGGTGGTGTCAGACGTCGATCAGGCGTCGCCGCGGTGGTTGCCGCGCTTCTCCGGATCCGCGGGGTTGTCCGCCGGGTCGATGGCGGGGTCGATCACGCGACCCTGCTCGACCTCGTCGTCGGCCGAGCCCTTGGCGGCTCCGCCCTTCGCGTCGGCGCTCTTCGCGCCGGCGGCCTTGGCATCGGAGCCCTTGGCCTCCGAGCCCTTGCCGTCGGTCTTCTTCGCCTCGGCCGAGTCGACCTTGACCTCCGACGGAGCGGTGTCCGAGGTGCGGTCGGAGGTGTTCGGGGTCGAGGCGGCGTGCGAGCCGCCCTTGAGCGAGGAGGCGACGTCCCCCGCCTCGGCGCCGGCGACGGCGTCCGAGACCTGGGTGGAGTCGGACTCGCTCGAGCCCGAGGCCGGGTAGTGGGCGCGGGCGAAGTCGGCCGGCGGGGCCCAGGGGTCCTCGACCGGACGGGTCTTCTTCCACACCAGGTAGCCGGCGGCTGCACCGGCGGCCGCGAGACCCAGGATCAGCAGCACCTTGCCGGCGCGGCCGCTCTTCTTCTTGGGCGCGGCCACGGCGGCCTTCTTGATGTCGCCCTGGCCCTTGTCGAACTCGCTGCGTGCGGCATCGACCGCGGCGGCGACGGCCGAGCTCACCACGGAGCCGGTCGCCTCGGCCGTGCGGCGGGCGCGCGGGAGGTAGTCGTCCTGCAGGTCGTTGCGGAGCTTCTCCGCCTGCGGGCCGATCTTCTCGCCGAAGGCGGAGATCTTCTCGCCCTGGGTGCGGAGGCTCTCCTCGACCTGCGGGCGGACCTGGTCGACGAACTGCGAGGCCCTGTCGCCCGCGTTCTCGGCGAGGGACTTCAGCTCCTCGACGGCCTTGCCGGCCTTGTCCTCCGCGGTGCTGCCGAGATCAGCGGCGGTCTTCTGCGCCTGGTCCTGGACCTTGGACGCGGTCTTGGCCGCGTCCTTCCGGCCCTTCTTCGCTGCCTTCTTGGCACGCTTCGTGCTCAGCGCCATGCGAGTCCCCTTTCGGTCATGTCCGCCGGGCTGTCCCGACGGGGGAGTGCGTGCGGACGAGGGTCGCGTCGCTCAAACGCGACGACACGTCTCGAGTGGTTCCACCCTACCGTGACCCCCGGCACGCGGATCCAGAGTGCTGACAGGTGGGGATGGGGATCCGCGGCCCAGCGGTAGTGTGATCGGCACGATCCCCTCGCATCCCCGCGACGACGCACCCCGAGCAGGTGATCCCCGATGCCCCGCAGGCCCTCCCTCCCACCGCTGCGCGGAGCGACGCCCCTGCAGGCGCTCGACCGCTTCTTCCGGCAGTACGGCATCTTCAGCGGGCGGGCGAGCAGGAGCGAGTACTGGTGGTGGGTGCTCGTGAACCTCCTGGTCACGGGCGCTCTGCAGATCGCCGGGAACATGCTGGTCACGGGGTGGAGGTGGGACTTCACGTTCGTGATCGTCGGCAGCCGATGGCCGATGGGGTCGAGCGGCGCCTCGGTGATCGGGGTCATCGCGACGGTCTGGGTACTGGGCACCCTCATCCCGAGCTTCGCGGTGGTCTGGCGGCGTCTGCACGACGCGGGGCACGGCGGCGGCTGGTTCTTCCTGATCCTCATCCCGATCGTCGGCTGGCTGCTGCTGGTCTGGCTGCTCGCCTCGAAGGAGAACCCCGACGGGGCGCGCTTCGACCGGCCGACGGCCGCCACCGGCCCGGATGCGCCGCTGGGCCTGCGCAGCGACGCCTGGTCGAGGTCCTGAACCGCGCCTCCGGCCGGGTTCCTGACCCGCGCCTTCGGCCAGACTCCTGATCCGCACCGCTGCCCGGAGTCCTGACCCGCGACCGGCGGATCCGTCGGCCGCGCCCACGTCTCCGTCGGCGGTGAGCAGGTGCCCTCTGGCTCGCGCACGCCGCGCCCACGCGCCTGTGCGAGACTGGCCGCATGTTCGCAACACTGCACACGAACCAGGGCGACATCCGCCTCGAGCTGTTCGAGAACGACGCCCCCAAGACCGTCGCCAACTTCGTCGGCCTCGCCGAGGGGACCCGCGAGTTCACCGACCCCGACTCCGGCGAGAAGGTCACCCGTCCGTTCTACGACGGCGTCATCTTCCACCGCGTCATCGACGGCTTCATGGTCCAGGGCGGCGACCCGCTCGGCACCGGCACCGGCGGCCCTGGCTACATGTTCGACGACGAGATCTCCGAGAAGAACTTCGACGAGCCCTACAAGCTCGCGATGGCCAACGCCGGCAAGCGCATGAACGCGATCACCGGTAAGCCCGCGGGCACCAACGGCTCGCAGTTCTTCATCACCGTCGCCCCCACCCAGTACCTGCACGGCAAGCACACCGTGTTCGGTGAGGTGGCCGACGACGAGTCGAAGAAGGTCGTCGACGCGATCGTCACCACCCAGACCGACATGCGCGACCGTCCCGTCGAGGACGTCGTCATCGAGTCCGTCGACATCGAGAAGTGATCCGGAGGCGGGGGGCCCCCCCCGCGCCCCCCCCCCCCCCGGGGCCCCCCCCCCCCCCCCCCCAGCGGGCCCCCCCCCCCCCGCCGGGAACCGTTTTCGTACTTCTCGTCGGTGCCGGGGCCGGTAGGCAGCCCGATCGGCTCGATCAGGGACCGATAGCCGGCCCGACCGGCCCG
>NZ_JAEDAJ010000012.1 GCF_016623465.1 Brachybacterium halotolerans
CCCCGCGCCGCCCCGCGCTGGGTCGGATTCCGTCCCGGTCATGGGTGACCGATCGGGGTGGCCGGATCAGATCGTCGCCGGGACGTCCTCGTCGAGGAACTCGCCGGCGTCGAAGGACTCGCCCTCGGCCTCGGCCGGAGCCTCCTCCTTGACGGCGTACTCGCCCACACCGAGGGTCTGCAGGATCTTCTGCTCGATCTCGGCGGCGAGGTCCGGGTTGTCCTTGAGGAACTGGCGGGCGTTCTCCTTGCCCTGGCCCAGCTGGTCGCCCTCGTAGGTGAACCAGGCGCCGGACTTGCGCACGATGCCGTTCTCCACGCCCATGTCGATGAGGCCGCCCTCGCGGGAGATGCCCTCGCCGTAGAGGATGTCGAACTCGGCCTGCTTGAAGGGCGGGGCCATCTTGTTCTTCACGACCTTGACGCGGGTGCGGTTGCCCACGGAGTCCTGACCGGTCTTGAGGGTCTCGATGCGGCGGATGTCCATGCGCACGGAGGCGTAGAACTTCAGGGCCTTGCCGCCCGTGGTGGTCTCCGGGCTGCCGAAGAACACGCCGATCTTCTCGCGCAGCTGGTTGATGAAGATCGCGGTGGTGCCCGAGGAGGACAGCGCACCGGTGAGCTTGCGCAGCGCCTGGGACATGAGGCGCGCCTGCAGGCCGACGTGGGAGTCGCCCATCTCGCCCTCGATCTCCGCCTTGGGCACGAGCGCGGCGACGGAGTCGACGACCACCACGTCAAGGGCGCCGGAGCGGATCAGCATGTCGGCGATCTCGAGGGCCTGCTCGCCGGTGTCCGGCTGGGAGACCAGCAGGGCGTCGGTGTCCACGCCGAGCTTCTTCGCGTACTCGGGATCCAGGGCGTGCTCGGCGTCGATGAAGGCGGCGATGCCGCCGTTGCGCTGGGCGTTGGCGACCGCGTGCAGGGCCACCGTGGTCTTGCCCGAGGACTCCGGGCCGTAGATCTCCACGATGCGGCCGCGGGGCAGGCCGCCGATGCCGAGGGCGGCGTCGAGGGCGACCGAGCCGGTGGGGATGACCTCGACCGGAGGGCGGGTGTCATCGCCCAGTCGCATGATCGAGCCCTTGCCGAACTGGCGGTCGATCTGGGCGAGGGCGTTGTCGAGGGAGGACGCTCGGTCCTTGGACGCGCGGTCCTTGGGTGCGGAGCTGGACTTCGCTGCGGGCATGTTCTGTTCCTTCCGGGGAGCCGGTGCGACCGGCGGATGCGTGCCGTGCGGCCACACTAGGTCGACGGTCGGACATCCGGGAGGATCCCGCCCCGCCTGTGGATGGAGGGCCCTTGTGGAGGACCCGTGGGCGAGGGCGGATCGGTCCTGTGCGGAACCGGTCGTCGGGCGCCACGATACCCGAACAGATGTTCGAACGCACGTATGCGACACGCGGCGCGCCGGTCGTCCGGCGCGCCGCGTGGAAGAAGGGCCCGCGTGCTGGCGAGGCGCCCTGCGGCCCCTCAGCGATGCCGCAGCTCGGGAGGGATCTCCCAGCGCCGCGACTCCGGGACGTCCATCTCGTCGCACAGAGCGGTCCAGACCGCCCGCACGTCCTCGCCCTGGGCGATCGCCTGGGCGGGGGTGCGGTGGCCGAGCCGCGCGAGGGCGAGCTCCTGCGTGTACGTCGTCGCGAGGGTGCGCCCGAAGACGTGGTCCGCGAGCTGCGTGTACTCGCTGCGGCGCACGTCAGGCGGCGCCGACGAGGCTCTCGGTGCCGTCGGCCAGACCCTCGGGGATGGTGTCGGGGATGCTCATGCCCTCGGCCACGGCGATGCGGTCGGAGACCTCGCGCAGCACGAAGGACAGGGGCATGCCGAGCGCCTCGGTGACCGAGGAGAGCAGCTCGCTCGAGGCCTCCTTCTGGCCGCGCTCGATCTCGCTGAGGTAGCCCAGCGAGACGCGGGCGTCCGAGGAGACCTGTCGGAGGGTGCGACCCTGGGAGCGCCGGGTCTCGCGCAGGACGTCGCCGAGCTCCTGGCGGAAGAGGATCATGGGTCGGACTCCCTTCGTGTGCGCGGGGGCGGCCGTGGCCGCATCCGCGTGTGCGTGCGTGTCCCTGCGGGGGGTGCGGAGCGCCCCGGCGGGGAGCTGCGCTCCCGCGCGCAGGGTCCCGGGACGGGTGGTCGCGCGGGCGGGCGCCGGGTGTCCGGGGCGCCGTGCGCGGGTGGGATTCATCGTGCTCATCACGGTGAGTGCAACGTCCCGACCGCTCCGGGTGTTCCCGATCCTACGGTCGGCTCCCTCGGAGAACCCAGTGCATTGCCCCTCATGACGCTGTGCGGACGAGCCGTCGAACCCCGGCCGAGGGTTCCCTCGGCGCATCGCGCGAGGTCAGAAGGGGGCCTGCGCCATCCGTTCGAGCTCGGTGCGCAGCAGGTCGAGCGCGACGCCGACGCTCTCCTCACGGATCTCGGCGCGAGATCCGGCGAGATGCAGCTCACGCTCGAGGGCGATCCGGGACTCCGGCGCGGACCGCTCCCCGCCCCCGCGCACCGCGACGGCGAGGTGGACGGTCCCCTCGGGGACGCCGCGATCGTCGGCCCCCGGACCGGCGACCCCGGTGGTCGACACGGCGAGATCGGCGTCGTAGAGGGCGAGGGCGCCGCGGGCCATGGCCCGGGCGACCTCCGCCGTGACGGCGCCGGTGCGCTCGAGCTCGGAGGCGTCGACCCCGAGCACGCGGCGCTTGGCCCCGTAGCTGTAGCAGGCCGCTCCCCCGGCGACGCATGCGCTCGCGCCGGGAACGTCCACGAGCCGCGCGACGACGGCTCCGGCGGTGAGCGACTCCGCGGTCGCGAGCTGCAGCCCGGCCTCGGTCGCGAGAGCGATCACCGCCCGGGCGGTGTCCGGGGACCCGCTCATCGGCGGGAGGTCGAGGAGAGGGCCTCGCGACGCAGCCGCAGGCCGTCCTTGAGGTTCACCAGGCCCGAGTAGACGGTGAGGACCAGGGCGATCACCACGAGGGCGAGGCCGATCCAGCGCGCCGGGCCCCACCACAGCTCGAAGGGCAGTAGACAGAAGGTGATCGCGATCGTCTGCATCATCGTCTTGGTCTTGCCCGCGAGGTTCGCCGGCAGCGCGCCGTACTTGAGGATCGTGAAGCGCATGATGGTGATGCCGAACTCGCGCAGCAGGATCAGGATCGTCATCCACCAGGGGATGTACTCCCAGACCGAGAGCATGACGAAGGCGGCGCCGGTCATGGCCTTGTCCGCGATCGGGTCGACGATCTTCCCGAAGTCGGTGATGAGGTTCCGGCTGCGGGCGAGGTGCCCGTCGAGGAAGTCCGTGATCATCGCGAGCACGAAGATCGCCGTGATGACGAGCCGCCCGGAGATGACGTCCGGGTAGAAGGCGGCGACGACGACGAACACCGGCACCATCACGCAGCGGATCATCGTGAGGATGTTCGCGATGTTCCACAGCGGGACGGGCGGGGCGTCCGGGTGGGTCTGCGGGGCGTTCATGCCTGCTCCTCGGTCGGCGTCGATGACGCCCGGTCGGGACTCGCGGTGTCGATCGCTCGGGCGCCGACGGCTCACCTGCCGGTGAGCTGCCAGGCGTCCTCGCTCTCTCCCTCCGCGGAGTCGTAGTCGTCGTAGTAGTCGGTCGCGACGTCGCCCGCGTCGTGGGCGAGCGGGTCCTGGCCGTAGCGGTCGGGGGCGCCGCCCTGTGCCGAGGCGGAGGGGGCGGGGCCGCCGGGGCCCGCGGGCGCGTCCCCGGAGCCGTCGTCGCCCTCGTCAGCCCCGCCGTATCCGGCGTCGTCGTACGCGTCCTCGGAGTACCCGGCCCCGTCGCCCACGTCGGTGCCGGAGTCGAAGGGGGCGTCGGAGTCCGAGGGGGCGCGGCCCGCTGACCCGGGATCGTCCTCGCCCTTGATGCGGGCCACGGCGCCGGCGAGGTCGTCGGGGCCGACGAGGACGTCGCGGGACTTCGAGCCGATCGACGGGCCGACGATCTCACGGGACTCGAGCAGGTCCATCAGGCGGCCGGCCTTGGCGAAGCCGACGCGGAGCTTGCGCTGCAGCATGGAGGTCGAGCCGAACTGCGTGGTCACCACGAGCTCGGCCGCCTGCAGCAGCACCTCGAGATCGTCGCCGATGTCGTCGTCGATCTGCTTCTTGGCCGCGGCGACGGTGACGTCCTCGCGGTAGTGCGGCTTCATCTGCTTCTTGACGTGGTCGACGACCTTGTGGATCTCCGACTCGTTGACCCAGGCGACCTGGGCGCGCATCGGCTTGGCCTTGCCCATCGGGTGGAACAGGGCGTCGCCCTGCCCGATGAGCTTCTCGGCCCCGGGAGAATCCAGGATCACGCGGGAGTCCTGGAGGGAGGAGGTCGAGAAGGCCAGGCGGCTGGGTACGTTCGCCTTGATGATGCCGGTGACCACGTCGACGCTCGGACGCTGGGTCGCGAGCACGAGGTGGATGCCGGCGGCGCGGGCCAGCTGCGTGATGCGCTGGATCGAGGCCTCGACGTCGCGCGGGGCGACCATCATCAGGTCCGCGAGCTCGTCGACGACGACCAGCAGGTACGGGTACGGGGCGAGGCGCCGCTCGCTGCCCGCGGGCACCTCGACCTCCCCGGCGCGCACGGCCTTGTTGAAGTCGTCGATGTGCTTGAAGCCGAAGGTCGCGAGGTCGTCGTAACGGGCGTCCATCTCCTTGACGACCCACTCGAGGGCCTCGGCGGCCTTCTTCGGGTTGGTGATGATCGGCGTGATGAGGTGCGGGATGCCCTCGTAGATCGTGAGCTCCACGCGCTTGGGGTCCACGAGCACCATGCGCACCTCCTCCGGGGTGGCGCGCATGAGGATCGAGGTGATCATCGCGTTCACGAGGCTCGACTTGCCCGAGCCGGTGGCGCCCGCGACCAGCAGGTGCGGCATCTTCGCGAGGTTCGCGACGACGTAGCCGCCCTCGACGTCCTTGCCCACGCCCATCACCATCGGGTGCTCGTTGCGGGTCGCGACGGGGCTGCGCAGCACGTCGCCCAGGGCGACGGTCTCGCGGTCGGCGTTCGGGATCTCGATGCCGATGGCCTTCTTGCCCGGGATCGGCGAGAGGATGCGCACGTCCGAGCTCGCGACCGCGTACGAGATGTTCTTGTCGAGCGCGGTGACCTTCTCGACCTTCGTTCCGGGTGCGAGCTCGACCTCGTAGCGGGTGACCGTCGGGCCGCGCGAGAAGCCGACGACCTCCGCGTTGACGTTGAACTGGGCGAAGACCTCGCCGAGGGCCTCGACCACGCGGTCGTTGGCCTCGGAGCGGGACTTCGCGGGCGGGCCCTCGAGCAGGAACGACGAGTCCGGGAGGGTGTAGACGACGTCGCCCGCGAGCTCGAGCTGCTCCCCCGCGCGCGGCAGGTCTCCGCTGGGCGGGAGGATGATCTCGGGGCGCTCCTCCTGCGGCGCCTTCGAGGCCGCGGCCGCCGACGGGGCCTGGCGGGTCTGCTGGCCGTCCTGCGCGCTCGCGGCGCCCTGGCCGCGCGCGCCCTTCTGACCGCGCGCACCGGCGGCCGGCATCGGCGCGGTGCGCCCGTCGGCCCCGGCGCCGCCGACCGGGAGGGCCGCGGTCTTCCCGGGGAAGCCCTTGGCGCGGGCGTTCTCGTCGGCGACGACGTCGAAGACCTCGGTGCTGTCGGTGCCCTCTGCGCCGTCCGCGGCGCGGGCGCCCTTGCGGGTGCGGGCACCGCGGGAGCGGCGGCCGCCGGCCGTGTCCTCGTCGTCCTGCACGGCGCCGGAGAAGGCCTCGTCGCCCGCGTAGCCGAACTCGTCGTGGTCGCGCGCGGCGTCCTCGGCGATCTCCTTCTTGGTGCGGCGGCGACGGGGCTTGGGAGAGGCCTCCGCCTGCTCCTCGGCCGCGGCGGGGGCGGCGGAGCGGCGCGGGCGCAGTCCGAAGCTCTCGCGCTCGGCGTCCTCCTCCTCGCTGTGGCCGACGAGGCTCGCGTAGACGCCGCGGATCCGTGAGGGCAGCGCCTCGACCGGCGTGGCGGTGAGCACGAGCACCGCGAACAGCGCCACGAGGACGTAGACGGCGATCACCACGGGGGCCGGCACGAGGGCCTCGAGGGGCGCGGCACCCAGGTAGCCGAGGACCCCGCCGCCGGAGGCGAGCGCGTCGATCCCGTCGGACGGGGCGGGCATGCGCGCGTGGATCGAGGCGATAGCGGAGAACGAGACCATGAGCAGGGCGACGCCCAGGGCGATCCGCGTGTTCGCGCGCACGAAGTCGGGGCGCCGGAACATGCGCAGCGCCCAGCCGATCGCGAGCAGGGGCACCGCGACGGAGGCGATGCCGAAGGTCCCGCCGACCACCGCGTGCACGCCGTCGAACAGCGCGCCGGGCGCGCGGAACCACTCGCGGGTCGCCACGAGGGCCGCGATCAGCAGCAGGAACAGGGCGTAGCCGTCACGGCGCTGGTCGAAGGGGACCTCCCAGCGGGCCACGCCGATCGCGCGGATGAATCCGCCGATCGCGCGGGCGATGCCGAGGTACCCGGCGCGGACTGCGCGCACCGGGAGCGGGAGCGTCGACGGATCGTGGGCGGCCGCGCCGGCTCCTTGCGAGGAGCGGGAGGACGAGGTCCGGGACGAGCCCTTCGACGCACGTGCGGGGGAAGACGTACGTGTCGCCATGGGGCCAATCTACCCTCTCGGGCCCGTCGGACCCGGGTGCGGCGACACGGAGACGTGGCCGGGGCCCCCCCCCGGGGGGGGGGGGGGGGGGGGCCGGCCGCCCCCGGGGCCGCCCCCCCGGCTCCGTCCCGGATCCCGCTCGGGGCGAGCGGGATCCGGGACGTCCGGCACGGCGTGCGCCGGCCCGATCAGGCCTCGACGACCACCGGGATGATCATCGGGCGGCGGCGCAGGCGCTGGCCCACGTAGCGGCCCACGACCCGCCGCATGACCTGCTGCAGCTGGTGCGTGTCGCGCTTGCCGGTCTGCTCGGCGAGGGCCTTCTCGAGGGCCTTGACGATGTCGGGGCGGATCTTCTCGAAGACGGCCGTGTCCTCCGCGACGCCGCGCGCGTGGATCTCCGGGCCCGCGAGGATCTCGCCGGTCTCGGAGCTGACCACGGTGAACAGGGAGATGAAGCCCTCATCGGCGAGGATGCGGCGATCCTTGAGGTCGGCCTCGGAGATCTCGCCGATGCTGGATCCGTCCACGTACACGTAGCCGTTGGGGATCTCGCCCACGACCTTCGCGTTCCCGTCCTTGAGGTCGACCACGGAGCCGTCGTGCGCGAGGACCACGTGGTCGGAGGGCACGCCCGAGGACTCGGCGATGCGACCGTTGGCGATGAGGTGGCGGACCTCGCCGTGCACGGGCATGACGTTCTTCGGCCGCACGATGTTGTAGCAGTACAGGAGCTCCCCCGAGCTCGCGTGCCCGGAGACGTGCACGCGGGCGCTGCCCTGGTGGACCACCTCGGCGCCGAGGGCCATCAGGCCGTTGACGATCCGGAAGACCGCGTTCTCGTTGCCGGGGATCAGGGAGCTCGCGAGGATCACGACGTCCCCGGGGCCCACCGAGACGCGGTGGTCGCTGTTCGCGATCCGGCCCAGCGCGGCCATCGGCTCGCCCTGGCTGCCCGTGCACATGAGCACGACCTTCTCGTCGGGCAGGGAATCGATCTTCTTGACGTCCACGAGGGTGTTCGGCGGCACGTCGAGGTAGCCCATGTCCGAGGCGATCCCCATGTTGCGCACCATCGAGCGGCCCACGAAGGCGACCTTGCGGCCGTGCTTCGCGGCGGCGTCGAGGACCTGCTGGACGCGGTGGACGTGGCTCGAGAACGAGGCCACGACGATCTTCTGGCGCGAGCGCGCGAAGATCGAGTCGATGACCGGGCCGATCTCCCGCTCGGCGGTCGTGAAGCCCGGGACCTCGGCGTTCGTGGAGTCGACCATGAACAGGTCGACTCCCTTCTCGCCGAGCCGCGCGAAGGCGCGCAGGTCGGTGATGCGGCCGTCGAGCGGAAGCTGGTCCATCTTGAAGTCGCCGGTGTGCAGGACGGTCCCGGCGGGCGTCTGGATGTACACGGCGAGCGCGTCGGGGATCGAGTGGTTGACGGCGACGAACTCGCAGTCGAAGGGGCCGAAGCTCTCGCTGTCCCCCTCCTTGACGGCGAGGGTGTACGGCTTGATGCGGTGCTCGCGCAGCTTGGCCTCGATGAACGCGAGGGTGAGCTGGCTGCCGACGACGGGGATGTCGGGCTTCAGGCGCAGCAGGTAGGGCACGGCGCCGATGTGGTCCTCGTGGCCGTGGGTGAGGACGATCGCCGCGATGTCGTCGAGGCGGTCCTCGAGGTACTGGAAGTCCGGCAGGATCAGGTCCACGCCGGGCTGGGACTCCTCGGGGAACAGCACGCCGCAGTCGACGACGAGCAGGCGCCCGTTGTAGTCGAAGACGGTCATGTTGCGGCCCACGTCGCCGAGGCCGCCCAGCGGGATGATCCGCAGGGTGTCCTTGGCGGGCTTGCGGGGCTGCTGGAGCCGCTCGCTGAAGGGAGTGGTGAGTGTCATGGGTCCTTCCGGTGTTCAGACGAGCGGCGGGATCCCCTCGACGGCGGCGAGCGATTCTCTGAGCTCGGCCATCTGGGGTGCGCTCGCAGGGGCGAGGGGGCCGCGGACGGTCGCGTGCGGGAGGACGCCCTGGAGCACCAGGGCCGTCTTCGCGGCGACCGCACCGGGCATGCGGGTCATGACCGCCTCGACCACGGGGGCCAGGCGACGGTTGAGCTGCTGAGCAGCGGGGAGGTCGCCGGCCTGGACGGCGGCGACCATCTGCGCCTCGAGTTCACCGGCGACGTGGCCGACGACCGAGACGATGCCGGCCGCTCCGACGGCGAGCCAGGCGAGGTTCAGGGCGTCCTCCCCCGAGTAGTACACGAGGTCGGACTGGGCGGTGACCAGGGCGGCCTGCTGGAGGTCGCCCTTGGCGTCCTTGACCGCGAGGATCCGCTCGTGCTGGGCGAGGCGCAGGAGCGTCTCGTGCGCGAGCGGGACGCCGCTGCGGCCGGGGATGTCGTAGAGCAGGATCGGCAGCTCGGTGGCGTCGGCCACCTGCTCGGTGTGCGCGATGATGCCGTCCTGGGAGGGCTTCGAGTAGTAGGGCGTGACGACGAGCAGGCCCTGCAGGTCGAGGTCCGCGTGGGCGCGGGCGAGTTCGATGCTGTGGCGGGTGTCGTTGCTGCCGACGCCCGCGAGCAGCGTGATCCCGGGGCCGATGGCCTCGCGCACGGCCCTGACCAGGGCGATCTTCTCCGCGTCGCTCGTGGTGGGCGATTCGCCCGTCGTCCCGTTGACCACGAGGCAGTCGTTGCCGTGCGCGACGAGGTGCGCGGCGACGGCCTGCGCCGCATCCAGATCGAGGGTCGAACCGTCCTCGGTGAAGGGGGTGACCATCGCGGTGCCGACGGTGCCGAAGGGCCGTGCTGCCGGTGCGGGCTGGACGGTCATCTGTCCTCCTGGTGGGACTGCCTGGCTGGTGGGACTGCCTGATGGGGATGCGGGTGCGGCGAGCGGGCGCGTCAGGGTGCGACGCGGCCGCCCGCCTCGAAGGCGGCGTGGGTGAGCGGCATCTTCTCGGCGAAGTGCTGCTCCATGAGCTCGGCGACCATCTCGATCTCGCGCTGCGGGAAGGAGGGGAACGCAGAGTCGGGGCGCTGGGTGCGCAGGCTCAGGAAGTTCATCATGCTGCGCGCGTTCACGGTGACGTACATCGAGGAGTACAGGTTCAGCGGCAGCACCGTGCGGGCGACCTCGCGGGCGACGCCCGCCTCGAGCATCCGGCGGTAGCCCTCGTAGGCGGAGGTCGACTGCGCGCGCACGGTCTCGGTGACGAGCGCGTGCTGCTCGGGGGTGCCGGGCTCGAAGGTGTAGGCGCCGGGCTTGCCGACCTGCTGGAGGTTGCGCTCGGGGCCGGGCACGTAGAACACCGGCCGCATCTTCCGGTAGCGGCCGGACTCCTCGTTGTAGGAGGCCATGCGGTGGCGCATGAACTCGCGGAACACGAAGATCGGCGCCTCGACGTAGAAGGTGAAGCTGTTGTGCTCGAAGGGGCTGCCGTGGCGGTCGCGCATGAGGAACCGGATCAGGCCTTTGTCGCGCTCGCTCGCGTCCTCGCCCGCGGTGGCCAGCGTCTTCTCCCCCTGGGTCGAGACGCGGGCCGCGAAGACGACGTCGCCGTCCTGCGCCGCCGACCGCACCAGCTGGACGGTCATGTCGGACCGGAAGACGATGTCGCTCTCGCTGTCGCTCATGGTTCCCCAGGGTAGTCGAGGCGGAGGCCTCAGCGAGGCCGGGACATGGCGATGTCGCGGGCGCGCTGGGTGACGATCCCCTCCAGGTCGGGCGCGGTGTACGCGTCCTCCCCCACCCGGTGGCGCACGGCCGCGGCGAGCAGGTGGTCGGCGAGCGCCGGGTTCTTGGGGAGCACGGAGCCGTGCAGGTAGGTGCCGATGACCTCGCGGTGCACCGCGCCCTCGGTGCCGTCGGCCCCGTTGTTCCCGCCCGCGCGCGAGCTCTCCTGGCCGAAGGCGCGCACGGAGCCGAGCGCCGTGCAGTCCGCCCCGAGGGTGGTCAGCCCGGAGTGGTTCTCGTAGCCCACCACGGGTCCGAAGCGCTCGGTCTCGACGGTGAGGTTGCCGATCAGGCGGGTGCTGCTGCCGCGGGTCTCGACGTCCAGCAGCGAGATGCCGGTCAGCGGCTCGTCGGCCGTGTCGCCGGTCGCGGGCACGAACACGTGCCCGAACAGCTGGTAGGAGCCGCACACGGCGAGCATGGGGACGTCCTGCTCGGCCCACTCGCAGATCGCGGGGCCGTGGGAGAGGAGGTCGGCGGCGATGCGCACCTGGCCGGAGTCCTGGCCGCCGCCCGCGACCACGAGGTCCACGTCCGCGGGGAGCCGGTCGCCGACCTCGTGGGCCAGCAGCTCGACCTCGAAGCCGCTCCACTGTGCCCGCCGGATCAGCGTGAGGGTGTTCCCCCAGTCTCCGTAGATGTTCATCTCGGAGGGGTAGAGCTGCAGGATCCGCAGCGCCGGGGCGCCCTCGCGCGCGGGCTGCCGGTGCGGCGTCGGGACGGGGGTGAGGTCCGGGCCGGTCCCCGCGCTGCGTGGGGCCGACGGGGCGGGGTGCTCGTTCGTGCTCACAGGACCGTCTCCACGTGGGTGATCCGCGAGAGCTGCGCGCGCACGGCGAGCATCGCGGTGTAGGTGCAGAAGATGCGCATCGGCCGGCCGCTCGCGCGGGCGGCGTCGATCAGCGACCGCACGGCCGGCCCGAGGTCCGTCTCGACGCCGTCCACGAGCACCTCGTCGTAGCGCAGGCGCAGGGCCATGTCGTAGGCGCGCACGCCGCTGACCACGTGCACGCCGCTCGCGCGCAGGGCGCTGAAGTCGACGTCCCAGAGCCATGACATGTCCCGGCCGTCGGCGTACTCGTCGTTGATCGCGATCATCGTCTCCGCCGGGTCCGTGCCCGCGCTCAGCAGGCTCATCCGGAAGCCGGCGGGGTTCTTCACGAGGGCCAGCTCGAGGGGGACGCCGTCGACCTCGAGCATCTCGCCGCGGCCGAAGGCCGCGCGCACGTGCGCGAGGGCGCGCAGCAGGGCCGGGAGGTCCGCGTCGGCCCCGAGCAGGGAGGAGGCGAGCGCCAGGGCGCCAGTGGCGTTGAGCATGTTGTGCACGCCGGGCAGCACGAACTCGACCTCGTGCTCCGCGCCGTCGACGAGGATGCGGGCGCGGCGCCCGTCGATGGCCTCGAGCCGCGTGGCGGGGGTCTGCGTGTCGTCGGCGGGGCCGGCGCCGAGGCCCGCGTCCTCGAGCATCGCGCCCCCGGCGTCCTCGCGGCGCAGGTCGTCGTCGGAGAGGAAGACGCGGCGCAGCCCCTCCCCGATGCCGAAGCGCTCGACGCGAGCGCCCAGGTCGTCGGTGAAGCGCGGCGCGGACAGGCGCGGGTCGTCGCCGTTGAGGACGACGAGCTCGGTGCTGGCCTTCGCGACCGTGTGCAGGAGGTCGGCGGTGTGGTCGATCTCCCCGAAGCGGTCGAGCTGGTCGCGCATGACGTTCAGCAGCAGGCTCGCGCGCGGGCGCACCTGGCGCACGAAGTGCACGGCGTGGGCCTCGTCGAGCTCGAGCACGGCGATGTCGGCGGCGAGGCGGCCGCGGGCGTCGACCTCGGTGAGCAGGGCCGCCGCGACGCCGCGCACGAAGTTGGAGCCGGTGGGGTTGGTGAAGACCCGCAGACCCTGGGAGCGCAGCAGCTCCACCAGGATCTTCGTAGTGGTGGTCTTCCCGTTGGTGCCGGAGACGACGACCACGCCCAGCGGCAGCTCCTCGAGGGTGCGCGCGAGGAAGCCGGGGTCGATCCTCTCGACCACGAGTCCGGGGAAGGCGCTGCCCCCGCGGCCCCCGCCGCGGAGTCTGGCCAGGCGGCGCGCGGCACGGCCGGCGGCCACGGTGAGAGCGGAACGCATGCTCGGCATCGTACTGGAGCCGGGACCGGGCGACGCCCTCAGCGGCGGACGACGCGCAGGCGTCCCTCGTGGACCTCCACGGCGACGTCGTCGAGCGAGGTCAGGAGCGCCTCGGCGTGGGGCGCGAGCTCGTGCGCGAGGGTGGTCGTGGTCACCGCGATCGCCGGGCATCCCGCGGCACGGGCGGACGCGAGCCCTCCCAGGGAGTCCTCGATCACGAGCGCACGGGAGGGGTCCGCGCCCAGGCGCTCGGCGCCGAGCACGTACGGCTCCGGATCGGGCTTGCCGCGACTCACCTGGTCGGCGGTGACGAGGGTCTCCTCGGGGTAGGGCAGGTCGGTGATCGCCCAGCGGGCCTCGAACAGGCGCCGCGTGCAGGAGGTCACGATCGTCCAGGTGGGCCGACCGAGCTGCTCGGCGGCGGACTGCAGCTCGCCGATCAGGCGGGCCGTGCCCGGGAGGATCGAGATCCGCTTGGCGTCCTCGACCTCCAGGTCCTCGACACGCGCGTGGGCGGCCTCGATCTCGTCGGCCGGCATGTCGGGGAAGACGTCGGCGAGCACCCCTCGGGCGGGCATGCCGTGGAGGGTGTGGTCGAAGGTCCGGTTCGAGCCGTGCTCCTCGAACAGCTTCGTCCAGGCGCGCTCCACCGAGGGGCCCGAATCGACGAGGGTCCCGTCCATGTCGAGCAGCAGGGCGTCGACGTCGAGGGGGAAGGGGTCCTGGGGGGCCTGAGCGTCCCCCTCGGGGGCGCCCGCGGCGGCGGCTCCGTTCATGCTTCCCACGGTCTCATACCCCGTGCGACCTGCGCATGCGGGAAACTCCCCGGTTACTGTGGACGGGTCATGAACACGCACGATCCGAGCGACCGCTCCCCCGCCGCGCGGAGCGCCCACGAGGCGCCGTCGCCGGACGCCGCATCGGTGTCCCTCGCCGTCTCGGCCGCCCGCCGCAAGGGGCTGTCCGTGGGGGTCGCGACGGGTCTGTACGGGATCTCCTTCGGGGCGCTCGCGACCGCCTCGGGGCTCGACGTGTGGCAGGCGATGGTGCTCTCGGCGATCATGTTCACCGGCGGCAGCCAGTTCGCCTTCGTGGGCGTGATCGGAGGCGGCGGCAGCGCACTGGGCGCAGCGCTGGCCGCCGTGCTGCTGGGCATCCGCAACACCCTCTACGGCCTCGTGCTCGCGCCGACACTGCCCCGAGGCGGGGCGAAGGGGGCCGCGCGCTCCCTGCTCACGATCGACGAGTCCGCAGCCGTGGCCGCGACCGCCGGTCCCCCGGCCGCCAAGCGCGCCGGCTTCTGGGCGGCAGGCATCGCGGTCTACGTCTTCTGGAACCTGTTCTCCCTGGTGGGAGCGCTGATCGGCCAGAGCGTCGGCGATCCAGGCGCATGGGGCCTGGATGCCGCGGCCGCCGCGGCGTTCCTGGGGCTGCTGTGGCCCCGCCTGGTCTCGAAGGACGTGGTGGCCGTCGCCGTCGCCGCGGCGTTCATCGCGCTGATCGCGACGCCCGTCCTGCCGGCCGGCCTGCCGGTGCTCGCTGCGGCGCTGGTCGCCGTGGTCGTCGGGCTGCTGCCGCGTCGCCCGGTGGCCGGCGGGAATCGGGTCGACGCGACGGACGAGGACGGTGAGCAGGCATGAGCTGGCTGTGGGCGGGCGTGATCGCGGCGGCGGTGCTGTCCTTCGCGCAGAAGTGGATCGGCTACCAGGTGCCGCCGGGCGTGCTCGAGAAACCGCGCATCGCGCGGGTCACGTCCCTGCTGCCCGTCGCGCTGCTGGGCGCGCTGGTCGCCACCCAGGCCGCGGCCGACGGCCCGCAGCTGATGGCCGACGCCCGCCTGCCCGCGCTCGCGGTCGCCGCGCTGCTGCTCGCCCTGCGCGCGCCCTTCCTGGTGGTCGTGATCGCGGCCGCCGTGGTCGCGGCGCTCTGCCGTGCCCTCGGCTGGGGCTGATCACACCCCGCGGCCGGCCTCCACGGCGATCGCCCGGCGCACGGCGGCGCGGGCGTCGCGGGTGTCCCGGTTCGCGGAGTAGGCCAGGCCCAGGCGGTACCAGGCCCGCCAGTCGTCCTCTCCCCCGTCCTGTACGGCGTCGCGCGCCGCCTCGAACTCCGCGCGGGCCGCGGCCCTGCGCGGATCGCGCTGGGCGACGGGGTCCTGCTCCGCACGGGCTCCGGTCCCGTCGGCCGCCATGCCCTCGGTCCCGTCGTCGGCCCGGGGCTCGAAGCGCGCCGCGCCGTAGAGCCGGGCGAGCCGTCCTGCGCGCAGCCCGAACAGGACCTCGCGCCAGGTCACCCACACGGTGAGGACGAGCAGCACGACGAGGCCCGCTGCCAGCCCCCAGCCGATCACGCCGCCTGCGCGCGCGAAACCGGTCGCGATCCAGAGCAGGCCCCAGCAGTAGGCCGCCGTGACCAGCAGCAGCAGGGCGACACCGATCTTCGCGCGCATGCTCAGCCGAGGTCCATGTAGCCGTCGAGGCCCACGGTGAGCCCGGGGCGGGAGCCGACCTCGCGCACGCCCAGCAGCACGCCGGGCATGAAGGACACGCGATCGAAGGAGTCGTGGCGCAGCTCGAGCTGCTCGCCGACGCCGCCGAACTGGACGACCTCGTGGGCGACGAGGCCGCGCTGGCGGACGGCGTGCACGTGGATGCCGTCGACGACCGCGCCCCGCGCACCGAGCTCGTCCTTCTGCGTCGCGTCGGGCACGGCCCCCAGTCCCCCGGCCTCGCGGCCGCGGGCGATCGCCGCGGCCGTGTGGCGGGCGGTGCCCGAGGGCGCGTCGAGCTTGTCGGGGTGGTGCATCTCGATCACCTCGGCGCTCTCGTAGTAGCGGGCCGCGGCCTCGGCGAAGCGCATCACCAGGACGGCGCCGATCGCGAAGTTCGGTGCGATGAGCACACCGGTGCTCGGGTGCTCGCCGAGCGCGGCGCGGACGTCGGCGAGGGACTCCTCGTCCCAGCCGGTCGCGCCGACCACGGCGTGGATCCCGTGCTCGATCGCCCAGAGCACGTTGCGCTTGGTGACGGCGGGGACGGTGAGGTCGACGACGACCTGCGCGCCGGCGTCGGCCGCGGCGTCGAGCGGGTCGGAGCTGCCGATGCGGGCGACGAGCTCGAGGCCGTCGGCTTCCTCGACGGCGGTGCAGGCGGCGCTGCCCATGCGACCGTGGGCGCCGAGGACGGCGACGCGGATGCTCTGCGACATGGTGGGTTCCTTCCGGGAGGGCGGTGGTATGCGGTGTGCGGGGCCGAGCCGGCGGCTCAGCCGGCCTCGGGGCCGACGTCGACCCGGGTGGTGAACGACTCGGCGAGGCGCGCGGCGAGGTCCCGCACGTCCTGGGCGGTCACGCCGGCCATCTTCTCGAGTGCCTCGTCGACCGTCGAGTAGCGGCCCTGGACGAGCTCGAGGCTGCCCAGGCGCCCCATCCGCGACGCGGTGTCCTCGAGACCGAGCGCGAGAGCGCCCGTGATCTGCCCGAGCGCGCGTCGCATCTCCTCGTCGGTGACGCCGTGATCGCGCATCTGCTCGATCTCGGCCCCCATGAGCTCGACGACCTGCTCGGCGCGCGAGGGCCGGCAGGCGGCGTACATGCCGAACAGGCCCGCGTCGCGGTAGGCGGCGCTGAAGGAGTAGACGGTGTAGACCAGGCCGCGCTCCTCGCGGATGTGCTGGAACAGCCGCGAGGACATGCCGCCGCCGAGGATCGCCATCAGCACGTTCATCGTGTGGCGGTCCTCGCTGGTCGCGCAGATCGACGGCCCGCCCAGGTAGATGTGGGTCTGCTCGAGGGGGCGCACGATGCGGTGCGGAACGACGGCCGACGCCGGTCCGGGCGTCGCGCCGGCGGCGGGCAGCGAGCGCTCGAGGGCGGGCCGACGCTCCGACGGAGCGACGCCCGCCGGGAGGTCCCAGCCGCCCGCGGCCAGGCGGTCGGCGAGGCGCCCGGCGAGCTCGTCGTGGTCGAGGTCGCCGACGGCGGTGACCACGAGGTTCTGGGGCCTGTAGTGCGCGGCGAAGTGCGCGCGCACGTCGGCGTCGGCGAGGGCGCTGACGGTCTCGAGGGTCCCGCCGACGGGCCGTCCCATCGGGGTGTCGGGCCCGAGCACCTGGGCGAGGAACTCCTCGTACCCGGAGTCGGTGGGATCGTCCTGCGCCATCGCGAGCTCCTCGAGGATCACCTCGCGCTCGGTCTCGAGGGCCTCGGGCGCGAGCTGCGAGGAGGTGACCATGTCGGTGAGCACGTCCAGGGCGAGCGGCAGGTCGGCGCTGCGCACCCGCCCGTGGTACACGGTGTGCTCCTTCGCGGTGACCGCGTTGGACTCGCCGCCGACCTCGTCGAAGGCCGTCGCGATGTCCAGCGCGCTGCGCCTGGCGGTGCCCTTGAACAGCAGGTGCTCGAGGGCATGGGTGGAGCCGGCGTGCGCGGGGGTCTCGTCCCGCGAGCCCACGGGCAGCCAGAGGCCGAGCGTCGCGCTGCGCACCGAGCGGTCGGTCTCCGTGAGCAGGCGCACGCCGCCGGGGAGGATCGTGCGTCGCACGAGCGGCCCGTCTCCCCCGGGTTCGAGGAGCTGGTCGCGCTCTGCGGCGTCAGTGGTCAGGTCGATCGGCACCGGAGGGTCCTCCCAGGGTCGGGTGCGGGGAGATGGAGAGCGAGCGCGGGCGGCACCCCGTCGAGGGGTGCCGCCCGCGGCGGTCACGCGTTCACGCGGTCGGTCGGGCTCACTCGGAGTCGGACGCCTTCTCGGAGCCCTCGTCGGACCCCGTCTCCTCGGCGTCGTCCTCGGCGATCGCGAGGCTGATCTTGCCGCGCGCGTCGATCTCGCGGATCTCGACCTCGATCTTCTGGCCGACCTTCGCGACGTCCTCGACGTTGTCCACGCGCTTGCCGTCGTTCAGCTTGCGCAGCTGGGTGACGTGCAGGAGGCCGTCCTTGCCGGGGGTCAGCGAGACGAAGGCGCCGAAGTCGACCACGCGCACCACGGTGCCGAGGTAGCGCTCGCCGACCTCGGGGACCATCGGGTTGGCGATCGCGTTGATCGTCGCGCGGGCGGCCTCGGCCGACGGGCCGTCGGTCGCGCCGATGTAGACGGTGCCGTCGTCCTCGATGGTGATGTCGGCGCCGGTGTCGTCCTGGATCTGGTTGATCATCTGGCCCTTGGGGCCGATGACCGCACCGATCTTGTCGACGGGGATGGTCACCGCGAGCACGCGCGGGGCGTTCGGGCTCATCTCGTCCGGCACGTCGATGGCCTCGTTGAGGACGCCCAGGATGTGCAGGCGGGCCTCGCGGGCCTGGGACAGCGCGGCGGCGAGCACGGAGGCCGGGATGCCGTCGAGCTTGGTGTCCAGCTGGATCGCGGTGACGAACTCGTTGGTGCCGGCGACCTTGAAGTCCATGTCGCCGAAGGCGTCCTCCGCACCGAGGATGTCGGTGAGGGCCGCGTACTTGGTCTCCCCGCCCACGGTGTCGGAGACGAGGCCCATGGCGATGCCCGCGACGGGCGCCTTGAGCGGCACGCCGGCGTTGAGCATCGACAGGGTCGAGGCGCAGACGGAGCCCATCGAGGTCGAGCCGTTGGAGCCCAGCGCCTCGGAGACCTGGCGGATCGCGTAGGGGAACTCCTCGCGGCCCGGGAGGACCGGGACCAGGGCGCGCTCGGCGAGCATGCCGTGGCCGATCTCGCGGCGCTTCGGGGAGCCCACGCGGCCGGTCTCGCCGGTCGAGAAGGGCGGGAAGTTGTAGTGGTGGATGTAGCGCTTGTGATGGACCGGCGAGAGCGAGTCGATCTGCTGCTCCATCTTGAGCATGTTCAGCGTGGTCACACCCAGGATCTGGGTCTCGCCGCGCTGGAACAGGGCGGAGCCGTGCACGCGCGGGAGCACCTCGACCTCGGCCGAGAGCTGGCGGATGTCGCGCAGGCCGCGACCGTCGATGCGCACGCCCTCGGTGAGGATCTTCTGGCGGACGACCTTCTTGGTCAGCGCGCGGAAGGCGCCGGAGATCTCCTTGTCGCGGCCCTCGAGGGCTGCGCCCTCGGCACCGAGCTCGGAGACGACCTCGGCGGCGAGCGCGTCGGTGGACTCCTCGCGCTCCTGCTTGCCGGCGATGCTCATGACCTCGCGGAGGCGGTCGGCGGCGGTCTTCTCGACCAGCTCGTAGGCGTCGTCCTGGTAGTCCAGGAAGAGCGGGAACTCGCGCACCGGCTTGGCGGCGGCGTCGGCCAGCTCCTGCTGCGCCTCGCACAGGGTGCGGATGAAGACCTTGGACGCCTCGAGGCCCTCGGCCACGACCTCCTCGGTGGGGGCGATCGCGCCCTGGTCCTTGATCATGGACCAGGCGTTGTCGGTGGCCTCGGCCTCGACCATCATGATCGCGACGTCGTCGCCGACGATGCGACCGGCGACGACCATGGAGAACACGGCCTCGTCGAGCTGGCTGAAGGTCGGGAACGCGACCCACTGGCCGCCCTCGGCGCTCGGCATGAGGGCCACGCGCACGCCGCCGATCGGGCCGTTGAAGGGCAGGCCCGAGATCTGGGTGGAGGCGGAGGCGCCGTTGATGCCGACCACGTCGTAGGCGTCGTCGGGGTTGACGGCCATGACGGTGAGGACGACCTGGACCTCGTTGCGCAGGCCCTTGACGAAGGCCGGGCGCAGCGGGCGGTCGGTGAGGCGGCAGGCGAGGATCGCGTCGGTGCCCGGGCGGCCCTCGCGACGGAAGAACGAGCCGGGGATGCGGCCCGCGGCGTACATCCGCTCCTCGACGTCGACCGTGAGCGGGAAGAAGTCGAAGTTGTCCTTCGGCTTGTTGGAGACGGCGGTCGCCGAGAGCACCATCGTGTCGTCGTCGAGGTACACGGAGACCGCGCCGGCGGCCTGCTGGGCGAGGCGGCCGGTCTCGAAGCGCACCTCGCGGGTGCCGTAGCTGCCGTTGTCGATGACGGCGGTGGTCGCCGTGATGTCGGGGCCTTCCATGGCCATGGGGATCTCCTTCGATGGGATCGGTGCCCCTCGCCGGACGCGGCCATCGTCAGGGGCCCGCGGGGAGCCTCCTGATCCGGGCGGATCGGGGTTCCCGAAGGTCTCTGCCGAGGACCGTGCCCACGGTCGAGGGGCTGGTGGGTCGTGCGGGCCGGCGCTCTGGGCGCGGCCTCGCGGGTCGTGCCCCGCGCGTGGCACGGGGCCGGATGCGAACCGCCGCCCGCCCCGTGGGGACGAGCGGCGGCGGGTGTCACCGGCGGATGCCGAGGCGCTGGATCAGCGCACGGTAACGCTCGATGTCGACGTTCTGCAGGTACTTGAGCAGACGGCGGCGCTGACCGACCAGGAGCATCAGACCACGACGGGTGTGGTGGTCGTGCTTGTGCTCCTTGAGGTGCTCGGTCAGGTAGGTGATGCGGTGGGTCAGGAGCGCGATCTGGACCTCGGGCGAACCGGTGTCGCCCTCAGCGGTCGCGTATTCCTTGATGATCTCCTGCTTGGTGGCGGAGTCGAAGGCCATGTCGGCTTCTCCCTCGGTCGTTGCGCGGCGCACCGGGGCCTGTTCTCCCGGGCTCTGTGTGTCGGATCCTGCTGCGCTCCGGGCACGTCCCGGGCTTCACGAGCCTGGGCGCGCCGTTCGGGCGCGCGGAATCCTCCGCGGCCGATATGACGGCGCTGAGAGTTTATCAGCGGCGATGGAGGACATCGGGCTGCACTCCGTCCAGAGTGCGGCGAGTCACGTCCTTGTCGATCTCCATCTGGGCCACGAGCGCGTCGACCGAGGAGAAGCGCAGCGTGGGCCGCTGGCGCTCGACGAACTCGAGGCGCACGGTGTCCCCGTACAGGTCCAGGGTGTCGTCGCCGTGGACGTAGGCCTCGACCATCCGCGGGGAGTCGTCGCTGCCCTCGTGGAAGGTGGGATTGGTGCCGATGGAGATCGTCGTGACCGCGCCGACGAGGGGCTCGATCCCCCGGTGCTCGCTCGCCTGCTCGACGACGGTGAGGAAGCCCGCGTAGACGCCGTCCTGCGGCACCAGCCCATGGGGGCGCGGGCCGAGGTTCGCGGTGGGGAACCCCAGCTCGCGTCCGCGCTTGAAGCCGTGGTGGACGGTGTCGGACACCGTGTGGAAGCGGCCCAGCATGGCGGTCGCCTCGGGCATGTCCCCGCCGAGCAGCGCCGCGCGGATCGCCGAGGAGGAGATCCGCTCCCCGTCGAACGGCAGGTCGGGCAGCACGACCACCTCGAAGCCGTACTTCTCCCCGAGCGCGCGCAGGGTCTCGACGTCGCCGGTGTTCCTGCGGCCGAAGCGGGTGTCCGCACCCGTGACGATGCAGCGCATGCCCAGGCCCTCGACGAGGAAGACGCGCACGAAGTCCTCTGCGCTGTACTGGGCGAAGTCCCAGGTGAACTCGAGGTCGAGCACGCCGCTCATGCCGGCCAGGAGCAGCAGGCGGTCGCGGTCCTCGTGCGCGGTGACGAGGGCGGGATCGCCCGGGGTGTGCATGACGTGGCGCGGATGCGGCCAGAAGGTCAGGGCGACCGGCTCCAGCGAGCGGGCCGCGGCGTTCTCCCGCAGCGCGTCGAGCACGTAGCGGTGGCCCAGGTGCACGCCGTCGAAGTTCCCGATGGTCACCGCGCTCGCGCCGAGGTCGGCGGGCACTTCCTCGAGGGAGTGCCAGATCTGCGCACGGGTCACGGTGAGGATCCTTCCGACGGGGCCCGGTCCCGCGCCGGAGCCGGGATCCGGGGGCGCGGGCGGGAGGACGGGGAACACTGTATCGCCGCACGGACGTCCCGGCGCGACAGCCCGGGCGGTCGTCACGGACCCGCGGCTGCCGGGGCGGGCGGGAGCGGACAGCAGCCGGAGGACCTCCGCGCGTCCCGCCCCGACTGTGACGCGTCTGTGACTCCCGTCCCCTCGGCTCGACCGGGGAGTCTGACGTATGGTGAAGGGTACGAATGCGGACCCGTGGACCTTCTGCGGGCGGTCCCGTGACGAGGGGGAACCGGAACCGCAGCGAAGAGATGAGCGAGACCATATGTCGCACCTCACCGACACCACCGATGTGGGCCGGTCCGGCGGCGGACGCCGACGTGTCCTGCTGATCGTGATCGCGATCCTGGCCGTGCTGGCCGTCGTCCTCACGGGCGGCGCCTTCGCGTACGCCAAGAACTTCGAGGGCAAGGCCCTCCCGGGCACGACGGTCCTGGGGCAGGACGTCTCCGGCAAGAGCGCCGAGGAGATCTCCGCGCTCGTCCAGAAGAAGGCCGAGAGCACGGAGGTCACCGTCGACACCGACGGCGAGACCACGACCGCTTCCCTGGCCGACCTCGGCGTCGACGTCGACGCGAAGAAGACCGGAGAGCAGGCCGTCGCCCACGACGGCTCGATCGGCGAGGTCGTCTCCTCCACGATCTCCGGTTCGCGCGGCGTGGACCCGGTGGTGTCCGTCGACGAGAAGGCTGCCGCCGACTTCGCCACGAAGCAGATCCCCGAGGATCGCACCGCTCCCGTGGACGCGAAGGTGTCCTACGACGAGGACGCCGGGACCTGGAACGTCGCCACGGCGAAGAACGGCCAGGGCGTGGAGACCGACGCGTTCGTCTCCGCCCTCACGAAGGACGCCTCGAAGCTCGAGAGCTTCACCCTCACGCAGAAGGTCACCGAGACCGCCCCGAAGATCTCGACGGACACGGCCCAGAAGGTCAAGGACCAGATCACGAAGATGCTGGACCAGCCGATGTCGATCACGGGGCCCGACGGGGCGACCCACTCGGTCTCCAAGGATCGCCGCTCCGGCTGGCTCTCCGTCACGACCGACGACAAGGGCAAGGACCTGAAGATCGGGGTCGACGAGGACGCCGTGCGCGAGTGGGTCTCGGCACGCGCCGACGAGGACAGCGTCGAGAAGAAGGACGGCATCGAGCAGGTCGACACCGACGGCAAGGTCGTCAAGACCATCGCCGAGAAGACCGACGGCGTGGAGATCACCAACACCGATGCCGTCACCGAGAAGCTCGTCGCGGCGATGACCGGGACGAGTCCGCTCGAGGCGTCCTTCGAGACCAAGAAGGTCGAGGCCGAGATGACCAAGGCCAAGGCCCCCGAGTCGAAGGACGACGAGGACTCGGACTCGAAGGACGACGACACGTCCAAGGACGACGAGAAGTCGAAGGACGACGACAAGTCCAAGGACGACGACGCCTCCTCCGACAAGCCGACCGGTGAGAAGTGGATCGACGTCAACCTCTCGAACAAGACGGTGACCGCCTACCAGGGCGACACCCCCGTGTGGGGCCCGCGCTCCATCGTCGACGGCGACGGGGCCAACGGGCACGGCACGGTGACCGGCTCGTACAAGATCTACCTGCGCTACGACAAGCAGGACATGACCAACGGCGCCTACAAGGATCAGCAGGATCCCGAGTACTACAACACCAAGGACGTCCCCTGGGTGCAGTACTGGTACCGCGGATACGCGTTCCACGGCGCGCCGTGGCGCTCGTCCTTCGGGTACTCCGGCTCGCACGGCTGCATCAACATGCGCGTCTCGGACGCCAAGTGGCTGTACGACTGGGCATCGATCGGCACCCGAGTCGAGGTGCACCGCTGATCAGGAGACCCTGATCCGGTCCCCTCATCGAGGCACCGGCGGCGCGCCGAGCCGATGGCCGCCCGAACGACAGAAGGGCCCCGCCGAGAGGCGGGGCCCTTCTGCTGCGCCGGTGGACGGGCAGAGGATGCGGGGCGGGGACCGAGCGCGGTGTCGAGCCCGGATCGGATGACCCGGCGCCGGCCTCCCGTCAGCTGCGCGCCTCCGGGGGGACGACGAGGACGGGCCGCAGACGCTCGCCCTCGGCGTCGGCCTCGGTCTCGACGACGGCGACCAGGCGACCCTCCGGGTCGAGCGCAGCTCGCACTCCCCCGTCGGCCCCGCCCGGGGACGGCGTCGCGTGCACGCGCTTGCCCTGCCCGAGGGCGATCGCCCTCTCCTCGTCCAGTGCGACGGTGGGCATCACGTGCGCGGCGGTCTCGCCGAGGCCCCGCAGCGGAAGCTCCACGTCGTCGCCCTCGCCGCGGGCGGGCACGTGCACCGCGTCCTGGACGTCGAAGGGGCCCACGCGCGTGCGCCGCAGAGCGGTGAGGTGCCCGCCCACGCCCAGCGCAGCGCCGAGGTCCCGGGCGAGCGCCCGCACGTAGGTGCCCGAGCTGCAGGTCACGGTCACGTCGAGATCGAGGAAGGGGTCCGCGTCGCGCCGGGCGAGCACCGTGAAGTCGCTGATCGTCACGGGACGCGCGGCGAGCACCACGTCCTCGCCCGCACGGGCGCGGGCATAGGCGCGCTTGCCGTCGACCTTGATGGCGCTGACGGTCGAGGGCACCTGCTGGATCTCCCCTCGCAGGGCGTCCAGGCTCTCCTCGATCCGTTGCGGCGTGAGGCCCACGGCGGGGACGACCTCCCCGATCTCCTCGCCCTCGCGGTCGTCGGTGGTGGTGGCGAGACCCAGGCGGATCGTCGCCGTGTAGGTCTTGTCGAGTCCCACGAGGTGGGTGAGCAGGCGCGTGCCCTGCCCGACGCCCAGGATCAGCAGCCCCGTGGCCATCGGGTCGAGGGTGCCGGCGTGGCCGACCTTCTTCGTGCCCAGCAGCCAGCGCACGCGGGCGACCACGTCATGGCTGGTGCGCTCGGGCGCCTTGTCCACGAGCAGCACGCCGTGGGGCAGGGCCGCGAGGTCCTGCGGACCGCGCGCCATCACGCGCGCGCGTCGCCCGCGGGGTCCTCGTCCGCGGGATCGTCCGCTGAGCCGTCCTCGAGGTCCTCCTCGACGTCGTCCTCGTCGCGGGGCTTGCGGTAGGGGTCCTCCTCACCCGCGAAGGACGCGCCCTCCTGCTGGCGGGCGAGATCGGCGTCGCGGGACCTGGCCTGGACCAGCAGGTCCTCGATCGTGCGGGCGTTCTCGGGGAGAGCGTCCTCGACGAACTCGAGGGTCGGGGTGAGGCGCACGCCGGTCTGGCGGCCCACCTCACGGCGCAGCATCCCGGTGGCGCTCTGGAGGGCGGCGGCGGTGCCCGCGCGCTCCTCGTCGTCCCCGAAGACGGTGTAGAAGATCGTGGCGTGCTGGAGATCGCCGGTCACGCGCACCTCGGTGATCGTGATGAAGCCCAGGCGGGGATCCTTCACGCGGGTGTCGAGCATGGTCGCGACGATCTGCTGGATGCGGTCGGCGAGGCGCCGGGCGCGGGGGCTGTTCTCACTCATGGCGGGTCCTTTCGCGGGGCTCGTGCGCCTCGGCACGGGCGGGCGGGTCTGTCGTGGTGGCTTCGGGGTCTGTGGCGGCCGCGGCCGATGTCCCGTCCCCCGTCGTGGACGACGGGGCCCTCGCAGGGGTGGCCCGCCGGGCGGCGGCCTGCGGGGTGGTGAGCTGCGGGGTGGTGGGCTCGTCGGCGGAGGCGGCGAGGGCGCGCAGCAGGTCCAGCTGGGGATGGTCGTCGGGGACGGCGAGGACCACATCCCGGTCGATGGCCTGGTCGACGCGATGGCGGAACGCCCCGTCGCTGCTGAGCACGGTGAGTCCGTGGGATCCGAGGATCTCACGCACTCGCTCGTAGGGCGCGGTGCGGCGGTTCAGGGCGAGCGCCATGCCGCCGCCCGTGCGCAGCAGCGCGCGCCATGCGGGCATCGCCTGCTCGAGCAGGTCCAGCGGGGAGCGCTGCCAGCCCTCGGTCCGTGCGCCGTGCTGGACGCCGTAGGGCAGGTCCGCCACGAGCGCGTCGACCGAGCGGTCCGGGAGCACCTCGGCCAGCCGGGTCGTGTCGCAGGTCAGCAGGTGGAGCTTCTGGACCTCGCCCGCGCGCTGCGCCCGGCGGTCGGCGGCGAGCTCGAGGTCCCAGCGCGATCCTGCGCCGCGGCCGCCGGCCGGGGAGCGGAGTCCCAGACGGCCCGAGCTCTGGGTGTGCGGGAGGTGATGCTGCTTGGCCCACGTGGTGAGGAAGGTGCGGTAGGCGTCGATGTCCTTGGCGTCGATGTCGGCGCCGGTGGGGCTGAGGCCGAGGCGCAGGGCGCGGCTGAGCGTCGTGCCTCGTCCGCACGTGGGGTCGAGCAGTGCGAGATCGCCGCGCAGCACTCCCCCGCGCCGGCTCGACAGGGCGGCGGCGAGGTTCAGCAGCAGTGCGGTGAACTGCTCGTTCGTCTTCCCCGGGTACCGCAGGGTGGTCTCGAGCTCGCTGCCGTGGCGCATGACCTCCGGCAGGGGCGTCGGACGCAGCAGCGGGAGGGCGGAGCCGTTCGGTTCCGGGCCGGTCGGATCCGGGCCGGTCGGTTCCGGGCCGGTCGTATCCGCGCCCGCCGGAGCCGCACCTGCCGGATCAGCGCCTGCCGGGGCGGTCCCAGCACCCGAATCCGACGCCTCGAAGACCGCGAAGGCCGAGGAGAGCTGCGCGACGAGCGGTCGCAGGGAGTCCCCGGAGGATCCCGGCGTCGTGTCCTGGGGGTCCGTCCGGATCTCGAGGTAGTCGACGCCCGCGATCTCGCGCTCGCGCACGTCCACCGGCGCACCGAGATGGGCGCCGAGCACCCAGCGGGCCTCGCGGACGGCGAGAGGACCGGCCGACGCGGTGAACACGCGGTTCGCCGAGGGGGCGCGCAGCACGAGCAGGCTCTCGGTCATGGTCTCGGCTCCCTCCCTGTCGGCCTGTGGGGCCCCGGCCGAGCTCGCATCGCCGGAGCGGGCCCTGCGTCGCCGGGATGCAGGGACGCGTCGGGCGCCCCGGTTCGACCGGGGCGCCCGACGCGCGCTGTCACTTCGAGGTGTTCTCGCGAGGCTTCTCGCGCATCTCGTAGGTGGTGATCAGGTCATCGGTCTGGAGGTCGTTGAAGCGCCCCAGGTTGATGCCGCACTCGAAGCCCTCGCGGACCTCGGTCACGTCGTCCTTGAAGCGACGCAGACCGGCGATCTCGAGTCCTTCGGTGATGACCACGCCACCGCGGGTGATGCGTGCCTTCGCGCCGCGGCGGATCTCGCCGCTGCGCACGATCGAACCGGCGATGTTGCCGAACTTCGAGGAGCGGAAGATCTCGCGGATCTCCGCCGACCCCGTGTCGACCTCCTCGTACTCGGGCTTGAGCATGCCCTGCAGGGCCTGCTCGATCTCCTCGATGGCGCGGTAGATCACGGAGTAGTACTTGATCTCCACGCCCTCGCGGTCCGCGTACTCGGCGTTCTGGCCCTCGGCGCGCACGTTGAAGCCGATGATCACGGCGTCGGAGGCGACGGCGAGGTTGATGTTGTTCATCGTGATCGCGCCGACGCCGCGGTCGATGATCCGCAGCTGCACCTGGTCGTCGATCTCGATGCCCAGCAGAGCCTCCTCGAGCGCCTCGACGGAGCCCGCCGCATCGCCCTTGAGGATGAGGTTGAGGGTCTCGACCTTGCCCTCGGCCATCGACTTGGTGATGTCCTCGAGGCTGATCCGCTTGCGGGCCTTCGACAGCGCGGCGGCACGCTTGGCGGCCTCGCGCTTCTCGGCGATCTGACGGGCGGTGCGCTCGTCGGCCGCGACCAGGAAGGAGTCGCCGGCGCCGGGCACGGAGGTCAGACCGAGCACCTGCACCGGGCGGGACGGGCCCGCCTCCTCGACGTTCTGGCCGTGCTCGTCGAGCATCGCTCGCACGCGGCCGTGGCCGGTCCCGCAGACGATCGCGTCGCCCACGTGGAGCGTGCCCTGCTGCACGAGGACCGTGGCCACCGGGCCGCGACCGCGGTCCAGGTTGGCCTCGATCGCGATGCCGCGGGCCTGCTTGTCCGGGTTGGCGCGCAGATCCAGGGCGGCGTCCGCGGTGAGCAGGACGGCGTCCAGGAGCTTGTCGATGTTCTGCCCCTCGCGGGCGGAGACGTCGACGAACATGGTGTCACCGCCGTACTCCTCGGCGATCAGGTTGTACTCGGTCAGCTGCTGACGGACCTTGTCCGGATTCGCGTCCGGCTTGTCGATCTTGTTCACCGCGACCACAATCGGCACGTCGGCCGCCTGGGCGTGGTTGAGCGCCTCGATCGTCTGCGGCATCACGCCGTCATCGGCCGCGACCACGAGGATCGCGATGTCGGTGACGTCGGCGCCGCGGGCACGCATGGCCGTGAAGGCCTCGTGACCCGGGGTGTCGATGAAGGTGATCGCGCGGTCCTCGGGACCGTCCTCGCTCTCGTGCTCCACCTCGACCTGGTAGGCGCCGATGTGCTGGGTGATCCCGCCGGCCTCGCCTGCCTGGACCTTCGCGTTGCGGATCGAGTCCAGCAGGCGGGTCTTGCCGTGGTCGACGTGACCCATGACGGTGACCACGGGCGAGCGGGGCAGACGATCCTCGTCGTCCTCCTCGGCGAGCTCGGCATCGAGATCGATGTCGAACTGCTCGAGCAGCTCGCGCTCCTCGTCCTCCGGGGAGACGATCTCGATCTTGTAGCCGAGCTCCTCCCCCAGCAGGTGGAAGGTGTCCTCGTCGAGGGACTGGGTGGCAGTGGCCATCTCGCCCATCGCGAAGAGCACGGTGATCAGCGACGCGGGGTTCACCTCGATGCGGTCGGCGAAGTCGCTGAGCGACGCGCCGCGGCGCAGCCGGATGGTCGTGCCGTTCCCGCGAGGGATCGACACGCCGCCCGGTGCGGGCGCCTGCATCTGCTCGAACTCCTGGCGCTTCGCGCGCTTCGACTTGCGCGAGCGCGCGGGCTTGCCACCGCGGCCGAAGGCGCCCTGGGTGGCGCCGCGTCCGCCGCGGCCGCGGGGACCGCCGAAGCCGCTGCGGGGACCGCCGCCACCACCGGGACCGCCGCCGGGGCCGCCGCCGCTGCGGGGACCGCCGCCACGGCCGCCGCGACCGCCGCCGCCCGGCTTCTGGGCGTCGGCGAGGCCGCCGTGGGAGTGCTGGCGCATGATGCCCGGGGTGGGCATGCCGGGACGGGGAGCGCCCGAGCGTGCGCCGCCCTCACGGGGCGGACGCGAGCCCTGGTCTCCGCCGGAGCCGGAGCCGGCGCCGCCACGACCCTGCGGGCGCGGCCCACCGGGACGGGGCATGCCCTGCGCGGTTGCGAAGGGGTTGTTGCCGGGGCGCGGGCCGCCGGGGCGGTTGCCGCCGCCGTCGCGCTGCGGGCGCGGACGGCCGGGACGCGGCATCCCCTGGGAGGTCGCGAACGGGTTGTTGCCGGGGCGGGCGCCGCCGGGCTTGGGAGCCGCGCCGGGGCGCGGGGCGGCCGAGCCGGACGACTCCTTGCCGTCCGTGTCGTCCGCATGGGACTGCTCGCTCTGCGCAGCGCTCTCGGCGGCGTCCTCCTGCTTCGCCGCGGCGGTGCGGGGCGTGGGCGCGGAGGGCTTGGAGGGAGTGCTCGAGGGCTTCGCCGCGGGCGCCTCGGCGCTCTCCGGCTTCTCCTGCGAGGGCGCCGGCGCGGGCTTCTCGGCGGGGGCCGAGGGGGCGGGCGCGGCGGCATCGTCCTTGGCGGGCGCCTTCGGGGAGGCGCCGGGCTTGGCGGGAGCCGGCTTGGCGGCTCCGGGCTTCGCAGCGGGCTTCTTCTTCTCGCTGCCGGCCTCGGAGGCCGGGAACGCCTCGCGCAGCCTGCGCGCGACGGGTGCTTCGATGGTCGAGGAGGCGGAACGGACGAATTCGCCCATGTCCTGCAGCTTCTGCAGAACGACCTTGCTCGGCTGTCCGAGCTCCTTGGCGAGCTCGTGGACGCGGACCTTAGCCACAATTCTCCTGTCTCGGTCCGGCCGACAGAAGGGCGCGGACCATTAGTTCCTGTGGGTGCTCATGACCGAGTACTCATCGGATGTCCATTGGTTCTTCTACCTGTTCCCCTGGAAGGCGAGTGGGTAAGAGGCCTCGAGATCCCGGGCGAGGAGCCCGGTGTCGACCGCGCCGCGGAAGGACCGGGCGAAGCCGCCCCGCTTCAGGGCGAGGTCGAGGCATGATGCGTCGGCGTGGAGCCACGCTCCCCGACCCGGCGCGGATCCGGAGGGATCCGCACGCACGCGGGGCGCGACCCCCTCGGGGGTCTGCTCCATGACGAGGCGCACCAGCTGGTCGCGAGGGGCCACCGTGCGGCAGCCCACGCACGTGCGCTCGGGCCGATGGCTCGTGGAACGGTTCTCCACAGGGCCTCCGGTTCGCGCGCACACAGCCTGACCAGTGTAGCCGACCTGCTCGCGGAGCCCGGCATCCGCGAGGCGTGCGTTACAGCTGCGAGGATTCCTCGCCCGGCGCGGGCTCGGCGGTGGACTCCTCGGCGGCAGCGGGGGCGTCCGACGCGACGGGGGCCGACCGCGCCTCGCCCGACGGGGCCGTGGTCGACGGCGCCTGCTCCGACGGGGCCTCGTCCGACGGGGCGGCCTGCGCGACGACGGGCTGCTCCGGGGCGGCGTCCGAGCGGATGTCGATCTTCCAGCCCGTGAGCTTCGCGGCGAGACGGGCGTTCTGCCCCTCCTTGCCGATGGCCAGGGAGAACTGGCCGTCGGGCACGATCGCGCGGACGGCGCGGCCCACCTCGTCGGTCACGGCGACCGAGGTGACGCGCGCCGGCGAGAGCGCATGGGCGACGAAGACGGTGGGGTCCTCGTCGAAGTCGACGATGTCGATCTTCTCGCCGTTCAGCTCGTTCATCACCGAGCGGACGCGCGCGCCCATCGGGCCGATGCACGCGCCCTTGGGGTTCACCCCGGGCACGGTCGCGCGCACAGCCATCTTGGTGCGGTGGCCCGCCTCGCGGGCGAGCCCCACGATCTCGACGGTGCCGTCGGCGACCTCCGGGACCTCGAGCGCGAAAAGGCGGCGCACGAAGTTCGGGTGCGAGCGCGAGAGCGTGATCTGCGGCCCCTTGGGACCGCGGCGGGTCTCCACGACGTAGGAGCGGATGCGGCGGCCGTGCGAGTAGTCCTCGCCGGGCACGCGCTCGTGCGGGGGCAGCACGGCCTCGACGGTGCCGAGGTCGACCATCACCATGCGCGGGTCGCGGCCCTGCTGGATGATCCCCGAGACGATGTCCTCGGTGCGGTCGGCGTACTCGCCCAGCACCGCGTCGTCCTCGAGCTGGCGGATGCGCTGGAAGATCACCTGGCGCGCGGTCGAGGCGGCGACCCGGCCGAAGTTCTCCGGGGTGTCGTCCCACTCCTCGACGAGCTCGCCGTCGGCATCGCGCTCGCGGGCGAGCACGGCGACGGCGCCGGTGCGCTCGTCGATCGTGACCTCGGAGTCCTTCACCGGGTGGTCGGTGTGCAGGTAGGCGGCGTGCAGCGCCTGGCGGATCGCGTCCAGGAGCACGTCCACGGGGATCTCCCGCTCGCGCTCCAGGGCCCGCAGGGCTCCCATGTCGATGTCCATGTCAGCGCTCCGAATCGTCAGCGGCGGATGAGGGGCGGGTGGTGCCGTCCTCGGGGGCGGCGGGGTCGGTCTGCCCGGCGGGCACGGCCGCGGCGGCGCGGGCGGCGAGCTCGTCCAGCTGCGCCTGGTCCGGCGGCGGGGTGAACTCGACCTCGACGCGTGCCGAGACGACGTCCGAGAGGGGCACGGCGAGGAACTCGGGAGTTCCCGCCGGGAGCTTGCGGGGGCGTCCGCGGTCGTCGACGCCGGGCTCGGGATGCAGCGTGAGCGTCCCGTCCTCGGCCACGGCGAGCAGCCGGGCGCGCAGGCTCGTCTCGCCCGCACCGGCGGCGCCCGCCAGCGTGGTCGTGAGCAGGCGGCCGCGGGAGCGGCGGAAGTGGCGGGGCTGCGTGAGCGTGCGCTCGGCGCCGGGGGTGGTGACCTCGAGCAGGCTCGGACCGGGGCCGAGGATCGACTCGTCCTCGTCCAACAGCTCGGAGATCTCGCGGGACGCCTCCGCGACCGCGTCGAGGTCCGCGCTCCCCGTGCGGTCCTCGGGCAGATCGACGACGAGCGTGACCTCGGTGGTGCCCTGGCGCTCGTGGACGGCGGCGTCCTCGAGCACGAGATCGTGGCGGGAGAGGATCTGCGATGCGGCGTCCTCGACGCGTCCGACGGTCTGCTCGGAGGTCATGGCTCCCACCTCTTCTCCTGTGTTCTGCTGTGCGTCCTGCGGGGACACCACTCTAGTCCGCGCACGCGGGTCTCGCCCGCGTGCGCGGCCCCGGACCGCGCGCACGTGGCGAGGCGCACGCCCGAGAGGCAGGGCGCTCACGGGGAGGTCGGGCGGCCATGACGGCGCCGCACGATCGCGGCGGCGTCGCACGATGGCGGTGGAGCCGCGCGGTGATGGCAGAATCGGGCTCATGCGTGCCGAGCTCCCCCACCCCGGGCCCCGCCGTCGTGCGGTCCTGCTGGGCGGGCTCTCGCTCGGCGCGCTCGCCCTGTCCGGCTGCGACGGCGTGAGGATCGGCCAGCCCGCCGTGTACACCCCGCCGCCGGAGGGCATCGACGACCTCTACCGCCGCGACCTGCTGGCCCTGCTCGAGACGGGCCTCGGCGCGCAGATCGAGGCCGACGAGCGCTCGCGCGGCCTGGTCACCGGGGTGCAGGAGGCGCTCGGCCGACAGCGCGAGGCCATGCTCACCGGAGCCGAGGCGGAGGACGAGAGCTCCGCGTCGAGCGACGGCGGCGGCAGCGGCGACTCGGGCGGCAGCGGCGGCACCGGCAGCAGCGATGGCGGCGGCACGGGGAACGGCGGTGGCGGCGATGCCGCGCCGACCGACCTGCAGGGGCTCTCGGACCTGCTCGTGGCGATCCGCGACCTCACCACCGACGCGGCCCGGCAGGTCTCCGGCTCCCTCGCGCGCCCCATGCTCGCCACCGGCGTCTTCTCGGCCTGGGCGGCGCAGAGGCTCGCCCGGATCGGCGGCACCAAGGCACCCACCCGTCCCCCGTCGGCCGAGAAGATCGTGCCCACGCGCGACGTGCCGGAGTCCGACCCGCCGTCGATCGGTGCGGAGGTCGACTACCACTCCTCGCTCGAGCGGGCGCAGGAGGACGAGTGGTACGCGGGCTACGTGCGCGAGGTGCTCGCGGCCTCCGCGAGCGGGACGCAGCGCTCGGCCCTCATCGCCCAGAGCGATGCCGACCGCGAGCGCGCCGAGCAGCTCGGCGCCTTCGCCCGCGAGGACGGTGCGAAGGAGGTGCTGCGCGCGGCCGTGTACCCGCTGCCGGGCGGCGGCGTCACGCAGGAGCTGCGGAAGGACGAGCCCGAGGCGCTCGCCCTCACCCTCGTCGAGGACCACGTGATCCTCACCGGCGCCGCGCCCTTCGAGCGCCGGTCGCTGTCGATCGCGGCCGCCCTGGACCAGGCGGTGCTGCTGGCGTCCCTGCGCTCCTCCCTGTCGGCGCTGCCGACCCTCGACCCGGAGGGCTGAGCACGGGCGTCCGCGTTCCGCGGCGTCCGGCTCCCGCGGCGTCGGCTCCCCGACGAGCGGACGCCCCGTCCCTCGCGGTGAGGGACGGGGCGTCGGGTCGAGGGATCGCGCGCGGTTCAGGCGCGGACGGCGCGGACCACGAGGTCCACGACCTCCTGCGGGGAGACCTCGGCGACCTCGCCGCTCGCACGATCGCGGATCTCGACCTTGCCCTCGGCGAGACCGCGGCCGACGACGACCGTGGTGGGCAGGCCCAGCAGCTCGGAGTCCTTGAACTTCACGCCCGGGGAGACCTTCGGGCGATCGTCGTAGAGCACCTCGAGGCCCTGGGCCTCGAGCTCCCGCGCGATCCGCTCGGCCTCGTCGAAGACGCTCTGGTCCTTGCCCGTCGCGAGCACGTGGACGTCGGCCGGGGCGACAGCGCGCGGCCAGGTCAGACCCTTCTCGTCGTGGTGCAGCTCGGCGATCGCGGCGACCGCGCGCGTGACGCCGATGCCGTAGGAGCCCATGGTCACCACGGCGGACTTGCCGTTCTCGTCGAGCACGCGCAGGTCGAGCGCCTCGGCGTACTTCCGCCCCAGCTGGAAGATGTGCCCCATCTCCATGCCGCGGGTCAGGCGCATCGGGCCCGAGCCGTCGGGCGCGGGGTCGCCGTCGCGGACCTCAGCGGCCTCGATCGTGCCGTCGGCGGTGAAGTCGCGGCCGAACACGAGGTCGTAGACGTGCTTGTCCTTCGCGCCGGCCCCGGCGACCCAGCGGGTGCCCGGGACGACCCGGGGGTCGACGACGTAGCGGATCTTGGACGGCGCCTCGAGGCCCAGGCCCTCGGGGCCGATGTAGCCCTTCTGGAGCACGGGGTGCTCGGCGAAGTCCTCCTCGGTGAAGGCCGTCGCGATCGCGGGGGCCACGGCCACCTCGAGGCGCTTGTCGTCGACCTCACGGTCTCCGGGCAGGGCGATCACGAGCGGCTCCGTGGTGCCGTCGGGGTGGGTGAGTAGGTAGACAAGGTGCTTGAGCATCTCGTAGCGGGTCCACTCCCCCGACTCCGCGACGTACCCCTGGCCGGGGAAGGCCTCGTTGGAGAAGTCGGTGAGCTTCGCGATGGTCGAGGCGCCCGGGGTGTCCTCGACATGCGCGGCGGGCAGCTGCGCGATCCGGTCCGCGGCGAGCGCCTCGGGGACGACGGTCGTGACGGCCTCCACGTTCGCGGCGTAGCCGCCGTCGGAGACCACGAAGGTGTCCTCGCCGATCGGCGTGGGGTGCAGGAACTCCTCCGAGCGCGAGCCGCCCATCGCGCCCGCGTCGGCCTGGCAGATGACGGTGGGCAGGCCCAGGCGCTCGAAGGTGCGCTGGTAGGCGCCGCGCTGTTTGAAGTAGGAGGCGTCCAGGCCGGCGTCGTCGATGTCGAAGGAGTAGGCGTCCTTCATGATGAACTCGCGCACGCGCAGCAGGCCGGCGCGCGGACGCGCCTCGTCGCGGTACTTGGTCTGGATCTGGTACAGCATGACCGGGAGGTCCTTGTACGAGTTGAACAGATCCTTCACCGCGAGGGTGAACATCTCCTCGTGGGTGGGTGCGAGCAGGTAGTCGGCCTGCTTGCGGTCCTGCAGGCGGAACAGGGTGGGGCCGTACTCCTCCCAGCGGCCGGTCGCCTCGTAGGGCTCGCGGGGCTGCAGCGCGGAGAACAGCAGCTCGTTGCCGCCGATCGCGTCCTGCTCCTCGCGCACGATCTGCTCGACCTTCCGCATCACCCGCAGGCCCAGCGGCAGCCAGGTGTACACGCCCGGCGCGCTGCGGCGGATGTACCCGGCGCGCACGAGCAGCTTGTGGCTCGCGACCTCGGCGTCCGACGGGTCCTCGCGCAGGGTGCGGACGAACGAGGAGGACATGCGGATCATGGAGGGCCTTTCGAACGGAGGTGTGGGCGCCCCACGACGGCGGGAGGAGCCCCCACCATGGTAGAGGAGACGCGCCCGTGCCACGTGCAGGTGCGCCGCCCGGCGGCCCGCTCAGTCCTGCTGGAGCAGCGCCATGCCGACGCCGGAGACGAGCACGATGCCCACGAGCACGATCCAGCCGAGCAGCGCGATCAGGTTCAGCGTGATCCCCCAGCCCGCGCGCCCGCGCGCCAGCGGCTCGCGGCCGCGCGAGGAGACGCCCAGCCACAGGCCGATGATCGGGCCGATGAAGATCCAGCCGGCCATCAGCGAGCAGATGCCGATGACGAGGCTCGCCGTGCCCCGTCCGGTCTCGTCACCGGTGCGGACGCTCATGGACGTGTGGGTCATCGTGCTCTCCTTCGTGGGGTTCTGCGTGCCGGGCGGCGGTTGCTCGTGTTCATGCGCTCGCCGCTCGGACCGGGATGCCCCCATCCTCGCGCGGCGTCGTCGTCATCGCATCGGCCCCCGGGGTGGCCCTCGGGGCCCGGCCTACGACCTGGGGTGGAATCAGGGCGATGGACGGCGCGACCTGCGGAGGGGCGCAGGGGCGGACGTCGTCGCGCATCGGGTTGACACGGCGCACCGGCGCCCCCGTACCATCGAGTAATCGATTTCCGACGACGATGTCCGGACGGTGCGTGTGCGATGACGGATCCGCAGAGGGCTCCCGACCCCGAGGACGAGCTGCTGCTCGAGGTGCGAGGCGCCGTGAAGACGTTCCCCGGGGTGCGCGCGCTCTCCGACATGCGCCTCGACCTGCGCGCGGGAGAGGTGCTCGCCCTGGTCGGGGAGAACGGCGCCGGGAAGTCCACGCTCATGAAGGTGCTCACCGGCGTGCATCGCCCGGACACGGGCGAGTTCCGCTACCTGGGGCGGCCCCTGCGGGTGAGCGGACCCCTGGACGCGGCCCGGCAGGGGCTCGCGATCATCCACCAGGAGCTGAACCTGATCCCCGCGCTCACCGTGGCGCAGAACATCTTCCTGCGCCGTGAGAACCCCGCCGCAGGCCTGTTCACCCGTCCCAGGGACCTGGAGTCGCGCACCAAGGACCTGCTGGAACGGCTCGGCATGGACCTCGACCCGTCGGCCCGCGCAGAGGACCTCACCGTCGCCCAGCAGCAGATGGTCGAGATCGCGAAGGCGCTCAGCTTCGATGCCCGGGTGCTGGTCATGGACGAGCCCACGGCCGCGCTCAACGAGACCGAGGCCGGCGCCCTCCACACCCTCATCCGCGACTTCGTCACCCCGCGCACAGGCGTCGTCTTCATCTCGCACCGCATGGAGGAGCTGCGGGGCCTCGCCGACCGCGTGCAGGTCATCCGCGACGGCGATTACGTGGACGACTTCCCGATGGCCGGCGCGACCCTCGACGAGGTCGTCACCAAGATGGTCGGGCGCCCCGTGACCACCGGGCGTGCGCGCGCTCCCCGGGACGCGCAGTCCGATCGCGAAGACCGCCCGGTCCTCCTCTCCGTCGAGCACCTGCGCAGCGAGCCGCTCGTCCGCGACGTCTCCTTCGAGCTGCGCGAGGGCGAGATCCTGGGCTTCGCGGGCCTGATGGGCGCCGGGCGCACCGAGACGGCCCGAGCGCTCATCGGCTCCCTCCCCCGCCAGGGCGGAGAGGTCCGCCTGCGCGGACGACCGGTCGCCTTCCGCTCCCCCGCCCAGGCGGCCCGCGCGGGCATCGGCTACCTGCCCGAGGACCGCAAGCGTCTGGGCCTCATGCTCGAGAGCTCAGTGCTGGCGAACATGGAGCTCTCCTCGCTCGGCTCCCGCTTCCAGCGCGCGGGCCTCGTGCGCCGCGCCGACGCGCGCCGGGCGGCCGAGGAGCAGGCGAGCGCGCTGCGCATCCGCACCCCGCACCTCGAGCAGCCGATCAAGAACCTCTCGGGCGGCAATCAGCAGAAGGCCGTCATCGGACGCTGGCTGATGCGGGAGAGCGACGTGCTGATCTTCGACGAGCCCACCCGCGGCATCGACGTCGGCGCGAAGGAGGAGATCCACTCGCTTCTCGAGGACCTCGCCGCGCAGGGCCGCTCCCTGATCGTCATCTCCTCCGAGCTGCCCGAGGTGCTGCGCCTGGCCCACCGCGTCGTCGTCATGGCGGAGGGCCGCGTCGCGGGGGTGCTCGACGCGGGCGACGCCGACCCCGAGTCCGTCATGCGCCTCGCGGCCGTCGAGGAGGCCCCCGGCCATCCCCGCGCCGCAGATCCCGACCCCGCCCCCGAGCGCGGACGCACCGACGCGTCCGCCACCACGGAAGGACACCGATGAGCACGCTCGCCGCCTCCCCGACCCGCGAGGAGTCCGGCACCGGCCGCCCGCGCGGACCGCGCCGCGTCCGCCTCCAGCAGCTGCTGGCCGCCGGGACTCTCGTCCTGATCTTCCTCGCGTTCTCCATCGCGAGTCCTTCGATCTTCCCCACCTGGGGGAACATCGTCACGATCCTGTACTCGACCGTGGTGATCGGCCTGCTCGCCCTCGGCGCGACCTTCGTGATCACCACTGCGGGCATCGACCTGTCGGTGGGCACGGGAATGGCGCTGTGCGCGGTGATGAGCGGCATGTTCATCGTGAACTGGGGGATCCCTGTCCCGCTCGGCATCGTGCTCGCGATCCTCTTCGGCGGCCTCATCGGCCTGATCAACGGGGTGAGCGTCGCGATCCTCGACCTGCCGCCGTTCATCGCAACCCTGGCGATGATGATGGTCGCCTCCGGGCTCGCGCTGGTGATCTCCGGCGCCGCACCGATCTACTTCGAGGACCCCTCCTACATGGGCTTCTCGACCGGGACGATCATCCCCTCGATTCCCAATGCCGTGCTCGTGCTGGCCCTCGCCGCCGTGATCGCGGCCGTGCTCATGTCCCGCACCCTGCTGGGGCGCTACGCGACGGCGATCGGCTCCCACCAGGAGGCCGCGGAGCTCGCGGGCGTGGCCGTGAGGAAGTGGCTGATGATCGTCTACATCGTGGGCGGTCTGTTCACCGGGCTCGCGGGCGTCATGATCTCGGCCCGGCTCGGCTCCGCGCAGCCCGCGACCGGCATGGGCTACGAGCTCGACGCGATCGCCGCCGTCGTCATCGGCGGGACCTCGCTGTCCGGCGGGCGCGGGACGATCGTCGGCACGGTGATCGGCGCGCTCATCATCTCCGTGCTCACCAACGGTCTGCAGATCCTCTCCATCCTCCAGGAATGGCAGGACGTCCTGCTCGGAGCGGTGATCCTGGTGGCCGTGTTCATCGACCGCCTGCGTCGTCGCGCGGAGCGCACGGCATGAACGGGGGCGGGGCCGGGGCGGTCGGCGGGCCGCGTCCCGGTCGGCGCGCGCCGAGCCGGCGTGCCGTGCTCGCCCTCGGCGGTGCGGTCCTGCTCATGCCGGCGGCGGGCTGCGGCAGCTCGCGCGAGGACGTCACGCACATCGCCCTGGTCTCCAAGGGCTTCCAGCACCAGTTCTGGCAGGCCGTGCGACGCGGCGCCCGCGCGGAGGCCGAGGAGAACGGTGTGGTCCTCACCTTCGAGGGCCCGCCCGCGGAGACCGACGTCGAGGCCCAGATCACGATGCTGCAGAACGCCGTGACGCGGAACCCCGACGCGCTGGGCCTCGCGGCCCTGGACTCCCGCGCGGCGGCGCTGGCCCTCGAGGAGGCGGACTCCAAGGGGATCCCGGTGATCGCCTTCGACTCGGGCGTGGACTCCGACATCCCGCTCGCGACGGTCGCCACCGACAATGCCGCGGCCGCGAAGGAGGCCGCCAAGCACATGTGCGAGCTGATCGACGGGAAGGGCCAGGTGGGCATCGTCGCCCACGACCAGGTGTCCCTCTCCGGCACCGACCGCCGCGACGGCTTCCTGGCCGGGCTGGAGGAGTACGGACCCGGGGTGGAGGCCCTCGAGGTGCAGTACGGGGAGGGCGACCAGGCGAAGTCCGCCGACATCGCGCGCTCCATGATCACCGCGCATCCCGACCTGAAGGGGCTGTTCGGCACCAACGAGGGATCGGCGATCGGCGTCCTCAAGGGCGTCGAGGAGTCCGGGCGCACCGACCTGGCCGTGATCGGCTTCGACTCCGGGCGCGCGCAGGTCGAGGCGATCCGCGCCGGCGAGATGGCGGGCGCCGTCACCCAGGACCCGATGCAGATGGGACGCCTCACCGTGCGCACGGCGCTGCAGGCCCTCGCGGGGAAGAAGGTCGAGAAGATGATCGACACCGGCTTCCTCTGGTACGACGGGGACAACATCGACAGCGACGACGTGCAGCGGGCGGTGTACCTCTGAGCGTGCCGGGCGAAAACCCCTCGGCTCCTGCGGCCCCCGCCCGCTACCGTCGGAGCATGGACCCCCGTGCACAGCACTTCGCCGAGAACCGCGCCAACTGGGACGACCGCTCGGCGCTCCACGAGGCCTCGGGCTACGGCATCGAGGAGCTCGTCACCGACCCGTCGGCGATCAGTCCCGCGCTGGCCCAGGACCGCGAACGCCTCGGGGACCTCACGGGGCTCGACGTCATCCACCTGCAGTGCCACCTGGGCACCGACACGGTCGGGCTCGCACGCCTCGGCGCCCGCCGGGTCGTGGGCCTGGATCTCTCCCCCGCCTCCCTCGCCCGGGCCGCACGGATCGCCGAGCGCTGCCGCGCCGATCTCGAGCTGGTCGAGGCCAACGTGTACGACGCGCGCGAGGCGGTGAGCGGGGACTTCGACCTCGTGTACACGTCGATCGGGGTGCTGTGCTGGCTGCCCGACGTGCGCGCCTGGGCGCGCGTGATCGCCTCCCTGCTGCGCCCGGGCGGCAGATTCCTCGTCCGCGACGACCATCCGATGTTCATGGCGATCGGCGAGGACGTGAGCGACGGGCTGCGCATCGAACAGCCCTATTTCGAGCGCGAGCAGCCCATGACCTGGGACGAGGAGTTCAGCTACGTGGAGGCTCCGCCCGATGCCCCCGCGATCGCGCACAGCCGCAGCCACCAGTGGAACCACTCCCTCGCGCAGATCGTGAACGCCCTGCTGGAGGCCGGCCTGGTGCTCGACTCGCTCGAGGAGACGCCGTACTCGGCCTGGTGCCAGTGGCCCGATCTCATGGTGCGCGAGGGGGATCGCTGGCGTCTGCGGGAGGACCCCGACCGGATCGCCCTGCAGTTCGTCGCGACCGCCCACCGTCCGGCGGGCGGGGCCGGTGAGTCCGACGGGGCCCATGGTGAAGGATGAGCGCATGACGCACTCCTGGGATCCCGCATCCGCCCCCGCCCCCGCAGGCACCGCGGCGCCCGGCGGCGACGGCTCCGCCGGGGACGCCGACTACTCGGCGATCGGCGCGGGCTACCGCACCTACCGCCGGCCTGACCCGCGGATCGCGGAGGCGATCGAGGACGCGCTGGGCACGGCGCGCACGCTGGTGAACGTGGGCGCGGGCGCCGGTTCCTACGAGCCGACGGACCGCGAGGTCACGCCCGTCGAGCCGAGCGCCACCATGCGCGCGCAGCGGCCGTCGGACCTCGCCCCCGCGATCGAGGCGAGCGCCGAGGACCTCCCGTTCGCCGACGGCGCCTTCGACGCGGCGCTCGCCTCCTTCACCGTCCACCAGTGGGGCGACCTCGAGAAGGGGCTGCGCGAGGTGCGGCGGGTGACCGCGGGGCCCGTCGTCGTGCTGAGCTGCGATCCGGCGGCGCTCGACCGGTTCTGGCTGGCCGAGTACGCGCCCGAGGTGATCGCGACCGAGGCCTCCCGCTACCCGGCTCCCGCGCGGATCGCCGAGATCCTGGGCGGCGACGTCGAGGTGCGGGAGCTGCCGATCCCGCGCGGCTGCACCGACGGCTTCGGCGAGGCCTACTTCGGCAGGCCCGAGGCCCTGCTGGATCCGGGCGCCCGCACGGCGAACTCGGCGTGGAGCTTCGTGGGCCCGGAGGTCTCCGAGCGCTTCGTGCGCGAACTGGGCACGGACCTCGAGTCCGGGGCGTGGGATGCGCGGCACGGGCATCTGCGCGAGGCGGAGGCGTTCGACGGCTCCCTGCGGCTGATCATCGCGCGGCCCTGAGCGCGTTCAGAAGAGGATCGTGGTGAGCTCGCCGCGCTGGGTGAAGCCGGCGGCCGCGTACGCGCGGCGCGCGGGCTCGTTGAAGTCGTTGACGTAGAGGGAGACCCGCGGGGCGTGGTCCCGGGCCACCAGGCCGACGAGGTCGTGCATGGCCGCGCGGCCGATCCCCTCCCCGCGGCGCTCGGGGTCCACCCAGACGCCGTGGATCTGGGCGACGGGCCCCAGCACGGCGCCCACGTCGGCCTTGAACAGCACCCGCCCGTCGCGCACGACCACGTAGGTGCGGCCCAGCGTGATGAGGTCGCGCACGCGCGAGCGGTAGCCGCGCCCTCCGTCATGCGCGAGGGGGTCGGTGCCGACCTCCTCGCGGAACATGGAGACCGCGGCGGGGAAGACGATCTCCTCCTCCCCGCGCACCGCCCGGCGCAGGCCCGAGGGCGGCAGGGGTCGCGACGGCTCTGCGGTCGCCTCGAGCAAGGGCTGGGACCAGCGCTGCTCGCGGATCTGCCGGCCCCAGACGGGGGCCAGCTGCGCCCACAGCGACGCGACCGCCGAGCGCTCCCCGACGATCGAGCTGCAGCGGCGGGGCCGGGCGGCGAGGTGCTCGGCGAACAGGCCGATCGCGCGGGGGCTCGCGCTCACCGGGGACACGTTCACGCCGTGCCAGAGGAGCCCGTCGGTGCGCCGCTCCTCCCCCGCGACGCTGAACTCCTGGCCGACGCTCAGGCTGTGGCGGATGTCGACGAGCCGCGCGCCCGGCAGGGCGTTGACCAGGGGGTCCGTGAGGACGTGGTCGATCGCGCCCTGCACGCCGGTGGGTCTCAGGGCTCGCAGCCGAGGACCGCGGGAGAACATGGATCCGAGCCTCTCACGGGAACAGGGTGATGGGGTCCACGATGTCCGCATACAGCAGCATGACGGTCATCGCGAGGAAGAGCAGCGCGACCACGTTCGTCAGGGGCAGCAGCCGCGACATGTCGACCGGGCCCGGGTCGGGCCTCCCGCGCCAGCGGGCGATGCGCCGTCGGACCCCTTCGACGAGGGCGCCCGCGACGTGCCCGCCGTCCAGCGGCATGAGCGGGATCAGGTTGAACACGAACAGTGCCATGTTCAGCGAGGCGAGCATCGAGATCAGCGTGGAGACCTTCGCCGTGAGGTCGAAGCGGGGCTGGTCGGCGCTCGCGACCTCCCCCGCGAGCCGGCTCACGCCGACCACGCCGATCGGCCCGTCGGGGTCCCGCTCGCCGTCGCCGAAGGCGGCCTTCGCGACGTCGATGAGCCGCATGGGCAGCGTGACGACGATGCGGGCGGTCCCCTCGAAGGTCTGCCAGACCGTGCCCGGCACCTCGAGCGGGGACTGCCGCTGCAGCTCCTGACCGGGGCCGACGCCCAGGAAGCCGACCTTCTCGGTGACCACGTCGCCGTGCGCGTCGGTCTTCGCGCTGCCGTCCTCCGCGATCACGGGGCGCTCGTCGAGGATCGGTGTCGCGTGCAGGGCGAGCCGCTCCCCGTCGCGCTCGACGACCACGTCGATCTCGCGGTCGCCGGCGCCGCGCACGGCGCTCGTGACGTCGGCCCACTGATCGATCGCGTGCCCGTCGATCTCGAGCAGCCGGTCACCGGGCTCGATCCCCGCGGCGAGGGCGGGGGCCTCGGGATGACCCGTGCAGGAGGTGCCCTCGGGGGCGTCGGCCGGGAGCACGCAGCGGGAGACGGTCTCGACGGTCGTCGAGGACGCCGGCAGGCCGATACCGCACACGAGCACACCGAGCAGCACCGCGCTGATCAGGAGGTTCATCGTCGGCCCGCCGAGCATGACGACGAGCTTGCGCGGCACGGTCAGCGCGGAGAACGTGCGATGGGACTCGGCCGGGTCGTACTGCTCGGCCTCCCACTCGCGGGCGTCCTGCGCCATCTGCTGGAACAGGCCCGTGGAGTCCTCGCGGATCGTCCCCGGGGCGTCGTCGCGGCGCGGCGGATACATGCCGATCATGCGGATGTACCCGCCCAGCGGGATCGCCTTGACGCCGTACTCGGTCTCGCCGCGGCGACGGGAGAGGATCGTCGGCCCGAAACCGATCATGTACTGGGTGACGCGCACCCCGAACGCCTTGGCGGGGATCAGGTGCCCCAGCTCATGCAGGGCGATCGAGACCGCGATGCCCAGGGCCACGGCCAGCACCCCGAGCGCGTACAGGAGGACGGTCATGGGCGGGGGCGCCCGCTCGCGGCGGGTGCGTTCCGGGGGTCCCCGGATGCGGCCGACGGGGTCCGGACGGGCAGGATCACGGCACGGAGGCCATGAGGTCGGCGACGTGGTCGAGGTACACGTCCACCACGGCCTCCTGGTAGCCGTCCTCGCCCTTGCGGCGGCGGAAGGCCGCGCGGCGCACGTCGTCCACGCTCATCGGCAGGCCCTCGGTGAAGTAGGCGATGAGCTGGTCGCACAGGGCGTCGACGTCGGTGCGGTCGTAGGAGCGCTCACCGTGGGCGCCGGGGGCGAACCGCTCCCCGGCGGGGCGCTCGAGGCGGTCCTTGAGGGTCTCGGCGCGCTCGGTGAGGCGCGAGATCCACTGCTCCTCGCCCTGGCGGGCGATGGCGTCGTCGCGCTGCTGGAGGGCGAAGGCGTCCGAGAGCCGGTCCAGGGCCTCGTCGACGGTGCGCATGTCGTAGCCGCCCCGGAGGGTGCCGAAGCTCGCGGACGTGACGTCGGCGCTGTCGAAGCCGGAGCCGCCGTGCTCGTAGGCGGTGCGGGCGCGCGCGAGGAAGTCGTCCACCTCATGCGGGTCGTAGCCGACGCTGAAGCGGGAGACGCGCTCGAACGATGTGCTCACGGGGCAGTTCCTTCCAGGGGTCGATGCCGCTCCCCCACTGTACCGAGCGGGCGGGGCGGGGAGCTGATGCCGCGCCGGGCGGGACGCGCCGGGCGGGACGGACGCGCCGGGTGGGGCGCGACCCTCAGCCCACGATCTCGGGAGCGTCCTCGAGCACGGTGCCCTCGTCGTCCTCGGGACGGGAGGCGATGGCCTCGACGCGGGCGACGCGCGCCTCGCGGTCGGCGCGGTGCGTGTCGGACTCGATGACGGTCGCCGCGAGCTGGCCGCAGGCGCCGTCGATGTCGGAGCCGCGGGTGTCGCGGATCGTGGTGCGGATGCCGTTGTCCCGCAGGGTCTCCACGAAGCGCTTCTCCACCATCGGGTCCGAGGCGGTCCACTTCGAGCCCTTGACGGGGTTCAGGGGGATCGGGTTCACGTGCACCCAGTGCCGCCCGCCCTTGTCGATCAGGCGGTCGGCGAGCAGCTGGGCGCGGTGCTCCTGGTCGTTGATGTCGCGGATCAGCGCGTACTCGATGCTCACACGACGGCCGGTGGCCTCGAAGTACTCGTGGGCGGCGCTGAGGATCTCGTCGACGTCGAAGCGGGTGTTGATCGGGACGAGCTCGTCGCGCAGGGCGTCGTCCGGAGCATGCAGGGAGACCGCGAGCGTCACCGGGATCTCCTCCTTGACGAGCTTGCGCACGGCCGGGGCGAGGCCCACGGTCGAGACGGTGATGTTGCGGGCGCTCATCCCGAAGCCCTCGGGGGCCGGGGCGTTCAGGCGCTTGCAGACGGTCGCGACCGGCCGGTAGTTCGCGAGCGGCTCGCCCATGCCCATGAACACGATGTTGCTGACGCGGCCGGTGCCGCCCGGGACGTCGCCCGCGGCGAGCTTCCCGTTGGCGATCCGCACCTGCTCGAGGATCTCGGCGGTCGAGAGGTTGCGGCTCAGCCCCATCTGCCCGGTCGCGCAGAACGGGCAGTTCATGCCGCAGCCCGCCTCCGAGGAGATGCACAGGGTGGTGCGGCCCGTGTAGCGCATCAGCACGGACTCCACGAGGGAGCCGTCGAACAGCCGCCAGAGCATCTTCTGGGTGGCGCCGTTGTCGGCGCTCTGCATCGAGACGAGCGTGAGCAGCTGCGGGAAGAAGCGGGCGACGAGCTCCTCGCGGCGGTCCTTGGGCAGGTCCGTCATCGCCTCGGGGTCGACGGTCGCGTGCTCGAAGTAGTGCACGGACAGCTGCTTGGCCCGGAAGCCCGGAAGGCCCATCTCATCGACGGCCGCGATGCGCTCGTCCATGGTCAGGTCCGCGAGGTGGGCCGGCGGCTTGCCGCGCCGGGTGGGGCGCAGCTGGAGCTGACCGGGGGCGAGGGCGATCTTCTCGCCCGGGACCGCCTCGCGGGAGAGGTCGGGCAGGCTCGCCCCGTCGGCCGACGGGCCCGCGTCGCGGGCGCCGGGGGCGGGCACGGCGGGATCGGGAAGGTCGTGCGTCATACCAGCACCTCCAGGAGGATGAACGTGGCGGGGGCCGCCAGCAGGATCGAGTCGATGCGATCCAGGACGCCCCCGTGGCCGGGCAGCAGGTGCCCCATGTCCTTGATGCCGAGGTCCCTCTTGAGCAGGGACTCGGCGAGATCGCCGCAGGTCGAGATGATCACCAGCACCGGGCCGATGACCAGGCCCGTCCACCAGGGCGCGGTGTCCGCGAACACCAGGAAGACGACGGCCGCGGCGGTGCCCAGCACCAGCGAGCCGAAGAATCCCTCCCAGCTCTTCTTGGGGCTGATCGACGGGGCCATCGGATGCCGCCCCAGCAGCACCCCGGCGATGAAGCCGCCGGTGTCGTTGGCGACGGGCACGAGGAACGCGAGCAGCACGAGCAGGGCGCCGTCGGGGCGATCGAAGAGCAGGAGCGCGAAGCAGCCCAGGAAGGGCACCCAGGCGATCGTGAACACGCCCGCGGCGACGTCGCGCAGGGCGACTGTGCCCATCGACTCGGTGACGCGCCAGAGGATCAGCACGCAGACGGCCAGCGCCGTCGCGATCACCAGGCCGTCCAGGCGGAAGACCTCGGTGGTGACGACCATGCCGACCACGCCCACGAGCACGGGCATCACGGGCACCCGCATGCCCCCGGCGGCGAGCGCGCGGGTCAGCTCGAGGACGGCGAGGACGAGCGCGAGCGCGATGAAGGCGGGGAAGACGACGGGGACGACGAACAGGCACACCAGCAGCACGGCCACGAGGCCGATGCCGACGGGGATCGCCGCGCGCAGGTCGCGGCCCGGCCCGCGCCGCTTGGCCGCCGGGGCCTCGCCCTCGGGCCGGGTCCCGTCCTCGGGCGCACCCGGCACCGCCCCGTCCGGGAGGGACGGGGCGGTGCGATCGGGTGCTGCGGGGACCACGGCGCGGACGAGCGGGCGGAGGGAGCGCGAGCGCTCAGACCGTGGCCAGCTCGGTCTCCTTGGCCGCGAGGGCCTCGTCGACCTGCTCGATGTACTTCTTGGTGAGCGCCTCGAGGTCCTTCTCGGCGCGCGAGCCCTCGTCCTCGCCGACCTCCTTGTCCTTGACCAGCTTCTCGATGGCCTTCTTGGCGGTGCCGCGGCTGGCGCGCACGGCCACGCGGCCGTCCTCCGCCTTGGACTTGGCCTGCTTGATGTAGTCCTTGCGGCGCTCCTCGGTGAGGGCCGGCAGGACGATGCGCAGGTTGTCGCCGTTGTTCGTGGGGTTCACGCCCAGGTCGGAGTCGCGCAGAGCGCTCTCGACGGCTCCCGTGGAGGACTTGTCGTAGGGGGTGACGATGACCGTGCGGGCCTCGGGGAACTGCAGGGAGGCCAGCTGGTTCAGCGGGGTCGGGGCGCCGTAGTACTCCACGGTGATGCCCTGGAACATGGCGGCGTTCGCCCGACCGGTGCGGATCGTGGAGAAGTCCTCCTTGGTGACCTCGATCGTCTTGGTCATCTTGGTCTCGGCGTCCTTCAGGACACCGGGGATGTCATCGCTCACGTCGCGCTCCTCGCTGCTCTTCTCGTGGTGGCACCGGCTCCGTGCGCCGGCACCGCGGTCCATTCTCCCCCATCGCTCCCCGTCGTGCGCGACCGGCGGCGGTCGGGCGGCGCGGGACGGGGCCGACGGGGCCGGGCCGGACGGCGTCCGCCCCGCCTCGCGGGCTCAGTCGCCGGTGACGAGGGTGCCGATGCGGTCGCCCACCATGGCACGGGTGATGCTGCCGGGGGTGTCCAGGCCGAACACCATCATCTGCTGGGCGTTGTCCATGCAGAGGCTGAAGGCCGTGGCGTCCACGACCTTGAGGCCGCGCTGCAGGGCGTCGCCGTACGTGATCTGCTCGATCTTCTCGGCCGTCGGGTCCTTGTGCGGGTCGGCGGTGTAGACGCCGTCCACGCCGTTCTTGGCCATCAGCACCTCCTGGCAGCCGATCTCCAGGGCGCGCTGCACGGCGACCGTGTCGGTCGAGAAGTACGGCATGCCCGCGCCCGCGCCGAAGATGACCACGCGGCCCTTCTCGAGGTGGCGCACGGCGCGCAGCGGCAGGTAGGGCTCGGCGACCTGGCCCATCGCGATGGCGGTCTGCACGCGCGTGGAGACGCCCTTCTGCTCGAGGAAGTCCTGGAGCGCGAGGCTGTTCATGACCGTGCCGAGCATGCCCATGTAGTCGGCGCGGCGGCGGTCCATGCCGCGCTGCGAGAGCTCGGCGCCGCGGAAGAAGTTGCCCCCGCCCACGACGACGGCGCATTCGACGCCCTGCGCGACGCCCTCGGCGATCTCGCCGGCGATGCGGGAGACGACATCGGGGTCCACGCCCACGGTGCCGCCGCCGAAGGCTTCGCCCGAGAGCTTGAGGAGGACGCGGCGACCGCCCTCCTTCTTCGGGAGAACCGGGATCTGGGAGGTGACGGACGCCTGGGTCATGGAAGGTCCTTCCGGTCGAGGTCTCGGGCGATGATACCGGCGCACGGGGCGGCGGACCCCATGGATCGGCGCGGACGTGATCACGTCCGCACGCGTGACGGCGCAGGGCCCCGCATCCGTGGCGGATGCGGGGCCCTGCGTGAGCGGGCGCGGCGCGGGCGCGGGGCCCGGGCGCTCGTCAGATGCGCGGGATCAGTTGCCGACGCGGAAGCGGACGAAGCCCGCCAGGGTGCCGCCGGCGCCCTCGAGGACCTTGCCCACGGTCTGCTTGGGATCCTTGGCGAACGCCTGGTCGAGCAGGACGTTCTCCTTGAAGTAGCCGTTGAGTCGCCCCTCGATGATCTTCGGGATGGCCTTCTCGGGCTTGTTCTCGTTCTTCGCGGTCTCCTCGGCGATGCGGCGCTCGTCGGCGACGATCTCCGCGGGCACCTCGTCGCGCGTGAGGTACGCGGGCGAGTAGGCGGCGATGTGCATCGCCACGTCGCGCGCGACCTCGGCGCCGGCCTCGTCGGTGGCGACGAGCACGCCGACCTGCGGGGGCAGGTCCTTGTTGGTGCGGTGCATGTACGAGGTGACGACCTCGCCCTTCACGCGGCCGATGCGGCGCACGACGATCTTCTCGCCCATGGTCGCGGCGGCGCTGGTGAGGGCCTCGCCGAAGGAGGTCTCGGCGAGCTGCTCGGGGTCGGTCGCGCCGGACTCGACGGCCGCGGCCACGGCCTCGTCGCCCAGGGCGACGAACTTGTCGTTCTTGGCGACGAAGTCGGTCTCGGAGTTGAGCTCCACGAGGGTGCCCTCCTGACCGCCCTCGGCGTCGCGGATGTCCGCGGCGATGAGGCCCTCGGAGGCGCTGCGGCCCTCGCGCTTGGCGATGCCCTTGAGACCCTTGACGCGGATCAGCTCGACGGCCTTGGCCTTGTCGCCCTCGGCCTCGTCGAGTGCCTTCTTGACGTCGAGCATCCCGGCGCCGGTGGACTCCCGGATCTCCTTGATGTCAGCAGCCGTGTAGTTCGCCATGTGTTCCTTCTTCCTGGTGGGAGAGGTCGTGCGGGGAGGTGGGGAGGAGCCCCCGGGCGGGGTGCGCCGCGAAGGACGCACCCTGCCCGGGGAGCGCGCTCACTCGGAGGGCTCGGTCTGGACCTCGGTCTCGCCGGCGGACGCCTTGGCGTCCTCCTCGGCACCGAGGACCTCGGAGGCCTCGACATCGGAGGCGTCGGCAGTGGGGACCTCGGGGGTCTCCTCGACGGCCTTCTCCTCGGCCGCGGCGGCCTTCTGCTCCTCGAGGTTCTTCTCGGCACCGGCGACGCCCTCGGCCTCGGCGGTGACGGACTCCTCGGCGGGGGCGCCGTCCTGCTGGACCTCGGACTGCTTGAGCAGCTCCTGCTCCCACTCGGCGAGCGGCTCGGCGTCGACCGCCGAGACGTTCTTCTCGCCCTTCTCCGACTTCGCGTGGCGGTCCTGGAGGCCCGCGGCGACGGCGTCGGCCACGACGCGGGTCAGCAGGGCGACGGAGCGGATCGCGTCGTCGTTGCCCGGGATCGGGTAGGTGATCTCGTCGGGGTCGCAGTTGGTGTCGAGGATCGCGACGACCGGGATGTTGAGCTTCTGGGCCTCGTCGACGGCGAGGTGCTCCTTGTTGGTGTCCACGATCCAGACGGCGCTCGGGGTGCGGCCCATGTCGCGGATGCCGCCCAGGGTCTTCTCGAGCTTGTCCTTCTCGCGGCGCATCATCAGCAGCTCCTTCTTGGTGCGGCCGGAGGAGGCCACATCGTCGAAGTCGATCTGCTCGAGCTCCTTGAGGCGGTTCACGCGCTGCGAGACCGTCTGCAGGTTGGTGAGCATGCCGCCGAGCCAGCGCTGGTTCACGTAGGGCATGCCCACGCGGGTGGCCTGCTCGCGGATGGACTCCTGCGCCTGCTTCTTCGTGCCGACGAACAGGATGGTGCCGCCGTGGGCGACGGTCGCGCGGACGAACTCGTACGCCTTGTCGATGTAGGTCAGCGTCTGCATCAGGTCGACGATGTAGATGCCGTTGCGCTCGGCGAACACGAAGCGCTTCACCTTCGGGTTCCAGCGACGGGTCTGGTGTCCGAAGTGGACGCCGCTCTCGAGGAGCTGGCGCATGGTGACGACTGCCATGGTCTGTCTCTTTCCCGGCCCTGGGCTCGCGCGGCGCACCGTGGCGGCGTCCGCGGTCCTCGCGCAGGACCTGCATTCTCGGTTCTCCCCTGCCGCCGGACGGCGCAGGGCCTGGTGCCCGGCCCTCCGACCTCCCCGGATCCCTCCCCCGCCGGGAGGCGGGGACGCGGATCGCGAGGACCGACGACCGGATGGACCATGCGGGCACGCGAAGTCGCCCGGACGTGCCGGACGCTGTCGTCAGTCTAGCCGACCGCGGTGCCCGCAGGCACCCTCCGGGGAGCGCCGTGCATCACGCGCGCACGTGCGTTCATCCCGCCGATCCTCCCCATGCCCCGGTTGTCCACCGTCGGGCCCCGGCGCCGACGGGACGGCGCGTGCGGAGCGAGAATCCGGGCATGGCTCCTCACCCGACCCGCCGTGCTCATGGTGCGCACCCCACTCGCTCTGCCCAAGGCGCGCACGCCGCGCGGACCGCGCACCGTCCGGGCGCCCCTCGGGACGCCCACGTCCCCTGCGGCGCTGTGCGCCTCCTGGTCGCGCTGATGGGCCTGGTGCTGGTCGCCACGCTGCAGATGACGGTCCCCGCCCACGGGGATCCCGGGTCTCCCGGGGACACCGCGGGCGGCGACGGGGCCGGTGCGACCTCAGCTGCGCGGGCCCGCTGGGAGTGGCCGATGGCTCCCCCGCATCGGATCATCGCTCCGTTCGTCGCGCCCGAGCACCGCTACGGGCCGGGCCACCGGGGCGTGGACATCCTCGCCAGCGGCACCGAGGTGCGGGCCGTCGAGGACGGGACGGTCCGGTTCGCCGGCTCCGTGGCCGGTCGGGGCGTGGTCTCGATCCTGCACGCCGACGGGCTGCTCTCGACCTACGAACCGGTGACGGCGGAGGTGGCGGCGGGTGATCGGGTGCGCGCCGGCCAGGTGATCGGCGAGCTCCAGGAGGGCGGGGACGGCGGGCCGGGCGACGGCGAGGGGGCGAGCCACTGCGCGCAGGCGTGCCTGCATCTCGGGGCTCGACGCGGAGGCGCCGACTACGTGGATCCCGAGCCGCTGCTGCGCGGGGCCGAGCCGAGCGTGCTGCTGCCCCTGGAGGCGGCAGGGACGGCGCTCGCCCTGCTCGCTCGGCGCGCGGGTTGAGGGCCGGCGGTCAGGCGCGCGGGTGCGCCTGGTCCAGGGTGCTGCGCAGGCGCTCGGCGCTGACGTGGGTGTAGATCTGCGTGGTGCCCAGCGAGGAGTGGCCCAGGAAGTCCTGGACGCTGCGCAGGTCCGCGCCGCCCTCCACGAGGTGCGTGGCGGCGGTGTGGCGGAGCGTATGCGGGCTGATGTGGCGGGGGATCCCCGCCTCCTGGGCGTGGCGGTCCACGAGGGTGCGCACCGCGCGGTCGCCGAGGCGACCCCCGCGGGACCCCAGGAACAGCGCCTCGCCCGAGCCCCCGGACGCGAGCACCGGGCGGCCCGTGCCGGTCCACTCCTCGATCGCGCGGATCGCGGGGAGGCCGACGGGCACGATGCGCTCCTTGGACCCCTTGCCGAGGACGCGCACGGTGCGCTCCGCGTGGTCGATCGAGCGCAGGTCGAGGGCGACGAGCTCGGAGACGCGCAGGCCCGAGGAGTAGAGCAGCTCGAGCACCGCCGCATCGCGCCGGCGCAGCGCTTCGTCGATCTCGCGGCGGGAGTCGTCTGCGAGCTGGCCGTCGATGCTCCGGTCGTCTGTGCTCCGTCCCGACCGCTCCCCGCGCCCCGTGCCGTGCGCGCCGCCCGCGGGGCGAGGCGGGGTGGTCCCGTGCTCGGCCGCTTCGAGCAGTTCCTCCGTCTGGCCCTGGCTGAGCACGGCGGGCAGATGGCGACCCCGCTTGGGAGCCTTGAGCCGGCCGCCGATGTCCTGAGGGATCCGTCCGGTGCGCGCGAGCCAGGTGGTGAAGGTGCGCGCGGCAGCGGCCGCCCGGGCGAGGGACGAGGAGGCGAGGCCGGCCTCGGCACGGGCGCCGAGCCAGGAGCGCAGGGCCGTCACGTCGAGATCGGCGAGCTCGATGCGCTCGACCTCGTGCAGATGCACGAGCAGGCTGCGCGCCTCTCGGGAGTAGGCGGCGACCGTGTGCTCGGAGCGTCCTCGCTCGAAGCGCAGGTGCTCGGCGAAGGCGTCGAGCACCTGATCGTCCTCCGCGGCGCGCACCGCTCCCCCGTCGCGTGCAGTGCTCCCGGTGGCCATGGGCCCAGTGTCGCACCGCGCCGGCGACGGGGCCGGGCGGCGCGCAGTCCGCGAGGCGCGTCGCCGGGCCGTTCGCTCGCTCAGCGCCGGCCCACTTTCTCCCCGGTGATGCGTACGTGCCCGAGGGCGTCGAGCCTCCCCAGGGCCGCCATCAGCTCGCTCTCGCGGCGGCCGACCTCGCTCGCGAGGCGGTCGATCGTGATGCGCGAGCGCGGCGGGACGGCGTCCAGCACGTGCCGGTCGGCGGGGTCGAGGAGGTCCAGCTCGTCCTGCTGGGCGAAGGAGGAGTCGCCGGCCGGTGCCGAGTGCGGCAGCAGTTCGCGGATCTCCTGCGCCTCGGTGACCAGGACGGCCTGCCCGTCACGCACCAGCCGATGGCAGCCCGCGGAGGCGGCCGAGGTGACCGGCCCGGGCAGCGCAGCGACGGTGCGCGGCGGCTCGATCGCCCCGGCGTGCCGCGCGGTGGACAGCGCGCCGGAGCGCCAGGCCGCCTCGACGACCACCACGATGCGCGCGAGCGCCGCGATCAGCCGGTTGCGGGCGAGGAACCTCCATCGCGTGGGCGCCGTCCCCGGCGGTGCCTCGCTCAGCAGCACGTGGCGCTCGCGGATGGCGCGCAGCAGCTGGTCGTTCCCCCGCGGGTACAGCCGGTCGAGACCTCCGGCGAGGACGGCGATCGTGGGTCCTCCGGCGGCGAGCGCCCCGCGGTGCGCGGCGGCGTCGATGCCGTAGGCCCCGCCCGAGAGCACCGTCGACCCCTCCGCGGCGAGCTGCGCGGCCATCGATGAGGCGCAGTCCTCGCCGTACGGGGTGGAGGCGCGGGAGCCGACCATCGCGATCGCCCGCTCGTCGGCGAGCCGTGCCGGATCCCCGGGGCCGTGGGCCCACAGGCAGAACGGGGCGGCGAGGCCGAGGTCGTCGAGACCCGCGGGCCATTGCGCGTCCCCGGGCACGATCACGCGCATTCCCTGGCCGGCGGCCCGATCCAGGACGGACCGCGCATCGATCCTCCCCTCGCGCTCCTTCCAGCGCGAGAGCCCGGCCGCGGCGGCGGCGCGACGATCCATGCGCTGCGCACGCGGCGCGGTGGGGTCGTGGACCGGCAGGATGCGCAGGGCGTGCTCGACCGCGTCGAGATCTCCTCGGGCGAGGATCTCGAGCCCCTCGCGCACGCCGTGGACCGTGCAGGTGGAGTGCGCGACATCGTCGGAGGGCTCCGCGAGCAGCGACCAGGTGATGCGGGCCATGCGATCCGCCGACGACGCCGCGTCGGACGTGCCTCGCGCGTCCGACGCGAGTCGTTCGTGCGCCTGCGCACTCTCCTCGCACGCGCGGTCCCGGGGGCTCGCCGCGGTCATCACAAGTCCTTCCCGCGCAGGGTGAGCGCGAGGCCCACGTGGTCGGTGTCGGGGCGCGCGCTGCCGTCGAGGTCGGCGAGGGTCCAGGCGACGCGCAGCACGCGGTCGTGGCCGCGCAGGGTCAGGCGGCCGTGGGACAGGGCGCGCTGGAGCATGGCCGCGGCGCGCTCGTCGGCGCTGTACGTGCGCCGCAGCTCGGGGCCGGGGATCTGGGAGTTCAGGTGCCAGGGCTCGTCGGCGAAGCGCGCCGCCTGGCTCTGACGGGCGCGGGCGACGCGCCGGGCGATCTCCGCGCTGGACTCGGAGGCGCCGGCGTCCCGTCGCATCGGGTCGACCGGCCCCACGTCCACGCGCATGTCGATCCGGTCCAGCACCGGGCCGGAGATCTTCCGGAGATAGCTGCGGCGCTGCATGGGGGTGCACGTGCAGCGGGTGCCCTTCCCCCACGACAGCCCGCAGGGGCACGGGTTGGCGGCGAGCACGAGCTGGAAGCGCGCGGGATAGCGGGTGACGCTCAGCGCGCGGTGCAGGGTGATGTCGCCCGTTTCGAGGGGCTCGCGCAGCGCCTCGAGCACGCGGGAGTTGAACTCGGGGGCCTCGTCGAGGAACAGCACCCCGGCATGGGCGCGGGAGACCGCGCCGGGGCGGGCGATGCCGCTGCCGCCGCCGATCACGCTCGGCGCGCTCGCGGTGTGGTGCGGGCTCTCGAAGGGGGCGGTGCGGATCAGGCCGCCTCCGGCGTCGAAGCTCCGGTCCAGGGAGCGGATCGCGCTGACGGCGATCGCGTCCTCGTCCTCGAGGGCGGGCAGGATCCCGGAGATCCTCGAGGCGATCATCGTCTTCCCCGTGCCCGGAGGCCCCTGCAGCATCAGGTGGTGCCCGCCGGCGGCGGCGACCTCGGCGGCACGGCGCGCCTGGGCCTGACCGATGACGTCGGCGAAGTCGAGGCCTGGGCGGCGCGCACCGGCCTCCGCTCGGGTCGCGGGAGGTCTGCGCGGTGCGAGGGTCTTCTGGGCGGGAGGGTTCAGCGGCGCCCGGCATCCGTGGTGGCGCATGACCTGGCCCAGGTCCACCGCGGAGAACACCTCGATGCCGTCCACGAGCCGTGCCTCGCGCGCGTTCTGCTCGGGGACGACGGCGCGGCGCACGCCCGCCGCGCGCGCGGCGATCAGCGCGGGCAGCACTCCCGGGATCGGGCGCAGCGTCGCGTCCAGACCGAGCTCGCCGAGGTGGACGACGTCCGCCACCGCCTCCGGATCCAGCGTGCCCTGGGCGGCGAGGATCGCGACGGCGATCCCGAGGTCGAACCCCGAGCCCACCTTGTGGATGAACGCGGGACTCAGATTCACGGTGATCCGGCGCTGGGCGAGCGGGGTGCCGATGGCACCCGCGGCCGCGCGCACCCGCTCGCGCGCCTGGAGGGTGGTCGAGTCCGGAAGGCCGACCAGCGAGAACGCGGGCAGCCCGGTGGCGACGTCGGCCTCGACCTCGACGAGGGTCCCGGTGACGCCGCGCAGCCCGACGGCGCCCGTCCTCGCGCCCCGGCGCGTGGTCACGGCGCTCATGACACGGACCGCAGGTGCTCGATCTCGCAGCCGCCCGCACCCAGCACGTGCACGGCGACCACGTCGATCCGCACCTCGTGGTGCCGCGGAGCGTGCTCCATGAGGTACGCGCCGGCGAGTGCGCGCAGGCGTCGCATCTTCAACGGGGTGACGGCCGCCTGCGGGACACCCGTCACCAGGGTGCGGCGCGTCTTGACCTCGACGAACACGAGGGTGGTGCCCTCGAGGGCGACGATGTCGATCTCACCGGCGCGGAAGCGGGCGTTGCGCTCCACGATCTGCCAGCCGGCCCCGGCGAGGTGGTCGGCGACGACCTGCTCGCCGATCCTCCCGAGCTCGAGGGCGCTGAGCCTGGCCAGCGGGACGGCGGCGGGGAACGGGATGGGTGCGGGTCGACGTGTCATGCCCTCACCCTGGCGCTCGCGCACGCCTCGCGCGCGGCCGGGGCCGCCGATGTGGATGACGGGGCACTGGGGAGGAACGGAGGGCGGCCCGCGGCCGGCCGACGGGATCGGCCCGTCCGTCGCCCCCGGGGATCAGGGCTCAGGGCTCAGGGATCAGGGCTCAGGGAAGCGCGATGTCCGGCTTCGCGAGCTCCTCGATGTTGACGTCCTTAAAGGTCACCACGCGCACGGAGCGGACGAAGCGGCTCGAGCGGTAGATGTCCCAGACCCAGACGTCGGCCAGGGTGAGCTCGTAGAAGACCTCGCCGCCGGCGGTGCGGACCTGCATGTCGACCTGGTTGCACAGGTAGAAGCGGCGCTCGGTCTCGACGACGTAGGTGAACAGCCCCACCACGTCGCGGTACTCCCGGATGAGCTGCAGCTCCATGTCGGACTCGTAGCTCTCGAGGTCCTGCGTGCTCACGGCTGCGCCTCCTTCGGGATCCGGGGACGGGGCTGCTCGCCCGCGTCCGACCACAGTACGCCAGGGACGCCCGGCGTCTCCTGGACGTTCGCGGCCCCGCTCACGGGGAGTCCCAGGTTCCAGGACCTGCGGTGCTGGGCGTGGGCCCCGCGGGTCCGCAGCGCCTCGCGGTGCGCCGCCGATCCGTACCCCTTGTTGCCCGCCCAGCCGTAGTGGGGCGCGAGGGCGTCGAGGTCGACCATGTGCGCGTCGCGCGCGACCTTCGCGAGCACGCTCGCCGCGGCGACGCTCATGCAGTCGCGGTCGGCCTTCACGCGCAGGTGCACCGAGGGCAGGGGATGTCCGGCCTCCCACCCGTCGGCCGATCCGGGTCCCTGTGCGGCGAGGGCCGGGGTGATGACGTCGGCGTCGCCGTCCATGAGCACGATGTCCGCGGCGACGCCGAGCCCGGCGATCGCGCGGCCCGCGGCGAGGCTCAGCGCGGCGAGGATGCCGCGGGCGTCGATCTCCTCGGGGCTCGCCCAACCCAGGGCATGGGCGTGGGCGACCTCCCGGAGGGGGCCGACGAGGGCTTCGCGGCGGCGGGCGGTGAGGGCCTTGGAGTCGCGGACGCCCTCGGGCAGGGCGCGCTCCGGGCCGTCGGCTCCGATGAGCACCGCGAAGGCCCCGACGACCACCGGGCCCGCGAGCGCACCGCGGCCCACCTCGTCCACGCCCGCGATGACGACGGGGCGCGCGGGCTCGGCGGCTGCGTCTCCGTGCGGGGCGGGGTGCCCGTGCGGCGCGGGGTGCGCGGCACCGGCGTGCGCGAGCGCGAGGGCGATCTCGGTGTCCCAGGTCGGGGCCGACGCGCGGCGCCGACCAGCAGTCGAGGACGCGGGCGCGGTCACGGGCGCCCTCAGGAGGGGTCGGGGACCGAGGCGAAGGCGTCGCGCCCGTCGCCCAGTCCGGTCCAGCGGCTCACGGGCCAGAAGATCGCGACCGCGCGGCCGGTGACGTCGTCCTCGTCGACGTAGGGCTCCTCGCCCTGCGAGTAGTGGTACGAGGAGTCCGCGGAGTCGAAGCGATTGTCGCCCATGACCCAGAGCTTGTCCGCCGGGACCGTGACGTCGAAGGAGGTCTGACAGGCGGGGGTCTCGGGGTTGATGTACGGCTCGTCGAGGGTCTTGCCGTTCACAGAGAGATCTCCGCCCTCGACGCACTTCACGTGATCACCCGGAAGGCCGATCAGGCGCTTGACCAGGTGGTTCTGCGAGGGATCGGGGGCCAGTCCCACCCAGCTGAGCACCGAGAGCAGGCGGTAGCGGGAGGACTGGTCCGTCCCTGTCTCGCTCTGCATCCAGTTCTGGGTGTCCTCGAAGACGACGACGTCGCCGCGATGGAGGTCGAAGACCCCGGGGCTCAGCTTCGAGACCAGGATCTTGTCGTTCTGGACCAGCGTCGGGTTCATCGAGTCCGAGGGGATGAAGAACGGCTGGATGAGGAAGGTCTTGACGAGCACGGCGATGATCAGCGCGACCAGCATGGTCACCGCGTAGTCGAGCCAGCTCCCGCGGTATCCGCGGCGCCTCGCGGCGCGTGCGCCCCCGCTCCGGCCGGGCTGGGGCTGCTGCCCCGCGCCGCCGGCGCTCGCGGCCTCCGACGACTGGTCGCGGACGGTCGCGTCCTCGGGATCGTGGTCCCCGGGGGTCGGCGCCTTCTCGTTCATCGCGCTGATCCTATCGGTCGAGTCGGCCCGCTCTTCCCAGGGGCCAGACAATGCGACTGGCCTCACCGATCACGCGATCGGTCGGGATCATGCCCCCGCCGGGCGATCCGAGCAGGAAGCGGGAATCCGTGGAGTCCGCCCGGTTGTCGCCGAGGACGAACATGCGCCCCTCGGGGACCTCGAGGTCGAAGCGGACCGTGGTGGTGTCGGTGCCGGGCGCGAGGTAGGGCTCCTCGAGCCTCTCGCCGTTCAGCACGAGGTGCCCGCCGTCGTCGCAGCAGCGGATGCTGTCGCCGCCCACGGCCACCACGCGCTTGACCCAGTAGCGCGAGATCGCGCCGTCCTTCGGGAAGTAGCCCGAGCCGTCGAAGACGACGAGCTCGCCGCGCTGCACCGCCGTACCTCCGGTGCGGTCGGCGAGGATCACGTCGCCCGAGCGCAGCGTCGGCTCCATCGATCCGCTGGGGACCCGAAACGGCGCGGCGACGAACTGGCGCACCCCGAACGCGACGACCAGCAGCAGGACGACGCACGCGGCGGCGGCCACCAGGAGTGGCCGCCGCCGCGTGGACGAGGTGCTGGGCACGCTCAGGAGTGCTCGCGCTTCTCCTTGATGCGGGCCTTCTTGCCCGTGAGGTTGCGCAGGTAGTACAGCTTCGCGCGGCGGACGTCACCGCGGGTGACGACCTCGATCTTGTCGATCGTGGGGGCGTGGACGGGGAACACGCGCTCCACGCCGACGCCGAAGGACACCTTGCGCACGCGGAAGGTCTCGCGGATGCCGTCGCCCTGACGGGCGATGACGTAGCCCTGGAAGACCTGCACGCGGGAGCGGTTGCCCTCGACGACCTTCACGTGGACCTTGATGTTGTCGCCGGCGCGGAAATCGGGGACGTCGTCCCGCAGCTGCGCCTGATCGATCGCATCGAGCTTCTGCATCGTTCTCTCCTGCCGTTCGCCCCAGGTCGGACGGGGTTCTCGAAGGGCCCTGAGCCCCTGCATGGTGAACCGTGGGTTCCGGTGCGGCGCCGCTCGCGAGGAGTCGCGCCGCTCCGTGGTGCTGGGCCTCTGGCCGCGTTTCCGACGCGACGGACCTGCCCGGCCGCTGCCTGCATCGCTCCCCTGGGGCAGAGCGGTGCGCGGCATGCACACAGCGGGTCATTCTGCCAGCAGCGCGAGCGCCCCGGCAATCCGGTCCGGCGCAGATCACGCCCGGGCGGGGGATGGACGCCAGGAGGGATCAGCCGCGGGCGTCCCAGAGGTCGGGGCGGCGCTGCCGCGTGCGCTCGGCGGAGCGCTCGGCGCGCCAGGCCGCGATCCGTCCGTGGTCCCCGGAGAGCAGGATCTCGGGGGCCTCGCGCACGGCGCCGGACGGGTCCGTCCAGCGCGCCGGCCGCGTGTACAGGGGGTATTCGAGCATCCCGTCGGAATGGGACTCCTCGACCAGCGACGCCGCGTTCCCGACGACGCCGGGGACCAGGCGCACGATCGCCTCGGTGAGGGCGAGCACGGCGACCTCTCCCCCGTTCAGCACGTAGTCGCCGAGGGAGACCAGGGCGACCTCGTGGCCCTCGTCGGCCAGGTGCTCGTAGACCCGCTCGTCGATGCCCTCGTAGCGCCCGCACGCGAAGACGATCCACTCGCGCGCGGACCACTCCTGGGCGAGGTCCTGCCGGAACACCCGCCCCGCGGGATTCGGGAAGACGATGAGCGGACGTGCGTCGGCCCCGAGCTCGGCGCGGCCCGCGGCGAGCACGGCGGCGAAGGCCTCGGCCCAGGGCTCGGGCTTCATGACCATGCCGGCGCCCCCGCCGAGCGGCGAGTCGTCGACCGTGCGATGGCGGTCGTGGGTCCAGGTCCGCAGGTCGTGACGGTGCACGGAGATCAGGCCGTCGCGCGCCGCCTTCCCGATGAGGGAGAGGTCGAGGGCCTGGAGGTACTCGGGGAAGATGGTGATCGCGTCGACGCGCACGGCTCAGGCCCCGGTCCCCGGGGCGTCCTCGTCCGTCGCCTCGAAGAGACCTCCGGGCGGGTCGGCGAGCACCGTGCCGGCCTCGATGTCGACCTCGGGCACGAGCTCCTCGACGAAGGGCAGCATGACGCGACGGCCGTCGGCGGCGCGCACGATGAGCAGGTCCTGGGCCGGGTAGTGCTCGAGATCGATGACGGTGCCCAGCTCGCGTCCGTCGACGTGGCGCACGGCGAGGCCCTTGAGCTCGGAGGGGTACCAGGCCTCCGGGTCCTCCTCGGCCTCGACCTCGGTGTCCACGGCGAGGGTCAGCTCGACCCCTCGCAGGGACTCGGCGTCGGTGCGGCTCGAGACCTCGGAGAAGCGCGCGTACCAGCGTCCCTGCTGGATGCGGGTCGCGGCGACCGTGAGGTCCCGCTCGCCGGTCTCCGTCGCGGCGGTGAAGACGGTGCCGGCGGCGAGGCGCTCCTCGGGCTGGTCGGTGCGCAGGATCAGCGCGACCTCGCCCTTGAGCCCGTGGGCCTTGCCGATGGTCGCGACGGTGACGTCCAGTGCGTTCATGGGATCGCTTTCTGCCGGAGGGGATGGGGCCGACGGGCCCTGACGCGACGGAGGCGGCACCGGTGACCGGTGCCGCCTCCGTGTGCGGTGCGAGATGAGCTCTGCTCAGCGCCGGTCGACATCGACGATGTCCACCCGCACGTCGTCCTCGGAGATCGCTCCGGTGACGGTGCGCAGGGCGCGGGCGGTGCGGCCCGAGCGGCCGATCACGCGCCCCAGGTCCTCGGGGCTGACGCGCACCTCGAGGAGCGGGCCGCGCCGGGTGTCCTTCTCGGTGACGCGGACGTCGTCGGGGTTGTCGACGATGCCGCGGACCAGGTGGTCGAGAGCCTCAGCGCGTGCGCTCATCTCAGGCCTCGTCGGGCTTCGCGTCGTCGGCGGCGGCGGCCTCGGCGGTGGTCTCGCCCTCGGCGGGGGCCTCCTCGGAGCCGGGCTCGACGTCCTGGCCCTCGGGCTGCTCGGCCGCGTCCGCGTCCTTGGCCTTCTTCGCGTCCTCGCGGGACGCGGCGGCGGCCTTGTCGGCCTCGGCGATGAGGTCCTCGGCGGACTGCTTGGACTCGGCGCCCTTGAGGGAGCCGGCGGCGTCGCCCTCACCGGTGAACTTCTGCCAGTCGCCGGTGACCTTGAGGATCGCGGCGACCTGCTCGGTGGGCTGCGCACCCACGCCGAGCCAGTACTGCGCGCGCTCGGACTGGACCTCGATGAACGAGGGCTGCTCGGTGGGGTGGTACTTGCCGATCTCCTCGATCACGGCGCCGTCGCGCTTCTTGCGCGAGTCGGCCACGACGATGCGGTAGAACGGTGCACGGATCTTGCCCATGCGCTTGAGACGGATCTTGACGGCCACGAGTGTGGACTCTCCTTCGGCGATGTTCGGGTGAGCCGCGCCGCAGCCTGTGGGGTCATGCGGGCGCTGACGCGTCTCGGGGTGACGCGCGAAGACGGGTAGAGGGCCGGTCGGCGCGCATACAGGGGTCGATTATGCCAGGCCCGACGGGCGGTCGCCAGGCGAGGGCGTGTGCCCCGAGGCACACGGCCCCTCCCCCGCCTCAGGCGCCGGCGATCGCGCCCACGAGCTGATTGCCGCCGAGCGCGATGAACACGACCGCGACGATCCCGAGGATCGCGTTGAGCACCCAGCCGTTGCGCCAGCGCTCGGGCATGTGCCGGGAGTTCATGAGCACCAGCAGCGTGATCGCGAGGAAGGGCATGAACAGCGACCCCAGCACGCCGTAGGCGACGATCACCTGCACGGGCTTGCCGAGCAGCAGCAGGAGCATCGGCGGGAACGTCAGCCAGAGGATGAAGAAGCGGTAGTAGGTGCCGCCGATGCGCCGCTTCGGGTGGTCCTCGGGGAGCTTGCGGGCGCTGCCCCAGAAGTCGGCGAACATGATGGAGACGCCGTTCCACACGCCCAGCACGGAGGAGAACGACGATGCCCAGAAGCCGATGAGGAAGACCCAGCTCATGGCGGTGCCGTAGCGGGAGGCGAGGACGTCCGCGAGATCCAGCAGACCGCGGTCCTCCTCGCCGATCGCGATGCCGCTGGAGTACAGCAGCTCGGCGCCGACGATGAGCATCGCGACCACGAAGATGCCGGAGATGACGTAGGCCATCGCGTTGTCGATCCGCATCACGCGCATCCAGCGCGGCGTGGACCAGCCCTTCTCGGTGAGCCAGTAGCCGTAGGCGGCGAGCGTGATGGTGCCGCCCACGCCGCCCGCGATGCTCAGGGTGTACCAGAGTCCGCCCTCGGGGATCCGCGGGATCAGCCCTCCTAGGATGTCCGGGATGTTCGGCAGGGTGATGACGGCCGCGCCGACGACGGTCACGAACATGATGCCGACCAGCACCGCGACGACCTTCTCGAGGGCGTGGTAGCGGCCGAACCACACGAGCCCCGCGCCGACCAGACCCGAGAAGACCGCGTAGACGGCCAGAGGCATGTGGGCGAACAGACCGATGTCGCCGATCACGGGCAGCTGCGGGACGAGCGCGGCGATCGGCAGCGCGGAGGCGCTCATGGCGGTCGCACCGTACACGAAGCCCCAGACCATGATGTAGGGCCCGAAGTACCAGGAGGTCCAGCGGCCCACGCGCCGCCAGCCCTCGAAGATCGAGTGCCCGGTGGCGAGCGTCCAGCGGCCCGCGCCTTCGACGAGGAAGATCTTGATGACGACGCCGGCGACCGCGGCCCACAGCAGGGCGTAGCCGTAGCGGGACCCGGCGACGAGGGTCGCCACGAGGTCGCCCGCGCCGATGCCGGTCGCGGCCACGACGAGGCCGGGTCCGATGATCCGCCAGCGGGCGGGGCCGGAGGCCTCCTCGACCGCGTCGACGGCGGTGGGCGCCTCCGACGTCGAGGGGGCGTCGGTGCGATCTCTGGGGTGCGGGGAGGGGTGCGCTGCGTCCTCGGAGTGCATGCGCCGACGCTACAGGGCCGAGGCCGCCGTCCGCGCACCGCGGCGCGCCGTCCGCCCGACGCCCGTCAGATCTCCGCGGGCCCGCCCTGCTCGGAGCGCGCCGCGAGCTCGACGACCTTCATCATCCCGGCGTGCAGCGCCTGCACATCGTCCTCGTCCATCCCCAGGCGCTCGCGCATGATGCCGGGGACGGCCTGCGCGCGCTCGCGCAGGGCCCGGCCGGTGTCGGTGAGCACGATCGCGAGCGAGCGCTCGTCCTCCGAGGCCCGGGTCCGCTCGAGATAGCCGGTGGACTCGAGCCTCTTCACCAGGGGCGACAGGGTCCCGGGGTCCAGAGCCAGCCGGGAGCTGAGCTCCTTCAGGGAGAGCGGGGACTCCTGCCACAGGGCGAGCATGACCAGGTACTGCGGATGCGTCAGATGCAGGGGTTCGAGCACGGGCCGGTAGGCCGCGACGATCCCGCGGGACGCGCGCGTGATGGCGAAGCACACCTGGCTCTCGAGCGCGAGGGGGTCGACCTCCTGCCGCGCGGCATCGCTCGTCGCGCCCGCGTCTGCCCGAGTCCCGCTCACGTCGAGGATTCCTCCCGCTGGTCCGTCTGCCTGCTCTCGCTGTCCGTCCGCCTGCTCTCGCGCCACTGCCGATGCAGGTCGCGTCGGCGCAGGTACTCGCGCTTGCGCCGGGCGCGGGGGTCGATGGCCGAGTCGAGCGTGGCCGGCCCCTTGATGTGCAGCAGGATATAGCTCGTCCGGAACCCGGTGCGATACAGCCAGGAGAAGGAGTCGGTGCCGCGTGGCCTGTCCATGTGCCCTCCGTCGACGTCGGTGCCTTGCGCACCAATGTTTGGTGCACAAATCCATTGTGCGACGCGGAGCGCCTTTCGGCCACCCCTGGGCCGAGAGGGCGATGGGCATCACGGCGGCCGCCGCCCGTCGGACGGCGGCGCGGCGCTCAGATCCCGCGCAGCCGCTCGACGATGCCGCGCAGGAAGTCGTCGACGTCGGCGCTGCGGTACCCCTCGCGCAGGCGGCGGACGGCGGTGGGCCGTCCGCCGAGGAGCAGCTGCAGGGCGGCGTCCGCGCGGGAGTGCTCGTCGCCCTCGGCCGTGAGCGCCGCGAAGGCCTGGTCCAGGAGCTGGTCGATGCCGTCCATGTCGTAGCGGTCCCCGCGGCGCGCCGGGGCGAAGCGCGATTCCTGCAGCTCGGCCGCGATCGCACCCGTCGCGGTGCCCTCGGCGATTCGGCTCGCCCCCTGTGCCCGCCCCAGCACGGCGGCGGCGGCGGGAGCCGCCCGGGAGTCCAGGAAGTCGTCGACCGCGTCCATCGCGTAGCGGACGCCGGACATGCGCGGGGTGAAGCGCACGTCGGAGATCCCGCCGAGCAGCTCGAGGTCGCGCCGGCGCCCGGAGGCCCCGACCTCCCGGGCGAGGCGGTCGAGGTACTGGTCGACCTCCTCGCAGTCGTAGCCGGATCCGAAGCCCTTGACCGTCACGAACCGTGCGCCGGTGAGCAGCGCGACGACGTCGGCGTCGGAGGGGGCGGCGGGGTCGGGAGCGGTGGGGTCGGAGGCGGAGCCGAAGGGGTCGACGGTCATGGTGGTTCTCCCGGAGCGGAGTGGGATGGGATGAAGGGGATGGAGGGAACGACCGCCGCCGTGAGCGGATGCCGCCGTCAGCGGATGACCGCGCCGCCGAGCACGATGTGCGCGGGATCCCGCAGCGCGCGATGGTCGCGGCGGGGATCCTCGCACGCGACGAGGAGATCGGCGGGGGCGCCGTCCTCGAGGCCGGGGGCGCCGAGGAACGCGCGAGGCCCCCAGGAGGCCGCCTGGAGGATCGCGAGCGGATCGAGCCCGCAGGCGGCGAGCTCGTCGAGCTCGTCGTGGATGATGCCGTGGCCCAGCACTCCCCCGGCGTCCGTGCCGGTGAGCAGCTGGACGCCGGCGTCGTGGGCGTCGCGCGTGCGCTCGAACCGCCGTGCGCGCAGGCGCCGCATGTGCGCCGCGTAGTCGGGGAACTTCCGCTCCCCCTGGCTCGCGTACGTCTCGAACTCGTCGACGTTCACGAGCGTGGTCACCACGGGCACGCCCGCCTCGGCGGCGCGGGCGATGGTGTCGCCCGTGAGACCGGTCGCGTGCTCGAGGCAGTCGAAGCCCGCGTCGAGGACCAGCGGCAGGGTCTCCTCGTCGAAGGTGTGCGTCGTGATGCGGGCGCCGTGGGCGTGCGCGGCCTCGGCCGCGGCGCGGAAGTCGTCGGCCGACCAGGTCGGGGTGAGGTCCCCGACCTGCCGGTCGATCCAGTCGCCGACGAGCTTCACCCAGCCGTCGCCGCGCTCGGCCTCGGCGGCGACGGTGGCGGGCAGGTCCTCCGGGTCGACCTCGTGGGCGTAGCCGATGAGGTAGCGACGGGTGCGGGCGACGTGCCGTCCCGCGCGGACGATGCGGGGCAGATCGGCCTCGCGCTGCAGGGGCGCGGTGTCGGTGATGGAGCCGGCGTCGCGGATGAGGAGCACGCCGGTGTCGCGGTCGATGCGCGCCTGGGCGCGGGCGCCCTCGAGTCCCGTCGCGGTGCCCTCGTCGCTGATGCCCACGTGGCAGTGGAGGTCCGCGAGACCGGGCAGCACGAAGCCGTCGATCCGCTCGATCCCGGTCCCGGCGGGGAGGTCCGGCTTCTCGTGGTGGATGCGCCCGCCCGCCACCCAGGCCTCGGCGAGCTCCTCCTCGGGCCCGAGCAGGATCGGCCCGGTCAGGTGCAGGACGGGCGAGGCCGTCGCCTCGGCGCGGTCGTAGGCGGGGCCGTCGGCGGCGGGGCGTCGGCCCTCGGCGAAGGACTCGCGGGCGGCGCGGACGGAGGGGGCATCGGTGCGCATGCCCCGAGGCTATCGAGCAGCGGGCCGCCCCGAGGGCGAGGGCTGTCGTTCGAGACCCCGGAGTGCTTCACTGGATGTGCCGTGCGTCACTCACCATCGTCGAAGGAGCACCCATGAGCCCGCACCCGACCTCCCGCTTCCTGCTGGGGACGGCGGAGTCCCCCGAGCTGGTGCTGCTCCGCCGCGTCTCCGCCGCGCCCGAGGCTGTGCGCGAGGCCCTCGCCGACCCCGAGCGGCGCGGACGCTGGCTGGGCGCCCTCGACGGGGATCCGGCCGCGGCCGGGGACGCCTTCGAGCTGAGACTGGGCGACGAGGCCTCGGACGCAGCCGTCGGCCGGCTCCTGCTGCTGGACCCTGAGCACCTGGCGACCACGTGGTCCTGGCAGGGCGAGCGCGAGAGCGTCCTGCACGTGCGCGTGCGCCCCGGGCCGGACGGTGCGGGCAGCGAGATCGGGGTGCGCCACTCCCTCGCCGAGCCCGATCACGTCGAGGGCTACGGCGGCGGCTGGGAGCAGGTGCTCCAGGCCCTCGCCCGGGAGCTCGGCTGCGAGGCGGCCGACGCGGAGGACGATGCGGCGATCGAGACCGCCGCCGCCGAGCGCTGGCACCTGATGACGCAGCGCCCCGTCGAGATCGAGCGCGTGCTGCCGGCCTCCCCCGAGCGGGTCTGGGAGGCGCTGACCACGCGCGAGGGGCTCGCGTCCTGGTGGTGGCGCCACTGGGACGACGTCGAGGTCGAGCTCGACCGCGAGCGCGGCGCGGCCCGGATCACCGCCCCGAGGATCGCCACGACCCTCGACCTCGAACGCCTCGTGGTCGAGCGCCCCGCCCGCCTCGCGGCGACCTGGGTGTGGTCCGAGGCGAGCGGCACCGCGGCCGACGAGGCGATCGACCTGCGCCTGGAGGAGGGGACGTCCCCGGGGAACACCCGTCTGCGCGTGCGCCACACGGGCCCCTGGGCCGAGGACTCCCTGCAGGAGAACTACCGGCAGGGCTGGGAGTCCACCCTGGGCCAGCTCGCCGAGGTGCTCGGCGGCTGAGGACCCGCGAGGATCGCGCCGCGGCTCAGCGGCCGCGGCCGAAGAGCTTCTGCATCTCCGCGGGCAGCTGCGAGGGATCGATGTCCGAGAGGTCCGAGGACCCGCCGCCCGCGCCGGGGCCGAAGGCCGAGCCGGAGTCCGCGGGCTCCTCGGCGGCGCGGCGCGCGGCCTCGGCCTCCTCGCGGGCCGCCTTCGCCGGGTTCTTCGACTTCGACTTCTTGCCCTTCTTCGCCGGGGCCTGCATGCGGCCACGGGACTTCTTGCCGCCGCCCATGCCGGGCATCCCGGGCATGCCCGGCATGCCTCCGCCGCCGCCGCGGCCCATCGAGCGCATGGCCTGCTGGGCGTTCTTGAAGTTCTCGAGCAGCTGGTTGACCTGCTGCACGGTCGAGCCGGAGCCCTTGGCGATGCGGGAGCGGCGCGAGCCGTTGATGAGCTTGGGGTCGGCGCGCTCGGAAGGGGTCATCGAGTGGATGATCGCCTCGATGCGGCCCAGCTGGCTGTCGTCGAAGCTGTCGAGCTGGTCGCGGAACTGCCCCATGTTCGGCATCATGCCGAGCATCTTCTTGAGGCTGCCCATCTTCTTGACCTGCTGCATGAGGCCCAGGAAGTCGTCGAGGGTGAGGTCCTGGCCGCTCTGGAGCTTCTTCGCGGTCTTCTCGGCCTCGGCCTGGTCGAAGGTGCGCTCGGCCTGCTCGATGAGGGTGAGCACGTCGCCCATGTCGAGGATCCGCCCGGCCATGCGGTCGGGATGGAAGCGCTCGAAGTCGCCCAGCTGCTCGCCGGTGGAGGCGAAGAGGATGGGGCGCTGGGTGACGCCCGTGATCGAGAGGGCCGCGCCGCCGCGGGCGTCGCCGTCGAGCTTGGACAGGACGACGCCGGTGAAGCCGACGCCGTCGCGGAAGGCCTCGGCGACGCGCGCGGCGTCCTGGCCGATCATCGCGTCGACCACGAAGAGGGTGTCGTCGGGGTGCACGGCGTCGCGGATGTCGCGCGCCTGCTGCATCATCTCCTCGTCGACGCCGAGCCGGCCGGCGGTGTCGACGATGACGACGTCGTGCTGCTGGAACTGCGCGGTGGAGACGCCGTTGAGGGCGACCTGCACCGGGTCGCCCACGCCGTTGCCCGGCTCGGGGGCGAACACCGGCACGCCCGCGCGCTCGCCGACGATCTGCAGCTGGTTGACGGCGTTGGGGCGCTGGAGGTCGGCCGCGACCAGCATCGGCGTGTGCCCCTGGTCCTTCGTCCACTTCGCGAGCTTGCCCGCGAGGGTGGTCTTGCCGGCGCCCTGGAGGCCCGCGAGCATGATGACCGTGGGCGGGTTCTTCGCCCAGGTGAGCTCGCCGGTGGCGCCGCCGAGGACGTCCACCAGCTCGTCGTTGACGATCTTCACGACCTGCTGGGCGGGGTTGAGGGCCTTCGAGACCTCCTCGCCCAGGGCGCGCTCGCGCACGCGCCCGGTGAAGTCCCGGACGACGGGGACGGCGACGTCGGCGTCGAGCAGCGCGCGGCGGATCTCGCGGATCGTCTTGTCGACGTCCGCCTCGCTCAGACGGCCATGGCCTCGCAGCCCCTTGAGGGACGCGGTGATGCGGTCGGAGAGGTTGTTGAACACGAAAGCGGCTTCCCCTTGCTCGGACGGACCGCCCCAGTGTAGTCAGCCGTCCGGGGCGGACCCTGGCCGGGAGGCCCCGGCGCGGCCCACCTCACCCTCGGGTCGCCCTCGGACCCCTCGCGCGCATCGCACGCGCGCCGGTCAGCCGGTCAGGTCGCGGCCGCGTCCATGAGCGCGGCGATGACCCGGCCCACCATCGGCGCCTCGAGCGGACGCCCGCGCGCATCGGTGAGGTAGAGGACGTCGACGGCGCGCTGGCCGAGGGTCATCACATGGGCGCTGCGCACGTGGAGGCGGAGGAGGGTGATCATCTCGGCGACGTCCGCGAGCAGGCTCGGGCGGTTGCGGGCGTTGACCTGCACGACGGTCGCCTCGCTCGAGGCCCCGGGCAGCAGGGTCACCACCGGGGCGTCCTCGGCGGTGCGCGGCGGGGCGCCGGGATCGACGTCCAGGACGCGCGCCGCGGGATCCTCCCGGCGCCGCAGCTCCCTCTCGAGGGCCGAGCGCAGCGCGGTCGGGTGCGGCTGGTCCGACGGCCTGCCCGTCACCCACCAGGTGTTCACGGCGACGCCGTCGAGGGTGAGCACGACCGCGCTGCGCACGTCCATCCGGTGGCGGGCGAGGACCCGCGCCTGGGCGGCGAAGACCCCGGGCCCGTCGGACGCGCCCAGGCACACCTGGGTGATGGGCTCCTCGTCGGTCGGGGCGGGATAGAGGACCTGGGCTGAGCCCGTGCGCACGACGGCCTCGCGCACGGCCTCCTGGACGGCGCGCTGCGGCGCGAGCAGGTCGCGCGGGGCGCGGGGCGTGCCGGTGAGGGCGTCGCGGGCCTGCGCGGTGAGGTGGTCGACGAGCTGGGAGCGCCACGAGGACCACGCGGCGGGGCCGGCCGCGCGGGCGTCGGCCTCGGTGAGGGCGCGCAGCAGCTCGAGAGTCGTCAGGTCACGGCCGACGGCCTGGAGCAGGGCCTCGAGCGTGCTCGCGTCCGAGAGGTCGCGCCCGGTCGCGAGCTCGACCAGGGTGAGGTGCTCGCGCACGAGCAGCTCGACGAGGTCGGCGTCCCTCGCGTCGAAGCCGAGGCGCAGCGCGGCGGCGCGGGCGAGCGGCGCCCCCTCGGCGGCGTGGTCCCGGCTGCCGGCCCGCTTGCCGAGGTCGTGCAGGAGGGCGGCGACCAGCAGGATGTCCGGCCGGTCGACGGTGCCCAGCATCGCCTGGGACTCGCGGACGGTCTCGATCTGGTGGCGGTCCACGGTGAAGCGGTGCACCGGCGAGCGCTGGGGGCGGTTGCGCACCCCGTCCCAGCCGGCGACCCAGCGGCCGAAGGCCCCGTGGACGTCGAGGGCCTCGTAGGCGGCGCCGATGCGCTCCCCGGCGAGCGCGTCCACGAGCACGTCGCGCTGCACGGAGCTCAGGGAGGCGCGCGCGGACCCGGCGGCGAGACGGGTGAGGGTCGCATCGGAGAGCGGCATGCCGGTGGTCGCGGCGAGCCGCACCGCGGCCAGGTCGCGCAGGGGGTCGGTGACGCGCGGGTCGATCGAGATCTCGTCGGCCTGGACGATGACGCCGTGCGGGTGCCGGGTGAGGGCCGGGCGGCGGTCGGCGCCCAGTCCGCGGGTGCCGCGCCCGCCGGGGGCCGCGGCGGCGCGCGCCGCGCGCACGGTGCGGTGCAGCTGCCAGGCGACCGCACGGGAGGCGTCGGCGAGGGCGGCGAGATGGTCGTCGGCGGTGTCGTGGCCGGTGAGGGCGGCGACCGCGTCCTGCTCCGCGCGCGCGAGCCGCGTGGTGCTGCGCCCGGTGACGGTCTGCAGGGCGTCGCGGGCGTCGAGCAGCACGCCCGAGGCCTCCTCGAGGACGCGGTGGTCGTGGTCGGCGAGCCAGGACTCGGCGAAGGCGCGGATCACCACGGCATCGCGCAGGCCGCCGCGGTCGGACTTGAGGTTGGGCTCGGTGGAGTGGGCGAGCTGGCCGTAGCGGCCCTCCCGGTCCTCGGCGATGCGGATCATGTCCTCGGTGAAGCGGCGGGCGTCGCGGCGCCACTGCGCCCTCACCCGCGCCGCCGACTCGTCGACGAGCGCGGCGTCGCCGACGACGGGCCGCAGGTCGAGCAGGGAGATCGCCGCGCGCAGGTCCTCGCGCGCCACTTCGGCGCACTCGGCGGGGCTGCGCACGGCATGGTCGAGGGAGGTCCCCGAGTCCCAGATCGGGTACCACAGGCCAGCGGCCAGCCGGGAGGCCTCCTCCTCGTCGACCTGCTCGCGGTCCACGAGCAGGATCAGGTCCAGGTCGCTCATGGGCCCCAGGTCGAGGCGGCCCAGGGAGCCGATCGCGGCGAGGGCGGCGCCGGACGCCGGCGGGCCGGCCGCCTCCCAGAGCTCGCCGAGCCACTCGTCCACCAGGACGGCATGCTCGCGGCGCCGGGAGGGGCCGGCCTGCGGGTCCGCGAAGCCCGCGTGCAGGACGTGGGTGAGACGCCTGCCGGGCAGCGGCTCAGATGGCATCCGCGCCCCGCTCCCCCGTGCGCACGCGCACCACGTCGACGACGTCGGTCACCCAGACCTTGCCGTCGCCGATGCGACCGCTGCGTGCGGTGCGCACGATGAGGTCCACGGCCTCGGCGACGCTCTCGTCGGGCAGGACGATCTCGATGCGGGACTTCGGGATCTGGTCGATGCTGTACTCTGCGCCGCGATAGACCTCGGTGTGGCCCCCCTGTCGGCCGTAGCCCGCGACCTGGGTGACGGTCATCCCGGCGATCCCGTACTCGCGGAGGGCGTCGGCGACGTCGCTGAGCGCGTGCGGCTGGACGATGGCGGTGACGAGCTTCATCGGGGCTCTCCTGTGGTGGCGGGCTGGGCGGGACGGGACTCGCGGTCGTCCTCCGGGGACGAGCTGTCGGTGGGCGGATCCTGCGCAGCGGCATGCGCGGACATGGTCTCACCGTACGGGGCGGAGCCCGCTGAACCGGTGGAGGCACCCGTGCTCTGCGGGGAACCCGCGGCCCGACGGGAGCCGAAGCCCCCCATGAGGTCCCATCCCGTCTCGGCGTGGTGGGTGACATCGATCCCGGTGAGTTCGTCCTCCTCGCTGACCCTCCAGCCCATCAGGGCCTTCAGCAACAGCGCGATGATCGTCGTCACCACGGCGGAGAAGATCACGGCCGCAACAGCGATCACGATCTGGACCAGCAGCTGGCGCACCCCACCTCCGTAGAGGAGGCCGCTGTCGGTGGCGAGGAACCCGATGAGTACGGTGCCCACGAGACCGCCGACGAGGTGCACGCCGACGACGTCGAGCGAGTCGTCGAAGCCGAGACGGTACTTGAGCCCGACCGCCAGCGCACAGACGATGCCGGCGATCGCGCCGAGCACGATCGAGCCGATCGGGCTCACCGAGCCGGCGGCCGGCGTGATCGCCACCAGACCCGCGACCACGCCCGAGGCGGCTCCCAGGCTGGTGACGTTCTTGTCCCGGATCTTCTCGGTGATCATCCAGCCGAGCATCGCGGCGGCAGTCGCGACCGTGGTGTTGACCCATGCGAGTCCGGCCGTGGAGTCGGCGGTGCCGGCCGAGCCCGCATTGAAGCCGAACCAGCCGAACCACAGCAGCGCAGCTCCCAGCATCACCAGCGGCAGGCTGTGAGGCTTCATCGGATCCTTGCGCCATCCCAGCCGCTTGCCGACGATCAGGGCGAGCACCAGGCCGGCTGTGCCCGCGTTGATGTGCACGACCGTGCCGCCTGCGAAGTCGATCGGCTCCGCGATCGCCGCGAACGGTCCGTCGGCCGAGAGCAGGCCGCCACCCCAGACCATGTGCGCCATCGGCGCATAGCACAGGACGATCCAGATCGCGCTGAAGGCGATCCACGTACCGAATCTCACGCGATCCGCGATCGCACCGGAGATCAGGGCCACCGTGATGATCGCGAAGGTCATCTGGAAGCCCGCGGCTACGAGGAAGGGGACGCCCGATTCGGCCAGGAGGGACTGGCCGTCTTCGCCGTGAAGGCCGAGGAACTGGAACGGATTGCCGAAGAGTCCGGCGATGTCGTCGCCGAAAGCGATCGAGTAGCCGACGAGCGTCCAGACGATCGCGCCGACCCCGAGGGCGGCGAAGGACATCAGCATCATGTTGAGCACGGTGCGGGCGCGCACCATGCCGCCGTAGAAGAACGCGAGGGCGGGCGTCATGAGCAGCACGAGGGACGCGCTGACCAGGAGCCACGCTGTGGCTCCCGTATCGAGGGTGAAGGCCATGTCGGTGTCCTGGCTCGGAGGGCCCGGGCCGAGGGCCCGGCGCGACCCGGGTGGATCGTCCCCACATCGTGCGGCGCAGAGTTGATCGTCCGCTCCTCCAGGCCCTGCCGTGATCCTTTTGTGATCTCGGGTCCGGGGCGTGGACGCCCACGGAGCGCGCCGACCGCGGCCGGCTCAGGCCTCCAGGAGGGCGTCGACGAAGCCGTGCGGGTCGAAGGGGGCGAGGTCATCCATGCCCTCCCCGAGCCCGACCATCTTCACCGGGACGCCGAGCGCGCGCTGCACGTTGACGACGATGCCGCCCTTGGCGGTGCCGTCGAGCTTGGTGAGCACGATGCCGGTCACGTCGACGACCTCGGAGAAGACCTTCGCCTGCTGCATGCCGTTCTGCCCGGTGGTCGCGTCCAGCACGAGCAGCACCTCGGCGACGCCGTCGCCGTGCAGGGCCTTCTCGGCGACCCGGCGCACCTTGCCGAGCTCGTCCATGAGGCCCTTCTTGTTCTGCAGGCGGCCGGCGGTGTCGATGATGACGACGTCGGCCTGCTGCGCGATGCCCTGGGCGACGGCGTCGAAGGCGACCGAGGCGGGGTCGGCCCCGTCGCGGTCCGAGCGCACGGTGTCCACGCCCACGCGGGATCCCCAGGTGGCGAGCTGGTCGGCGGCCGCGGCGCGGAAGGTGTCGGCCGCACCGAGGACGACGCTGCGGTCCTCGGCGACGAGCACGCGGGCGAGCTTGCCGACGGTCGTGGTCTTGCCGGTGCCGTTGACGCCCACCATGAGGGCGACGGAGGGCACCTCGGTGCCGTCGGGCGCCTCGCGGCGGGTCGCGGCGAGACGGCGGTCCAGGCTCGGGTCGACGAGGGCGAGCAGCTCGGCGCGCAGGGCCTCGCGGATCTGCGCGGGGTCGTCGGTGCTGATGACCTGGATCCGGCGACGCAGGTTCTCCATGAGCTCGTCGGTCGCGTCGGGGCCGAGATCGGCCAGCAGCAGCGTCTCCTCGATCTCGTCCCAGGTGCTCTCGTCGATCGTGCCGCTCGTGAGCAGGCCCAGCAGGCCGCGGCCGAGCGAGCCGGAGCGCGAGAGCCGGTCGCGCAGGCGCTCCATGCGGCTGCCGGCGGGCTCGGGGGTCTCGAGCGGCGGCGCGGTCTCGGCGCTCTGGGCGTCCGCGGGCGCCTGGGCGTCGGACTCCGGCAGCTCGGCGGGCGCCTCGGCGGTCCCGGAGGCCTGAGCGAGCTCCGTGGGCTCCGTGGACTCCGTGGACTCCGTGGTCTCCGCGGCCTCGGGGCCATCGGCCGGGGCCGACGGCGAGGCGCTGGTCGAGGCGGAGTCGGGCGTCGTGGTGCGTCCCGGCTCCGTGCCGGGGATGACGGGGTTCGAGGGGTGGGCGGCGCGCGCGGAGGCGCTGCCGGCCGTGGGCGTCGCGGGAGCGGACGGCGAGGCGGGCTTGGAGAGCGTGTCGCCCCAGGTCGGGGCCGCGGGCCGGTCGGTGCGGGGCTTCTGCGCGGTGGCGGTGGAGCCGCCGGTGCGATCGGCGCGACCGGCGCCCTGGGAGTCCTGGCGGCCCTCGGCGTCCTGATCCCCGCCCTGGCCGCGGCGACGCCGGCTGCGCACCCATGCCCAGGCTCCGGCGCCGATGACGACGATGCCGCCGCCGGTGCCGGCGAGGGCGGCGAGGATGTCATTGGGGTCCACAGGTCACCTCCGGGTCGAACGGCGCCGGGCGGCGCAGGCCTCGCCCAGTGTAGGCGGGACGGAGGGAGGTGCGGACCGCGCGTTCAGGCGTCGCGGCGGGTGCGCGAGGAACCGCGCAGCACGGTGCCGTCCTCGGCGCGCTCGACGGCGCGCGAGCTCAGCGCGGTCAGCACGAGGACGAGCGCCCCAACGAGGACGGCGAAGAGGAGGAAGACGATCATGACGATGCCCATGGGTTCATTCTCAGCGGGAGGGGCCTCCGCTTCCATCATCCGAGAGGACGACCGCGTGTCGCCTTGCTCACAGGCGAACGGCGACGGCCCCGCTCCCCCGAGCCACGAGGGCGCGGGAGCGGGGCCGTCGGCCGCAGTGCTGCGCGGAGCGGGCTCAGCCGAGCGAGGGGAACCAGATCCCGATCTCGCGGGTCGCGGACTCGACGGAGTCGGAGCCGTGCACGAGGTTCTGGATCACCGGGGCGTCCCACTCGCGGGCGAGGTCGCCGCGGATCGAGCCGGGCGCCGCCTCGGTGGGGTTGGTGGCGCCGGCGAGCGAGCGGAAGCCGGCGATGACGCCCTCGCCCTCGGCGACGACGGCGACGAGCGGGCCGGAGCCCATGTACTGGACGAGCGGGCCGTAGAAGGGCTTGCCCTCGTGCTCGGCGTAGTGGGCGGCGAGGGTGTCGGCGTCGGCCACGCGCTGGTCGAGGGCGACGATGCCGTACCCCTTGGCCTCGAGGCGGCGGAGGATCTCGCCGCGCAGGCCGCGCTCGACGGCGTCGGGCTTGAGCAGGATCAGAGTGCGTTCGGTCATGGAGGGCACTGTATCGGTCGTGCCCGCACGGCGTCTCACCGCCGTCGGCCAGCCCTCGACCGGCCCTCGACCAGCCCTCGACCGAGGGATCAGGTCCCCGGGGTGTCCGCCTGCTCGGGATGGGCGGCCCAGTAGCGGGCGTCGACCGCGTCCTTCTCCCGGTCCAGCGCGTGTCCCTTGAGGACCCCGTATACGAAGAGCACGGCGAACAGGGCGCCCACGATCCACATGGCGCTCACCCACAGCCCCAGCAGCAGGATCGGGATCTGCAGCAGGGCGCCGAGCACGTACGGCCAGGCGCGCTTCTTCAGCATGCCCGCGCAGGCGAGCAGGAGCACGGCGCTGATCAGGGAGATCGTCCACACGGGGACACGGTCATCGGGGTTCAGCTGGTGGGAGACGAGCGCCGCGAAGAAGACGATGAGCGCCTCGACGGTGAGCGTGGTGGAGCTGAACATGCGCTGCGCCCCGTGCGGGCGCTGGGACGGGGTGAGGTGCAGGGCCATGCTCAGACCTCCTCGGCCACGCCGAGCAGGTCGCGGACCTCGGCGGCGAGGGTCACGGAGCCCGCGGCGACGACCCCGCCGAACTGGTCGCCCGAGGCCTCCGCGAGGTCCACGGCCCGCTGGATCGCATCGGGCAGGGAGGCGGACTCGATGACGCGGTCCTCGTCCTCGAAGACGTCGCGGGCGACGTCGGCGAGGCGGTCGGCGGGGATCGCGCGCGGCGAGGAGGACTGGGTGACGACCACGGTGTCCAGCAGCGGCTCGAGGGTCGCGAGCAGCTGCTCGGCGTCCTTCTCCTGCAAAATCCCGACGAGGCCGATGGTGCGGGTGAAGCGGAAGTTCTCGCGCACGGTCGCGACCAGTGCCTCGGCGCCCGCGGGGTTGTGGGCGGCGTCCACGAGGATCGTCGGCGCCTGGCGCACCACCTCGGCACGGCCCGGGGAGGTGACGGTCGCCAGGCCCTCGGTGAGCAGGTCCGCGCCGAGCACCTGCTCGCCGCCTCCCAGCAGCGCCTCGCAGGCGGCGATCGCGAGCAGGGCGTTGTGGGCCTGGTGCTCGCCGAGCAGCGGCAGGAACACGTCCTCGTAGCGGCCGGCGATGCCCTGGAAGGCCACGAGCTGCCCGCCGACGCCGGGGGTGCGCGAGAGCACGCCGATCTGGTCGCCCTCGATCGCGGCCTCGGTGCCCAGCTCGAGCAGGCGCTCGCGGATCACGTCGAAGGCCCCGGGCTCGCTCTGCTCGGCGATCACGGCGAGCGCGCGCGAGGTGAGGATCCCGGCCTTCTCCCCCGCGATCTCCTCGATGGTCTCGCCCAGGTACTCCTGGTGGTCGAAGCCGATGGGCGCTATGACGGTGACGTCGGGATCGACGACGCCGGTCGCGTCCCAGGTGCCGCCCATGCCGGTCTCGACGACGGCGACGTCGACGGGGGCGGAGGCGAAGGCCTGGTAGGCCATCGCGGTGAGGTACTCGAAGTAGGTCAGGGGCGGGCCGCCGGCCGCACGGGACTCCTCGTCGACCATCAGCGCGAAGGGCTCGACGTCCCGGTAGGCCTGGACGAATGTCTCCTCGTCGACGCTCTCGCCGTCGATCGCGATCCGCTCGGCCGGGGAGTGCAGGTGGGGGCTCGTGGTGCGCCCGGTGCGCAGGCCGGCGGCGCGCAGGATCGCCTCGGCGATGCGGGCGGTCGTGGTCTTGCCGTTGGTGCCGGCGATGCGGATGGAGCGGTAGGAGTTCTGGGGGTCCCCCATCAGCTCCATGACCCGGCGGATGCGGCTCAGGTCGGGCTCGATGCGGTTCTCGGGCGCCCGCTCGAGCAGCGCCGCGTAGACCTCGCGCAGCTGAGGGCCGAGCTCCGGACGGGACGGACGTGGCACTGCGGCTCCTCGGGACGGGGTGGGGCGGGGTGGAGTGCGGCGGCCGACGGCCGGCGGCCGTCCTCCAGTCTACGAGCGCGCGCCGGGGAACGCCCTCACGGGTCCTCCCCATCGTGCGCCCATCCACAACGGGCGCCCGGCCGTGGTCGCACGGGCACCGTCTACCTAGCGTGACCGGCATGCACCGCGGGGCACCTCCCGCGGCGCGAGCGGCGGGCGAGGAGGGGCACATGGCCGAGGGACTGACGGGACTCCGGGAGGTCCGGCGGGAGACGGTGGGACCGGGGGCGGCAGGGGTCGGACGATGAGCGGCTTCTGCGGCATGGACACCGCACAGGTGCGCGATCACGCCGAGCAGCTCCGCGGCGCCGCCGACCGGCTCGAGGCATGGCAGTCGCATCTGGACGCCGCCGTCGCGGGCGCCGCGTGGAGCGGTCCGGACGCGGAGGCCTTCCGCTCCCTGTGGGCACTGCTCTCCCTGGACGCCTTCCGGTCCGCCACCGCGGCACTCGCCTCGCGAGGCGAGCAGGCCGCCGCGCAGGCCGACGACCAGGACGCGGCCTCGAGCGCCCAGGGCAGCGGGGGTGGGGCGGGCGGGGGGCGTGGCTCGGAACCGGGAGCGCTCGGCGTCTGCGCGCCCGACGCATCGGACCCCGTCTCGGGAATCCCGGATGCGCCGTCGTCGGACATGCACCAGGGGTACCTGCGGGACGACAACCCCGTGATCCCCGACTGGCTCGAGCACCCCGGGGAGCAGCTCCTCTCCGGCACCGCCCACTCGGTCTCCGATGCGGTCGGCCGGAGCTGGGACTCGGGCCTCGACGTCCTCGAGCTGGGGCTCGATCGCTCCGGTCGGCGCAGCGACGCCATCGGCCAGCTGCGCCGGGACGGCGACCGGTTCGGGGGGATCCTCGAGGACTGGGCCGCGGGCGAGCGAGCGCCCACGTACGCGGAGCTCGGGGCCTCCGGGGTCGTGACGCTCGGCTCCGCCGGTGCCGTGACCTCCGAGGCGGTCAGCGACGACGACCAGGACACCGCCTTCCTCGACGACCGTCCCGGCGGCATCGTCTCCGATGTGCGGGTCGACGACGCGCCGTCGGCGAGCCCGCGGGACCTGGGCGACCTCCTCATCGGCAACGACTCCCTGCGGATGAAGGGCCGCGGCGCCGACTCCTCGGGCGCGCTCGCGACCGGGCAGATCGGCGTGCAGGAGGTGCGCAGCACGTCCGGCGGCGATCCCGTGTACATCGTGCAGGTGCCGCCCACCGAGGGCCCCGATGTCCAGGACCTCTCCGGCGCCTACGGCCAGACGGGCAACTCCCGGGACTGGGGCTCGAACCTGCGGCTCGTCGCGGGCCAAGACCCTGCCGCGATGGACGACGTGCGCGCGGCGATGACGGCCGCCGACGTCCCCGCCGGGGCCGACGTCATGCTGGTCGGCCATTCGCAGGGCGGGATCATCACCTCGCACCTCGCGGCGGACCCGAGCTTCAACAGCACCTGCGGCGCGGAGGGCACCTTCAACGTGACCCACAGCTTCTCGGCGGGCTCCCCGGTGCAGACGGTGATCCCGTCCCAGGACTCGACCCAGGTCGTCAACGTGGCGCACGGCCCCGTCGGCCTGGATCCCCACCTCTCCCTCGGCACCTCCCACCGCCCGGACCTCGAGTACACCGGCGATCCGATCGCGGAGCTGGACCTGCAGGGCGCCCAGATGGGAGGCGGCACCCTGAGCGCGCCGAACGTGCACGAGGTGATGCTGCCCGGGAGCACGCAGCATGCGAGCGACGGGGTCCGCGGGATCGAGGCGAACCATGAGTCCTTCGAGAGCGGTTCCCCGGACGCCTACTACTACGGATCGATCCAGGAGCACACCGCCTCCGACCCCGTCCTGTCCGCGCTCCAGGGCGATCTCGACGGCCGGTACATCGGCGAGGGCACGTACGTCTCCCGTTCGACCGTGGTCGACGTCGGGCGCGGTGAGCCGTGACGGCGTCCGGTCGGGTCGTCCCGGATCAGGGCCGGCCGTCGCGGCGCCGCCGCCCTCCCCGCAGGCCCCGCAGGCCCCGCAGGCCGATGCTCAGTGCGAAAAGGCGAAGCCCCACATGAACACGGTGATGAGCACGAGCATGATCAGCGCCGTCGGGATCTGCACGGCGATCGCGCCGTACTTGTTCCTCATCTCCAGCAGCGCGGCCGGCACGATGTTGAAGTTCGCGGCCATCGGCGTGCACAGGGTCCCGCAGAACCCGGCGAGCATCCCGAGGGCGAACACCGCGGGGGCGTTGCCGTGGAAGTTCTCCACGAGGATGGGCCAGCCCACGGCGGCGGTCATGATCGGGAAGGCCGCGAAGGCGTTGCCCATGATCACGGTGAACACGGCCATGCCGACGCAGTACGCGATCACGCCCCAGACCAGGACGTCCTCGGGGACGATGAATCCGAAGATGTCGCCGACGGCGGTGCCGACGCCGGCCTCCGTGAACAGGGTCCCCAGGGTCGAGAGCATCTGCGGGAGCAGCGCCGCCCAGCCGATGGCCTCGAGCAGTCTCGTGCTCTCGGTGAACGGGACCGACAGGCGCGGCGGCCGCAGGATGATGCAGGCGACGACGAGGGCGACCAGCGCGCCCACGCCGAGCCCCGTGAGCGTGGCCGAGCCCTCCGCGAGCAGCGGCTCGCCGCCCACGCTGAGCCGCGGGCCGAGCAGCGCCACGATCACGGTGACGATCGGCACGAGCAGCGCGGGGATGAACAGCCGCCCGCGCAGCCGCGCCGCGAAGCCCTCCCTCTCCTCCTCGGAGGTGGTGTGCTCGGTGCCCTTGCCGAGTCCGCCGAATCCGGCGATCGCCACCATCGCGAGCACCGCGAGGCCCAGCACCCAGGCGGGCGCGGAGCCGGCGGTCACGAACGTGGAGTAGAAGAACGAGAGGCCCAGCAGCCCCCAGAACGCCGCGGAGCCGAGCCTGCGCGAGTGGTCCTCGTGCGTGGCGACGAGCACGGCGACGGTGAGGAAGAAGGCGCCGATCAGCCAGTAGAGCCATTCGTTGGAGATCACTTCGCGCCTCCCTGCGGGACGGGGACGGCGCCGGCGAGCCGGTCGAGCCTGCGGTCGAGCCGCAGCAACCGCGTGCCGTGCACCAGGTAGGCCATCACGGCCACGGGCACGGCCCAGAGCGCCAGCTGGATGGGCTCGAGGGTGAGCCCGTAGGTGGTGTCCACGAAGGAGGTGATGAGGAGGATCGACCCGATCGCCACGAAGGCGTCCTCCCCGAAGAAGACGCCCACGGTGTCGGCCGAGGCCGAGTACCCCTTGATGGTCTCGGTGGCCTTCTCATTCGGAGCGGCTCCTCGGCGCCGCTCCTCGGCGGCCTCCGCCATCGGGTAGACCAGCGGCCGCACCGTCTGGGCGGGGCCCGCGACGGACTGGAGGCCGATCGCGGCCGTCGCCTGGCGGATCAGCATGTAGAGGGCGAGCAGCCGCCCGGCGGTGAGGCCGCTCAGCCTGCGGATCAGGTTGCCGGCCGCGGCCTGCAGCCCGTACCGCTCGATCAGGCCGATCACCGGGAGCACGAGCACGAAGGTGGTGATGGAGCGGGACCCGGCGAACCCGGTCCCGAAGGTGTTCAGGATCTCGACCGGCGTGAGGCCGCCGATCAGCGCGGTGACGATGCCGGAGACGGTCACCACCAGGAGGGGGTTGATGCGCAGGGCGAAGCCGATGATCACCAGCGCGACCCCGATGAGGACGAACATGGGCGCTTCCTTCAGTCGGTGCGGGATGCGAGGGCGAGGTGCGCCTCCCAGGCGAACGTGGCCAGCCAGTGGGAGGCCATGTACTCCTCGGAGACGGCGGAGCGCAGACCGGGCTCCATCAGGCGCGGGGCCGCATCCCGCAGGGCTGCGGCGAGCTCCCGGCCGTGCTCGGATCCGATCCGCTCGAGCGCGTCGGCGATCCGCAGGCCGCTCGCTGCGGCGGTGAGGCCGAGCCCGTCGAGATGGGACTGGTACCCGTCGCTCGGATCGATCACGGGGACGGGGCGGAGCACGTCGGAGCCGGGACGGAGGCGGGAGAGGAAGCGCGGCAGCCAGTCGGCGAGCTCGTCCTCGTCGAGCACCTCGATCATGAGGTCCGCCTCGCTGAGCCCGGCGGAGAGGAAGTCCTGCCCGCTGCGCTCCTGGTCGAAGGCCCAGTCCGCGTCGTCGAGGAAGAACCGCCGGGCGGCCTGCTCGATCTCGCCGCTCGCCTCGTCGGCCGAGGCCGCACGGGTCGCGCGGGCCGCGAGCAGCAGGCGGCGCAGGCCGAACGCGGTGTTGGTGTGCAGCCCGTGCCGCACCGGCAGCGGGGTGCGCGGGAGCCAGCTGCGCGTCAGGGCGAGCACCTCGTCTCGCAGCGGGGCGGCGGCGCCGGCGAGCCGGCGCAGCTCCGGTGTGCGGGCCTCTGCGAGCGCCACGGCGAGCTGCGCCGCCCACGCCCATCCGTAGGGCCTCTCCCAGGTGGGGTGCTCGCGCAGATAGGCCGCTTCGACCGCGAGCTCCTGCGGGGCGAGGTGGTCGGCGAGCAGCACGAGGGCCTGCTCCCGCCAGGGGGCGTCGGCCGTGGCCTCGACGAGCGATGCCAGCAGCCAGTGCATGTGCACGCTCGAGTGCCAGTCGAAGGAGGTGGCGAAGGCCGGGTGCATCCGGGCGGGCTGATGTAGGTCCTCGGCGGAGTCCTGCACGTGGTGGGCGGCGTACGGGAACTGTCGCGAGAGGTTCTCCAGGGCCACCCCGGCCAGGGCGTCGAGCGGCGCGTCGGCGGGGACTCCGGTGTGCGCGATGGTGGTCATCCGGGGCTCCTTCCACGGCGGCGCCCAGCGCGCGGACCGCCCCGACAGTCTGGGACCCGGCACCGCCCGTATCGAGCCGACGCGCCGGGTCCCCGCCGCCTCACGCCTTCGCGACCGACACATTCACCGTGCCGCCGGAGACCTTCTCGCTCGTCTCGTGCGCCCCGGGAGCGGGATCGGCCGGCACCTCGAGCGCGGTCGCGAGGACCTCGCCCGCCACCAGGTCCCGGTGGGCGGCGACGGCGTCGACGACGGCCTGGTCGCCCGAGACCGTGAGGGTGATCCGGTCCGAGACGTCGAGCCCCGCGTCGCGCCGGGCCGACTGGATCGCGCGCACCACGTCGCGGGCGGTGCCCTCGGCCTCCAGCTCGGGCGTCACCCGGGTGTCGAGCACCAGGAAGTCGCCGCCGCGCAGCACGCCGATCGCCCGGCCCTCGGCCGCCGAGTCGGAGCCGGCGACGAGATCCAGCGAGTACTCGCCCTCGGCCAGTGCGATCCCGCCGGAGGTGACCGTGCCGTCCTCGGCCACGGACCAGTCGCCCGTCTTCGATCCCTTGATGACGGCCTGCACCTGCTTGCCCAGGCGCGGCCCGGCGGCGCGCGCGTTCACGCTGAGACGCTGCTCGACGCCCATCGAGCGCGACTCCTCGCTCGCCACGTCCACGAGCCGCACGTCCTTGACGTTGAGCTCGTCGGCGATGATCTCCGCGAAGGGCGCGAGCGAGGCCGGGTCGTGGTGGACCACGGTGAGCTGCGCGAGCGGCAGACGCGCCCGCAGCCCCTCCTTCTTGCGCAGCGAGTTGCCGACGCTCGCCACGTGCCGCACGTCGTCCATCTGCGCCACCAGACCCTGATCGGCCGGGAACAGCTCCGCGTCCGGCCAGTCGGTGAGGTGCACCGAGCGACCGCCGGTGAGCTGCTTCCAGATCTCCTCGGAGACCATCGGCAGCAGCGGCGCTGCCACGCGGCACAGCGTCTCCAGGCACGTGTAGAGCACGTCGATCGCCTGCTCGTCGCCCTCCCAGAAGCGATCGCGCGAGCGGCGCACGTACCAGTTGGTGAGCATGTCCAGGTAGTCCTGGACCTTCTCGGCGGCATCGGCGATCGCGAGGGCCTCGAAGGACTCCCGCACGCCCCGTGCGAGCACGCCCGTGCGGGCCAGCAGGTAGCGGTCCATGACGTCGTCGGACTCGTATCGCGTCTTCCCCCGGTACCCCTGGGGCCGGCCGTCCGCGTCCTTCGGGCCGGCGGCGTTGGCGTACAGCCCCAGGAAGTACCAGACGTTCCACAGCGGCAGCACCACGTGGCGGGTGGCGTCGCGGATCTTCGCCTCGTCGACGATGAGGTTGCCCCCGCGCAGGATCGGCGAGCTCATGAGGAACCAGCGCATCGCGTCCGCGCCGTAGGTCGCGTACATGTCGCGCACGTCGGGGTAATTGCGCAGGGACTTGCTCATCTTCTGCCCGTCCTCGCCCAGCACGATGCCGTGGCAGATGACGGAGGTGAACGCGGGACGGTCGAAGAGCGCCGTGGCCAGCACGTGCATCATGTAGAACCAGCCGCGGGTCTGGCCGATGTACTCGACGATGAAGTCCGCGGGGTTGTGGCTCTCGAACCACTCGGCGTTCTCGAAGGGGTAGTGCACCTGCGCGAACGGCATCGAGCCGGAGTCGAACCAGACGTCGAAGACGTCGGTGATGCGGCGCATCGTCGACTTCCCGCTCGGATCGTCGGGGTTCGGCCGCGTGAGCTCGTCGATGTACGGCCGGTGCAGGTTGACCTCGCCGAACTCGTCGCGCGGGAGCGTCCCGAAGGCCTCCTCGAGCTCCGCGAGCGAGCCGTACACCTCGATGCGCGGGTGGTTCGGGTCGTCGCTCTTCCACACCGGGATCGGCGAGCCGAAGTAGCGGTTGCGGGAGATCGCCCAGTCGCGAGCGCCCTCGAGCCACTTGCCGAACTGGCCGTGCTTGACGTTGCCGGGCACCCAGTCGATCTGCTCGTTGAGCTCGAGCATCCGCTCGCGCTGATCGGCGACCTTCACGTACCAGGAGCTCACGGCCTTGTAGATGAGCGGCTTCCGGCAGCGCCAGCAGTGCGGGTAGGAGTGCACGTGGCTCTTCTCCCGCATCAGCCGGTGCTCGCGCTGCAGGTTGCGGATGATCGGCCGGTTCGCATCGAACACCTGCAGCCCGGCGATCTCGTCGAGCGCGGTGCCGCGGAAGTAGTCGAGGAACTGCGCGCCGTCGTCGACGGAGACGATCACGGGGATCCCGTACTCGGCGTTGACCTGCTGGTCGATCTCGCCGTAAGCGGTGGCCTGGTGGACCACGCCGGTGCCGTCGTCGGTCGAGACGTAGTCGGCGACCGTCACGATCCACGCGTTCTGCGTGCCCCAGCGATCGCGGTCCTCCGAGTAGACGGTCCACAGCGGCTCGTAGGCCATGTGCTCGAGCTCGGCGCCGCGATAGGTGCGCTCCTCGACCGCGGCGACGGCGTCCTCGGCGCTCGCGTACCCGAGCTCCTTCGCGTACTCGCCGACCAGGGCCGCGGCCAGCAGGTACCGGTCGGCGCCGGAGGCTCCGCCGTCGGCCGCACCCTCGGGCCCGGCGGGCGCCACCGCGTACTCGACCTCCGGGCCCACGGCCAGCGAGAAGTTCGTGGGCAGCGTCCACGGGGTCGTCGTCCAGGCGAGAGCCTTGACGCCCGCGAGGCCGAGCTCGTCGGCCCTCTCCCCCTCGAAGGGGAAGGTGACGGTGACGGTCGGGTCCTGGCGGTCCTGGTAGACGTCGTCGTCCATGCGCAGCTCGTGGGAGCTCAGCGGCGTCTGATCGTTCCAGCAGTAGGGCAGCACGTAGTAGCCCTCGTAGGCACGACCCTTGTCCCACAGGGTCTTGAAGGCCCACAGCACGGACTCCATGAAGGAGACGTCGAGGGTCTTGTAGCCGTTCTCGAAGTCGACCCAGCGCGCCTGCCGGGTCACGTACTCCTCCCACTCCTTGGTGTACTTCAGCACCGAGGAGCGCGCGGCGGAGTTGAACGCCTGGACGCCCATCTCCTCGATCTCGGACTTCTCCGTCATGCCCAGCTCGCGCATGGCCTCGAGCTCGGCGGGCAGGCCGTGGGTGTCCCAGCCGAAACGGCGGTCCACCTTGTACCCGTCCATTGTGCGGAAGCGCGGGACCACGTCCTTGACGAAGCCCGTGAGCAGGTGCCCGTAGTGCGGGAGCCCGTTGGCGAAGGGCGGGCCGTCGTAGAACACGTACTCGGGGGCGCCCTCGCGCTGCGCGATCGAGGCGCGGAAGGTGTCGTCCCTGTCCCAGAACCGCAGGATGCGGCTCTCGAGGTCGGGAAGGTTCGGCGAGGGGACGAGCGGGTCTCCGGAGACCGGATAGACCATGAGGACCTCCGAGCGGGGCGTAGGCGGACGGCGACTGTGCTGTCCGAGGACGCCGCTCCCCTCCCCTGCCGACCTGCGGCGGGGCGGTGCGCGTGCGCGGTACCACCTCGGTTGACGCCCCGGAAGGCGTCCCCTCGTTCCTCAGCTGTGACGGGCTGGTCCCGGCAGGTTCTACTGGGCCGACGGGCCGCTCGCGCTGCGCGCTCGGGCCCCTGACCGTTCTTCCCGCGGCTCACCGGTGATGGCCGGGTCGATGCCGATGGGCGTCAGTCTACGTCGGGGCCGACGGGCGGGTCACCGGGGTCCGCGGTGGAATCGGTCTCGTCGTGGGGTGGGGCGGGTGGGCGGAGGGCGGTATGAGGCCCACGGGCGGGCGTGCCGGTGCGGCGCGATGCATCGGCGCGAGAGCTCGACTCGTGTCGCTCTCGACGTGTGTCAGGTTCTGGTGTCGCGTGCGCGTCGGCTCGGTATCCGTGGTTCCTCCACAAGGGGGTGTTGTCCACGGGGTTATCCACTGAGAGGTGGGTGGGCACAGAGGAGGCGGAGAATGTTCGCGGGTTTATCCACATTCTCGATTGAGGTCTAGTTTTCGGTGGCAAGACGGGATAGAATCGGACATATCGATCGAGCATGAGAGATCGCGGGTTCACGGGCGAAGTCGTCGGATTCATTGTTCTCGTCTATCGATTCAGAGTCCTTACGTCGTGCACTATCGCGCGGAGTCGTGGAATGCCGGGAAGGGGGTGGGTGTCATGAGTGCGGTGGAGCAGCCGGAGTCGCAGGGTCGTCTGGACCTGCCCGGGCAGCCGGCGGTCGAGTCGACCTTCTCGGTCCTGGATGACGTGGAGAAGATGACCGAGCGTCAGCGTGAGGACATGCATGCCCACACGCCCCGCTTCGTGGCCGCGCCCCCGGAGGGTGTCAAGCCGCTGTTCATCGTGAAGGAACCCAAAAAGGCGGTCTGCCGGGATGTGGTGGCGCGCAGGGTCAAGGCGAGGCCGGATGCGGAGCTCACTGCGCAGGTCCGTGCCCTGTGGGACGAGGGTGTCGACGAGTCCTATGAGCTCTCCCGCCGCTTCGTGGCGCTGGCTCCGTTCTGGGCGGGGCGTGAGGACATGGACGCCGACCCGTTCGAGGTCGAGCAGCAGGACCTGATGGTCGCTGTGGCGATGC
>NZ_JAEDAJ010000013.1 GCF_016623465.1 Brachybacterium halotolerans
GGGGCCCGCCGCGCGACGCGGGGGATGTCAGGGATGATCAGTGGGTGTACGTGACGTACGTCCAGGAGCCCGAGTAGATGTGGCGCTCGGTCGTGCCGACGCGCTTGTTGCCAGCGTCGATCAGCATGTCGCCGCCCGCGTAGATGGCCACGTGGCCGGGCTTGCGCATGAGGTCACCGGGGCGCGCCTCGGACTTGGAGATCACGCGACCGCCGGCGGCCTGGGCCGAGTCGGTGCGGGGGAGGCTGATGCCGTTCTGCGCGTAGACCCACTGGGTGAAGCCCGAGCAGTCCCAGCCGCTGGTGCTGGTCCCGCCGAACACGTACGGGGTGCCGATGCCGCTGCGGGCGGTGGCGAGGATGCCGTTGCCCGAGGAGCTCGAGGCGGCGGGGGCGCTGGACTTCTTCTCCGAGGAGTCCGAGGTGGACTTCTCCGAGGTCGAGGACGAAGAGCTGCTCGCGGAGGAGCTGCCCGAGGTGCTCGAGTGCGAGGAGGTGCTCTCCTGCGACTGGTCGTCCTGCTGGCTCTGGGACTGCTGGTCCTCAGCCTGGTCGTCCTGGCTCTGGTCCTGGGCCCGGTCGTCCTGGGCGGCTGCGTCGGCGGCCGCCTGCTCGGCGGCCTCGCGCTCGGCGTCAGCCTTCTCCTGGGCACGCTTGGCCTTCGCGTCGGCCTCGGCCTTGGACTCGGTGTCGAACGCACTGTCGACCTTGGAGGCCGAGAGCACCGACGCGGTCTTCGCCGACTTCGCGGGCGACTTCACGGACTGCAGCTGGACCGCCTCGGCCTTCGGCGCGGGCAGAACGGCCGGGGCGGCGTTCCCCTGGGCCTGCGCGGCGCCATCGGCCTGGGTCGAGCCATCGGCCGTCGCGGCGGCGGACCCGCCGAACAGCATGGTGGCGGCGATCGCAGCGCCGGCGGCGGTGCGGCCGGCGCGGACGGCCGGCGTCACCGGGCGCATGGCTCGACGGTGCGTGTTCATCGCGGTCTTCGACACGTGAGGGCTCCCCTGGGCCTCCGCCGGAGCGGAGATTCGGCTTCGTCTTCAGTTGCCCGATCCGAAGCGCTGCGCGCCGAACTCGGTGGGCGTCGGCCGATCGTTCCGCGATCGACACGCCCTCGACCCTAAGGACTGCTGAACGCCCGCACCCAGCGTCCTGAGAAGGTCTGGGGAAGACCTTGCCGACTCTTTACTCGGCCGCCGCGGGGGTCACCACGAGCTGACCGGCGGTGTCCTCGTCGATGATGATCGGCTCGGCGCCATCGCCTTGCAGCCGGAAGCCGGACTGCGTCCGCTCCGCCCGGAACGTCTCGCCCGGGAGGATGCCGTGACCAGCGAGATCGCGCAGGAGGTCGACGTCGGTCTGGGCCGTCTCGCCGATCCTGCGCAGGCGCAGCTCGAGCGAACCGGAGCCCCCCAGCGCGCGGTCCAGGGTGCCGTGCCAGCTTGCCGAGTCTTGACCTTCGGGGGTGACGCCGGTCTCGTCGGAGGTGTCGATCCCGAGCTCAGCGAGACCCGGGATGGGATTGCCGTAGGGGTCGATGAAGGGCGCGGCGATCTGCTGGGCGATGCGCGTCTCGACCTCGCGGCTCATGACGTGCTCCCAGCGGCAGGCCTCCTCGTGGACCAGCTCGAAGGGCAGCCCGACCTGCTCGATGAGGTGGCGCTCCGCGAGACGGTGCTTGCGCATCACGTCGGTCGCGATGGCCTGGCCCTTGTCCGTGAGCATGATGCGGCGCTCGTCGTCGAGGTGCAGGAGGCCGTCGCGCTCCATGCGGGCGACGGTCTGCGAGACCGTCGGCCCCGAGTGCCCGAGCCGATCCGCGATCCGGGCGCGCATCGGGGGGATGCCCGCCTCATGAAGCTCGAACACCGTCTTGAGATACATCTCGGTGGTGTCGACAAGATCGCTGCTCATGGATGCTGCTCCGTTCCTGGTTCCTCCGACGGGCTCTACCGTACCTGTTCAGACCGACACTCCCCCAGCGATTGCGCTGTCGGCCGACGCGCACGCCGGCGTGCGTTCGCCGGCCGGGACCTTGGGTCCCGTCCTGACCCGTCCCGTCACGCCCCAGACGCACGGGCGGGGGGGGGCCCCCCGGGGGGGGGGGGCCCCCGGGGGGGGCCCCCCCCCGCCCCTCGGCCGCATGACCCGATCGGGCCCGAGCGACCGGAGCCGCTCTCAGGCCTGGGACGAGATGATCTCGCGCATGAGGTCGGCCGTCTCGGTCGGGGTCTTGCCGACCTTCACGCCCGCGGCCTCGAGGGCCTCCTTCTTCGCCTGCGCGGTGCCGGCGGAGCCGGAGACGATCGCGCCCGCGTGGCCCATGGTCTTGCCCTCGGGGGCGGTGAAGCCCGCGACGTAGCCGACCACCGGCTTGGACATGTTGTCCTTGATGTACGCGGCCGCGCGCTCCTCGGCGTCGCCGCCGATCTCGCCGATCATCACGACGCCCACGGTGTCGGGGTCGTTCTCGAACGCCTCGAGGGCGTCGATGTGGGTGGTGCCGATGACCGGGTCGCCGCCGATGCCGATGCACGTGGTGAAGCCGAGGTCGGCCAGCTCGTACATCATCTGGTAGGTCAGCGTGCCGGACTTCGAGACCAGGCCCAGCTTGCCGGGGCCGGTGATGTTCGCCGGTGTGATGCCCGCGTTGGACTTCCCGGGGCTGATCAGACCCGGGCAGTTCGGCCCGATGATCCGGGTGGTGCCCTTGTCCTTCGCGTAGTTGAAGAACTCGGCGGAGTCCTTCACCGGGATGCCCTCGGTGATGACCACGAGCAGCGGCATCGCGGCGTCGATGGCCTCGATCGCGGCGGACTTGGCGAACTTCGGCGGCACGAAGATTACGGAGACATTCGCGCCGGTGGCCTCCATGGCCTCCGCGACGGATCCGAAGACGGGGACCTCGTGGCCGCCCTCGAAGGACACGGTCTGACCGGCCTTGCGGGGGTTCACGCCGCCGACCACGTTCGTGCCGGAGTCGAGCATGCGCTGGGAGTGCTTCATGCCCTCCGAGCCCGTCATGCCCTGGACGATGACCTTGCTGTTCTCATCGAGGAAGATCGACATGACGGTCCCTCACTTTCCTGCGGCGAGCTCGGCGACCTTGGCCGCTCCGCCGTCCATGGTGTCGGCCTGGGTGACGAGCGGGTGCGCGAAGTCCGCGAGGATCTTCCGCCCCTCTTCGACGTTGTTGCCGTCGAGGCGGACCACGAGCGGCTTCGTCGCGGCGTCGCCCAGCTTCTGCAGGGCGCCGACGATGCCGTTGGCCACCGCGTCGCATGCGGTGATGCCGCCGAACACGTTGACGAAGACCGCGGAGACCTGCTCGTCGCCGAGGATGACGTCCAGACCGTTGGCCATGACCTCGGCGCTCGCGCCACCGCCGATGTCCAGGAAGTTCGCGGGCTTCACGCCGTTCGACTCGCCCGCGTAGGCGACGACGTCCAGCGTCGACATGACCAGGCCCGCACCGTTGCCGATGATGCCGACCTCGCCGTCGAGCTTGACGTAGTTGAGGTCCAGGGCCTTGGCCTTCGCCTCGAGCGGGTCCTCGGAGGCGGTGTCCACGAGGTCGCCGTGGTCGGGGTGGCGGAACTCGGCGTTGTCGTCGAGGGTGACCTTGCCGTCCAGGGCGACGATCTCGCCGGAGCCCGTCTGCACGAGCGGGTTCACCTCGACGAGGGTCGCGTCCTCGGCGCTGTAGACGTCCCAGAGCTTCTGCAGCACGGGGACGACCTTGGCGCCGGTCTCCGCGTCGAACCCCGCGGCCTGGACGATCTCCTTCGCCTTCGCCTCGTCGATCCCGGTGTTGGGGTCGACGGCCACCCGCGCGAGCGCGTCCGGGCGCTCGACGGCCAGCTGCTCGATCTCCATGCCGCCCTCGACCGAGCACATGGCCAGGTAGTTGCGGTTGGCGCGATCCAGCAGCAGGGAGAAGTAGTACTCGGAGGCGATGTCCGCGCCGCCCGCGATCATCACGCGGTGCACGGTGTGGCCCTTGATGTCCATGCCGAGGATCTCGGAGGCCTTCTGCTCCGCCTCCTCGGGGGACTTCGCGATCTTCACGCCGCCGGCCTTGCCGCGACCTCCAACCTTCACCTGGGCCTTGACGACCACGACCGGGGTGCCGATGGTCTCAGCGGCGGCCTTGGCGGCCTGTGGGTCCTCCGCGACGATTCCGGGGAGCACGGGGACGCCGTGCTTCTCGAAGAGATCGCGGGCCTGGTACTCGAACAGGTCCACGGATGTTCGTCCTTCCGTTGTCGTAGGCGGGCGGCGGGCCCTCGTCGGCCCTCGAACCGCCCCTCGAACGCCTCCACCATATCGCCGCGGACCCCCGTCCCAGCACCGCACGACTACGCTGTGACCGTGGCCCCACGATCCCGCAGTCTCACCGGCCGGATCCGCGACCAGATCGGCTTCAGCCTCGTCGCGGTCCTGGTGCTGTTCATGCTGCTGCGCGTGTTCGGCGTCCGCTCGAGCGTCGCGGGCCTCGTGCTCTCGATCGCGCTGACCCTCGCGCTGAACGTGGGCCTCTCCTACATCGGCGAGGCGCGTGCGCGCAGCGCCCGGCGCCGCGCGCAGGAGGGCTCCCGCGATCCCCGCCGGTACGACCCCCGCGACGATCTCGACGCCCCCGAGCGGCGCGGCGGGACCCGCGAGGGACGACGGCGGCAGGGCGGTGGCGACATCCGCTGGCGGGACGACGGCCGCTGACGGCCGACGGGGACGGCGAGCACGCAGGGTAACGATGACGCAGACCGAGCACGGGACGGGGCGGCCCGCAGGACGAGCGAGGGAGGATCCATGAGCAGCTGGAGGACCTACGCGAAGGCGGCGCGCAACACCGCCCGTCGGCAGGCGCCCGACCTCGCCCGCCAGGCCCGCGACTCCACCCGCCGCAGCACCGAGCGCGCGGGTGCCTACGCGCGCGCGGCGACGAAGGCGGCCGACGAGGGCACGCGCGAGTCCCGCGAGCACATGCGCGAGCGCGGCCGTCGCTACCGCCGGGACGCCGCCGTCTACACCGAGGCCACGCGGCGCCACCTCAAGCGCGCGCGGATCGGGCAGCGCCTGCTCTCGGCCCTGCGCGACGCGGTGATCATGGGCGCCTCGCTGGGCGTGATCTGGTTCGTGGTCACCCGCACCGGCGTGCAGATCCCCTTCACCGCCGTGCTCGCGATCGTGCTCGTGCTCATGGTGATCCGCTTCGGCTGGGCGCTGTGGGTCGGCTTCGGACTCGCGGACGACGAGGACGAGCTCGACGAGAACGAGGACGAGGTGGACGAGGACGGGCGGGCCGACGAGGAGTCGGACGCGGGCGGGCCGGCTCGGGCCGACGAGCGCAGCTTCGACGCGCGCCGCCCGGAGCACCCGGAGCGTCGGGACCGCGAGCCCCTGCGCGAGCACGAGCGCCCCCGGCGGCGATGAGCCCGCGGAACCGGCGATCGACGCGGCTCGCCGGCCTGCACGCGGAGACCGATCCCCGTCGGCCCGCCGTGCTCCCCCTGCTCACTGCGCTGCTGTGCCTCGCGCTGGTGATCGCGGTCGTCGGCCTCGTGGAGCACCGGCGGGGCGCGACCGGGGGCGACGGCGGTCTGCTGGGAGAGCCGTCGGGCACTCCGTCCGGTCCCGCCGAGGGCGTGCCGACCGCGACCGCTCGCGTCCTCGACGGGCCGTCCTCCGGGACCCGGATGAGCGACCGGAAGCGGATCACCGGGGACATCACCCCGAAGTCCGTGGTGGCCAGCGGCCACGGGCACGTGCTCGCGAACAACATGCTCTACAGCCACTCCGTCACGCTCTACGACGCGGCCGATCGCAGCCTCGCCGCGACCGTCCCGGACACCGTGGACATGTCCGCGCTCGGATTCCCCCAGTACCCGGGGACCAGCAGGGGCGCGCCGGTCGAGGCCGCCTGGACCGCCGACGGCCGCTATGCCTACGTCTCGCAGTACCAGATGACGGGCGAGGGACACGGCGCCTCGGGCAACGACGACTGCCGCAACGGGGACGCGACCGGACGGAGCGCGCTGCTGCGCCTGGACGTGGCGACCATGAGCTGGGACCAGGCGATCGAGGTGGGGCGGGTGCCGAAGTTCGTGGCACTCTCCCCCGACGGGTCCCTCGCCCTGGTCTCCAACTGGTGCGACCGCACCGTCTCCGTCGTCGACCTCGAGGCCGCCGAGGTCACCGCGGAGATCCCCGTGGACTCCGCACCGCGGGGCATCGTCGTGCTCCCGGACAACGAGACCGCCTACGTCACCGCGATGTACGCCGACGAGCTGTTCCGTCTGGACATCCCCACCGGCACGAGCGAGCTCGTGCGCGAGACCGGGCGCAAGCCCCGCCACCTGGTCCTCTCCCCCGACGCCACCCGCGTGTACCTCACGGAGGCGGGCTCGGACCGCCTGCTCGAGCTCGACACCGCGAGCGGCGAGGTGCTGCGCGAGACACCGACGGGACGCGAGCCGCGTTCGATGGACATCTCCCCGGACGGCACCGCGCTCTACGTCGTGAACTACTACGAGGACTCCGTCTCGAAGTTCGACGTCGACACCTTCACCGAGATCCAGCGCCAGAGCGTGGGCCGCAATCCGGTGGGCGTGGCCTACGAGCCGACGACCGCGAGCGTCTGGGTCGCGAACTATGCGGGCAGCATCGACGTGTTCGACGACTCCGGGCAGGCGTGAGCGCGGCCCGCTCCGCGCTCAGAGCTTCGTGAGCGGGGCGTAGCGCAGCAGCAGTCGCTTGGTGCCGTGGGGTGCCTTGAACTGGACCTCGACCTGGGTCTTCTCGTCCTGTCCGGTGACCTCGGTGACGGTGCCCATGCCGAAGGTGTCGTGGGTGACGCGATCCCCGACGACGAGCGAGGGCATGTCCGCCGCGGACCGCGCGCCGCGGCCCGACCCGAAGGACGGGCGCGTGACGTCCCGCCGGCCGCCCCCGGCGCCGCCGCTGAAGGACGGCCCGCGGGAGGAGCCGCTGCGGCCGCCCCCGTGGCCGCCGCCGTAGCCGCCTCCCCCGAAGCCTCCGCTCCCGTAACCGCCGGATCCCGCGTACCCCATGCCCGAGAGGGAGGAGCCCGCGCGCGCGACGTCGAGCACTGGCTCGGGGATCTCGTCGAGGAAGCGGCTGCCGGGGAAGAACTGCGGAGCGCCCCAGGTCGCGCGCATCTGGGCGCGCGTGAGGTAGAGCTTCTCGCGGGCCCGGGTGATGCCCACGTACGCCAGGCGCCGCTCCTCCTCGAGCTGGTCGGGGTCGGCGAGCGTGCGCTGGTGCGGGAAGGTGCCGTCCTCGAGACCGGTGAGGAAGACGACCGGGAACTCGAGGCCCTTGGCGGTGTGCAGCGTCATCAGGGTGACGAACTGGTCCTCCTGCCCGGGGATCTGGTCCGCATCGGCCACGAGGGAGACCTTCTCGAGGAACTGGTCCAGCAGCGGCGCCTCGGGGTCGTCGGTCGCGGGCAGGGCCGAGCCGCCGGAGCCGTCACCGGGCGAGGCGGAGGCGCTGCCGCCGTCGCCCGTCACGGCATCCCCGTCGTCCTCGTCGTCCTCGAACTCGCTCGCGGCGGCCGCGGCGGCCTCCGTCTGGGCCTCGAACTCGCCGGCCACGCCCACGAGCTCGGCGAGGTTCTCCAGACGCGACTCGTCCTGCGGGTCGTCGCTGTTCTGCAGCTCGGCGTAGTAGCCGGAGCGCTGGAGGACCTGTTCGACGAGCTCCGCCGGACCGGTACCGCTCGCGTAGAGCTCCCGCAGGTCGTCGAGCATCGAGACGAACGTGCGCACCGAGTTCAGGGAGCGGGTGGCGATGCCGGGGGCCTCCTCGGCCCGACGCAGGGCGTCGCCGAAGCTGATGCGGTCCTGCTCGGCGAGCAGGGCGATCGCGGCCTCGGCCCGGTCGCCGATGCCGCGCTTGGGGACGTTGAGGATGCGACGCAGGTTGATCTCGTCGTCGGGGTTGGCGAGCACCTGCAGATAGGCGATCGCGTCCTTGATCTCGCGCCGCTCGTAGAAGCGGGTGCCGCCGACCACCTTGTAGGGCAGCCCCACACGGATCAGCTGGTCCTCGAGGGCGCGGGACTGTGCGTTGGCGCGGTAGAAGATCGCGATGTCGCTCGCGCGGCGGCCCGCGTCCACGAGCGCATCGATCTGCCGGCCGATGTAGCGGGCCTCGGCCTGCTCGTCATCGGCGACGTAGAGGGTGATCTTCTCGCCCTCTCCCTGGTCGGTCCACAGGTTCTTCTTGCGCCGTCCCTGGTTCTCCTCGATCACCGCGTTCGCGGCGCTGAGCACGTTCTGGGTGGAGCGGTAGTTCTGCTCGAGCACGATCGTGCGGGCCGAGGGGAAATCCTGCTCGAACTCGACGATGTTGCGGATGGTCGCCCCGCGGAAGGCGTAGATCGACTGATCGGAGTCACCCACCACGGTGAGGTCGGCGCGCGGGTCGTCGCCCACGAGCTCGCGCACCAGGGAGTACTGCGCATGGTTGGTGTCCTGGTACTCGTCCACGAGCACGTGGCGGAAGCGCCGGCGGTACGTCTCGCGCACGGCGGGGTTCTCGCGCAGCACCTCGACGGTCAGCCCGATGAGGTCGTCGAAGTCCACCGCGTTCGCCTGGCGCAGGCGCTCGGTGTAGGCGGTGAACACCTGGGCGATGGATTTCTCGAACGGGTTCTTCGCGCTCTCCGCCTGATCGGCGTAGTCGATGGGGTCGACGAGCTCGTTCTTGAGCGAACTGATCTTCGAGGCGATCCCGCGGGGCGGATTCTTCTTCGTGTCCAGCCCGAAATCCTTGGCGATGTTCGTGATCAGCCGCAGCGAATCCGCCGAGTCGTAGATCGTGAAGGAGCTCTTGAGCCCGGCGGCCGCGTGCTCGCGGCGCAGGATCCTCACGCACGCGGAGTGGAAGGTCGAGACCCACATGCCGCGCCCCGCCGGGCCGACGAGCTCCTCGACCCTCTCCCGCATCTCGGCAGCGGCCTTGTTCGTGAAGGTGATCGCGAGGATCTCGCCGGGCAGCGCTTCTCCCGTGCGCAGCAGATGGGCGATCCGGCGCGTGAGCACGCGGGTCTTGCCCGAGCCGGCGCCCGCGACGATCAGCAGCGGGCTGCCACGGTGCTCGACGGCCTCGCGCTGGGGAGGGTTGAGGCCCTCGACGAGATCGGAGACATCGGGGAGCGGGCCGCGTGGGGCGGCCGACGGCGCTGCGGACCCGGCCGCAGCGGGGACCCAGGCCCCCTCGGGCTCGCCCTCGTCCTCGGGCGGAGGGGCGTCGTCCTCCGGGGGCGGGGGCAGCTCGTCGACCGACGGCGGGGCATCGGGCGCCTGGGGCGCGTCGGGCGCGTCGGGGTCCACCCGCACCCCGCTCAGGCGGCGGAAGGACTCGGGAAGGGACATGTCGTCGAACAGAGAGCTCATGGCCCGACCAGGATAGGCGGGCGCACCGACATCCCGCGCACCGTCGGACACCGCTGTGGACGACCTCGCGCCGCCGCCGCATGGGAGAATTCCGGGCATGGCGCCAGATGACCCCGCTGACCGCACCGGGGACCCGTCGACCCCGCCCTCCCGGCCCTCCGGCGCGTCCCCCGCGACGCCGCCCGCCGGGGCCGACGGCCTGCTCGCGAGCCTGCTGGGCCTCACCCGCGCAGACCGCCCCTCACCGGGCCGTCTGGTGCTCGCCGCGTGCTCGCTCGTGCTGCTGGTGGTGCTGCTCGTGTGGCTCCTGCCGCGCGCCCTCCGCCTCGACCCGCCACAGCTCCTCGATGCGCTCGCCGGGGTGCCGACGCCCGTGCTCCTCGCCGCCCTCCTGCTCGGCGTGCTGGCCGTGCTCCTCGAAGCCCTCGGGGCGCGCGCGGCGCTCCCCGGCGCTCCGGTCGGCGCGGTCGTGAGCGCACAGGCGGCGGCCTGGGCCACGGCGCTCGCGGTGCCCGGCGGATCCCTGCTGGGGATCGCGATCACGGGCGCGGTGCTGCGCCGGCGCGGCACGCCGATGCGCACCATCGTCACCGGCATCGCCGCGTTCTCCGCGGTGGACCTGCTGCTGGGCGGAGTCGCCATCCCCCTCGCGGCGCTCGCGTCCTACGCCGCGCTCGGCAGCCGCCACGACCTGCCGGGGACCCTCGGGGCGACGATCGTCGCCGCTGTGGGCGTCGTGCTCACCGTGGCCGTGCTCGTGCTCCTCGCGCATCGGCCGACGACCGTGCGGATCCTCGACGCCCTCGCCCCGACGATCCGCACCGTGCTCGCGCTCGTGGGGCGCGGCGGGGACACGCAGGGCGAAGCGCGGGAGGAGGACCGGGCGAGCACCGGCGAGGACCCTGCGGCGCTCGTGCTGGAGGCGCGGGACCGCGTCGCGCGGATCCTGCGGAGGCGCTGGGCGGGCATCCTCGTCCCGATGCTCGCGGCGCGCGCGGCGCAGGGCGCCGTGCTGTGGATCGCGGCCGACGCCCTCGCGAGCGGGACCGGGCCGCTCGCCCTGCTCGGGGTCTTCCTCATCGGCCGGGCGCTCTCGCTCGTGCCCGTCACGCCCGGCGGGGGCGGGGTCACCGAAACGGCCGTCGCCCTGCTGCTCACGTCGCTCGGCGCCGCGCCGGCCGCGGCCGGTGCGATCGCGCTCGTGCTCGGGGGTGCGACCTGGGCGGTCCCCCTCGTCCTCGGCGGTGCGCTCGGGATCCGGGAGCTGATGCGCCGACGCGCCTGAGCGCACAGCACGACGGCCCACGATCCATGCAAATCGCGGGCCGTCGTGCCTGGCACGCCACTGGTGGGGGCGTCGGCTCAGAGGTCAGCGGACCTCTTCACCCGTGCTCTCGGTCAGGAGCCTCTCGACCTCTTCACGCCGGTAGCGGCGGTGGCCGCCGAGCGTGCGCAGAGGCGAGAGCTTGCCCGACTGCGCCCAACGCGTCACCGTCTTCGGATCGACCCGGAAGAGCCGGGCGACCTCAGCGGGGGTGAGAAGTGCCGTGTAGGACGACGAGCTCTCCATCGAGTGCTGTTCAATCGTTGCAGCCATTGGGGGGGTCCCCTTTCTCTGGGTGTGTGGGGCCAAGGTTGCGCTTCCATCTTAGCGACTCGGACAGAGCCGACGACACGGACGAAAGTTCCAATACCGACTGGAAACTTTCGCGCTCCAGCACGGGACGGGGCCGCGACCGGCACCAAAGGACGAAATTCGGACATTCATCCGGCTTTCTCACGTGCCATCCGCTATGCGCCTCCCGCGCCCACGACAGCGCGCGCGGGAGCAGGCCGGCGGGACGATCGCGGCCCGCCGTGAGGATCCGGACACGTCCGCGCCCCGGAGGGCGGCGTCGACGGCGTCCGGCCGACCCCATCCCCCGCCCCACCAGCGCCCGGATCGGGGCCCGCCGCACGCTCGCGCGCCGGGTTCGGCGTTGCTCACACCTGCCTCGCCGGCTGGCTGGTGCACATGGTTCCGATGTAGTATCAGGTTCCGAAACATTGCCATCGTCCGGGCTCGCGCGCCCGCCAGCCGACGCACAGGGGGTCAGATCCATGGGTCGTGGCCGACAGAAAGCCAAGCAGACCAAGGTGGCACGGGACCTCAAGTACTACAGCCCGCCAACGGACCTCTCCGCCCTCCAGCGCGAGCTCCAGTCCCATCGTTCGGCCGACACCGAGTACGAGGCGCCCGAGAGCGACACCGACGACGCCGACTGGGCGGAGGACGGACCGGCCTCCACGGCCTCCCGCCGCCGCTGAGCCCCGCTCGGCAGATGCATACCCTGTGAAGAGGGCGACCCCGAAGGGGTCGCCCTCTTCACGTGCACGGGAGTTCGTCCGCTCGGGATCGGCCCTTCAGGCGGATCGACCGCTCAGGACCAGCCCTCGTGCATGCCGGTCAGCAGCACGCCTCCCCCGTCGACGCCCTTCGCGCCGGAGACGAGGACGTCCTGGCCCGTCGGCCGCGGAGCGTCGTCGCCCGCGACGACCTCTCCGATCACGCGGGACGGCAGACCCCGGGACCCGAGGAGGCCGACGGCCGCGTCGGCCTGCTCGGGCGCGACGGCCGCGACCATGCCGATGCCCATGTTCAGCGTGGCCTCGAGATCGTGCAGGGGCACTCCGCCCCAGGTGCTCACGCGCTCGAAGATCGCTGCGGGCCGCCAGGCTCCGCGGTCCACGACGGCGGTCGTGCCCTCGGGCAGCACGCGCGCGAGGTTCGCGGCGAGCCCGCCGCCGGTGACATGGCTGAGGGCGTGCACGCCCTCGCCGGCCGGGTCGTCGAGGAGGGCCAGCAGGTCCCCGGTGTAGATGCGCGTGGGCTCGAGCAGCTCCGCGCCCAGCGTGCGGCCGAGCTCGGGGATCTCGGCGTCGAGCCCCAGCCCTGCGGCCTCGATCACGGCGCGCACGAGCGAGTAGCCGTTGGAGTGCAGGCCCGAGGAGTCCATGCCGATGATCCGGTCGCCGGGTCGCACACGGTGCGCGCCGAGCATGGCGGACGCCTCGACGACGCCCACGGCGGCTCCGGCCACGTCGTAGTCCTCGGGGGCCATCAGGCCGGGGTGCTCGGCGGTCTCCCCGCCCACGAGCGCGCAGCCGGCCAGGCGGCAGCCCTCGGCGATGCCGCGGACGATGTCGGCGATCCGCTCGGGCACGACCTTCCCGCAGGCGATGTAGTCGGTCATGGCCAGCGGCCTCGCTCCGACCACCACGATGTCGTCGACGACCATGCCCACGAGGTCCTGGCCGATGGTGTCGTGCACGTCGAGGGCCCGGGCGATCGCGATCTTCGTGCCCACGCCGTCGGTGGACGAGGCGAGCAGAGGACGCTCGAAGTCCTTGAGGGCGCTGACGTCGACGAGGCCGGCGAAGGCGCCCACGCCTCCGAGCACCTCGGGGCCGTGGGTCGCGGAGACGGCGGCCTTCATGAGCTCGACGGCCTTGTCCCCCGCGGCGGTGTCGACGCCCGCCTCGGCGTAGGTGAGCGCAGGGGTTTCGGGAGTGGTCGTCATGCGGATGCGGTCTCCTGGGAGGTGGCGGCCGGGACGGGCCGTTCATCGGGGGCGGGGTCGGTGGCGGTGGAGGCGGTGACGGGCGTCGGGGCGGGAGCGGCCGACGAGCCCGCGCGCGTGCCGCGCTGCTCGCTGCGGCGCGCCTCGAGCACGCTCTTGCCGAGGGCCGAGGGGTCGGGCAGCGGCACCGGGTACTGGCCGCTGAAGCATGCGGTGCACAGGGCCGATCGGGGCTGCTCGGTCGCGGCGATCATGCCGTCCTCGGAGATGAAGCCGAGGGAGTCGGCGCCCAGCGAGCGGGCGATCTCGGGGACGGCGAGCCCGTTGGCGATGAGCTCGGCGCGGGTCGCGAAGTCGATGCCGTAGTAGCAGGGCCACTGCACGGGCGGCGAGGAGATGCGCACGTGCACCTCGGCCGCTCCGGCCTCCCGCAGCATCCGCACGACCTGGCGCTGGGTGTTGCCGCGCACGATCGAGTCGTCGATCACCACCAGGCGCTTGCCGGCGATGACCTCCTTCAGCGGATTGAGCTTGAGGCGGATGCCGAGCTGGCGGATGGTCTGGCTGGGCTCGATGAAGGTGCGGCCGACGTACGAGTTCTTCACCATCCCCTGCCCGTAGGGGATGCCGGACTCCTGGGCGTAGCCGATCGCGGCCGGTGTGCCCGATTCGGGCGTGGGGATCACGAGGTCGGCCTCGACGGGGTGCTCGCGGGCGAGCTGGCGCCCCATCTCCACGCGCGAGGCGTTGACGCTGCGGCCCGCGATCTCGGTGTCGGGGCGCGCGAGGTAGACGTACTCGAAGACGCAGCCCTTGGGGTGGGGCTCGAGCACCTGCTCGCTGCGCAGGCCCTGGGCGTCGATGGTGATCATCTCGCCGGGGGCGATCTCGCGCACGAAGCTCGCCCCGCAGATGTCGAGGGCGGCGGTCTCGGAGGCGACGACCCAGCCGCGCTCGAGGCGGCCCAGCACCAGCGGGCGGATGCCCTGCGGGTCGCGCGCCGCGTACAGCGTGGTCTCGTCCATGAGGGTGAAGCAGTAGGCGCCGCGCAGGTGCGGCATCAGGTCCCGCAGCGCCTCGCCGAGCGGGGCGCCGGTGTCCAGGAGGGCCGTGACCAGGGCCGTGTCGGTGGTGTTGCCCCGCGAGATCTCGCCCTTGCCGGGACCGGAGTCCCCATGGCGATCGCGCAGGAGCTCGACGAGCTCACCGGTGTTCACGAGGTTGCCGTTGTGGGCGAGGGCGACGGTGCCGTCGGGCCGCGGGCCGAGGGTGGGCTGGGCGTTGGACCAGATCGAGCCGCCGGTCGTCGAGTAGCGGGCATGGCCGATGGCGATGTGCCCGGTCAGGGAGCTCAGCGCGGACTCGTCGAAGACCTGGGAGACCAGGCCCATGTCCTTGTAGACGAGGATCTGCTCCCCGTCGCTCGCGGCGATGCCCGCGGACTCCTGCCCGCGGTGCTGCAGGGCGTAGAGACCGTAGTAGGTCAGTTTGGCGACCTCCTCACCGGGGGCGAAGACGCCGAAGACGCCGCAGGAGTCCTGGGGCCCCTTCTCACCGGGGAGCAGATCGTGCGAGAGCATTCCGTCGCCGCGTGCCACGGGCCCATCATCGCATATGCGATGAGGCCGACCGCCGGCCGTCCGGGGGCGCGCAGCGGGCCGCTCCCCCGCGGGCTCAGCGGGGCCGACGACGCTCCGAGCGGTGCGCCACGGCGTCCACGATCGCGGCGATGAGCGCGAGCGGGAGGCCCACGAACACGCCGCCGGTGACGGCGAAGTAGAGGATGCCGCCGACGTCTCCCACGCCGGTGACGAACGCAGTGATCGCGCCGGCCACGAGACCCACGAGGATCGCGAGGGTCACCCAGAAGGCCAGCGTCGGCACGCGGCGCCGGCGCACGTAGACGGCCGTCGTCTCGGGCTCGCGCGCGGGCGCCGCGGGCTCGGGCGCCTTCTCGTCGGGCTGCGCGGGTGCGGGTGCGGGCGTGGGGTCCCCGGGGCGCTCGGGGGCGGGATCGGGCGTGGGCTGGGAGGTCACGGTTCTCCTGCGGCGTCGACCGCGGCCTGGACGACCGCGGGATCGGTGATGGTGCGTCCGTCGTCCGCGGGGCGGCGGGCGGAGAGGTGGATGTCAGGGACGGCGGTCCGGGACGCGAGCTCCGGGATGTCGATCGGGCGGATGCCCGCGCCGGCGCACACGTCCAGGAGCCCGTCGGCCGCTCGGACCATCCGGGCCAGGCATGCCGCGCCCTCGGGGGCGCTCGCGGCCCCTCCGGAGCTCAGCACGCGGTGGAAGCCGAGCCCCAGCAGCGTGAGGACGGCCTCCTCGCGCGCGTCGTCGTCCACCAGGGCGTCGACGGCGCGATGGCACGTGAGGACCACGCCGCGCAGCGCCTCGGATCCAGCGCGCAGGGCGCCGTCCCGCAGGGCCTCGAGGGCGGGCAGGTCGAGCGTGCGCTGCGGGGTGAGGGCGCCGAGGACGACGCCGTCCGCGCCGGCGGTGACGGCGTCCGCGGCCTGCTGAGCCATCCGCGCGATCTCGTCCTCGTCGAAGACGAACTCGTCTGGTGCCGTGCGCAGGTCGCCCTCGCCGGCCCGGCAGCGCACCAGCACGTGCACGCCGAAGTGGGGCTTCGCGTCGCGCGCCTCGCGCATCCGCGCGGCCTCGGCGACGCAGGCCTCCACGAGGGCGGGGTCAGGGGTGAGGCCTCCGCGCGAGAGGTCCTCGCAGAGCTCCACGCGGTCCGCGCCGGCCAGGGCGGCGGTGCGCAGGCCCTCGAGGTCCTGGACGGCGATCTCGACGGCGAGGCTCATCGTGCGCCCTCCGTCGACCCATCGGCCGACGGGCCGCTGTCCGTCGGCTCCGAGGACCCGGCCGCGGCATGCGCCTCCCGTGCGCGGCGCGCGACGCGCCGCGGTCCGGGCAGCGGCAGCAGGTCGGTGAGGTCCGAGCGCTCGCCGCTCGCGCTCACGCTGCCGCTGGCCAGTGCATCGCCCCAGGCCAGGTCGCCGACGGCGAGCGACAGCCAGGTCGTGGCGTCGGTCTCGACGATCGCCGGAGGGGTGCCGCGCGTATGGCGCACTCCGGCGATCGCCTGCACGGCGCCGAAGGGCGGGACGCGCAGCTCCACGGAGTTGCCGGGCTGCTCCTCGGCGACGAGCTCGAGGGTGTGGCGCACGGCGGGCGCGAGGATCGTCCGGGTTGCGGCGCCGGGGTCGAGCGCCCACGCGGCCAGGGCGCGGTCGCCGGCCGCGGGGTCGGTGCGTCGGCGGATCGTCATGGGCGTGCGGTCATGCTCGGACGCCTCAGCTGCGCGGCAGCAGGTCGTGCACGGTGATGGTGTCCTCGCGGTCCGGGCCCACGCCGATGGCGCTGATCCGGCAGCCGGCGAGCTCCTCGAGGCGGGCGACGTAGGCGCGCGCGTTCTCCGGCAGCTCCTCGAGGGTGCGGCATCCCGAGATGTCCTCGGTCCACCCGGGCAGCGTCTCGTAGACGGGCACCGCGTGGTGGAAGTCGGTCTGGGTCATGGGCATCTCGCGGTGGATCACGCCGTCCACGTCGTAGGCGGTGCAGATCGGCACCTCCTCGATGCCGGTGAGCACGTCGAGCTTGGTGAGCACGATGTCGGTGAAGCCGTTGATGCGCTGGGCGTGACGGATCATGAGCGCGTCGTACCAGCCGCAGCGCCGCGGGCGACCGGTGTTCACGCCCACCTCGCCGCCGGTGGTCTGGAGGTACTCGCCCCACTTGTCCTCGAGCTCCGTCGGGAAGGGACCCGCGCCCACGCGCGTCGTGTAGGCCTTCACGATCCCGATCACGCGGTCGATGCGGGTGGGGCCGATGCCCGCGCCGATGCAGGCGCCGCCCGCGGTCGGGTTCGAGCTGGTGACGAACGGGTAGGTGCCGTGGTCGACGTCCAGGTAGGTGGCCTGGCCGCCCTCCATGAGCACGACCTCGTCGCGATCCAGGGCGGTGTTCAGCAGCTCGACGGTGTCCACGACCATCGGACGCAGGCGCTCCGCGTAGGAGAGCAGGCCCTCGACGATCTCGTCGACCTCGACGGCGCGGCGGTTGTAGAGCTTCACGAGCAGCTCGTTCTTCTGCCGCAGGGCGCCCTCGACCTTCTGGCGCAGGATGGACTCGTCGAAGAGGTCCTGGACGCGGATGCCCAGGCGCCCCACCTTGTCCATGTAGGCCGGGCCGATCCCGCGGCCCGTGGTGCCGATCGCGCGCTTGCCCAGGAAGCGCTCGGTGACCTTGTCGAGCGTCTGGTGGTAGGGGGCGACGACGTGCGCGTTCGCGCTGATGCGCAGACGGGTCGTGTCCACGCCGCGGCGCTCGAGCGTGGCGATCTCCTCGAAGAGCGCCTCGAGGTTCACCACCACGCCGTTGCCGATCACGGGCGTGACCTGCGGGGACAGGATACCGGCGGGAAGGAGCTTGAGCTCGAACTTCTCGCCGTGGACGACCACGGTGTGCCCGGCGTTGTTGCCGCCGTTGGGCTTGACCACGTAGTCGACGCGCTCACCGAGCAGGTCGGTGGCCTTCCCCTTCCCCTCGTCCCCCCATTGGGCTCCGACGATCACGACGGCCGGCATGGCAGCTCCTGCAGCGGGTGGGACGGTGGATGGACCTCGAAGAGTCTAGCAATCGGCGCCTGGATCCCCGGGCCGTCCCGACGCGGGTGTGATGAGGCGCGGATGCTCCCCGGACGCAGAGGCGACGAGGCGGCGGGGACGCCGCGGTGGGACGCGGCGGGGACTCAGCCCAGCAGGCTCGGATCGGCGTCCTGGACGAAGTCGCGGACGCGCTCGGCCTCGTCGCGCTCGCCGATGCGTCCGGCGGATTCGCCGAGCAGTGCGAGCGCCTTGAGGAAGCCGCGGTTCGGGGCGTGGGAGGCGGGGATCGGCCCCTGGCCCTTCCAGCCCGCGCGGCGCAGGGCGTCCAGTCCGCGGTGGTAGCCGGTGCGGGCGTAGGCGTAGGCGGCGACCGGGTCCTCGGACTCGAGGGCCTCCTGGGCGAGCTCGGCCCAGGCGAGCGAGGAGGCGGGATAGCGGGCGGCGAGCTCGCGGGCGTCGGCCCCGTCGGCGAGCGCGGCGGCGACGGCCGTGTCCGGATGGTCCTCGGGCAGGTAGGTCGGCGGGATGCCCAGCAGGTTCTCGGCCCCGATCGGGCGGGAGGTCTCGTTCATGGATCCATCGTATGCGGGTGGGAGCGGCCGACGGGGAGCGGCGGGGCGCAGCACAGGGGGCCGGACGGGCCCGGACGGGCCCTGGACGGCCGCGAACCTCTCACAGGGCCGCGAACCTCTCACAGGAGTGTGTGCTCGCGCACGGCACCTGGTAGAAACAGGGTCATGGATCGAACATCCGACGGGTCCGAGCTGCTCACGGGACCCGGCGCCGGAGGCCTGCTGCGCTCGGCAGTAGGCAATGCCGGCGGCGTGCTGCGCACGTGGGAGCTCGATCACGTCGACCATCGGCCCGGCCGCTCGACGAAAGCCCTCTATCGCACCACGGTCTCCTGGCCGGAGATCGACGGCGCGCAGGCGCCCGCGCGCGAGGAGCTGTTCGGCGCGAGCGCCCACGTCGGCGAGCAGGAGAAGGACCTCCTGGACGCCGAGAACTCCATGGTGATGACCGACGGCGACATCAACGTGCGCGTTTGGCGCTACCCCCACGACCCGTGGCTGCCGATGCTCCCGAAGGTCTGCTACCCCGACGTCGTGGGCCGTACTCTCGTGGACATGGGCGTGCCGCTGATGCCGGGCACCGCCGAGCACGTCCCGATCGAGGTCATCTCCTACCGTCCGGGCCGACGCGCCGTGCTGCGCGCGCAGCTGCCCGACCGCGGCCTGTACCTCAAGGTCATGCAGCCGCGACGGTCCGGCGAGATCGTCGAGCGTCATCGTCATCTCCTCGCCGCGGGCGTGCCCGTGCCGCGCGTGATCGCCCATCGCGACGGGCTGGTCGTGCTCGAGGAGCTGCCGGGCGTGCCGCTCTCGCGGGCGATCCTCGACCAGGGCGTCGACGCCTGCCGCGCCGAGGACCTCGTGGCGATGCTCGACCGCCTCCCCGCCTCGCTCTTCCCCCTCCCCATGCGGCCGCCGTGGACGGATTCGATCGAGTTCTACGCCGGGATCGTGAGCTCCTCGCTGCCGCCGCTGGGCCCGCGCGTCGACGCCCTCGTGCGCGAGATCCGCGAGGGGCTCGCGGCCGTCGGCCGACGCCAGGACCTCTCCGCCCACGACGTCGTCCACGGCGACTTCTACGAGGCGCAGGTGTTCGTCGACGGCGGCGAGGTGGTGGGCGTCCTGGACATCGACACGGTGGGCCCGGGACGCAGAGCCGATGACCTCGCCTGCCTGCTCGCCCACCTCAGCGTCCTCGCCGACGAGGGCAGCACACGGCGCATCGATCCCGCCGTGCAGCAGCGCGTCCTCGAGGCCATCGACGCCTGGCAGCAGGTGTTCACGCGCCGCGTGGATCCCACCGAGCTCGCCCTGCGCAGCGCGGGTGTCGTGCTGTCGCTCGCCACCGGCCCGCACCGACAGCAGGAGGCCGCCTGGCAGGCCGCGACCGAGGCGATCGTGCGGATCGCGGAACGCTGGGTCGATGCCGCCCGCACCGCCGAGACCGAGCGCATCGCCGCGCAGCAGGCGGGGACGGGCGCGGCCGGAGCGCCGACTCAGCCGCAGCCGCAGGGTGGGCAGCCCTCTTCGCACACTCCTCCGCAGCAGACCCCGCCCGCGCAGACGCCTCCGCCGCAGGCCCCGCCGTCGCCGGGTGCCCCCGCCGGCCCGCCTCCGGCGCCGCAAGGCGGGGCCGCGCCCCAGGCCCCGTATCCCGGCGACGACTCCCCCACCCTGGAGAGGCGCATCCCCCCGGGTCTGGACGGCTGAGAAGGCGACGGGCCCGATACCCTCGCAACCATGCGAGCAGTGCTGCAGAGGGTCGACGGAGCGAGCGTCGAGGCGGACGGTCCCGAGGGACGCGAGATGACGGGCGACGTCGCGGGCGAGGGACTGCTCGCCCTGGTGGGCGTCACCCACGGGGACGGGCCCGAACAGGTCGCCGTGCTCGCCCGGAAGATCTGCGAGCTGCGGATCCTCACCGGCGAGCGCTCGGTGCTCGACGCGGGCGCACAGGTGCTCGTGGTCTCCCAGTTCACGCTCTACGGCGACGCACGCAAGGGGCGCCGGCCGTCCTGGTCGAAGGCCGCGCCCGGCGAGATCGCCGAGCCTCTCGTCGACGATCTGGCAGCGGAGATCCGCGCGCGCGGCGTCGAGGTCTCGACCGGGCGCTTCGGCGCGCACATGCGGGTCTCTCTCACGAACGACGGCCCCTTCACGATCCTCCTCGAGGCCTGAGCCCGGCCCGTCGGCCGGGCGCGCTCAGCGCACCATCGGCGGCGCCGGCTCCCCGGCCACGGACTCCTGCGTCTCGCCTCCCTCGCCGACCCCGAGCGGAGCGATCGCCGAGAGCCCGTCGTTCTCGTGGCTGAGCTGCAGGAACGCCAGGTGCGCCCTGTAGCAGTCGAGGACGTCGCCGATCACCTGCTGCTCGCTCATGCCCATGAGGTCGTAGCCCGCGGAGCCGGTCTGCGAGAACACCTCGAGCCGCCAGTAGCGCTGCTCGCCGCGGGAGGCCTTCGACCCGATCTGCGGGACCGGGGCCTGCACCGAGGCGGCGCGGTAGAGGAAGTCGCGCTCCTCGCCCATCGGGACCGTGAGCACGAACTCGTCGACCCCGGTGAGGGGCTCCTCGGTGCGCGAGACCTCCGCCTCGGTGCCGGAGGCGCGGAACTCGGCGGCGACCTCCTCGAGAGCGGGGCCGACGACCGTGTCCGCGAAGGCCGCGACCTGGTCCCTACCGGGATAGGCGCGGATCGAGGCCATCCGCTGCCGCCACGAGCGGCCCGAGCCCGAACGGCGCTGACCGGCCGAGCGCAGTCGCGCCCAGCCCGCGCGCTCGGCGGCCTCCATGCGCAGCACCTGGGTGAAGGAGAACATCACCAGGTAGGCGATGATCGTGACGGGGAGCGCGAAGATCAGCGTCGCGTACTCCATCGTGGTGACGCCGCCGGCGATGAGCATCGCGACCGTGAGAACGGCCGTGAGCACCGCCCAGTAGATGCGCAGCCACTTGGGGCCGTCCTCGCCGGGGTCGCGGATGCTCGAGGAGAAGTTCGACATGACCATCGCCCCCGAGTTCGCGCTGGTCAGGTAGAACAGCAGGCCGGAGAGGGTCGCGAGCCCGATGAGGAAGGCAGCGCCGGGGAACATCTCGAGCAGGGCGTACCAGCCCTCCTCGGGGCTTGACATCGCGAGCTTCCCGAAGGCGTCGTTCCCGTCCAGGACCTCGGCCATCGCGGAGTTGCCGAACACCGAGACGATGAGGAGATCGCACAGCACCGGTGCGGTGATGGCGGCGATGACGAACTCGCGCAGCGTCCGCCCGCGGGAGATGCGGGCGAGGAACAGGCCCACGAACGGTCCCCACGCGAGCCAGAACGCCCAGAAGAACAGGGTCCACCCGGCCATCCACTCCGAGCCGCCGGGCTCGTAGGCCATGGTCTCCATCGTGCGGCCCGGCAGGCTGGTGACGAAGCGGCCGATGTTCTCGACGATCGCGGAGAGCAGGAACGCCGTGCGCCCGGTGACGATGATGTAGAGCAGCATCGCGCCGGCGATCCAGATGTTCAGCTCGGAGATCAGGCGGATGCCCTTGTCCACGCCCGAGGTGCAGGCGGCGATCGTCATCACCACGGCGATCGCGACCAGCGCGATCTGGACGGCGAGCCCGGAGGGCAGGCCCAGCAGGTGCTCGAGACCGATGTTCAGCAGGACCACGCCGATGCCCATCGAGGTGGCGACCCCGAAGACGGTCCCCACGAGGGTGACGATGTCGATCACGTGGCCCGTGGCACCGCGCACGCGCTTGCCGAAGAGCGGGTAGAGGACCGCGCGGATGCTCAGCGGCATCCCCCACCGGTAGGCGAAGTAGCCCATGGCCATGCCCAGGAGGGAGTACATGGACCAGCCGGCGACGCCGTAGTGGAAGATCGTCCAGACCGCCGCGTCGCGGGCTGCCTCGGCGCTCTCCGCCTCGAGGGTCGGCGGGGCGTAGTACTGGGTGACGGGGCCGGTCACCGAGAAGAACAGCATGTCGATGCCGACGCCCGCGGCGAACAGCATCGCGACCCACGTGAACAGGCTGTACTGCGGGCGCGAGTGGTCGGGGCCGAGCCGCACGGTGCCCTGCTTCGACAGCGCCACCCAGATCACGAAGCCGATCACGACCGTCACGGTGAGCACGTAGAACCAGCCCAGGTTCGTCGAGATCCAGCCGACGGCCCCCTCGAGCGTGCTCTGGGCGCCGCCGGGCCGCAGGATCGCCCACAGGGAGAAGGCGAGGATCACGGCGGAGGAGACGCCCAGGACGATCCGGTTCACGCGGATGCCGCCGCTGGGCTCCAGGTCCGACTGACCGCGGTGCATCTCCTCGCTCGTCGAGGGCGGGCGCTTCTCCTGGCGCGCGGCCTCCGCGGCCCGGCGCTCGGCCGCCCGTCGCTCGGCGGCGGCCCGCGTCGGGGCGCTGGCTTCGAGATGCTGGTCGTCGGCTTCCTGCACGCGGTCCTCCGCTTCGTCGGGTGTCCTGGTCGGGCAACCGGTGTGCGGTCGGCGCGGTGGGGCCGGTCGGGCACGGCGGACGTGCGCGACGCGGCCGACGCGGTCGGCACCGTCGGAGCGCGGCACGGCGGGTCTCGCCGTGGCATCGCGCGGAGCAGGCAGGGCGGCGGATGGTGCTCGCGGCCCGTGCGGCGCTGCGGTCGGGATCGTCCGGGCGCCCGGTCCTTCCATGCTAGGGACCTGGGATGCTCCTGCAAATTCCCGGAGAGCAAGCAGACACGGCGCCCGTCGGCGCCCTCTGGGGGCACGACGTCCGGGTGCGCGGCGTCCGGGTGCACGACGACCGAGTGCACGACGACCATGCCCGAGCCGCGCCCGACCCCCATCGGGGCCGTGGATTAGTCTGGTCGCATGACCTACACACTCGTGCTGCTCCGCCACGGCGAGAGCGAATGGAACGCGAAGAACCTGTTCACCGGCTGGGTCGACGTGCCGCTGTCGGAGTCCGGGAAGGCCGAGGCGACCGCCGGCGGCGAGCTGCTGGCCCGCGAGGGCGTCCTGCCCGACGTCGTCCACACCTCGCTGCTGCGCCGCGCGATCATGACCGCGAACCTGTCGCTGGACGCGGCCGACCGCCACTGGATCCCGGTGCGCCGCGACTGGCGCCTGAACGAGCGCCACTACGGCGCGCTGCAGGGCCTGGACAAGGCGGAGATCCGCGAGAAGTACGGCGAGGAGCAGTTCATGGCCTGGCGCCGCTCCTACGACGTGCCGCCGCCCGAGATCGAGTTCGGCACCGAGTTCAGCCAGGACCAGGATCCCCGCTACGCGGACCTGGGTGACCAGCTCCCCCACACCGAGTGCCTCAAGGACGTCGTCGAGCGCTTCCTGCCGTACTGGGAGGAGGGCATCAAGCCCGATCTGCGCGAGGGGAAGACGGTCCTCGTCGCCGCCCACGGCAACTCGCTGCGCGCCCTGGTCAAGCACCTCGACGGCATCAGCGACGAGGAGATCGCGGGGCTGAACATCCCCACCGGTCAGCCGCTGGTCTACGAGCTCGACGAGGACTTCCGGCCCGTCGAGAAGGGCGGACGCTACCTCGACCCGGTCGCCGCGAAGGCCGCCGCCGAGGCCGTCGCCAACCAGGGCAAGAAGTGAGCAGTCCGATCGACGGCTCGCACTGAGCACGCGCGGAGCGCGACCGAGTCGCACGCGGCGCCCATGGGGAGTTCTCCCCATGGGCGCCGCGTCGCGTGGGGCCTAGCGTGGGTGTGCGCCGCGTCATACCGGGGCGCCCATCCCACCCCTCGAAGGAGACTCCGATGCTCGATCGACGAACCCTTCTGCGCCGCGCCGGACTCGGCGCCCTCACCCTCTCCGCCATCGCCGGCGCGACGCCCGTCGCCTCCGCCGCTACCTCGAAGAACCTGCCCACGACGTGGCAGCAGCAGGAGACGGTCTACTGGTGCGGGCCGACGGCCGTGGCCATCGCCCTGAGCGCCCTCGGGGACGCGCCGTCCCCCGCCTCCCTCGCCGACGAGCTCGGCACCACGCAGGACGGCACGAACTTCGGTGCCGTCTCCCCGGTCCTGACCGCGCACTCCCCCGGCGCCACCTACCGCGACCAGTGGATGGAGTCCACCACGGCCAGCGAGGCCGACGCCGATCTGCTGTGGGAGCGCGCGACGGCGAACGTCGACGACGGCTTCGCGACCGTGCTCAACTGGTGGGTGATGCCCGGCGAGTACCCCGACTGGGGCGGGAACACCGGCGAGATCTTCCACTTCGTCGCCGTCGACGGCTACGACCCGGACGAGCGGACCCTGCGGATCGCCGACCCCGCGGGCGCGACTCTCTCCGCCGACCTCCCGCAGCATCACCAGCTGCCCGTGCAGCAGGTCGCGACCTATTGCGCGGGCAGGGGCTACTTCTGGTGATCGACGGCCGGGGGTCGGCTCGCCCGCCCCGGCTCAGCGACGACGGCGGGTGCCGAACAGCGACCGCGTGATCTCACGGCCGAGCACCGTCCCGGCCGAACGGATGAAGGACTTCACCGCAGGGTTGCCCATGAAGCCCTCGTCCTTTGACCCGCCCTGCTTCCCATCCTGCTTCCCGTCATGCTTCCCCGCCTTCGGGGACGTCTCCGCCGACGCCCCCTGTTCCGTGGGAGCGGTCGGTGCGGGCGCGGTGCTCGCGTCCTGGCCGTCGGCCCCGGCGCCCTGCGCCCCGGCCTGGGCCGCCTGCTCGTCGCGCCTGCCGAGGATCTCGTAGGCCGATTCGCGGTCGACGACCTCGGTGTAGGGGGCGAGCGGGGAGGCGGCGACGATCTTCTCGAGCTCCTCCTTCGGCGCCGGCTCCATCGAGGACTCGGGGGCGCGCACCGCGGTGACGGCCACCGGGGTCGGCGCGCCCTCCTCGCTCATCACGGTCACCACGGCCTCACCGGTCTTGAGCGAGGGGATCACCTCGACGAGGTCGTCATCGCTCGTGGGGAACGTGGAGGCCGTCGCCTTGAGGGCCTTCGCATCGTCCGGCGTGTACGCGCGCAGGGCGTGCTGGACGCGGTTGCCGAGCTGCGCGAGGACGTCCCCGGGGACGTCCTTCGGGGTCTGGGTGATGAAGATGATGCCCACGCCCTTGGAGCGGATGAGGCGGACGGTCTGCACGACCTGCTCGAGGAAGGCCTTCGAGGCGTCCTTGAACAGCAGATGCGCCTCGTCGAAGAAGAACACGAGCTTGGGCTTGTCCGCGTCCCCGACCTCGGGAAGGTCCTGGTAGAGATCCGCGAGCAGCCACATCATGAACGTCGAGAACAGGGTGGGGCGAGTGGCCACGTCGGGGAGCTCGAGGCAGGAGATGATGCCGGTGCCGTCGGAGGCGGTGCGCAGCAGGTCCTGGGTGTCGAAGGCGGGCTCGCCGAAGAAGACGTCGGCCCCGGAGTTCTCGAACTCGGTGAGCTCGCGCAGGATCACCCCGGCGGTCGCGGCGGAGACGCCGCCGATGCCCTTGAGCTCCTGCTTGCCCTCGTCGTCGGCCGTGAGGAACCGGATGAGCGCGCGCAGGTCCTTGAGGTCGAGAAGCCCCAGGCCCTTGGTGTCCGCGTAGTGGAAGATGAGCCCGAGCGAGGACTCCTGGGTGTCGTTCAGGCCCAGGGTCTTGGCCATCAGCACGGGGCCGAAGTCGCTCACGGTGGTGCGGATGGGGATGCCCGTGCCCTGCCCGCCGAGGGTGAGGATCTCGGAGGTGCCGGCGCGGGAGGTCCACTCCTGGCCGCGGGCCGCGGCGCGCGCGGTGAGCTTCTCGCTCGGCGTGCCCGGCACCGCGATGCCCGAGAGGTCGCCCTTCATGTCCGCCACGAACACCGGGGTGCCCGCGGCGGCGATCTGCTCCGCGATGACCTGCAGCGTCTTGGTCTTGCCGGTGCCCGTCGCGCCGGCGATGAGGCCGTGGCGGTTGAGCATGCCCAGCGCGAGGTTCACGGGCACCTGGGGATCGGGCTCGCCGTCGCGCACGAGGACGCCCAGATGGATCTGCGTGCCCTCGAAGCCGTAGGCGTCGCGCACGGCGGTGGCCCTCTCGTCGAGAGCGGGAGGCGTCGGGGCCGACGCGGCTGCGGGATCGGGGGCGGGGGTGGTCGCGGACTCGTCGGTCATGGATCCTCCTCGAAGGGTCATGATCGCCACGATCGTAGCCGGAGGGCACGTAGGCTTCCTGCGTGACCCGCACCGATGCGCTTGCCTCCGTCCCCGGCCGCTCCGAGACCCCTCCCGTGCGCGGAGCCCTGCCCGATGGATACCTGTCAACGGGAGTCGCCGCGACCGGCGCACTCACCGAGGACGACGTCGCCCGCGCACTCACCGACGACGGCCGTGACGCCCTGCTCGAGCGCCTGGGAATCACCGACCAGGACCACGAGGAGCTCACGGCGCTGATCCCCCGCGCCCTCGCCGCGCCGGAGCTCCTCGCCGCGATCACCCGCACCGCGCACCTCCTGCGCGCATCGGCAGGACTCGACGCGCCCGCCGCACCGCTCGCGGACCTCGCCGCGGAGCACAACGCCCTCCAGCAGCAGATCGCCCCCGGGGAAGGACTCATCGCGATCCTCGCCCTCGTGGTCTCCACGGACACGGTGCGCACCTGGCACGCCCAGCGCCGTCTCTCGGAGGCGCAGTCCTGGCACGTGCTCTCCGACCTCGGCCAGCAGATGCGCGTGCACCGCGCCAGCAGCCACGGTCGACTGGGCCTGCATCAGGTCCCCTGGACCGCGATGAACTGGAGAGGCCGGCTCGTCCACCTCGGGCGACTGCAGTTCGACCTCCACCGCTCGGCGGCCGACGGCCGGTGGATCATCGGCGTGCACATCCCGGCGACCGGACCTCTGGACCCCGCCGCGGTCGAGGCGAGCTTCGAGGCCGCGAGCGCCTACTTCCCGGAGGCCTATCCCGATCTCGTCGCCGCCGCCCCCGCGGGCGCCGCCTTCGGCCGCGAGTTCGAGTGCCATTCGTGGCTCATGAACCGGGTGCTCGTGGACTCCCTGGGCGCGGACTCCAACATCGGCGCCTTCGTGGACCGCTTCGAGATCCTCGAGAACAGCCGCGACGACGACGGCGCCGCGTTCTTCGTGTTCAGCGCGCGCCCTCCGTACGATCCCGCGGCGCTGCCGCGACGCAGCCGGCTCGAGCGCGAGGTCGGCGGGCGGCTGGCCGACGGGCGGGGCTGGGAGTCGGGACGCGGGCACCTGGTGCGCTGAGCGGCGGCCCGCTCAGTTCGCGATGCGGCGCGTCCCCACCACCTGCGAGACGTGGTCGAACTCCTCGAGGACCGTGGTGCCGCGGGCCATCGACAGCGAGAACGCGCTGCGGGAGACGGCGAATCCCAGCTGGACCGCGATCACCGCGCGCTCGTAGAGCTGCGGGTCGTCGGCGGCGACGTCCGCGAGGGTCTCCGCGTCCTGGCCGATGAGCTCCTCGGCCTGCTCCGGGGTGAGCGGGCCGAGGCGCACGCGGCGCTCGAAGGCGGCGATCAGCGCCGACTGCATGTGCATGGTGCGCCCAGCGCTCACCGCGTGGAGGCTCGGCTCGCGGTGCAGCACGCGCTTCTTCAGCTCGCGCAGGCCGAGGTCCGCGTCGGCCGTGCGGATGATCTGGCGCAGCACCTCGCGCAGCGCCTGCTCCGGCGTCGCCTCGGGACTGGCCGTCAGCAGGGCGCGCCACGACTCGTCGGGGCCGAGCACCGGCAGCCCCAGCACCGCGGACTCCTTCGAGGCCCAGTGGTTGAAGAAGGTGCGGGGCGAGACCCCCGCGCGCTCGGCGATCATCTCGACGGTGACGCTGTCCAGCCCGTGCTCGGCGACGAGCTCGAGCGCGGCGCGGTGCATGTCCGCGCGCGCCTGGCGCTTCTTGCGCTCACGCAGCCCGCATTCGGGGACGAGCTCCGGGCCGCGCTGCGGGTCTCCGGAGGGTGTGGAGCCGGCGGTGGTGTCCGGCTCGGTGTCTGGCGCGCTGCTCACGGAGCGACCGTAGCCCACCTCACGAGAAAAGTGCAGTGACTGCAATTGTGCAGTGACTGCAATCGCAGTAGTGTTGACCGGTCGAAGCTCGATGGAGCGCTCCGGCCACTCCGCGTGCGCGGTTCTGCGCACCCGCCGTCACCGATCGCCCCTTCTGGACTCAGGAGAATTCTTGACCTCCACCACGTCATCCGCGCCCAGCACGCGCAGCGCGCCCCGCGGCGGAACCGAGCAGGCCTTCACCGGGCTCGACCGGGCCGGCAAGCTCGTCTTCGCCGGTCTCATGCTCGGCATGCTCGTCGCCTCGCTCTCCCAGACCATCGTCGGCCCGGCGATGCCCCGCATCGTCGCCGAGCTCGGCGGGCTCGACCACTACAACTGGATCGCGACCGCCGCGATGCTGGTCTCCGCCGTCGCGGTCCCCATCGTCGGCAAGCTCTCCGATCTCTACGGGCGCCGCTGGTTCTACCTCGCGGGCCTCGCGGTCTTCATGATCGGGTCGATCCTCGCGGGCATGTCCACGAACTTCTGGTTCCTGGTCTTCGCCCGCGCCGTGCAGGGCCTGGGCATGGGCACGCTGATGCCGCTGTCGCAGACCATCATCGGCGACATCATCCCGCCCCGACAGCGCGGCAAGTACCAGGGCCTGATGGGCGCCGTGTTCGGCGTCTCCTCGGTGGTCGGCCCGCTCGTCGGCGGCTCGATCACCGACAGCTTCGGCTGGCGCTGGCTGTTCTACCTCACCCTGCCCATCGGCATCCTCGCCTTCGTCTTCATCTTCAAGTTCCTGCACCTGGACCACACCGCCAAGAGCGGCAAGGTCGACATGCTGGGCATGATCACGCTGACCCCGGCGCTCGTGGTGGGTCTGCTCGCGACCACCTGGGGCGGCACCACCTACGAGTGGTCCTCGCCCGTGATCATCGGGATGTACGCGGTCGCGGCCGCACTGCTCGTGGCCTTCGTGATGATCGAGAACAAGGTCGCCGAGCCGCTGCTGCCGATGCACATGCTGTCCCGCCCGATCATCGCGCTCTCGGTCGCCGCGTCCTTCGCGATCGCCGTGGCCATGTTCGGCGCGATCATCTACATCCCCGTCTACGCGCAGGGCGTGCTGGGCGTCTCGGCCACGAACTCCGGCGCGATCCTCATCCCACTGTCCGTCGCGATGATCCTCACCTCGATCGTCGTCGGCATCCTGATCTCCAAGCTCGGCAACTACAAGATCTTCCTGGTCGCCGGCGGGATCGTGCTGGTGGTCGGCTACTACCTGCTGCAGAACATGCAGTACGGCGACTCGCAGTGGCACCTCACGCTCGCGATGGTCGTGATCGGCCTGGGTCTGGGCCTGTGCATGCAGGTCTACACGCTCGTGGTCCAGAACGCCGTGCCGCAGCACGAGCTGGGCGTCGCCACCTCGGCCGTGCAGTTCTTCCGCAACATGGGCTCCACCATCGGCACGGCGGTGCTGGGCACCGTGATGAGCGCGCAGATGGCCACCGCCATCCAGGACAAGATCTCCGCGCTGCCGAAGGAGGATCTCGCCAAGCTCGCGCAGATGCAGTCCAGCGGCGGCGGCGTCGAGTCCTCGGACCTCGAGAGCTCCGTGCTGGATCCCTCGAAGCTCGAGAAGCTGCCCGACTTCCTCGCCGACGCGATCCGCAGCGGCATGGGCGATGCGATGCACGACGTGTTCCTCACCGCGGTGCCCTTCGTGATCGCTGCGCTGCTGCTCTCGCTGTTCATCAAGCAGCTGCCGCTGCGCGACACCCTCCACGTGGCCGACGAGCCGGGCACCACGACCGGCCAGTTCGCCGCAGTGGGCGGCTCGGGTCCGCTCGCGGAGTCCTCGATCCACGACGAGGAGGAGCCGGCGCTCGCGTCCGACGCCTCGTCGGCACCGGGCAGCGAGCCCGCGCCGGGCGCCGAGTCCGCGCAGGCCGCCCCGGCGGCAGGCGAGCCCACACAGGCCGAGCCCGCGCAGGCCGGATCCGAGCACACCGCCGAGGGGGCGTCCTCGGCCGCCGGGTCCACGCCCGCGCATCACCAGACGCACCGCGCCGACGGTCCCCCGCAGCACGGTCGTCACGCCGAGCGCTGATCCCGCCGCAGGCGCCGGCGCGCCGCGCGTCCGAGGAGGCCCCGCACCACGAGATGGTGCGGGGCCTCCTCGCTGTCCGCTGCCTGCGATCTCCCCCGGGCTCGATCCGGCACGGCACGTGGGACCATGGGCGGGTGCAGCTGAGCGACCACGTCCCGCCCCGTCTCCCGGAGATCCCCGGCCGTCCCCTCGCCTCGCGCGTGCCCATGGAGCCCGACGTCGAACCCGTCGCGGCCCTGCTCGGCGCGGCCCAGGACGATGTGGACCTCGAAGCCGCGCCGATCGACCTCGACGACCTGCGCTCACGGATGGTGGGTCTGCGCTCCTGGTCCCGGCGGCAGGTGGTGATCGTGCCGGCGGACGCCGACGGCACGGCGCGCGCCGATGCCGCGCCGATCGCCTGGATCGCGCTCGAGGACCGGGCACGCGGCCGCACCGACCTGCAGAGCGTGATCGCTCCGGACGCTCCCGCCCGGGAGGAGCTCAGCGCCGCCCTGATCGCGTGGGCCGTCGAGGTCAGCGGCTCCTTCGCCCGCCATCGCGGCGTCGACTCCACGCAGCTGAGCATCGACATCGACGAGCGCGACGCCGATCGCGCCGTCCAGCTCGCCGCCGGGGGCCTCGAGAAGGTCCGCACCTGGCTGCACATGCGCCGCGGCGTGCTCGCCGAGGAGGCCGACTCCCTGCCGGGTCCGCGCCCGGGCGTCCGCGTGCGCCCCGTGCACCTGCACCCCTCGGGACTGCCCGTCGCCCAGGACGTGCGCAGCGTGCATCGCATGCTCGAGGAGTCCTTCGCCGACCACTTCAGCTCGTACCGCGAGTCCTTCGCCGAGTTCTCGCAGCGGCTCGTCGAGTCCCCCGAGGAGGCCGACTGGGACCTCTGGTGGATCGCGGAGATCGACCACGACGGGGACGGCACCTGGCTGCCCGCCGGCGGGCTCGTCGCCTCGATGCGCCGCGCGCACGAGACCGACCACGGCCGCGTCGGCGAGGGCACCTACCTCGACTACCTGGGGGTGCACCGATCCGCCCGCGGGCACGGCGTCGCCAAGGCGCTGCTGCGGGCGGCGATCGCCGATGCGGCGCGCCGCGGCCGCGACCACGTGGACCTCGAGGTCGACGCGGACTCCCCCACCAGCGCCGACGGCCTCTACAGGTCCATGGGCTGGGAGACATTCGAGCGCACGCAGTCCTGGCACCTGGACGTGCCGCCCCACCCCTCGCGGCTCCTGGAACCCGAGACCGAGGACGAGAACGCCTGACACCTGCCCGACGACGCTCACCCGGGACCTGGCGGCGCGCGCCGCGGGCGCGCCGGGTGCGCAGGGGTGCGCGCCGCGAGGGCGAGCGATCCTGACCTCGGGCGGATGACGGCAACGGGCTCCTGGTGAGGAGCCACGGCACATATGCCATGGCTCCTCACCAGGAGCCCGTCCGCGACACGATCGCCGCGTCGTCCCGCCAACGGCACCGCCTCCCGAGCGTCGTGCAGCCCTCGGGAGCTATGTCGATCCGGCGGAAGGTCCTGCAGGTCAGCCCCGCAGACCCCTCACTCCCACTCGATCGTGCCCGGCGGCTTGCTGGTGACGTCGAGGGTGACGCGGTTGATCTCCGCGACCTCGTTGGTGATGCGGGTGGAGATGCGGCCCAGCACCTCGTAGGGCAGCTTGGCCCAGTCCGCGGTCATGGCGTCGTCGCTGGTCACCGGGCGCAGCACGATCGGGTGGCCGTAGGTGCGGCCGTCGCCCTGGACCCCCACGGAGCGGACGTCGGCCAGGAGCACCACGGGGCACTGCCAGATCTCGCGGTCGAGCCCGGCCGCGGTCATCTCCTCGCGGGCGATGGCGTCGGCCCGGCGCAGCACGTCGAGCCGCTCCTTGGTGACCTCGCCGATGATGCGGATGCCCAGGCCGGGGCCGGGGAAGGGCTGACGCCAGACGATCGCGTCCGGGAGGCCCAGCTCGGAGCCGACGGCCCGCACCTCGTCCTTGAACAGGGCGCGCAGGGGCTCGACGAGCTCGAAGGAGAGATCCTCGGGCAGGCCGCCCACGTTGTGGTGGCTCTTGATGTTCGCCGCGCCCTCGCCGCCGCCGGACTCGACGACGTCGGGGTAGAGCGTGCCCTGGACCAGGAACGCCTTCGCCTCGGCGTGGCCCGCCTCGTCGATGACGCCGCGCTCGCGCAGGATGTCCGCCTGGGCGCGCTCGAAGGTGCGGATGAACTCGCGGCCGATGATCTTGCGCTTCTGCTCGGGATCGGTGACCCCGGCGAGCGCGGAGAGGAACTGCTCCTCGGCGTCGACCACGATGAGCTTCGCGCCGCCGGTTGACTCGCCGAAGGCCTTCTCGATCTGCTCGGACTCGTTCAGGCGCATGAGCCCGTGGTCCACGTACACGCAGGTGAGGCGATCCCCGATGGCCTTCTGGACGAGGGCCGCGGCGACCGCGGAGTCCACGCCGCCCGAGAGCGCGCAGATCGCGGTGCCCTCGCCGATCTGGGCGCGGATCCGCTCGACCTGCTCCTCGATGACGCTGCCGGTGGTCCACTCGGGGGAGATCCCGGCGCCGCGGTAGAGGAAGTTCTCGAGGACCTCCTGGCCGCGGTCGGAATGGCCGACCTCGGGGTGCCACTGCACGCCGTAGAGGTGCTTCTCGGGGTGCTCGAAGGCGGCGACCGGGGAGGCAGAGGACGTCGCGACGACGCGGAACCCGGTGGGCGCGGCGGTCACGGAGTCGCCGTGGCTCATCCACACGTTCTGCTCGGTGTCCTGCTCGCGCAGGAGCTCGCTCGCGGAGTCGACGGCCTCCAGGCGGGTGGCGCCGTACTCGCGCACTCCCGTCGGGGCGACGGTCCCGTCGAGGGCGGCGGCCATCGACTGGAATCCGTAGCACAGGCCGAGCACGGGCACGCCCGCCTCGAGCAGGGCGGGGTCCAGGCTCGGAGCCCCCTCGGCGTAGACCGAGGAGGGCCCGCCGGAGAGGATGATCGCGCGCGGGTCCTTGGCGAGGATGTCCGCGGTGGATGCCGTGTGCGGGACGATCTCGGAGTAGACCTGGGCCTCGCGGACGCGGCGCGCGATCAGCTGCGCGTACTGGGCGCCGAAGTCGACGACGAGGACGGGTCGGGCGTCGGTATCAGTCACCGGATCAGTCTACTTTCCGTCGGCGGGGCTCTGCCCCGGGGTGTCCGTGCCATCGGGTGCCGCCGGGCCGGCCGCGCCGGCGCCGTCCTGGCCGTCGATGTCCTGGAGGGTGGGCCGGCGCCGCAGGTCCTCCTCCATCGAGGAGTGCAGGAACCGCTCCCCGAAGAAGGAGAGCACGGGGATGACGCCGAAGAACATGATGAGCACCATGCGCGGCAGCTTCCAGCGCATCTTGTTCCACATGTCGAAGCCGAGGATCACGTAGATCATGTAGATGACGCCGTGGATCGGCGACCAGCGGCTACTGATCGTGGACCACAGGTCCGAGGTGGAGTTCCACCACGGGTCGCCCCCGTAGACGCCGTAGCGCATGATCATGATCCCCACGAGGATCAGCAGGGCGATGCCCTCCGCGATCGCGGCCCAGCGGAAGCGGGCGAAGGATGCGCGGGCGGTCACCTCATCGAGCGGGCGCGGAGTCGGCACCTGTCTCTCCCTCGGTTGTCGGGTCGGCCTGCGAGGGGCCGACGGTCTGGTCGGCCGGGGTGCGGTCGACGGGGCTGGCGGACTCTGCGGGCGGGCTCTGCTGCTCCCCCGCGAGCCGGGACTGCATCTGCTCGCGCTTCTCGGCGAGCTCGTCGAGATGGGCGGTGCGCACGGACCGCCACCACAGGTAGAGGAAGAAGCCGCCGAACAGCACCCACTGCAGGGCGTAGCCGAGGTTCTGCCAGTTCAGCCCGGAGGAGAACTGGGACTCGGCCTTGGGCAGGGCGTGCAGTCCGTCCTGCGAGGACCCGACGGCGACGTACCCGGCGTACATCGGCGAGCCCCATTCGTTGATCAGCAGCGGGGTCGCGATCTCCTGGGCGACGCCGCCCTCGAGGCCGTGGCTCGCGGCCTCGCTCGCCTCGAGCCGACCGTTCACGCTCACCTCGCCCGTCGGCGGCGCAGGAGCGAGCGCCGGGTCGATCTTCCCGTCGTCCCCGGTCACCTGCTTCTCGGGGATCCAGCCGCGCGCGACGGGCAGCAGGGCGTCGTCGGAGCCGGCCGTGCTGCCGGCCCCCGAACCGGGCTTCACGTGCAGGGCGGTCACCACGATCACGGCGTCCTCGCCGTCGATGCGGCGGCCGGGCACGAGCACCTGCTGGTCGGCGTCGTAGGTGCCGCTCGCGTCGACGATGCCGCCGGCGATCTCGTTGGTGACGGCCTTGCCGGGCTCGATCACGTCGGTGATCTGGCCCAGTGTGCGGTCCTCGCCGGTCTGCTGGGTGAGCGCGCGGTGCGCGCGGTCCCACTGCCAGGTGGCCAGCAGGCCGCAGACGAGCGTCGCCACCACCATGAGGGCGAGCAGCCCCAGGAAGCGGGGACGGAGGGCGACGCGGAGCACGCGACCATGGTAGGCGGCGCCCCCGTGCGCGAGCCGGGAGCGCGGGCCCGGACGTGACGCGCGTCCCCAGGATCGCCGGTCCCTGGGATCCGAGGGAAGGTGCACCTATCCTGGTCGGGTGTCGCACAGCGTGTATGTCGCCAGTCCGGAGGGCATGACCGGGAAGTCGAGCGTCGCGTTCGGCCTCCTGGAGGCCCTCGCCGCCCGCTCCGATCGCGTGGGGGTGTTCCGACCCGTCTTCAAGGCCGAGAGCGCGGGGCCGGAGGGGTCCCGGCCCGACGGCCCGAGGCCGGCGGGCTCCCGTGACCACAGGGACTACTCGGTCGACCTGCTGACCTCCCATCCGGCCGTCGACCAGAGCTACGAGGAGGCCCTGGGCGTCGACTCCCGCCGGGCCCTCGCGGACCCGGACGCCGCGCAGGAGGAGATCCTCGCGAAGTACCACGAGCTCGCGCAGCGCTACTCGGCGCTCGTCGTGCTCGGCTCCGACTACGATGACATGGCGAACCCCACCGAGCTGGCCTTCAACGCGGAGGTCGCCGCGAACCTCTCGGCGCCCGTCGTCATCGTGGTCTCGGGACTGGACCGCACGCCCGATCAGGTCGCGGCGCTCGCGCAGGTCAGCGTGCAGGAGTTCGCCTCCCACCACGCGATGCCGATCGCGCTGGTCGCGAACCGCAGCGATCCCGAGCAGCTCGAGGCGACCCGCGAGGCCGTCTCCGCGCGGCTGCCCGCGGGCGTGGTCGTCGCCGCGATCCCGGAGAACCCGGTGATCATGGCGCCCACCGTGCAGGCGCTGAAGGACGCGGTGGGCGGCACCCTGGTCCAGGGCAATCCCGAGTGGCTGGGACGCGTGGCCCTGGGCAATCTTGTCGCCGCGATGAGCCTGCCCAACGTGCTGCGGCGCCTCACGGAGAACTGCACGGTGATCGCCCCCGGCGACCGCTACGACCTGCTGCCGGGGCTGTTCCTCGCCCAGCAGTCGGGCACCTTCCCCGCGCTCAGCTCGATCGTGCTGACCGGCGGCTACGAGATCCCGGGCGAGGTCACCCGCCTCATCGAGGGCGTGCAGCAGGACCTGCCGATCATCGCCACCGAGGACTCGACCTACGAGGCTGCGGTCGCGATCGCCGGCACCCACGGCCGTCTCACCGCCGACAGCCCGCAGAAGCTCGACGCGGCGCGCCGCGCGGTCGCCGAGCACCTGCCCATGGACGAGCTCCTCGAGACCCTGGACGTGACCCGCAGCGACGTGGTCACGCCGATGATGTTCGAGTTCGAGCTGCTCGCGCGCGCCCGCGGCGAGAAGAAGACGATCGTGCTGCCCGAGGGCGACGAGCCGCGGATCCTCGCGGCGGCCGCGGCCATCCTGGCCCGGGGCGTCGCGGACCTCGTGCTGCTGGGCGAGGAGACCACGATCCGCTCGCGCGCCGCGCAGCTGGGCCACGACATCTCCGAGGCCTCCGTGATCTCCCCGCACGACCCGGAGCTCGTGGAGCGGTTCGCCGCCGAGTACGCGCGCCTGCGCGCGAAGAAGGGCGTGACGCTCGAGCAGGCCCGGGAGAAGGTCCAGGACGTCTCCTACTTCGGCACCATGATGGTGCAGCTCGGCACGGCGGACGGCATGGTCTCCGGCGCCGTCCACTCCACGGCCCACACCATCCGCCCGAGCTTCGAGATCATCAAGACGAAGCCGGGCGCGAAGATCGTCTCCTCGGTGTTCCTCATGGCCCTGCAGGACCGTGTGCTCGTCTACGGCGACTGCGCGGTGAACCCCGATCCCACGGCCGAGCAGCTCGCGGACATCGCCGTGCAGTCCGCGGAGACCGCTCGCCAGTTCGGCATCGACCCCCGCGTCGCGATGCTCTCCTACTCCACGGGCAGCTCGGGCTCCGGGGCCGACGTCGACAAGGTCCGCGAGGCGACCGCCGCGGTCCGCTCCCAGCACCCGGACCTGGACGTGGAGGGGCCCATCCAGTACGACGCGGCCGTGGACGCCTCGGTCGCGAAGACGAAGCTGCCGGACTCGGCGGTCGCGGGCCGGGCGACGGTGTTCGTCTTCCCCGACCTGAACACGGGCAACAACACCTACAAGGCGGTGCAGCGCTCGGCGGGCGCGATCGCCATCGGACCCGTCCTGCAGGGCCTGAACAAGCCCGTCAACGACCTCTCCCGCGGAGCGCTCGTGGACGACATCATCAACACGGTCGTGATCACCGCGATCCAGGCGCAGGCCGCGGACCAGGCCGGCACGACCCCCACCCAGGAGGACGCATGAGCACCCCCAGCACCCCCGACGCTCCCGGATCCTCCGACGCCGCCGAGCTCGGCCCGGGCGCCCCGTCCGCGGGCACCTCGACCGTGCTCGTGGTGAACTCGGGCTCCTCGTCCCTGAAGTTCCAGCTGCTCGACCCGCTCGCGGGCGAGGTCTTCGCCTCGGGCATCATCGAGCGCATCGGCCTGGACCAGGGCATGGGCCGCATCACCGCCGGTGAGGCGTACGGCGCACACCAGGGCGAGGTCCCGGACCACGTCGTCGCCATGCAGATCGTCATGGAGCTGTTCGACCAGGTGGGCCTGGCCCTCGAGGACGCGCACGTGGTCGCCGTCGGCCACCGGGTCGTCCAGGGCGGGGCGCGCTTCTCCGCGCCCACGCCGATCGACTCCTGGGTGCGCGACCAGATCGCCGACCTCAGCTCGCTCGCGCCCCTGCACAATCCGCCGGCCGTCGACGGCATCGACGCGGCACGCCGGATGCTCCCGGACATCCCGCACGTGGCCGTGTTCGACACCGCCTTCTTCGCGGACCTGCCCGCGGCCTCCCGCACCTACGCGCTGAACAAGGGCGTCGCGGACGAGTACCGGATCCGCCGCTACGGCGCCCACGGCACGAGCCATCAGTACGTCTCGAAGAAGGTCTCCGAGCTGCTGGCCTCCGAGGGGAATGACGCATCGCGTCTGCGCCAGATCGTGCTGCACCTGGGCAACGGCGCCTCCGCCTCCGCGATCGCCGGCGGCGCGCCCGTCGACACCTCGATGGGCCTCACCCCGCTCGAGGGCCTGGTCATGGGCACCCGCACGGGCGACATCGACCCGGCGGTCTTCGTGCACCTGCACCGCAGCGCGGGCATGAGCGTCGAGGACATCGACACCCTGCTCAACAAGCGCTCGGGCATGCAGGGCATGTGCGGCATGAGCGACTTCCGCGACATCACCCAGGCGATCCGCAACGGCGACGAGACCGCCGAGCTCGCCATGCAGGTCTACGTGCACCGTCTGCGCAAGTACCTGGGCTCCTACGCCTTCGCGCTCGGCGGGCTGGACGTCATCGCGTTCACCGCCGGCATCGGCGAGAACGTGCCTGAGGTCCGCGAACGCGCCCTCGCGGGCCTCGAGGGCTTCGGCATCGTCCTGGACCGCGAGCGCAACGCCGAGCGGGCACCGGGCATCCGCACGATCTCGACCGACGACTCCCCCGTGCGCGTCCTCATCGTCCCCACCGACGAGGAGCTCGAGATCGCCCAGCAGGCCCTCGCCGTCGCGCGGGGCTGACGCCTCCCGCGCCCGCTCCTTCTCCCCTCCCGTCCCTCCCTCCCCTCCTCACCTCCTGAAAGGGTCACCATGACCGTCCCGCCCCCTGCCTACGGCCCCTCGAGCTCGTACCCCTCCGAGCCCGCCTACCAGGCGCCCCCGAAGAAGCGCGGGCTGAAGCGCATCATCTTCGGCGCGCTCGGCATCGTCGCGAACCTCATCGGGCTGGTCGTGATGCCGATCATCGCGCTGGGCATCGTGGCGGTCGTCGTCGTGGCGAACGCGGATGCCACCTCGCTCGGGTCCGAGAGCGGGAGCGTCAAGGCGTCCGGCATGTCCATGTACTACGTGTACGTGCCCACCGAGGAGGCCGACGGGGCCACGTGCTCGGTGTCCGGCGGCGACACCTCCATGGACAGCACCTCGGGCGAAGGGATGACGGCCACCGTCGACGGCGCCTCGTACACCGCCGTGGGCACGTTCAACGTCTCGGGCGACCAGACCGTGCAGGTCTCCTGCGAGGGCGCGAGCGACGTGGCCGTCGCGGACGTCGGGATGACCGGCGTCCTGATCGCCGCGGGCGTCGGCTTCGGCATCCCGATCCTGCTCGGCATCATCGCTCTGATCCTGCTCATCTGGGGCATCGTCGCGCGCGTGCGCTCCTCCCGGCAGATCCGCGAGCACATGCAGCAGCACCAGCAGTTCCAGGGCTACCCGCAGTACTGATCCGGCCGACGGGACCGCGCCGTCGGCCGACGGGGATCAGCGCGGGTCGAGCGCCGCGAACAGGGCGCCGGCGAGCCCGTAGCCCGCGCGTGCCTCGGCGAGGAACTCCTCCTGCACGGCGGCATCGGTGATGTCGTCCAGGCGCGCGCGGTAGGCGTCCTTGACGCACTTGGGCGCGTCGATCTCCGAGAAGTCCCACATGGTCAGCTGCTCGCGCGGCACGGCGTAGTGCCGCGCGACGAGTGCCCCGATGGCCTGCCCGCCCGAGAGGTCGCCGAGGTAGCGCAGGTAGTGGTGCGCGAGCAGCGCGGGCACGGAGGCGCTGCGGATCCGCTCGGCATAGGCGGTGGTCGCAGGCAGCGGCGCGGTGAGGGAGACGCCGTCGACCACGGGGGCGGCGGTGCCGAAGCGCGCGGCGAGATCCCCGCGGGTCGCCTCGGCGCGGGCGAGCCGCGGGTCGTGGAAGGACGCGGCGAGCGCGGAGCGCGCGGCGGCCGTCTCGATCGCCTCCTCGAGCGCGACATAGAGCGGGAGGTACTGGCCCAGCAGGCGCCAGTAGTCGAGCTCCCCCAGCTCACCGCCCATGAGCGCGGTGATGAAGCCCTTGCTCTCGGCGTCCGAGTGCTCGGCGCGCGTGGCGTCGCGCAGACGCCGGGCGAAGGGTGCGGCGGGGGTGTCCAGAGCGGTCATCGTCGTCTCCCGGGGTGAGTGCTGGGGTCTCCGCGCCACTTTTTCTGACGCAGTGTCGCGTCAAGTGGACCATGCCGACGGCGTCCGCACAAGGGTCGCCTTACCTTTCCCTCGCGTGGCGCCCACCACGTCCTGACACAGTGGCGGAAAACCGCTTCATGGGATAGGTTTGCCTCACCTTGCCACTTTTCGCAAGGACTGTCTTGCGTTTTCCCTCCCGCATCTTCGCCTCATCCCCCTGCGCTCGGATCCACCCGCGCACCCCCACTTCTCACCTCACAGGAGAGGTCTCGTGCCGCCGTCCTCCTCGTCCTCCTCACTCACCTCACCGTTCCCCCGTCGCCGCCTGGGCTCCCTCGCCCTCGGCGCACTCGGCATCTCTCTCGCCGTCCCCGCCGTCTCCGGCTGCTCGCAGCTGGGCAGCGCCGCGACGAAGGACGCCGCGGCCTCCGGGACCTTCGCCGAGGCGAAGGTCCTCGACAACCCCTCGTCCTACGAGGGTCCGAGCACCGCGGACCTCGGCGAAGCGGGAGTCCGCCCCGTCGCGACCTCCCCCACACCCTCGCTCCCGGTCACGATGAAGGACTCCCAGGGCACGAAGGTCACGATCGAGGACACCTCCCGGATCCTCGCCATCGATCTCTACGGCAGCACCTCGCGGATCGTCTACGACCTGGGCCTCGGCGACAGCGTCGTGGGACGCGACGTCTCCTCGGGCTTCGACGAGATCAAGGACAAGCCTCAGGTCACGCAGAACGGCCACGAGCTGAACGCCGAGGCGATCCTCGCTCTGGACCCCTCGCTCATCATCACCGACAGCTCGCTGGGCCCCTGGGACGTGATCTTGCAGATGCGCGATGCGGGCGTGCCCGTGGTGGTCGTCGACTCGAAGCGCTCGATCGACACCACCCCGGACCTGATCCGCCAGGTCGCGGAGGCAGTCGGCCTGCCGGAGGAGGGCGAGAAGCTCGCCAGCCGCACGAAGCAGGAGATCGAGGACACGATCGCGAGCATCGACGGCCACAGGCCCGACGCCGAGCCGCTGCGGATGCTGTTCTTCTACGCACGCGGCACGAGCGGCGTCTACTACATCTTCGGCGAAGGGTCAGGGGCCGACGACCTCATCAACGGCGTGGGCGGGGTGGATGTCGCGAAGGAGATCGGCTGGGAGGGCATGAAGCCCATGACCGACGAGGCCATCATCGACGCGAAACCGGACCTGCTGCTCATGATGACCAAGGGGCTGGAATCCCGCGGCGGCGTCGACGGCCTGCTCGACTCCAAGCCGGCGATCGCGCTCACGCCGGCCGGGCAGAAGCACCGCATCGTCGACATGGCCGATACCGACATCCTCAGCTTCGGACCGGCGACCGCCGGTGTCCTCGACGCGCTCGCGACCGCGATCTACGCGCCGACACCCTCCGACGGAGCCTCGGCGCAGGGCGCGGCATGACCGCCCCGCTGCGCCTCGCCCCGTCCCCCGCCCATCCATCCTCGGCCACCCCGGCGCGCGCGCCGGAATCTGTCGGACCTGCGGATGCCTCCGCGCCGTCGATGCGGGACCATCGCGCCCGCCGCGCGCCCTGGCTGTTCACCCTCGCCGCCGTGCTCCTCGCCCTCGGCGTGCTCTGGGCGGGCGCGAGCGGCCAATTCCCGATCTCCCCCGCCCAGGTGCTCGATGCGATCTGGCGCGGGGCGACCGGCACGGCCACCTCCGGCGACCAGACCCGTCTGGCGGACGCGACCCTATGGAACGTGCGCTTCCCGCGTGTGGTGATGGCGCTGCTGGTCGGATCCGCTCTGGCCGTCGGCGGCGCCCTCATGCAGGGGGTCTTCGGCAACCCGCTCGCCGAACCGGGCATCGTGGGCGTCTCCTCGGGCGCGGCCGCGGCCGCCTGCATCGTCATCGTCCTCGGTCTGACGGTGCTCGGGTCCTGGACGCTCGTGGCCGGCGCCTTCGTGGGCGGGCTCGCCGCGACTGCCGTCGTCTACTCGACCGCTCGCCAGGGCGGGCGGACCGAGGTCGTGACCCTGGTGCTCACAGGGATCGCCGTCAACGCCGTCGCCGGCGCGATCATCGCGCTGATGACCTTCCTGGGCACGAACGCGACGCGCGAGCAGATCGTGTTCTGGCAGCTCGGAAGCCTCAACGGCTCCCGATGGGTGCACGTGGCCGTCGCCGCGCCGATCGTCGTGGTGTGCCTCGCGCTCACGGCCCTCGTCGCCCGGCCGATGGACCTTCTGAGCCTCGGCGAGAAGCCCGCGCGACATCTGGGTGTGGACGTCGAGCGCCTCCGGATCGGGGTGATCGTCATGGTCGCGATCCTCACCTCGGCCGCCGTCGCCTTCACGGGGATCATCGCCTTCGTCGGCCTCGTCGTGCCCCACGTGATCCGGATGATCACCGGCCCCGGGCACCGGATCCTGCTCCCGGCCAGCGCACTCTGCGGAGCCGTGCTGCTGCTGTACGCCGACACCATCGCGCGCACCGCCGTCGCCTACGCAGACCTCCCCATCGGCCTGCTGACCTCGCTGATCGGCGGCCCCTTTTTCTTCTACCTGATCCGACGCACGCGCCGCGGCGCAGGAGGCTGGTCATGAGCGCAGCGCAGGACGACCGCCGGAACCCGGTCACCCTCGCCTGCGAGGACGTGCACGTGGAGCTGGGAGGCACCGAGATCCTGCGCGGCATCGACCTCACCCTGCGCAGTGGCGAGGTGACGGTGCTGGTGGGCCCCAACGGCGCGGGCAAATCGACGCTCTTCGCCGTGCTCGCCGGCGATCTCGCGCCACGCACGGGGCGCGTGCGGATCGCCGCCGACGCCGACGGCCGGCTCGAGGACGTCTCGAGCATCCGCCCGCTGCTGCTCGCCCGCATGCGCGCCGTGCAGATGCAGGACAGCCGTCTCTCCTTCGCGTTCACCGCCCGCGCGAGCGTCGAGATGGGGCGCGCACCGTGGGTCGGGACCGACGAGGAGGAGCGGGACGACGCGGTCGTCGAGAGCGCGATGCGCGCGAGCGAGACGCTCGCCCTCGCCGGACAGCAGGTCCCCGTGCTCTCGGGCGGCGAGCGCGCCCGCGTCGCCTTCGCACGGGCCCTCGCCCAGGAGACGGGGATCTTGCTCCTGGACGAGCCCACGGCCGCGCTCGACATCCGCCACCAGGAGCGCGTGATCGCGACCGCTAGGGAGCGCGCAGCCCAGGGCGCGACGGTCCTCGTGATCGTCCACGACCTGTCCCTCGCCGGCGCCTACGCGGACCGCATCGTGCTGCTCTCCGACGGCCTGGTCGTCGCCGACGGCTCCCCCGCCGAGGTCCTCGACGCGGCTCTGCTCAGCAGTGTCTACGACTATCCGGTCACCGTGCTCAACGCACCGGGCACGGACGAGAGGCTCGTCGTGCCCCTGCGAGGGCGAGCCCCCGCATCCCCCGCACCATCTCTCGACACCCCTTCGAGCACGCCTCTGGAGGCGAACGCATGAGCGCCACCCGGCCCTCCCCCACCGACCCGGCGTCGGCCGTGTCATCATGTGCCCGGCCCTCGGTGCGCACGTCCCTCGTGGCCCTCGTCGCCGCCATGGTCGCGGCCCTGTGCACGGTGACGGCGCCTCCGGCTGCCGCCGCCGGGAAGGTCTCGATCAGCTCCTCGCTGGGCGGTGCCACCGCATCGTCCGACGCCCCCACCGAGGTGAAGCTCTCGGGCAGCGGCTTCCAGTCGATCCAGGGCGGCTTCGGCGGCATCTACGTCCTGTTCGGTTCGGTGGACTCCGGCTGGCGCCCGAGTCAGGGCGGGGAGACCGGCGTCGACTACCGCTATGTGCCCGACTCCGAGACGAAGGACAACAAGGGCTACGAGAAGTTCGTGTCCTTCCCCGGGTCCGAGACACAGGATGCGGCGAACGGCGGTCTGATCGCGAAGAACGGCACCTGGAGCACGAGCCTCGTGATTCCCGGCCCGGTCTTCGACAGCGTGGACCGCGACGGCAAGGTCACCCGCGTGGACTGCCGGAAGACCACGTGCGGCATCATCACGATCGGCGCCCACGGCGTGAAGAACGCGAACAACGAGTCCTTCACGCCGATCTCCTTCACGAGCGGCTCCAGCGGCGCGGCGGGCTCCTCCGGATCGAAGTCCTCGTCGGCCGACGGGTCCACGAGCTCATCCGGGTCGGCCCAGGCTTCGGGCGAGGGCAAGAGCGACACGAACGATTCGGCAGGCTCCGCGCGGTCCGATTCCGGTACTGCTGGCGGTTCCGGGTCTGCCGACGAGGCCGGCGCGGGGTCCGGCTCGACGGCCGATGGCACCTCCGACGATGCGTCCGACGAGCCAGGCGCCGCCGCGGACGATGACGCGGACTCCGCGGAGCAGGGCTCTGGAGAGGAGGACAAGGCGTCTTCGGGCGACAGCGCCGAGGACCAAGCCGCCGCGATCAAGGCGCTCGGGGAGGCGAGCATCGGGATCGTCGACAAGGAGGTCACCCAGGGCGGCGCGCTGAGCTTCACCGCCAAGGGCTTCCTGCCGGACGAACAGGTCGCGGGGACCCTCGACACCGGGACCAGCGGCGCGGGCCCCTATCAGGTGGGCCAGTACGGGGACCTCGCGGGCTCCGTGCCGATCCCCGGCGATCTGCGTCAGGGCACCCACGTCCTCACCCTCACGGGCGCCGCGTCAGAGCAGACCGCACGCGTGACCTTCACTGTGCTGCCCGCCTCCGATGCACTCGGCACTGCGGGGACGCAGGACGAGTCGCAGCCCCTCACGGCCTGGGACATCGTCATGATCATCGCCCTGATCCTGCTCGGCGTCGCCGTGCTGGTGCTCCTGGTCGCGCTGGTGACGACGCTCGCCCGCAGGTCCGCCGCCCGTCGAGCGCGGAAGAAGGCCGAGAAGACGCAGGCCGAGGCGGCACAGCCCGCACAGCCGTCTGCGCATCCTGTCTTCCCCGATGCGACCCCGCCCGAGGCCGAGGGCTGGCAGCCGGTCGACGAGCGCGCGGATCGCTCGCGCGGACGCCACGGCGCAACCCTCGCGCTCGCGCTCATCGCGCTCGCCGCCTCGGAGATGCTGATGCCGATCGGCGGCCAGCAGGCGCAGGCCGCGGATCACAGGGATGACCAGGTCGACGTCGACGTGACGGTTCCCGAGACAACTCCCGGGGACGCGACGACTCCAGGGACGAGCTCCGGGGACGTGGAGAACGCCCAACTCTCCTGGTCGATCAACGCGGAGTCCGGCGGCGGCGCCTACTTCGGCGGCTGCAACTTCCTGGTCGCCGGGAACGTCGGCGACCTGAAGTCCAGCCACGTCTGGACCGCCGACGAGGCCACGAACGTCTACAAGACCACCGATGGCGACCTCACCGTCACCAAGCCGAACTCCGCCGGCAAGCAGGTCGCTCCGACCTGGGCCGACAAGTGCAAGGACGCCGACGGCGCCACCGTCAACACCTCCGAGACCTCCTCGACCCACAACCAGCTGAACTTCGCGAAGGGTACCGGCAGCTACGACGCAGCGAAGAACACGGCTGACGTGCAGTGGAAGGGCACGGCGACCGTCGTCTACTACGGCGGCATGACCTACTGGACGCTCTCCGATCCCCATCTCGTGGTGAAGAACGGGAAGGCGACGCTCACGGCGACCGCGGGCGGTTACGGCGCGGACATGTACGACGCCACCAAGTGGGTCAAGCTCAAGAGCACCACGATCACCCTCGCCAGCTTCAAGGACGCGAAGGTGGGGAAGGACGGCTTCACCGCCACACCGGAGTACAAGGGCGTGAAGGTCTCGACAGACGGAGGAATGAGCCCGCAGGACACCACGAAGAAGGACTGGGGCTCCTTCCCCCAGGACTTCGTGGACTTCCAGATCCAGACCGGCCAGTCCTCCTACTGGTACACCTCCGGCGGTCAGGTCGACTCGCGCAAGGTGGCCGATCCCGTGACCGTGAGCTGGGATGCGAAGAACCCTGTGGATCCCGGCGACGGCAGCGGCTCCGGGTCGGGGAGCGGGTCCGGGTCGGGAAGCGGCAGCGGGTCGGGTGAGGGTTCGGGCAGCGGCTCGGGGACCGGGAGCAGCGGCGATTCCGGTGACGCGGACGACTCCGGCCGTACGTCGAACACGACAGGTTCGCGCACTCTGAAGAACGCGCAGCTGCGCTGGGGCATCAACCAGGAGTCGACATCGGCCGCCTTCTTCGGGGGATGCAACTTCCTGGTCGCAGGCACCGTCCCCAACATGGGCTCGAGCCACGTCTGGTCGGACGCCGACAGGAAGAAGGCCTACAGGACCAGCGCCGGCCAGGTGAGCCTGGACCGCAAGGGGACGAAGCCCTCCTGGTCGCAGCGCTGCGCGACCTCGAGCGGCGGGACGCTCAGCACCACCGACACGATCGGCACGGGCACCGAGATCGTCATCGACGGCGGCACCGGCACCTACGACCCGAAGAAGAAGACGGCCACGGTGCAGTGGAAGGGCTCCTTCTCCGTCGTCTTCTACGGCGGCATGACGTACTGGTCCGCGAAGAACCCGAAGCTGACGGTGGACGGGGACGGCACCGGGACCCTCACCGCGACCGTCAGCGGATACGGGGCGGACATGTACGACACCTCGAAGTGGGTGCCGCTGAAGAGCCGCACGGTGAAGCTCGCGACGCTCTCGGGCGTGAAGCTCTCCGACACGGGATTCTCCGTGACCCCCGACTACTCGCATGTGGGCGTGGACGCGAAGGGCGGCATGAATCCGCAGAAGAAGGACTCCTCCTACTGGGGAGCCTTCCCGCAGGACTTCATCGACTTCCAGATCGACACCGGCCAGTCCTCCTACTGGTACAGCTCGGGCGGTCTGCGCGACCGCGCGAAGCCGCCGCGCCCGCTCACGGTGAGCTGGGACGCGAGCAGCCCGCAGAAGGCCAGCACGTCCGAAGGCCCCGGCACGGCGGGCACCGCGCAGGGCGGCGCCGTGAGCACCGACGACGGCCTGGGCGGCGGCCCGGTCACGGTGTCCTCCGACGGGACGGTGTCCGCTGACGGCTCGGGGCTCGCTGGGGCATCGGGCACGGATTCGGGCGCCCGCGCAGGCGCTGGCGGCTCCACGGCGTTCGGCAACTCCCCGGCGAGCGCCCTCCCCCTCGCCGCGGCGAGGAATGCGACCGCGGCCCATGCGCTCACCCCCTCGCAGCTCGCGGCGGAGCAGAGCGGCGGCGACTCCTCGCTGATGAGCCCCACCTGGGGCGGCACCGCACTCATCCCGGCCGCGGTCGACACGGCCTTCGGAACTCCGCTCCGCGCCGCCGGGACGCTCTCGATCCTGGCTCTGACCAGCGGCGGCCTCGTGCTCTCGCTCAGAAAGGGCTGGCTGGTCCTGCCCTCCTGGAAGGCGGCGGCCACAGCATCCAGCACCTGATCCCGAAGACCCCCGCCGCAGCCGGGGCGGTGCCGACCAGGTCCGCGACGCTGTGACATGCCCGGCCGACGACCGTCGGCCCCCATCCCTCGCCCGAGCATTCGGGGCACCACTCCACACGAAGGACAGCATGATGAACACACTCCTCCCCCTGCGGCGCTCCGTCGCCGCACTGTCCGGGGCGCTGATCGCCTCGGCGGGGGCCTTCGCCCTCTTCGCACCGAGCGCGAGCGCCGCCGAGAAGGTCGACGACGCCTCGCTCTCCTGGTCGATCAACGCGGAGTCCGGCGGCGGCGCCTACTTCGGCGGCTGCAACTTCCTGGTCGCCGGGAACGTCGGCGACCTGAAGTCCAGCCACGTCTGGACCGCCGATGAGGCCGCGAGCGTCTATAAGACCACCGCGGGTGACGTCAGCATCACCAAGCCGAACTCCGCCGGCAAGCAGGTCGCTCCGACCTGGGCCGACAAGTGCAAGGACGCCGATGGCGCCACCGTGAACACCTCGGCGAGCTCCTCTACCCACAACCAGCTGAACTTCGCGAAGGGCACCGGCAGCGTGGACGCGGCCAAGGGCACGGCGGACATCACCTGGAAGGGCGAGGCGAGCGTCGTCTACTACGGCGGCATGACCTACTGGACCCTCTCCGATCCGCACCTGAGCATCGACGCTGACGGCACCGGGACCCTCACCGCGACCGGTGGCGGCTACGGCGCCGACATGAACGACACCACCAAGTGGGTCAAGCTCAAGGACACCCAGATCACCCTGGCCACCTTCAAGGACGCGAAGATGGGCGAGGACGGCTTCACCGCCACCCCCGAGTACAAGGGCGTGAAGGTCGACACCGACGGCGGGATGAGCCCGCAGAACACCACCGCGGACGGCTGGGGCAGTTTCCCCCAGGACTTCGTCGACTTCCAGATCCAGACCGGGCAGTCCTCCTACTGGTACAGCTCCGGCGGGCAGGCCGACGTCCGGAAGACAGCTGACCCGATCGCTCTGAGCTGGAGCGCTCCCGAGGAGGATCCGTCGACCGGCGACGAGGGGGAGAAGACCGGCGACGTCGATGTCGATGTGGACGTCCCGACGCCCGAGGATCCCACCGACCCGACGGACCCCACGGATCCGACCGACCCGGCGGACCCTAAGCCTGAGTTCAAGGTCACCCTGAGCGGCGACTCCGCGACCCTGGGCACCGCCAAGGAGAACAATGCCGGCTTCTCGGCCAGCGGCACCCTGCCCACCGTGACCGTGAAGGACACCCGGACGGAGTCCAGCGCCTTCCACGTGAACGCGGTCGCCTCGGACTTCACGGGCGACGCGGGCAGCTTCTCTGGCAAGGCTCTGGGATGGGAACCGAAGGGCACGGGCACCATCACGGATGCGACCGTCGGAGCGAAGGTCGAGGCCAACAACCCGGGCCTGGGCACCTCACAGACGCTCATCTCCGCGAAGGACGGTCACAAGACCGGCACCGCTGAGGTGAAGGCCGCTCTCACGCTGCAGGCGCCCGCGGGCACCGCAGCGGGCTCCTACAGCTCGACGATCACGATCACCACGATCCACTGATGATCAGGCGGCGGGCGCTCTGCGCCTCAGACGCCCGCCGCCCTCTCGACTCCCCTGCTCGCTCCGCTTCCGATCGAGGCCGCCCCATGTCCCGCCCCGCGCCCGTCCGCCGCAGCCTCGCCGCCCGCGCGCTGCACACGTTCCTGCACCTGTTCGCCGTCGCCGCGCTCGTGCTGATCGCACCGCTCGCCGCGCACGCCGACGACGTCACCCTCTCGATCGACGCCGGGCCCGTCCCGAAGGGCAGCGGCCGCGGTGAACAGCTCGCCTGGGCCCTGGAGCCCGGCGCGACCGTCGAGGACTCGGTCGTGATCACGAACTTCGACGACAGCTCCCTGCAGCTCGACGTCGCCGCCAAGGACGGGGTGACGACCTCGAGCGGCCTGCTCGACCTCGCTCCCCCCGAGACCGCGGACACCGGCATCGGCTCCTGGGTCCATCTGGAGAAGGACCACGTGGACATCCCTGCGGGAGGAAGCGCCACGGTGCCCTTCACCCTGAAGGTCCCGAAGGACGCCGCACCCGGCGACTACTCCGGAGGGATCGCCGCCATCCTCGGCACCGAGGGCTCAGCCGTGAGTGTGCAGAACCGCGTCGCGACGCGGCTGGACGTGCGCGTCGCGGGGGACGTGACGGTTTCGCACACGGTCTCCGACCTCCACGTCGACATGCCCTCGACCTGGCACCCGCTCTCGCCGTCCACGGCGACGGTGCACTACACGCTCACGAACACGGGAAACGCGCGCATCTACGTGCAGGAGTCCGTGACGGCCGCGGGGCCCCTGGGCATCGGAGCCCTGCGCACAGACGCGACGCTCGACGAGATCCTGCCGGGTGCGAGCGTGGATCGCACCGCGACGGTGGACGCGCGGGCACTCGTGTGGAACCGCGTCACCGTGGACACGACGGCCTTCGGCGTCGACGAGACCCCCGGCACCAGTGCGCAGCTGCACGCAGACACGTTCGCGGCCCCGTGGACGCAGCTCATCGTCGCCCTCGTGCTCGTCGCCCTCGCGATCGTCCTGGGCCTGAAGCTCGGCTCCCGACGGCGCTGATGCTGCGGACGCCTGCGGGACCCCGCCGGTGTCAGCGGGTCGTGACGACCTCGATGCGCTGGAACTCCTTGAGCTCCGTGTAGCCGGTGGTCGCCATCGCGTGGCGCAGAGCGCCCACGAGATTCGTGGTGCCCTCGGCGCTCAGGCCCGGGCCGAAGAGGATCTGGTCCAGCGGGGCGACGGTGCTGACCTCCACGCGGTGACCGCGCGGCAGCGTCGGGTGATGGGCCTCGCTCCCCCAGTGGTAGCCGCGGCCGGGGGCCTCCTCGGCGCGCGCGAGGGCCGCGCCGACCATCAGGCCGTCGGCCCCGCAGGCGATCGCCTTGACGAGGTCGCCGCTGCGGCCCAGACCGCCGTCGGCGATGACGTGCACGTAGCGGCCGCCGGACTCGTCCATGTAGTCGCGTCGCGCGGCGGCCACGTCGGCCACGGCGGTCGCGAGCGGGACCTGGATGCCCAGGGTCTCGCGGGTGGTGTGGGAGGCGCCGCCGCCGAAGCCGACCAGCACGCCCGCGGCGCCCGTGCGCATGAGGTGCAGGGCCGCGGTGTAGGTCGCGCAGCCGCCCACGATCACGGGGACGTCGAGCTCGTAGATGAACCGCTTGAGGTTCAGCGGCTCCCGCCCCGAGGAGACGTGCTCCGCCGAGACGGTCGTGCCGCGGATGAAGAACAGGTCCACGCCCGCGTCGACGACGGTGCGCCAGTGCTCCTGCGTGCGCTGCGGCGAGAGGGAGCCCGCGGCGGTCACCCCGGCCTCGCGCAGCTGGCGGATGCGCTCGGTGATCAGCTCGGGCTTGATCGGCTCCTCGTACGCCTCGCGGAGCACGCCGACGACCTCGTCCTCGGTCGCCGAGGTGATGCGGTCCAGCTGGGGCGTCGGGTCCTCGTAGCGGGTCCACAGGCCCTCGAGGTCGAGCACGCCCAGACCCCCGGCGCGTCCCAGGGCGATCGCGACCTCTGGGGAGACGACCGAGTCCATGGGGGCCGAGAAGATCGGGATGTCGAAGTGGTAGGCGTCCACCTGCCAGGCGGTGGAGACGTCCTCGGGGTCCCGGGTGCGCCGGGAGGGCACCACCGCGACGTCGTCGAAGCTGTATCCGCGGCGTCCCCGCTTGTTCCGGCCGATCTCGATCTCGCTCATCACCATGACAGTCTACCGGGGCTCCTCACAGCGGCCAGCTCAGCGGCACGTCGGGCGTCTTGCCCTTCTTCTGCAGGAACTCGTTGAAGTTCTTCGCCCAGTCCAGGTGCCAGGCGATCTGCTGCTGGTGCAGCTCGGCGAGACTCGTCCCCTCCAGCTGCGGGAAGGCGGAGACCTGGGCGCGCAGCACGTCGAGCGTGCCGGAGACGTCGACGTCGGCGGTGTGCAGCCTCCCGTCGGTGACCACGCCGTAGTGCTCCATGAGGGCGCTCAGGGTGCGCTTGCCCTTGCGGAAGCGGTCCACGCCGCGGTCGATGACCAGCGGGTCGAGCATCGGGGCGACGTCGTGCCCGAGGCGCTCAGCCAGGGTGGGCAGCCCCAGACGGCGCAGCTCGTTCTCGAGGATCTGGAGGTCGAAGCTGCCGTTGAAGGCGACGAGCGGGACGTCCTTCGCGAGCGCCTCGGCCAGCATGCTCGCGACCTCGTCGAGCGCGGGCGCGGGCTGCATGCCGTGCTCGCGGGCGTGCTCGGTGGAGATGCCGTGCACCTTCCGGGCGGGCTCGGGGATCTCGACGCCCGGGTCGATCAGCCAGGTCGCGATCGTCTCGTTCTCGCGCCCCGGACCGGCGGAATGGACGAGGGCCGCGGTGACGATGCGGTCCTGCGCGACGTCGGTCCCGGTGGTCTCGGTGTCGAAGCCCAGCAGCGGGGCCTGCGTCCAGGAGGTGCTCATGGCGTCAACCCTATGCGCGGTCCCCGACGTCCGAGACCGCGCCGTGGGCACTGTGGACGACGGGGGTGTGGGGAGGACGCGCGTGTGGGGAGGACCGGCGTGGGGAGGACCGGTGTGGGAGGACGGCCTCGGGGCGTAGGGTCGGTGCGCATGAACGCTCCTGCGCCGTACCTGCACTTCCCCGGCACCGCCCGCGAGGCCCTGGAGTTCTACCAGGGGGTCTTCGGCGGCGAGCTCAGCGCGCACACGGCCGCCGAGATGGGCCGCGAGGACCTGCCGGGCGACGCCGTCGCCCACGCGCAGCTGCGCGGCCCGGTCACGCTGTACGCCTCGGACTCCGTGGGCGACGCCCCGCTGCGGCTCGAGGGCCTCATGCTCGCCCTGCTGGGCGCCGCGGACCCCACGACCCTGCGCACGTGGTTCGCCCATCTCGCGGCCGACGGGGAGGTCGTCGAGGATCTGCAGCGTCGCCCCTGGGGAGCGTCCGACGGGCAGGTCCGGGATCGTTTCGGCGTGCTCTGGCTGATCGGTTACGAGCACAGCGGCGACACCGACCCCGCCGCCCGGGCGGAGTAGCGCTCGCGGCGAGCGCTCAGTGCGCCGAGTAGTTCGGCGCCTCCATGATCGCGGCCATGTCGTGGGGGTGGGACTCCTTGAGTCCCGCCGGGGTGATGCGCACGAACTGGCCGCTCTCCTTGAGCTCGCCCACGGTGTTCGCGCCCACGTAGAACATGGACTGGTGCAGGCCGCCCGCGAGGTGGTGCAGCACGGTGCCGAGCTTGCCGCGGTAGGAGACGCGCCCCTCGATGCCCTCGGGGACGATCTTGTCGTCGCTCTCGACGTCGGCCTGGAAGTAGCGGTCCTTCGAGAAGGACTTCTTGCCGCGCGAGGCCATCGCGCCGAGCGACCCCATACCGCGGTAGGACTTGAACTGCTTCCCGCCCACCAGCACGATCTCGCCCGGGGACTCCTCGGTGCCCGCGAGCAGCGAGCCCAGCATGACGGTGTCCGCGCCCGCGACGAGCGCCTTGGCGATGTCGCCCGAGTACTGGAGGCCGCCGTCGCCGATCAGCGGGACGCCCGCGGGCTTCGTGGCCTTGGAGGCCTCGTGGATGGCGGTCACCTGCGGGACGCCGACGCCCGCGACCACGCGCGTGGTGCAGATGGAGCCGGGCCCGACGCCGACCTTGACCGCGTCGGCCCCCGCGTCGACGAGCGCCTGCGCGCCCGGGCGGGTGGCGACGTTGCCGCCGATGACCTGCACGCCGGCGAAGGCCTTGTCGCTCTTGATGCGACGGATCATCTCGAGGGCGAGGCGCGCGTGGCCGTTCGCGGTGTCGACGACGAGCACGTCGACCCCCGCCTCGGTCAGCGCGCCCGCGCGCTCCAGGGAGTCGCCGAAGAAGCCGACGCCCGCACCGACCAGCAGGCGGCCCTGGGCGTCCTTCGAGGCGTCGGGGAACTGCTCGGACTTCACGAAGTCCTTGACGGTGATGAGGCCGGTCAGGCGGCCGTCGGCGTCGACGAGCGGGAGGCGCTCGCGCTTGTTGCGGCGCAGCCGCGCGGTCGCCTCCTCCTGGGAGACGTCGCTGGGAGCGGTGAACAGCTCGGTGGTCATCACGTCGCGCACCCGGGTGCTCGCCCAGTCGGCGACGGGGATGAAGCGCAGGTCGCGGTTGGTGCAGATGCCCAGCAGGCGCTCGTCGGCGTCGACCACGGGGAGGCCGGAGACGCGGTACTGGCCGCAGATCTCGTCGAACTGCTCGAGCGTCGCGTCGGGGCCGATGGTGACCGGGTTGGAGATGCGGCCGGTCTGGGTGCGCTTGACGAGGTCGACCTGATGGGCCTGGTCCTCGATGGAGAGGTTGCGGTGGAGGATGCCGATGCCGCCGTGGCGGGCCATCGCGATCGCCATCCGCGACTCGGTGACGGTGTCCATGGCCGCGCTCGCGAGCGGCACGCGCAGGGTGATCTCGCGGGTGAGCCGGCTCGAGGTGTCCACCTCGGAGGGGATCACATCCGTCTCACCCGGCAGCAGCAGGACGTCGTCATAGGTCAGGCCGACAAAACCGAAGGGGTCCGCACTCGTCATGCACCGATGCTACTTGGCACGCCGGGGGCACCGGCAGAGCGCTGGGACGTGGGACGGGCCACGCCCGGCGCCCTGCCGATGCGGTGCGGCTGGGCCGCGCTGTCCGCTCAGGCCGCCGCGGCGCCGACCGCGAGCGCGGTGCTCGTCTCCTCCTGCTCGGTGAGCATGGCGAAGAGGTGCCGACGCTTCTGCCGGAGGGTCCCCAGTGCCGCGAGCAGAACGCCGCCGACCATCCAGGCGAGCAGCACGAGCACCGGCACCGTAAGGGAGGCGTCGTCGAAGTAGAGCGCGTCGCGCACGCCCGAGATCCCCTGGGCGGAGAACACCCACGTGTGCATGCCCCGGTAGAAGCCGCCGATCATGTCCAGAGGCGCTGCGACCCCGGAGCTCGACATGCCCAGCAGGGGGATCAGCAGGATCGCGATCGGCATCGCCGCGGGCCCCAAGCTGAGCATGAGCCCGCTGGTCACGGCGCAGGCCGTGAGGCTCAGCAGGAAGAGCATCACCCAGGGCATGATCGCGACGCCGCTGAAGATCCCGAAGACCGCCCAGCCGTAGACGATCATCCCGGTGGCGAACACCGCGGGCATCACGACCCCCAGGGCCAGGCGGGCCTTCGAGCCCGTCGGCATGAGGCTCAGGATGATTCCCGTCATGAAGCCTCCCAGGATCGTTCCGAGCGAGAGGTACAGGGCTGCCGTGCCCGACGGGTCGTGGTCCTCGAGCGGGACGACGTCGCGCTCCGTCGGCTTCTGGTCCTGCTGCTGGGCGACCTTCTCGAAGAAGCTCGTGACGGCCCCGGTGACCTGTCGCCCGTTCGCCCCGGCGTAGTAGACGACGCCCTTCTCCGGGTCGTAGGCCCCGCGCAGGTCGTGCTCGGCGATCTGCGTATTCGCCTCATCGATCGAGGTCACGCGCGTGACGTCGAAGGAGTTCCCGGAGGAGTCCTGGAGGTCGGCGACGAGGTCGTCGGCCTCTGAGGCGGAGCCGATCACCGCGACGTCCATGTGCCGCGGCGAGCTGTGCGTGGTCATGCCGGTCATGACCATCGGCATCACGAAGAGCATGAACAGCGGGAGGAGCATGCCGACCGTGAGCATGCGACGCGTCGTGAGCTTCCGATCGACCGGCGGGCCGGGCTTCTTCGTCGGGTCGCTCATCGCGCCGATGGCCGAGGCGGCCGGCGCGGAGGAGAGCCGCTCCAGCAGTGTGCCGCGCGGGGGCGTGCGCTCCTGGGCGCGGTCGTCCGGCTGCGCCTCGTTCGTGCCTGTCTCGTTCATGCCAGTCCCTCCTCGGGGGCGCGATGGCGCGGCGCCTGGGGCGCGCGCTCGGGATCGTCCGACGGGGTCGAGGTCGGGCTCGACTCGGCCCGCTCCCCCGCCTCGTCGTACGCGGTGAACATGCCGCCCTCCGGATGCGCGCGCAGGTGCTCGCGCTCCTCGGTGACGACGCTCGTGGCCGGATCGGCCGACGGCGAGCGCAGGGTGCTCAGCCAGACCAGGCCCGCTCCCACGAGAAGCCAGGTGACCAGGAGAAGCACCCAGGTGCCGATGCCGTGGGCGTCGAAGTAGAGCACCCGGCGCAGCAGCTCGCCTCCCGCGCCCGAGGGCAGCAGGCGATGCAGCACGCGGAAGAACCCGGGGAGCATGTCGGGCGTGGCGGCGACTCCCGAGGCGGGCACCCCGAGGATCACGAAGAGGGTGATCCCGACGAGTGTCGACGCCTGACCGAGCAGACCCGCGAAGCCCAGTTGGACGACGGAGGCGGTGAGGAACAGGGAGCCGCCGATCAGCGCGGCGCCGACGAGGTGGTGGTCGTAGACGCCGTAGAAGCCGAAGCAGACGCCTGCGGTGAGCACACCGGCGACCACGGACATGAGCAGCTGCACGGCGAGCTTCACGGGCAGACGGACGCCGCGGGCGAGGCTCGTGAGCATGGTGGCGGTGACATAGCCGGCGACGAGGCACGCGGTGAGCATGTACATGAAGCCGGTGCCGGTGGAGTCGGCGGCGGTGGTCCCACGCAGGTCCTTGACGTGCAGGGTCTGGTCGGTCTTCTGGGCGACCTCGTCGAAGATGCTCTGCGCCGCGCTCGTGGCCTGGGCGCCGCCGGCGGAGGCGACGTAGAGGCTGCCGTTCGAGGGGTCGTAGGCGGCGCGGGCCTCGAGGTCGGTGACGGCGTTCTTCGCCGCGGCCGTGTCGGCCACGGTGGTGACGTCGACGGCGTCCCCTCCCTCGGCCTGCAGCTGCTGGGCGATCTGCGGAGCGTCCTTCGTGCTCTCGACGACGGCGAGCTGCATGTGGTCGGGAGCGGGCTCGAGCATCGCCGAGAGGTACGAGCCGGGGTAGGCGAAGGCCATGAAGACCGGGAAGAGCATCGCCATGAGGATCATGGGCAGCGGGACGCGTCGAGCGGAGCCCGCGAGTGATGGCATGGACATGAGGGCGATTTTTTACAGTCGTCGCTCTGCTTGACAACTGTAAGTGAATGTCCTCACGCGCTGATAGCCTGGGGAGATGGACAGCAGCGAGGGGCCCGCACGCACGGGCAGCGGTGAGGCGGGCCGTGCCGTCGAGGATGCGCGCGTGCTGCGCTCGCGGACCGCCGTGAAGGACGCCTTCGAGGAGCTCTCGCGCGAGCAGGGCCTCGAGACGATCTCGATCTCTCAGCTGTGCAAGGCCGCGGGCATCTCGCGGCCCACCTTCTACCAGCACTTCGCGGACATCGACGACGTCTATGCCTCCGTGGTGCGCGACCGCCTCGAGTCGGGTGAGCAGAGATTCCTGCAGGAGGCCCCCGATGAGGACCCGCTCGAGCACATCCTCGAGCGCCTGAGGCAGGGCGAGATCGAGGCGTCGCCCGCGCTCGATGCACGCGAGGCGCTCCCCCGCGCGCGCTCCGTCGTCTTCGACTGGCTGTGCGAGCGCGTGACCCGGAGCGTGTTCGGCGCCGAGCCCGTCGACCTCGATCCCGGCCAGCGCCGCCGGATCGAGTTCGCCGTCGGCGGGCTGATGGCCGTGCTGGGCACGCGGTATCTCCGCGCCGACGGGGCCATGGAGTCCCCCGAGGAGGCCGCCGTCGTGCGCGAGGCCATGGGCGCGGTGCTGGGCCCGCTGCGGCCCTGAGCGCGCTCAGCCGCGATCGCGGGGACGGGAGCGCGTGAGATCCCCGGGCCGCGCGGGCTCCTTGCCGCCGAGGACCCGCCGGCGGCGGTCGAACTCGGCGAGGAAGGCTGACGGGTCGTCCTCGTAGGCCTGCTCCCAGGGCATGCCGATCCGGGCTGCGGACTCCTGGTCCCGCGCGATGCGGTGGGCGCGGCGGTGCGCGGCGACGAGGACCGCGCGGGGCGGCTGCACGGGCAGCCCCGCGTGCACCTGAAGGGCGCGGAAGCCGTCGAACGAGGCCGCGTCCCAGCCGGACTCGGGCACCACCCACTCCTCGCCGTCGGCGAAGGCGATCACGCCGATCCCGCCGCGCACGGCATCGGCCTCGATGCGCACCACGTCCGCGCTCAACCGCACCCCCGCCGTGCGCAGCCCGCGGATCCGGCGCAGCGTCCCGCTCTCGACATCGAGGAGGACGGTGCGGTGCACGATGATCAGCGGCACGAGCGCCCACACCGCGACGAGCGCCCACACCGCGAGCGCACCCACGAGGTACTGCACGATGCCCGGCGCGAGCAGGCGCACCAGCAGGTCGTCCTCCCCCGCCCGCAGACGCCCGAACCTCCACGCCTGGATGCCGGCGGCGGGGAACGCGCCCAGCAGCAGGGCGAGCAGCGGCAGCCCGACGAGCGCGCCGGGCAGGTACCGGGCACCCAGGGTCGGGCCGACGACGAGCCGGCCGCGGCGCGTGCGGCGGGGCCGGGGCTCGGCGGCGGGGCCGGATGCGGCCGGGCCGGATGCGGCGGGGTCGGGGGCCGCGCTCATGGAAGCTCCTGCATGCTGCGGAACGCGCGGTCCCGGCCCGTGACGGGATCGGTGAAGGCGAGCTCCTGGGAGAGCAGCGCGAGGGGCGCTGTCGCAGGGACGGTGCGCGGGTAGAGGTCGTCGCCCGCGATCGGTGCGCCCCGATGAGCGAGCTGGGCGCGCAGCTGATGGGTGCGGCCGGTGCAGGGGTGCAGTCGCAGCACGATGCTCGCGCCGCCCGCCCCGGCGGCGCTCACGTCGGCGTCGGCCGCCTGCAGCACCTCTCCCTCGGTGAAAGCGTTCGGCTCTCCGGGGACGACGCGCGTCTGCAGCTGCCCGTGGGTCTTCTCGAGCCGGTCGTGCATCGTGAACCGCTCCCCCGCGCGCTGCGGGATCTGCACGACCCCGCTCGCCTCGACCCGCGCGAGGTACGCCTTGCGCACCGCGCCGCGGGCGAAGAGCCCCTGGTAAGCGGCGCGCTCGGCCGGGACGGTGCCGAAGGCGAGCACGCCGGCGGTGCGCCGGTCCAGGCGGTGCAGCGGCGCGAGGGTCTCGATGCCCGTCGCGCGGCGCAGACGGACCAGCGCGCTCGCGAGCACATGGGCCCCGCGCGGCATGGTCGCCATGTCGTGCGGCTTGTCGACGACCAGCAGGTGCGCGTCGTGCAGCAGGATCCGCGGGTCCGGGCCGTCGACGTCCTCGTCCCGCAGCTCGCGGTGGAACCAGAGCTCGTCGCCGGGCCCGACGGGATCGGACGCCGACCAGGCACGGCCGTCGGCCCCCACCACCTCGCCCGCCTCGAAGCGCGAGGCGAGGGACGTGGCCTCCGGATCGAGCAGCGCGGGGAAGCGGGCCGCCAGGGCGTCGAGGGCGCGCGGCGCATCCGCAGCGTCCACAGCGTCCGTCGGCCCGACCTTCCAGCGCACGGGGTCCAGGCCGTGCCGCTGGGGCAGGGGCGGTGCTGCGCGGCGCGTCCGGCGCCGGGCGGCGCGGCCCATCACAGGCCCCAGATCGCGAAGGTCACCGCGTTGTGGGCGATGTAGAAGAGCACAAGCATCGCGAGCAGCAGGTTGGGGTGGGCCTCGGCGAGGGAGATCCAGTCGCGGTGGGTGCGGCGCAGCTCCTCGACGCCGATGGACTCGATCTGCTCGATGGGCACCCCGGCGCCGCGGGCGCGGCGCAACGTCTCGAGCTGGGCGCGGGGGCCGAACACGCGGCCGGAGACGACGGCGAGGCGCGTGCCGTCGTGCCGCAGCAGCTCGAGGGCGTCGAACATGGATCCGGAGTCGAGCAGCTCGGCGGCACGCCCGGGGCGCCTGATGTCGCGGATCGCGACCACGCTGCCCACCTCGTCCCAGTCCGCGGTGCGGGTGCGGCGGCACAGGCCGCGCAGGCGGAAGCCGTGCTCGTCGACCTGCAGCCAGATGGTGAGGGTGCGCAGGGCCCACCCGATGGTCACCACCAGCACAATGACCCAGATCAGCAGCGGGAGGGTGAAGACGGCGTCGTGGCCGAGGCGCGCGTCGTGCCACAGGTGCTGGCCCAGGAAGCTCGTGAGCACCAGGAACTCGAGCACGCCCGCGCAGAGCGCTGCGGTGATGAGGGTGCCGACGACGCCGCTCGCGGCGGGCCCGTAGACGCGCTCGGGCATCGCCTCGGGGGCATCCGAGCTGATGGGGTCCACGGCGCTCCCTTCGTCCCTGCTCCGTGCCTGCGGCGTGCATGCTGCGTGGGTGGCGGCGGCGTGCTGGGATGCTCTGCCGACTCGCCGACGGGTACTGATTCTAGGGTCCCGCGCCCCCGTCCCTGGGAGCACTCCGCATCGCGTCGCGCACCGCGCGGGGACGGCTCCTCCCGGGGCTCCTCCCGGTCCGGTGATCGCCCTGCCCCGGACAGCGCGGCGCCCCGCCGGAGGGACTCCGACGGGGCGCCGCGATCGAGGGGCGCGAGGGGACTCAGTCGTCCTCGTCCTCGTCCTTCTTCTCGACCACGAGGGTCTCGGTGGTCAGCACCAGCGCGGCGATGGAGGCCGCGTTGCGCAGGGCGCTGCGGGTGACCTTCACCGGGTCGATGATGCCGGCCTTCACCAGGTCGACGTACTCGCCGGTCGCGGCGTCGAGGCCGTGGCCGACCTCGGACTCCTTGACCTTCTCGACGACGACGTAGCCCTCGAGGCCCGCGTTCTCGGCGATCCAGCGCAGCGGCTCGACGAGCGCCTTGGCGACGGCGCGCGCGCCGACGGCCTCGTCGCCCACCAGGCCCTGATCCTCGGAGAGGACGGAGGACGCCTGCACGAGCGCGCTGCCGCCGCCCGCCACGATGCCCTCCTCGATGGCCGCACGAGTCGCGGAGACCGCGTCCTCGATGCGCATCTTCTTCTCCTTGAGCTCGACCTCCGTGTGGGCGCCCACCTTGATGACGGACACGCCGCCGGCGAGCTTCGCGAGGCGCTCCTGGAGCTTCTCGCGGTCCCAGTCGGAGTCGGTGGCCTCGATCTCGGAGCGGATCTGCGCGACCCGGTCCGCGACCGCCTGGTCGTCACCGGCACCGCCCACGATGGTGGTGGTGTCCTTGGTGACGACGACACGGCCGGCGTGGCCCAGCACCTCGGTGCCCACGGACTTGAGGTCCAGGCCGAGATCGGGGGTGACGACCTGGGCGCCGGTGAGCACCGCGATGTCCTGGAGCATGGCCTTGCGGCGGTCGCCGAAGGCCGGGGCCTTCACGGCCGCGCCCTTGAAGGCGCCGCGCAGCTTGTTCACGACGAGCGTGGACAGCGCCTCGCCGTCGACGTCCTCCGAGATGATGAACAGCGGCTTGCCGGACTCGACGACCTTCTCGAGCAGCGGGAGGATGTCGGCCACGGCCGAGATCTTCCCCTGGTTGAGCAGGACGTAGGCGTCCTCGAGGACGACCTCCTGGCGGTCCGCGTCGGTCACGAAGTGCGGGGAGATGTAGCCCTTGTCGAACTGCATGCCCTCGGTGAAGTCCAGCTCCATCGCCGTGGTGGAGGACTCCTCCACGGTGATGACGCCGTCCTTGCCGACCTTGTCGAAGGCCTCGGCGAGCAGTTCGCCGATCTCGCGGTCCTGGCTCGAGATGGCGGCGACGTCGGCGATCTGGTCCTTGCCCTCGATCTCGATGGCGACCTCGCCGAGCTGCGCGGAGACGGCCTCGACCGCGGACTCCATGCCGCGCTTGAGCGCGGAGGGAGCGGCGCCGGAGGCGACGTTGCGCAGGCCCTCGTGCACGAGCGCCTGGGCGAGCACGGTCGCGGTGGTGGTGCCGTCACCGGCGACGTCGTTCGTCTTGGTGGACACCTCCTTCGCGAGCTGCGCGCCGAGGTTCTCGTAGGGATCCTCGAGCTCGACCTCGCGGGCGATGGTCACACCATCGTTCGTGATGGTGGGCGCTCCCCACTTCTTGTCGAGGACGACGTTGCGGCCCTTGGGGCCGAGCGTCACCTTGACGGTGTCGGCGAGCTTGTCGACCCCGCGCTCGAGGGCGCGGCGCGCTTCCTCGTCGTAGATGATCTCCTTGGCCATGGATCAGGCCTCGACGATCGCGAGGATGTCGCGGGAGCCCAGGATCAGGTACTCCTCGCCGGAGTACTTCAGCTCCGTGCCGCCGTACTTCGAGTAGACGACCTTGTCGCCGACCTTGACGTCCAGCGGGATGCGCTGGCCCTTGTCGTCGAAACGGCCCTCGCCGACGGCGACGACGGTGCCCTCCTGGGGCTTCTCCTGGGCGGTGTCCGGGATGACGAGACCGGACGCGGTGGTCTGCTCAGCCTCGGTGGGCTGGACGACGACGCGATCCTCGAGGGGCTTGATGGAGACCGACATGCGGCTCACTCCTTCGTGTTCTAAGACTCGACGTGAGTTCTGGACGAGTTCCCGGTCCTGGTCGTCGTCGCGGTGCCGACCCGGGGGAACCCGGTCGCGGCGGCCATCTGGCACTCTCGGCCGATGACTGCCAACGACGCCACTCTAGAACCCGCTCTGGCACTCGCGCAACACGAGTGCTAACCCTCGGGACGGCTGTTCGCCCTGGGCCGACGGCGGTGCCCGGCAGGCGGGCCGCGGAGCGGGCTCAGCGCCCGGCGGCGTCGAGGATCTGCGCGACGACGTCGGGGCCGAACTCGTACACGGGCCGTTCGGGATCCTCGAGGGTGTCCCCGCCGCTGGCCCACTCGGCGCTCGTGGCGCGGACCCCCGGGGCACCGGGGGCGTCGATCTCCACGAGCTGCGCGCCCGAGCGCGCCCCGGCCCGTTCGACGCCGCCCGGGGCGAGCGGGTCGACCACGTTGGTGATACCGGGGCAGACGAGCACCGGGATGCCGGCGATGCTGCCCGTCATCGGGTGGTGGTAGTGGCCGGACAGGATCGCGCGCACGTCGCTGCCCGCGAGGACGTCGGCGAGCGCGTCGAGGCCGTCGAGGTCCAGGCCCCGCAGCAGCGGCGTCGCGCCGACGAGCGGCGGGTGGTGGATCGCGAGGACCGTCGGCGCGTCGCCCGGCGACCCGAGCACGCCGCGCAGCCACTCGAGCTGCTCGGGGTCGAGGTGCCCGTAACCGGCGCCGGGGACGCTGGAGTCCAGGACGATCACGAGCCCGCCACCGGGGAGGGCGTGGACGCGGTCCTGCCACGGGCCTCCGTGGTCTCCGGGCCCGGCGACCTCGGTGTAGGCGGCGGGCACGTCGTGGTTGCCCATGGTGACCACGAGCTCGGCCCCGAGTTCAGCGGCGAAGGGGTCGAGGATCTCGTGCAGCAGGCGGTAGCTCGCGACGCTGCCGTCGTCCGAGGCGTCGCCCGTGTGGACCACGACGTCCACCCCCTCCATCCCGCGCACGCGCGCGAGGAGCGCCTGCAGGGCGGCGGCGGTGTCGATGCGGTCGTAGTGGCGGGAGGCCGGGTCCCCGTAGAGGTGGGTGTCCGTCAGCTGCAGGATGCGCATGGCGCCAGCCTACGAGGGGAGGCCGACGGATCAGATCCATCCCGGCTCAGCCGTGGTGCCCGAAGACGCTGAGCGCGAGGAACACGAGCCCTGCGACGGCGAGGCCGACGGCGATCCACGGGCGCAGATCGGCGCGCGCGAGACGGTCGCTGAGGCGGGTGATGCGTCGGGCGAGACGGGGGAAGGCCTGCCAGGCACGGGCGGCGAGCAGGTAGGGGCCGGTCAGGGCGGCGAGGAACATGGCGTACTCGAGGACCTGCAGGGCGATCACGGGGGTCGCGGCGGTGAGGACGCGGCCGGTGATGTACATGGTCGCCATCCCGCTGAGGCTGGACATGGCCTCGCCCGTGCCGATCGCGACCAGCCGGGCCGGGGTCTCGCGGCGCGGGGGTCGATGAGTCCTCGGCCGACGGCGCCTCGCGCTGCGCGCGAGGACGAGAGCGGCGAGGAGCAGCAGCACACCGGCGACCAGATCGACGCCGCGCCGCACGAGCAGGCGCTGGGCGTCGGTCTTCGCGAGCGCCGTGAGCGTCTCGGGCTCGACCACCCGGAAGAGCAGCAGATAGATCGTCGCGCCGAGGGCAAGGCCCGCGCACATCCAGGTGATCGAGCGCGCGGCACGGGATGAGGTGGTGAGGAGGTGCAGCGTGATCCCCGCGGTCGACGGGCTGAAGCCGAAGACGAGCCCGAGGCCCACGAGGCTCACGGCCGCCGCGATCAGCGCATGCATGCCCTCCCCCTCTCCCCTGTCGTGGACACCTTCGCATGCCTCGGCGCCGCGCACGACGCAGGGCCGCCCCGCACGGATGCGGGACGGCCCTGCGCGAGGAGGGCGATCAGCCCTTGAGCTTGTCGGAGTCCTTCACGTAGCCGATGGTCGTCCAGTTCGGGCTCTGGAAGCCCCACGCGCCGTAGTTCGCGAGATCGTCGTTCTCGACGTAGAAGTCGTAGGACTGCCACAGCGGGATGGTCCCGGCGAGCTGCCAGAGGTTCGCGTCGATCTCGTTGATGAGGTCCAGTCGCTTGGTCTCATCGGTCTCGACCGCAGCCTCGTCGATCAGCTTGTCGGTGTCCGTGTCGCCGACCTTGCCGAAGTTCTGCTCGCCCTTCGACTTCCAGATCGAGTCGCCGCTGGAGAGGAAGGGGTTGCCGACCCAGCCGAAGAGGGTGAGATCGAAGTCGCCGGGGATCACGTACTTCGAGAAGAGATCCGTCGGCGGGACCTTCTGCACCTTCATGTTGATGCCCACGGCCTTGAGGGCCTCCTGGACGACGGGGACCACGGCCTCGTTCGTCTTCGAGCCGTCGTTGTAGACGTACGTGATCTCGAGCTGCTTGCCGTCCTTCATGGCCTTCTCGCCGTCCATGGTGTAGCCGGCATCCTCGAGCAGCTTCTTCGCACCATCGACGTCCTGCGTGCCGAGATCGCCCGAGTTGTCTTTGTAGCCATCCTGGTTCGTCATCAGGATGTGGTTGCCGAGGGACTTCGTGTCCTTCGGGTAGGGCATCGTCGCGTTCACCGAGAGGAAGACCTCCTCGCGATCGATCGCCTTGAACACCGCCTGGCGAACCTTCTGGTCCTCGAGCGGCCGACCCTTCGCTCCGTTGAGGGTGATGTGGCTCCAGTTGGGGCCGGCGGCCTTCCGCAGCGTCGCCCCGTTGCCGATCATCGGCTTCACGACCGAGTACATGGCGGGCACCGTGGTGTTGATCGAGTCGAGCTGGCCGTTCTGGAACGAGGTGGCGGTCGCGGCCGGGTCCTCGATCGTCGTGAAGAGGACCTGGTCGAGCAGGGCCTTGTCCCCTGTCCAGTTGTCGTCCGGCTCCAAGAGAACGGTCTTGTTGGCGCTGTCGATCTTGGAGACCTTGTACGGCCCGCACGTGACCTTGGGCTCCTTGATCCACCCTTCGTTGAAGGACTTCGCGGACTCGGCAAGGGAGTCCGGCATGACGCTAGCCAGACTGATCCAGTCCGCGTACTTCTCCTTGAAAGTGATCTTGGCGATCAGCTCCGAGTCGCCCTGCTCGACCTTGTCCACCTTCGAGTACCCCTCGGACGACGCAATGGCGTAGTCCTTCTTCTCACCGCTCATGACGCTGAAGACGTTCTCGATGGACGTGAAGTCGACCGGCGTGCCGTCGGACCACTTGAGATCGGGGTTGAGCTCGATCTCCATCACCTGCGGGTCCTCGCTGGTGAGCTCCACCCGCTTGGCATATGCAGGGTTCGCAGTGACCTCACCCGATGCGCTGTACTGAATGAGCGAAGGCGAGAGGGCCTCCGAGATCTCGGTCGTGTTGGCCTCGTTGCCATCCGTGTGGAAGGTGTTCCAGTTCGCGGGGAACGCATTGTTGGCGAGGCGCAAAGAGCCGCCCTCGCCCAGCTCGGAGCGGTCCTTGGGATTGATGTCGTTGGCATCGGCCGCGATCGCCTCACCGCCGCCGTCGCTGCCGCCGGACCCACCACCCTGACCGTTGTCCTGGCTGCAGCCCACGAGGGCCACACCCGTCACGGACAGCGCTGTCGCGCCGAGCATGGAACGCCGCGTGAATCGCATATGTCTCTCCTTCATGCGCACGCCCCGATCCTTTCGGGGCGGCTCGTCTCATCCCCTCGGCGCGCGTTCCGACCTCCGATGGTCGACGTGACGTGCTGCACAAGGTGTGCCCAGCATACGGACGTCGACCGGCGCCGTCGTGCATCTGAACAGGGTGTTATCCATTCGCAACGTTTAACGGGCAGCCGGTCCCGGCGTCAGGCGCGCACGCTACCCGAGGACTCCGCAGTCCCCCCGGCGGCGTGCCCGCGGAAGGCCGCCGCATCGATCACGTTGCGGCTGCGGGTCCGCGCAACCTTCGGATCGGGGATCGGAACCGCTGCGAGCAGCTCCTTGGTGTACTCGTGCTGCGGATCGTCGAAGACGCGCTCCGTCGGCCCGGACTCGACGATCTGCCCTTTGCGCATCACGGAGATGCGGTCGGAGATGTGGCGGACCACCGAGAGATCGTGCGAGACGAAGAGGTAGGACACGCCCAGGCGGGTCTTGAGGTCTGCGAGCAGGGCGAGCACGCCCGCCTGCACGGTCACGTCCAAGGCCGACGTCGGCTCGTCGAGGATGATCAGCTTCGGATCGCAGGCGAGGGCACGAGCCACGCCCACACGCTGGCGCTGACCGCCGGAGAATTCGGTGGGGTACCGCGATGCATGCTCGGGCTTCAGCTCGACCGTCTTGAGCAGCCAGTCCACCCGTTCGTTCATCTTCTTCGCGCTGTACCCCTGGACCCGCATGGGCTCCTTGAGGATGTCGCCGATGGGCATGCGGGGATCCAACGAGGCCATTGGATCCTGGAAGACGAGCGTGACCTCGGAGCGCAGCTTCGCCCGCTCTTTTCGGCTGAGCGAACCCGTGGGCCGTCCGTCGATGCGGATCTCGCCCTGCTGTGGGGTGCGCAGCTGCATGATCTCCATGAGCGTGGTGGTCTTGCCGCAGCCCGACTCCCCCACCAGGGCCATGCACTCGCCCTCGCGGATGTCGAAGGAGATGCCGTCGACCGCGCGCTGCTCGCCCACCTTGCGGCGCACCACGGCACCCTTGGTGATCGGGTAGATGCGGTGGAGGTCTTCGACCGCGAGGACGACGGGCCGCTCCTCGCGGGGTCGGGAGTCCTCCGAGGTGGCGACCTCTGCGACCTTGCGCATCGCCGCCCCGGCGACACTGCCGCCCTCGGCGCCCTGATCGATCCGCGGGACGGCTGAGAGGAGGTTCCGCGTGTACTGCTCGCGCGGCTCGTAGAAGATCTGCTCGACGTCGCCGGTCTCGACCATCTGCGCGTCCTTCATCACGAGCACGCGATCGGCGAAGCCCGCGACCACCCCCATGTCATGGGTGATGAGGATGGTGGCCGCGCCCAGCATCTCCTGCGCGGACTTCAGCAGCTCCATCACCTGGGCCTGGATGGTGACGTCCAGGGCGGTGGTGGGCTCGTCGGCGATGATCAGCTCGGGCTCGTTGGCGATCGCCATCGCGATCATGACCCTCTGGCGCATGCCGCCCGAGAACTCGTGCGGATACTGCTGTGCCCGGCGCCGGGGCTCCGGGATGCCCACGGCCTCCAGCAGCTCGATCGCGCGATCGGCCGCCTTCTGCTTGCTGACGTCCGGGTGGTGGATGCGCACCACCTCGGAGATCTGGTCGCCCACGGTGAAGACGGGTGTCAGCGCCGAGAGCGGGTCCTGGAAGACCATCGAGATGGTGTCGCCGCGGAGCTGGGAGAGCTCGCGATCGTTCATCGTGAAGATCTTCTTGCCCATCAGCTCGATGTCGCCGGTGATCTGGGCGGAGCCGGGCAGCAGGCCCATGACGGCCAGCGAGCTCACGGACTTGCCGGAACCGGACTCCCCGACGATGGCCAGGGCCTCGCCGGGGCGGACCTGGTAGCTGAGGTTCTGGACGGCCTGGACATGGCCCGCCTCGGTCTCGAAGCCGACGCTGAGGTCCGTGACGGTCAGGATGGGGTCGCTCATTCCTGCTGTTCCTCTCAGACCCGGCTCGAGCCGCTGGTCGGGTCGAGGGCGTCGCGCAGGGCTTCGCCCATCAGATTGACGGAGATGACGAGGGCCGCCAGCACCATGGCCGGCGGGATCCAGGTCCAGGGGGCGGCGATGTTGTAGGCCTGCAGCACTGTGCCCAGGGAGACGTTGGGGTACTGGATCCCGAAGCCGATGAACGACAGGCCCGTCTCTCCGAGGATCGCGGCGCTCACGCCCAGCGTGGTGTCGATGATGATCCAACTGGCGATGTTCGGGATGATGTGCCGCACGATCGTGGTCACCGGGTTCACGCCCATGAAGCGCGAGGCCTCCACGTACTCGGTGCGCACGAGCTGCTGCGTCATCGCCCGCAGCACACGGGCGGTCAGCATCCACGAGAAGATCGCGAGCAGCGGGATCAGCCACAGCCAGCTCGCCTGCTGGAGCACCGGGCTGAACAGCATCAGCAGCAGCAGCGACGGGATCACCAGGAACAGATTGATGAGGTTCACCAGCGCGCCGTCGACGAACGCGCCCCAGCGGCCCTTGTAGCTCACATACCCGGCGACGGTGCCCACGATCAGGGCGAGCACCGTGGTCAGGAGCGCGGTGCCCGCACCGATGACGAGCGAGATCCGCAGGCCCACCATGGTGCGCGCGAAGATGTCGTAACCGTTCTCGTCGACACCGAACCAGTGGTACTGGGAAGGGCCGGTGAGCGCATTGCGGAGGTCCCGCTCGAAAGGCTCGTACTGGTATGCCATCGGGGCGAAGATCGCACCGAGGATCAGCAACAGCACCACCACCATGCCGATCAGGGCACCGGGGTTGCGCAGGAATCGTCGGCGCAGCAGTTCGCCACGGCCGATGGACTCGAGCGACCGCGCATCGCCCTCGGGCGGCTCGGCCTCGCTGGGCGGCATCCCCTCGAGCACCGAGTTCGCCCGGTGGTCGGTCTCGACCTGCAGAGCGGCGGCGTCGTCCGTTCCGCGCATATCCGAAGGATTCGTCATCGTGCGATCACCTGATCCTCGGGTCGAGAATGCCCTGCAGGAAGTCCGCGAACGTCGCGGAGAGCAGAGTCAGAATGCCGGTGTAGAGCACGACGCCGGCCGTGCCGTTGATGTCCGCGATGCCGACGGCGGAGACCGCATAGCGCCCCACGCCCTGCCAGTTGAACATCAGCTCCACGAAGAGCGAGCCGGTGAAGGCGCTGCCCACCGCGAAGGCGAAGTACTGGCCCATGGGGATCAGCGCCATCCGCAGTCCGTGGCGGTTCATCGCCCTGCCGCGGGTCAGGCCCTTGGCGCGGGCCGTGCGCAGGTAGTCGCTGCCCAGCACGTCGAGCGTGGTCACCTTCATGTACCGCGAATAGCTCGCGGCCGCGAAGATCGCGAGCACGATCGTGGGCATCACGATCGCCTTGGATTCATAGAGGAACGCGTCCCAGCCGTGCAGCAGCGGGTTGACCGGATTGATCGCCGGCAGTCCGAAGCCCGTCCGGTTCTGGATCGCCTGGTTGATCTGCTGGACCACCAGGATGACGACCGGCGTCGGGAGGGAGACGATCACGAAGGACAGCAGCGTCGCGCCGCGGTCGCCGAGCGAGTGGCGACGGACTGCAGTGAGCATCCCGACGGCGACGCCCAGGACGGTGCCGATCACGGTGCCGAGCACCACGAGGCGAAGGCTGATCGGGATCCTCTGCTTGAGGACCTCGAGCACGGGACTCAGTTCCTTGTTCGTGCCCGTGGTGACGCCCAGGTCACCGCGCACGAGGCCGCCCAGCCAGTTCGCGTATCGCTGAAACACCGGCACGTCCGGATTGATGTTGCGCGCATTCAGGTAGGCCTGCGCCGTCCCCTCGGGGACCGGTTTCGTGGCGATCGGCGGGTACAGCACCTCTTCGGGATGCATGAGCGACGCCGCCAGCAGGTAGGCGAAGCTCGTCGCCAGGAACACGAGGATCACGTACGTGAGCACCCGTATCGAGATGAACCTAACCACGGATGCTCCTCGGGACGTGCGTCGTCATCTGCCAGCAATTCCTTTCACTGCCCGTAGGGCCTGCCGTCGCGCAGCACGGACTCCGTGCTCGAGAACGGACACGGCACCTGTGCCGTGCGGGTCACCGGCCCCTCCCGGGCGACCGCTTCTCAGCGCCTCAGCGGCGCACGGCCCCACCATAGTGGCGTGGATCGGTGATCCCGTGCACAGTACGGGGCCGACGTACCCGAATCGTTATGCTCCTGCCATGACTGCGGTCCATGTGCTCGTGCTCGTGGCCGGCGTCGTCGCCGCGATCGTCCTCTCCGACCTGCTGGGACACCGAGGCATCGGGGCCTGGCCCGTCGGCCTCCTCGCCCTCGTGCTCGTCCCGGTCGCCGGATACTTCTACAGCCCCTGGGTCGCGGCGCTCTCCCTCGGCCTCGCCTTCGGTGCAGGGATCATGCTGCTGGGAACACGCATCCGCAGCCTGATGCGCGAACGGCGCATCGTCCGGGACGCCCGCGAAGCCCGGAAATCCGCGACGGAGTCCATGCTTCGCCGCAACGACGGGGCCCCCTGATCCACAATGGATCCCATGCGCCAGATCACCCTTCCCGCGTTCGGCCCTCCCGACGCGCTCCGCCTCGAGGACGCCCCCGCCCCGCAACCCGCCCCCGGCGAGGTCCTCGTCCGCGTCGCCTTCGCCGGGCTCAATCCCCTCGACTACAAGCTGCGCGACGGCTCCTCGGGCCGTGCCTCCGCGCTCGCCCTGCCCGCCGTGCTGGGCCGCGAGATGGTGGGCGAGGTGATCGGCGCCGGCGAGGGCGTGGACCTGGATGCCCTGGGCATGCCGGTCGGGACCCGGGTGTTCGGCGTCCGCGATCTCGGCGACATGCGCGGCACCTACGCCGAGCAGGTCGCGATCCCCGCCGCCGATCTCGCCCCCGTCCCCGCCGGCGTCCCCGAGGCGCAGCTGCCCGTCTTCGCCGGTCTCGCGCTCGCGGGCTCCACCGCGCTCACCGCCCTCGAGGACGACGCCGAGCTCACCCCGGGCATGACCCTGCTGGTCCACGGCGGCAGCGGCGGCGTCGGCCAGATGCTCGTCCCGCTCGCCCTCCGCGCCGGCGCCTCGACGGTCTGGGCGACGGGCCGCTCCGCGAACGCGCAGCGCCTGCGCGACCTCGGCGCCCGGCCCATCGCCTACGACACCGAGGACTGGGAGAGCGCGATCGACGCGGCCACGGACGGCCGCGGCGTCGACCGCATCATCGACGCGCACTACTTCGACACCTTCGTGCCGAGCCTCGACCATCTCGCGCCCGGCGGCAGGATCGTCGCCCTGCCGAGCCTCGCGGACGTCGCCCCGGCCCGCGAGCGCGGGATCGACGCCCGCGTCACGAAGATGGCCCCGAGCCCGCAGCGCCTGGCCGCGCTCGCCGCCGCCGTCGCGGACGGCACCCTGGACGTCGAGGTCAGCACCGTGCTGTCCCCCGCGCAGATCGCCGAGGGGCACCGCATGCTCGAGGACGGCCACACCCGCGGCAAGATCGTCCTGGACCTGCGGGAGACCGCGTGACCCAGAGCCCCGCGACCCAGGGGCTCGAGCAGGTCCTCGACCCCGCCGGCTGGAAGCTCCTGCAGTCCCTTCCGCCCTACGACGAGCGCGAGGCGCTCCCGCTCGGCGCGCGCCTGCGCGAGGCCGGGCACGCCTCGGAGCTCGTCGCCGCGGTGCTCACCCAGGCGAAGCTGCGCGCGAAGGGCCGCGACAAGTTCGGCGAGTTCGCAGATCGCATGCTCTTCACGGCCGACGGCCTCGAGCAGGCCACGCGCCTGCCCATCGCCGCGCTGCACGCCCGGCGCTTCCGCGACGCCGGCATCTCCACGCTCGCGGACCTCGGCTGCGGGATCGGCGGGGACGCGATGGCCGCCGCGGCCCTGGACCTCGAGGTGCTCGCCGTCGACCGCGACCCGACCACGGTCGCCGTGGCCACCGTCAACCTCATGCCCTTCGACGGCGCCCGCGCCGAGCTCGGCCAGGCGCAGGACCACGACCCGGCTCGCACCGAGGGGATCTGGCTGGACCCTGCCCGCCGCAGGCCGGCGGCGGGCCGCGCCTCCGGGAGCGTGCGCCTGCGCGACCCCGAGGAGTACTCGCCGCCGCTCTCGACCGTGGTGGACCTCGCGCGTCGCCTCGGGCAGGCCGGGTCCGGCCCGGGCGGGGCCGACGCGGACGGCGCGCTCGGGGCGAAGCTCGGCCCGGGCATCGACCACGACGCCCTGCCCGAGGGCACCGAGACTCAGTGGCTGTCCTGGCACGGCCAGGTCCTCGAGGCGACCTGCTGGTTCGGCCCGCTCGCGTCCGCGGGGACGCAGCGCAGCGCGCTCGTCATCGACCGTGCCGGCGCGCACCGCCTCGCGCCCCGCGGCACCCCGGGGGCCGATCCGCACACCGGAGAGCTGGGCGCGCACCTCTACGAGCCCGACGGCGCCGTCATCCGCGCGGGCCTGCTGGGAGAGATCGCCCGCGACCTCGACGCCCGCACGCTCGACCCCACGATCGCCTACCTCACGAGCGACCAGCGGATCTCGACGCCCTTCGCCTCCGGGTACAGCGTGCGCGACGTGATGCCCTTCTCCCTCAAGCGCCTCACCTCGTACCTGCGCGAGCACCATCTGGGGATCCTCGAGATCAAGAAGCGCGGCACCGCCGTCGAGCCCGACGAGCTGCGCAGGAAGCTGCGCCCGCGCCGCTTCGGCGAGGAGCGGGCCACGCTCGTCCTCACCCGGATCGGCGGCGAGCAGCACGTCATCGTCGCCTCCCCGCATCCCCGGCCGCCGGGGGATTGATCCGCATGCACCCACTCCCGCCCCGCAGCGCCGCGGCCGCGACCTCCCTGATCGCCCTCGTGGCGCTCGTGTGCGTCGTGCTCGGGGCGGGCCGGGTGCTGGGACCGGTGCTCGAGGGCAGGGGCTGGTTCTTCGACATCGACGTGGACCGCGAGGCCGAGACCCCGCCCCCGCCCACGCAGGCCTCGCAGACACCGCCGGTGCCCCCTGCCGCCGGCGGCGGGCATGTCGCCGCCACCGTCCTCCTCGTGCTCGCGATCCTCGCCGGCATCGCCGTGCTCGTGCTCGTGATCTGGGTGCTGCGACGGGCCCGGATACTGCGCGGCGCCCGTCGGCCCGAGGCGGAGGACGGCGACGCGCAGGCCGAGCTCCTCGAGATCGACGACGCCCACCGCGCCCTGGCCCGCGCCCGGGAGTCCCTCGAGTACGCGGCCACCCCGCGCGACGCGATCATCGACGCCTGGCTCGCCCTCGAACGCGGGATCGCCGAGGCCGGGATCGTCCGTCGGCCCGAGCAGACCACCACCGAGTACGTGGTCACCGTGCTGCGGGACATCGACCTCCCGGACTCGGACCTGCGGATCCTCGCCGGCCTCTACGGACGCGCCCTCTTCGACGACCGCGCGGCCGACGCCGAGGCGTTCGACGAGGGCACCCGGTCCAGCGCGCGCCGCGCGCTCGAGCGCCTCGCGGACCGGCTGCAGGAGGTGACCGCCCGATGAGCCGCGTCCTGCGCTCCCTGCTGGTGCGCCTCGCCCTCGCCGTGTGCGCGACCGCCGTGCTCATGGGCGTGCTCGGGATATTCGGGCACTACCTGCACCCGTGGCTCCCGCTCGCCGTGGCCCTCGTGATCGCGCTCGTCTCCTGGCTGCTCACCCCCGAGCTCGCGGGCGCCGATGCTCTCGAGACGCCTCTGCTGGACGACGAGCCGGAGGCCGTCAGCCCCTACGCCGCCGACGTCACCGTGCGCCGGCTCGAGGAGATGATGCACGGCGCCGGGCCGCGTCGGCGCATGACCGGGCGCTCGCTCGGCCGGATGCTCGCACTGGCCGCCGCCGAGCGCGACCATCGCGATCACGCTGATCACAGCGGGCAGGCGCCGCCGCTGCCCGAGGACCTGCGGGCGTTCCTGCGGGCCTGCGAGGATCCCGACGCCGGCGCCGTCCCGGCCGTCACCCGCCCCGCCCTGCAGCGCTGGCTGCGCGCACTCTCACCCCAGGAGGACCGTTGACACAGGCCGATCAGACACTCCCCGTGGACCCCCGCGAGGCCTCCGCGATCGCCGCACGCGTGCTCGACGCGGTCGAGACCGCCGTCGTCGGCAAGCGCGAGGTGCTCGAGTCCGTGCTCGCCGGTGTCCTCGCCGGCGGCCACGTGCTGCTCGAGGACCTGCCGGGCCTCGGCAAGACCCTCGCCGCCCGCTCCCTCGCCCAGGCCCTCGGCCTGCCGTTCACACGCGCCCAGTTCACCCCGGACCTGCTGCCGGCGGATCTCACGGGCGCGGAGGTGTTCGACCAGCGCACGGGCGATTTCGTGTTCCGGCCCGGCCCGGTGTTCACGGGCCTGCTGCTGGCCGACGAGATCAACCGCACCCCGCCCAAGACCCAGTCCGCCCTGCTCGAGGCCATGCAGGAGAGGCAGGTGACCGTCGAGGGCACGACCCGGCCGCTGCCCCGCCCCTTCCACGTGCTCGCCACCGCGAACCCCGTCGAGCACGAGGGCACCTACCCGCTGCCCGAGGCCCAGCTGGACCGCTTCCTGCTGCGGCTGTCCTTCGGCTACCCGAGCGCCGACGAGGAGTGGGACGTGCTCGCCCGCCGCCTCGAGCGCCGCACCGAGGACCAGAGCGTCCCGCGCGTGATCGACGCCGAGCAGCTGCTCGGTGTGCAGGCCGCCGTCGAGTCCGTGCACGTGAGCGACGACGTCGGCCGCTACGCCGTCGCGCTCGTGGGCGCGACCCGACGCCACGCCCACGCGCTCGTCGGCTCCTCGCCCCGCGGCACGCTCGCCCTCGTCATCTGCGCCCGGGCCCTCGCGGTCATCCGCGGCCGCGCCTTCGTGCTCCCGGAGGATGTGAAGGACCTCGCCCACGCCGCCCTCGACCACCGCGTGATCGTGCGGCCCGAGCTCTGGCTGCAGTCGGTGACCGCGGCCTCGATCGTCGACGCCGTGCTCGCCGAGACGCCCGTCCCCGCCGCGCACCAGGAGAAGGACGGCCGGCAGGACCAGGACGGCCGGCAGGAGCCCCCGCGGGCATGACCTCCTCTCCTCCGCCCTCCTCCCCCACGCCCGCGCTGCTGCGCGCGGTCGCGGTGGGCGTGCTGACCGCGGTGCTCGCCGTGATGGCGGGACGGCCCGAGCTGCTCGTGCTGGGCCTCCCGCTGCTGGCCTGGGCGGTGCTCGCGGTCGTGCGGCGCCTCGCGCGCGGCGGGGCCGACGGCACGGATCTCGCCTCCGTGCGCGTGCGCAGCACCGAGCGCTCGATCGCCGAGGGAGGGACCGTGCGGATCGTCGTGGACACACCGGACGCCTCGCAGGCCTCGACGTCGGGGTCGAGCGGATCCCTGCTCGGCGTCACCGTGCCGCTGCCCGCGCACGCCGCCCTCACCCCGCCCCGGGGCTCGCGGGCCGACGCCGGCAGCGTCCCGCTCACCGTCACCGCCCGCCGCTGGGGCCGGTACGAGATCGGACCGATCCACGTCGCGCTCTCCGATCCCCTCGGCGCCTATCGCACCCAGACCCGGCTGGACCCCGTGATGCTGCGGGTCACGCCCGACTCCTCGCTGCTCGAGGCGCCGCCGAACCTGCCGGCCCCGATCGGCGTGGCGGGGGTGCACCTCTCGGCCCGACGCGGCCAGGGCACGGCCCTCGCCGACGTGCGCCCCTTCCAGCGCGGGGACCGCCTGCACCGCATCAACTGGCGCGTCACCTCCCGCACCGGGACCCTCCACACCAATGCGACGTTCGCCGAGCGCGACACCGACGTGCTCGTGGTCGCCGACACCCTCCAGGACGTGGTCGCACCGGGCCTCGAGGCCACCGCGGAGACCAGCCTGGACCTCACCGTGCGCGCGATCGCGGCCGTCTCCCGGCACTACCTGGGGATCGGCGACCGCGTGGGCCTGTACGACCTGGGCAGCAGGATCGGCACTCTCCGCGCGGGCACCGGGCCCCGGCAGCTGCGGATCATCGTGGACACGCTCGCCCGCGCCCACCGCACCTCCGGGCCCGTCACGCGGGTGCAGAAGGTCGGCGCGCTGCGCGGCTCGACGCTCGTAGTGGTGTGCTCGCCGCTGCTGGACGATCGCGTGGTCGCCCAGATCGGCGAGCTGCGCGCCCGCGGCGCGGACGTCATCGTGGTGGACACCCTGCCCCCGAGCGTCGGCGACCTCTTCTCCCCGCCCGGCGCGGGAGCGGGTCGCGATCCGCAGCGCTTCTGGTCGGAGGCGTGGGCGCTGCGCCGCCTGCTGCGGGAGTCCACCGTGCGGGCGCTGCGCGAGCAGGGAGTCCCCGTCACCCTGTGGGAGGGCCCCGGGTCCCTCGCCCCGGTCCTGCTCTCGCTCTCCCGCGCCGCGAGCGCCCCGCGGATGAGGAGGGCCTGATGCGCAGCACCCTCGAGTCGATCGCTCAGCTCCTCGCCGACCTCGGCCACGTCTCGCGCGCGCAGTGGGCGCTGCGGCTGCTCGCCGCGCTCTCGCTCGTCGCCGCCCAGCTCCTCGCCTGCGCAGGACACCCCCTGGACGGGGTGCTCCCGGCGCTCACCTCGGCGGCGGTGCTCGTCGGCGGGCTGGTCCAGACCCTCCGGCCGGACGCCTCGATGGGGACCCTCGCCCTGGCCGGGGCGGTCGTCGCGGCATGCGCCTCCGCCGACGTCCCGGTGCTCGCCGGCGTCGCCGTGCTGGTGCTGGTCACCCACGTGTGCTGGTCGCTCGCCGCCATGGTCCCCGCCCACGGGAGGATCGGCCGTCGGGCCGTCACCACCACCGTGCGGTGGGCCGCGGCGGCCGCGCTCCTCGCCCTCGCCGCGGGCCTCGGCGTCGTCCTCCCCCTCGCCGGGGCGAGCACCCCCGCCTGGACGATGGTGCTCGGGATCCTCGCGCTGATCGCCCTGGTCGCCGTGCTGCTCGTGCCCCACGGCACATCCCCGCGCCGGGGCCGCTGAGCGGGCGTAGCGTGGCGCGCATGTGGCAGATCATGGACATGCTGAACGCCCACAAGAAGGACATGGTCGCCCCCGAGGACGCCCTGCCCGGCCGCGATCGCTCCCCCTACCCGCTCGCCCGCGAGCACGCCGTGCTCGGCACCGACATGCTCGACACCCCGCCCGATGCCGAGGAGATCATCCTCGCGGGCGGCTGCTTCTGGGGCATCGAGCGCATCGCCTGGCAGATCCCCGGGGTCTGGACGACCTCGTCCGGCTACGCCGGGGGCTTCACGCCGCACCCCACCTACGAGGAGGTCTTCTCCGCGAAGACCGGTCACACCGAGGCCGTGCGCGTCGTCTATGAGGGCGCGACGCAGGAGGAGCGCGACGCCGTGCTGCGCCGCCTGCTCGAGGAGTTCTGGCAGCAGCACGACCCGACCACGGCCATGCGCCAGGGCAACGACGTGGGCACCGAGTACCGCTCGGCCGTCTACTGGACCACGCCCCACCAGGGCGAGATCGTGCAGGACTCCGCCCGCAGCTACCAGCAGGCGCTGGACGCCGCCGGGCGCGGGACGATCACCACCGAGCTGCTGCCCCTCGCCGAGGCCGGGAACGGCCGGTACTACCCGGCCGAGCCCGAGCACCAGCAGTACCTCGCGAAGAATCCCGGCGGGTACTGCAACCACGGCTTCAACGGGGTGGCCTGCTCGCTGGGCTGATCAGGGCAGACCCTCGCCGGTGTCCCCGCCCATGAGGTTCCGGCGTCGGCCGATGTCCGGCCCGCCCGCCGGCAGGTCCGGGGCAGGTGCGGCGCCCATCAGCTGCGCCGCGAATCCCCCGGCCTTCCGGGTCATGGGGGCGGCGCCCTCGCCGACGGGGCCGCAGGCCGACGCCGCGGCGCTGCGCCTCTCGCGGGGAGCCCCGCCCTCCGCGGCGAAGCGCTGCATCTGGGCCGATGTCGGGTAGACGGAGCTGACCACGATGTCCAGGCCCAGCAGCGTCACCGGCAGCACGCCGTCCCCGGCGGACTCGAGCAGCGCGCGCACCGGCTCGCACTCCTCGAACGCCCAGGCGTCCTCGTCCTGCAGGTAGACGGTGATCGGCTGACCCTCCAGCGCGAGCGCCGCGGCCTCGTCGAGGAACGCCTCCTGCGCCTCGACGTCCGGCGGCGGGGAGGGCAGGAAGATGTCCAGGGGCGCCAGCTCGGCGGCGGCATCCGCGTCAGTCATGCCCACCACCGTAGTCGGCCCGTGCCTGGCAGACTCCTGGCATGGACGCCTCTGCCGCGAACCCCACGCTCCTCTCCCACGACGCCCTGGTGATGCAGCAGATCACCGGGTTCATGTCCAATGACTTCGACATCCTCGACGCCTCCGGGCAGCAGGCCATCGGCCATGTCACGACGACCGGCGGCGGGCTCTCCCGGCTGGTCGCGGGCAGCAGGTCGCTGGACGTGTCCGACGCCGACGGCACCCCGTTGCTGCACGTCCAGGACCCGGTGGGCATCGGCTTCGACCGCTTCGAGCTGAGCAGCCCCGACGGCGCGGCGCTCGCCGCGGTGCGCAAGCGCTTCTCGATGCTGCGCACGAAGGTCGATCTCACCCTCGCCGACGGCCGCGTGCTCGAGCTCTCGGGCAACGTGCTCGGCTTCGACTTCCAGTTCGCGATGCAGGGCGCCGTCGCCGCGACGGTCTCCCGCAGCTGGGCCGGCATCGGCCGCGGCATCCTGGGGCACAGCCGCTATGTGCTCGCCATCGAGCCGTCGGTGCCGGCGGACCTGCGGCTCGCGATCATCGGCGGCACCATCACGCTGGACCTGATCCGCAGGAAGCAGGAGAACAACGGCTGAGCCGGTCCCTCGGGGCCGGCGGGGCCTGTCCGCGATCGGCGGACCCGCTCAGGTCGGGACGATCATCGGCCGGCCGGTGACCGGGTCCTCGACGCACAGGTTGCCGATGCCGTAGACCTGCTCGATGAGCTCGGCGGTGACCACGTCCTGCGGGGCACCCTGCGCGACGACCTCGCCGTCCTTCATGACGATGAGGTGCGTCGCGAAGCGGAAGGCGAGGTTGAGGTCGTGCAGCACGGCGGCCAGCGTGTACTCGCCCGTCGCGTGGAGCTCACGGCACAGGTTCAGCACCTCGAGCTGGTGGGTGATGTCCAGGAACGTCGTGGGCTCGTCGAGCAGCAGCAGCGGGGTCTCCTGGGCGAGCACGAGCGAGATCCACACGCGCTGGCGCTGTCCGCCGGAGAGCTCGTCGACCAGTCGGTGGGCGAGGTCGGTGGTGCCGGTCGCGGCGAGGGCGCGCTGGACGGCCTCGTCGTCGGCCGATGACCACTGCGAGAGCAGGCCGCGATGCGGGTAGCGGCCGCGGGCGACGAGGTCGCGGACGGTGATCCCGGGCGGGCTCACGGAACTCTGCGGGAGAAGCCCCAGGCGCCGGGCGACCTGCTTCGAGGAGAAGTCGTGGATGTCCTTGCCGTCGAGCACGACGGAGCCGCTCGTGGGGTGCAGCAGGCGCGAGAGGGAGCGCAGCAGGGTCGACTTGCCGCAGGCGTTCGGGCCGATGATCACCGTGAAGGAGCCCTCGGGGATCCCGACGTCCAGACCGCTGCTCACGGTGTGGTCGCCGTACCCGAGGGTGACGTCGACCGCACGCAGCGGCGCGGCACCGGATGCGTCGGCGTCGACGGCGGCGGATGCGGGTGCGGCGGATGCGGCGGACGCGGCGGCGGATGCGGGTGCGGCGGTCATGGCGTCGCCCTCCTCTCGTGCGCACGGTCTCGGACGGGTGAGGACGGGCGCGAAGGACAGCCTAACCGGGCGGGCAGTCGATGGTCTGTACGGGCCCGACGGACGGGCGCGGATCACACGGCGGGCGTCCGACGTCGGCCGCTACGCTCGCACGGTGACCCGCAGCACCGACCCGGCCCCGAGCGACCTGGCCCACGTCCCGAGTGACCGCCCGGCGCGCCGCCCCGCGCGCGTCGTCGCAGCGGTGCTGCTGGGCGTCCTCGGCGCCGCGGCCTACTGGCTGCGCGGGGTGCAGCAGTGGCGCGGGCTCGAGGCGAGCTCCTGGGATCTGGCGATCTTCTCCCAGCTCGCGCGGGCGTACTCCGAGCTGCGCGCGCCGATCGTGCCGATCAAGGGCGATGGCTTCAACCTGCTGGGCGATCACTTCCATCCGATCCTGGTGCTGCTGGGTCCGATCTGGGCCGCGTGGCCCTCGCCGCTCGCGCTGCTGTGGACGCAGGCCGTGCTGTTCGGGATCTCGGCGGTGCCGCTCACGCGCCTCGCGATCGACCGCCTGGGCTGGGGCGCGGGACTGCTCGCGGGGGCGGCGTACCTGTTCGGCTTCGGTTTGCAGGCCGCGGCCGACGTCCAGTTCCACGAGATCGCCTTCGCGGTGCCGCTGCTCGCGTTCTCGCTGAGCGCGCTGGTGCGGGGGCGGATGCCGGCGGCGATCGCCTGGGCGGCGCCGCTGGTCCTGGTCAAGGAGGATCTGGGCCTCACGGTCGTCGTGCTGGGGCTGGTCATCGCGCTGCGGGATCCGCGGGTCCGACGAGCAGGGCTGGCGCTCGCGGCCTGGGGCGCACTCTGGTTCGTGCTGTCGACGTTCGTGATCCTGCCGCTGCTGAATCCTGCCGGGCACTACGACTACGGCGGGAACCTGGGGTCGCCGCTGGATGTGCTGGGGCCGGCGGAGAAGTGGATGACGGTGCTCATGCTGCTGCTCGCCGCGGGGGTGATCGGCGCGCGCTCTCCGCTCATCCTGGCGATGCTGCCCACGCTGGCCTGGCGCTTCGCGGGCAACGTCGAGTTCTACTGGGGCTGGTACTGGCACTACAACGCGGTGCTGATGCCGATCGCGCTGGCGGCGATGCTGGACGCGCTCGGGGATCGGCGGGATAGGCGGGATGGGCGGGATCTGGTCGGGTCGCAGCCGCGGGCGTCTCGTCGCCGGGGCTCCCGTCCGGCGCGTGGGCTGGTGCGGTGGACTGCGGTCGGGGCGAGCGCGGCGGTGTCGCTGATGCTCGGCTCGGCCCTGCCGCTCGTGAACCTCGCGCGGGACAGCGCGTGGGAGCCGAGTCCGCGGACGGCTGCGGCCGAAGGGGCACTGGCTGCGGTGCCCCGTGATGTGGTGGTCGCTTCGGACATCACGCTGATGGCTCGCGTGGTGCCGTCGGACGACGTGCAGTGGGTGCATGGCACGAACACGCGCGTGCCGGATTGCGTGCTCGTGGATCGGGAGGCGTTCTCGTGGGGCGGGCAGGACCCGGGCGACGCCGCGGGCTGGGCGAGCGGCAACTACGGCACGACGTTCGAGAGCAGGTATGCGCAGGACGGCTTCGAGGTCGCGTGCCAGCCAGGAGTGGCGTAGACGGGACGTGGCCGGTGACGTCACGGGCGTGCTGCCAGCGAGGTATCGGGTCCGCGCTGGGCCTGGGGCCCTCTCGCGCTGAGCCCCTCAAAAGGGCGGGTCGCCGAGAGGTGCCGACTTCTTCTGAGGCTGGGCCTGCGAGGCGCCGGGGTTCACGTCTTGGCCGTCGTCGGCCGCCGAGGGAAGCTGCGCTGCCCGTGCCGTGGTGGCGAGGTGTTGGTGCCAGGCGGTCTCGAGCTCGCGGACGATGAACGGGGTCATCAAGTCGCCCTGGTCCTGCACGGTCAGTTCGACCGCGTCTCCCAGGGACCAGTGCGTGCGACCCAGCG
>NZ_JAEDAJ010000014.1 GCF_016623465.1 Brachybacterium halotolerans
CCGCGCCTCATGCGTCGGCCTGTCGTCGATCGAGCCGTCTCAGCCCTCGCGCGGCGCCTTCGCGAGGTTCGCGCGCAGCTCCTCGGCGTTCTGGCGCATGACGTACGCCGGGCGGTCGCGCTCGACCCTCCACGACTCGCTGAGCGGGCTCACGTCGACCGCATCGAACCCGAACTCGTCGTACAGCTTCGTCGCGAACTCGAGTGCCTCGGCATCATCGCTGGAGACCGCGAGCGCCCGACGGTCCGGCGTGCCCGCCGGGGCGACGTCGGTCGTGATGTCGGCGGCGGGGATGTGGTTGAAGGGCTTGACGACCTTCGACGTCGGCAGGTGCCCCTGGAGCAGCTGCGATGTGGTGGTCTCGCCCGCGTCCAATGCCGGGATCTGCCCGTCGCGGCCTGGGTAGTAGTTGTTCGTGTCCAGGACGATCTTCCCGGCGAGCGGCTCGACGGGGATCTGGTCGATCGCCTTCAGGGGCACGGTCACCACGACCACGTCGCCTGCCTCGCCCGCCTCCGTCGCGGTCGCGGCGCGCGCGCCGTCACCGAGCTCGGAGACGAGATCCGCCAGCGTCTCGGGCCCCCGCGAGTTCGCGATGACCACGTCGTATCCCGCCGTCAGGGCCGCACGTGCGACCTGGCTGCCGATGTTGCCTGCACCGATGATTCCGATGGTTGTCATGCGTGGTGCAGCGCATGACGGGCCGAGGTGTTCCCGCCGCGTGAGGATGTGACGGCGCGTGTCGGCGGGGCCGGACGGGAGGGTCGCGGCACGGAACGGGAGCGGTGGGATCGTCGTGCCCTGAGCGGTCAGCCGACCGTCCGCCGGCCCCCGGAGTGGATGTGCACGTGCAGATGCTTCGAGTCCTGGTATGCGCCGAGGTTCGTGGTGACGGCGGCGGCGCCGTGTTCCTGCTCGACCCCGCCCGCCACCTCCTTCACGGCTGCCGACAGGGCCGCCAGGTCCTCGGCATCGTCCGGAGAAGTGTCCGTGAGCGAGGGGATGTGCGACTTCGGGACCACCACGATGTGCACTTCCCAGAACGGGCGGGTGTGGTGGAAGGCGAGCACACGCCGGCTCTCGAATACGACGTCGAGGAGGTCGGGGCGCGGAATGGCGATGTCGCAGTAGAAGTCGCTCCCGGAATACGAAGCCATACGGTCATCATGGCCGACGTTCAGTGTCGAAGCGTCTGCAGGGGCATCGCGTTCGTCGTCGCCAGACTGGCAGAAGTCTCGTCACCCGAGTGTGCGCATTCGAGACGCGGTCCAGGCGGCGGCGAGGCCGAGCGACGCGACGGGGATGACCAGCAGGCCCACCGGGCTCAGCGCGTCGGAGAGCTGACCGGCAAGAGCGCTCCCGGCTGCGGCGGAGATCAGGCTGACGGCGACGAGCTGCGAGTAGCCGCGTGCGACGGCGTCCGCCGTGGAGACCCGGTCGAGCAGCGCGGATTTCACGACCGTGGCGGGTGCAGTCGATGCGCCCAGGATCATCATCGCGAGAACCAGAAGGCCGGGAGACCCTGCGCTCAGCCGGACGAGCAGCGCGGAGATCGCGCATCCGGCCAGGACCTCGGGCAGTAGTCGCCGGCGATGAGTCGGGATCGGTCTCGTGCCGATGATCAGTGCGGTGAGCACCTCGCCGCACGCGAGCGCTGCGAAGCCCACGCCGACGAGGACCGGCCTTCCCGCGGAGGCCATCGCCGCGGGGACGCCAACACCCGTGGCGCCGACGGCGATGCCGCCCAGTGCTTCCGCGCACAGGATCGTCCGCAAACCGGGTGACGGGCGGGATCCTCGGGCAGGGCGACGCTCTGGGTCGGTTCGACCCGCGTGTGACCGGTGCACATCCGCAGCCACGGTACCCCGATCACGCTTCAGGTCGCGCGGGAGGGCGAAGACGAGGGACGCGCCGAGGATCGAGGCCGCCGAGAGGGCAAGGGCCAGTGCGGGTCCGCGCAGCAGAAGTGCGAGCGACAGCAGCAGCGGTCCGACGGCGACCGCCGTCTGGAACAGTGCGGCGAGCAGTGCGTAGGAGGCGCTGCGCTCCGAGGGCTCAGCGAGCGCGAGCGGAAGCCAACCGCGAGCGGCCGCGGTGATCGCCGGGATGCAGGTCCCGCCGGTCAGCGCCAGGACCGCGAGGGCCCAGAGCGGCCCGTCGAGAAAACCCACCGCGGTGAACAGGCCCAGGCCTGCGGCGCACGAGGCTCCCGCCAGGAGGAGCAGCCCGCGTTCGTGCCCGCGCTCCATGAGCACGCCCTGGACGGTCAGGCCGATCGCGTTGCCGAGCCCGAACAGGGCGCTGATCGTGCCCGCTGCGCGCAGCGACCCCGTCCACTCCTGCACGCTCAGTACGATCCCCAGGGACAGCATCCCCAGGGGAAGTGCGCTGAGCAGGACGGCGAAGAGTCGGCGGACAATCCCCGGCGTGCGCAGGATCGTGGAATACGGGTTCGGCATGGCATGCCTCCGGAGAGGATGCCCACCCACCCGGGAGCCGAACTCCCTTGACGAACGGCACGCCGGTCGGCTGCCGCGATACGGGAATCGTACGACCGATCGTTCCCCGCCGCATCCGTTGATGCGTCCAGTCCTGGAGCCCTCAGACCCCGTACTCCACGATCACCGGGGCATGGTCGGACAGCCGAGTCCCCGCCACCTCCCGGTCCACGGCCGCCCAGCGTGCGCTGCGAGCGAGCCGCGGGGTGGCCAGGTGGTAGTCGATGCGCCAGCCCGCGTCGTTCGCGAAGGACTGCCCGAGCCAGGACCACCACGAGTACGGGCCGTCCTCCTCGGGATGCAGCGAGCGCACGACGTCGACGAGCGTCCGCGGGCCCAGCTGCTGCCCGAACCACTCCCGCTCCTCGGGCAGGAATCCGTCGTTCTGCTGGTTGCGGCGCCACGCCGCGAGGTCCTGGCGGGTGTGGGCGATGTTCATGTCGCCCATCAGCAGGTACTCGCGCCCGGCCGCCGCGGCGGCGCGACGGGTCCGCGTGAGGTAGGTCGAAAAGGCGGCCATGAACGCCATCTTGCGCGCGTACCGGGCGCCGCCGTCGGGCGCCTCGCGCATCCGCTCGGGCCGCTGCAGCTCCGCCGGCAGACCGCCCTTGGGGAGGTAGAGGCTCGCGATCGTCACCGGAGCATCTGCGAGGTCCACCTCGATGTACCGCCCCTGGTCGGCGAAGGGGCGCAGGCCTCGCAGGAGGACGACGCTGTCTGCTGCAGGGACCTCAGTGAGCAGCGGCGCCCCGTTCGATGCGCTCGGCCGCACACCGGATGCGGACGGCCCCGCCAGGAGCGCGGCGCCGCTCCACGTGCGCACGGCCGCGGGCGGCTGCCGCGTCAGCACCGCGACCCCGTTGCGTCCGGGGACGCTGCCGGTGTCGAGGGCCGCGTGGTACTCGTCGAAGGCACCGCCCGGCAGCTTGTCGGCCTGGGCACGAACCTCCTGCAGTGCGATCACGTCGCATCCGCGCTCGCGCAGCCAGTCGCCGAAGCCGCGGCGAAGGGTCGCGCGGATGCCGTTGATGTTCACGGTCGCGATGCGCAGCGACGTGCCCGCGCCGCCGAAGGTGACCGGGCCGGTCATCGCAGCACCTGCCGCGCGACCTCGATCCTCCGCGCGCAGCCCGGCGCCAGACCATCGGGCAAGGCATCGACGGCGAACCAGCGCACGTCGCAGCTCTCCTCGCTCACCACGATCCGGGCCGACGGGTCCGCGACCGCGGTGAAGCCGATGTCCCAGTGGGCGCGGCACGTGAAGGCGCCGGCCAGCTCGTGGCGGTCCAGATCGGTGATCGAGGCCGTGGCGAGGGCGAGGCCTTCGAGCCCGGACTCCTCGCGCGCTTCGCGCAGGGCGGCGTCGGCCAGACTCGCGTCCTCCCGCTCGAGGTGTCCGCCGACCTGCACCCAGAAACCGCCCTTGCGGTGGAAGCACAGCAGCACCTGCGCGCCGTCGGGCGAGAACACGAAGGTCGAGGCCGTCACGTGCTCGGGCGCGAGGCCCTTCCACAGTGCGGCTACGCCCTGCTCCCGGACGAAGGCGAGATAGGCATCGCGACCGCGGAGGGCCGGAGCGGCCTCGAGGGCGCGCAGAACGTCGGCGAGCATCGGGTCATCGGAGTCGGAGTGCACCCGACGATTGTCCCCGCTCGGCCCGCTCTTCCGGACATCTCCTCGGCCGACTCTCCCGGACGTCTGCTCCGTGCACCTGCGCGCTCAGAGCTCCGTCTTGCCTGAGACGCCGGGGCCCTCGTCCCCGCTGAGCTTCGCGACCAGCATCTTCGCGGCGGCGACGGGGCGCGGCCCCGGGATCCCCCAGTACTGCCCGGACTCGCCGCGGACCTTCACGAGGCCGAGGTCGGGATCGTCGGCCCCCTGCGGGAAGTAAGCCTCCAGCTGGTCGTCCCACAGCTCCTCGACCTTCGCCCGGTCCTCCACGAACTCGGCGGCGCCGGCCACGGACAGCCAGCTGCCCGTCTCCGCGAATGCGAGGTTGACCTGCGGGTTCCCTTGCAGGGCGGTGCCCTGCTCGCCGCTGCGGCCGACGAAGAACCACACGCTCGCGTCGTCCTCCACGCGCATGGGCGTCATGGGATGGGAAACGATCTTGCCGTCGAGCACCGTGGAGAGCATGACGAAGCGCTGCTCCCGCATGATCTCGACGGTCTTCTCCTGGGTGAGCTCCCCGGGATGCGACATGTCTTCTCCTTCGATCGCTCGGTGCGCTCGGGGAGCGCGTGCTGCGCTCGGCGAACGCGGGCGGACGGTGCGTCCGCCGGGCTCGCGACACTACGCGCCGGATCCGACGAAGGACAGGACGGCCGACGGGGAGAGGGCGCATGCTTGCCCCGTGGACCTCTCCTTCGACACCACGCTGATCTCCTGGCGCGGCCCCGCGCCGTTCGTCTTCGCGCCCGTGCCCGAGGACGAGTCCGACGCGATCGCCGACGTCGCCTCGCTGGTCACCTACGGGTGGGGAGCGATCCCCGTGGTCGCGACCATCGAAGGCATCGAGTTCACGACGTCGCTGTTCCCGCGCGAAGGGGTCTACCTCGTGCCCGTGAAGGTCGCGGTGCAGCGCGCGACCGACCTGGGCGTCGGGGACGACGTGCATGTGGATCTGCACCTGGAGGTGCGGGACTGAGCCGGACCCGGCTCCTTCCTGCGGCGCTCGCAGCAGATCAGATCCGGTCTCCCTCCACAGGCCCCTCAGTGTTCGGCTTCCAGCCCAGCGCGGGCGCGACGTGCTGCGCGAAGGACTCGAGGATGTGCAGGTTCAGGTCGACACCGGCCTGCGAGGGGATCGTGAGCATGAGGGTGTCGGCGCTCTGCACGGCCGCGTCGGCCCTCAGCTGCTCGATCAGCTGATCGGGCTCGCCGGTGAAGGTGCGGCCGAAGGTCGAGCGCATGCCGTCGATGATGCCGATCTGGTCGGCGCCCTCGCCCGGGCGCATGCCGAACAGCAGCCGGTCCTGCTCGTCGACGATCGGGAACACGCTGCGCGAGACGGACACGCGCGGGCGCCCGGTGTGCCCGGCCTCCCGGTAGGCGGCGCGGAAGCGGTCGATCTGCTCGGCCTGGAGGTCGCCGAACGACTCCCCTGTCGCCTCCGTGAGCAGGGTCGAGCTCATGAGGTTCAGCCCCATGCGGCCCACGTTCTCGGCGCTCTCGCGGCTGCCCGCGCCCCACCAGATGTGGTCGGCGAGGTCGGGGGAGTGTGGTTCGATGCGCAGTCCCGCCCCGGGCGCGGCGCTCGACATATATCCGTTCTCGACGGCGCGGGCCATGGGCTCCCCGCGCACGGCGCGCAGGAACAGGTCGAACTTCTCGCGGGCCACGTCGGCGCCGCGCGGGTCGGTCGAGCCGTGGTAGCCGAAGGACTCCCAGCCGCGCTCGGCCGGCTCGGGGCTCCCGCGGGAGACGCCGAGGGCCACGCGGCCGTCGGCCAGCAGATCGAGTGCCGCGGCCTCCTCGGCCAGGTAGAGGGGGTTCTCGTAGCGCATGTCGATGACGCCGGTGCCCACCTCGATCCGCTCGGTGCGCGCCGCGGCGGCGGCGAGCAGCGGCATCGGCGAGGCCGATTGCCGGGCGAAGTGGTGGACGCGGAAGTAGGCGCCGTTCACGCCCAGCTCGTCCGCGCCCGCGGAGATGTCGACGGCGTCGTGCAGCATCTGCCGCGCGTCGACGCCGGGAGCGCCCACGGCGATGCCGTAGTGACCGAAGCTCAGGAATCCGAAGGCTCGCATAGTGGGACCAACCCTATCCGGTCATTGAATATTCCACGACAGTGGCGGGCGCTCCGTCGCGAGGCCCGGGACCCGCGCTCCGACGACGTCCTCCGACGACGCCCTCCGACGGAGCCTGCCGCCGGGACGACCGCTGCTGGGATGGACCGCTGCTACCGGGCCGCATTGCGCGGATGCCGCTTCGCCGCCCGCTCGTTGCCGCGCCGGTAGTTCCCGGTCAGACGCGCCATGAGCTCCTGCGCGTCCCCGGCCCCGGCGTCCTCGAGGAAGTCGGCGGCGCGCCGGCCGCGCAGGGTGTTGGCCGGCCTGCCGTGGTGCAGGATCACCACGTCCTCGCCGCGCTCGACGTACTCGAACCCCTCGGGTCTGCCCATGGCGGCACGGTACGTCCGACGCGCGGGCGGGTCACGCGGTTTCCGCGCTCGAGCCGTCGGCCCCGGCCGCTGAGGGACCGTGCTCACCGGGCACCACGAACGCCCAGAGCACGCCGAAGCGGTCCGTGACCTGACCGTAGTGGTCGCCCCACGGGGCGAGGGCGAAGGGCATCGCGACGCGACCGCCGCCGCTGACGAGGGCGTCGATGAGCGCGTTCGCCTCCGCCGTCGTCTCGAGGCCGATGAGGAAGGAGTACACATCCGAGGACACCACGGGCTGGTCGGGCCCCACGGCGTCGCCGCCCGTGAGCGTGATGCGGCCTCCGTGCAGCTCCGCGTGGGCGACCGCGTCCTGCGGGGGCTGGAAGGGGAAGCCCTCGGTCGGGAAGGCGCCGTAGTGGGTGATCTGCAGCTCGCCGCCGAACACGTCGGCGTAGTGGCGGAAGGCCTCGTCGGCCGTGCCGGGGAAGCTGATGTACGGGGCGAAGGTGGGAGAAGCCATGGCGGGTGTCCTTCGGGGTGGGTGCCGGGCGGGCGCCGGGGCAGGTGCCGGACAGTATCACCCGGATGTGACCCCCGTTAACCTGGGCGAGGCAGGGCAGGGCACGTCGCATCGGAGCGCGGGCCCGCCGGCGGGGAGGGAGGGGACATGCGCGCTCGACGACGCGCAGCGGCAGCGGCCGCCGCCGTGCTGCTGGTCCTCACGGGCTGCTCCGTCCCCGAGCCCTCCGACTGGACCTACCACCATTCGGCCCTGCTGCGCCCGGCCGATGACCTGCGCACCATCGGCGACGCGTGGCGCGAGAGCCTCACCGAGGGGGCGGTGCGCGCGAACGTCCCCGCCGATGCCGCCTGCTACTTCCATCTCGAGGGCGGCGCGATCCAGGACGACGTCGTCTGCGGGCCCACGCGTCGCGCCGGCCACAGCGCGACGATCTGGCAGCAGGCGTCGATCACGTCGTTCTACCAGCGCAGCGGCGAGGTCGCGCTGACGCTCGGCGGCGACGGCAGCTTCCATGACGTCGACCCCCGCAGCGTCGGCGAGCTGCGCGCGGCCGACGGCTCGGAGCCCGACCTCACGGTCTCCATCGGCCCGCCGCGCGGCACCGAGCTCGCCGCGGGCGAGTCCGTCGAGGTCCCCGCGCGCCTCCAGACGGCCGACGACCGCTTGACCTACGGCGGCTGCATGCTCACCGACAGCGCCCTGTGCACGGTCGACACCGCGGGCGACAGCGGCCGCCGCATCCTCGGTCTCGCCGGCCGCGAGGTCCTCGTCGTCTTCCAGGAGGTCCAGGACGCGGGGTACGCCGCCGAGCCCTACGACGCCGCGCCCGGCACGCACCTGATGGCGGTCACCATCGTCAACACCCGGTCCGAGGGCGTGGCCGGCGGGGGCGGGTCGGGAGAGGGGGAGTCCGACGGGGCGGAGCTCGCCACGCTCATGCCCGTGGGCACGGAGGGAGCGCTGGGCGGCGCGGAGGGCGGCACGCTCACGGCCTCCCTCGCCGTCGGCGACGAGAAGCCGCAGGGGCTCGGCGACCTCCCCGAGACCACGGTGACCGCCGACGAGGTGTTCGACCGGCTCAGCAGCGACGCCCCGCCGTCGGCCGACGAGGACAAGCCGGCGGGCACGACCGTCCGCCTCGTGGCCGTCTCCGACGACGATCCCGTCGTCGTCATGGTCTCCGACGGGGCGCACGAGGCCGCCTTCCGCAGCGACGACGCGCCGACCGCGGCGACGGTCCCCGCGGACCAGCAGGACTTCTTCCCGATCATCGACCCGTACGGCGACACCCTGCCCGCCGGGATGTCCCTCGGCGTCGACGGCACGCTCGACCTCGGCGGACGCACGACGCACGACACGATGCCCGTCGAGCTGCGGGCGGAGGTCTCCGCGCTCTCGAACGACGACGAGCACGTGCTGGGCACCGACGACCACGGGCGCCCCCGGGCCATCGCCTTCCGCCCCGAGGGCGCGCACCGTGCGACGTACGTGCCCCGCGTCGAGATCCGGGACGCGGAGCTCACGACCGGTGACAGGACCATCCGGCTGAAGGGCGCGGCGGACGATGAGGCCGCGGAGGCGCGCGCGACAGCCACGGCCGACCTCTCCGGGATCGACGCCCCCGATCCCGCGGCCCCCGTCGGCGCGGACGACGAGGAGACCGCGCTCTGGGACGTCTGGCTCCAGGCCCACGTGGTGCTGCACCTCGATCTCGCCGATCACCAGGACGGCGCCCTGCCGTCCGACCAGCCGGAGCACCTGGAGTGGTCGCAGGACGTCGACGAGTCGCCCGGGATCTTCGGCGCTCCCGGCTTCGCGACCGTCGACGGCTGGTGACCGGGTCCCGGGCCGATGGGTCGCGGCCCGTCCGCGGTCCTGCGCCGCGCCCCGGCGAACATGCGCTGACGGCCGGACTCCGTGCGGGGAACATCGGGCGAACACTTCGGCATCGCGGCGCGCGCGCCGTCGTCGGCCGGGGCGATCCCGCACAGGATGAAGACATGGATTCCGTCATGGAGCGCATGTCCCTCGCCCGTTCCGCCTCCGCACGAACCCCCTCCTCCTCCTCGTCCGCCGCTCTGTCCACCCCGGTCGCCTCGCCCCGCCCGGCCGTGATCGGCCACCGGGGCGCCCCCGTTGGCGCCCCCGAGAACACCCTCGCCTCCTTCGGCCGCGCCGTCCGCGACGGGGCCGACGCCCTCGAGTGCGACGTCCACCTGAGCGCCGACGGCCACCTCGTCGTCATGCACGACTCCAGCATCGACCGCACCGCCTCCCCGCACGGGCCCCTGTGCGGCGGCGACATCGCCGACCTCACCCGCGCCCAGCTGGACACCGTCGAGCTCGGCGGCGGCGAGCGCATCCCCTCGCTCGACGACTACCTCGACGTGTGCGAGGGCGGGGCGGGCCGTGCCGTCGGCGCGGTCGTCGAGGTCAAGGCCCCGGCCGCCGCCCGCGCGACCGCCCTCGCGCTGCGCGAGCGCTTCGGGGCGCAGCCGATGCCCCTGCCCGACGGCACCCCGCCCGCGGTGATCATCTCCTTCCACCCGGAGGCGCTGCGCACCGTGCGCGAGACTGCGCCGGAGGTGCCGATCGGCCTGCTCGCCGCGGGTGTCGACGACGAGGTGATGCAGGTGCTCGCCGAGCTGCGCGCCGAGCGCGTGAGCGTGTGGATCCAGACCCTCGAGGACGGCGACGCGGACCGCGCCTGGGCCGCGAGCGGAGCGAGCCTGCACGTGTGGACCGTGAACACCCCCGAGCACCTCGACGCGGCGCTCGCCGCGGACGTCGCCTCGATCACGACCGACGACCCCGGCTGGGTCTTCCGCGAGCGCGACCGCCGGGCGCGGACCCCCGGCGCGCTGCCGGTCGCCTGACCAGGCGCGCCACGCGGCCGCCGCGCCGCGCGCTCAGTTCCCGCTCGTGACCTTGTCGGAGACGGCGAACTCGCGCACCTGCACCCACTTCCCGCCGGGGTTCTTCCCGGTCACGCGCACGCGGACGTGGGAGGCGCGCACACCCGCCCCGAGCTCCTTCGTGAACACCGGATCGCCCGTCAGCGTGCCGATCGTCGACCATTCCTCGCCGTCGGCCGAACTCTCGACGACCCCCTTGTAGACCTGGTCGCCCGCGGTCTCGTCGGACTTCGCCATCTTCAGCTGCACGAAGCGCAGGTCGGACGGGTTCGTCAGCTCGAGGGTGATCGTGTCGTCCTTCTTCGGCGCGCGCGAGGACCAGAACATCGTGGACTCGTCGCCGTCGACCATGAGCGCCGGAGCGTGGTCCTGGTACTGGTCCAGGGTCGTGCTCGCCGTGGCGGGCAGGCCGACGAAGGGCAGCGACGGGTCGTCGGGCAGCACGTCGCGCAGCTGCGCCCACGCCCAGGCGATGAACACCTCGAACACGCCGTCGCCGACGCTCGGGGTGATCTGGTCCTCCCTGTACACGCCGTCATCGCCCTGGTCGGGGACGGTCGCGGCGGTCGCCGCGCGGAGGCTGGCCTTCGCGCTCGCCGCGGCCTTCGAGGCCTTCTTCAGCGCGCCGTCCTCGAGGGCGGTGAGCATGCGGTCCTGCTCCGTGAGGCCCTGTGCCCATTGGGACGCGGCGGTCATCCAGGGCTTCGTGTCGTCGACGAAGCCCTGCGAGGCCATCGCCTCGAGGGTGCGCGGCAGCTTGGTGATCCGGTTCAGCCGCGTGCGCAGATCCTGGCGCCCGCCCGGGGAGCCGGCCTCATAGGCCTTCCGGTAGGCCTCGACGTCGGCCGACAGCGCGGGCGCCTTCGGCGATCCGTCCCGATAGGGCCAGTTGACGTTGAGGTCGACGAAGACGTCGAGCGCCCGGCGCACCTGCCGGTCGTCGCCGACGAGCTCGTCGAGGGCGTCGGCGAAGGAGCCCTCGGCCTCGTAGGCAGGCGGGTTCCAGCAGTAGTCGGCGTAGTTCGCGAGCGCCGGCAGGGACGCGTACGGCTCGATCATCGGGTTCGACGTGAAGCCGTCGAAGTGCTCGTGGAGGGTGTCCGCGCGGCCCTCGAGCGGATTCAGGAAGATGCGGTCGCGGCGCCCGTCGTTGACGGGGAAGTTGTCCCACACGTAGAGGTGCTCGGAGTGGTAGGACTCCTCGGCCTTGCTCGCGGAATCCACGGTGACCTGCGGGGAGAACACTCCCTCGCCGGTCCACTGCACGCGGATGTCCGGGTCGATCCCGGTGCCGAACGCGGTCTTGTAGTCCGAGGGGCCCGAGCCCCAGTACTCCGTGGGGACGGTCTGCAGCGGCTCGAGGTCGTTGGCCTTCACGTACTCGTCCTGCAGACGGTTCAGGTAGTGCGCCTGCGCGGCGGCGAGCGAGTCGAACTGCGCGGCGTCCTCGTCGCCCAGCTCGGTGGGGATGTCGTCCAGGGCGATGTAGAAGCTGGTCACGCCCAGATCCCGCACCTGGTCGAACTTCTTCACGGTGGCCGCGAAGTCCGCGTCGCTGCCGTAGGTGATGTCGTTGCCGGGGGAGAGGGCGTAGGTGAAGTGCACGTGGTTCTTCGTGGCGGTCTCGACGAGCTCCGCCATGTCCTCCAGGGCCTCGCCCTCGTAGAGGACCCGCCACTTCGAGCGCAGCAGCAGATCGTCCTTGGGCGTGTAGATGTAGGTGTTGAGCTTGCGGCGCCCGTAGAACGGGAAGTGGTCCAGCCTCGCCTGGTGCGACCACGGGATCCCGTAGAAGCCCTCGATGGATCCGCGGATGGGCATCAGAGGCCAGTCCCGCACCTCGACCTGGCGCAGACGGCTCGTGCCGTCGAGCAGCCGGCGCAGGGTCTGCACGGCGTAGAAGGAACCGGCGGCATCGCGACCGGCGAGCACCACGAGCGCGCCCTTCGAGCGGCCCGCGGCGAGCACGTACCCCTCGGCCTCGAGACCGTCGGCCGACTTCGCGCCGAGCGCCTTCAGGCTCGGGGCGATGGTCGGGTTGTCCTCGGCGCTGCCCAGGTGGATGCGAGTGCCCTGCGCGGTGGTCTTCTCGCTGGTCGCGGTGATGAGGGAGACGGACGCACCGGCATCCTCGAGCACCTCGCGCAGGGCCGAGAGCGCGGCGTCGTCCGTGTCCTTGCCGACGATCACGCTCACCTTCCCGGCGAGCGACACGTTCCCGTCGAACACGGTGACCTTCTGGGGGACGGGGTGCACGGGAGGGAGCTCCTTCGCGGGGGAGGCAGGGGCCGGGGTGCCGCCGGCCGCGCCAGCACCAGCGGCGGTCCCTGCGGCGAGGGCCGGGGCGGCGGCCGACGCGGCGACGACCCCGCCGCCGGCCGCAGCCGCGAGCCCGAGCGCCCGGCGACGGGTGAGGTCGGAGCGGGACGCCGCGGCGTGCCGGGTGCTGGTGGGGCGCTCATCGGGGGTCAATGGATTCACGGGAGGTCCTTCCAGGGTGGGATGGGGATGGCGGTCAGGTCGGGGCGGGAGTGGCGGCCTGGCGGCGTGCCATGCGGACAGGACCTGACCGAAGCGGCCCTCTCGTGGGTCCGGGACGGGGAGCGAGACCCTCGTCGATCTCGTCGACCCCTCGATGCGCGCGGTCGCGCCCGGGGCCACAGTGACCCACGGCACATCCGCCCTGGCACCCTAACAAGATCCGAGCCGCCCTCGAGGGCGTCCCGGCGCGCTCGTGCGGGAAATCCGCCCCTCCGACGTCGCTGGGCGATCAACCCAGGGACCCGTCTGCCCGTCGGCCGCACCTCGGAATACGCAGCCCCGCCGCGCGCGTTCGCAAGGGACATGAAGGCCATCACTTACAGCACGTACGGAGACCCTGACGTCCTGGAGGTCAGCGAGGTCGAGACCCCCAAGGTCGGCCCCGGCGAGGTGCGCCTCGCCGTGCGCGCCGCCGGCGTGAACCCGGTGGACTGGAAGATCGTGGCCGGCGGCCTCGATCCGCTCATGAACATCGAGTTCCCCGCGATCCCGGGCTGGGACGTCGCGGGCGTCGTCGAGGCCGTGGGACTGGACGTCACCGAGGTCGTCGAGGGCGACGAGGTCATGGCCTACGGCCGCAAGGACTGGGTCGAGCAGGGCTCCTTCGCCGAGCAGATGACGGTGCCCGTGCGGACCCTCGCCCGCAAACCCGCGGCGCTCGACTGGGAGCAGGCCGCCGCCCTGCCCCTCGCCGGCCTCACCGCCTACCAGTCCCTCACCCGCATGGGCGTGGCCGAGGGCACGACCGTGCTGGTCCACGGCGCGAACGGCGGCGTCGGCAGCTTCGCCGTCCAGATCGCCGTGGCACTCGGCGCGCGCGTCATCGGCACCGCCTCCGAGCCGAACCACGACCGCCTGCGCTCCCTGGGCGCCGAGCCCGTGACCTACGGCGAAGGCCTCGCCGACCGCGTGCGCGAGCTCGCGCCCGACGGCGTGGACGTCGTGGTCGACTACGTGGGCGGGGTGCTGGACGCGACCCTCGCAGTGCTCGCGGACGGCGGTCGGCACGCCTCGATCGCCGACGGCTCGGTCGCGGAGTCCGGCGGCATCTACATGTGGGTGCGGCCCGATGCCGAGGACCTCGCCGTCCTCGCCGACATGGTCGACACCGGCAAGCTGCGCGTCGACGTCGCCGGGTCCTTCCCGCTTGAGCAGGCGGCCGACGCCTTCCGCGCGAGCATGGACGGCCACACCAGCGGCAAGATCGTGGTCCGCGTCGGCGAGTGAGCGGGCCCGGGGTGGCCCCGGTGTGGCCCCGGGGTGAGAAGGGAAGTGCGCAGATGAGCGAGCCGACGGTCCTGATCACCCTGCGCCGCGGCGACATCACGACGGACGGCGACGTCGACGCCATCGTCAACGCCGCCAACTCGACGCTGCTGGGCGGCGGCGGGGTCGACGGCGCGATCCATCGTGCCGCCGGTCCTGGGCTGCTCGCCGAGTGCCGCACGCTCGGCGGCTGCGGGACCGGCGACGCGAAGATCACCGGCGGTCACGACCTGCTCGCCGCCCACGTGATCCACACCGTCGGACCCGTCTGGTCGACGCGGGCCGACGAGGCCGGCCGGCAGGAGAAGGACGCCCAGCTCGCCTCCTGCTATCGGCGCAGCCTCGAGGTCGCACGCGAGAACGACCTGGTCAGTATGGCCTTCCCGTCGATCTCGACGGGCGTCTACCGCTACCCCGTCGAGCGTGCGGCAGCCATCGCGATCCGCACTGTGCGGGAGACCGCGGCGCGGCTCGGCGGGTTCGAGGAGATCCGGTTCTGGCTCTTCGACGACGCGACCCTCGCGCCGTACCGGGAGACGCTCGAGGCGGTCTGAGGGATCCCGCGGCGCCCCTCAGCTCTTCTTCTCGCCCGTCGACCAGAAGTAGAGCAGCTCGGAGTCGTTGAGCAGCCGGTCGCCGATCGCGCGTTCCTGGTAGATCGCGGGGTTGTGCGAGGACAGGGTGCGGGCGTTGCGCCAGTGCCGGTCCAGGGCCCGGCCGCGCGAGGTCGCCGAGGCCCCGCCCACCTCGAACAGCTGCGTGGTCACCGCGAGCACGTTCTCCACGGCGGTGAGCTGCGCCTGCACGGTGCGCAGCTCGGCCGCGTCGATGAGGGCGAGCGAGCGCTCCGAGCCCGCCACCCCGTCGCGATGGTCGCGGATCACCGAGTCCTGCGCGCGGCCGAGGACGCGCGCAGCGGCGAGCACGGAGTCCTTCGCGGCGGCGAGCTTCGCCGAGAGCCGGCCGACGACCGCCTGGACCAGCGGGTCCTCCGCCGCGGTGGCCCCGCTGCCCTGCGAGTAGACGCGGGTGCGCGAGCGCACGAACTCGACGCCGTCGCGCAGCGCCGCCCGCCCCACGCCCACCAGCGAGGACAGCAGCACCAGCTGCAGGAACGCGGTCTGCGGGGTCGGGCGGCCGTCCGCGCTCGCGCCCCGGATCCGCACCCGGGAGGCGGGCACCCGGACCTCGTCCAGGAGGGTGCTGCCGCTGCCGGTGAGCTGCTGGCCGAAGCCGTCCCAGTCATCGCGCACCTGGACGCCGGGATCCTCGCGCCGCACGGTCACGCGGGCGCGGAGGCCGTCCGGCGTCTGCGCGGTGACGTTGATCCAGTCCGCGAAGATCGAGCCGGTCGAATAGGCCTTCTCGCCGCTGATCAGGAAGTCCTCGCCGTCGGGGGTGACGGTCGTGGCGAGGTCCCCGACCCGGGCCGTGGAGCGCTCATGGCTGGCGTTGCCGAAGACGGCGCCGCCGGCGAGCAGGCGCTGCCAGACGCTCGGGTCCTCCTCCTCGTCGCCCAGCAGCAGGCCGTTGGCGAAGGCGAAGTGGGCGCGCAGCAGCTGCGGGAGGTTCGAGTCGGCCTCCCCGAGGTCGATGAGCAGGCGGAACAGGGTCTCGACGTCGGCGCCGGCACCGCCGTGCTCGCTCGGCACGGTGATCGCGGTGAAGCCCGCGTCCGCGAGCGCGCGGACCTCGGCGAAGGGCAGGCGGCGCTCGCGCTCGCGCTCGACCGCGCCGGCCGCGATCTCGGCGAGGACGGGCGCGAAGCGGGCGCGCAGGTCCTCCGCGGTCGGACGGGTGCCGGTCGGACGGGCATCGCCGGCAGAGGCGTCGCTCGGAGTGGTGTCCGTCGGACGGGCGTCGGATGGACCGGCGTCGCTCGGGCGGGCGCCGGTCGGGCCGGAGGAGGTGATCGTGGTGCTCATGCGGTCTCCTGGAGGGTCGGGTGGGGGAGCGCGGCGACGAGCTCCCGGGTGTAGTCGTGCTGGGGGCGGAAGAAGACGTCGTCGGCGGTGCCCTGCTCCACCACGCGGCCCGCCTGCATGACCAGCACGCGATCGGACACGTGGTGGACGACGCCCAGGTCGTGGGAGATGAACAGGTGCGCCGTGCCGAGGGCCTCCTGCAGGTCGCCGAGCAGGTCGAGGACCTGCGCCTGGATGGACACGTCGAGCGCGGAGACCGGCTCGTCGAGCACCAGGATCTCCGGCGAGGTGGCGAGCGCCCGCGCGATCGCGACGCGCTGGCGCTGCCCGCCGGAGAGGGACAGGGGGTGGCGACGGGCGTGCGCCGCGGTGAGGCCGACGGCCTCGAGCAGCTCCCGGACGCGCCGGGCGCGGGCCTCGCTGCGGGCGGGTCCGCCGGTCTCCGCGGGGACCGCGTCGGCGATGGTCCGGCCGACGTCCCAGCGCGGGTCGAAGGAGCCCAGCGGATCCTGCGGGACCACCGAGATCCGGCGCCGACGATCGCGACGGCGGCGCTCGCGCAGGCCGGACCAGGCCTCGCCGTCCAGGAGCACACGCCCGGCGCTCGGCTCCGCGAGGGCGAGCGCGATCCGCGCCGTCGTCGACTTGCCGGACCCGGACTCGCCCACGATCCCCAGCGTCTCGCCCGCCGCGAGCGCGAACGAGACGTCGTCCACGACGGTCCGCTCGCGGCCGTCGGGCCCGCGGAAGCGCTTGGAGATGACCTCGACCTGCAGCACCGGCCCGTCGGCCGGCGAGCCCGGTGCGCCCGCCGCGCCCGCTGCGTCGGTCCCGTCCGACGAACCGGCGCCCCTGCGCCGCGCGCCGAGCGCCTCGCGGTCCCGCGCCGAGAGCTCGAGCGGCGGCGCGTCCGAGAGCCGCGATCCGCGGGAGCGGGCGGAGGGCACGGCCGCGAGCAGACGGCGCGTGTACGGATCGGCGGGGCGGGAGAGGACCTGGGACGTCGGCCCCTGCTCGACGACGCGGCCGTCCTTCATCACCAGCACCTCGTCGGCCAGGCGCTCGACGACGGCGAGGTCGTGGCTGATGAGGATGATCGCGCGGCCCGCGGCCAGGTTCGCCTCGAGCAGCGAGAGGATCTGCGCCTGCACGGTGACGTCGAGTGCGGTGGTGGGCTCGTCGGCGATCAGCACCTCGGGGTCCAGGGCCAGCGCCGCGGCGATCAGCGCGCGCTGGCGCAGACCGCCGGAGAGCTCGCTGGGCAGCTGACGCGCGCGCAGCTCGGGCTCGGGGACGCCGGCGGCCGCGAGCAGCTCCTGCACCCGGCCCTCCCGTGCGCGCCGCGGCACGCCGTGGACGCGCAGGGGCTCGGCGATCTCCGCGCCCACGCGGCGCAGCGGATCCAGGGAGACCAGGGCGTCCTGCAGCACGTAGCCGATGCGCCGGCCGCGCAGGGCGCGCAGCTGGGCGTCGGATGCCCTCAGCAGGTCGGTGCCGGCCCCCTCGAGACGGTCGGCGCGCACGGCCGCCCGCTCGCCGTTCAGCCCCAGCAGGCTGCGTGCGGTCACCGACTTCCCGGAGCCGGACTCGCCCACGATCCCCAGGCAGCTGCCGGGGCGCAGCGTGAGCGAGACGTCGTGCACGACCTCGACGTCGTCGAAGGAGACCGAGAGGTTCTGGGCGGTGATCAGGGCGTTCATCGGGAGGCTCCGGAGTCGGCGGCACGCTGCAGGTGACGGCCCAGCACGGTGAGGGACAGGGTGAAGACGACGATGGTGATGCCGGGGAAGAAGTCCATCCACCAGGCCTGCTGGATGTAGGTGCGGCCGGCGTTGAGCATCGCGCCCCACTCGGCGGTGGGCGGCTGCACGCCCATGCCCAGGAAGCCGAGCGCCGCGGCCCACACGATCGCCTGGCCCACCCCGAGCGTGACCAGCACCGTGAGCGGGCGGAATGCGTTGGGGAGGATCGTGCGCGTGAGGATCCGCGCGGGGGAGTGGCCGAGCGCGCGAGCGGACTCCACGTACAGCGAGCCCTTCACGGCGAGCACCTGGCCGCGCACCATGCGGGCGTAGCCGGGCATCGTCGCGACGCCCACGGCGACCATCTGGGTGAGCGCGCTGCTGCCGTAGACGGCGATGAGGATGAGCGCGAGGAGGATCCCGGGGAAGGCGTAGAGCACCTCGATCACGCGGGTTACCGAGGCGTCGGCCAGGCGCCCGCCGAGGCCGCCCAGCAGCCCCAGGACGATGGCTCCGACCAGGCCGATCGCGGTCGCGCCGAGGCCGATCGCGAGCGACTGACCGGCGCCGTGGACCACCCGGGAGAACACGTCGCGCCCCGACTGGTCGGTGCCGAAGACGTGCGCGGCGCTGGGGGCGTCGAAGCTCTCGCCGAGGCTGATCTCGAGCGGGTCCTGCGGGGCCAGGAGGCCCGGCGCGACCGCTGCGAGCAGCACCAGGACGACGACCACGGCCGCGAGCCAGAAGCTCGCGCTGCGCAGGGCCGTCGCGCGGCGGGCCCGTCGGGCGCGGGATCGGGAGCCTGCCGCCGGGGCGGCGGTCTCCGGTGCGGTGGCGAGAGCGGTCATGAGGCGCCTCCGATCGAGGTGCGCAGCCGTGGGTCCACGGCCACGGCGGCGAGGTCGGTGAGGATGTTCGCGATCACGTAGACGAGCGCGACGACGAAGGTCACGCCGATCACGAGCGGGAGGTCCTGAGAGGTCACGGCCGTCACCAGCACCTGGCCGATGCCCTGGCGGGAGAAGATCACCTCGACCACGACCGCGCCGGAGATCAGCGATCCCAGTCCCCATCCCGAGAGCGCGATCCCCGGCAGGGCGGCATGGCGCAGGACGTGGCGCCAGCGCACGTCGCCAGGGCGCGTGCCGCGCGAGAGGGCGGAGAGCACGAAGGGCTGGCGCGAGGCGGCGTCGAACTCGTCCCGCGTGACCTGGGCGAGGAAGCCGCCGAGCGGGACGCCCAGGGTGAGCGCGGGCAGCACGAGCCCTGCGGGGCCGTCGTCGACCACCGGGAGCCACTGCAGGGTCACCGCGAAGACGACGAGCAGCACCACGCCGAGCCAGAAGTGGGGCAGGGCGGCGAGGACGACCTCGAGGCCCGAGCCGATGCGCGCGGCGAGTCCGGGACGGGCGGCCGTGAGCAGGGTGCTGCCGATCGCGATCGCCCAGGCGATCGCGAGGGAGGCGCCGGTCAGCTGCAGCGTGGGGACGATCTGCTCGGCGATGATCCGGGCCACGGGCTCCTTCATCGTGTACGAGCTGCCGAGGTCCCCGCGCACCAGACCGCCCAGGAAGTCCGCGTACTGCACGAGCAGGGGCTGGTCGAAGCCGTATTGCGCGCGCACCGCGGCGACGGTCTCCGGCGGCGGGTTCGCCGAGGCGCCGCCCAGGATCGCGAGCGCCGGATCACCCGGCACGAGGTGCTGCAGGAAGAACACGATGGTCGCGACGGCCCACAGCAGGACCAGGGCGGAGAGCACGCGCAGCGCGATCCGTCCGGGCAGGGAGGCGCGCAGGCGGGCGAGCAGGGCGGCCGGCGGCGCGGCGGGTCCGGGGCCGGCCGGCTGGGCCGGCTCCTCGGGGCTGACGGGGCCGACGGGGCCGACGGTTGCTGGGGCGGAGGACGTGGTCTCGGCGGTCATCTCAGGCTCCGTCCCGGATCAGGTAGGCGTCGTGCAGCACGGGCTCGCCCTCGCTGGGCTCGATCCAGATGTCCTTGACCTGGTCGGACCGTGTCGCCAGGCGGGTCTGGACGGGATACAGCGGCAGGTGCCAGGCCTGGGACGTGAGGATCCCCTGGGCCGTGGAGTACAGCTGCTGCTGCTTCTCGGGATCGGTGGTGCCGGCGGCCTCGACGAGGGTCTTGTCCAGCTCGTCGTCGTAGTCGCGGGCCACGTTCTGCCCGTTGTCGATGTCGAGGGTCTCCTTCGAGAACTTGATGTACATGACGCCGGGCGTGGGGCTGTTCCAGTAGCGGCCCTGCAGGTCGTAGGCCGTGGGGTCCGTCTTGATCGCGGTCATCGAGGCGGCGTCCTTCGGCTGCAGCTCCACCTTGATCCCCACCCGCTTCTCCATCGCCTGGAAGTTCTGGAAGATCGTGAGGTCCGCTGGGGGCGTCTCCCCGGGATCGGAGTTGTACGGCAGGCGCAGGGTGAGGGTCTTCCCGTCCTTCGTGCGGTAGCCGTCCTCGTCGCGCCCCGTCCAGCCGGCCTCGTCCAGCAGCTTCGCGGCCTTGTCCGGGTCGTAGGGGAAGGGCTCGTGGTAGCTCTCGTCGTAGTCGGGGGTGCCGCTGGACAGGGCGTTGCCCTCGTAGGGGAACACGCCCGCGTAGGCGCTCTCGACGATCCCGGGGGCGTCGGCCGCATGCACGATCGCGCGGCGCACGCGCACATCGGACAGCTGCGGGCTGTCGGTGTTGAAGTCCAGCGCGAAGGGGACGCCGGAGTGCACGAAGTCGTCGGTGTCGATGCGGGAGTCGGCGGTCGCCGCGGGCACGGACTCGGGCGGGAGGTTGAAGATCGCCTGCGCCTTCCCGGACTGCAGGGCGCCGAAGCGGGCGGTGTTGTCCTTGAGGAAGCGCCAGGTGACCTTCTCGAGGTAGGCAGGTCCCTGGTGCTTCGCGTCCGCCGGGGCGGAGTCGTAGTCGTCGTTGCGCTCCAGCACGACCTCCTGGTTCCGCTTCCACTCGGCGACCTTGAAGGGGCCCGTCCCGACGGGCGCCGCGCAGTTCGCCTCGAGCCCGCGGGCCATCGCCCGGGGGGACTCGATCCCGAAGAACGCCTGCGAGAGAACGGTCAGCAGCGGCGAGTAGGGGCGCTTGAGGGTCACGCGCACGGTGTGCTCGGAGACCGCGGTCGCCTTCTCGAAATAAGGCGAGAGGTACAGCAGGTCGGTCGAGGACTGCGTGTCCGGGTCCATGATCTGCTCGAAGTTCGCGACCACGGCGTCGGCGTCCAGGGGCTCACCGTCGGTGAACTCGACGCCCTTCTTGAGGTGGAAGTCGTAGGTCTTCCCGTCCTTCGACACGTCCCAGGACTGGGCGAGCCAGGGCACGACCGTGCCGTCGGCCTTCATCGAGACCAGCGAGTCGAGGTACTGGCGGGCGATGTAGGTCTGCGGCATGTCGCCGCTGTTGTGGGGGTCCAGGCAGGTCGGTTCGCGGTCGGTCGCGTACACGAGGTCCCCGCCCTCCTTCGTGCCCGTGGGCAGCGAGGCGGAGGGATCGGCGGTCCCGCAGCCGGCGAGCACCGTGAGGGCGAGGAGCGCTGCGGCGGCGGAGAGAGCGGGGCGGGGTCGCATGGGCGGCTCCTGGTGTGCGGGACGGGGACGCGGGCCGACGGGGCGAGCTGGGCGCGGGCGGACGGTCGGATGGGCCCTGGGACCCGGCCGACCCTAAGCAGGTGTGATGGCGGGCCAAAGGTTTGTGACGGCGTGCGTCGGAGCGCGGACGGTCGGTGCTGCCGCCGGTCGCGGACGGCGGCATGCGCCGTCATCCGCCGTCACACGGGATGCGTCCGTGGGACCCGGCGGCGGAGAGTGCAGGGCGTCGAGCCCCACCCGCACCCGCTGATCACCCAGGACGGTCCATGTCGCCCAAACCGCTCATCCTCAACCTGTTCGAGATGAACTGCGTCGGCCACATCACGCACGGGCTGTGGCGCCTGCCCGGGAACAACCGCCACCGGTACACCGACCTGGACTACTGGACGGAGCTCGCGCGGATCGCCGAGGACGGCGGGTTCACCGCGATCTTCCTGGCCGACGTCCAGGGCGCCTACGACGTCTACGGCGGCTCGGCCGAGACCGCGCTGCGCGAGGGGCTGCAGATCCCCAGCAACGATCCGATGCTCGTGGTCCCGGCGATGGCCGCGGTCACCGAGCGCCTGGGCTTCGGCATCACGTTCTCCACGAGCTACGAGCCGCCCTTCGCCTTCGCGCGCCGCATGTCGACGCTCGACCACCTCACCGGCGGCCGCGTGGGCTGGAACATCGTCACCTCCTACCTGCCCAACGCGGCCCGCAACTTCGGCCTCTCCGAGGAGATCGAGCACGATCACCGCTACGAGATCGCCGACGAGTACCTCGAGGTGCTCTACAAGCTGTGGGAGGGCTCCTGGGACGACGGGGCCGTGGTGCGCGACGCTGAGGGCGCGGTGTACACCGACCCCGCGAAGGTGCACCGGATCGACCACGAGGGCGCGAACTTCCGCGTCGCCGGCCCGCACCTGGCCGAGCCGTCCCCGCAGCGCACGCCCACACTGATCCTCGCGACGGCGTCCCCTGCGGGCGCGAAGCGCGCGGGCGAGTACGCCGAGATCGTCTTCACCCACGGCCCGCTTCTCGAGCGCACCGTCCCCGCCGTGCGCGAGGCCGCCGTGGCCGCCGGGCGCGACGCCTCCGACCCGAAGTTCGTGGTCCAGGCGGCCGTGATCACCGCGCCCACGCAGGAGGAGGTCGACGAGAAGCTCGCCCGCTACAAGGCGCACCGCTCGACCGAGGGCATGCTCGTCCACCAGTCCGTGCCGATCCGTGCGCTCGGCCACCCGCGCGAGCGCACCATCGCCGAGGCCCTCGAGATCGAGGGCCTCCCCGCCGACACCCCCGTCGGCCGCAAGGGGGCGCACGAGACCGTCGGCGACCTGCTCGACGCGGTCGACGAGGCCTGGCAGGACCGCTTCTTCGTGGCCGGGACGCCCGAGGTCGTGGCCGACGCGATCGAGCACTGGCTCGATGTCGAGGGCATCGACGGCATCAACCTGCGCCAGTACCACTCCTTCGACACGGTGCGGGACTTCGCCGAGCTGGTCTCCCCGATCCTGCGCGAGCGCGGACGGCTGCCGCAGCGGGAGGGCACCCTGCGCGGGCGGCTCTCGGGCGCGGACCGGCTGCCGGACTCGCATCCCGCGGCCAGGTTCCGCGGGGCCTTCGAGGGCGTCGGGGTCTGAGGTCCGGTACGACGGGCCCGGGCACCGCAGGGCGGGGCGGTCGACGAACGGCGGCGCGGTCGGCGGGCCTAGACTCGACCGGGTGACGCAGACCTCGGCCCCGCTCACCCAGGACCCTCTCGCCTCCCTCGTCGCCGCGCTCGGCGGGCGGGGCTGAGAGCGCGATGAGTCTGTCCTCGGTCGAGCAGGGCGACCCCGCATCCGATCGGTCCGGGGCTCGTGGCCCCCGTGCACGCCGATACGACCCGGACCGCCGCGACCGCATCATCGACGCGTGCCTGGACGTGATCGCCGAGCACGGGCTGGCGGGCACCTCGCACCGTCGCGTCGCCGCTGCGGCCGATGTCCCCCTCGGCTCGATGACCTACCACTTCAGCGGCATGGACGAACTGCTCCGCGAGGCCTTCACGCGCTTCGCCGACTCCGTCGCCCGGAAGGCCGAGCGGCGCATGGCCGCGGCCGAGGACCTCGACGGCGCGCTCGCCGAGTTCAGCCGGAACATCGACGAGGACGTCCTGGCCACGCAGCGCGACCTGATCCTCACCCTCGAGCTCTACACGCTCGCCGCGCGCAGGCCCGAGTTCCGCGACATCACCACCACCTGGATGACGCGCACCCGCGCGACCCTCGAGCCCTTCGTCGACCCGCGCACCGGGCAGATCCTCGACGCCATGAACGAGGGGCTCACGATCCACCGCGCCCTGCACGCGGACCCCGCGAGCGAAGGCCTCGCGGCCGACGCCCTCGCCCGGATCGCGCGCGGGACCGACCAGCACTGAGACCGGCTCGGGTTCCTCGATCAGACTCGTCGGCCGCGCAGCGCCCCCGCCGCGACGATGACGGCGAGCCCCGCGACCGGCACCACCAGCAGGCCGACCCGCAGTGATGCGGCGTCGGCGATCAGCCCCACCACCGGCGGCGAGGCGAGGAAGCCGAGGCGCATCAGCCAGGAGACCACGGTCAGCCCGGTGCCGTGGCGCAGTCCGGGCAGCTCGTCGGCGTGCCCCATGGCGGCCGGGACCAGCGTCGCGCAGCCCAGGCCCGCCGCGGCGAAGCCGAGGATGACGGCGGGGACCGTGGCGACCGCGAGGGCGGCGCCCATGCCGATGGCGATGAGGAGCCCACCCGCGCGGGCGACGGTCCGCTGGCCGAAGCGGTCGACCAGGCGGTCGCCGACGAGGCGGCCGACGAACTGCGCCCCGACCAGCGCGATGTACCCGTAGGCGGCGACCGCCGCGCTCGCGCCCAGGTCCCGGCCCAGGAACAGTGCGGCCCACGAGTTGCCCGAGTCCTCGACGACGGTGCCGCCGATCGCGAGCACGACCAGCGCCGCGAGCAGCAGGAGGGTGCGGGTGGAGATGCGGGCGGCGGCCGACGGGCCCGCGCCGGACGGGGCCGTGTCGGGCGCCGCGTGCTCGGGCTCCGCGTGCTCCGTCTCCATGCGCTCGGGCTCAGGCTCCGGGACGGAGACCGGCGCGGAGTCCGGCGCCTGCGCGTCCTGCGCGCCCTCGTCCTTCCCTGGCAGGCAGAAGCGGAGTGCGACCAGCGAGATGACGGCGAAGAGCACCGCCGAGACCGTCAGGTGGATCCCGAGCGGCACGCGGAGGGCGATCGCGGCGGCAGCCATCGAGCCGCCCAGCACCGCTCCGATCGACCACACCGCATGGAACGAGTTGAGGATCGAGCGGCGGTAGGCGCGCTGCACGCGCAGCCCGTGAGCGTTCTGGGCGACGTCGGTGATCGCGTCGCACGCGCCCGCGAGACCCAGCGCGAGCGCGAACATCGCGGCGGAGGGCGCGGCGGAGACCATCAGCAGCGCGAGCGCCGTCAGCACCGTGCCGATGGTCGCCGCGCGGGCGGATCCCAGGCGCCTGATCGCGGGCGCCGCCGCGAGCCCGGCGAGGATCGCGCCCGTGGGGAAGGCGGCGATGGCCAGGCCGTACGTGGAGTTCGCGAGCCCCAGGGACTGCTTGATCTCGGGGTAGCGGGGGAGCACGTTGGCGAGCAGGGCGCCGTTGGTGAGGAACAGCGCCGCCACCGCCCAGCGGGCGCGGCGGAGTCGGGCCAGGGGCGCCGCGGCCCGGGCCGGTCGAAGAGCGGTCATGTGTACGACTGTACGCTCCGCGGGAACGCGCGCGCGAGCGTCCCGCGAGGGGTCGCGAGAACGCGCGCGAGGAGAAGGCGTGGAGAGGGCGACGCCGCGACCGTCGGCCGGCGCCGTCGGGCCCGTCGGCCCCTCGTCCCGTCCCGCAGGACGATCGTCCCGTGACGTGAGACGTCATGGCTCGTAGTGTGTCCCCAGCGCCCCACCTGTTGAAGGCCCGGGCACCCCTGTGTGCCCAGACCTGTTGAAGGCCCGGGCACCCCTGTGTGCCCAGACCTGTTGAAGGCCCGGGCGCACCTGTGTGCCCTCACCTGCCCCGAGCGAAAGGACCGCGATGCTCGATTCGACCCTGCAGGAGACCTACGACGCCGTGCTGCGTCGCAACCCGGGAGAGCCGGAGTTCCACCAGGCCGTGCGCGAGGTGTTCTCGTCGCTGGAGGTCATCCAGGACCGCCACCCCGAGTACACGGACCAGGGCATCATCACCCGCCTGTGCGAGCCGGAGCGCCAGATCATCTTCCGTGTCCCGTGGGTCGATGACCAGGGCACCGTCCAGGTCAACCGTGGTTTCCGCGTCGAGTACAACTCGGCGCTGGGCCCGTACAAGGGCGGACTGCGCTTCCACCCCTCGGTCAACGTGGGCATCGTGAAGTTCCTCGGTTTCGAGCAGATCTTCAAGAATTCCCTGACCGGCCTGCCCATCGGCGGCGGCAAGGGCGGCTCCGACTTCGACCCGCACGGCCGCTCCGACGGCGAGGTCATGCGCTTCTGCCAGTCCTTCATGACCGAGCTGCACCGCCACATCGGCGAGTACACCGACGTCCCCGCCGGTGACATCGGCGTGGGCGCCCGCGAGATCGGCTACCTGTTCGGCCAGTACAAGCGCCTGACCAACAAGTACGAGGCCGGCACCCTGACCGGCAAGGGCCTGGACTGGGGCGGATCGCTCGTGCGCAAGGAGGCCACCGGCTACGGCGCGGCCATCTTCGCCGACGAGATGCTCAAGGCCCGCGGCGAGTCCTTCGACGGCCGCAAGGTCGCGATCTCCGGATCCGGCAACGTCGCGATCTACGCGGCGGAGAAGACCGCCCAGTTGGGCGGCATCGCCGTGACCGCCTCGGACTCCTCCGGCTACGTCGTGGACGAGGACGGCCTGGACCTCGAGCTGCTCAAGCAGATCAAGGAGGTCGAGCGCGGCCGCATCGCCGAGTACGCCGATCGCCGCGGCGGCCGCTCCCGCTTCGTCGAGGGCGGCAGCGTGTGGGACGTCCCCGTGGACATCGCCCTGCCGAGCGCGACCCAGAACGAGCTCGACGCAGACGCCGCCCGCACCCTCGTCAAGAACGGGGTCAAGGCGGTCTCCGAGGGCGCGAACATGCCCTGCACCCCCGATGCCGTCGAGGTGTTCCGCGAGGCGGGCATCGCCTACGGCCCGGGCAAGGCCGCGAACGCCGGCGGCGTCGCGACCAGCGCCCTGGAGATGCAGCAGAACGCCTCGCGCGACGCCTGGTCCTTCGACTACACCGAGGGCCGTCTCACCGACATCATGGTCGGCATCCACCGCACCTGCCTCGAGACGGCCGAGGAGTACGGCCGCCCCGGCGACTACGTGGTGGGCGCGAACGTCGCCGGCTTCCGCAAGGTCGCCGACGCGATGATCGCCTTCGGCGTCATCTGATCCGCAGCGCGGCCGTCCCCGCGTGGCCGGCCGGCGAGAAGTACGAAACGGTTGCCAAGATCGATCTTGGCAACCGTTTCGTACTTCTCGCGCTGTCGCGGCGTGGATGGGGCCGCATCGCGCCGGCTCGGGCCGCCTCGAGCGGGGTCAGTCGGCGCCGAGGCGCGCGCGGAGGGTGTCACGCAGGATGGGAAGCGCCGTGGAGTAGTGGTCGTCGGCCGCGCGGCGCTCGGCCACCCGGCCTGCGACGTGAAGCAGCATCGCGGTCTTCTCAAAGATCTCCCACGCGTCGCGCCGAGCGTGCAGACCAGCAGGGTCGAGCGTCCGGGCGGGCAGGAGCGGCGTCTGGCCCTCGAGGCGCGGCAGCTCGGACGCATCGTCGAGCCGTGCGCGCGCGTGCAGGTAGCTGCCCATGAAGTCCTCGATCTCCTCCTCGGTGAGCGGCACGTACCAGGGGCCGCCGTGCACCGGGCCTCCGATGATCGCGAGGTCCCGCGCCGGATCGTCACCCATCGACCACTCGAAGTCGATGAAGCGGGGGACCTGCGCGTCCCACACGATGTTCGTCGCGCACAGGTCGCCGTGGCTGAGCACGAATCCCTCGAGATCCGCGAAGGCGGAGTCGGCCGCCCGCAGCCGTTGTGCGGCGGACCGAAGGATGCCCGGGCCTCCGACCCCTGCGAGCACCTCCGCGTCCACCGACTCCGTGTCGGCCTCGAAGAGCTCGAGGAGCGAGAGGCGACCGGACTCCATGCGCTCCCATGGATCCGCCCCGAGCGTCACCGGACCGCGCCCCGGCGTCGCCACTCGATGCAGGTGGGCGAGACGTTCCGCGTGAGCAGCCAGGTGGTCCCGGGTCCATTGTGCGGGCGCCAGGATGCGACCGGGCACGGGAGTCGTCACCAGGTACGGTGCCCCGAGGGGGCTCGACTCCGCATCGTCGTGCAGGGCGAGGGGCTCGGGGCCGACGTCGGGCGGCAGCTGGGTGAGGGCGGCGAGCTCGTCGGCGAGAGGGTGGGCGGGAGCGTGCCAGGGGATCCGCACCAGCAGTGCGGTGCCGTCCTCCGCGCGCAGACGCCATGCGGCGAAGGTCTCGCCGGTGCCGAGCAGCTCGACGTGCGCAGGGCCGCCCAGGCCGGCGAGCCGGGAATGCTTGGATTGGCCCGGAAGGCGCCGTGCATGACCTGCGTCCCGCAGGGGGAGCAGCAGAGTCTCCTCTTGCCAGGCGCGCTGGATCCGCTTCCCCATCTGGGGTGAGGCGGCCGCTGGGGGAGTGGGCACCGGGGCGGTCGCGGGGGAGGGCGTGCCGGTCATCGTGGTCTCTTCTCACGCCTCTGCGAGCGCCCGACGCAGGTCTTCGGTGCTCGCGGGGCGCGCGCCCTCGGGGCGCGCCCCGGGCGTGCTCGCGCGCAGAGCCTCGGGATCGGCGGCGTAGGGGAGCGTGTAGGCCTCGCGTCCGCGCTCGAAGCGCCATCCCTCGCTCAGGGGCCCGGCATCGAGGGCGTCGTAGCCGAGTGCGTCGAGAAGGTGGGTGACCTCGGCCTTGGCGGCGGCGTCATCGCCCGCGATCGGCAGGGCGGATCGGTCCGAGGCGCCGCTCGGACGTGCGAGGGCGAGCAGGTGCGAGTGCACGATGTTGTTCAGGCCCTTGACGACGCGCGCGTCAGGGAAGTGCGCCGCGGTGAGGCCAGAGGTGGTCGCGCCGGAATCGAGTGCGGGAATCGTCCCGTCGCGTTCGGGGTAGTGGTTCATGGTGTCCACGACGATGCGACCCGCGAGCAGCTCGGGATCGAGCGAGGTCAGTGTCAGCAGAGGGACGGTGAGCACCACGATGTCGCTCGCTGCGGCCTCGGCCGTGGTGCCGGCCCGCACGTGCGAGCCGATGTCCTGGGCCAGGTCCTCGAGCGACGAAGGCCCTCGGCTGTTGCTGAGCACCACGTCGATCCCTGCGGCCTGCGCCAGGCGGGCGACCGTCGATCCGATGTGCCCGGCCCCGATGGTGCCGATGGTGGGGAGGTGCTGCGGGTCTGCCATGTTCCGACCCTAGCCCGCGGGCTCGCGCATCGGACGGCCTCCCCGACCTTGTCGGCAGTCCGCCCTCGATACTCAGATGCGAATCGTTCTCAGAACATGCTACGGTCCTGCGCATGACTCACTCAGGAACCATTCTCACCAAGCGGCGACGATGGGGGCTTCTCGTCGCCTCCGTCTCGGCCTCGATGCTCGCGCTCTCCGGCTGCGGGGCCGGTGGTGGGGAATCCGCCGCCTCCGACGGCGAGGACTCGAAGAAGTCCGCGGCCCAGGCCGCCTCCGACCGCACCGAGGTCGGCGCGCTCACCCCGCGCATCGTCCTCGCCCACGAGGGCGGCATGACCACGCTCGACTCCTCGGACGGCTCGGTCATCGACGAGACTCCCGTCGAGGGCTACGTGCGGCTGAACCCCTCGGGCGACGGCCGCAGCGTCATGGTCAGCGCCGGATCCTCGATCACCGCGTACGACACCGGCCTCATCGCCCAGGCGCACGGCGACCACTTCCACTACTACACGCAGGACCCGGCCCTGCTCTCCGACGTCACGATCCCCGCCGAGGAGCCCGGGCACGTCGTCCCCCACGGCGAGAAGACCGCGACCTTCGCCGACGGCACCGGCGCGATCACCGTCTTCGACTCCACGGCCCTCGCGGACGGGCAGCTGAAGACCGTCGCCGAGACCCGGACCGACGCCCCGCACCACGGCGTCGCCGTCCCGCTGTCCGACGGCTCTCTGCTGCACACCGTCGGCACCGAGGACGAGCGCCACACCGTCGTCGTCGAGGATGCGGACGGCAAGGTCACGGCGAAGACCGAGGACTGCCCGGGCGTCCACGGCGAGGCCGCCGCGAAGCCCGACGAGCACGGGGACATCGTCACCCTGGGCTGCGAGAACGGGCCCGTCATGTACAAGGACGGGGAGTTCCACAAGATCCACGTCGACGAGGACTTCCAGCGCTCGGGCAACCAGCAGGGCCATGAGGACTCGCCGATCGTCCTCACCGACTACAAGGTCGAGGAGGACCCCGAGGGCGGCATCGAGCGCCCCACGAAGGTGGGTCTTCTGGACACCCGCGACGGCTCCTTCGACACCGTCGACCTGGGCTCGGAGTACTGGTTCCGCTCCCTGGACCGCGGGCCCGACGGCGAGGCGCTCGTCCTCACGGCCGACGGAGAGCTGAACATCCTCGACCCCGAGAGCGGCAAGGTCCTGCACGAGACGAAGGTCGCCGAGGAGTGGACCGAGCCGGACCAGTGGCAGGAGGCCGGGCCGATGCTCTCGGTCGCCGACGGCACTGCCTTCGTCGCCGACTCGAAGAACAAGAAGCTGACGCTCGTCGACATCGACACCGGCAAGGCCTACCAGGAGATCGACCTGCCGGAGGTCCCGCACGAGATGCAGGTGACCACGGGCACCGCCTCGGGCGAGTACGAGGTCTCCCCGGGCGCCGACGAGGGCGGCGAGCACTCCGAGGAGGGCCACGACCACGAGGGCGAGGACCACGAGGGCCACGACCACGAGGACCACGCCGAGGACGAGGCCGCCTGAGCCCACCGGATCCCCCGCTTCGATGTCTCTGGGTGAGACCTCACGCCCCTCTGCGCGTGGAGACCTCACCCAGAGACATCGAAGCCGTTCCGCCTCCCCGACCCACCTCCCTGGACTGCTTCCCGATCGACGTCCCTGGCCACCCCGTCGACCGATCCCGCCACCGCCATCCCACCCGCCTACCGGCCGCCCGCCTCCCGGTCACCCGCCGCCGTACAGTGGACCGCGCCTGATCCGGCACCGTCCAGCAGAGAGGCGACCTCCCCGATGACTGAGCTGCGTGACCGTCTGCGGAAGCTCCCCGCATTCCCGTCCGACCTGCCCGTCCTCGACCCGGACTCCGTGCCCGAGGACCCCGAGGCGCTCTTCCGCGACTGGCTCGAGGAGGCGATCGCGAGCGGGGCGCGCCAGCCCCACGCGATGACGTTCACGACCGTGGACGAGGCCGGGTTCCCCGTCGGCCGCACCCTGATCCTCAAGGACATCGAGGACGGCGCCTACCAGGTCTCGACCCACCGCACGTCCCGCAAGGGAGCGCAGCTCGAGCAGGACGCGAAGGCGTCGATGATCTTCTTCTGGCGCGAGTCCGGGCGGCAGGTGCGCATCACCGGCACGGTCATCGCGCTCGACGACGAGGCCTCCCAGGCCGACTGGGCCTCGCGTCCCAGCTTCACCGGTGAGCCCAACCCCGACTGGCAGGTGTACGCGCTGGTTCCGAGCGCCTTCGAGTTCATGCAGGCGCGGGAGGACCGCCAGCACACGCGGATCGAGTACACGGTCCAGGCCCAGGCCGATCCCGACGCGGCCGCCCCGTCGAGCGCCGCAGCGCGCACCTGGACCCACGGCCCCGTCCCGACGCCCGCCGGCTGATCGCGCCCTCGGCCCGCCCCTCCGCCATCGCCCCTCGGCCCCTCCCGCGGCCCGCTCCGCCGCGCGCTCGCGAACCCCGCCCGAGCCGAACATGAACGAACGCGAAGCCTGAGTCCGCGATCGGGCGGTCGGCCCTACAGTGGCCCCATGGACATCGCTGTTCTCGGGGCCACTGGAACCATCGGATCTCTCGTCGCCGACCGCCTGGAGGCGGCCGGGAACGACGTGAGACGACTCAGCCGCGCGAGCGGCGTGAACACGGAGACCGGGGAGGGCCTGGAGGCCGCTCTCGACGGTGCGGACGTGGTCGTCGACGCGACGAACATCGCCACGATCCGCGCGACGCCGGCCGTGCGCTTCTTCGCCCGCAGCGCGAACAACATCGCCGCGGCGGCGAAGAAGGGCGGCGCGGGACGCGTCGTCTGCATCTCGATCGCCGGGGTCACCAAACCGGGCGCCGCCCTCGGCTTCGGCTACTACCGGGGCAAGTGCGCGCAGGAGCGCGCCTACCGGGCGGCGCCGATCCCCACCACGATCATCCGCTCCGCGCAGTGGTTCGAGCTCGGCGAGCAGATGGTCGCCCAGGCGAGCCTCGGCCCCGTCGCCGTGCTGCCGCAGATGCGCATGGCGCCGCTCGCGACCGAGCGCGCCGCCGACCACATCGTCGGGGAGATCATCGCGACCGGTCGCGGCGTCGTCCCGGAGATCGTCCCCGGCCAGAACGCGCGCCTCGCGCCCGAGGACGGCGAGGACCCGCGCAACCGGATCGTCCGCCTGCGCGGACCGGAGGAGATGACGTCCGCGCAGCTCGTGCGCAGGATCCTGGGCGCCCGCGGCAGCGTCGCCGGCCGCTCGCCGAGCCTGGTCACGGAGTACCCGTACCTGGGCAGGCGGCTCGCCGGCGGGGTGCTCGTCCCCTCCTCCGAGGGCACCATCGTCGACGACCTCACGCTCGACCAGTGGCTCGCGGCATGAACGGGGCGCCCCGGACCGTCTGAGCCGCCGTCGCCGCTGGTAGCGTGCGCCGCCGAGGATCGCTCCCGAGGATCGGAGATGCAGATGGCCGGACACGACCGCGGTCAGGCGCAGGAGAGGCGGAGTCTGGGCGCGAGCGACGAGCCGCTCGAGGACGCGCTGGTCGAGGGCTTCGTGAACTCGGTCCGGGAGGGCGCCAACCGACTGAACCGCACCTGGCGCGCGCTGATCATCACCGGCCTGTTCGGCGGCATCGACGTCGGCATCGGGCTGCTGGCGATGCTCGCGGTGCTCGACGCGACGGGCTCGAAGCTCCTGGGAGGCTTCGCGTTCGGCGTCGGCCTGTACGCGCTGCGCCTGGCCCATTCCGAGCTGTTCACCGAGGATTTCCTGCTGCCCATCCATGCGGTCGTCGCCCGGCACGGCACCTGGTGGCAGCTGCTGCGCCTGTGGGCGACCACCCTGGCGACGAACCTCATCGGCGGCTGGGCCTTCTCGTGGCTCGTCGTCGCGGCGTTCCCGCGCTTCGACGATCTCCTCGTGACGAGCGCGACCGAGTACATGTCCAGCGGCCCCACCCGCGAGACCGTGGCGCTCGCCCTGCTCGCGGGGTTCACGATCACGCTGGTGACCCGGATGAGCCAGGGCTCCAACGAGGGCATCGCCACCCTCGCCAACTCGCTGATCTCGGGGCTGCTCGTGGTGGGGCTCGGCATGCTGCACGGCGCGCTGAGCTCGGCGGTGATCTTCGGTGCGATGCATGCGGGGGCCGACATCCCCTACACCGACTGGCTGGTGTGGTGCGCCTGGGTGGTCCCGCTGAACATGGCGGGCGGGCTGGTGATCCTCGCCCTGCCCCGGATGGTGCGCACCTGGGAGCTCGTCCGGCGCGAGCGCGCGGCGCAGGACCCCGACGATGACACCCCCTCGATGGTCCTATGACCCCTGGTGAACCGACCTCCGTCGCGTATACCGGACGTTAGGAGGGGTCTGGGGTCGACCCGGACCGCGCGCGGTGGTGTGCTGTCACGCAGCTTCCGCCCCCGATGCACTGGAGTCGATGATGACCCTCCCCGGATCCCGCCCCGTCCGCGCCCCCCGCGGCACCGAGATCACCGCGAAGAGCTGGCAGACCGAGGCGCCCCTGCGCATGCTGCAGAACAACCTCGACCCCGAGGTCGCCGAGCGGCCCGACGACCTCGTCGTCTACGGCGGAACCGGCCGGGCCGCCCGCTCCTGGGAGGCGTTCGACGCGATCCTGGCCTCCCTCGCCGACCTCGAGGACGACGAGACGCTGCTGGTCCAGTCCGGCAAGCCCGTCGGCATCCTGCGCACCCACGAATGGGCGCCGCGCGTGCTCATCGCGAACTCGAACCTCGTGGGGGACTGGGCGACCTGGCCCGAGTTCCGCCGCCTCGAGGCCGAGGGTCTGATGATGTACGGCCAGATGACCGCGGGCTCCTGGATCTACATCGCCACCCAGGGCATCCTCCAAGGCACCTTCGAGACCTTCGCGGCGGTCGCCGCCAAGCGCTTCGGCGGATCCCTCGCCGGGACCATCACGCTGACCGGCGGCTGCGGCGGCATGGGCGGCGCCCAGCCGCTCGCCGTGACGCTGAACGGCGGCGTCTGCCTCATCGCCGACGTCGACCGGACCCGCCTCGAGCGCCGCGTCGCCAAGCGCTACCTCACCGAGATCGCCGACGACCTCGAGGACGCCATCGCCCGCGCGAACGCCGCCCGCGAGGAGCGGCGCGCCGTCTCCATCGGCATCGTCGGCAATGCGGCCGACGTCTTCCCCGCGCTGCTCGCGCGCCACCGCGCCGGCGACATCGCGATCGACGTCGTCACCGACCAGACCAGCGCCCACGACCCGCTGTCCTACCTGCCGATCGAGCACGACATGGACACCTGGCACGCCGAGGCCGAGGCCGATCCGGAGGGCTTCACCAAGAAGTCCCGCGAGTCGATGGGCCGCCAGGTGCAGGCCATGGTCGAGTTCGCCGACGAGGGCGCCGAGGTCTTCGACTACGGCAACTCGATCCGCGACGAGGCCCGCCGCGCCGGCTGCGAGCGCGCCTTCGCCTTCCCCGGCTTCGTCCCCGCGTACATCCGTCCCCTGTTCTGCGAGGGCCTCGGCCCGTTCCGCTGGGTCGCGCTCTCCGGCGACCCCGAGGACATCGCCGTGACCGACGCGGCGCTCAAGGAGCTGTTCCCCGAGAACGAGCACCTGCACCGCTGGCTCGACGCCGCGGGCGAGTTCGTCGAGTTCGAGGGCCTGCCCGCCCGCATCTGCTGGCTCGGCTACGGCGACCGCGCGAAGGCGGGGAAGCTCTTCAACGACCTCGTGCGCGACGGGAAGGTGAAGGCCCCGATCGTCATCGGCCGCGACCACCTGGACTCGGGTTCCGTCGCCTCGCCCTACCGGGAGACCGAGGGCATGCTCGACGGCTCCGACGCGATCGCCGACTGGCCGCTGCTGAACGCGCTCACCTCCACCTCCTCGGGCGCGACCTGGGTGTCGATCCACCACGGCGGCGGCGTCGGCATCGGCCGCTCGATCCACGCCGGGCAGGTCGGGGTGGCCGACGGCACCGAGCTCGCCGCGCGCAAGCTCGATCGCCTGCTCACCAACGACCCGGCCATGGGCGTGCTCCGGCACGTGGACGCGGGCTACTCGCGGGCCGCCGAGGTCGCCGAGGAGCGCGGCGTGCGGGTGCCGATGTCCCCGCAGGTGCGCGACGCCGAGGACCCCGACGCCGCCCAGAGCGCGGCCTCGGCGAAGGCCGGCGCCACCGCGGCGCCGGCGAAGATCTGAGGAGGCGGCCATGGCTGCGACCGCCTCCACCGTCGAACGCCGGAGCATCGAGTTCGTCCCCTCCTCGGAGCGCCACGGCGGCGTCACCCAGCAGTTCACCCTCTGGTTCGGTGCGACCCTCCAGATCACGGCCGTGGTCGACGGCGCCCTCGCCGTCGTCTTCGGCGCGCATGCGCTGTGGGCGATCATCGGCCTGCTCCTGGGCAACCTGTTCGGCGGGGCCGTGATGGCCCTGCACTCCGCGCAGGGCCCCAAGCTCGGGCTGCCGCAGATGATCTCCAGCCGCGCGCAGTTCGGGGTGATCGGCGCCGCGCTGCCGCTCGTGCTCGTGGTGCTCATGTACCTCGGCTTCGCCTCGACGGGCACCGTGCTGTCCGGGCAGGCGATCAACCGGATCCTCCACGTCGACGCCCCCTGGGTGGGGATCGTGGTCTTCGGCCTGATCACCTTCGTCGTCGCGGCCGTCGGCTACCGCTGGATCCATGGCCTCGGCAGGATCGCGACCGTGCTCGGCATGCTCGGCTTCGCCTGGATCACCCTTCGGATCTTCACCGTCTACGACGGGGCGCACCTGCTGGCCGACGCCACCTTCGGCGCGGTCCCGTTCCTGCTCGCCATCGCCCTCGGCGCCGGCTGGCAGCTGACCTTCGGCCCCTACGTCGCGGACTACTCGCGCTACCTCCCGGCCGACACCCCGGCGCGGCGCACGTTCACCGCGACCTTCGCGGGCTCCGTGCTGGGGTCGATGTGGGCGATGACGATCGGCGCCCTGCTCGCCTCGATCCCGCACTCGAGCTTCCTGGACAACCAGGTCGGGTTCGTCGGCGAGCTCGCCGGGGGCGGACTCATCGCCCTCGTGATCTACCTGGTCATCGTCTCGGGCAAGCTCACGATCAACACGCTCAACGCCTACGGCGGGGCGATGACGATGCTCACCACCGTCACCGGCTTCTCGAGGCGCAGCGTGGTGCGGCCCGCCCTGCGCCTGGTCTTCGTGTTCACGTTCCTCGCGCTGTCCGTCGTGATCGCCCTGGCCGCCTCCGCGGACTTCCTCGACAACTTCAAGAACTTCGTGCTGCTGCTGCTCATGGTCTTCACGCCGTGGAGCGCCATCAACCTCGTCGACTTCTACCTGGTCTCCCGGGAGCGCGTGGACATCCCCGCGCTTTACGACCCCAAGGGCAGGTACGGGGCGTTCGACGTCCCGGCGCTGGTCACCTACGTGATCGGCATCCTCGTGCAGATCCCGTTCCTCGCCCAGTCGATGTACACCGGCCCGCTCACGAAGATGCTCGGCGGGGCCGACGTGAGCTGGATCGTCGGGCTCGTCGTCCCCGGGGCGATCTTCCTGGTCTGGGGGCGCGCGACGCGCCGTCCGCCGGAGCGCACGATCCTGCCCGAGGGCGCGGACGACGGAGTGCTCGCGGCCGACGCCGAGGAGGTGCGGCGATGAGCCTCGCCCAGGACTTCGATGCCCGTTGGGCGCAGCTGCTGCCCGTCGGACGCAGCGCCGAGACCGGCGGCTACCGCCGGTACGCGTGGACCCGCGAGGACCATACCCTGCGGGAATGGTTCGCGGGGGAGTGCGCGGCCCTCGGCCTCGACCTCACCGAGGACCGCATGGGGAACCAGTGGGCCTGGTGGGGCGATCCCGACCGGACCCCGGGCGTCGTCATCGGCTCGCACCTGGACTCCGTGCCCGACGGCGGGGCCTTCGACGGCCCGCTCGGCGTGGTCTCCGCGCTCGCCGTCGTCCGCGCGCTGCAGTCGAGCGGCTTCGCGCCTCGCGTGCCGATCGGCGTGGTGAACTTCGGCGACGAGGAGGGCGCGCGCTTCGGCGTGGCCTGCGCCGGATCGCGCGTGGTCACCGGAGCGATGACGGCCGAGCGGGCGCTCGGGCTCACCGACGCAGGCGGCATCACCATGGCCGAGGCGCTGCGCAGCGCGGGCCGCTCCGCGGACATCGGCCCTGATCCCGCGGCGCTCGCCAGGATCGGCTCGTTCGTCGAGCTGCACGTCGAGCAGGGCCGGGCCCTCGACCTGCTCGACCCGGCGACCTCCGCGGTGGCCGTCGGCACCGACATCTGGCCCCACGGACGCTGGCGCGCGGACTTCACGGGCCGCGCCGACCACGCCGGCACCACCGCGCTCGCGGACCGCGAGGACGCCATGCTCGAGGCCGCCCGCTTCGCGCTCGCCGCCCGCGAGGCCGCCGAGCGCCGGGACGGCGAGCACCGCTGCGTCGCGACCGTCGGGAAGGTGAGCGTGCAGCCCGGCGGCGTCAACGCGATCCCCTCCCACGTGACGGCCTGGCTCGATGCCCGCTCCCCGCACGAGTCCCTGGTGCGGGGCGTCATCGAGGACCTCACGGCGATGTTCCCGGGCGCGCTGCGGGAGGAGTCGTGGACGGCGACCACGCGCTTCCACGACGAGCTCACCCTGCGGGTGCGCGACGCCCTGGGGCCGAACACGCCGATGCTCGGCACGGGCGCCGGCCACGACGCGGGCATCCTCGCCCAGGCGGGCGTGCCCACGACCATGCTCTTCGTCCGCAATCCCACCGGCGCCTCCCACACCCCCGAGGAGTTCGCCGAGCCGGCCGACTGCCACGCCGGCGTCGAGGCGCTCCTGACCGTCGTCCGGGACCTCGCCTCATGAGCGCGGGACAGGGCGGGCGCTCCTTCTGGTGCGAGCACGCGCTCCTGCCGGACGGGGCGGCTCACGGCGTCCGGGTGGTCCTCGACGGGGACGGGCGGATCGTTGTCGTCGAGCGGGCCGAGGCGCGCCCGGAGGACGAGGTCCTCCGCGGGGTCACCCTGCCGGGGTTCGCGAACACGCACAGCCACGCCTTCCACCGCGCCCTGCGCGGCCGCACCCACGACGCGGGCGGCACCTTCTGGACCTGGCGCGAGCGGATGTACCACGTCGCCGCGCGATTGGACCCCGAGAACTACCTGGCCCTCGCGCGCGCCGCCTATGCGGAGATGGCGCTCGCCGGCGTCACCGCCGTGGGCGAGTTCCACTACGTCCACCACCAGGCCGGCGGCGCCCCGTACGAGGACCCGAACGAGATGGGGCGCGCCCTGCAGCAGGCGGCCGCGGAGGCCGGCGTCGCCCTGACCCTGCTGGACACCGCCTACCTGCAGGGCGGGCTCGACGCGACCGGCCACACCGCGCTCTCCCCGGAGCAGGCGCGCTTCGGGGACGCGGACATCGGCGCCTGGGCGCAGCGCGCGAGCGGCCTGCGCGCGGAGGGCACGTTCCGCGTGGGCGCCGCCCTGCACTCGGTGCGCGCGGTGCCCCTCCCGCAGCTCCGGGAGGCCGCCGCCCTCGTCCCCGCGGTGTGCGACACCGGCTCCGCGATCGCCCCGCTGCACGTCCACGTGAGCGAGCAGCCCGCCGAGAACCGTGCGGCCCTCGCCCGCTACGGCCTCACCCCGGTGGGACTGCTCGCCGAGGCGGGCCTCGTCGGCCCCGACCTCACCGCCGTGCACGCGACGCACCTAAGCGAACAGGACGTGCGTCTGCTCGGGGACGCGCGCTCCTGGGTGAGCCTGTGCCCCACCACCGAGCGGGACCTGGCCGACGGCATCGGCCCCGCCCGCACGCTCCACGACGCCGGCGTGCGGCTCTCGCTGGGCAGCGACCAGCACGCCGTCGTCGACCTCGTCGAGGAGGCGCGCGCCGTGGAGATGCACGAGCGCCTCACCACCCACGAGCGCGGCCGCTTCACCCCGCAGGACCTGCTGACCCTGGCGACCGGTCACGAGAGCCTGGGCCGGGAGGGCGCCGGCCGGATCGCGCCGGGCGCCCGCGGCGACCTGGTGACGATCCGTCTGGACTCCGTGCGCACGGCCGGCGCGGACCCCGCGCAGGTGCTGCTCGCCGCGAGCGCCGCGGACGTCACCACGGTGATCCGCGACGGGGAGACGATCGTTTCCGACGGCCGGCACCGGCTCGGCGACGTCGGCGCCCTGCTGCGCGACGCCATCGCACCCTTCTGGGAGGACGCATGACCACGACCCTGCTCACCGGCATCGGCGAGCTCTGGACCCTCGACCCGGCCCTCGAGGACGCGCCGCTCGGCGGCTCGAGCGCGCGCGGCGCGGCCGACGGGCAGATCCAGCGCGAGGCCGCCCTCGTCATCGAGGACGACCGCATCGCCTGGACGGGCCCCGCGACCGAGGCGCCCGCGGCCGACGAGCGGATCGACCTCGAGGGGCGCGCCGTCCTGCCCGGCTGGGTCGACTCCCATACGCACCTGGTCTTCGACGGCGACCGCTCCGCCGAGTTCGAGTCCCGCATGGCCGGGCAGTCCTATGCCGCCGGCGGCATCCAGGTCACCACCGACGCGACCCGCGCCGCGGACGACCGACGCCTGGAGGAACTGGTCAGGGGCCGTATCGGCGAGGCTCTCGCGGGCGGCACCACGACCCTGGAGACGAAGACCGGCTACGGGCTCACGGTCGCGGACGAGGCCCGCGCCGCCGCGCTCGCCGCCCGCCTCGTCGCGGAGGGCACGCTCGACGAGGCGACGTTCCTGGGGGCGCACCTGGTGCCCTCCGAGTACGACGGGGCCGACGGCCGTCCGGGCCCCGCCGAGTACCTGGATCTGGTGGTCGGGCCGATGCTCGAGCAGGTGCGCGGGAGCGTGCGCTGGATCGACGTGTTCTGCGAGGACGGCGCGTTCGACACCGCCGCCTCCCGGCGCGTCCTGGAGGCGGGGCGCGCCGCCGGGCTCGGCCTGCGCGTGCACGGCAACCAGCTCTCCGGCGCACAGTGCGGCGTGCAGCTCGCGGTCGAGGAGCACGCGGCGAGCGTCGACCACCTGAACCACCTGGAGGCGGCCGACGTCGAGGCCCTCGCCGAGACCGCCGGCCGGCCCGTCGGACTAGCCGACCGACCCCTCGGAGCCGGCGCGCGCGACGGACTGCTCGCGGTCGATGCGGGGCCGACGGTCGCCACCGTGCTGCCCGCCTGCGATCTCTCCACGCGCGCCCCGCTCGCGCCCGCCCGGGACCTGCTCGATGCGGGAGCGCACGTCGCGATCGCGAGCAACTGCAACCCCGGCACCTCGTTCACGAGCGCCATGGGCTTCTGCGTCGCGACCGCCGTGCTGCAGATGCACCTGAGCCTCGCCGAGGCGATCCGCGCCGCGACCCGCGGAGGGGCCCTCGCCCTGCGACGCTCCGACGTCGGCCACCTGGGCGTCGGCGCGCGGGCCGACCTGCACGTGCTCGACGCGCCCGCCGCGATCCACCTCGCCTACCGCCCCGGCATGCCGCTGACCCACCAGGTGTGGCGCCGCGGGCGCCGCGCCGCCTGACCTCGCCAGAAAGGACCCCACCCCGATGAGCACCGCCCACGCCCCCGCGTCGACCGACCCCTGCGAGACGATCCTGCTCGCGAGCTCCGACCTCACTCCGGCCGACGTCCTCGCCGTCGCCCGCCGCGGAGCCCGCGTCGAGCTCGACCCGTCCGCCCGCGAGGAGGTTGCCCGGGTGCGCGCCCACATCGACGCCCTCGCCGCCCCCGGCCACGCGCCGGTCTACGGGGTCTCCACCGGTTTCGGGGCGCTCGCGGACACCTCGATCGAGCCGTCCATGCGCCACGCCCTGCAGCGCTCGCTGATCCGCTCCCACGCCGCCGGCACCGGCGACGAGGTCGAGCCGGAGGTGGTGCGCGCTCTCATGCTGCTGCGCGCGAAGACCCTGGCCACGGGGCATACGGGCGTGCGCCCGATGGTGCTCGAGACGATGCTCGCGCTGCTGAACGCGGGCATCACGCCGATCGTCCACGAGTTCGGCTCGCTGGGCTGCTCGGGCGATCTGGCGCCGCTCGCCCACTGCGCGATCGTGCTGATGGGGGAGGGGCGCGCCCGCGGGGCCGACGGGATCGAGCGTCCCGTGCCCGAGCTGCTGGCCGAGGTGGGCATCGAGCCCGTGCTGCTCGAGGAGAAGGAGGGCCTGGCGCTCATCAACGGCACCGACGGCATGCTCGGCATGCTGCTCATGGCCCTCGCCGACCTCGAGGAGCTCGTGAGGATCGCCGACCTCACCACCGCGCTCACGGTGCAGGGTCTGCGGGGGCGCGACAGCGTGTTCCGCCCCGAGCTGCACATGCCGCTGCGGCCGCATCCGGGCCAGGCCGCGTCGGCCGCGAACATCCTCGCGCTGCTCGAGGGCTCGCCGATCATCGCCGACGTCGCCGCCGAGGGCTCCCGCGTCCAGGACGCCTATTCGCTGCGCTGCGCTCCGCAGGTCGCGGGCGGCGCACGCGACACGATCGCCCACGCGCGCACCGTCGCCGAGAGGGAGATCGCCGCCGCGATCGACAACCCGGTGGTGCTCGACGACGGCGAGGTCACCTCCAACGGCAACTTCCACGGCGCGCCCGTCGCCTACGTGCTGGACTTCCTGGCCGTGGTCGCCGCCGACCTCGCCTCGATCTCCGAGCGCCGCAGCGACCGCATGCTCGACAAGTCCCGCTCCCACGGGCTGCCGCCGTTCCTGGCCGACGACCCCGGCGTGGACTCCGGGTTCATGATCGCCCAGTACACGCAGGCCGCCCTGGTCTCAGAGATGAAGCGCCTCGCGGTGCCCGCGAGCGTCGACTCGATCCCGTCCTCCGCCATGCAGGAGGACCATGTGTCGATGGGCTGGCACGCCGCCCGGAAGCTTCGTCGCTCCGTGGACTGCCTGCGCCGCGTGCTCGCGATCGAGCTGCTCACCGCCGCCCGCGCGATCGACCTGCGCGCTCCGCTCGCGCCCTCCGAGGCGTCGGCCGCCGCGATCGCGGTGCTGCGCGAGAGGGTCGAGGGTCCCGGCCCCGACCGGTTCCTCGCGCCCGACATCGCCGCCGCCGAGGAGCTGCTGGCCGACGGGTCGGTGCTCGCCGCGGTCGAGGGGGTCGTGGGGAAGCTGGGGTGAGGCGTGGCGGCATCGGCGGTGCCGGGTCCACGCGCCTTCGCCATCACGCCTGTGCCGTCCATTCACCCAGCAGCACGTCGAACGTGCGGCGGAGGCGCTCGACGTCCTCCGGTGCGAGGTACGCGGCGTACTCCGGGTACTGCTCGACCAGGATCAGCAACTGGTGCGCGGTGGTGCGTCGCCGGAGCGTCTAGCAGGGAGTTTCTTCGAAATTGTCTGCCGGGTGTCCGACGTCGAGCATCAGCCGTGACGCCGTTGCCGCTCCTCACGGACGAGCTCGAGCGCTGTGCGGAGCGCCCGCACACGACTGTCCATGAGTGAGAGCCGGGACGGGCTGAGCGCTGTGCTCTGGAGAACGGACTCGCACTTGTGCAGCAGGGAGGACAACTGCTCCTCTGCGGTGTTGAGCTCCTCGGCGTCCATGGGGACCATCCTGCAGCAGTGTCGTGGTGTTCGCGGGCTCGCTCCGGGGCGCCGATTTCGGACGACGGCGAAAAGTCCTGTGCATGCGCGCGACCGCCCGCTCTATGGTTCCGTCATGGACACTCCCACGACGGTCGTCTTCCCGGAGATCTTGCCCGACGTCCGCATCGACGTCCTGGAGGAGGCCACGGAGCATGAGGTGGTCTGCGACGAGCTCCAATGGTGGTTCGTCGTTCCGCGCGCAGGGGAGACGAGTGCCGCGAGGTGGTACGACCGGGCATCGGGGCAGATCGCCATGATCCGAGAGACCCCGCACCCGGTGATGCCGCTCGACGACGGACCCGGTCGCGTCCGGATTCGGATCGACGAGTCGACGTTCCCGGCCGACGAGCGCGGGCCCGTTCAGAGGAGTGTCGAGTTCACAGCCTGCCTGTCGTCGGCAGCCGCCGCGTTCCGGAGCGTCGAGATGGACGGCCATGTCGCCGGTCCCGACGATGATGGATTCGACGAGGCCTGGGGGAGGAGTCGAGGGCGCATCCTCCGCGACGGGCGCCGGCTGGTGAGGACCGGGCCGAGGGAGTACAGCAGCCTCAGCCACGAGGGGGTCAGAGCCGACCTGGTCGCCGTGTCGATCGGCGGGATCACCCGACGGGCCCTGCGCGTGCTGGATCTCGAGCCCGGAGAGGGGCCGGACGAGATCGGCCAGCCCGTCATCGACCTGGACACGGGCCGCACCCTCGTCTACTGGCAGTACCGCCCGGAGGGCTGGGACGCCGACGCCGAGTCCTGGTTGAGCGCCCATCCCGATGAGGGCATGGTGATCGACGGCGTGCGCTACCAGCGCAGGAACTGCGCGGGGCGCGACACCATGGCAGTCACCGATCACGCGATGCGCCTCTTCGGGCTCTGACGACGCCGGTCGGCTCCGGTCTGCCGAACAGAGGACGAGCTGCTGGCGGACGTGCCCCGAAGAGAGTCCGCCCTCAGATCGTCGGTGTCAGCCTTCGCGGATCGTCATCGTGGCGATCTTGTCGCCCTCGAGGTCGAAGCGGAAGCTCGACGGGCCGTTGGCGTGTCGGGAGCGCCAGTCGCCGACGACGGTGACCGAGTCGCCGTCGGTGGTGACGGAGGTGATGGCGAGGGTGGGAGCGGAGCCGATGAACTCCTGGTCGCTCCATGCATGGATCTCATCGAACCCGGTGAGCACCTTGCCCCAGTCGTCGACGGTGGGGTTCGCGGTGAACGCCTGCGTGAATGCGGTCGTGTCGTGTGCCGTCACGGCTTCGAGGAACGAGGCCACGGGCTCAGGAATGGTGTCGGTCATCGGTGTCTCCTGTCGTGAGGGGCGCTGTCAGCGGGTGGTGTAGCCGCCGTTGGCGAAGATGGTCTGGCCGGTGATCCACCAGCCCTCGGTGGCGAGGAATCGGACGATCGGAGCGATGTCCTCGATCTGCGTGAGCTGGTTGCCCATCGCCTGCGACTTGTGGAACTCGACGCGGTCCGGGGTCTCCTGACCGTAGAAGAACGGCGTATCCATCGGGCCGGGGGCCACGGCCGTCACGGAGATGCCGCGCTCGGCGAACTCCTTGGCCGCGGCGCGGGTGAAGTGCTCCACCGGCGCCTTTCCACCAGCGTATGTGGAGTAGCCGTCCGTGAAGGCTGCCAGCAGGGCGGTGACGATCGTGATGATCTTGCCGTTGTCCGCGATGTGCTTGCCGGCCTCCTGGATGAAGAAGTAGGCGGCCTTCGCGTTGATGTCGAACATCGAGTCGTACTCGGCTTCGGTGGTCTCGACGATCGGCTTGCGCAGCACCTTGCCGGCCGTGTTCACGGCGACGTCGATCGTGCCGATCTCCTTCTCCGCGTCGGTGAAGAGCCGGGCGATGTTGGCGGGGATCGTCAGGTCGCCCTGGAAGATCTCGGCCCGCCCTCCGGCCTCGCGCACCGCGGCGCGCGTCTCCTCCGCATCGGCCCGACTGGCATCGGAGTTGTAGTGGATGGCGACGTTCGCGCCGGCCTGTGCGGCCTGCCGGGCGATCAGGCCGCCCAGGTTCTTCGCGCCGCCGGCGATGAGGACGTTCTTGCCTGCAAGGGTCTGTTCAGTCATCTCGACACCTCCATGTCATTGGTATGTATCGCCGTATCGACGCTACACCAGGTAATGTAGCAGCATGACAGAGCATGAGGGAAGCGGTACACGAGAGCGCCTGATCTCCGCTGCGGCGGAGCTCATCGCCGCCAGCCCCGGTGAGGACTTCTCCCTGCGCGCGGTATGCGACGCCGTCGGCGTGAAGATGCCGACGCTGTACCACTTCTTCGGCTCCAAGCAGGGACTGATCGACGCCGTGGTCGAGCACGGCTTCGACGTGTATCTGGGTCAGAAGGAATCGATGGGGTCCTCCGGTGATCCCATCCAGGACATCCGGTCGGGATGGGATGCGCATGTGGCGTTCGGCCTGGAGAACCCCGGCTTCTACACGCTCATGTACGGCAAGGTCCGGCCCGGCTATTCCCCGGAGGCGCAGTCCCGCCCGAGCGAGATCCTCCGAGGGCTGACGGCGCGTGCGGCCGAGCATGGGCGCCTCGCGGTGCCGTCCGACCAGGCCGCGGCCCATGTCCTGGTCGCCAACATCGGGGTGACGCTGCGACAGATCGTCCTGGCGCAGCCTGATCCGGAGCTGTCCGCCGCCGTCCGCGAGGGAGTCATCGCCGCCATCACCGGCACCGCCCGCGACTCCACGGACCCTGTTGCCGCGACGATCGAGATCGTCGCGGCTGCGCCGGACGTTCTCGGGGAGGCGGAGACCGCGCTGCTGCTCTCGTGGCTGACTCGTCTGCGCGGTGATCGACGCGACGAGCCCGGCTCGCGGTAGTTGTGTCGCTGCGGGGTGCGAGCCGTGGTGGGAGCCTCGCGGGTCGTCTCGGCGGCAGGTGTGCGGCGCCGCGGCGCAGATGCGAGGGCGCGTAGACCTGAATGCCTTGCAACGTTTCTGTTGCGGGACGATACTGGGCGCATGAGCACCATCGGTGACACCCAGAGTCCGGATGCCGGCATCTTCCGGATGAAGGTGCGGTCGGCGTCGAGCGTTCTCGGCAGTCAGGCGAAGCTCGCCCAGTGGGCTGGTGTCAGCAGGTCCCAGACGACCCGATGGAGCGATGGGCAGACCGAGCCCTCTCCGGATGCTGCACGCGCCGTCACAGACCTCGAGTTCATCATCGCCCGGGCCCGCATGGTCTGGGACGACGCCGTGATCCCCGATTGGCTCAGCGGCCGCAATGCCTTCCTGGGCGGCGCCACTCCACTGGAGATGATTCGTCGCGGGCGCACTTCCGAAGTCCTCGACGCCATCACGGGAGATGAGACGGGCGTCTACGCCTGATGCTCCTCCACCGGGTGCACCCTTGGATTCCCGGTGCCGCGAGCACCGAACCGTTCGGCGCCCTCTACATGCCCCCAGGGCAGGGAGCGGGCCGGTGGGACAATCCGGACCTGTACTCGCTGCGGTACTGCGCCACCACGGCGGAGGGCGCGGTCGCTGAGAGCTTCGGCCACCTCGCCACCTGGTCCGCCGGCATGTTCCGCGTACCGGGCAACGACGAGGCCATGAGGGCGATCAGCACCTATGAACTCCCGGGCACCACGCGGCTCGCCGACCTCGCGGACCCCCGCGTGCTCCAGGATCTCGGCGTCCGCCGAGTCACAGACGTGACGGAGCGCGACAAGCGCCGCACCCAGCGTCTCGCGGCGCGCATCTTCGAGCGTGACGAGTGGGACGGGATCCTGTGGTGGTCGTACTACCGCCCGTCGATCACATTGAGCGCCACCTGGACGTCCAAAGGACTCGACTGCGTGGACACGAAGCCGCTGTCGCTCCAAGCGACGGAGGTGCAGGCGGCATCCCAGCTGATCGTGCGGGCGATCCGCGCCGAGTGATCCGTCGAGCGTCGAGGAGAAGGGCTAGCCGCTCACGACGCTCGGGCGCGCAGCCTGCCGAGTGCGAGAGCCTGACTGCCTGCGAAGGCGGCGACATCGACCGCGATCGCGAGGATCACCAGAACGGTGAGGACTGCTGCGGCCGTGAAGGACTCGGCGGCCACGGCGAGCGTCGCGGCCACGTTGGCGGTCATCACGATCCGCAGCGCGGTGCGGAGGTGCAGCCTCGAGCGCATCCACTCGACCGCTCCCGCCCACACCACCACCGCGACGCCGGCAGCGAGGACGAGCCAGGCGGGCAGCGACGTCGCCGGGGAGATGAGCGGTGAGGCCGCGGCGACGATGACGCCGAGGACGAGGCAGTAGAGCGCGTCGAGCCGGAGGCTGAGCATCCCGAGTCGCTGTCCCTTCATGAGCGCGAGCCTACTGCGCCCGCGCCGTCTGCCATCGCTGATAGTGGGTCCAGTCGAACAGGATCGGGCCCGCCTGGATGCGCTGGCCCGAACGCCCTCGGATCTCGACCACCGGGGCGCCCCAGGAGTGCTTGTCGGTGATCGACACGATGTCCTCGTAGGAGATCGTGCGCGTGCGCCCGAGGATGCCTCGCATGGTGAAGGCCGTGGGCGTCGCCTCTACGTAGACCACGAGGTAGAGCACCAGAAGCACGAGGCCCAGCAGCATCATGCTTGGGCCCGCGATCATCATCTGCCGCCCGTTCTCGGGGTCGGCGTCCTCCGTCGTCCCGACCAGGCCGATGAGCGCGCCGAGCAGGAGGATCAGCAGCCCGGCGATCGGCCCCAGCAGCGGCATCCGCCGGCGCACGGGGTCGTGCGGTCGGCGGTGCGCGTGGGGCCGACTGCGCCAGCGCACGATGATGGAGCTCGTGACTCCGACGCCGAGCAGCACACCCAGCACGAGCAGGTATCTCAGGGCCGTCGGGAGCAGCGCCTCCCACTCGAAGTGCATGCGCACAGCGTAGGCCCGCGTGGGGCACCGTCTAGCACTGCGACAGCCGACGGAGCTTCGCCGGCCACGACTTCGCCCCCTCACCGGCGACGAACGCGAAGAGGTCGAGCAGAGTCGCGCTGCGCGGCGCCGCCCAGTCCTGCGCGCCCGGCCCCGCGCCCGCCGCGGGCGGAGACTTCAGCAGCCTCGCCAGTGCCAGGTAGAGGTGGTACCAGAGGGCGTCGCGCTCGAGAGTCAACCCGTCGTCCGACGGTGGGTCACCCGCGGCCGAGCAATAGCCGGAGAGCAGCGTCGGCAGGGCACCGATCGGCACACCCACGAGATCGCGCGCCGGATTGCCCCATTCGGCGCAGCCCCAGTCCACGAGGGCGATGGTGGTTCCGTCGCCCGCGACCATCACGTTCGACGGGTTCACGTCACGATGCACGAGCACAGGATCGTCCTGGGAGGGGCCCTCGGGCCGCAGGGCGTCGAACTGCTCGAGGAGCCATGCGCGCTGCTGGCCCCCGATCTCACCTGCTGCCACCAGGTCGTCGAGCACCTCGGACGGCGAGAAGGAGTAGGGCGCCGGGAACGCATCGGTCCTGTGCGTGAACTGCGAGCACTTCACCTCGTGCAGGGCGTGCAGCACCTCTCCCAGAGCTCCGAGCGCACGGGCGCGGCGTGGGGCGTCCGACCAGCACGAGGCCAGCGTGACGCCGTCGACTCGCTCGAGCACCGCATACGGAACACTTCCGATGCGACGGCTCGCATCGAGGTCGATGAGCGCCGGCGTGGGCACCCCGGCGGACTCGGCCAGGCCGATGGCCTCGGCCTCCTTGGCCATCAGTGCCTCCGCACGCTCGGTGCGCGGGAGCCGCAGCACCAGGTCGCGCCCGAGGAAGACCGTCAGATTCACCTGGCCCTGTGCGGCCGGCAGGGTGATGTCCGCATCCGCCACCCCGTAGTGGGCAGCCACGGCATGGACGTCGTCGATCAGCTGGTCGTCGCCGGTCGTCCCTGACCGCAGCTCCTGCAGGTTCATCGAGTGATCGCACCACATGGTCGCCGGTGGGTCCAGTGCATCTGCTGAGCGGGGCGTCAGCCCTCGGCCCCGTCCCACACCACGTGGCCCTGCGCATCGAGTCGTGCGCCCTCGCTGGGCTCGTGCGGGCGCAGCGTGCCGTCGTGCATGAGGTCCAGGACCTCGACGCGATGCTCGAGCTCCATCACGTCGGCGATGATCCGGCGGTGGCATCGCCACCACACCGCTTCGGAGCACATGATCGCCGTGCGGGCGGCGCGGCAGTCCTCGAGCAGCTCGTCGGCGCCGGCGCGGAACTCCGGCGTGCGCGTCCAGGCGGCGTAGGCGCGGAAGGCGGCGACCCTCCACCAGGTGTCCGGCGAGTCCGTGTCCTGATCTTTCGTGAGACGTCGCCTGCCGCCCAGGCGCTCCTCCCAGCGGTAGGCGATGCCTGCCTCCGCGCAGATCTCCGGGACCGAGCCCTTCGCGGCGGCCTCGTTCGCGCGGCTGCCAGGGAAGCGGCACACGTCGACGAGGCGCTGGATGCCTGCGCCCGTGAGCAGCGCGGCGAGCTCGTCCTGCGACAGAGTGCCGTGGCCCAGGGTGATCAGCTGCGGGGACATGGGAGCAGGATGCCACCGGAGACGGTGCTCACCGCACCTCCCACGCCTCCACCTCTCCCGGCACCGCCGTCAGCAGCGGATGCGCAGCAGGGACCTCGCCGTCGGCCGGAAGGCGCTCGAGCCACTCGGGCGAGCGGCCCGCGCACTTGCGGCGCAGGTGCGCGAGCTCGAACTCGAGCTGTCCGGTGGTGACGGGGATCGGCGCGGTCGCGTGCAGGGCCGCTGGGTCGCCGGGGTGCAGGATCCGCGTGGCGTCGAAGCGGTAGCCGCGGGCGGTCGCCTCCTCGCGCAGCCCCACCAGGTAGGCGCCGATCGCGTCGAGCGGCTCCGGGTGTGCGCGGAAGCGGGTGAGCTGCGGGTGTCTGGTGTATCCCTTCGTGCTGCCGGCCAGCACCTTCTGCGCGAGCAGCGTCTCCCGCCAGCCGGCGATGAGCGCGGCGCGGTCCAGGAGGGACGGGTGCAGGCTCCACAGTCGCATCCCCCGATCCAAGCACGTCGGGCCGTGCCCGACCTGATCGCGCCCGATCTCGCGCGGGGCCGCTCGGAAGGGGCCGTCGTCGGCGATGCCGGAGTCAGCAGGAGCGACCCGCGGTGCCGCGGCGGATGAGCGCCTCGAGCCCTGTCGCGTCGGGGCGGTACGAGGGATCTAGGCCGCTGCGCCGTTCCGCGAAATGGGCGAACGCCTCGAGCGCCGTCCACGGGGTGAGCGGTCCCTGGAGCGCCCGCAGCACGTCCCGCGCCCGAGCGTCCTCCCCGGTCGCGAAGCGGTGGTGGTCCGTGCCCTCCCGGCGATCGGCCAGGAGCATGCCCTGGACGAGGGCCTCGCGGAGGATGCCCAGCGTGAGGTGCAGGCCGATCAGCTGGTTGCCGCGACCGAACCGGGTCGCCGCCAGGGCGGCGTCGAAGCGCACCGCCGCATCGGACGGCGACTCCGGCAGCACGGCCGAGCCCCCCCCCATGATCGAGAGGTCCACCGCCCGACCGTCGGCCAGGACCGTGCGCACCACGGTGCGCTCGTCGGTGGCGGAGTGCTGGAACGCCCAGATCGGCGCGCCCAGGGCGGCGGCCACGTCCACGGGGGCACCGGCCCTGATGCGCACGTCCAGGTCGCTCCACGCATCGAGCGACGCGGGGTCGGTCGCCGATCCGTACGCCTCGACCTCCGCTCCCGGCAGCGCCTCGCGCAGATGGTCCAGTGTCCGCAGCTGCCAGGGCGTCGCCAGCCGCAGATGCAGGATCGGGTACGGACGGCCGGCGTCGTCCCTCGCGCTGCGCCCGGCGACATCGAACCCGTGGTGCGCATAGAAGCCCGCGGCCTGCGGGTTCTGCTCGTTGACGTCCACCCGCGTGACGCCCTGCGACCGGATCGCGTGCCGCAGGAGGGCCGAGCCCACGCCGCTGCCGCGCGCGGAGGCATGGACGAAGAGCATCTGCAGCTCGTCGCCGATCACGCCGGAGAAGCCGACGGGCTGTCCGTCGCGCTCCGCGACGCGCAGCTCCACGGCGGGGAGGTAGTCGCCGGGCAGGTGCGCGGCGATCTCCTCGCGATCCGACGGGTCGAGGAAATCGTGCGTGGCCTCGACGGCGCTGCGCCAGATCTCCACGAGGGCGGGGTACTCGGCGGCGCCGATCGCCGGCCGGATGGTCAGGTTCTCCATCCCTCGAGCCTGCCAGGCCATCGTGGGCGTCGGCCAGCGCTTTGAACCTCGGCCGACGAGAGATGTGCGAGGCTCCGGGCATGCACACGTCACCGATCCCGTCGTGGGCGGGGCCGCTCGACGTCCCCTCGCTGGCGATGGACGCCGTCAGGCAGGCCGCCTCCGCCGCCAGCAGGGTCGCTCGGGCGCGCGGGCTCGAGATCTCGGTCGACACCACGCCGTCGCTGGTCGCGGGCTCCTTCGCAGCGATCGACCACTTGCGCGTCGATGGCCGACCGGTGGAGGCATGGGGCGAGCTCTCGGGCTTCTTCGCGGCCGACGACGGCTGGGTGCGCCTGCACGGCAACTATCCGCACCACCAGGCGGCGATCCGCTGCGCCCTCGGCGCCGGGGACAGGGACGCCGCGGCCGGCGCGATCGGCCGGCGCCCCGCCGCCGAGGTCGCCGAGCGGATTCTCGCTGAGGGCGGCATTGCGACCCCGGTGCGCACCGCTGAGGACTGGGCGGCGCACCCGCAGGCCGTCGCGATGCAGGACCTTCCCTGGCGCCGGATCGAGCCCGGGGAGGAGCGCGAGGACCCGCCCGTCGGCCCGTCGAGTCTGCAAGCCGACGGAGACGCGGGGAACGCCGTGCGCTCGCCGCGGCCGCTCGAGGGCGTGCGCGTCCTTGACCTCACGCGCGTGGTCGCCGGGCCGATGGCCACCCAGCTGCTCGGATGCCTCGGCGCGGACGTGCTGCGCATCGACCCACCTCGGCGGCCCGAACTGCGCGACGCGTACCTCGCGAGCGGCATGGGCAAGCGCTCCGTCGAGCTCGACCTCTCCGCCTCGCGCGAAGACCTCGGGAGCCTGCTTCGATCGGCCGACGTCATCGTGCTCGGCTACCGGCCCGGCTCCCTCGCCCGTTTCGGCCTCGCCCCCGAAGACCTGCGTGAACGCTTCGATCATCTCGTGATCGGCGCACTTTCCGCCTGGGGCGAGGTCGGCCCGTGGGGCGAGCGCGCGGGCTTCGACTCGATCGTGCAGGCCGCCACCGGCATCGCCGACGCCTACGGGAGCGGTGGAGAGGATGGAGCGAGCGACTCGACGCACGATGCCTCGTGCGACCGGACACCCGGCGCGCTGCCGGTCCAGGCCCTCGACCACGCGACCGGGAACGTGCTCGCCGCCGGCATCCTCGACCTGCTGGCCGACGGGCGCGGAGGCCTGGTCCGCGCGCACCTGCTCGGCGCCGCGCGCGAGTTGATGGGGCGGGGAACGGGGGCGGCGACGTCCGGGGTGATGGAGGCAGCTGCGCACGCGGGCCCGCCGTCCACCGCGACCGAGCCGGATGCGCCCTCTGCTGTCACGACGGTCGAGCAGAGCACCGCATACGGAAGGGTCCGCACCGTTCCGGTCCCTCTGCGCCTCGACGGCGCCCCGCTGACCGCCCCCATTGCCGAGTACGGGATCGCGGAGCCGCGCTGGCGATGAACAGGAAACCGGGTGACAGCATCCGGTCCCGATGACAGTCTCCCGACATGGATCCGGCCGGCTGTGTCTTCTGCTCCCTCCTCGCCGACCCCGATGCCGTCTGGGTGTCCCGGGAGGACGGGGCGGACGCCGCTGCGCTGCTCCCCCTTCCCGACAGCTCTCTCGCCCCCGGGCACACGCTCGTGATCCCGACGGAGCACTGCGTGGGCGTCCATGACGCCTCCCCGCGAGCCCTGCACGCCGTCTCCGATCTCGTCCAGCGCATCGCCCGCGCGATGTCCTCAGGCCTCGGGGCCGACGGGGTCAACGTCCTGAACGCGAGCGGCCCCGCCTCGGGTCAGTCGGTGCCGCACCTGCACATGCACGTCGTGCCGCGGTGGGAGGGCGACGGCCTCGACACCTGGCCCCCGGGCCTCTCGCGCCAGGAGGTCGCCGGCGACATCCGCATGCGGTTGAGCGAGGCGGTAACGCCCCTCACCGGCGAAGAGGGAGAGCGAGCATCCGCACGGCGGCGGTGATCACCCCTCCGGCCCCCTCCCGACGACCCGTGTCCGCGTCCCTCCGGATCGTCACCCGTCCTTCCTCAAGCTGACATCCGTGTTCACCGGCGCGCGGGTTGGGAGCGCTCCCACCGGTCACGCGAGGTCACGTCGTCGCAGCTCCGTTCATGATTCCTCGGGTTCGCCTGCGCGCCACCGGTGAGCCCCTGAGCGGCCCCGATCACGTCGCCGGCAGGTCATGCCCCCGTCGCCGGGGCTCCTTAGCGTCCGTCGCGGTCCCTCTCCCCGACACCTCCTCAAGGAGTCCCCATGACCTCGACGCCATGGCGCGCCACGACCTTCACCCTCGCCGCGACGCTCTCCCTGGGGCTCTGCCCCGCGATGGCCTCCTCGACGCCGCTGCCGACCGGGCCGCTCGGCACGGGCCCGTCGCTCGAGGCGCCCGCGCAGCCGGTCCCCGCCGACGGCGACAGCGCGAAGCAGGCCGCCCGCGCACCGCTGCCGAAGGCGCAGGCCGAGGCGCCCACGCCCGACGTCCTGGACGTCGACCCCTCCCGCGGGAACACCGACGACGCCACCGGCCGGAAGGCCACCGCCTTCGGCGAGGCGCCGAAGGTCTCCTCCGACCACGCGCTGGGCCGCGACGTCGCCGCCTTCGACGGCACCAACGCGATCGGCTACGACTTCGCCGACGCCTACGACAAGACCGCGACGTCGCTCACCATGGAGTGCACGATCCGCTTCGACGCCCCGCTGCCCGAGGGCAGCGACGAGGGCTCCGGCAACCTCTGCGGCGCCAAGGACGCCGGCGGCTACTCGCTGACCGCCTACGGCAAGACCCTCAAGATGATGGTCAACGTCGACGGGAAGTACTACGGGGCCGGCGTCGACATCGAGCAGGGCGTCTGGTACCACGCGGTCGGCGTCTGGGACGGCGACACCGTCTCCCTCTACCTCAACGGCACGAAGGTCGCCGAGTCCCCCGCGAAGGGCAAGGCCATCTCGGCCCCCAAGGACTCCGCCCGCCAGTTCTTCGTCGGCGCCGACACCAACTCGACCGGCAAGCCCCAGTTCAACGCCACGGGCTCGGTCGCCACCGCCGCCGTCTACTCGAAGGCGCTGAGCGACGACCAGGTGACCGCGCGCTACGCGGACACCTTCGCCCACCGCACCGAGGACCAGGCCGGCTTCTCCCTGACCAGCCCCGCCCCCGGCGCGCAGCTCACCCGCCCCACCACCCTCCAGGGCACCGTCGACAACGAGGACCTGCTCGCCGATGACCTCAGCCTGAAGCTCGACGGGAAGCCGATCGCCCTCGGCGACGAGGTCGGCCCCGGTCTCACGGCCGGCACCCACACCATCAGCTACTCGGGGAAGGATGCCCTGGGTTCCGCCGTGAAGGGCTCGACGGCCTTCACCAGCACCACCATCCCCACCGCGGGCGGCACCACCCAGTCCAGCGGCAGCGGCCAGGCCACGCTCACCGCCCGCGCCACCAGCCCCAGCGGAGCCTCTCTGCGCACCACCTTCCTGCAGGGCGATGTCGCACAGGCGAAGAACTCCCGCACGGGCACGATCCCCGCCTCCGCCTTCGACGAGAAGGAGGGCGTGGACGGCGACGTGAAGCTCTCCGACGAGAAGGCGACGAAGGACTCGCTCTCCCCGTCGGACGGCACCACCCTCCAGACCGAGAAGACCGACCAGATCCCCGCGCTCGCCACCGAGATCCCCTTCTCCGAGGAGGGGCAGAGCCTCGTCTGGCGCGGTGAGGTCGACCCCGAGCGCGCCGTGCAGCTGCTCGCGCTGAACACCGAGACCGGGCGCTACGAGGTGCTCGACTCCGCGCGCGGCTCCTCCGACGGCCAGGTCGAGCTCGACGGCAGCGCCGCGAAGGCCAACGACGACCACGGCACCATCAAGACGCTGGTCCTGGGCACGGATCCCTTCGCCGACGATCTCGACAAGCCCGTCGACGACTCCTTCGAGGATCCCGACGACTACGACTTCTCGCTCATGCACATCACCGACACCCAGTACCTCTCCCAGGGCGCGACCGCGCGGCCCACCGAGGCCGAGCGCACCGAGTGGGCGAACGCCTACGAGGACTCCTACCGCTGGCTCGCCGAGCACGGCAAGGAGCGCAAGGTCGCCTTCGTCGCCCACACCGGCGACGTCGTGGAGTCCTGGAACTCCGGCGCCACGGACCGCTCCGTGCCCGAGAAGGAGATGCAGTTCGCCGACGGCGCCCAGAAGATCCTCGAGGACACCGGCATCCCCAACGCCGCCATCCCCGGGAACCACGACAACCTGGGCGGGCAGGACGACACCCTGTTCAACGAGACCTTCGGCCCCGAGCGCTATGAGGAGCAGGCGCAGAAGGCCTCCTGGAAGGCCGAGGGCGCGGAGTACCACCCGTGGAAGGAGGGCGACAACTCGAACTCCTACAACCTGTTCAGCGCGGGCGGCGAGGACTTCGTGACCGTCAACCTCGGCTACTCGGTGACGAAGGAGGAGGCCGACTGGGCCGCGGGGATCCTCGCGAAGTACCCGACCCGCAACGGCATCGTCCTCACCCACGCTTACCTCAAGCCCTCCTCCTCGCCCGACGGCCGCGGAGGCCCGTTCTCGGCCGACGGCCAGCTCATCTACGACCGCGTCCTCTCCAAGAGCCCGAACGCGGACCTGGTGCTCTCGGGCCACGAGCACGGCGTGAACATCAGCGTGCGCAAGGACGTGGGCCAGAAGGGCAACGACGTCACCGAGCTGCTCGCCGACTACCAGTTCTACGAGGTCGGCTCCGACGAGCTGGGCCTCACCGAGGAGGGCGGCTACGGCAAGGACACGGGGCTGCGCTTCGGCGCGAGCTTCTTCCGTCTTCTCCAGTTCGACCTCGACAAGGGCGAGGTCAGCGTCGACACCTACTCCCCGTACCTCGACAACTTCGGGGCCCACGAGTACGACACCGAGGACCGGTACGACGGCCGTGAGGACGACTTCCGCGTCCCCGTCCAGTTCGACGGCCGCACCACCGCGTTCACGACCGACGCGATGATGGGCCTGACCCCGACGACGAAGACCATCGACGAGGTCACCCACGAGTCGGGCGAGGACGCGAAGGCCACCTGGAAGGGCCTGAAGGACGGGAAGGCCTACGGCTGGTTCGCCGTGACCCGCGACGTGTCGCGGGCGGCCGATCCCGAGGCCGACCGCCGCACCGTCCTCAAGCACGGCGGCGGCTCGGGCTCCGGGTCGGGCGACCTCACCGAGGGCATCGTCCAGCACGGCGTGTTCACCGGCACCGGCGGCACGCAGCACGACGACGGCAACCGCCCCGGGAAGGGCCACGGGAAGGGCGGCTCCGGCCACGGCAAGGACAAGGGCCACGGCAAGGGCAAGGGCAAGGGTCACGGCAGCGGCCACGGCAGCGGCCACGGCCGCAGCTGATCACAGACCCACACCCGTCGGCCCCCGCCGACCACGGCGCCCCGAGGACCAGGTCCTCGGGGCGCCGCGGTGTTCTGGTGCGAAGTGCTCAGCCCGGGCGGGGCGGGCCCCGGCCAGGGGCCTGCTGCCTTCGATCAGTCCTGGACGGCGACGAGCTCGACGCGGCCGTCCTCGAACTCCTGCATCTTGCCGCACTGCACGCAGGCGAGCGCGATCGCCTCGGGGCTGAAGGCAGCGAAGCCGAACAGCTCGGAGGTGCCGGAGTTCAGCAGCACGCGCCGCGAGCGGAACTGGTTGCCCTCGCAGTGCCCGCACACGACCTGCTTGCCCGCGGCGCCGGCGATGAAGATCTCGTCCTTCTTGGCCATCGGTGCCTCCTCGGATCGATCAGTTCTGGCGCTCACCCTGCCATGACCCGGCGGCACCCTGCAGCAGCTCGGCGGACGTCGTCAGTCGGACCTGCGGCGCGTACAGGCCCATGACCTGCAGGGCCGTCGTGGCGTTCTCACCCGTCGAGGCGGCGCAGGCGTCGGTCACCACGCGCACGCGCGCCCCGGCGTCGGCTGCCCCGAGGGCGGTGGACAGCACGCAGCAGTCGGTCGAGACGCCGGTCAGCAGCAGCTCGGGATGCGGTCCCACGATGCTCTCGAGCGCGGCGCCCCACTTGCCGAACGTGGGCTCGTCCACGGTCGGATGCGCGGTGAGGCCGTGGGCGGCCCCGACGAGGTCGTAGAGCGGATCCTCCGGCGCGACGTCGGCGAAGGGCCAGGCGGCGAAGTAGTCGGCCCAGGATCCCGAGCGGTCGGCCGTGGGCAGCCAGCGGGTCACCACCGTGCGCTCGGGACCCACGTGCGCGGTGAGGAGCGCGATCCGCTCCATCGCCTGGTCGAAGAACGGTGAGGACCACTTCGAAGACGGGTCGGCGAAGATCCGCTGCGGATCGACGACCACGAGCCAGGGGGACGGGGAGGACACGGGGTCGTCGGGGTGCGGATGCACGGGCTGCGAGGTCATGGGACTCCTTCGTCGTCGGGCGGACGGCGCGCGGGGATGCCGATGACCGCGGCCGAGCGGAGCCCCAGACTATGTCTCACGGACCCTGCCGCGACGCCGGGTTGCCCGGGTCTCCGGGGCACCCGGGTGCCCCGCGCCTCACCGCCCGCGGCGCGAGAGCCCGACCTCCTGCTGGCGGATCCGCGGACGGCGGAACACCATCGCGACCGCGAAGGACAGCACGAGCGCGAGCAGCACGCCCAGGTTCGAGTACGCCCACGGGCCGTCCCAGTAGGCGCCGTCGGGCGCATCGATGAAGGTGCCCAGGCCCAGCGGCTCGATCAGGTAGCCCTGCCAGTCGTTGTACGAGGCGTCGGAGTACTGGTTGACCACGAGGCCCCAGCCCAGCGCCGAGGTGACCACGAGGGTCGCGATCGAGGTCCAGTCCACGGCCCCGTAGCGTCCGCGGGCGTCGAACAGCGACGCCTCGTCGTAGTCGGTGCGACGCGTGAGCACGTCGGCGATGAGGATGCCGGCCCAGGAGGCGATCGGCACCCCGAGCGTGACCAGGAAGCTCTGGAACGGTCCGATGAAGCTGCCGGCGAAGAACACCACCCAGATGGTGCCTGCGGTGAGGATCGCGCCGTCGACGAACGCTGCGGCCGGGCGGGGGATGCGGATGCCCAGGCTCAGCAGCGTCAGGCCCGAGGAGTAGATGCCGTTGACCGCGCCGGAGACGAGGGTGAGCACGGCGACGATCCAGAAGGGGATCAGCGCCCACAGCGGCAGCAGGGTCACGAGGGTGCCCACGGGGTCGTCGCCGATCTTCGCCATCACGTCGGCGTCGGAGCCGGCGAGCAGCAGCCCGAAGACCACGAGGATCACCGGCGCGGCCGAGCCGCCGATCGTGTTCCAGGCGATGATCGTCCCGTCGGACGCGGAGCGCCGCTGGTAGCGGGACCAGTCGGCCGCGATGTTGATCCAGCCCAGACCGAAGCCGGTCATCACCATCACGAGCGCCCCGATCATCTTCTGCACGTTCCCGCCGGGGATCGCCGTCACCGCGGAGAGGTGGATGTGGGGGATCGTGAGGACCATGAACAGGATCGTCATCGCGCCGGTCGCCCAGGTCAGCACCGACTGGATCCGCATGATCGTGTGGTAGCCCAGCACCGACGCGGTCACGATGATCGCCGCGATCACGAGAGTGGCGATGACCAGCACCGTCGTCCCGGTGGCGAGGCCCAGGGCCTGGAACACGGTCGCGGTGGCCAGCACCGCGGAGATCGCGAGCGAGGTCTCCCAGCCGATCGAGGTGAGCCACGAGATGATCCCGGGGAGCTTCTGCCCGTGGACGCCGAACGCGGCGCGGGAGAGCACCATCGTGGGCGCGCTGCCGCGCTTGCCCGCGATCGCGATCAGGCCGCACAGCGCGAAGCTGGCGACGACCCCGACCACGGCGACGACGACCGCCTGCCAGAAGGAGATGCCGAAGCCCAGCACGTACGCGCCGTAGCTCATGCCGAACACGGAGACGTTCGCGGCGAACCACGGCCAGAACAGCTGGTGGGGCTTCGCGGTGCGCTCGGACTCGGCGATGATCTCGATGCCGGTGGTCTCGATCAGCGGGGCGCCGGCGGGGCCGGGTTGCCCGGCGGGGCCGGGGGAGGAGTCGGACGGGCCGACGGGGCGGGGATCTGCGGACGACATCGTCGCCTCCGGGGTGTGTGGTCACGCGGACGGACCGCGCTGCAGGGACGGGGTGCAATGCGAGCGCCCCTGGCCGACCTGCGGGCCGACCGGGGAGCAGGGGGAGTCCCATCATCCCACTCGGGAGGGCCCGTGAGAGATTGGAGGCAATCGACGGGACACCCGGGACCGCAGGCGGCCGGTCGTCCTATCGTGGAAAGCCGTGCGCCCCTCTCTCCCCGATCCCCGGTCCCTCAGCGGGCATGTGTCCTCGACCGCCCGCAGCATGGTCACTCTCGGTCCGGGCAGGGCCGACCTCGCGCCGGCCGTGAGGATCGCGGTCTCGCTCGCGGCGCCGCTCGTGATCCTGCTGCTGAGCGGTCACATCCAGTGGGCGATGTTCGCCTCCTTCGGCGGGTTCACCTCCATCTACGCGCGGTACGTGCCGACCGCCATCCGCGTGAACCACCACGTGCGCGTGGGTGTCCTGCTGACGATCTGCGTGGGTATCGGCGCCCTGCTCTCCCAGCTCGCGGCCGCGGGCGTGCTCGGCCACGGGGCGCACCTCGCCCTGACCACGGTGTCCGGGGCTCTCGCCGCCGCGATCGGCTCGGTGCTCGTGATGAGCAAGGGCCTGCGGCCGACGGGGGCCGTGTTCCCCGTCTTCGCGGTCACCGCGGTCTCCAGCGCCCCGTCGGTCGCCCCCTGGTGGCTCGCCCTCCTGATCGCCGGCGCCTCGGCCGGGTGGTGCGTGCTGCTGGGATTCCTGGCTCGCTGGACCGGGGAGGCGAACGTCGACGCGTCCGCCCCCGACACCTCGGGCATCACGGGGGCGATGCGCCGCCAGGAGTTCGCCCGCTACGGCTTCGCCGCGCTGGTCAGCGGCATCATCGCCTCGCTCACGGGGATCCCTTCGCCGTACTGGGCGCAGGTCGCGGCCGTCGTCCCGCTCTCGGCGCCGGGTCGGCGCCTGCAGGTGGAGCGCGGGCTGCACCGGATCGTCGGGACCGCCCTGGGCGTGGGCGTGACGGCGTTCCTGCTCTCGTTCCCCAGCCAGCCCTGGCAGCTGCTGGTGTGGGTGATCCTCATGCAGTTCCTCGCCGAGATGTTCGTGCTGCGCAACTACTCGCTGGCGCTGGTGTTCATCACGCCGCTCGCCCTGCTGATGGTGCAGCTGGCGAGCCCTCGGCCCGCGGGATCGCTGCTCGCCGCACGCGTCTCGGAATCGGCGATCGGCGCGGTCGTGGGCATCGGCACGGTGCTGCTGGCCGTCGCCCTCGAGCGCCGGCGGGCCCGGCGCCTCGGCGCGGCCTGATCAGGCGGCAGGGTCCGAGTCCTCGTCCTGGGTGACCTGTGGAACCAGGCTCGCCAGGAGGTCGCGAAGGCTCTCGGGTGACACGGAACTGATCGCCATCGTGCCGGCCGCGCCACCGGCGCCGTCAGAACTCTCCTCCGTGGGGTCCAGGACCCCGTTGTCCAGCAGCAGCACGCTGGCAGACAGGGCGAAGACGGTGGCCTGACGGCCCTCGCCGATGCCCGCGATGGTGAGGACGCTGAGGGTCCGGGTGTCCTGGAGGGAGCTGTCCGAGGCGATCTCCTCGGCCGTCAGCTCCCGCACGTCGTCATCCTCGTTCGCTGCGCCGTGGGGATCCACGAACTGCGCGAGGCGCTCGGCGATCACCTCGCGCGTCGGTACGGAGAAATGGTGGAAGCCGTCGGCCGCGACGAATTCCTCGAGCACCCCGTCCTCGGGGAAGAGATACAGCCCCAGCGTGGTGGAGATGTTCGACGAGGTGCGATGAACGATGACCATCCCCTCGGGGATGCGGCGCAGCGTGAGGAGCCCGGCGAGCGTGCGGTCCAGCTGCACGACACGGTGCGAGGGGTCGTCATCCCCGATCACCATCGACCCCTCGTCCTCGCGGCCCTCGGGCCTGGGGTTCACCAGCCCGCGGGCGATCAGGGAGCGGATGGCCGTCGCCGAGGCCACGGTCCGCTCGATCCTCTCGTCCTCGAGGTAGGGGCTGCCGAGGATCCCCAGCCCGACCTCGCCGTCGGTCCCGAGGATCTCCTCGTCGGAGAGGACGGCCAGCACCCGGGGCTCGTCGGCCGCGGTCTGGAGCACTTCCAGCGCTCCGAGCATGTCCCGTTCGCTGACGGAGAGGGTGTCGTCGGGGGAGGGGGTCGATGACGTCATGCGGGTTCTCCTCGATGAGGGGTCTGCGGAGGGCGGGGGATCAGAAGCCGAGGGCATGCTTGATGCCGCCGCCGATGTCCGAGACGGTATCGGTGACCTTCTCCGCCGTGTCGGAGACAGTGTCCTTCACGGCGCCGACGGCGTCGCTCACGTGGTCCGTGGTCCAGTCCCACGCCTTACCGGCGTTCTCGGTGATGCCGTCCCAGTTGTCGTGGACCCACTTGCCTGCGTCCGCGAGGGCGGCGCCGCCGACCAGGATCCCTCCGGCGACCTGGAGCGGCACCCCGACGACGGCGCCCACGCCCGTCGCATCGCAGATGGTCCCCGCCGTCAGGAGCACACCACCGGCGGTCTGCATGCCGCCCGTGACGGCGTGGAAGGTGTCGCCCTTCTTGATCGAGTCGACCATCGTCATCGCACCGAAGGCGATGTCGAGACCGGGAAGCGCGCGCGCCGTGATGCGTCCCGCCTTGGAGAGCCACGGCGCCTTCTCGAGCAGCTTGGAGCCGTCGGCGACGATGTCGTCGAGCTTGGAGAAGAAGTTCTTGGGGCCGAATCCCGTGGGCAGTCCGAGCTTTCCGGCGAGTTTCGCGGCGAGACCGCTGAATCCCTTCTCGACCGCCGAGTACTGCTTGCCGATGCCCTGCTTGATCGCATCCCAGATCTTCTTGCCGCCGGAGAACGCGCCCTGGAGCGTGTTGTAGATCGAGGTCGCCCCGGTGATCGCGTCCCACGCCTTCCCGAGGCCTGAGCCGATGCCCCGGAGGAGGTCCTGGAAGGCATCCGACAGAGAGCCGTCGGAGCCGGCGGCGGAGGCATCGTCCTGTTCGTCGGCCTCGCGACCGAGGTCGGTGCTGCGAGTGGTCAGGCCTTCGTGCGCTCGGGTGAACATGGGCGTGACCCGACTGCTCCATGTCGAACGGAACGCGTCGGCGTCCGGCCCCTGCCAGATCGACTCGTCCATCACCAGCGGTTCGAGCCGACTGCGAAGATCCTCCAGAGTGCCGGCTCGGTTCTTCAGCAGCTCGGCATGCGTGCGCAGCTGCTCGGTGTCCGCGCCGTAGAACCCACTCATGCTCGACTCCTCGTCCTCGGTGATCCGACACGGAGACGCTAGTGCTCTCGGCCGTCCGACGGAATGGGGAGAAGTCCCCATCGAGGTTCGTCGGGCTGTGCATAGGGTGTTGCGTGTGACCACCACGACCGCCGAGACCACCCTGCTGGCCGCCCTCGACCGCACCTATCGCGGGCGCCCGGCGAAGCCGTCGATCTATCGCCGCCTGCACGAGATGCTCGATTCCGAGGAGACGGTCCACTGCGTCGCCGACGGGTACCGCGACTACACGAGCGAGCATCTGCTGCTGCTCACGGATTGTCGGGTGCTGCTGGTCAAGGCGCCGATCCCAGGCCGCTGGAAGGCGATGCGGGACGTGCCTGCGACGGCGGTGCTGGGCGGGCGACAGGTCACCGGGACGCTCACGGCGGCGTCCGTGGAGATCGGCGTGCAGGGGCAGAAGCCCGTGACGATGAAGATCGGCAGCCACGAGGCCGCTGCCGAGCTGCTGCGCACCCTCGAGGCGCTGCGTGCCGGTGGTGTGCCGGGAAGGTCCGCGGAGAGGGACGCCGTCGCGGTGAACGGCGCCCCGCCGGAGACCGACGGGGGCCCCACGGCCGCGTCCGTCCCCTCCGAGGCGCAGGGGCTGCTCGCGCGGGGCGAGCGGGTGCACAGCGTCTTCGAGGGCTGGTCGACGTGGTCGAGCGAGCACCAGCTGCTTCTGCTCACCGACCACCGAGTGCTGCTCGCGGGCGAGCAGACGCCGGGGAGCTGGAGCACCCAGCGGGAGGCCGCGGCGCCGTCGGTCACCGGCGTGCGCAGCGCGGGAGGGACGGTCCTGAAGGCGGCCTCGGTCACGGTCGAGGTGCGGGACCAGAAGCCGATCAGCCTGGGCAAGGGAGCAGCGGAGCCGGCGCAGGCCTTCGTGCAGACGCTCGAGGGCCTGCTGCGCCAGGGGCGCGGGCCGGCACCGAGCTGAGCGCTCGGCACGGGAAGCCGATGCGGCCCGCGCTACGGTGACCCCGTGAGCCTCGCCCACCCGACGCATGCCGAGCAGACCTTCTTCGCCGTTCTGAACAGGAACGACGAGGCGAAGAACGCGCTCACCGTCGACCTTCCGAAGCGGGTCCTCGATCCGGAGGAGACCGTCATCGACACGAAGGTCGGCGACATCCAGAACGACACCACGCCGATCCTCCTGGCCACCGACCGACGCGTCGTGCTGACACGCCGACGTGCGTTCGGCTCGTGGAAGATCCTCAAGCAGGCCCCTGCGGCGGAGGTCGTCGACGTCGACTTCAAACCCACCCTGCTGTCGGGGAAGCTGCGCGTGCACCTGCGCGACGGGGCGCAGATCGTGCTGACGACGCGTACGAAGGACCAAGCGCAGCGGTTCGTCTCCACGATGCACGGGCTGCTCGGGCGCTGAGGGCGCCGCACTCCGACCCTCCGCCGGCGAGATCGCCCCGCTGACCGCTTCAGAGCCTGCGGATGACCTCGAAGGTCTCGCACACCACCTCGGTGTCGTCGTCGATCACGATCCGGGGCTCCCCGAGGGCCGCGATGAACTCGGCCGAGCGCCAGAAATCCTCATGGCCCTCGCGCCAGGCCGCGGCGCCGGGATGGCCCTCGCCCTCGGCGCGCGCGTGGGCGTCGGTGACGTCGGCCAGCCGCACCACCTGCACGCCGGTCGTGCGGATCACCGCGACGGGTCGCTCGTCGGAATCGACCACCGCCTCCTCGGCCCCGACGACGGGCAGGGCCGCGCCCTCGCGCACGTACTCCTCCCGCAGCGAGGCGGTCGCGGTCTTCGCACCGGACAGGATCGCCCCCACCAGCTGGTCCCTCAGGGGACCCGGGAAGGCGAACTCGGCGAGGGGGAGCGCGGCATCGGGCGCCGCGTCGTGCGCATCCATCAGAACCAGTCCGTCCCGCGCAGCCGCCGCGGCCGCGCATCAGGGTCGTCGGCGATCTTGTAGACGAGCCGACCCAGCGGCAGCTCCCGTGCGGGGATCGGCGCCTGCACGTACCGGCGCAGGCGCCCCTCGGGCCGCGGGCCCTGCTTCCCGCCGTCGTGCCAGGCGTCGAGCCGTGCGGCGCTCTCCTCGAACGCCCGCACCATGGCGTCCGGGTCCACGAGGTCGGCGTCGTCCCCGTCGGCCCGATCCAGGTGCTCGCGGGCGAGGTCGAGGCGCACCTCGCGGGGGAGGACGCGGGCGAGGTCGTCGTCGGAGCGCAGGCGCCGGGGCTCGCGCGGGTCCTCGCGCTGGTCCACGAGCGCGCACGCGATCTCGGTGTCGTAGGTCCAGGAGCGCAGGTTCACGTTGTCCGAGCCCACGGTCATCCAGACGTCGTCCACGAGGCACACCTTGGAGTGCACGTACACCGGCGTGCCCTCGTGGTTCTCGATGCCGAACACGTGGACGCGCTCGCCGCCCGCCTCGTGCAGCAGGTCCAGTGCGGCGTTCCGCGAGCTCATGGCGCTCGCGTTCGCGATCGTCGTGTCCGCGGTGGTGAAGGTCGACAGGACGATCACCAGGTGTGTGCCGGGGTGCTGGCGCAGCGCGTCGGCGAAGCACGAGAGCACCTCGGGCGACCAGATGTACTGGTCCTCGAGGTAGATGATCCGCTCGGCGCGCGGAACCGCCTTCACGTAGGCGCGGGCGATGCTCCGCTCGCCCGACGGCGCGAAGGGGAAGCGGGGACGCTTGTGCGGGTAGGTGCGCAGCACCTGCACGTCCACCGTGCCCGAGGGGTCCGGATCGGGCTCCTGCAGCGGGAGCGGCTCGGCGTGCTGGTCGTCGCGATGGATGCGCGCCTGGATCCGCGAGAGCGGGTCCAGCGAGGGAGGCGTCGGGTCCTCCCAGCGCTCCCGGAAGGTCGCCTCGAGGTCCCCGACGGCGGGCCCGCCCACCTCGACCATCAGGTCGTGCCACGCGGGGGTCCGGCCCCAGACCGCTCCCATCGAGACCGTCTGCGGATCGCCCAGGTGCCGGGCGTCGTCGCGGCGGGTGTGGCACAGGTCGATGCCCCCGCAGAATCCCGCGTCCCGCTCGGGATGCCCGGGGTGGCGCAGCACCAGGAACTTCTGGTGCTGGGAGCCCAGCGGCAGCACCCGCTGGTCGAGGATGACCTCGCCGCCGGCCTCCCGCACCGTGTCCGCGAGGCTGCGGTTCTCCTCCTCCGAGTAGTGGATGGAGTCCAGGTGCGAGCGCCAGAACAGAGCCTTGACGATGACGCCGCGGCGGGCGGCGTCGGCGATCAGCTCGACGATCGTGAGCTCGTCCTCGCCGACCCGCTCGTCCGGATCACCGCGCCAGTCGGTGAACAGCAGCAGGTCGCCCCGGCCCTGGGCGGTGATCAGCTCGCGCAGCCGCGCGAAGTAGCCCGCGCCGTGCACATGCACCCGGGCCGTGTTGCCGCTGGTCAGCGCCCGTCCCTCGTGCCGGTGGTCGAGGCGCGTGAAGGTGTTGCCGCGCTCGATCGTGGAGAGGAACCAGTCGTCCGTGCTCATCCGTCCATCACACACCATCCCTCTGTGTGCGCGGGGCTAGGCTGGGACGGGCCCTCGGGCCCGCCATTCCGTCACCCCGCAACCGATGAAGGGCGAGCGCTCATGACGGCATCCGCGTCGCGCCGCGGCACCGGCAGCACCTCTGCGAGCACCGCACTGCTGACCGACATGTACGAGTACACGATGCTCTCGGCCATGGTCGAGGACGGCAGCGTCCACCACGAGGCCGTCTTCGAGGCCTTCGCCCGTCGCCTCCCCGAGGGCCGACGCTTCGGCCTGTTCGCGGGGCTGGGCCGCCTGCTTCCTCTCCTCGAGGGCTTCGCGCCCGACGCGGAGGACCTCACCTACCTGCGCGAGGTCGGCGCCATCACGGAGGCGACCGAGGAGTACCTGCGCGACTGGACCTTCACCGGCACCATCACCGCCCTGCCCGAGGGCAGCCTGTACTGGCCGCACACGCCGCTGCTCACCGTGCACGGCACCCTCGGCGAGTGCCTGCTGCTGGAGACCCTGGTGCTCTCGGTGCTGAACTTCGACTCCGCGATCGCCTCCGCCGCGGCGCGCATGGTGATCGCCGCGGGGGATCGCCCCCTCATCGAGATGGGCTCGCGCCGCGTCCACGAGGAGGCGGCCGTGGCCGCCGCCCGGGCCGCCTGGATCGCGGGCTTCGCGACCACCTCGAACCTCGAGGCGGGCAGGCGCTTCGGCGTCCCCGTCGCGGGCACCGCCGCCCATGCCGCGACGCTCGCCCGGCCCACGGAGCGCGACGCCTTCGCGGCCCAGATCGCGACGTACGGGCCGGGCACCACGCTGCTCGTGGACACCTACGACATCCCCGCGGGCATCCGCACCGCGGTCGAGGTCGCCGGGACCGGGCTCGGCGCCGTGCGCATCGACTCCGGCGACCTGATGACCGTCGCCCCCGCCGCCCGCGCCCAGCTCGACGCGCTCGGCGCGACGAGCACCCGCATCACCGTGACCAGCGATCTCGACGAGTACGCGCTCGTCCACCTCGCCGGCGCCCCGATCGACGGCTACGGCGTGGGCACGCGGGTCGCGACCGGCTCGGACCATCCGACGGCGGGCATGGTCTACAAGCTCGTCGCCGTGGGCGACGGCCCCGGCACACCGCTGCGCAGCGTCCAGAAGCTCTCGGCCGACAAGGGCTCGACCGGCGGCGCGAAGACCGCCTCCCGCTTCCCCGACGGCCGCGAGGTCTGGACCCTCGACGGTTCGGTGCCGGAGGGCGCGAGCCCCGTGCACGTCGACGTGATCCGCGACGGCGTCCCGCAGCGCGTCGCGAGCGCCGAGGAGGCGCGCGAGGTCGCCGCCGCGAGCCTCGCGAGCCTTCCCGCGCGCGCCCGCGAGATCAGCGAGGGCCAGGCCTTCCGTGCCAGCGAGCAGTGGGACGAGGCGGGGACGGGCGACGCGGGGGAGAGGAGCGACGGGGGAGAGACGACCGACGACGCCGAGTCGCCGCGCGACGGAGGGGCGGCCGACGCATCCCGCACCCTCGTCGTCGTCGACGTGCAGAACGACTTCTGCGAGGGCGGCGCCCTCGGCGTGACCGGCGGGAACGCCGTCGCCGAGCGCATCGCCGCCCACCTCTCCGAGCGCGCCGGCGACTACCGCCGCGTGGTCTTCTCCCGCGACTGGCACCTCGCCGAGGGCGACAACGGCGGCCACTTCGCCCTCCCGCCCTCCGCGCCCGACTTCGTGGACACCTGGCCCGTGCACTGCGTGCAGGGCACCCGCGGCGCCGAGTACCACCCGGCGATCCTGGGGGCTCTCGAGCGGCTCGTCGGCAGCGGCGCCGAGGTCGTCCACGTGGTCAAGGGCGAGGGGACCCCCGACTACAGCCTCGCCCAGGGCCGCGTGGCAGGCGTCGACGGCGGCGCCCCCGCCGGCGGCACCGACCTGCCCTCCCTGCTCACGGGAGATGTCGACGTCACCGGCCTGGCCTTCGACTACTGCGTCGCCGCGAGCGCCCGCGACATCGCCGCCCTGCCCGGCGCGGGCACCGTGCGGGTCCTCGAGGACCTCACCGCCGCCGTGCACCCCGAGGCCGACGCGGAGACCGCGCAGCACCTGGCGGAGGCGGGGATCCGGACGGTCTCGCCCGCAGCCTCCGCCGCCCCGACCGACTCCCGGAAGGACGCCTGAGATGCCCGGCAACACCGCTCCCGCCGGCTACGACGCCAGCAAGCACCCGCCCTTCGCGGTGACGGTCGACCTCGCCGTGTTCACCATCCGCTCGGGCGCCCTCAGCGTGCTGCTCGTGCGGCGCGGCGCCGACCCGTACGAGGGGAGCTGGGCGCTGCCCGGCGGTTTTATCGAGCCCGACGAGGACGCCGCGACCGCGGCGGCGCGCGAGCTCGTCGAGGAGACCGGCATGGACACCGCCGGCTACCACCTCGAGCAGCTGCGCACGTACTCGGCCCCCGACCGCGACCCGCGGATGCGCGTGGTCTCCGTCGCCCACCTGGCCTTCGCCCCGGACCTGCCCGACCCCACGGCGGGCGACGATGCCGCGTTCGCGCGCTGGTGGGGCGTCGAGGAGATCCTCGAGGACCCCGACGCCCCGCAGCTCGCCTTCGACCACCGCGAGATCCTCACGGACGCGCTCGAGCGCGTCCGCGCGAAGCTCGAGTACACGACCCTGGCCACGCAGTTCCTCTCCGAGCCGTTCACGCTCGCGGAGCTGCGCAGCGTCTACGGGGCCGTCTGGGGAGCGCTCCCGGACCGCGGCACCTTCATCCGCAAGGTGCTCTCGACCGACGGGTTCGTGGTGCCCGACGAGCGCTCCGTCGACGGCGCGCCCACCGGCAGCCCGCACCCCGCGCTCTACACGCGCGGCGAGGCCACGGCCCTGCAGCCGGCCCTCCTGCGCCCCCGCGCGGGAGACGAGGTCTGGGAGGGCTTCGGCGAGGTCTGAGGCGGGAGCCTCTCAGCCCACGAGCGCGTCGATCTGGTCGATCGACTCGCGCGAGCCCTCCTCGACGCCCATATCGATGACCTGCTGCAGGCCCTCGCGGGTGGGGTGGATCGAGACGTAGACGGCGCGGGTGCCGCCGTCCTCGGCCTCGAAGGTGGCGGTGTTCTCGGCGACCGGGAGGTCGGTGTTCACGGCGAAGCCGTTCTCGGCGTCCGCGAAGCCGTCGCGGTAGCGGAAGAAGCGGGGCTCGTCGACCTCGAGGATCTCCCAGAAGCCGCCGAGCTTCTCGCCCTCGGGGCTCGTCATGTAGTAGTTCATGCGGCCGCCGGGCGTGAGGTCGTGGTCGACGAAGGTCGCGGGGTAGGCGGGCGGGCCCCAGATCCTCTCGAGCTGGCGCGGGTCGGCGTAGATCTGCCAAATGCGCTCGACGGGTGCGTCGAACTGCGCGGTGATGGTGATGGTCAGGGCGTCGAGGTCAGTGGTGATGTCGGTGACCGGCATGGTGGTCCTCCTGGTCGGGGCCGTCGGCGAGCAGGTCGTCGATGCGGCAGATGCGGTCGCGCCAGATCTCCTCGAGATCGCGCAGCAGGGCGGCGGCCGATCCGACCGCCGCGACGTCGCCCCGGGCGAGGGATTCCCGCCCCTGGCGGCGCCTGGTCACGAGCCCCGCGCGCTCCAGCACGGCCACGTGCTTCTGGACCGCGGTGAGGCTCATGTCGTACTTCGGCGCCAGCGCCGACACCGACTTCTCGCCGACCAGCACGCGCCGCAGGATGTCCCGTCGCGTGCGATCGGAGAGCGCATGGAAGAGCGCGTCGGCGCGGTCCTCGTCGATGTGGAGCACATTCACAACCTACAACCGAACGGTTGCAGGTTGTCAAGGCTCGAGGCCTGGATCCATGCCGTGATCGTCGTGCTGCTGGGGGCGCTGCTCCCGCTGCGGCTGCGCCGGGCCACGTGACGGCGGGCCGTCGGCTCCCGCCCGGTCAGCGTCGCGCCCAGATCGTGCAGGCGGCCATCGACCTCGTCGCCGCCCGGGCGGGGGTCTCCAAGGCGCTCGTGGTCCACTACGCCTCCTCGCGCGAGGCGCTCATGGCCGAGGCCGCGCGGACCGCGCTCGTCCGGCTGCGCAGTCAGGTCGCGCAGGGTCTCGACGCGGAGGCCGACGCGGTGACCTTCCTGCGCGCGGCGATCAGCGGAGCGGGGCGGCTCGCCCCCACCCACGAGCGCGAGCTCGCGGCCCTCGAGCAGATCGTCGCCGGACTGCGCGACGAGGACGACGGTCCGGTGCTCGGCATCGCGGACGTGGAGGAGACCTTCGAAGGGCGGGAGGGCGTGTTCGCACGAGGACAGCGCGACGGGGCCGTCCGGGCCGGGGCGGATCTGCGCACCCTCGCCGTCGTCCCTGAGGGCGTCGCCGACGCGCTGCTGACCGGGATCGCGGCGCGGGCCTGACGCCTCGACGCGCGGTCCCGACGGGTCAGTGCGCGGGCAGTTCGCCCTCGCCGGGCGTCACGCGCAGGTCCGCCCCGTCGATCGCCACGTCGTTGATCGACGCCTCGCGGCGGCTCATGTACCCGAGGTCGTCGAACTCCCAGAGCTCGTTGCCGTAGGAGCGCCATCACTGGCCGGCCTCGTCGTGCCACTCGTACTGGAAGCGCACGGCGATGCGGTCGCCCGTGAACGCCCAGAGGTTCTTGCGCAGACGGTACTCCTGCTCGCGCTCCCACTTGCCGCGCAGGAACTCGATCACCTGCTCGCGGCCGACGAGGAACCGGTCGCGGTTCCGCCACACGGTGTCCACGGTGTACGCGCCGGCGACGCGCTCGGGGTCGCGCGTGTTCCAGGCGTCCTCGGCGGCCTGGACCTTCGCCCGGGCGGTCTCCTCGGTGAAGGGCGGCAGCGGAGGGCGCGGGGCGGGATCTGAACTCGTGGGATCGGTGCTCGCGGGGTGGCTGTCGGCGCTCATCGTGCGTCTCCTTCGTCGTCCCACACCGGCGGCGCGGGGTCGTACTCGATGCCGTGCTGGACGTCCCGGGCTCGTTGCGGGGAGACGAGGCGCCCCACCAGGTGCAGCGCCATGTCGATCCCCGCGGAGACCCCGGCCGAGGTGACCACGTCCCCGTCGTCCACCCAGCGCTCGCCCTCGCGCACGTCGATGCTCGGGTCGATCTCTCGCAGCAGGTCGACGGAGCCCCAGTGCGTGATCGCGGGGCGTTCGTGCAGCAGCCCGGCGGCCGCATAGACGAGGGATCCGGTGCACACGCTCGTCATCAGCTCGGCGCCGTCGGCGATCCGGCGCACCCGCTCGAGGTGCGCCGCGTCCTTGAACAGCGCGCGGGTGCCGCGGCCGCCCGGGTGCAGCAGGACGTCCACGCGCTCAAGGTCCTCGAGGGCGGTCGTGGGCGTGATGACCATGCCCTTCGCAGCCGTGATCGCGCCGCCGCCGTCGCTCGCGGTGGCCACCCGCCAGCCGTCGTCGGGGTGGTTCTGCGTCCAGTACGAGAGGACCTCCCAGGGGCCTACGGCGTCGAGCTCCTCGACGCCGTCGAACAGGAGGATGGCGAGGGTGCGCGTGGTCATGGCTCGATCCTCGCGCGGGGCGGCCCCGAGCGCCAGGGGGCGGGCGCGCCGACGTGCGCGCCGACCTGCCTGCCGGCGCGTCCGCCGACCCTCGCGCCGCTACTCGCCGACCTCCCCGTCGATCGACTCGCGCAGCAGGTCGGCGTGGCCGTTGTGGCGCGCGTACTCCTCGATCATGTGCGTCATGATCCAGCGCAGGCTGGGGCTGCGCCCGTCGGGGAACCGGCGCCTGGCCGCGATGCCCAGGCCGCCCTCCTTGTACGCCCGGGCGGCGAGCTCGCGGGCGCGCTCGACCGACGCGGCCCACAGGGCCCGCACCTCGTCGGGGTCGTCGACGACCGCGGTCTCCCACTCCCAGTCGGGCCGGTCCCTCCAGTCGACGGACGCCCAGGGCTCTCGTAGGGGATCGTCGTGCAGGTCGCGGCTGAACCAGTCGTCCTCGACGTAGGCCAGGTGCTTCATCATCCCCGCGAGCGTCATCGGGCTCGGCGGGAGGGTGCGTGCGAGCTGCGCGGCGTCGAGCCTGCTGCACTTCCAGGCGAACGTGGCCCGCTGGTAGTCGAGGAACCCGCACAGGGTCAACCACTCGTCGGCGTCCAGGGGCGGGTCGAGGCGGCCGTGCTCGTCGAGGGCCTGCTCGTCGGGTACCGGTGTCATGCTCCGCGAGCCTAGACCCGGGGCCCGACGACCGACCCGGGACACGAGCCGGGAGAGGAAGTCAACGTTGACCTTCGTCGCCGCCGTCCTCATAGTTGGTGGGTCTTCGAGAGGCGGGATGCGTGGACGAACGGGAGAGTTCGGCAGGTCATAGCGGTATCGATGCAGGTGGGAGCCGAGAGGGGCAGGCGGCGGTCGAGCAGCGCGCGGTGGACCGCATGCATGCACAGCTCGACCAGGAGGTGGCGGAGCGGAGCGAGGCGCAGCAGCGGGCGCTCGCGGCCCCCGTCGGCGGTCCGGCGGACGCCTATGCGCGGGACGTCGAGGTGCACCGGCTGGCGGAGAGGATCCATCAGCTGCGGGCGGCCGAGCGCTCGCTGTGCTTCGGGCGCATCGACGGCAGCGGCGACGGACCCTCCGCACCCGAGGGCGGCCTGCACATCGGCAGGATCGGCATGCGCACCCCGGAGGGCGGAACGCTGCTGGTGGATTGGCGCGCCGAGGCCGCGCGCCCCTTCTACGCCGCGACCATGGTCAGCCCGATGGGCCTGCGCAGGCGTCGTCACCTGCGCACGGACGGCCGACGGGTCGTCGGCGTCAGCGACGAGATCCTCGACGGCAGCGCACCGCTGCCGGGCGACGTGGTCGGCGACGGGCCGCTCACCGCAGCCCTCAGCGGACCCCGCACGGGACGGATGCGCGAGGCCGCTTCCACCCTGCAGGCTGAGCAGGACGAGATCGTCCGCTCGTCCCATCGCGGCGTGACCGTGGTCGACGGCGGACCGGGCACGGGCAAGACGATCGTCGCGCTGCACCGTGCCGCCTTCGTGCTCTACGCATGGTCGGCCATCGCCGGGCGCGGCGTCATGGTGTTCGGACCTAACCGGCGCTTCCTCACCTACATCTCCGACGTGCTCCCATCGCTCGGGGAGAACGACGTGCACCTGGCGACGCTCTCCGACCTCGTCGGCGCGGAGCCCACGCGCGCGGAGCCCGACCGCATCGCCCGGCTCAAGGGCCGCGCCGAGCTCGCGGACGCGCTCGCCGCGCACGTGCGCGAGCATCAGCCCCACGGGGTGCCGCTCACGCTGCGCACGGCGCACGACACCGTCGTGCTCGACGCCGCGCTCGTCGACGCCGCCCGACGATCCGCGCTGCAGGGCGCCTCGGGGCACACCGAGGCCCGCGCCCTGTTCCTCGAGGCGATCGTGGACGACCTGGTCAGCGAGCTCGAGGCGCGCACCACGCGGGAGGACAGCGCCTTCGAGGCGGAGCTCGAGGCCGCCTACGGGCTGAACCTCGACCGGGCTGTCGCGGGAGACCTCACCCGGATGGGCGGCGGCGCGCAGGGGACGGGCGCCGATCTCGACATCGACTGGGAGCAGATCCACGAGGATCTGCTCGAGGATCCCGCCGTCGACCGCGCCGTCGGGACCGTGTGGCCGCGCCTCGATCCCGAGGACGTGGTGCGCCGCGTCCTCGCCGATCCCGCGGCGCTCGCCCGCGCGCTGCCGGTGGCGTCGGCCGAGGACCTCGAGCAGATGGCGGGGACTCACTCCCATGCCGGCGCGGGCGGCCCGACGGCCTGGACCTTCGCCGATCTCGCCCTGCTCGACGAGGCGAGGGCGCTCGTGGACGGCCCGCCCGAGGACGTCGTCGGCCACATCGTCGTCGACGAGGCCCAGCAGCTCTCCCCGATGCAGTGGCGCGCGCTCGTGCGGCGCTGCCCGGAGCGCTCGATGACGGTGGTCGGCGACCTCGCCCAGGCGGGGCCCACCAGCACGATCCGCAGCTGGGACGAGGCGCTCGCCCCCTTCGTCCAGGACCGCTTCGAGCATCGGACCCTGAGCGTCAACTACCGCACCACCGCGGAGATCCTCGAGTCCACCCGCGAGCTGCTCGGGCGGATCGCCCCGCAGCAGCGGCTCTCGCGCTCCCTGCGCCACGGCGAGGACCCGACCCGGGTGCCCTCCTCGCGCGGCGGTCTCCTCGAGGACCTGCGCCGCGCGGTCGACGGGCTGCGCGCGAGCGACCCCGACGGCCTCGTCGGCGTGATCACCACGGCCGCCGACGCGGACGCGGCGCAGGACGCGCTCCGCGGCACCGGCGCGAGCGTGGTCCCCGCGCCCGACGCGCGCGGTCTCGAGTTCGACAGCGTCATCGTCGTGGACCCCTCCGCGATCGAGGCGGCCGGCGAGGCGGGGGAGCGGGACCTCTACGTGGCGCGCACCCGCGCGACCCACCGACTGGTGACCCTCGAGCCGGGATGGGATGATCCCGAGTCATGACCCTGATCCTCCTGGGCACGGCGATCGCCCTGATCGTCGGCGCCGTCGGCACGCGGCTCTACACCGAGCTCGCCAAGCGCAGGGGGTGGGCCCAGTTCGTGCGCATGGACGGGCCGACGACCCACCTGTCCAAGCGCGGCACCCCGCAGATGGGCGGGATCGCCATCATGGGCGCGACGCTCGCCGGCTACCTGCTCGCGCACCTGGTCACATGGTCGCCGCCCACGGTCTCCGGCATGCTCGTGCTGTTCCTGATGCTCGGCGTCGGGTTCGTCGGCTTCCTCGACGACTGGACGAAGATCCGCCAGGAGCGCTCCCTCGGGCTGCGATCGTGGCAGAAGCTGCTGGGCCAGACCACGGTGGCCGTCGTCTTCGCCCTGCTCGCCACCCGCTTCGCCCGCGACGGCATCACCCCGGCGAGCTTCCGGATCTCCCTGGTGCGCGACACGGCGATCGACCTCGCCGCCTTCGGGGTGATCGTGGGGACCCTCCTGTTCGTGGCGTGGGCGGTGCTCATGATCACCGGCGCGAGCAACGGCGTGAACCTCACCGACGGCCTCGACGGCCAGGCCGCCGGCGCCTCCGCGATGGCCTTCGCCGCCTACGCGTTCATCGGGGTCTGGAAGTCGCTGCAGAACTGCCGCGCACTGGTCGAGCCGGGCTGCTACGAGGTGCGCGACCCCCTGGACCTCGCCCTCGTCGCCGCCTGCCTCGCCGGCGCCTGCATCGGCTTCCTGTGGTGGAACACGCCGCCCGCCATCCTGTTCATGGGTGACACCGGCTCCCTCGCCCTCGGCGGTGCTCTCGCCGGCCTCGCGATCATGACCCGCACCGAGCTGCTGATGGTCGTGCTCGGCGGCCTGTTCGTCTTCGAGACCGTCACCGTGATCCTGCAGGTCGGCTTCTTCAAGCTCACCAAGCGGCGCAACAACGGCGTGGGCAGGCGCCTGTTCCTCATCACGCCCATCCACCACCACTTCGAGATGCGCGGCTGGAGCCAGGTCACCGTCTCCATCCGGTTCTGGCTGATCAGCGCGATCTGCGTGGGCGCCGGGCTGGCCCTGTTCTACGGCGAGTGGGTGCTGAGGGCGGGGTGAGCGCGGGCAGTTTCTCATCTTGGTCGAGCCGACAGGGCCGCCTGGGTCCTCGACCATGTCGCTTGTATCGAGGTATTGACACAACCGCCACAGTGCTCCATTGTTTCAACATGTCGATACAAGATGAGGGTCGAGGGGGCGCGTGATGTCGATGGTGATACTCCCGCCGGCACTCCTCGCGATGTTCGGTGCGCTCGTGCTGGTCGGTGTGCTGCTGGCAGCCGGCGCGCTGGGAGCTGAGCGCACGGGACTCCACGCCGGAGCGCTCGCTGCGCGATGGTGCGGGACACTCGCTGCGCTCGTCGTGGTGGCCGGTTTCGGGCTGCTGGGCCTCAGCGGCGCTACGTCGCCGGAGCCGCTTGCCTACGGCGCAGTCGCAGCACTCGGACCCGGTGTCGGGGGCACTGTGCTGGTCGTCAGTATCGCTCTGGGTGAGCGCACGCTCGCGGCTCCGCAGTCCCGGGTTCGCAGTGCGTCGCTGATCCCGCGTTCCCTTGATGTAGTGGTGCCTGCCGCGGTGCTGTGGATCAGCGGCGGGGCTCTCGTCGTGCTCGTGCTCCTCTCCGTCCTCGGCGCATCGCTTGCAGTTGACGGTCGGGGATACGCGACCGAGCGCGCACTGCCCACCGGCGAGATCGCGTACTCGTACTTCTCCCCCTTTCCCGGTCTCTACTTCACAGCACCCCTCTGGGCGGCGATGACGGTGCTGTTGGTCTGCACCGTGCTGGTGATTCGGGAGGTGATCAGGCGTCGGCCGAGCAACGACGCTCGGGACATCCTGCTGCGTCGACGTTCATCGACATCAGTCCTCGGCGCGGTGGTGCTGTCGGCTGCACTGAGCATCCTCCCCGTCTCCGGGCTCCTGGTGGCGCGCCTGCTGACGGCCGACGGCCTCGCGCGCACGACGAGCCTCGAGAAGGCATGCATCCTCCTCGGGGGCATGGCGCTCGTCGTCGGATTCCTGTTGCTCCCGGTCGGCTTGATCATGGTGGTCTTCCCGGAGGTCTTCGCGCGGCGTAGTCCGGAAGGCGAGGGGCGCCAGGGCCTCCACGGTGCGCTGCGGCAGCCCGCGGGGGCTGCGGAGGTCGAATCGGGGAGTACCGGAGAAAGAACGTCATGACTCGGATCGTCGTCGACCTCTCGAATCCGACGCCGCCGTTCGAGCAGGTTCGTTGCGAGATACTCGCGCAGATCGATGCGGGGGAACTGCGGGCTGGGGATCGACTTCCGACGATCCGAGCGCTCGCTCGCGATCTCGGTCTAGCGCCAGGCACCGTGGCCCGGTCGTTCAAGCTCCTCGAAGAAGCTGGTGTGATCGTCACGCGCCGAGGAGCGGGAACAGTGGTCGCGGACGTTGGTGCGCCGACCTCCGAGTCCTCTGAGCTGGATGGCTCGGCGCGCGCGGGCCGGAACACGGCGGGCCTTCGAGACGACATTCGAGCAGCACCCGTGCATCGACGCACGCGAGACCTCGAGCAGCTCCTTGAGGGCCCCGTCGTCGAGGCTCTGGAGGCCGGGCACCTCTCATCCGAGATCCTCGAGGTGGTGCGCGAGGTCGTTGCCGCGCATGGAGCACGTTCTGTGTCGGATTGACGTCCGCGATTCGCGTGGGCGTCAGGCTCGCGATCTTCTACGGCGAGTGGGTGCTGAGGGCGGGGTGAGCGGGGTGGCCGTCGGCCCTCTCGCCGGCGGCGCGGCGCAGCACCTTTGTGAAGCGCTTGGGCCGGGAGAGGTTCGCGAGGTGGCCGGCGTCGTCGAGGATCACGAGGCGCGCGTCGCGCCCGGCCTCCACGAACAGGGCTTCGTGCCGTCGGAAGGGATCCTGCGCACCGTTGATGAAGGTCAGGGGCACGTTGATCGCGGCGACGTCGGCCAGCAGGTCGAGGGAGCCGATGGTGCGCACCACTCCCCGGACCACCCCGTGGGCGCGCCCGCCCCCGTAGTAGCGCCGCGCCGCCTTCTCGCTGTGCCGACGCGCGAAGGCGCGGGCGACCCGCGCGTCGGAATCGCCGGGGATCCAGTCCTTCATGCTGATCCACAGCCCGTAGATCCGGGCCAGCGCCGGGCCGGGGACGATCGTGCAGTCGGCGGCGACCACGCCGGCCAGGCGCCCGGGATGCGTGCCGGCCCAGTGCAGGGCGAGGAAGCCGCCGAGCGAGAGGCCGACCAGCAGCGGCGGCTCCTCGCACGCGCTCACGGCGTCCTCGATCGTCGCGAGCGCCCCGTCGAGCGTGAACGGCTCGTCACGGCGCCGTCCGTGCCCCGGCAGGTCCGGCGCGATCACCGTGTACCCGCGCCGGCGCAGCCTGCGGGTCTGGCCCTTCCACATGGTCCGCGAGGACCGCACGGCGTGGACGAGGACGATGCAGCGGGTCGCGTCGTGTCCGACCGTCTCGCTCAGGTGCACAGGGTTCCCCGCTCTCGCACGGTCTCGGCTCTCTGTGCTCTCGGGCGAATGACGCTCCCACCCACGTCCATGATCGGGCATGCGGGGCGCGCTGTCAGCGGCCGCGGGGCGGGATGATGTCGCGTCAGGAGGGCAGGGGCGTTGCGGTGAAGACGCCGTCGGGGTCGACGCGGGCCTTCGCCCTGCGCAGGCGATCGGCGTGGCCGCCGTACGAGGCCGCGACCTGATCCGTGAACTGCGGAGCGAGGAAGTTCGGATAGCCGCCGGGAAGAGCGAGCGGCTCCAGGCTGCGCCGCACCTGCTCCGCCCACTCGACGTAGGGCTCCGGGTCCTCCCCGTCGGTCCACCCGGCCGAGATCTCCAGGGCCACGTGCTCCTCGCGCCGGCCGAAGGCGGTGGCATCCGCCGGCACGTCGGTCGCCGCGCCGTGGAACTGCCGCATCCCGATGCCGGCGCCGGGACCCGGCCGGCCCTCCGCCGCGGCGAGCAGCGCCTGAATGACCTCGGGGGTCAGGGCGCGGACCGTCCGTGCGCGCATGCACCAGTGCATCCCGTGCGGCACCTGCTGGTCGAAGCCCGCGAGCAGGTCCTGCTGCGTCGTCGGCTTCAGGTCCTCGACGAGGGGAGTGCCGAGTCCTCGCACCGCGTCGAGCGCGGGGCCCGCCCCGTCGGGCTCGCCGGACCACACCGCGACCACGAGCACGCTGGGGCCGGCGTCGGGGACGTGCGTGAGCTCGGCGAGGAGGGTCAGGCCACGGATCCCGCGTGCGATGAGCTCGGCACAGCCGTCAAGCACCGTCGACGCCTGCGACCCCGGGAAGAGCACGGTCCCGCCGACGATGCCGGGGTCGCGGTGCAGGGCGATCCGCATCGACGCCACCACGCCGAAGTTCCCGCCGCCGCCCCGCAGCGCCCACAGCAGCTCCGGATCCTCCTGCGTCGAGGTGACCGTGCCGTCGGCCAGGACGACCTCCGCCCCCATGATGTTGTCGCAGGCCAGGCCTGCCGTCCCCAGCAGCGGGCCGTAGCCGCCGGCGAGGGAGAGCCCGGCCAGCCCCACCGATCCGGCGGTGCCGGTCGCGGCGAGCAGTCCGCGCGGGCTCGCTTCGGCGACGAGGTCCCGGGCCAGGGCGCCGCCGCCGACGACCGCCTCCGTGCCCTCGATCCGCACGTCGCGCAGGTCGGCGAGGTCGATCGTGAGCCCGTCGGCCGCCAGGGACCGGCCCAGCCAGTCATGGCCCCCGCCCCGCACGGCGAGAGGAGCGTCGTGCTCCCGGGCGAGCCGGACGAGCGAGGACACCTCATCGGTGCTGGTTGGCCGGGCGATGACGGCGGGTCTCGTCGTGACCCCGCCGTTCCACAGGTCGAGCGAGCGGGCGTACATGTCCTCGCCGGGCAGGGCGAGGGCGATCTCCGGGTGCCGGGCGCGGAGGTCGGTGACGAGGTCGTGCTGGCTCATGCGGGGTCCCTTCTCTTAGGTGGGGTGAGGGGGCCATCAGAGACCGTGTGGTCGGCACAGGGTCAAGGGGTGGGGCGTCGGGGGCGTGCGCGTGTGCATCGATCTCTGGACATGCGCAGTGGTTCCTCCACAAGGGGGTGTTTTCCACGGGGCTATCCACTGAAAGGTTGTTGAGCTTGGAAGAGGGGGCGTTCTTATCCGGCTTATCCACATTCTCCGTGGAGGCCTGGCTTCCAGCGACACCGCGG
>NZ_JAEDAJ010000015.1 GCF_016623465.1 Brachybacterium halotolerans
TGGGCCTGCTTGCCCACGAGGTGGAGCGCAGTGAGCTCCACGAGCACGCGCTGCAGGTTCTTGGCCAGGGCATCGGAGGCCAGGAAGCCCCCCTCCGCGTTCTCGGGCCGCGTGCGCTCGGCTCCGGCCGGGGTCGGGACGTCAACGGTCTCGTTCATCGCGCATCTCCTTCGTTCGACGGTGGACGCCTCCGACGCTACGCGGCGACCACATGGTGGACAAGGGGTCGCGAGCGGGGCGGGATCGCGGAGGGGCGTCGGCCCGTCTCGGAACCCGCGCCCGACGCCGGGGCCGACCCGTAGCATCTGCGGCGAGGCGCGGCGCCGATGCCGCACCGGAAGGATTCCCCGGCCCATGCCCAGCGAACCGACCGCATCCCCAGCCCGCCCGAACATCCTGATCCTGATGACGGACCAGCAGCGCACCGGCTTCACCGCCGGCGCGGGCGGCCCGGACTCGATGCCCCGCGTGGATGCGCTGCTCGAGGACGGCACCCGCTTCGAGAGGGCGTACTCGAGCGCTCCCGCGTGCGTCCCGGCCCGCACGAGCCTGCTCACCGGCCGTTTCCCCTCGGCGCACCGGGTGCGCCAGAACTCCACGCCCCAGCACGCCGTCTATTCGTCGGACCTGCTGGACGTGCTGCGTGGGCAGGGATATCGGCTGCACTTCGCGGGCAAGCCCCACATGCACGCACGCCCCGAGGACTTCGACGCCTACCACGGGCCGTTCATGCACGAGGGCGGCCCTGCGGACAGCGCCGAGCAGGAGGCCTTCGACGCCTGGCTGCACGAGCTGGACCACTCGGTCGCCCACGAGCCGGCGCCCTTCGCGCCGGAGGTGCAGCTGCCCGCCCGGATCATCGACGGGGCCATCCGGGATCTCGACGCGATGACCGGCGAGGACCCGTTCCTGCTGTGGGTCTCGTTCCCCGAGCCCCACAACCCCTACCAGGTGCCCGAGCCGTACTTCAGCATGTTCGACCCCGCCGAGGTCCCCGACCGGTCGGTCGGTCCCGAGGTCCTGGACCGGATGGGGTGGAGGTTCCGCTGGCTGCACGCGCTCATCGAGGACAAGCGTCCCGGCTTCGACGCCGAATGGAGGCGGCTGCGGGCGAACTATCTGGGGATGCTGCGGCTCATCGACGATCAGATCGGCCGGCTGGTGGACCGTCTGGGGCCCGCGCTGGAGGAGACCGTCGTGATCGTGCTCAGCGACCACGGGGACCTCGTCGGCGAGTACGGCCTGCAGCGCAAGGGCGCGGGCCTGCCGGAGGCGCTGGTGCGCATCCCGCTGGGCGTCGCCGGCCCCGGCATCAGCTCCCAGCGACGAGCGGAGCCGGTCTCGATCGTGGACGTGCTGCCGACGCTCTGCGAGCTGGTCGGGGCTCCGTTCCCGCCGGGCGTGCAGGGCAGGTCCCTGCTCCCCCTGCTCGCGGGCGAGGAGGTGCCGACCGAGGAGTTCTCCACGATGTACGCGGAGCACGGGTACGGGGGCGTCTCGTACGGGGAGGGTGACCGGCCGCCCCTGCACTTCCCCTACGAGGGGCGCTCCTTCGACGAGCTGAACTCCGTCACCCAGAGCGGCGAGATGCGGATGGTCGTGGACGGCCGGTACAAGCTCATCGCCGACGACCTCGGAACCTTCTCCCTCCACGACCTGCAGCAGGACCCGGCCGAGGTCCACGACCTGATCGACGACCCCGCGCTCGCCGAGGTGCGGGAGCGCCTGCTGCGTCGGCTCACCCTGTGGCTGATGCGCGTGGCCGACGACCTCCCCGTCGGTGCGTACCGGCCCCGCGAGGCCCCGCACAACTGGCGGTGGGCGGGTCGCGACGTCACGTGATTCGCTGAGGCGGCGCGCCGTCAGCTCTCGGCGCCGCCCGGCTGCGCCGCAGGGCGCAGCCCCTCCGGGAGCAGGTCGCGGTGCGCCTCGAGCAGCTCGGACGTCATGGCGCGGGACTGCTCGAGCGTCAGCTGGGCCGAGGTCAGGGGGTCGAGGGCCACGGCCTGGAACACGTTCTCGACGTCCCCCGTCAGCGCGGCGCGCACGGCGAGGGTCTGCACGTTGACGTTGGTGCGGTTCAGTGCCGCGAGCTGCGGCGGGAGGTCGCCGACGGAGGTCGGTTGCACACCCCTGGCATCGACCAGGCAGGGCACCTCGACGCAGGCGTCGGCCGGAAGGTTCGTGATGAGGGCGCCTCGGTTCGGCACGTTCCCGTGCACGACGCTGGGTGTTCCCGTGACCAGGGAGTTCACGATCTGTGCGCCGTACTCGACGCTCGGGGCGAGCTCGGCCTTCAACCGCTCGAGCTGGTCGTCGATGTCGCCCTGGTCGTCGTGCGCGGCGCAGATCTCGAAGTAGTCCCAGCGCTCGGGGATGTACTCCTTCGTGGTCTCCGGATCCTTGCGGAAGTAGGGCACGTACTCCGAGGCGTGGTGGCTCGACTCGGTCTGGAAGTACCCGAAGGTGTTCATGATCGAGGTGCGCACCTGTTCGTTGCCGCCCTCGTAGGTGCTGGCCGCCTCCGCGGCGTCGGAGTGGTCGCCGTCGTCCCCGGCGAGGTCAGCGGCGGCGCGGCCGGGCCGGTGCCGCTGCGCCATCACCTCGCGCAGCCGCGGGTAGAGGTCCTCCTGGCCGCGGAACAGCTCGAGCACCCACGCCTGGTGGTTGATGCCCGCGCAGCGGTACGAGACCTCGTCGTAGGGGACGTCGAGGGTGCGGGCGAGCATCCGCGTGGTCCCCTGCACGCTGTGGCAGAGCCCCACGGTGCGCAGACCCTGGGCGTTGAGGTACGCGGTCGCCATCGCCATGGGATTCGCGTAGTTGATGAAAGCGGCGTCGGGGCACACCTCGCGGGCGTCCGCCGCGATCTCGGCGTACGCGGGGACGGAGCGCAGGAAGCGGAACACCCCGCCGGGGCCGACGGTGTCGCCGACGGCCTGGTCGATGCCGTACTTCCGCGGGATCTCGACGTCGTGCCGGTAGGACGGGATCCCGCCCACCTGGAAGGTGATGACGACGACGTCGGCGCCCTCGAGGGCCGCGCGCCGGTCGGTCGTCTCCTCGACCCGCGTGGCGAAGCCGTGGTGGGCGACGAGGTCGCGTGCGGCCTGGGCGACGGGGCCGAGCTTCTCGGGCCGCACGTCCATGAGGCACAGCGTCGCGTCGCGCAGGGCGGGGAAGCTGAGGATGTCGCCGATCAGGCGGAACGGGAACACGTACCCGCCGGCGCCGATGATGGTGATCTTGGGGGAGGTGACGAACGTCTTCGTGGTCATGGGCCCACGCTATGGACGCACCACGGGAGAGGTCTCGCGGGATCGTGCGCCGTTCTTCCAGGATTCTTCGGTGCTGCCCCGGATCCGTGGCCGTCGGCCCGCTTCCGCAGGTGCAGGCCCGGATCCCCGGTGGCCGGCCCGGATCCGCGGGCGCCGCCGCTCAGCGACGCGGCGGACCGGTCACTTCATCCCGTGCACCCCGTCGACGGTCAGCCAGTCGACGTCGCCCGCGCAGCCGTGCAGGCCGTCCTGCTCGACGTACGCCGCCTTCTTCGAGCCCGGCGCGTAGATGCGCCAGCCGTCGGCGTCGGTCGCCTTGCACTCGTCGCCGAGGGGACCGCCGCCGTCGCCCACGTCGACCGCCTTCAGCGACGCCTCGGCGTGGCCGTTGGGGATCAGGACGGCGGCCTTGCCGGCCCGCCCGCGCTGCGCGGCCTTCCCGAGCTGGGTGCCGTTCCCGCCGCCGACGGCGGAGACGCCCGGATACCCGCCGATGCGGCACGGATCGTCGCCGGTGTTCGTGAAGGAGATGGTGAACATGACGCTCCCGGCCGCGGGGTCCCCCTGGCTGACGGAGACGTCGAGGTTCGAGGCGGTGCAGTCCGACACCTTGTCGTTGCTGCCGCCGCCGTCGGCCTTGCCCGAGGCGGTCCCGGAGCCCGCTCCCTTGGAGGAGACCGAGGAGTCGTCGTCCGACGATCCCTTGCCCGAGGAGCCGTCGGAGGTGTCGTCGGAGGTGTCGTCCGAGGGCGTCGACGAGTCGGAGCTCGCGGACGAGGAGCCGTCCGACGACTCGTCGGAGGCCGCGCCGGAGTCGGATGCCCCTCCGCCATCGGAGGCACCGTCGGCCGGCTCCTGGCTCGCTCCCCCGCCGTCGCTTGCCGCGGAGTCGCCGCCCTGCGCCGTGTCCGCACCGCCGTCGTCGGACCCGTTGCCGCAGCTCGCCGCCCCGAGCGCGAGGAGCGTGGTCGCCGAGAGCGCGCAGGCGCTGCGGGTGATGGTGCGGATGCTCATGACGCTGCTGCGCATGAAGTCGCCTCGATTCTTCTGCTTGTTGGGGCCTCGACATTACGCCCCGGGACGTCCGGTCAGGCGTGCGGCCCGCGCGCGACCGCCTCTGCACGATCCCTGAGCCAGCGCGGACGGCCCCTGATCCGGCGCGCGCGACGCCTACTGTGATGCCATGGCAGGCTCCCCCGGCTCGAGGTCCGAGGTCGTCGCCGCGGACCAGGGACTGTGGTGCCGCCGCGGCGACCCGCCCGTCATGGAGTCGATGCACCGGCACAACGACGTCGAGATCAACGTGGTGGTGCGCGGGGAGCTGCGATACCTGCATGCAGGGGCTCCGCTCATCGTCCGCGAGGGCCGGATCGCGATGTTCTGGGCGACCCAGCCGCACGGTCTCGTGGATTCCCGGCCTGGCGACGTGTGCTGGGTCCACGTCCCGCTCGGGACGGCGATGCGCTGGGGTCTTCCCGAGGATGCGGTGGGCGCCCTGCTCCGCGCCCGACCGCTGGTGATCGAGGCGCCCGATCTGGTGGCACGGTTCGCGGGCATGACGAGCCTCTGGCTCGAGGAGATCGGCGACCGCACCCGTGAGGAGTTCGCCCTGCTCGAGATCCGCGCGGCCGTGCTGCGGATCCTGCAGACGGAGGCCGAGCACGCCTCCCCGGCCGGCCCGTCGGACGGCGGGAGGCGCGGCCTGACCGCCGAGCGCCTGCAGCACGTGCGCACGATGGCGCAGGTGGTGATGGACGGCTTCACGGAGGAGCTCGCCGTGGCCGACGTCGCGAGCGCGGTCCACCTCGCGCCCTCGCACGCGATGACGGTGTTCCGCCAGGCGGTGGGCGTGACCATCGGCGAGTACCTCACCATGTGCCGGGTCGCCGAGGCGCAGCGTCTGCTGATCACGAGCGGCCTCACCACGGCGGAGATCGCCTCGGCCAGCGGATTCGGCTCGCTCAGCAGCTTCTACAGCCACGTCACGGCCGCGTGCGGCATGGCTCCACGGGAGTACCGGCGGCTGGGGCGCTGACCACTGCGCCGCTTCGCCCTCCATCACGCGACCGTTGACCGGTCAACCGGTTGTGATCTACGGTCTGGCCTGAGCCGCGCGGCCCGCGACCTCAGCGCTCCTGCGGCCTCGGCGCACCCGCGACCCGCCGCGCCGAGGCCCCGCCCCGCGCGCCCGCCGCCGCACACCCACTCGACGAGGAGTCATCGTGAACTCACGCATCCCGCAGCCCGATCCGGCCACCGCTTCCCTCCCGCCGGTGGGCGAACCCCCCGTCGGCCCCGGCTCCCTCGACACCGAACCCGGTCGCCGGTACACGATCTACCTCGTGATCGTCGCGCTGCTGGGCTGGGCGCTCGCGGCCTACGACACCAACCTGTTCAACCTCACCATCGCGGACATCACCTCCGAGCTGGGCATCTCGGCCTCGGCGCTCGGCGTGATGGGCATGCTCGTCTACGCCGCGGAGTTCGCGATCGCGCTCTGGATGGGCCGCGTCATGGACGCCCGCGGCAGACGCTTCGCCTGGATGCTGTGCCTGATCGCGGCAGGCGTGTTCACGGGCCTGACGTTCTTCGTGCAGGGGTTCTGGAGCCTCGTGCTGGTGCGCGCGCTGGCCTCGGGCTTCGCCAATGCAGAGCTCGCGGTCTCCGTGACGCTCGTGAACGAGCAGGTGCCCGCGCGGCGACGCGGCATGCTCTACTCGATCGTCCAGTCCGGGTACACCGTGGGCGTGTTCATGGCCTCGGGGATGTACCTGCTGGTCTCGGGACTGGGCTGGCGGGCCGTGTTCCTCTTCGGCGTGCTGCCGCTCGTGCTCGTCGCGATCGCCCGCGCGAAGGTCCGCGAATCGCCCCGCTACCTGCACATCCGTTCGCTGCGCGCGGCGCTCGACCGCGGGGACGACGCGGAGGTCGCGCGTCTGCAGCGGGTGATGCCCGTGGACGTCTCCCAGCTCGAGAAGGGCACCTTCCGCCAGCTGTTCTCGGCTGCCGGCGGGGTGCGGCGCACGGCCGTGAGCCTCTCGGTCACCTGGCTGCTGTACGGCATGTCCTACGTCGCCACGAACATCTACCTGGCCTATTGGATGGCCGAGGTGAAGGGCTGGGCATCCTCCGCCGTCGCCGCGCTGCTGCTCGTCGGCGGGGCCGCCGGCGTCGTGTTCTACCTGGTGGGCGGGCTCCTGGGCGAGCGCTTCGGCCGACGCTCCGTGCTCATCGGCTCGGCCGCGGCGATCGCCCCGCTCGCGCTGATCATCCTGGTCTCCGACCGCTCGAGCGTGCTGCTGGTCGCGATCTTCCTGCTGTTCCAGGCCACCAACGGCACCTGGTCGGGCGTCGGCTACACCTACCAGGCCGAGGTCTACCCGACCCGCGTGCGAGCCCTCGGCGTGAGCTGGATGAGCGGGATGCTCGTGGGAGGCTTCATGCTGGGCAGCCTCCTGTGGGCGATGCTCACCGCAACAACCTCCCTGACCAGCACCTGGATCATCATCGCTGTGGTCCTCGGCGCCGCCCAGGCCGTCTCGACGCTGTTCCTGCCCCGGGTCGCGCCCGGGCAGGAGCTCGAGGCGATCGCCCGATGAGTGAAGGAGCAGACCCCATGGCCGATGCGCCCGCCGCCCTCGGCGCCGAGCAGTCCCTCGACAACCGCACCACGCACACCCTGGGGCCCTGGTCGCTGCGCTGCGGGGGCGACGAGGTCAGCGAGATCGCCTGGAACGGCACCGTGCTGCTGGAGTCCGCGCGTCCCGCGCTGCGCGACCGCGACTGGGGCACCGTAGCCCCGGAGATCCTCGAGGAGGAGTGGTCCCGCAGCGCCGGCCCCTCGCTCACCCGCACCCTGCGCGTGCGGTACACAGGCGCGGGCGGCGGTGCGAGCGCTCTCTCAGAGCTGACGATGACACCCGAGCGCCTGAGCCTGCGCTTCGCAGTCACGGTCGAGACCTCGCTGACCACGAACCGCGTGGGCCTCACGGCCATGCTCCCGCGCGCCATGGCGGGCGACGACGCGGTCGTGACCACGACCCGCGGCGACCGACGGGACTTCCGCTTCCCCCGGCCGATCGCCCCGTGGCAGCCGCTGTTCGACATCCGCGGCCTCGACCTCGAGCACGCCGGAGTCCGGGCGCGCCTCGAGCTGCTGGGCGACGTGTTCGAGATGGAGGACCAGCGGAACTGGACCGACGCGAGCTTCAAGATCTACTCGCGCCCGCTCGCCCAGCCCTTCCCGTACGAGGTCTCCGCGGGCGAGAGCATCACCCAGGAGATCTCCCTGGTCCCCGAGCCCGCCGCGCCGCCGGCGCACCCCTCTCCTTCGCAGGCACCGGCGGTCCCCGCGTCGGCGCCGACTGCTGCGACGCACCCCTCTCCCCCGTCGGCGTCAGAGCCGACCCCGACCGCTCTCGCCGATCTCCTCGCAGCCGCCCGCACCCGCACGCTTCCGCACCTCGGCCTCGGCGCCACGACCGCGGCGGCCGGCGTGCAACGCGGCGGCCCGCGCTCGATCTCGGCCGAGGCCGGCTTCGACCACCTGATGGTCGAGGTCAGCGAAAGGTTCGGCGCCGAGCAGGTGCTCGCGGCCGCTGCCGACGAGGCCGTCGCGACGGGCCTGCCCGCCGACCTGCGGATCATCGCCTCCGAGACCACCAACGTCCCGGCGCTCCTGGATGCGGCCGATGCGGCGGGACTTCCTGTGCGCCGGATCGGGATCGTCGACGAGACGCGCCACGTGACGACGACTGCGCTCTGGGAGCGCCTGCGCAGCGCTTGCGCGGGCAGGGGCGCGGAGCTCGTCGCGGGCTCGCGCACCCACTTCACCGAGCTGAACCGCGAGATCCATGCAGTCCCCGCCGCTGAGCTCCTCTCGTTCCCCTCGACCCCTCAGATGCACATGCGCGAGAGCTGGCACGTGGCCGAGAGCGTCGCAGCCCTCGGGGACGTGCTCGCCTCGGCGCGGATGCTGCGGCCGACGGCGCGGCTGCACCTCGGCCCGCTCACGCTGCGTCCGCGGGTGAATGCGGTGGCGACGCAGGCGGAGCTCGTCGATCGTGCCGACGCCTCCGGCTGGGGCGCGCACCTGGTGCCCGGCAGCACGGATCCACGCGGGCGCACGTCCTGGGCGGCCGCGTGGACGGCCGCCGCCCTCGCGGAGGCCGCGCACGGCGGCGTCGAGAGCGTCACCCTGGGCGAGCTCGCCGGTCCCCGCGGCGTGCTCACCGGCGAGGCCGGGGCTCAGCTGACCCCGCTGGGCGAGCTGCTGGTCGCTCTCGCGCCCTGGTCGGGTCGGGAGGTGCGCGTGCTGTGCGGGCCCGGCGGCCCCGGCACCGCCCTGATCGCCCGCGGCGAGGATGTCCTGCTGGTCAACGCCGGCCTCGAGGACTGGGAGGCGGCGGCCGGTTCGGACGACGGGCGGCCGCTGCGCGTGGCGGCGGGAACCGTGCTCCGCGTCGGCCCCGCCGATGAGGCCGGGCCCGCCCCGCGCTCTTGATACCTTCACCTCATGCCCGCCTTCTCCGACAGCGCCTCCGACGCCATCGCATCGTCGCTGGCAGCAGTGCCCGCCGGCACTCCTGTCTCCGAGGTCGCACGTCGGCTGCTGGAGCTCCTGACCGGCGGCGAGGTCGCCCCCGGCACACGCCTGCCCCCGGAGCGCCAGCTCGCGAGCACGCTCGGCGTGGGTCGCTCGGCGGTGCGTGAGGCCCTCGCGGCCCTCGAGATCCTGGGGATCGTCGACGTGCGCCCCGGATCAGGCACCTACCTGCGCGGATCCGCGAGCGACCTGCTCCCCCAGACCCTGCGCTGGGGCCTCATGATCGGCAAGCAGAACACCGACCAGCTCAACGAGCTGCGCGCGGGCCTCGAGAGCTACACGGCGCGTCTGGCGGCCGACAGGATCTCGGCAGAGCAGCTCGAGAAGCTGCGCGGCACGACCGCGACGATGGCAGAGAGCCTCGAGGACCTCAAGGCCTTCGTCGCGGCCGATGCCGCCTTCCACGAAGTGCTCGCCACCGCGGCCGACAACGCCATGCTCACCGATCTGCTGCAGGTCACCCGCAGCCTCCTGCGCGTCTACAACGACCGCGCCGTACGCGACCGCGACGACATGGAGGCAGCCCACGCGGAGCATGCGCAGATCCTGGCCGCCCTCGAGGAGCGCAACGGCGAGCGCGCTGCCTCGGCGATGGTCGCGCACATGGCGACCGCCCGCGACCGGATCCTCGAGGCCGCCGAGGACTGAGGTCGGCGCGCGGGGCCGCACGGGCCCGGGGACGTCGTCTTACGAGCCGCCGAGGCCGGCGTTCCGACACCGAGACACTCCCAGCCCTCAGATTGAGCCCGTCCCCGGCTCTCAATGCTGCTCAACCGGTTGACCAATATGGGCACTCGCGCCTACCCTGGACCCATCACGACCGCGGGCGGCGCGCCCTCCCCCGCGCCACGACGAGGTGAGGCGAGAGGTGACGCGAGTGGACCAGGCCCGGAGCGCTGAGCACCGCACGGACGAGCACCGCACGGACATCGGCATCGGCAGCTACGCCCTCTTCTGGGAGGGAAGCGACCGCAACCCTGACCGCCTCTCCATCGCGGACATGATCGACCGCGCCGCGCAGCTGGCCTGCGACGTCTTCCAGATCTGCGACGATCCGCGCATCGAGGACGCCGATGCGGACGAGCTGGCTGCCCTGCGCGAGCGCGCCGAGCACCACGGCCTGCGCCTCGAGCTCGGCACCCGGACGATCGATCCCGACCACCTCGCCCGGTATCTCGCGATCGCCCGGGCCCTCGATGCGCGCGTGCTGCGCTCGATGATCCAGACCCACGAGGTCGCAGGCGGTATCGAGCAGGCGATCACCGCCCTGCGCGCCACGCTCCCCCTGCTCGAGTCCGCGGGCATCGCCCTGGCGCTCGAGACCTACGAGCAGCTGCCCACCGAGGACCTGCTGCGGATCGTGCGCTCGCTCGACTCCCCGTTGGTGGGGGTCTGCCTGGACCCCGGCAACTGCGTCTCCGCGCTCGAACACCCGGACGACGTCATCGACGCCGCCGCCCCGTTCACCCTCGACCTGCACGTCAAGGACTTCCGCTTCGCCCGCCAGGAGGGCTGGGTGGGCTTCACCTTCTCCGGCGCCCGCATGGGCGAGGGCCTGCTGGACCTCGATCATGAGCTCGACGCCGTCTACCGCGGGGGCCGGCGCCCCGCCGCGATCGCCGAGCACTGGCTGCCCTGGCAGGGCGATGCCGCGAGCACGATCACCCTCGAGCGCGACTGGACCGAGGCGACGCTCGCCGCCCTGCGCGCACGCCGCTGACCCGTCGGCACGCGCCACCGACCACCCGACCACACAGTCATCCACCACCGACCAGGAGGAACCCCATGACCACCACCGACAGCCGCGAGCTGAACCCGCTGAAGGGCAAGAAGGTCGAGCTCGATCAGAGCCTCACCGTCGCCGTCGTCGGCGCTGCCGGGAAGATGGGCACGCGCGTGTCCAACAACCTCAACCTCACCGACGCGACCATCCACTACTGCGAGTCCTCCCCCGCGGGCATCGAGCGCGTCGAGGCGCTGGGGCGCGCCGTGAGCGACATCGACGAGGTCGCCGGCGAAAGCGACGTCGTCATCCTCGCCGTGCCCGACGTGGTCCTCGGGAAGGTCTCCGAGCAGGTCGTGCCGAAGATGAAGGACGGCTCGGTGCTGCTCACCCTGGACCCGGCCGCCGCCTACGCGGGCCTGCTCGCGACCAAGGACGGCGTGCTGCAGGCGTGCGCGCACCCGGCGCACCCCTCGGTCTTCCTCGAGCGCACCACCCCCGAGGAGTGGGCGGACACCTTCGGCGGCATCGCCGCCCCGCAGGAGGTCGTCGCGGCCCTCGAGGGCGAGGAGGAGGCCGACGGCTCCGACGGCGAGCGCGCCGCCGCGAAGAAGCGCGTCGAGGACGTCATCCGCGCGATCTACGCCCCCGTGATCGACGTGCACTGGGTGAGCGTCAAGCAGCTCGCCCAGCTCGAGCCCACCCTCGTGGAGACCACCGGATGCATGATCGGCCAGTTCCTCAAGGACTCGATGGACTACGCGATCAACGAGCAGGGCATCCCCGAGGACGCCGTGAAGGCGATCTTCTACGGACACATCTTCATCTCGCTGACCAACGCCCTGCGCGGCTCGAACCCGTTCTCCGACGCCTGCCTGCTGGCGATGGACTACGGCCGCGAGTCGATCATCCGCGAGGACTGGCAGAAGATCTGGAAGGACTCCGAGCTCGACTCCGTCATTGCCAAGATGCTGAAGATCGACGCCGTGAAGCGCTGATCCCGCCGGATCGGCTGGCGGGCCCGGCTTCCGTCACAGCGAGGTCATGCCGCCGTCCACGCGGAAGATCGCGCCCGTGGCGAAGCTGGACTCGTCGCTCGCGAGGTAGACCATGATGCCGGTGACGTCATCGGGTGTCCCCGCGCGCCCCAGCGGGGTGCGCCCGACGATGCCCTCGCGTGCGCCGGGATCTTCGGAGATCGTAGTGACCAGCGACGTCTCGGTGAACCCGGGCACCACGGTGTTCACGCGGATGTTGTCGCCCGCGTAGGCCATCGCCGTCGCGCGCACGAGGGAGTGGATACCGCCCTTCGTGGAGCTGTAGGCGGCGAAGTCGGCGCCCTCGCCGTTCAGGCCCGTGGGGCTGCCGGTGCAGATGATCGAGCCGCCGCCGGAGGCGAGCAGCGCGCGCACGCCGTGCTTGACGGTGAGGAAGGTGCCGGTGAGGTTCACCGCGAGGGTCCTGTTCCAGGCCTCGAGCGGCACGTCGGCGGTCTTCGCGTCCTGGCCGAACAGCTGCACGCCGGCGTTCGCGACGATGACGTCGGGCGAGGCGCCGCGCGCGGTGAGGTCCGCATAGGCGGCCTCGACGCTCTGCTCGTCGGAGACGTCCATGCGCACGGCCTGGGAACCGGACGCGTCGGCGGCCTCGCGTGCCGACTGCTCGTCGATGTCGGCGTAGACCACGCGTGCGCCCTCTGCGGCGAAGCGGTCGGCGATCGCGCGGCCGATCCCGGACCCGGCGCCCGTGACCAGGGCCGTCCTGCCGTCGAGACGCGGGGTGGTGGTGGCCATGGGTCCTCCATCGTCGGGGGGTGAGGGCGGGCGTCCCATCGTTGTCGCGGGCATCAGCACTCATGCGACCAACCGGTTCACCACTCGTGGCCAGAGTAGTGCCTCACCGTCCCGCGAGTCAGGCCCCGGGCCCGGCGGGCCACCATCCGGGACCTCTGTCCGGGAGCCGCCACCGGGGCCCCTCCCTGGGATCCGCCGTCCCAGGGCCCCTGGGCTCGCCGCCCCGTGGGGTCAGCCCCTCTCGTGCCCCGCCCCGATGCGCAGCAGCTCGAGGTACCCCTCGACCTTCCACGCAGTGCGGCCGACGAACAGGCCGGTGACGTGCTCGATCCCGAGCAGGTCGGCCGCGTTCTCGAGGCTCACCGAGCCGCCGTAGAGCAGCCCCTTCACGCGGCCCGAGTACTCGGCGCCGAGGGCCGCGAAGGGCTCCACGAGCTCCTCGACGGTGGCAGGTCGCCCCTTCTCCCCGATCGCCCAGATGGGCTCGTAGGCGATGACGACGTCGGCGAGCTGCGCCTCGGTGAGCCCCTCGAGGGCACCGCGCGCCTGCTCGAGGATGAAGGCGGAGGAGCCCCCGGCGTCCTTCACCTCGGCGCTCTCGCCGATGCACAGCAGGGGCGTGAGCCCGTGCCGCAGCGAGGCGGCGACCTTGAGGCGCGTGGTCTCGACGGTCTCGCCGAAGTGCTCGCGGCGCTCGGAGTGGCCGATCTCGACGATCTGCGCGCCCGCGTCCTTCGCCTGCGGCACGGAGATCTCACCGGTCCATGCGCCGGCGTCCTCCCAGTGCGCGTTCTGCACGCCCAGCAGCACGGGCGAGTCCTCGCCGAGGATCTGCGCGACGGTCGACGTGGCGGTGAAAGAGGGGATCACGAAGGGCTGCACGGCCTTGGGGGCGCGGCCGTCCAGTTTCTCGACGAGCGCCGACGTCCATTCGCGCGCCTCGGCGAGGGTCTTGTTCATCTTCCAGCTGGTGCCGATCCAGAGGGGCTTCATGGGGGTGGTTCCTCGCTGTTCGTGGTGGTGCAGAGCGGTGGTGGTGCGGTGAGCCGGGGCTCAGTTCTCCTCGAGGGACCCGTCGTAGGCGCAGATCGCGTCGACCTTCGCGGCAGAGGACGAGCTCGGGTCGAACTCCAGATCCAGCCACACGTCCACCAGTGCCTTCGCGGACTCCAGGCCGATCACGCGCTCGCCCATGCAGAGGACCTGCGCGTTGTTCGACAGGATCGAGCGCTGCACCGAGTACAGATCGTGCGCCGTCACCGCGCGGATGCCCTTGACCTTGTTCGCCGCGATCGCGACGCCCAGACCGGTCCCGCACACCAGCAGCGCACGGTCGGCCTCGCCGGCCGCGACCTTCTCCGCCGCGTCGACCGCGACGTTGGGGTAGTAGGTGCCGTCCTCACGGCCGGTGACGCCCACATCGGTCACGGACGCGACCCGCTCGTCGGCCTCGAGAAGAGCCTTCAGCTCCTCCTTGTACCCGTATCCGGCGTTGTCCCCGCCGACGACGATCCTCCAGGTCACCACGACACTCCTCTTCCGATCTCTGATTCTTCGGCCGATGCCCGACCCTATCGACGAACAGGCGCTCCGCGCTGGACTCCATCACCGCGCGCACACGACACGACGCCACCACCACCTGCCTCCACTACCTCGCGGGATTCCGCCGTCGATGCCCGAGATCCTATAGGGACCCCTTCCGGAGCCTGAACGGCATCTCGCTGGAGCGCGCGAGGTGGCACTTGACATCCCGCAGGCCGCGAGAAATCCTATAGGAACGTTCGTCGTGAAGGAGACCGAAGATGTTCACTGCCGAGTCCTGGCCGATCGCCGCCAACATGCTCTCGTTCGGCGCCACTGCGCCCGACGGCGGCCACATCAAGGACGCTCCCGCGACCGTGTGGGCCTCCCAGATGCGCCAGGCCCGAGACCTCGGCATCACGCAGATCGATCCGACCGACGCCTGGGTGCCCCTCGCCCGTCTCAGCGACGCACGCGTCGAGGAGTTCCGTCGCACCCTGGATGATGAGGGCCTGAGCATCCCCTCCATCTCCATGACGCGGAGCTCCGTGGTCGACCGTGAGAAGGGCGAGGACTTCCTCGCCGAGGCCCACCGGCTGCTCGACATCGCCCCCACCTTCGGGGCGAGCGTCGTGAACATCGGCTTCATGCAGGCTCTCACCCCGAAGCAGGCGCAGGCGATCTGGTTCTGGCTCGAGGACGGCCACCACGACGATCCGGCGCTGCGAGATCTCGCGGTCGAGCGCACCCGCGAGCTCGGCGACCACGCGAGGGCGAAAGGTCTCCAGCTCAGTCTCGAGATGTACGAGGACACCTACGTCGGCACCCCCGAGGACGCCGTCGCCTTCCTGCGGGACGTTGACCACGAGGCCGTGGGCCTGAACCCCGACCTCGGCAACCTGGTGCGCCTGCACCGTCCGGTGCAGAATCCGAGCGAGATGTTCGAGACCGTGCTTCCGCACGCGAACTTCTGGCACATCAAGAACTACACGCGGGACTTCGATCCGGCGACCGGCGCATACTCTTCGGCACCCATGCCGCTGAAGTACGGCTACGTGAACTATCGCCAGGTCATCCGCCGCGCTCTCGAGCTCGGCTACACCGGACCGTTCTGCTGCGAGCACTACGGCTCGGACTCCCTGGGAGTGATCGCCGAGAACATCCAGTACATCCGCCAGGTCCTCGCCTCCGCGCTCGCCTGAGGACGCCCCAGGCCCATCGACCGCCCGGCGGGCATCCCCCTGCCCGCCGGGCCCTCTCTCTTCCCCCCCCCCCCCCACCCGACTGCGAAGGAGCAGCAATGACCAGCACGTTCCCCGAGAACCGCACCGCCGTCGTCACCGGCGCCGGCGCCCCGCGCGGCATCGGCCGCCACGTCGCCCGCGCCCTGGCCGCCAGCGGCTGGGACGTGGCCGTCCTCGACATCGACGAGGCGTCCGTGAAGGACTTCGCCGGCGAGCTCGCCGGCGAGACCGGACGCACCGTCGTCGGCATCGGCGTCGACATCTCCGACAAGGACTCCGTCGAGGCCGCGTTCGCGATCATCGACCGCGAGCTGCCTCCCGTGGTCGCCGAGGTGAACCTCGCCGGCATCCCCAGCCCCCACACGATCTTCGAGATCGACGACGCGATCTGGGACCGCGTCATGGACGTCAACGCCAAGGGCACCCTGTTCATGATGCAGGCCGCTGCCACTCGCATGATCCAGGGCGGACACGGCGGACGCATCGTCAACACCTCCTCGATCACCGCCTACGACGGCGGCGGCACGTTCTCCAAGACCGGCTATGCGGCGGCCAAGGCGGCCGTGCTGGGCCTGACCCGGGGCGGCGCCCGCGAACTCGGGAAGCACGGCATCACCTGCAACGCCATCGTCCCCGGCCCCATCGACACCGACATCATGGGCGGCACCCTGACCGACGAGCGCAAGGCCGGCATGTCGTCCGACATCCCTCTGGCGAGGGTGGGCCAGCCGCAGGAGGTCGCGGGCCTCATCAAGTTCCTGGTCAGCGAGGACTCGAGCTTCGTCAACGGAGACTCGGTCTTCGTCGACGGCGGCAAGCACATGGTCTGAGCCGCTCCTCGCAAGATTTCGGAACCAGGCGCGCGCCCTCTCGTCCATTGCGCGGGCCTGATTCCGGGCGCCCCGCATTGCTGTCACGCCCACCGCTGTCACGTCCCGGGATCACCGGGAGATCCATCGCGGAGCATCGATGCTCCGCCGCACACCCTGAAGGTGCACATGTCCCTCAATGCCGAGGAGACCCGCCGTCGGCGGGACTACCGCAAGGTCCGCAATCTCCGCTACTTCGTCCTGTTCTGGCTGCTGCTGGCCGGGGTGCTCAACTACATGGACCGTGCGTCGGTCTCGATCGCCGCGCCCCACATGATCGAGGAGCTGGGGCTCACCCAGACCGACATCGGTCTCATGGGCAGCGTCTTCTCCTGGACCTACGCGATCTGCCAGCTGCCCGCGGGCTACCTCATCGACAAGGTGGGGCCCCGGCGCATGTACTTCCTCGCCGTGGGCATTTGGTCGATCGCGTCGGCGCTCATGGCTGTCGGCCACAACCTCGGCCACTTCCTGTTCTTCCGGGTGCTGCTGGGGGTCGGCGAATCCCCGAACTCGCCGAACAGCTCGAAGATCACGACCCAGTGGTTCCCGCGCTCCGAGCGCGGCCAGGCCGCCGGGATCTGGGATTCCGGATCGAAGTGGGGCTCGGCCATCGCTCCGCCCGTGCTGACCGTCCTCATGCTCGCCTTCGGGTGGCGCGCGATGTTCCTCGCGCTCGGCGTCGCGGGCATCGCCCTCGCCGCCGCGTTCTGGGCCTTCTACCGGGCCCCCGAGGACTCCAAGCACCTCTCCGACGAGGAGTACCGCCATATCCTCGCCGGTCGCGACGTCGCCGAGCCGGACGATGCTCCGAAGATCCCCTGGCTGAAGCTGTTCACCTTCCGCCAGACCTGGGGCATGATGCTCGGCTTCTTCACCTCCATCTGGATCTGGAACATCTTCATCACCTTCCTTCCCCTCTACCTCCAGCACTCCATGGGCGTTTCCATCGCCGGCACGGGCTTCGTCGCCGCCGTTCCGTACGTGGTGGCCGCTCTCGGCGCGATCTTCGGAGGCCGCATCACGCTGATCCTTGCGCGCCGCGGACGCAGCCCTCTGGCCTCGAAGCGCGTTGTCCTCGTCATCGCGTCGATCGTGATCGGCGTGCTGCTCTGCCTGGTCCCCCTGGTGCCCTCGCTGCCCCTCGCGCTCGTCGTCCTCAGCCTCGCACTGGGTCTGATCGCCGTCGTGCAGTCCCAGTCGTGGGCCGTGACCTCGGACATCGTGCCCGATGCCTACGCAGCCCGATTCGGCGGCATCATGAACTTCGGCGGCTACTTCGGCGGCGCGCTCGCGCCGGTCGTCACGGGCATCGTCTTCGACGCGACGGGCAGCTACTCGCCCTCGTTCGTGCTCGCGGGCTTGATCGCCGCCTGCGGCGCACTGTTCTTCGGGCTGCTGATCCGGCGGCCCATCCCGCAGCGCGAGGCGGCAGAGGCCGCGGCCGCGTGACCCCCGCACACCCCACACATCCGAGGAGACACACATGACCGGCACGACCTGGCGCCTCGCCGTAGCCGCCGAGGGCATCGACGCTTCCGGCCGCACCATCCACGGCGACATCGGCCTGGGCTCGCTCGCCGAGCACGGCATCGACTGGTCGCCGATCGACATCGCCCAGCAAGAGCTCACGGCCGATGGGCTGCGCGGCTTCGACGCCGTGCTGCTGATGGGCGAGTCCCCCTTCGGCGAGGAGCAGCTGGGCGACGATCCCACGATCAAGCACGTCGCCCGCTTCGGGGCGGGATATGACCAAGTCGACCTCGAGGCGTGTGCGCGGCGGGGAATCCCGGTGACCAACGCGCCGACGGGCCTGCGCGTACCGATGGCCCACGCCGCGCTCACCCTGCTGTTCGCCCTCGCCCACAATCTCGTCCCGAAGTCGCAGCTGGTGCACACGGGTCGCTGGGACCAGCGCGCCGGACTGCGCGGACACGGACTCGCGAGCTCGACGATCGGAGTCGTCGGCCTCGGCGGCATCGGCCGCGAGACCGTGCGTCTGCTGCGCGGGCTGGGTCTCGAGGTGATGGCGTACAACCGCACGCCCCGCCCCGAGTTCTGCGCCGAGCAGGGCGTCGAGCAGGTGGAGCTGCCGGAGCTGCTGCGCCGCAGCGACTTCGCGATCCTCACCGTCTCCTCGAACGCGCAGACCCGGCACCTCATCGGCGCCCGCGAGCTCGAGGAGCTGGGGGCCGACGGGCATCTCATCAACGTCGCCCGCGGCGCGGTCGTCGACGAGCCCGCGCTCGTCGAGGCGCTGCGGGAGGGCACGATCGCCGGCGCCGCCCTCGACGTCTTCGAGACCGAGCCGCTGCCGATGACGAGCCCGCTGCTCGAGCTCGACAACGTGCTGCTCACCCCGCACTCGCTGTGCTGGACATCGGACTTCACGGCCGCGACCGGCGCCGAGGTTCTCGGAGAGGTGATCGCCGTGGCCGAGGGTCGCGCGCCCGCACACCTGGTGAACGACCCGGACGGCGCCTGACCGCGGGGTACTGTCCGATCTGGAGGCCCGACCCGAGGAGGAGAGACATGGCCGAGAACCCGCTGTCCGGAGCCATCGAGTTCGCGAAGATGATCGCCGCGGGCGGTCTGCGCGTCGATCCCGTCGAGTCCGCCCCGTCGGTCGAGGACTTCCGCGACCTCGCTCGGCGACGGCTGCCGAAGATGGCCTTCGACATCATCGACGGGGCCTCGAACCACGAGATCACGAAGTCCGCGAACGAGGATGACCTGCGCCGGGTGAGGTTCCGGCCCCGGTGGCTCACCGACATCTCCCACGTCGACATCTCCACCGAGGTCGACGGTATGGAGCTCACCCGCCCCTACGTGCTGGGCCCGCTCGGCCTGCAGCGCATGATCGGCGGCACCGGCGAGCTGCCCGCCGTGCGGGCCGCCGGGAAGGCCGGCATCCCCTTCACGATCTCGACGGCCTCGAACTGGTCGATGGAGGAGATCGCCGACGCCGCGACCGGGCCGCTCTGGTACCAGCTGTACATGTACAAGAGCGAGCGGATAGTCACCACCCTGATCCAGCGCGCGAAGGCGATCGGCGCCGAGGCGCTCGTGGTCACCGTGGACGTCCCGCTGAACGGCAAGCGCTACCGCGACCACCGCAACGGCATGTCGATCCCGCCCAAGGTCACCGTGAGCAACGCCCTGGAGGCGGTGCGGCACCTGGACTGGACGCTCGCGGTCATGCGCCCGCCGGCCATCGGCTTCCGCAACCTCGTGGGCGAGATCCAGGGCGACAACGCCGTCTCGCACCAGGAGTTCGTCGCGAAGTACCTCGCGAACCTCACCTTGACCTGGGAGAACATCAAGGACGTGCGCCGGCAGTGGGACGGCCCGCTGTACATCAAGGGGGTCCTGAGCCCCGAGGACGCTCGGCGCGCACGGACGGCTGGCGCGCAGGGCATCTATGTCTCCAACCACGGCGGGCGCCAACTCGACTCCTCACCGAGCACGATCAGCGTGCTGCCCAGCATCGTGGACGCGGTGGGCGAGAACATGACCGTGATCTTCGACTCCGGCGTGCGCACCGGGGACGACATCGCCAAGGCCCTCGCCGTCGGCGCGGACCTCGTCTCCGTGGGCCGTGCCTGGGGCTACGCGAACGCCGCCGCCGGCGAGCGCGGCGTCACCCGCGTCATCGACATCCTCGACGAGGAGCTCGAGCTCGCGATGGGGCAGCTGGGAGCCACCAGTCTCGATGCCCTGGATCGTGGCTTCGTCGACTATCCGGAGGCCTGGCACGGCGTGGGCGTCCATCGGGAGTCGGAGAGCTGAACAAGCAGCGCCCGAGACGCGAAGGCAGCGAATCCGCAGGCGAGCGCTGATACACCGTGAGGGGCCATGTGGGTCGTCATCGTTTTGCTCGCCCTCGGCGCAGTCTTCGGCTTTCTCGTCGGACTCGCCACTCGGCCGGTGCGAACCCTGGTGAACGCACTGCGCGTCGCACTCTTCGGGCTGGGCGTTCTGCTTCTGGTCCTCTACTGCATGCTCGATGGAGATGTCCCTGACGAGAGTCGCGCGGAACTGGTCCCGATCATCGCCGCGGCATTCGCGGCGTGGCTGCTCACATTCATAGTCCCCGCCGTTCTCGGGCTGCTGATCGGGATCCGCACGAGGGAGTGAGGAGCGCCCGCCGCGCGATGTGCGCTCCTCACTCGCCGCCCTTCGCCCCGACTCTCCGCATGGCCATCACATCGAGCGCGACCATCCGCGCCACCAGGTCGAAGTACGGGCCGGAAGCGCGCTCATCGGTCACCTGATCGGCGTCGATCAGTGGCCCCACACCGGAGAACCAGCACCGGGGCGGCAGGCCCCATCTTGCGAGTTCCAGCCACATGGCCGCCTCATCCTCCCCGCAGAACCAATGCAGGTGGACAGTCACCACGCCCGTGCTCGGGAGGCCGACATCCTGCGCGTCCAGAAGGATGCTCACGCCCTCGAGGCATCCGTCCTCAGCGGGTTCTGGACGGACGTCCCGCAGCAAGCCGCTTCCGGACAGTGTCAGCATCGGGCTCTCCAGGCGGAACGGGACGAAGTGGTTTGGGGCACACATTACTCGGCGGCCCCGAGTTCATCTCACGCAGCAACCCCATACGTTCCTACACGATCTTGCAGACCATCTGTGGCGATGGCGACAAGCAAGCGCGCGCGGTCCCGGCGCAGCGAGGCTGCCCTGGCAAGTATCCAATAGGATCTGTAGGATCGTGGCATCAGGCCGACGGCAGCCCCAGGACGAGCTGGCGCCTCGCGCCGAGTACTGCGAAGCGCGCTACGCGCCCCGCAGAAGACCACTGACGAAGGAGTTCAACATGGCCATCAGCACCGTCACAGTCGTCGGAGCCGGATACATGGGCGGCGGCATCGCCCAGGTGCTCGCGATGGCAGGGCTGCCCGTCCAGATCGCCGACGTGAGCGTCGAAGCGGCCGATGCGGCGCTCGTCCGCATCCTCGGCGAGATCCGCGCCTCGGAGGACCAGGGCCTGGTCCCCGCGGGCAGCGCCGAGGCCGTCGCCGCGAATCTGAGCGCCGGCAAGACCATCGAGGACGCCGTCGCAGAGGCGGACTTCGTCGAAGAGGTCGTCTTCGAGGACCCCGCGGTGAAGAAGGAGGTGCTGGGCCGCATCTCCGCCGCCGCGCGCCCCGACGCGATCATCGGCACGAACACGTCGACAATCCCCGTGCACGTGCTGGCCCCCGCGGTGGTCAATCCCGAGCGCTTCCTCACCGTGCACTTCTCCAACCCGATGCCGTTCATCCCCGGCGTCGAGCTGGTGGCGGGCGAAGCCACCACGCAGCAGACGATCGACGCGATCAAGGATCTCCTGGCCCGCGCCGACTGCGAGGGCGCGCAGGTCGCCGACACCCCCGGCATGGTGCTGAACCGCCTGCAGTACGCCCTGCTGAAGGAGGCCACGAGCGTCGTCGAGGAGGGCGTCGCCACCGTGGACGACGTGGACACGATCGTCCGCACCACCTTCGGGTTCCGCCTCGGCTTCTTCGGGCCCTTCGCGATCGCGGACCAGGCGGGCCTCGACGTCTACGCGAACTCGTTCCGGACGTTCGAGGAGGCGTACGGCGAGCGTCTGGCCACTCCGGAGCTGCTGAAGGAGGCCGTGGCAGAGGATCGCAAGGGCCTGAAGAACGGCCACGGCCTCATCGAGGACTACGACGACGACACGAAGGCCGAGCTGATCGCCTACCGGAACAAGGCCTACGCACGCATGCGCGAGGTCCTTCGGGAGCTCGGTCCGGCCCCTCGCGGGACCATCCGCGAGGCCTGAGAAGCATCTGACCGCAAGGCGCACCACCCGAGGCCGCGGGCCGGCCCGGGTGGTGCGCTCTGCGCCCGCCCGCCGCCGTGCGGCCCACCCTCCATACCCCCATAAGGAGTCACCGTGGACTCATCCACTCACATCGACGAGAAGGCCCTGATCAAGAAGATCACCTGGCGGATCGTCCCCTTCGTGATGGTGCTCTACACCATCGCCTACATCGACCGCTCGGTGATCGGATACGCGAAGCTGCAGATGTCCACCGACATCGGCCTCGGCGACGCCGCCTTCGGGCTGGGCGCGGGTCTGTTCTTCCTCGCGTACTTCCTGTTCGAGGTGCCCTCGAACTACCTGCTGCCCAAGGTGGGGCCACGCATCTGGTTCGCCAGGATCCTCTTCACCTGGGGCCTGATCACCGCTCTCACGGCGCTGACCACCTCCACCGGCATGTTCTACGTGCTGCGTTTCCTGCTCGGCGTCGCGGAGGCCGGCTTCTACCCCGGCGTGCTGTACTACCTGACGTTCTGGTTCCCCCAGCGCCACCGCACGAAGGCGACCGGCACGTTCGTGCTCGCCGCCCCTATCGCATTCCTCGTCATGAGCCCACTGGCGGGAACGATCCTGGAGCAGGGATGGCTCGGTCTGCGCGGCTGGCACTGGCTGTTCATCATCTCCGGTCTGGCGGCGATGGTCGCCGCCGTGCCCACGCTGAAGTGGCTGCGTGACAGCCCGCGCACCGCTCCGTGGATGTCGTCGTCCGAGGCGCAGTGGATCGAGGACCAGCTCGAGCAGGATCGGGTCGAGTTCGGCCAGCAGTCCCACGCGAACCCGCTGAAGGCGCTCGGGTCGAAGTACGTGTGGGTCTTCGCTCTCCTGTTCTTCCCTTCGACTGTGGGCATCTACGGTCTGAGCTTCTGGCTCCCCACCGTGGTGAGTGCCTTCAGCGGGTCCGACGAGGCGACGGGATGGCTCTCCGCCATCCCCTACGTGTTCGGCGTGATCGGGATCTTCGCCACCTCCCGGCTCGCCTCGCGCATGCGGGAGAACTGGGTCCCTCTCATCGTCATCTACGCGGGCAGCGCGCTGGGGATCTTCCTCTCCGCGATCGCGCCGTCCGGTGGGCTGCAGCTGGCCGCGATGTCGATGGCGGCGTTCTTCTTGTACTCCGTCGCCGGCATCTTCTGGGCTCTTCCCACGCGGTACCTGGTCGGCGCGACGGCCGCCGTGGGCATCGCGTTCGTCAACTCGTTCGGCAACATCGGCGGGTTCGTCGGCCCCTACGCGGTGGGTGCGGTCTCGGAGGCCACCGGCAGCGCGACCAACGGCATGTACTTCCTGGGCGTGGTCCTCGTCCTGGGGATGATCGGCGCAGCCATCGGCATGCGGGCGTGGGCGGGCAAGAACCCTCAGGCAGAAAGCCAGATGGATCACCGATGAACGCAGGCTGACACCCGCGCAGTCCGAACACGTGCCCCGGATCCTCTAGGATCCGGGGCACGTCGTCCACAAGAGCAGATGGGGAGTCTCGATGAGCAGCAAGCGCCAAGCCCTGCGTGCTGACGTGCAGGAAGGCATCCAGAATCGTCTGGTCCAGGGTAATTGGCGCCCCGGCGCGCGTCTCAGCATCGATGGTCTCGCCCGGGAGCTCGAGGTCTCGCCCACCCCCGTCCGCGAGGCTCTGGTCGCGCTCGAGCACTCGGGCCTCATCGAGTACCAGGCCCTCAAGGGCTTCGTGGTCGCTCCCCCGCTGACGCCGCAGCAGATCGACGAGCTCATCGATGCGCGGCTCGTTCTCGAGCTGGCCGCGTTCACGCGCGCCTTCGGGCGACGGGAGGCCCTGGAGTCCGATCTCCGGGCGGCGCATGAAGCTCACAGCGCGATCGCGGAGCGCATCGCGGCAGCTCCCGAACCCGACTACGCGCTGATCCATGAGTACTTCGACGCCGACAGCGCCTTCCACGAAGCGCTGTTCCGCCACGCTGGGAACCACTACCTCGGCACGATGCGCGAGGTGCTGAACACACACGGCCACCGTATGCGCCAGACCTGGTCCGAGGGCGCGGAGCGCATTGACGCGGACGAGGCGGTCGCGGAGCACGCGGCGATCCTAGAGAAGGTCCAGGAGCACAACCACGACGGCGCCCTGCGGGCGCTGAGGAGCCATCTGGAAGGTGTGCGCGAGCGTTCGATCGAGCTGGGCACCGGCCCCACGGGTCGCTGAGCAGCACACGGGGCACCAGCCCGTACGTTCGAGGGCTGTGCAGCGGGTGGCCCGCCAGCAGCGTTGTGCCCGCGGCCGCAGAGTTCGCCGGCTAGGTCCCACAGCATTGAGGCGGGACGAGGTCGCGCCGAGACCCCGGGGGGGGGGGGGGGGAAGACCGCTCCTCACGGGCGGCAAGGGCTGCGCCTCGCCCCGTCGGCACGCGCGCGTGCCGAGCGCGGGTTCCGGTCCGCACTCGGCACACCGCCGACGGGCTCACACGACCCCGCCGCACTGATCACGGAACTCAGGCGAGGTGCTCTCCCAGCGCCTTCATCAGCAGGGAGAAGGACAGCGCACCCGGGTCCGGGGTGCCCTTCGACTTGTCGCCCAGCACGCGCGAACGCCCCAGGCGGGCCGTGATGTGCGCGGTCGCAGCCGCAGCCTCACCGGCCGTCTCGGCCGCCGCGCGGATCGCCGCCGCGGCGTTCTCACCGGTGAACGCCCCCGTGAGCGTCCGACGGAAGGGCAGCGCCGCGTCCATCATCGTCTTGTCTCCCTCTCGAGCCCCGCCCAGCCTGCCGATGGTGTCGACCCCGGCCTGCAGGGCCTCCACGACCGCTCCCTGATCGATCGCCTGCCGATCGCTGACCACATTGCCGGCAGCGATGAGCGCCGCACCCCACAGGGCGCCCGAGGTCCCGCCTGCCGCCTCCGACCATGCCTCTCCTGCGTGCACGAGGACTGTTCGCGCGCCGGCGCCGTCTGCGAGTGCGGCGCGCGCCGCCTCCGCCGCGCCCGCGGAGCCGAAGGCCATGCCCTGGCCGTGATCTCCGTCCCCGGCGATGGCATCGAGGCGCCCCAACTGGGCTTCCTCCCGCGCGCACACCGCCTCGAAGAGATCGATGACGGCAGAGACCTTCCGGGCGCTCTCGCGGGACGCCTCGGATGCCTGCGGGATCGGATCCACGCCGGGCTCCCACAGCGACTCGCGCCCCTCCACCACCCTCGCGGGCAGGGCCCCGCGGTGGTACGCAGGGGTGTCCACGGGCGAGAGCCAGTGCTGCTCGAGCTCGTCGTCCAGGAACACCACGGTCAACGACATGCCCGCCATATCGAGGCTGGTCACGAACTCGCCCACTTCCGGGCGCACCGGGGTGATGCCCCGATCGCCGAGCATGCGAGCCACGTGCGAGTAGACGACGAACAGCTCTTCGTACTTGACCGTCCCGAGCCCGTTGACGACGACGGCCGCTCGGCCCCGGTAGCCGTTGTCGGTGCGGGCGGGCTCCTCCGCGAGCACACCGTCGACCAGCAGCGCGGCGACCTCCTGCGCGGTCCCCAGGCGCTCGTCGCGCACTCCCGGCTCGCCGTGGATCCCCAGGCCGACCGCCATCGTGCCGCCCTTGACGTGGAAGAGTGCGCTCTCCGCGCCGGGCAGCGTGCAGCCGTCGAATGCGACACCGAAGGAGCGCGCGGCGTCGTTCGCGGCATTCGCGATGCGCTCCGCCTCGTCCAGATCCGCCCCGGCCTCGATCGCAGCGCCCACCATCTTGAACACCGGCAGATCGCCGGCGATGCCCCGGCGATCGCGGTGGTTCTCCGGGGTGTTCGAGGCGATGTCGTCACTGACCTTCACGATGCGCACATCGATGCCATCGGCACGGAGCTTCTCCGCAGCGAGACCGAAGTGCAGCACATCACCGGCGTAATTCCCGAAGCCGAGGATCACGCCGCCGCCGTTCTCCGCGTTGCGAGCGACGGAGTAGACCTGCGAGGCGGAAGGGGAGGCGAACACGTTCCCGCACGGGGCGCCGTGCCCCATACCCCGACCGACCCAGCCGGCGAACGCAGGGTAGTGACCCGAGCCGCCGCCGATCACCAGCGCGGGCTGACCGGCGGGCGTGGCGTCGCTGCGGACCACGCCGCCATGCACCTGGACAAGGCCCTCCTGGGAGGCCACCAGGCCGGCGACGGCATCCGCCGCGAAGTTGCTCGGCTCGTCGAAGAGATACGTCATCGTCCATCCTCCATGGGGAGCCGACGTCGGCTCGGCAGGCTGTATTCGGGCAGGCCCGACGACCCACCATCGGAATCCTATAGGAAACATCCCGGCGACGGGGATCTCGGCCGCGACGCGATCAACCTCTGTTGCAATTGGTCAACCGGTTTGCCACACTATAGCGGACCGACGTCAGGCATCGCGGCCCGTCCGCGCCGACGCTCACACCGACACAGGAGTCACCGTGACCGCATCCTCCTCCGGGGCATCGCCCGGAGCGCCCGCTTCCCCGTCCGTCGCCGACTCGGCCGTCGCGCGATCGGCGATCCGCAAGGTCTCGGTGCGCCTGGTCCCGTTCGTCGCGCTGATGTTCTTCATCAACTACCTGGACCGCACGGCCATCGGCTTCGCCTCCCCCAACGGCATGAACGACGACCTCGCGCTCTCCGCGGCGCAGTTCGGCTTCGCCTCCGGGGTGTTCTTCATCGGCTACATCCTGCTGGAGATCCCCTCCAACCTGGCGCTCCACCGCTTCGGGGCGCGCATCTGGCTGGCCCGCATCATGATCAGCTGGGGCGTCGTCGCGGTCGCCTTCACCTGGGTGCAGGGCTTCACCTCGCTCACGGTGCTGCGCTTCCTGCTGGGCGTCGCCGAGGCCGGCTTCTTCCCCGGCGCGATCCTGTTCCTGAGCCTGTGGGTGCCCTCGGCGTACCGCGGGCGCATCCTCATGCTCTTCTACCTCGCGCAGCCGCTGACCACCGTGATCGGCGCCCCGCTCGCGGGCCTGCTGATCCAGCAGCACGGGCTGTTCGGCCTCGCCGGGTGGCGCGTGATGTTCCTGGGCGTGGGCCTGCCCGCGATCATCATCGGCATCGCCGCGCTCTTCTACCTCAAGGACCGGCCGGCCGACGCGACGTGGCTGACCCGCGCCGAGCAGGAGTGGCTCACGGACTCCCTGCGCGCCGAGTCGAGCGCGAAGAGCGAGGGCACGGGGCACGTCCCGGCGCGCTTCGCCTTCCGCAGCGGACGCGTGTGGATGCTGTCGATCATCTACTTCGGCTTCATCTACGGCCTCTACGCGCTCGCGTTCTTCCTGCCCACGATCATCGAGGGCTTCCAGGACCAGTCGGGGCAGTCCTTCGGGGTGCTCGCCAAGGGCCTCATCACGGCGATCCCCTACCTTCCCGCCGCCGTCGTCATGTACTTCTGGTCGCGCCACGCGAGCCGGAACGGCCTGAAGTCCTGGCACATCGCCGTGCCCGCCCTGGTGGGCGGCGTGTCGATCCCGCTCGCGCTGTACGCGGGGTCGCCGGCGCTGACGATCGCCGTCATCACCGTCACCGCCTGCGCGATCTTCGCGGCCCTGCCGAACTTCTGGACGCTGCCCACGCAGTTCCTCACCGGGGCCGCGGCGGCCGCGGGCGTCGCGCTCATCAACACGCTCGGAAACCTCGGCGGCTTCAGCGCCCCGTACATCACCGGCGCGGTCCATGACTGGACCGGCGGCTACGAGGCGCCCATGTTCCTGGTCGGCTTCTTCATGCTGCTCTCCGCACTGCTCATGGTGGTGCTGGCGCGCAGCGCACGGGCACGGGGCGCCGAGGGCGGGGAGCCGACCGTCGACGAGGGCGCGGAGGGGAGATCGAGCGTCGCTCCGGGCTGAGGGGGCCGGGGTGTGCCGGCGGAGCGTACCCGGCGCCCCGCCGGGGGAATCCCCCGATGTCGGACACCGCCCGACATCCGTCAGACGATCGCCCAAGATCCGGCCGCGCACGTGGACCCGGACGTGCGGCTCCGCTCAGGCTGTTCCGTGACAGCACACACCGGCCTCAGCCGTCGACGACGCCGAGGCCACGTCCCTGAGAAGGAGAGCACCATGAACGCATTCCGCTCGAAGACCGTGAAGCTGCTCGCCGGCACGGCGATGACCGCGGCCGTCCTCACGTGCGCCGCACTCCCCGCCCAGGCGGCGCAGGCCGCACCGGCCCCGAACGCAGGTGCGTCCGCGGAGGTGAGCGCGGGCGCCGATGTCAGCCTCGATCCCGTCGCGATCGGCAACGCCATCAAGGACGCCGTCAACAACGAGGACGATCGCAGCGGGGCCCTGCGGGCCGCTCTCGACGTCGGCTACTACAACGAGGCGAACCCCGACCGCCTGACGGTCGCCGTGGTCAACAAGGACCAGGACATCAACGTCGAGGGCGATATCGCCAATGCCGAGAACATCGACATCAAGGACGGCAACTACGTCATCTACTGGTTCAAGGGCCCCGGGAAGATCACCAACAACGGTGACGGCGGCTGGCTGAACTGGGGCGCCCAGGGCGACGTGAACCGCGTGGACGAGCACACCATGAGCATCAACGGCGGCTGATCCGCTCCTCGGATCCCCTCGCGCCTCGGCGCGCATCCGCCGGCGGGGCCTCGGAGCTCTCCTCTCCGGGGCCCCGCTCTGCTCCGTCGGAGCGAGCAAGGGCCCGTGCCACCCCCGGCGCCGGCCGATGCCTCAGCCATCCCTTGGCGAAGGCGAACGCGACGAGCGCGGTGCGGTTCGGAGTCCTGCACGCCTTCATGAGCCGCCCCAGGTGCCAGGCCACCGCCTGCCTGCTGTAGGCCGTGACCTGGGAGATCCGCTCGGTGGACAGCCCGCGCGCGGCGAGCGAGAGGATCTTCTCGTCGCTCTCGTCGAGCTCCGAGGAGCCGCACACGAGCTCGACCTCATCCGCCGTGCTGTAGTCGAGGATCTCCGGGGCCGCTGCGTGCACGGCTCGCCGCGCCCACCATGCCTCCGCCCAGCAGGCCCCTAGCTCGTGGGCGACGAAGGACGCCCGGCTCATCGCCAAGAGCGCGGTCTGATCCTCCGCGCTCGAGACGGACCCCACCACGAGGGAGAACACCCTCAGCGCGGGAAGGGCGCCGCGCAGGACGACCCCCACCTCGCACCCCGGGTCCTGGGCGCTCCGTGCTGCGGCGCGCCGCAGAGCCGCCAGGGCCTCGGGGTCCACAGGCACACCGTGCTCCACCGAACGCAGTGCCGCGGGCAGCACCAGCGGAACGATCTCCTCGTACCGGCAGCGCAGCCACTCGCGCCCCCCCGCCCCGATGTCGTCCAGGGGCGCCTCGCGCAGGAGACGGGCGAACTCGTCGACGCGACCATCCATCCCGAGGCCGAGCGGACGCCCAGGGGACAGCGCGAGTGCTCGGGAGCCACTGTCTCGACCCACACGCACCTCATTCCCGTCGACTCCGCACGGCACTGCTGGGCAGCGCGTGCACCGCAGTCCACCGCTGAGCACCTCACGGCGAGGATCACTCTAAGGGAACCCGCACGGCGCGCCGCGTCACGATCGAGCCCGGCCTCCGCCTGTTCATCCGCGCGTCGCCCGATATGGCCGGGTCGGGATCCTCCGATTCGAATCGACATCCGCGCTGCTGACAGCGCCACGCTGAGCACGCGGAAGCACTCCCCCCTCGCACCCCGACCGCTCCAGATACCCGATGCACCCTTGCAAAACCACGGTCAGAACTGCATAATTGTCGGCAGTCATCCGAGTGCGCACCGTCGCCGCCCGCGTGACACGTCACTCCACACCGCTCGCCGCCGTCGTCGAACGTCGCCGTCGATTCGTATCGATGTCGGCTTGGAGAACGAGAGACCCCCACCATGACCTCGATCGCGAAACCGGGAGCGCGCCCCGAGCGCATCCCACCCCTTCGACTCCCCCGTCGCGCCCTCGGCGCCCTTCTCGCCCCCGCGGCCCTCGGCCTCGCGGGCTGCGGATCCTCGTCCTCCTCGGATCCGACGTCCCTGCGGATCGTCGACTACTACAACACCCCGGCCGACGACGTCGTCATCGAGGAGACCTTCACGAAGAGCGCGAAGGACCTGGGGCTCACCTACAGCCGCGAGAAGGTGCCCGGCGACCAGCTCATCCCCAAGGTCCTGCAGATGGGATCCTCGAAGACGCTCCCGGACATCCTCATGCTCGACAACCCCGACCTCCCCCAGCTCGCGGCTTCCGGTGCCCTCGCGCCGCTCGAGCAGTACGGCTTCTCCACCGCCGGCTTCACCCCGTCGATCGCCGACCTCGGGATGCTCGACGGGACGCTGTACGCGATCGCCCCCACGGTCAACACGATCGCTCTGTTCTTCAACGTGCCGATGCTCGAGAAGGCCGGGATCGACCCGCCCACCACCTGGGAGGAGACCCGGGAGGCCGCCCGCGCCCTCACCGGCGACGGCACCTATGGGATCGCCTTCTCAGCGATCGCCACCTACGAGGGCACGTTCCAGTTCATGCCGTTCATGTGGTCCAACGGCGGCGACGAGAAGGACCTGGCGACCCCCGAGGTCGCGGGAGCCGCCGAGTTCTGGTCCCAGCTCCTGCAGGACGGCTCCGCCTCCCGATCGGTCGTCAACTGGGGGCAGGGCGATGCGATGGACCAGTTCAAGGCCGGGAAGGCCGCGATGGTCGTCAACGGCCCGTGGAACATCGCAGGTCTGGCGGCCGACACCCCCGATCTGGAGTGGGACGTGGTCACGCTCCCGGTCCCCCGCTCCGGCGCCGAGTCGATCGCGCCGCTCGGCGGGGAGGTCTGGACGGTCCCCGCGACCGGCGACGAGGAGAAGCAGCGCAACGCGGCGAAGCTCCTCCGGGCCTTCGTCGCCCCCGAGAACCAGCTGCGCATGGGCACCGCCCGCAGCACCATCCCCGGCCACGCCGCGACCGCCGAGCAGTTCGCGAGCGAGCACCCCGACCTCGCGACCTTCGTCGAGCAGGTCTCCACCGCCCGCGCCCGCACCGGCGAGCTCGGGCCCGAGTGGCCGCGCACCGCCAAGGCGATCTACACCGCGAACCAGGAGGTCCTGGTCGACGACACCGATCCGGCGAAGGCCTTCGACGAGGCCGCCCGGACCGTGAGCTGAGACAGGAGCCACGCCATGACCAGCACATCCACCGCTTCCAGCGCCGACGGACTCACCGCCGTCGGCCCCCGCGGGAACCGGCCCGCGCCCCGCGCCTCCACCGCCGACGGCGCGTCGCCCGCGCGCCCCGGGCGACGTCGACGACGGGGCGGCGAGGGCTTCCTCGTGCGCTACGCGTTCATCGCACCGGCGGTCCTCTACCTGCTCCTGTTCTACGGGTACCCGATCGTGAAGAACGTCGTCATGAGCTTCCAGGCCTACGACTTCTCGACGTTCTTCAACGGCAGCGCCCCGTTCGTCGGCCTCGACAACTACGCGACCGCACTGTCGAACCCGATCTTCCTCAAGGCCCTCGCTAACACGGGCCTGTTCACCGTGGGCTCGATCATCGGCCAGTTCGTCATCGGACTGGGCCTCTCGCTCTACTTCCGCAAGCACTTCCCGCTCTCCGGCGTGCTGCGATCGCTCCTGCTGCTGCCGTGGCTGCTGCCGATGATCGTCTCCGCGGCGGTGTGGCGGTGGATCCTCGAGCAGGACAGCGGCGTGCTGAACCGCTTCCTCGAGTCCATCGGCCTGATCTCCGCGCCCATCGGCTGGCTGACCAGCTCCGACACCGCGCTGGTCGCCGTGATCATGGTGAACATCTGGCTGGGGATCCCCTTCAACGTGGCGCTGCTGTACAGCGGGCTGCAGGCGATCCCGGAGGAGCTCTACGAAGCCGGCCAGCTCGACGGAGCGACCGGCTGGAAGTCCTTCCGCCACATCACGCTGCCGCTGCTGCGCCCCGTGGTCAGCGTGGTGCTGCTGCTGGGGGTCATCTACACGATCAAGGTGCTGGACCTGATCATCGGCCTCACCGGCGGAGGCCCCGCGAACGCGACCCAGACGCTCGCGACCCGCAGCTACGAGCTCAGCTTCCTCGAGTTCGACTTCGGCCAGGGCGCCGCGCTCAGCAACGTCCTGATCCTCATCGCCCTGCTCTTCTCCGTCGTCTACCTGCGGGCGAACGCGCGCGCCGCGAAGAACGGATGACCGCCATGACCACAGCCACCGCACCCTGCACATCCCCCGCTCCGGCGCGGCCGCGCTCCCGCGCCCCGCGCGGCCTGGTCCACACCGGCATCGGCATCGTGCTCGTCGCGATCATGCTGTTCCCCGTCTACTGGATGGTCAACGCCTCCCTCGCCCCGCAGGGCAACAGCCTGAACACGGGCCTGCTGCCCCTGCATCCCGATGTCGGCGGGTACGCGCGCGCGTTCGCCGACCAGGGCCAGAACCTGCTGACCTCGCTCGTGGTCGCCGTCGGCGCGGCGATCCTGTCGCTCGTCATCGCCGCCCCGTGCGCGTACGCGCTCGCCCAGTTCCGCATCCGCGGCACCGCCGTGCTCGTGTTCCTGGTCCTGATCAGCCAGATGATCCCGGGCATCGTGATCGCGAACGCCCTCTACACGGCGTACACGCCGCTGGGCCTGATCAACTCGATGCCGGGGCTGATCCTGGCCGATGCGACCCAGGGCATCCCCTTCTCGATCCTCATCATGCGCGCCTACCTCGAGACCTTCCCGACCTCGATCGTCGAGGCCGCGCGCGTGGACGGCTGCGGCCACCTGCGCGCCTTCGTCTCGATCGTCCTGCCGGTGAGCCGGAACTCGCTGATCACCGCCGGGATCTTCTCGTTCCTCTTCGCGTGGAGCGACTTCCTGATGGCGCTGACGCTGACCACCGGCGAGACCATCCGCCCGGTCACCCTGGGGCTCTACACGTACATCGGCACCAACGACACCGACTGGAGCGCCGTGATGGCGACGGCCGTGATGTCCTCGGTCCCCGCCGTGGTGCTGATGATCGCGGCCCAGAAGTACATCGCCGCGGGCGCCACCGGAGGCGCCGTGAAGTGACCCCGCCGCGCCCGCGTCCGCCCCGCAGCACCCCGCATCACCGCACCCCGCATCACCACGACCCCACCCCGAGAGGACTCCGATGACCACCACCGCCCCCGCTTCCCCGACCACCGCGCGACCGCTGCGCGTGACCATCTGGGGCGAGAACCGGCATGAGAAGCGCGACGCCCGCGTGCGCGAGAACTACCCCGAGGGCATGCACGCCGCCATCCGCGACGCCGTCGCCGAGAACCTCGGCGACGGCGTGACCACCCGGATCGCCCTGCTGGACGATCCCGAGCACGGGCTCAGCGAGGAGGTGCTCGCCGCGACCGACGTGCTCACCTGGTGGGGCCACATGGCGCACGACGAGGTCAGCGACGAGGTCGCCGAGCGGGTCCAGCGACACGTGCTCGCCGGCATGGGACTCGTGGTGCTGCACTCCGGGCACTGGTCCAAGCCGTTCACGCGTCTGATGGGCACGACCTGCACCCTGCGCTGGCGCAACGAGCGCGACCGCGAACTGGTGTGGACCGTGAACCCCTCGCACCCGATCGCCGCCGGTGTCCCTCACCCGATCGTCATCGACGAGCAGGAGATGTACGGCGAGCACTTCGACATCCCCGTGCCCGACGAGCTCGTGTTCGTCTCCTCCTTCAGCGGGGGCGAGGTGTTCCGCTCCGGCTGCTGCTTCCGCCGCGGCAAGGGCAAGATCTTCTACTTCTCCCCCGGCGACCAGGACTACCCGGTCTACCAGCACCCCCATGTGCGCCGCGTGATCGCCAACGGCGTGGACTGGGCGCGGCCCGCGACCGCGGACCGCGAGGTGCCCTTCCTGGACCGCTACCCCACCGACTGGTTCCTCACCGGCGACGGCGGGCAGGGAGTGGGCGACGCCGAGGCGGCGGGGAAGGGCGCGTGATGGCGCAGACGGATCCCCGAGCACAGGGCACGGGAAGGCTGCCCGTGGTCGTCGTCGGCGCCGGAGGAATGGGCAGGGCATGGATCTCCACCGTGCTGCGCTCTCGCGATGCGCGCCTGGTGGGCGTGGCCGACGTGATCGACGGGGCGGCGGCGGGCGCCGTCGCGGGCCTCGTCCCGGCCGACGAGCGGGACGCCGTCCGCACCGGCACCGACGCCCTCGAGGTCGCCCGCGCGGCCGGGGCGCGGGCGATCATCGACGTGACCATCCCCGCCGCCCACCACGCCGTGACGGCGGATGCGCTGCACGCCGGGTACCCGGTGCTGGGCGAGAAGCCGTGCGCGGCGACCCTCGCGCAGGCGCTCTCCCTCGCCGGGCACGCCGAGTCCACGGGGAAGCTGTTCATGGTCTCCCAGTCGCGCCGCCACAACCCGCACCTGCGAGAGGCCGCCCGGCTGGCCGCCGAGCTGGGCGGCGCGGGCATCGTCGCCACCCGCTTCTCCCGCGCGCCGCGCTTCGGTGGCTTCCGCGAGGCGATGGCGCAGCCGCTCATCGTGGACATGGCCATCCATGCCTTCGACGCGGCCCGCGTGCTCGTCGCCGGCACCCCCGAGTCCGTCACCGCGGTCTCCAGCAACCCGCCGTGGAGCTGGTACGACGGAGATGCGGCGGCGACGGTCACGATCCGGTTCGACTCCGGCGCCGTGCACACCTTCGAGGGCTCGTGGTGCTCGCCGGGGCGAGAGACCAGCTGGAACGGTGAGTGGTCGCTCAGCTGCCCGCACGGCACCGTCGCCTGGGACGGCGAGAACCCTCCGTCGGCCACGCGGGAGGACGGCCGCGAGGTCGCTGGCCGGGTCCCGGAGGCCGACGCCCTGTGGGAGCTCGACTCATCGCTCGCCGCGTTCTGCGCGGCACTGCGCGAGGGCACCACGCCCGAGTCGGAGGTGCACGAGAACGTCTGGACCCAGGCGATCGTCGAGGCGGCCGTCCGTTCCGCCGAGGACCGCCGCACCGTGGATCTCGCCGAGATCATGGGCGAGGCGCTCGCGGCGGCGCGGGAGCTGGATCGCTCCGACGGGCGCAGCAGCGCCCTGGAGTCGTGGAAGACTGGGAGCGCAGGTGGCGGAGCCGTGTGAGGCACGAGCGGAGGGGGTATGCCGGTGAGGAGGAGCGCGCCGACGAGCCTGGACGTCGCACGCCTGGCGGGCGTCTCCCAGAGCACCGTCAGCTACGTGCTCACCGGCTCCCGCCCGATCTCCGCCGCCACGCGGCGACGGGTCGAGGACGCCATCGAGAAGCTCGGCTACCACCCGAACTCCGGGGCCCGCGCCCTGCGCTCGCGCCGCAGCGGGGTGATCGGGCTGATGGTGCCCGAGGCCTACGGGAACGATGCGGTGCTGATGCGCTTCGTGGGTGCGATCGCCCGGGAGGCGCAGCGCTTCGGCTACGACATCCTGCTGGTCACCGCGCAGGAGGGCGCGCGCGGCATCCACCGCGTGGTGCGCACGGGCGTGTGCGAGGCGCTGATCCTCATGGAGCTCGGCCGGCACGACGAGCGCGTGGCGGCCGTGATCGAGGCCGGTCTCCCGTTCGTGCTCATCGGCAAGCCCGTGGGCTTCCCCAACGGCAGCGTCGTGGACCTGGACTTCGAGCGCCTGGGCCGGATGGTCGTGGACCGCGCGGCCGACGAAGGCTGTGAGCGTCTGCTGCTGTTCGGCGAGCCCGGGCACCGTCGCCATCGCAACGACGTCTCCCGCTTCCTGCTCGGCATCGAGGAGCAGGCGGAGGGCACGGGGCTCGAGGTCGTCCTCGACGGAGGTGGGCTGCCGGACGTCCCCGCCCGCGCCCGGGACCTCGCGCGAGGGGGCAGGCGCACGGCCGTGTTCGGCCTCAGCGGTGTCACCGAGGTGCTCTTCGCGACCGCGGCGAGCGGCGCCCTGGCCGACCCCGAGCTGCTGACGATCGCGCTGACCGACGAGGACCTCGCCGCCATCAGCCCGCTGCTCGCGCGGATCCCCCGGATCGATCCGCGGCGCGTGGAGATCAGCGAGCTCGCGGTGCGCGAGCTCGTCCGCCTGCTGCGCGAGGACGGCGCCTCCCCGCGCGTGACGCTCGTGGAGCCGGAGTGGGTGGAGCAGGAGCAGGAGCAGGAGCAGCGGGCGGAACAGGAGCAGCCGGTGGAGCAGACCCCCGCCGAGCACACCTCGACCCCCACGAGTTAGGCTGACCTCAGCCCCTCGCCCCGGGCTCACCTCCACCCGCCCTTTTCCTGGAAGCCCGAGGCACGATGCCTGCCACGCGCACACGTGACGTCCCCGCGCACGCCGCCGCCCCGCCGCCCGTCGACACCTGGACGGATCCGCTCGAGCGGAAGGCACGGCGCGGCGCGAGAGCTTCGGGCGGGTCTGCCGGCGACGCCGCCGTCGGGTCCGACGGGGCAGACGGCGGTGACGGGACCGATGCCGCCGCCGCACCAGGGCCCGCATACCGTCCCGCCCCGCCGCGCACCGCGTGGGCGCTCGTCCGCCGCGCCCTGCGCCGGCACCTGGGGGCCGTGATCCCCGGCTTCCTGCTGATGGCGCTGTGGCAGACGTGCGAGGCGATCGTGCCGATCGCGATCGGCGTGATCGTGGACCGCGCGGTGGTGCCCATGGATCGCCTCGCACTGCTGGTGTCGATGCTCGCCCTGCTCGCGCTGTTCGCGGTACTGTCCTTCTCCTACCGCTTCGGCTCGCGATGCATGCACTTCTCGCTGCTGCGGGAGGCGCACGCCCTGCGGGTGGAGGTGGCCCGCCACGCCCTGCTCACGCGCGGCGCGCTCAGCGGCCGGCGCCCGGGCGAGGTCCTCTCCCTCTCCACGGCCGACGCCGACGTCGCCGCCACGATCTTCCGCCAGCTCGCCGTCGGCGGCTCCGCCGTGGTGGGCCTCGCGGGCGCCTCGCTGTACCTGCTGTGGACGGACGTGCTGGTGGGGCTCGTGGTGATCGTCGGCGTGCCGCTCACGCTGCTCGTGATCGCGGGGCCCTCGAGGCTCATATCGCGCAGCAGCGGCGTGCAGCAGGCGGCGATCGCCGAGGCCAGCGCCGCCGCCGGGGACACCATGGGCGGACTGCGCATCCTCAAGGCCATCGGCGGCGAGCGCTGGGCGTCGGCCCGCTACCACGGCACCTCGCGCGAGGCCGCCCGCGCGGGAGTGCGCACCGCCGACCTCTCCGGACGCGTCACGGGCCTGGGCACGCTCTCGGTCGCGATCATCCTCGCCGGGGTCCTGCTCCTCGCCGGGTGGCGCGTGACCAGCGGTGATCTGAGCGTCGGGCAGCTGGTCTCCATCGTCGGCGTCGCCGCCTTCTTCTCCGAGCCCGTGCAGGCGCTCACCATGACCGTCACCGTCTTCGCGCGCTCCCACGGCGCCGCGCAGCGCCTCGCCGACTATCTCTCGACCGGTGAGGTCGAGGCCGTCGACTCCCCCGCCCCCACCAGCTCGGCCCTCGAGATCCGCGGGCTCTCGCTCGATGCGGCCGACGCGGAGGCCCCGCGCACCCTGGACCTCGCGGTCCCTCCGGCCGGTCTCGTGGTCATCGACGCCGCGCAGCCGAGCGTCGCGACGCGCCTCGCGGACGCCCTGGCCGGCCACGACGGCGCCGGTCATGTGCTGCTGGGCGGGACGGACAGGTCCCGCGCGCCCCGTCCTGTCGCCCCGCGCATGGTGCTCTCGCCCCACGCGGCGGACCTGTTCGAGGGCACCATCCGCTCCAACATCACGCTGACCCACGACCTCGACGCCGTCGCTCCCCGCGCGGTCTCCCCGGATGCCCCCTCGATCGCACCGGGGGTCTCCCCGGAGGCCCCCTCGATCTCCCCGGAGGTCTCCCCCGCCGTGCTCGCCGCCTCGGCGACCGACGAGGTGCTCGAGGCCGTCGGCACGGGCCTGGACCACGAGGTCCGCGAGGCCGGCAGCAACCTGTCCGGCGGTCAGCGCCAGCGCATCGCCCTCGCCCGCGCCCTGCACGCCGACCCGGACGTGCTCGTGCTCGAGGACCCCACGAGCGCCGTCGACTCGGTGACCGAGTGGACGATCGCCCGCGGCGTCCAGGTGCTGCGCGCAGAGCGCTCGACCCTCGTCCTCACCGCCTCCCCCGCCTTCCGCGCCCTCGCCGACCTGGTCGTCGAGATCCCCGAGGACACGGTGCCGACCCTGGTCAGGAGCGTGCAGCGATGACGACCAGCACCGCCCCGTCGGCCGCCTCGCCGCTCCTGCCCACCGCGCCGCCGCGCCGGATCCTCGCCGAGATCCGACCGATGCTCACGCGGCGACCGCTGCTGCTGATCGCGATCGTCGCCGCCGGCGTCGTCTCCGCGATCTGCGGGCTGGTGGGCCCGTGGATCGTCGGCGACCTGGTCGACGAGCTCACCGCGGATCCGACGATGCGGCCGGTCGTGACCGGCGCGATCTGGGTGCTCGGCGCCGGGGTCGTCGGGGGCCTGGGCACATGGCTCGGCCGCTGGTGGACCTCCGCGCTCGCCGAGCCGGCGGTCGCCTCGCTGCGCGAGGACGTCATGGACGCCGCGCTGTCCGTGGACTCGGCGGTCGTCGAGAGCGGCGGCCGCGGCGACCTGGTCTCCCGCGTCGCCGAGGACTCCCGCGTGGTCACCGACGCGGCCTCGCTGATCCTGCCGATGTTCCTGCAGTCGCTCTTCGTGGTGGTCGTCTCCGCGGCCGGCATGACCGCGGTGGACTGGCGGCTGGGGGTCGCGGGCCTGGTCGCGGTGCCCATGTACTGGCTGACGCTGCGCTGGTACCTGCCGCGGTCGGGACCGATCTACGCGCAGGAGCGGATCGCCTTCGGCGTGCGCTCGCAGCGGATGCTCGGCGGGATCGGCGGCGCCGCGACGCTGCGCGCCTTCGAGGCCGAGCGCACCGAGCTGGACCGGATCGACGCCGCCTCCTCCCGCGCCCGCGATCTCTCGATCCACGTGTTCCGCTTCCTCACCAGGGCCTTCTCGCGCAACAACCGCGCCGAGGCCGTGACCCTCGTGGTCCTGCTGGTCGTGGGCTTCTTCCTCGTCGAGTCGGGCGGCCTCAGCGCGGGCGGCGTCGCGACCGCGGCGCTGCTGTTCCATCGCCTGTTCAACCCGATCGGCGCGCTCGTGGGCATGTTCGACGAGATCCAGTCGGCCGGCGCATCGCTCGCCCGCATGGTCGGTGTCATCGATCTCCCGGCCGACGGCGTCCGCGAGAGCCTGCTCGGCGCCGAGGGCGAGGACGCGGCCCGGCCGGTCGAGGGCGAGCGGGCCGACGGTCCCGCGCCCCTCGTGCTCGCGGGCATCGCCCACGCCTACGATCCCGAGCGCATGGTGCTCGCCGACGTCGACCTCACGATCGCCCCCGGGGAGGTGGTCGCGGTGGTGGGCGCGACCGGCGCGGGCAAGTCGACGCTCGCCCAGATCGCGGCGGGCATCGTCCCGCCCAGCGCCGGCAGCGTGCGCCTCGGGGAGGAGCACGTGCGCGCGCTCCCCGCCCGCGAGCTGCGGCGACGGGTGGCGATGATCAGCCAGGAGGTGCACGTCTTCCACGGCACGGTCGCGCAGAACGTGCGCCTTCCGCGTCCCGGGGCCGACGACGCCCAGGTCGAGCGGGCTCTCGCGCACGTGGGCGCGCTCGAGTGGGCGGCGGCGCTGCCGGAGGGGCTGGCGACCCTGGTCGGCGAGGGCGCGCACCGCCTGACGGCGATGCAGGAGCAGATGCTCGCGCTCGCCCGCATCGTGCTCGCGGCCCCCGACTTCGTCGTCCTCGACGAGGCGACCGCAGAGGCCGGCTCCTCCGGGGCCCGGGCGCTCGAGTCCGCCGCCGAGGCGGTGCTCGCGGGTCGCGGCGGGCTCGTCGTCGCCCACCGCCTGTCGCAGGCCGCGGCGGCGGACCGGGTGGTGGTCATGGAGCAGGGACGGATCGCCGAGATCGGCCGCCACGAGGAGCTGGCCGTCGGCGACGGGCTCTACGCGCGACTGTGGGAGGCGTGGACGGCGCGCTGATCGGTCGCGGGGCATGCCCTGGGCGGGCCCGGGCTGCGATCAACACCGGCCCGTCCGCGACAGGACCTTCGGGGAGAGAACGTTCGGGAGAGAACGCGGCGGGCGAACCGATCGGGCGCGGGATCGGCGGTCGGTCAGCGCTCGATCAGAGGTGGATCAGAGGTCGGCGAGCGCGACGGGCTGTCCGGTGCGCACGGACTCCTGCGCTGCGGCGACGATCTTCACGGTCCGCAGGCCGGCCTCACCGCTCGGTTCGACGTCGCTGCCGCTCCCCTGGCGCACGGCGTCGAGGAACGCATCGAGCATGAGCTCGTCGAGGTTCGCGCCGTACGGCAGCCACTGGTCGAATCCGCCCACGTGCTGCGAGAAGGGGTCTACGGCGAGCAGCCCCTGGGTGCCGACGGCCTGGATGGTGACGCCTCCCCAGGTGGGGGCGTCGGCCGGCTGCGACCAGGAGCAGTCGATGGTCGCGACCAGCCCGTCGGGGTAGGTGAGGGTGACGAGTCCGCCGGTCTCGGCGCCGTCCCCGGCGCGGTCGGCGAAGAGGATCCGGTTGGTGACGGCGTGGACGGTCTGCGGCTCCCCGAACACGGAGTCGAGGATCTGGGCGATGTGCACGGTGTGGTCCACGAGCGCGCCGCCGCCGGAGAGCTCGACGTCGGTGAACCAGTCGCGGCCCGTGGGCAGTTTGCCGTTGTTGGTGCCGGTCACGCCGACGACCTCGCCGATGCTGCCGCGCGCGACGGCCTCGCGCAGGGATGCAACCTGCGGGGCGAAGTGCACGGGGAAGGCGGTCATGAGCAGCACTCCCGCCTCGCGGCAGGCCTCGACCATCTGCTCGGCGTCGGCGACGGTGGTCGCCAGCGGCTTCTCGCACAGCACGTGCGCGCCGCGTCGCGCGGCCTCGAGGACGAGATCGCGGTGGTGGGCGTTCGCGCTGGTGACGACGACGGCGTCCGGCCCGTGGGACCACGCGTCGAGCGCCTCCTCGTGGCTGCCGACGATCCGCGAGCGCTCGGAGACGTGCACGTCGCCGAAGCCGTCGGGGTCGGAGACGACGAGGTCGACGTCCTCGCGGGCATCCAGCAGGGACGCGTAGCCCGCGGCGTGGGTGTGGGCGCAGCTGAGCAGGGCGATGCGCAGGGGGCGGTCCGCCGCGTGCTCGGGCCGGTCGGCCACCTGGTCGTCCGCGGTCAGCATGCGATCCTCCGTCCGGTCGCGATGGATTCGAGGGCGGCGAGCGCGACCTCGACCGCCGTGACGCCGTCGGCCCCGCTCACGCGCGGGGCGGAGCCGGTCTCGAGGGTCGCGACGGCGTCGCGGATCTCTAGCGCGTAGGGGCTGGCCATGCCGGAGACGTCGGGCAGGTAGTCGCCGCCGGAGCTGCGGCCGGCGATGGCGACCTCGTCCCAGGAGACGCCGTCGCCGCTCGCCGAGTCGTACTCGAGGCGGCCGCCGTCCCCCGCGAGGGAGAACGTGTAGCGGAAGACGGTCCCGGGTGCGCCCCAGAGCCCGCGGCAGTGGCTGATCGCGCCGCCCTCGTGGGTGAGGGCCACGTGGGCCGTGCGCAGGGAGCCGTCCTCGCCGCGCCGGTTCTGCTGGGCGAACACGCTGGTCACGGGGCCGGCCATCCAGATGGCCTGGTCGAGGTCGTGGATCATCTGGTCCATGACGATGCCGCCCGAGCGGGACTCGTCGGCGAACCAGGGCTGCCTCGGCATCGCGCCGGTGCGCTCGAAGCGCAGCACGGCCGGTGTGCCGATCGCGCCGCGCTCGATCGCCTGCTTCGCCGCCGCGTACTGCGGGAAGAAGCGGACCACGTGCGCGGGGAACAGCAGACGTCCCGCGCGCTCGGCGTGCTCGACCAGGTCGCGGGCGTCCTGCGCACGCAGCGCGAGCGGCTTCTCGCAGACCACGTCGCGCCCGGCATCGAGCGCCTGGTGGACGATCCCGGGGTGGCTGGGGGTGGGGGTGCAGACGTCGACGACGTCGACCGCGGCGAGCAGCTCGTCGAGGTCGTCGTGGAGGATCGCGCCGAACTGCTCGGCGAAGGCCTCGGCGCCCTCGAGGCTGAAGGCGTGCAGTTCGGCGCCGGCATCGATCCAACCGGGGGCATGCGCGCGGGAGATCCCGCCGGTGCCGATGATGCCGGCACACAGGCGGCCGACGGGTGGGGCAGTCATCTCGCTCCTCAGAGGGGTCATCGCGGAGGGTGCCGTGGCTCACTCGGCTGGTCCTCGAATCTACCGTCGGGCCCGACGACCGGCAACACGACCCGCGGCCCGTCCGACTGCCGGGCACGGATGCCCGCGCATAGGCTGGACCTGCGCCGGCGCGCAGAGGGAGGCGACGATGTCGACGACGGAGAAGCATCCGCGCGAGCTGCTGTGCTCGGCCGCCCCGGGCACGGATCTGACCGCACGAGCGTCCGGACGAGACGCCCCGCGCCCGAGCGTGCTCACCCCGCGCGACGTGCCGCTGGGCGGGCCGCGCGCGATGACCGTGCGCCGCACCTTGCCGCAGCGGGCCCGCTCGCTCATCGGCCCCTGGTGCTTCGTCGACCATTTCGGCCCTGACGACGTCGCCGCGACCGGCGGCATGGCCGTCCCGCGTCACCCGCACACGGGCCTCGCGACGGTGACGCTGCTGTTCGAGGGGCAGATCGACCACATCGACTCCACGGGGTTCGCGAACACGGTGCGCCCGGGCGAGGTGAACCTGATGATCGCCGGCCGCGGCGTCTCCCACTCGGAGTTCTCGACCGCGAGCACCACCGTGCTGCACGGCGTGCAGCTCTGGTACGCGCTCCCCGATGCCGAGCGCGGCGGCCCGCCCGCCTCCCAGCACCACGTGGCCCCGCTCGTCGACGTCGGCGGCGCGGCGGTGCGCACCTATCTCGGGCGGCTCGCCGGGAGCGGCTCCTCCCCCATCGTCACCCGCACCCCGGCCCTCGCCGCCGAGATCCTGCTACCGGCGGGCGCACATCTCGAGCTCGCGCTGGATCCGACCTTCGAGCACGGCCTGCTCGTGGACACGGGCGCGGCACGGGTGGGCGCGGGTGCGGGAGTCGGCGTGGGCCCGGGCGGCGATGCCGCCGTCGACCTCCCTGCCGACCACCTCGCGCACGTCGAGGTCGGCGCCGACGCGCTGAGCATCGACGCCGGTCCGGAGGCGACGCGTCTGATCCTCCTCGGCGGGCCGCCCTTCGCCGAGGAGATCGTCATGTGGTGGAACTTCGTGGGCCGCAGCCACGAGGAGATCGCCGCATTCCGTGCGCAGTGGCAGCGCGAGATCGGTGGGGAGGACGACGACGCGGCGCTCGAGGCGGCAGGTCCGACGGCGGCGGCAGGTCCGGCGCCGAGCCCGTCGGCCATCCCCCGCTTCGGACCGTTCCCCGAGGGCACGCCCGCTCCCCTGCCGGCGCCCACGCTCCCGAACGCGCGCATCACAGCCCGCCGCCGGCCCCGCATTCCCGCAGACCCTCACGAAGGAGACCCCCAATGAGCGAGAGCCCGACCCCCGAGACGCCCGGTGCGCCGGACCCCGATGGCGCGCACCCCGCCGCACCGGACGAGACCGAGCCGGACACGACCGCGCAGGACGCCGCCGCGCCCGAGGCGGAGGCCGACGGCACGCCCGATCGTGCCTTCATCCGCGACAACCCCGGGAAGAGGCGGTTCGACGTCTTCGTCGGGGAGCACCATGCCGGGTTCTCGAAATACCGCGACGTCGACGTCGACGGCGCCGACGCCCCGCAGCGCATCTTCTTCCACACCGTCGTCTTCGACGAGTACGAGGGCCGAGGGCTCGCCTCCACCCTCACCCGCACGGCGCTCGAGCAGACGGTGCGCGAGGGGCGGCGGATCGTCGCCGTCTGCCCGTACGTGGCGCGCTGGGTCGAGCACCACGAGGAGGCGGCCGCGCACGTCGACGCGGTGCAGCCCGAGCACCTGGCCGCGATCGAACAGGTGTGAGCGGGGCCGGCCGCCAGCTCCGGGCCGGGAGCTGCCGTCAGCCGTGGGCCGGCGCGTCCGCCCAGTCCCTGTGCGCCGTGGTCTCGCCAACGCCCGCGTTGAACATGTTGCGCGGGTCCATCTCGCGGAAGTGCTCGACCATCGGCTCGGGCGCGGGGTAGATGCGCCCGTAGTTGTGCTCGGCGGGGACGGCGGCGCCGCGGTCCTCGAGCAGCGTCCTCATGCGCTTCTTGAGGGCCACGGGGTCCACGCCCGCCTTCGCCACGTGGTCCTGGTGCATCACGTGGCAGAAGAAGTGCCCGAAGTAGACGCTCTCCAGCAGCTGGTCGGCGATCTCCGCGGGCAGCACCTCGAGCCAGTCCTCGTCGTCGCGGCGCAGCGCCACGTCGAAGGTGACCATGGCCGACGCCTCCTCGCGGTGCATCGTGAAGTACCGGCCGGCGGCGCTGGCCACGCCGAAGCGGATGAGGGTGGCGCTCTGGGCCTCGTCGGCGTCGCACTCGAAGAACTCGCCCTCGTGCTCGGGCGCGGCGAAGAAGTCGGTGAGCAGGCGCTGCGTGGCCTCGCGCTCGCTGCCGCTGACGACGAGCAGCAGGTGATGCTCGAAGCGGTCGCGGAAATCGAGCAGGCGCTTCGGGAGCTTCTCGGGGATCAGGCCGAAGAGCTTCTGGGAGATCTCGTCGGCGACCGAGGGACCGAAGCCCGGGAGTTTCTCGAAGACTCCGTTCGCCCAGCTCTTGAGGGCGAACATGCGCACCAGGGTGCGGCTGCCGGCGTGCTTGAGGGAGACGTAGGTGTCCTTGCCGTACTCGGCGGCGAGGTCGAAGGCGTGGGAGCTCATGTACTCCCCGGAGATCGGCAGCGGGCCGTCGGAGGCGAGGAACGTGCGGCGCAGCGCCTCCAGATCGGAGGGCCGGTCGGTGCCGATGTAGAAGGTCGCCTTGTCCGTCTCGAGCGGGAACGTGCGGGTGCGCACCGCGAACACCATGAGCTTGCCGGCGCAGCCCGAGGCCTCGAACAGGAACTTCGGGTTCGCGTTGTACCGGGCGGGGGTGTCGGCGATCTCGCGCACGTGGTCCGCGTAGTCGGTGCCGGTCGAGTCCTCCGGCGGAGGGGTCACGTCGGCCGGGTCCCAGTCGCCGCGCTGGACCTTGTCGAGGATATGAGTGGGGTCGGTGCCGAGGTCGATGCCCAGGTGGTTGACCAGGTGGATCGTGCCGTCCTCGTCGACCCGGGCGAACAGCGCGTGCTCGGTGAACGCGGGGCCCTTGCGGATCTGGCTGCCTCCGGAGTTGTTCGCGATCCCGCCGACGACGGACGCGCCGATGGAGCTCGAGCCGATCACCGAGTGCGGCTCGCGTCCGTGCTCGGCGAGGGTCTCCTCGAGCTCGAAGAGGGTGGCGCCGGCCAGGCAGATCGCCTCGCGGGCGTCGTTGATGAGATGGATCTGGTCGATCCGCAGCGTCGAGATGATGACGATGTCGCGGTCGTAGTCCTGGTCGCCGGGGCCGGAGCCGCCGGTCAGGCCGGTGTTGGCCGCCTGGGTGATGACGATGAGGTCGTGGTCGACGCACACCTGCAGGGCGCGCCACATGTCCACGAGGGAGCCCGGGCGCAGCACGGCCAGTACGTCGCCGGAGCCGAAGCGGTCGCCGGTGGCGTAGGGGGCGGTCGCACGCTTCGAGGTGAGCACGTGCGAGGACCCCATGATCTGGGCGAAGGCGTCGAGGGCCTGCGCGGATGCGGCGCTCGTGGATCCCTGGTTCCGCCGTGTGCTCATGTCCGGATGCTCCATCGCTGTCGGGGATTCTGTGCGGCCGCGGGGCCATCGGCCAGCGTAACCATCCAACGACGGTCCGCCGGGAATGGCGAGGGCCGTTCTCGGACCGCGAGAGGCGGGAGAGGCGGAAGAGGCGCGAGATGCGGGAGGGGCGCGAGATGCGGGGACCGCTTCACTCCCCCGGGTGCAGGGACTGCGGGGCGCGCGCGTCCCAGGCGTCCTCGAGCAGTTCGCGGAGGTCCTCGTCCTCGACGGTCTCCAGGCGGACCAGCACGCTCGGGTGGTCGCGGTAGTGGTCGGTGGTGAAGAAGCGGTCGGGGCGGGCGGCGATGAGCGCCTCGCGCTCGCCGACGTCATGGCACCAGGCCACGAGGATCTCGGCGTCGGGGCCGACGACCCGGTCCACGATCTCGGCGCGGCGCGGGCCGCGGACGGTCGCGAACACCTTCCCGGCCACACGGAAGGCCGGGGAGCCGTAGGAGGTCGACTCCTCGACCTGGGGCAGGGCGGTCGCGAGGCGGCGGACGTCGTCCAGAGTGCTCATCGTGGTCTCCTCCGACGGAGCGCGGACCGGGTGCTCGGCGGCCTGCAGGACCGGGCGGCTCTGCTCGGTGCGATCTGGCGCGAGTGGTCCGCCCAGTGGTTGTCCCAGCATCGCACGGTCCACATCCTGGGGTGCGCTCGATGCCGCTGAGCTGGATTGATACGTTCGAGCCACCGGCGGGAGGCCGCCGGACCGACGCGAAGGAGCTGTCCCGATGACCGTCATCGTCACCGCCGTGTTCTACCCCCAGGCCGGGAAGAAGCAGGAGCTCGTGCAGGCCATGCAGCGAGGCATCGCCGCCGTCCACGAGGAGCCCGGCTGCGAGCTCTACTCGATCCACGACGCCGAGGACGGCACCATCACCATGATCGAGAAGTGGACGACCGTCCAGGACCTCGACACCCATGGCGCGGGCGAGGCCGTCGGCATCCTCAACGGGGACATCGCCGAGCTCATCGAGAAGCCCACCCTGGTCACTCGCATGACTCCGCTGCCCTCCGGCACCGAGGCGCAGGGCGCGATCTGACGGAGCGGACCGGACCTGCGGGCGACGCCGAGCCTGAGATCTGGCCGCCCCGCCGTTCCGACCACTTCGACCGCGAGGTCTCGACAGACCCCGTGCACCTCGCGTGGTCACAGACCCCGTGCACCACGCGTGGTCATAGGTCGGTCGCGTGCTCTCTTCGCCGTGACCCGACGTGTATGACGACGCGAAGTGCACGCCCCCGCTGGAGACCGACTTTTCGGCCGGTGCGCGCGAACGCTGATTCCGCCCTTCAGACCGGCGGGAGCACAGGGTCAGGACGCCCGGCCGGAGGCTCGACCGCCCGGGAAATGCGTTGCCGGCTCGTGCCCGGCGCCCTAGCGTCAGCCGCGTGAGCACGATCGTCCCGTTCCGCGCCCTGCCCCTCGATCTCGAGGATGTCGTCTACGCGCACGGGCCCGATTCCGCTCGCGCCCCGGGCGTGTCCCCCGGCACGACCGAGGAGATCGCGCTCGAGGACAGCGCACTGTTCCCCGGTACGCACCGACGGATCTGGATCCACACGCCCGCGACCATCGCTCCCGGTGACCCCACCGGTGTGGTCGTCTTCCAGGACGGCGGCTGGTACCTGGACCCCGAGGGCGAGGTGCGCGGCGGCATCGTCCTGGACAACCTGACCGCCTCGGGCGCCATCCCGCCGACCATCGGCGTCTTCGTCGAGCCCGGCACACGGCGCACCAGCGCTGAGCCCGGTTCGGAGCAGAGTGCGGAGCCTGCGCCCAGGCAGCGCAACCTCGAGTACGACGCGGCCGACGACACCTACGCCCGCTTCCTCCTCGAGGAGGTGCTCCCCCTGGTGAGGGCGCGCAGGAGCATCCTCGGTGACCCCCGTCGCACGATCCTGTGCGGCGGCAGCAGCGGCGGCGACTGCTCCTTCACGGCCGCCTGGCACAGGCCCGACGCGTTCGGCGGCGCCATCTGCTGCCTCTCGAGCGTCGCGCAGATGCCGGAGGGCAACCCCTATCCGGCGCTGATCGCGTCGACTCCCCGGCGACCGCTGCGGTTCTTCCTGCAGATCGGCCAGCGGGACCTGAACCACAACCAGCCGCAGATGAACTGGCTCGCCGAGAACCTGCGCACCGCGGCATCCCTCGCGGAGGCCGGCTACGACCTGCGGATCGAGCTCGGCGACGGCGGGCACAGCCCGAACCACGGCGGGGTGGTGCTCCCCGATGCGCTGCGCTGGATGCTCCGGGGCCCCGTGCACCACGCGTAGTCATAGGTCGGGTCGCGTGCTCTATTCGTCGTGACCCGACGTATGACTACGCGAAGTGCACGCCCCCGCTGGAGATCGCCGGCCGGGAGCGTCCCGACTCATCCGGAACCGTGCCCTTGCGCGTCGGCCCGGGTCCCCTCCGCCCTCGGCCACTCCGCGAGAGCCCGGCGCCTCATCCGGTGCTCACCCGCAGCAGACGGTCGTCGCCGTCAGAAGGCGAGCCGCGACCGTCGGTGTTGTTCGTGAGCACCCACAGGGAGCCGTCCGGGGCGATGACCGCGTCGCGCAGCCGGCCATGTGCACCGACCAGTCGCGGCGTCGAGGTCGAGAGGTCGCTCAGAGGCACGTCGATGAGGCGCTCGCCGCGCAAGGCGGCGATGTGGATCGTGCCGTGCGAGATCGCGATGCCGCTCGGGCTGGCGTCCGAGGGGTGCCACTGCTGCTGGGGGTCGACAAGGCCGTCCTCGTGGGCGATGCCCTCGGCCGTAGGCCACCCGAAGTTCTTCCCGGCCTCGATGACGTTGAGCTCGTCCCAGGTGTCCTGACCGAACTCGCTCGAGTACATCGTGCCGTCCTCGTCCCAGGCGATGCCCTGCGGGTTGCGGTGCCCGAAACTGAACACGGGCGAGGCCGGGAAGGGGTTGTCCCCGGGCACGGACCCGTCGGCCTCGAGCCGCAGGATCTTCCCGGCGAGTGCGTCCACGTCCTGCGCGGCGTCCCTGTCCCCGGCGTCGCCGGCTGTTGCGTAGAGCTTCCCGTCCGGCCCGAAGGCGAGGCGCCCGCCGTTGTGGTTCGCGGCCGACGGGATCCCGCCGAGCAGGGTCGTCGCCTCGCCGAGTCCCAGCAACCCGGGTGCGCCCGTGATCTCGAAGCGCTGGATACGGCTGCCGTCCGCGGAGGTGGAGTGCGCGAACAGAGCTCCGTCGCGCACAGCGATGCCCAGCAGTCCGGCTTCGCCCTGCGGGGCGACGCCGGGGATCGTCGCGACGGTGCGCAGGGACCCGTCCGGTGCCCGTTCGAGGATGCGGGCGCTGTCGCGCTCGCTGATCAGCGGAGTCTGCCCGTGGAACGCGATGGACCAGGGCGCCTCGAGGCCCTCGGCGAGGACCTCGACGTCCTCGGCGCCGCGCGACGAGGCGCCGCCCTCGTCCGTTGGCGATCCGCCTCCGTCCGACGACGATCCGCTGCTGTCGGTCGCATGGTCCTCGGACTCGCTCCCCTGCGGTGACGTCCCGGTATCGGTGCAGGCGGCGAGCCCTCCGAACGCGAGGAGAGAGAACGCTGCGGCGGACCGGCGGGTCAGGCGCGGTGTGCCGTCGTCGCTCTCTCGGTATGGATGGTCGGTGATGCGCATGCCGCCTCCTCGCGGTTCAGCGTCCTCCTGCGATCATCCCCGTGATCCAGTGCGGATGCACCCCTCCACCGAGCTGCTCGAGCGCAACGAACGGGCTCAGCCACACGGGCTCGTAGGTGCCGTGGGCCTCGGCGTCCCGATCCGTCTCGGGCCATCCCAGGCGCAGAGGGAGCCGGCGGCGGGCGCGGCCGAGGTAGATCCACTGCTCGCCCTCGACGATGACGCTGCTGGTCACGAGCTCCACGTCGTCGCCTCGCAGTCCTGTCTCCTCGGTGAGTTCGCGCAGCGCGCCGGCCAGCGGATCGGCGTCGTCCGGTTCGAGGCCGCCGCCGGGGAGCACGCCATAGGGATCGCGGCCGGGTCGAGTGCGAAGGATCATCACGATCGCCGAGTCGTCGGGCGAGAGGACGAGCATCCGCGCCCGCGAAGGAGACAGGGCCGGGGACTCCTCAGCGCGCCGGATCGCGACGTCGACGTCCCAGAGCAGGCGCCCGGCCCCGTGCCTCCCGTGCCCACCGGCTTCGCGACCTTCGCGGTCCTCACGGCCTTCGCCGTCCTCGCCGACTTCGCGGTCCTCGCTGACCATGCATCCGATCCTGCCATCCTGCGTCCCGCCCGTGCCGCCTGCCCCGGCACTCGCTGCGCCGCCCAGTACAGGCTGCGCCACACAGTCTTCATGCGGACGTGCGGCGATCTCTACGATGTCCAGACATGGAGACTTCCCCGTCCGAGCCGGTCATGTCCTTCCGCACCCGCAAGTGGGTGCGCCCCGAGGACCTCAACGCCAACGCCACTCTCTTCGGCGGCAGCCTGCTGCGCTGGATCGACGAGGAGGCGGCCGTCTACGCGATCATCCAGCTGGGCCACCAGCGCGTGGTCACGAAATTCATGTCGGAGATCGTGTTCGTCTCCTCGGCCCGCGAGGGCGACATCGTCGAGATCGGCCTGGTCGCGACCAAGTTCGGACGCACCTCCCTGACGATGCGCGCCGAGGCCCGGAACCTGTTCACCCAGCAGAGCATCCTCACGATCGACGAGCTCGTGTTCGTCAACGTCGACGAGGACGGGCGGCCCGCGCCGCACGGCTACACGGAGATCACCTACGACCGCGATCGAGTGCCTCGGGGCGATCTGCAGCGGTGAGCCGGTCGGCTGCGCACGACTGACGAGCCGGAGCTGCCGGCCGATGGCGACGATGACGGAAGGACACGACATGCGCGGGATCGACGCCGATACCCTGGGGCTGGACGGACGCTGGTTCGATCCCGTCTGGCGCCTCGAGGTCGAGCTGACCCCGCTGGAGCTCGAGCTGCTGGACACCTGGTGGGTGCGGCGCCTGGCTTTCGTCGCCCACGCCGGCATCGCCTCGTTCACCACCACCCAGAGCTATTCGCGCATCGAACACTCCCTGGGGGTCCTCGCGCTCACGGCGCACTTCGCGCCGGATGATCGCGCGGCTCGTGCGACGGCGCTCCTGCACGACATCGGGCATCTGCCGTTCAGCCACACCCTCGAGGGGCTCGGTGGGCTCGACCATCACACGATCGGCCGCGAGCGGATCGCCGAGCTCGATCCGGTGCTGCGGCGGCACGGCGTGGAGGCCGAGGAGATCATCGCGATCGACGAGGGCGAGCGACTCTCTCCCCTGACCAACTCCTCCGGCGCCCTCACGCTCGACCACCTCGACTCGTTCCTGCGCAGCGGCCAGGTGCACGGACGCACCACCACATCCCCACGCGAGATGCTCGGACGGATGCGCCTGGTCGACGGGGCCGTGGACACCGACGAGCAGACGGCCGACGAGCTCGTGGACCTCATCGTCGCGGAGGCCCGCCACCAGCGCGCGCCCTCCAACGTCGTCCCGATCGCCGTGCTGAAACACCTGGTCACCAACGCTCTCGATGCGGGAGCGTCGTTCGACGCGGCGGACCTGGCTCAGATGACCGACGGCGAGCTGTGGGCCGCGCTGCTCGCCGACCCCGCCACGGGCGAGGGGACGAGGGAGCTGCGGGCGCACCCGCGTCGATGGCGGATGGACACCCTGCCTCCAGAGCCCCCGCCCACGGAGACCCTTCCCACGGATGCGCCCTCCGACGGGTCGGACGCGGGCGCACTGCACGTGCGCATCCGCCGTGGCTATCTCGCGCTGCCCACGGTCGACGGGGCCATGATCACCGATCCGCGGATCACCGCCCTCGACGACGCGCTGCCCTTGCACCTGCGTGTCGTGCGTGCCTGACGAGCCCCGGGGGCGTCGTGCGGGTGTGAGCGGCCGCGGATCCGGCGGATCCTCCATCAGTCACGAGACGCAGAGGGAGGCCGGGTGGCGCACGGTGTGCGACGCCCGACCTCCCTCTCATCCGCCGTGGAGCGGCGGATGCCTGTTCTCAGCCCGAGGGCTCAGGCGCTCATGACCTCCGCGGCGGCACCGGTGCGGGCGCTCTCGTAGGCGGCGAGGATGATGCCGAGCACGGCGATGCCCTCCTCCTCGGTGTTGAGCGGGCGCTTGCCGGTCTCCAGGCAGGTCACGAAGTCGGCGATCTCCGCGGCGAAGGTGTCGATGGGCTCGGCCGCGAACACCTGCTCCTCGTCCTCCGCACGCAGCTTCACGCGCAGGGTGGAGCCGTCGGAGCTCAGCGAGCCCTTCTCGCCCACCACGGAGAAGCGGTCGGTGCCGGGCGCCGCCTGGTAGGCCCAGGAGGTGACGAGCTGGCCCACGCTGCCGTTGTCGAAGCGCACCAGGACCTGTGCCGAGTCCTCGCCCTCCATGAACGTCAGGCGGTGGGTCGACATCATCGAGAAGACCTGCTTCGGACGGCCGCCCGAGAGGTGCATGAGCAGGTAGGTCGGGTGGTAGCCCGTGTCGATGTACTCGCCGCCGCCGCTGGTGGCGGTGTGGGCGCGCCAGCCCATGTTCTCCGGGTCGAAGTCGTTGAAGAACGAGTCGGTGGTGCGCACCTCGTAGACGTCGCCCAGGGCACCGGAGTCGATGACCTCCTTGGCCTTGGCGACGGCCGGCATGAACAGCTGGTTGTGCGCGCACATGAGGGTGACGCCGGCGGCGTCGACGGCCGCGCGGACCTCGGCGGCCTCCTCGGCGGTGAGGCACAGGGGCTTCTCGCACAGGATGTGCTTGCCGGCGTTGGCCGCCGCGACGATCGCGGGCTTGTGCAGGTGGTGCGGCAGGCAGATGTCGACGGCGTCGACGTCGGGGTCCTGCACGAGCTCGGTGAAGTCCGAGTAGCCCTTGGCGCCGATCTCCTCGGTGCGCAGCGCGAGGGTCTCGGGGTTCGCGTCGGCGATCGCGACCACGCGCGCGCGGTCGGGGATCGTGGAGTAGCCCTTGAGGTGGGCGTTGGCGATGCCGCCGCCGCCGATGAGGCCGATGCGGACGGGAAGGGTGACGGTCATGGGGGTGCTCCTTCGTGAGCGGATGTCAGGGGTATGTCAGGGGTGGGGTGGGGCGGGTCCTGCAGCAGGTGCAAGCTTCGGCGGACCGTGCCTGCTGCCCGGTCAGATCCCGGCGTCGGCGTTCGCGGCGACGACCAGGGCGGTGAGGGCGCGGGCCCGGGCGAGGTTCTCGAGCGTCGGCTCGCCGGTGCGGATCGCCTGGACCCACTGCCAGAACGGCGCGTCGATGTCGCTGGGGACCTCGACCTCGGTGGTGCCCTCACGGGTGGTCAGCAGCATCGTCTCGCCACCGAAGCCGTAGAGCAGCGAGCCCTCGGTGCCGTGGACCTCGATGGTGAAGCCACTGGCAGGGGTCACGAACCCGGTCTCGATGACGCCGATGGCGCCGTCGGGCGTGGTGATCGTGACCGACGCGTTGTCCTCGACGCCGCGCCCGGTGATGTCCGTATAGCTCGAGCGGACGCTCGAGGCGTCCTCCCCCAGGATCAGCTGGGTGAGGTAGACGGGGTGGGCGGCGAGGTCGGAGAACGCGCCGCCGATGGCCTCGGCCGGGTCGTAGAAGCGTGCGGGCAGCCAGTCGCGGGTCGAGCCGTCGTGAGCGAGCCGCACGCGCGCGTAGGTGATGCGGCCCAGAGTGCCGTCCCCGAGGATCTTCCGCAGGGCCACGGTGTAGCCGTGGGACAGCCGGGGCAGGGACACGGTGAGCGCCACGCCCGCCTCGCCGGCCGCGTCGATGAGGGCGTCGCAGCCCTCGACGCTCGGCGAGAGCAGCTTCTCGGTGAACACGTGCTTGCCCGCGGCGATGACCTTGCCGAGGATCTCGTCGTGCACGGTGGTGGCGGTGGTGTTGGTGACGCCGTCGAGGTCCTCGCGGGCCAGCAGGGCGTCGAGATCGGCCTCGAAGGGCACGCCCAGGCGCTCGGCGAGCTCCTGGCCGCGCGCGGTGTCGTCGTCCCAGACGGCGACGAGCTCCGTGTCCGGGTGCTCGATCGCCGCCCGACCGTACTCCTCGGCGTGCACGTGCCAGGCGGAGAGCACGGCGATGCGCAGGGGCGCTGCCGCGGTGGAGGGGGAGGTCATGGAGAAGATTCCTGCTTCCGTCTCGTGGGGTTGGTGCTTTCCTGACCGGCCGACGGGGCCGGGGGTCTGTGGTCCGGCCGAAGGGCCGGGGATCGGGGATGCGGTGCGAAGAGTGCGGCCGACGGGCCGACGTTCACTGGTCTTCGTCGGGGATCTGCTGGGGCTTCCCGTAGGTGTCGGGCATCGTGTAGCCGGGGAACAGGTCCATCTTCGGGGCGACCATCGACTGGTTCTCGTCGATGGCCTGCTGAGGGGTCTTGGAGCCGAGGGCGACGGATGTCTTCGCCCGGTCGAGCGTGTCGGACGCGGCGGAGCCGGCGGGGATCGGCGGGCGCGAGGTGGAGTTCGGCAGCATCTGGCGGAACAGCTCGGCGTCGGGGTCGTACTTCTTCTCGGTGATCGCCCGCAGGTGCGTGGGCAGGCTGCCGAGCTTCGGGACCACGATCGACTGTCCCGCGAAACCGGTGAAGTGCTTCATGAACTCCCAGGTGGTGCGAGACATGTTCGATCCCTTGGGCAGGACCAGCGAGAACCCGCCGGACCACGTGTACGTGGGGTCGCCGTCCTTCGCGACCGGCAGCCAGGTCCATGTCAGTGGCAGCTTCGGGGCGTACTTCTTGTTCCCGGAGATCTGCCAGGGCCCGCCCGTGGTGATCGCGAGATGCTCGCCGAACACGGCATTCTGGGTGGGCGGCGCGTTGGGGGGCTGATAGGTCGCGAAGAATGCGTCGACCCGGGAGTAGGGGAACTCCTCAGCCCAGTCCGCGTAGAGGTCGAACACGGACTTCCACTGCGGGGAATCGAGCACCACCTGACCGGTCTCGTTGTCGTAGACCTGCGCGTCCAGGCCGAACGCCCAGGTGTAGGGCATGCCCTGGTCGGCCCAGGGCGCGAATCCGAGGCGGTCGTAGTTCCCACGGGAGTCCTGGTGGGTGATCTGCCGCGCGGCGTCGCGCAGCTCGTCCCAGGTGAGGACGTGCTGCTCGGGGTCGAACATGTCGAGGTCGAGTCCCGAATCCTTCAGCACGTTCTCGTTGAAGAGCAGGCCACGGGCGTCCGTGGAGGTGGGCAGCCCGTAGAGCTTCCCGTCGTAGGTCAGCTCGTCGATGGCGAACTGGATCCACTGGGATTTGAACTCCTCGGGCGAGACGTCCTCGAACTTCTCGATGAGGGTGTCCACGGGCTCGAGCAGACCGATGGAGGCGTTCTGCACCGCGTTGAAGCGATCCATCCACCACACGTCCGGCGCGGTCCCGCCCCTCACCGCGGTGATGATCTGACTCATGTCGGCCGAGCCACTGGAAGGCACTTGGTCGATGCTGACCTGCGCTCCCGCCCCCGCGTCGGTGGCCAGGAAAGCATCGCGCGCCGCTTCGTCCTTGTCCTTGTCCGCGGCGCCCATCCCCCAGTAGCGCACGGTGCGCGGCCCGCTCGGTCCACTGCCCGCGCACGAGGTCGCGCCCAGCCCTGCCGCGAGGGCGACGCCGGCACCGGTGAGGAGCTGTCGTCGGTCGAGCATGGGGCCTCCCTTCCGAGGGCGTGGGCATCTGGATCGCGGGTGGGCCGTGCTCCGTGTGCACAGTGCGCGACGGAGAGCAGCGGCAACGGTGGGTGTCGGGAGTATCCGCAGGGAGCGCCGGGGCGGTCCCGACTCGGGCTGAGCGAGCCGGGACGCGCTCCGTCAACTGCCGGGGACCGGGCTGGGCTTGCCGTAGGTGTCCGGCATCTTGAAGCCCTCGAACAGTTCCATCTTGGGGCCGATCCTCGCTTGATTCGTCTTGACGGCCTGGCCCGGTGTCGACGAGCCCAATGCGACCGAGCTCTTCGTGGACGTCAACGCGTCCCACATCGCCGAGCCCACGGGAAGGGGAGGACGACACGTCGAGTTCGGGAGCATCGTGCGGAACAGCTCCGCCTTGGGGTTGTACTTCTTCTGCGTGATCGCCTTCAGGTTCGTCGGCAGGTTGCCGAACTGGGGAACGACGATGCTCTGTCCCTCGAGACCTGCGTAGAACTTCATGAACTCCCACAGCGTCTTGGTCATGTTCGCGCCCGTCGGGACCACGAGGGAGCCGCCTCCCGACCAGGTGTAGGTCGAGTCGCCCTCCCTCGCGACCGGCAGGTACGTGAACTTGAGCGGCAGCTTGGGGGCGTACTTCTCGTTGGCGCTGATCTGCCAGGGACCCGTGGTGTCGATGCCCAGGTGACCGCTGAACATGGCCGTCTGCGAGGGCGGCGCGTTCGGCGGCTGGTAGGTCGCGAAGAACGCGTCGACAGAGGCGTAGGGATACTTCTCGGCCCAGTCCGCATAGAGCTGGTACACCGACTCCCACTGCGGGGAGTCGAGCGTGACGGTCGACGCGGCGTTGTCGTACGCCTGCGCGTCCAGTCCGAATCCCCACGTGTAGGGCCAGCCCTCGGAGAGCCACGGTGCGAAGCCGAAGCGCTCGTAGTTGCCGCGCTTGTCGATCTTCACGATCTTCTCGCAGGCGTCGCTGAGCTCGTCCCAGGTGATGACGTGGTTCTTCCAGTCAAAGAGGTCCAGGTCGACCCCTGCGTCCTTGAGCACGTCCTCGTTGTAGAGAAGTCCGCGAGCGTCCGTCGTGGTGGGCAGGCCGTAGAGCTTCCCCTCGTAGGACAGCTCGTCGATGGAGAACTGGATCCACTGGGACTTGAACTCCTCGGGCGAGACGTCCTCGTACTTCTCGATGAGGTCGTCGATGGACTCGAGGAGGCCGATGGACGCGTTCTGCACCGCGTTGAACCGGTCCATCATCCACAGATCGGGAGCGGAGCCGCCGCGCACTGCGGTGATGATCTGACTCATGTCCGCGACGCCGCTGGAGGGGACCTGATCGACGTAGATCTCGGCGTTCTTGCCGGCATCGGTCTTTTTGAACGCCGCGATGACCTGATCGTCCTTGTCCTTGTCCGCGGCTCCGAGTCCCCAATAGCTGACCACGTTGGGGCCCGATGCCGGGCTCGACGCACAAGCGCCCAGGCCCAGGGCAGCGCCGGCGGCCGTTGCGCCGGCCAGGAAGGATCGCCTGGAGATCACTTGAAGCCTCCGATCGTGATGCCGCGGATGAAGTACCGCTGGAAGATGAAGAACAGGAGCAGCAGCGGCACGATCACCAGGAACGAAGCGGCCATCAGCTGGTTGAAGGTGACGTCCTGGGCATTGACCGAGCGGAAGGTCTGCAGACCGATCGAGAGCGTCTGGACCTTCTGGTCCTGCAGGTAGATCAGCGGCCCCATGAAGTCGTTCCACGACCCGACGGCCGAGAAGATCGCGACCGTGGTGAGCGCCGGCATGGCGGTCGGGAACGCGATGCGCCACAGGATCGTCCACTCGCTCGCGCCGTCCACGCGCGCCGCATCCAGCATCGGCTGGGGGATCTGCTTGAGGAACTGACGCAGCAGGAACACGTAGAAGGCACTGCCGAACATGGCCGGGAGGATCAGCGGGAACAGCGTGTTCACGAGCCCCAGGCGCGCCCACATGTCGAACATCGGGATCAGCGTGACGGGGAACGGCAGGAACAGCGTCGCGATGACGACGTAGAAGAGCTTGTCCCGCCCCGGCCAGTCGATGCAGGCGAAGCCGTAGGCGATGATGAAGTTCGAGATCACCGAGAGCACCACGACCGAGACCGTGATGATCGCCGAGTTCGCGAAGAACGTCAGGAACGGCATCGCCGTGACGGCCTTGACGAAGTTGCTGAACTCCGGGGCGTGGGGCCACAGCGTCGGCGGGAACTTCGCGAGCTCCTCGTTCGACTTCAATGCCGACACGATCATCCAGTACAGCGGCATCAGGAACAGGATGCTCAGGATGATCATCACGATACGGGCGGTGAGCGTCGAGTACCACGAACGCTTCGTCCCGTCGGCCCGGCGGTTGTACGCCTCGGCGTTGGCCTTCTTGCGCTGCGGAGAGATGTTCTCCGCAGGAGTCTGGATCATGGTGCTCATCAGCCGGCCTCCACGTCGTAGTTCACGAACCGGCGCGAGAGCCAGTAGACGAGCAGGGCCAGGGCCAGCCCCACCAGGAAGAGGATCACCGCGAGCGCGGATGCGTACCCGAGCTCGGCGAAGCCGAAGGCGTTCTTGTAGAGGTACATCATGTAGAACAGCGCACCGTTGTCGGGATCGCCCGTTCCGTTCGTGACGATGAACGCCTCTGTGAACACCTGCAGGGAACCCGAGATACCGGTGATCAGGTTGAACAGAAGGACCGGTGAGAGCAGCGGGAACGTGATCGAGAAGAACTGGCGCAGAGGACTCGCGCCGTCGACGCGCGCCGCCTCGTAGATCGTCTTGGGGATGTTCCGCAGACCGGCCAGGAAGATGAGGGCGGCGTTGCCCGCTCCCAGCTGCGCCATGAGGATGATCGCGATCTTGACGCCCGTGGGATCGCCCAGAAGGTTGACGTTGGCGCCGCCGAACAGGTTCAGCACCCGGTTGAACACGCCGAACTGCGGGTTCAGGAACACGATGAAGATGAAGGACATGGCGAACGCCGGGATGAGCGAGGGCGCGTAGAAGATTGTCCGGTACCACGCGACCTCCCGGACGTTCTGGTTCATCGCGATCGCGAGCACCAGGGAGATGATGAGGCCCAGCGGCACCGCGATGATCGCGTAGAACAGCGTGTTGGAGGCGGCCTTGCCCACCAAGGGATCCGTGAACGCCGTGACGTAGTTCTGGATCCCCACCCAGGTGGGCGCCTCCATCCCCGAGTACCGCGTGAAGCTCAGCGCGATCGAATAGACGACCGGGTAGATGATGAAGACCAGCACCCCGATGATCCAGGGCGAGATGAACAGCAGCCCGGTGCGCAGCTTGCGACGCTGACCGGCGTTCAGGCCGCGTGAACGGCGGGTCGGTGGGGCCGCGGTCTGGACCCCGGCGCTCACTGCACTCGCGGGGCCGGCCGGTGGGCCGACGGTGTCGGTGACACTCATCGTGGTTCCTTCCTCGGTCTCGGCGCGTCCTCGGGGCGCGTCGGGCTCTGTGCTCACGGGGAGCCGGAGCGGGAACGGTGGGTGGGTACGTGTTGTCGTGGGGCGTGGGCCGGACGGCGATGTCGAGGGGCCCGCGGGATCGGCCACGCTGGGTGCGTGACCGGGAAGCGGCGGCGTGGGACGGGAGCCGTGTCGATGCGGTCCGTTCCGCATCGCGGTCCGTTCCGCGCCTCTCGGTGACGTACATTACTCACACTGTTGGACTAAAGGCAACGGGGCTCGCCCCGCAGTGGAAGGAGCGCTCGTGCGCGGGTCATCCATGCCGGACATCGGCGCCAAGAACGAGCTGGTCGTGCTCGATGCGATCCGCAGCGCGCCCGAGGGCAGCTCGCAGTCCGAGGTGGTGCGCCGCAGCGGTCTCTCGCGGCAGGCGGTCAGCCTCATCACCCGTCGGCTCATGGATCGCGGCCTCGTCGAGACCGACGGCACGCTCTCCGCGGGCCGGGGGAAGCCGCGCACCGTGCTGCGCGTCGTGCCGTCGTCGCTGCTCGCGGCCGGCGTGCATCTGGATCCCACAGGGATCACGCTGGTCATCGTCGATCTGGGGGCGAACGTCGTCGCGGAGAAGGCTCTCGGGCCACCGGGCTCGGACCCCGATGCAGGAGTGGCGCGTATCGCGGCGGGCCTCGAGGAGCTGCTCGCGACGATGTACGAGGACGGCTGGCGCACGCCCGGTGGACAGAGCGCGAGGGAAGCGCTGCTGGGCGTCGGCGTCGCGGCTCCCGGCGGGCTGGATTGGCGGCGCGGTGTGCTCGTGGACCCGCCCTGGATGCCGGACTGGTGGGACACCCCGCTCGTGGAGATGCTCTCGCGGGCCACGGGACGCACGGTCCTCCTGGACAAGGACACGAACGCGGCGCTCGCGGCGGAAATCTGGGCGAGCGAGCGTCTGAGCGAGCAGACGCTGCTGTACGTCTACGTGAGCGCGGGAGTCGGCTCGGCGGTCTCGAGCGCGGGCCGCGTCCAGCGCGGCTCGACCACGCAGGCCGGGGAGATCGGACATCTGCCGACGGGACTGGAGGGCCCCGTGTGCGGCTGCGGCCGGCGCGCCTGCCTCTCGATCTTCACGGACGTGCACGCGATGCTGCGCCGGGTCGATGCCGCACAGGACGAGCTCTCCTCCGCGTCCCTCGAGGCCGACGGCGAGCGCCTGGAGGCTCTGCTCGCGGCGGCGACGTCGGGCGACCGGCTCGCCGCGCGGATCGCACAGGAGCACGGCACCGCGCTCGGCGAGGCGCTGCGCACCCTGATCGGGATCCACGACCCGCACCGCGTGATCATCGGAGGTCCCTACTGGCGCGCGCTCGAGCCGTTCGCCATGTCGCAGGTGCTCG
>NZ_JAEDAJ010000016.1 GCF_016623465.1 Brachybacterium halotolerans
CCGCGGTCCCCGCGGGCGACTCGTCCGCCTCCACACGAATCGGGTCGAGCTTGCCGGCGGTCTTCATCGCGTGGTGGAACCAGCACAGGAAATGCAGGTTCTCCACCGCCGTCCGACCACCACAGACCGGGTCCGCGTGGTTGTACTCCACGATGTGGTCCGCTTCCGAGGCGACCGATGCGGTGCGTTCGCAGCCCGGGACACCACAGGACTGGCCACGCAGTCTCAGGTGTTCGAGCATCGCCCCGGTCGGCCGGTACTTCTCCGCCGGCCGCGGCAAGAACTCACCCGAGGACGGGTCGGTGAGGACTCGGAACCATTCCTCGCTCTTGCCCGCGATCTCACGGGCCATCTGCGCCGGGATCGGCGTCCCGTCCTCGAGGACACCCGGGGCGTCGTCGCCACCAACCAGGGTCAGGAACGGGACGAGGACGTTCAACCGGAACCTGGCCTCCGGGACGGTGATGCCGCCGGTGTCGAGCTGCGCGGCATGGGCGAGGTGGTAGCGGATCAGGTTCAGTGACAGGGGCATGCCCTCGTTCTCCACTCGCCGGTCCGGATCCAGGGGGATCTCCGTGCCCTCGATCAGGGCGTGGCGCTGGGCGTTCTGGATCGTCCGCGCCGCCTGATCGAACCGCCCAGCCAATGCTTTGATCTCCGGCGCCGGACCGATGATCCGCAGGGACGCGACCCCATCGAGGGTTCCGGGGTCCAGGACCATGCGGCGGCGAGTGGCGGAGATTTCTTCGGGTTCTTTCGGATGTCGCTGCTGAATCTTCGTCACCAGGAGTTCGAGGCATTTCGTGAATGCTCTCGGCATGATCGCCAAACACCACGACGCGACCGTGACATCCACCAGCACCATCTCCGCCGGCGTGAAATACGCGGTCCGCCGCAACAGGGTGCGGAACCATTCCGCCGGGAATTCACCTGCTTCCAGGGCCTGGGTGCAGCGCGGGAGGAGGTCCACGGCCCGGTGGGCGTCGGTGATGGCTTTGGCGGCCTGCCCGCGGGTGCAGCGCATCGCCACAGCGACCATGAGGTCCTGCTGCTCGACCTCGAACGGGTCGGCGTCCATGTCCTCACGCCCCGCCCAGAACGGCGCCAGCGCCACGAAGCGGCGGGAGAGTTCGTAGGACTCGTCGACCCCTTCGTCCCACAGGGCACGGACCTGCGCAGTGAGCTCCGCATCCGGGCGGGCCGTCACCCTGCGCGCCACCACCTCCCGGCAGACCGCCTTTTTGGGTTCCTTCACGATGAACAAGGGCTTGACGCCCTCCGGGGGCGCGGTCACGAACCGGGGCGTGTGGGCGTGCATGTCCTCGCGCTGCCGCTCGGTCATCTTCTCCAGGTCATCCAGGACCGTGAACGTCGACTCGACCGCCGGCTGCCCGGGAAGGTCCAGACGACCCTGCGACTCCGGCTGCTCGACTGCACTCACACCACCCACCCCCTTCCCTGGCTATCCATGAATCGGCACGCGCTCTCTCGATCGAGAACACTGATTCAACGGACGCATCCAGAAGATCCTTCGGCCTCACCCATGAACCCGTGATCCCCGTCGCCCGATCGATATGTCTGATTCTATCCCGCCGCGCCGCGGAAAACCAGACCTCTATCAAGAATGTGGATAAGCCGGAGAAGAACTTCCCCTCCTCCATGCCCACTGGCTCCTCAGTGGATAACCCCGTGGAAAACACCCCCTTGTGGAGGAACCGATTCCCCGCCGAGGACTCGACGACGGCACCCCGACTTCCGGCCCGACCCACTGTGCTCGCACAGCAGACACGGTGCGCCAATGCGTCCTTCCATGCCGGGACCAACTCGCCACCTTGCCCGGGCCGCTGCCCCGGGACGCCTCAACCAGCCCCGTGGCCTCCGGCATCGAGTGTCATCCGGGCGACGTGCAGGGCGAGGTAGGAGACCTCGTCGGCGGAGAGCGCCTCCCCCAGACGGAGCTGGACGATCGTCGCGAGCTGTTCGGCGGTGCGGGTGGCCTCGGGATAGTTCTCGCGGATGCTGAGTCCGATCGTGGACTCCTGCCCGCCCAGCTGGCGTCGGGACTGGATGCGCACGAACAGGTAGCGCACATGGGTGATGAACCGGGCGGCGCTCATCGAGCGGCTGTCCAGGTCCAGGCCGAAGCGCTCGGAGACCACGGCGAGCATCTGCTGGATGACGCCGGTCATCGTGTAGGTGAAGGCGAGATCGCCGGACGCGAAGCCGGCGTTGACCAGATGCAGCGCGAGCGCCGTCGCCTCCTCGGGGCCCAACGCGGGGTCCACGTGCTCGTTGATGGCGTCGAGCAGGCCCCTGGCGCGCTCGTACTCCCGTCCGTACAGGGTCTGGACCTCGGCGCGCAGCGGGTACTCCACGACCTGGCCGCGGCGCACGCGATCCAGCGCCCCCGCGACGTGGTCCGCCACGGCGATCGCGAGGGTCGGCCGGGTGGACTCGCGACCCTCGATGCCCGCGGTGCCCAGCGCGATGACGACGGCCCGCAGCACCTCCTCGTCGATCATCGAGAGGGCCTCGGCGAGGTGGTCGGGGTCGCGGCCGTCGACCGGGACGAAGACGCGCACGATCGCCTCGGCGTCGACCTCGTCGCCGGGGCGGGCTCGGAAGCCGAGGCCGCGACCGGTGAGGATGACCTCCTGGCCCTCGCCGTCGCGCGAGAGGACCACGTTGTTGTTCAGGACGCGGAGCACCTTCATCGCGGCTCCTCCCTTCCTCGCCCGTCGTCGATCTCCGACCTCGTCGTCGGCGGCTCGGCTCCGGGAACTCCTCAGGACGTCTCGGCGACCCCGGACCTTCTCCTGCTCCCTGCGCTCCATCCTGCCGGATGAGCCCGCCCCCTGCGCAGAGAAGAGGCCGTCGGCCTCTTCGAACCGCCCGACTCAGCGGCGCACGCGCACCACGGTGTCGCCGGCGGCGACCTCGCCGTCCCCGACGGGCTCGACGCCCGCGAGGGACGCCGTGTTGGTGATGGTCATCAGCGTGACCGTCGGGTGCCCGGCCGCGCGCACGGCGTCGAGGTCGACGGTGACCAGCAGATCCCCGCGCGAGACCTTCTGGCCCTGCGAGACGGCGACGTCGAAGCCCTCGCCCTTCATCTGGACGGTGTCGATGCCCACGTGGATGAGCACCTCGACGCCGTCGGAGGTGAGCAGGCCGATCGCGTGCCCGGTCTGCGCGACCGAGGCCACCGTGCCGTCGACCGGGGCGAGGATCCGGCCGTCGACCGGTTCGATGCCGACGCCCTCGCCGAGAGCACGGGAGGCGAAGACCGGATCCCCTGCCTCGTCGAGGCCGACGACCCTGCCGCCGATGGGAGCCGCGATCTCGCGCAGCGCTCCGCCCGCGGTCGCGGTCGCGGTGGCGGCGCCGGTCACGGCGCCTACACCGGCGCCGGCACCCGCACCCATCGGCACGGCCGCAGCGCCGACCTTCTCCTCCGTCCGCTCCTGCGCGCGCTCTTCGGCGCTCGCCTCGACAGCGCCCTCGGCACCGGCCGCGTCGCCGCGGTGGAAGGCCTCGAGCTCGTCGCGCCGGGCGTTGGCCTCGGCGCGCTCGGCCGGGTTCATGTAGTCCGAGAAGTAGACGAGGACCATGGAGATCACGAAGGCCGCGGCGATCGCGATGACGTAGACGCCCATGGGGTCGAAGACCGGGATGGTCAGCAGCGACGTGAAGGCGAAGGCGCTCGTGTCGACGCCGCCCAGCAGGCCCACGATGAGGCCGCCCGCGAGGCAGCCCACGAGCATGCGCGGGTAGATGCGCTTGAAGCGCAGGTGGATGCCGTACAGCGAGGGCTCCGAGATGCCGCCGAACAGGCCCGCGAGCAGTGCGCCGGTCGCGGTCTGGCGCATCTCGGTCTCGCGATGGCGCAGGGAGAGCAGCAGCACGCCGGCGGTCGCGCCGAAGCAGGCGAAGTTCCACGTGCCCATGGGGCCCTGGATGAAATCGTAGCCGAGGGCGTTGATGTTCTGCAGCATGAGCGCGTTCAGCGGCCAGTGCAGGCCCAGCGGGACCAGGAACGGGTAGAGCAGCGGGATGAGGATCGCGAAGACGATCGGCGCGTGCGAGTTCAGCCAGGAGAGGCCGATGCCCAGGCCGTTGCCGGCCCAGATGCCGATCGGGCCCAGGACGAAGGCGGTCACGGGGATCATGATGAGCATGGCGAAGAACGGCACGAAGACGAGCTGCACGTTCTGCGGGAACACCTTCTGCAGGCCCTTGTAGAGCAGGGCGAGCAGGGCGACCATGATCAGCGGCACGAACACCTGGCCGCCGTAGTCGTTGAGCTGCATGGGCAGGCCGAACACGCTCGCCACGCACTGCTGGGTGCCGAGCGTCGCATTGGTGGTGCAGGTGACGCCGGGGATCCCGGAGTCCGCGTTGAGCATCCCGGTGAAGTTCGGGGTCATCACGGCGGCCATCACGGCGGCGCCGACCCACGGGTCGATCGCGAGCTTCTTCGCCGCGTTGTAGGCGACCATGACCGGCAGGAAGTACAGGACCGAGCGCCACATGGCGTCGACGAAGACCCAGGTCGCGGACTTGTCCTCGGCGCGGAAGTCGACGACCCCGAGGGCGTCGAGCACCGAGGCGATCGCGATGATGAGGGAGGCTCCGAGCAGCACGCCCATGAGCGGGCGGAAGGAGTCCGAGAGGTACTCGAAGAAGCTGTCGAGCCAGGCGAAGCGGCCGCGGCTCTTCGCGCGGATCGCGGCCTTGACCTCGGCGTCGGAGCGGGGACGTCCCGAGGCGCTGCTCATCACCGGCAGGTTCATGATCTCGGAGTAGACGCCGGCGACGGCGCCGCCGATGACGACCTGGAAGCGGTCGCCGGACTGCGGGACCGTGCCCATCACGCCGGGCAGGCCGTCCAGGGACCCCCGGTCGACCTGCTGGCCGTCGCGGAGCTGGAAGCGCAGCCGCGTCGCGCAGTGCGTGAGGCTCTCGATGTTCTCGGGGCCGCCCACGCCGCGGACGATGTCCTCCGCGATCGTGCCGGTCCCGCTGGGGGGTGTGCTCATGGCTGCGTCCTCGCATCCTCGGGGTGCTGCATTCGGGCATGAAAAAAGACCCGGGATGCGCCCCTGCGGGGTGCGTCCCAGGTCTTGCCTCCCCGTTCCCGGGAGCCTCGGGCCGACGGCCGCGGGCTCCCCGCGGGGAGTCACAATCCTGCGAACGAGATCGTTCGGCGAGGATTATAGCACCCCAACCGCGCGGCGGGTCACGACGCCTGCGACGCCTGGACCCAGGCGAGGTGCTCCTCGTCGATGTCGCCGGTGACGTAGCGGCCGTCGAAGCAGCACATGTCCAGGTCGGTGAGCTCGGAACCCTCGACGATCGCGGCGCGCAGGTCCTCGACCTCCTGGTAGACGAGGTGGTCGGCGCCCAGCACGTCGGCGATCTCGGGGATCGTGCGCCCGTGGGCCACGAGCTCCTCGCGCGAGGGCATGTTGATCCCATACACGTGGGGGTGGCGGATCGGGGGCGCGGCGGAGGCGAAGGTGACGGAGGCGGCGCCCGCGCGGCGGGCCATCTCGATGATCTGCTGGCTGGTGGTGCCGCGCACGATCGAGTCGTCGATGAGCAGCACGTGCTTGCCGCGGAACTCGAGGGACATCGCGTTGAGCTTCTGGCGCACGCTGCGTCGGCGCACGGCCTGACCGGGCATGATGAAGGTGCGGCCGACATAGTGGTTCTTGTAGAAGCCCTCGCGGTACTCGATGCCGAGCCTGCGGGCGACCTCCATCGCGGCGGGCCGCGAGGAGTCCGGGATCGGCATCACCACGTCGATCTCCTCGACGGGCACGTGGGCGGCGATGGTGGCGGCGAGCCTCTCCCCCATCCGCAGGCGCGACTCGTAGACGCTCACGCCGTTCATCACGGAGTCGGGACGGGCGAGGTAGACGTACTCGAAGGCGCACGGGGTGAAGGCGGCGGGGGATGCGCCCTCGGCGGCCGCGCACTGGCGCATGAACAGGGCTCCGTCGTGGCGGATGAAGACGGCCTCGCCGGGCTCCACGTCGCGGACGATCTCGTAGCCGCCGTTCTCCAGGACCAGGGACTCGCTGGCCACGGCCCACTCGTCGTGCTGCTCGCCGGTCGCGCCCGGGCGCCGCCCCAGGATCAGCGGGCGGATGCCGTGGGGATCGCGGAAGGCGAGCAGGCCGTGGCCGGCGATCACGGAGATCACGGCGTAGGCGCCGCGGATGCGGGCGTGGGTGCGGCCGACGGCCTCGAAGATCGCCTCGGGCTCGAGGAGCTCGGAGGACGTGGTCTCCTGCAGCTCCCCGGCCAGGACGTTCACGAGCAGCTCGGTGTCGCTCGTGGAGTTCACGTGGCGGCGGTCGTGCCGGGCCATCTCCTCGGTGAGCTCCCGGGTGTTGGTGAGGTTCCCGTTGTGGATGAGGACGATCCCGTAGGGCGCGTTGACGTAGAAGGGCTGCGCCTCCTCCTCGCGGGAGGCCTCGCCCTTGGTCGCGTAGCGCACGTGCCCCAGTCCCGTCCCGCCGCGCAGGGCGCGCATATCCCGCGTGCGGAAGGCCTCGCGGACCATGCCCTGGCCCTTGGCGATGTGCATCATCCCGTCCGCCTCGGCGGTCGCGATCCCGGTCGCGTCCTGCCCGCGATGCTGCAGCAGCAGGAGGGCGTCGTAGATGTCCTGGTTGACCGGCCCGTTGCCGACCATGCCGACGATTCCGCACATGGGGTCGCGTCCCGCTCCGTCCGAACCTTGCGCCCGCCCCTGCGGCGGACGGCACCGAGCTCACGCTACAGGCGACGCGCCGACGAGGCCGCGCGGTCTCACGCCGGCGGCGCAGCCTACCCGCCACCGTCGCCGCCCCCGGCGTCGGCCCCGTCGCTTCCCTCGGCGCCGGCCCGTGCGACGGCGAGGAAGTCCTCGATCGCGAGCGTCTCCCCGCGGCGGGTGGGATCGATCCCGGCCGACGCGATGATCTCTCCCGCGCGGGCCGAGCTCCCGGCCCAGCCCGCAAGGGCCGCCCGCAGCATCTTGCGGCGCTGGGCGAAGGCCGCGTCGATCACGCGGAAGGTCAGGGCGCGCTCGTCCTCGGTGCCGAGCGGCTCGGCGCGCCGGGTGAGCAGCACGAGCGCGGAGTCGACGTTCGGCACGGGCCAGAACACGCGCCGGGAGATCCGGCCCGCGTGCTCCCGCTCCCCGTACCAGGCGGCCTTCGCGCTCGGGGCGCCGTAGACGCGCGAGCCGGGCTCGGCGGCCAGACGGTCGACGACCTCGGACTGCACCATGACCAGGCAGCGCTCGATGCCCGGGAAGCGCTCGAGGACGGTCAGCAGGATCGGGGTGGCGACGTTGTAGGGGAGGTTCGCGACCAGGGCCGTCGGCTGCCCCGCGTCCGGCAGCGCGGGCAGCTCGGTGACGGCGAGCGCGTCGGCGTGGACCAGGCGGAAGCGGTCCTCGTCGACGCCGCGGCCCGCGAGCGTGCGCGGCAGCAGATCGGCGAGACCCCGGTCGAGCTCGATCGCGGCGACGTCGGCCCCCGCCTCGAGCAGTCCCAGGGTGAGGGACCCGAGTCCCGGACCGACCTCGAGGACCGCCTCCCCCGCGTGCACCCCGGCGCGCTCGACGATGACGCGGACCGTGTTGGGGTCCACCACGAAGTTCTGGCCGCGCTGCTTGCTGGGGCTCAGGCCCGCGCCCTCGGCGAGCGCGCGGATGTCGCGTCCGCTGAGCAGGATCGAGCCGCTCTCCCCCGTGCCCGCGTCCCCGCTCATGCCGCCGGCCATCCGTAGACCTCCCGCGTGGTGGCGGCGATCCGCTCGCAGGCGGCGCCGAGGTCGGTGCCGGTGACCTCGGCGATCGTCGCCATCGTGTGCGGGATCAGGTACGAGGAGTTCGGGCGCCCGCGGTAGGGCACGGGGGTGAGGAAGGGAGCGTCGGTCTCGACCATCACGCGGCCCAGGCCCACGTCGGCCAGGGCGTCGCGCAGGTTCTGGGCGTTCTTGAACGTGACGTTGCCGGCGAAGGAGAGGTAGAAGCCGCGCGCGACGCACTCGCGCGCGAACTCGACGTCGCCGGAGAAGCAGTGCAGCACGGTGCGCTCGGGCGCGCCGTCGGCGTCGAGGATCTCCAGGACGTCCGCGTGGGCGTCGCGGTCGTGGATCTGCATCGGCAGGCCCGTCTCCTTGGCCAGCGCGATGTGGTGGCGGAAGGCGTCGATCTGCGCGGAGCGCGCCTGCTCGTCCTTCCTCGAGGTGCGGAACCAGTCCAGCCCCGTCTCGCCGACGACGACCATCCCCGGGCCGCGCACCAGGGAGTCGATCTCTGCGAGCGCCTCGTCCAGGCCGATGAGCTCCCGGCCCTCGTGGTCGTGGCCGAGGGCGTGCAGGGCTGCCTCATTGGGGTGGACGGCGACGCCGCCGCGCAGGCTGGGCGGGCAGTCCTCGGCGCCCACGAGGCGCGCGGTCCACAGGGCCGCCTCGCGGTCCGAGCCGATGGTGATCTGCGCGGTGATGCCGGCCCCCGCCGCGCGTGCGACGTGCTCGGAGATGCTCAGCCCCTCCTCGCCGTCGGCGAAGTCGAGGTGGCAGTGGTTGTCGATCACCGGTGCCGGCAGGGCCTCCGGGACCGGCGGCCAGGAGCGGTCGCGCGAGGAGCGCCGGGGATCGAGGTCCTCCCGGTGGTGCACGGGCGCGGCGGGGTCGGGCGCTGCGGACCCTGCTGCGCGCGGGTCCTCGGGGGCGTTCGGCATGGGAACATCGTAGGCGGGAGCCCGCGCGCGCCCGACGGAGCCCGCCGACGCCGACGGCGAGGCCGGTGGTGCATCTCACCTGCCCCGCCCGGGCCGTGGCCAGGGGAATGTGGCAGAATGATCGACCGTTGCGTGTCCTTCCGCGCGCCCGGCGACCCCGGGTCGCCTCAGTCCTCCGGGACGGGCCAGCCCGCTGGGCGGACACCCTCGCCGACCATCATCCAGGACCGTCAAGGAGCGTTCCCATGGCAGTGCCCAAGTTCAAGATGTCCCGGGCTCGCACCCACTCGCGTCGATCGCAGTGGAAGGCCCAGAACGCCGACCTCGTGCAGGTGACGGTCCGCGGTCGCACCGCGTCCGTGCCGCGCCGTCTGGCGAAGGCCTACCAGCGCGGCCTCATCGAGATCGACGACTGATCTCCCGCAGCAGATACCCACGAGAGGGCCCCGACCGCATGGTCGGGGCCCTCTCGCATGTCCGGGGACCGGCGCCGCTCCTCGGAGCGCGCTCGCTCCCCGAGCGCGCTCAGCCGCGCCGCTTCCGCGCCCCGTCGTAGAGCTCGCGGGCGCCCACGCCCGCGGCGCTGCGGGCGACGGCCTTGGCGGCGTCCTTCATCCGCTCGCCCGCCTCGGTGCGGCGCAGCACCTCCGCCACGAGGTCCTGCGGGTCCGCCTCGACGGTGTCCGCGCCCGCGACGACGATCGCGACCTCGCCCAGCACCTCGTGCTCGGCGGTGTGCGCGGCGAGCTCGGCGAGGGTGCCGCGCAGCACCTCCTCGTGGGTCTTGGTGAGCTCGCGGGCGAGCACGGCGCGGCGCGCGGGCCCGAAGCCGTCGCGCATCGCGGCGAGCGCGGAGGCCGTGCGGCGCGGGGACTCGAAGAAGACGAGGGTGCGGCGGGCGTCGGCGAGCTGGGCGAAGAGGTTCTCGCGCTGCCCGGGGCCGCGCGGCACGAAGCCCTCGAAGGAGAAGCGGTCAGGGGCCAACCCGGAGACGGCGAGCGCGGTGAGGACGGCCGACGGGCCCGGGATGACCTGCACCGGGAGATCTGCGTCAGCCGCGGCGCGCACCGCGCGGTAGCCGGGGTCGGAGACCACGGGCATGCCGGCGTCGGTCACCAGCAGCACGCGCTGCCCCTCGCGCAGGGCGTCGAGCAGCCAGGGGGTCCGCTCGTCCTCGTTGTGCTCGTGGTACGAGATGACCCGGCCGGTCGGCTCGACCTCGAGCTCGCGGGTCAGGCGCCGCAGCCGCCGCGTGTCCTCCGCGGCGATGAGATCCGCCTCGCCCAGGGCGCGCACCAGGCGCACCGAGGCGTCCAGCGGGTTGCCGATCGGGGTGGCGGCCAGGACCAGGGCTCCGGGGACGAGCATGCGCCCCATGATAGGGCGGGCGGACGGGGCCGACGGCCGCCCCGCCCCGGCCCCGTCGACCGAGGATCCGCAGGTGGCATGCCCTAGCATGACCGCGTGCAGCAGACCACGCCAGCGGACGGGGCCGAGGGGCCGGAGGACCCCCGGAGTCCCGGAGCCGAGCCCGATCACGCGGATCCGCACCGGCACCTGCGCGACGCCCGGGAGGACGCCGTCGAGGCCGAGAGCGAGGGCGCGCTCCTGGCGACGCTGCGCACGCGCCTGCACTGCATGGACCTCACCGCGCGCACGAAGCCCTGGCTCGGGGCGCTGCTCGTGTGCGCCCTCGCCCTGGTGCTGCGGCTCTATCACCTGGGCTCGATCCACGAGCTGATCTTCGACGAGACCTACTACGTGAAGGACGGCTGGACGATCGTCCACCACGGCGTCGAGATGAGCTGGCCCGACGACCCCGACCCCGCCTTCACCTCCGGCGAGGTGAACTCCTCCGAGGACAGCGGCGAGTACGTCGTGCATCCCCCGATCGGCAAGTGGGTGATCGGGCTGGGGATGCTCGCCCTCGGCGGGGACTCCGCCTGGGGCTGGCGGATCTCCGTCGCGCTGCTGGGGGCGCTCTCGGTGCTCATGCTCGCGCGGATCGGGCGGCGCCTCTTCCGCTCCACGGGCATCGGCCTGATCGCGGGCCTGCTGCTCGCGGTCGACGGCCTGCACCTGGTCATGTCCCGCACCTCCCTGTTGGACCTCGTGCTCATGTTCTTCGCCCTGGCCGCCTTCGGGGCCCTGCTCATCGACCGCGACCGCTTCCGTGAGGGCCTCGCGCGCTCGGTCGCCGCAGCCCGCGCCCGCGGCGAGGAGCTCCCGCTGCTGGGCTATCGGGCCGGATTCCGGCCCTGGCGCCTGAGCGCCGGCGTGCTGCTCGGGCTCGCCTGCTCGGTGAAGTGGTCGGGCATCTACTTCCTCGCGGTCTTCGGCATCATGACCGTGCTGTGGGACTGGTGGGCCCGGCGCCGGGTGGGCGAACGGCGCTGGTGGGAGAACGGCCTGTTCCGCGATGCGGTCCCCGCGTTCGTCGCGATGGTCGGCACCTCGCTCGTGGTGTACGTGGCCTCGTGGTCCGGCTGGTTCGCGTCCTCGAAGGGCTACATGCGCCACTGGGCCGAGGAGAACGGACACGCGGGCGGGAACCCTGTGCTCAATGCCCTGCGCTCCCTGTGGCGCTACCACGCGCAGGCCTACGACTTCCACATCCACCTGGACTCCCCGCACCCCTACCAGGCGAACCCGCTGGGCTGGCTCCTGCAGATACGGCCCACGAACTTCTACTACCGCTCCTACGACTACGGGGAGATGGGCTGCGAGGTCGAGAAGTGCGCCTCGCAGGTGCTCTCCGTCGGCAATCCCCTGATCTGGTGGTTCGGCGCGCTCAGCATCCTGATCGTGCTCGTGGTCGCGATCTGGAAGCGGGACGGCCGGGCATGGGCGGCGCTGACGGGCATCATCGGCGGCTACCTGCCGTGGCTGATGTACATGGACCGCACGATCTTCACCTTCTACTCCGTGGTCTACGAGCCCTGGATGATCCTGTGCCTCGCGTACGTGATCGGCCTTCTCGTCGGCCCGCGGTCGGCCGACGGCGAGCGCCGGCTCGCGGGGACCCTGCTCGCCGGCAGCCTGCTCACGCTGATCGTGCTGGTCTCCGCGTTCTTCTGGCCGATCTGGACGGGTCAGGTGATCGACGTCGACCAGTGGGAGTGGAGGATGTGGCTGCCCAGCTGGACCTGATCGGAGCCGCGCGGATTTGAAGGCGCCGCACGTGGCCGACGCCACTAGCATGTGGCCATGTCCCTGGATCCCGGAGCGCTGCGCTCCCTCGCCCGCGACCTCGGCGTCAGCACGGACTTCTGGGGGTGGGACGGCACCCGCAAGCAGGTGGCCGATACGACCCTGGTGCGCGTGCTGGCCGCCCTCGGCCACGAGGTCGCCGACGACGCCGACGTGCGCCGCATCCGCGGCGATCGCGCCCGCGCCGCCTGGGCGGCGACGCTGCCCCGCGTGGTCGTCCTGCGCGAGGACCGCGAGGAGTCGCTGGCCGTGCACGTCGTGGACGGCACCCCCGTCGACGTCGAGGCGATCCTCGAGGACGGCTCCCGTCGGCCGCTGACGCAGGTCGAGGACTTCACCGCTCCCTACGACCTCGACGGGACCCGGCGGGGCCAGGCCTCGTTCCGGATCCCGCGCGGCCTGCCCCTGGGGTGGCACACGATCCGCGCGCACACGAGCGAGGGCGCGCACGAGTGCCCGCTCGTGGTGACCCCGGCGCGCATCACCGTGCAGGACGGGCTCGGCGATCGCCGGGCCATGGGTGTGCAGGCGCAGCTGTACTCGGTGCGCTCGCCCCGCTCCTGGGGCATCGGCGACCTGGCCGACGCCCGCGACCTCGCCGCGATCCTGGGTGTGCGCCACGGCGCCGATTTCCTGCTCATCAACCCTCTGCACGCCTCCCGGCCCGTGCCGCCGATGCTGCCCTCCCCCTACCTGCCGGTGACCCGCCGCTTCACGAGCGCCCTGTACGTGCGCCCCGAGGACGTCCCCGAGTTCCGGGACCTGCCGGAGCACGCCCGTCAGCGGATCGCCGCGCTGCGCAGCGAGGTCTCCCCCGCGAACGCGCGGGCCGATCGCCTCGAGCGCGACCCCGTGCTCGCGTCGAAGATGGAGGCGCTCGAGGAGATCTTCGCCGCGCCCCGCACCCCCGCGCGCCAGGCCCTGTTCGACGCCTATCGGGCGCGCGAGGGCCGGGGCCTCGAGGACTTCGCCCTGTGGTGCGCACTGGACGAGCACCGCGAGGAACTCCCGGACCGGACGCGGGAGGAGCTCGCCTCGCCAGACTCCCCCGCCGCGCAGCGGGCCCGGACCGAGCTCGCGGACCGCATCACCTTCCACGCCTGGGTGCAGTGGGTGCTCGACGAGCAGCTCGCGGCCGCCCAGGCGGGAGCGCGCGAGGGCGGCATGCGGATCGGGCTCATGCATGACCTGGCCGTGGGCGTCACCGAGGTGGGCGCGGACGCCTGGCGGCTCGCGGACGTCCTCGCACGGGGCGTGGGCGTGGGCGCTCCCGCCGACCAGTACAACCAGCAGGGGCAGAACTGGCATCAGCCGCCCTGGCATCCGGAGGCCCTCGCGGCGGCCGGGTACCGGCCCTGGCGCGACCAGCTGCGCACGCTGCTGCGCCATGCGGGAGCCCTGCGGATCGACCACGTGCTGGGCCTGTTCCGCCTCTGGTGGATCCCCGACGGCGCCCCCGCCTCAGAGGGCACCTACGTCACCTACGACCACGAGGCGATGATCGGCGTCCTCGCCCTCGAGGCGCAGCGCGCCGGCGCGATCGTCGTGGGCGAGGACCTGGGGACCTTCGAGCCGTGGGTGCGCGACTACCTCACCGAGCGCGGGATCCTGGGCACCTCGATCCTGTGGTTCGAGAACGACGCCGCGGGGAACCCGCTGCCGCCCGAGGACTACCGCCGCCTGTGCCTGGCCTCGGTGAACACGCACGACCTGCCGCCGACGGCCGGCTACCTGGCCGGCGACCACGTGCGCCTGCGCCACGAGCTCGGACTGCTCGAGCGGGACCTCGACGAGGAGATCGCCGTGGACGCCGCTGCCCAGGCGAAGGTGCTGGACGCGGTCCGCGCGCGCGGCCTGCTCGACGAGGACGCGGATCCTCGCGAGGACGTGGAGGCGACCGTCATCGCCCTGCACCGCTATCTCGCCCAGACCCCGTCACTGCTGGTGGGCGTGTCCCTCGTGGACTGCGTGGGCGAGCGGAGGATCCAGAACCAGCCGGGCACGGACTCGGAGTACCCGAACTGGCGCGTGCCGCTGGCCGATCAGGACGGCGAGGTCGTCACCGTCGACGACATCGCCGCCAGCGCCCGGACGGCGCGACTGCTCGCCGCGGTGCGGGAGGCGATGGACGCGACCTGAGTCAGGCGCCGACGTCCTCCCACTCGTCGCGGCGGGCGAGGAACGCCTGGGCGGCGTCCTTCGCCCCGGTGAGGGTGTGGTGGGCGCCCCAGCCGCACTGGACCTCGTTCGCGGCGGGGACCTCATCGGCCTGCAGCAGGTCGTGGAGGGTGGCCTCGAGGACCGGCGCGAAGTCGGCGACCTCGTGCTCTCCGGAGAGCAGCGCGTAGAAGCCCGTGCGGCAGCCCATCGGGGAGACGTCGATGACGTCGCCGGTGTGGTTGCGCATGTGCTCGGCCATCAGGTGCTCGAGCGAGTGGACGACCTCCGAGTCGAGGTGGGCGACGTTGGGCTGGGTGAAGCGCACGTCGAACTTCGTGAGCACGTCGCCGTGGGGCAGCGTCTTGCGGTCGGCGATGCGGATGTAGGGGGCATGCACGGCGCGGTGGTCGAGGTTGAAGCTCTCGACGTTCATGCGGGGCGACTCGGTCACGGCGTTCTCCTCGGGTGCGACGGCGGTGATACGACCCTAACGCCGCGCCCGGCAGCGCGCACGGGGCGTCCGGCGTGGTCAGACCGCTGCGGGCCTCAGCGGGAGGAGCGGGCGGTGCGTCCGCGCACGGCGCCCACGAACTCCTGGCGCACGGCGTCGTCGGCGGCTCTCGGCCAGGCCAGGGCGATCCGGGTGGCGGGCGCATCCGCGAGCGGCCGGTGCACGACGTCCTTGCGGTGGTGCAGCCGCGCGAGGGACATGGGCAGCAGGGCGTGGCCGACCCCGGTGGCGACCACGGCGACCCGGTCCGCGGCGTCGTCGGGGTGCGCGGAGGGGATCTCCGGGTCCTCGGCGAGGTCGGCGACGGTGAGCTCCTCGTGAAGGGAGAGGATGTTCTCGCTGCCGACGACGACCATCGGGCGCTCCTCCCAGAGCTCGACGAGATGCAGCTCCCCCGGTCCGCCCGCCGTGTCCTCCCCGTCGGCCTCCAGCGGCAGGCGCACGAAGCACATGTCGACCTCACCCGTCCCGAGCACCTCGGCCTGACGGGAGAGCGGGACGGGGACCAGCTCGAGCCGGGCGGGGCGCTGCCCGCTGCGCCAGCGCCGCGCGAACCGGTCGGGCTCGACGCCCGGGATGAACCCGACGCGCAGCACCGGGAGCTCGGCGGGTGTCGTCCGCGCGGTGGTGGCGGCGCGTCCCGGGGCGCTGCGTTCCGGGGCGCTCCGTCCCGAAGCGCCGCGTCCCGAGGCGGTGCGTCCCGTGCGACGCGAGGAGGCGGCGGTGCGGCCGGAGCGCGCGGCGGAGGGTCGGGGCCGACGGTTCATGCGCTCAGACTACGGCCGCTTCCACCTCTCACCGCGCGGCGAGGCCGTCGAGCAGGACGTCGATCATGCGCGAGGCGTCGGCGTCCGTGCCGTCGGCGGGACCCGCGTCGCTGAGCCGGCCGAGCGCGGGGATCAGGTCCTCGGCGCGGATGTCGCGGCGCATGGTCCCGTCGGCCGCCCCGAGGTCCAGGATGCGCTGGACCTCGGGTGCCAGCACCCCGAGGAACTGCGCGGGCAGGGGCGCGTAGGCGGGGTCGCCCGAATGCAGGGCGGTCGCGAAGCCCCGCTTCGTCGCCAGGAAGCGCGCCAGGCTGCGCGTCCACAGTCGCAGCGCCTCGCGCGGAGGATGCTCGTCGGCCAGGGCCCGCGCGTCCTGGGCCGTGGCCTCGAGCTCGTGTCGGAACACGGCGATGATGAGATCCGAGCGCAGCGGATAGCTGCGGTACACCGTGCCGACGCCGACCCCGGCGCGCGCGGCGATCTCGCGCATCGGGGCGTCGACCCCGGACTCCGCGAACACCTGCTTCGCCGCTGCGCGCACCGCCTCGGCATTGCGCACGGCATCCGCACGCCGACGCCGCGGGGCTCCTTCGCTCTCCGGGCTCTCGGGGCTCTCCGGCCTCTCCTGGCTCACGCGCACCCTCCTCTCGGATCTGAAGCGGGCGCAGGGTCCCGCGGCAGGACGTTGACAAACCGGAACACCGTTCCGCATAGTTGTGGACGCAGGTTCCGTTTCTTCGGTCAGCATACCCGGGATCCGCCCGGGCCCGGCCCCGTCCCAGGAGGACTCAGATGAAGCACCGCTCGCTCGGCCGCACAGGGATCCAGGTCTCGCCCTTCGCCCTCGGCGCCATGATGTTCAGCTCGTTCGGCAACGGCGACCAGCAGGAGGTGGATGCGATGGTGGGGCGCGCGCTGGACGCGGGCATCAACCTCGTCGACACCGCCGACGCCTACGGCGAGTCCGAGGAGATGCTCGGGCGCGCGCTGCGCGGCCGCCGCGACGAGGTGGTCCTCACCTCCAAGTTCGGGCTACCGCTCGACGAGGACCCCAACCACCGCGGCGGGTCCCGCCGCTGGATCATGACGGCGATCGAGAACTCGCTGCGCCGTCTGGGGACGGACCATCTGGACCTGCTGCAGCTGCACCGCCCCGACCCGGCCACCGACATCCAGGAGACCCTCTCCGCGCTCACCGATCTGGTGCGCAGCGGGAAGGTGCGGGCGATCGGGACCTCCGACATGCCGGCCTCCGAGATCGTCGAGGCGCAGTGGGTGGCCCGCGACCGCGGGCTCGAGCGCTTCCGCACCGAGCAGCCCCACTACTCGCTCCTGGACCGCACCGTGGAGCGCGAGGTGCTCCCCGTCGCCGAGCGCTACGGCATGGGCACGATCATCTGGAGCCCCCTGGCCAGCGGCATGCTCACCGGCAGGGTGCGGCGGGGGCAGCAGAGCGACCTGCGCCGCACGCAGATGTTCGGGGCGCTCCGGGACCCGCGGCGCATCGACGCCGTGGAGGATCTGCTCGCCCTCGCGCAGGACTCCGGGCTCACGCTGACGCACATGGCGCTCGCCTTCGTGATCGCCCACCCGGGCGTCAGCGCCGCGATCATCGGTCCCCGCACCATGGAGCACCTCGAGGACTCTCTCGCCGCCGGGAAGGTCGAGCTGACGGACGACGTCCTGGACCGCATCGACGAGATCGTCGCACCCGGCACGGGCGTGGGGCGCATGGACCAGGAGTACAGCACTCCCCCGATCCTGGATCCGACGCTGCGTCGCCGCTCGGCCGGGAGCCGCGCCGCCGCCTGAGCCGCACCGCGCGCCGCTCCCCGGATCGGCTCGGTCGGCCCGGCGCGCCGAGCCCGGCGCCGGGCCGGGCCGACCGGCCGAGCATCCGACCGACCGACCGTTGCCCGGCATACCGGGGAGGGGTATCGTGCGATGCCGGGCCGAAGGACGTGCGGCCGACGGGGAGGAGCGCCATGAACGGGTACAGCGAGGACAAGGCGGCTCTCGAGCGCCGCATGAAGCGCATCGAGGGCCAGGTGCGCGGCGTCGCCAAGATGATCGAGGACGACCGCTACTGCATCGACGTGCTCACCCAGATCTCCGCCGTCAGCCGGGCGCTCGAGAACGTCGCCCTCGAGCTGCTGGACGACCACCTGGGCCACTGCGTCGCGGACGCCGTCAAGGGCGGCGGCGCGAACGCGGAGGAGAAGATCGACGAGGCCACCGAGGCGATCCGTCGACTCGTGCGGTCCTGACCCTCTCCCCCGCGACGCCCGTCAGGCGGTCGCCCGGCCGGGACCGGAGGCCGGGCCGGGTCTGCCCGTCCCCGTGACGTCGTCGATCGTGGAGAGCGGGCCTCCCACCCGGTACTGCGCACCGCGATGGTTCGCGGGCAGGCGGTCTCCCGCCCCGAGCAGCTTGTGGCGCAGCGTCCCCGGCGCGTACTCCTGCGGGTAGACCCCTCGGCGCTGCAGCTCCGGCACCACCAGGTCCACGACGTCCTCGAAGGTCCCCGGCGTGGTCGCATAGGCGAGGTTGAAGCCGTCCACCTCGGTCTCCTCGACGATGTCCTGCAGCGTGTCGGCGATCTCCGAGGGAGAGCCGACGAAGACCTGCCCCAGCCCGCCGATGCCGCCGAGCCGCACGATGTCGCGCACGGTCCATGTCTCCCCGCGCTCGTTGTCGCCCTGGAAGGCGGCGAGCGCGGACTGGATGGCGTTGGACTGCACGTCGCCCAGCGGCGCGTCCAGGTCGTAGCCGGCGAGATCGACACCGAGCCAGCCGGAGAAGAACACCTCGGTGCCCTCGACGCTCGCGTACGACAGCAGATCCGCGTGCTTCGCGCGCGCCCCGGCCGCCGTCTCGTCGGTGATGATCGTGCTGAGCAGGTAGATCTTGGCGTCGTAGGGCCCACGGCCGGCGTCCACGAGCGCCTTCCGGATGCGCTGGACGGTGCTGCGGGCGACCTCCTTGGTGGGGCCGCCGATGAAGATCGCCTCCGCGTTCTCGGCCGCGAAGCGCACACCGCGCGGGGAGGCTCCGGCCTGGAAGACCACCGGGGTGCGCTGTGGCGAGGGCTCCGAGAGGTGGATGCCGGGGACGTCGAAGAAGGTGCCGTGGTGCCCGATGTGGTGCACCTTCTCCGGGATCGTGAACACACCGGACTCGGCATCGCGGACCACGGCGTCGTCCTCCCACGACCCCTCGAGGAGCTTATAGATCACCTCGAGGTACTCGTCGGCGTGGTCGTAGCGCGCGTCGTGCTCGACCAGATCGTGCTGGCCCAGGTTCCTCTCCGCCGAGGGCAGGTAGCCGGTGACGACGTTCCATCCCACCCGGCCCTTAGTGAGGTGGTCGAGGGTCGACAGGCGCCGCGCGAAGGGCACAGGGTGCTCGAAGGCGGTGCCCGCAGTGATCCCGAAGCCCACGTGCTCCGTGACGGCCGCGCCGACCGCGGCGAGCTCCACCGGATCGTTCACGGGCACCTGCGCGCCCTGGCGGATCGCGGCCAGGTCGTTGCCGTCGAAGACGTCGTACGTGCCCAGCACGTCGGCGATGAAGACGGCGTCGAAGAGTCCGCGCTCGGCGATCCGCGCGATGTCCTGCCAGTACTCGATGTCCTTGTAGCGCCAGGACTGGTCCCCGGGACAGCGCCAGAGCCCCGGCGACTGGTGGGCGACGCAGTTCATGTCGAAGGCGTTGAAGCGGATCTGCTTGCTCATGCGCGGGCGACCGCCTCTCGGGCCTCGACGGGGCGAAGCACCGGATCGGGCTCGGCCCTCGTCCCCTCTCCGCCTGCCGCGGCGTCCGTGCCGACGCCCCAGAGATGGACGGGGGTCGCGCCGTTGACCAGGTGGTCGCCGATGATGCGCTGCTTGTAGATCACCGGGTTGTGGGAGGAGACCGTGCGGGTGTTGCGCCAGTGGCGGTCGAGGCCCAGATCGGTGCTCGTGCCGGAGGCGCCGAGGGCGTTGAAGAGCAGGGTCACGGCCTCGGGGACGAGCTCGGCGAGCACGACCTGGCCCTCGGCGGTGGCGAGCTCGGCCTCGGCGAGGGCCTCCCGCTGCGCCTCGGACCCGCGCTCGGGCTCGAGGTCGGAGGCGCGCTGGAGCGCCTCGGCGGCGCGGTCGACGACGGCTTCGGCGGCGAAGGCCGCGGAGCGGACCTGTCCGATGACGGCGAGGATCTGGCCGTCGTCCCGCGCCCGGGAGGCGAGGCCGTGGCTGTAGACGCGGGTGCGGGCGCGGACGGCGTCGGCCGCGTCCTCGGCGGCCCGGCGTGCGATGCCCGCCTGCACCACGAGGAGGACGAGCTGGTAGAGCGCCGTCTGGTAGCTGAAGCGGTCCGTGAGGACGATGACGTTCTCGGGGTCGATGGGGACGTCGTCGAAAACGATCGTGCCGGTCCCGGTGAGCTGCTGCCCGAAGCCGTTCCAGTCGTCGCTCACGCTCACGCCGGGGTCGTCCGTGGGCACGAGCACGGCGACGGTCTCGCCGGAGTCGTCGGCCGCGGTGGCATCGGTCCACTGGGCGAAGATGCTGCCGGTCGTGTAGTACTTCCGGCCGCGCAGACGCAGGCCCTGCGGCGTGGAGACCAGGCGGGTCGAGGGGCTCGCGGTCGTGGAGCCCGAGGCCTCGCTCCAGGAGTTGCCGACGATCTCGCCGTCCAGGAAACGGCGCAGCCAGTCCTCGCGCGAGTCGTCGCTCGTGTGGACGCGGTCCTCCACGATCGCGAACTGGCCGCGGAAGATCTGCGGCAGGCTCGAGTCCGCCGCGGCGGCGTCCACCCAGATGCGGGCGGTCTGCGGGATGCTCAGGCCCGCGCCGCCGTCGGCGATCGGGACGCGCAGCGCGCCGAAGCCCAGGGCCGCGAGCTCGGCGACCTCCTCGCGCGGCAGCCGGTGCTCGCGCTCGCGCTCCACGGCGCCCGGGGCGATCCGCGCGAAGACCTCGCGGAACCTCCGTGCGATCTTCTCTGCATCTTTCGGTGAGGTCACGGCGGCGGCACCTTCCGGCTCGGGAGTCGTTCGTCCGGTCACGGCTTCACGGCCGCGACCTGTGCCGAACGTATGCGGCGCCCTGCGCCGCACGGAAGGGCCTCGTCACACGCGGAAATGCGGGTTCGCGCAGGTGCGCGGAAAGACGCTCATCAGAGCCCGCTGCGCCATGGCACGACGGCTCAAGAGCCGCCCGGTGCCGGCTCCCACAGCTCGATGCGATTCCCCTCGAGGTCTCGCACCCAACCGAAGCGGCCCATGCTCTCCATCTCCTGCACCTCGTCCTCGACCATCGCCCCGGTCCTCCGGAGCCGCGCGCGCAGCGCATCCAGATCGTGGACGCGCAGGTTGAGCATGGCCGTCTGCCCGGAGTCCCCGAAGTAATCGGTGTCCTGGGGGAAGTCGGCGAAGACCGTCGGCCCCGCCTGCTGGTGCCACAGTCCGTTCTCGTCGATGTCGAGTCCCAGCACCTCGCGGTACCAGGTGGTGAGCGCCTGCGGATCCGAGGCGCGCAGGAAGCATCCGCCGATGCCGAGCACGTGTCCCATGGCGGCGAGTGTAGACGGACGCCGCATGCAGGCGGAGCGCGAACCGTGCCGTCTCGCGCCCGCCCTCAGACCAGCTCGACGGGCTCGATGAGCGAGGGATCGGTGCGGTCGATCTTCCGGACGCTGTTGACCTGGCGGTCCACCGGATGGGTGACCAGCGTCGTGGCGATCTGGTCGGAGGCCTCGCCGAGCTCGTGCTGCAGCGCGTTCTTCTCCTCGCCCTCGAGCTTGTCGGGTGCGAGCCAGCGCCCGAGCAGGTCGTCCGGGAGGTACGCGGGCATGCGGTCGTGGACGTCGCCCGCGGCGTCCTTCGCCTCGCGGGTGATGATCGTGAAGGAGACCTGCCAGGACTCGCCGTCCTTGCGCGCGGAGGCGAGACCGGCCGCGTGCAGCAGACCACCGTGCTCGGCGTGCACGTAGAAGGGCTGCTTGGCGCCGTCGGCCTGCTCGACCCACTCGTAGTAGCCGTTCATCGGGACCACCACGCGGGCGCTCGCGAAGGGACCGCGGAACATGCCGTTGGTGGTCACGGTCTCGAAGCGCGCGTTGATGGGGCGGGGCCCCTTATCCTTCGCCCAGGAGGGATGCAGGCCCCAGCGTGCGGGCTCGAGGGTGCGGCGCAGCTCGCCGTCCTCGTCATAGTGCTCGCGAACGACGGGCGCGAGGGTCGACGGGGCGATCGAGTAGGCCGGCGACCAGTCCGGACCGTCCTGGTCCGCCTTGGTGGCGACGTAGGCGCGCAGCAGCCCTGCCTCGTCGAAGTCGAGCACGAACCGTCCGCACATGAGGGCCTCCTCGTCAGGTGTCCATGATGGTAGCCGGAGGCGACCGGCGCGCCGCTCGGGCGTAGCATCTGGACCCGACGGCCCGATATGTGCCGAGAACGAGGATCCCCATGCCCCCTCGGCCCCCGCCCTCCAGAGAGCTCCGCCGCCGAGGCATCCTCCGCGGCGCGGCGTGGACCGCCCCGCTGATCCTCGTGTCCACCGCAGCCCCTGCCATCGCCGCCTCGGAACCCGGGCCGGCACCGAATGACGAGGCCAATTACTACTGGAACGTCGCGGCGAACGCGCACTTCATCACCGTCGCCGCCGCAGAGAGCCATCTGCAGTTCCAGGTCTCCGCCCAGGTCAGCTACCGGGCGGATCCCTGGGTCTCGCCGCCGGACGGGGCCACGCTGCAGATCGTCATCGACCTCTCCCAGCCGGCCCAGCTGAGCTCGGTCGGCGCGGGCTGGGTCGCGTCCCCGGCCACGGGCACCACCGCCTCCTCGTTCACGTTCCCGCTCGCTCCCGCCTCCCAGGGAGGCGGACTCTCCGCGACCTTCTTCGGCACCGAGGCCGGGGAGCTGACCGCCCACGGCACGATGAGCGTGCTCGAGCCGGCGAGGCGACCTGGGCGCAGGAACCCGCGATCGACAGCGGGACGCTGAAGGACTGAGCGCACGCCCACCTGCGCTTCATGGGGTTCTCCTGGAGAGTGGGTCGGGATGAGCTGAGAGGAGGCAGAAGCGCCGACATTCTGGACGGTCCGTGATGGAACCGTGACTGTGACCTTCCCCAGGGGGCCCAGCGGGCATTGTGGAGCCGCTCGGTGCGGGCGGCGCGCTCGTGGTCGGTGAAGGTGTGGAGGCGGTCAACGACGGTCTCGGGCATGACGTCGAGTACTGCGCGATGACGATCGGGAGCGGGAACCAGGCGGCGGCTTCGCCGAGCACGTCGACGTCGATGAGGCCGCAGGCGACTTCCGGTCGATGTCATGCTCCACGGCGGCGAGGACGTGTCAGGCGTGGCCGCGGGCAAAGTGGGCACCTCGCGATCCCGGCGGCACGCGACTCGCCGTCGCCCGGTGCCGGTCGCAGCGCGAGCTCGCGTAGCCGCCCTCCACCTTCACCACCACAGCCCCACAGTCCTACGGTGGGGAAATGCCACCAACTCAGCAGCCCTCTGTCGTGCACACGGGAATCACGGTCCGAAGCCTCGAAGCCTCGCTCGCCTTCTGGGCTGGAGCGCTCGGAGCGGAGATCGAGAGAAGGTTCCACTTGGGTGGCGAGTTCGCGGCAGAAGTCGTCGGCGTCGCGGGAGCCGAGATCGACGCTGCTGTCATCGATCTCAACGGCTACGCCATCGAACTCCTCCAGTACACCCGGCCAGAGGGCGCGCGGCACCACCGCCCCGCATCGAACGAGGTGGGGTCGTGGCATCTCGCACTCGGAGTGAACGACCTGGATGCGACCGTTCAGGCGTGCAGCAGCTACGGGTGGCACACGCTCGGTGAACCCCAGCGCATGCCCGATGGCCCCCGCGCCGGCACGCGCTTCACCTACCTACGTGATGCGGACGGATCCACGATCGAGCTCATCGAGAGCCCCTGACGCGAGCGCCCATGAGAACGCCCCCATCCTGACCTCACGGTCGGCGTGGGGGCGCTTTCGTCATGCCCGCCCGGGGTTCACCTGCCGCCACGCGGACGACCACCACGGGTCATACCTGCGGCCGCGGCCGCTCTTCGTGCCCTCAAGGTGGATCCGCTCGAGAAGCCACCGACGGAGGTGGTCCTCGACCTCGTCGTCGCGGGCCGCCCACACGAGCGCGGAGTAGACGTTCGAGCCGTCCGGGATCGCGACGCGCAAGGAGTAGCGGGGGAGTGTCTCGTCGCGGTGACACGGCATCGACTCCACGGGGAGCCTCCGCGGATCGCGAGCCGGTACCCGATGAGCACGGAGGAGATCACCTGCTCGATGCGCTCCGATGCCGCGAAACGGTCGACGTCCCTCACGCTGCCTCCCAGCCACCGGGATCCTGCGACTCCTCGCCACGGCGCGCCCACTCATCATCCGCCGGCGGGGCGGGTGGCTCGAAGTACGGGTGCACCCGATGTCCCTCGATCCGCTGGCGCACCATCAGCGCCCACTCGGCGTCTCGCTCTCGCATGCTCCTCATGGAGGAAGTCTGCGCGTCGGTTGGGACAGGTGAGGCTGTATCGGTAGGGAAAGTGCGGGGAGGGTGTTGGGCATCCGCTTCCAGGATGGGCAACCTCATGGGCATCTCGATCAAGTTTCCCCGAAGGATGGCACTGCTTCGTCGCCATGAAAAGGCCCCTCACCGTCCTGGTGAGGGGCCTTCTGTCGTGCCGTGGAGCTTAGGGGAATCGAACCCCTGACCTTTTCATTGCGAACGAAACGCTCTACCAACTGAGCTAAAGCCCCGTGCCGCGTGGCGACCTGGCAAGCCTAGCATCGCGAAGCCGGTGCTCACGACCGTCACGAGCCGCCTTGACGAGGATCACAGCGACTGGTCACGGAGCCGGAGTGGGGCCCTGGCGACGGCCGTCGCCCGCTGTCACGCGACCCGCTCATCGCGGGCCGCCTGCACCTCGTCCATCATCTCGTCGAGCACCGCGAGGCGCTCGGGACCGGTGCATGCGACGTACGCGGGCTGCTCCTGCATGGGCCGCCCCTGGCCCGTGGTCCCGGGCCAGGTGCGCAGGCTGCCGCCCGCGCTCTGGACGAGGTGGAATCCGGCGGCGACGTCCCAGGCGTTGATCGAGGGCAGCAGCGTCGCATCGGCGCGGCCCAGGGCGACGTAGGCGAGCTCGAGCGCGGCCGAGCCCAGGTGGCGCACAGCCGAGACCCCGTCGGACAGGCGCCGTCCGTGCGCGGCAGACAGCTCGGGCAGCTCGCGGTAGGCGCGGTAGCCCGGGTAGCCGGTGAGCACGAGCGCGTCCTTCGCGGGAAGGGTCGGGCGCCCGGCGACCTCGACCCCGTTCAGCCGCACCGGCCCGTCGGCCGCACTGATCACCTCGCCGAGCACGGGCGCGTCGACCACTCCCGCGACCAGCTCACCGCCGACGGCGACGCCGATCGAGACGCAGAACAGCGGCAGCCCGGCCGCGAAGTTGCTGGTCCCGTCGATCGGGTCGACGTAGAAGGTGATCTCGGAGTCGGAGGCGCCGCCGTCGGCCCCGGCACCGGGCCGCTCGCCGCCCTCCTCGCCGATCACGCGTGCCCCCGGCACGCGGCGCGCGAGCTCGCGCACGATGATCTCCTCGCACGCTCGATCGTGGGCGGTCACGATGTCGTGGCTGTCGTTCTTGTACTCCCGCTGCAGGGCGGTGCGATCCAGTCCCCGCACGTAGTCGGCGGCGAGGGACGCGGCGGCCTCGGCCGCCTCCAGAAGCTCCTCGGGTGCGGTCACTGTGCCTCCTGTGGCTGGCGCGGGCTGTGGTCGGCTCGGGGTCTCAGGCGCGGCGGCGCGCGAGGATCTCGTCAAGGCCGAGATCCGAGGCGGGCGTGCGCTGCGGCTCCTCGCGCAGGGCCTCGTCGGCCACGTCGTCGACCTCGACCTCGAGTGCGACCTGCCGGGGGGCGACGCTGCTGCGGTGGGCCGCGTGGCGGGTGGCGAGATCCTCGACCTCGCCGTGCAGGGCGTAGGACGGGCGCGGCACGGGACGCGGGATCCACTCGCCGGGCGCGGCGAGGGCGGCGCTCGCGGACTCGATCTCCTCGCCCAGCTCCGCGTGCTCCTGCGTGTGCGCGGCGTTGTCGCCGGGCGTGCGCGCGGTCGTCGCTGTGGAGGTGGAGAGCTCGTCCGACCGATCGGTCGCCGCGGCCGGTGCAGCGACCTGCGGGGCCTCCTCGGCAGAGGTGCTCTTCCCGGCGGGGCTCGATGCGGTGGCCGACGTCGCCGCACCCGCGCCTCGCAGCTCGGCGGCGCGGCGCAGACGGGACCGGCGGTCCAGCTCGGCGCGGCGCAGGCCCACCACGTAGGCGGCGAGGACCGCGAGCGGCAGCAGCACGCTCCACACCGGCAGGATCGAGAAGCCGGCGAGGACGCCCACGCCGATCGTCACCAGCGCGAGCGCGAGCAGCACCACGCGCAGGGTGCGTCGCTGGCGTCCGGCCTCCTCATAGGGGTCGACGCGAGTGCCGGGCGACGCGTCGAAGCGCGGGCGGGCGGTCGGATCGGCGGGACGCAGCAGCAGACGGTCGTCATTCATGACGTGCACCTCACGGGCTCTCGGGCGGGAGTGGGCGGCCTCGGAGAGATCCCGCGCGGTGCGGGAGTCCCGGGAGCGCATCGCGTCGCGCGCTCTCGAGATCAGCTCCCGGCGCTCCGCGCTGCGCGGAACGGCATAGCCGACCCAGACGAGCAGCAGGAGGGCGAACAGGACAGCCCCGAGGTTGAAGGTCTCCACCTCGCCCACCCTAATGACACAGCTGTGATTCAGCTGGTCACGACGCGCCCGTGGCGCCCATGTGTTCGCGGCGATACCGCGCGAGCACTCCCCTGCCGCGCTCGTCGGTCTCGACCTCGTCGGCCGTGAGGGCGAAGCTCAGGTGGTCGCGGAAGGCGCCGTCGACATGGATGAACCGCTCGCGCAGCCCCTCCTCGCGCAGGTGGAGCTTGCGGGCCACCCGCAGGCTGGCCTCGTTCTCGGGCCGGATGTTGATCTCCACCCGGTGCAGCCCGACCTCGGCGAAGAGATGGTCGATGAGCAGGGCGACGCCGCGCGGCGCATACCCGCGGCCGGCGCGCGCGTGGTCGATCCAGTAGCCGATCGTCGCCGAGGACTGCGCGCCGTACAGGATCGGTCCCGCGCTCACCTGCCCCGCAGGCCGGCCGTCCGCGCACAGCAGCAGGCTGAGGTGGCGACCGGCGCGCCCCTCCCGCTCCGCCCAGCGCAGGAGCTCCCCGTGGCTGGGCCGGGGCCGACGGCGCTCGGGGTCCGTGGCGTCCCAGGGCGCGAGCCATTCGCGGTTGCGCACGAGCAGCGTTTCGAAGGCGCGGCGGTCGCGACGGCGCAGCGGGCGCAGGGTGAGCTCCGCATCCGAGAGCACGAGCGGCCAGACAGGGGGCATCCGGGCATCGTAGCCATCGCGTGGGCGGCATCCGCGGTGCCATGCTGGGGCGGTGGAGGAGAACTCTCAGCAGACCCCCGCCGTGCGCAAGAAGGCCCTGCGCACGGGACTGCGCACCGAGCGCGCCGCGACCGGCCACCGCGCGCCCGACGAGGACGCGCGCCTCGCGGGCCGGGCCGACGAGCTGCTCGCCCTCCTGCCCCGCGCGACGGGCCAGCTGCGGATCGCCGCCTTCGACCCGACGCCCACCGAGCCCGACGTGCGGATGCTGCTGTGCGTGCTCGCTGCCCGCGGCCACCGCATCCTGCTGCCGGTCCACGCGGGCGAGCGGATCGACTGGGCCGCATGGGACGGGTCGTCCCCCCTGGCACCGCCGCCCGCGCGAGGCTTCGGCGGGGAGCCGTCGGGACCGCGCGAGGGGACCGACGCCCTGGCTCGGGCGGATCTCGTGCTCGCCCCGGCTCTCGCGGTGGACCGCTCCGGCACGCGCCTCGGGCACGGCGGAGGCTATTACGACAGGGCGCTCGTCCATGGGCGCACGACGGCGGTCGTGGCCGTCGTCCATCCCTGGGAGGTGCTGGCCCCGGACGCCCTGCCTCGCGAGGCGCACGACCGGCCGGCGCACGCCGTGCTCACCACGGAAGGGGTGGAGCGGCTCGGTTCCTGACGGCTCGATTCCTGACGGGCCGGGCTCGTCGCCCGGGTGGTGCGCCCTCCGCGCGGCGCTGCCGGTGAGGGGCGCGGCGAGCATCACCCCGGGCGGCCCTGCTGGTCGGCCCCGCGCGGCGGTAAGCTCGTGCGGGCGCCTCGGGAGGCGCCGATCACCCCGGATGTGGAGGACCCTAGTGCCCACGTACGCGTATGCCTGCAAGAACTGCGGCCACCGTTTCGAGAAGTACCAGAGCTTCAGCGAGGACTCGCTGACCGTCTGCCCCGAGTGCGGGCAGTCCGCTCTGCGCAAGGTCTTCGACAGCGTGGGCGTCGTGTTCAAGGGCTCGGGCTTCTACTCGACGGACTCCGCATCCTCGCGCACCGCCTCCTCGGCGTCATCGGACTCCTCGGGCTCCTCGAGCTCGTCCGATTCCTCGAGCTCCTCCGACTCCTCGAGCAGCACCTCCTCGTCGAAGGAGTCCTCGAGCGCGTCGAGCAGCGCATCCGCGGCCCCTGCGGCCGCCTCCGCCGCGGACTGAGCGCTCCGCCGCCGTTCCTCCACATCACCCCGTCGTCCACAGTGACGACGGGCGACGCCCGGCTCCCACCAGCTCGCCCTAGCGTCGGAGCATGCTGCGACGACTGCACGACTCCCTCCCCCGCTGGCATCGAGCCGTCCGTCGGCGCCGACGCCTGCTGAGCATCCTGCTCGCCGCGCTGCTCGCGGTCGCGGTCCTGCCCGGCCTGCTGCCCGCGTCGGCCGATGCGCGCGGCGTGCTCGTGGCAGCGCACGACCTCCCTGCGGGCACCGTGATCCGATCCGGGGACCTGCGCGAGACCGAGGTCGCCGATGCTCTCGTCCCCGACGATTCGACCTCGGATCCCTCTCACCTGGAGGGCCTGCGCGTCTCGCGCGGCGTGGGCGCCGGGGAGGTCCTCGCCCCGCAGAGGCTGCGCGAGGAGGCGGAGTCACCGCCGCTCGCCGGACGGGGCGTGGTGGTCGTGCCCGTGGCCCCCGCGCTGCTTCCGCACCTCGCGCCGGGCGACGAGCTCAGCCTCGTCGTCTCGACCGAGATGCCCGGTGACACGCGCAGGATCGATGCGATGGTCGTCGAGGTCCCGGCAGACGCGACGGCGACGGGCCCGATGGGCGCCGTATCCAGCACGGATGCTGTGGAGATCCTCGTCGCCGTGGATCCGTCGCACACGGGAGAAGTCGCTCACGCCGTGCGTGAAGGCTGGCTCGAGATCGCGATCATGTTCTAATCTCCCCAGCGGGTACTTCCCCAGCATCCACTGTGTCACCCGATCCCCCGCGTCTCCGAGCAGTGAGGAAAGCACCGTGAAGGGCTTCAAGGACTTCGTCATGCAGGGCAACGTCATCGACCTCGCCGTCGGTGTCGTGATCGGCGGTGCCTTCACCGCTCTGGTCACCGCCTTCGTCTCGTACATCATCAACCCGATCGTGGCCGCGGCCGGCGGCGCTAACGGCATCGGCCTGGGCTTCCACGTCATCGCCAGCAATGACAAGACGTTCGTGGACATCGGCTCGGTCATCTCCGCCGTCATCACGTTCCTCATCACCGCCGCGGTGGTGTACTTCGTGTTCGTGCTGCCGATGGCCAAGGCCCGTCGCATGGCCATGATCCGTCGCGGTGAGGACCCCGACGCGCCGGAGGCGACCCCGGAGGACATCGCGCTGCTCACCGAGATCCGCGACGCCCTCCAGAACAGGGACGCGAGCACCCCGGGGCAGACCCCGCAGCAGTGAAGGAACCCCTCCGGCCCTGCCGGCGGCTCCGCACGACGCCGTGAGAGCGGCGCACGGACGGGGCGGGACCACATGGTCCCGCCCCGTTTCTCATGCCCGACCGCAGGGGAGCCCGCCGGGCGGGCCAGCCTGTGCGGCTCGCCTGGCGGCCCCGCCCGTGCGGTACCGTTCCCGGGTGCCCGCCGACTCCCCCGCGACCGTCCCTGATCCCGTCGGACTCCTCGACGGCAGCGGGATCGACGCGGTGATCGACTGGTTCGCCGACGCGGGGCGCGACCTGCCCTGGCGGGCGAGCGATGCGAGCGCCTGGAGCATCCTGGTCTCGGAGATCATGCTCCAGCAGACCCCCGTGGTGCGGGTCCTCCCCCGCTGGCAGGAATGGATGCGCCGCTGGCCGCGACCGCAGGATCTCGCCGAGGCGCCGACGGCCGAGGTGCTGCGCGCATGGGACCGCCTGGGCTACCCCCGCCGGGCGCTGCGCCTCCAGGCCTGCGCCCGCGCGATCGTCGAGGAGCACGGCGGCGAGGTGCCCCTCGGGCTCGACGCCCTGCGCGCCCTGCCGGGGATCGGCGAGTACACCGCGGCCGCCGTCACCGCATTCGCCCACCACGGCCGCGCGGTGGTCGCGGACACCAACATCCGGCGGGTGGTCGTGCGCTGCGTGCGCGGGGAGGCCTCCCCCGGCAGCACGTTCACCGCATCCCAGCGGGCGCTGGCCACCGAGGTCCTCCCCGCCGAGACGGAACGGTCGGTGCGCTGGAACCAGGCGGTGATGGAGCTCGGGGCGCTCGTGTGCACGGCCCGCTCCCCGCACTGCGACATCTGCCCGCTCGCCCCGCACTGCGCGTGGCTGGCCAAGGGGCGCCCTGCGGATTCCAGGACGCCGTCGCGTCCCCAGGCCTTCGAGGGCACCGACCGTCAGATGCGCGGACGGATCATGGCGCTGCTGCGCGAGGGCCCCGCGCGCAGGGAGCGGATCGCGCTCCTGCGCAGCGACGAGGCCGACGACAGGGTGCCGCGCTGCCTGGACTCCCTCGTCGCCGACGGGCTCGCGGTGATCGAGGACGGGACCGTGCGCCTGCCCTGACACCGCAGCCGAGACTGGGGGTCAGACCGGTGCGTCGGCCAGGCGCAGGATCATCCTCGTGTTGCCCAGGGTGTTGGGCTTGACCCGCGCGAGGTCCAGGAACTCCGCCACGCCCTCGTCGCTCGAGCGCAGCAGCTCGGCGTAGACCTCGGGCGGCAGCGGATCCGGGCTCATGGCGCGGAAGCCGTGGCGGGCGAAGAAGTCGACCTCGAAGGTCAGGCAGAACACGCGCTCGAGCCCCAGGTCGCGGGCGCGCTGCAGGAGCGCCTCGAGCATGCGATGGCCCAGACCCGTGCCGCGCGCGTCCTCGCTCACCGCCAGAGTGCGCACCTCGCCGAGGTCCTCCCACATCACGTGGAGCGCGCCGCAGCCGATCACGGTGCCGTCCTCGTCGACCGCGACGAGGAACTCCTGGATGGCCTCGTAATAGACCACGAGCTCCTTGCCGAGCAGGATCTGGCGGGCGGCCAAGGGCTGCACCAGGCGATCGATGGCCCGGACGTCGGCCGGGAGCGCGGGGCGCAGCTCGATGCTCATGCGGGGGATGCCGTCCTTCGGGGGTCCGTGTCGGCGTCGCTCTCGGCCCCCGGGTTCTCGGCCGATCGGTCCTCGTCCGACGATTCGTGCTCCCCGACGCTACTCGCCCGGGCGTCGACGCCGTCGGTCGTCTCGCGCGGCGCCGCGGACGGGCCGTCGCCGCTCTGCGCATGGTCCTCGGCGCCGTCCGACGGCTGCTCGTCGGAGCCTCCGTCCTCCCGCTGCGCCGCCTCCTGCTCGGCCTGCTGGGCGGCGCGCTCGTGGCGGCCGTCCAGGAGATGGTTCATGAGGGAGACCAGGCGCTCGACGACGAGGGCCACGACGACCGCGATGACCACGGCGACCGTGATGGCCAGCAGATGATTGTCCTCGAACCAGCTGCCGGCCACGGCGCCGATGCCGCACGAGTACACGGCCCACACGAAGGTCGCCGCGAGCGAGCGGTGCCAGAACTGGCGCCAGGGATAGCGGACCGCACCGGCCGTGAGGTTCACGGCGGTGCGGCCGAAGGGGATGTAGCGGGCGGTCATGAGGAAGAGCAGGGCGCGCCGGTCCAGGCCGCGCTCCGCCGCCTGGACCGCCTTCAGCCCGCGTCCTCGGTGCAGGAAGCCGAAGCGCTGCCAGCCCACGGTGCGTCCGATCAGGTAGGCGATGTTGTCGCCCAGGAAGGCGCCGCCCCAGGCCGCGAGCACCGTCAGCCAGATCGGGGGCACGGAGGACGATGCCCACAGGGAGGACAGGGCGACGATGACCGATTCGCTGGGGACCGTGGGGAAGAAGGCGTCGATCGCGCACAGCGCGAACACCACCAGGTGCACCCACCAGGTATCGCCCGCGGCGACGATCCAGTCCTGCAGACCGGTCATCCACGCCTGGAACGTGCCCACTCCCACGATCGCGCTCCGCCTCTCCGTCCGCCTGCGCCGTGCCTCCGGCGACGGCGCCCGGCGCCCTCAGGGGGCGCCGGGCGCTCACTGCTCTGCCGACCCGGAGGTCAGCGCGAGGAGCTCACATCGGTGTCCGCGGAGGACTCCGTGCCGGAGCCGGTGCCCGCGTCGGTCCCGTCGTCGTTCCCGAAGGAGCTCTCGCCCTCCGGCACGTCCGGGTGGGCGGCGTCCTCGGTGCGGGCCTCCGTCATCGCGCTGACGGAGACGTCGTCCGAGAGGGCCTCGAGGGACCCGCCGTCGGTGCGGCGGCGGAACACGAGCTCGCCCAGCAGGCCCTCGCCCTCGGAGTCGACGACGATGTGGTCGCCCGCCGAGACCTGGCCGAACAGGATCCGCTCGCTGAGCGCGTCCTCGATGTCCCGCTGGATCGTGCGGCGCAGCGGACGCGCGCCGAGCACGGGGTCGTAGCCCTTCTCCGCAAGCAGCTCCTTGGCGCCCTCGGTGAGCTCGATGTCCATGTCCTTCTCCGCGAGGCGCGTGCCGAGCTTGGCGACCATGAGGTCGACGATCTGCACGATCTCCTCCTGGGAGAGCTGCGGGAAGACCACCACGTCGTCGACGCGGTTGAGGAACTCGGGCTTGAAGTGCTGCTTGAGCTCCTCGTGGACCTTCGACTTCATGCGCTCGTAGTCGGTGGAGAGATCCCCGCCGGCGGTGAAGCCCATGGAGACGCCCTTGGCGATGTCGCGGGTGCCCAAGTTCGTGGTCATGATGATCACGGTGTTCTTGAAGTCCACGACGCGGCCCTGCGAGTCGGTCAGGCGGCCGTCCTCGAGGATCTGCAGGAGCGAGTTGAAGATGTCCACGTGGGCCTTCTCCACCTCGTCGAACAGCACCACGCTGAAGGGCTTGCGACGCACCTTCTCCGTGAGCTGGCCGCCCTCGTCGTAGCCGACGTACCCGGGGGGCGAGCCGAACAGCCGCGAGGCCGTGTGCTTCTCGCCGAACTCGGACATGTCCAGCTGGATGAGGGACTCCTCGTCGCCGAACAGGAACTCCGCGAGGGCCTTGGCGAGCTCGGTCTTGCCGACGCCTGTGGGGCCCGCGAAGATGAACGAGCCGCCGGGACGCTTGGGGTCCTTGAGGCCGGCGCGGGTGCGGCGGATCGCCTGCGAGAGCGCCTTGATGGCCTCGTTCTGCCCGATGACGCGCTTGTGCAGCTCGTCCTCCATGTGGAGCAGGCGCGAGGACTCCTCCTCGGTGAGCTTGACGATCGGGATGCCGGTCGAGGCGGCGAGCACCTCGGCGATGACCTCCTCGGAGACCGTGGTCACCGCGTCGGTCTCGCCGTTGCGCCATGCGTCCTCGCTCTCGTCGCGCTCGGTCTTGAGGGTCTGCTCCTCGTCGCGCAGCGAGGCGGCCTTCTCGAAGTCCTGGCCGTCGATCGCCTCCTCCTTGCGCTTGCGGACGTCCTCGATCTTCTCGTCGTACTCCTTGAGCTCGGGCGGCGCGGTGAGGCGGCGGATGCGCAGGCGCGCGCCGGCCTCGTCGATCAGGTCGATCGCCTTGTCCGGCAGGAAGCGGTCGTTGACGTAGCGGTCCGAGAGGTTCGCCGCGGCCACGAGTGCGCCGTCGGTGATGGTCACCTTGTGGTGCACCTCGTAGCGGTCGCGCAGCCCCTTGAGGATCTCGATCGTGTGGGCGATCGAGGGCTCGTCGACCTGGATCGGCTGGAAGCGGCGCTCGAGCGCGGCATCCTTCTCGATGTGCTTGCGGTACTCCTCGAGCGTGGTCGCGCCGATCGTCTGCAGCTCGCCGCGGGCGAGCATCGGCTTGAGGATGCTCGCGGCGTCTATCGCGCCCTCGGCCGCCCCCGCGCCGACGAGCGTGTGGATCTCGTCGATGAACAGGATGATGTCGCCGCGCGTGCGGATCTCCTTGAGCACCTTCTTCAGGCGCTCCTCGAAGTCACCGCGGTAGCGCGAGCCGGCGACCAGCGAGCCCAGGTCCAGCGTGTACAGCTGCTTGTCCTTGAGGGTCTCGGGCACGTCGCCGCGCACGATCGACTGGGCGAGGCCCTCGACGACGGCGCTCTTGCCCACGCCGGGCTCGCCGATCAGCACCGGGTTGTTCTTGGTGCGGCGGCTGAGGACCTGCATGACCCGCTCGGCCTCGTGCTCGCGGCCGATGACCGGGTCGAGATTGCCGTCGCGCGCGGCCTGGGTGAGGTTGCGGCCGAACTGGTCCAGCACGAGCGAGCCGGCGGGCTGGCCCTCCGCGGGGCCGCCCGCGTTCGCGGGCTCCTTGCCCTGGTAGCCGGACAGGCGCTCGATGACCTCCTGGCGCACTGCGGCGGGCTCGGCGCCCAGACGGGAGAGCACCTTGACCGCGGTGCCCTCGCCCTCGCGCAGCAGGCCGAGCAGGATGTGCTCGGTGCCGATGTAGTTGTGGCCCAGCTGGAGCGCCTCGCGCAGCGAGAGCTCGAGGACCTTCTTGGCGCGCGGCGTGAAGGGGATGTGACCCGTGGGGGCCTGGTTCCCCTCGCCGATGATGTCCCGCACCTGGTCCCGGGCGGCGTCGAGGGTGACCCCGAGCGCCTCGAGGGCCTTCGCGCCCACGCCCTCGGCCTCGTGGATGAGGCCGAGCAGGATGTGCTCGGTGCCGATGTAGTTGTGGTTCAGCAGGCGGGCCTCGTCCTGTGCGAGGACGACGACGCGCCGCGCGCGGTCGGTGAAGCGTTCGAACATGTCTCTCCCCCATCGGGCGGTGGTGATGGATCGAGACTAGTCGGAACCCCACCGTCGATCGATGGCTGTTCGCCGCGGGCGTGACGGCGCGCGACGGGGGCCCGCAGATCAGTCCTACAGCGGTCGCCCCGGCAGCGGTCACTCCGGCAGAGGCCCGTCCGGCGCCGTGGTCGGGGCCCGCCGGGAGCCGGAGAGGTCCGGGACGACGGTTCCGCGGGCGTCGTGCACGCAGGCCGCATCGAGCGCGGCGCCCTCCCCCTCGATCTCCAGCTGGAGCACCTCGGCGGTGACGGGCGCAGCGAGCCTGTGGATCCTGCGCACGCCGACGGTGCCGCCGGCCGCGAGCTCCCGGCCCTCTGCGTCGAGGATCCGGTGGCGGCGGATGCGCTGGCCGTCCTCGAGGTGCTCGCGCAGCTCGACATGGTCGAAGGTCGTCGGCCCGGGCAGGCGCAGCACCGCGGAGGCGGGCTCGCAGCGGGCCGGGATCGGCGAGCCGAACCGGGCGTGCAGGGCCCCGGCGAGCTCGGAGACCCGGGAGGCATCGGCCGGATCGATGCGGCCGCGGCGGTCCGGCGGGATGTTCAGCAGCAGGTTCGCGCCCAGGCCGATCGAGCGGTCGTGGATCGCGAGCAGGTGCGGGAGAGACTTGGGCTGCTCACCCTCCTGCCAGAACCAGCCGTCGCGCAGGGACACGTCGCACTCGGGCGGGAGGTAGCGCGGGGCCGCCGTCTCGATCACGTCGTCGTCATAGTTGTTGAGGTCGGCGCTCGTGGTCACGTACTCCACGGGATCGCTCGCCAGACCGTCCTCGTTCCCCACCCAGCGGATGGTCGCGCGCCCCATGTTGAACACCATCGCCCCCGGCTGCAGCTCGTCGACGAGATCGCCGATGGCCTCCCAGTCGTACTCGCGGCCCGCCGAGCCCGCGCCGTCGAACCAGAGCTCGTGGAGGGGCCCGTACCCCGTGCACAGCTCGCGCAGCTGCGCGAGGTAGAAGGCGTCGTAGCGCGCGGGATCCGCGTACTCGGGCGCGTGCCGGTCCCAGGGCGAGAGATACAGACCCAGACCGAGTCCCCAGCGCTCGCAGGCCGCGGCGACCTCGGCGACGAGGTCGCCGCGCCCCTGCCGCCACGGGCTCGCGCGCACGCTGTAGTCGGTGGTCGCGGTGGGCCACAGGCAGAACCCGTCGTGATGCTTGGCGGTGAGCACCACGTAGGCGGCACCGAGGTCGTGCGCGGTGCGCACCCATTCGTCGGCATCCAGATCGGTGGGGTCGAAGATGCCGGGCGAGAGGGTCCCGTCGCTCCATTCCAGACCGGCGAAGGTGTTCACGCCCACGTGGAAGAAGACGCCCAGCCCCTCGCGCTGCCATGCGAGCTGCTCAGTCGTCGGCCGCAGGGGGTCGCTCGGCTGCAGCGGTGGGACGGGGCGCTGCGGTGACTCGGGATGCACGTCGTCGGACATGCACCCACCTCATCAGAGATCCGGGCGGGGCCCGGAGCGGCGCGCTGATGCGCCCTCGCGCGCCTCATCGTGCTGCGCTCGAGCTCCACGGGCCCGGGCCGGACGACGCCCCGCCGTGCCACGGACCACAGCCCGCCCTCCGTCGGTCGAGCACCCCGCCCAGGTGGACCGGGGTAGCCTCTTCGGAGCACATCAGCGATGAGGACGGGAGTGTCATGGGCGAGCTCACGGTGGACGTGACCCGAGCGGATGCGGTGCTGATCGGGGGTGGGGTCGCCAGCGCGACCCTGGCGGCCCTGCTGACCGACCTCGAGCCGAGCTGGCGCATCGAGGTGCTCGAGAAGCTCGACGACGTCGCCCTCGAGTCCAGCCAGGGCTGGAACAACGCCGGCACCGGCCACAGCGCCCTGTGCGAGCTGAACTACACCCCGCAGGACATCGACGGCTCGGTGAGCCCTGCGAAGGCGATCTCGATCAACGAGCAGTTCCAGGTCAGCCGCCAGTTCTGGGCGCATCTCGTGGAGACCGGGAAGATCGAGGACCCCAGCGCCTTCATCAACCCGGTGCCGCACATGAGCTTCGTCCACGGCATGGAGAGCGTGGACTACCTGCGCCGCCGCCACGATGCGCTCGTGAAGAACCCGCTGTTCGACTCGATGGAGTTCACGACGTCCCACGAACAGCTGCGCGAATGGGCGCCGCTGGTCACCGAGGCCCGTCCCGAGACCGAGACGATCGCCGCCACCTACTCCCCCGACGGCACCGACGTCGATTTCGGGCGCCTGACCCGCGAGCTCCTGGACGTCGCGAAGGCAGCCGGCACCACGGTCTCCACCGGCTGGGAGGTCACCTCCCTGCGCCGCATGGGCAGCGACTGGGGCGTGATGGCCCGCTCGACCTCCGGCGAGGTGCGCGTGGTCCGCGCGCCCTTCGTGTTCGTGGGCGCCGGCGGCAACGCGCTGCCGATCCTGCAGGACTCCGGGATCCCCGAGATCCGGGGATTCGGCGGATTCCCGATCTCCGGCGAGTGGCTGCGCTGCACCGACCCCGAGATCATCGACCGCCACGAGGCGAAGGTGTACGGGAAGGCCGCCGTCGGCGCCCCGCCGATGAGCGTCCCGCACCTGGACACCCGCTACATCGACGGCAAGCGGGCGCTCATGTTCGGCCCCTACGCCGGCTGGTCGCCGAAGTTCCTCAAGACGGGCTCGAACCTCGATCTGTTCGAGTCGATCAAGCCGGGCAACATCGCGCAGATGATGGCGGTCGCCCCGCCGAACCTGGACCTCATGAAGTACCTCGCGGGCGAGCTCATCGCCTCGCCCGCCAAGCGCTTCGACGCGCTGCGCGAGTACATGCCCTCGGCCCGCGCGGACGACTGGGAGCTCATCACCGCCGGTCAGCGGGTGCAGGTCATCGCCCCCGATCCCAAGAAGGTGGGCGTGCTGCAGTTCGGCACGCAGCTGATCACCGCGGCCGACGGCTCGATCGCCGGCATGCTGGGCGCCTCGCCCGGCGCCTCGACCGCCACCACGATCATGCTGGGCATGCTCGAGAAGGTCTTCCCCGACCGCTTCGGCACCTGGGAGTCCCGGATCCGCGAGATCATCCCGAGCTTCGGCACCCACCTCGCCGAGGACCCGGCGGCGGCCTCGGCGTCCCTCGCCCGCACCGCCCACCTGCTGGGCCTCGAGGACAGCTGACCGCCATGGCCGAGGAGACGATGGACGTGACGACCCCCGGCAGCGTGCGCGATCGCGGCGCTCTGCACAGGATCGCCGCCGGCGAGTACGCGGCCGAGGTGTCCGAGGTCGGCGCGACCCTCGAGTCGCTCACCGTGGGCGGGCGCGACCTGCTGCTGCGCAGTCCGGCCGAGGGCCCGATGCTCTTCTACCGCGGGGCGGTCGTCGCCCCGTGGCCGAACCGCATCGGCGACGGCCGGTACACCTGGGACGGGCGGGAGCTGCAGGTCCCGATCACCGAGGTCGAGCGGAACAACGCCCTGCACGGGCTGCTGAGCTTCCAGGCCTACGAAGTCGCCGAGCAGAGCGCCGCGGCGCTCGCGCTGCGCACCGTGCTGTACCCGACCACCGGGTACCCCTTCGCGCTCGAGCTGCGCGTCGAGCACCGGCTCGACGCCGAGAGCGGCCTGACCACCACGGTCACCGCCCGCAACGTCGGATCGGCCGACGCCCCCTACGGGGTGTGCCCGCACCCGTACCTGCTCGCGGGCCCCGAGCCGCTGGACGAGTGGACGCTGTCGTGCCCGGCCGCGACGGTCCTCGAGGTGACCCCGGACCGCCTGCTGCCCGTCGGCACCCGCGCGGTCGAGGAGGGCTCGGATCTCGATCTGCGGCGGGCGCGCCCGATCGCCGGCCGCTTCCTCGACCACGCTTTTACCGATCTCTCCGCCGAGGCCGACGGCCGCTGGCGCGTCACGGCGACCGCACCCGGTGGGACCGGGGTGGAGATCTCCGCCGACGGCGCCTGTCCCTGGGTGCAGGTCCACACCGGCGACCGCCCGGAGCCGGAGAACGACCGCAAGGGACTCGCCGTGGAGCCGATGACCTGCCCGCCCGACGCGTTCCGCAGCGGCGAGGACCTGGTGCGGCTCGCCCCCGGCACCGAGCACACGGCCTCCTGGAGCATCCGCGGCTGGTGACGCCGAGGGACGGCGCGACCGTCCGAGCATGCACGAGGGCCCCGGGACGCTGATGCGTCCCGGGGCCCTCGTGCAGGAGGCCGTCGCGCCGTCAGTTGGCGGCGTAGTAGGCCTGGCGGAGCTCCTCGGGGATGCGGCCGCGGTCCGAGACCTCGCGGCCGTTCTCGCGGGCCCAGACGCGGATCTTCGCGGAATCGTTCGAGGAGCTGGAGGTGGAGCCGCTTCCCGTGCCGCGGATACGGCGCCCGGCCACGCGGCGCGCACGGGTGACCCACTCACCGATCTCCGCGCGCAGCTTCTCCGCGTTCTCGTCCGAGAGATCGATCTCGTAGGCGACGCCGTCCAGCGAGAAGCTCACCGTCTCCTCGGCCTTGGACCCGTCGACGTCGTCGATGAGTTCAACGAAAGTCTTCCGTGCCATGGGATGGTTCTCCTTGATGCGTGTGGAGCGCCTAACTCATGTTGGACGCGCCCCATTATCTGCACACCGCACCTGAGAATACAATCCGAACGCGAATTCCTGCACCGCGCTGTTCCTCGGCCGATGAATCACGCGTCAGGCATTGTTCATCTCATAACAATCTCGGTCACGGTGCGTCCGGACGCTCTCCTGAGTTCCCCTGCTGGGCGCGGAGCTCGCGCTCCGCCTGGCGTTCCGCCTCGCGTTCGCGGCGGTCGGCCCTCAGGATCGCGCGCATCGTGAACCAGAACAGCAGTCCGACGCCGATCGGCGGGAGGAGGGAGCCGGCCTCGTACCAGAATCCGCTGTCCATCTCAGGCCTCCGGCTTCACGAGCGGGAAGGTGATGGTCTCGCGGATGCCCAGGCCGGTGATCGCCATGAGCAGGCGGTCGATCCCCATGCCCATGCCGCCGGTGGGCGGGAGCGCGTACTCCATGGCCTCGAGGAAGTCCTCGTCCAGGCGCATCGCCTCGTCGTCGCCGGCGGCGGCCAGACGCGCCTGCTGCTCGAAGCGCTCGCGCTGGACGACGGGATCCACGAGCTCGGAATACCCGGTCGCCAGCTCGAATCCGCGCACGTACAGATCCCATTTCTCCACGACGCCCGGCGTCTCCCGGTGCGCGCGCACCAGCGGGCTGGTCTCGACCGGGAAATCGCGGACGAACGTGGGGGCGTGGAGATGATCGGAGACCTGGTGCTCGAAGAGCTCCTCGACGAGCTTCCCGTGACCGAACTTCGGATGGTCGAGATCCAGATCGAGCGAGCGCGCGATCCTCCGCAGCTCCTCGGGAGTCGTCTCCGGCGTGATCTCCTGTCCCAGGGATTCCGAGAGGGACCCGTAGACGGTGATCCGGTCCCAGGTCCCCGAGAGGTCGTATTCCTCGCCGTCCGCGAGAGTGACGACCTGGGAACCGGTCGCGGCCTCTGCCGCCTCCTGGATGAGTGAACGGGTGAGTTCGCCGATCGTGTTGTAGTCCCCGTAGGCCTGATACGCCTCGAGCATCGCGAATTCCGGCGAATGCGTGGAATCAGCGCCCTCGTTGCGGAAGTTCCGGTTGATCTCGAAGACCCGCTCGAGCCCGCCCACGGCCGCGCGCTTGAGGAAGAGCTCGGGGGCGATGCGCAGGAACAGGTCCATGTCGAAGGCGTTCATGTGGGTGACGAACGGCCTCGCCGCGGCGCCCGAGGGGATCACCTGGAGCATCGGCGTCTCGATCTCCACGAAATCGCGGTCCTGGAAGGAGGACCGCAGGGAGCGCATGACCTCGGCCCGCTGGCGCACGGAGGCGCGGGCCTCCTCGCGCACGATGAGATCCACGTAGCGGTGGCGCACGCGGGACTCCTCGGAGAGGTCCGCGTGCAGCACGGGCAGGGGGCGCACGGCCTTGGCGGCCATCGTCCAGGAGTCGGCGAAGATCGACAGCTCGCCGCGGCGAGAGGCACCCACGCGACCGTGGAAGAAGACGTGATCGCCCAGGTCGACATCGGCCTTGAAGGCGCCGAGGCGCTCCTCGCCGACCTCGGCCAGGCTCAGCATGATCTGCAGGCGCTCGCCGGCGCCGTCCTGGACGGTCGCGAAGCAGAGCTTGCCGGTGTTGCGCTGGAAGACCACGCGCCCGGCGACGCCGACGACGTCCTGCGTCTCCTGGCCGGCCTCGAGGTGACCATAGGACTCGCGCACCGCGGCGATCGTGGTGGTGACGGGCACGGAGACCGGGTAGGCCTCCTCGCCCCGCTCGATCAGCCGCTCGCGCTTGGCCTTGCGGACAGCGATCTGGTCGGAGGTGTCCAGGGCGTCCGGGGCGCGATGCTGATCGCTGGGGGGCTGTGCAGTCATAGAGGTGATTCTCGCATCACCGGCCCGGAGTATCCCAGGCGGGGTGGTCTTCAGGACGGTGTCGCCTCCACCACAGCGGCGTCCAGGAGACGCACCCCGTGCACGTGCGCGGCCATCACCACGAGCACCTCGCCGGCGTGGTCGTCGGCGATCTCCTCGAAGGCCACCGGGTCGAGGGCGAGCGCGTAGTCCCAGCGCACCCCGGGCGACCCCGCGGAGACGGCGTCCGCGAGGGCCACGCGGATCCCGGGGGCCGACGGCGCGGCGGCCTCGGCGGCGCGCACGGCCCGCGAGAGGGCGAGGGCGTGCTCGCGGCCTGCGGCGTCCAGGCGCACGTTGCGGCTCGAGCGCGCGAGCCCGCTCGGCTCGCGGACGATGGGCGCCGCCTCGATGCGGACCGGGAGGTCGAGGTCGCGCACGAGGGCCTGGACGATCGCGAGCTGCTGGGCGTCCTTGCGGCCGAACACGGCGACCTCGGGAGCGGTGAGCTGCAGGAGCTTGGTGACGACCGTGACCACGCCGTCGAAGTGCCCGGGCCTGGCGGCTCCCTCGAGGGCGGTGCCCAGACGTCCCGCGCTCACGCTCACGGCTGGCGGGAGCACCGGGTACATCTCCTCGACCGACGGGGCGAAGACGAGGTCGACGAGTCCATCCACGAGCGCGAGGTCCGCGTCGAGATCCCGCGGGTAGGTCTCGAGGTCCTCGCCCGGTCCGAACTGGAGAGGGTTGACGAAGTCGGTGAGGATCACGTGGCGGGCGACCTCGCGGGCGCGGTGGACAAGGCTCAGGTGCCCCTCGTGCAGGGCGCCCATCGTCATCACCACCGCGACGGGCCCCTCGAGCCGCGCGCGGGCGGCGCGCAGGGCGTCCTTCGTCGTCACCAGCTGCGTGGCCGGCTTCGTCATCTGCTCCTCCTGGTCCCGCCCGTTCCGACGCACGTCGGCCCGCAGGTCACTCCTCTGCGCCGGGCTCCCGCAGGATCTCACGGATCGCGCGCTCCTCGGCCGCACCGAGTCCCGCGCGGGCGAGCGCCGCGCGCGCCAGCGCCCGGTAGGTGCGGGCGCTGTCGCCCGGGGACAGGGCGCCCGCCGTCCCGTCGGCCTCGGCGAGCGCGGACAGGTGCGCCTCGACGGTGCCGGCGTCGCCGCGGGAGACCGGTCCGGTGAGGGCGTTCGCACCGCGCCGCAAGGACTCCTCCAGGGCGGCGGTCATGAGGGGGCGCAGGTACTCCCCCGGCTGGTCGATGCCGATCCTGGCGAGCAGCTCGCGCGCCTGGTCCACGAGCACCACCAGATGGTTCGCGCCGTGGGACAGGGCCGCGTGGTAGAGCGCGCGATCCCCCTCGGCAAGGGTCACCGGTTCGGCGCCGATCTCGACGACGAGGGCCTGGGCGATCGGCAGGAAGGCCTCGCGGGCGGTGACGGCGACCGGGCAGCCGACCAGGCGCGGGAGGTCCGCGGCGGTGCCGGTGAAGGTCATCGCCGGGTGCAGGGCGAGGGCGATCGCGCCGGTGCGCTCGAGCGGGGCGAGGGAGGTGATGCCGTGCAGGCCGGAGGTGTGGGCGAAGATCTGCCCGCCGGGGGCGAGGCCCGTCGCGGCGATGCCCGCGGCCAGCGGCGCGAGCTGGTCGTCGGGCACGGCGAGCAGGACGAGCTCGCTGCGCTCGACGATCCGGTCGACTTCGAGCAGGGGGACGTCCGGGAGCATCTGCGCGGCGCGCTCGCGGGAGGCGTCCGAGACGGCGTAGGCACCGGTGATCGCGTGCCCCTCGGCGCGCAGGGCGGCGCCGAGGGCGGCGCCGACGCGGCCGGCGCCGATGATGCCGACGCCCAGGCGCGGGGCGCTCATGCGTCGTCCCCCGGGGCCGGGGCGGGGGTCGAGACGGGGGCGGGCGCCGAGTCGGGCGCGGGGGCCGAGTCGGGAGCGATGGGCGGCGCGGGGGCCGACGGCGCGTGCGCGTGGGGCCCGAGCGGGGGCCGCGGCCAGTCGTCGCGATCACGGTAGCGGCGGCCCTGCGCGGCGTCCGGGCGCAGGGCGTCCTCGAGCTCGAGGACGTCGGCGATGTCGACGCCGGCGATCTCGGCGCGGGCCGCGGCGACGCCGACCGTGAGGGTCGCGGTGGAGGTCATGCGGCCGACGGGACCCTGCGCGAGGGCCAGGCCCTGGATGCGCTCGCGCGGGACGACCTGCACCTTCGCGGTGATCACGCCGCTGCGCAGCACGAGCGCGCCGCGCAGCAGCAGGACGCGGCGCGTGCGTCGACCGATGAAAAACAGCCGGTGGCGCGGCCCGATGCCGCCCAGATCCCGCGCGCGGGCGGTGAGCAGACGGTCCAGCAGCGCCGCGTCGTCCTCGGTGCCGAGGGTCGGCAGCAGGTGGCCGAAGGTGCGCAGCAGCTCCTCGCGCGTGCCCACGGGCAGGGCGCTGGTCGCGGCCGAGGAGTCGTCCTCGCCGATCCCGGCGACGCTCACCCGCGCCTCGGTCCATGCGGGACCGCGCCACAGCAGCGGACGGCGCAGCCGCAGGTCCTGCACGCGTCCGGCGCCGAGGTTGTCCGTGCGGGTGGAGAACAGGCCGCGGCGCATGCGCAGTCCGCGGTCGGTGTCGCAGGAGACGAAGCCCCAGCCGCCCTCGAGGCGGTGCAGCACGGCCTGCGGCACGGCGACGATCGCGGGCAGCGCGGCCGCGATCAGCCCGGTGCCCGCGCCGTCGGTGCGCCAGGCGATGATCGCCGTGACGATGATCCAGACCACGCCTACGACCAGCCCGATCAGCCAGCCGACGTCGCGCAGCATCGCGTGCAGGAGACGCGTGGTGGGGATCTGCGCGATGAGATCGCCGTCGGTGACGCCGTCGTACGCGACCTCGCGCAGGCTCTCTCGCAGACCGCGGTCGCGGGCGGGAGCGCCTGGCATCCCGTCCTCCGCGCTCTTCGGAGCCTGCGCGGGAGTGCCGGGGGCGTCGCCGGCGGCCAGGTCGTCGGCGGTCGTCCCGTCGACGGCCGGACCGCCGTCGACCGATCCGCCGGCGGCCGCGCCGACCACCCCTGTCGTCCCGGCCCGCCCGGCCGGCCCGCCGGCAGCCACGTCGAGGATCTCGGTGCGGATGGTCTCGGCATCGGCCGCCGTGATGTACGCGATGTCCAGATGGGACTCGGAGCCGCCCGCGAACTCGACGCGCACCTTCGCCAGGCCCAGCAGGCGCGGCACCGCGGGCCGCTCGACCGACACGGATTCGATGCGCTCGCGCGGAGCGGTGCGGCCGGTGCGGGTGAGCAGGCCCGAGCGCCGCGTGACACCGTCGGACGAGATCTCGTAGGTGGTGCGCCACCAGATCAGGGCACTCACGCCGACAGCGATGACCAGGGCGATCACGAGCGCGCCCAGTCCCAGCAGCGCGCGCCGTACGGTGAACTCGCCGACGAGCTGTGCCAGGTTCTGGGCCGCGATCACCGCGATCACACCGGCGAAGATCTTCCAGCCGGTCAGCAGGGGCGTGAGCGGATGGGTGCGACGGGAACCGTCCTGCCCGGCCGGTCCGTGAGCTGCGTCCTCGGTGCTCACAGCGACTGCATCCTCTCGATGCCGCGCCGGGTGAGCAGCTCCTTGAGCTCCTCGGCGTCCTCGCGCGGGAGCCCGGGGATGGTGCCGTCGGCCTCGTCGGAAGCGGTCGAGTACGCCAGACGGGCGATCCCGAAGCGGCGCTCGACGGGGCCCTCGTGGATCTCCACGGACTGCACGCGGCCGTAGGGCGTGGTGGTGACCGAGCGGAACATGAGTCCGCTCGCGAGGGTCAGCTCCTCCTCCCCCGCCCGGTAGCCGATCGCCCGCACGCGGCGCGGCGTGAGCAGAACCCCGGGGAGGCACCAGAGGATCGGCACGATCGCGAGCACCTCGAACCACCACCATCCCAGGCGCAGGCCCAGCACGAGGCAGGCGATCGCGATCGCCAGGGAGATCACCCACCACGGGACCGCGGCGAGGTAACGGGCGGGCACGAGCCGCGGCGAGACCGGGGTGAGTTCCCGTCCGCCCAGCCGCTGGGGTCGCGTCGAATCGTCCATGGGACCATCCTCGCAGGCCGCCGGGCGCCGGGGCACCCGACGATCGTCCGAGGCGACCCCTGACCTGCGTCGCAGCGCCGCTCGCGAGGTTCAGGAGGCGGTCGAGCGGGCCCCGCCCTCGCCGTCGTCCGGAGGGAGGGTCCCCCAGCGCTCGACGATCACGCCGAGCACCGCGAGGGCGATGCCGCACAGGGCGCCGAAGCCCGTGGGCAGCAGGGCGCCGACGACGGTCCCCGTCCCCGAGGACAGGAAGAAGGCGAGCTGGCCGAGCTGGATGCCGCCGACGATCGACCCCGTGTAGGCGCACGCGCGGGCGAACACGATCGTGCGGAAGGCGGTGAGCATGTCGATCGAGTGGCGGCGCGGGGCCGTGCTCGGGTTCTCCCGCCTCTCCTCACTCTCCTTCGTGTAACGGCGCAGCGGGAGGCCGCACACGAGCAGCACGGCGGCCAGGGCGAGCAGCAGCAGCCCGGTGACCCAGCCGGTCACCGGCAGCACGGCGCCGCGCCCGGTCACGAAGTTCGCGAGCACCGCGCCGAACACGGTCGCGAGCAGACCGAGGACGACGAGCGTCGGCACCGAGAGCGGGCGCATCAGGCGCCGAACCCTCCGAGCGCGGGGCCGGGGCGCACGCCGTCGCGATCCTCGGCGCGCGCGAGGAGCGGGCCGATGGGGCCGTGCCCGGGCAGCTCCGCCGCGGGTCGGGCGGCATGCCAGGGCGCCAGCACGAAGGCGCGCTCGTGGGCGCGGGGATGCGGCAGCGTCAGCTCCTCGTCGTCCTGGACGAGGTCGCCGTAGGCGATGAGGTCGACGTCGAGGGTGCGGGGCCCCCAGCGGACCTCGCGCACGCGTCGGGCGTCCTCCTCGAGGGCGTGGGCGAGGTCGAGGAGACGCCACGGCCCGCGCTCGCTGCGGATGCCCACGACCGTGTTGAGGAAGGCGTCCTGTGCGACGCCCCCCACCGGGTCGGTCTCGACGACCGGCGCGGTCCAGTCGATCTCGATGCCGTCGGCGGCGCGCAGCAGGCCGAGCGCGCGGGAGAGGTGCTTCTCGCGCGCACCCAGATTGGTGCCCAGTGCGAGCACCGCAGGCGTCGCGGGGGCGCTGCGCTCGATGCGCACGCGCACGTCGGAGAAGGGGTGCGGGATCGGGGCCGACGGCTTGTGGAGGGTGACCTCGATGCGGCGCACGAGGATCTGCTCGGAGAGGATCCGCCCGGCGATGCGCGCAGCGAGGGTCTCGATGAGCTGATGGGGACCGCCCTCGATCTCGGCGACGGCGGAATCGGCGACCTCCGCGTAGTTCACCGTGCGGCCCAGGGCGTCCGCCCGTCCGGCGGGCGCGGTGTCGACGTCCATCCTCAGGTCCACGAGGAAGTCCTGGCCGTCGCGGCGCTCGTGCTCGAGCACCCCGTGATGGCCGCGGGCCCGCAGGCCGATCAGCTCGATCGCGTCGGGCGGGCCCGGGTGCAGGGCCCGCGCGAGGTCAGGCGGGACGACGAGGGCGCTCATCGGGTGCCTCCCGTGAGGGAGGGTCCGTCGGCCCGAGGCGACCGGTCCGCGCTCATCGTGCGGTGCGCCGCGCGCTCGCTGGCGGCCCATCGGGCCCCCACCTCGACGGCGGCCACGGATGCCGCGACGTCGTGCACCCGCACCGCCCAGGCGCCCTCGCGCGCGCACAGGGCGCTGACGGACGCGGTCGCGACGTCGCGGTCCCCGGGCAGGGTGCTCAGGAAGCGCTTGCGGGAGGCCCCGATGAGCACCGGCAGGTCATGGGCGAGCAGGGCGTCCCAGTCCCCAAGGATCTCCCAGTTCTGCGCGCCGTTCTTCGCGAAGCCGAGGCCGGGGTCGGCGACCAGCTGGGAGTCCTCGACCCCTGCCTCGCGCAGCGCCGCCAGGCGCGCCCCGAGCTCGCGCTCGACGTCCCGCGGGACGTCGGCGTACTCGTCGAGGTCGTTCATGATGTCGCTGTGGCCGCGCCAGTGCATCGCGATCACCACCGGCGGCGCTCCCAGACGGGTCCGGGCGCGCGCGAGCAGCCCGGGCATCGCGGCATCGGCGAGGCCCGCCGAGACGTCGTTGATGATGAGGGCGCCGGCCTCGAGGGAGGCCTCCGCGACGGCGGCGCGCATGGTGTCCACGCTCACGACGGCGCCGCGCGCGCTGAGCTCGCGGACCACGGGGATCACGCGGCGCAGCTCCTCGGCCTCCTCGACGCGCTCGGCGCCGGGCCGGGTCGATTCGCCTCCGACGTCGATGATCACGGCTCCCTCGCCGAGCATCCGCTCGGCGTGGTCGAGAGCCTGCTCGGGGCGCATGTGGGCGCCGCCGTCGGAGAAGGAGTCCGGGGTGACGTTGAGGATGCCCATCACCAGGGTGCGATCCCGCGCGAGGTCCGCGGGCAGTCCGTCGGGGCGCGTCCTCATGGCGTCAGCCCCGCATGATGAGGGACATGGCCTCGGAGCGCGTGGTGCCCTTGCGCAGGATGCCGCGTACGGCCGAGGTCACGGTCTGCGCGCCCTCGGCGCGCACGCCGCGCATCGACATGCACATGTGCGAGGCCTCGAGGACGACGATCGCACCGGCGGCGCGCAGCTCCTCCATGAGGGCATCGGCGATCTGGGTGGTGATGCGCTCCTGGACCTGGGGCCGACGCGCGTAGACGTGCACGAGCCGTGCGATCTTCGACAGGCCGGTGACTCCGCGCGCGCCGGGGATGTAGCCCACGTGGGCCGTGCCGAAGAAGGGCAGCAGGTGGTGCTCGCACATGGAGTGGAAGCGGATGTCGCGCACCAGCACGAGCTCCTGGTGCTCGATGTCCCCGAAGGTCACCGAGAGGGGCTCGTGGGCGTCCATGCGCATGCCCTCGAAGACCTCGGCGTACATGCGGGCCACGCGCGAGGGGGTCTGCACGAGCCCGTCGCGGTCGGGGTCCTCCCCGATCGCGGCGAGGATCTCGCGCACGGCCGCCTCGATGCGTGGGGCGTCGACGCCGGGAGCGCCGGACTCCTCGGGAGCCAGCTCCTCGTCCATCTCAGCGGTCCTCGGTCGCAGGACCGTCGGTGCCCTGGAGACCCTCCGGCCCGGAACCGCCGGTCCCGCGATCGGTGCCTCCGGGGTAGCCGGGGATCTGGGGTCCGTCGCCGCCCGGGGAGGGCAGCTCGGGCGGACCGGGGGTGAGCGGGTCGCCCGCGTCGCCGTGCTCGCTGCTCGCATCGCCGGGGTTGCCGCCCACGAGCGGCGCCGTGAAGACGGGGCGCTGCGCGGAGGACTGCCAGACGTCGCGCTGCGGGCGCTTGGTGACGCCCTCGAAGACCACGGCCAGCTGGTGCTCGTTGAGCGTCTCCTTCTCCAGGAGCTCGAGCACCAGGCGGTCGAGGACGGGGCGGTTCTCGGAGATCACGGCCCAGGCCTCGGAGAGCGCCTCGTCGACCAGACGGCGCACCTCCTCGTCGATGAGCTGTGCGGTCTCGTCGGAGACCTGGACGTCGCCGCCCTGCTGCATGCCGACGAAGACCTCGTCCTGGCCGCTGCCGTAGAACACCTGGCCGACCTTCGCGCTCATGCCTAGCTGGGTGACCATGGTGCGCGCGATCTTGGTGGCGTTCTGCAGGTCCGAGCTGGGGCCGGTGGTGACGTCGTGGAAGATGCCCTCCTCGACCGCGTAGCCGCCGAGCGCGTAGGACAGGCGGTCCAGGAGCTCGTTGCGCGACTGGTAGTTGCGGTCCTGGGTGGGCACGACCATCGTGTAGCCGCCGGCCTGGCCGCGCGGCAGGATCGTCACCTTGTTGACCGGCGCCGAGTAGTTCAGCGCGGCCGCCACGAGCGCGTGGCCGCCCTCGTGGTAGGCGGTCATCTGGCGGTCGCGGTCGCTCATCACCTTGGAGTAGCGCTGCGGACCCATGGAGACGCGGTCGATGGCCTCGTCCAGGGCCCGCGAGTCGATGATCTGGTTGTTCGAGCGCGCCGTGAGCAGCGCGGCCTCGTTGAGCACGTTCGCGAGGTCCGCACCGGACATGCCGATCGTGCGGCGCGCGACGATCTCGAGGTCGACGTCCTCCGCGAGCGGCTTGCCCTGCGCGTGGACGTTGAGGATGTGCAGGCGGCCCTTGAGGTCCGGCAGTCCCACGGCGACCTGGCGGTCGAAGCGGCCCGGGCGCAGCAGCGCGGGGTCGAGGATGTCCACGCGGTTGGTGGCGGCGATGAGGATGACGTTCTGGTTCTCGTCGAACCCGTCCATCTCCACGAGCATCTGGTTCAGGGTCTGCTCGCGCTCGTCGTGCCCGCCGCCCATGCCGGCGCCGCGGTGGCGGCCGACGGCGTCGATCTCGTCGATGAAGATGATCGCCGGGGCGTTCTCCTTCGCCGTCGAGAACAGGTCGCGCACGCGGCTCGCGCCGACGCCCACGAACATCTCGACGAAGTCCGAGCCGGAGATCGAGTAGAAGGGCACGTTCGCCTCGCCGGCGACGGCCTTCGCGAGCAGGGTCTTGCCGGTGCCGGGAGGGCCGTAGAGCAGGACGCCCTTGGGGATCTTCGCGCCGACGGCGTGGTACTTCTCCGGATCGACGAGGAACTGCTTGATCTCGTCGAGCTCCTCGACGGCCTCGTCGGCCCCCGCCACGTCGGCGAAGGTGACCTGCGGCGCCTCCTTGTTGAACAGCTTGGCCTTGGACTTGCCGAACTGCATGGCGCGGCCGCCGCCCTGGCTGTTCATGATGAGGAACCAGAACACGCCGATGAACAGCAGCAGGGGCAGGAAGGAGACGAGCAGCGTCGACCACCAGGGACTGGTGGCGATCTCGTCGGTGTACCCCTTCTTCGGGTCGGCCTTGTCGACGGCGTCGACGACGGCGTCACCGCGCGCGGTGACGTAGGAGAAGTAGACCTTCTTGCCCTTGTCGTCGAAGTCCTGGCTCAGCACGAGGTCGACCCTCTGCTGGTTGCCGTCGATGATCTTCGCCTGCTCGACCTTGCCGTCCTGCAGGAGCTGGAGGCCCTGCTCGGTGTCGACCTGCTGGTAGCTGTCGCGTCCCAGGAAGGTGAACGCGAGGATGCCCAGGAGCAGGGCGACGGCGACCCAGATCGCGATGGACGCGCCCGGCCGCTTCTTCTTGGTGGTGCTTGCCATCTCAGTCCTCGTACACGGAGCGCTTCAGGACGCCCACGTAGGGAAGGTTCCGGTAGGACTCGTCGTAGTCCAGGCCGTAACCGATCACGAATTCGTTGGGAATGTCGAAGCCGACGTATTTCACGTCGATCTCGACGCGCGCGGCCTCGGGCTTGCGCAGCAGCGCGGCGACGTCCACGCTCTTGGGGCCGCGCGAGCGGAGGTTGGCCAGCAGCCACTTCAGGGTGAGCCCGGAGTCGATGATGTCCTCGACGATCAGCACCCGGCGGTCGGAGATGTCCGTGCCCAGGTCCTTGAGGATCCTCACCACTCCCGAGGACTTCGTCCCCGAGCCGTAGGAGGACACGGCCATCCAGTCCATGTCGACGTCGAGGTCGATCGTGCGGGCCAGGTCGGACATGACGATCGCGGCGCCCTTGAGGACTCCCACCAGCAGCGGGGGTTCGTCCGCATAGTCCTCGGCGATCCTGGCGCCCATCTCGCGCAGGCGCTCGTGGATGGTCTCCTCGTCGAGCAGGACGCGTTCGACGTCCTGGTGAGGGTTGACGGACACGCGGTCTCCTCCGTGGGTCGGCTTCGGCTCGGCGTCGCGCGGGTTCGGCGCCGGAGTGCTGTTCACGCGCGTGCGCCCCCGTCGCGGGAGCGTCGCCACACCAGCAGTCCGTCACGACGAGCGACCTCGATCCTACCCGGAAGGGGCGAGGCTGCCTGACCGTGCCATGAGACCACCAGCGCGTCGGCCGCGAGCACGTGGCGGCGCAGCAGGGATTTGTCCGACGGGGCGCCGCCGCGCCGCTCCGCGAGCCGTGACGCATCGCGCAGCACACGGGTGCGCAGGGGCGTCGGCGCCGCGGCGAGGGCGTGCACGTCCAGGGCGAGCACGTCCCCCTCCTCCTCGAGCTCCCCGAGGTCGCGCTCGAGCGACTCGCGCAGCGCGGCCGCGTCGGCGTCGAGCATGTCGGAGTCGGGTCTGACCAGCGCCGCGCTGCGGGCGAGGTTCTGGGAGATCTGGTCGCCGAGCTCCTCGCGCAGCACGGGCAGCACCCGGTGGCGCACGCGGGCGCGCAGCAGGGAGGTGTCCGCGTTCATCGGGTCCTCCCACCACTCGAGGTCGTGCACGCGGCAGATCTCCTCGGTGTCGGCCCGGGAGACGGCGGTCGTCTCGTCGCGGCCGTCGCCCAGGAAGGGCCGCAGCAGGGGGCCGCGGGCGGCCGGGATGCCCGCGAGCGCGCGCGGCCCCGCGCCGCGGGCGAGCGCCATGAGCACCTGCTCCGCCTGGTCGTCGAGGGTGTGGCCGAGCAGCAGCGCGAGGCCCCCGCGCTGCTCGAGGAGCGTCTCGAGCGCCTCGTGGCGGGCGTCGCGCGCGGCGTTCTCGACCCCGCCCGGCGCGTCGGGATCGACATGCACGGCGAGCACGTGGACGGCCGACGCGCCGAGGCGCTCGGCCTGGGCGCGGGCGCGCTCGGCGACGGACGCGGATCGCTCCTGCAGGCCGTGGTCGACGATCACGGCCTCGGTCTCCAGGCCCAGCCGCGCACCGACCCAGCAGGTGGTGGTCAGCAGGGCGAGGGAGTCGGCTCCGCCGCTGAGGCCGACGAGGACGCGCGGCGAGAGCGCGCCCCCGCCGGTCGCGTCGGCGAGGTCCGCCAGGCGCGCGAGGAGGGCGGCGCGCACGGCGCTGCGGGCGCGTGCGACCACGCGCGGGGGTCCTGCCATGGGGTGGGTGCTCCTAGGTCCGACGGGCGAGCTCGTAGGCGACGTCGTCCACGGCGGCCTTGGCCTTGTCGGCGTCGGCCCCGTCGAACCCGTGGACCACGATGTCGAAGACGACCGTGCGGCCGTCGGGGAGAACGGTCACGCCGGCGAGGGCCGACGTGCCCGCGAGGTATCCGGTCTTGCCGCGCACGGTGCCGCGGGCGCCCGCGACGCCCTTCGCGCCGAAGCGCTCCTCGAGGGTGCCGGTGAGGCCCGCGATCGGCACGTCGTACAGCAGCGGCTCGAGCTGCGGCGCACCGCCGGAGGCGACCTCGCCGAGGATCGCGCTGAGCAGCCGCGGCGGCACGCGATCGCCCGTCGAGAGGCCGCTGCCGTCGCGGATCACGAGCTCCTCGAGGTCTTTCTCCGGCACGCCGAGCTCGTCGGCGAGGGACCGCACCTCGGTGTCCACGGCCTTCGCGGCGTTCTTCGGCGTCGGCTCGAGACCCTGGGCCCTGGCCGTGAGGTGCGCCATGAGCTCGGCGATCGTGTTGTCGGAGGTCTGCAGGGCGTGCTGGACGATGTCGGTGAGCGGCGCCGAGCGCGTCGCGACCTCGACGACGTCGCCGCCGACCTCGGGCGCCTTCGCCCCCTCGACGTGCGCGTCGGCCCCGCCGGAGACCTTCAGACCGTGCTTCTCGAGGTCCTTCGCGAAGAGCTTCGCGGCATCGCCCGCAGGGTCCGCGGACTTCCTGCCGTACTGCTCGCCGTCGAGCCAGCCCTCGTCGACCGCGAGGGCCGCGGTGGGCGTGACCCAGCCGCCCGCGCGGCCGTTGTCGCCCCAGGCCGGGTTCTCCCCTCCCGGCAGGGCGCTGGTGTCCAGGCGCAGGGCGACCTGGTCCTGGCCGTTCTTCTTCGCGAGCTTCGCCGCATCCTTCGCGAGCGCGTCCACGCGCTCCCGGGTCAGGGTCATGTCGCCCTCGCCGACGAGGGTCAGGGTCCTGCCGTCGAGCACGGCGTGCGTGGTGAGGCGCTGGTCGCCGTCGACGCTGCGCAGCAGAGCCGAGGCGGTGAGGAGCTTGAGCGTCGAGGCGGGGACGCGCGCGGTGTCGGCGTCGCGCTCGGCAATGACGTCGCCGGAGTCGGCGTCGACGACGGAGTAGGACAGTCCCCCGTCGATCACGGGATCCTTCGCGTGGGAGGCGAGGCGGCCCGCGAGGTCCTCGTCGGCGTCCCTCGTCGAGGCGGTCGCGGGGGTGGGGACGATCGGATCGGCCTGCTCCCGGTCGTAGTCCTCGCCCTGCGCGCGCGGGCCCGCGTTCTCACCCTGATGCTCGGTCGAGAGCGTGAGGACCCCGGGGAACGCGTCCGTGAGGTCGCCCACCACGTAGAAGCTGACAGGCACTGCGGCGCACAGCGTGATGGCGATCGCGCGCCAGAGCTTCTCGGTCCGCATGGATCCCAGGATATAGAGTGTCGGGACCACTCTCCGCATAGAGTGTGAGGACCATTGACCGCGCCCACAGGGCGATGAGCACCGCAACGGAGCCGCAGACGTGGAGTTCGACGTCACGATCGAGATCCCTCGAGGGAATCGCAACAAGTACGAGGTGGACCACCACAACGGGCGCATCCGGCTGGACCGGATGCTGTTCACCGCCACCCGCTACCCGGACGACTACGGGTTCATCGAAGGCACGCTGGGCGAGGACGGCGATCCGCTGGACTGCCTGGTCCTCCTCGAGGAGCCGACGTTCCCGGGCTGCCTGATCCGCTGCCGCGCGCTGGGCATGTTCCGCATGCGCGACGAGTCCGGCGGCGACGACAAGATCATCGCCGTGCCGGTGGGCGACCAGCGCCAGGTGCGCCGCCAGGAGCTCACGGACGTCTCCGAGTTCCACCGCCTGGAGATCCAGCACTTCTTCGAGGTCTACAAGGACCTCGAGCCCGGCAAGAGCGTCGAGGGGGCCCACTGGGAGGGCCGCAGCGACGCCGAGGCGGAGATCCGCCGCTCCTACGAGCGTGCCAAGGGCACCGAGCACGAGAACGAGTTCACGGTCGAGGTCTGACCCCGGCCCGGCCGTCGGCCGGGCCCCACTCGCCGGAGTCGGTCGACTGGTCGAC
>NZ_JAEDAJ010000017.1 GCF_016623465.1 Brachybacterium halotolerans
TCGACCCGCACCCGCCCCGCGGCGGGACCGGCCGCCTCGCGGCGGGGCCTTCCCCGCTCAGCGGCGGAAGCGGTTCCGGATCCTGCGCAGCGGACCGCCGCGTCCCGACGAGCGTCGGGCTCCGGCCGACCCGGACTCCGCGCGACTCTCATCTGCGCCGCCACGGCCGGCGGCGTGCGCACCGCTCTCCCCTGAGGGAGCCGTGTGCGCGGGGCCGGGAGCCCGGTGCGAGTTGGCCGAGGTGTCGGAACCGGACGACGCGTCGGCGCTCGGTGAGGCACCGTCGGCCGCCCCCTCCGGCGATGTGCCGTCGGCCGCCCCCTCCGTCGCGGCGCCGGCGGGCGCCTCGGCCGGCGAGGCCGGGGAGACCGGCGCAGATGCCGAGCCCGCTGCCGCCGGGACGCCGGCCGACCGAGTGGACGCCGCCGGGGCCGAGGCCGCAGTATCGGCCGCCGCCCCAGGATCATCCGTCGCGGTGCCCGGCCCGGACGACGGGGACTCAGGACCCGACGAGCCCGACGCCGCTTCCGACGCCGTTTCCGCCGCCGTGCCCGACGCCGCGGGCGCAGACGCCGCGGGCGCACCCGCCGCGCCCGTCGTCGCGCCCGACGCCGCGGGCGCAGCCGCCGCGGCCGCCGCGCGCTCGCCGAGCTCCTTGGACTGCGCCTCGCGCTTGGCCTGGGCGTCGCGCTCCGCCGTCTCGCGACGATCGCGCTCGGCGGCCTCGCGACGCAGGCGGCGACGCTCGCCCGGGCCCTCGGTGAGCCGGTAGAGCACCGGCACGATCACCAGGGTGAGCAGGGTCGACGTGACCAGGCCGCCGATCACGACCACGGCCAGCGGCTGGGAGATGAAGCCGCCCTTGCCGGTGATGCCGAAGGCCATCGGCAGCAGCGCGAAGATCGTCGCCGCCGCGGTCATGAGGATCGGCCGCAGACGCTTGGCGGCGCCCACATGGATCGCCTCGTCCAGGGCCATGCCCCCGCGCCGGTACTGGTTGACCAGGTCGATGAGCACGATCGCGTTGGTGACCACGATGCCGACCAGCATCAGCAGGCCGATCATCGAGGGCAGCCCCAGCGGGACGCCGGTGAGGACCAGCAGACCCAGCGCGCCGGTCGCCGCGAACGGGATCGACACCAGCAGCACGAGCGGCTGCACGAGGGACTTGAAGATCCACACCAGCAGCACGTACACCAGCAGGATCGCCGCGAGCATCGCGATGCCCAGCTGGCCGAACGTCTCGTCGATGTCCGAGGCCGAGCCGCCGAGCGATGCCTTCACACCGCTGGGCAGGTCCGCGTCGTCGATCGCCTTCTGCGCCGCCTGGGAGACCGCGCCGACGTTGTCGCTCGAGGTCGGGGCGAGGGAGACGGTGACCGTCTCGACGTTGTCCTGCGTCGCGATCGAAGGCCGGGACTCCTCCTCGCTGACCTTCGCGACGTCCGTGAGCGGCAGGCCCTCGGCGAGGTCGAGGTCCTTGAGCTTCTTGAGCGTGGTGACGTCGTCCTTCTGCTCGACGTAGATGTCGAGGTCCTCGTCGTCCAGGGTGATGGTGCCGACGGAGCCGGGGTTCATCTTCTGGGCGACCAGGCCGACGACGGTCTGCTCGGTGAGGCCCTTCTCGGCGGCCTTCTTGCGGTCGACGGTCACCACGGCGGTGGGCTGGTCGCCCTCGAGGTCGCTCGTGACCTCCTTGACGCCGCTGGGGGCCGGGTCGAGCTGGTCGAGGATGGCGTCGTTCGCCTTCTTGCGGTCCTCGGCCGTGGGCCCCGTGATCTGGATGTCCACGGTGCTGGAGCCGGTCGCCGACGTCATGTCGGCCGCCTCAACGTCCCCGGGGTCGGGGAGGTCCTGCAGGGTTCGGACCATCTTCGTCTGCAGCGCCTGCTGGTCGGAGTCGGCGTCGGTGGTGATCGAGAAGCTGATCTCGTTCTCCCCGCCGCCTCCGGCGCTGAAGCCGCCGCCGTCGCCGCCGGAGCCGATCGTGGTCTGCACGGTCTCGACGCCGTCGAGATCCATGAGGGCCTTCTCGGAGTCCTTCGCCTTCTTCGAGGAGTCCGCCAGGCTCGTCCCGGCGGGGAGGGTCTGGGTGATCGAGGCGATGTTCTGCCCGGTGTCGCCGAGGAAGTTGATCTTCAGCAGCGGCGTGAGGAACACGGTGCCCACGAGCACGAGGATCGCGACGGCGACCGTGATCAGGCGCCGCGGCAGCGAGTTCAGGGTCAGGCGCAGCACGGGCGCGTAGAGGCGGTGGAGCCAGGTGCGCTCCTCGCGCGCCTCGGCGGCCTCGCGCACCTTCGCGACCTGCGCCTCGTCGTCCGGATCATCCGGCACCGGCTGCTTCTTGGGCGGGCGCAGGAACCAGTACGCGAGCACCGGAACGATCGTGAGCGCGACCAGCAGCGAGCTGAGCATCGCGATCGCGACGGTGAGGGCGAACGGTCGGAACAGCTCCCCGGCCATGCCGGCGACGATCGCGATCGGCAGGAACACCACCACGGTCGCGAGCGTCGAGGCGGTGATCGCGCCCGCGACCTCCTTGACCGCGTCCAGGATCGCCCGTCTGCGGGTCTTGCCGTAGGCCAGGTGTCTGGTGATGTTCTCGATGACCACGATCGAGTCGTCGACCACGCGGCCGATGGAGATCGTGAGCGCCGCCAGGGTCAGCATGTTCAGCGTGTAGCCCGTGACGAGCATGCCGATGAACGCGATGAGCAGCGAGGTCGGGATCGAGATCGCGGTGACGAGCGTCGGACGCAGGCGCCGCAGGAACAGCAGGATCACGCCGACGGCCATGACCAGGCCCAGCAGACCCTCCTCGGCGAGGGACACGATCGACTCGCGGATGAACGGCGCCTGGTCGAAGACCACGTCGCTCTTCGCGTCGCCGCCGACCTCGGCCAGAGTGCTGTCGAGCTTGGAGGAGACATCCTTGGAGATGTCCACGACGTTGCCGTCCGAGGTCGCGGTCACCATCATCACGAGCGACTCGCGGCCGTTGGTGCGGGAGATCGAGGTGGGATCCTCGGTGGTCTCCTCGACCTTCGCGACGTCGCCCAGGGTGCTGACCTCCTGCTGACCCTGCTGGCCAGCCTGGCCCGACTGGCCCTGCTGACCCGACTGGTCCTGGCCCGACTGGCCCTGGTCGGTCGCGGCGCCCTGGTCGGCGCCCGCCTGGCCCTGCTGGCCCGCCTGACCCTGCTGACCCGACTGGCCTGCGGCGTCGCCGCCGGACGCGCCGTCGCTCGACCCGTCGGCCGATCCGCCGGAGGCACCGGAGGAGTCCGACGAGCCGGAGGACGCACCCTGCGAACTGGGCATGACGACCATGCCCTTGAGGTCGTCGATGCTGGTCATCTCGTGGCCGATGACCACGTCGATGCTCTGCTTCTTGTCGGTCACGCTGCCGCCGGGCAGGGAGAGGCCGTTCGCGTCGAGCGCCGTGGAGATGTCGTCGTCGGTGAGGCCGCGCTTCTTCATCTCGTCCTCGTCGGGCGTGATGCGCACGATCTTCTCGGGCGCACCGATCACCGCGACGGAGGAGACGCCGTCCACGCGCTCGAGCTCCGGGGTGACGCTCGTGTCGAGGCGGTCGGCGAGCTCGGACGGGTTCAGATCGGAGGAGACCGACAGCACCACGGCCGGCAGATCGCTCGTGCCGCCGGAGATGACCTGCGGGTCCGCGCCCTCGGGCAGCTGGTCGTCGATGCGCCCGATCGCGGCGTCGACCTGGTTGGTCGCGCGTGCGGTGTCGGTGCCGTAGGTGAGCTCGACGGTCACCACCGAGACGCCCGCCTGGGAGGACGACGAGGTCTTCTCGACGTCCTCGATGCCGGTGACCGCCTGTTCGACGGGCTTGCTGATCTGCTTCTGCACCTGCTCCGAGGAGGCCCCCGGCGAGGTGGTCATCACCTGGATCTGCGGGAGCGAGACGGAGGGGATCAGCTCCTGACGCATGGTCGTCATCGCGAAGATCCCGATGATCGAGACGGCGATGCAGACCAGCGCGATGAACGGGCGATTGTTCAGGCTGAGCTTGGCCAGACGGTTCATGAGTCTCCTGGGCCGATGGGCCGGGACGGTCGAGCGGGGCGTGCGGACTCGGCCGACGCGAGGCGGCCATCCTCGGGCATTCGACCACAGGTCGGACATCCCGAGCATCAGCCGAAGGTCGGAGCATCGGGTGTGATCCGCGCCCCGCCCGTCGACCCTGCGGCCCCTGGCACGATGGATGCGTGCCCGACCCCTCGCCTGATCTTCCCCCCGACTCCTCCTCCGCCTCCTCGCGCGACTCCTCCCCCGCGCGGCCGCCCGAGCCCTCGCCCGCGGCGGCGCGGCGCTCGGTCGACCGCGAGATCCTGCGCCTCGCGCTGCCCTCGCTGGGCGCGCTCATCGCCGAGCCGCTGTTCGTCATCACCGACTCCGCGTTCATCGCGCGGGTCTCGACGACGTCGCTGGCCGGGCTCGGCCTCGCCTCGACCGTGCTGACGACGGTCGTCGGACTCTCCGTGTTCCTCGCCTACTCGACGACCGCGGCGGTCGCGCGGGCCGTCGGCGCGGGGCGCATGCGCGAGGCCATCGCCCGCGGGGTCGACGCCGCCTGGCTCGCCCTGATGATCGGCGCGGGCTGCCTGCTCCTGCTGGTGGTCGGAGGCCCGGTGCTGCTCCCGCTGTTCGGGGCGGGGGCCGACGTCACCGCCGAGGCCGCCGTCTACCTGCGGATCTCCGCGCTCGGCCTGCCCGCGATGCTCTCGGTGCAGGCGACCACGGGCCTGATCCGAGGGCTCCAGGACGCGCGCCTCCCGCTCGTCGTGGCCGTGGGCGGAGCGCTGCTGAACATCCCCCTGAACGCCGTGCTGATCTTCGGCCTGGGCCTGGGGATCGCCGGCAGCGCGACGGGCACGGTGATCAGCCAGTGGCTGATGGCCGGTGTGCTGCTGGGCGTGGTGGTGCGCCATGCGCGGCGCGAGGGCGTGGCGCTGCGGCCGCATCTGGGCTCGGTCGCCGCGACCGGCCGCGAGTCCTTCCCGATGCTCGTGCGCACGCTGAGCCTGCGCATCGTCACCCTCGTCACCGTGCTCGTCGCGGCGCGGCTCGGCGCGGTGCAGCTGGCCGCCCACCAGCTCGCGAGCACTGTTTTCATGCTGCTGTCCCTCGCGCTCGACGCTCTGGCGATCGCTGGCCAGGCCCTCACCGGCAGACACCTGGGCGCGGCCGATACCACGACGGTCCACGCCGTGACCAGCCGCCTCACCCGGTGGGGCGTGGGCGGCGGGGCCGTGGTCGGTGTGGTGCTGCTCGCGGCGAGCTACGTGGTGCCGTCCTGGTTCAGCCCCGACCCGGCCGTGCAGGAGAGCCTGCGCGCGGCGCTGTGGGTGCTGGTCATCGCCCAGCCCGTCGCGGGCTACGTGTTCGTGCTCGACGGCGTCCTCATGGGCGCGGGCGACGCCCCTTACCTGGCCCGCGCGGGGATGCTCACGATGCTCGCCGTGATGCCCGGCGCGATCGTCGTCTGGTTCTGGGCGCCGGCGGGTCCGCTGGGACTGGCCGCCCTCTGGGGCGCCACGAACCTGCTGTTCATGGTCGCCCGCGCCGTCGCCCTCGGGGTCCGCGTGCGCGGGGACGCCTGGATGCGCACGGGGGCGTAGGGCGGCACGGATCCGGCGCGGGCGCGCACGGTGCGCGGCGCGCACCGAGGACCCCGCCGTGCCCCACGTGCCCTGCGGGAACACGCGACGATGACCAGGATCTATGACAGGAACGGGCCGTTCCTGTCATAGATCCTGGTCATCGTCAGGCGCAGGGGCCGGGGCCGACGGGCCGACGGGCTGGCGGGCCTGCGGGCCGACGGACCGCGGGGGCTCAGTACTCGCTGTACTGGACGGAGAGCTTCCCGTCGTCGTCCACGGTGACCGCGCCCGAGACCGTGATCGAGCTGTCGCTCGTCTCGTCGGTCGGCTTCTCGTCGTCCAGGAACGGCTCCTGCTTGTATGAGTAGACGGCGGAGCCGGCGTCCTCGTACCCGGTCGAGAAGTACCAGCCGTCCTCCTCCTCGACGGTGACCGTCGGGTAGTCCTCGATCTTCCACGAGCCGGAGTCGTCCACCTGGTCGTAGACGTACGCCTCGAAGGGGCAGTCCTCGGGAGCGGCGTCCTTGCTCGTGGCGCACTCGTCGATCCTGGCGTTCACCTGCTTCTGGACCTCCTTCAGACCTGCCTCGGAGAGCTGGTAGAAGGGGCTCGCGTAGGTGTCCTCGTCGCCGCTCGGCTCGACGAGCACCGGCACCTCGCTGTCCGTCACGGTGACGAGATCGGAGGCGGCGGGCAGCGACACGGTGTACGTGCCGGGCAGCGCCGGCAGGTCCACGTAGCCCGGCGACAGGTCCAGGTCGGAGACGTCGACCTCCTGATCGTTCACGAGGATCGTGGACGTGCCCTGGTCGACCACGAGCCGGAGCGTCGAGTACTCGACGGCGCCCAGCCGCCACGACGGGAAGACGACGGCGGAGCGGCCCGCGCGCTCGACCGTGAAGGTCCGCTCGCTGGTGACGCCATCCTGCGTGATGCGTGCGGTGACCTGCGCGGATCCGTCGTCCTGCCGGTCGGTGGCCGTGATCTCGTGGGAGTCCGGACGCTGCGCCGCCGCGCCTGCGATCTCATCGGTCAGCAGCACCTGCTGAGCGGTGGGCACGTTCGCGGGCGCCAGCTCGGACGCCTGCGAGGCCGAGCCGTCCTCGAGGGCGGAGAGGTAGGCGTCCACGCTCTTCTCCGGTGCGTAGACGGTCCGGGCGATCACGTTGTACGCGATGACGAGGCCGACGACCAGGACGCAGATCGCGCCGGCTCCGGCGAACCCGGCGATGAGGCGGCGCCGCGCCTTCTTCGAGAGCGGGCGTCGTTCCTGGGTCCCGGGCGCCGATCCCGACATGTCCACGGTCGTCGCGCCGCCGGCGGCGGCACCGCCGGCGAGGCCGGTCGCTGCACCAGCGGCGAGCCCGGTCGCTGCACCACCGCCGAGCGCGGCACTCCCGAACGGGGCGCCGGCCGGAACACCGGTCGGGGCACCGGTCGCGGTTCCCTCGGCGACTCCCGTCGCCGGGCTGCCGGGGCCGTTGGCGCCGGCAGACGCGTCGGCAGGCGCCAGGGGCCGGCGGAACCAGGAGAGCGCGCGGCGCGACAGAACGGGGACCAGCAGCGGGGCGAAGAACCGCGAGAGCACCTCGACGATCACCCCGGCCAGCAGCGCGAGGAACGGCGTCCACCAGGCGAGGCCGACGGAGCCGGACATCTGCTCGCCGCCGCCGAAGAATCCGCCCTCCACACCGACGGACACGGAGACCCGTGCCAGCACGAGCAGCACGATCCCGCCGGCGAAGTAGACCACAGGGAGCGCGGCCCAGGAGACGACGAGGGCGATGATGTTCCCGGGCACGATGCGCCGGCCGTGGTTCCACGGCAGCGAGACCACCAGCAGCACGCCGATCCCCACCAGGATCGTGATCAGCCACGCGTACCAGGGCAGGTCGAAGACCGTAGCGCGGCCTGTGAAGCTCGAGGACGGCAGGAACTCGCCGAGGAGGTCGGGAGCGTTCGCCTTCGCCGTGAGCGAGGACAGCAGCGGCAGCCCGGTGAGCGCCGCGATCATCTGGCCGCCGAGCAGCGGCAGCAGGAGCACGAGCACGAAGACCGGCGGCTGCTTCCCGTCCGCGAGCGCCTGGATCGTGGTGCCGATGGCGCCGAGGACCCCGAGTGCGATGCCGATGACGAGCGCGTGGACGACGGCGAGCTTCGCAGCGGCCGGCAGGTCCGCGACCAGCGGCCACCAGGCCCAGCGTGCGCGCCGGCTCATCCGGCCGAGCCCGATCGCGAGGGTGATCAGCAGCAGCGAGCCGAAGAACGCATCGAAGCCCGCGGCGTGCACACGCAGGGAGAAGCCCTCGTCGAGCGGGACGGGCTGGGCGAGGACGAGGGCCGCGAGCACCGTGAACAGTGCGGTGGCGATGCCCGTGATCAGCGCGCTGACCCAGATGCCGAGGAGCCCCGTGCTGCGTCCGCGCTGGACGAAGCGGCCTCCGTAGAAGGCCAGCAGCACCATCACGAGCGTGACGACGAACGGGAGCAGCCGCACGGAGGCCCGCAGGGCGACCCCCTCGAACTCCGCGTGCGTCCCCCAGGAGCCGAAGGATGCCATCGCGACCAGCTGGAACGGCATGCGCACGATCATCGCGATCCCGCTCAGCGCGCCCTCGGGGTCGATGCCCGCGGAGTCCAGCTCGTCGCCGACCTCCCCGGTGCCCGCGGCTCCCACAGCCATCGCCGCCGCCGAGAGCAGCACCGCGACCAGCGAGGTGAGGAGCGCGCCGACATAGGCGACGCCGCCCACCGCGAGCGACCGCAGGGGGCTCTCCAGCCCCGCTCCCCGCAGCGTCGCGACCACCTGCTCCGTGCTCATCGACGACGAGGCGGTCGGCATCGCCTGCGGCCCGGCGGCCGCGGGCGATCCCTGGCCCGGGGCCGACGGCGACCCCTGGGCGGGGGCCGCGGGCGACTCCTGCCCGGGCGCCGCTCCGACGGGTGAGGCGGGTGCCGGCGATCCGGCGGAGGCCGAGGCCTGCTGCTGGTCGGTGCCCGCCGGGCCGTCGGCGGACCGGGTCGGGTCCTGCCCGTACGAGCCGTACGAGCCGTACGAATAGTCGGTGGTGCGCTGCTCGCCCTCGGGCGGGTTCGCGGCGGTGTGCTCAGGCGGCTGCGCGGACGGCGTCGTGCCGTCGGGCGCGGACGTGCCGTCATCGGGCGTCGTCATCGGAAGGTCCCCTCGTGCTGATCCGTGGTGTGCAGGATCGGATCCCGCCCGCACCGCTCGCGCCCACCATGAGGAGCCGATGATCAGGGTCCGTGCGGGAGATCTTCACCCTGTTCTCAGATTAGCCCCGCCCACCCACAGATCCAGGGAAATCCCGACGTGCGGACGCCCGATTTCCGGGCGCCCAATCCCGGGGCGCACGAATTCCGGGCACCCGATCTCCCGGCGCTCGATCTTCGGGCGACCGCATATCGGACGCTCGATCTTCGGGCGACCGCGCGGCCCGCCCCGTCAGCCGACCGGCAGACCCGCTCCCTCCCGCGCCGCCCGCTCGCGGACAGTGCGCGCGGCCTCGACGAGGTGCCGGAGGCTCTCGGTGGTCTCCTCGTAGCCGCGGGTCTTGAGCCCGCAGTCGGGGTTCGCCCACAGCCGCCCCTCCCCCACGCGGTCGAGCGCGGCCGAGAGCTGGGAGCGGATCTCCTCGGTGGCGGGCACGCGCGGGGAGTGGATGTCCCAGACGCCCGGGCCGATGCCGCGGGAGAAGCGCTCGGGATCGAGGGCCTCGAGGATCTCGCCGCGCGATCGGGCGGCCTCGATGCTGGTGACGTCGGCCCCCAGGGCGTCGATCGCGTCGACGACCTCGTTGAACTCCGAGTAGCAGAGGTGGGTGTGGATCTGGGTGGCGTCGGCCGCGCCGGAGGTGGCGAGGCGGAAGGAGTCGACGGACCAGCGCAGGTAGTCGTCCTGGTCGGAGGCGCGCAGCGGCAGCAGCTCGCGCAGCGCGGGCTCGTCGACCTGGACGATGCCGATGCCGGCCGCCTCGAGGTCCGTGATCTCGTCGCGCAGCGCGAGGGCGACCTGGTCGGCGGTCTCGCCGAGGCTCTGGTCGTCGCGCACGAACGACCAGGCGAGGATCGTCACGGGACCGGTGAGCATGCCCTTGACCGGCTTGTCGGTGAGCGACTGGGCGAAGGTCGACCAGCCCACGGTGATCGGCGCGGGACGCGACACGTCGCCGAAGAGGATCGACGGGCGCGTGCAGCGCGAGCCGTAGGACTGCACCCAGCCGTGCGCGGTGGTCGCGAAGCCGTCGAGGTGCTCGGCGAAGTACTGGACCATGTCGTTGCGCTCGGGCTCGCCGTGCACCAGGACGTCCAGGCCCAGCTCCTCCTGCAGCGCGACGACGCAGCGGATCTCCTCGCGCATCGCCTTCTCGTAGGCGGCGTCGTCGATGCGCCCGGCACGGTGGTCGGCGCGTGCCCTGCGCACGCCCGCGACCTGCGGGAAGGAGCCGATGGTGGTGGTAGGCAGCACGGGCAGGCCGAGCCGCGACTGCTGGGCGGCGCCGCGCACCTCGAAGGCGGAGCGCTCGAGGTCCGCCGCGGTCAGGCCCGCGGTGCGCTCGCGCACATCGTTGCGGCGCACGCCCGCGAAATCGCGCGGCACGGAGCGGGGCCCGTCGACGGAGCCGGGGGCGACGGAGGAGCCCGCGAGGGCCACGATCTCGGCGATCTTCTCGTCGGCGAAGGCGAGGGTCGCCCGCAGGTCGGCGGGCAGATCGGTCTCGCGCTCGAGGGTGTGCGGGACGTGCTGGAGGGACACCGAGGTCGAGACGACGACGGCGCCGGGGTCCCCGCCGGCCTCGGCCACGCGCTCGCGCAGCAGGGCGAGACGGGCGGCGGCCGTGGGCAGCTCGGTGCGCCACACGGAGCGGCCCTCGACGAGGCCGGCGGCGATCACGGTGCGGCCGACGCCCGCGAGCTGCGTGGCGCTCGGGATCTCGCCGCGCGTGAGGTCGAGGTGGACGGCCTCGATGCCCGTGGCGAGCAGGCCGGGCAGCAGGTCGCCGATGCCGCCGTAGGGGGTGGTGACGAGGATCTGCGGACGGTCCTCGGCCGACGCCAGGCGGCCCTCGGCGCGCTCGAGCAGCGCGGCGAGGCCCTGCGGGTCGATGCGCTGGTCGGCGGCGAGCGCGGGCTCGTCGAGCTGCACCCAGGTCGCGCCTGCCTCGTGGAGGCGGGCCAGCAGCTCGGCGTAGACGGCGACGACGTCGTCCAGGCGGTCCAGAGGGTCGAAGCCCGCCGGTGCGCCGTCCTGCGCCTTGGCGAGCAGGAGCAGGGTCAGGGGGCCGACGAGGACCGGTCGCGCGGCGGCGTCGGCACCGCCCTCGAGGCTCTCGCGGAACAGGTCGATGACCTGGGTCGATGCGATGTGCAGGTCGGTGTCGGGGCCGATCTCCGGGACCAGGTAGTGATAGTTCGTGTCGAACCACTTGGTCATCTCGAGCGGCGGCTGCTCTGCCGTGCCGCGGGCCAGGGCGAAGTACCCGTCGAGGTCGATCGTCCCGTCGGCCGAGCCCGATCCGTCGGCCGAGCTCGCGCCGTCGGCCCCGAGGACGTCGGCGAAGCGGTCCGGGACGATGCCGACGGCGAGCGCGGCGTCGAGCACCTGGTCGTAGAGGGAGAACGTCTCGGGGATCGCGGCGGGGCCGGTGAGGCCGAGCTCGGCGAGGCGGGCGCGGGTCTCGTCGCGCAGCGCGCGGGTGCGCCGTGCGAACTCGGCGCGGTCGATGCGACCGGACCAGTAGGCCTCCTCGGCCTTCTTGAGCTCGCGGTCGGGGCCGATGCGCGGGTAGCCGACGGGCGTAGCGGCGGGCAGCGGGGCGCGGGCGGCGTCCGGGGTGCGGGGAGCGTTCGTCATCGGGCATCTCCAGTGGTCGGGTCGATTGTGGTCGGGCCGGGTGCGGTCGGGCCGGATGTGGTCGGGGAGGGTGCGGTCGGGTCGGACCAGCGGTCCAGGTCGAGGAATTCGAGCACGTCGAGGGACTCGGCGTGGCGGTTGAAGGTGAACAGGTGCAGTCCGGGGGCGCCGGCGTCCAGGACGCGGGTGATGAGGTCGACCGTCCAGCGCACGCCGATGCGCCGCTGCTCGGACTCGTCGCGCGCGGTCTCCAGCGAGTGCATGAGGTCGCGCGGGAGCGGCACGCCGGAGAGCTCGCCGAGGCGCTCGAGCCGGCGCGGGTTCGTGGCGGGCACGAAACCGGGGATCACGGGCATCCGCAGGCCGGCGTCGCGGGCCTTCGCGATCAGTGCGCAGTACTCGGCGGGGTCGAAGAAGACCTGCGTGATCGCGAAGTCCGCGCCCGCGCGCTCCTTGGACAGCAGCACCTCCAGATCGTGCTGGGAGGTGGGCGACTCGGGGTGGCGGTGCGGATAGGCGGCCACGCCCACGCTCACGCGTCCTCCGGCCAGAGCCGCCGTGCGCTCGCGCTCGACCTCGCGGATGAGGTCCACGAGCGGACGGGCGAAGGGGATCTCGTCGTCCTCGAGGTCGTGCCCCTCCTCCTGGTCCCCGCGCAGGGCGAGGATGCCGCGCACCCCGCGGTCCAGGAGGGCCTCGACGACGGTGCGCAGCTCGGCCCGGCTCGAGCCGATCGAGGTCACGTGCACGAGGGGCCGCAGATCGGTCTCGCGCAGCACGTGGTCGGTGAGCTCGAGGACGCGCGCGAGGTTCCGCTGGCCGGTGCGGCTGGTGACGGAGACGTAGTCGGGCGCGGTGGTCTCGAGCTGGGCGATGGTGTCGCGCAGTCGCTCGAAGGTGGTGTCGGTGCGCGCCGGGAACAGCTCGTAGCTGAGCGCGGGCCTTCGACGGGATGCCACCGTGCGCTCGAGCTCGGGCAGGGTCGTGGGCGCTGTCATGCCCGGGAAGCTACGGGAGGGAGCGGGCGGCCCCGAAGGACGGTGACCGTGTGTGAACCCGGTCTCACGGAAGGCCTGGTGAGCGGGCCGGTCAGTCCTTCTGCGAGGCCGCGCGGCGGAGGACTGTGAACGCAGGCTTCGGGCTGCCGTCCTCCTGCAGGATCCCGAACCCGCTGCCGTCGGTGGAGCGGAGCTCGTAGAAGAAGGAGGCCAGCAGCGCGGGATCGTCGAGGACCTTCACGTACCGCGCGTACGCGTCCGCCTGGTCCGCCTCGTCGAACCGGTCGTCACCCGTGGGCAGGCCGATCTCGCCGATCATCATCGAGGCGCCGTACCGATCGGCCAGCCGCTTCGCGCGGGCCGGCAGGGCGTCGAGCGCCGCGGCGTCCAGGTCGGGATACGCGTCGACGGTCAGCACGTCCAGGCTCGGCGCGATGACGTCGAAGATCTCCCTCCAGCGGCGCTCCCGGGCGTCGTCCACCGGGTATCCGTACAGGTTCGTCGTCACCCGTCCGTGGGGCGCATGCCGGTGCAGGGCCGCCTGCGCATCGCCGAGGGCGCGCGCGAGGAACGCGAGGTAGTCGGCCGTCGCCTCGCCCTCGAGCGGCTCCGTCGAGCGGGGATCCCAGCCGTCGGGCTCGTTGAAGACCTGCCACACGTACGACTGGTCGCCGACCGCCCGGGCGATGGCGTCCCAGTACTCGCGCATGCGCCGCAGGAACACGGACTCGTCGACATCGTCGCCCGTGCGCGCGTCCACGAGCAGCAGGCAGACCTGGAGTCCGCGCTTCCGCGCATCGGAGACGTCGCGCGCGAGCGCCTCGAGCCCCTTCTCGTCCATCTCCACGGGACGCTCCGCATCGCCCCACGAGCGCAGCACGGACTCGGTGTCGACGCCGAAGCGGACCCAGCCCAGCCCGAGCTCGGTCGCGAGATCGAGCTCGCGCGCCATGCCCAGCCCGCCGTCGCGGGAACCGGCGATCGTGACGCCGAACCGGCCCAGCGGCACGGCGGGCTCCGCGCGGGCCGAGCCCGAGGCCGTCAGGAGCACCCCGGCCCCCACGGCCGCCGCGCCCACGACCCGTCGCCTCGAGGGGAGCGCGCCCGGAAGGGCCGCGCCGACGTCGGTGTCGATGTCGGCGCCGACAGGGGCCTGACCAGGCGAGCTCCTGGGGGTCATGGTGCGATCCGGGACGCGGCGATCACGAAAGCGAGCACCGTTCCAGGATAGACGGGCGGGCGGATCGCGGCCGGGGCCGTCCGGCAGCGCGCGATGCCCGGCGTCCGATCCGCTGCACGACAGTCGGCCCGTCCCCCGCGCCGCCCCTCCTCGCCGCGGCGACCCCACCCCCGGGACCCGTGACCCGCCGCACAATGTCTTCGCGAATCGGACAGAAGGGTGGATTCTGGTCATTCGGGGCAGTTACCGGCGGGTCATCGACGCGCCGACGCCCGGCGCTGCGGGGGACGTGCAGCGCATCAACGCCGTCGACGACTGCTGTCCAGGGGGAATGACATGCACGCACGCTCCGTCGAGCGCGCCCCGGCAGACGTGCGCGTCCTGCACCTGATCCACGACACCACGGTCGGCGGCGTCGAGGCGATCGCCGCGCACCTGCAGGCGGCGCTCCGCACCCCGGAGCCTCTCGCGGCCGACGTGCGATACCGCGTGGCCTCCCTCGCGGGCGCGCCGGAGGGCCAGGAGGCCCTGGTCGCCGACGTCGAGGGCACCGGCGTGAACTCGCCCCTCTCCGCGCTCCGACTCCTCCGGGAGGCCCGTCGCCTGCGCCCGCAGGTCACCGTGACCTCGCTCTGGCGGGTCGTCGCGCTGGGCGCCCTGGCCCGCAGGCTCTCCGGCGGCCGATGGGCCGTCTGGGTGCACAGCTCCCGCTTCACCAACCGCTTCGACCGGGCCGTGCACCGCTGGGCGATCCCCCGCACGGACATGGTGCTGGTGGACTCCGCCTCGGCGTACGAGAACGTGGTGCGACCCGCACTGGCCCGCGCGGGGACGAGCGTCCCCCACGTGCTCGTGCACCCCCGCGCCTCGCCGATCTTCTCCGACGACGTCCCGCGCAGGGCACCGCGGACGGACGAGCCGCTGCGCCTCGTGTTCTGGGGGCGCCTGGCTCCGTCCAAGCGCCTGGACCGCATCGTCGAGCTCCTCGGCCGCGCGGATGCCCTCTGGCCCGGCGGCGCCCGGCTCGATCTGATCGGGCCGGACGACGGAGCGCTCGAGAGCGCCCTGGCCCTCGCCGCGTCCTACGGGCTCCGAGATCGCATCACGCGTCACGGCGCGAGCGCGCGCGAGGAGATCGGCGCCCTCGCCGCCGCCGCGCACGTGTTCGTGCAGCTCTCGGACTTCGAGGGGTACGCCATGTCCGCCCACGAGGCGCTCTCCGCCGGCATGGTCTGCGCCCTCACGCCCGTCGGCGAACTCGCCACGGACACCGCCGACGGCGTCGACGCCCTGCTCGTGGGCGAGGACACCGATTCCGCCGCCGAGCGGCTCATCGCCCTCGCCCAGGACCCCGAGGCCTTCGAGGCGATGGGCACCCGCGCGCGGTCACGCCACAGCGCATCGAGCACGGACATGGCCGAGGCCTTCGTGCAGGCCTGCCGCCGGCTCGCGGGAACCGAGCGGCCGGGATCCGGCGCGGCCCCGCGGCGAGGGACGGGCGCACGATGAGGGGCCTCGGGAACCAGATCGCCGTCGTGCTCATGGCCGGCGCGGCGCTGCTCGCCGCTCCCGTCATGCGGTCGATCGTGCCGGAGCAGTTCGTGCTCGACGGCGGCCACATCGACCACTCCATCCACGGGCCCATTCTGGGCGACGCCCAGTCGTTCCGGCGCGTGGCCGCGATCTACACGGCGCTCGGCCTGGGCGACCAGCAGTCCCTGGCCGCGATGCTGGGCATCGCCCTGTTCATCGCCGCCATGTTCGCGGCGATCGGGTGGACGCGCATCCGCGACCTCTCGCTCGTCGGCCTCGCCGCGGTCGCCGCCTCCCTCGGCCTGGCGGCCGTGTACCTCGCCCAGTACTCCAAGGAGCACGTGACGCTCCTACTTGTCCTCCTGGTGCTCCTCCTGCCCCGCGGACGCCGCTGGGACCTCGCGGTCCCGCTGCTCTGCGTCGCCTACGGCGCGACGCTGCGGCCGTACTGGCTGCTCATCGCCGTCCTCTACCTGGGGTGGCGGATCCTGCTCTCGCGCACTCGCAACCCGCTGGTGATCGTCGCCGCGCTGGCTCTCGTCTACGCGCTCCTGCAGCCCGCGTTCCAGATCGCGCTCGGGCAGACCCTCGAGGGGATGCGCACCTGGTCGAACGAGCAGCAGGCGAACGCGGACGTCGCCACCGTCATCGACTCGGCGTTCCCGGACGCCACCGGCCCGCTCGGCGTGCTCTCGGCCCTCATCGCCCTGGTCTTCCTCGTCATCCCGGTCCCGCTGGGATCGACCGGCACGCCGTACTACGCGGTCAGCGCCCTGCTGATCATGGCGATCTGGGCCGTCGCCCTGCGTCCCGTCGTCAGGGGCGAGCTCATCACGACGGGCCGCGCATCCCGCGCCGGCGGAGCCCGGTGGGGCGCGGATCCCGCCCGTCCCGGCGCCGCCCCGATCGGGACCCCCGGCGCGTCCCAGGGCAGCGGCGTGCGCACCGCTCGGGCCGTGTCGCTGCTGCTCGCGCTGCTCGTGGTGCAGGCGATCTTCGAGCCCGACTACGGCTCCTATCTCAAGCATCTGACGCCGATGCTCCCGCTGGTCCTCGCCGCGCTGCCGAGCGGGACCGACCGCTCGCACGCGGCCGCCGCGCTCTTCCCCGGTGCGCGCGCCGCACGACGGCAGGAGCGCTCGGCGCGGCACCGTCCGCCCGTCCGCGCGCACCGCCCCCGGCCGTCCGCCCCACCCGTGACCTCTCAGATCGGAGGGACCCCATGACCCCCCGCACCGCTCCCGACAGCGCCGTTCCTGACGGCGCCCCCGGTCCTGGCGCCCCTGTGCGCGTCCTGCACGCGACCGACGCCTCGAGCTCGGGCGTGCTCGCCGCCGCGACCGCGATCGCCAAGGCCACGGCCGCACTCCCGGGGTTCGACGTCGCCTTCGCCTACGTCCCCCGCGCCGACTCCCCCTCCCGGGAGGAGATCGCCGCGATGATGGATGGACACGTCCGCGTCATCCGCCTCTCCCGCAGCCACCGCACGGCGGTCCCCGCGTTCGCCGTGGGGATCCTCGCGCTGCTCGCCCGCCGCCGGGTCGACCTCGTGCACCTGCACTCCTCGCGGGCGGGGATGCTGGGGCGCGCCGCGGCCCTGGTGACGGGCCATCGGAGCCGCGCGGTCTACAGCCCGCATTCCTTCGCCTTCGACCGCTCGGACGCCTCGGCGTCGTCGGTCGCCGTCCTGCGGGGGCTGGAGCAGATCGGCGCGGTCCTCGGCCCGCGCCTCGCGCTCGTCTCCGGCTCCGAGGAGCGCCTCGCCCGCCGCTCCCTGCGCGGCGTCCGCACCGCGGTGCTGCGCAACAGCGTGGACGCCGCGGCGCTCGCCCGCCCCGCGTCGCGACGGACCGGGCACGGCCCCCTGCGCATCGTGCACGTGGGACGCGTCGCCCCGCAGAAGCGCCCCGACGTCTTCGGCGAGATCGCACGCCGGTGGGAGCAGGAGCGCCGCACCGGGGACAGCGCCCTGCCCGTGGCGCGTTTCCGCTGGCTGGGCGACGGCGAGCGCCAGCTCCTCGGGGAGGGGGTCGAGGTCACGGGGTGGCTCTCCCCCGCCCGGCTGCGCGCGGAGCTCGCCGAGGCCGACCTCATGCTCTTCACCTCCGCCGGCGAGGGGATGCCGATCGCGCTCCTCGAGGCCCAGGCGATGGGCATCCCCTGCGTCGCCCATCCCGTCACCGGCGTCACCGACATCCTCGTGGACGGCGAGAACGGGGTCCTCGACGGGACGGCCGACGGGCTGTTCCGCGCCCTCGCGTCCCTCGCGGCCGACGCCCCGGCGCGTCGGCGGATGGGCGAGGCCGCCACCGCCCGGATCACCCAGGAGTTCGACCTCGCAGATCTGGCGAAGCGGACACTCGACGCATATCGTGCATTGGGTGTCCGCCCTCCCCTCGACACGCGCGTGCCCGGCGCCGGCGAAGCCGCCGAGCACGTGGAGGACGCCACGGGGGCTCCCCCCGCCCCGAGGCCCGACACAGCACACGAAGAAGGAGTCCGCTCATGACCACAGCCGCCCTCTGGAGGACCCTGCGCGAGCGCTGGTGGCTGCTCGCCGCGGGCGCCGTCATCGGACTGATCGGCGGACTGATCGTGAACGCCGCCCTGCCGCACTCCTACGAGTCCAAGGGCCAGATCCTGGTCGAGGCGGACGCCGCGCAGTCCGCGGAGGTCACGCAGAACCTCCCCACGTACCTCGAGCTCGCCACGGCCGACAGCACCGTCACGAAGATCTCGAAGCTCATGGGCGAGAGGATGGCCGCCGCCGACGTGGCGTCGTCCGTGTCCGTGACCTCCCCGGAGAACACCTCGATCATCGAGGTCACCGCCGAGGACGAGGATCCGGCGACCGCGCAGAGGCTCTCCTCCGCCGCGGCGACCGCGCTGTCGGAGAACATCGGCGACGGCAAGGACAAGGGGGTGTCCGCGTCGGTCGTGCTCAAGCCGGCCGTCCCCTCCAGCCCGTCCTCGCCCAACCCGGTGATCATCGCGCCGATCGGCCTGGTCGTCGGCCTGCTGGCGGGGCTCGTCGCCGCGCTGGCGCTGAACGGCCGCGACCGGCGCCCGCGCCGGATCGACGACGCCGCGGACGCCGCCGAGGCGCCCGTCCTCGCCGTCCTCGGCTCCTCCGAGCACGGGCTCGCCGCGGAGGCCGCGGAGCAGGGGCGCCCCCGCACGCTGCAGGGGCTCGCCGGCGCGATCCACGGCCTGGACGGGGCGCCCGGAGCACGGACGACGCTGCTCGGCATCGACGGCGCACCCGTCGGCCGGCTCGCGGAGGGGCTCTCGGAGGAGGGCCTCGCCGTGCGCACGATCGACCTCGACGCCGACGCCGACGTCCTCGTCGCGATGGGGGACGACGAGGCGACGATCCTGGTCGGCGCGGCCGGCGCCCGGGTCAGCAGGTTCGCACGGGGGGCCGCGATGGCCCGTTGGAGGGGGAAGCGGCTCGACGGAGTGGTGATGCTCGCGGACGGGTCGGAAGAGCGCCTCGACGAGGTCGGGGAATCGGAGAAGCACGAGGCGGCGGGGGAACTGCCGCACGAGGGGGAAGAGAACGATGGCAGGCGCATCTGAAGCACTCGAGGACGAGCAGAACCGGGGCACCACGCTCTGGCCCCGCCGGTTCACGCAGGCGGGGATCGAGCGCAACACCCCGTGGGTGGTGGCGCTCGTGCTGGGCGCGTGCGATCTGGTGATGTGGGCGCTCGGCTGGCTGGTGGCCGATCTGCTGCTGCCGGGCGTCGTGCTCGTCCCGGCGCTCGTCCTCGCCCTGGTCTCGATCGCCGTGCAGTTCATCGCCGGTGCGCTGCTGGGCGTGTACCGGCACCGGTACATCGTCGGCTCCGTCGGCGAGCTGCGCACCGTCGCGCTGGCCTCGGCCATCTCGGCGATCGCGGCGGCCCTGGGCTCCCTCGCCTTCGCCGGCGACCGCTTCTTCGGCGGCGTCCTGCTGGCCTGGCTCGCGGCCCTGGTGCTCATGATCGGCGCCCGCCAGGCGCTCCGCATGGCCTTCGACCGCGAGCGCGCGCCGCGCGATGCGCAGGACGTGGTCATCGTGGGCGCCGGGATCCTCGGCGCCTCGCTCATCGACCACCTGCTCAGCGACAAGCACAGCAAGTACCGCCCCGTCGCGCTCGTGGACGATGACCTCGCCAAGCGCGCCATGGTGGTCCGCGGCGTCCCCGTGCGGGGCCGCACCATGGACCTGGCCCGGGTCCTGGACGAGACCGGGGCCGACGGCGCGATCGTCGCGATCTCCGAGGCCGACTCCGATCTGTTCTCCCGCCTGGCCGATCAGGTCGACACGAGCGCCCGCTGGGTGCGGACGGTCCCGACGTTCAGCGAGATGCTCACGCGCGACAGCATCGGCCGACTGGTCGATCTGGACGTGGAGGACCTGGTGGGCCGCCCGATCACTCCCCCGGACACCTCCGCCGCGCGCGAGGTGATCGCGGGCCGACGAGTGCTGGTCACCGGTGCCGGCGGCTCGATCGGGTCCGAGCTGTGCCGCCAGATCAAGAAGCTCGAGCCCGTGGCCCTGGTCATGCTCGATCGCGACGAGTCCGCGCTGCACGCTCTCTCGATGTCCCTGCAGGGCAGCGCCCTGCTCGACCAGCCCGAGTACGTGCTCGCGGACATCCGCGACCGCGAGGCCCTCGACGCGGTCTTCACCGAGCACCGCCCGGAGGTCGTCTTCCACGCGGCCGCGCTCAAGCACCTGCCGATGCTCGAGCGCTTCCCCGCCGAGGGATGGAAGACCAACGTGCACGGCAGCCGCAACGTCATCGACGCCGCGGAGCAGCACGGCGTGGAGCGCTTCGTGAACGTCTCGACCGACAAGGCCGCGCGCCCCACGTCGATCCTCGGCGCCTCCAAGCGGGTCGCCGAGGGCCTCACCACCGACGCCGCCGACCGCACCGGTCGCCGCTACGTGAGCGTGCGCTTCGGCAACGTGATCGGGTCGCGGGGCTCCGCGATCCCCGCCTTCGGCCAGCAGATCCGCAACGGCGGCCCCGTCACCGTCACGCACAAGGACGTCACCCGCTACTTCATGACGATCCCCGAGGCGTGCCAGCTGGTGCTGTTCGCGCTCTCCGTGGGCCGCAGCGGCGAGACCCTCGTGCTCGAGATGGGCGAGCCGGTGAAGATCGTGGACATCGCCCGGCGCATGATCTCCCTCGCCGGGGTCTCCTGCGAGATCGTCTTCACGGGCCTGCGCCCCGGGGAGAAGCTCGCCGAGGAGCTCTTCACGCCCGACGAGAACACTGTTCTCACCCGCAGCGGGCGCGTGTGGCACGTGCGCAACGAGCCGATCGCCGAGGGCGCCCTGCCCGCGCCGGCGGCGCCCGAGAGCGCCATCGACGCCTTCTACACGCAGGTGCTCGCCGAGAACGACCTGCACCAGGTCGTCGAGGGGTCGCCCGTCGTTCCGCCCGACGCCGACGCCGGCACGACGGCGCGCGCGCCTGAGCCGGCGCCCGCGCCCGCGCCGGCGCCCGGGCCCGCGGGCGCGCAGGTCGCGGTGCCCGAGACCCCCGCGACCGCGCGCACCCCGCAGATCGCCGCGGCGACGAGCGCCGATGGACCCCAGGAGATGACGAAGTGACCGCACGCATCCCCCTGTCGGTGCCCACGATCGGCACGCGCGAGCGCGAGCTGCTGCTGGAGGCCGTGGACTCGGGCTGGATCGCCCCCGCCGGGCCGCAGCTCGACGCCTTCGAGGCCGCGCTCGCCGAGCGCACCGGGAGGCGCCGCGCCGTGGCCCTCTCCTCGGGGACGGCCGCGATGCACCTGGCCCTGCGCGTGGCCGGCGTGGGCCCGGGCGACCTCGTGATCTGCCCCTCGCTGACCTTCATCGCCACGGCCAGCGGCATCGTCGCCTGCGGGGCGACACCCTGGTTCGTGGACTGCGACGAGACCGGCGTCCTCGACCCGGCCCTCGTCGAGCAGGCGCTCACGGAGGCGGAGTCGCGCGGCGCCCGCGTGCGGGCCGTCGTGCCCGTCGACCTCTACGGCCGGATCGCCGACCACGGGAGGCTCGGCGAGATCGCGCGCGCCCACGGCGCGCAGCTCGTCGTCGATGCGGCGGAGTCCCTGGGTTCGGTGCGCGAGGGCCGCCCGGCCGGGAGCGAGGGCATCACCGCGGCGCTCTCGTTCAACGGCAACAAGATCATCACGGCCTCCTCCGGCGGCGCCGTGGTCACGGACGACGACGCCCTCGCCGACCACGCCCGCAAGCTCGCCACGCAGGCCCGCGAGCCCGTCCCGTACTACCAGCACGAGGAGGTCGGCACGAACTACCGGCTCTCGAACATCCTGGCCGCGATCGGGCTCGCGCAGCTGGAGCGGCTGGACGAGTTCTGCGCGGTCCGCCGCGCGCACCGTGCGGCGTACGAGCAGATGGCCGCCGATCTCCCGGGCATCACCGTGCTCGGCGGCGGCGATCCCGGCAGCAACGCCTGGCTGACCTCGATCGTCGTCGACGAGCAGGTCGCGGGGATCGACACCGCGGGCATCGGCGAGGCCCTCGCCGCCCACGACATCGAGTCGCGGCCCGTCTTCAAGCCGATGCATCTGCAGCCGGTCTTCGCCGACGAGTCCGCGTTCCCCCGCACGATCACGGGGGTCGCCGAGCGCCTGTACCGCACCGGCCTCAGCCTCCCGAGCTCGCCCGCGTCCTCCGCCGACGACATCGCCGAGGTCTGCGAGCGCATCCGCGCGACGGTGCCCGCGCGTCCCGCGCGGTCGGCAGCCGTCTGATGCAGGATTCCCGAACCTCCGATCCGTCCGTCGGGCCACCGGAGACCAGCAGGCCCGACACGGCGAGGAGCGGCGACATGCCAGAACAGGCCGACCCTCCGGGCCGCGGCAAGCCCGATTCCGCGAAGCGCGTGAGCACGGACGTGCTCGCCATCGGCCTGGGCTACCTCGCCTCGTTCGCCTACCCGCTGGTCTCGCTCCCGTACCTGGGGCGGGTGATGGGGGCCTCGGAGCTCGGCCACCTGATGTTCGCCCTGGCGGTCCTGCAGATCGTCAAGAGCGTCGTCGACTTCGGCTTCGACCAGTCCTCGCTGCGCAGCATCGCCGTCTCGGCGTCCACCGCCGAGCGCTCCCGCGTGGCGGCCGAGACCCTCGCGGCCAAACTGCTCATCTGGACGGCCTGCACGCTCGTGCTGATGTCCACGGTGCTGATCGTCCCCGGGCTGCGGGAGCGGTGGCTGATGTACGCCGTGGGCCTGCTCCTCATCGGACTCGGCGAGATGTACCCCAGCTGGTTCCTGCAGGGCACCGGGCGGGTCAAGGAGTTCGCACTGCTCACGGCGGTCTCCCGCCTGATCTCGCTGGGCCTGCTGCTGCTCACGGTGAACTCCGCGGACGACATGGTCCTCGCGATGCTGTGGCAGCAGTTCCCCTTCGCCCTCTCCGCTCTCGTCGGCTGGTTCATGCTGCGGGTCGTGTGGAAGGAGGCGCACTGGGTCGTCCCCCGCTGGGCGGGAGTGAGCGGGACCATCCGGGACTCCTGGCCCCTGTTCATCTCGAGCGTCGCGTTCCTGCTGATGAGCACCGTGAACACCGTGGTGCTGGGCGTCCTCTCGACCTCCCGTCAGGTCGCGTTCTTCGGCGCCGGCGAGCGCTTCAGCAACGCGGCCCGCGGCGTGATGTACGGCGTCACCGGCGCGATGCTCCCGCGGATGACCCGCGAGGACGCGGGCGCCCGCTCGATCCAGCGCCTGATCAGCACGGGCATCGTCCTGGCGTACACGTGCGCCGGGATCATGCTCATCGTCGCCTCGCCCTGGTTCGTGCCGTGGTACCTGGGCGAGGGCTTCGACCCGACGATCACCGTCATGCAGCTGATGGGCATCGCGCTGCTCCCCGTGGGGCTGAGCTCGATGCTCGCGCTGCGCGCCACGGCCAACCATCGCTTCCGCGACGTCGGACGCATCTCCATGACCGGCGCCCTGCTGCACCTGGCGCTGCTGATCCCCGCCAGCTGGCTGTGGGGTGCGGTGGGCGCCTCGGCCGCACTCATCGCCTCCGAGGTGCTGCTGGCGGCCCTCTACATCCGCGACCTCGTCCAGCGGCGGCGCGCCGCCGCGAGCGCAGTGCCCGCCCCTGATCCTGAGGAGGATCCCTCATGAACGACAAGCCCCGCGTCAGCGTCGTCATCGCCGCCTACGAAGCCGGATCCGTGGTCGGCACCGCCCTGCAGAGCGTGCTCGACCAGACGATGGAGGACTTCGAGGTCCTCGTGATCGACGACGGGTCCACGAAGGATCCCGTCCCCTCCGATCTCTCCTCGGACCCCCGCGTGCGGCTCGAGTGGAAGCCGGAGAACGGGGGCCATCCGAGCGTCACGAACTGGGGCCTGGACCGTGCCCGCGGCGAGTGGATGACCTGGGTGGACGCCGACGACCAGATCGCTCCGCGCTTCCTCGAGGTGATGCTCGACGCCGGCGAGGCCGCCGGGGCCGACATCGTCGTCGCGCCCACCGCCTACGTGCGGGACGGCCACCAGGTGGGCGTCTCCCCGTGGGATCCCCCGGAGGGTCCGATCAGCGGCGCCGAGGCCCTGCGGCGCGCGATCCACGGGGAGTTCCCGCTCTCCCAGCACATCCTCTACCGCCGCCCGGTCACGCGGGCCGACGAGGGCCTCGTCTACGCGGACTACCTCTTCGCCCGCGAGGAGCTGAGCCGCGCCGGGACGGTGGCGTTCACCGACGAGCCCTGCTACCGGTACGTCATCCACTCCGACTCGGTCACGGGCAGCCTCCGCGAGAGCATCTTCGACCTCCCGGCGCTGGTCGACATGGTCCAGCCGGTCCTGGTGCGTACCTTCGGCGAGCCCGAGGCCTCGGAGCTGCGCACCGTGCACGAGCGGCACGTCGTCACCCACCTGCTGCACGCGGCGGCCCGCGAGAAGACGGACTCCCCCCTGCGCCGCCGGGTCCGCGCGTGGTGCCGCAGCCGCATGAGCGTCGCCGGCGTGCGCGCCCTCCTCGCCGAGGGACACCGCTCCGAGGCCGCCTCCTGGTCCCTCGCGCTGGTCTCCATGCCGCTGCACCAGGCGGCCTACGGCGCCTACGACCGCGTGAAGGACCTGCGGCGGCGCTGACCCCTCCGGCCCCGGCGCGCCCGCCTCACCCCACTCCAGAACCCGTTCCTCCTCCATCCCCCGTCGCACCAGGAGCTCCACAGCCGGAGCTCCGCACCCAGAGAAAGGCCCACCAGCGTGAGCAGCACCAGAGTCCTCGTCATCGCCCCGCATCCGGACGACGAAGTGCTGGGCTGCGGCGCGACCATCGCCCGCCTCGCCGACGCCGGGGCCGAGGTCACCGTCGCGATCGTGTGCTCGAACCTTCCTCCGCTGTACGAGGAGGGCGTCGCGCCCCGGATCGAGGCGGAGGCCCGGCGCGCGCACGCCGTCCTGGGCGTCCACGAGTCCGTGTTCCTCGACCTCGAGGCCGTGGAGCTCGCCCGCAACTCCGTGGCCCAGCTCAACGCCGGCCTCCAGGCGATCGTGGACCGGGTGAAGCCCGAGCTCGCGCTGATCCCGTTCCCCGACCGGCACGTGGACCACAAGGCCGTGTTCGACGCCTCGATGGTGGTCACGCGTCCGGTCGGCGAGGGCCGGGGGATCCGCACCGTCGCCATGTACGAGACGATCTCCGAGACCTTCTGGAACGCCCCCGGCGCCGAGCCGACGTTCGCCCCGAACTGGACGGTGGACGTGACCTCGACGGTCCATCGCAAGACCGAGGCGTTCCGCTGCTTCGACAGCCAGATCCAGGAGTTCCCCTCCGCCCGCTCGACGGAGGCGCTCGAGGCGCTCGCCCTGATGCGCGGGAGCCAGTCCTCGGTGCCCTACGCCGAGGCCTTCCAGATCGCCCGCATGCACACCCCGGCGTCGCTCGCGCTCTGAGCCCGGGCGGACGAGCGCACGGGAGCCGGCCGGGTTCCGTCTCCTCCCCCGGTCTCGGAACGGTAACCGGCCCCGCCCGCCCCGTCGATGCGTCCGTTTCGTGGCGTACGCTCGATTCGTCGGCGCGCATCGAGAGTCGGGGAGCGCAGCCGCACCGGGAGGTGGCGCATGCACATGCCATCCCGACCGGCCCGGATTCCGGACGACGCCGCATACCGGCACGAGGTGCTGCGCGCGCACGAGGACCTGCCCGCGGCGACCTCCCCCGACAATGACCGTCGCATGGTCCGAGACCCCGTGCTCGAGTCCTGGCGGCGCTCCCTGGACCTGCTCTTCCGCGATGCGGCGTCGCCCGTGCGCGCCGGCCTCTCCGGGGCCGAGCTCGCCGAGGCCCGCCGGCGCCACGCGTTCAGCGCCGTCCTCCCCCTGCTCCAGGAGCGTCTGATCGACCCGCGGTCGAGGACGGGATGCTGGTCGCCCTCGGTGACCAGCAGGGTCGTCTGCTGTGGCTCGAGGGTCCCTCGCGGCAGCGCACCCGCGCCGAGGACGTCGGCTTCACGGTCGGCGCCGACTGGTCCGAGGACGCCATCGGCACGAACGCCCCGGCGCTCGCCCTGGCGAGCGGCAGCGCGATCCAGGTGGCGGGTGCCGAGCACTACGTCGAGGCGATCCAGGGGTGGAGCTGCAGCGCGGTCCCCCTCCTGGACCCGGCGACCGGCGAGGTCCTGGGGGTCATCGACGTCACCGGGGACGACTGCGCCGTCGGCCCGCTCGTGCTGCCCCTGCTGCGGGCCGCCGCCCGTGCCGTCCAGGCGGAGCTGCCGCAGCGCGAGGACGACGGCGCGGACACCGCCCCCGTGCCCCGATTCCAGCGGGCCGACGCGGACCCGCGCACCGGCGATCTCGAGCTGCTGATCACCGGCCGGCGTACGGCCCTGATCCGGCGCGGCCGCGTCACGGCGTGCCTGTCGGGACGGCACGCGGAGCTGCTGACCCTTCTGCACCTGCATTCCGACGGCATGGGGGCGGGCGAGCTCGCGGAGTCCCTGTACGGGTCGCTCGACGCCGTGGGCACGGTGCGCGCCGAGGTGCTGCGCCTGCGCCGCGTCCTCGAGGGTTTCACGGGCGATGCGCTGACGCTCGGCTCGCGCCCCTACCGCCTGCAGGGAGAGCTCGGCAGCGATCTGCTGCGCACGCGCGCCGAGGCCCTCAAGGCGGAGGGGCAGGAGGAGCGGACGGGCGCGGACGTCCGCTGAGATCCCGGAACCCGACCGCCACCGCCGCCGCACAAGGCCGTGACCAGCGGGAAGAGCGTCCTGTTGCTCTGCGTCACCCGGGCGATCACGTCCGTGCAACCTTCGTGCAACGTGCCGCGGCATATGTTTCGAGCAACCGACGACGGCCGGCAGGCGCGCTGCCCCCGAAGCGCCCCAGCCACGCCCCCGCCTCAGCTGGACCCCCACCTGCGGCCGTCGTCGGAGCCCCCGAGGTCCGCCTCAGGCGTCGGTCCCGGCCACCCTCTCGCGCTTGCGGTCGACGACGCTGACGCCGAGCGCCGCCATCGCCATCAGCATGATCACCGTGAGGGTGATGATGAAGGCCTCCACCCAGGGCGTGCCGTTCTCCGTGAGGGAGAACAGGATTCCGGGGATGAGGGCCGTGCCGACGGCCGCGCCGATCCTCTGGCCCAGCGACAGGATGCCTCCGGCGACGCCGCCGTAGCGCGGGTCCACCGCGTTCAGGGTGAGCGTCTGGTTCGGGGAGATCGTCATGCCCTGGCTGATGCCCACCAGCGTGAGCGGCACGGCCAGCGTCCAGAACGGCAGCACGCCGCTCTCCACGACCCCGGCCATGACCGCGACCAGGGCGAGGCCGACGAGGACGACGACGAAGCCCGCGATCACGAGGCGCCTGCCCAGGCGCAGCACGTAGCGCCCGCCCAGTTGCGAGGAGATCATCGCCGCGACCGAGGACGGCAGGCCGATGATGGAGGCCTCGAAGGGCGTGCGGTCCAGGTGCATCTGCAGGAACAGCGGCAGCACGATCCAGATGCTCGTGGAGCCCAGGAAGTAGACGGTGACGATGATGATGCCGTTGCGGAAGGGCGGGCTGCGGAAGATGTCGGGGTCGACCATCGGCGGGCGTCCACCGCGGCGGTAGCGGTTCTCCCAGGTCACCCAGCCGAAGATGAGCAGCAGGCCCAGCGGCAGCAGCAGCCACACGAGCGCGGAGACCGAGCGCTCGAGGAACGGCAGCATGATCATGAGGATCGCGAGAGCGAGCAGGATGGTGCCGACGGGATCCAGGTCGGGCTTGGATTCCTTGGTGCGCAGCTTGTCGTTGGGGATCCACAGCAGCCCGAGCACGATCGCGAGGATGCCGATCGGGACGTTGGAGAAGAAGATCCAGCGCCAGCCCATGTCCTCGCCGAGGACCTGGATGAGCAGGCCTCCGATGACGGGGCCGATGGCGGTCGCGACGGCGACGGTGGTGCCGAACATCGCGAACGCCTTCGCGCGGGCCTGGCCGCGGAAGTTCATCTGGATCAGCCCGATGGACTGCGGGTTCAGCAGTCCCGAGCCGAGGCCCTGGAGGATCCGCGAGAGGTTCAGGACGCCCACGTTGGGCGAGAGCCCGGCCATCAGCGAGCCCAGGGTGAACAGGCCGACGCCGAGCAGCAGGATGCGGCGCCTGCCGGTCGCATCGCCCACGCGCCCGGCGGGGACGAGCAGCACGGCGAAGGCGAGGGCGTACCCGGAGAGCACCCACTGCAGGCCCTCGGAGTCGGCCTTCAGGGAGTGGCCGATGGGCGTGAGCGCGACGTTGATGACCGAGACCGCGACCAGCGCCATGAACAGGGGAAGCAGGAGCACGAACAGCACCCGGCGGGGATGCGCGGGCGCCTGGGCGGTCGAGGCGGGACGGGTGCTGGGGTCGGGAGCGCTCACCCGATCAAGGATACGGACGGTGTCCAGGGTCGGGACGGCGCACGCACTCTCTCGTGTGCGGGGCATCTCGCGGACAGCAGCGGCTCGAGTACCCTGGTCCGGTGCCGATCCTGCTGCTCACCGCCCAGCTGCTGGTCAGTCTGACGCTGCTGATCAGCGGTGCCGCGAAGCTCGGTGACAGGCGCGGGACACGGGACGCGATGGTGTCCCTGCGCCTCCCTCTGCCCCGTGCCCATGCCACCGCGGCGCTGCTGCTGCCCGGTGCGGAGATCGTGCTCGCGCTCGGGATCTGGCTGCCCGTTCCTCTCGTGCCCCTCGCATTCTCCGTGCTCATCGTCGTGCTGCTCGTCCTCTACTGGGCGATCATCGCCCGGGCCCTCGGATTCGAGGAGGCCGTGTCCTGCTCATGCTTCGGGACCCTGGGCTCCCCGACGCTCTCCCGGACCACCCTCGTGCGCAACACGCTGCTGCTTGCGCTGGGGGCTCTCTCGGTGATCGGCACCGCCCGCTCTCTCCCCGCGCACGCGATCATGGGCGCACCAGGAGCCCTCGGGCAGCTCGTCCTCGCGGTGCTCCTCACGGGGCTCCTCGCCCTGCTCACCCTCGGGGGCACCTCGCGCAGGAGCGAGACCGGACAGGGCGCGGCCGTCGTCGGCGATCGCCCCTCCGCGCACGAGCCGTCGGACGCTGCGGACCCGCGAGCGGCCTCTGCGGACGATGCGGATCTCGACTACGAGCGCACGCCGACGCCGTTCGGCATGCTGCAGAGGAGTGGCGAGGAGCCCGTCTCCCTCGCGGCACTGACCGCCGAGCGCGCGGCGCTGCTGATCTGGGTGCGTCCCGGCTGCGGTCCGTGCGAAAGGGTGTTGAACGCGATCGGGGCCTGGCGCGCGGCACTCGAGGAGACCGTGAGCGTGCACACGCTCGTCCGTGCGGATCCGGCGGGCCTCGCCCCGTCCGTGCGTGAGCGCGCCGGCGACAGCCTGGCGAGGGACATCGAGGGCAACCTCGCGGTCTCGCTCCGGGCGACCTCCTCCCCTGCCGCCGTCCTGCTGGGGGCCGACGGACTGCTGGCAGGCGGTCCCGTCGCCGGCGCGGAAGGCGTGACTGCGTTCGTCGAGGAGATCATCGAGCAGATCGGGCAGGCGCGGGACCGAGGGGAGCTCATCTCGCCGTCGGCCTGACCCCGGCGGATGCCGGATCCGGAAGCGGAGCGATCAGGGAACGCACGCTTGCACGATGCAGCCGGAGCCTCGCACGCTGACGTCCCCCTCGGACGCGGGGATGAAGACAGCCTGCCCCGAGCGCACCGCGATGCTGCTGGTAGCCGACTCGAGGAGAAGATCCCCTTCGAGGCCGAGCACGATCCTCGGACCATTGCCCAGCATCGGCCGGGCCCCCCAGTGCGTCGCCTCGTCAAGAGCGGTGAAGGAGACTTCGAAATCATCGACCGGGGCGTAGTACGACTCGGTGATCTCGTTGCGTCGCTCAGGCGCTATCCGGACCGGCGGTGCAGCGACCACGCTCACGCACTGCAGCAGCTCGTCGACATCCACGCGCTTCTCGGTCAGGCCGGCGCGGAGCACATTGTCACTCGCTGCAGTGACTTCGATCCCGAACCCGCTGAGGTACGCATGGAGCGTACCCGTGGGGATGAAGAGAGCCTCGCCCGGCTGCAGTGACACAGGGTTGAGCAGGAGTGCAGCGACCACGCCCGCATCGCCCGGATGGTGCTCCGCCAGCTCGACGACGATGCGATCGATGCGGGGCGACGGGGATGCACCGCGTCGCTCACGATCACGGCAAGCATCGACGACCTGCTGCACGAGGGGTGGTCCGGGGCGGAGCGAAGGCGAGAGGAGTGCGCGCAGCGCCGCATGCATGCCGCGCGCATCGGGGTTCTCCAGCAGGAGCCGATGCAGACGATCCGAGAGATCCGTGCCCAGGCCCTCGAGGATCTCGGTGGCTCGGCGAGGTGCCCGGAATCCGCACAGCGCCGTGAACGGCTCCAGTGCGACGAGGAGCTCCGGTTTGTGCTTCGGGTCCCGATAGCTGCGCCGAGAAGACTCCAAGGGCAGTCCTGCGGCGTTCTCCGCGGCGAAGGACTCCTCAGCACGGTCCTGATCCGGATGCACCTGCAGTGAGAGTGGCCGCTCAGGCGCGATCGCCTTGAGGAGGAACGGGAGCTCACCACCGAAGCTGCGAGCGACACCGCCTCCGAGCTGCATCGGCGGATCGGAAGCCACGAGATCCATCAATGTCTGGCCATCGTCGAGGAGGGAAGGCGCCAGCGGATGACTTCCGAACCACGCCTCGGCCCACGGCCTGCCGTCCGACGGCTGATCGAGGAAACGAGGCAGCCGTGTGTACGACCCCCACGCATAATGCTGGATCCGGCCGGCGATCGCGCGCATCATGCGGAGACGCGCTCCGTGACGCATCGCCCGATGGTCGTCATGCGACACCCTCGACCCGGTTCTCGACCTCCCGGGCGATGCGCGCGGCGGGCTCCTCCTCGGGCATCGCGGGCGCCGGGGTGGGCGTGCCGTGGCGGCGCATCCCGTAGCGGTGCCAGAACTCGTGCACCCAGCCGGGCGCGCCCGGCGCGTGCACCCACGCCTCTCCCCCACGGGCGGCGACCTCGAGGACCTCCGCCGCGAGGATCGAGACCACCGGCGCGCGCAGGGTCAGCGGGTCCGTGCCCGCGGGCAGCACCTCGATGCCCCGCCGCTCCCAGAGACGGTGCTGGGTGCGCGCGAGCCGCCCGGTCTCCTCCGCCTCGGGCAGATAGCGGGCGGCGCCGTCGCGGCAGAACGAGGAGGCCGCACGGGCGGCGAGTCGGCTCGGCAGCTCGATGCGCGAGAGCTGCCCCAGCACGACGGGCGAGGGCACGGACGTCGGGTCGGCGCGGTCCTCGGTCACGTCGGCCGACGGGTCGGTGGGCGCGTCGGTCGACGGGTCGGCGCCTTCGCCGGCCCTCGAGGCGGGATCCGCACTGGCCCTCGAGGCGGTATCCGCACTGCCCGGCGCCCCGTCCGCGGCGGGATCGTCCTCGCCACTGTGGTGCCCGAGCTGCCAGAGACGCTGGGAGCCGACCGCCAGCAGGGTGAGGTCCTCGCGCCCGGAGCGCCAGAAGTCGGCGTCGTCGGCGGACCAGGAGAGGACGGTCGCCTCCGTCGGCAGCGGCGCGGCGTACGGGGTGAGCACATCGGTCTGGACCACGAAGGACTGCAGGCCGCGGCGCTCGGCGACCGAGTGCAGGGCTGCGCCCGTCGGCCCGCCCTGACCGGCGGTGACGACCGCGGCGGCGTCGGAGGGGACGGCGTCGCGCGCGGACTCGAAGGCGCGGCGGCGCCAGGCGGGCCCGTCGAGCTCGGGGGCGATCAGGCCGCGCGGGGCGATCACGTCGACCCCCACGCGCAGATACGGGAGGAAGGCGAGCAGGGCGGCGCGGCTGCGCGGAGAGGCGTCCTCAAGGCCGATGACCACGCGCGCCGAGGTCTCGCCGTCACGCGAGTGGAGCACCCACCGGGGCTCCTCCCAGTGCTCGTCGCGACTGCGCGTGCCGCGCAGTGTGCGGACCGCGTCCGCGACCGAGCCGCGGTGCCGAGCGAGACCCCCGCGGGAGCGAGCCCAGTCCCGCCACAGGTCGATGCTCTCGGGGTGGACGAGACCGGCCATCATTCCTCCGCGGCGCACGTAGTTCGACAGACCGGCGGCTCCCCGGCCTGGTGCTCACACTGTCGCACACGCACCACCGCCCGGTCGTCGCGACGCGACGACCGGGCGGCAGGCATCTGGCCGGCGGGATCGGGCGAGGCTGCGGAGCGCCCCGCCCGGGAGGGGTCAGTTGCTGTTGAGGTGGATCTGCAGGGCCCGCACGGTGGAGTAGGAGGTGCGGAAGTCCCACACGCCGTTGTTCGAGTAGCCGATCTTCGCGCGCAGCTTGCGCGTGGTCTCGGAGCCGATCTTGCCGTCCTGGACCGCGCCGACCTTCTTCTGGAGGGCCTTGATGTCGCTCGTGGACAGGGAGCCGTCGGCCCTCACGCCCACCCACGACTGCAGGCTCGCGGTGGTCTTCGGCCCGAACTTGCCGTCGACCACGAGCTTGCCGCTCGAGGAGGAGCTGGACGAGCCCGACGTCGAGGAGCCCGAGGACGAGCTCGAGGCCTTCGAGGACGAGGAGCTCGAGCTGCTCGACGGGGTCGCGCTCGAGGAGGCGCCGCCGTTGGCCTTGGTCAGGCCCGCGCGGGCGCTGCACACGGGCCAGGCGCCGGGACCCTGGTCCTGCAGGGTGCGCTGGGCGACCGCGATCTGCTCGGCCTTGGTGGCCTTGTCCGCGGTCGCGGCGTAGCTGCCGCCGCCGTAGGCGATCCAGGTCGACCGGGTGAACTGCAGGCCGCCGTAGAAGCCGTTGCCGTTGTTGATCGACCAGTTGCCGCTCGACTCGCACTGGGCGACGTCGTCCCAGACCGCAGGGGTGCTGGCCTCGGCGACGCTCGCGCCGGCCATGCCGAGTCCGGCGACCATCACCGCGCCGCCGGTCGCGGCGGCGAGCTTCGGGGCGACGCGCGCTCCCCGGAAGTAGACGGGTGCGCCCTCGGCGCGATGGGTGGGGGTGCGGCGGGCCTCGGACATGGTGTGCTCCTGGGGTGCGGGAAGCGGGGGAAGGGCGGGGAAGACGAGGGGAACACCAGCGCGCGATCGCGTGACCTGCACTCCCGTCGTGGGATACCCCTTACCGTGCACCGGGCCCGGCACCACGAGAAGACCTCGTGACCACATCCGGCCGCTCGTTTTGCCGAACTTTTACCCGCCAGGCACGGCATGTCGGGTCGACAGCGTGCACGGCGGCGCGTGCCGGGTCACCCTGGCCGGATCCCGACCCACCGCACACGGCCCGCTCGGACGCAGCGGGCCGCGACCGCACGGACGTCGTCGGGAGCGACCGCACGGACGCCCCCGGAGCGACCGTGACCAGGTTCTATGACAGAAATGGCGGTCATCTGTCATAGAACCTGGTCACGATCCTCGCCGGCCGGTGATGGGCGGCGGGTGGACACCGCGGAGCGCCCCGGAGGGTGCCGGGGCGCCTCGGCGGACCTTGGCGGGCCTCAGCGCCCCTTGCCTCAGCGCCCCTTGCCTCAGCGCGGGATGTTGCGCACGTTCGTGGCGGCCATGTCGAGCATCTTGCCGACGCCGCCGCCGAGCACGACCTTCGTGGAGGCCATGGCGAAGCCGCGGATCTGCTGCGAGGTGACCTTGGGCGGCATCGAGAGCGCCGCGGGGTCGGTGACCACGTCGATGAGCACGGGACCCTTGTGCTTGAGGGCCGCCCCCAGCTCCTTCTTGAGCTTCTTGGGGTCGGTGATCTTCACCGAGTGGATGCCGGCGCCGGCGGCGATCGCCGCGAAGTCGACGTGCTCGTGGTCCGTCTCGTAGTCGGGCAGGCCCTCGACGAGCATCTCGAGCTTGACCATGCCCAGGCTCGAGTTGTTGAAGACGACGATCTTCGTGTCGAGCTGGTGGAGCTTCACGGTGAGCAGCTCGCCCATGAGCATCCCCAGCCCGCCGTCGCCGGACATCGAGATGACCTGGCGGCCGGGATTCCCGGCGGAGGCGCCGATGGCCTGCGGGAGCGCGTTGGCCATCGTGCCGTGGTGCCACGAGCCGAACACGCGGCGCTTGCCGTTGGGCGTGATGTAGCGGGCGCCCCACACGTTGCACATGCCGGTGTCGACGGTGAAGATCGCGTCGTCGTCGGCGAGCTCGTCGAGGGTCGCCGCGACGAACTCGGGGTGGATCGGCTTCATCTTCTCGACGTTGCGGGTGTACGCCGAGACGACGCCCTTGAGCGCCTTCTCGTGCTTGCGCAGCAGCGCGTCGAGGAACTTCCGCGAGCGCTTGGGCTGGACCAGCGGCAGCAGCGCGTCGATGGTCAGGGCGACGTCGCCGTTCACGGCGAGGTCCAGCGGGATGCGTCGGCCCAGGCGGGACCCGTCGGCATCGACCTGGACGACGGTCACGTCCTTCTGCGGGAGGAACTCGCTGTAGGGGAAGTCCGTGCCCAGCAGGATCACGAGGTCCGCCTCGTGCATCGCCTCGTAGCAGGCGCCGTAGCCGAGCAGGCCGCTCATGCCGACGTCGTAGGGGTTGTCGTACTGGATCCACTCCTTGCCGCCGAAGGCGTGGCCGACGGGGGCCTTCACGGCCTCGGCGAGCGCGAGCACCTGCTCGCGGGCGCCCCGCACGCCGGCCCCGGCGAACAGGGTCACGGAGTTCGCGCGGTTCACGAGGGAGGCGAGCTCCTCGACCGTCTGCGGATCGGGCTGGACGCGGCCGAAGCGGGTGGCGAGGTCCTTGGTGGCACCGGACTCGACCTCCTCGTCGGCGACGTCGCCGGGGATCACGAGCACGGAGACGCCCTGCTTGGCGAGCGCCGTCTGCGCGGCGATGTGCAGCATGTCCGCGCCGTGCTGGCCGGAGTTCACCATCTCGCAGAAGTGCGAGCACTCCTGGAAGAGGCGCTCGGGGTGGGTCTCCTGGAAGAAGCCCGTGCCGATCTTGCCGCTGGGGATGTGCGAGGCGATCGCGAGCACCGGGGCGCCGTCGCGGTGGGCGTCGTAGAGGCCCTGGATGAGGTGGGTGTTGCCCGGGCCGCAGGATCCGGCGCACACGGCGAGCTTCCCGCTCACGCGGGCCTCGGCGCCGGCGGCGAAGGCGGCCGCCTCCTCGTTGCGCACGTGCACCCAGTCGATGCCCTTGGTGGTGCGGACGGCGTCGACGATCGGGTTCAGGGAGTCCCCGACGACCCCGTAGATGCGCTCGACACCGAAGTCCCGCAGCTGGGTGACGAGGTGCTGGGCGAGGGTGACTGCCATGGCGTGCTCCTGACGACTCGGCGGATCCGCGACCCGTCCTGCGGGTCGCATGACGTGATCCAGCCTAGTGAACGGCCGTTGCGCCCACCGCCCGGACGTGGGCGAGAAGACAGGTCGGACGTCGGATCCGGGGCTCTGAACAGCGGCAGCTCAGAGCATCGCCGGATCCGATTCGCCGGCTCAGAGCAGCGGCAGCAGCTCCTGCCAGACCGCGCGCAGGATCTCCTGCGTCGGCCCGCCCTCGTGATGGGAGGTGAGGGTGACGACGGCGCGCTGGTCCGGCAGCACGATCGAGAACTGGCCGTAGGCGCCGTCGGCCCGCCAGGCCCCGGGCACCGAGCACTTCCAGACGCCGTAGCCGTAGCGGGTGTTCTCCGGCTCGAGCTCACCGGTGGGCACCCAGGACGACTCGGCGTGCATCGCGTCGATCCAGTCCGCGGGCACGAGCTGCTCGCCCTCCCAGGCGCCGCGCTCCAGCAGGACTCGGCCGATACGGGCCACCTCGCGCGTGCGCAGGTGGAGGCCGGTCGCGCCCCAGGTGCGGCCCTCGCGGTCGGAGTGCCACTGGGGGTTCACGATCCCCAGCGGCTCGAACAGCCGGGGCATCAGGTAGTCGCGCAGGCTCACGCGGGAGCGCTCGGCGATGGTGCGCCCGAGCAGGAAGATCGACCCGTTGGAGTACTCGAACCTCTCCCCCGGCTCGCGCACCAGCGGCGTGCGCAGCAGCAGGTCGGTGAGGTGCGGGTCCTCGCGCTCGGAGTCCAGGAACACGGTGACAGGGTTGCCGGAGGTCATCGTGATCAGGTGGCGCAGGCGCACCAGCTCCATGCCGCGCCCGTACCCGCCGGCGGGCGCGGGCAGGTGGTCGATGAGACGGTCCTCGAGGTCGAGCAGACCCTCCTTCTGCGCGATGCCGACGGCCAGCGCCGTCACCGTCTTGGACACCGACCAGACGTTCTCCGAGGTGTCCTCGACGAAGCGCACCTCGAGGTCCTCGCGCCCCTCGCGGTGCAGGTGGACCGCGCGGACCCCGAGCCGCTTCTCGAGGATGCGCTGGCGCAGGGGCAGCAGGATCAGCGGATCGGGCACGGGGGCCGACGGCGAGGCGGACGGGACGGGCGCAGGGGTCATGCCCCGACCCTAGACGCGCGGCGCCGCGCGGGGGTGCTCCGCGCGCACGAGATTCCCGTCGCCCGATCTGGGCGATTTGCCCGTACTGGAGGGTAGGATCGCCCTGGCGCGCTCGCGGTGGACGGGCGCCTCGGACGCGGCGGATCCCCCCGGCCGCTGTGCGTCCGATCCTGCTGCACACGGAACATCACAGAGAACGCGGATGAGCACTCAGAAGATCTCGGAAGACATCAGGGACGACGTATCGGCCGACGTCATCATCGTCGGCGCAGGGGTGTCGGGGACATCGACACTGCTGAGGCTCCTCGAGGAGCAGCGCACGGGGACCACAGGGACGGACAGGCTCCGCGTGGCGGTCATCGATCGCAGCGACGACATGTTCACGGGTCTGCCCTACGGCTCGCGCGCGGGCAGCGCGTCACTCATCGTCACCTCGCTCGACGAGTTCCTGCCCGACGGGATCCGCCAGGACTTCATCGCCTGGCTGGAAGCCCGGAAGGAGCGGATCCTGGCGGCCGACGCGTCGCTGGGCATCTCCCCGCACTGGGCGGAGGAGCACGCGGAGGAGATCCGCGGCGGCCAGTGGGACTCGCTGTTCATCCCCCGCCGGCTGTTCGGCCACTTCCTGCGCGGCCGCGTCGAGGACATCCTCGCGAGCACGTCCGACGTCGAGGTCATCCGGATCACCGGAGAGGCCGGTGCGCTGCGCCGGACCGGCACCGCCGCGCGGGCCGACGGAGACTCCGACGGCGATGTCGAGATCCTCGTCGCCGCACCGGGCGGACGCGTCGAGGACGGGTCCCCCGACGGTCCCGTCAGCAGCGCGAGCGACGGGACCGACGGCGCCCCCGGCGGCATCACGCGCGTGCGCGGGCGCTCCGTCGTCCTGGCCGTCGGCAGCCCGCCCACGCGCGTGCTCGGGCACGATCCAGCGGATGCCGGCAGCGGTCGCTTCCTCGACGACACACACGTCCACGGCATGGATCATCTCCTGCAGGAGGCGCGCGCGGCGATCCGGGCGATGCCCGAGGGCGCGAGCCGCGACATCCTCGTCGTGGGCGCGAACGCGGATGCGCTCGAGCTGCTGCACGCGGCCGTCCGCGCCGGCCTCGAGCGCGCCTGGGACCACCACGTGACCGTGCTGGCGACGCACGGCATCCCCGACGCCTGGACCGTCCACCCGGACCGTCGCAGCGAGTACCGCTCCCGGCACCTCGCCGACTACGCCGCGCGCACGCCCGACGCGGACCTCACCGCCCGCGCGGTGTTCGACGCGGTGGTGCGGGACGTGGACGACGCCATGGCCAGCGGCTTCTGCGAGCAGGACACCGTGGATGAGCTCAAGGAGCTGTGCTCGCAGCTGTTCGAGCGCCTGCCCGCGCCCGAGCAGAAGCTCTACGTCGACGTGTACGGCACGAAGGTGGGGCGCTTCGCCCGGCCCACCGGCGGCGACTACCAGCGCACCGCCTCGGAGCTCCTGGAGTCCGGGCGCGTCCACGCGGAGCGCGGCCACTTCGAGCACGCGGAGAACAGCGCCGCCGGCTGGAGGGTCACGACCTCGACCGAGGAGGGCATCTCCACGCTCGAGCGGACCTTCGGCGTGATCATCAACTGCGCCGGCTTCGAGAACGTCGCCGAGACCCGCGACGGGTTCCTGCGCTCCCTCCAGGACGAGTCGGGGCTGCGCTCCTCGACCTCGCGCACCGGGTTCGAGGTCGACGAGCACTTCCAGGCCGCCCCCGGCGTGTTCGTGGCGGGCCCGCTGCTCGCGGGGAACCTCAACAGCGCCCTGCGCGTGTGGCACCTCGAGAGCTGCCGACGGATCCTCGCGATGGCCGACACCATCGGCGCCGAGATCGCGGCCCACCTCCGCGCCACCGAGCTCGAGCCCGTCTGACGCGCACAGCACGAGAGGGGGGGGCCCCCCCCTCTCGTCATCCTGGGCGCTGAGTCATGGCGCCCGCCGAGCGACGCCTCAGTAGGCGCCGTCCTTGCCGATCACGGCCTTGACGGTGCGCAGCATGATCCACAGGTCCATGCCGAGCGACCAGTTGTGGGCGTAGCGGACGTCGAGCGCCTGCGCCTGCTCCCAGCTCAGCGCGGAGCGGCCGGAGACCTGCCAGAGGCCGGTCATCCCGGGCACGACACCCAGACGGTGGAACGCGGAGCCCGTGTAGAGCGCCACCTCCCCGTCGCGCTGGGGACGCGGCCCGACGAGGCTCATGGAGCCTCCCAGGACGTTGAGCAGCTGCGGGATCTCGTCGATCGAGTAGCGGCGCAGGAAGCCGCCGATGCGGGTCAGGCGGGGATCGTTCTGGATCTTGAACAGCGGCTTGTCGTCCGTCTGCTGCTCGCGCAGCAGCGCGGCCAGCTTCGCGTCGGCATCGACGGCCATGCTGCGGAACTTGAACATGCGGAACGGCTTGCCGTCCTTGCCCACGCGCTCCTGGCGGTAGAAGATCGGCCCGTGGTCGTCCAGCCGCACGGCGAGGGACACCACGATGAGCAGCGGCGAGAGCGCGGCCAGCAGCAGCGCGGAGCCGAGGATGTCGAAGCCGCGCTTGGCCATGCGCACCGGCACCGGCTGGCGCGGGGGCCGGATCACGACGGAGGCGCCGCGGGCGCCGGAGACGACCCGCACGCGCGACCGACGCGCTCCCGGGGCCATGAAGGACAGCTTGAGCGGGATGCCGCGGCCGCGGAGCTCCCAGCTCAGGTGCGTGAGCAGCTGCGCGGGCGCGGCGCCGCGGACCTCGACGACCTCGCTGCCCGTCTCCTCGACGCGATCGAGCACGTCCTGGACCTGCTCGTCCATCGGCGCGGCCTCGCCGCCCACGAGCACTGCGGTCTCCTCCTCCAGGAGTCCCGAGGCCATCGGGTCGACGGGCTCGGTGGACACGAGCACGGAGCGCACGGGGTGCAGGACGCGGCCCAGCCCCACGATGACCGCGCCGCCCGCGCCGAGCGTCAGGGCGAGGGCGAGCAGGGCGGGGCCCGAGGGGACGATCTCCCCCAGGAAGGGACGCGAGAGCGCCAGCAGCAGCGCTCCGAGGACGACGAGCAGGAGGGGACGCGTGGCGTCCGCTCGCGCGCTGTCGAGCGGACGCGAGGACTGGGCGCTCATCATCACCGCCCACGCGAGCGCGAGGACGGCGAGGGTGCCCGCGGCCGCGAGGGGCGCCGCGGTCATCAGGGCGCTCGCACCGACCGTGATCACGGCGACGGCGAGGGAGAGCACCGCGGTGAGGGCGACGCGGCGACCGTGGGCCCCGAGACGCGCCGGGGAAGGGTCCGCATGCGGTGCGGCGGGAGCGAGCTCCGGCCGCAGCGGCACCACGAGGCTCTCGGCGCTGCGTGCGCTCGCGCTCGCGGCGATCTCCGCGCCGGGCTCCGCGAAGCCCGTGTCCGGAAGAAGGAGGAGCGACGACGCGTGCTCCTCGACATCGGCGGCGCTCTGCGCCGTCTCGCCCGCTGCGGATGCGCGGTTCCCGCGCACCTCCGCGACCTGCATACTCATAGGAAGGCCCCCTGAAGTCGACTCTCGTTCCCGGCCGGACTCCACGTCCTGGCCGAGCCGTCGGCGGGGCACCCCGCCCCCGATCTCCGACGTACCTCATGTTCCGGACAACCGGAACGAATACGGACACTTCGGACAGCCTAGGGATGCTCGAACCCGAAGCGAAGGGGGGTGCGGGCTACTTGCGGGTCACCATCGATCCACGGCCGTGGGATGTGGTTCCACTGCGAGCCATTGCGGATATCCGGCCATCCCGCAAGGAGCTCCGCGCCCATCGGAGACCCCGTCGAGCGACGCGTCTCGGGGGCCGCGACGCGTCCCAGAGGGGCCGGTCCGCGCCATGACGGAAACGGGATGTGATGCGCATCCCGTATATTCCTCGCAAGTCGGACACTTCGGGCTCGACGTGGCATCCTCGATCTACCCCGTTCCGCGCATCCGGAGCGGCCCGGAACCCGTCGCGGAGACTGCGGTGCGACCCGCACCACGCAGAAGCACCCGCATCGCCCCACCCGAGCCGCACGGACGGCGCCCTCCAGGCGTCGGCGCGGACGGGATCGTGACGCCGCAGAGGCGCCCGCCCCAGGACGGGGACCGGAGATCAGCAGTCAGCAGGAGGTGGAGAGATGGTGTTCGTCGCGCGTCCGGAGGCACTCGCTCTGCTCCAGCGCGCGCTCCGGGATCCCGCCGGCAGGACGCTCACGGTCTCCGGCCCTATCGGCAGCGGCAAGTCGTTCCTGCTCGACGCGCTGCGGGGCAGCGCCTCCCTCCCCTCGACCATCGTCCGGGCCGGGTCGGCCCCCTCCGACTGGACCCTCGGGGGCCTCTCCAGCGTCCTGGCCGCGATCGACGGACTGCTCGGCACCGAGACGCTCCCCGTGCTCGACGCGCACGACCCGGCGGACCTGCCCGCGCTCGCCCGCGGCATCGCCTCCGAGATCGAGCGGCGATCGATCACGGACTTCCTCGTGATCGTCGACGACGCCGACCTGCTGGACGAGCCCAGCCGCACCGTCCTCGAGGTCGTCACCCTGCGCTGCGCCCCGCACGGGATGCGCTGCGCGCTCGCGATCCGGCCCGATGCGCAGGGCCCCGACTCCGGCCGACGCCAGACGATCGGCCTGCCCGACCTCGACCTGGAGACCATGCGCCGCCTCGCGGGGGACTTCGCACCCGAGGGCGCGGATCCCGCCGTCCTGCTGCTGCTCGCGACCGCCGCCGGCGGGAACCCCCTCGCCCTCGAGGGGCTCATCGACGCCTCTCTCCCTGAGGCCCTGGACGGCACCTCGCCCCTCCAGGTGCCGCTGCCCGCGGATGCACGGCTCGAGGAGGCGCATCGGGCCCTCCTCGGCCCGCTCGACGAGGAGCAGATGATGCTGGTGCAGGTGCTCTCGAGCGCGCCCGCGACCCCCGAGACCACGCTGCTCGCGTGCGGGGACCCAGGCGCGTCGGCCGTGGCGCTCGACGACCTGATCGGTTCCGGACTGGTGACCCGCACGGGCGGCCTGGTGCGGCTGCGCTCGCTCTCCCTGCGCTCCTCGGTCTACTGGGGTCAGACCGCACACGCTCGTCAGTCCCTCCACGAGAAGCTCGCCGCGACCGCCGCCGGGGACGCGCCCGAGTGGGGCCAGTGGCATCTC
>NZ_JAEDAJ010000018.1 GCF_016623465.1 Brachybacterium halotolerans
ATTCTGGTTCGCCACGCTCTCATCGTGTGGGGCCACCGGCCCCAGGACGCCGCGTCGGCCGCGCAGGCCGCTGGGGCAAGCGAGCCGGGCGTCAGGAGTCGGTCGTCGAGGACGCGGAGTCCGTGCTCGCATCGCTGCTCTGCTGGTCGGGAGGCGTGCCGCCCTGGCTGCCCTGACCGCCCTGGTCGCCGCCCATGCCACCCGCCTGCGACTGCAGGTCGTCGGCCGAGGTGATCTCGGTGCCGTTCGCCGTGAGCGTCGCCCCGTCGAAGGTCACGTCGCCGTTCGCGTCGACGGGGGAGTCCCCGCCGTTGTCGGCGCTCGTGATGGTGATGTCTCCGCCGGTCAGCGAGATGGAGCCATTCGAGTCGAGGCCGTCGTAGTCGGCGTCGATGGTGACGGTGCCGCCGGAGATCGACAGCCACGAGCCGTCGTCCTCCTCGCTGCCCCCGCCCGGGCCCTGCTGCTGGGCGTCGGCGCTGTCCGTCGCGCTGCTCGAATCCGTGGAGTCAGCCGAATCCGTGGAGCCGGTGGAGTCCGACGACTCCTCCGCCGCGGCCTCCTCCTCGGTGGTCGCGGCGGTGGAGTTGATGCCGTCGTCCGAGGCCGTGATGTCCACGGTGCCGCCCTCGATCATGACGTCGTTCGCCTCGAGGCCCTCCTGGGACTTCTCGATGGTCAGCGTGCCGTCGGCGATCTCGATCGCCTGTTCGGCGTCGATGCCGTCGTCGCCGGCGTCGATGGTGAAGCTGCCGGCGGTGATGAGCACCCAGCCGCGGTCCTCGTCCTCGTAGTTGTCGGACTTGATGGCGTCGCCGCCGCTGGTGATGTCGAAGGTGCCGCCGGTGATGTCCACGTAGTCCTTGCCGCGGATGCCGTCGTCGGCCGCGGTGACCGTGAGGTCGCCGCCGACGATCGCGAGGCCGTCCTTCGTGGAGATGCCGTCGTTCGTGTTGCCGGTGACCGAGAGCGCGCCGCTGCCGGCGATCGTGAGATCGGAGGCCGAGGCGATCGCCGCGACGGGCGTCGCGTCGTCCGCGACCTCGTAGTCCGAGCCGTCCTCGACGGAGTTCTCCGTGCCGTCGGCCAGGTACAGGGTGGCCTCGTCCGCGCTGGTCACGGAGATGCCGGGGCCGCTGCTCGAGGTGATCGAGGCGTCGTCGAGGATGATCGTGACGTCCTCGTCGTCCGGGGCGTCGACGACCAGCTGGCCGTCGCTCAGCGACCCGGAGACCCGGTAGACGCCGCCCTCGGTGATCGTCACGGTCGAGCCGTCGACGCTCACTCCCGAGGAGTCGGAGGTCGACCCGTCGTCGGAGAGGGTGATCGCCTGCTCGTCGGCCTCGTCCCAGTTCAGGTCGTCCTGGTCGTAGTGGGTGTCGAGGGTGGTCAGGTCCAGGCTCGAGAGCATGTCGTTGCTCGCCGAGGTGCTCGAGCTCGAGGTGGTGCTCGCCGCCGCCTCGCTGCTCGAGGAGGCGCCGGTGACCGCGGTCGCCGCGCCGCACGCCGCGAGGGCGAGGGTCGCGGCGCCCGCCGCCACGGCGGTCATGGTCCGACGGATGCTGCGCGCGCTGCGGCCGCGTCTGCGCCCGGTCGGCGGAGCGGTGGGCGTCGGCGGGGCGGCCGACGCCGGTGCTGACGCCGACGGGGCGGGGGTCGCGGACTCGGTGGTCGACGGGTTCTCGGGGGTGTGCTGGCTGGTCATGGTGATCGTGTCCTCTCGCGGCCGGGGGCCGTGGTGATGGCTGAAGGAGTCGTGGTGGTGGGAGACGTGCTGACGGCTGGTCCTGTGGTGATGCGGGGCCTCCTCACGCCGCCCGCTGCGCCGGCGAGCGGACCTTCTGGAGGGTGCGGTGCCAGCGGTTCGTCGGCAGGCGCGGGTCCAGCAGGGCGAGGCCCGTCGCGAACTTCGAGATCCGCACGGGGCGGTGTCCGTCGGCCCAGAGCAGACGGTCGGCGCGTCCCGGCCGGGTGCCCGCCTTCGTCTCGATGACGACGAGGTTCTCGAGGTCGTAGCCGGGCAGCGGCGCGGTCGCGGCGTGCCGGCCCGTGCCCGTCGGGCGCTGCGTGCCGGGGATCTCCCAGCGCAGGTCGGCGTCGATCGTCACGCGGCTCTCCTCGCCGGTGACCAGGAGCGTCGTGCGGTCGTAGCGGGTGGTGAGCACCGGCCCGAGCTCCCCGTCGAGGGTGCATCCGGCGCTGTCGAGCGCGGTGTCGACGAACTCCCGGGAGGTGCCCTCGAGAGGGCCGGCGGACGGGTCGCCCTCGGATCCGGCGGGCAGCGGGATCCGCTGCTTGGAGGAGCCCCCGCGTCCGGTGGCGGTCTTCACCTCGAGGAACGCGGTGCCGGAGTCGACGTACTCGCGGCAGCGGATCTTCGCGCGCCGGCGGCGCCTGCCGGCCGCGGCGCGGAAGGTCGCGAGATCGGCGGTGTCGTAGTAGGTGGAGGCGTAGCGGAAGGTGCGCCGGCCGGCGATCTCGAGGACGCGCACGCTGCCGTCGAGCTCGGAGAGCAGCATGTGCACGGTCTCGCGGGGCACCAGGTACTTGCGGTCCACGCGGGTCATCAGGCCGGCGCGCTCGGAGATCTCCTCGAGGCCCACGGCGGGGAGGCTGCTCAGGCTGGTCATCGCGCGACCCCCTGCACGTGGCGGGAGGCGTCGGCCCGCGCGTCGGACGGGGCGTCCGACGCGGCGACGGGGGAGGCCATGCTGGTGCGCCCGACCGAGGCGCTCGAGCGCTCGTCGGCGCTGGCCTCGATCGGCGCGGCGGCGCCCGCCGGGCGCTCGCCGGTGAGGCGGTAGCGGACGTCGACCGTGGTGGTGTCCGAGACGGTGTCCAGTCGCTGCACGCTGAGCGAGGTCACGCGGCCGCCGAGCATGCGGGAGAGGTGCGCGCGCAGCTCGTCCTCGTCGGCGATCGCGCGGTCGACGACCACCACCTGACGGCGGTGCGCGGCGAGCAGCGCGGGATGGTCGACGAGGGTCATGGTGAGGACGATGAGCGCCATGAACGCCGCGCCCATCCAGGCCGGCGTGACGGACAGCCCGCCCACGAGGCCGAGGGCCAGGAAGGCGAAGTAGTAGGCGATCTCGTGCTGCGCGAGCTCGTCGGAGCGCAGGCGGATGATCGACAGGACGCCGAACAGGCCCAGGCCGATCCCGGCGCTCACGGCCGAGTTCGCGAGCAGGGCGGAGACGGCGAGGACCCCGACGTTGATGCCGAGGAACGCGACGACGAGGTCGCGTCGGCGATGGCGGGGCCAGTAGATGCCGAAGGTCAGGGTCGCGGCGGCGACGAGATCCAGGGCGTACAGGGGGATGGCGGACATGACGTGTGCTCCTCGATGATCGGTATGACATCGAGAATCCGGTCCGCTCCTGTGGAGCCCCTATGTCCACCCTGTCGCGGGTGTATGAGAGGTGAACACCCGGGCGGTCCGGGGTGACAGTCCTGGTCAGAGGCTGATGAGCGTGGTCCTCATGCGACGATCTCCATCTCGAACCCCTGTGCGTTCTCGAGGAACAGGGCCGTGTGCTCGGGGCCTCCCGCGTGCGGATAGGCCTCGGCGAAGAGCTCGGACCACCCGTGCTCCGGGGTCTCCTCGCGCAGACGGTCGAGCGCGTCGAGGGCGGAGCCCGCGGCCGCGCCGTCGGGCTGCGGGAGGTGCAGCGCGAGGTGGTTCAGGCCCGGCCGCATGCGGTCGTGGACCTCGCCGACGACGGCCGGGGACTGCTCGAGCACCACGTACACCCCGCTCGGGTGGCGCCAGATGCGGCCCGCCGGCCAGTCCGGATCCGACTCGCCCGTCCAGCCGAGCGCCCCGAGCAGCCAATCGAAGGACGGCGCGGCGCCCGCGAGGTCGTGCGTCCACAGCTCCACGTGGTGCAGGGGCTGAGGCGCCGGTGAGGGGCGGTCGGTGGGCTGATCCATGGGGTGAGCGTACGGGGAGCCCTCACTCCTCGTCGGGGTGCGGGAACACGCGGCGCGCGCCCGGGCCCGATGCCCCGAGGGCGTCGTCGGGGTTGTAGATCGCGCACTGGCGCATGGAGAGGCAGCCGCAGCCCACGCACATCGAGAGCCCGTCGCGCACCTGCTCGAGCTCGCGGATCCGCCGGTCCAGCCGCGGCCGCCACTCGCGGGCGAGCCGCGCCCAGTCGCGCTTGGTGGGCGCGTGGTCGGGCGGGAAGCGCGAGAAGGCCTCGGAGATCTCGGCGAGGGAGAGGCCGACGTGCTGCGCGGCCTGGATGACGGCGATGCGGCGCAGCACGGTGCGGGCGTAGCGCCGCTGGTTGCCCGAGGTGCGCTCGCTGGTCAGCAGCCCGCGGGACTCGTAGTGCCGGATCGCGCTGGTCGCGACGCCCGCGCGCTCGGCGACCTCCCCGATGCTCAGTCGCTGCTCGGGCGAGGCGTGCGCCCCCGAGGACTCGTCGCGGAAGGCGCGGTCGGTGCGGTCGGCGGTCATGCGAGAAGTCTGCGCCGCGAAGCCCTTGACTTCAAGTGGACTTGAGGTCAGAAGGTGATGGTCTTCAAGGAGAGGCCTGATCATGACCCGGAACGTCAGCACCATCGACCACCCCGAAATGCTCGACGCGCACGCCGCCACCCGCGGGCTCCTGCAGTGCGCCACGTGCGGCGTCGAGTACGACGCGAAGGATCATCCCGACATCTGCCCGATCTGCGCGGACGAGCGCCAGTACCTCCCCGCCGACGGGATCCAGCACTGGGCGGACCCCTCCCGCTACGCCGGGCCGCTCGAGCTCGTCGAGCTCGAGCAGGGGCTGTTCGCGCTGCGCGACGTGGAGGGCGTGGGCATCGGGCAGGAGGCCAACGTACTGGTCACCGAGCACGGCAACGTGATGGTCGAGGTGCCCGCCGCGATCACCGACTCCGCGATCGCCGCCGTCCGCGACCTCGGGCCGATGCGGGCCATCGTCCCCAGCCACCCGCACATGTTCGGTCTGCAGTCGGCCTGGTCGAACGCGCTCGGGGGCGTGCCGGTGTGGGTCTCCCGGGCCGACGCCGCCTGGCTGGGCCGGACGCCCGCGCGGATCCATCTGTGGGAAGGTCAGGAGCAGGTGGTCCCCGGGGTCACGGCGGCCCAGCTCGGTGGCCATTTCCCCGGCAGCGCCATCGTGCACTGGACAGGGGGCGACGGGCGCGGGGTGCTGCTCTCGGGCGACACCATCGCGCCCAACCCGGACGGTCACACGCTCGCGTTCATGCGCTCCTACCCCAACCGGATCCCGCTGTCCGGGCCCGTCGCGCTGCGCGTCGCCGAGGGCGCCGCGCGCTTCGACTTCGACCGGCTCTACGGGAACTTCGCGGGGGCCGTGCTGCAGGACGCGCGCGAGGCGGTGCTCGCCTCGGCCCGTCGGCATGCGGCCTGGGCGAGTGGGGAGCACGACGAGCTGACCTGAGGCGGCTTCACCTGCACGGCCATGTGGCTGGATCAGTCCGGCCGGGGGAACCGCAGGCGGTCGAGGATCGACGCGACCGCAGCATCGACGGACATCTCGCTCGTGTCGAGCCGGAGGTCGGACACGATGCGCATGCGTTCGTCAGCCCATCCCGCATGCATCTTTGCGAGGAAGTCCGGATCCCGTGAAAGGCCTCGGGTCGGATCATCCTGCGCGCGTCGCAGCGCAGTGGTGAAGGGGGCTTCCACGACGACCATGAACACGGGAGTGCCGTCGGGGATGCTGCGCTGCACGAGGTCGAGTTCGTCGAGGCTCCCGGGCCCCTCGGCGACCACCACGTCGAGTCCTGCCTGCAACCAGCGGCCCGTGACCATCGCGAAGATCGCGTGGGCGTCGGACCAGTCCGGAAGGGTGGGGCGGGTCATGTCGGCGATCTGATCGAGTTCCACGAGCGCCGCCGCGCGTTCCTGTTCGCGAAGTGCATCGACGAGCGCTCGAGCGGTTGTGCTCTTGCCGCCGGCGAGGGGGCCGATGATGAGGACGAGCTGGGTCCGCGACATCTCCGTGTCGTTCAGTCCGGCCGCACGGCGCTCAGACAAAAGGGGTGGCCGACGGGGTCGAGCATGACCCGCCAGCGTGCGGGATCGGGCTGCGTCGGAGCTTCGACTCCGCCGATCGCGAGGACCACGCGCGAGGCGGCGTCGAGGTCATCGGCGGCGAGATCGAGGTGCATCTGCTGGTGCTGCGGGCCGTCCGGCCACTGCGGGGCGACATAGTCGTCGGCCCTCATCAGGGTGATCATCGGGCCCGCCCCCGCGAGGGAGACGACGGATCCGTCGGGAGTCGCGAAGGCTTCCGCGAGGCCCAGCAGCGAGCAGTAGAAGGGCGCTAGCGCGCGCGGATCCGGGCAGTCGATCGAGACCGAGGCGAGCGGGGCGATCGCGGAAGGGACGTCGCCAGGCGCGGGCATGGGTGTCATGTCTCCACGGTATTCCCATCTTGTCATGTCACCTCGCCGCGGCACCTTCGCTAATGCGCAGAGAGTTGGCCAGGATGGTGAGCACGGGATTGACCCCGCCGTTGGTCACGTGCGTCGAGCCATCGGCCACGAAGATGTTCTCGTGCCCCCAGACATGTCCGTCGGGTGCCGTCACGGAGGTGCTTGCGCTCGACCCCATGCGGCAGGTTCCCGCCTGATGCTGTCCGCCGCTCGGTGGCGTGGGACGGTGCATGGGCGGCATGGGGACCACCCGCGATGCTCCGGTTTCTTCGAGCCAGCGAGCAGCAAGGCCGGTGAGCATGTCGCGACCTCTGAGGTCTTCGGGGTGCAGACTGCCGCTGAGTCTCACTGTGCTGCGCCCCAGTGCATCGACTCGGCCCGGATCCAGCCGCACCCTCGCCCCTTCTGTGGTCACCTCCTGGATCGGCCCCATGACGCGACCAAAACGGAGCATCGCGCGCTCCATCTCCGCCGAGCCCAGGGGAGTCCCGCTACTCACCAAGCCAGTCTCGAGCAGATAGCGCTGAGTGCTCGCCGGGGTGGGGACGAACTCATTGGCGAGGATCCCCCCGCCGATGATCCCCTCATTCCCGTGGCGGTAATCCGCGGTGGAGATGTCCGGCCCCGGGCCCCTGAGGTCCACGACCTCGTCGTCGAACAGTGCGGAGGCCCCTCCATAGGCGTGTCCTTGCAGGTGCCGGCCGACGTGATCCGTGTCGTTGCCGAGCCCTGCCGGATGATCTTCCGTCGCGCTGTCCAGCAGGAGGCGCGCGGACTCGATGGCCCCTGCGGCGAGCACGACGGTTCCGACGCGCACTGTGCGGCGCCAGATCCCGGGGCTTCCTTCGGATCCGGCGAGTTCGACTGCGCACGCTCTGCCGCCCGGACCGACCTGGATACGGGTCACCTGGGTGCCCGTGAGGATCGTGGCGTTCCCGCTCGCGGCGGCGCGTGGGAGGGTGGTGTTGTGGCTCCCGGCCCGCGCGGCCACTGGGCATTCGAACCCGACACACTGCGAGCAGCGGATGCACGCGGCGCGGCCGTCTCGACTCTGCGAGTTGATGAGGAGCGGGACGGGCTGGGTACCGATGCCCAGCCTCTTCGCAGCTTCGGCGAGCAGGTGTCCGAGGCGCGACGGCGGGAGCGCCGGCATGGGCAGAGGCGCACGGCGAGGTCCTGCCCATGGGTCGCTCCAAGGGCCGCCGCTGACACCGAGCATCTGCTCCACACGGGTGTAGTACGGCTCGAGATCGTCGTAGCTGATGGGCCAGTCGGCGAGAGAGCTTCCCCTCGGGACGCCGTAGGTCGAGGCCATCTGGAAATCCTGGGGAGAGAATCGCCAGGCCTGAGCGCCATAGACTCGCGTCCCGCCGCCCAGGGTCATCGCGTTGTTGCTCCACGCGCTCTGTCGGGCATGCACCTCGCGTGCTCGAGCGTCGCCCGCCGGGACCCGGCGGGTCTCGGAGTCGGCGCCCGGTCCGGACAGGGGAAACAGACCGGTGGCGCTGCGCGCAGTGCGGAGGTGATCTCGCAGCAGCGTCCGGGGCGCAGGGTACGAACCCCGCTCCAGGACGAGCACCTGAAGACCCGCCTCCGCGAGCGTCTGCGCGGCCATCCCTCCTCCTGCGCCCGTTCCGATCACGACTGCGTCGTAGCTCGCGGCGAGCGCATCGGGGCCGGAGAGATCCTCGGGGCGCAGGAGAGAGGGAGGAGTCGAGTTCGTCGGGGGCGGTGACCATGTCGACACGAAGGGCGCGAGGACCTGCGAGACGCGGTCGTGCTGCAACCCGTTCTCGTAGAGCATGTCGCCTATCAGCGCCTTCATGCTGGAGGAAGAGGCCGCCCCCACCTCGGTGGCTCCCTCGGAGCCGTGCCCGGTGAGAGCCTGGACCCACCCGGTGCGATCCGAGGCGTCGAGATCGATGATCCTCCGGGCGAGGTGCTGGACGAGCTCCGGGCGGGCCAGAGACGGGTCGAGAGCGGAGGTGATCTGCTGGTGGAGGAGCGTGCTGGGGTCACTGGCCTGCAAGAGAGCCCCCGATCCCACCGACACTGAAGTACCGGTTGAGGAGCGCGAAAATAATGATGGGCGGAGTCATCATCACCACGGCACTCGCCATCACGGGCCCCCAGTCGGTCGCGTTCTGCTGGAAGAAGGTCTGCAGGCCGATGGGGAGCGTGAAGTGCGAATCGGTCCGCAGGAAGACGAGTGCTATCAAGTAGTCGTTCCAAGCCAGCAGGAACGCGTAGATCGCGGTCGAGAGCACCCCTGGAAGCGAGTTGCGCAGGACGATCCGCACGAACCCTCCGAAGATCGAGCAGCCGTCGATCCACGCGGCTTCCTCCAGTGAGGACGGGATGGAATCGAAGTACGCGGCCATCATCCAGGTGGCCACCGTCAGCGACGACGCGACGTAGATGATCGTCACCCCGACAAGAGAATCCACCAGCTGCACCCGGGAGAAGAGGATGAACAGCGGGATCACGAAGATCACCACGGGCAGCGCCTGGACCACGAAGATCCCCAAGGAGAACGCGGAGACGGCACGAGACCTCCCTCGGGAGATGACGTAGCCCGCGGGCGCCGCGACCATCACTGAGATCAGCGTCGCGGCGAGAGTCGCCACCAGGCTGTTGCGCAGCCACACGAGGAGGTTCGTGTCGCTGAGGACGTACGCGAAGGACTCAAGGCTCATGCCGCGCGTGGACGAGGTCGTGAGGGGCCGGAAGGCGAGTCCCACCACGACGAAGATGGGGATCAAGCACACGATGGCGGCGATCGTGAGGAGCGCAGGGCGCAGCGCGGCCCACGGGGTCTGCCCTGATCTGCGGGGCCGGGGGAGGGTACGGCGGCGTGACGCTGCGGTCATGGTCAGTCCACCTTTCGGATGCTGCGGAAGAGTGCCAGGGAGATGGCGACAAGCGCCGCGGTCATGATGAATGCCACCCCGACCCCGTATCCGGGCTGGAAGGACTGGAAGACCGTTCGGTATGCCAGCACCACCAGCGAAGTCGTGGCGTCGACGGGCCCGCCTCCCGTGAGGAGGAAGACGGTCGGGAAGTCGTTGATGGTGAACATGGACATGAGCACCCAGCTGATGTAGGTGGACTTCGCCGTCAGCGGGAGCGTCATCCGGGTGAGCGTGGCCCAGCGCCCGGCGCCGTCGACGGTCGATGCCTCGTACACCGACGGGTCGATGCCTTCCATGGCCGCGGACATCATCAGGAACATGAAGGGGAAGCTGATCCAGACCTTGAACACGCAGACGATCGCCACCGCCATCGTCGGATCGGCGAGGAACAGGACGTCCGGAAGGCCTATCGCCGCGAAGAGTCGAGGCAGCGGGCTCTCGGCGGTGGCGACGAGCCAGTTCCAGCTCATGGATGTCACGACCACGGGGACGACCCAGGGCAGGAGGAACGCCACCTTCAGGACCCCTCGTCCGCGGAACGGCTGCTTGAACGCCAGGGCGAGGGCATATCCGATGGCCCAGCTGCCGAGGACCCCCGAGACCGTGAAGAGGAGAGTGAAGCGCACAGCCCTCCAGAACAGAGGGTCGGAGAGGATCTCGGTGAAGTTCTGCAGCCCTACGAAGTCACCGGGGTCCAGCAGATTCCCGTCTCGCAGAGATTGCGAAGCGGCATAGACGACGGGATAGGCGTTGACGACGACCATCAGCACGAGGGCCGGCGCAGCGAGCGCGGTCATTGTCAAGCCGCGTGAGCGTGGGGTCATAAGCGGGGCTCCGGAGGTTCTCGGGGAATGCGGGGGTCAGACGAGCTTCTCGAGCTCGGTCTGCAGTGTCTGCAACATGGCTTTCGGCGCTGTCTTGCCCTGGACGACCTGCTGGACGAACGAGGCGGCCGCCTTGCCGCCGTCCACCGAGTTCAGGGCCCCGAAGGCAGCGGGGGCCTTGGCGCCCAGGGTCTTCCCGATCGGCTGCCATTCCTTGATCGCCGTCACGAGGTTCGGGTTGGAGGTGATCATCTCGGACGACGCGAGACGCTGGGTGACCGGGAGGTCGATCATCACGTTCTCAGTCCAGAACGTGTCGGTCCGGGTCGCCCACCAGGCAGCGAAGGCGTCACTCGAGGCCTGATCGGGGGTGTCCGCGTACAGCATGATCGCGTTGATGTAGTAGATCGTCCCCTTGGAACCGCTCGTGCTCGCAAGAGGACTCATGACCTTCAGGTCTGCGGAGACCGGGTCCTTCATCTGCTTATCAAGACCTGTCTGCCCGAAGCCCATCGCGATGCGGCCGCTCGCCCAGTCCGAGTCGAGATTGTCCGCGGTGTAGCTCGCCGCCCGCGGGTCGATGATGCCCTCCGCCACCATCTCGAGCACGAACTCGAGTGCTTCGACGTTGGCGTCATTGGTCGCGTCAGGCTCTCCGTCTTCCGTGAAGAGGCCGCCGCCGTTGTTGATCAGGAGGGCGAAGATGCTGTGCTGGGCGTCGGTGGTGCTGCTCCCCGCCGCGAGACCGAAGCCGATCTTTCCGGCGGCCTTCAGCTTCTTGCCGACCTGCACGTACTCGTCCCAAGTGGTGGGCACGGACGCGCCGACGTCCTCCAGCATCGACTCGCGGTACCAGAGGACCCGCAGGTCCAGGCCCCAGGGGATCCCGGCATACCCCTTGTCCGTCTTCATCGCGTCGAGCAGCCCGGGGAGGAAGTCCGCCTTGCCCTCCTTCTCCAGCAGGGCGACTGCGCCGTCAGCAGGGACCACGGAGCCCTGCTCCATGAAGAAGAAGGGCTGGAACGAGGCCCCTGTGCTCACGGACGGTCCGGTTCCGGAGGCGACCGCCGAGGTGAAGGTCTGGTACCAGTTCGCCCACGGAATCGACTGGTAGGTGACGCCGCGATGTCCTTCGGCGGGCGTGTACTCCCCGGCGATCTTCTGGGCGGTCTTGGTGTACGCGGCGCCCGTACCCCAGACCATGTCCCACATGACGAGGTCGTCTGTGCCCGAGCTCGCTCCCGAGGACCCGCAGGATGCGAGCGGAGTGATCGCAAGCGCCGCACCTCCGGCCAGAAGGTTTCGTCGGCTGAGAACGCTGTGGTGCATCGGCATGGCTGCTCATCTCCATTGAAGGCAACTGTCGGATTAGAACGCCCCAGGGGAGGAACGTAACCGGTTGCGTTCAGGAACGTTAAGCCACAACGGCGTGATGGTCAAGCAGCTTGCTCGCGCCGTCGAGGGGCGATCACCCCACCACGCATCTCAGGAGAGGGTCGATCCCCTCACGCGCAGTCGGGTCGCGGATCCTGAGGCGACACCCACGGGTTCCACGGTCGGCGTCATCGAGTCGAGATGGATCGGTTCCCCGTACACGGCCTCGATCAGTGCGCGAACCCAGCGTCGACCCGTCGCCTGCACGTCGTGCTCCAGCGCCGTGATCGTCGGCTCCGACAGCAGGCACAGATCCGAGCCGAGCCAGGAGACGACGGCGACGTCGTCCGGCACTCGGAGCCCTTGCTCGTGGAGCAGGGCGATCGTCTGGATCGCGGCGAACTCGTTGTCCACGACCACTGCATCAAGGTCGTGCTCCCGCCGCAGCCGCAGAGCCGCGCGTGAGGACGACTCGGCATCGAGGGTCGAGGACTCGACGACGAGAGCGTCGAACTGCGATCGCCATCCATCGATCGCACGCCTGCGATGCTGAGTGGCCACGAAAGCTGAAGGGCCCGCGACCCAGCCGATCCGGCGGCTGCCGGCACCACGCAAGTGCCGGAGGATCGCGCACACGCCCTCCTCGTCCTCGGGAGGGACCGCTGTCGCGCCGTGGAGGTCTGCATCGCGCGGAGAGATCACGGCACTGGGCACCCCTGCCTCGGCGAGCCGCGCAAGGCGGCTGTCGTCCCTCTCGACGTCGGTCACGAGCACTCCATCGACCCGGCGCGAGGCGAACCACTCGTCGAAGACGTCCAGCTCCTCACCGACCGAGCCGACGAGCTTCAGCACCAGGCTGTACGGCGTCGACGACAGCTCGATCTGGGCCCCTATGAGGAGATCCATGAAGTAGGGATCGATAGTCGCGGACTTCTCGGTGCGCCGCACCACCCATCCCAGCGCCCCCGCCTGGGCCTTCGACAGGGAGCGGGCTGTGGCGTTCGGACGCCACCCCCTCGCCCGTGCCAGCTCCACGACCGCCGCGCGCGTCGACTCCGAGACCCCTGGCCGATCGGTGAGGGCGCGGGAGATCGTGGTCTTGCTCGTTCCCAACTCTCGTGCCAGGTCTTCCATGGTGACGCGTCGGATTGCCATACCCGAGTATCTCCCCGGGAAGCACGCAGACCGGACTCGGCCTCAGAACACGGGCACTGCTGCACGCGACTCGGCGGCCCGGATCCGCCCCGGCAGCGCCACGCGCGTCCACGCGGGACATCGATCCTGGGAGCATCTCGCACCAGATGCCTGATGCGGCACGGCCCTACGGGTCGGGTCCCGGCGGCGGGCTCGCCAGTGAGGATAATCCGCCTCCTTCCGCCGGAGAACGAGCCGCCCGGTACCACGGATCGTCCCTGGGCGAGCTGAGCACGGTCCCGCGCTCGCCCACGTGCGGGAGAGGGGGCGACGCCCTCAGCGGAAGCGCTGCACGGCGAGCGGGGCGCTCGCCGCGAGGTCCCGGATCGCCGGGTGCTCGGTGCTCGCGAGCACCTCGTGCATGGTCCCGCGGGCGAGGATGCGTCCCTGGCCGAGGAAGGCGACGTCCTCGCACAGCCGCTGCAGCAGCTCGAGATCGTGCGAGGCGATGAGCATGCCCACGCCCAGCTCGCTCGCGCGCGAGCGCAGACCCGCCGCGATCTCCCCGCGCATGCCCGGGTCCACCGCGGTCAGCGGCTCGTCGAGCACGAGGATCCCGGGGCGCGTGGCCAGCGCCGTCGCGAGCGCGACGCGCTGCAGCTCCCCGCCGGAGAGCGAGCGCAGCGTGCGGCCCTCGAAGCGGGGCTCGAGGCCGACGGTCGCGAGCATCTCGACCACCGACACGGCGTGCGTGCGGCCGCCCTTGCGCGCCTCGCGCGCGGCGTTGCCCAGAGCCCCGGCGACGCTCGCCCGAGGATCGGTCACGGTCATCGCGTACTGGGAGACGAAGCGGACGTCGGCCGTGAACGCCTTGCGATGCGCGCCGCGCAGCCGGGAGACGTTCCTGCCCTCGTACATGACCTGGCCCGACGTCGGCTTCAAGACCCCGCGCAGCGCGTCGATCAGCGTCGTCTTGCCCGCGCCCGACGGCCCGAGCAGGCCCGTGGGCGCCTGGCCCGAGCGGATCTCCAGGTCGATCCCGTCGAGGACCCTCTGGCCCGGGTAGCCGGCGTGGACGTCGGAGGCGATGAGGGCGGTGGACGAGGCGGAGGAGGCCATGATCGCTTTCTGTCGGGTGCGGGTGCGGGTGCGGGTGCGGGTGCGGGTGCGGGTGCCCGACCTCCGGCACTGTAGCGATGGAGGCTGGGGCCGGGTCGGGAGCGTCGAACGCCGGACGCCCCGGAGCCGAGCGCGCCGCTCCGATAGCGTGGACGACCATGACCTCGAGCTCCGCGTCTTCCGGCCATGCCGCACCCGCCCCGACCCGTCGCCTCACCCTGGCCGAGCTGACGGACCTCTGCCGTGAGGCGGTGCGCGCGGCCGGCGGATCCGCCGAGGTCGCCGAGTCCCTGGCCGCGGCCGCTGTCTCCGCCGAGCGCCGCGGCAAGTCCGCCATCGGCGCCGCCCACCTGCCCGACTACCTCGACGGCCTCCGATCGGGCCGGATCGCGCCCGACGCCCGCCCCCGCGTGACCGCGCCCCGCCGGGCCGTGATCGCGGTCGACGCCGACTGCGGCACCGCCCAGCTGGCCTTCGACACCGCCGAGGACGCACTCGTCGCGGCCGCCCGGGACTGCGGCGTCGCGGTCCTGTCCGTGCGCGACGCGTTCACGGCCGGCGAGCTCGGCGACTACGCGACCCGCCTGGCCGAGCACGGACTCGTGGCCGTGACCGGCGCGAACTCGCCCGCGCTGATGGCCGTGCACGGCGCGAGCCAGGAGGTGACCGGCACCAATCCGATCGCCTTCGCCCTCCCGCACCCGGAGGGCCCCCGTATGTTCGACCAGGCCACGAGCGAGACCGCCTGGGTGAAGATCCGCGACGCCGCCGAGGACGGCTCCTCCATCCCGGAGGGCTGGGCCCTGGACCCGGAGGGCGAGCCGACGACCGACGCCCGCGCGGCGCTCGCCGGCGCCCTGCTGCCCTTCGGCGGCGTGAAGGGCGGGAACATCGCACTCATGGTTGAGATGCTCGCGGCCATGTCGGGAGGCTCGTTCTCGCTGGACGCGGCGCCCTTCGACTCCGGCGATGCCTCGCCGAGCCTGGGCATGTTCGCGATCGCCATCGACCCGTCGGCCTTCGCCGATGACTACCCGCAGCGGGCCGAGGAGCACCTGCGCCGACTGCGCGAGGAGCATGGCGTGGACTTCGGACGGCGCAAGGCCGAGGTCACCGAGGTCGAGCTGCCCGTCGCCCTGCTCGACGACCTCGCTGGGACGGGGGCGACCGCTCCCGCTGCGCCCAGCCCGGTCGCCCCGTCGGAGGGCCGCTGATGCGCGCGCGCCGTCTGCTGCAGGCCGTCGACACGCACGTCGAAGGCCTGCCGGTGCGCGTGGTCACCGGGGGAGTGGCCGCGCTGCCCGGCGACACCATGGAGGAGCGCCGTGCCCGCTTCGTCGCCGAGCACGACGACCTGCGCACCCTGCTCATGTGCGAACCGCGCGGCACCGGGTGGACGTCCGGCGCGATCCTGCAGCCGCCCACCCGCGAGGACGCCGACTGGGGAGTGCTGTTCATCGAGGTCACCGGCGTGCTGCCCATGTGCGGGGCGGGCACGATCGGCGTCGCGACCGCTCTCGTCGAGACCGGCATGGTCGAGGTCACCGAGCCCGTCACCCGCATCCGCCTGGACGCCCCGATCGGTCTCATCACGGCCGACGTCGAGGTGCGCGACGGGCGGGCCCGCGCGGTGACCATCGCGAACGTCGCCTCCTTCGCGCACGCCCTCGATCAGCCCATCGACGTCCCCGGATACGGGGAGGTGACGGTCGACATCGGCTTCGGCGGGAACTTCTACGCGGTCCTCGGCGCCGACGCGCTCGGGCTCCGCGTCGAGCGCGAGGCGTCCGGGGACCTCATCCGGGCGGGGAGCTCGGTGATGGACGCGGTGAACGCGCAGATCCTGCCGCGCCATCCCGGCACCGGCTACGAGGGCTGCGAGCACACGATCCTGCTGGACCCCGCCTCGGACGCGCGCGGGGCGAAGCACGCCCTCGTCAACCACCCGGGATGGATGGACCGATCGCCCGGCGGCACCGGCACGAGCGCGCTCATGGCCATCCACCACGCCCGCGGGGACCTGGGCCTCGAGGAGGACTTCGAGAGCACGTCGATCCTGGGCACGTCCTTCACCGGTCGCCTGGTCGGGACCACCCGCATCGCCGGGACGGAGGCCGTGCTGCCCACGATCACCGGCAGCGCCTGGCTCACCGCCCTCTCGCAGATCGTCCTGGACCCCAGCGACCCGTTCCCGGCCGGCTTCACCCTCTGAGTCGCCGACGGGCTCGGTCCGTCGGCCGGCTCGGCCGGCTCGGCCGATTCGGGCGAACCGGCGGGCGCGACCGACGGGTGACCGGACGCGCCACCCTCTACGCTCTGTGGGCATGAGTCCCGATCGACCCTCGCCCTCCCGCCTCTTCCTCCTCGTCGGCCCGCCGGCCGTCGGGAAGCTCAGCATCGCCCGCGAGATCGGGCGGCGCTCGGGCGCGATCGTCGTGGACAACCACCTGGTCAACAACGCCGTCTTCGTGCCCATGGGCCTGGATCGCGGGGGCAGGGACCTCGCCGACACCGACGCGCTGCGGGCGCGGGTCCTGGACGTCGTGCTCGAGGCGACGCTCGCCGCCCCCGCGGGCCTCTCGCACGTCTTCACCAACTGGCTGCCCGAGGATCCGGACAACGCCGCCCACGTGCAGCGCCTGCGCGATCTCGCCTCCCAGCGCGGCGCGCGTTTCGTGCCCGTCTGGCTCACGGCGTCGGCCGACGAGCTCTCCGCGCGCGTGGACTCCCCCGAACGGGCGGAGCGCTCGAAGCTCGTCGACGCCGGCGTCCTGCGCGAGCTGCTCGCGATCCCCTCGCTGCCCGCCCCGTCGGACGCGATCGAGGTGGACACCTCGCAGATGAGCGTCGAGCAGGCCGCCGCGCACATCCTCGAGTCCTCGCGCGTCCCCGACCCCGCGCACGTCCCCGAACACTCGCGCCCTGCCGGACCCGCGCACGGCGCCGGGGCATAGCCTCGGGGCATGACTCCTGCGAGCTACGTCCCCGCCCCCACCGCCGCCGGCTCGCTCGTCCTCGCGGACGTCGCCGTCGTCGACCCCGCGAGCGGCGAGGTCACCGCGCACCAGGACGTGCGGCTCGAGGGCGAGCGCATCGCCTCCGTCGCGGCGCACGACGACCGCCCCGAGGGCAGGACCGAGGACGCGGGAGCCGCCGCGTCGCCGCGCGTCGTCGACGCCTCGGGCCTGTTCGTCGTCCCCGCCTACGTCGACGCGCACGCGCACCCGCTGAACGATCCCGAGGACGTCGACGCGACCTACGCGCTCATGCTCGCCGCAGGCGTCGCCGGGTACCGGCAGATGTCCGGCAGCGACGAGCTGCTGGCCCGGCGCGCCGCCGGCACGCTGCGCAGCCCGGAGGGCTCGCCCCGCCTGCTGGGCCTGCCCGGCGACCTGCTCACCCCGATCACCGCGCCCGACGCGAAGGGCGCCGCCGCCACCGTGCGCCACCAGGCAGAGCGCGGCGCCGACTTCATCAAGGCCGGCTTCACCAACCGCAGCACGCTGCTCGCCGCGATCGCCGAGGGCAAGGAGGTCGGCCTGGACGTCGTGGGCCACGTGCCCGACGACATCGACGCCCGCGAGGCCTCCGAGGCGGGCATGCACTGCATGGAGCACCTGGGCACCGGCGTCTCGCTGTACGCGGCGTCCTCGCGGCGCGAGCAGCAGGTGCGCAAGAACGCCGGCGGCGTGCCGAGCCTCCCGCGCATCCCCGGTCTCGCCCCGATCGCGAACCGGATCTTCCAGCCCTTCCTCATGAAGCTCGTGGTCAATCCCGTGGCCCGCACCAGCGAGAAGACGGCCGAGAACTACCGGCTCGTGGACCGCACCTTCGACGAGCAGCGCGCCGAGTCCCTCGCCCGCCTGCTCGCGGCCAACACCACCTGGCAGTGCCCCACGCTGATCCGCGTGCACACCCAGCAGTTCCCGGGCACGCCGCGCCACCGCGACGATCCCCGGAAGCGGTTCATCGCGCCCGACGTGCTCGCGGTGTGGGAGTCGGTCACCGACACCTTCGAGGAGCTCCCGGCGCCCACGCGCGAGGCCCTCGCCGAGCACTGGGAGGCGCAGCTGCGGATGACCCGCGTGCTCGCCGACGCCGACGTCCCGATGCTCACCGGCACCGACTCCAACGGCGCGAGCTGGGTGATCCCGGGCCTGGGTCTGCACGACGAGTTCGCTCTGCTCGCCGAGGCCGGGGTGCGCCCGACGTCGGTCCTCCGCGCGGCGACCAGCGACGCCGCCCGCTTCTTCGGCCGCGAGGACCGGGCCGGTGCGGTTCGCGCGGGCTTCGAGGCGGACCTCGTGCTGCTGGGCGGGGACCCGACGGCCGACGCCGCTGCGCTCGCCGACGTGCGCGGCGTCGTCCGCGACGGCGCCTACCGCGACCGCGTCGCGCTCGACGAGATGCTCGAGCGCCTCGCCGCCCGCCCGACGGCCCGCTGAGCCCGGGGTGCTGACCCGCTGAGCCCGGGGTGCTGATCCGCTGAGCTGCTGAGCCGGGGCCCGCCGGGCCGCACAGCACCCCCACAGCCCGCCCGAGGCTCCGGGCACAGTCTGCGCGCCGACTCTATGGCGCATGAACGCACCCCACGCACCCACCCGCGACCCCGGCGAGCATCCGCCGGGTCAGCTCTCGCCCGACCAGCCGACGTCGGATCGGATCCCGTCGGACCCGTCGGTCCCGGCCCAGCCCCCGTCTGACCCGCCCCCGTCGGACCAGCCCCCGTCGGACCAGCCCTCGTCGGCCCAGCCCCCGGCGGGCCGACGCACCCATCGCGGGCGCAGCGTGATCCGCCGTCGCGTACTGCTGGGCTCGGGCGTCGCCCTGCTCGCCGGCACCGGCGGCTCCGCGGCCTGGGCCTACGACCGCTTCCTGCGGGAGAAGGTCGAGGTCTCCGACGTCTCCGCCGCCGAGTCCGAGGCCGGCACCGCGCAGACCGCGGCGCTCGCGACCGACGGCGAGTACTCGAGCACCGGCTACACGTCGTCGACCACCACGATCACCCTCACGCAGACGGAGACCGGCAGCGGCTCCGAGGCCCTGGCCTGGTACGCCGCGGAGATCGAGATCGACGACGCGACGATCGTCCGCTCGGCCTTCGCGCAGGACGAGTTCGGCCAGAACATCACCGCCGAGCCCAGCGAGATGGCCTCGGACAACTCGGCGGTGCTCGCCATCAACGGCGACTACTACGGCTTCCGCGACACCGGCATCGTCATCCGCAACGGCGTCTCCTACCGCGACGAGCCCGCCCGCGACGGCCTCGTCTTCTTTACGGACGGACGCATCGAGATCTACGACGAGACCACCACCAGCGCCGACGAGCTGCTGGCCGACGGCGCCTGGAACACCCTCAGCTTCGGCCCGGCCGTGCTCGAGGATGGGAAGGTCCCCGACGGCGTCGAGGACGTCGAGATCGACACGAACATCGGCAACCACTCCATCCAGGGCGAGCAGCCGCGCACCGCCATCGGCGTGATCGGCGAGAACCACCTGGTCTTCCTCGTGGTCGACGGCCGCTCCGAGGGGCACTCGCGAGGCGTCGGCCTCACCGAGCTCGGCGAGATCCTCGCAGACCTCGGTTGCACGAGCGGCTACAACCTCGACGGCGGCGGCTCCTCGGTGATGATCTTCGACGGCGAGATCCTCAACGAGCCCTCGAACGGCGGCGAGCGCGCCACCTCCGACATCCTGTACGTGGCCGGGTGAGCGCGATGGTCACGATCCGCCCGCACCTCCACCCCGACACGGCTCCCGCCCGTCCCGAGACTGCTCCCGCCCGTCCCGGAGCATCGCTCGCACCGACCGAGCCGGCCGCTCCGACCGAGCCGGCCGCTCCGGCCCGCGCCGTGGTCCTCATCCCTGCGCTCGCCCCCGCGCGTCCGCTCGTGGACCTGGTCGCGCGGCTCGCCGCCGACGACATCGACGTGCTCGTGGTCGACGACGGCTCCGGACCCGACTACGAGGTCGTCTTCGACCGCTGCGCCCTCGAGGGCGCCGAGGTCCTGCACCTGCCGGAGAACCGCGGCAAGGGCGGCGCCCTGCGCGCCGGCATCGCCCACGTGCGCACCACCCGCCCCGGCAGCGGCGTCGTCACCGCCGACGCCGACGGCCAGCACACCCTCGCCGACATCCGCCGCGTGCGCGACGTCCTCGACGGGATCGAGGCGTCGGCCGCTGGGGCGGTGCCCAGCTGGTCGGCCGACGGGGGAGTGTGGCCAGGGTCGGCCGGTCCTGCCGCTTCGGCCGCGCCGTCGGCGCCGACCGCAGCGTCCGCGCCCCGCACGGACCTCGTCCTCGGCGTGCGCGGCTTCGACCGGTCCGAGGTGCCGCTGCGCTCGCGGCTGGGCAACGTGGTGAGCTCGTGGGTGCTGCGCCTCGCCTCCGGCGCGCGCCTGCGCGACACGCAGACGGGCCTGCGCGGCCTGCCCTTCTCGCGCCTGGCCTGGGCGGAGGGGATCCCCGGCGACCGCTACGAGTACGAGTACTCGATGCTCGTGCGCGCCGGCCGCGAGGGCATCGGCCTGCACCAGGTGCCGATCGAGACCGTCTATCTCGACGACAACGAGGCCAGCCACTTCCGGCCCGTGCGGGATTCGCTGCGCGTGCTCGGTCCCGTGGTCGCCTTCATGGGGTCGGGGCTGTTGGCCTTCGCCCTGGACACCCTGCTGTTCCTCGCGGTCTCCGCGCTCGGCGCTCCCGTGTGGCTCGCCCTCGCGGCGGCACGGGTGCTGAGCGCGAGCGGGAACTTCGCCCTGAACAGGCGTGTCGTCTTCGACGGCGGGGCCGACGTCCCGCTCGGCAGGGCAGTCGTCCGGTACGGGGTGCTCGCCGCCGTCGTGCTCGGCGCCGGGGTGCTCCTCGTCGACGCCCTCGTGGGCCTCGGGGCATCGCTGCTGGTCGCGAAGGTGACGACCGACCTGGCGCTGTTCGTGCTCAGCTTCCTCGCCCAGCGCCTGGTGGTCTTCGGGCGGAAGTGAGGGCGCAGCTGAGGGTGCAGAGCGGCGAAGGCGGGAAGGTGGCCAGGTATCGGGGAGGCGATGCCGGTCAGCTGGGTCGCTCCTGTCACCGAGCGGCATATATGGGACGTCTCTGCCACCGGTGGCAGAGACGTCCCATATATGCCGGTGGACGACATGCCCCCACCCCGTCGGCTCCCCATCGGCCCCCGTCGGCCCCCCATCGGCTTCCCGCCGCTCCATGGCGCCGCCCGGCCGCCCGGCGGATCAGTCGCGCGGAGCTCGGGAGCGCACCGCCTCGATGATCCGCAGCACGAGCAGCACCACCACGAGCGCGAGCAGCAGCCAGTACTTCGTGGCGACGGCGGCGACCCCGGCGATCACGAGCGCGGCGACGTAGACGATGTCGACCACGCGGCCCGAGACGCCGAGGAATCGCGAGCCCCATCGTCCGCGCAGCAGGCGGAGGGCGAGCAGGCCCAGGATCAGGGCGATGGCCAGGTACTTCACGTGAGGATCTCCCGCGGTCGGTTCCTCGCGAGCCTACCGGTGCCGCGGGCGTTCAGGCGCCCGAGGTCGATCGGGTGCCCCTCGACGGGTCAGGCCCCGCCGTCGATCTCGAGCACGCGGATCGCGAGCTGCACGCGGTTGGTGACCAGCAGCTTCTCGAACAGGTGCCCGATGTGGGTCTTGATCGTGGGCAGGGAGAGGAACAGGGCGTCGGCGATCTCCGAGTTCGTCAGGCCCTGCGCGACCAGCCGCCCCACCTCCCACTCGCGCTCGGTGATCGCGTGGGGGAGCGAGCCCGCGTCGGCGGGGACCGGCTGCATGCGTTCGGGCATCCCGTACGGCGTCTGCTCCGCTGCGGCTTCCTGGTCGGTCGACGGGCCGTTGTGTTCGACAGCTGGGCCGGTGCGGTCGGCTGCTGTTCTGGCCTGGGTCCCGGCGCTTCCCGCGGCGAGGGCGACGAGGCGGCGCAGCACGGCGGGGGAGAAGCGGGCCTCTCCGCGGGCTGCCTCGTGGATGCCCTGCACGACCTGCTCGGGCGGGGAGTCCTTGAGCAGGAAGGAGACGGCGCCCGCGCGCAGGGCATCGAGCAGGAACCCGTCGGTGTCGAAGGCCGTGAGGACCACGACCCCCGGTCGAGCGCCGTCGCCGCTCAGCCGGCGCGTCGCCTCGATGCCGTCCATGCGCGGCATGCGGATGTCCATGAGCACCACGTCGGGATCGAGCGCGGCGACCGCGTCGAGAGCGGCGGCGCCGTCGGCCGCCTCGCCGACGACCTCGATGCCGTCGCTGCCGTCGATCATCAGCCGCAGACCGGCGCGCATGAGCTGTTCGTCGTCCACGAGCAGCACGCGGACGCCGGCCGGAGCGGCGGCGCGTGACGGGTCGGCGGCGCCTGACGGGTCTGCGGCACCTGACGGGCCGACGGCAGATGCCGGGCTGACGGCAGATGACGGGGCAGCGCCGTCCTGGGGCCCGAAGGTGCGGGCATCGGGGACCGGGTCGGTCGCGGGGGTCCCGGGCGTCATGCGTCGTCCTCGTCTCGTGATCGGTGGTCGGGCCAGGGGAGGGAGAGCTCGACCTCGAAGGCGGGTGCGTCCCGCGGGTGCTCCGCCGGGCTGTGGTCGTCGTCCGTGTCGGCGCCGCTCGCGGCGACGGCCGCTTCGGCCCTCATCGTCCCCCCGAGCAGGCGCACGCGCTCGCGCAGCCCCGTGAGCCCGAGCCCGGATCCGAGCTCGGAGGCAGCGGTGCGCACCTCCTCCGGCACGGTGTTCCGCGAGGTCAGACGCAGCATGCCCGTCTCGTGGGCGATCCGCAGCTCCAGCGGCTGCCCGGGCGCGTGCTTGCGGGCATTGGTGAGCAGCTCGCGCACCGCGCGCGAGAGGGTCACCACGAGGGCCGAGCCGGCGGCATCGACGTCGTGCGGATCGGTGCCCACCCACTCCAGGCGCACGTCCTGGCCCTCGGAGCGAGCGCGCTCGATCTGCTCGCCGATCTGGGCGCCCGTGGGCAGAGGCTCCGCGTCATCGGTGCGTAGGGCGGAGAGCACGTGGCGCAGCTCGGAGTTCGCGGCACGGGCGTCGGCGAGGATCGTGGCCGAGACGTCGCGCATCTGCTCCGGCGGCATGTCCGCACGGTAGGAGAGGGCGCCGGCGTGCATCGCGATCAGGGACAGGTGGTGAGAGAGGCTGTCGTGCATGTCGCGGGCGATCGCGGCCCGCTGCTCGGACTCGGCCTGGGCGACGAGCGCGCGATGCTCACGGGCCAGCGCCTCGTGCTCGCGCTCGAGGGCCTCCCGCTCGCGCCGGGCGGTCGCGGCCTGGCTGCGCAGGGAGGTGATGAGGATGGCGCGGGTGCCGCGGACGCGCCCCCAGAGCAGGGCGGCTCCCGCGAAGACGAGGCTGAGGAGGATGTCGAACACGAACGTGCTCGACCACCTCCCTTGGGCCCACCGGTCGATGCCGTTGAAGATGAGCCCCGTGGCCGCCGCGAGCGAGAGCCCGATCACGTCCAGACGACGATCGCGCCGGACCCCCACCCGGGCGAGCCCCACGGCGGCGGCGGGCAGGGCGGAGCCGCTGAGCGCGCCGGGCACCACCAGCAGCAGATTCCACAGGCCCGCCCGTCGCATCGGGCCGGCGGCGAGGTTCGCGACGGCGCCGACGCCGACGTCGATCACGAGCGCCAGCCCGACGCGCCCCGGCAGCGATTCGCCGTACGTGTCCCACGCGGCCAGGAAGAGGATCAGGGCGAGGCACGCACCGACGACGAGGCATGCCAGGGAGACCACGAGCATGCGGCCGGCTTCGGCGAGACGACGCACGAGGCGTCCTCGTGCCGGGGGATGGTCGACGCCGCTCGGGGCAGGGGCGTCGACGGGGGAGGAGGTCATCCGCACATCGTAGGAACCCGTGCGGGATTTCCGGATCGGCCGAAGGGACGAGCGCGGGGCGGTGGCACCATGCTCGAGGCGCCCCCCAGACGTCCGCCGTGGGAAGAGCCTTGCGGTCGCCCCGCCGTCACTCCACCTGGGACTGCGCGGCCCCGCGCACGGGCCCGGGCATGATGACGACGGGGCAGCGCGCCCGCTGCACGAGCTGTGCGGCGAAGGTCGGCCCCGTGCCGATCTCCCGTCGGCGCGGCGCATCGACCACCAGGAGCGAGGCCGCATCGCTCGCCTCGAGCAGCACCCGCGCACGCGCGCCGCGCACCGCACGGAGCTCGACACTGCCGTCCCCACGGATGCCACGGGCCCCGTCGGCAGGGCCTGCGTCGTCGGTTCCATCGGACCCGTCGGTCAGGTCGACCGTCGCGCCGAGAGCGCGGCGGACGTCGGCCCGCAGCGCGTCCAGCGCCGCGGTGCGCAGGGGGTCCTCGCTGTCAGCGACGCGGGAGGGCATCGGCCGCACTGATCCGGCCGCAGTGCCCGGCACCCGGTAGGCGCGCAGCGCCACCATCGGCACGCCCCGCACCCTCGACTCCTCGAGCGCCCAGCGCAGAGCGGCCGGGGACCCCGAGGACCTGCTGACCCCGACCACGATCGGGAGCGTGTCGGCCGACGGGGCGTCCGAAGCCCGGTCGGGTCGTCGACTCGTGCCCTCGTCGATGCTCATGCCCTCGCCTCCTGCTCGCCCTGCTCGTCGGCCTCCGCATTGCGCTTGCTGAGCGGATCGGCGACGTCCTCGAGGCCCTTGCGCTCGGCGTCGACGCCGAGGACCTGGGCCACGACGCCGCCGATCAGCATGATCAGGCTGCCGCCCAGGTAGCCGATGACCAGCGGCCCGCGCGAGGAGCCGTCGCCGATCAGGGCCCCGTAGATGAGCGGTGCGATCGCGCCCGCGATCTGCGCGATCGAGAAGAAGTAGCTGATCGCCTGGCCGCGCACCTCGAGCGGGAACACCTCGGAGACCGTCAGATAGGCGGAGGAGGCGCCCGCGCTCGCGAAGAAGAACGCCACGCACCAGAACACCGTGTGCGTGGTGGCCGTCAGCAGATCCGCCGAGAAGGCGATCGCGGAGACCGTGAGGATCACCGCCGCGAGCCCGTACGTCCCGAAGATCATCCTGCGTCGGCCGATGGTGTCGAACAGCGGACCGAGCAGCAGCGGGCCCAGCAGGTTCCCGATCGCGAAGGGGATCATGTACAGCCCCGCCGCGTCCTTCGCGACCCCGTAGAACTGCTCGAGGACGATCGCGTAGGTGAAGAAGATGGCGTTGTACAGGAACGACTGGGTGACCATGAGCGTCACGCCCAGCACGGTGCGACCCGGGTAGACCTTGAAGAACACATGGGCGACCTCGCGGAACGGCAGCCGCTCCTCGGGCTTCACGGTGATCGCCCGCGATTCGTCGACCTCGCCGAGCTCGTGGCCGCTGTCGTGGACCCGCTCCTCGATGCCCGCGATGATCTGCTCGGCCTCCTCGCCGCGGCCGTGGGTGAGCATCCAGCGCGGCGATTCGGGGATCGCCCGGCGCATGAGGATCAGGATGAGGCCGAGGACCGGGCCGATGAAGAAGCCGATCCGCCAGCCCCAGTGCTCGTTCACGAGCTCGGGGTCCAGCAGGAAGATCGTCGAGGCCGCACCGAGGGCGACGCCCGCCCAGTAGGTGCCGTTGACGGCGAGGTCCACGCGCCCGCGGTACTTCGCGGGGATCAGCTCGTCGATCGCGGAGTTGATCGCCGAGTACTCGCCGCCGATGCCCGCGCCGGCGATGAAGCGGCACAGGTAGAAGAACCACATGGAGAACGAGAGGCCCGCGAGCGCGGAGCCCGCGAGGTACACGGCGAGGGTGAGGGCGAACAGCTTCTTGCGGCCGATCCGGTCGGTCAGCCGACCGAACACGAGCGAGCCGAGCACCTGTCCGAACAGGTAGAAGGTCGCCGAGGCGGTGATCTGCTCGTTGCTCATGCCGAGGTCGGCGGCGAAGCCGTTTGCCGCGACGATCTGCACCTCGATGCCGTCGAGGATCCAGGCGGCGCCGAGTCCCACGATCACCAGGGTGTGGAAGCGTGCCCAGGGCAGACGGTCCATGCGCGCCGGGATCAGGCTGCGCACCGCCTGGAACGACGGCCCCGCCGTCGCGCGGGCGCCCCCGCCTCGGCCGGCGCTCCCGCCTCGGCCGGTGCCCGCGCCTCCCTGCGCGGGGTGTGCGGTCTCGGACATGCGTCCCCCTCCTCACGTGCGGTCGGCGACAGCGGTCGGCGGGCGCCCGGTGGGGAGCGTCGCGTCGGCCGGAGCGGCCGTGGACGTGACGCACGCTACTCCCCGTCGGCGAGGCGGGGGTGACGATCGGACCACCCGGCGCTGACCAGCCGGCCGACGGACCGCGCGGGTCCGCGGATCACACTGTCCGGGCGGTCCGCGCGCACCCGCCTTACAGTGGGAGGACCATGTGCCGACTCTTCGCCCTCCACGCCGACCGTCCCGTCACCGCCCGCTTCTGGCTGCTCGACGCCCCGTACTCGCTCGCGCACCAGTCGCAGTTCAACGCCGACGGCACCGGCATCGGATGGTTCGACGACGAGGGAGCGCCGCACGTGCAGAAGCGGCCGGTGGCCGCGCACTCCTCGAGCCGGTACGCCCGGATCGCCTCCGACCTGCGCTCCCGCGCGATGATCGCCCACGTGCGCAACTCCTCCGGGACCGCGAACGAGCTGGTCAACACGCACCCGTTCCTCATGGACGGCATCATCGTCGCCCACAACGGGGTGCTGCGCGTGACGGACGAGCTGCGCGGGCGCGTGCGGGAGCTCGGCGCCGGGCACCTCGTCGAGGGCGCGACCGACAGCGAATGGCTCGCCGCGCTCATCGCCGGTGAGACCTCCGCGGCAGGCGGCGACCTGCACGCGGGGCTGATCTCCGCGATCTCCTGGGTGCTCGGGCGCGTGCCCGTCTACTCGCTGAACCTCGTCGTCGCCCGGGACGAGCACCTCTACGCGCTGCGCCTGCCGGAGACCAACGAGCTGTGGGTGCGAGACCGGCCCGCCGGCGGCAGGAACGACGACGCCCTGCACCAGGCCTCCGACACCCTGCGCGCGACCAGCGCCGAGCTGCGCGACGTGCGCTCGGTGGTGATCGCGAGCGAGCCCATGGACGACTCCGATCAGTGGCGTCTCCTGGGCGACGGCGAGCTGCTGCACGTGAGCCCCTCCGGCGAGGTGGTCTCGGAGACGCCGTTCACACAGCCCGCGCATCGCCTGGGCATCGAGGACCTTGGCCTCAGCGAGGCCGCTTCCCAGGCCCACGCGGCCGAGGCGAAGGAGCGCGCCGAGCGCCGCGCCAAGCTCGCCGGCACCGGGTCGCGACGTGCCGCCTGAGGGGCGGGGCCGGCCCGCGTCCGCCGCGTCGGCGGACGCGCCCCGGTCCGAGACCGACAGCGCGTCCGATCCCGTGCCCGACCCGATCCCGTCGGCCACCCTGCCCTACCACAGGCTCGCGCACCTGCGGCCCGAGTGGGCGCGCTGGTTCCGGCCGCTGCTGACCGCGCTGGCCGCAGGCGTCGCGCAGATCGTCTTCGCCTATCTGGTGCTCGTGGGCACGGTGACCGTGCTCGCGATCCTGCCGGGAGTGGACCCGATGGCGATCGGCCGCAGTCAGGGCGATCCGGCGAGCCCGCTGAGCGTCTTCGTCGCCCTCGCGCTCGGCGCCTTCGCGGTGCCCGCTGCGCTGCTGGGCGTGCGCATCGGCGGCTGGCGACCGGTGCGCACGCTGTGGTCGGTCGCCGGGCGCATCCGCCCGGACATGCTGGCCTGGGGCGCCGCGCGCATGCTTCCCGTACTGGTCATCGCGGCCGTCGCGGGTATGCTCGTGGGCACCGGGCCCGCGCAGATCGGGCCGCGGGGGAGCGCCGGGGCGATCGTCGGCGTGCTCGTGCTGACCGTGGTGCTCGCGCCGCTGCGCGCCGTGGGCGAGGAGCTCGTGTTCCGCGGGATCGGCCAGCAGGCCGTCGGCACCTGGCTGCGCAGCCCCTTCTGGGCGATCGTGCTGCCGGTGCCGCTCTCGCTGATCGGCCGCGGCTTCGGGGCCGACGCGGGCGCGCTCGCCGGGGCCGCCCTCATCTCGCTGTGCAGCGGGATCCTGGCCTGGAAGAGCGGCGGCCTCGAGCTGCCGATCCTCCTGCAGCTGGGCACCTTCGGGCTCACCACCCTGCTCGCGCCCTTCGGTGCCCCCGTGTTCCCCGGCCAGGGCGCCTCGATCGCCCCGTGGGGGATCGCCGTCTTCCTGCTGACCGTGCTGCTGTGCGACGCGCTCGACCGGCACCACGGCCTGCGCATGGGCGAGGGCCTCGCCCGATCGGCCGACGCCCCGTCCCCGCAGCGCGTGCGCGTCTGAGCTCCGGGCCGTCGGCCGTCGGTGGCCGCCGATGGGCTCAGCGGCTGCGACTGCCGACGCGCTCGGCGCCGGCACCCGCACCGACGCCGGCACCGGTGCCCGTGGCCTGGAGGATCTGGACGAGCTGGGCGCGGGAGCGGATGCCGAGGGTGCGGTAGACGCGGGTCAGGCGCAGCTCGACCGTGCGGACCGAGACGAACAGCTCGGAGGCGATCGCCCGGTTGCGCATGCCGCGGCCGACGAGCTCGGCGACCGCCCGCTCCTTCTCCCCGAGCCGGGCCAGGGGATCCGCACTCGCTGTCGTGCGCGGCATCGGGGCGGGTGCGAGGTCGGCGGTGCTCTGCCCCGTCTGGTCGATCGCCAGGAGACCGGCATCGCGCGCCGACCGTGAGTCCGTGCTGCGCCCCAGCTCCTCGAGACGCTGGGAGTAGGCGAGCAGGAACTGGCCGCGCTGGAGCTCGTGGCCCGTGTCGTGACCCGTCTCGATGACGCCCTGGATCTCGCCGTCCGCGGACTCGCCGGTGCTGAGCAGGGTGCGGGAGTTGGCGATCGCGAGTCGCGCCCAGGGCGACGGGGCGTCGTGGGAGAGCGCCGTGAGCTCCTCGAGGACGGCGGCGGCCTCCTCGCGCCGTCCCAGCTCCACGAGCGTCTGGATGTAGTGCTCGTGGAAGCGCAGCAGGTGCGGTGCGTGGAATCGCGCGGCCTGGGCCCTGACCCGTGCGAAGTGCTGGGCCGCGGACTCGAGGTTCCCGCCCATGCGAGCGGCGCGGGCCATCAGGACCGCGACCTCCGCTTCCAGGCGCGGGTTGCCGCCGGGGGCGAGACTGCGCTGGAGACGCGAGAGGATCGTCTCCGCCTCCTCTATCTCCCCGCTGCTCAGCAGCAGCGCGACCTGCGCCCGCAGCACCAGCGGCTGCATCATGCGCGTGCTCGAGCCGAACGGGGCGAGGCTCCGGAAGGACTCGCGCGCGCGCGCGGGCAGGCCCGCGCGGAGCTCGATCTCCGTGAGGTCGAGGGCGCGGCTGAGGGCGCGCGGGGCCGGCGAGGAGGTGCCCCCGCGTCCCGACGGGTCGACGACATCGCGGGCCTCGGCGTAGGACTCGGCGATCGAGAGCGCCTGTGCGAGCACGGTCCTCACGATTCCCTGGTCGCCGGGGCGCTCGAGATCCGCGATCATCACCCGTTCGCAGGCGCCGGCGGGTGCTCCTTCGCCGTGCAGCACCCGGTGGTAGAGGTCGGCCAGGCGCGAGGTCGTCGCGAGCAGGGGCGTCGCGCGCAGCCCGGAATCCTGCGCGAGGCCGACCAGCTCCCGCGCGCCGCGCAGCTCCCAGCGCTGGAGGAGCAGCAGGGCTCCCATGGCCACCAGGTCGATGCGTTCGGTCTCCGTTCCCGCCGCGTGGTCCGCGAGGCTGTGGCGCAGGAGGTGCACCGGCAGCGCCTCGCCCCGGACGTGGGCGAAGAGGAGGGCGGAGCGGGTCAGGGCCGCGGGCATGCCTGATCCCGCGAAGCGCTCGCGGGCGAAGCTGAGGTATCGCTCGGCGAGCTCGATCTCCCCGTGGGCGAGGAGGGACTCCACGAGCTCGCACAGGAGCCGCGCGATCTCCGGGGCCTCGCCGACGGAGAGGGACAGCGCGCGCTCCACGAGGTGCAGGGCCGGCCGCGTGTCGGCCGCGTCCACGAGGGCGCGCGCTCCCTCGAGCAGCACCGTCGGCTGCGCGCGCTCGGGGTCGACGAAGCTGAGATGCCACTGGCCCCACTCGGGCGCGTCCCCGGCGGCGGTCGCGGCGAGCTTCTCGTGGAGGGACTGACGAGCGTGTGCGGTCTGACCCCAGTAGACCGAGGAGCGCAGGGAGAGCGAGCGCAGCCGCACCAGGCCGCCCGTGCGGGTCACCAGTCCGGAACCGATCAGGTCGTCGAGCGCCACGGCCGACGCGCCTGGGTCCCCGCACGCGAGCAGCGTGGTCTCGGGGGTCGCGGGCGCGCTCGAGAGCACCTGCACCAGCATCATCTGCTCCTCGTCGAGCGGGCCGAGGAGGGCCCGATGCGCCTCCTCGAGCCGTGCATCCGCGGGCAGCGGCACCTGGAGGGGCGAGGTGCCGTCCAGGGCCTCAGGGAGAGAGGCGTCGATGAGCCCCTCGAGGGCGAGGGGGTTCCCGCCGGCGGCGGTCGCGAGCAGCAGCAGGACGGCGGGATCCGCGCCCTCGGGTGCGAAGTCCCCCGCGAGGCGGCGCATGGTCTCCAGGTCGAGGTCGGGCAGGCCGATCGTCTGGCGTCGGCCGGAGTCGGGGCCCTGCGCATCGGGCCGGATCGCGAGCGCGCAGCGCATCCCGTGCGGGGCGCAGCGCAGGGTGACGACCTCGAGGACGGTGCGGCTGGGCTCGTCCAGCAGGTCGGCGTCGTCGACGATCACGAGGAAGTCCGTGATCGATCGCCGCTCGATCTCGGAGGCGATGCCGCGGGCGAGCGCGGGCAGGTCCGCCGGGTCGTGCGCGTCGAGCACGGGGAGCGTCTCGGTGCCGAGCAGTCCGTCGATCGCGGCCAGGACGCTGGAGAGGCCCCCGAGGGTCCAGTCGGAGGGGGCCGACCCGGCCCGGACGATGGTCGAGGGGAGGGAGGCGCTGCCCCGCAGCGCGTCGAGCAGGAACGACTTGCCGCTGCCGATAGGGCCGGAGACCGTGAGCGTCCTGCCGGCGGGATCCCGGAGCGCGCGCTGGAGCAGAGCGAGTGCCTCCGGACGCGCGACGAACACCATCTCTCCACCTCCTGCTGACTGCTGATCTCCGGTCCCCGTCCTGGGGCGGGCGCCTCTGCGGCGTCACGATCCCGTCCGCGCCGACGCCTGGAGGGCGCCGTCCGTGCGGCTCGGGTGGGGCGATGCGGGTGCTTCTGCGTGGTGCGGGTCGCACCGCAGTCTCCGCGACGGGTTCCGGGCCGCTCCGGATGCGCGGAACGGGGTAGATCGAGGATGCCACGTCGAGCCCGAAGTGTCCGACTTGCGAGGAATATACGGGATGCGCATCACATCCCGTTTCCGTCATGGCGCGGACCGGCCCCTCTGGGACGCGTCGCGGCCCCCGAGACGCGTCGCTCGACGGGGTCTCCGATGGGCGCGGAGCTCCTTGCGGGATGGCCGGATATCCGCAATGGCTCGCAGTGGAACCACATCCCACGGCCGTGGATCGATGGTGACCCGCAAGTAGCCCGCACCCCCCTTCGCTTCGGGTTCGAGCATCCCTAGGCTGTCCGAAGTGTCCGTATTCGTTCCGGTTGTCCGGAACATGAGGTACGTCGGAGATCGGGGGCGGGGTGCCCCGCCGACGGCTCGGCCAGGACGTGGAGTCCGGCCGGGAACGAGAGTCGACTTCAGGGGGCCTTCCTATGAGTATGCAGGTCGCGGAGGTGCGCGGGAACCGCGCATCCGCAGCGGGCGAGACGGCGCAGAGCGCCGCCGATGTCGAGGAGCACGCGTCGTCGCTCCTCCTTCTTCCGGACACGGGCTTCGCGGAGCCCGGCGCGGAGATCGCCGCGAGCGCGAGCGCACGCAGCGCCGAGAGCCTCGTGGTGCCGCTGCGGCCGGAGCTCGCTCCCGCCGCACCGCATGCGGACCCTTCCCCGGCGCGTCTCGGGGCCCACGGTCGCCGCGTCGCCCTCACCGCGGTGCTCTCCCTCGCCGTCGCCGTGATCACGGTCGGTGCGAGCGCCCTGATGACCGCGGCGCCCCTCGCGGCCGCGGGCACCCTCGCCGTCCTCGCGCTCGCGTGGGCGGTGATGATGAGCGCCCAGTCCTCGCGTCCGCTCGACAGCGCGCGAGCGGACGCCACGCGTCCCCTCCTGCTCGTCGTCCTCGGAGCGCTGCTGCTGGCGCTCTCGCGTCCCTTCCTGGGGGAGATCGTCCCCTCGGGCCCCGCCCTGCTCGCCCTCGCCCTGACGCTCGGCGCGGGCGGCGCGGTCATCGTGGGGCTGGGCCGCGTCCTGCACCCCGTGCGCTCCGTGCTCGTGTCCACCGAGCCCGTCGACCCGATGGCCTCGGGACTCCTGGAGGAGGAGACCGCAGTGCTCGTGGGCGGCGAGGCCGCGCCGATGGACGAGCAGGTCCAGGACGTGCTCGATCGCGTCGAGGAGACGGGCAGCGAGGTCGTCGAGGTCCGCGGCGCCGCGCCCGCGCAGCTGCTCACGCACCTGAGCTGGGAGCTCCGCGGCCGCGGCATCCCGCTCAAGCTGTCCTTCATGGCCCCGGGAGCGCGTCGGTCGCGCGTGCGGGTCGTCTCCGGCGCCCGCGGCGCCTCCGTCGTGATCCGGCCCCCGCGCCAGCCGGTGCCGGTGCGCATGGCCAAGCGCGGCTTCGACATCCTCGGCTCCGCGCTGCTGCTGGCCGCGCTCTCGCCGCTGCTCATCGTGGTGTCCCTCGCCGTGCGGCTGGACGACCACGGGCCGATCTTCTACCGCCAGGAGCGCGTGGGCAAGGACGGCAAGCCGTTCCGCATGTTCAAGTTCCGCAGCATGGCCGTCGATGCCGACGCGAAGCTGGCCGCGCTGCTGCGCGAGCAGCAGACGGACGACAAGCCGCTGTTCAAGATCCAGAACGATCCCCGCCTGACCCGCATCGGCGGCTTCCTGCGCCGCTACTCGATCGACGAGATCCCGCAGCTGCTCAACGTCCTGGGAGGCTCCATGAGCCTCGTCGGGCCGCGTCCCCAGCGCGACGGGGAGGTGGCGCTCTACACGGGCTCCGCGTTCCACCGTCTGGGTGTCGTGCCCGGGATGACCGGCCTCTGGCAGGTCTCCGGCCGCTCCGCGCTGAGCTGGGAGCAGGCGCAGGCGCTCGACGTCCGCTACGCCCACAACTGGTCGCTCGGCATGGACCTGTGGATCATGCTGCGCACCGTCAAGGCCGTGATCGGCAAGGACGGCGCCTACTGAGGCGTCGCTCGGCGGGCGCCATGACTCAGCGCCCAGGATGACGAGAGGGG
>NZ_JAEDAJ010000019.1:0-5717 GCF_016623465.1 Brachybacterium halotolerans
ACGCGCACTCAAAGATCCGCACCCATCCGGGCCTTCTCTCCGAGGCAACCCCTAAAGCTTAGGAGCAATCGGTTCTCCATGTCAACTCGGCACCCTGTGATCTGGGCTACCACCGAAACTGACTATTGAATTAACCGGAGCACCCGAACCCATCCGAGAAACCAGAAACACTGTTTCCAATCCCCCGAACCTGTCCGCCGGGCACGAGGTAATAACTTACGCACCCCGAGCCCCCACGTCAACTCCACAGCCCCTGGTCAGAGCGTGTTCTGCACCACGTGTGCCCGGGCGGGCACCGCCGGTCGGCGCCGGAGGCTCGCCGCTCGTGTGTTCGGAGCCCTCCGGTCGTGCCTGTGGGCGCTCCGCCATGGACTCGTGAGGGCGGCCCGGGGCCGGGCGTCGGCGCCCTGAGGAACGAGGAGGACCGAGGGACGAGGTTCAGGCTGCCGGCACCACGCCGCGATGCAGGGCGACGATGCCGCCGGTGAGGTTGCGGAACTGGACCTGCTTCAGGCCCTCGTCGAGCATCCAGGTGCGCAGCTCCTCCTGGTCCGGCCAGTCGAGGATCGACTCGGAGAGGTAGTCGTAGGCCTCGGGGCTCTGCGTCACGCGATGGGCGACCGCGGGGATCGCGCGCAGCAGGTACCTGCTGTAGACGGTGCGGAACACGGTGGACGTGGGCGTCGAGAACTCGCAGATGACGACCCGCCCGCCGGGCCGGACCACGCGCGCCATCTCCGCGATGGCGGTCCGAGGCTGCTGCACGTTGCGCAGTCCGAAGGAGATGACAGCGGCGTCGAAGGAGTCGTCGGCGAACGGCAGCGCCTGCGCATCCGCGGCGACGAAGGGGATGTGCGGCTGGCGCCGTCGGCCCTCCTCCATCATGCCCAGCGAGAAGTCGGCGGCCACGGCGTCGGCGCCGGCGTCCACGAGCGCGGCGGTCGAGGTGCCCGTGCCGGCGGCGAGGTCCAGGACGTGCTGGCCCGCCGTGATGTCGAGAGAGTCCACCATGGCCCGGCGCCACGAGCGCACCTGTCCCAGGGCGGCGAGGTCGTTCATGAGGTCGTACCTGCGCGCGATGCCGTCGAACATCCCGGCGACGTCGTAGGGGTTCTTGTCGAGCTCCGCGCGGTTCATGCCTCGATACTGCCAGAACTCGCGCCCCGGTTCGTCGCCGAAGGGGTGTCGCGGGACCGTCCACACAGCGGAGCCGTCTCGCACGGAGGGCGGGCCCCGTCGGACAATGGCAGGGTCGGCGCCGACGCGGTGCTCTCCGGCGCCGCGGCTGCCGCGCCCTGTCCACCACCCACACCTCGCAGGAGGCCCAGTGCCCGCGCTCGACCGCATCACCATCCCCGATGAGCTGCTCCCAACGGACGGGCGGTTCGGCTCCGGTCCCTCGCGCATCCGTCCCGAGCAGATGGCCGCTCTCTCGGCGCTCGGATCGAGCGTCATGGGGACTTCCCACCGACAGGCGCCCGTCAAGGACCTCGTGCGCCGGGTCCGTGAGGGCCTCGCGGAGCTCTTCGCCCTGCCCGAGGGGTACGAGATCGTGCTGGGCAACGGCGGCTCGACCGCGTTCTGGGATGCGGCCGCGTTCGGTCTGATCCGGGAGCGCGCACAGCACCTGGTCCTCGGCGAGTTCTCCTCGAAGTTCGCAGCGGAGACCGCCGGCGCGCCCCACCTGTCGGATCCCTCGGTGCTGCGCGCCGAGCCCGGCAGCGGCATCGCTCCCCGGGCGGACGAGACGGTGGATGCCTACGCGTGGCCGCAGAACGAGACGTCGACCGGGGTCATGCTCCCGGTACGCCGGCCGGAGGGCGCCGGCGAGGATCAGCTCGTCCTCGTCGACGCGACGAGCGCCGCGGGCGGCGTGGCCGTGGACCTCGCCCAGACGGACGCGTACTACTTCGCACCGCAGAAGTCCTTCGCCTCCGACGGAGGGCTCTGGATCGCGGCCCTCTCCCCCGCTGCGATCGAGCGCGCCGAGCAGCTCGATGCCGGCGACCGCTGGATCCCCGAGTTCCTCTCGCTCACGGCCGCGATCAGCAACTCCCGCAAGGACCAGACGCTGAACACCCCTGCGATCTCCACCCTCGTGCTGCTCGCGGAGCAGATCGAATGGATCCTCGGCCAGGGTGGACTGGCCTGGGCCGACGCGCGCACCCGCGCCACGAGCGGTCTCCTGCAGGACTGGGCCGCGAAGCGCGAGGAGGTCTCCCCCTTCGTCGCCGACCCGGCGCTGCGCTCCCAGGTCGTCACGACGCTGGACCTTGCCGACGACGTCGATGCCGCGGGCATCGCCTCCCTGCTCCGCTCGCGCGGGATCGTGGACATCGAGCCCTACCGGAAGCTCGGCCGCAACCAGCTGCGGATCGCGACGTTCCCCGCCGTGCCGGAGTCCGATGTGCGCTCCCTGATCGCCGTCCTCGACCATGTCCTGGACGCGCTGCGGGAGGGCTGAGCAGCAGGCCGGTCACCACGAAGGACCGGACCGCCCGCGCGAAGGGCCCGGGCCGATCGCCGTCATGGCGTCGGCCCGGGCCCTTCGCGCAGGTCGGGCGCGATCACTCCCGGGCACCCTCGCGCGGGGCGTCCAGGAGGACGTCGCGCAGCATGCGGGCGGCCGTCTCCAGCTGTCCGAGCTGGGCGTCGTCGAGGCCGTCGACCCTTTCGCGCAGCCAGGCGCTGCGGGCCCGTCGGCCCTCCTCGACGATCGTCGCGCCCTCCTCGGTGAGGGCGAGCAGGACCTGCCGCCGGTCGCTCGGGTGGGGACGCCGGGCGACCCATCCCGCCTCCTCGAGCCGGGCGATGATCCGCGTCATCACGGGCGGGCTCACGCGCTCGAAGTCGGCGACGCGCCCGGGCGTGGCCTCGCCCTCCCTGTGCAGGCAGGCGAGCACGGAGAACTGGGCCACGGAGACCTCCTCCGAGGCCGCGCGCGAGCGCAGACGCCGCGAGGACACCAGCAGCACGCGGTGGAGATCCGCGACGATGTCGTCGACGTGCGCCTCCCGGGCCCGGTCGCTCACGTCAGCAGGCTCTCGAGGGGGCCGCGCAGGAAGTAGAGCACGAACAGGACGGCCACCACGTACATCAGCCAGTGGACTTCGCGGGCCTTGCCGCGCACGATCCGGATCACGACGTACATGAGGAAGCCCGCGCCCATGCCCACCGTGATCGAGTAGGTGAAGGGCATGAGCATGATGGTGAGAAAGGCGGGGATCGCCTTCTCGACGTCGGTGAAGTCGATCGAGGTCACCTGGGTCATCATGAGGAAGCCGACCATCACCAGCGCCGGGGTGGCCGCCTCGTAGGGCACCATCGCGACGAGCGGCGAGAGCAGCGTGCTGAGCAGGAACGCGAGGCCCGCGACGATCGCGGCCAGGCCCGTGCGGGCGCCCTCGGCGACGCCCGACGCCGACTCGGCGTAGCTCGTGGCGGAGGAGACGCCGCCGACGCCGCCGGCGATCGCCGCGAGGGAGTCGACCACCAGGATCCGCTGGGAATGGGGGATGTCGCCGTCCTCGTCGAGCATGTCGCCCTCGGCGGCGACCGCGACCATGGTGCCCATGGTGTCGAAGAAGTCGGCCAGCAGCAGCGAGAACACGATCGTGGTCGCGCCCACGGCGCCGGCCGCGGTGATGCCGCCGATGGGGTCCACGGTGAACAGGGTCGAGAAGTCGGGCATCTGCACGGGCGAGCCGCCGAGGCTCGGCACGTTCAGGCTCCAGCCGTGCGGGTTCGCGGCGCCGCCGTCGGACCCGTCGGAGTACGCGCCCACGCCGACGACCTTCTCGATGACGATCGCGAGCACGGTCGCGGCGACGATCGCGATGAGGATGGCGCCGGGGACCCTGCGCACGTACAGCGCGAACATGAGGACCAGGCCCACGATGAACACGAGGATCGGCCAGCCGGCCAGGGAGCCGTCCGCCCCCAGCTGGACCGGGGTGCCGTCGGCGGGGGTGATGAAGCGGGCGTTGAACAGGCCCACGAAGGCGATGAACAGGCCCAGGCCCACGCCGATCGCGGTCTTCATGAACGGAGGCACCGCGTTGAAGACGGCCCGGCGGAAGCCGGTGAGCACCAGGATCAGCACGACGACGCCCTCGATGAGCACGAGGCCCATCGCGCCGGCCCAGGTCATGCCCGGCAGCGGCGCGACCGAGTAGGCGATCACGGCGTTCAGGCCGAGGCCCGCGGCGAGGGCCAGCGGGAACTTCGCCCAGGCGCCCATGAGGATCGTGAGCAGTCCGGCCACGAGCGCCGTGCCGGCGGCCACCGCGGGCAGGTTGGGCTCGGTGCCGCCGCCCAGGTAGTGCCCCGTGGAATCGGGGACGGTTCCGATGATCAGCGGGTTCAGCACCACGATGTAGCACATCGCGAAGAAGGTGACGATGCCGCCGCGCACCTCGCGGCCGACGCTCGACCCCCGGGCGCTGATCCCGAAGAAGCGGTCGATGCCTGAGGAGGCGCCGGTGGGGGCGGGCGCGGTCGTGCCGGGGGGCGTCGTGTGCATGTCCAGATGCTATCCGCGCGGGCGGGAGGACCGGTTCCCTGGCGGACGTCGTGGACGGCGCGCGGGAGGGCGGGGCGGTCGCGTGCCGCGATCTGCGGCGGGCGCTCGGCGCGCAAGTGCCGAGCGCACACGGGGCTCAGCTCGCCAGGCGGTCCTTCTGGGACTGGATGAAGCGGTAGTAGTCGGCGTGCGTGAGATCACGCGCCGCGGCTTCGTCGACGACGACGGTGACCGCGGGATGCATCTGCAGGATGCTGGCCGGGCAGGCAGCGCTCACGGGGCCCTCGGCCATGTCGCGCACGGCCTGCGCCTTCCCCGCGCCGGTCGCGATGAGCACGATCCGGCGCGCCTCGCGGATGGTCGCCAGGCCCTGGGTGAGGACGTGGATCGGGACCTCGTCGGAGCTCGAGAAGAAGCGGGCGTTGTCGCGCACGGTCTGCTCGGTCAGGGTCTTCACGCGGGTGCGGGAGCCGAAGGAGCTGCTGGGCTCGTTGAAGCCGATGTGGCCGTTGGCGCCGATGCCGAGGATCTGGATGTCCACCCCGCCGGCCTCGCCGATGGAGGCGTCGTAGCGCACGGCCTCGGCGCGCGGGTCGGACGCCTCGCCGTCGGGCGAGAGCACGAGCTCATCGGGCATGTCCACGTGGCCGGTGAAGGTGTCGCGGATGAAGCGGTGGTAGCTCTGCTCGTGGTCGGCGCTGAGGCCGATGTACTCGTCGAGCAGGAAGGCGCGCGCGTGGGCGAAGCTCAGTCCCTGCTCGCGGTGGCGCGCGATCAGCTCGCGATACGTGAGGACCGGGCTCGATCCGGTCGCCAGACCGAGCACGGCGCCGTCCTCGCCGCGCTCGCGCAGGACCTCCTCGAAGCGGTCGGCGACGACCGCGGCCGCCTGCTCGGCGTCCTTCGCGATGATGATCTCCACGGGTCCTCCTGCAGTCCGTCGCCCGGCCCGGGAAGCACCCGCCGGACGGCTCATCGATGATCGAGCATGACCGGATCAGACATCCAATGATCATGTCCGATCACATCATAGAGCACGCGGGATGGCTCGCCGCACCTCCGGCGGTCCCGCTGTGCGCGACGGATCATCGGAGCCGCGGGCAGGGACAGCAGGACGACGACGGGCCCCGGGGATCGCCCCCGGGCCCGGCGTCGTCCGCGCCGCGGCAGCGCCGCGTGCGCCTGTCGGTCCGCG
>NZ_JAEDAJ010000019.1:5727-24778 GCF_016623465.1 Brachybacterium halotolerans
GGGGGGCGGGCCCCGCGGCCCGCCGCGGGCCCGGGGGGGGCCCCGGGGGCCCCCCCCCCCCCCGCGCCGCGTCAGCGCCGCGTGCGCATGTCGGTCAGCGCGTCACTTCTTCTTCGGACCGGCCGCGAGCTCGAAGGCGCCGCGGGGGTTCGTCGACTGCGGGATGCCGATGATGTCCCGGCGCGAGATCGCGGTGCTCACCCAGTCGGCGACGACGGCGGCCTTCCGGCCGATCGTCGGCATCGTGTACAGGTGGTACGCGCGAGCGGCGGCCCAGGCGGGGACACCCTTGAGCTCGATGCGCTTGTCGCCGAGCAGGAGGTACCCCATGCCCTTGTACATGCCCAGGGTCGCCATGGTGCCCATGTTCTTGTGGTAGTAGTCCACGAGCGGACGGCCCTGCACGGAGCGCGTGATGTTGTCCGCGATCCGCTTGCCCTGGCGCACGGCGTGCTGGGCGTTGGGCGGGCAGATCTTGTCCTCGCCGGAGGCCAGGTCCGGCACGGCCGCGCAGTCGCCGCCGGCGAACACGTCGTCCATGGCGCCCTCGGCGCCCTTGACCCGGAGATCGGGGAGGCACTCGAGCTTGCCCATCTTCGGGCCGCGCTCGGAGAGCACGGGGATGTCGAAGGCCTCGGCCTCGCTCAGCAGCGGGTTCGGCTTCACGCCCGCGTTCCAGACGATCAGGTCGGTCTCGAACTCGTCGTCGTCGCTGGTCTTGATGACGTTGTTCTCGCAGGAGTTCACGAACGTCTCGAGCTTGACCTCGACGCCGCGCTCACGCAGCTGGTTGAGCGCGTAGGCGCGCTGCTCCTCGCTGACCTCGGGGAAGATGAAGGGCGCGGCGTCGATGAGGACGAAGCGCACGTCCGAGGAGTGCAGGTCGGGGTAGTAGCGCAGGGCGTCGCGGACCATGTCCTCGGCCTCCGCCACGGCCTCGCCGCCGGCGAATCCGCCGCCGATGAAGGTGAAGGTGAGCAGGCGCTTGCGGGTGCGGGGATCCTTGGTCGACGCGGCCTCGGCGAGGTTCGCGAGGATGCGGTCGCGCACGGCCACGGCCTCCTCGACCCACTTGAAGCCGATCGCGTTCTCGGCGAGGCCGGGGATCGGCAGCAGGCGCGGCACGGAGCCCAGGCCCAGCACGAGGTAGTCGTACGAGATCTCGAGGTCGTCGCCGTCCTCGGTCTCGACCGAGACGACCTTCTCGGAGCTCTTCACGCCGGTGACGGCACCGGTGACGACCTTCGTGCCCGAGAGCGCCTTGCGCAGCGGGGCGAGCGCGTTGCGCGGGTCGATCGAGCCGGAGCCGACCTCGGGGAGGAAGGGGGCGAAGGTCAGGTACGGGCGCGAGTCCACGACGGTGATCGCGATGTCGGAGCCGAGCGACTTGCGCAGCTCGCTGGCCGTGGTGAGCCCGACGGACCCGCCGCCGAGGATGAGGACATGGGGCTTTCCGCCGGTGATGGTGTTCATACCGACAGGATAGGGCCAAGGAGCTGTGCGGAGAAAAAACCTCCGCTCGGCAAGACATGGGCGGCTCCGGGGCGTTTCTGCCCCACTGCCCGCACGTTCGTGCAGGTCGCCGCTCCACGCGCGGTGGCTCAGATCACAGCAGGGAGAGCGCGATGCCGTCGAGGATGTCGTGCTCGGAGGAGCGCACCTCGGAGATGCCGGAAGCCTCCTGCGCGCGCGCGAGGACGCGCTCCCAGATCAGCGCACCTGCGCCGATGACGTCGATCCGCCCGGGGTGGATGATCGGGCGACGACGGCGCTCGTCCGTGCTCATGGCGAGCACCTCGAGGCAGACCTCGCGCATGCGTGCGATGTCCAGGCGCGCGCCGTGGGTGGCGTCGGGCGTGTAGACCTCGAGGCCCTGCGCGAGCGCGGTCAGCGTGGTGACGGTCCCGGCGACGCCGACGAGGGTGCGCGTGGGCGCCAGCGGCACGACCTCCTCGGCGCGATCGAGCAGGGCGTCGATGTCCGCGCGGGCGGCGTCGATCTCCCGCTCGCTCGGCGGATCGGAGCGCAGGTGGCGCTCGGTGAGACGGACCGAGCCCATGTCCAGGCTGATGCGGTGCTCGGGCGCCTCGACGCCGGCGACGAGCTCGGTGGAGCCGCCGCCGATGTCCACGACCAGGCGCTGCCCCGGGACGAGCCCGTAGAGGGTGCTCACGGCGCCTTGGAAGGACAGCTCCGCCTCGACATCGCCGGGGACGACCTCGGGGACGACCCCGAGGATCTCCCGGACGCCGTCGATGAACTCCCCGCGGTTGGAGGCGTCGCGCGTCGCGGAGGTCGCGACGAAGCGGATCCGCTCGGCGCCGTGCGCGGAGATCGCCGCGGCGTACTCGCGCGTCGCCGCGAGCGTGCGCTCGATCGCGGCGGGGTCGAACCGCCCGGTGCGGTCGACGTCGAAGCCCAGGCGCACGACCTCCATCCGGCGCTCGACGTCCACGAGGCCGCCGTCGCCCGCGCCGCGGGCGATCAGCAGGCGGATCGAGTTCGTGCCGCAGTCGATCGCGGCGACGGGGGCCGTGGAGGGTCCGTCCGTGCTCATCGCTCGTCCTCCCCCGTGGTGCCCTCGAAGCTCTCGCAGCGGCAGACGGAGATCTCCGTGTCCGGGGCGATCTCGGCGAGGACGAGGTCGGCCACGGGGTTGACCCCGGGGCCCTCGGCCAGTCCGTGGCCGATGATCGCGTGCAGGCACTTCACGCGGCCGGGCATGCCGCCCGCGCTGATGCCCTCGATCTCCTCGACGCTCCCGAGCTCCGCGCGGCGCTCGAGGTAGCGCTCATGGGCACGGCGGTAGCCCGCGGCGAGCTCGGGGTCCTCGCCGAGCTGCGCGGTGAGCTCGGCGAGGCGACCCGCGGCCTCGAGGTGCGAGGCGGCCTGCACCATGCTGGGCAGGGTGAGGTAGAACGAGGTCGGGAACGGCGTGCCCCCGGGCAGGCGGGGCAGGGTGCGCACCACGGCGGGGCGACCGCACGCGCAGCGGCGCGCGACCGAGTGGACGCCGCGCATCTCGCGGCCCACCTGGTCCCGCATCCGCGCGAGGTCGTCCTCGCTCGCGGGCGTCTCGTACGGCAGCGGCGGGAGCGTGCCGGGGAACGGTGTGGGAAGGGGCTGGGGAAGCGTGGTCACTCGTCGTCCTGGTCGCTGGGTGAGTCGGAGCCGCCCGCGTCGGAGGCGCCGGATCCGTTGTTCTTGCCCGTGCCGGGGGCCTGCGGGTCGTCGGCCCTGCCGTCGGCCGGCGAGACCGACGTGGTGCCGGGGTCGGCGCGGCTCGCGCCCTCGACGCTGCTCCACAGAGTCGTGTACCAGTCGCCGGAGGAGGCCTCGGCCTGCTTCTTCTGGGCCTCGGTGAGGGGGACGTCGTTGCCCGAGGAGTCCATGAGGCGGTACTGGGTCTCCCCCGGCATCGCGTAGAGCAGGCGCTCGCGGGCCTGGGCGGCCACGTAGTTCGGATCGTCCCAGCGGTCGACCTGGGCCTGGAGGTCGGCGACCTCGTCCTGCTGGCCGGAGACCTGATCCTGCAGGGAGGCGAGCTGCTGGCGCTGGGCGATGAAGGTGTTGAGCGTCGGCACGAGCGTGGCGAGGGCCACGACGATCACCGCGATGAGGATCAGCGCGCGCCGCGTGATCGTGATGACCGGGCCGTCGGGCTCATCGGCCGGATCGGTGCCGCGGGGCGCACTGCGCGGTCGGGAGGCGGAGGCGGGGCGCGAGGAGGCGCTGCCCGGTCGCCGATCGCCGGAGGTGCGGGCACGGTCGCCGCGCCGGCCCCCGGACGCGGCGACCGGGCGTCCCGCGGATCGTGGGGCGCCCGGTCGTCGTGCAGTCATGCGCTCGAGGGTAGCGCGCTCAGGCGGAGAACCGCGGGAACGCCGAGGCGCCGGCGTAGGTCGCGGCCTCGCCCAGCTCCTCCTCGATGCGGATCAGCTGGTTGTACTTGTTCACGCGCTCGCCGCGGGCGGGGGCGCCGGACTTGATCTGGCCGCAGTTCACGGCGACCGCGAGGTCCGCGATCGTGGTGTCCTCGGTCTCGCCCGAGCGGTGCGACATCATGCAGCGGTAGCCGCTGCGGTGCGCGAGGTCGACGGCGTCGAGGGTCTCGGTGAGCGAGCCGATCTGGTTGACCTTGACCAGCAGCGCGTTGGCGGCGCCGAGGTCGATGCCCTTGCCCAGGCGCTCGGGGTTGGTGACGAAGAGGTCGTCGCCCACGATCTGGACCTTGTCGCCCAGGGCGTCGGTGATGGCCTTCCAGCCGTCCCAGTCCTCCTCGTCCAGCGGGTCCTCGATGGAGACCAGCGGGTAGGCGTCCACGAGCTCGGTGTAGTAGTCGATGAGCTCCTGGCTGGACTTCTTGCCGCCCTCGAAGGCGTAGGAGCCGTCCTCGAAGAACTCGGAGGCCGCGACGTCGAGCGCGAGCGCCACGTCGGTGCCGGGGGCGTAGCCCGCGTTGCGGATCGCCTCGAGGATGAGGTCGAGCGCCGCACGGTTGGACTCGAGGTTCGGCGCGAAGCCGCCCTCGTCGCCGAGGCCCGTGGACAGGCCGCGCTCCTTCAGCACTGCCTTGAGCGCGTGGTACACCTCGGCGCCCATGCGGACGGCCTCGACGAAGCTGCTCGCGCCGATCGGCGCGATCATGAACTCCTGGATGTCGACGTTGGAGTCCGCGTGGGACCCGCCGTTGAGGATGTTCATCATCGGCACGGGGAGCACGTGGGCGTTCGGGCCGCCGACGTACTGGTAGAGCGGGAGGGCCGAGGAGTCGGCGGCGGCGCGGGCGACCGCGAGGGAGACGCCGAGGATCGCGTTGGCGCCCAGGGTGCCCTTGTTGGCGGTGCCGTCGGCCTCGATCATGGCCTGGTCGATGGCGCGCTGCTCCTGCGCGTCCAGACCCACGACCTCCGGGCCGAGGGAGTCGACGACGGCCTGGACGGCCTTGGTCACGCCCTTGCCCAGGTAGCGGCCCGTGTCGCCGTCGCGCAGCTCGACGGCCTCGAACTGGCCGGTGGAGGCGCCGGAGGGCACCTCGGCGCGGGCGAAGGTGCCGTCGTCGAGCAGCACCTCGACCTCGACGGTGGGGTTGCCTCGCGAGTCGAGGATCTCGCGGGACAGGACGGCGTCGATGAGAGCCATGTGGGTTTCCTTCCTTCGGTGAGGTCAGGTACGGCGCCGCGCGGGCGGGCCGGTGTCGGCACCAGTCTAGTCGTCGACCGGCGACCGATCCTGGGCCGCCCACGACGGGCGCGGACCCCTCAGCGCGAGAGGCCCCGGGTGCGCGTGAGCAGGGTGCGCAGCGCGGATTCGGGGTCGACGTCGCGGGCCTCGGCCTCTCGCACCACGGAGAGCAGCCGGAGGGCGATGTCGGCGCCCCACTCCTCGGCGTCCGGGGCCGAGGCGGCGGACTCCGCGGCCGCGGTGAGCTCGTCGAGCCGGGCGTCGGACCGCGAGCGGTGGACGCTCTTCGCCGCCGCCTGGAGCGCGGGCAGGGCGTGCGGGATGCCGTCGAACCAGGCGGACGGGAGGGCGCCGTCCACGTCGGACCCGTCGGACTCACCTGACTCCCCGGACCCGGCGGACCCGTCCTGCTCCGCCCGCTCGCGGGCCTTCACGGCATGCCACTGCGCGACGATCTGCTCGACGTCGCCGCGGTCGTCGAGCGAGTCCTCGCGGTCCGCGCCGAACACGTGCGGATTGCGCCGCTCCATCTTCCGGACGAAGGCGCGGGCCACGTCGTCGACGTCCCAGGCGGGGTCCTCCTCCTGCCCGAGACGGGCGTGGAACAGGATCTGGAAGAGCAGGTCGCCGAGCTCGTCGGGCAGATGAGCGGCGGCGGAGGGGTCCGACCCGTCGGTCCGCTCCTCGATCGCCTCGAGGACCTCGTGCGTCTCCTCGAGCAGGTAGCGGGCGAGCGAATGATGGGTCTGCAGCGCGCTCCAGGCGTCGCCCTCGGGGGCCCGCAGGGCGTCGATCACGGCGACCGCGCGCAGCAGTTCGCTCCCCCGCGCCGGGCTCCGGTCCTGCGACCCGTCCGCGCTCACGCCGCGTCCTCCGCCGGAGCCGGCTTCAGCACGCCGAGCACCTTCCGGGCCCAGGCGAGCAGCTCGTGGTCGCGCAGCTCGGTGCCGCCCACGCGCGAGGTCGTCGGCCGCGGGACGAGCACCTGGCGCACGGCGGGCTTGAGCATGGTGCCCGGGTACAGGCGCTTCATGCGCATGGCCACCGAGTCGGGCAGCTCGAGGTGGGCGAAGCGGATCATCTTGCCCTGGGCCTGGACCTCCTCGATGCCCGCGTCGCGGCACTCCAAACGGAAGCGGGCCACGTCCAGCAGCACCTCGACCGCGGCCGGCGGCGCGCCGTAGCGGTCCGTGAGCTCGGCGCGGACCTCCTCGATGGTCGCCGGGTCGCTCGCGCCGGAGAGCTTCGAGTAGGCCTCGAGGCGCAGCCGCTCGGAGGCGATGTAGTCGTGGGGCACGTGGGCGTCGAGCGGCAGCTCGACCTTGACGTCCTTCGTGGGCGCGGTGGACTCGCCGCGGAAGGCCGCGACGGCCTCCCCCACCATCCGCACGTAGAGGTCGAAGCCGACGCCCGCGATGTGGCCGGACTGCTCGCCGCCCAGCAGGTTGCCGGCGCCGCGGATCTCGAGGTCCTTCATGGCGACCTGCATGCCCGCGCCGAGATCGGTGTTGGTGGCCAGCGTGGTGAGGCGGTCCGAGGCGGTCTCCGTGAGGGGCTTCGACCCGTCGTAGAGGAAGTACGCGTAGGCGCGCTCGCTCGAGCGGCCCACGCGGCCGCGCAGCTGGTGGAGCTGGGAGAGGCCGAAGCGGTCGGCGTTCTCGACGATCAGTGTGTTGGCGTTGGCGATGTCCAGGCCGGTCTCGACGATCGTGGTGCACACGAGCACGTCGAACTCCTTCTCCCAGAAGTCGACGATGACCCGCTCGAGCTGGTTCTCGTTCATCTTGCCGTGGGCGACCTGCACGCGCGCGTCGGGCACGAGCTCGCGCAGCCGCTGGGCGGTGGCGTCGATGTCCTCGACACGGTTGTGGATGAAGAAGACCTGGCCCTCCCGCAGCAGCTCGCGGCGGATCGCGGCGGTGATCTGCTTGTCGTCCTCCGCGCCCACGTAGGTGAGCACGGGGTGGCGCTCCTCGGGCGGAGTCGCGAGCGTGGACATCTCGCGGATGCCGGTCACGGCCATCTCGAGGGTGCGCGGGATCGGCGTCGCGGACATGGACAGCACGTCCACGTTCGTGCGCATGGCCTTGAGGGTCTCCTTGTGCTCGACGCCGAAGCGCTGCTCCTCGTCGATGATCAGCAGGCCCAGGTCCTTGAACCGCACCTGCCCGGTGATCAGGCGGTGGGTGCCGATGACCACGTCGACGCTGCCGTCGCGCAGACCCTCGATGGTGGCCTGGGAGTCGGCGTCGGACTGGAAGCGGGAGAGCCCCCGCACGGTGACGGGGAAGCCCGTGAAGCGCTCGGTGAAGGTGTCCAGGTGCTGCTGGGAGAGCAGGGTCGTGGGCGCGAGCACGGCGACCTGCTTGCCGTCCTGGACGGCCTTGAAGGCGGCGCGCACCGCGATCTCCGTCTTGCCGTAGCCGACGTCGCCGAGGATCAGACGGTCCATCGGGACGGCCTTCTCCATGTCGCCCTTGACGTCGTCGATCGTGGAGAGCTGATCGGGGGTCTCGACGAACTCGAAGGAGTCCTCGAGCTCGCGCTGCCAGGGCGTGTCGGGGCCGAAGGAGTGGCCGGGCGCGCTCTGGCGCGCGGAGTACAGGCGCACGAGCTCGTCGGCGATCTCGCGGATCGCCTTGCGGGCCCTCGACTTGGTCTTCGCCCAGTCGGCCCCGCCCATGCGGTTGACCGTGGGGTCCTCGCCGCCGACGTACTTGGTGACCTGGTCGAGCTGGTCGCTGGGGACGTAGAGCCTGTCCCCCGGCTGCCCCTTCTTCGAGGCCGCGTACTCGATGACGAGGTACTCGCGGGTGGTCGCCTTGGCGCCGGATCCGACGGTGCGGCTGGTCATCTCGACGAAGCGGCCGACGCCGTGGTGCGCGTGGACGACATGGTCGCCCGGGCGCAGCTGCAGGGGGTCCACGACGTTGCGGCGGCGCGAGGGAATGCGCCGCTCGCCCCCGCTGCGCCGCTGGCCGGTCTTGCCGGTGACGTCGCGCTCGGAGACCACCATGAGCCGCAGGGACTCGTCGACGAGGCCGTCGGCGAAGGGGCCGACGGTGACGATCGGCTCCCCCGGCGCGGGCGGCACGTCGAGCGGGTGGACGTAGCGGGCGGGCACGCCCTGCTCCTCGAGCGATTCGGCGGCGTGGCGGGCGCCGCCGCTGCCGGTCATCGTGACCACGATCCGCCAGCCCTCGGTGCGGCGGGCGCCGAGATCCTTGGCGATGTCCTCCCCGCGGCCGGAGTAGCCGGGGTGGTTCACGGCGCGCGCGGTGAGGTCGACGTCGGTCTCGAGGCCGAAGGGCGCGAGGGTGTGCCAGCGCTGGCCGCGGGAGCGGGCGTGCTCCCGCACGTCCGGGAGCGGCACGAAGCTCGCCTCGCCCACGTCGATGGGCAGCCCGCCGCCGGCGGCGGCGCTCGACCAGGCGGCGGCGAGGAACTCGTCGGTCGTGGAGACCAGCTCCGCCCCGCGGGCGCGCACGCGCTCCGGGTCGATCACGAGGAAGCGGGAGTCCGCGGGGAGCACGTCGACGACCTGCTCCATCTCCCCCACCAGCACCGGGCTGAGCGACTCCATGCCGTCCACGGCGATGCCGGCGGCGATCCGCTCGAGCATGTCCCGCACGCCCGGGAGCTTCTCCGCCATGTCCCGGGCGCGCTCGCGCACGGTGTCGCTGAGCAGGATCTCGCGGCACGGCGCGGCGTCGAGCCCATGGGGCACGGACTCCAGGGAGCGCTGGTCGGCGATGGAGAAGTACCGGACCTCGTCGACCTCGTCGCCGAACAGGTCCACGCGCACGGGGTGGGGCTCGGTGGGCGGGAAGACGTCGAGGATGCCGCCGCGCACGGCGAACTCGCCGCGCTTCTCGACCATGTCGGTGCGCACGTACGCGGCGTCGACGAGGTCCTGCTCGAGGCGCTCGAGCGGGTAGTCGTCGCCGACGCGGGCGCGCACGGCCCGCAGGTCCCCGAGGCCCTTCGCGATCGGCTGCAGCAGGCTGCGCACCGGGAGCAGGAGCACGCTGACGCCCTGCTCGGTCTCCGGGTGGGCGATGCGCCGCAGGGTCTGCAGGCGGCGGGCGACGGTGTCGGCGCGCGGGGACAGCCGCTCGTGCGGGAGGGTCTCCCAGGCGGGCAGCTCGGCCACGTGCGTCGTGCCGACCATCGCCTCGAGCGCGGCGCGGGCGTCCTCGGCCGCGCGGGTCGTGGCGGTGAGCACGACGAGGGGCGAGTCGGGGGTGGCGCTGCGTGCGAGGTCGGCGACGGCGAAGGGCACCAGGGAGGTGGGGGCGACGGTCGCCGAGTCCTCGACGGGGACGTCGGAGGCGGCCGGATCGGGGGCGACGAGCTCGCGCAGGCGCGTGAGGTCCTCACCGCTCGCGACGAGGTCGAGCAGCGGGGCGAGCGGGGCGGACGGGGCCGGCGGGGCCGACGGGGTCGGCGGGGTCGGCGCGTTCGAGGCGGTCATCGGGCCTCCCGGGAGTGGACGGTCTGCTGGGCGGCGGTGAGGCCCTCGAGGACGAGCAGCTCGAGCGCGTCGCCCGCCTCGTCGATCACGAGGTCGAGCTCCTTGCGCTCGGCGGGGCGGAAGGGCGCGAGCACGTGGTCCGCGGTGTCCTGCCGGCCGGGCGGGCGGCCCACGCCGACGCGCACACGCAGGTACTCCTTGGTGCCGAGGGCCTTGGTGATGTCCCGCAGACCGTTGTGGCCGCCCTCTCCCCCGCCCCGCTTGAGCCGGAGGGTGCCGAAGGGGAGGTCGACCTCGTCGTGCACGACGATCACGTGCTCGGGATCGACGCCGTAGAAGGAGGCGAGGGCGGAGACGGGGCCGCCGGAGGTGTTCATGAAGCCGGTGGACTTCGCAAGGATCGTGCGGGCGCCCGCACCGGGCGGGCCCATGCGTCCCTCGATGACGACGGCGGGGGCGCGTCGCGCCGCCTTGAAGCGACCGCCGGTCTGCGCGGCGACGTGGTCGAGCACCATCTGGCCGATGTTGTGCCGCGTGGCCGCGTAGGAGGGGCCCGGATTGCCGAGGCCGACGACGAGGAACGTCTCGTTCGCGGTGGTCATGGGGCATCCTCCAGGGACGATGTGGGGCGGGGACCTGGGAGACGCTACCGGGGCGCCGCGCAGTGCGCGACGCCCCGGTGACGAGCTGTGAGCAAGCGATCGCAGGTGCGACCGCCCGGGCTCACTCCTCCTTCTCGGACTCCTCCGAGCTCTCCTCGGCGTCCTCCGAGGACTCCTCGCCCTCGGCGGTCTCCTCGCCCTCGGTCTCCTCCTCGGGCTCCTCCTCGACGCGCGGCAGCTGCACCGCGACGACGAGCAGCTCCGGATCGGTGGTGAGCTCGGTGCCCTGGGGCAGGACGACGTCGCCGGCGAAGAGCTGGTAGCCGTCCTCCTGCTCCTCGACGGAGATCTCGATGCTCTCGGGCACCGCGAGGGCGTCCACGGAGAGGGTGAGCGACTGGGCGTCGACGACCGCGATCGCCGGGGAGACGGGCTCGCCGGTGACGTAGACGGGGATGTCGACCTCGACCTTCTCGCCGCGGCGGACGAGGATCAGGTCGAGGTGGGTGATGTTGCGCGACAGCGGGTGGCGCTGGATCTCCTTGATGAGGCCCAGGTGCGACTCGCCGTCGGGGAGGGTCAGGTCCAGCAGCGCGTTGACGTTGCGGGCCGCGAGCGCGGTCTCGTGACCGGGCAGCACGAGGTGCACCGGATCGGTGCCGTGGCCGTACAGGACGGCGGGGATCTTGTTCTCGGTGCGGATGCGGCGGGCAGCGCCTTTGCCGAACTCCTCGCGCTTCTCGACGTTCAGCTTCTCAGCCATGGGGATGCTCCTTGCGGTTTCCGGGCGGCGAGCGCACGCCGCGGAACCGGGCGCCCTCGCCGAGGGAGCCGTCCCGCACCGCGTCGATCACGGAGAGCGGATGCTCTCCCTCGCCGAAGTGACCCGGGGAGATTACCACGGCCGGGGCCGACGCAGGACGGCCGGGCGAGGGGCCTCACAGCCCCACGCCCGGCCGTCCGCCGATGCGACTGCCGATGCCTCCGCCCGGGGTCAGACCTCGCCGTCGAAGAGGCTGGTGACGGAGCCGTCGTCGAAGACCGCGCGGATGGCGCGGGCGAGCAGCGGGGCGATCGAGAGCTGGGTGAGCCCGTCGAACCACTTCTCCTCGGGGATCGGCAGGGTGTTGGTGCAGATGACCTCGCGCACGCTGCTGCTGCGCAGACGCTCGGCGGCGGGGTCGGAGAGGATCGGGTGGGTGGTCGCCACGATGACGCTCGCGGCGCCGTTGGCCTTCAGCGCCTCGACGGCCTGCACGATGGTGCCGGCGGTGTCGATCATGTCGTCCACGAGCACGCAGGTCTTGCCCGCCACGTCGCCGATGACGCGCTTGGCGACGGCCTGGTTGGGCTTCTTGGGGTCGCGCGACTTGTGGATGAAGGCCAGGTTCACGCCGCCCAGGCGCTTGGCCCACTGCTCCGCCACGCGGATGCGGCCGGCGTCGGGCGAGACGACCGTGAGGTCCTCCTCGCCGTACTTCGAGCTCACGTAGTCCGCGAGGATCGGCAGGGCCATGAGGTGGTCGAGCGGGCTGTTGAAGTAGCCCTGGACCTGCGGGGCGTGCAGGTCCACGGAGATCATGCGGTCGATGCCGGCGGTCTCGTAGAGGTCGGCCATGAGGCGCGCGGAGATCGGCTCGCGGCCGCGATGCTTCTTGTCCTGGCGGGCGTAGGGGAAGGAGGGGGCGATCGCGGTGACGCGCTTGGCGGAGGCCCGCTTGAGCGCATCGATCATGATCAGGTGCTCCATCACCCACTGGTTGATCGGGGCGGGCGTGGACTGGAGCACGAAGGCGTCGGCGCCTCGCACCGACTCGCCGTAGCGCACGTAGATCTCGCCGTTGGCGAAGTCCCAGGCGTCCATCGGGAGCACGTCGACCCCGAGCTCCTCGGCGACCTCCTGGGCGAGCACGGGATGAGCCCTCCCGGAGACCAGGACCAGCCGCTTCTCGCCTGTCGCGGTGATACCGCTCATCAGTTCTCCTGTTCCTTCCCGTCCTCGGACGAAGACGTCTCCGACTCGCCTGCGCCGGCCTGGGCGGCGCGCGCCGCCTCGTCGGCGACGGTGCCGGGCCGTCGGCGCGAGGTCCATCCTTCCACGATCTTCATGGTGGTGTCGTTGACGGCCAGCGCCCCGGGCGGGACGTCCTGGAGGATCGTGGTGCCGCCGCCGGTCACCGCACCGTCGCCGATCTCGACGGGGGCGATGATCACGTTGTCGGCGCCGACCTTCGCGTGCCGGCCGACCCGCGAGCGGTGCTTGTCGACCCCGTCGTAGTTCGCGAAGATCGTGGCCGCCCCGATGTTGGTGCCCTCGCCGATCTCGGCGTCCCCGACGTAGCTGAGGTGCGGCACCTTCGCGCCGTCGCCGATCTGCGCGTTCTTCGTCTCGCAGAAGCCGCCGATCTTGCCGTCAGCTCCCAGCACGGTACCCGGACGCAGGTAGGTGAAGGGGCCGACGGACGCGCCGGGCCCGATCTCGGCGAGCAGGGCGTGGGTGCGCACCACGCTCGCGCCGTCGTCGACCTCGGTGTCCTCGAGGGTCGAGTCGGGGCCCAGGCGGACGTCCTCGCCGATCGTGGTGGCCCCCAGCAGCTGCACGCCGGGCTGGATCACGGTGTCCTGGCCGATCGAGACCTCCGCGTCGACCCAGGTGGTCGCGGGGTCGACGATCGTGACGCCCGCGCGCATGTGGCGCTCGAGGAGGCGGCGGCGCATCTCGGAGCCGAGCTGGGCGAGCTGGACGCGGTCGTTGACGCCCTCGACGAGCATCGCGTCCTCGGTGACCAGGGAGCGCACGGCGCCGCCCTCGGCGCGCGCGATCGCGAGCACGTCGGTGAGGTACATCTCGCCCTGGGCGTTGACCGTGGTGACCTGGCCGAGGGCACGGCGCAGCACGTCGACGTCGAAGGCGTAGATGCCGGAGTTGATCTCGTCGATCGCGCGCTGCTCCTCGTCGGCGTCCTTGTGCTCGACGATCGCGGCGACCTCGCCGGACTGCGCATCGCGCAGGATGCGGCCGTAGCCGGTGGGGTCCGCGACGCGGGCGGTGAGCACGGTGACGGCACTCCCCGCGCCCTCGTGCGAGGCGACGAGCTCGGTGAGCGTCGCCGCGTCCAGCAGCGGCACGTCCCCGTAGGTGACGAGCACGGTGCCGGAGGAGGCGCCGACCTGCTCGAGTCCGCACTGGACGGCGCGTCCCGTGCCGGGGACGGCGTCCTGGTCCGCGATGACGACGTCCGGCGCGTGCTCGGCGAGGTGGCCGGCGACCTTCTCGCGCTCGTGGCGGACCACGGCGATCAGCTGCGCGGGCGAGGTGCCGCGAGCGGCCTCGATCGCGTGCAGCAGCAGGGAGCGGCCGCACAAGGGGTGCAGGACCTTGGGGATCCTGGATCTCATGCGGGTGCCGGCTCCTGCGGCGAGCACGATGACGGCGGCAGGTGCGGGGACGTTCACGCGGTTCTCCTCGGTGCGCTGGCACGGTTCCGGATCCGGCGCCGACGCGAGCGCCGGCGGACCGTTCCGCCATCAGGACTCGAACCTGAAACTTCAGAACCAAAATCTGAGGTGTTGCCGATTACACCATGGCGGAGCGCCCCGGGGCGGGGCCATCGGGATCCTATCGGCCGACGTCGGGCGGGCGAGCGGCGGGGCGAGGCGTGGGAGACTCGCCTCATGGCCACCGCCTCCGAGAAGCCGTCCGCCCGCGCCGCCGGTCCCCGCGCCCGCGCCCCGCGGATGAGCGGGCGCGAGCGCCGCGAGCAGCTCGTGGTGATCGGCCGCTCGGTGTTCGCCCAGAAGGGCTACGACGCCACCAGCGTCGAGGAGATCGCCGCCCGGGCCCAGGTCTCGAAGCCGATCGTCTACGAGCACTTCGGCGGCAAAGAGGGTCTGTACGCGGTGATCGTGGACCGCGAGACGTCCACCCTGCTGGGAGCGCTGGAGGCGGCGCTGGACGATCACCGGGCTCATCCGCGCACGCTCATGGAGCGCGCGGCACTCGCCTTCCTGACCTACATCGACGAGCGCGAGGACGGCTTCCGGATCCTGGTGCGGGACTCCCCCGCGACCCATCAGGGCGGCTCGTACTCGACGCTGCTCGGGGACGTCGCCGCGAAGGTCGAGTCGATCCTCACCGCGCAGCTGCGGCTGCGCCGCTACACCGCGGCCGACGCCGCCCTGTACGCGCAGATGCTCGTGGGCATGGTCGCCTTCACCGGCCAGTGGTGGCTCGAGACGCGCATCCCCGCGAAGGAGGACGTGGCCGCACGGATGGTGAACCTCTCCTGGTTCGGCCTGGGCGCCCTGCAGAAGGATCCGCAGCTGCGCGGGAAGTGAGGGCGGGTCTGGGAGCGGGGAGAGAACGCGAGGATCCAAGGCGGGGATCGAGTTCCACCCAGGTCCGCATCAGCTCCGCCCCGGCGATTCCGTAGACTCGCCCCCATGCCGCCTGCCGCCCCACGCACCGACGAGGTCGATCGGATCGTCGCCGGCTGGGCCCAGGCCCGGCCCGACCTGGACACCTCGCCCCTCGAGGTCTTCTCCCGCATCTCGCGCCTCGCCCGCCATCTGGAGTCCGCGCGCCGCGCCGCCTTCACCGCGACGGGCCTCGAGGGCTGGGAGTTCGACGTCCTCTCGGCCCTGCGCCGCGCGGGCAGCGAGCCCCTGAGCCCCGGCGCCCTCATGCGCCAGACGCTCGTGACCAGCGGCACCATGTCCACCCGCCTCGAGAAGCTCGCCTCGCGCGGGCTCGTGCGGCGCGAGAAGGATCCGCGGGACGGCCGCGCCGTGCGCGTGAGCCTCGAGCCCGCGGGCACCGAGAAGGTCGACGCCGCCATGGAGATCCTCCTGGAGGCCGAGCGCGAGGTGCTCGGCGGCGGGCACGAGGGGCAGCGGGCCGACGGGCACGAGGCCGACGGGCAGCGGGCCGACGGCGAGATGCTCGCCCGGGCGCTGCGCGAGCTGCTGCTGCCCTTCGAGACCGAGAACTGACGCACCAGAACCACCGACGCGACCCCCTGCCACCGGCACGGGATCGCGGGAACCGACACGGGAGCCCGACCGCATGGCCCATCTGCTGGGAGCCGAGAAGATCCACGTCGCCCTGCCCGACCGCGTCCTCCTGGACGCCGTCACCCTGGGCATCGAGGACGGCGACCGCATCGGCGTCGTCGGACGCAACGGCGACGGCAAGTCCACGCTGCTGCGCGTGCTCGCGGGGACGCAGACGCCCGACGACGGACGCGTGACCGTGCGCGGCGGTCTGCGCGTGGGCGCGCTGTCCCAGCAGGACGTGGCCGAGATCGGGGAGAGCGTCCGCTCGCGCGTGGTCGGCGACCGTCCCGAGCACGAGTGGGCCTCGGATCCCCGGATCCGCGACGTGCTCTCGGGCCTGCTGGGCGAGCTCGACCTCGACGCGGAGCTCACGAGCCTCTCCGGCGGGCAGCTGCGCCGCGTGCACCTCGCCGAGCTGCTGGTGCGCGACGTGGACGTGATGCTCCTGGACGAGCCCACGAACCACCTGGACGTCGAGGGCATCTCCTGGCTGGCGGCCCACCTGAAGCGACGCTGGTCCTCGCGCAGCGGCGGCATCGTGGTCGTCACCCACGACCGCTGGTTCCTCGACGAGGTCTGCACCCGCATGTGGGAGGTGCACGACGGTGTGGTCGACCCCTTCGAGGGCGGGTACGCGGCGTACGTCCTGCAGAGGGTGGAGCGCGACCGCCAGGCCGCCGCGATCGAGGCCAAGCGCCAGAACCTCATGCGCAAGGAGCTCGCGTGGCTGCGCCGCGGGGCCCCGGCGCGCACGTCGAAGCCGAAGTTCCGGATCGACGCCGCGAACGAGCTGATCGCCGGCGAGCCGCCCGTGCGCGACACGGTCGAGCTCACGCAGCTGGCGACCTCGCGTCTGGGCCGCGACGTCATCGACCTCGACGACGTGACCGCCGGGTACGAGGGGCGTGCGGTGATCGAGGACGTCACCCTCCACGTGGGACCGGCGGACAGGATCGGCGTGCTGGGCCCGAACGGCGCCGGCAAGTCGACGCTGCTGGCGCTGGTCACCGGGGATCTGGAGCCGATGGCCGGGCGCGTGAAGCGCGGGAAGACCGTCACGGTCCAGCAGGTCACCCAGAAGCTCGAGGGTCTCGCCGATCATCTGGACGAGCGGGTCAGCGATGTCGTCGGCCGCTACCGCACCACGTTCCGGGCGGGGAAGGACGAGGTCACACCGGGCCAGCTGCTCGAGCGCCTCGGTTTCACCACCGCCCATCAGAAGGTGCGGGTGGGTTCCCTGTCCGGTGGGCAGCAGCGCCGTTTGGATCTGCTGCTGACGCTCCTGGACGAGCCCAACGTGCTGGTGCTCGACGAGCCGACGAACGACATGGACACCGACATGCTCGCGGCCATGGAGGATCTGCTGGACACGTGGCCCGGTCCACTGATCGTGGTCTCCCACGACCGGTATCTGCTCGAGCGCGTCACGGACCTCCAGTACGCGGTGCTGGACGGTCACGTGCGGCACCTGCCGGGCGGCGTCGAGCAGTACCTCGCGCTCCGTGCCGATGGAGCTGGTGGAGTTGGTGGGGTCGGTGGGGTCGGCGGAGCTGGTGGAGGCGGCGCAGGGGCGTCGTCGGAGGAGTCCGCACAGGCCACCGGTGCTCAGCCGACGGCGGCTTCCCCCGCCACGGGGCTCTCGGGTCGCGAGCTGCGGGAGGCCCAGAAGGCCCTGTCGGCCGTCGAGAGGCGGATGGAGAAGCTGACCCGGCGGGCCGAGGAACTCACCGCGCAGATGACCTCGCACGATCCGGGTGACGTCTCCGGCCTCCAGGAGCTCGGCGCGACGCTCCAGGGCGTCCAGGGCGAGCTCGCCGAGACCGAGGAGCGCTGGCTCGAGCTGTCCGAGCAGGTGGGCTGAGCGCGGGGCTCTCTCCGTGGAGACGGTGCCGCTGATGCCACCGGTGCTGGCGTTGGACGCGCCCTGGTCGGGTCACTCGTAGAATCCCCGCCCGATCACGGCGTGCCGCACTCCCCCTGCCGGGTTCTGCACGTCGCCGGCGAAGCGCGGGATCAGGTGGAGATGGGCATGCGGGACCGTCTGCCCCGCTGCTCGTCCCGCATTGAACCCGACGTTGTAGCCGTCGGGAGCGAGTGCGCTGTCGAGCTCATCCTTGCAGCGATCGACGAGGTCCCACGCGGCGGCCCACTCGCGTGCGGCGGCATCGAACCAGGTCACGATCGGTCGGAACGGGATGATGAGTGTGTGCCCGGGGGACACCGGATGGGTGTCGCGGAGGGCGAAGACAAGAGAGTTCTGCGCGACTTGCTCCTCCGCGGGGACCTCGAGGAACACAGACGTCGGAGAGTGTTCGTCCGGCGCCGGACTGGGATCGCTCATACCGCCGATCCCACTCCCCCGGTCACCTCGCTGCAAGCTCGTTTCGAGGCGTGCTTGTAGAGGGGCACGGTGGTGTGCCCCTCTACAGGTGGGGGTGGTGCTGCTTGCGGGGTTGCTGACCTTGCCGCCTTGCGATGGCGGGTCGGGCTGGTGGGTCAGAAGGGTGGTGGTCCGGGATCGAACTTCGGAGGCGGAGCCTGCTGCTTGCGTGGTTTTCGGGTGGTGGCGCTGATGGGGATGTCGCCGTCGTACTGGAACGTCGGGAGCGGTTGATATCGACGCCGCACGGGCTTCTCGACGGGGACTTCTTCGAGGTCGGGGGCGCCGGCTTGGTCCATGTCCACGCGGGGCCACGGGTCAGGTGGCCCGGGCCTGATCGGCCACGGTGAGTTCAGCTGCGAGGGGTCGGGAGATGGTGCCTCGCCGCTGGCGCCGGCTTCGGTATCGCGGCGCTGTTCGAAGTCGTCCTGCCTGCGCTCTATCGAGTCCCAGACGGCGTCGAGCTGTGCGACGGCTTGTGGGGTGAGGAGGTCGGTGTCGTCTTCGCGGAACACGCGGAAGCGTTCTTGCATCTCCCACACCGTGCCCGCGGTCCCCGCGGGCGACTCGTCCGCCTCCACACGAATCGGGTCGAGCTTGCCGGCGGTCTTCATCGCGTGGTGGAACCAGCACAGGAAATGCAGGTTCTCCACCGCCGTCCGACCACCACAGACCGGGTCCGCGTGGTTGTACTCCACGATGTGGTCCGCTTCCGAGGCGACCGATGCGGTGCGTTCGCAGCCCGGGACACCACAGGACTGGCCACGCAGTCTCAGGTGTTCGAGCATCGCCCCGGTCGGCCGGTACTTCTCCGCCGGCCGCGGCAAGAACTCACCCGAGGACGGGTCGGTGAGGACTCGGAACCATTCCTCGCTCTTGCCCGCGATCTCACGGGCCATCTGCGCCGGGATCGGCGTCCCGTCCTCGAGGACACCCGGGGCGTCGTCGCCACCAACCAGGGTCAGGAACGGGACGAGGACGTTCAACCGGAACCTGGCCTCCGGGACGGTGATGCCGCCGGTGTCGAGCTGCGCGGCATGGGCGAGGTGGTAGCGGATCAGGTTCAGTGACAGGGGCATGCCCTCGTTCTCCACTCGCCGGTCCGGATCCAGGGGGATCTCCGTGCCCTCGATCAGGGCGTGGCGCTGGGCGTTCTGGATCGTCCGCGCCGCCTGATCGAACCGCCCAGCCAATGCTTTGATCTCCGGCGCCGGACCGATGATCCGCAGGGACGCGACCCCATCGAGGGTTCCGGGGTCCAGGACCATGCGGCGGCGAGTGGCGGAGATTTCTTCGGGTTCTTTCGGATGTCGCTGCTGAATCTTCGTCACCAGGAGTTCGAGGCATTTCGTGAAT
>NZ_JAEDAJ010000002.1:0-12082 GCF_016623465.1 Brachybacterium halotolerans
GCGCACCGGATCCGCTGAGATCCGGTGCGCCACGCTCATATCTTCTCGTCCTCTCGGCTGTGCGACGCGCTTCGGGCGCCCGCCACAGCGCGCCGCGCGCCCGAGGCGACTCGCGGGCCATGGCCACGAGTCGCCGACACCGGAGCCGGCGGAGTCAGGCGCTCCTCGCGTCTCCGTCGAGCGAGGCGTCGACGCGCTTGGGGTTCGGCGCGGACGAGGCGTCCGCCGCCCCTGCGGTGAGCTCGTCGACGTGGGAGAAGATCTCCCGCTCGGCCTTGATGATGCCGCCGGCGATGACGCGGTTGCCGACGCCGCCGATCACCGCGCCGACGCCGAAGGGGATCAGGCGGCCGGCCCAGACGCTGCCCATGCGCGCGGCGATCTTGCGGCGGATCCAGCGCTTGATCTGGTTGTTGACGGCCGAGACCACGAAGTCGGGGGCGACGCCGTTGAGGACCGCGCCCCACTGCAGCCCCTGGCGGCCCAGGGCCTTGGAGACGAGCTGCTCGCCCTTCTCCCCTCCCAGCACGCCGAGCACCACGGTCTTGCGGCTGGCCTGATCACCCATGTCCACGCCGCGCACGCGCGCCACGGCGAGGATGAGGAAGGCGCACGCCTCGGCGAACGCGGCGCCCTCGCCCGAGGTCAGGGCGATCGCGGCCACGGTGCCCACGCCGGGCAGGGCCGCGGCGCCGCCGACGCCGGCGCCGGAGACGGTCAGCAGACGGCGGAACTGCTTCTCGACATGACCGACGAGGTCCTCCTCGGACATCTCGGGGTGCTTGCGCCGCAGCGAGTCCACGTACTTGTCGGCCACGGGCCTCTGGATCCGCAGCGCGTGGTCGACGATGCCGAGCACGCGCTCATCGGGCGCCTGAGGGCCCTGTGCGTCCTCGTTGTCCTTGCCGCTCGTGGATGACTTGGACCCACCGTTCGCGTTCGCCACGTTCAGCTCCCCTTCTGCTGTCCTGCGCGCCGGGAGACCCCGACTCCGAGGCACACCATAGCGGGATCACCCGGGCACAGGATGGACACGGCGGCGCAGGAGCTCAGGACCGCGGATCAACGGGCCGACGGGTCAGTCGAGCACCACGGTCCCGGGAGCGAGGCGCTCGATGGGGCCCGTGAGCCCGAGACCGTCGACGGCCTCGGTGACGTCGGCCCAGCGCGGCGCGAAGCGGGTGTCGATGATCGAGCGCGGCACGGCCAGGTCGTGGCAGAGCGTGCCGCCGAGGTGGTCGGTCTCGTGCTGGAGAATGCGCGCTGGCCAGCCCTGGTGCTCCTCGTCCACGTCCACGAGCGCACCGTCCTGGTCCAGGAGGGCGCCGGTGAAGCGGATGCGCCGGCCCCGCGGCACGATCGAGCTGAGCCCGTCGTAGGAGAGGCACCCCTCCCAGGCGAAGACCCGCTGCTCGCCGAGGATCTCGTAGGCGGGATCGAGCACGGCGCGCAGGGGGAAGGGCCGACGCTCGAGCAGGTCGTCCTCGGGATCCTGGTCGGCCGCGGCGAAGCGGTCCTCGGCCACGAACAGGCGCAGGGGCACGCCGATCTGCGTCGCGGCGAGGCCGACGCCCGGGGCCTCGCGCATGGTCACCACCATGGCGTCCACGAGCTCGCGCAGCAGCGCGGGGTCGAGGCGGTCCCGCGCCTCGCGCACGGGCCCGCGCAAGGCGGGATGGCCCGCCTGCACGATGCGCAGGGGCTCCTCGGGACGGGAGCGGCGGTCCAGGAGGCGCTGTACGTATTCGGTGAGATCCACGCCCCCAGTATCCCCGTAGGCGGCGTCCCCGCCCGCGCCGCCGCACCGCCGCGATCGTGGCCCGGCGGCGCCGACCGAGACGCCCCGCGACGCGACGACGTGCACGGTGTCCTCCCGGGCCTGAGATCTGGGATACACTTCCGATCGCCGGTGCGACGTTGCACACAGCCCTCGGGGGCGGTGCACAGCGGCACCGGTGCTCTCAACACTTCACAACGGATCGTCCGGCACGTACCTGCCGGTGGAGGGAATCACCATGGCTACAGTCACGTTCGACCACGCGAGCCGCGTCTACCCGGGCCAGGAGCGCCCTGCGGTGGATGGCCTCGACATCGCCATCGAGGACGGTGAGTTCCTCGTCCTGGTGGGCCCCTCGGGCTGCGGGAAGTCGACCTCCCTGCGCATGCTCGCCGGTCTCGAGGAGATCGACGCCGGCCGCATCCTCATCGGCGACCGCGACGTCACCGACGTGCCGCCGAAGGATCGCGACATCGCGATGGTGTTCCAGAACTACGCGCTGTACCCGCACATGACGGTCGCCGACAACATGGGCTTCGCCCTGAAGATCGCCGGCACCCCGAAGGCGGAGATCCGCAAGCGCGTCGAGGAGGCCGCGAAGATCCTCGACCTCGAGCAGTACCTCGACCGCAAGCCGAAGGCGCTCTCCGGCGGTCAGCGCCAGCGTGTGGCCATGGGCCGCGCGATCGTGCGCTCGCCCCAGGTGTTCCTCATGGACGAGCCGCTGTCGAACCTCGACGCGAAGCTGCGCGTGTCCACCCGTACCCAGATCGCGTCGCTGCAGCGCCGCCTGGGCGTCACCACCGTCTACGTGACCCACGACCAGACCGAGGCCATGACGATGGGCGACCGCGTCGCGGTGCTCAACGGCGGCGTGCTCCAGCAGATCGACGCGCCGCGCCGCATGTACGACCACCCCGACAACGTCTTCGTCGCGGGCTTCATCGGCTCCCCGGCCATGAACCTGGTCGAGCAGAAGCTCACCGACCAGGGCGTCTCCTTCGGCGCCGTGACGGTCCCCGTCGACCGCGCGACCCTCTCGGACACCGACGAGACCTCCGTGACCGTGGGCGTGCGCCCCGAGGACCTCACCCTCGCCGAGAACGGCCTGGCCGTCGAGGTCGACGTGGTCGAGGAGCTCGGCGCGGACGCGTACGTCTACGGCCGCCTGGCCGGCTCGGACGATAACTCCAAGCCGATCATCGCCCGCGTCGACGGCCGCAAGCCCCCGATGAAGGGCGAGACCGTGCACTTCCAGCCCAAGGAGGGCCACGTGCACCTGTTCGACGTCAAGACGGGCGCCCGTCTGGGCGACTGACGCGACCGCCCCGCTGCGCGGGGCCGCTCTCCAGCGGGCGCTCGGCCATCGGCCGGGCGCCCGTTGCCGTGTGCGCGACCGCTTTCCGTGCGTGCGTCCACATTCGTGAGAAGGGGCGCCGACGGCGCCGACCGGCCGTCCGTTTCGTCCGCCTTCGGCGCGTGCACTGCGGGAACGCCCCATGCCTCTGCACACCTCCTGCGCACATCTCGCTTCACCGTGCGCGCGCGGGAGGGCAGAATAGTGCCTATGGCTTCCCTCGAGATCACGGCCTCGCGCCCCGACCCGGCACTGCTGGACCTGCCGTGGGAGGAGCCGCTCGAGGAGTGGCCCGAGTCGATGCTGGCCACCCTGCCGCGCGGCATCTCCCGGCACGTGGTGCGCTTCGTGCGCGTCTCGGGGCGTGTGCTCGCGCTCAAGGAGATCAATCGCGAGCTCGCCCAGCGCGAGTACGACATGCTGCGGATCCTGCGCAAGATCGGCATCCCCGCAGTCGAGCCGTTCGCCGTGGTCAGCGGCCGCGTCACGCCCGGCGGAGAGCCGCTCGACGCCGTCCTCATCACGCGCCACCTGCAGTTCTCGCTGCCCTACCGTGCGGTCTTCTCGCAGGTCTCGAGCGAGGAGACGGCCCGGCGCCTGCTCGACGCCCTCGCGGTGCTGCTGGTGCGCCTGCACCTGGAGGGCTTCTTCTGGGGCGACGTGTCGCTGTCCAACACGCTGTTCCGCCGCGACGCGGGTGCCTTCGCCGCGTACCTGGTGGACGTCGAGACGGGCACCCTCCACGAGAGCCTCACCGACGGTCAGCGGGCCTACGACCTCGACATCGCGCGCACGAACATCATCGGCGAGCTCATGGACCTGCAGGCCGGTGAGCTCATCGACGAGGAGTCCGATCCGGTGGAGGTCGGCGACCAGCTGGTGGCCCGCTACGAGGAGCTGTGGTCCGCTCTCACCGAGCGCGAGAGCTTCTCGGCCGACGAGCGCTGGCGCGTCTCCGCCCGCATCGAGCGCCTGAACGAGCTCGGCTTCGACGTGGGCGAGCTCGAGCTCACCACGGACCTGGACGGCACCACCGTCTCCATCCAGCCCAAGGTCGTGGACGCAGGACACCATGCGCGCCGCCTCATGCGGCTGACGGGGATCGACGCCCAGGAGAACCAGGCGCGCCGCCTGCTCAACGATCTCGACCAGTACGGGGCGATCACCGACCAGCAGGCCGAGGACGAGGAGTTCGTGGCCCACGAGTGGCAGCAGGAGCACTACGAGCCGATCGTGCGGGCGATCCCCCGCACCATGCGCTCGAAGCTGCAGCCCCCGGAGTTCTTCCACGAGGTGCTCGAGCACAAGTGGTTCCTCAGCGAGAAGCAGGGCCGGGACGTGCCGATGAAGGAGGCCGTCCAGGACTACGTCGAGAACATCCTCCCCCATCGGCCCGACGAGAAGTCCCTGGTCACGACCGAAACGTCAGCCCTCCCAATCTTCGAGGGCTGACGTCAGCATCAGGCGATGCCCGTGCCCTCGCGGACCCCGGCGATCTCGTAGAGCGCGATCGCCGCGGCGACCGAGGCGTTGAGCGACTCGGTGCGCTCCCCCATCGGGATCGAGACGACCTGGTCGCAGGTCTCCCGGGCCAGCCGTGAGAGGCCCTTGCCCTCGGCGCCGACCACAAGCACGACGGGCTCGGTGCCCAGCGAGCGCTCCTGGCTGGCGAGGTCCCGCGTGGAGACGTCCCCCTCGGCATCGAGCCCGAGGGCGAAGACGCCGCGGGACTTGAGGTCGGCCAGGGTGCGGTTGAGGTTCGTGACCTGGGCGACGCGCACGCGGCCCGCGGCGCCGGCCGCCACCTTCCAGACGCTCGCGGTCATCGACACGCTGCGGCGCTCGGGAAGGATCACGCCGTGGACGCCGAAGGCGCCCGCGCTGCGGAGGATCGCGCCGAGGTTACGGGGATCGGTGATGCCGTCCAGCGCGACGAGGAGCGGCGGCTCGAAGGCGTCGTGGGCGATCTCCAGCAGCTCGTCGACGTCCGCGTACTCGTACGGCGGGATGGTCAGCGAGACACCCTGGTGGACGGCGTGATCCGTGATGCGGTCGAGGTCGGTGCGGGTGGCCTCGGCGATCGGCAGACCGCGCGCGGTGGTCAGGCGCAGGATCTCGCGCACCCGCTCGTCGCCCTCGATGCGCGCGAGCACCGTGAGCGAGGTCGCCGGGATGCCCTCCTGGAGGGCCTCGAGCACCGCGTTGCGGCCGGCGACCTGGTTCTCGCCGGGAGCGGGGGCGTCCCCCCGGCGCTGCCTGCCGCCGTGGCCGCCCTTCCCCGAGCCGCCCTGGTAGGCCTTGTGTCCGGGGCGGTCGCTCGCCTTGGGCGTCGGTCCCTTGCCCTCGAGGCCGCGGCGGCGCACGCCGCCGGAGCCGGCGGTCGCGCCCTTCTTCGTGCGGCGCATGGCGCCGCGACGGGAGCTGTTCCCTGCCATCAGGAGTCCTTCCTGGTCGCGGGTGCGAGGGTCCATCGGGCGCCGTCGGCGCCGTCCTCCACCCGGATGCCTGCATGATCGAGTGCGTCGCGGATCGCGTCGGCCCGCGCCCAGTCCTTGTCCGCCCGTGCCTCGGCGCGCGCGGCGAGCTGGCCGCGCACGAGGGCGTCGAGCGCCTCGTGCTCCCCGCCGCCCTCTCCGGCGGTGTCGGCCCAGGACACGGGGTCCAGGCCCAGCACGTCGAGCATCGCGCGGAGCTCCGCGAGCAGCGCGGCGATCGTCTCCGGTGCGGCGCCGCGCTCGGCGAGGGCGGCGTTCAGCGCGGCGTGCGTGCGGTGCACGACGGCCATCGCCTCGGGCACGCCGAGGTCGTCGTCCATGGCGGCCGCGAACGCCTCGGGGAGCTCGACGGCGCGCAGGTCCTGCGCGAGCACGGCGTCCTCCCCCAGCAGCTCCTGAGCGCGCTGCGTGCTCGCGCCGAAGCGCTCCCAGACCACCTCGGCCTCGCGCATCGAGGCGGCGTTGTACTCGATGGTGGCGCGATAGTGCGCGCCCAGCAGGGCGAGGCGCACGGCGGGGGCGGGATGCGCGGCGAGGGCGTCCTCGACGGTGACGAAGTTGTCCAGGCTCTTGCCCATCTTCATGCCGTCCACGGTGAGCACCGCCACGTGCATCCAGGTGCGCGCGAAGCCGTAGCCGGCGCCGTGGGACTGGGCCTGCTCGTTCTCGTGGTGCGGGAAGCGCAGGTCCAGGCCTCCGGCGTGGATGTCGAAGGTCTCCCCCAGGTAGCGGCGGGCCATCGCCGAGCACTCGAGGTGCCAGCCGGGGCGGCCGCGCCCGAAGGGCGTGTCCCACGCCGCGGTCCCGGGCTCCTCGGGCTTCGCCGCCTTCCAGAGGGCGAAGTCGCGCGGATCGCGCTTGCCGGGCTCGGGCGCCTCGCCCGCGTCCTGCATGTCGTCGAGGTCCTGATGGGTCAGGGAGCCGTAGTCGGGCAGCGAGCGCACGTCGAAGTACACGCTGCCGTGACCGTCGGCGTAGGCATGACCGCGCTCGATCAGGCGCTCCATGAAGGCGATCATCTCGGTGACGTGGCCCGTCGCGCGGGGCTCGTAGTCCGGGACGCGGCAGCCGAGGTCGTCGAGGACCTCGTGGAACTCGCGCTCGAAGCGGTAGGACCAGGCCCACCAGGGCACGTCGTTCTGCGCCGACTTCGCGAGGATCTTGTCGTCGATGTCGGTCACGTTGCGCACATAGGTGACGTCGAGGCCGCTGCGCTCGAGCCAGCGGACCAGCACGTCCACGGCGAGGAAGGTGCGCAGGTGCCCGATGTGCGGCGCCCCCTGCGTGGTGGGGCCGCACGCGTACAGCGAGACCGCGCCCTCTCGCACGGGGCGGAAGGGCGCGGTCTCGCGCGTTGCTGTGTCGTACAGGTTCAGGCTCACGGGTCCAGGGTACGTGGCCGCGGCCCCTTCCCGGGACCCGGGTCAGTCGGAGACGCGGGCGCTGACCTGCTTGCCGTAGAGCTCGTCGAAGGTGTCGTCGTAGGAGACGGCGTTCGCGCGACGCTTGCCCTGCACGGCGTCGACAGCGCCCTTGGCGGTCTCGATGGTGGTCTCGGGGGCGCGGATCTTCCGCACCACGAGGAAGGCCACGAGGCCGGCGATCACGGCGAGGACGATGAACACGCCCGCCACGATGAGGAAGGACGCCCAGGCCGGCAGGCCCGCGGCCTGCAGGCCCCAGGCGGCGGCGAACAGCAGCATCACCCAGGCGGAGAGCAGCAGGAACAGCAGCACGGCCGCGCACGCCGCGACCACGCCCGCCTTGACGGCGATGCCCGTGATCTCCTTCTTGGCGATGTCGATCTCGGAGTGCACGACACCGAGCACCTCGTCACGGATCGAGGCGACGAGTTCGCCGATCGACCGCTGGGTGGGCGGGGTCGTCGGGTCGTTCGTGGTGTTGATCATGGTCGGAGCCTATCGCAGGAGGGATGCCCGGACACGCGGTCCGTGCGCGACCGGGCTGGGGGACGTGACGGGTCAGATGCCCGACGGGCGGGCTCGTCCGCGCCGGTCAGTCGACGTGGACGCGCGTGCGCCGCTTGGACTCGGCACGAGGGCCCGCCGCCGTGCTCTGGCGGGCGACGAGCGACGGGGCGACGGCCACGTCGCGCGCCTCCTGCTCATGGCCGGAGACGCGGTCCACGAGCAGCTGGGCGGCGAGCGCGCCCAGGCGGTCCGAGTTCGGGTCGACGCTGGTCACCTGCGTCACGCCCGAGGAGGAGAGCGAGGTGTTGCCGTAGCCGGCGACGGCCAGCTGCGTGGGCACCTCGTAGCCGGCGTCGCGGGCGGCGGCGAGCACGCCGAGCGCCGTGACGTCGTTCGCGCAGGTCACCGCCGTGGGCACCTCGCTGCCGCGCAGCAGCATCGATCCCGCGGTCTGCCCCACCTGCTCGGTGAAGTCGCCGGGCTCGATGCGCGCGTGGTCGGCGAGGCCGTGGCGCTCCATGGCGAGCTGGAAGGCGTCGGCGCGCTCGCGGGCGACGGTCGAGCCGACCCCGCCCACGTGCGCGATCTCGGTGTGGCCGAGGCTCACGAGGTGATCGACGAGCAGGCCCTGGCCCACCTCGTCGTCGATGCGGACCGTGTCGAAGCGGCCGACGAAGGACCGCGAGCAGCCGATGCCCACGAAGGGGCGGTCGGCGGTGGCCTCGATGACGCTGTCGACGTCGTGGAGGTCGGAGACCATGAGGAAGCCGTCGACGCCCAGGTCCACGAGGGAGCGGATCGCGTCGGTGTCCGCGGCGATGGGGTACTCCGGGACGCGGCGACGGGTCGGCACGACGATCGCCGAGCGGCCCGTGGCGGTGAGCTCGATGCGGATCGCGCGCACCAGATCGGAGATCCAGGTGTTGCGCATCGTGTTGACGAGGACCGCGACCACACCGCGGTGCGAGGTCTCGTCGGCGAGCTCCTCGAGCGGGAAGTTCAGCCGCTCCGCGGCCTCGTGGACGCGCTCGCGCAGGCGGGGCCGGATGTCGGCCTGGTCGCGCAGCGCCCGCAGTGCGACGGCGCTGGAGATGCCCAGGCTGTCGGCGACGTCGCGGAGGGTGCCGCGGCTGGGCCCCTGGTCGGCGGCGATGGACGCGCTCACCGCATCGCCCTGCTCGATCACCTGGTCCGTCGCGCCCGCTCCCTCGGCGCTGTCCGAGTTCGGGTCGATGCTGCCGGCATCCTGCATGTCGTCCGCTCCTTCGCTGATGAGGTCATCGCTCATGGACTCATTGAACCGCACCGGGGCCCTGCGGGGTGCGCGGCTCCCCCGGGCGGGACAGGTCTCACAGCCTCGTGCGTCCGCCAGGCGGCGAGCGATCCGTCGCGCGAGCGGGGGTTATCCCCCGCGGGGCACGGCGGCCGGCTCCGGTGTGCACCGCGACGCGCCCGCCTACGGTGATCCCATGACCTCCACCACGATGCCCGCCGGACCCGCGCCGGTGCCGCGGCCCGACGCACCGCGCCCCGACGCACCTCGTCCCCGCTTCCTGGTGGGGATGGCGAGCGTGCTGGTCTCGGGACTGCTCTCGATCACCTGGCTGTGGATCAGCCTGACCGTCCTGGTCACCGGGATCGCCTCCCTGCCCGCCGTCCTCTCGGGCCTCCTGCTGCTGGTGCCGTGGGTGCTCGTCATGCGTGCGGCGGCCGCGTTCGAGCGCCGCCGGGCCCGCGCGGTGCACGGCGTGGACGTCGTCGTCCCCTCGCGACGGGTCGCGCGGGGCACGGGCTTCGGCGCCGCGCTGCAGAACCTGGGGCTCGACGTCATCTCCTGGCAGTTCTGGCGCTCGGTGCTGCACCACCACATCACGATGATCGTGGGCTTCTTCCCGAGCCTGGTCCTCTACGTCGGACTGTGGGGCGCGTGGACCGCGGCCGAGCTCGCGATCATGGCGCCCGATGCCCAGCTGGGCTCCTGGCGTCCCGGCGCGCTCGTGCTCGCCCTGGGCGCCGTCCTCTGCCTCGCGATCGCGCTCGGCTCGCTCGCCGCCGGGGTGCTCGCCGAACGGGGGCTCGCGCGGGTGATGCTGCCCAGCAGCGACGACGGCCTGCGCCAGGAGGTCCAGGAGCTCTCCGTGCGCCGTCAGGGCGCGGTCGACGCCGCCGAGCAGGAGCGCCTGCGCATCGAGCGGGACCTGCACGACGGGGTCCAGCCCCGCCTGGTCGCGCTGGCCATGACACTGGGCATGGCGCGCTCGCGCATCGAGAAGGATCCCGCGGGCGCCGCCGAGCTCGTCGACGAGGCGCACGACGAGGCGAAGGCCGTCATCACGGACCTGCGCCAGCTGGCCCGCGGCATCCACCCGGCCGTCCTCACCGACCGCGGCTTGGACCCCGCGCTCTCCGCCCTCGCGGCGCGTTCCCCCGTCCCCGTCGGCCTCACGGTCGCCGTGCCGGGGCGCCTGGGCCGCGAGCAGGAGGCGGTCGCCTACTTCGTGGTCTCCGAGGCCCTCACCAACGTCGCCAAGCATGCGGGCGCCTCGCACGTCCGCGTCGACGTGACGCTCGCGGGACCGGCCGATCGGCCGGGCGCGGCGGGATCCTCGCCCCGGCTCCCCGGATCACCCGCGCCCACGGCCCTGCGGGTGCGCATCGAGGACGACGGCCGGGGCGGCGCGCACGTGCGGCGCGACGGCGTCTCGACGGGCCTCGCGGGGCTCACCGACCGCGTGCGCGCGACGGGAGGTCACCTCGTGGTCTCCTCCCCCGCGGGCGGCCCCACGATCCTGGACGCCACCATCCCCGCGTCCGCCCCGTCGACCCCTGCGCGCGAGCCCGCCGGCGCGCACGACCCCGCGCCCGACGACTCCGCGAAGGAGACCCACCGATGAGCACGCCCCGATCCCCCCGCCCCGCGCGCGAGAGCCTGCGGATCGTCATCGCCGAGGACTCGGTGCTCCTGCGGGCGGGCCTCGAACGCCTCCTCGCGGCCGCCGGCCACCAGATCGTCGCCTCCGTCGAGGACGCGACGGGCCTGCTGGATGCGGTCTCCCGCCACGAGGTCGACCTCGCGATCGTGGACGTGCGGATGCCGCCCACCTTCACGGACGAGGGCATCCGCGCCGCCGTGCTGATCCGCGCCCAGAACCCCGGCGTGGCCCTGCTCGTGCTCTCCCAGTACGTCGAGGAGCGCTACGCCTCCGAGCTCATCGCCGACTCGGGCGGCGCGCTCGGGTACGTGCTCAAGGACCGGGTGGCCGACGTCGAGGAGTTCCTGCGCGTGGTGCGCGCCGTCGGCGACGGCGGGACCGCCCTGGACCCCGAGGTGGTCCAGCAGATCCTCGTGCGCTCCCGTCGCCGCTCGATCCGGGAGGACCTCTCCCCGCGCGAGAGCGAGGTGCTGCAGCTGATGGCAGAGGGCCGCTCCAACGCCGCCATCGCCGAGCGGCTGCACGTCTCGGCGGGGAGCGTCGAGAAGCACATCTCGTCCCTGTTCGCCAAGCTCGGACTGCCCCCTGTCGACGGTGAGAACCGTCGGGTCATGGCCGTGCTGCGCTACCTGGAATCGGAGGACCGCTGATGCCCACCGCCCAGCTCCCGCCCCGCCCCCTGCCCGAGGGGACCGGACGCGACCGCACGATGCGGCGCGTGCTCGTGCTCCTCGCCGTCGTCTGCCTCGTGCTCACCGCCGGAGGGCTCGCGGCGCGCAGCATCGCCGCGGGCATCGAGCAGTCGCGCTTCCCCGAGGCGCCCGCCGTGCTGGCCGTCGGCTCGCCCTCGTCCCTCGAGGTGACCTCCTCGGTCTCCGACGTGACCGTGCGCGTGAGCGACGAGGTCGACCAGGTCACCCTCGCCCTCGTCGAGCAGGGCACGGACACCGTGCCCGCGGATCCCGCCCCTGTGAAGGCGCGCTGGGTGCGCAGCACGCACGACGGGACGCTGCGCGTGGACGTGCAGCGCCCCCGCCTCGAGGCGACCTCGAACTGGTTCGACGACGAGGACCGCGACCTGCTCGTGCTCGTCCCGCCGGACATCGCGCCCGATCTCTCGCTCGCGGTGAAGGCCGACGTCGGGAACCTCTCGGCCCAGGGCGCCCTGGCCGGTCTCGACCTGCGGACCCGCACGGGCGACGTCGACGCCGACGGCGTCTCCGCATCCGGCTCCGTCGCCGCGCGCACCGACATCGGCGACATCGACCTCGCGCTCGACGAGGACGGGGCGCACGAGGTCTCGGCGCGCACGACCACGGGCGACGTGTCCATCGCTCTCCCCTGCTGCGAGACCTGGGACGTGGACGCCCGCTCCGAGGAGGGCTCGACCGACGTCGACGCCGGGATCCGGGGCGAGGGAGCGGCGCTGCGGGCCCGCACCGACATCGGCGACGTGAGCGTCACGCGACGCTGAGGCCGACCCGGGCCGTACGCACCGCGGCGGCCCCCCCCCCCCGAGGGGGGGGGGCCGCCCCCCCCCCGGGGGGGGGGGGGGGGGGGCCCCCGGGCCCCCCCCCCCCCGGGCGGGG
>NZ_JAEDAJ010000002.1:12092-452144 GCF_016623465.1 Brachybacterium halotolerans
CCCCCCCGGCCCCCCCCCCCGGGGGGGGGGGGGCCCCCCCGCCACGAGCGGGGTCCGGCGGCGGCGGACCGCGGTCCGGCGCCGTCAGGGACGGAGGCTCACTTCTTGTCCTCGAGGCCCTTCTGGATGAGGTCCATGACCGAGGAGTCGGCGAGGGTCTGGGTGTCGCCGATCGTGCGGTGCTCGGCGACGTCGCGCAGGAGGCGGCGCATGATCTTGCCGGAGCGGGTCTTGGGCAGCTCGGTCACCAGCAGCACCTTCTTGGGCTTGGCGATCGGACCGATCTCCGTGCCGACGTGGGCGCGGAGGATCTTCGCCGCCTCCTCCTCGCCGCCGGCGGCCTCGACATCGCCCTGCGTGCCCTCACGGAGGATCACGAAGGCGACCACGGCCTGACCGGTGGTCTCGTCGTCCGCGCCGACCACGGCGGCCTCGGCCACCCAGTCGTGGGAGACGAGCGCGGACTCGATCTCGGTGGTCGACAGGCGGTGGCCGGAGACGTTCATGACGTCGTCGACGCGGCCCAGGAGCCAGATGTCGCCGTCCGCGTCGCGCTTCGCGCCGTCGCCCGCGAAGTACTTCCCGGGGAAGCGCGACCAGTAGGTCTCCTTGAAGCGCTCCGGGTCGCCCCAGATGGTGCGGAGCATCGAGGGCCACGGCTCGGTGAGCACGAGGTAGCCCGTCTTCTCGTTCTCGATGGTCTCGCCGTCGTCGCCCACCACGTCGGCGCTGATGCCGGGCAGCGGCACCTGTGCGGAGCCGGGCTTGGCATCGGTGATGCCGGGCAGCGGGGAGATCATGATCGCGCCGGTCTCGGTCTGCCACCAGGTGTCGACGATCGGGCAGCGGTCCCCGCCGATCACGCGCCGGTACCAGAGCCAGGCCTCGGGGTTGATGGACTCGCCGACGCTGCCCAGAAGGCGCAGGGAGGAGAGGTCGAACTTCGCCGGGATGTCGTCGCCCCACTTCATGGCGGTGCGGATGGCGGTCGGCGAGGAGTAGAAGATGCTCACGCAGTACTTCTGGACGATCTCCCACCAGCGGCCCTGGTGGGGCGTGTCCGGGGTGCCCTCGTAGATGACCTGGGTGGTGCGGTTCGCCATGGGGCCGTACACGATGTACGTGTGGCCGGTGACCCAGCCGACGTCCGCCGTGCACCAGTACACGTCGGTGTCGGGCTTGAGGTCGAAGACGTCGCGGTGGGTGTAGCTCGCCTGCGTGAGGTAGCCGCCGGTGGTGTGGACGATGCCCTTGGGCTTCCCGGTGGTGCCCGAGGTGTAGAGGATGAACAGCGGGTGCTCGGCCTCGACCCAGACGGGCTCGTGATCGGGCGAGGCCTGCTCGCGCGCCTCGTGCCACCAGACGTCGCGGCCCTCGGTCCATGCCACGTCGGCCCCGGTGCGGCGCACGACGAGCACGTTCGTCACGGACTCCGCGCCGCCCGCGAGGGCCGCGTCCACCGCGTCCTTCAGCGGCAGTGCCTTGCCGCGGCGGAACTGGCCGTCGGCCGTGATGACGACCTTCGCCTCGGCGTCCTCGATGCGCGAGCGCAGGGCGTCGGAGCTGAAGCCGCCGAAGACCACGGAGTGCGGGGCGCCGATGCGGGCGCAGGCGAGCATCGCGAAGACGGCCTCGGGGATCATCGGCAGGTAGATCGCGACCCGGTCGCCGGTGGTGACGCCGAAGCCCTCGAGGACGTTCGCCATCCGGCTGATCTCGTCCTTGACCTGGGCGTACGTGAAGGCGGCATCGGAGCCGTCCTCGTACTCGGCGAGCAGTGCGACCTGCTCGCCGTGACCGGACTCCACGTGGCGGTCCACGCAGTTGTACGCGGCGTTGAGCTCGCCGTCGGCGAACCACTTCGCGAACGGCGGGTCGGACCAGTCGAGGGTCTCGGTGGGGGTCTTGTGCCAGCTCAGCGACGCGGCGCGGGACTTCCAGAAGCCCAGGCGATCGCGCGCGGCCTCCGGGTAGAGGGACGGCCGGGCATTCGCGTTCTGGACGAACGCCGAGCTCGGGGGGAAGGTGCGGTTCTCCGCGGGGTGGGTGCCGGTCGAAGTGGCGTCGTCGGACATCATCGCTCCTGCGTACGGGGTCCCGCGGCGCTGACCGCGGGGCGTTCGGTCTTCCGCCTCACCGTATCGCAGGAGACCCACGTCACGGGAATGCGCCCGCGCGTTCGGACACCGCGTGCGGACACCGGGATCGGCGCCCGCGGCGCGCGGGCGCCGAGCCGCTCACGGCAGCGGATGGATCTCGACCTCGATGCCGTCGGGGTCGGGCACGTGCACCGCGCGCACGGCGCCCTCGACGAGACGCGCGTCGTGCCCGGCGGAGCGCAGCCGCGCCGTGAGCGCCTCGAGGTCCTCCGAGGTCTCGAGACCCAGGCGCACCTGGAGCGTGGGCGGGAGGTCGGGCATCTCCGGGGAGGCGCGGCGCGTGCGCTCGCGTCCTGCCATAGGCGCGTGGAGGCCGATGATCCCCGCGCTCCCGGGCCCGTGGAGCTCGAGCCATCCGCTGCGCTCGGCGGAGGCGATCGCCTTCTCCCCGTCGACCCCGTCGGCCCCGTCGGCCCCGCCGGGTCCGCCGGCCGCTGCGGGGGCGAAGCCGAGCCGGCCGAGCCAGCGCGCGTCGCGCCCGAAGTCCTCGCTCGACAGCACCGCGCGCACGTGCAGGCGCGGATCCGGGGACGCGTCGTGCCCCTCGTAGCCGTAGAGGTCCACCTGGTCCTCGTTCAGCGAGACTCCCTCGCCGTCGGGCCCGGTGATCATGCCCTGCCTGCCATAGCTCTCGTCCCAGACCGTGACCTCGATGCCCTCGCGCTCGAGGGCCTCTGCGGCGCGATCGGCCGACGGCGTCGCCATGCACAGGTCCGTGGTGCCCGCCCGGGCACCCGTGGCGCTGGTGGAGGCGGCGTGCACCATGACGGCTCCCGCACCCGCGCGCAGCTCGCCGAAGCCGTCGTCGCCCGCGGTGATGCGGCGGGCCATGCCGAGCTCCACGAGGAAGGCGATCATCGCGCGCGGATCGGCCGTGAAGCGCAGGGGGAAGACGGTGAGCTCGGGCGCGCCGACGGCCGGCGCGGCGGGCGCCGCGTCCGTCCCGGCGGCGGATGCGGCGTTCTCAGGAGTGGTCTCGGGCGTCATCGTCGACGCTCCTTCCGAGGTGCGCGCGCAGCGCCGACTCGACGAGCGCGCTGAGGGAGGACGACTCGTCGATCGCGCGATGCTTCACGGCGACCACGAGGTCCTTGGGCAGGTAGACGTTGAACTGCACCTTGCGGTCGCCGCCGCCGGTGCCGTCCGTCGTGGGTGAGCTTCCGGACATGCGAGCATGCTAGCACTCTCGCATGCTGTCCGGCAGAGGGTCCCTGCGCCCCGTCGCCGCGCGCCCTCACTCCCACTCGAGGACGCAGGTCGCGGCGGCCACCTCGGCCATCACGCTCTGCAGCAGCGCGCCGCGCGGCAGGGAGCCCGCTTGCACCTCGTCGACGCGCCGCCCGGCGCGTCCCACGGTCGCGACGGTCCGCCGCACCGACCAGGCGCGCTCTCCCGGTGCACTCAGCTCCCCCGGCCCCTCGCGCCGAGGCAGGTGCACTTCGGTGACGGCGAGATCCGCGGGGCGCATGTGCCAGCTGACGAACCGTCCGCGCTCCATCGCCCCGGGAAGGGGGAAGGCCAGCTCGAGCACCGCCGCCTCGCCCTCGTCGAGGGGGCGCGGCAGCACGACCTCGACGAGGGTCGCGCCTCCGGGGAGCGCCACGCGCCTCCCCAGGTCGGCGCCGACCACCCGTGCGTCCGACGAATCCAGCGGGTCCGGCGGCGCCTCGAGCACCGCGAGGAGCCGGTCCGCCCCACCACGCTGGGCCGTGAGGACGACGTCGTAGTGCAGGATCGCCTCGCCGCCGGGAGCATCGAGATCCAGCGCCGTGCGCACGTACTCGCGACGCAGGCCGTCGTCCCAGCGCAGGCCCCACGCGCGACGGGCGTCCTCCGCCTCCTTCCCGCGCGGGAGCAGGCGGGCCGCCTCCGCCGCACTCCGGTAGCGCCAGGTCTCGGCGTCGATGTCCACGAGGTCCACGAGCTCGCCGTCCTCGAGGTCGAGACACTGCTCGAGAGCCTGCACGACTCCCAGGGACGAGCGGCGGCGGGGCCGGGAGCGCCCGCTCGCCCAGTACGAGAGGGTCGCGGGCGACGTCGGCGCGCCGGTGCGCGCGAGCATGCCGGCGAGCTCGGCGAAGCCGATGCCGCGCGAGATCATGGTCTCCCGCAGCCGCATCGCGAAGGCGCTGCCGGCGCCGAGCCCGCGGCGCCTGGGCACCGTGGCGGTCATGCAGCCCCCCAGGTCCACCCCAGACGCACGGAGCCCTCGTCGATCCCGTGGGCGACCACGGCCGCGATGCCGTCCCTGCCCACGTCGACCGCGTGCTCGGCGCTCGAGCGCGCGGTGGCTTCGCGCGAGCGCACGATCGACGCCGCGGAGGCGGGGAGCGCCCCGACGGGGAAGCGGCACTCGAGCACGATCGTCGAGACGGGGAACTCGGTGTGCACGATGTAACCGCCCTCGAGGTCGCCCGAGGGCGCCGGGCGCTCGAGGGGCCGGACCGTGTAGTCGAGAGCGCCGATCCTGCCGGGAGCGATCGGAACGTCCAGCAGGAGCTCGGTGAACAGCAGCCCGCGCTCGGGCCACGAGCGCTGGCGCCCCACGCGGCTGCCGTGCCCGGGCACCAGCTCGAGGGGGACGCCCTCGGTGCCGTGGGAGGCGACCCCGAGACGGGAGACGGTCTCGCGGGTCGAGCGCAGCACGCGGCGGATCCGCACCCCGATCGGACGGTGCTGCGGATCGATGTCGACGCGGTGATGGACGAGCAGCCGCTGCACGGTGTCCCCCTCGTCGAGGCCCATCTCCGCACGCACCCGCTGGACCGGGTCCTCCGTCTCCGTCCGGGCGCTCCAGTGATGGGCGGGGAGGCTGCGCACGAGGGTGTCCAGGAGGTACCCCCGCGGGGTGCGCAGCACGTTCTCGAGCTCTGCCACGGCGCGCATGGCCTCGTTGCGCCGCGGGCGGCTGCGACCGTGGCGCCACAGCGAGAGGGTCGACGGCGAGAGGGCGATCCCCGCTCCGCGCAGCCGCTCGCACACGCGCTCGAGAGCGAGACCCCGCGTGTTGATCGCCGCGTCCAGTCGCGCTCCGAAGGTGTCCTCGGGCAGAGCTCCGGGCGGGTCCGGGGTGAGGGCCGACGGCGGGGTCGCCGGGGAGCGCAGCAGCGAGGCCGCACGGGAGGTCGGCGTCGGCCGCGGAGCCGGGTTCTCCGCCCTGCTCCGCTCGCCCCCGTCCCCGCTGGATCCCATCCGCTCCCCCTTGCGATCGGGGCGCTCCCGCACGGGGCGCCCGACTCCGCCTCACCCTACCCACGCAGGCGAATAAGGAGGAATCGGACATCCCGGCGCGCGCGACGAGGACGTCGAGATGCGACGCGACTCACGCGGGAGCGGTCCTCGTCCGAGGGCCCCTCAGCACTCCCTCAGCACTCGGGCAGGGACACGGGCACCGCCGTCACGGCGAGCCCGCCCATGGCGGTCTCCTTGTAGCGCTCGGACATGTCCTTGCCGGTCTGGCGCATGGTCTCGATGACGGTGTCGAGGGAGACGAAGTGCTCTCCGGTGCCGCGCAGCGCGAAACGGGCGGCGGTGATCGCCTTCACGGCGGCCATCGCATTGCGCTCGATGCAGGGCACCTGGACCAGTCCGCCCACGGGATCGCAGGTCAGGCCCAGGTTGTGCTCCATCGCGATCTCGGCGGCGTTCTCGACCTGGCGGGGCTTCGCCCCCATCACCTCGGCCAGGCCCGCGGCGGCCATGGAGCACGCGGAGCCGACCTCGCCCTGGCAGCCCACCTCGGCGCCGGAGATCGAGGCGTGCTCCTTGTAGAGCGAGCCGATGGCCCCGGCGGTGAGCAGGAAGCGCACGGCGACGTCGTCGGGGTCGGCGTCGCGCAGATAGTGCGTCGCGTAGTAGAGGACGGCCGGGATGATGCCGGCGGCGCCGTTGGTGGGGGCGGTCACCACGCGCCCGCCGGCGGCGTTCTCCTCGTTCACGGCGAGCGCCGCGAGCGAGACCCATTCCAGGGCGGATTCGGCGCCGTGACCGGGATCCTCGGCGCTGAGGGAGTCGTACCAGGGGGCCGCGCGGCGCTGGACGTCCAGCCCGCCGGGGAGCACACCGGGGGTGCGCACGCCGCGCTCGATGCAGTCGCTCATGACGCCCCAGATGCGCAGGGCGCCCTCGCGGATCTCGTCCTCGCCGCGCCACTGCAGCTCGCGCCGCATCATCGCGGCCGACACGGAGATCCCGCGCTCCTCGCACACGCACATGAGCTCGGCGCCGGTGGTGAAGATCGCCTGCCCCGCCTCCTCGGAGGCGACCTCGGCGATCGACTGGTCCATGTCCGCGGCATCGACGACGAAGCCGCCGCCCACGGAGAACATGGGCCGGCTCGCGATCACCTCGCCGGAGGCGTCGTACGCCTCGAAGGTCATGCCGTTGGAGTGCTGGGGAAGGAAGGTCAGGGGGTGCAGCACGATCGAGGAAGGCCGCAGGGCGACGGGAAGACGGCCGGCCAGCAGGAGCCCTCCCCCTTCCTCGATCCGCGCGACCCGCTCGCGACCCGCGACGGGATCGACGGTCTCCGGGTCGGCGCCCTCGAGCCCCATCACGATCGCGTCGAGCGTCCCGTGGCCCTGGCCGGTCGCGGCGAGCGAGCCGTACAGGTGCACGCCGACGTCCGCGATGCGCGGACCGGTCTCACGGTCCTCGAGCACCTCCCGGGCGAAGAGGCTCGCGGCCCGCATGGGACCCACGGTGTGGGAGCTCGACGGTCCGATCCCGATGCTGAACAGGTCGAACAGGCTGATGCTCATCGTCCGCCCCTGCGCGGGCCCGCTCCCCCGCCGCCACGGCGACCGCCGCGGCCGCCCTGGGAGCCTCCGTGACCGCTCTGGCCGCCGCGGCCGCCCTGCGAGCCGCGACCGGACCGCCCGGAGGCGGGATCGCCGCCGGAGCGGGAGCCGCCCTGTGCACCGCCCGATCGTGCACCCCCCGTGCGGCCCTGGCCGGTGCGGCCGCTCGTGCGGCCTCCGCTGCGCTGGCCGGTCGAGCGTCCTGCGCCGGAGCGTCCGCCGGCCCCCCGTCCACCGGGGCCGCGCCCGCCGGAGCCGGCCGCTCCCCGTCGGCCGCCTCGACCGGCCGAGGGCCCGCCCTCAGCGGCTGCCTCCTCGTCCCAGGCGGCGCGGAGCTCCTCGTTCGTGCGGCGCTCCTCGGCGCGCGCGGCGTTCGCGCCCTCCCCGTTCGCCACGCCGCCGGAGAGGCGGAGCTTGCGGGGGGCGCCCTTGTGCTTGATCTTCGCCGGGTCGGGGGCCGGTTCGCCCGAGGGCGTGCGGCCGCCCAGGTCGATGAGGGCCTGGGCGTCGGCGCTGCGGGCCTCCTCCCATGCGGGCTCGACCTCGGCCGCCTCGAGCACGGCGCGGGTGCCGCGGGTCTGGTGCGGCAGGGCGAGGGTGACGACGCTGCCGGCGGCGCCCGCTCGCGCCGTGCGCCCGGAGCGGTGCACGTACTCCTTGGCGTCGGTCGCGGGATCGGCGTGCACGACCATGCTCACGTCGTCGATATGCAGCCCGCGGGCCGCGACGTCGGTCGCCACCAGCACGGGGAAGTCGCCCTCGCGGAAGCCGGCGAGGACGTTGGTGCGCAGCCCCTGCTGCTTGTTGCCGTGGAGTGCCGCCGCCTGCACGCCGACCTCGACGAGCTCGGCCGCGACGCGCTCGGCGCCCAGCTGGGTGCGCGTGAACACGAGGGTGCGCCCGGGGCGCGCGGCGAGCTGCGCGATGACCTCGCGCTTGGCCTTGGGGGAGATCGCGAGCACGTGGTGGGACATGGTCTTCACCGCGGCGGCCACGGGGGTGGTCTCGTGCTCGACGGGGTCGACGAGGAAGCTGTCGACGAGGGTCTCGACCTGTCCGTCGAGGGTCGCGGAGAACAGCATCTTCTGGGTGCCCATCGGGGTCGCGGCGAGGATCTCCCCGACCTGGTCGAGGAAGCCGAGGTCGGCCATGTGATCGGCCTCGTCCACGACGGTCGTCTCGATGCGGTCGAGGAAGAGGGCGTCGCGGGCGGCGAGGTCGATCAGACGGCCGGGGGTGGCGACGACGATCTCCGCGCCCCGGCGCAGGGCCTCGGCCTGCTTCTCGATGTTCATCCCGCCGGCGACGAGCTGCGCGCGGATGCCCACCGCCCGCGCGAACGGGTGGAAGGTGTCCACGACCTGCACGGCGAGCTCGCGGGTGGGCACCAGCACGAGGCCAAGCGGGCGACGGCGGTGGACCTTGCGCCCTCGAAAGCGGGCGCACATCGAGAGCGCGAAGGCGAGCGTCTTGCCGGAGCCGGTCTCGGCGCGGGCCATCACGTCGCGGCCCGCGAGGGCGTCGGGGAGGATCGCCTCCTGGATCTCGAAGGCGCGGGTCAGGCCCTGCTCGGCGAGCACGGCGAGCAGCTCCTCGCTGAGCGCCATGTCCTCGAAGCGGGACGTGCTGTGGGCGCTGCGGCGGCGTGCCTTGGGCATCGGGGGTCCTCCTGGGTCGGGGCGCCCCTCGGGGCCGATCGGTGTCCCGATCCGGCCGTGCATCGGGCCTGCGATCGGATCGTCGATCGGGCGGAGCGCCCGTCCATCATCGCTCACCGCGCGCTCGCGCGAGGCCGTGCGGGGCATGCGGGTGCGCAATGCCTCCCGTCGACCGGACAGGGCCGCCCGCCGTCGGCCCGACGACGCCCGGGATCCGGGGCCGACGCGGCGCTCGTCACAGGCCGCCTCACGGGGTGGTCGCGCCTCGCCGGTCCGGTGTGCCCGTGGGACAATGGCACCGATGATGCGCACACTCATGACCTCGAAGATCCACCGCGCGACCGTGACCCAGGCCGATCTGCACTACGTCGGCTCGGTGACGATCGACGCGGCGCTCATGGACGCCGCCGGGATCCTCGAGAACGAGCAGGTCTCGATCGTGGACGTCACCAACGGCGCCCGGCTCGAGACCTACGCGATCACGGGCGAGCGCGACAGCGGGGTCATCGGCATCAACGGGGCTGCCGCGCACCTGGTGGTCCCCGGCGACCTCGTCATCCTCATCGCCTACGGCCTGTTCGATGCGCAGGAGGCCGCCGATCACCACCCCCGCGTGGTGCACGTGGACGGCGCGAACCGCGTGGTGAAGGTGGGCGACGACCCCGCCGAGCCGGTGCCCGGCATGCCCGACCAGCGCACCGGCCGCTGAGCCGCGCACGGGTGCGCTGAGCCGTGACAGGGGTCCTCTCCGGGTTCTTCATCGTCTGGTGCCTGATCGCGATCGGCTGGATCGTCGGGCGCACGGGCGTGCTCGGCGAGCAGGGGCGCTTCGTCCTGAACCGCACCACGTTCTTCCTGGCCTCCCCGTGCCTCGTCCTCACCTCCCTGCTCGAGTCGGACCTGGGGCAGGTGCTGTCCACGCCCATGCTCATCGCCGGGGTCTCCGGACTCGTCTCGGGCGGGCTGCTCCTGCTGATCGTGCGCCTGCTGACGAAGCGCCGCGGAGCGGAGCTGGTGGTCACCGCGATCAGCGGCTCCGTGGTCAACGGCGCGAACATGGGCTTCCCGATCGCCGCCTACGTGCTGGGCGACACCTCGCACGCGCTGCCCGTGATCCTCTTCCAGCAGGCGATCTACACGCCGCTGTACCTGTTCGTGCTGCACGCCGTGACGACGAAGATGCGCCCCTCCCCCGCGGGCGTGCTGCGCAACATCGCCTCGAACCCGACGATCGTGGCCGCCGCGGTCGGGATCGTGCTCGTCGTGTGCGGGGTGAAGCTGCCGGAGGTGATCCTGCAGCCCTTCGGCTCGATCGCGGACATGGCGATCCCCGCCATGCTGCTGGCCTACGGGATCTCGCTGATGGGCTCGGCGCCGCTCGCCAAGGACGACGGCTACCGCGGGCTGATCGCGATCGCGACCGTTTTCAAGCTCGCCGTGATGCCGGTGATCGCGCTCGGCCTGGGCCTCCTGCTCGGGCTCGGCGGGCACGATCTCTTCGCGGTGGTGGTGATGGCCGCGCTGCCCACGGCGCAGAACGTGTTCGTCGCCGCCTCCCAGTACAAGGCGGCGGAGAACCTCGCCCGGGACACGGTGCTGCTGACGACGGTCGGCACCGTGATCACCCTGCTGATCGTCTCCGGCGTGATGAGCGCGTGACCGGGTCCTCCGTGACCCCGACGACGGGTCGCGATAGGATCGCCCCGTGGCTCGTTCGCTCCTGCTTCCGTAGCCGCGTCGGACATGCGTCCGCCCCAGCCCTCGGCCCCGGGGATCGGACACCGACGCGGCTCCCCTCGCCTGTGCGGGGGTTTTTTGTGCCGGAGCGGGCACGAGCCCCAGGACCACCACCGAGAAGGACAGACATCCATGAGCGAGGCACCCTTCCGCTACACGGCCGAGATGGCCCGGAGCATCGAGGAGCGCTGGCAGAAGCGCTGGGACGAGGACGGCACCTACGACGCCGTGAACCCCGTGGGGCCGCTCGCGGACGGCACGGCCCCTGCGGACCTGCCCGAGAAGATGTACATCATGGACATGTTCCCCTACCCCTCCGGGGTGGGGCTGCACGTGGGCCATCCGCTCGGCTACATCGCGACCGACGTGATCGCCCGGTACCAGCGCACGCTGGGCAGGAACGTGCTGTACACGATGGGCTACGACGCCTTCGGCCTGCCCGCCGAGCAGTACGCCGTGCAGACCGGCACGCACCCGCGCACCACCACCGAGGCGAACATCGCCAACATGCGCCGCCAGCTGCACCGCCTGGGTCTGAGCCACGATCCGCGACGCTCCTTCGCGACCACGGACCCGGAGTTCGTGAAGTGGACGCAGTGGATCTTCCTGCAGGTCTTCGACTCCTGGTACGACCCGTCGGCCGCGAACGCGGACGGTGTGCGCGGGCGCGCCCGCCCGATCGCCGAGCTGGTCGAGGAGCTGCGCGCGGGGACCGTCGACCCCTTCGCACTGGCCGAGCGCCAGGGCATCGCCCTGCCCGAGGACTGGGCGGGACGCAGCACCGCGGACCTGGCCGACGCGTCCGAGATGGAGATCCGCGACCTCGCGGAATCCTTCCGTCTGGCCTTCATCTCCGAGACGCCCGTGAACTGGTGCCCGGGTCTGGGCACCGTCCTGGCGAACGAGGAGGTCACCTCCGAGGGGCGCTCCGAGCGCGGCAACTTCCCCGTCTTCAGGCGCACCCTGCGCCAGTGGAACATGCGCATCACGACCTTCGCCGACCGCCTGCTCGAGGACCTGGACCGCGTCCAGTGGCCCGAGGCCGTGCGCTCCATGCAGCGCAACTGGATCGGCCGCTCCCACGGCGCCCAGATCGCCTTCGGCATCGCGGGCCGCGACGGTGACGGCGCGGGATTCGAGGTCTTCACGACCCGGGCCGACACGCTGTTCGGCGCGACCTTCTGCGTGCTGGCCCCCGAGCACTCCCTGCTGAGCGACGTCGACTCCCTGCCGGAGGCATGGCCCGAGGGCACGAAGGACGCCTGGACGGGCGGCGCCGCGAGCCCGCGCGAGGCCGTGCGCGCCTACCAGCAGCGCGCGGCCGCGGCGGGCGAGGAGGATCGCACCGCCGAGGACCGGGAGAAGACCGGCGTGTTCACCGGCCTGTTCGCCGTGAACCCCATGGACGGCCGCCGCCTGCCCGTGTTCACCGCGGACTACGTGCTCACCGGCTACGGCACCGGCGCGATCATGGCCGTCCCCGCGGAGGACGAGCGCGACTTCGCCTTCGCCGACCGCTTCGAGCTGCCGATCATCCGCACCGTCCAGCCGCCCGCCGACTTCGAGGGCGGCGCCTGGACCGGCGAGGGCGCGAAGATCAACTCGCGGAACGACGAGCTGGACCTGGACGGTCTGGACAAGGACGAGGCCAAGCGCCTGGCCACCGAGTACGCGACCGCGAAGGGCTTCGGGCGCGCCCGCACCACCTACCGTCTGCGGGACTGGCTGTTCTCCCGTCAGCGCTACTGGGGCGAGCCCTTCCCGATCGTCTACGACCTCGCCGACCCGGAGACGCCGATCGCGCTGCCCGAGAGCATGCTGCCCGTCGAGCTGCCCGAGGTCACGGACTTCTCCCCGAAGACCTTCGACCCGATGGACGCCGAGACCGAGCCGCAGACCCCGCTCTCGCGCGCGACCGAGTGGACGCACGTGACGCTGGACCTGGGCGAGGGCCCCAAGGAGTACCTGCGCGAGACGAACACGATGCCGCAGTGGGCGGGCTCGTCCTGGTACCAGCTGCGCTACATCGACCCCTCGGACGGCGCCCACGCGGTCGAGCCCGACAACGAGCGCTACTGGATGGGCCCGCGCCGCGAGGGCGACGTGGGCGGCGTCGACCTCTACGTCGGCGGCGTCGAGCACGCCGTGCTGCACCTGCTGTACGCGCGGTTCTGGCACAAGGTGCTGTTCGACCGCGGCGTCGTCTCCAGCCAGGAGCCCTTCCACCGCCTCATCAACCAGGGGTACATCCAGGCCTTCGCGTACACCGATGCGCGCGGCATGTACGTCCCGGCCGACGAGGTCGTCGAGGAGTCCGACGGGACCTTCACCCACCGGGGCGAGAAGGTCACGCAGGAGTACGGCAAGATGGGCAAGAGCCTGAAGAACGCCGTCACCCCGGACGACATGTACGACGAGTACGGGGCGGACACCTTCCGCGTGTACGAGATGTCGATGGGCCCGCTCGAGGACTCCCGTCCCTGGGAGACCCGCGCCGTCGTGGGCTCGCAGCGGTTCCTGCAGCGGCTGTGGCGCCTGATCATCGACGAGGAGAGCGGCGAGCTGCGCGTGAGCGAGGATCCGGCCGACCTGCCCACGAAGCAGGCGGTCCACCGGACGATCGACGGCGTCTCCCGCGACATGGAGACCTTCGGGTTCAACACGGCCATCGCGAAGCTCATCGAGCTGGTCAATCAGCTGACGAAGTCCGGGGGCTCCCCGCGCGAGGCCGTCGAGCCGCTGGTGATCATGCTCGCGCCCTTCGCCCCGCACCTGGCGGAGGAGCTGTGGACGCGCCTGGGGCACGAGGGCACGGTGACGCGCGAGCGCTTCCCCGCGGCCGATCCGGAGCTGGTGAAGGCCGAGGCCGTCACCTGCGTGGTCCAGATCAAGGGCAAGGTCCGCCACCGCCTCGAGGTCGATCCCGAGATCGGCGAGGACGCCCTGCAGGAGGCCGTCCTCGCCGAGGCCCGGGTCCAGGAGCTGATCGGCGACGCCGAGATCCGCAAGATCATCGTGCGCGCGCCGAAGCTCGTGAACATCGTCGTCTGATCACGGAGGGCCGACGGGGCGAGATCCCCGTCGGCCCCCGCATCTGCGCCGGGGCCCGGCGTCGTCAGCGGGGCGTCGTCAGCGGGGCGCCGTCACCGGGGCGCCGTCGCGACGCCCGCGGCGCCCTCGACGGAGGCGGAGCCGACCTCGCGCAGGTCCTTGCCCCTGGTCTCGGGCAGGCACAGGACGATGGTGAGGGTGGAGATCACGAGCAGCGCGATCGCGTAGATCCCGAAGGCGATCTGGCCGCCGGTGCCCGAGCCCGCGTGGGTCGAGACGAAGGTGTTCACGTACGGCGCGGTGCCGCCGAACACGGCGATCGCGATCGCGTAGGGGATGCCGAAGCCGCTCGTGCGCTCGGCGGTCGAGAACATCTCCGCGTACATCGCAGGGGCGTGGGAGAGGAAGCCGGCCAGGAGCGCGAGCTGCACGCAGATCGCGAGGGTCAGCTGCCAGAACTCGCCCTGGATCAGCAGCACCAGCGGGATGTAGGCGATCGCGGAGCCCAGCAGGGCGATCACCGCGCAGGTCTTCCTGCCCACCCGGTCCGAGGCGATGCCCCACAGCGGCAGGGCGATGATCAGCACGACGTTGCCGATCATCGAGGCCTCGAAGGCCTCGGAATCGGAGTAGCCGAGGTTCTGCTGGGCGAGCGAGGCCATCGACACCGACCACACGTAGTAGCAGACCGTGAGGCCCGCGGTCATGCCGATGACGATGAGCCCGGTGCGCCAGTTGCGCGCGAGCGCGAGCCAGACGTTGGCCCTGGAGCCGCTGGCCTCCTGCTGGGCCCTGTTCTCCTCGAACACCTCGGACTCGTCCATGGAGCTGCGGATCCAGAGGGCGACGAGCCCCAGGACGGCGCCGCCCGCGAACGGGATCCTCCAGCCCCACGCGCTCATCTGCGCCTCCGTGAGCACGCCGGAGAGGACCAGGCCGACGACGAGCCCCGCGAGCAGCCCCAGCGTGCCCGTGACGTAGATCGAGCTGGCCCAGAAGCCCCGCCGGTTCCGCGGTGCGTGCTCGGCCAGGTAGGTCTGGGCGCTGGGCAGCTCGCCGCCGTGGGCGAGGCCCTGCACGAGGCGCGCCACGAGCAGCAGGGCGGAGGAGGCGACGCCGATCTGGCCGTAGGTGGGCAGCAGCGCGATGAGCAGAGATCCCGCCGAGGCGCAGAGCACGGCGATGGTCAGGCCGTGCTTGCGGCCGATGCGGTCGCCGATCCAGCCGAAGACGACGCCGCCGAAGGGGCGTGCGACGAAGCCGACGGCGAAGATCGCCATGGTCGCCAGGAAGTCCGAGGCCTTGTCGTCACCGTTGAACGCCTGGGCGGAGAAGTACACCGCGAAGCTCGCGTAGATGTTCCAGTCGTACCACTCGAGGGCGTTGCCGATCCCCGTGCCGAGCAGGGTCTTCAGCGTGGACTGTGCGGGCTGCGCGGGCCGGGCGCCGGCGCCTGCCGGTGTCGTGGGGTGCGTGGTCATGCCGCCCAGGGAAGCACGGGCGACGGGCGGAGCGCGAAGGTTTCTGCCCTTCGGACCCGTGGACACGGCGCTCCGCGAGCCTCACGAGTCCTCCCCACCGCGAGTTGTCCACAACGGCGCCGCTCCCCCGGCGGGCGCAGCCTCATCTGCGTAGCGTCCGCGGCATGAGTGGATTCCTGGGATGCGACACGGTGCAGATGCAGCAGCTCGCCCGGCGGTTCGAGAGCGCCGCCACGGGCCTGGAGGCACGGGCGGGCGTGCTCGATGCCGCCGGTGGCCTGCGGTGGGAGGGGCCCGACGCGGAGGCCTTCCGCGCCGCCGCCACGGGCGCAGGACGCCAGCTCCGCGCGCGCTGCGCGACGCTGCACGGTCTCGCCGATGATCTGCGCTCCCAGGCCGATGAGCAGGAGCGGGTGAGCGGCGCCGAAGGAGCGGACGGCGCCCAGATCGACTCGGGCGGGGCGCTGATCGGTCCGGGCTCTGGGGTCGACGGCCTCGATCTCGGCGCGATGGCGCGCAACGATCTCTTCGACCTGTTCGAGGACGCGACCGGGCTCGACGAGGACGGCGTGCACGATCTCGTCGAGCCGCACCCGCTGGGATACAGGGATCCGGAGGGCATGAGCCGCTGGGTGGACGAGACCTCCTCCGAGCTCGCGAAGAAGCTCTTCGCGCTCGCCCAGCGTCCGGTCCCCGGCTGGCTGTCTCCGGGGAAGCCCTTCGCCCATCCGATCGACCCCGGTCTCGCGGAGGCGGTGCGCGAGCGCGCGGCGGCGCTCGACGCACCGGTGCGGCCCCACGATCCGTCCTCCGACCTCGATCCGGGCCATGAGCAGCAGGGATCCGAGCTGCGGCACTCGCTGCTCGCGCGCGTGCCCTATGCCGGTGAGGCCCAGGCCGCGCTGGATGCCCGGGAGCACGTCGAGTCCATGCGCGGGCGGATGGAGTCGTTCGCGACCGAGCACGGCCTCGGCGAGGAGACGGCTCCGCTGTTCGCCGCCATGCGGCTCTCCCACGCGCCCGACGAGGCGCTGTTCGGCGAGAAGTCCGCCGTCGGCTCGATGCTGTCGGGCACCGATCAGCTGCTCGGCGGCGCCCTGCAGACCAAGGACGAGGTGGGCGGCGCCCTGGGCGACGGGGATCTCCCCGGCGCCGCGCGCGCCATGGAGACCGGGGCCTACCGCGAGCTGGGGATCGCCGCGCACACCGCGACCACCACGCCGATCACGTCCTTCGGACCGATGATCTCGACGCAGCTGAAGGCGGAGGCCGACATCCTCGATTCCCCGATCTTCCGGGGCACGGGCATCGACGGCGACGAGATGCGCGCGCACCAGCGGGAGGTCGACGGATTCGTGGAGGACTTCGAGCGCCGCAGGACCAACCTCACCGACACCGAGCCGCTGCTGGAGATGCGCCGGAGGGTCGCCCCCATGCCCTGGGACGAGTGAGGAACGACGCCGGATGCCGCAGGGCCCCATCCGCCGCGATGGCGGATGGGGCCCTGCGGGCCGGGGTCTCACCGCGCGGAGGGCGGGACCTCAGCGCTGCGCCCCGTCGTCCTCGCTGCCGAGGTCGACGTCCGAGAGGTCGACCGGGGCCGCGGTGTCCTGCGGGGCGGAGGTGTCCTCGAGGATCGCGTCCTCCGCCTCGCGGGCATCGGCGTCCGACTCCCGCAGGTCGCCGTCCTCGGCGGAGCCGACCACGTGCAGCTCGAGACCCGACCCGTCGGTCGCGACGCCCGCGGAGACGTGGTCCCCGTCGTGCACCGTGCCGCGCAGGATCATGCGCGCCAGGGCGTCGCCGATCTCCTTCTGCACGAGCCTCTTGAGCGGGCGCGCCCCGTAGAGCGGGTCGAAGCCCTCGTCGGCGAGCCACTGGGTCGCGGCGTCGTCGACGTCGAGGGTGATCCGGCGCTCGGCGAGCCGCGCGGAGACCGAGGCCACCTGCAGGCGCACGATCCGGGCGAGCTGCCCGCGGTCGAGGGCGTCGAACATGATGACATCGTCCAGGCGGTTCAGGAACTCGGGCTTGAAGCTCGCCCGCACCACGTTCATGACGTTGTCGCGACGCTCCTTCTCGCTGAGCGCCTGGTCCTGCAGGAAGTGCGCCCCCAGGTTCGACGTGAGGATCAGGATCGTGTTGCGGAAGTCCACCGTGCGGCCCTGGCCGTCGGTCAGGCGGCCGTCGTCGAGGACCTGCAGCAGGATGTCGAAGACGTCCGGGTGGGCCTTCTCGATCTCGTCCAGCAGCACGACCGTGTACGGGCGGCGGCGGACCGCCTCCGTGAGCTGGCCGCCCTCCTCGTAGCCGACGTATCCCGGAGGGGCGCCGACCAGGCGAGAGACGCTGTGCTTCTCCCCGTACTCCGACATGTCGATGCGGGTCATCGCACGCTCGTCGTCGAACAGGAACTGCGCGAGCGACTTCGCCAGCTCGGTCTTGCCCACGCCCGTCGGCCCCAGGAACAGGAACGATCCGGTGGGACGGTTCGGGTCGGCGATGCCCGCACGGGCACGCCGCACGGCGTCGGAGACCTCGGTGACGGCCTGGCGCTGCCCGATGAGGCGCTCACCGATGATGTCCTCCATGTCCAGGAGCTTCTGCGTCTCGGACTGCAGCATGCGCCCGGCGGGGATGCCGGTCCAGTTGGAGACCACCTCGGCGATGTCGTCGGGACCCACGCGATCGGAGACCAGCGGGCGGGACTCCTCGGCCTCGCTCGAGGCCTCGACCTCCTCGGCGTCCACGAGCTGGCTCTTGAGCGCGGGGATGTCGCCGTACAGGATCTTCGAGGCGGCGGTGAGGTCGCCCTCGCGCTGGGCGCGATCGGCCTGCATGCGCAGCTGCTCGAGCTGCGCCTTGAGGTCGCCGACCTTGTTCAGCCCGGCCTTCTCGCGCTCCCAGCGCACCGAGAGCTCGTCCATCTTCTCCGTGCGGTCGGCCAGCTGGCCGCGCACCGATTCGAGCTGCGCCTGGCTGCCGGGATCGTCGCTGCCCTGCAGGGCCAGCTCCTCCATCTTCAGACGGTCCACCTGGCGGCGCAGGATGTCGAGCTCCACCGGCGAGGAGTCGAGCTCCATGCGCTGGCGCGACGCGGCCTCGTCGACCAGATCGATCGCCTTGTCCGGCAGCTGCCGGCCCGAGATGTACCGGTCCGAGAGCGTGGCGGCGGCGACCAGCGCGGCATCGGTGATCGAGACCTTGTGATGGGCCTCGTACTTGTCCTTGAGCCCGCGCAGGATCGTGATGGTGTCCTCGACGCTGGGCTCGCCGACGAAGACCTGCTGGAAGCGGCGCTCGAGGGCCGGGTCCTTCTCGATGTTCTCGCGGTACTCGTCCAGCGTGGTCGCGCCCACCATGCGCAGCTCGCCGCGGGCGAGCATGGGCTTGAGCATGTTGCCCGCGTCCATCGAGCCGTCACCGCCGCCGCCGGCGCCGACGACCGTGTGCAGCTCGTCGATGAACGTGATGATCTGGCCGTTGGACGTGCGGATCTCGTCGAGGACGGCCTTCATCCGCTCCTCGAACTCGCCGCGGTACTTCGAGCCGGCCACCATCGAGGACAGGTCGAGGGAGATCAGGGTCTTGTCCCGCAGGGACGCCGGGACGTCGCCCGCGACGATGCGCTGGGCGAGGCCCTCGACGACGGCGGTCTTGCCGACACCGGGCTCGCCGATCAGCACGGGGTTGTTCTTGGTGCGGCGGCTGAGCACCTGCACCACGCGGCGGATCTCGGCGTCGCGGCCGATCACGGGGTCGAGCTTGCCCTCGCGGGCCTGCTCGGTGAGGTCGAGGCCGAACTTCTCCAGGCTCTCGAAGGTCGATTCAGGGTTCTCCGTATCCATAGGGTTCTCTCCGATCAGTGCAGGAAGGGCATCGCGCAGCGTGCGGGGCGTCGCGCCGAAATCGGCGAGCAGCCGTGCGGCGTCGTCCTTGCCGAGCGCGATGCCGATCAGGAGGTGCTCGGTGGACAGATGGGTGCGGTCGGCCTCGTCGGCCTCGCGGCGCGCCGCCTCGAGGGCGTCGTAGCCGCTGCCGACGAAGGTCGGATGGGTGTCGCTGCCGCTCACGCGCGGCAGGGCGTCGATCGCCCGGGTCGAGCGCTCGACGATGCGGTCGGGGTCCGCCCCGACCTTCTCGAGCAGGGCGCGCGCGATGCCGTCCTTCTGCTGGGCGAGCGCCCACAGCAGGTGGATCGCGAGGACCTGGGGGTTGCCGAGCTCCGCCGCCCGTTCGGCGGCCTGGGCCACGGCTTCCTGGGAACGGGTGGTGAAGTGGAACTCCACAGTCGCTGCCTCCGGTTCGTGGATGGTCGATTCCGGGCCGCTGCGCGGGCCGTGACCGCACGCGCACCCTCGACGAGGCGCACGGCGGGGCACGGTCCGTCGCGACCCGTCACACGTTGCAACGTCAGGGAAGTTGAGTCTATTCCGCTCAACCCCGGCCTTCCCGTGGCCTGCATCACGATACTCGCGGAGAGCGACGGGACCGAGGCCGTCGTCCACATTCGTCGGCCCTCCCCGGACGCGGGATCACCCTCCCGGTAGCATCGGCACTCCGGCGCCTCCTCGGCTCCCGCCCGCCGTTCCCGTTCCCGTTCCCCACGAGGACCCCATGACGCATCCGCCGTCCGCACCTCAGCCCCCGCAGCAGCCTCCGCAGCGGCGCCCGCTCCAGCCTCCGCCCCGGGAGCAGCAGCAGGCGCCCGGTCGACAGCAGGCGCCCGGGCAGCAGCCGTTCACGGGCCATGGCTCCGCTCCGCAGGGCGGACCGGACCCGCAGGGCCAGGGCCAGAGCCAGAGCCAGGGCCGGCGACAGCCGGGCGGCCAGTACGTCCATTACGAGCTGCCGCGCCTGTACGACACCTCGAGCCGTCCCGCCGGACCGCTGACCCGTGCGCGCTTCGCTCCCGCACCGGTGCAGCGCCCGCAGCAGGCGCAGCCGGATTCGGCGTGGGCGTCGCAGACCCGCCGCATCCAGGAGGTCCAGCAGCAGCCGAAGGCGGGCATGCCGTTGCCGATCGTGCTGGGCTGGATCCTCGCGGTGCTCCTGGGTCTCGGGCTGCTCGTGCTCCTCACCGTGCTGTTCCTGCTGTACGTGCTGGAGGGATCGAGCCCCGGCGCCTGGGTGCTCGAGGCCGTCCTGGCCTCGTTCTCCCTCGTCGTCATCATCGGGGTGATCGTGCTCGCGGACCGCTGGGATCCGCAGCCGATCCCCCTGCTGATCAGCGCCGTGCTGTGGGGCGCAGCAGCCGCCGCGGGCACAGCGTACGTGGTCAACTCGGTCGTCTCGATCCTCGCCTACCAGGTGACCGGCGACGAGGGCGCCGCTTCGTTCGTGGGGGCCGTGATCAGCGCGCCCTTCACCGAGGAGAGCGCGAAGGGCCTCGGCCTGGTGGTGCTGTTCCTGGTGGGACGGCGCTACTTCAACGGCCCGCTCGACGGCCTCGTCTACGGGGCCCTCATCGGCGGCGGATTCGCGTTCACCGAGAACATCACGTACTACGGGACCGCCTGGGACCATGGCGCGGCCTCGGGCGTCGCGGTCTCGGTGGTGATCCGCGGGATCATCGGCATCTTCGGCCACGCCATCTACACCTCTCTGACCGGCGTGATCATGGGCCTCGTCGCACGCAAGTGGGGCACCCTGCCGGGCGCCCTCGTCTTCTTCGTGGCGACGTGGCCGGGCATGTTCCTGCACTGCATGTGGAACCTGTCCTCGTTCCTCTTCCCCGGGCCCGAGGGCCTGATCATCATGCTGCTGCTCGAATTCGCGCTCTCGGCCCTGTGGCTCGGTCTGATCGTCGTGCTGGTCTGGGACGAGTCGCGCCTGACGCGCGTGCGTCTGGGCGAGTACGCGAACCTCGGCTGGCTCACGCACGAGGAGGTCACCATGCTGGGCACCTGGAAGGGACGGAGGGAGGGCCGCTCCTGGGCGCGCACGATGGGCGCCCTGCCCGTCATGAAGCGCTTCATCCGGGAGTCCGCGGAGCTGGCCTCCACCCGTCAGCGACTGCTGGCCGACGGGGCGAGCCCGAAGGCCACGGCGAACGAGAGGGAGCTGCTGGACCGTCTCACGGTCAATCGTCGCGAGCTGCTCTCCCGGGCCTGAGGTCGTCCGAGGAGTCGCCGAAGGCGTCGAGGGGATTCATCCCGCGACCGCGCAGGCGGTCCATCTCCCGTCGGTCCTTCTTGGTGGGCCGGCCGGCACCGCGGTCGCGGCGGGGCGGCGCTGCGAGCAGCTGCGGCGCGGGCTCCGGCGAATGGTCCTCGTAGGCCTCGCGGGCGACGGGTGCGCCGACGCGCTTCTCGAGCAGGCGGGTGACCACGACGATCCGCTCGCGTCCGGGACGGCGCACCCGCAGCTCGTCCCCCACGGAGATCCGCTGCGAGGCCTTCACGAGGTCGCCGTCGCGGCGCACGTGCCCGCCGCGGCAGGCCGACGTGGCGGCCGAGCGCGTCGGGAACAGGCGCGCGCTCCACAGCCACACGTCCGCTCGCACGGCCGTCGGCCCCGTCGGGCCCGGCGCCCCCGACGCCCCGATCGGCCCCTGCCCGCCGCTCACGGGAAATCGACCTCGCGCACGAGCGGCCAGGGATCGGCCTGCTCCAGCTGGGCTGAGAGCGCGAGCAGCAGCTCCTCGTCGCCGCCGCGCACGGCGCCCAGCTGCACGCCGAAGGGGAGCTCGACCCCGTCGATCTCCTCCCTGTGCAGGGGCACCGACATCGCCGCGCGACCGGTCATGTTCCAGGTGCTCGTCCAGGGGGTGAAGGCGCACTGGGCGTCGAAATCCGCCTCGGGATCCTCCAGCTGGAGGTCGCCCGGGAATGCGGGGGGCGCGGCGAGGGACGGGGTGATCACGACGTCGAGGCCGTCGAAGGCCTCCCCCACCTCGCGGGCCAGCATCTGCATCCCCGCGAGGGCGCCGGTGACGGCGCGGCCGTCGTACTCGCGCCCGCGCTCGCGCAGCCAGCGGGTGAGCGGCAGGAGCAGGGTCTCGGCCTCGGGCGGGAGGTCCATGGCGGCGGCGCCGACGGTCCACAGGGGCATGAACGTGCGCCAGCGCGTGGTGTCGAAGGGCGCGGGCACCGTCGTGACCTCGTGACCGAGCGCGCGCAGCAGGGAGCTCGTGCGCTCGACGGCGCGCAGCGCGGCCGGGTGCACGTCGGTCGCGATCGCGAGGGGCTCGGTGAGCACGCCGATGCGCAGGCCGCTCGCGCTGCCGTCGGTGCCGGGCAGCCCGCCGGAGGCCTGCTCGAGCGGTGCGAGACAGCCATTGCGAGGGGCACGTCGGCCCCAGGCGTCGCCGGGGCGCACATGGGCGATCAGGTCGACCCCGAGGGCCGCGTCGCGCACGGTGCGGGCGAGGATCCCGTCGGTCACCAGGCCCGGCCCCTCGGCGCCGTGCGGCCCCGGGGAGACCAGCCCTCGCGAGGGCTTGATGCCGACGATGCCGCAGCACGCGGCGGGGATGCGTATGGAGCCGCCGCCGTCGGACCCCTGGGCGATCGGCACGATGCCGCTCGCGACGGCCGCGGCCGCTCCCCCGCTCGAGCCGCCGGCGGTGCGGCGCGTGTCCCAGGGCGTGCGGGCGGGCTCCGTGGTGGCCGGCTCGGTGTAGCAGGGCAGGCCGAACTCGGGGGTGGTCGTCTTCCCGATGGTCACGGTGCCCGCGTCGAGGATGTCCTGGGCGACGCCGTCGGTGACGTCCGCACGCGTGCCGGCCAGGACCGCGCTGCCCGCCTCGAAGGGCTCGCCCTGGATCCGGGTGAGGTCCTTGATGGGCAGCGGCACACCGAGCAGGGGGCGCGTGCGCGCGAGCGCATCGCGCTCGGAGTCGCTGCGCGCGGAGGCGAGCTCCTGGGCGGCCGCCTCGGCCTGGGTGCGGCTGCGATCCTCGAGCAGATGCGCGAAGGCGCCGACACGGGGGCCGACGGAGCGTGCCTGTGCGAGGACCCTCTCGGTGTGCTCGCGGACGTCGACCTCTCCGTCGCGCAGCGCGCGGGCGAGGGCGAGGGTGTCGAGGCGGAGGGGATCCGCCGCGGGCATGGTCATCGGAGGTCCTCCTGCATCGCGGGATGCCAGGATCTCACGCGGGCGCCCGGCGCGGGGCGGGCGATGTCCGGCCCGGGCGGACGCTGTGCGGCGCGGGGCGACGGGAGCTCAGCCGCGGCCCGGGAGGTGCCCGCGCACGTGCTCGACGATGCCCCGGGAGGCGGCCTCGATCTTGCGCGCGGTGTCCTCGAAGTCGCTGCTGTCGCCGTACCAGGGGTCGCGGATGCCCAGGTCATCCGGGGCCTCGGGATCGAACTCGCGCAGCATGTGCAGGCGATCGGAGACGCCGCGCCCGCCGATCCGCTCGAGCGGCCCGACGTGATCGTGGTCCAGGGCCAGCACCAGGTCCACGTCCCGCAGCTCCTCCGGGGTGACCTGGCGCGCCCGGTGGCCGGAGGGGTCGAATCCGAGCTCGCGCAGCTTCGCCCCGGCCCGAGGATCGATGGGTTCGCCGGTCTCCCAGCTCGTGGTGCCCGCGGAGGAGACCTCGACCTGGTCGGCCAGACCCTCGTCCTCGAAGGCGCCGCGCAGCATGTACTCGGCCATCGGCGAGCGGCAGATGTTGCCGGTGCACACGGTGATGATCCTGAAGGTCACGCGTCGCCCTCCCCCGGCTCGCGGCCGGCCTCATCGGTGGGACGCTGCGTCGACCGGGTCCCTTCGGGATGCCGCTCGAGGTAACCGCGGGCGAACCAGCAGGTCGCCTCGACGTCCAGGCCCTCCTCGGCGGTCTCGGCGAGAGCCTCCCGCACGAGGGCGGTGCCGATGCCCTGGCCCCCGTGCTCCGGGGAGACGACGGTCGAGCGCAGGTCCCGCACACCCTCGGCGCTGCCCGGACCGTACTGGAGGACACCCACCAGGCGGTCGTCCAGCAGCGCCTCGAATCTCTCCCGGTCCGCCGCGTGCGCGATGCGCAGTCCCTCGACGATCCGTCCCCGTGCTCCCATGGGGCATCACGGTACACTGCCGGTCATGCCCGCGCCCCTGATCTGGCACATCACCGAACGCTCCTCCTGGGACGCGGCGGTGCCCACCGGGCGCTACACGTGCTCCACCCGCGGCCGCAGCCTCGCCGAGGTCGGCTTCATCCACGCCTCCTGGCCCGAGCAGATCTCGATGGTCGCCAAGCGCGTCTACCCGGATCGGCCGACGGACCTGGTGATCCTCGAGATCGACGTGCAGCGCGTGGAGGCCGCGGGCATCGCCGTGGACGTGGAGGAGGACTCCCGCGGCACCGGCCGCTCCTATCCGCACATCCGCGGCCCCGTGCCGATCAGCGCGGTGGTCCGCCTGCGCCGCACCAAGTGGCTGGGTCGGGAGTTCGTGGTCGTCGCCTGAGCGTGGCGCGCGAGAGGGCACTCCCCCGTCGGCCCCCGCCGGACGTAGCATCGGGCATGGCCCGATATCTCGACATCCATCCCGTGGACCCGCAGCCGCGCCTGATCGAGCAGACGGTGCGCGTGCTGCGCGACGGCGGGCTGATCGCCTACCCCACCGACTCCTGCTACGCCCTGGGCTGCGCCCTCGAGGCGAACGAGGGGCTCGAGCGCATCCGCCGCATCCGGCAGGTCGGCTCCGATCACGACTTCACGCTCGTGTGCTCGGACTTCGCGCAGCTCTCGCAGTTCGTGCTGGTCTCCAACCCGACCTTCCGCCTGGTCAAGAACCTGACGCCGGGGCCCTACACGTTCATCCTGCGGGCCACCAAGGAGGTGCCCCGCAGGATGGCCCACCCCAAGAAGAAGACCGTGGGGGTGCGCATCCCCGACAGCCGCGTGGACCGGGCGCTCGTGGAGGCCCTCGGCGAGCCGATCGTCTCCTCGACGCTGCTGCTGCCCGGCGAGGAGACCCCGCCGTCGCAGGGCTGGCAGGTCCAGCAGGCGCTGGACCATCAGCTCGACGTGATCATCGACTCCGGGGACGTGGGCACCGAGCCCACGAGCGTCATCGACCTCACCGGTGACGTCGCCGAGATCCGTCGCGAGGGTGCGGGGGACCTCTCGCTCCTGCAGTGAACCGCGCACCGCGGACGTCTCAGGACTGCGCCTCGGCCTCCGTCGTCGGGGCCGGGCGGGCGGAGAGCACTCCGGAGAACACGAGGATCCCGAGCGCGTAGAGCGGCACGAGCCACAGCGCGAAGCGCAGGGTGAGCGCGTCGGCGAGGGCGCCGACGATCGGCGGCGTCACGAAGAAGCCGATGCGGGCGAACCAGCCGAGGACGGTGATGCCGAGTCCGTGCGGGACCCCCTCCATCTCGTCGGCCGCGCGGAAGGCCGCCGGGAATAGGGTCGCGATCCCCCAGCCGGCGCACGCGAAGCCGATCAGCGCCGTCGCCGGATGCGGGAAGATGAGCGCCATCGCCATGCCCGCGCCGCTGAGCAGCGCGCCGATCCGCGCGGTGAGGCGGTCGCCGAGGCGGTCCACGATGCCGTCGCCGAGGAAGCGGCCGACGGTCTGCGTGCCCTGCAGGGCGACGAAGGCGAGGCCCGCGAGGAACGGCGTCGCCGCGAAGGTGTCGCGCATGAACAGGGCGCCCCAGGTGTTGCCGGCGTCCTCGGTCGCTCCCGCGAACACGAGCACGAGTCCCAGCGCCGCGATCAGCAGCAGCCCGCGCAGGGTGCTCGCGCGCGTCACCCCGCCGGCCGTCGTCGCGCCGGTTCCCGCCGTCGCGTCATCGCCCGACGTCCCAGCTGCGCCCGACGTCGCGCCGGCCGTCTCCCCGACAAGTGCCTCCTCCGTCGCCGCCGCAGGGGCCGCGGCGGAAGCGGCCGACGGGGCGGCGAGCCCCGCCTCGAGGGCCGCGGGCCGCCGTTCGGTGGAGTCGTGGCCGGTGAGGAGGAAGCGCCTGCTGCCCAGGGCGAGTGACCCGAAGAGCACGAGGCCCACGAGGCCCTGGATCCACAGCGGCACCTCGAGCTGCGCGCAGACGGATCCGAGGATGCCGCCGGTGACGGCGCCGAGCGACCACCAGCCGTGATAGCTGTTGAGGATCGAGCGCCGGTACCGGCGCTCGACGCGCATGCCGTGGGCGTTCATCGACACGTCGGTGATCGAGTCGCTCGCGGCCGCGAGGAACAGCGCGGCCGCGAGCCACAGCCAGGTCGCCGAGGTGTAGACGAGCAGGTGGACGGTGCTCGCGACGACCTGGAAGGCGACCGCCACCCTCGCCGAGCCGAAGCGGGCCATGAGCGGGGCCGCCAGCAGACCGGCGGCGAGCCCGCCGATCGGCCCCAGGCCCACGGCCAGGCCGAAGGACCCGTTGGACAGCCCGATGGACTCCACGAGCTGCGGGTAGCGCGGGAGGATCGCGCAGAACGACGCCCCGTTGAGGAAGAAGATCAGCGAGACGGCCCAGCGCGCGCGGCGGGCGTCGGCGGCGACGGGCGCACGGGGCGGGCGGGTCTGGCGCGAGGAGCGGGACGAGGTCACGGTCACCCAGGTTTCCGGATCGGTGCGGTGCGGGGCGGGACGAGGGGGCGAAGACGGGCGGGACGAGGACGGGCCCCGCTCTCCGACGGCGGAGAGCGGGGCCCGTCGGCGCGGTGCGGGGCCCAGCTGCGGGCCATGGCCCTGCGGCGGGCGCCGCGCGCGGTCAGCGGTGGCGCGGCTGCGGACTCAGCGCAGCAGCGCGGGTATCGCCTGGAAGGCGAGGAACAGGGAGAGGATGCACATGAGCAGCCCGATCACGAAGAGGAACCACGCGATCGTGTAGAGGCTCATGACCCACAGGCCGGCGATGAACAGGCCGAACACGACGATGAACAGCACCCACGTCACCACGGGGTTGTGGGTGGAGGGCGTGCTGGCCTCCTCGCTGGGCTGCTGCGTGTGCGGGTCGGTGGCGGAGCTCATCATTCCTCCAGGGGGTACGGCGGGGACGTCCCTCATCCTAGACCAGCACGGGCCCCGTCCGCGCATGCGGGCACGCTGCCGATCGCGGTGACGAGCGCCTCGAACAGCCCGTCGCCCTCGCGGTCGAGCTCGGGGTGCCACTGGACGGCCAGCACCGAGGATCCGGCGGTCGCCTCGAGGGCGAGCGGGAGCCCGCTCGCGTGGTGGGCGACGGCGCGCAGGCCCTCGCCCACGGTGCGCACGCCCTGGTGGTGGAACGCGGTGACCTCGGGGCGGGTGCCGACGGCGAGCGCCGTGTCGCTCGCCGCATCCACCTCGACCTCGACGCGGGTGGGGCGCTCCCCGGTCACGGGGTGCTGCGGGAGGTCCGCGGGAAGGTGCTGGTGGAGGTCCCCGCCCTCGGCGACCGTGATGATCTGCAGACCGCGGCAGATGCCCAGGACCGGCAGGCCCACGCGGCGGGCCGCCTGGTAGAGCGCGGTCTCGAAGGCGTCGCGCTCCGGGGCGGGGGTCATGTCGGTGTCACGGACCTCGGCGCCGTACAGCGCGGGGTCGAGGTCGGCGCCGCCGCTGAGGACGATGCCGTCGAGCTCGGCGAGCTCCTCGTCGGTCCACGCGTCCTGCGGGGCGAGGATCACGGGCCGCGCGCCGGCACGGCGGATCGCCTCGACGTAGTGCTCGGTGAGCACCACCGCCTCGTGGCCCTCCCAGGCGCCGGACATCAGGCGGGACGTCCCAGCGGTCACGCCGATGAGCGGGCGACGAGTGCGCTCGGCCATGAGAGGTCCTTCCTGTCCGATGCCGGAGTCCGGCGATCCCGATGCTGTGGCGCCGGCCCCGGCCGGGCCGACGGAGTCCATATCACTCCCCCGCGCGGCGCCCGGTCCACGTGTGTGGCCGAATGTGACGGGCTCTGGTAGGAATCCCCCATGACGCCCGAGCATCCGGATCCCTCCTCCGTCCTGGACCGGCCCGAGGTGCTCGTCATCGAGCACGAGACGGACTGCCCTCCCGCGGTGCTCGCCGAGGTGCTCGAGGCCGAGGGCGTGACCCTGCGCCTCGTGCGCGCGCACCGCGGCGATCAGGTGCCGGACGATCTGCGCGGCGTCGAGGGGCTCGTGGTGCTCGGCGGCGGCATGGACGCCGACGACGACGCCGGCCATCCCTGGTTCCCGGCGGTGCGAGCGCTCGTGCGCACCGCGCGCGACCGCCGCGTGCCCACCCTGGGCATCTGCCTGGGTGCGCAGCAGCTCGCCCTCGCCCTCGAGGGCGCCATGGGCCGGCGCGGGGTCGCGGAGGTCGGGATCCTGCCCGTCGTGCCGACGGCCGAGGGCAGGGAGGATCCGCTGATCGCCGCGCTCGGCGACGACCCGCGGGTGCTGCAGTGGCACCAGGATCAGATCACCGCGCTGCCGCCTGCTTCCCGGCTGCTCGCCTCCGGGACCGACGGCGCCGTCCAGGCCTTCGTCACCGAGGACCTCGCGTGGGGCGTGCAGTTCCACCCCGAGGTGACGCCCGGGGTCGTGGGCCGCTGGGCGGAGACGAGCGACCTGCTGCCCGAGGGAGTGACGCCCGCGCAGGCCGCGGCGGCCGTCGAGGCGGCGCAGGGGCCGCGCGGGAGCTGGCGGGCGCTGCTCGCGGCCTTCGCCCGCATCGTCCGCGGCGACTGACGCCGCGCTGCGGCGCGGGCGCTGGACCTCGGGAGCCCGGCACCGCGCGCTCAGCCCAGGGCGAGCACTCCGGCGTTGGCGAGGATGGCCTGCTCGTAGTGGCCGCGCAGCTGGTCGGCGAGCGCGCTCCAGGAGCGCTCCCGCACGGACTCGAGCGCGGCGCGGCCCATGGCCTCGCGCTTGGCGTCGTCGAACAGCAGGTCGGCGGTGCGGGCACGCAGCTCGGCGAGGTCGCCGGGCGCGTACAGCCAGCCCGTGCGGCTGGGGTCGATGAGGTCGATCGGCCCGCCGGCGCGCGGGGCGATGGCGGGCAGGCCCGAGGCCATCGCCTCCTGGATCGTCTGGCAGAAGGTCTCGTGCTCGCCGGGGTGGATGAACAGGTCGGCGCTCGCGAGATGGGCGGCCAGGTCGGCGCCGCGGCGGAATCCCACGAAGCGGGCGCGCGGCATGGCCTGCTCGAGATCGGCGCGCTCGGGTCCGTCGCCCACGATCACCAGGCGCACCCCGGGCATGTCATGGATGACGCGCAGGTCGCGCACCTGCTTCTCGGGCGCCAGGCGCCCCACGTAGGCGACGACCCTCTCCGTGGGATCCGCGAGCTCTGCGCGGAGTGCCCGGGAGCGGGCCGTCGGACGGAACTGCTCGGTGTCCACGCCCCGGCCCCAGAGCCGGATGCGCGGGATCTGGTGGGCGGCGAGCAGATCGCGCGAGGCGGTCGACGGGGCGAGGGTCAGGGTCGCGCGCTGGTGGAGGTCGCGCAGGATCTGCCAGCAGGCGTTCTCGAGGAAGCGCAGTCCGTAGGCGGCGGCGAAGCCGGGCACGTCGGTCTGGTAGACGGCGACCACGGGCAGGTCCAGCTGGCGGGCGGCGATCACGGCGCGCCCACCCAGCACGATCGGGGAGGCGAGATGGACGACGTCGGGCGCGTGGGCGGCGATGGTGCGTCGCAGGGAGGTCGCGCTCACGGTCGCCACACGGATCCCGGGATAGCCCGGGAGCGGCAGGGACGGCACCTCGTGGATGGGCACCCTCGCGCCGCAGGCGGTGGTCAGGGAATCCGGGGCGCCCGCGTGGTGGGGGGGGCGATCACGGAGACGTCGTCCCCGCAGGCGGTCAGCTGGTCGGCCATGTGCAGGACGGAGCCGGTCACGCCGCTCATGTGCGGCAGGAACGTCTCGGCGATCACGAGTATCCTCACGCGCTCAGCGTGTCCCGCAGTGGGATACCGCAGGACACGCCGGCGTGACGTGTCGGCGACGTTCATGCGAACGTCGACCGAGGATCGGACCGGTCCGGACCGGGTCGGTGCAGACCGGACAGCGTGATCGGGCGAACCGGGTCGGGCGGCCCTCAGAGCCTCGCGGAGGCGATCGCGGCGCCCTGCACGAGGGAGTCGAGCTTGGCCCAGGCGATGTCCGGGTGGATGCGCCCGCCCAGCCCGCAGTCGGTCGAGGCGATCACGCGCTCGGGGCCGACGAGCTTCGCGAAGCGCTCGATGCGCTGGGCGACCAGCTCGGGGTGCTCGACCACGTTGGTGGAGTGGGAGACGATGCCGGGGACGATGACCTTGTCCGCGGGCAGCTCGAGGTCCTCCCACACGGTCCACTCGTGCTCGTGGCGCACGTTCGCGGCCTCGAAGCTGAAGTACTTGGCGTTGATCTCGAGCATCGTGGGCGCGAGGTGCGCGAACTCGAGGTCGGTGGTGTGGGGCCCGTGCCAGGAGCCCCAGCACAGGTGGAAGCGGACCTGCTCGGCGGGGATGCCCTCGAGGGCGCGGTTGACCGCGTCGACGCGCTTGCGGGTGAAGGCGAGGTAGTCCTCGACGGTGGGCTCGGGGTTGATCTGGTCGAAGTTCTCGGCGATCGAGGGGTCGTCGATCTGCAGCAGCAGCCCGGCGTCGGCGATGGCGCGGTACTCGGGGCGCATGACCTCGACCCATGCGTCGAGGAAGGCGTCGACGTCGCCGTAGTGGTCGTCCTGGATGCGGCTGCCCGATCCGGGCGAGAGGGTGTTGAGGAATCCCTGCTCGATGCCGTGCGCGCCGAGCGCCTCGCGCAGGTTCGCGGCGTCCTGGGCGACCAGCTCGCGTCCGAGCTCGGTGAAGGCGACCTCGCCGGTCGCCGCGGGGAACACGTGCTGCTCGCCGAGCGAGATCCCGGAGGCCGGGTCGGCGTAGGCGTCGGCGAAGCGCACCCAGTCGCGGCGGTCCGCGAAGGAGGTCAGGCGCACGTCGCCGGGCGCGGAGCGCACGGGCTCCTGGCTGCGGTGGTCCACTCCCGTGATCTGCAGTCCGCTCACGCGGTCGAAGATGTAGCTCCACCAGGTGCCGTAGTTGTAGGCCGATCCCATGGCGTGGCCGTACTCGCCGTCGTTGGGCACGGAGATGCCCACGCGCTGCTGGCGCGCGACGATGTCGTCGACCGCAGAGGCCAGGATCTGGCGGAACTCGTCGGTGATGATCGGCGTGACGCCGTCATCGGCGACCTCGCGCCGCGCATTGGCCTCGATGAGCTCGGGCGTGCGCGGGAGGGAGCCGGCGTGGGAGGTGAGGATCTCGGTCATGACCGCAGGCTACGGGTGCCCGCGCCCTCGGCCGAAACCGGATGACACGCAGGTTCATGCGGCCGCAGACGGCCGACGTCGGACGTGGGATCACGGGATCGCGGCGCCTCAGGACTCCGCGTAGGCCTCGGGGCTCTGGCAGGTGCACACGAGGTTGCGGTCGCCGTAGGCCTGGTCGACGCGGCGCACCGGCGGCCAGTACTTCGCGGCGATCCGCATCTGCACGCTGTCGTGGCGACGGCTCTGCGCGATGTCCTCCCGCGAGGCGTGCACGCCCGGGTAGACGGCGATCTCCCGCGAGTAGGGGTGCGCCCAGTCGTCCCGGGCGATCGACTGCGCGGTGTGCGGCGCGTTCACCAGCGGGTTGTCGTTTTTCGGCCAGGCGCCGGAGGCGACCTGCTCGGCCTCCTCGGCGATCATCAGCATCGCGTCGACGAAGCGGTCCAGCTCCGGAAGGTCCTCGGACTCGGTGGGCTCGACCATGAGCGTCCCCGCCACGGGGAAGGACATGGTGGGCGCGTGGAAGCCGTAGTCGATGAGGCGCTTGGCTACGTCGTCGACGGTGATCCCGGTGCGCGCGGTGAAGGGGCGCAGGTCCAGGATGCACTCGTGGGCGACGAGGCCGTTCTCCCCGCGGTAGAGGATGTCGAAGACGTCCTTCAGGCGCGCGGCGACGTAGTTCGCGGCGAGCACCGCGGAGGCCGTGGCGTGCCGCAGACCCGCCCCGCCCATCAGGCGGATGTACGCCCACGGGATCGGCAGGATCGAGGGCGAGCCGTAGGGGGCCTGGGAGACCGGCGCGCCGCCGTGGACGGTCGCGGGGTGCCCGGCCACGTAGTGCTCGGGGTTCTGCATGAGCGGATGGCCCGGCAGGAACGGCGCAAGGTGCGCCTTGGCCGCGACGGGGCCGACGCCCGGGCCGCCTCCCCCGTGGGGGATGCAGAAGGTCTTGTGGAGGTTCAGATGGGAGACGTCGCCGCCGAACTCACCGGGGCGGGCGACCTCGACCATGGCGTTCATGTTCGCGCCGTCGACGTAGACCTGTCCTCCCGCGTCGTGCACGAGCTCGCAGACGGTGCGCACCTGCTGCTCGTAGACGCCGTGGGTGGAGGGGTAGGTGATCATGATCGCGGCGAGCTCGTCGCCGTGGTCCTTGATCTTCTGCTGGAGGTCGTCGACCTCCACGTTGCCCTCGGCGTCCGAGGCCACGACCACGACCCGCAGACCCGCGAGGACCGCGGAGGCCGCGTTGGTGCCGTGGGCGCTCGCGGGCACGAGGCACACGGTGCGCTCGGAGTCACCGCGCGAGAGGTGATAGGCGCGGATCGCGAGCAGACCCGCGTACTCGCCCTGGGAGCCGGCGTTCGGCTGCAGGGACACGGTGTCGTAGCCCGTGATGTCGGCGAGGAAGCGCTCGAGGGAGTCGATGAGCTCGAGGTAGCCCTCGACGTCCTCGCGCGGGGCGAAGGGGTGCACGGCGGCGAACTCGGGCCAGGTGATCGCGCTCATCTCGACGGCCGCGTTGAGCTTCATGGTGCACGAGCCCAGCGGGATCATGCCGCGGTCCAGCGCGTAGTCCTGGTCGGAGAGGCGCCGCAGGTAGCGCATGAGAGCGGTCTCGGAATGGAAGGAGGAGAACACCGGGTCGGCGAGGTAGGCGCTCGTGCGGTGCAGCTCGGCGGGCCAGCCCCCGCCGATCTCCGGGAGCCCGTCCTCGTCGACCGCCTGCGAGGAGCCCGACCCGTCGGCCCCGATCCCGCCGGGGACCGAGGACTCCGCGGGGGCGAAGCCGTCGAGGACGCCGACGAGGGCCTCGAGATCGCCGGCGTCGGTGGTCTCGTCGAGGCTCAGGCGCAGGGTGTCCGCGTCGACGACGCGCACGAGGTAGCCGGTCTCGGCGAGCGCGGCGGCGATCTCCTCGGCGCGGCCGGCGACGCCGACGGTGAGAGTGTCGAAGAAGGCGTCGTGCGCGAGGGGGAAGCCGCTGCGGGAGAGCGCGGAGGCGAGGTCCGCGGTGCGCGCGGCGACCTGCCGGGCGATGCGGCGCAGCCCGTCGGGCCCGTGGTGGACCGCGTACATCGAGGCCATCACGGCCAGCAGCACCTGGGCGGTGCAGATGTTGCTGGTGGCCTTCTCACGGCGGATGTGCTGCTCGCGGGTCTGCAGGGCCAGGCGCAGCGCAGGATTGCCCTCGGCGTCCTGGGAGACGCCGACGAGACGGCCCGGCAGCTGGCGCTCGAGGCCCTTGGCCACGGACATGAACCCGGCGTGGGGGCCGCCGAAGCCGAGCGGCACGCCGAAGCGCTGGGAGGAGCCGATGGCGACGTCCGCGCCGAGCTCCCCGGGCGGGGTGAGCAGGGTGAGGGCGAGCAGGTCGCTCGCGAGGATCATCTTGCCGCCCGCGGCGTGGACCGCCTCGGCCAGGGGCTGCGGGTCCCACACCAGTCCCGAGGCGGCGGGGTACTGGGCGAGCACGCCGAAGGCGCCGTCCTCGAGGGCCGCGGCCGCGGAGGCCGGATCCTTGAGGTCTGCACTGACGAGTTCGATGCCCACGGCCTCGGCGCGGCCGCGGACCACGGCCTCGGTCGCGGTGAACACGTCCTCGTCGATGACGAAGCGGGCGACCTTCGCGCGGGTCGCGCGGCGCGCCAGGAGCATCGCCTCGGCGGCGCTCGTGGCCTCGTCGAGCATCGAGGAGTTCGCGATCGGCAGGCCGGTGAGGTCCGCGATCACGGTCTGGTAGTTCAGCAGCGCCTCGAGGCGGCCCTGGGAGATCTCCGGCTGGTAGGGCGTGTAGGCGGTGTACCAGGCGGGGTTCTCCAGGACGTTGCGCTGGATGGCCGCGGGGGTCACGGTGCCGTAGTAGCCCTCCCCCAGCAGCGGCGTGCGCACCGTGTTGGCGCGGGCGAGCCCGCGCAGCTCGGAGAGCACCTCCGTCTCGGTCGCACCGTCGCCGAGGGCGTCGTCGGTGCGGGGATCCAGCAGGATCGTCCCGGGCACGGCGGCCTCGAGCAGGGCGTCGAGATCGGCGACGCCGACGGCCTCGAGCATGCGGCGCTGGGCGTCGGGGTCCGTCCCGACGTGGCGGTGGACGAAGGCGTCGTGGGGGAACGTGCTGGCGGTGCTGGTCATCGACGTGGGTCGCCTCATCGGGTGTCGCGGATGGGAGGGGTGCTGCGGTGCGGGAGGACCCTGCACGGGGAGGGCCCGGCCGGGAAGGCCGACGGGCGGACCGAGGGAACGAGGGGCCCGTCGCCCGATGGTGGACGGGGCGACGCGGATGCGTCCCCGTCCGCTCGGTCACTCGCCGACGGAGTCCTTGTACTCGGCCTCGTTCATGAGGTCCGGGGGCAGGGAGAGGAAGGAGGCCTTGATGAGCCATCCGTCCTCGAACGGCGAGGAGTTCACGAGCTCGGGCGAGTCGACGACGGCCTGGTTGGCCTCGGTGACGGTGCCGTCGAGCGGGGCGAACAGGTCGGAGACGGACTTCGTGGACTCGATCTCGCCCATCTCGGTGCCGGCGCTGATGCTCGCGCCGACCTCGGGGAGATCGACGTAGACGACGTCGCCGAGCTGGCCGGCGGCGAAGTCGGTGACGCCGATGACGGCGATGCCGTCCTCGTCGACGCGGACCCATTCGTGGTCCTTGCTGTACAGGAGTTCGTTGCTCATGGTCGGTCCTTCCGGGACGGGGCGATGGTGGAGCAGGGGTCGGGAGCGGCAGTCAGGAGCGTCGGTAGAAGGGCAGGGCGGCGACGGTCGCGGGCAGGTCCTTGCCGCGCACGTCGATGATCACCTCGGTGCCCTCGGCGGCGGCCGACGGGTCGAGGTAGGCCATGGCGATGGGGTGGCCGAGCGTCGGGGAGAGCACGCCGGACGTGATCTCGCCCAGGTCCTGGCCCTGTGCGTCCCGCACGCGGGCACCCGCGCGCCCGGCCCGTCGGCCCTCGGCGACCAGGCCCACGAGCACGGGCCTCCCGCTGGGGTCCGAGGCCTCGATGGCCGCGCGGCCCACGAAGTCGCCCTTCGAGGTGAGGGCGACGACGCGTCCCATGCCCGCCTGGGCGGGGAGGGTGTCGCGACCCAGCTCGTGGCCGTACAGCGGCATCCCGGCCTCCAGGCGCAGGGTGTCGCGGCTGGCGAGGCCGCAGGGGGTGAGCTCGGCGCCGCCGGCGGCGACGACCGTGTCCCACAGGGCGCGGGCGTGGGAGGAGGGGACGTAGAGCTCGAAGCCGTCCTCGCCGGTGTACCCGGTGCGGGCGACCAGCAGCTCCTCGCCCTCGAAGGTCCCCGCGAGCACGCGGTAGTACTTGAGCTCGGCGATCTCCTGGATGTTGACGCCGGTGCGCGCCCCCACGAGGGCCCGGGTGACGATGTCGGCGCTCGCGGGGCCCTGCACGGCGATGAGGGCGACGTCGGCGGAGCGGTCCTCGACCTGGACGTCGAGCCCCGCGCTGCGCTCGCGCAGCTGCGCGGCGACGACGTCGGCGTTGGAGGCGTTGGCGACCACGAGGAAGCGCTGCTCCCCCAGGCGGTAGACGATGAGGTCGTCGACGATCCCCCCGTGCTCGGTGAGCATCAGCGAGTACTTCGCACGACCCTCCGAGATGCCGGACAGCTTGCCGGCGAGCGCCCGGTCCAGGGCCTCTCCGGCCTCCGGGCCGACGAGCTCGATCTCCCCCATGTGGCTGAGGTCGAAGATGCCCGCGTGCTCGCGCACGGCCTTGTGCTCGGCCAGATCGGAGCTGTACCGCACGGGCATCTGCCATCCCGCGAAGTCCGTGAACGTCGCGCCCAGCTCCTCGTGCACGGCGTGCAGCGGGGTGGTGCGCTCCATGGCCTCGGGCATCTGCTCTCCTGATTCGTGCGGGGCTCTCCCTCGCAGGTGGGAGGGGTGAGCCGGGAGACTCGCGACCGCGTCATCGCGGCGCGGATCTCACTGTACCGGGGCGGGACGGGTAGGCTGGCACGGTGACTCGGGAAGGTACGTGGGAATGGCCGATCACGATCCGCGGGCAGCGTGTCGTGATCCGCGCCCCGCACGACGGAGACCGGTCGGAGATGATCCGGCTGATGACCGATCCGATCACCCGCGAGTACCTCGGAGGGTCCGTCGACTACGCGTCCCGCCAGGCCCTCGAGCTGTCCCCGCTGGGGCTAAGCTGGGGGCACTGGGTGATCGACCGGGCCGACGACGAGGACCGCATGATCGGGTCCATCACCCTGGACTACGACCGCGGTGAGCTCGAGCTCTCCTATGCGCTGCTGCCCGAGGCCACCGGCCAGGGCCTGGCGGCGGCCTCGTGCCGCCAGCTGCTCGCCTGGGCGCAGGAGAACCTCGAGGACGACCACGTCATCGCCGTCACGCAGACCCGCAACAAGCGCAGCGTGTCCCTGCTGCAGCGCCTGGGCTTCACGGTGCGCCGCGGGCTCGAGGAGTTCGGCTCCCAGCAGCTGATGATGGAGCGCTCCCTGGAGACCGCCCTTCCCAGCGCCGAGGAGATCGCCGCCTTCGTTCCGCCCCACGCCCCCGCATCCTGGCGCTGAGGCCCCGGGCCTCCCCGCCGTCCGCAGCCCGCAGCTCCGCACAGCACCCGCTCCACAGCACGTCACAGCACTGCACGACCCACCGACCCACCGACCCACCGACCCAGGAGGTCCCCATGAGCACGTCGTCCGCAGCAGCCGCCCCCTCGGCCCCCACCCGCACCCTCGCCGACGGGACCGAGATCCCGCTCATCGGCTTCGGCACCTCCTCGACCAAGGGCGTCGAGGGAGCCGAGTCCATCGCCGCGGCCCTGCGCGGCGGCTACCGGCTCATCGACACCGCCGCCCAGTACGGCAACGAGGCGGCCGTGGGCGAGGGCCTGCGCACGAGCGGCCTCGCTTCGACCGACGTCTTCATCACCACGAAGGTCGCCGGCGGCGACCAGGGCCGCGAGGCCGCTCGCGGCGGGGTGCTCGAGTCCCTGCGCCGTCTGGGCCTGGACAGCGTCGACCTCGTCCTCATCCACTGGCCGAACCCCTCCCGCGGCCTGGCCCTGGACACCTGGCGCACCCTGCTGGACCTGCGCTCCGAGGGCCTGATCCGGCACGCGGGCGTCTCGAACTTCCGTCCCGATCAGCTGCAGGAGCTCTTCGACGCGACCGGCGAGTGGCCCGAGGTCAACCAGATCCAGCTCTCCCCCGCCCTCCAGCGCCGCGACGCCGTCGCCTTCCACGACGAGCACGGCATCGTCACCGAGGCCTGGGGACCGCTCGGCGGCCGCGAGGGACTCGGCGAGCAGTTCGCTATCCGGAAGGTGGCCGACAAGCACGGCGTCGCCGTCGCGCAGATCGCCCTGCGCTGGGCCGTCGACCAGGGCATCGTCGTGATCCCGAAGTCCGCGAACCCCGAGCGCCAGCGCACCAACCTCGACCTGGGCGCCGTCGCGCTGGACGACGAGGACCGCGCCCTGCTCGCCACGCTGGACCTGGGCGAGGACGCCGCCTGGGACTCGAGGACCCACGAGGAGTGGTGACCCCCCGGTTCCGTCCGGACCCCTCGCAGCGGCTCGTCGTCCTCACGGGGGCGGGGCTCAGCGCACGCACCGGGGTCGGCACCTTCCGCGGACCCGACGGGCTCTGGGCGCTCTCGCCCGACCTCGAGAGCGCCATGCACGCCGATGCCCTGCCCGGATCCCTGCCTGCGCTGTGGCGCGTGTGGGGCGGGATGACGAAGGTCGCGGCGGATCACGGTCCGACGCCCGGCCACTACGCGATCGCCCGCATGGGCGCACCCGTGATCACCCAGAACGTGGACGGCCTGCACCAGGCGGCGGGGTCCCGCGACGTGAGCGAGCTGCACGGCCGTGCGTACGCGGCAGTCTGCATCGACCCCGACTGCACGTGGGAGGCCCCGCTGACGCCGGGCGGGGGTGATCGCGCCGAGGACCACGGCGCGCCTTCCCTCTGTCCCGTGTGCGGGAGCCCGACCCGCCCCGACGTCGTGCTGTTCGACGAGATGCTCCCCGAGGCCGCGCTCTCGCGCGCGCAGGCCCTGGCGATCTCGGCCGACGTGTTCGCGGTGGTCGGCACCAGCGGCACCGTGTTCCCGGCCGCCGCGCTCGCCCCGCTCTCGCGCGAGCACGGCGCGACCACGGTGCTCATCGACATCGATCCTCCGCGGGACCCGTTCGTGCGGGCCGCCTTCGATCATGTGATCGCCGAGGACGCCCACCAGGTGCTCCCCGATTGGGAGCGGCATCGCGACGGCGCGACGAACCCCTTCCTCGACCCCTTCGGCTGAGCGCGACCGCTGGTCAGGACCGTGAGCGGGGCCGCGGGTCAGATCCAGATGGCGGGGTCGACGAGCTCCTCGGGATGGGCGCGCTCACGGCGCACCCGCGCGGGGACCCCGACGGCGGTCGCATGCGCGGGGACGTCGGCCACGACCACCGCGTTGGCGCCGACCTGCGCCTCGTCGCCGATCGCGACCGGGCCGAGGACGCGGGCGCCCGCCCCGATGACGACGCCGTCGCCCACGGTGGGGTGGCGCTTCGTGCGCTCCATGGAGCGGCCGCCCAGGGTCGCACCGTGGTAGAGCATCACGTCATCGCCCACCTCGGCGGTCTCCCCGATGACCACGCCCATGCCGTGGTCGATGAAGAAGCGCCGCCCGATGTGCGCGCCGGGATGGATCTCGACCCCGGTGACCGACCGGGTGGCCTGGGCGAGCAGCAGTGCGGGCAGTCGCCCGGCCCGCCCGGCGCCCCAGAGGCGGTGGGCGAGTCGGTGCGACCAGATCGCGTGCAGACCCGGGGAGGTCAGCAGCACCTGCAGGTCGGAGGTCGACGCGGGATCGCGGTGGCGCGCCGCGGTGACGTCCTCGCGGACGGCCGCGAGCGCGCCGCGCAGGTCCGCGGCACCGGATCGTCCGTCCAGCGACGCGGCGGTCCCGCGCACGAGCCCACCGCGTCGGCCGCTGCGGGCGCGGGAGAGGAGGCCCATGCGGACCTCAGTCCATGTACTCGGCGTACAGCGGGGTCGTGAGGTAGCGCTCGCCGAAGGAGGGCACGACCACGACGATCCGCTTGCCCGCGAGCTCCGGGCGCGAACCCACGCGCACGGCGGCCTCGATCGCGGCGCCCGAGGAGATGCCCACGAGCAGGCCCTCGCTGCGGGCGATCGAGCGGGCACGCTCCATGGCGGTCTCCGCGTCGATGTCGATGACCTCGTCGTACACGTCGGTGTCCAGCAGCGCGGGCACGAAGTTCGCGCCGAGGCCCTGGATCTTGTGGGGCCCGGGCTGGCCGCCGTTGAGGATCGGGGACTCGGCGGGCTCGACGGCGACGATCCGCACGCCGGGCTTCCGCTCCTTGAGGACCTGGCCGACGCCCGTGATGGTACCGCCGGTGCCGATGCCGGCGACGAGGACGTCGATCTCGCCGTCGGTGTCCTCCCAGATCTCCTCCGCGGTGGTGGTGCGGTGGATCTCGGCGTTGGCCTGGTTCTCGAACTGCTTGACCTGGACGCCGCCGGTCTCCTCCGCGACCTCCTGCGCCTTCTCCACGGCGCCCTTCATGCCCTTGGAGGCCTCGGTGAGCACGAGCTCGGCGCCGAAGGCGCGCAGCAGGGCGCGCCGCTCCTTGGACATGGACTCGGGCATGGTGAGGACGACCCGGTACCCGCGCGAGGTGCCGATCATGGCCAGGGCGATGCCGGTGTTGCCGCTCGTGGCCTCGACGATCGTGCCGCCCTCCTGGAGCTGGCCGGAGCGCTCGGCCGCGTCGATCATGGCCACGCCGATGCGGTCCTTGACGGAGGCGGCGGGGTTGTAGAACTCGAGCTTCGCGACGACGTCGGCGACGACCTCGTCGCCCAGGTGGTTCAGGCGCACGAGCGGAGTGCGGCCGACGAGCTCGGAGACGTTCTCGAAGATGGGCATGCGTGTTCCCTTCCGTCCGGGGCGGCGATTCCGGCGCACCGGCCACCACCCAAAGGTCTGCTTAAGGCGAGTATAAGGGCGCTCCCTGCGCAGGTGCAGGGACCGACGATCGGCGGATCCGCCGTGCGCTCGGCGCTCCGTAGCGTGGAGCCATGGACCCGCATCCCCAGGCCCCGACCGCTCCCCCGGCTCCTCCCACGCCCCGGGCGACGACCCGCGCCCTGGCACCGTCGACCCACGTGCGGAGCCTCGTCCTCGTGCTCGTCGGCGCTCTCGCGCTGCTGGCGCTGCTCGCTCCCCTGCTGGCCCCGGGCGCGCTCGCCGCTCCCCCGGGCTCCGTCGAGATCGACGACGCGCAGGGAATCATCGATGATCCGGATGCTCTCGAGGGCCGACTCCAGGACATCGACCTCCGCGAGGCCGCCGCTCCCGTCGACCTCAAGGTGGTCACCCTCGACATCTCCGGGCACGACGCCGACCCGTCGGCCGATACCGGGCTGAACGACGCGGTGCTGCACTTCGCGAGGTCCGAGCACCCCGACTGGATCGACGGGGAGAAGTGGGCCGACGGCGTCGTGATCCTCGCGATCGACCCGGACAACCGGAAGGTCGGGACGTACGCCGGGGAGGACGTCAAGCTCTCCGACGGCGACTTCGAGGACGTGCAGGACGCGATGAAGGACGACGCCTCCGACGGGGCGTGGGCGGATGCCTTCGACGCGGGCGCCCAGAAGTACGCCGACCTGTTGGGACGCCCCTGGTGGCGGAGTCCGGGCGCGATCATCGGCGCCTTCATCGCGCTCGTCGCCCTCGGCGCCGGGGCCGTGGCCGCGCTCGCCCGCGGGGCCGGCAGCCGCCGCCGGGTCCGCACCGCCCGCGAGCGCTTCGACAACGTGCGCGCGAAGCGGCAGGAGACCGATCAGGCCGCCTCCCGGATCCCGCGCGACTCCTCCTACGGGGCGACGATCCTCGCCGACGTCGAGGACTATCGCCGCGCTGTCGACGAGGCGGAGACCACCTCCTCCGCACTGCCTGCCCGCCCGGGACCGCTGTGGGGCATCGGCCCGGCGTCGGCGCGCCGGGCGAAGGAGTTCGCGACGTCGGTCGAGGTCGCCGATCGCGCCGACGACACCATCATCGGCGCGGCCCGGCTCCTCGGCCGCTCGGGAGACTTCCGGAGCGCATGGGAGGAGGAGCGGCGCCCGCTCGACGAGTCGCTGGCCGCGGTCGAGCAGACGATCGCGGAGGTCCTCGACCCCGCCGACGCTGACACCGAATTCGACTCCGACTCCGACACTCCCGGGGAGCAGGGCGCCACGACGGACTCCGACGCGGCCGCCGGCCTGCGGTCCACGGCCCGGCAGGTCTCGAGCGACCTCGAGGAGGTCTCCACCGCCTACCTCGACGGCGGCATCAGCCCGGACGACGCGCTGGAGAGGCTCGACGAGCTCACCGAGCGGCTGTCCGCGGCGAGCGAGCGCCTGCGCGACGAGGCCATCGGAGTGCGCACACAGGACGAGGACGAGGCGAAGGTGATGCGGGACGCCGAGCCCGAGCACTTCACCAGCGACTTCCCGACCTCGGTGCGCGGCCGGCAGTTCGCCCGCCACCCGCAGGACTACGTCTCGGGATACTCGCTGAGCCCCGTGCTGTGGACGGGCGCCTGGTACGGCGGCGCCACGACGGCGCTGGACACGCACCGCAATCCGCCGGCGTCCTCCGGGAGCACGAGCGGGTACTCGGGCGGCGGCTTCTCGGGAGCCGGCAGCTCGAGCAGCTTCTGAACCGTGGCCGTCGGGCGACGGGTCAGTAGACCATCCCCATGACCTCACGCACGTGGGCGAGGGTCTCGTCGGCCGCGGCGTTCGCGCGCTCGTTGCCCGCGCGCAGCACCGAGAAGAGGTAGCCGGGGTCCTTCTCGAGCTCGGCACGGCGCTCGCGCAGGGGCGCCAGGTGCTCGTTGAGGACCTCGGCGGTCATCACCTTGAGGGTGCCCGCGCCCTTGTCGCCGATCTCGGCGGCGATCTCCTCGGGGCTGCGCCCCGTGGACAGCGAGGCGATGGTCAGCAGGTTCGCGACCTCGGGACGGTTCTCGGGATCGAAGGTGATCTCCCGCTCGGAGTCGGTCTTGGCCTTCTTGATCTTCTTCGCGGTCTCCTCGGGGCTCATGCGCAGCATGACCGTGTTGCCCAGGGACTTGCTCATCTTGTGGCTGCCATCGAGCCCCAGGATCGTGGGCGCCTCGGAGAGCAGCGCGTCGGGCTCGGGGAAGTACTGCTCCCCGCCCGCGTAGCGCTCGTTGAAGCGGCGGGCGACCACACGGGTCTGCTCGATGTGGGGCAGCTGGTCCTTGCCCACGGGCACCAGGTTGCCGTGGCAGAACAGGATGTCCGCCGCCTGGTGGACGGGGTAGGTGAGCATGAGCCCGCCCATCGCCGACTTGCCGGCGGCGGCGAGCTCGGCCTTCACGGTGGGGTTGCGCTCGAGCTCGGGCTGGGTGACGAGCGAGAGGAACGGCAGCATCAGCTGGTTCAGCGCGGGCACCGCGGAGTGCGTGAAGATCGTGGCCTGCTCCGGATCGATGCCCGCGGCCAGGTAGTCGGTGATCAGCTCGCGCACCGAGCCCCGGATGTCGCCGAGCACCTCGCGGTCGGTGATGACCTGGTAGTCCGCGACGATCAGCCAGGTCTCCACGCCCGCCTGCTGCAGCCGCACCCGGTTGCGCAGGGAGCCGAAGTAGTGGCCGATGTGCAGCGCGCCCGTGGGGCGGTCCCCGGTGAGCATCCGCAGCCCGCTGGGGTTCGTGCGGATCTTCTCCCACAGCGCGTCGCTGCGGGTCTGCGCGCGGCGGTAGCTGGCGTCGCTGATGCCGGCGGCGTCGGAGTTCTCGGGGGTCTGGGCCGTCTCGGTGGTCTCGGTGGTCACCGATCCATGCTATCGGCCCGAGGCGCCGGTCCCGACGTCGGCCCCAGGCCGCCCACGAGGCCCGGGTGCTCATCGCCTCCCACGAGGACGACGCGACCGGCCTGCGAGCGCTGCCCGCGGACACGACCCTGTGGCCGCGCACCGCCGGCGCACGCTGAGATCCGTGTCCCACCTGGGAGAGAACGCGTGAGCGCCCGGTAGGATCCCACGCATGCCTTCGTCCCCCCCGACGGCCGATCCGGGCTTCGACGTCGTCGTGCTCGGAGCGGGTCTGAACACCCTGAACCTCACGATCGCGTTCCATCAGGAGTACGGGATCGTGTCCACACTCGTGTGCCGCGTGCCCGTGGCGATGAACGAGCGCACCGTGACCGCGCGCAGCATCGTGCTGGGCGCGGACGCGAGCGACGAGGAGATGCGCGACGTGCTCGTCGAGCTCGCGCAGCAGCGTCCTGCGGGTCGTCCCGCACTGCTGCTGTGCAACGCCGACTCGCTGGTCGCCTTCATCGACGCCCACCGGGCCGATCTCGAGGAGCACTACCTGCTCTCCCAGGTCGACGCCGCGCAGCTCGAGCACCTCGCCGACAAGGCCGAGTTCCAGGAGATCTGCGAGGGTCTGGGCATCGCGACCCCGCCCACGAAGGTCGTGGACTTCGCACGGGCCCGCGACGCGGACTGGGACGGAGAGGACCCGCTGCCCTGGGCCTATCCCTGCGTGGGCAAGGCCGCGAACACCGCCGAGTACGGCCGGGTGTCCTTCCCCGGCAAGCGCAAGGTGTTCTTCCTCGAGAGCGAGGAGCAGCGTCTGCGCCTGGTGCGCAGCCTGCGCGACGCGGGCTTCACGGGCCGCTTCCTGTTCCAGGACCTGGTCCCGGGCGACGACACCGCGCAGCGCTCGATCACCGCCTACCGCTCGAGCCGCGGACGCGTCACCCTGCTGTGCGCCGCACAGGTGCTGCTGGGCGAGCACACGCCGGAAGCCCTGGGCCGTCCGGCCGCGATGATCACGGGCGCCCACCCGCAGCTCGTCGAGGCCGCGTCGCGCTTCCTGGACGCGGTGGACTACGTCGGCTTCGCGAACTTCGACGTGAAGGTCGATCCGCGCACCGGCGAGCAGTGCTTCTTCGAGATCAACCCGCGGATCGGGCGCAACAACTACTACGTGACCGCCGCCGGGGAGTCCGTCGCCCGGCACATCGTCGAGGACCTCGTGCACGGGGAGGACATCGACCAGGTCGTGGTGACCCGTCCGGTGCTCTACACGATCCTGCCGGTGCGGCTCGTGCTGCGCTACGTGCGCGATGCGCATCTGCGGGCGCGCGTGAAGGACGTCGCCCGCACCGCTCTCGCGAATCCCTTCCTGTACCGTCCGGAAGGGGCCTGGATGAAGGCGTACGCGCGCACCTCCGGCCTCAACTTCGTGCGCAAGTACCTGCGCGTGTACCCGCGCCCGACCGACACCGGGTTCTGACGGGCCCGATCCCGTCGGCCCGTCGGCCCTCCATCCCGTCACCCGTTCGGCCCGTCGGCCGTCCCGCTGCCCGTCCGAAGGAGATCACCCATGGCGCCCGCCTCCTCGCGCTCCCGCGGCCCCGTCGAGCCTCGCGACGACTTCGACCTGGTGATGCTGGGCGGGGACATCGGCGTGTACGCCCTGGCCCGCGCCTTCCACGAGCAGTACGGGACGATCTCGCACGTCATCACGCGCAGCGTCTCGGGGCCGATCGCGGACTCGCGGATCCTGGTGGCCGAGGAGCTCGGCGCGAGCGCCACCGAGGACGACCTCGCTGCCGCCCTGCTGCGCCACGGCCGGGAGCGCTCCGCGCAGCGCCCGGGCGTCCCGGCGATCGCGCTCGCGAACGCCGACTGGCTGATCGCACTGCTCAGCGCCCACCGCGAGGAGCTCGAGGAGTTCTTCGTGCTGCCGGTGCTGGACGAGAAGACCCTCCGCGACGTCTCCGACAAGGCGACCTTCTCCGAGATCTGCACGACGCTCGGCGTGAGCACGCCGGAGACCGTGGTCGTGGACTTCACCGGCGAGGGGCCGACGGAGATCCCGGAGCTCCCGTTCGCCTTCCCCGTGGTCGCCAAGCCCGCCCGCTCCTCCGCCTACACGCATGTGGAGTTCACGGGGAAGAAGAAGGTCTACCACCTCACCGAGCCCGCCGAGCTCACGGACCTCGTGCACCGGCTCGACGAGGCGGGCTTCGCCGACCGCTTCGTGGTCCAGGAGATGGTCCCGGGCGACGACACCGCCATGCGCTCGATCACCGCCTACGTCGACCAGGCGGGCCGGGTGACCCTGCTCGGCGGCGCGCACGTGCTGCTCGAGGAGCACACCCCCGGCGCCCTCGGGAACCCAGCGGCGATGTTCACGGCCGACCCGGGCGAGATCGCCGCGCAGGCCGTCGCGTTCCTCGAGCACACCGGCTACCGCGGCTACGCGAACTTCGACGTGAAGGTCGACCCGCGCACGGGTGTCGCGAAGTTCTTCGAGGTCAACCCGCGCATCGGGCGGAACAACTACTACATGACCGCGGCCGGGGCGAACGTGGCGCGCGCGGTCGTCCGCGACGTCGTCGACCACGAGCGGATCGAGCGGATCGTCCCGGACGACGAGATCCTCTACTCGATCGTCCCCCGCCCCCTGCTCATGCGCTACGTGACCGAGCCCGGGCTGCGGGCCCGCGTGCGCCGCATCGCCCGCCACCGCACGGTGCACCCGCTGGCCTACGCCACCGAGGGCGCGCGCCGCCGCGCCTACATCGCCATCGCGATGGCCAACCAGGTCAAGAAGTTCCTCACGCACTACCCGCGCCCCTCCTCCAGCGGATTCTGATCCGGGGCCGACGAGCCCCGGGAACGGCACAGGAGGGACGCGCCGACGAGCTCCGGTCGATCACTGCGCCAGCCGGGGATCCTGTCGTCACCGGGCGAGCGTCCCGTAGCCTGGGAGCATGACCGACACCACGTTCTCCGTCACCTCGCAGGCCACTCCCGACGACTCCGTGGTCGCCGCCGCGCAGCTCGCCCCCGAGCTCGGCGGCACCTCGACCTCCCCGGATCTCACCTGGACCGGAGCGCCCGAGGGCACCCGGAGCTTCGCCGTCACCTGCTACGACCCTGACGCGCCGACGGGCTCGGGCTTCTGGCACTGGATCGCCTGGGACATCCCCGCCTCGGCCACCTCGCTGGACCTCGGTGTGCCCCGCGAGAGCGCCGATCTGGAGCAGGCGGCCAACGACTTCGGACGCATCGGCTACGACGGCCCCAACCCGCCCGCCGGTCCTCCGCACCGCTACGTGTTCTCCGTGCACGCGCTGCCCGTGGAGACCCTGGGCGCCGATCCGTCGGACCCCCACGTGGGCGCGCGCTTCGCGATCTTCACCCAGCAGCTCGCAAGCGCCGATCTCACCGCCACCTACCAGGTCAGCGAGTGATCACCGCCTGAACCGGTCACCGAGTGCGCGCCGGAGCGGGCACCGGAGGTGGGGAAAGCCCGACATGGGCCCCACCAGGTGGCGGGATGGGAAGGGGCGCCGCGGGTGCGCAGACCCGGAGCATGACTCCTCGACATCCCTCCGCCGCCCCGACCCGCTCCCCGTCATCAGGCCTTCCCCGGCGTGTCCCCCGCCGCACCCTCGACTCGCGGCTCCGGGACGCTATGGTCGGGACCATGCAGCGCTCACGTTCGTGCGAAGGGGGAGGCCAGGGCCGAGTGCCCGGGTCCGCCTCCGGCGCAGGATCATCCCTGGGGTGGACGCGGAGTGGACCTCCGACTGATGGGTCGGCCCCGTCTCCGGCGGAGGATGGCACCATGACACTGCTCGAGAGGTCCTCGTCCGCGCGGCACGCCGTGCGATCCGAGCGCCCGCTGAAGGTGCTGCTGACCACTGACTGGTGGGAACCCGCGGTCAACGGGGTCGTCGCCTCGGTGACCACGCTGCGTCGGCAGCTCGAAGCCCTGGGCTGCGACGTGCGGGTGCTGACCCTCGCACCCGGCCTGCGCTCCTCGTGCGAGGGCAAGGTCTATCGCCTCGGCTCGGTCTCGGCCTCGCTGTTCTACGCGAGCGCCCGCATCGGCACCATCCACCAGCGACGCATCCTCGGCGCGATCAAGCGCTGGCACCCGGACGTGGTCCACTCGAACTGCGAGTTCACCACCCATGTGTGGGCCCGCCGCATCGCCCGTGACCTCGACGTGCCCCTCGTGCACACGTACCACACGATCTACGAGGACTACACGCACTACTACTCCCCCAGCCGCACCATGGGCCGCAAGGCCGTCGCGGAGTTCTCCCGCCGGCTGCTGGAGCGGACCGACGCGGTCATCGCCCCCACCGAGAAGGTCGCGCACCTCCTCGAGGGCTACCGGGTGAGCCGACCCGTGCACGTGATCCCGACGGGCCTGGACCTCGGGCGCTTCCGTCCCGCCCAGTCCTCCGCCGAGGCGGCCGACTCCGCCGCCCTGCGCGCCTCCCTGGGGATCGGCGCCCGCCAGAAGGTGCTGCTGAGCGTCTCGCGCCTGGCCAAGGAGAAGAACCTCGACCAGGTCATCCGCGACGTGGCCGCCGCCGAGCGCGAGGACGCGGTCCTCGTGCTCGTGGGCGACGGCCCCTACCGCGAGCACCTCGAGCACCTGGTCGCCGACCTCGGCATGGAGAGGTCCGTGCGCTTCGCCGGCGCGATCGACCCGCACGAGGTCCCGCGCTGGTACCGGATGGCCGACCTGTTCGTCTCCGCGTCCCGCTCGGAGACCCAGGGCCTCACCTACATCGAGGCCCTCGCCTGCGGGCTCCCGCTGCTGTGCCGCCGCGACGACTCGGTCGCCGGCGTGCTCGTGGCCGGCGAGACCGGCTATGCCGTGGAGGACTCCGCGGAGTTCTGCGCCCGCCTCACCTCGCTGCTGGACGACGAGATCGGCATCGAGAGGATGTCGCACCGCGCCCTCCAGCATGCGCGCCGCACCTGCGGCGCGGAGGCCTTCGGCGCGAGGGTCCTCGAGGTCTACCGCACGATGCACATCGAGCGCAGCCGTGGGGCGGCCCCATCGGCGGTCTCGGCGGCGTCGTCCTCGGCCACCGGCCTCGCGCCCGGCTTCGGCGCGCACCTCGCCGAGGCACCCTCGGGAGTCCCGGCCGCCGCGGTCCCGACACCGGCCGCCCAGGGCGGTCCGCACGGCGCCCCCTCGCGCCTCCTGAACGCCTGAGGCGACCATGAGCACCACGATCCCGGGGCGCACCGCGCGCTCCGCCCGCCCCGCGCGCCCTGCCGTCGTCGGACGTCCTGCCGTCCTCGCCCGCCCCGCGGCCGGCCCGTCGGCCGGACCCTCGGCCGGACCGTCGGCCCGCACCGACTCATCGACCCCTTCGGCTCCGCCCGCCGGGACCGCCCCCGTCACCGCCTCCGGCGACGCGCCCACCAACTCCCGCCGCGATCCGCTGCGGATGGCGGTGCGCCTCGCGCCCCTGCTGGGACTGCTCGCCTGCGCGGGCGCCGTGATCTGGGGCCTGCGCGCCGGCGTCCTGGACTCCCAGGAGCACCTGCAGTCCTTCATCGACTCCCTCGGCGCGTTCGGACCCGTGGTCCTGGTGCTGCTGAGCGGGGCGAGCGTCGTCTTCCCGATCATCCCCGGCGGGATCCTCGTGCTCGCGGCGCCCGTGCTGTTCGGGCCCCTCGAGGGCACGCTGCTGAGCTACCTCGCCGTGTGCGCGGGCTCCTTCGCGAACTTCGCGATCGCCCGCCACGTGGGACTCGGACTCATCGAGCGCGCGTTCAGCGAGAGCACGGTCGAGAAGTACCTGGGGTGGACCCGCAGGCCCCGCTTCACGACCCTCTTCGCGGCCGCGATCGCCCTGCCCGTCGCGCCGGACGACCTGCTGTGCTACCTCGCGGGCACGACCCGCATGCGCTGGCGCACGTTCGCGCTGATCATCCTCGCGTGCAAGCCCTGGGCGCTGATCGCGTACGGGCTGGGCGTGAGCGCCCTGCTGATGAAGGTGGTGCCCTGGTGAACGGCGACGAGACGACACCCGCACGTCTGCGCGTGCTGATCCCCAAGGGTCTCGCGGCCCTCGCGGGCCAGTCCGGGATCGGCGAGGCCATCCGTCATCAGCGCCGTGCGGTCGAGGCCCTGGGGCACGAGGTCGTCACCTCGCCCTTCGCGGACTACGACGTCGCGCACCTGAACACCCCCTTCCCGGACACCCCGCTGCTGGCTGCGCTCTCGCACCTGCGCGGACGCCCGGTGATGATGTGGGCGCATTCGACCGAGGAGGACTTCCGGGACTCGTTCACGGGCGCGAACCGGATCGCCCCCTGGTTCCGGCGCTGGATCGCGTGGATCTACCGCCGCGGGGACGCGGTCGTCACGCCCACGCAGTACGCGTGCACCCTGATCTCCCGGCCCCGCTACAAGATCTCCCGGCGCATCCATGTGCTCTCGAACGGGGTCGACACCGGCTTCTTCGCGCGCCGCGACGGAGACCGCGAGGCGCTGCGCGACCGTCTGGGACTCGCGCCCGAGGCGCCGGTGGTGATGAGCGTGGGCATCCAGATGGTGCGCAAGGGGATCCTCGAATGGGTGGAGCTCGCCCGGTCGATGCCCGAGGTCACCTTCGTCTGGTACGGCCGCACCGACCCGCGTCTGATCACGAAGGACGTCGCGGCCGCGGTCGCCTCCGCCCCTGCCAACACCCGCTTCCCGGGGTATGTCACCCCGGACGTGCTGCGCGAGGCCTACGCCGGGTGCGACGCCTTCTGCTTCCTCACCAAGGAGGAGACCGAGGGGATCGTGCTGCTGGAGGCCCTCGCCTGCCGCGCCCCCGTGCTGCTCTCGGACATCCCGATCTACGAGGACTGGCTGCCGGACGGCGAGGTCGTCCACAAGGTGCCCGTGCCCGCCTCGAGCGCCGTGAGCGGCGGCTCGGACCAGGCGCTGCGCGCACGGCGCAGCGGTGCGCAGAAGATCGCGGAGCGTCTGCGACTGCTGCTCGACGGGGAGCTCGCGGACCTCTCCGCGGCGGGACGCGCCGCCGCCGAGGCGGTGGACATGCAGGAGGTCGCCGCCCAGCTGCAGGTCATCTACGACCGGGAGGGCGTCAGCCCGCGTCGTCCCCGCTGAGAGCGGCCGACGGGCCCACTCCGGGCGACGGGCCGGGCCCGGCCGACGGGCCGATGGGTCCGGCGCGGGCCGCTCAGCGCCCTCCGCCGGGCCTCCAGAGCACGACGGCCCCGCTGTCGGGCCGGGCAGGACGCTGGCCGCGGCGCAGGGTGCTCACGCGCCCCGCGCTGTCGGCCGCGAAGACACGCCCGGAGTTCTCGCCCCCGCCACTGCTGCGGGCGCCGGAGGCGCGTCCGCCCATCGCGGCGATCGCCTCGCGCACGGAGCCGAGCTGGGACTGCAGCTGCGTGACCTCGTCCTGCAGCTCGAGGATCCGCTTGATGCCCGCGAGGTTGATGCCCTCCTCCTGGGAGAGGCGCTGGACCTCGCGGAGCTGTGCGACGTCGCGCGCGCTGTAGCGGCGGCCGCGGCCGGAGGTGCGCTGCGGGGAGACCAGACCGAGCCTGTCGTACTGGCGCAGGGTCTGCGGGTGCATGCCCGCGAGCTCGGCCGCGACGGAGATGACGAACACGGGTGCCCGCTCGTCGATCTGCTGGAACGGGGGCATCGCCCTCGCCTCCTCTCGTCCTGCGGTCGAGCTCTGGCCGTGCACCGGGTCGTGCGGCCGGCCCGTCGCGGTCGGCCGGGGACGGCCGGCCCGTCGCGGTCGGCTGGGGACGGCCGGCCCGGCGCGCTCGGCGTCCGGGCCGGATCCGCCGCGGCCGTCAGCGGCGGGCGGCCTCGGCGAGGCCGGCGCGCGGGTTCTCGTCCCCGAGGGCGTCGCGCAGGGCCTCGACGGCCTCGCGCGCCGACTCGTCGAGGTGCTCGGGGACGGCCACCTCGATCTTCACACGCAGGTCTCCCGTGCGCTTGGACGTCTTCAGTCCCTTGCCCTTGGCGCGCAGAGTGCGGCCAGACGGCGTGCCCGCGGGGACCTTCATCCTCACATGGCCGCCCTCGAACAGGGGGACCTCGATCGTGGTGCCGAGCGCCGCCTCGTCGAAGCGGACGGGCACGGTGATGTGCAGGTCCGCGCCGTCGGCGGACCACACGGGATCGGAACCGACGTCGAGGGTGAGGATCAGGTCGCCGGCGGGGCCGCCGTTCTGACCGGGCTGACCCTTGCCGCGCAGACGGATCTTCTGCCCGTCGTGCACGCCGGCGGGGATGCGGGTGGTGACGCTGCGCCCGCCCACATCGAGCTTCGCCTCGGTGCCCAGCGCCGCGTCGCGGAAGCTGAGCGTGAGGTGGGCGCGCAGATCCTCGCCCTTGGTCTGCGTGGCGTAGCCGCCGCGGCCGAAGCCCGCGCCGCCGCCGGGCGCGCCGCCGAAGCTCGCGCCTCCGCCACCGCCGCCGAACATGCGCAGCAGGTCGTCCATGTCGATGTTCTGCCCGCCCGTGCTGTAGGCGGTGCGGCCTCCGCCGCCGCCTCCGAACATCGAGCCGAACATGTCCTCGAACCCGCCGCCGCCTCCGCCGCCGGATCCGGGGGCGAAGCGCGCGCCGCCCGCGCCCATGGCGCGGATCGCGTCGTACTGCTCGCGCTGCTCGTCGTCGCTGAGGACGGAGTAGGCCTCCCCGACCTCCTTGAAGCGGTCCTCGGCGGAGGGGTCATCGGGGTGGCGGTCGGGATGGAGGTCCCGCGCCTTCTTGCGGTATGCCTTCTTGATCTCCTGCGCGCTCGCGTCCTTCGAGACGCCGAGGACCGCGTAGAAGTCCTTCTCGAGCCAGTCCTGCTGGGACATTCGTGCGCCTCCTTTCGGGGAGCGTCGGTCTGCTGTGGATCGGTGGTGGTCTCGGTGCGGCGAGGGGTGCCGCTGAGTCCATGGTGCACGGCCCGGCTGCGGGCCGCGGAAGTCTGTGGTGCCGATGGTCCCTCATGGCAGGCGGGCCGGTGCGGAACTGATCCGCACCGGCCCGCCGCGCCGACGGGGTCGGCGTGCGATCGGACCGGCGGGAGCGCCCTCGATCATCGCGTGGGAATCACTGCGGGCCCACGGTGCCCACGCGGGCGGGGCGCAGCACGCGTTCGCCCGCCCGGTAGCCGGGCTGCATGACGAGCTTGATCCGCGTGGTGTCCGCCTCCGGGGACTCCTCGTGCATGAGGGCCTCGTGCAGGCTCGGATCGAACTCGTCGCCCGCCTCGCCGTACCGCTCGAGGCCCTGCGCGCGCAGGGTGTCCTCGAGCTTCGCGGCGATCGAGTGGAACGGGGTGCCCTCGGCGATGTCGCCGTGCTGGCGACCCAGCTCGATGTCGTCCAGGACGCTGATCAGGCTGGCCAGGACGCGGGAGGAGGCGGCCTGCTTGTCGGCCGCCGCCGTCGCCTCGATCCGTCGCCGGGAGTTGACGTACTCGGCCTGGGAGCGCTTGAGCTCCTCGAACAGGTCCGCCACCTGCGACTCGAGCTCCGCGATCCGGGCGCTCTCGCCGGAGGCCTCCCCCGCGGGGTCGCCCTCCTGCTGCGCCTGCTCGTAGAGCGCCGCCGCCTCGGCGTCCAGGGGGTCGCCCCCCTGATCGTCGGCCGTCGGGCCCGACGGGCGGACGCTGCCGTCCGCCGGGTCCACCCTGCGCTTGTCGGTGAAGGAGAACCCGGCCTCTGCCGCGTCACCCTCGGGACCGCGCGGGTCCTGGGGATCGGGCGTCTGCTGGTTCTCGGTCATCACTTCTTCTCCTCGTCCTCGTCGTCCACGATCTCGGCGTCGACCACGTCGTCGTCATCCGACGCCGCACCGGCGTCCGCGTTCGGGGCGCCCTCGGCGCCCGCGGCGCCGTCCTCGCCCTGCTGCGAGTAGATCGCCGTGCCGACGGCCTGCAGGGCCTCGTTGAGAGCATCCCGCTTGGCCTCGAGGTCGCTCGTGGAGGCGTCCTCGTTCGCGAGCAGGTCCTTGCCCTCCTTGATGGCGTCCTCGGCCTTGGTGCGGTCGGACTCGGAGATCTTGTCCTCGTTGTCCTTCAGCAGCTTCTCGCCCTGGTAGACGAGCTGCTCGAGGGTGTTGCGGGCGTCGGAGTTCTTCCGGCGCTCCTCGTCCTCGGCGGCGTGGGCCTCGGCGTCCTTGACCATGCGGTCGATGTCGTCCTCGGAGAGGGCGGACCCGCCGGTGATCTGGATGGACTGCTCGTTGCCGGTGCCGCGGTCCTTGGCGCTGACGTGCACGATGCCGTTGGAGTCGATGTCGAAGGTGACCTCGATCTGCGGGATGCCGCGCGGGGCCGGCGCGATGCCGGTCAGCTCGAAGGTGCCCAGGAGCTTGTTGTCCCGGGTGAACTGGCGCTCGCCCTGGAAGACCTGGATGGCGACCGACGGCTGGTTGTCCTCGGCGGTGGAGAAGATCTCCGATGCCTTGGTCGGGATGGCCGCGTTGCGCTCGATGAGCTTGGTCATGCGCCCGCCCTTGGTCTCGATGCCGAGGCTCAGCGGGGTGACGTCCATGAGCAGGACGTCCTTGCGGTCGCCGGTGAGGACGGCGGCCTGCAGGGCGGCGCCCACGGCGACGACCTCATCGGGGTTCACGCCCTTGTTCGGCTCCTTGCCGGTCAGGGACTTCACGAGCTCCGAGACGGCCGGCATACGGGTCGAGCCGCCGACGAGGACCACGTGGTCGATGTCGGAGACGGAGATCCCGGCGTCCTTGATGACCTGGTGGAAGGGGGCCTTCGTGCGCTCGAGGAGGTCCTGCGTCATCTCCTCGAAGTGCGAGCGGGTCAGCTTCTCGTCCAGGTGCAGCGGGCCGTTCTCGGTCATCGAGAGGTACTGCAGCGAGATGTTCGTCGACGTCGAGGAGGAGAGCTCCTTCTTCGCCTGCTCCGCGGCCTCCTTGAGGCGCTGCAGGGCGATGCGGTCCTTGCTCAGGTCCACGCCGTCCTTGGACTTCACCTGCTGGATCAGCCAGTCGACGATCTTCTGGTCCCAGTCGTCGCCGCCCAGGCGGTTGTCGCCAGCGGTGGCCTCGACCTGGATGGCCGAGCCGTCCTCGTCCTTGCTGACCTGCAGCAGGGAGACGTCGAAGGTGCCGCCGCCGAGGTCGAAGACGAGGATCTCCTCGTCGTCCTTGCCCTTCTCCAGCCCGTAGGCGAGAGCGGCCGCGGTGGGCTCGTTGATGATGCGCAGGACGTTCAGGCCCGCGATCTGGCCGGCGTCCTTGGTCGCCTGGCGCTCGGAGTCGTTGAAGTACGCGGGGACGGTGACGACGGCGTCCGTGACGGGCTCGCCGAGGTACGCCTCCGCATCGCGCTTGAGCTTGCCCAGGATGCGGGCCGAGATCTCCTGCGCGGTGTACTTCTTGTCATCGATGTCCGTGCTCCAGTCGGTGCCCATGTGGCGCTTGACCGAAGAGATGGTGCGGTCCACGTTGGTGACCGCCTGGCGCTTGGCGACCTCGCCCACGAGGACCTCTCCCTGCTTGGAGAAGGCCACGACGGACGGGGTGGTGCGCATGCCCTCCGCGTTCGCGATCACGGTGGGCTGTCCGCCCTCGATGACCGCGACGCAGGAGTTGGTGGTTCCGAGGTCGATTCCGACGACACGGGACATGGGTTCCTGCCTTTCTGCGACGCACGGTCGCAACGGGTTCGTGCACCGCCGGCGATGCCGACGGGAAGCGCTGAGTCGTACGCACTCAAGTAGAGATCCGCTCCGCAGGGCTGTCAAACCCCGCCTCATCAACCTTGAGCACACTGGACTCAACTACGGGAACCTGCCGTTCATTCCCCTGTGGGCGAGAAGTGGTCCAGTTCACGGATGCGGGGTCCGGCGTGAGCGCCACCGGCCTACCGGGGACAGTGGCGCTACCCGGAGCTGTTCCGTGCCGCAACAGAAGACCGGACCCCGATTTACGGGACCTGATCATGCACCAGACCCGGCCCAAGCAGGACTCCGGCGCCCGGAAGGACATGGACCGGTGAGCGAGCGAGCGTCAAAGCCAGACAATTTGTGCAATCTACTTGCGGACCGTCACAGCTTCGAATGCGGGCAAAGTAGGCGCCGAGCCATTCGTCCACCTGGTCAGCGTCAGCTCGAGCTGGAGAAAGCCTGCGGGACTCGGGGTGCGGGTGAGCTCAAATATTCGCTTGACCACGCTGGCGATCTCCGGAGCCGCATGGGCGGCAGCCAGACTGTTCACTTTTCGCAACGCAGGAATTAGAGAGAAGTCGCCCCCTTTCAGCAAGAACAGGCCAACGGACCCGGCTGCATATTTTAGATCGCTAATTGTCAAGAGCGAGTTCCCGTTAACCGTGCACTTGTCGCGGAACTCAATTACCGCCATCAGGTCGTCCACGGGAGCATTCGCTGCTTCTCGGGTACCCTCGAAGATATCGAACGCCGCAAATGGAACGACCAAGGTTGTCACCGCCCCAGGAACACGCACGGATACTTTTGATATGGTATCCGGAACGTGTTGCGCGAAAGCTAGAGCCAGAGCGAATACGTCGTCCCGGTCGATCGTGAGAGTGAAGTCCCACGATGTTGGGCTCTCGCTCGCCTCAACAACTGTGGAGTCCCCGCTCTCAAGCCATAGGGTTGCCAGCCGGAAGGCTGTCAGGTTCATGTATGAGGCGTCGTCTTCTTTCAACGGCACTTCGATACCCAACCGAGCCAAGTCATTCATCAAAGACCAGTTCATCGCAAGTACCGATTCCACAAAACCGAAGATGCGATCAATGACTCCCGCCCGCGATATCGTCTCTTGATATGACCGCAGTCGGAAGATGACGTGATCCCCCTCAAAAATGAAGCTGTTGCCATGTTGAGAGGCGTTGCGGAGGGAGGCCCCGTCATCCTGGAGCAGGAAAGCCGTCTGGTCCTGGCGAGTAAGACTACGCGCCAGCGCCGTCGCGTCGTCTTGGATGAGCTTTGTGTACGGTTGCGACTTGATGCCGGCCACCAGGTTGTACCAGGCAAGGATTGGGCTAGCGACGTCCTCGTAGATCTCGCCGTAGAACTTAATGATCCGCCGCATCAGCGCCTGTTCATCCTTGACGCGCGAAAGGGCGGCCTCGAACCCTTCCAAGGCTTCGTAGACGAGGCGTGAACTGGTGGCCAGCCCTTCCAATGCACCCGACTGCGATGCCACTTCGGAAATCTGAGAGCTTTCTTGACACAGTCGACTCGCCTCTCCGAGCACATGGTGAAAGCGCTTTGGGTCGAAATGGACAGACCCCAGTGCGTCCAGGATAAGAAATTGCGCCCCCTGGCCGGGTTGCGCAAGAACACCGGTCAGCCGCGCGGCTTCCTGAGCGCCTAGCCGGTCCAAATCGAGCAAATCGAGCCCAGGATACGATGAGGCCAGGGCATTGAGAGAACGCTCGAAAAGGTTAGGGATCGAGTGGTCTTCGTAAGCCCGCACGGACTCAAGGAGAGTGTAATACTTCCCCAGCTCCTCCGTAGCCACGTCAATAAGATTCTGCCCCTGACTGGCGAGGCGCTGAGCCTCGTCCAACGCTGGCGCTTGCAACGCCCGGGAATACGTCGGCCACAGTTCCAAGAAATGCTCAATTACCTTGGCAACAACCTCGTGCTGAGCAATGGACGGTCGGAGGCGAGGGTGATTTGAGCACCTACGCTCCATTCCCTGGAGCAGTCGTTCAGCTTCCACCATTCGTGCGACGGATTCGCTGGACGCTGAGTCAGCGATTAGGCCACTGAGCGCGTCAGCAAAATTATCGAGGTAGTTCCCCAACTCTTCGCATGTCGGAAGCCCGCCCTCGTCTTGCTCCGTCACCACGGATTGATCAGCCAAACCCTCTTGGACTCGCCTCGTTGCAGTACGGCGTTGCACGACGAAGGCGTTCACCTCACCCGGGCGAGGTTTCAGTTTGCATTCAGCGCAAGTCTGACCCAGGACGCGCCTTGCCCCGCAGCGGAAACAATCCATTACCTGAAAGCTCATCGCCTTTCGAGGCTTTCTTCGCATTCCCATGTGGCCCGCTCCCTCACTTACATTTTGTCACGCTTGGGGCTGCAGACAGTTTGGCGCGAGACACCCTAGCGAACTTCCGATTTTTCTTCGGTAGACCCAGCTGGATCATAGCTTCAGATTCCGGGGGCGGCGTCACGAACCTCCGAAGTGGCCTGCACGGAGCCGCCAGAGTGGCTCTAACCCTGAAGGGCGAACCCGAACTAGATACACCCGCTTGTGACCTGGACGCGTACAGGTACGCCTCGCAGGCCGTCCAAGACTTCACGGCCGTTGGTTTGACCGGTGACGGGACGCTGCAATGAGCGCCCTTGGTCCGCCTCCTCTCCCCGAAGCGGCGCGCTGACCGGCACGGCCGACGCAGGACCTCCGCAGCGTTCCATCTCGGAACTCGATTCCTGAGGATCTGACAACTTAGCCGCAATCCAGGGGGCCAATCAGTTCATAGCGGCGCAGGTCAGAGGCTCAAGCTTGCGACAGGTCCGTTAGGACCTACAACAGACTCGCCGTCGGGCCGACGCGCGCCGCGGCTGCGATGGCTCGGGCTCAGAAGGGTCGCGTGGTGACTGAACGGAGCCCGCGCAGTAGCCCTCGACACCGTCATGGCCGCTCACGACGGCGTCGGCACTCGGTCGTGCCATACCCTCGCGGGATGTCCCGGCTTCCCACTCCGATCCCGCGTCCCGACGACCACACCGACGCGCCGCCGGACTCCAGCCGCTTCCAACGCCTGGACGGCGCCGCGGTGCGGCGCTCGGCGCAGTCGCTGCAGCAGCGCATCAATTCCCGCTTCCCCGATCGCACGCTCTGGGAGGTGTGTGGCGAAGTGGTGGGGATCGTGGACGAGATCAACGCGGGATCCGGGATCAGCAGGCGCCGCGTGCGCGCGGCTCGCGTCCTCTCGCGCCTGGGCATGCTGCTGATCGCGATCTCCCTGGGCGGCGCGGTGGCGCTGGCGATCGCCCAGGTCGTCTCCTCCCCCGGTGCCGTAGGACCGCTCGACCTGCTGCCGCTGATCGAGACGATCATCAACGACCTGGTGTTCGGTGGCATCGCCGTGTTCTTCCTCTTCTCGCTGCCCGAGCGGATGGAGCGGGCGCGCGTGCTGAGGATCCTGCATCGCCTGCGCTCCCTCGCGCACGTGATCGACATGCACCAGCTCACCAAGGTCCCCGAGCGCCTCGAACGCGCCACCCGGGAGGAGGGCGGCATGGATCTGGACCGGGCCGACCTCACCCGGTACCTCGACTTCTCCACCGAGATGCTGTCGCTGGTGGGCAAGAGCGCCGCGCTGTTCGCCGAGGACACGACGGACGGGGACGTACTGGATGCGGTCCAGGGCATCGAGACCCTCACCTCGGACATGGCTCGGAAGGTCTGGCAGAAGATCGGGATCATCCAGCAGCAGTCCTGAAAGACGGCGGCAGTGCTGACGGACGGCAACGGTCCTGACGGGAGGGTCGGCACGCCCCGATCGTCGGGGGCCGGGCCTACTGTGCCGGGCATGAGGCGATTCATGGATGAGGACCTGCGCGGCGCCGAGTTCCGCGAATGCGACCTGACCGGCGCGCGGCTCGTGGGCGTGCTCCTGGAGGACGCCGTCATCGAGGGCCAGGTGACGAACCTGGTCGTGAACGGAGTCGAGGTCATGGAGTACGTCGATGCCGCGCTCGACCGCCGGCATCCGGTGCGTCGACTGCTCCGCTCCGATGACGTGCACGATCTGCGCCGCGCGGCGCGCGAGCTGCACGAGCAGTGGGGGGCGACGGCGCAGCGCCTGCGACGCTCGCCCGGCCTCGAGCATCGCAGCGTCCACGACGAGTGGTCGGCCCTGCAGACCCTGCGCCACCTGGTGTTCGTGCACGACTCATGGTTCCGTCGCTGCTGCCTCGGATCCGACGCCCCCTTCACCCCGCTGGGGCTGGGGATCGACGGGATCGTCGCGGAGGAACAGGGTCTCGACCCCGCGGCGGATCCCACGCTCGAGGACGTGCTCGCGATCAGGGCCGAGCAGACCGCCGAGCTCGAGGACTGGCTGGGCGAGGTCGGCGCGGAGCAGCTCGGACAGCCTGCGCCGATCCCCGACAACGACCTGTGGCCGCCCTATGCCCGGGGCCGCTCGGTGCGGCAGTGCCTGGGCACCGTGCTGCGCGAGACCTTCGAGCATCACGGGTTCTGCGTGCGCGATCTCGATCTGATCGAGCAGCCCGCCGCAGACTGAGCCCCGCACACCGGATATCTCCCCGCCCGGCGCGCCGCCTTCGTCTCCGGCGTACTCTCCCCGGCATGGACAGGGCCACGGGGCGGCTGACCGCAGCTGCGGGCACCGAACGCGCGGACGTTCCCGCCGGGTCGAAGGAGTGAGGCGACGATGGAACCCGAGCGCGCCTATGACGTCCGGCCGCTGACGCCCGGGACGTGGCCCGCGTTCGAGGCCCTCGTGGACCGGCACCACGGGATCTTCGGCGGCTGCTGGTGCACGCACTTCCACAAGGGCTGCTCCGCATGCGATCTGAGCCTCGAGGACGGTCGGGCGATCAAGCGGGACCTCGTCGAGAAGGGCGTCGCGCACGCCGCCCTGGTGATGGACGGCGAGGAGGCCATCGCGTGGGCCGAGTTCGGGACCGCCGAGGAGCTGCCGAACATCCACCACCGCAAGGAGTACGAGGCCACCCAGGAGGTGGTCCCGGACTTCCGGATCACGTGCGTCTTCGTCGACCGTCGGCACCGGCGCCACGGGCTGACCGAGCAGGCGATCACAGGCGCTCTCGACCTGATCGCGCAGGCCGGCGGAGGACGCGTCGAGAGCTATCCGCACGACCTCACGCAGCAGACGAAGAAGATGTCCTCCTCGTTCCTCTACAACGGCACCCGCCGTCTCTACGAACGGCTCGGCTTCGTCTACGACCGGCCCAAGGGACTGAAGAACTGCGTCATGCACACGATCGTCGCCCCCTCGTGAACGGCAGCGTCACGGACAGCAGCACCGCGCACACGTGAACCCGACCTGATCCTTTCGCGCAGAGGAGCGCGGGGAAGACCGTGGCCCTCCCGGCGCGCTCCCGCACGGATGCGGTATACACGGAGACGCCCCGCGACGATCCGAGAGGACCCCATGCACGACATCGACGTCCGCGTCCACCGCTCCGAGGAGAACCTGCCGCGCGAGGAGCAGCTGGCCTGGCAGATGGCGCAGGTCGCCGTCGACCCCGTGGCCGTCGGCCCCGAGGTCGCGGAGATGATCATCAACCGGGTCATCGACAACGCCGCGGTCGCCCTCGCGTCCCTGCGCCGCTCCCCCGTGGTCTCCGCGCGTGCGCAGGCACTCAGCCACCCGGTCTCCCGCGGAGGATCCGGCGCCGGCGTGTTCGGCACCGATGAGCGCACCTCCCCGGAGTGGGCGACCTGGGCCAACGGCGTCGCGGTGCGCGAGCTCGACTTCCACGACACCTTCCTGGCCGCCGAGTACTCCCATCCCGGCGACAACATCCCGCCGGTCCTCGCGGTCGCCGAGCACACGGGCGCCACCGGCGCGGACCTGATCCGCGGAATCGCCACCGGCTACGAGCTGCAGGTCGACCTCGCCCGGGCCATCAGCCTGCACGCCCACAAGATCGACCACGTGGCGCACCTGGGGCCGTCGGCCGCGGCCGGTATCGGCACGCTGCTCGGCCTCGACGCGGAGACGATCTTCCAGGCCATCAGCCAGGCCCTGCACACCACCACCGCCACGCGCCAGTCGCGCAAGGGAGAGATCTCGACGTGGAAGGCGCACGCCCCCGCCTTCGCCGGGAAGATGGCCGTAGAGGCCGTTGATCGCGCTATGCGCGGGCAGACCTCCCCCGTCCCGATCTACGAGGGCGATGACGGCGTGATCGCCTGGCTGCTCGACGGCCCAGATGCCCGCTACACCGTCTCCCTCCCCGACCCCGGCGAGCCCAAGCGCGCGATCCTCGACACCTTCACCAAGGAGCACTCGGCCGAGTACCAGGCGCAGGCCTGGATCGACCTGGCGCGCCGACTGCACGAGACGCATCCGGAGGTCACGGACCCCGAGCAGGTCGACTCGATCCTCATCCGCACCTCCCACCACACCCACTTCGTGATCGGCTCGGGGGCGAACGATCCGCAGAAGTACGACCCGCGCGCCTCCCGCGAGACGCTCGACCACTCGATCCCGTTCATCTTCGCCGTGGCCCTGCAGGACGGTGCTTGGCACCACGTCGACTCCTACGCCCCCGAGCGCGCCGGTCGGCCCGACACCGTCGCCCTGTGGCGGAAGGTCACCACGACCGAGGATCCCGAATGGACGCGCCGCTACCACTCGCTGGACCTCGCCGAGAAGGCCTTCGGCGGCGCCGTCGAGATCACCCTGCGCGACGGCACCGTGATCCGGGACGAGATCGCCGTGGCCGACGCGCACCCGCAGGGCGCCCGTCCCTTCGTGCGCGAGCAGTACGTCCAGAAATTCCGCTCGCTCGCCGAGGGCGTGGTCGAGGACGCCGAGGCCGATCGCTTCCTGCAGGCCGTCGAGAGTCTTCCCGAGCTCCCGGCGGGGCAGCTGCACCGGCTCTCCCTGCGTGCGTCCGAGGGCGTCATCGATCCCACGGCGGCTCCCACCGGCCTGTTCTGACCCCGGTTCCTGGAAGGACGAGCTTCGATGCTGAACTCCACGACCACCCCGTCGGCCAAGCGCCGCGCCCTGCGCGCGCTGCTGCGCCCGGGCGCCGCCGCCCCGTTCCCCGGCGCCTTCACGCCGCTGTCCACCCGCCTCATCGAGGAGCAGGGCTTCCCGGGGGTGTACATCTCCGGCGCGGTGCTCGCGAACGAGCTGGGGCTGCCGGACATCGGCCTGACCACGCTCACCGAGGTCGCCGCCCGCGGCGCCCAGATCGCCCGCACCACCGACCTGCCGTGCCTCATCGACGCGGACACCGGCTTCGGCGAGCCCATGAACGTGGCCCGCACGATCCAGGAGCTCGAGGACGCGGGTCTGGCGGGCTGCCACATCGAGGACCAGGTCAACCCCAAGCGCTGCGGCCACCTCGAGGGCAAGGCCACCGTGGACACCGCGACCGCCGTGCAGAGGATCCGCGCCGCGGTCGACGCCCGACGCGATCCGGACTTCCTGGTGATGGCACGCACGGACCTGCGCGCCGGCGCCGGGCTCGACGCCGCGATCGAGCGCATGCGCGCCCTCGTGGACGCGGGGGCCGACGCGATCTTCCCCGAGGCGATGGCGGACCTCTCCGAGTTCGAGGCCGTGTGCCGGGCGGTCGACGTGCCCGTGCTGGCCAACATGACGGAGTTCGGGAAGTCCCCGCTGTACTCCAGGGAGCAGCTCGCGCAGACCGGCGTCGCGCTGGTCATCTACCCGGTGACGCTGCTGCGCACCGCGATGGGCGAGATCGAGCGCGTCCTGCAGACCATCCGCGTCGAAGGGTCCCAGGCGTCCCACGTCGACGAGATGCTCACCCGAGCGCGGCTCTACGACCTCGTGGACTACGAGTCCTTCAGCAGCTTCGACGCCGGCATCTTCGATTTCGAGGTCCCCGGCCGGGCCGGGACCGACAGCGCGGGGGCCGCAGACGGCACAGGCGCCGCGGACAGCGCACGCACCGCAGACAGCGCCCACAGAAGCAGCACCAGCGGAACCGTGAGCACGGACGAGCAGAGGAGCGAGTCATGAGCCCGAGCAGCCAGAGCGACCCCGCCGAGAACCCGTCGGAGGGCCCGGAGATCCACCGCGGGCTCGCGGGCGTGGTCACCGACGTCACCGCGATCTCGAAGGTCAACCCCGAGACCAACTCCCTGCTCTACCGCGGCTATCCGGTGCCGCAGCTCGCCGCGACCCAGCCCTTCGAGGCCGTCGCCCATCTGCTGTGGACGGGCGAGCTGCCCACGGAGGCGGAGATCGCGGAGGACCGCGCTCACGAGCGCTCCCACCGCGCGCTCGCGCCCGAGGTGAAGGCGGCGCTGGACTCCCTGCCCAGCACCTGCCATCCGATGGACTCCGTGCGCACCGCCGTCTCGGTGCTGGGCGGTCTGGATCCCGCCGCGCAGGACGACTCGCCCGCCGCGGAGCTCGAGAAGGCCCGGCAGCTGCTCGCGCAGCTTCCCGCCGTCATCGCCTACGAGCAGCGGCGGCGGCGCGCCGGAGGGCCCACCGAGCCGATCGCCCCGCGCGAGGACCTCGACTACTCCCAGAACTTCCTGTGGATGACCTTCGGGGAGGAGGCGGCGCCCGAGGTCGTCGATGCCTTCCGCGTCTCGATGGTGCTCTACGCCGAGCACTCCTTCAACGCCTCGACCTTCACCGCGCGCGTGATCACCTCGACGCTGTCCGACCTGCATTCGGCGGTCGTGGGCGCGATCGGCGCCCTCAAGGGTCCCCTGCACGGCGGCGCCAACGAGGCGGTCATGCACACCTTCGAGGAGATCGGGATCCGCCCCGAGGAGTCCGAGTCCGCAGCGAAGGACCGCGCGAAGGCCTGGATGGACGACGCCCTCGCGCAGAAGAAGAAGGTCATGGGCTTCGGTCACCGCGTCTACAAGAACGGCGATTCGCGCGTGCCCACCATGAAGCAGGCGCTCGACGCGATGATCGACCACGTGGGCCGCCCGGAGATCCTCGGCCTCTACAACGGGCTCGAGCAGTCGATGGACGAGGCGAAGTCCATCAAGCCCAACCTGGACTACCCCGCCGGCCCGACGTACCACCTGATGGGCTTCGACACCGAGATGTTCACGCCGCTGTTCATCGCCTCGCGGATCACCGGGTGGACCGCGCACATCATGGAGCAGCGGGCCGCGAACGCCCTGATCCGCCCGCTCTCGGAGTACGTCGGCCCCGAGGAGAGGCCGGTCCCGGGTGCGTGATGCCCGCCGCGGGTCCTCGTCCGCGGCGCCCGAGCGCTTCCGGCGGGAGCTGCGCATCCGGATCCTCGGCGCAGGCGTCGCAGGGACAGCGGCGGCGGCCCTCCTCGCGGCCGCCGGCCACGAGGTCGAGCTGATCGACGAGGACTTCGCGCCGCCGGCGCTGGGGACCTCCCTCGCCCTGTTCCCGCCGGCCCAGCGGGTGCTCGCGCGGATCGGCGTCCTCGACGCCGTGAGCGCGGGAGCGACGGCCCCGCGGGAGGGGCGCCTGGTGGGCCGCGGCGGCCGAGTGCTCGCGACCCTGCCCTCGGGCGATGCAATGCTTGTGCCGCGCCCGCACCTGCTCGCCTGCCTGCGCAGGGCGCTGCCGAGCGATGTCCGACGGCGACGGATCCGCGTCCAGGACGTGCGTCCGCTGCGGCGCGGCGCCGACGTGCTCGTGGGCGCCGACGGGCTGCACTCGCTGACCCGGCTCTCCGGCTGGGGCGAGGGCGCCCGGGCCCGCGGGCACGGCATGACGATCCTGCGCGGCATCACCCCGCTGGCGCCGCCGGAGATCTCGGAGACCTGGGGCGGCGGGTGGCTGTTCGGCATCACGCCGCTCACCGGGGGCGGCACCAACTGGTTCGCGTCCGTGCCCGAGCACCGTGCACCCGATCGCGAGGGCGACCTCGCGCACCTCCGGGAGGTCGTGGGCGGCGCACGGGCGGCGATCGACACCGTCCTCGAGGCGTCGGCGCCCGCGCGCACGACGGTGCACGGCCTGTTCACCGTCCCGCCGGTGCGGCCGGTGCGCGAGGACGTGGTGCTGATCGGCGACGCCGCGCACGCGATGGCGCCGAACCTGGGACATGGGGCGAACACCGCACTCTCGGACGCGGCGGCCCTCGCCACGGCGCTCGACAGCGCGCAGCGCATCCGCCCCGCCCTGGCCCGCTACGCCGCGCGGCGGCACCTGGTGGACCAGGGCTGGAGGCTCGGCTCGGAGGCCATGCTGCGCGCCGCGATGGCCGACGGATCCTCAGGAGGGCGGGACACCGTGCTCGGCGCGGCCGGTCGGGTCCTCGCCCGATGCCCCCGAGGGGCCCGTCGAGTGGCCGGACGTGTCCCGTCGGACCCTCGTGTCGGCCCGTGAACACCCTTCGGACGCATGTCAGGTCATGGTCCTATCGTCGGCGGTGACGCATCAGCACCCACCCCTCGACATCGCAGGAGTTCCACATGACCATCGACCTCATCGGCGACCTCCCCCTCGTCCTCGGCGGGAACACCTTCGGCTGGACCAGCGACGAGGACGAGTCCTTCGCCGTGCTCGACGCCTTCCTCGCCGCCGGGGGTCGCCAGATCGACACGGCCGACGTCTACTCCGCGTGGGCACCGGGCAACGACGGCGGCGTCTCCGAGGCCGTGATCGGCCGCTGGCTCGCCGCGCGCGGCACCCGGGACCAGGCCGTGCTCGCCACGAAGGTCGGCTCGCTCGCCTCCCGCAAGGGTCTCGCACGGGAGAACGTCGAGGCCGCTCTCGAGGACTCGCTCGCCCGCCTCGGCACCGACTGTGTGGACCTCTACTACGCCCACTTCGACGACGAGACGCAGTCCCCCGCCGAGCTCGCCCGCACCTTCGACTCCCTGGTGCGCGCCGGGAAGGTGGGCGCCATCGGCATCTCGAACCTGTCCCCCGAGCGCCAGCGCTCCTGGATTGAGGCGGCCCGCGCCGAGGATCTGACCGTGCCCGTGGCCATCCAGGTGCAGTACTCCCTCGCCCATCGCGCGGACGTCGAGAGTGGCTACGGGCAGGTCGTCGAGGAGAACGACCTCGCGCTGTTCAGCTACTTCTCGCTCGCCGCCGGCCTGCTCACGGGCAAGTACCGCTCCGCGGCAGACCTCGAGGGGGTCGCCCGCGGCGCCCAGCTCACCGACTACGGCACGCCCGAGGGCTTCGCCCTCGTGGACGTCCTCGTCGACGTCGCCGAGCGCCACGACGCGGAGCCGACGGCCGTGGCCCTCGCCTGGCTGCGCGCGAAGGGCGTGACCGCTCCGGTCGCCTCCGCCCGCACCACCGCTCAGCTCCCGGCGCTGATCGCCGGCGCGGAGCTGGAGCTCACGAGCGAGGACGTCGCCGCCCTGGACGCGGCCTCCGCACCGTTCACGCGCTGACCGCAGGGCCTGCGGGGCCCGCGGCCCTCCGGGCTCGGCGGGATCTGCGGGCCGGGCGGGATCTGCAGTCTCGGCGGATGCGCCGGGTTCCTCACCGAGGGTCCCGGCGAGGAAGCGCGGCAGCCAGACGGCCTCCCAGTCGCTGACCTCCTGGGCCATGTTGCCCACACGGGCCGGCGGCGCGGCCGGCAGCCAGTAGGCGCCCACGCCGTCGCGCTCGAGATACCCGTAGTCGACGAGCTCACGGCGCAGGTAGGCGACGTCCTCGTGGACAGGCCGCAGGATGTCGCCGACCTCGGCCTCGGTGTACACCTCCCCGGGGGCGAAGCGCGCGAGCAGCTCGAGCAGCACCGAGAGGCGCGTCTTGCGCTTGGCGGGGATGCGCTCGAGCCCGCCGTCGCGCAGAAAGGGGCGGATGAGCTTCTCATGGTGTGCACGCGCCGCCGCGGGATCGGGCGTCGGGACGGCGATGCGCTCGGGTCGGGTCGCGGCCTGCGCGAGCAGCGCGGCGCGGGCCGCCGTGAAGTTCTCGCCTGTACGCTCCATGCGGGCGCGCACGAGCTTCTTGAAGTCGGAGGAGCGGGTCATCGGATCACCTCTGCCGCCATGGCATCCCCAGCCTGCGTCGGCGGCATGATGCCTCGACGATGATCGGTCCGGATCCGAGGATCTGCTCCCCTTCGCCCCGAGGGCGCGGGCTGGGGCCGACGCCGGGCTGGGCGGTGGATCGCCGCCGGGAACACCCTAACGGATCGCACCGGTCCCCCGGACGTGTGTGGCCGGGACCGTGGCAACGGCGGTGATGGTGGCGGTGGCGATGACGATGCCGAACGAGGGGCGCGGGGCGCGGGGCGCGGGGCGCGGGGCGCGGGGCGCGGGGCGATCGAACGCTCGTTCGTCCCACCCCTCTCCTAGTCTCCGAGGACCGAAGCCGCCGGCGCCGCCGGAGGCGGGAAGGAGGAGTCATGGACACCGTCGGACATCCTGGGTCCCGGGTGCGCGTCGTCCGTCCCGAGCGGACCGTGCGCCGGGAGCGCGACCGCATCCGCGCGGGGCTCCTGCTGAGGGTGCCCGGGCTCGAGCAGCGCATCGTGGAGACCTCGAGCGGATCGCTGCTGGTGCGGTTCCCCGCCGCGACGGCGGGCACAACATGCGCTGGGAGCGCCGACGGGATCGAGATCGGCAGGCTCCCCGACCGGGGAGGCGCCTCGTGGGTCGTGGTCGTGCGCCGTCAGGGGCGCGCGAGCGTGCGGCGCTGCGCGAGCGTGGAGCAGGTGGTGCGCTCGGCGCTCATCGGCCTGCGGTCGGCCCGCGCCGCGTGACGCCGCCGGCCCGGGCCTCGACCCACGGGCCGGGCCTCAGCTCAGGCGGCGGGCCAGCGTCGAGATGACGTGCCAGTGCTTCTTCGCGGAGCTGTAGGAGCGGCCGTCCTCGTTGCGGACCTCGCGGTCCAGCACGCGGAACCCGCGGAACATCTCGCCGATCTCCTGGGCGCTCAGGGTCGCGATGTCCTCGCGCTCGGCCCAGCTGTCCGACTCGCCGAACAGGTCCACGGCGATCACGCCGCCGATCTTCAGCGCTCCGGTGAGCTTCGGCCAGATCTCGCGCAGACCGTCCGGGCCCAGCATCGGCAGAGCGTAGGCGGAGTAGACGATGTCGGCCGCGGGGAACTGCTCGACGTCCCGCGCATCCATGTGATGGAAGTTGATGCGACCGGTCATGCGCTCGTTCTCGACGAGGCGCTGCGTGAGCGTGTCATCGGTGTCGTAGGCGTGGACGGTCAGTCCGCGGCGCGCGAACTCGAGCGCGTCGGCGCCACCACCGGCACCGACGTCGATCGCGACCTTCCCGGGCCCATCTCCGCCCGCGGCGTGCACAGCTTGCGTCACGACCCGCCGGGCGGGACGCGCCGCAGCACTGGCGTTGTATGCGTGCCAGTCGATCGTGGGGGCGGTGTCCATGCAGTTCAGGGTATCGACCTTCATCCAACATTCAATATGACCGAGGCCTGGCGCACACCGGTTTCGTCACCAGCGAACACCAGGGGGCCTCTGCGCCGGTTCCCAGGCGCGGATGCGGCGTGCGTCCTGCGCGATCGCGCACTCCGCAGGAGCCCTTCCACTCTTAGGATGATGTACATGTCAACCACGCCGCTGCGCCTGCTGCTCGTCTCGCTGCACACCTCCCCGCTCGCAGTCCCCGGCAGCGCCGATGCCGGCGGCATGAACGTGGTGGTCCTCGAGCAGGCGCGCGCCCTCGCCGCGGCCGGCCACCAGGTCGACATCATCACCCGCCGCAGCGATCCCGATGCGCCCGCGATCAGCTCGGTCGTGCCGCGCCTGCGTCAGGTCCTGCTGCACGGCGGTCCCGCGACGCCGCTTGCCAAGAGCGCGATGGAGCAGGCCATCGAGCCATTCTCCGCGGACCTCGAGCGCCTGGTTTCCGACGCCGAGCAGGCCGGGGAGCCGTACTCCCTGATCCACTCCCACCACTGGTTCAGCGGCGTGGCCGCGCTGCCCGTCGCCCACCGGCATCAGCTGCCGCACCTGCAGTCCTTCCACTCCGTCGCGGCCCCCGAGGGCTCGACCACGCTGGGCGCCGGAGAACCCGCCGAGTCCGCCGGTCGCATCCCCGGCGAGCGCCGCACGGCGAGGGAATCCCAGCTGGTCATCGCCGTCTCCCAGGCCGAGGCCCGCACGGTCCGCGAGCGCTACGGGGTCCCCTCGGACCGCGTGCTCGTGGTCCCGCCGGGCGTCGACACCGCACGCTTCCATCCCTCCCCTCTGAGCCCTCAGGAGCGACTGGAGGAGCCCACGATGCTGTTCGCCGCGCGGCTGCAGCCCCTCAAGGCGCCGGACCTCGCCCTCGACGTGCTCGCCCGGCTCGACGTGTCCTGCAGGGCCCGTCTGGTGCTGGTGGGCGCCGCCTCGGAGGACTTCGCGGCCTACCGCGCGGAGCTCGAGGAGTCCGCCCGCTCGCTCGGCCTCGCCGACCGCGTCGCGTTCGCCGGCTCCATGGACCAGGACGAGCTGGCCGCCCGCATGCGCGAGGCCGCCGTCCTGCTGCTGCCCAGCTGGTCGGAGACGTTCGGGCTGGTCGCCCTCGAGGCCCAGTCCAGCGGCACCCCGGTGGTCGCCTGGGACCGGGCGGGCGGCGTGCAGGAGGCCGTGGGCCCTGGCAGCCGGCTGATCGCCGGCCGCGACCCGGATGTCTGGGCCGAGGCCGTCGAGTCCCTCATCGGCGAGGAGGAGGCCTTCCAGGAGGCCTCGCGCGCCGTGCGCGCCTTCGCCGAGACCCGCACCTGGCAGGCGTGCGCCCATCATCTCGAGCGGATCTACCGGGCCGTCGTCCACGGCGGCGCCGCCCACGGCCCGTCGGACCCCTGGCACCTGGTGCGCACCGCCGGCACCGTGCTGGCCGTGCACGCCCATCCCGACGACGAATCGCTCGCCACCGGTGCGCTGCTGGCCGACCTCTCCTCGCGCGGCACCCGCGTCGTGGTCGTCACGGCGACCCGGGGTGAGGAGGGCGAGGTCGTCCCCGGCGCGATTCCCGAGGACGACGACCGCCCCCTCGAGGAGGTCCGCGCGCTGGAGGTGCGCCGCGCCCTCGGAGCGCTGGGCGTCGACGAGCACCACATGCTCGGCGAGGCCCCGGCCCTGGCCGAGGGCGCCGCGCCCCGGCGCTACCGCGACTCGGGCATGCGCTGGGTGCGCGAGGGCGTCGCCGGTCCGTCGGAGACCGCGGGCCCGACGAGCTTCACCCATCAGGATCTCGACCAGGAGATCGCCGACCTCTCCGCGCTGATCGCGCACGTGCGGCCCGACGTGGTTCTCGGCTACGACGACCAGGGCACCTACGGGCACCCCGACCATCTGCGCGCGCACGAGGCGACGGCCGGGGCGGCGCGCGCGCAGGGCGTGCCGTTCGTGGAGGTCGCGAGCGAGCCCGATCCCGAAGCCGCGGCCGACGGAGAGCCCTTCGCCTTCCGCGACCAGCCGGGCTCGGCCTCCGCCCTGGCCGCGGCGCTGCGCGCCTACCGCACCCAGCTCACGGTGATCGGCGACCTCGAGGGCGTGCCGGGCGGGGTGCGCGTGCGGCACGTCGGGGGTCAGATTCAGGACGTGCCGCTGCGCACCGGTCTGCGGATCCCGGCCGAGAGCGAGTGACCTCTCAGCCGGTTGCGTCGGACGGGCAGCGGCGATGCTCGGCCGGGGCGACCACGCGCTCGACGAGGCTCTCGAGCTCGGCGACCTCGTAGCCGGGCCAGCCGAACATCTCGCGCCGCCATTCCGGCGGCACGGCCTTGGGACCGAGCGCGGCGCCCGCCAGCGCGCCGGTGATGCACGCGACGGTGTCGGTGTCGTAGCCCGCGCGGACCGCCGAGGTGAGCGCGTCCACGAGCGCCGCACGGCGGGCGAAACGGTCCTCCGGAAGAGGCAGCACGCTGTGCACCGCCGACCATGCGGCCTGGAAGGCGGCCACCACCCAGCCGTTGCGCGGGAAGTCGACGGGGCGCGCCGACTCGGCCTCCTCGATGCGCTCCCGCCAGAGATCGCGGCGGTCCTCCGGGAGGCGGTCGAGGGCCACGCGCACGTCGATCTCGCCGCTCAGGATCGCGTGACGCACCGCGAAACCCCACAGCACGCATGCCTCGACCGCGTCGGGGTGGACGTGGGTGAGGCGGCAGATCGTGCGGATCGCGTCCTCGGTGTCCTCGTCGGAGGAGAAGAGATAGGGCAGCACGCTCGCATGGGAGCGCATGAGCGCGGCGTTGCCCGCGACCCGCGGGAGGTCGCGGTGGGCGTCCTCCGCGGCCTGCTGGAGATCGCTCGCATGGGGCATGGAGTGCCCGGCGCTGCGGGCCACGTCGGCCGCACGGCGCATGACGGTCGAGGTCAGGGCGCCGATGTCCGGGGTGCCCATCGACCACGCGTACCACTCGCGCGCGATCTGATCGAGGGCGGACGCGGTGCGGAGGTCGTGGGTGCCGGGCGTCGCGGCCGCAGCCTCGAGCACGACGATCGCCATCGAGGTGTCGTCGGTCCACTCCGCCTCGCCCCACTCCAGGACGCCGCCGCCGATCATGCCCACGTCCTCGCTCGGGGCGATGGGGCCCTGGAACTCGTACGGTGCGCCCAGGGCGTCGCCCGCGGCCGCCGCGACCACCGCGCCGATGGCGCGCTCGAGGACGTCGCCGTCCGAGGTCCGGGCGTCGTCGCAGGGCTGGTCGCGGGTCACGAGGACATGTTTCCACACGACCATGGGCCATGTCCGGGAGAATGTCCGGTCCCCGGACGCACATGGCCCCCGGTGGGGAGAACCTCACACGGACGTGACGATCGGCGGCCCGGACACGTCGCGCACCAGCGCCTCCGCGCCGACGCCTGGTGTTCCGCCCGCCTCCTCGAGGGCCCTGCCACCAGCGGAGCACCAGGCACGGCCGATACAGTGGAGCGACTTCGAAGGAGCCCCATGACCACCTCGTCCTCCCCGTCCTCCGCCGCGGATCCCGAGGTCCCCGCCGAGGCCGCCTCCTGCAGCAGCGACCCGCACGGCACGGACCCCCACGACCACACCTGGCACGACCATCCGCCCACGGGCGCGGAGATCGTCAGCGCGCTCGTGCGCGGACTGTCGATCGTCTCGCTCGTGATCCCCGCGGTCGCCGTCGTCCTCGTGCTCGTCTGCCTGCCCGCGACGCCCTCGACCCCGCTGCCCCTCGTGCTCGGCATCGCTCTCGGCGCCCTGCAGCTCGTGGTCGTCGTGGTCACCAGCATGTTCGTCTCGAAGGTGCAGAGGCGCCTCGCGGTGAACCCCGGACCGATGGCGGTGCGCTCGAGCGTCGAGGAGGTGCTGCGCCTGGCCGCGGTGCTCTTCGCGGGCCTGCTGTGGCCCTCGGAGGCCGTCGGCCCCATGGGCATCTGGCTCGGGCTCGGCACGGCGCTGGTCTGGATCGTCCTGGCCACCGCGCAGACGGTGAGCGCGCGGCGCCGGATCGCCGCGCCCTCCGCGTGGGCGACCGAGGCCGTCGGCACCTTCCTCACCGAGAAGGTGAGCGTGCCCCGCTCGATGGTGCTGCGCGTCCTGGACGTCGTGGGCACCGCGCTCTTCCAGATCGGCGCGACCGTGCTGATCGTGCTCTCCCCCGTGCTCACGATCGGCACCATCGTGCTGTCGATCGCGACGGGACTGTCCACCCTGATCCTGCAGCGCCGCAGCCCGGGCGAGCGCCCCCACACCCTGTGGGCGTACGCGCCCTTCGGGATCGGCGTGCTCACCGCGGCGCTCGCGCTGCTGGGACTGTCCACCCTCTGATCCACGAGATCGGGTCGGCCCAGGGCGCGCGGAGCGCGTCCGCCGTCGGCCCGGCCGGGGGGAGCGGCGTCGCGTCGCCGCTCCCGCGCCCGTCCCACCACCCAGCCTGACGCCGCCCTCTTCGACGAAGGAGTCACCATGACCGATGCCGTCCCCTCCGACAGCACCACGACCGCAGCACCCACCGGCTCCGAGGTCCGCTCGGGCCTGGACCGCAGCGGCGTCGAGGACTCGATCCGCGTGCAGGATGATCTCTTCGGGCACGTCAACGGCGCCTGGCTCGCGGAGCACGAGATCCCCGCCGATCGTGCGTCCGACGGCGAGTTCCGACGCCTGCGGGATCTCGCGGAGGAGCGCGTGCGCGCCATCGTCGAGGAGGCTGCCGAGGACCCCGAGCTCGCTGACCTGCTCGCGGCGGGCGATGCTCCGGAGACGGATCGCGGACGCGTGGGCCTGCTCTACCGGCTGTTCATGGACGAGGACGCGGTCGAGGCCGCCGGCGCCGCACCGCTCGCACCGATGCTCGAGGAGGTCGCGTCCACGACCTCGCTCGCGGACCTAGTGCGCCTGCTCGCCTCCCCCGTGGCCGGCACCAGCGCCCTGCACGCCTACGTGTGGACGGATGACGACGACTCCTCCCGCTACCAGGTGAAGCTGCACCAGGGCGGGCTGGGCCTGCCCGACGAGTCCTACTACCGCGAGGACTCCTACGCACCGATCCGCGAGGCGTACGTCGGCCACCTCGCACGTCTCGCCGATCTCGCCTCCCTGCCCGGCCGCGAGGGCCTCGTCGCCGGGGACTCGAGCGACCTGGCCCGCGCGGTCATGGGCTTCGAGACGCGGCTCGCGGCGTGCCATGTGGACCGGGTGCGCCTGCGCGACAGCGAGAAGTCGAACAACCCGATGGACGCGGCGCAGCGGGAGGCCCTCGCCCCCGCGTTCCCCTGGGATGCGTACGTCGAGGGCACGGGCGCGCCCGCCGGCGCCTTCGACGTGGTCTGCGTGAGCCAGCCCGAGTTCGTCGAGGCCGTCGCCCCGCTGCTCGCGGCCGAGGACCTCGCCGTGCTGCGCACCTGGGCCGCCCTGCACACCGTCGGCGCCTTCGCCCCGTACCTCTCCTCCGCCTTCGTCGAGGAGGACTTCGACTTCTCCGGGCGCACCCTCTCCGGCGCCGAGCAGCTGCGGGAGCGCTGGAAGCGCGGCATCTCGCTGGTCGAGGGTGCCGTCGGCTTCGCGATCGGACAGGACTACGTCGCCCGGCACTTCCCGCCGGACCACAAGGCGCGCATGCAGGAGCTGGTCGGCGCGCTGCTGGACGCCTACCGAGAGTCGATCTCGACGCTCGCGTGGATGACACCGGGCACCCGCGAGAAGGCCCTCGCCAAGCTCGAGCTGTTCACCCCGAAGATCGCCTACCCCGACGTGTGGCGCACCTACGAGGGCCTCGAGCTCGACCCCCACGACCTCGTCGCCTCGGTGCGCGCCGCCCGCATGCACGATGCCGCCCACGACTTCGCGAAGCTCGACGGGCCCGTCGACCGCGACGAGTGGCACATGACCCCGCAGACCGTCAACGCCTACTACAACCCGGGCGCGAACGAGATCGTCTTCCCCGCCGCGATCCTCGAGCCGCCGTTCTTCGACGCCGAGGCCGAGGACGCGGTGAACTTCGGCGGCATCGGCGCCGTCATCGGCCACGAGATCGGTCACGGCTTCGACGACCAGGGCTCGAAGTACGACGGCGAGGGGAACCTGCGCTCCTGGTGGACAGACGAGGACCGCGAGGCCTTCGAGCAGCGCACCCGTGCGCTCATCGACCAGTTCGACGCCCTCACCCCGCGCGTGCTGCGCGAGCAGGCGGAGGCTGAGGCGAAGGCGTCAGACGCGACCGGCGCGGCCGGTGCGGCACGTGCGGACGATGCGACCGGCGCGACCGGCGCGACCGGCGCGACCGACGCCAGCGGCGACGAGCTGCCCCATGTCAACGGCAGCCTCACGATCGGTGAGAACATCGGCGACCTGGGCGGGCTCACCATCGCGATCAAGGCCTACCTCGCGCGCTCCGGCGGGAACCCGCCGCGCCTGGACGACATGAGCGGACTGCAGCGCGTGTTCTGGTCCTGGGCCACGGTGTGGCGCGCGAAGTCCCGCGCGCAGGATGCGGCGCGCATGCTGGCGATCGACCCGCACTCCCCCGCCGAGTTCCGCTGCAATGCGATCGCGAGCAACCTCGACGCCTTCCACGCGGCCTTCGACGTGCGTGAGGACGATGCGATGTACCGCGCGCCCGAAGACCGCGTGAGCATCTGGTGAGGACGGCGTGAGCAGGCCCGAGGCACCCTTCCACGTGGGGCGGACGACGCCCGGCGCGGTGGGCTGGACCCGCATCGGCATGAGCGTCGTGATCGGCGTCGGCATCGCCGGGTATGCGCTCGCCTGGGCGCGGGGCGAGACGGTCGTGCTGGGTCTGGTGCTCGCCCTGGCCGTGCTCGTGTACGCCTTCTGGTCGTGGATGCGGCTCGCCACACGGTTCGTGGTCGACGGCGACGGGGTGACCGTGAGCCTCGGAGGCTTCCTGCCGCGCCCCGCCTGGCCCGTCGCCGACTTCCGCACCGTGCAGCTGCGCCGCATCCCGGGCGAGTCGCTCGGCGCGACGGTGGGCGGGCTCGGCTGGCGCCGCGGCCGCGTGATCTCGCCCGAGAGCGGGAGCATCGAGGCGCTGCCCGGCCGCAAGGTCTTCACCACCGGCGAGCAGCGGTCCTCCTACCGCCTGATGGTCTCGCGTCCCGGGACGCTCGTGGAGATCATCGGCCGCGAGGGCACCCACTTCCTGCTCTCCCCCGACGATCCCCGCGCCGCCGCCGAGGCGATCGACCAGGCCATCCGCGCCCGCCGCTGATCCGCGGGGCGGCCCGCCCCGGCCTCGCCGCCCCGTGAGAAGTACGTAACGGTTGCCAAGAGCGCTCTTGGCAACCGTTACGTACTTCTCGCGCCCGTTCGCCCCTTCGCCCGTTCGCCCGTTCGTCCGTTCGTCAGTTCGGGAGGCGGTCGGGACGGGACCGTCGGATCCCGTCGCCTCGCACGACCCGTCGGGCGTCGGCCGACCCGGGCGATCTGGCGCACATCCCGAGGGTGCACCGACCGCCCTGCGCGATATCATCGACGCTGACATCCACAGACAGGGGAGCACCGCAGAGGTGCTGAGAGTGCGCACAGAGCGCAGACCCTCGAACCTGATCCGGTTCAGACCGGCGTAGGGAGTCGGGATTCTTCTGCGATGTCCGCCGCGCCGGATGACTGCATCCGGGGCCGACGGGCCTCGCGGCCCCTTCCGCATCGGAAGGAGAACCAGATGTCGACCGGTTCCACCCCCGCCGCCTCGTCCGCGCGCGCCGAGAAGACCGCGGCGACCGGCGCATCCCCGACACCGGCACCAACACCAGCACCGGCGAGCGACGCCCTCGCACGTCGGCCGCTGCCGGCCTACCGCACCGTGGACCTCGTGCTGACGGTCGCGATCGGCGTCGTCTTCGCCTTCGTGTTCCTCGCCTGGGGCCAGGTGTACACCCTGTTCACCCCGCTGCAGGCCGTCCTGCCGCCGTCGGTGGGGCTGCTCGCGGGCGTGTGGTTCCTGCCCGCGCTGGTGGCGATGCTCATCGTGCGCCGCCCCGGCGCCGCCGTGCTGGCGGAGGTCATCGCCGCCGTCCTCGAGATGGTCCTCGGCGGACAGTGGGGCATCGGCACCGTGGTCAGCGGCCTGCTGCAGGGCGGAGGCGTCGAGATCGCGTTCCTCGTCACCGCCTACCGCCGCTTCACCCTGCCCGTGGCGATCGCCGGCGGCGCGCTCTCGGGGATCCTCGAATGGGTGTACGAGCGCTTCTCCTACTACCCCGAGTGGTCCTGGGCCTCGGCCTGGGCGCTGCTGGGCTTCTTCATCGTCTCCGGCGCGCTTCTGTGCGGGGTGCTGGGGTGGCTGATCGTGCGCGCCCTCGGCGCGACCGGCGCCCTGAGCGCCTTCCCGGCAGGGCGCCAGTGGGGACGGCGGTCGCGCGCATGAGCGCGGGGCCGACGGTGCTCGGAGTGACCGCTGGGGCCGACGGGACGCTCGGCGACGCGGCTCCCGACGGAACGGGCCCCGCCTCCCACGCCGCCGTGCCGCTCGCTCTCGACGCCGTCACCTGGACGCCGTCGACCCGCTCCCGCCCGACGATCGACGACCTCACCCTGCACATCCCCGCCGGCCAGCGTGTGCTGCTCACGGGGCCCAGCGGCGGCGGCAAGTCGACGGTGCTCCGGGCCCTCACGGGCCTGCTCGACACCAGCACGGGCGACCTCGCGGGTGATGCCACCGGCCCCACCCGGCCGGGCGAGCGCGGACTGCTCCTGCAGCAGCCGCTGCACGCCCTGATCGGCGGGAGCGTCGGCCGGGACGCGGCCTTCGGGCCCGAGAACGCGGCGCTGGACCGTGAGGAGATCCAGCGCCGTGTGACCTCCGCCCTGCACGCGGCGCGCGTCGGGCTGGACGCCGCGACCTCGCCGTGGGATCTCAGCGGCGGGCAGCAGCAGAGGCTCGCCCTCGCCGGCTCCCTGGCGCTGGATCCCGGTGCGCTGCTGCTGGACGAGCCGCTGAGCATGCTCGATCGGCCGACGGCCCGCGCGGTCCGCGCCGCGATCCTGGATGTGGTCGGCGATCGCACCCTGGTGGTCGCCGACCACGACGCTGACGGCTGGGCCCCGCACGTGGATCGCGTGATCGTGCTCGGAGCGCAGGCGCACGTGCTCGCGGACGGCGCTCCCGACGACGTCCTCGAGCAGCCCGATCCGGCAGCCACGCCCGATCCGGCCACCGCTCCCGACCCGACCGCCATGCCGGCCCCTGCGCGCGCATCCGGCACGTCCGGCACACCGGTGCTGTCGCTCTCGAGGGTCTCGATCGCGCGGCGGCGACGACGGGACGAGGCCCGAGGGAAGCGGACCATCGCCTCTCCCCTCCTCGAGGGCATCGACCTGGCCGTCCCCGCAGGATGTGTCGCGGTCCTCACCGGGCCGAGCGGCAGCGGCAAGACCACGCTGCTGCGCACGATCCTGGGCCTCGCCGATCCGGCCGGAGGACACCTCGAGCGTCCCGAGCCCTCGAGGATCGCCTTCGTCCCTCAGGAGCCCGAGCACTCCTTCGTCGCCCGCACCGTGCGCACGGAGGTCACCGCCTCGCCCTGGGCGCACGACCCCGGACTCGCCGAGAGCCTGCTGCAGCGCGCCGATCTCGGGCACCTCTCGGACGCTCAGCCCTTCGAGCTCTCCGGGGGCGAGCAGCGGCGCCTCGCGATCATCGCCGCCCTCGCCCAGGAACCCGCCCTGCTCGTGTTGGACGAGCCCACCGTGGGTCTCGACCAGGAGCGTCGCACCCAGATGTTCGCTCTGCTCGAGGAGGCGACCGCGCGCGGCTGCGCGGTGCTGGCCGCGACGCACGACCCCGATCTCATCACGCGCGCGCACGTGCGTCTGGACCTCGCGGAGCACGGGGGCACGCGCGACGACGACGCGCAGTCCGCCTCCCCGGAGCCGGCCGCGACCGGCACCGCGCTGGCACTGGCGCCGGCAACCGCACCCGCATCCGCATCCGCATCCGCATCCGACACCACCCTTCGCCCGCCCCGCCGTCCCCGTCCTGCTCCCGCCGACGTGCTCAACCCGCTGACCACCATCGCGATCGCCGTGGCAGCGGCCGTCGGCTCCTTCGCGATCGACCGCTGGCAGCTCGGTCTCCTCTCGTGCGTGCTCGTCGCGGTCCTCGCACCGCTCGCCGTGCGCGGGGTGCGCAGCACGGCGCTGCGTCTGATCCCGATCGCGCTCGCGGCGGTCGGCCTCTGCTGGTCCACGGTGCTCGCCTCTCCCCTGCCCGTGTTCTCCGGGACCACGTGGCTGCTGGGTCTCAAGGAGGCCCTGCGGATCGGATACTTCGTGGCTCCCGGCGTGCTGATCTTCGCCTCCCTCGACCCGACGCGGCTCGGAGACGCCCTCGGCGGGAGGCTGCGTCTGCCCGGCCGGCCGGTCGCGGCGAGCGTCGCGGGACTCGTACGGGCAGGGCTCACGGCCGACGTCTGGGAGCGGATCATGACCAGTCGCCGCCTGCGCGGCCTCGGGGCGCGGCGCGACCTGCGCCATCCGCTGCGCTCGGGCGCGGCGCTCGTGCGGCTGCTGGCCTCGTGCACCCTCGCCCTTCTGGTCGACGCGGTGCGGGGCACCGAGCAGCAGGCGCTCGCGATGGATGCCCGCGGCTTCGCGACCGCACAGCACCGCACCTGGGCGCTGCCCAGTCCGTTCACGAGGGGCGACCTCGTGGGGCTCGCCGCCGCCGCACTCCTGCTCGCGGCGCCCTGGGTGCTGCGGACGGTGCTGGGCGGCTGAGGAGCCGACCCCGTCGACGCGGGCAGGAGCCGGCGATCCTTCCTCCCGCCTCGCCTGCCGCCCGCCGTGCAGTCGACGACGGATGACGTTCCGTGTGGTCCCCGCGTCGTGCGGGCCTTTACCCTGGTGCGCATGACTTCCGACGCCGCGCAGCCCGATCCCCCGCAGCCCGACTCCTCTCAGTCCGCTACCGCGCAGCCCGGATCGCCGCTCACCTCCGAGGAGCAGGACGAGCAGGTGCTCGCGCTGGCCCGGAGGATGCTCGACGATGCCCGTGAAGGCCGGGGCGACGCCCTGCTGCCGCTGCTGGACCAGGGGGCGCCGGTCGCCATGCGGGACTCGCGGGGCAACACGCTGCTGATGCTCGCCGCGTACCACGGTCACGCGGACCTGGTGCGTGAGCTCGCCGCCCGCGGGGCGGACGTCGATCAGCTCAACGACCGCCAGCAGTCGCCGCTCGCGGGGGCCGTCTTCAAGGGGTACGACGACGTGGTGTCCGCGCTCCTGGATGCCGGGGCGGATCCCGATGCGGGCACCCCGAGCGGCCGCGACTCCGTCGCCTTCTTCGGCCGGGAGGAGATGGGCCGGCTCATCGAGGAGAAGGCGCCGCGCGCCTGATCGCAGCGCCTCACGGGCGTACGCCGCTCAGACCCGCCGGTTCGCCCCTCGCTCTGCCCGCGGATCAGTCCCGCGGGTGCACGTAGCGCATCGGCACGTGCTCGATGCCGGCCTCGAGGAACAGCGGCCCGGTGGTCTCGAAGCCCATGCTCCCGTACCAGCGCTCGAGGTACGCCTGGGCGCCGATCTCGACCACCGCCTCCGGTGCGATCTCGCGGGCCACGTCGAGGGCCGCGCACACGAGGCGTCGGCCGAATCCGTCGCGCCGACGGTCCGCGCGCACCACTACGCGGCCGATGTGCACGGTGCCGTCGGGGTCGCGCAGGATGCGCAGCTGGGCGACCGGCTGGCGCTCGAGCCCGCCCGTGACGGGCTCAGCGTCCGGCACCTCGATCCACAGCAGCACCGTGGAGGCCTCGAGCTCACGGCCGTCGAGGTCGGCGTCGTCGGCGTGCTGCTCGAGGGTGAAGACGTCCTGGCGGAGCTTCGCGAGCAGGTAGACGGTGCGCGGATCGATCTCATGCAGGTGGGCGCGGCGCAGCACGCCGCCCGTCTCGGGATCAGGCATGCCCATCACCGTAGCTGCCCGTCCTGCGGATCCGCCCAGGCGGCGGCGGGGTGCTCCGTGGTCCAGCTCGCGCGGCGCGAGCGTCGGGTCTGGCAGCGGGGGCACCAGAACACCGTGCGCCCGGCGAGCTCCGTCGACCGGATCGCGGTCCCGCACAGACGGCACGGCAGCGTCTGCCGGTGGTACGTGTAGAAGGACTGCTCGCGGGGCACGACGCTCGGGTCGTCGTCCCCGTTCTGCCGCGTCGCGCGGGTGCGCTCCTGGATGACCGCCTCGATCTCGCGGTGCTCGGGCTCGGTCGTGACGATGCGGCCGGTGCGCGCGCCGTACCGCATGAGGGGCACCAGATCGTCCCAGATCCCGCGCACCGTCCCCGCGGTGAGGTCCTTGCCGGGCACGAAGGGGTCCAGGCGGGCGCGGAACAGCGCCTCCGCCCGATAGATGTTGCCGACCCCGGCGATGATCTCCTGGTTCATCAGCAGCACGCCGATCGACGTGCGGGAGCGCCGCACCCTCTCGACGAATCGGTCGGGGTCCGCGTCCTGGCGCAGAGGGTCCGGACCCAGCCGCTCCAGCACGGCGGCGCGGCCCTCGGCGTCAAGGATCTCGCAGGCGGTCGGCCCAGTGAGATCGGCGAGTCCGTGGGGGCCGGCGATGCGCAGGCGCGTGGTGGGACGCGGGACCAGGCGGCGCCAGTCCTCCGTCGCGGCGTCGTGCAGGTCGTACCCGTCGGCCGCTCCCGAGCCGCCGCCCTGCCGGGTCTCCCGCTCACCGATCCGCACCCGCGGCGCGCCGATCGCGTGGGCGAGCGCGAAGCCCTCCTCGCCCGCGAAGGTCCACGAGCCGTACAGGCCCAGGTGCACGCGCACCCAGCGGGCCACCGGATCGGAGACGTCGACGGACTCCTCCGGGGTGAAGGCGATGAGGAGCTGCTTCCCGGCTGCCTCGGCCCCGGCCAGCACCCAGCCGTCGATGCTCGCGGCGTCGGGGAACCGTCCCTGCGGGCTCGAGGTGCGCACGCGGCGTCCGCCGAAGCCCGCCGTGAGGGCGGAGGCGAGCCGGTGGACCGTGTGGCCCTCGGGCATCAGGCGCCGGCGGAGCCGGAACCGGCCGCGGAGTCCCCGTCGGCCGACGGGTCGTACCCGCCCGTGCGCTCATAGAGGCCCACCAGGTCGATGCGCCGCTGGTGGCGCTCGTCGCCGCTGAAGGGCTCCGCGAGGAACAGGTCGATGAGGTGCTCGAGCTCCTCCTCGGTGTGCTGACGGGCGCCCACGGAGATCACGTTGGCGTCGTTGTGCTCGCGGGCGAGCTTCGCCGTGTCCTCGTTCCACACCAGGGCGGCGCGGACGCCGCGCACCTTGTTCGCGGCGATCTGCTCGCCGTTGCCGGAGCCGCCGATGACGACGCCCAGGCTGCCGGGCTCGGCGACGACGGCCTCGCCGACGGCGGTGCAGAACGGCGGGTAGTCGTCGAGCTTCTCGAAGGTGTGGGCGCCGTGGTCGGTGACCTCGTGGCCCTTCGCGGTGAGGGAGTCCACGAGCCGGTTCTTCAGCTCGAAGCCGGCGTGGTCGGTGCCGATGTGCACGTGCATGGAGGGGGAGCCTTTCACAGGGTCGGTCGGGTCCGGGGCGGAGCGGGCGGGAGCGCTCGGCTCCCGCCCGCCCGGTCCGGGGTCAGTCGAAGATGGGGCCGACGGTGCGGCTGCGCTTGAGCTCGAAGAAACCGTCGACGCGGCTCATCGCCTCGAGGCCGTCGAACAGGGTGCCTGCCTCCTCGCCCTTGGGGGCCGGGGAGATCACGGGGCCGAAGTAGGCGCGGCCGTCGCCGAAGGAGATCACCGGGGTGCCGACCTCGTCGCCGACGAGCTCCACCACGGCCTTCTGCTTCGTGCGCAGGGTGTCGTCCAGGGACGAGTCGTGGTAGGACTCGAGCAGCGCGGGATCCAGGCCCGCCTGCTCGAGGGCGGTCTTCGCGGCCTCGCGGCGGTCCTGCTGGCCGCCCACGTGGTAGGCCTGGCCGTACGCGGTGTAGAAGTCGGCGAGGTCCTGGTTGCCGCCGGCGTTCTCGACGGCGAGCGCCACGCGGGCCGGCCCCCAGGCGTCGTCCATGCTGCGGCGGTAGCCGGCATCGAGATCGCGGCCCTCGTTGAGCGCGGCGAGGGACATGAGCGAGAACGTGATCTCCACGTCGCGGACCTGCGAGGCGTTCAGCAGCCACCGGCTGGTCATCCACGCCCACGGGCAGATCGGATCGAAGAACAGTTCGACATGCGGTGCGGTCACGGAGTCTTCCTCTCGCGTCGGGGATCGGCCGGGCCCGAGCGGACGTCGGCCTCCCCCATTCTGTCACCAGACCGGCCTCCCGGGCTGACCCCGGACCGGCCTCCCGAGCCGACTCCGGACCGCACGCCCGAGCGGATCGGCGATCCTCGAGGATCGCGGCGCCGGACCCGCAGATCCGGAGGGCGGGACGAGGGCGCGCTCAGGGCCCTGACTGGGCAGGAAAAGACATTGCCACGGGCGCGGGGATGGGATGGGATTCACGAGTGCACGATTCCCCCTCCCCCTCCTCCGGCCGGAAGGCCGCCCCGGCCGTCGCGGACCCCGCCGCGACGGCGGTGCCGCGCGTCTCCGTCATGCGGTCGATCGTGCGCAACCACCGCCGCTCGATCCCCTGGATCATGGCGACCTCCGCGTTCGTGGAGGCCGTCGACATGCTGGTGCCGATCCTCGTGGGCATCATCATCGACGTGGGCATCGTCCGCGGCAGCCTCGCGATCACCCTGCTGGGCGCCGCGGGCATCTTCGTGATGCGCCTGATCAGCACGTGGGTGTGGACGCTCATGTTCACCGCCTCGCAGCGGGCGCGCCTGTTCGAGCGCCATCGACTGCGGGTCGCGGTCACCGGCGCCGTGCTCGACCCGCGCTCGCGGCCCATCGAGCGCCCCGCCGGCGAGGTGCTCTCGATCGCGACCTCGGACGCCGACAAGGCCTCCGACATCATGGACATGCTGCCCTGGGCCTTCCCCGCCTCCGCGGTCGTGGTGGGCAGCGGCGTCTGGCTCGCGGTGCTCGACCCCTGGCTGGGCGTGGCGACCCTCGTCGGCATCGCGGTCATGGTGCTCGTGATCCGCGTGATCAGCCCCGTCCTCTCCGCCCGCTACGACGCCCAGCAGTCCCGTGCGGCCGACGCCGCCGCGACCGCGACCGACCTCGTCCACGGCCTGCGCGTGCTGCAGGGACTGGGCGTGCAGTCCCGCGCCCGCACCCAGTACCGCCGGCGCTCCCGGATCGCCCTGGACGCGGCGCTCGTGAACGCCCGCTACTCGGGCGTCTCGAGCGGCCTGACCACCCTCGTGACCGCGGCGATGATGGCGGCCGTCGTGATCATCGCCGCCCAGCGCACCGTCGCCGGGGACATGACCATCGGCACCCTGATCGCCGTCGTGGGCGTGGCGCGCTCGAACATGGGCATGCTGCAGGGCCTCTCGGGGATCCCGATCTGGTGGGCCAGCATGTCCACTTCCGCCGACCGGGTGCGCCGACTGCTCGCGGACCTCGGCCGCACGGTCGACGATCCCGCGCTGACCATCGGCCACCTCGCCACCGCGCGCGACGAGCGCGGCGAGGCCCGCCCTGGCGAGCGCCGCGCCGGCACCGGCGGCCTGCACCTGCGGGGCGTGGGCGCCGGCAGTCTGCAGGGCCTGGACATGGAGGTGCCCGACGGGCGCGTCATCGCCCTCGCCTGCGCGGACGCGCGCGACGCCGACGCGGTCGTCGAGGCGGTCAGCGGCCGCGCCGAGCACACCGGCGTCCACCTCGGCGACACCGAGGTCACCTCCTCGACCCGCTTCGCGACCCGCGCGGACCTGCTCGTCGAACCCCACGTCGTCGACCTCTTCGACGGGACCGTGCGCGAGCAGCTCGCCACGCGGGCCCCGGCGAGCGACCCTACGGACGGCAGCGACGACTCCTGGGCCGACGCCGCCCTGCACGCCGCGGGCGCCGACGACCTGCTGCGGATCCTGCCCGAGGGCTACGACACCCGCATCCTCGATCGCGGCGCGAACCTCTCCGGTGGGCAGCGCCAGCGGATCGCGCTCGCGCGCGCCGTGGCCTCCGACGCCCCGGTGCTCGTGCTGCAGGATCCGACCACCGCGGTGGACGCCGTCACCGAGCAGCACATCGCCGAGGCGCTCGTGGCCGCCCGCCGCGTCCCCGACCGGGCGACGCTGCTGGTCACCCGGGCTCCCGCGCTCCTGCGCGAGGCCGACGAGGTGCTCTACGTGCGCGGGGGCCGGATCACCGCCCGCGCCGACCACCAGGACCTCATGGACCGCGACGACTACAGGGAGATGGTGCGCCGATGATCCCCGACATGGCAGCCGTCCGCTGGGACCACGAGGCCGAGGACGTGCTCGAGTCCGACGCGACCGCCCGCCGCCAACTCGACGAGCACGCACAGATCCTGCCGATCGCCTCGGTGGGCACGTCGTTCTCCCACGTGGGCCGGCGCCTGCTCGCGCACTGGCCCTCGACCCTGCTCACCCTGCTGGTGGTGATCGGCGGAGCCGTCGCCGCGGCGTGGATGCCGCGCCTGATCGGCGGGGCCGTCGACATCGTCCAGGACCGCGCGGGCTCCGCCGCCGTGTGGCGCCAGGGCGGGCTGATCATGCTCGCCGGCGTGCTCCAGGCCGTGCTCTCCGCGCTCGGCTGGGCCCTGGTCAGCGGCATGGGCCAGCGGGTCCTCGCCGCCATGCGCGAGGACGTGATCGACCGCGCCCTGGACCTGCCCGCGCAGACCATGGAGGTCACCGGCATCGGCGACGCCCTCTCGCGGGTCGCCGACGACGTCGACGTCACCGCGCGCGCCGTCGACAACGTGGTCCCGAACCTCATCCAGATGGGCTTCTACGTAGTGGTCACGCTGATCGGCATGGCGACGCTCTCGCCGTGGCTGCTGATCCTTGTGGTCGTGGTGGTGCCGATGTACGCGGCCACGGGCGTGTGGTACCTGCGGCGCACCGCCCCCATCTACCGTCGCGAGCGCGTCGCGATGGGCGCCCGCGCCCAGGGCCTGCTCTCGGCGATCCACGGCATCCCCACCGTCCACGCCTACGGCATCGAGCGCCGGGAGACCCGCCACGTCGCGGTGCTCTCGGAGACCGCCGCGGTGCTGGCCATGCGCGTGATGGGTCTGGTCACGAGGGTCGTGAAGATCGTCGTGTGGCCAGAGAACCTGTCGATCGCCCTGGTGCTGATCCTCGGCTACGCGATGGTGCACGTAGGCGGGGCGCCGGTGGGCCTCGTGACCGCGGCTGCCCTCTACCTCATCTCGTTGCTCTGGCCGATGATGAATCTGCTGTTCAGCCTCGACGACGTGCAGTCGGCGGTCGCCAGCCTCACCCGCATGGTGGGTGTCATCGAGTCGATCGATCCGGCGTCCTCCCCCGGCGAGGAGGTGCCGGCGGACGCCTCGATCCGACTGCGCCATGTCTCCCACGCCTATGGCGAGGACGCGGACGGCACCGAGCGGACCGTGCTGCACCCGATCGACCTGGACATCGCTCCAGGCGAGTCGATCGCCCTGGTGGGGGCATCCGGCGCCGGCAAGTCGACGCTCGCCGCGATCATCACCGGCACCCTCACCCCGCGCCATGGCACCGTGCTCCACGGCTGCGCCGACCTCGCCAGTGCGGACCTCGAGTCGGTGCGCCACCACGCGGTGATCGTCTCGCAGGACGTCCACGTGTTCCGCGGGACTCTCGCCGAGGACCTGCAGCTGGCCCGCCCCGAGGCGAGCGACGAGGAGCTCTGGGCGGCGCTGCGCGAGGTCGAGGCCGACGCCTGGGCCGAGCTGCTCCCCCGTGGCCTGGACACCGAGGTCGGGGAGAAGGGCGAGCGGCTGACGGCCGAGCAGTCCCAGCAGCTGGCGCTGGCCCGTGTCGCGCTGCGCGATCCGGCGGTGCTGGTGCTCGACGAGGCCACGGCCGACGAGGGCTCCTCCGGCGCCCGCGTGCTCGAGCGCGCCGCGACGCAGGTGGCCCGCGACCGCACCACGGTGATCGTGGCCCACCGCCTGTCCCAGGCGAAGGAGGCCGACCGGATCCTGGTGATGGCCGACGGCCGCGTCGTCGAGCAGGGCCCGCACGCGGACCTCGTGGACCACGGCGGCGTCTACGCCGAGCTCTGGGCCGCCTGGAGCGGGAACGACTGAGCGATTCCGCGCCGGTGACTGTGCCGGTGCCGGCCGGACCCGGTGTCGACCGGACCCGGTGCCGTTCGACCTCCGATCCCTGGCAGCGTGTCACCCACCGGCGTATGGCGGCGGGGGGCCCCCCCCCCCCCCCGCCGCCCCCCCCCCCCCCCCCCCCCCCCCCCCCCCCCCGCCCCCCCCCGCCGGCCCCCCCCCCCCCCCCGCCCCCCCCCCCCCCCCCCACCTCTCGGAAGCGACGCACGCCGGCGTCACCCCTGGGGACGGACACGGTCGCATCGCCTCCCCTTGGGCCGCAGGAGGGAGCGTCAACGCTCAGCGTCCCGGTCCCCGTCCCCGTCCCCGTCCGCGGTCGTGGTCGTGGTCGCGGTCGTGGTCGGGTTAGCGCACACGTCCGCCCGACCTCACCCTGCCGAGTCGTTGTACTGGTCGAGGGCGGACTGCAGGCCCTTGACGGCCTTGGTCAGCCCTTCCTTCGGGTCGTCGCCCTGGAGGATGCCCTCCCAGGCCTCCTCCACGGCCTTGCGGGCCTGGGGCATGATGCCCGCGGTGCCGCCCTGAGTGGGGGTGCTGAGCTCGGTCTCGTCGAGCTGTTGGATGGCGACGTCGAACTGCGGGAAGTCCTTGCGCCACTTCGTGTCCTCGGGCTCGTCGAGCGCCTTCTTCGAGACGGGGAAGTAGCCGGTGCCCGTGTGCCAGGTGGCCTGGTTCGCGGGCTCGTTGCAGAACTGCACGAACTTCCAGGCGGCCTCCTTCTCCGCGTCGGAGTGCTTCTCCCCCACCACGTAGAGCGAGGCGCCGCCGATGACCGGCCCGTACTCGTTCTTCTCGATGCGCGGGTAGAAGCCGACGCCCAGCTCGAAGTCCTGCTCGTCGGCCGCTTCCTTCATGCCGCCCAGCGCACCGGTGGATTCGAGGGTGATACCGATCGTGCCGGACTTGAAGGCGTCCTGCGCATCGGCCGGGGCACGCCCCGTGTTGCCGGCGATGCCGTCGTCGACGAGCTTCTTCCACCAGGTCAGGAACTCGACGGCGGCGTCGTTGTCGAAGGCGAAGGCGCTCGCGCGCTCCTTGCCGCGGCCGTTGTCGGGCGTGCAGTAGAGCTCTCCGGTGGTGGCGATGATCTGCTCGACGAACCAGCCGTAGATCGCGCCGTTGAAGCCGAACTCCGCCGGGCCGTCGTTCTTCTTCGACAGGGCCTTCGCGGCCTCGCCGACCTCGTCGAGGGTCTCGGGCGCCTTGTCGGGGTCGAGTCCGGCCTTCTCGAAGAGCTTCTTGTTGTAGTACAGGACGGGCATCGAGGTGTTGAACGGCATCGACCAGAGCTTGTCGGCGACCGTGTAGTACCCGGCGATGTTGGGCTGGATGTCGGAGACGTCGTAGGAGTCGCGGTCGATGAACGACTGCATGGGCACCACGGTCCCGGAGTCGATCATGAACTGCAGGCCCAGGTCGTAGATCTGCACGAGCGCAGGCGTGCTGCCGGACTGCACGGCGGCCTTGTACTTGGTGATGCCGTCGTCGTACTCGCCCTGGTAGACGGGCTTGATCGTGATCTTGCCGGAGTTCTTCTCGTTGAACGCCTTGACGAGCTTCTCGAGGGTGTCGCCGTTGGTGCCGTCCATCGAGTGCCAGAAGGCGACGGTGGTCTCGCCGTCGGCCTTGTCGAGAGCGCCGGAGTCCGGGGCCTTCGCCTCGGAGCCTCCTCCGCCTCCCGAGCAGCCGGCGACCAGCGGTGCCGTCACCGCCATCCCCGCCATCGAAGCCATGACTGTGCGCCGTCGGATCATCGTCGGGCCGCCTTTCGTTTCCGTGAGGTGCGGGATCGGTTCTGTGGGGATGCGGGATGCTCGAGGGAGCGCGTGCGGGTGCAGGAGTGTTTGCGGGTGCCGGGCTGTGAGCGGGCGCGGGGATGTGCGCCGTCCGCCCCGTCCGCGCCGCTCATTTGATCGCTCCGCCGGTGAGGCCGCGGACGATGAACCGCTGCCCGAAGATGAGCAGCAGCAGGGTCGGGACCACCGCGAGCACGGTGCCGGCGAGCACGAGGCCGGCGTTGAAGTTGTCGGCCGACTTGAGCTGGGTGATGCCGATCTGGATGGTCTGCATCTGCGGGGTCTGCGTGACCAGCAGGGGCCAGAAGTACATGTTCCAGGCCATGAGGAAGGACCAGAATCCGAGCGCCATCAGCGTGGGCCGCGACAGCGGGATGAGGATCCGCAGCAGGAAGCGCGGGTTCGAGCAGCCGTCGATGCGGGCGGCGTCGAACAGCTCCGCCGGGAACGACATGAACGCCTGGCGCAGCAGGAAGATCCCGAAGCCGTGCGCGAGGAACGGGAGCGTCAGCGCGGGAAGGGTGTTGATGAGGCCCGCGTCGGAGATGAAGAGGTAGTTGGGGATGATGATCGCCTCGACCGGGACCATCATCGTGCTGAGCAGCAGGAAGAACCAGAAGGTGCGCCAGCGCATCGGCAGGAACACCAGCGCGAAGCTCGCCAGCACGCTCGTGATCATCTGGCCGGCGGTGATGATGCCCGCCATCGCCACGGAGTTCCCCCACTGCCGCAGCAGCGGGATCGCGTCGAGGGCGCCCGCGAAGTTCCGCAGCACCGCACCGCTCCTGGGCCACAGGGCGGCCGGGTAGGCGTTGATGTCGCCCGGGCCCATGAGCGAGCCGGCGAAGCCGAAGTACACGGGGAACCCGATGAGCACCAGGAAGATCAGCAGCACGACATAGGTGCCGATCTTCGAGGCGAAGCCTCCGGAAGGTCGTCGTCGGCGCGCAGGGTCCGACGGCCTCGCGAGGCCCGACGGCCGCGCGGGGCCCGGCGGCGTGGTCGGCGCCGGGCGGGCCGCGGACGACGGCGCGGTCGAGGAGTGCTCGTTCACTGGTAGAACACCTTCCTCTCGACGAGCCCGAACTGCAGGGCGGTGATCACGACGACGACGATCAGCAGCACGATCGCCTGGGCGGAGGCGTATCCGAAGTTCGAGTTGCCGTAGGCGAAGGCCTGCTCGTAGATCGAGTAGACGAGGGTGGTGGTCGATCCCTGCGGACCGCCGCGGGTGAGGATGTGGATCTGGCCGAAGCTCTGGAGGGAGTTGATGGTGCCGGTGACGAGCAGGAAGAAGATCTGCGGGGTGAGCAGCGGGATGATGATCGAGCGCTGCAGGCGCAGCCCTCCGGCGCCGTCCAGGCGAGCGGCCTCGATGATGTCGTCGGGCACGGATCCCAGGCCCGCCGAGAGCACCAGCAGGTTGTAGCCCATCTGCATCCACACGGTGGTCAGCGCGATCGAGATCAGCGCGATGTGGGGGTCGGTGATCCAGCCGACGCGGCCGATGCCGAACGTCCCCAGGATGCCGTTCAGCACGCCCGTGGCCTGGTTGAACATGACCGCGAAGATCACCGAGGCGGTCGCCACGGAGAACGCGAACGGCGAGGCGAACGCGGTGCGGAAGAAGCGGATGCCGCGGATCCTCTGGTGCAGCAGCAGCGAGAGCATCAGCGAGATCGCGATCACCGGGACCACGGTGAGCACCACGAAGGCGATCGTGCGCAGCAGGACCGCGTGGAACTCGGAGTCCTGCAGCAGCTTGAGGTAGTGCTCGGCGCCGACGAAGCCCGCGGGACGGCCCAGGATGTCGTTGCCCTGGAAGGACAGCACGAACGAGCGCGCGAGCGGGAAGAACATGAAGACCGCGAACACGGCGAGCGCCGGCACCAGGTAGAGCCAGGAGCTGTACTGGCCACGTCGTGAGGGCTTGCGGCGCGGGATCTCGGATGCGTCAGGGACGGTGGATGCGTCGGTCGACGTCGTGGTCATGCGACCCCTCCTCTCCTCGTCGTCGAGGCGGTGGGCGGGCGGTCGCCCTCAGGAGCGCGACCGCGGGTGGGGAAGTCAGGGGATGGCCCGAGCACAGGTGAACGGGAGATGAACACGGTGATCCAGGTCACCGTAGCAGAGGGTGTGCGGCATATGTCGGAACCCGGCGTCGGCGACCTCATCGACCCCGGCACCGCCGTCCGGGATGCACGGACGTGTGCTCAGCGTCCGGGGTCCGACGCTCCGGGGTCGGCTCCCCTGGATCGGCTCCCCGAGGTCAGGTTCCCGCGGCGTCGGCCTTCATCCCTCGGTGCTCAGCGCCCCTCGTCCCCGTCCGCGGGGTCGATCGCGCCGTCCACGGTCTCGTCCTCCGCGTCCGTGGTGGCCCCGCCATCAGCGTCGACACCCTCTGCGTCGAGGTCCTCGGCGTCAGCATCCTCTGTGTCGAGGTCCTGCGCGTCGACATCGTCAGCGTCGGCGTCCTCGGGGTCGGCGAGGCCGCCGGCTCCCGCCTCGCGGTAGAGCGCGATGAACTCGCGCGCGGTGTCGGGGCCGATCATCAGGCGCAGCACCGGGGAGACCTCGAAGGAGTCGCCCTGCTCCTCGAGCAGGCCCGCGCGCTGGATCTTGGTGATGGAGGCGCGCACCTCCTTGGCGAAGCCGGCCTCGTCGGTCGAGGTGGAGCGGCGGTAGGCGGCGAGCGCCTGCTGGATCTCCGCCTCGGAGACCACGGCGCGCTGTCCGCGCGAGGACTGGGTGAGCAGCATCTGGCGCAGCACCAGCAGCAGCACCGAGTCCAGGCGGTTCAGGCCGGAGAGGCGGCGCAGCAGCTTGGGGGCGTCGGGGTCGGACTCGCTCTGGCGCACGAAGGCGACCTGGGCGTCGTCGTCCAGGACCAGCTCGAGGAACATGTCGGCGAGCCGGGCCTCGATGGCGGCGCGGTCGCGCAGCAGCTGGCCGTAGCGCTGGGGTTCGCGCCGGCCGTCGACGAAGGGTCCCTGCAGGAGGGCCACGAGGACGCGGCGGGACTCGTCGACGAGCGCGCCCAGTCCGGAGGTGGTGGGCGCGTCCGGGTCGTCCGGGGACGGGGCCGAGCCCGAGGGGTTCGACGGGGCCGCGGCGGGCGAGGCGGGGGATGTCATGGGAGCCACGATCATCGAGGGTACCTGCGAGACTGGCCGTCATGGACGATCTCACCGTGGAGCGGGTGCTGCGCACCGTCGAGGCCATCCCGCCCGGCCGCGTCGCGAGCTACGGCCAGGTGGGTGACGTGTGCGGGGTGGGGCCGCGCCTGGTGGGTCGGATCATGAGCCAGTGGGGCTCCGGGGTGACCTGGTGGCGGGTGACATCGGCCGACGGGGACCTGCCCGCTCCGCTCCTCGCGCGCGCCCGTGACGCGTGGGACGAGGAGGGGATCGCGCTCAAGCCCAACGGGCGCGGCTGCCGGATCGCGCGGTACCGGGCCGACCACGAGCAGCTCGTCGCGGCTGCTCGACGGGCCTGGGCGGACCTGCCCGAGGAGTGAGGACCGGCCCGCACGACCCGACATCGGTCACGCCTCGTTCGTCGGCCGTTCGCCCTGTTGTAACCTCAGGAACGGCCCGGCGAGAGCCCGACCCCTTTCCGTGCAGACCCGTGCTCCGAGCCCAGGGATCGAGCTCACCGAGGCCTGCCGTCCATCACCCCGTTCATGACCGCGCGTTCCGAGGAGGCCCCGTGCACGTCGGGACGACGCTCCAGCGCACCTCGAGCGCGGCCGCGCCCCTCTGGGAGCAGGCCTTCGCCGTGTGGGCGTGGCGCCATGCCGTCGGGGCGCGCCCGGTGCACGTCGCGATCGAGGCGCCCGGGTCCGACGGCAGCGACAGGACGGACGGGGTCGACAGGACGGCCGGAGCTGACAAGGCGGGTACGGCCGACATCCCCGTCGCTGCGCACCCCTCCGCCCGTCGCCCCCATCTCCTCGGGGCCGAGGGGGGCTCCGTGATCGACCTGGGCGAGATCGCCGCCGAGGGCCGCACCGTGGATCTCGCCGATCCCTCCACCCCCGCCTGGCTGTGGGTCGAGGGGGCGGCCGCCGGGTCCGGCGCGACCGCCGGGTCCGGCGCGACCGCCGGGTCCGGCGCGACCGGCACCGGCGTGCGCTGGTGGGTCGACGAGCAGGTCGAGCTGCCGCGCGTGAGCGCCGTCGTCCCCACGTTCCGCCGCGAGGACGACGCGACCGCGCAGGCCCGCGCCTTCGCCGCCATGCCCTTCGTCGCCCGCGTGCTCGTCATCGATCAGGGCGGCACCCTCGCGGACCACGCCCCCTTCAACCGGCTCCTCGAGGCGCAGGAGAGGGCGTCGGCCGACCTCCCCGACTCCCCCGCGCGCATCGAACTCCTCGAGCAGCCGAACCTCGGCGGCTCCGGCGGGTACGCGCGCGGCATGCTCGCCTCCCTCGAGGACCCCGCCCAGGCCGTGTTCCTCTCGGACGACGACGCCCTGATCTCCGAGGAGTCTCTGCGCCGCCTGCTGACCTTCCAGGCCCTCGCCGAGGCACCGACGATCCTGGGCACGGGGCTCCTGGACGCAGGCTCCTCCGCCGACGCCCCCACGCTGCTCACCGAGGCCGAGCACGTGGAGCGATCGACCTTCTTCTGGCGCTCGGCCGACGGCATGCACGGACCGCTCGACCTCGCCGGCACCACACCCGCCGACTGGGACGCCCTGCTGCCGCGAACCGCCGCGGACTACTCCGGCTGGTGGGGAACACTGCTCCCTCCCGGCGCCGTCGGGACGCTGGGGCTCCCCGCCCCCTTCTTCCTGAAGTGGGACGACGCCGAGTACGGGCTGCGCGCGAGCGCGCACGGGTATTCGACGATGGTGCTGCCGGGTGCCTCGGTCACCCATCCCTCCTGGGACGCGTACCGCACGCAGATGAGCTGGAGCGCGCGGATCCTGCATCGCAACCGCTTGGCGACCGCCGCCGCGCACCGCGCGGGCCGCGGAGTGCTCGCCGATTCGCTCGCCCATCAGCTCAAGCACGTGCTCTCCGGCCTGCACCTCACCGCGCGCCTGTGGGACGAGGGCGCGCGGTCCGCGCTGGCGGGCCCCGATGCATGGCTGGGCACGGACCTGCGCAGCGCGCGGGCCGACGGCCAGGCGGTGGTCGACGCCTGGCGTGAGCGCCAGCGCTCCCGCACCGAGGGACTCGAGCCCACGCGCACCTCCCCGTTCTCCCTGCCCGCGGGGGCGCTGCGGGCGCTCGCGCGCGTGCTCTCCCCCGCCCGCGCTCCGCGCAGCGTGCTGGAGATCCCCGCGCGCACGGTGTCCTGGCGCACCGTGCTCGGGGCCGACGCCGTGATCATCACCTCCGCGCAGGGCGAGAGGATCGACTCCTTCGCGATCGACGGGCACGATGATCGGTCCCTGCTCCTGCGAGCGCTGCGCACGCACGTGCGCCTGGCCCTCCGCTGGGGCTCGCTGCGCCGCCGGTATGCGCGCGCACTGCCGCGGTGGACCACGGCGAACGCCTGGCGGGAGATCCTGGACCACGCTGAGCAGACTGAGCAGGCGGAGAAGGCGGAGAAGGCGGAGAAGGCGGAACAGACCGAGCAGACCGGGCAGGCGGGGAGCACGAGCACCGAGGAGCGCAAGGACGACAGCGCTGACGCGAGCCAGGAAGGAGGCCGCTGATGGCCGCACGCGGCAACTCCCTCAAGCGCCGGCTGCGCAGCACCGGCGGCAAGCTCCTGCGCCGCTTCCGCCTGCTGCCCGGCGGCGTGCCCGACGGCCTGGGCGATGACGACCGCCTGGGCGAGACCGTCCTCGAGGGCGACGTCATCCTCTACTTCCCCGACACCCTGGAGAGCCTCTACCAGCTCGACGACTGGTTCGGGCCGCTGCGCGAGCTGCACCGCCAGCGGGGGGTGACCATCGTGTGCATGGACTCGCGGGTCGCCGCGGCGCTGCGCGAGAAGGTGGAGATGACGGTGATCACCGTCGCCCGCGACGCGACGCTGGACGCGCTGATCCTGCGCAGCGACATCAAGCTCATCCTCTACGTGAACTACAACCCGCTGAACACGGCGCCGCTGCGCAGCCGTTCGGCGCTGCACGTCTCGCTGCTGCACGGCGACTCGGACAAGGGCGTCTCCGTCTCCAACCAGATCAAGGCCTACGACTTCTCCTTCGTGGCCGGGCAGGCGGCGATCGACCGCCTCGAGCGCTACTCGACCCTGTTCGACGCGCGCACCCGCTGCATCCCCGTCGGCCGACCCAGCCTGGACACGGACCGCGCGACCGCCCCGGTGCGCTCCGAGGGCGCGCCCCGCACGGTCCTCTACGCGCCGACGTGGGAGGGCGGGCAGGCGAGCGTCGCCTACTCCTCGCTGCTCACGCAGTCGGAGATGATCGTGCGCTCGCTGGTCGCCGCCGGTCTGCACGTCATCTACCGGCCGCACCCGCTGACGGGCGTGCGCGTGCCCGCCTTCGGGGAGGCCGACGCGCAGCTGCGCGAACTGCTCGCCGAGCGCGGACAGGAGGTCGCCGAGCGACACGGGATCCAGCAGGACTTCGCCCGCGCCGACCTCATGATCTGCGACGTCTCCGCCGTCGCGACGGACTGGCTGGCCACCGGCAAGCCGCTCATCGTCACCGAGCCCGACCGCGCCGAGGGCGGGCCCCGCGAGGCCGCCACGCGTCTGCTGCAGACCACCCCGCGCCTCACCCCGGAGCGGGCTCCGCGCGCCGGAGAGCTCGCCCTCGAGCAGATCACCGAGGACCCGCTGCGGGACCAGCGCCGCGACCTCACCGAGTACTACCTGGGCGACACGAGCCCAGGGGCATCGCTGCAGCGCTTCCTGGGCGCCTGCACCGACCTCACCGTGCTGCGCGATCAGCTGTGGGCGTCGATCCAGGAGGAGGGGAGCGCGTCGTGAACAACATGGTCGTCGGTTTCGATGCGCTCTCAACAGGGAGATGTACACCGCACGGCAGCGACCGTGCCCACCAGAGCGGCGTGTGAGCAGCGAGCACCGCCGACGAGTCCGAGGGGGACGCATCCGATGACGCAGAGCGAGTCCACGAATCCTTCCGCCGAGAGACACCGCATGGTGATGCCTTGGCAGCGCATGGCCGGCCTGCGCCGCCGCCTCACCCAGACCGTCTTCGCGATCGCCCCGCTCGTGCTGCTCGCGATCGGGGTGCACCCGGCGATCGCGGTGGTCCCAGCGATCTACCCGTTCTTCATCCTCCTCCGCCGCGGGTACCGCCGCCTGCGGAAGCATGTGGGCCGCACGGCGCTCAGCGGCGAGCACGGCATTCGTCTGCTGCTCGGTCTGCTGCCGCTCGGGATCTGCTGGGCGCAGGGCACGACGGGGCCCGTCGGCTGGATCACCGCGGCCCTGTTCGCCCTCGTCCCGCTCTCCGAGCCCGTCGTCACGCGTGTGGCCCCCGGGCGCAAGCTGCGCGTCGCGAACCTGCCCGGGATCCCTGATCACCGCAGCGCCGTGTTCCCCGCGAACGTGGTGCTGGCCGTGGACCTCGCGCTCACCGCGCTCGCCTCGCTGCTGCTGCTGGTGCGCGTCCCCGCGGGCGCGCTGCTCGCGCTGCCCCTGATCGCCCTCGCAGTGGCCGGCTACCACGCCCTGGATTCGTTCCGCCGCGTGCGGGACTCCGTGAACGCCGACAACAACCTCTACGCGGCGGTCGAGTCCTTTGCACCGACGTTCGTGCTCTACTACGGCGTCCCCGCCGGCTCCGCCTACCAGGTGGGCATGTGGATCGAGTACCTCGAGCGGATCGGCGAGCCCTTCATCGTGGTGCTGCGCAAGACCTCGGCCTTCGGCGAGATCCGGCGCCTGACCGACGCACCGGTGGTGGTGCGCACGAACATCTGGCAGCTCGACGACGTGATCGTCCCGTCGATCACCACCGCCTTCTACGTCAACAACTCCGCGCCGAACGTGCACCTGGTGCGCTACCCGCAGATCACCCACGTGCAGCTGCTCCACGGCGACAGCGACAAGGCATCGAGCTTCAACCCGGTCACTGCGCTGTACGACAAGATCTTCGTGGCGGGCCAGGCCGCGATCGACCGCTACACGAACAACGGCGTGGAGATCCCGCAGGAGAAGTTCACGATCGTCGGCCGCCCGCAGGTCGAGACCGTCGAGCAGCAGGGGCCGGACAACGTGCCGGTGCGCACGGTCCTGTATGCGCCGACATGGGAGGGCCACTACGCGGACACGAACTACGGGTCGCTGCCCGTGGGCCCCCAGATCATCCGCGCCCTGCTCGAGCGCGGGATGACCGTCGTGTTCCGCCCGCACCCGTTCAGCTACCGCAACCCCGCGGCGGCGCGGAACATCAGCGAGATCAAGCGCCTGCTGCGCGAGGACCGCGAGGCCAGCGGCCGCGAGCACCTCTGGGGCCGCGATGCGGAGAAGGACCTCGACGCCTTCGACTGCTTCAATGCGGCCGACGCGATGATCTCCGACGTCTCCTCCGTGGTCCCGGACTTCCTCTACTCCGGCAAGCCCTACGGCCTGGTGACCATGTCGTACTCGATCGAGGCGTTCGAGCGGATGTTCCCGCTCGCACTCTCGGCCTACGTGATCGCCGAGGACCTCTCGAACCTCGACGAGATGCTCGAGCAGCTCCTGGTCACCGACCCCAAGGCCTCCCGCCGCACGCAGACCCGCGTGAACTACCTGGGGCCGTTCCCCGCCGAGAACTATGCCGACGCCTTCGTGAGCGCAGCTCGTCACGTGGTGCTTCACGAGCGCAAGCCGGTGGCCGCACTCAATGCGCGCACGGAGGGCGCCGATGAGGGCCTCGAGGATGTGCCGGCCGCCGGCACCGATGAGGGGGGATCCGGTGCGGAGGACGAGCTCGAAGAGGGCGCGGACTTCGCAGACGAGGAACGCCACGCCGCCGAATGATGCGTAGGCGCAGGTGGGCGCTCAGGGCTGGGACCCGGCCATGCGACGCAGGCTGAGGTGCCCTGCGACCGTGGTGTACAGCTCGACACCTGCGAATGCGGACGGCATCGCAAGCCCTGACGATGCGATGCGCCTGCGGACCGGTGCTCCCGGGCCGTGGAGGTCCACATAGATGTCCAGGACTGCCTTCGGCGGCAGGTCCTGCAGCGCGTCCGCCCCGATGTCCGCGGAGAGACGCACCCCGTGCAGGGTTCTCCTCAGCTTCCCGAGCACGCGGCCGTAGGCATCGCGTGAGCGTCCCAGCCAGGTCACACGTGCGCTCATCCCAGAGGCCGAGAGGTCCTCTCCCCGCATGTCGATCTCCAGATGGATACCCTCGACGTCGATCTCGCAGGACACGAGACGGGCACCGGAGAACCGCACGGAGGGGGTTGTGGACTTCCGCGCGCGTGCGCGCCTGAGCGACCTGCCCCACGAACGGGTGACCGCCTGCGCAGTGAACGCTCTGGAGCGCCGGATCGCCGCCCTCCTCATCTTCGCGAGATGACGCTCGTCGAGCGTCATGACCCGCTCGATCGCGGCCGCCAGAGCCTCGATATCCCCTTCGGGGACCAGGAGCCCGTCGACCCCGTCGGTGATGATGTCGGCCGGACCGTACTCCACGTCGTACGCGATGGGGATGCACCCGGCCCCCATGGCCTCGAGCAGGATCATGGGCTGTCCCTCGTACCTGCTGCTGAGCACGGTGAAGGACGCCGTCTCGAAAGCGTCCTTCGCACGCGGGTCGTACCCTCTGAACGTGACTCGGCGCTCGAGGTCGTGCGAGCCGACGAGACGCTCGAGCGCCTTCTCCTTGGGGCCGTTGCCGTAGATGTCGACGCGGACGTCGTTCCCGCGCATCGCGACGAGGCGCAGAGCCTCGATCGCGTGGTCCAGCCGCTTCTGCCGCACCAGGCGGCCGACGATTGCGCCCCTGCGCGGATCTCGAGCCCCGGATGGCGCCGACGGCAGATCGCGGAGCATGTTCGAGCCGACGAAGCTGTTGCCTCCGAGGACGCCGCGCTCGAGGAGGTCCTGCTGCTGGCCGGGTGTGAGGACGGAGACCGCATCGAACCAGTCGAGGTGGGTGAACATCTGCCAGACATCCGAGGAGAGCTCGCCCCTCTCCTCTGCCGACATCTGCAGCACGTGGTGGTTGTGGATGACTTGGACCGTGGTGACGTGGTCGCGCCTGTAGTCGTAGAAGAGTCCACCTGTCGGCGCAGAGTCGACCACGAGGATCGCCTCCTGGCCGCCGATCACCCAGTCGACCCACGCGTGGTAGAGCGCCCGCAGCCGGTCCCATTGCGCCAGCGGATGGCCGTCACGCGCGAAGAACGTGATCAGTCGCCCTCCGCGCTCGCCCGGCACAGCCACGTCCAGGCGGTCGCTGACCGCCAGGGTCCCGTCCTCGCGATAGCGATCGGTCTGCAGGACCTCGCCCGACGCGGACGTGCGCGTGAGGACGACGGGCCCTATGGACACCGGGTCGCCGCCGTGGTCGGGAGCCAGAAGGTACGCGCCGACGTCCTCGAGCTCGGACTTCTGCGATGGCAGCGCCCGCAGCTCGTCGTCGGAGGCACCCAGGAGATCCGTCCAGATGTTGCGGATGGTCACCCGCGAGCTGAGGCGGCCGGCCTCCTGCAGCTCGCGCGTGCGCACTGCGGGGTCGTCCATGTCTGCCGACTTGGTGAGGATCTGGATCTGGCGTCGATCGAGGTCGGCGAAGGCCGAGCTGCGCTGGAGGGCAACGGTCACCATGCCGCCGAAGGACTCTGGGACCACGCTCAGCAGGAAGTAGATCGGGACGTCAGGCAGAGACCCTCGACGTGTGAACACGCTTCTCCCCTCGGCGCTGCGTTCTACGCGTTCGGCCGGCATCGATGACGGGGCCGGGACGCCCACCGCGATCCCCGCCGCCGCGACGCCGCACACGCCTCATCCTATCGACCGCACCGTCGCGGCGCCGAGAGCTGGATGAGCCACTGATTCCCTGGCATGGAGACGGCTTGGAGATCCCGTGGAGATGCGCACGCTGTGCGCGAGGACACCGCGAGCGCCGATCCCCGGCTGGGTAGGATGTGGGGTGCTTCGGCCCGCTGACGGCCGCTCCACGTTCCCGGCCCCGGAGATAGGTACGGCCTGTTGACTGCTAGCGAACCCGCGACACCCACGGTTCCTCCTCCCCTGGAGCGCACCTACGACCCCGCCTGGGTCGAGGAGACCGCACGCAGCAACGGTCTCGAGCGCATGGGCGTGCGCCCGCGCCTGGGCGAGTACCTCGGTGAGCTCTGGCGCCGCCGCACCTTCATCCGGGTGCTCGCCGTCTCCAAGTCTCAGGCCTCGAATCAGAACACCTACCTCGGGCAGGTGTGGGCGCTGCTCACCCCGATCCTCAATGCCGCTGTCTACATCCTCATCTTCGGCTTCATCCTGAAGGTGGGGCGCGCCGGCATCGAGAACACCATCGCGTTCATCGTGGTGGGCGTGTTCTTCTTCCGCTTCTTCGAGCGCTCGATCCACGCCGGGTCGAAAGCCATCCGCTCCAACCTGAACCTCGTGCGGTCGGTGCACTTCCCCCGGGCAGTGCTGCCGGTGTCGGGGGTCTTGGCGGAGCTCACGACGCTCCTGCCCGCGCTGGTCGTGATGTGCCTCATCGCCTACTTCTCGGGTCTGCTCCCGAACGAGGGAGATGTGCCCCTCGCCTGGCGCTGGTTCCTGCTGATCCCGGCCGTGATTCTCACCTGGGCGTTCTCGACCGGATGCGCGTTCATCATGGCGCGCCTCGTCGCACAGACCCCCGATATCGACAACCTGATCCCGTTCGGCACTCGACTTCTCATGTACGCCTCCGGCGTGATCTTCTCGATCGACCACTTCCTCGGCTCCTTCTCCTGGGGATGGATCATGAAGTACCAGCCGGTCGCTGTGTACCTGGAGCTCGCCCGCTCGGCGATCCTGAACGAGCCCTCAGCGCCGCTCGACCCGACGATGTGGCTCATCGGCCTGGGATGGGCGATCGTGTTCCTGGTGGGCGGATTCCTGTTCTTCTGGCAGGGGGAAGAGACCTATGGCCGCAATTGAGACGGACGAGGACGATTTTGAGATCGACGCGGAGGATCTGGATGACTCTCCCGTCACCGGATCGGTCTCCGAGCAGCTCTCGCTGCTCGTCAACGACCTCCACATCACCTACAGGGTGTTCGGTGCCAAGAAGGTGGGTCACGGACCAGCCAAGGAGCAGAGCGCGCTGCAGAAGTTCCTCAGCCGGGGCGCCTCCTCCCAGCAGGGCGTGCGTGAGGTCCACGCCGTGCGCGGCATCTCCTTCAGTGCGCGCCACGGGGAGTCGATCGGCATCATCGGCGTCAACGGCTCCGGCAAGTCGACGCTGCTGCGGGCCATCGCGGGCCTGATTCCGCCGGCTCAGGGATCCGTGTACGTCGCCGGCGATCCGGCGCTGCTGGGTGTGAACGCCGTGCTCATGGGTGACCTGACCGGCGAGCGGAACATCATGATCGGCGGCCTCGCGCTCGGTCTGACCCCGCAGCAGGTCAAGGACCGCTACCAGGACGTCGTGGACTTCGCGGAGATCGGCGAGTTCGTGAACCTGCCGATGAAGTCGTACTCCTCGGGCATGGGCCAGCGCCTGCGCTTCGCGATCTCCGCGAGCGCGGTGCCGGACATCCTCATGATCGACGAGGCACTGTCCACGGGCGACGCCGGTTTCCGTGCGAAGAGCAAGGCGCGCATCAACGAGGTACGCGAGGCGGCGGGGACCGTGTTCCTGGTCAGCCACTCGCTCGCGACCGTGAAGAGCATGTGCGAGCGCGTGCTGTGGGTCCACCAGGGCCAGCTGGTCATGGACGGTCCGGCCGAGGAGGTCTGCAAGCACTACCGGCGGTTCGTCGTCGCATCGAGGGAGGCTGCGAAGGCGAAGGCCGACGCGGAGAAATGACCTGTGGGCGCTGCCGGACGCGCGGCGTGTCCGGTGCCGAGGCATCCTCGGCTCCAGGTGCGCACTCCATCTCGTTCCGTCGTACGTTCTGAAGGAGATTCACATGCGGCCCATCCTCATCGTCCTGCACCGTCTTGGTTCCGGAGGCGTCACCCAGGCCGTGCTCGATCAGGCGCGCATGTTCTCCGAGGCAGGCAGGGACGTCGCCATCGCCACCCTCGATGACAACCCCCATTTCGCGGCCTCGATCGAGGATCTGAGGAATTCCGGACGCCTCGCCGCCTCGGTGCCCGTCCACAACATCTACGAGGATTCGGCTCGTGCCGCCGGAGATGCGCGCCCTGCACGTCGGGCGATGTCGAAGGCCCGGCGAACGCTCGGACGCCTTGCCGAGCCGCTCGCACAGGTCCGCACGAGCCAGGATCTGATCGAAACGGGCACCGACGCGCACGGCGCGTACCGACGTCACTTCACCGCCGCCGGCGAGTACTACGCCTTCGATCGTCTGGACGAGGACGGCGGGATCAAGCACACGAACTTCTTCGAGAATCGCTTCCTGATCCGGCGTGACGAGATGGCGGGCGAACATGTGGCCCGCCGAACGTGGTTCACCACGGACGGCGGCGCCAACCGCGTCGAGTTCCTGACGGCCGAGGGATTCATCTACGCCCAACGCTGGATGAATCCCGAGAACGGCCGAGGCGTCGGCGTCTACGTGGCCGAACCCTCCACGCGCAGGATGCGCCGGTTCAATGGGCTCCCCGACTGGCACGTCGCCTGGCTGCAGGACCTCGTGGACCGCTCGTCGACGGCGCCGTACGTCATCGCCGAGACCGCCTCCACGATCGCGAAGACCCTCCGGCTGCGCCGTTCGAGCGCCGTGCGGATCGCCATGATGCACAACAGTCAAGTCGGCGAGCCGTTCGCCGTGGACAGTCCGCTGCGCACCGACTATGACGACGTCTTCGCGCAGCTCGACCAGCTGGACGCCTTCGTCGTGCTGAGCGAGCGCCAGCGAGCCGACATGGCGGAGAGGCTCGGCAACGAGGACGGCTTCACCGTCGTCCCCAACGCTCTGCGCCTCCCGCCGCGGCCCGACGTCGAGCGCGATCCCCGGTTGGTGTCCGTCGTGTCCCGTCTCGCGCCGCAGAAGGCTCTGCACGAGGCGATCCACGCCTTCTCCCATGTGCTCGAGGACGTCCCCGACGCCCGTCTCGAGATCTATGGGCGGGGTCCCTCGAAGAAGGAGCTCGAGGATCTGGTTGCGGAGCTCGGGCTCTCCGGGAGCATCCGCTTCATGGGGCGCACGAGCGAGCCGAACGCAGCGATGGCGCGCAGCGTGTGCACGGTGTCGACCTCCGATTGGGAAGCTCTTCCCCTGTCGATCGCCGAGTCCCTGGCGGTCGGCACGCCCGTCGTCTCCTACGACTGCCTGTACGGCCCCTCGACGCTCATCCGCGACGGGGAGACGGGGATCATCGTGCCGCGCGGAGCCAGGGAGCAGCTCGCCGAGGGCGTCGTTCGTCTGCTGCACTCACCCTCGGAAACGAACGCGATGGGCGCCGCGGGGCGAGCCGACATCTCCTCGCGCCTGTCGTTCGAGACCGTCCTGCGTGAGTGGGACCATACGTTCCGCCACGCGGATCGGCGCAGCGAGCTGCCCTCTCCCCGCTGACGGGAGGAGCGCTGCCCGCTGCGCCGATGGTGTCAGCGTCGACGTCGAGCCTCAGCCGCGCGCGTGGGCCTTCCAGTGCTCCGCACCCGTGACGTACGAGGACGACCACGGCTTGACGCCGTCCGCCCAGTGGCGGATCTTCGGGTCCTCGACGACCTCCCGGTCCGGGACGTGCGCCCACTCGCGCGGCAGGTCGAGCCTGCGCGGACCGGCCGCGTAGTGCAGTGCGCTGCGATCGTCCAGACGGTAGTGCGCCATCGCCGGCAGCACCTGGTCGCTGAGGCCCTCGGAGCGCATCCCGGCGAGGTCGAGCACCATCACATCGGTGTCGAACGCCTCGAAGTCGAAGACGTGCCGACCGTGGATGTCGCGGTAGAACTCGTAGGCGGTCTGCGGAACAGCGTCCATGCGACGGGCTGCGCTGTAGAGCACGGCGAACCCGCTCGGCTCCGGCCGCGAGGTGCGGCGCGCGGCGAACAGGGCGTCTCCGAGATCCTGATCGGCGAGCTCGGAGAGGTCGGCGGAGACGACGGCGTCCACAGGCAGCAGGATCGCGCGGTCCACGGGCACCAGGTCCGCCAGCAGCACTCTGTCCAGTGCCCTCGGGTCGATCCCTGCCTCGACGCGCGCGGCATCGATCGACGAGGCGTCGATCCAGTGGAGATCCACATGCTCGACGGCCAGCCCCGCCGGCTGGGCCCCGCGCGCGACGACCCAGGCACGGATGGGCCGCGCCGAATGGGCCGCCGCCGACGCGAGCACGCCCTGCAGACGCCCCAGCTGCTTCGGCGTGGGCGTCAGCACGACGTCGATCGCGTTGTCCTGGCCGGACGCCGCCGGAGTCTTCACCGACGACGTCAGCTGCGAAGCCGACGCGCGGGCCGCGGGGATCGCGACCTTCCGGGCGTGCCGCGCACGCGCGGCCTCGACCTCCGGTTCGACGGTCCGGCGCCACACCTCGTAGACCTCGTCGCGGCTCTTCTGCTCGAAGATTGCGGTGACCACGGGCTCGAGCCGGTCGCGCATGTTCGAGCGCATGGCGCCGAAGTCCTTCGAGGACAGCCGGAACAGGCCGTTGAAGCGCACGTCGGCGTTGTTCTTCGGCTCGAAGTCGACCTTCAGCCCCAGGGAGGTCGTCGGCAGGTAGCAGTGCAGGCGCGTGGTGACGACGTCGGTGTACTCCCGGCGATAGCGCTCGAGCACCTGCACGGCGTCCCACATGTTCGCGGTGAAGTCGCGCTTCTTCACCTCGGGATACGACTGCTTGACGTTCTCATGCCCCGTGGGAACAGGGCTGCGAGCGACGTCGACGTAGACCGTCGCCTGCTCGGGCTTCTGCTCGAGATCCGGGAACACGGTATTCACCGTCGTGGTCAGGCACCCGGAGAAGAACGCGGGGACATCCAGCGAGAGCAGCAGATCGACCGTCGTCCAATCGCGGCACCCGATGGGACCGTGCTCCCGCAGGTAGGCGAGCGACTCCTCGGAGAGGAGAGCGCGCTTGCTGCAGTGGAACGAGACGAAGATCGGGTTGAGGTTCGGGTGCAGCGGGAAGTCGTACGCCTCCAGACCGAACAGCGAGTGCATGTGCCATCCGAACTCCAGGAGCCAAGTATTCGGAGGGATCGCCTGGTACGTCGTGGAGTCGCGGTCGATCGTCATGACATCGACGTCCGCGGAGACTCCCTCGCGGCGCAGCTCCGGCCGCACTCGCTCCTGCATGGAGCGGACGAAGTCCACGACACCGTCATCACCGTGGAAGCGCAGGTCCTGGTGACGCACCACGTGCCCCAAAGACGCTAGCGTCTGGATCTGGTCGCCGATGTTCTGCGAGGCGCGGGCGCGACCGGGCTGCAGATAGTCGATGAGACCGAAGGAGACGTGACCCTCGGGGGCCGCGGGCGCATCCTGGTTGCGGCGTGCGCCGACCCAGCGCCGGCCCCAGGTGAGATCGTCCTGGCCGGTCTTCCACGCGTCCCGCTGCTTCGGGGTGGTGTAGGCGGCCGACGACTTCGCGAAGGCCTCGTCGGCGAGCTCGAGCTCGTCGGTGACGAAGAGGTTGCGGTAGACCTCGAACCAGTTGCGGGCGCTGAACGGACGATCCTCGACGAGCCAGGTCCGCGCCAGTTCAGCGCCCCTGCGCGGATCCTCCGCGAAGAGCGTCTGGATCCTCTCGAGCGGCGCATAGCGCAGCGCGGCCTCGTGATCCGACTTGTCGAAGTGGTGCAGCGCGAGCGCCGGATGGTTCCGGGAGGCGGCGACGATCCCGGCCGCGAGGTGCCCGGCGGCAGCCGTCGACTCGTCCCGCACGAGGGCGTCGGCGACCGACTGCGCCTCGTTCGTCCTCTTCTCCTTCAGGAGCGCACGGACACGCTCGGCGACGGCCCGGTCAAGGCCCTTGCCCTGCATGATCGCGCGCATGAGCGGATCGGCGGACTGCTTCTCCACGCTCTTGCGGACGCGATCCGCGACCGCCTGGGAGGGAACCGCCTTCGGAGCGGCACCGGCATCGCGCCCCTCGGCGGCAGCGAGGAGCTGCTCGTACGCATCCGCCCAGTCCTCCGATCGGGAGGCGGCTCGCACCTGATCCTTGGTGGCGATGGGCAGTCGGGATGCGGCCAGGCGGCGGAGCCGTAGTAGTCTCGGCACAGGGAGCTCCAGACGAAAGTGAACGGTAGATGACGGCGGGGAGTCTACAAGTCGTCGCCCTGCAGCGCTGTCAGCAATCGTGCGGACGCGTGGACCTCGGCAGCGGAGTGCTTCGGCTGCTCCATCCGGACACCGTCAGGGAGCGCCGGGCCCCGAGACCACATCCGTTCCGCCCTGGACCGTGATGCCCAGGTCCTCGCGGGCCACCGCCAAGAACCTCTCCGCATAGGAATCCCTGGGGATGTCCCCGAGGTAGTAGGTCGCGAAGTCCTTGCGAACCTGCGACATCGGATCGGGACCGAGCATCGTGTCGAGCACTCCGTCGATGTCGATGAGGCCTCCGTCAGCTCCCTCGATCACGTACGCCGCACGCGAGGTCGGGAACTCGCGCCGGAATTCATCGGCCGTAGCGTGCATCGATATCATCGCCATCGGCTTCTCGGAGTGGAGATAGTCACCGACCACGCTCGAGACGTCGGAGATCATCGCGTCCGAGGCGTTGAAGCAGTCGAAGACGGTCATCTCCTTCTCGGCCGCGAACCCGTGCAGGTGAGGGCGACCAGTTGACTCCCCGTCCGCGACGAGGAGTGCCTTGATCTGCTCACAGGCGTCGCGCAGCGCCTGCGTCCGGTAGCTGTACGGATGCGGGCGGAAGACGACCGTGCACCCACGCCCCAGGAGTCGTCGCACCAGATCCGGGCCCTGCAACAGGGACGAGTACTGGGCATCCTGGTGGAACCCCTGCCAGGTCGGCGCATAGAGGACCGTCGGCGCCTCGATCCCGCCGATCGGGCCCCGCGCCTCCTCGACATCCTCGACCTGGGGCCTGCCCACGATCCGGAAGATCGAATCGGGCATGGAGATCCCGCGCGCGGCGAAGCGATCGATCGCCGCCTGGCCGGCGACATAGTCGCGGTCGAACATCCTCGTGACGGGATTCGAGCTCGCAGCCTTGTCCGACTCACCGTGCAGGAGCTGGATGTGGAGGAGCTCGGAGTACCGGATCATGTGATTGTTGAGCACTGCGTTGTTCACGTAGAACGTGGCCCGAGCGCTCGGCACGATCACGGAGTCGAGGTCCGCGAGCGTTCTGCGCAGGATCAGGGGTGCATCCACCACGCCTTCGAGGTCCCGGAAGTTCGCGTCGCTGCGCACGATGATCGCGAACGGCACGCCGAGCCTCTCGAGATGGGGAAGCCACATCGTGATCTGGAACGCCGAGCCGCGCTGGGCACTCCAGTAGACGAAGAACCGGGGCTCGAGCTGCTCGACGATCTCGGGCATCTCGCGCAGGGTGGAGCTGCGTCGCGCGATCCGCCGCACGATGTCGACGAGCGCCGCGAGCGCCACGAGCACTGCGAGCACGGCGACGACGAGCAGAGCCCAGGCGCCGGCCGTGCCGATCACAGGCGCGAGCACGAGAAGCACGAGCCCCAGTACGCCCAGGGAGTAGAGATAGCCGTAGGCGAAGCGCGGCCGGTGCTCCGTATCACGGTCAGGGAGATGGGCGGCATAGGGACGGATGCGCCGATGCATGCGCAGTTCGAAGCGCTCCGCTTCCAGGGCGAGCGCGAGCAGGATGCCGGCGACTGTCCACAGCGCAGTCGGGATGCCGTGATGAGCCGCCTGGACGATCCCCACGATCAGCAGCAGGTACCGGCCGATCAGGTACTCCCCCAGTCCGCCTACCGACTTCAGACGGCGTGTGAGCGAACGGCGCGTGCGCCACATCATCACGAGCAGCGGGACGGCGAGCATGATGACGGTCCACGTCGCGTCCGGGTTCAGCAGGACAGCGATCGCTGCGACGACAACGAGCAGGTCGACGAGCACGGCCCAGGCTCGGAGCAGCTTGACGACCTTCTTGACGACAGGGCGAGGAGCGGGCATTCGCCTCTTCCTCTCTTGGACGAAGCGCGGATGAGGACATCAGATTCTCGCACGCACCCTCTGAATGCCCTGATGAGATAAGCCCCACCAGTTCGCGGACGCACAGGGCACGTCGGCAGCGCTCAGGAGGATCCCGCGCGAGATCTCGGCCCGGCCCCGCGGGACAGGGCTCGACGCATCAGACCGAGCGGACCGCTCGAGCTCCCGGAAGCGGGTCGCTCCGCGGGCCCGTAGTGATGCGTGTGGAGCATGCTCAGCAGGGGGAACTCCTCACCGTTGACCCGTGCGTCCCGGATGACGGTGTACTGCCCTGACGTCGTCACCTCGTCGCCTGTCACGACGTCGCCGACCTCGACCCGCTGGCGCATGTCGGTCGGCATATTCTTGGAGTGCCCCGGGTAGGCCTTGAGGAACGAATCATGCGTGCACGTCCAATGGCGCGGCACGTGTGGCAGTCTCTGGTATGTCGCGATGGCCTCGCGCAGCTTCCGCGCCCAGAGGGCCGCGGCGAGGCTGCCGTTCATGTGGTGGTCCTCGGGGTTCGGGTTTCGCATCCTCACGTCCACGACTCCTGTCCGAGGATCGAGCACGTCCTGGTCGATATCGACGTAGGGAAGGCCGCGCTCCGCGGCCCGGCGCCTGAGCTCCACGTTGTACCGAAGCGTGAGATCGGTGCGCTCCTTCTGCGTCGCCGTGATCGCGCTGCGTTTGGCGACGACCTCGCCGACCTGGTCGTCGTCGGTGATCGTGGGCAGTGTGGCGCCGGTGACGATGAGGCGGCGGAAGCCCATGTCCAGCAGCTCGTCGACGAACTCGAAGTAGGCGTCGAGCGAGTTGTCCACCTGGAGCTCGACGGGCTCGTCGTGCTTCTCGGCCCGGTACCACACCACGAAACCGCAATCGACCTCTCCGAGATGGAGCACCACGATCGACTCGCGCGACTTCTCGCGGATCCACCTGCGGAACCGGCCGATCGCATCCGTCTTCGAGTTCGGGTTTTTCATGCCGACTGCCGTGGCGCCGCCCACCTCGACGCCACTGAGCTCATGCGGCGCGAGGAGACCGATCTTCGCGGCCTTCTTGAAGTACCTGACGTGGCTGTCGCCGAGGTAGTGCACGGGAAGCGGTGAAACAGTCATCGGCCGATCGTAGATGAACGACAGATGTCGAACAGGTGAGAAGGGTCCCGCTCCCGGGCACCGACGACGGTCCAGGAGCGAGCGCAAACGGTCTTGTAGGGTGACGCCCACGTGTCCGGGAGGTGAACTCCCGGCTGACCGACGTAGCGGTCGCGTGACCACGCCGGAGCGGCAACCTCGCAACGGAGCGGAGCGCGACACCGACTGCACGAAGGAACCCATCCATGTACTCACTGATTCTGCTGAACGGAGGGATCGGGGCTCGCATCGGCGCCAACGAGCCGAAGCAGCTGCTGAAACTCCGCGGCATCCCGATCCTGGTCTACTCGCTGGTCATGGCGAACAGGGTCGAGAAGATCGACCAGATCGTCCTGAACTACCCGCCGGAGTGGAAGGAGGGCGTCGAGGAGGTCCTCCGGGACTATGCGATCTCCACCCCGGTCACGCTCGTCGAGGCCGGCGACTCCCGTCACTCCTCCGTCGCCGCGATGCTCCCTCACTGCACCAACGACGACGTGATCATCCATGAGGCCGCACGCCCGCTGGTGACGAAGAGGAACTTCGAGGACCTCATCGCCTCCGAGCACAGCAACGTCTCGCTGATGACCCCGATCTCCTTCACCGTGGCGCCGGTGGACCCCGAGACCCACGAGGTCACGGGCTCGCTGGAGCGCGACCAGCTGCGCAACGTGCAGCTGCCGCAGAAGTTCTCCAAGGCCGACCTGCAGGACGCCCACGCCAAGGCCGAACAGGACCACAAGGTCTACACGGAGGATGCGACCCTCGTCGCCGTCACCGGGCATTCCGTGCACTTCATCGAAGGGTCCGACGTGAACTTCAAGGTCACCACGCCCACCGATCTGCGCATGGCGGGCTTCCTCCTGCGCCCGGAGGAGGAAGACGATGACTAAGACAGCTCTCGTCACCGGTGCTTCGCGCGGGATCGGTCTGGAGACCACCCGCCGCTTCCTGCACAACAGCGAGGACATCACCACCGTGGTGATGTTCGCCCGCAAGTCGGACGACTTCGACGCCGCCGTCGAGGAGCTGCGCTCCTCGAGCCCCGTCGGCCGCAAGATCATCACCCGCTACGTCGACGTGGGCGACCGCGACTCGCTGCACGAGGCCCTCGAGTCCGTGCACGGCGAGGTCGGCAACATCGACATCCTCGTCAACAACGCGGGCTACACGAACCCGGTCCCCCTGCAGCAAGCGGAGATCGAGGACTTCGAGAAGACGATGAGCGTGAACGTCTATGCGCCGTTCCTCATCGTCAAGCAGCTCCTGAACCACGGGAACGAGTTCAAGCTGATCGTCAACATCGCCTCGACCGCCGGCATCAACGGGCGCTCGGGCTGGCTCACGTACTCGGCCTCCAAGGCGGCCGTGATCAACATGAGCCAGGTGATGCGTGAGGAGCTCGCGATCTACGGCACCCGCGTGGTCTGCCTCTCCCCCGGCCGCACCGCGACCGCCCTGCGCCGCACCCTGGCGCCGGAAGAGGACCCGTCCACCATCATGCAGCCGGAGCACGTCGCGCGGGTCATCGAGACCTTCGCGTCGCCCGTCGGCCGCTTCATCGACTCGGAGAATATCGTCGTGCGTCAGTGATCTCACCGGTCACTCGCACTCCCCCATTGCGACGAGGTCCGGGCGCAGCGCCAGCTGCTCCCGGACCTCGTCGCATGATCGGCGCCCGCTCCGCCAGCGTCGCCCGCCGTGGTATCAGACCTCGTCGCGGTGGCTGTCGACGGTGCGCGCCAGACCGTGCCGGAGATCGACCAGCGGACGCCATCCCAGGGAGAGCAGGCGGCCGCTGTCCAGCCCCTGCGCCTTCACGGGCGCATAGCGGCCGCCGGTGTCGGAGGGCTTGGTGTGCACCTGGAGCCCGAGCTCCGGACGCACGGTCGTGAACGCCTCTGCCAGCCCGCGGATGGACACGAGGCCATCGACGTCGGAGATGTTGTAGACCGTCTCGTCGCCCTTGAGGAGGATGACGAAGAGCCCCGCGATCGCATCGGCGACATAGGTGTACGTGCGCTGCGAGCTGCCGTCGCTGTTGAGGACGATGTCCTCCCCGGCGAGCACCTTGGCGGTGAACTCCGCCTGCACACGACCGTCGTCCAACGCCATCCCCGGGCCGTAGATGTGCCCGAAGCGGGCGATCCTGCTGGTGATCCCGTACTGCGCCGAGTAGGCCGCGCACAGGGTCTCCGCGGCCCGCTTGCCCTCGGAGTAGCACGCGCGAGGGTTGAGGATGTCGAACCCGCCGTAGCTGTCCTCGGGGATCAGCTCGAGCTCCGCGTCCTGGGCGCCGTACACCTCGGCCGAGGACATCAGCGAGAAGGTGCTGCCCTTGCGCACAGCCAGATCCAAGAGATTCATGGTCCCCAGCAGATTCGCCCGCATGGTTCCGATCGGATCCGAGCTGTGGAGCGAAGGACGCGCGGCGCTCGCCCCGTGGATGATGAGGTCGAGCCTCCCCTCGATGTCCAGGGGCTCCGCGACGTCCTGCACGATGAGGCGGAAGTCCTCACGGTCCAGGACGTCGGCCAGTGCGCGGCGCGCCTTGTCCCCGTTCCGCACGAGTCCGTGCACGGTGACTCCAGTGCCGCGCTCGTCGTTCAAGCGCAGCAGGGTCCGCACGGCGTAGGACGGCAGCATGCCGCTGGCGCCCGTGACCAGCACGGTCGATCCGGAGAGGGCGTCCCACGGGAGGTCGCGCCCGATGATCTCGGCGAGGTCGGTATCGATGACGCTCGAGGATGCGCTCATGGTCAGAACCCCGCGATCTGCTGGTTCTCGATCAGCTCGAAGTAGGTGCGGCAGATGTAGAAGTCCTCCGCGGTAGTGATCTTGATGTTGGACACCGGACCGTCGACGCGGTGCAGCGGCGCGCTACCGAAGTCCTTCATCACGGAACACGAATCGATCGTGTCATCCTCGCCACTGGCCACGGCCGCGTCATAGGCGGAGAGGATCTCACCGAGGCGGAAGCTCTGCGGTGCCCGGGCTGCGAAGAGGTTGCCGCGGGGGATGATCGACCCGACATCGCCGTGGTCGCTGGTCACGATCGTCTCGTTGACCTTGGAGCAGGTGATCGCGGAGCCGTGCTCCTCGACGCCGCGGATGTTCTTCGTGATGAGGTCCTCGTCGATCAGCGGTCGCACGCCGTCGTGGACGAGGACCACGGTGTCGCCGGGACGGTCCTCCGCGACAGCCTGCAGCGCGCGGTGGCGCGACTGCTGGCCGGTGCCGCCGCCGTCCACGATCCACTTCACCTTGGTGAGCTCGTAGCGGGAGACCAGCTTCAGGAAGTGCTCGCGCCAGGCAGGGAGGATCGCCACGGCGACCGCTTCGACCTCGGGATGGTCCTCGAAGTGCTGAAGGGTGTGGACGATGATCGGACGCCCGTTCACCTCCAGGAACTGCTTGGGCAGTGCCCGGGTGTTCATGCGGGTGCCGCTGCCTCCCGCGAAGATCACTCCGACGGTCATGATGCGTTCTCCTTCACGGTCGGGGCGTTCGTACCGGTCGTGTCTGTCGCCTCGGCAGAGGGATCGTTCAGCGCCTGCGACTCGATCACACCCTCGCCCTCGACGGGTGTGCCGATCGGACGGCCGAGGATCAGCCAGTCGATGACGCGATCGGCGGAGTGCGTGTCGACGTGGTCGAAGTTCTCGCGCACGAACTTCTCGCGGCGCCACTGCTCGTAGTCCTCGTCCCGCATCGCCGTGAGCAGCTCGTCGAAGGTCCCGCACACCTTGCCCGGGGCGGTGTCGACGTAGTCACGGTGGAAGCCGCGGGTCGTGGAGTACACGTCCTTGTCGTAGGCGAAGAACAGCATGGGCCGTTCGAGCAGCGAGTACTCATAGATGATCGACGAGTAGTCGGTGATCAGCAGGTCGACATTATGGAGAAGGTCGTTCCCGTCAGGGAAGTGCGAGAAGTCGCGCAGCCGGTCCGAGTACTCCGGAGGGATCGGGATCGACTTGCTCACGAAGTGGTGCATGCGGAACAGAACGACGGAATCGTCGCCGCAGTATTCGTAGAGCGCCTGGAAATCGATCTTGTCGAAGTCGTAGTACCCGTCCTTGATCCCGCGGCCGCGGAAGGTGGGTGCGAACAGGATGAGCCGCTTCCCCCGGAGGTCCGGGTGCTCGCGATAGAAGTCCTGTTCGACCTGCTCGGTGCGGTCGGGATCCAGGAAGGAGTCGATGCGCGGGAGTCCGGTCGGGACGACGGCTTCCTCCTCGATCCCGAAGACCTCCGCGTAGACCGGCACAAGATGCTTCGAACCCGTGATCGCGTAGGTGTACCGGCGGTGAGCATTCTGGAGCTTCGGGGAGCCGTAGTTGCCGAAGCGGCTGTAGCCCACGGCCTTGAAGCCGCTGCCCGCGTGCCACACCTGCACGATGGTGCAGTCCTTGGCCAGCTTGAGGGAGTCGAACATCGCGAAGTAGTCGTCGATGAACACGAAGTCGGCCTCGGCGAGCAGCTTCACAGCGCGCAGCGTCGAGCGCTTGTCGCTCGTGCTGGGGATGCGGAAGGACTCACTGAACTCGAAGTCCTTGTCCAGGCCGCGCTCGATCATGCGATCGCGGATCCGCAGCAGGTTGCCGCCGATGCGGGGGCGCTGCTCGGAGGCGAACAGGATCCTGGGCTTCCGCCCCTCCGGCCGATGGTTGCGCACGTACGAATAGAACGAGGAGAGCGTCTCGTTCTTGTTCTTCCTGCTCGTCAGCCGCTTGCGCAGGGCCGAGGGATACCGCTTGATGCGCGTCGAGAGCTTCGGCTTCTTCGGCTTCTTGCCCCGGCGGAACAGCTGGTAGACCCGCATCAGCAGGATCGGCGGATCTTCGGCCTCGGAGAAGCCGAAGGAGATCGTGTAGCCGGTCTTGTTCGCGTCGTACATGAAGACCCGCGAGAGAGAAGGAATGTTCTCTGCGGACGCGATGTCATACGTCGCCGCCTTGCCGCGCTGTCCGTCCACGCGAGGGATGATGCGCCACGTGCCGTCGGGGAACTGGCGACGCCCGTTGAAGCGCGTGATGTTGATGCGGATCTCGTAGTCACGGCCCCCGAGGTGGGTCGCCTCGGCGCGCTGCACGCGCTTCTTGTCCACGAAGATGAACTCGACCGCGCCGGACTCGATGTCCTCGAGCGTTGGGATGGTCGAAGGACCAGTCGCGATCTCCTGGGCCACGGGGATCTCCACGACACCCTCAGCCTCGGCCTCGGTGGACTCGACATCGACTTCGAGCGCGGTGGGGTCGTCGGACGAGTCGTCTTCCATAGCGCCATTGGCCAGCGCACCGGCCGCGTCAGCAAGTTCCTGCGGGACATCCGGCAGCCCGCTGTCCGTCGAGGCGCTGTGGGTGCCCGATTCCTTTTCGTCAGCCCGCCCGTCGACCGAAGCGACGGTCGACGGCTCCTCGATCCCGTCGAAGGTCAGCCTGAACGTCACCCAGATATGACTCCAGGTGATCTCTGCCACTCTTAAGCGCGCTGCCACTCGACAGGTGTCCTCTCCATTGCTTCTTCGAACGATGCTTCCCACCCTCGGAACCCCGGAAGGCCGACGCGGCAAGGGCTGAGCCGTGTCGGAGAAGCACCCCGGCAGTACGGGCAACAGTGCAACCGCCCCGGGGCGACGACGTCCATAGCTCAGCCGCTTCCGCGCCCAGCCAGCCGTGGGTACTGTACGTCGAGTAAACACAGGGTGGACGCCAGGTGACATCGTAACCGCAGTCGCCCCCTGTTCGGCTTGCGGCGAGCCGCTGAACACGACGAAAACGGAGCAAAAGTGTCCAAGTTCAAGGTCCTCCTGTTGACGAACAACGACTCGGACAACGTCGGCGACCAGATCATCGAGGCATCGGTGATCGCACTGATCAAGGCAGCCATGCGGAACCTGGGCCGCGGCGACGACTCGTTCGTCATCGACAGCCGCGCGGCAGGCATCATCAACAAGAAGTACCTGCAGCGCAACGATCCGAAGCACCTCGCAGCCGCACGCACGGCCATCTCGAGCGCGGACCTACTGATCTTCGGGGGTGCGCCGCTCTTCAACTACTCCTACCAGGTGTTCTACCGGAAGACGATCACGACTCTGGAGATCGCGCAGGAGTTCGGGGTGCCCGTCCTTTTCTCGAGCATCGGCGTCGAGAAGTACAACTCCCAGAACGAGAAGTCCCAGCAGCTGAAGCGGGCCCTGCAGCTGCCGGTGGTTCGCCAGATCACGACGCGCGACGACTTCGACTCGGTACGCAAGTACACCGAAGAGACGGGAATCCCCGTCGCTCACGTCGCCGACCCCGCGGTCTTCGCAGACATCGTGTTCGGGCCGATGACGGACCCGTCGGCACACAGTGCCGCAACGAACCTCGGCGCGTCCCCGGAGTCAGACGCAGGCGAGTCCGTCAACGAAAACGCGAAGCAGCCGACCGTCGCCGCGCTCTCGCGAGCGGTGTCGACGTCGCGTCGACAGATCGAGCAGATCGCCCGCCGGACGGCTCGTCGGGCACTCCCCCGTCTCGCCGCGCAGGATCGCCGACCGCAAGAGGCCACCACCAGCACGGTGAGCCCGAAGCCCGCGCCGACGACAGCTTCGGCGTCCTCGCCGAAGAAGTCCGGACGCCGGATCGGTCTCGTGGTCACCCGCGCCGGCATCTTCAAGGACAACAAAATCAACTTCTCGGAAGCAGATCAGCAGAACTTCTGGCTCGATGTAATCGCGAAGCTCAAGGCTCGAGGGGATGATTATCGACTGTTCACGACCGGACATTTTGCCGATGAAGTGTTCCTCGACAACATCGTCCGCAAGCGGGACGTCCCCATCAACAAGACGATGTTCACCGTGAACTCACCCGAAGAGCTGATCAGCGAGCTGACCGCCTGCGACGGGGTGATCGCTTACCGCCTGCACGCGAGCATCACGAGCTTTGCATACTCCGTTCCCTGCATCGGGCTTTCCTGGAACTTCAAGGTGCCCTACTTCTACGACTCGGTGGGATATGGGCACCGGGCGATTTCGTCGGAGAACTGGAACGCGGACCACGTGCTCAAGCAGTTGGACCGGGCGATGGAGGAGGGCGTGTCGAAGAAGCCGTCCGAGCTGATGGACGTCTATCGGACGCTCTTCGATGGCATCAAGGGCGTCGTCGCCCCGGAGAGCGCGGCGCGGCCCTACACCTACGGCCAGCTCGAGAAGAACCTGCCCCGATATGAGGGCACCTCGCACGAGCAGTACCAGGGGAAGGTGCGACGGAAGCTGCGCCGCGGCTACGAGAGCTACAAGAAGAAGGATGTCGCCCTGGCCGAGACGCGCAAGGACCTGGCGCAGGCCCGCAAGGACCTTGCTGCGGTCAAGGGCGAAACGCAGAGAGGATAAGCGCCCGGGAGGCCATCAGCACCGCCGGGCGTCACAGTGAGGCTCCGAAGGGAGAGGAACCGAGCACGCGGCGACTGCCGCTGCTCGGATCAGTCCTCTCGGGTCTTGTTCCAGTACTTCTTGGACTTCTTGTGCCCTCGGGGAAGTCCGTCGATGCCGGGTTGCCGATAGGTCAGCAGAGGGCGCTCCCACGCGGTGTCCCGCTTGACCACGCGCGCGGGAGCCCCGACGGCGACGCAGTTGTTGGGGAGGTTCTTCGTGACGATCCCGCGAAGGCCTACGACGGACCCGTCTCCGATCTTCACGCCGCCCATCACCACCACGTCCTTGCCGAGCCAGACATGCTCCCCCACCTCGATCGAGGCTGCTGGATTGGACCTCTTTCCGGTGCGCACGTCGTATATCGCGTGCGAGTCATCGGCACGGAATGCGACGCCGGAAGCGAGCATGCAGTCATCGCCGATATTGACACTCTGCCCTTCGGAGACCCGGATGAAGGACTTGGTCTCGGCGCCGACGTTCGCCCCGATCCGGACGGTGCACTGGTGCCCCAGGCGCATCGAGAAGCGCAGTCCCGTGCGGGGCACCGTGGTGTCCCCGATGACGACCAGCGCGTCGTCGCCGGAGAAGTCGACCATCAGGTCCACGATCTTCGAGGTCGGGGCGACCACGAGCCTGTTCCCGGAGCCGCGGAGCTTGATGGTCACATTCGCGCTCGGGGGAAGCTCGCCGTCGTATTCGATCGAGTTGCCACGCTCGTCGAAGTAGGGCACGAGCTCGCGAAGCGTCTCCAAAGGTGGGACCTGCTTTCTGGTGGATAGGGAGCCATGTGATCAGGACTATCGCACGCGGAAAAGATCAGGCTCCACCGGGTCGACCCGAGCACGGTACGTCCCGGCGAACGTCCATTCAAGCGACACATCGAAGTGTGCCCTGCCCACGTCAAGGTCGAGCAACAACCGTGGCACGAGTCCGGCGTACCCTGCAGAGCACCAGCTGGCTTTATTTCCCGTGACGCCAGGCTGCGAAACGCTCCCAGGACCGCACCGGCCACATCTTCTGGAGCCGCCCGAGCTTACTCGCGTTCGTGACCGTGCGAGCCTCCGTCACCGCCAGACGCTTCTCGAGAGTCCGCATACGCTTCTCCAGGGAGGACGGGGCGACCCCAACCAGCGCATCCGCGGAGGTTGCTACGGCCTTGCCTTTCGCGGGAACCACTCTCTTGGTCGACGCAGACTCCGCAGCGCAGGTGACGCCGTTGTTCGGCGCAGTCACCGCACCATCACTGTTCGTCTTCGCGGCAGCGGCGAGCCCCCTCTTTCGAACCTTGGCGTCGTACTCGGAGATCAGACCGCGTAGAACCTCGGCCACGTCATCAGCCCCTTTGGCCTCGGCGTGATCCAGGTTCGCCTGTGCGTAGGATCGCTTACCATCGCTGGACACCTTCATCTCACGAATCGCGTCCAGGGAAATATTGGATTCGAAGGTCTTGAACTTCGGCAACACGCCCTCCACGGCGGGTGTAATCATAGTGCGCTTGCACTTCTCACATTCGCCGCAGTTGTACTTACCGGTGTTCTGCCAGCACACACGCAAGTGCCGCTGGGCTACGGGGTCACGCGAGATTCCCACGATCTTCGTGACGCGATCCGAGCCATTGCCGTCGTCGACGACGGAAAGGCGATCGCTTGATCACCGGTGGTCAAGAATCGGGTGAGTCCCCCACGCGAACGTGTCGCTGAAGGTGTAGGAGCCTGGCATGAGCATGCGGCCGAAGCGGCTGTTGAGCAGGTGTCCGACCGATGAAAGCGCTGCGCCGTGGGCAATCAGCGGCCAGGAGCCCGCTCGGTTCTGGAACCGGCGGATGTTGGTGGAAATCTCGATCAGCTCCTTGCCGGTCTCCTCGGCCACCGCCTGCAGGTGCTCAGAAGTCACCTCGCGAATCTCCTTGCGAGACAACGCGATATCGAAACCATGCACGTACACCAGTGCATCGATGTCACCCTTGTTGTTGACCAGCGTGTCGAACGAGTCCACACCACCCGTGAAACAGGCCATGGTGCGGTTCGACCGCGGAGCGCTGTCCGCCTTCCGCACAGGAGCGTCGACGTCGAAGGCCCGCAGCTTCTCCGGATACCAGGTGAGGAAGATGTCCTGGATGGCCCGCTTGTTTTACACGAGTCGCTTCGAAACGGGACTGTCCAGTCTCAGCGTACCGTCGCTGCCCAGAGCGAGGATCATCCCGATCGTGAAGAACGAATCCGCTGCGCCCTCAAGGTCCGTCCCGGCGTCGAGCGGCAGTCGGTACCACGCCTCACCTTCGTATTCGGGCATGGCGATGTTCGCCGATACGACAAGAGCGTCTCCGTCTTCCCGAATTGCAATGGATGAGATGTCAACCACGACGCTCCCCCTCTTCCTGCGCTTTAGACTTCGATAAGAACCCGTACACGCGCACACATGCAATGTGCTCGAGGAAGCGTCACTGCCCCCTCGGGCGTCGACACAGTGGCCGGTGGCAGATGTGCACCATTGCTGATCCGTCGTCACGGATACTAGCCGACGACATGCGACTCCTCAGGCTGCGACTCACAGCCCTCCACATCGCGTCGCGCCGGATCCAGCGGGCCGCAGCGGCGGCGATTGATAATCGGATGGGCAGCCCACGCCACGCACCGGAGAGTCTTCGCGCAAGAAAAGGCAGCGTCGCTCACGTTCACGCGGTAGTCATCTGCACGATGATCACTATTCCCCACGCACGAAAGCTCTGCGCACTCGGCCGATGGTCCTGCCCAGCGGAGCGAGCAGGGCGCGCCCTCTCGCAAACCGGCCTCCAGGCGTCCCCGTCGCAGCCGTGTCCTGCCCTGAGTCGACAGGCAGGGACGTCTCGTCCTTCTTCCAACGTGCCTCGAACACAACCGAGCTGATGTGGTTGACAGGCATGTGAGGGATCCTCGCCCCGTCGGGAATGACCGCCTTGGCCGCCCGGCCGCCCGCTGTGAGCTGCTCACTCGTCGCGAATGAGCCGTCCGCCAGGTACCACAGCCATCGGTTGTCGATCCGAAACCGCATGGCCCAGCCGACGAACGCGCGTCCTGCAGCGACGAACTCTCCTCGCGGCAACGGGCTGCGACCGTCGTTGACGAAGCGACGACCTGGCCACCAGTACTCAAGCGCTCCGCTGGGAACCACTTTCGTCTTCACGCGCTCAGCCTCGTCGCGAAGTGCGACCGAGCGGCCAGCACTACCGCTGTGGAAGTGGACAGGGAACTGGATCTCCCGACGCCTCTGCTCGAACCGCTCCCGATCGATGGCAGTTCCGTCAGCGATCGAGGCTTCCGCGCGGCGTAGCGCCTCGAAGATGAACGCCTCCGAGTGCTCGCGCATTGACCGCAATGGGGCGTCGGTCGAGCGGAAGTCGACGTCCGAGGACAGCGTGCGGACGTCGTCATCGGGCGCAAACTGTTGGCCCTGAAGACCGAACGTGGCCAGAAAATTCGGCACTTTCTTCCCCATCCTCTTCCCAACGAAGAAGGGCGTCTCAAACAGCAGCGAAAAGCAACAACCATGGAAGGAGTTCGTGAACACACACTCCGCGTTCTCAATGTATCCCAACCATTCGTCCTGCCCAACGTCATACCGCGCCACATGCCGCACTTCGGGATCGTTGACTTGGCCATATTTCAAGGGCCTGTCAGACAGCTCTACAATCGTCAGATCATGAAGCTTCGCGTACTCTACGGCCTTCTCTACTGTGTCTGCGGAACGCCCCATCACGTAATAGAGCAGCAGATACTTCTCCTCGCGCGGGGCTACCGCCAGATCCCGCCAGAAGCGGCCGTCGTGCAACAGGACAGGATCGAGCACTGTCGTCGCGTCCAGATCGGAGTTCTGCTCGATGTACGCTTCGAGGTCTGGTTCCCGCACTCCGATAGCCTCGATTTCCCCGAGGTAGGAGAAGAAGATATCTGCAGTCTTCCCCGTGAAGTCCTTGGAGATCCCTCGACTAGCCGCGTAAGCGATCTTCGGCTTACCCTCGAACGCCTTGCTACCCAACAGGAAGCCCCGGTCGAAAGTGTATGTGGGGTCAGCAGACCAGATCACGTCGGTCACGCAGATGTAGCAGTCAAAGCCGGGATCCTGTATCTCCAGGAGTTCGGAATCATACTGTTCCTCGGTGACGGTGAGATTCCTGCGCTCGAAGTCCTGGAATCGGTCAAATCGGCTAGCGCGTTCTGCGGCGAGGCTCCGGTAGCCGACGGCCAGATCGGCCAGCCTCTCAAGCTTCGCCGGTGACGCGCCAGCCATAACAGCCTGCCGGTACTCTTTTTCGGCGTGGGCTGCCGGACTGCGCATGTCGTGGTCGCCGTACGTCACGGGCTTATAATCCAGAATGGTCGAGGAGTACCCGTTCTTCTCTAGGAATTTCTGGAACGCGTACGCGTGCAGCTGGCACGCAAAATTTAGGAACCGCGCATACTTGTTGATGCCGATGAGCCCGATCTCCACGTTGCACCCTCGCCTTTCGGGTGCACCGACGATGGCGCACCGCCTAGAGGATAGACAAGACAGAACCGGCAGCCGTAGTCGACCCGCCTACTGGATGCTCCGTGAACTACGAGCACAGTCGAAGGGACGAGACCACACCTACCGGGTGCCGAGGCCGTGGCATGCCTATTGCATCCACATCCGCGTCGGGGCTGGCTGAGTGTCGACACTGCACCGCAACACATCGTCGAGTCCGTTCTGTGCCCGCTTTCGCCGGTGGCGAGGCGCGTGTGCGGGAACGGCGATCCGCAGCACGGCACGCACGGGCCAGGCCGCGAGCAGCGCGCGCTGACAGCCCTCCCGGCAAACGGGCAGATTCCGGAAACCGAGCAACCGGATGATCGGCTCCACCCCCCGCCCCCCGAGGACGCGCGAGGCGCCAGGTGCACGGCTCTGCCACATGAGCTATGCAGCAACCACACCGCTCTTGCTGTGGCGCCCGCCACATATATCTGGTGCAATCGTGAGTGCTGCGGTCACCACCGCACGCCCTCCCGGCCCGGAAGAACGGGTCCGATCGAAGGAGAAGCACATGGGTAACCTGCCCGGCTGGGTCATCCCGGTCATCATCCTCGTCATCGTGGTCCTCGCGATCCTGATCATCGTGGGGGTCGTCAGCTCTCGTCGGCGCCGTGCGCGCCAAGAGGAGATCGACCGCCAGCGGGCTGCCGAGCTCCGGCAGCAGGCGCAGAAGGACCAGGTCGGCGTGAAGGAGCGGGAGATCAGGGCCCGCGAGACCGAGCTCGAGGCCGACAAGGCGAAGGTCGAGGCCGAGCGCCGCGAGCAGTCCGCGCAGGAGCAGCGGCAGGAGGCCGACAACGCGCGTGCGGACGTCGATGATCGCCTGCGCCAGGCCGACGCTCTCGACCCCGACGTCGACACCAAGCACTCCGGCGCGCAGGACGGGACCGCCGTCCGCCGCGACACCGGTGACGCCGACGGCGCGACGGCGCGCCGGGATGCCGGCGCCCCGGCGGACACCTCGGACTCCCCGCCGACCACCGATCGTGAGGACGGTCGAGCGGCAGGAACGGGCGCGGCCGTCGGCGCAGGGGCCGCCGGCGCCGATGCCGGCGTCACCGCCAGCGAGGCCGGTGCCCGCTCGCGAGAGGAGAGCACCGACGAACAGGCGACGCGTTCGCATCGCAACGACGATGCCGTCACGCCGCGGGAACCCGTCCAGGAGGACGTCGACCACGACGGGCGCCGCCGGGCGGTCGACGGGCACGAGGACCGTCGCTCCACGGGCGAGACCGGGACCGCAGCCGCCGCGGGCGGAGCGGGCGCGGCCACGGCCGCCGGAGCCGGCGCCGCGGGAAGCCGCCCCGGCGACCAGCCGGCGGATGCGCGCCGCGTCGACGACGACCGTCCGCAGACCCACCGCGACGATGCCCGCGACCCCGAGACCGCGCCGCGGGACGCACGAGAGGTGCAGGCGCCTCGGCGCGAGAGGGACGAGCGCCCAGTGCCCGACCAGCAGGATCCCGGCGTCAGCACCCAGGACCCGCGCGCCGCCGAGCACGGGCTGCGGGACGATCGACGCGTCGGCGGCTCGCACGAGGCGACCACCGACACGGCCGCCGCAGGAGCCGGAACGACCGCTGCAGGAGTCGGAGCGGCCGGCGCCGGCGCCCGGCGGCCCGGCGACGAGACCCGGAGACCGGGAGACGACGAGGGCCGCGTCCTGACGGACGAGGAGATCGAAGCCCAGGGCGCCCAGCACGGCGAACGAAGTGAGAGCGCCGACGGCGTCGCGGGACACCGTGCGGAGGCTCCGGACGCCGCGGATCGCCGCGAGGTGGGCGAGGGCACCCCGGATCGTCGCCTCCAGGATCAGGGCGTCGGCACCCACCGGGACGACATCCACGGCGGCACCCACGCCGCGGATGGCCGCGTCGCCGATGGGACTGCCGACCGCCCACGGGATGACGACCCTCGCATCGCAGGTCGGGACGACCGCGGACAGGGCGCCGAGCCGACCGATTCCGCCGCCGCGGGATCCGCCGCGGCGGGCACCCGCGCCGATGGCGCCGGGGCGACCGATGAGTACGACCGGGATCGGCAGGCGCCGGTCCAGGATCGACAGGCGCCGGTCCCGAATCAGCAGGCGCGGGTCCAGGATCGGCAGGCACCGGTCGATCCCGGTCAGCAGCAGCCTCTGAATAAGCAGGACCAGGTCTCGGGCCAGTGGGGCGCGGTCCCCGCTCAGGGCGATCAGGTCCCGGAGCAGCGCGGCCAGGCCCCCACCGGTGAGCAGGGAGAGGTCGACCCCTCGCAGCAGACCGAGCGCCCCGGCGGCGGGAGCACTCTCCCCGGGTCCGAGGCCGAGGGCTCCGACTCCGAGCAGGGGCTGCTCGACCGTCTGAAGAAGCTTGGCAAGGGCGACGACGGGCGCGGGTCCACCGGCATCTGATCCCGTCGCCCCGACAGCGGGCGAGGGCAGCGTCTCCGGACGTTGCCCTCGCCCGCTGCGAAGGGGCATGTGCCGGCCGACCTCGGCCTGGAATCCCATGCTCGAGGAAGGGGATTAGACTCGATCCAATGATGCCGCTCGAGCCCCTCTTGGCCTTCTACGGGTGCTCCGCCCTCGTGCTGATCCTCCTTGTCATCGTCGGTGTCGTCATCGGACGGCGCTTCCGCCGCCGCGACGAGCAGGAGGCACGGCGAGAGCGCGAGCGCGCCGCGGCCTCCCCCGTCAGTCCCCCGGAGGATGCGACCGGCCGATGAGCCGTGACGCGCGCGGGCGCAGACGCCCGCGGGTTCAGTGGGCGAGCAAAGCGTCCGCAATCCGCTCGTAGACGTCCTGGGTGTAGTGGAACGGGGCGTGGCCCCAGCGGTGCTCGGGGTCCGAGCGGACCTCCTCGGCGTCCAGCTCGATCGTCTGCACCCCCAGTCCCCGCAGGTGGGCGTAGTAGCGGGCGAAGCGCTCGTTCGCGTCCTCAGGGCTGATGCCCATGCTCGCCGGGGTTTCGGAGCCGTCGGCCGCAGTGCGCGCCCACGGCACCTCGAGCACGACCGTGCGCTGCGCGAGGCCGGCTTCCGACAGCGTCGCGTGGAAGGCGGTGGCCGCCGTCGCCCAGGCCTCGAAGTGCTCGTCGTCGCCGAAGGGGACGTGCAGGGATCCCGCGAGGGCCGCCCGCACGTCGGGGTTGCGCATCACGTCGATGCTGCGCGTGACCACGTCGCCGTCGAGATACCCTTGGACGCCGTGGCGCTCGTCTGCGAGATCCCACACCACCAGGTCGCTGTGCGGGGCCTCTTCGAGGATGCGCTGGGCGGCGTCGCCCGCGAAGTCGCCCTCCATCATCCGGCGCTGGAAGGGCGAGTCGATCACCGCGTCCTGCGGGAACTTGGCGCTCGCGTCGTTCCCGACCGAGAGCACGGACTGGCGCGCGATGTATCCGGCCACCTCGATGCGATCGTGCGCGGCGAGGTCCACGGTGTCCCGCGAGACGCAGCTGCCGAAGATGGTGACCCGCAGCACGGGCCGCCCTGTGGTCTCGGGCACGGGTCTCCTCAGGTCTGCGGACAGGGGCATCCGCCAAGCGGCTGCACTATACGGTGTGAGCGTCAGGGTACTCGGGCTCGCTCGGGCCCCGGCGCTTCCATCCCGACCTGTGCAGGAGACCACTGTGTCCGAGTCCCGTTCGCCGCTGCGCACCGCGCGCACCGCCTTCTGGCATCTCCGCCACGGGGGCCTGTCCCAGGTGCGCACGTGGAGGCGTCGGCAGCGGGTGGGCGCGCTCACCGCGACCGCCGAGAGCACAGCGAGCGACGACGGCCGCCTCACCTTCGCCCCCGGCGCCCTGCCCGAGCGTCCCCCGCACCTGCCGGGGCTGCGCGCGGCCGTGATCCTCGACGATTTCTCGATGCTCGCCTGGTCCTACGAGATGGAGACCATCGCCGTCACCCCGGGCGAGTGGCACGAGCAGCTCGCGGACGGAAATGTGGACCTGCTGCTCGTCGAGTCCGCCTGGCACGGGAACCAGGACGCCTGGCAGTACCAGCTGACCGGGTCGAAGGCACCGAGCACGGCCCTGCGCGAGGTCGTGGAGCACTGCCGCGCCCTTGGCATCCCGACCGTCTTCTGGAACAAGGAGGACCCGCCGCACTTCGAGGACTTCCTGGACACCGCGCGGCTGTTCGACCAGGTGTTCACGACGGACGTGACGCTGCTGCCCCGCTACCGCGAAGAGCTGGGGCACAATCGCGTGGACGTGCTGCCCTTCGCCGCGCAGAGCGCCGTGCACAATCCGGTGCGGCCCCAGCACGGCCATCAGACGCGGGACGTGGCCTTCGCTGGGATGTACTTCGCGCACAAGTTCCCCGAGCGCCGCGAGCAGATGGCCATGCTGCTGGGTGGTGCGCTCGACGCCTCCGCGCGCATGGACCACGGGCTCGAGATCTTCTCCCGCTTCCTGGGCGACGATCCGCGCTACCAGTTCCCCGGGGAGCTCGCCCAGCGCGTGGTGGGCTCGCTCCCCTACCAGCAGATGCTCACCGCCTACAAGGCGTACAAGGTCTTCCTCAACGTGAACTCGGTGGTGACGAGCCCCTCGATGTGCGCGCGGCGCATCTTCGAGATCTCCGCCTCGGGCACTCCCGTGGTGACGGCCCCCTCCCCTGCACTGCACCACTTCTTCCCACCGGACGAGGTGCCGGTGGCCGGCGACCGGGAGGAGGCCGCGCACCTGACCCGCGCCCTCGTGCGCTCGCGCGAGCTTCGCGACCGCACGGTCCACCTCGCCCAGCGCCGCATCTGGCGGGAGCACACGTACACCCACCGGGCACGGCAGGTGCTCGAGTCCGTGGGTCTGGGCGAGCGCGCCGGCCGGGCGGGGATCGCGGGCGACGCCGGTCTGCCGACGGTGAGCGTGCTCGCCGCCACGAACCGTCCCCGTCAGGTCGAGCACCTGGTCTCCCAGGTCGCGCAGCAGATCGTCTCGCCGCAGCTGGTGCTCGTCACACATGGCTTCACCGTCGATCCCCGCGTGGTCGCCGCGGCCCATGAGGCCGGCATCGCGGAGCTCGTGATCCGGGAGATCCCCTCCGACCTCTCGCTGGGAGCATGCCTGAATGCAGCGGTCGCCGCCTCCGACGGCGCCGTGCTCGCGAAGATGGACGACGACGACCTCTACGGCCCCTGGTACCTGCACGACCTGCTGCGGGCTCGGGATTTCGCGGGCGCCGACGTGGTCGGCAAGCAGGCCCACTTCATGTACCTGGGCGGGACCAGGGCAACGCTGCTGCGCTTCCCGTGGCAGGAGCACCGCTTCACCGACCGGGTGATGGGGCCGACGATCACCGCTGGGAGGGAGGTGTTCGAGGCCCATCCGTTCGCCGACGTCGCGCGCGGGGAGGACACCGGGTTGCTCGAAGCTGTCGGCCGGGCCGGCGGCGTCATCTACTCCGCGGACCGCTTCGGCTTCACCCAGATGCGCGCCGGGGACTCCCATGGCCACGCCTGGTCCACGAACGACCGCGAGCTCCTGGCCACCGGGGACGTCGCCTGGTTCGGGCGCAATGACGCTCACGTGATGATCTGAAGCTGGGGGCGACTCAGCTCCGCGCGTGCGCGCTCAGAACTCTCTGATCGGATTCGCTGGAAATCGTGTGAATCGGACATGTAGTCTCACGGGCGAGCACGAGGAGGCACCATGACGACGTACGCACAGCTGAGGCGGCTCGCGGCCGACTGCCGCGCCGAGAGGGAGAAGGCCCCCCTGGATCCGGACTCCCTGGACGCCCTTCTCGATATCGCCGAGCTGCATGACGCGGCGCGCGGCGAGGCCGAGCACAGGCCGGAGGAGCGCGTCGGCTCGACCGTGTCCTGACCTCGCCGGAGGGGACGTCGCGGGCTCGCGCGAGAGCCTGTCGACGGCGATCCCGCGGTGGGGAAGAATGGCGGGGCACCCCGACCTCGGCCGCGATGCGGCCGGCGCGATGTCCTGAGAGGCGTCCATGCCCCCTTCCCCCCGCGGTCCCCACCCTGCGCTGCGTCGCTGGGGGCCGGTGGCCCTTCTTGTGCTCGCCGCCCTCGTGGCCGCGTGGATCGCCATTCCCCGCCTCACAGGCGACGGCTCCCCCGAGGCACCGAGGGCGGCTCCGGCCCCCGACCCTGCCGATCAGCTGCTCGCGGAGGGCTACGACCCCACACCCGGCACCTTCTCCCTGCCGGACGCCGCAGACGACGCGGAGGAACCGATCTCCGTGCAGCTGCGGGAGTCGCGCAGTGCGGCGACCTGGGGCGGGAATCTGGGCCTCAGCTTCGAGGCCACCGATCTCGCCGACCCCGCGTGGGACTCGGGTGACTCCAACCTCGACGAGATGCTCGATGCCCTGGACCGTCCGGTGCTGCGCTTCGGCGGCAATTCGGTGGACCGTCGTATGTGGTGGACCTCGAGCGACGAGCCCGCGCCCGACTGGGCCCAGGCCACCGTGACCCCGGACGATCTGGATCGCGTCGCCCGGGTCGCGAAGAGGGCCGACGCCTCGGTCACGCTGACCGTTGACCTGGGGCACGAGGATCCCCGTCGCGCGGCGGACATGGTGCGCTATGCGAAGAAGGCCTTCGGCACGCACCTGCTCGCGGTGAGCATCGGCAACGAGCCCAACGGCTTCCATCACCCGCATCAGAAGCAGCTCGCGGTGCGGGACGCCTCGTGGGGGCCGGAGGAGTACACCTCCCAGCTCGAGATGTATGCGCGCGCGATCGAGAAGGAATCCCCCGACACCCCGATCGCCGGCCCCGGCACCTACGACGCCCCCTGGTGGCGGGCCTTCGCGGGATCGGACGTGCGCCACAAGGCCGCACTGACGATGCACTGGTACCCGCTGTGGGACTGCGACGGCCCTGCGACGTCCATCGCGAACCCGACCGTCGAGGACCTGACGTCTCCGAAGCTGCGCACACAGGCCCGGAAGATCATCGGCATGGGCGAGGACGTCGCGAGCGCCGAGGGTCTGCCTCTGTGGATGGAGGAGACCGGCCCGACCTCCTGCGCAGGGACGAACGAGACCTCTCGCACGCATGCGCAGGCACTGTGGACCTCCGACTACGCCCTGACCGCGGCCGAGAGCGGCGTGGAGCGCATGGCATTCCACACGACCCTCGGCGCGTGCCGGGGCGGTGCCCCGATGAGCCCGCTGTGCGCACGCGGCACGGTCGACGACCCGGACCCGATCTTGGAAGGCCGCACCAGCTTCCTCTCCCTCGTTCAGCTGGGCCAGATCCCCGCGGGGCGCGTGCTGACCCCGACAGTCTCCGGAGACGGGAAGATCATGGTCCATGGGGTGCTGAGTAGCAACGGCACACTCTCGATCATCATCGTGGACATGCGCGATCCTTCGGGCGAGCAGCACCCCCGGTCGGTGCGGATCAACGCGCCCTCCAGCATCGGGCAGGACGTCCCGGATTCCTGGCACCCCGAGCAGGGATCACTCCTGACCGGAGCGTCCCCCGAGGCCCACACCAGTACTCTCGGGGCGATGTCGCCAGTGGACGCGGACCTGGAGGCCGCGACGCTCGCGCGGGGGCATCCCCTCACGCTCGACAGCGCCCCGGGCAGCACCACGGTGATCCGTCTGGCGCCGGGGGCCAAAGGGTCCGCTGCATCGTGAGGATGAGCGCGCGTTCGCTCGACGAGCGCACGCGTCTGCTACCGACCAGAAACGATAAGATCGCTCCGGTCTGCCCTTCTCCCTCCCCACCCCCCTCAGGAGGTCTCGATGAGTCCGAATGCTCCCCTCAACACTGTCTGCGTTGTCGGTCTCGGCTACATCGGCCTGCCCACGGCCGCCGTCCTCGCTCAAGCGGGGAAGCGCGTGATCGGCGTCGACGTGAAGCAGTCGAACGTCGATGCGATCAATGCGGGCACGGTGCCCTTCGTCGAGGAGGGTCTCGAGACGGTCGTCGCCGGTGCCGTAGCCCAGGGCCGCCTCTCGGCACAGACGGATACGCCCGAAGCGGACGCCTACATCGTCTCGGTCCCCACTCCTTTCAAGGGCGACCACGACGCAGATCTCTCCTACATCGAGGCGGCCGCGCGCGGCATCGCGCCGCAGCTGCACGGCGGCGAGCTCGTCGTCCTCGAGTCGACCTCCCCGCCTGGGGCGACCGAGTTCATGGCCGACGTGATCCTCGGGATCCGGCCCGAGTTCACGAAGGAGCCGAACCTTCCGAACTCCCTCTACTTCACCCACGCACCCGAGCGCGTGCTCCCCGGCCGCATCATGATCGAGATGGTCGAGAACGACCGCATCATCGGAGGCCTCACCGTCGAAGCCTCGGAGATGAATCGCGACCTCTATGCGAGCTTCTGCTCCGGGGAGCTGCTGCTCACCGACGCCCGCACCGCCGAGATGGCCAAGCTCACCGAGAACGCCTTCCGCGATGTCAACATCGCCTTCGCCAACGAGCTGTCGATGATCGCCGACCGCCAGGGGATCGACGTGTGGGAGCTCATCGAGCTCGCCAACCACCACCCGCGGGTCAACATCCTCCAGCCCGGGCCCGGTGTGGGCGGGCACTGCATCGCGGTGGACCCCTGGTTCATCGTCTCGGCCGAGCGGGAGACCGCGAAGCTCATCGCGACCGCCCGAAACGTCAACGACTCGAAGCCCGAGCTGGTGATCTCCAAGGTGCTCGAGCGCGCGAACCGCCTGAAAGACCCCGTGGTCGCCGCGCTGGGCATCGCCTTCAAGGCGAACATCGACGACCTGCGCGAATCGCCCTCCAAGGACATCACCATCCAGCTCGCGGACCGGCTCGATCACGGCACCGTCCTCGTTGTCGAACCGAACATCGACGAGCTCCCGAAGGAGCTCAGCGGACGGGACAACGTCGAACTCAGCAATCTCGACGACGCTGTGAGCCGAGCGGACATCGTGCTCCTCATGGTCGATCATGATCCTTTCAAGCAGCTGGATCGCGAGACCCTGCAGGAGAAGGTCGTCGTTGACACCAAGGGACTGTGGCGGTGACGGCCCGTCGAGTGAGTCCGGAAGGCGCCAGTACGTGCACGAACAGAGTTTCATGGGACAGCTGAACGTCGAACGCGCCCGCGACGTCACGACAGGCACGATGTTCCTCGCCTCACGGCGGGACCCCGCATCCGTGCAGAGCGTGCTCAGTGGGAAGATCGTGCTCAATCCGCACCCGGAGGCTTCCGTCGACGAGAAAGTCGATTGGGAATCAGATCCCTTCGGAGACCGGAATTGGCGAGCGCAGTTCCACATGCTCCGGTGGATCGATCCGCTTCGACGAGAGGCAGAGAACGGCGATCGTGCGGCTGCCGATCGATGGCTCGACATCGTGACGCAGTGGTGCGAGGGAAACCTCGACCCTATGGCTGCGGCCGAGAGCGCCTGGATGGACATGATCGACGGTATGCGCGCTCGAGAGATCGTCGCCGGCATCCCCCTTGTGAGCCGTGAATACCCCGATGCGCTCGACATGATGGCCACCGCAGTGCGGATACATGCGGAGTGGTTCTCCGACGAGGACAATCTGGGCCATTCCAACCACCGCCTCCACCAGCTCATGGGTCTCGCCGCCTGCGGGGCGGCCCTCGATGACACGCACTACGTGGAGCTCGCCGCGAACAGGGCTTCCGCTCTGCTCTCTCAGGAGTACGACTCCGAGGGCATCAATGCCGAGGGCGCCGTCGGCTACCACCTCAACAACTACCGATGGTGGAACGAAGCCCGAACGCTCTTCATCGCAACCGGGCACGATGTCCAGGGCGACTTCGACGTGCTCGCCGGCGCACCGACCGCATTGGCACACGCCACCCAGCCCGATGGGACGCTCGTGCCCATCGGGAACACCGGCACAGTCCGCCCCACCTCGGTGCGCCACCCGCATCTGGACTATGTGAACTCCGCCGGAGCACGCGGCGAAGCTCCCGACTCGAACGTCGCCGTCTATACGGCAGGCTACGCATACGGGCGGAGCGGCTGGGGCGAACACGAACGCTCGTTCGACCAGGAGACCTTCTTCTCGCTGAGTTTCGGATCCAACAGCAGAGTGCACGGCCACAAAGATGGCGGGTCGTTGACGCTCTTCGCCGACGGAGGTCCGTGGATCGTGGATCCCGGAAAATATTCGTACGACTTCTCTGCCGATCGCACCCATTTCGTCGAACGCGAATCTCACAATGTCGTGATCTTCGCCGGAGAGGATCGCCACCGCAAGACCAGTGTCGATCTCATCCAGCACAAGGCGTCCGCGGCTGTCGAAGACTTCAAGTTCCGAGACGAGGGCTATCCGGACTCGACAATCGAAAGGCGAGTCGTCTACTCGAACAGCGGAGAGTACCTCGTTGTCGTCGATACGATCGACTCGCGTCGCGAAGTCGATGCTAGGCAGCAGTGGCAGACTGCCCCCGGGGTCACCGTCGAAATGGACAAGAACTCTTTCCATCTCGAGAGGGATGGGGCGCATGCATTGGTCTCGACCTTCGGCATCCCCCCCGAACTCGAGATCCACGAGGGGGAGGAAGACCCTCTCGTAGGCTGGGTCGCCACGGGGTGGCGGGAGCGAGAGCCTGCACCGCTTCTCAGCGCACGGCGCCAAGGGACGCGATTCCGATTCGTCACGGCCATTGTTCCAGGGTTCCGCTCGAACAAGCCCACAGTGACGAACGTGCAGGGCCTGCCGAAGGGCTTCATCGGTCTCGACGTGGATACCGGTCGAGCGACAGAGCGCATCCTTATCTCCGCCAACAGCGTGTCCGTCTGCCCGCCGACGATCTCCCCCGAGGCACTGCTGCGCCTCGTGGAGAACGACGCCGCATCCGACGACACCGAGACCGAGTACGACATGGGGCGGGAGGAGCTGGTCCGGGCAAGCCGGGACACGCGGGCGAATGCCTGGCGGAAGCCCTCGATCGAGTCCCGTTCCCTCTTGGCCGAGCGACTCATAGAAGAGGCCGCGAGAGCTCATCCGAGCGAACGTGCCATTGCTCGCTCGACAGTGACGGACCTCCTAGGCACCACGGACACCTCCTCTGTGGTTGGAACCCGTAGCCGCGCCGGCCTCCTCGCCTGGCCCGGCATCGACCTCAACAGCACTTCAGGAGACCGCGTCCGCTCCCTGCTGGGCACCGACGAGATCGTCGACGTGCCTCGCGAACAGGAACTCCACACCTACGATCTCGGTGACCTGGTGCTGCCGCTCCTGGTCGCACCGGACCCGGGGGACACGCTGACGGTCCTCTTCCATGGCGCGATCGACAGAGCGCGTATCGAACTCCCCTACTTCCAACGGATCCGTTATCAGCGGACGTTGGGAGCCGGGCCGACTATCGCGGTCTCCGATCCCACGCTGGACCTGAGCGAATCCCTGCGACTCGGGTGGTACCTCGGGACGACGGAGCTCGACCTCATACGTAAGATCGCGGACGTGATCTCGACCTATCGTGAAGCCCTTGGAGTGCGCAATGTCGTGCTGCAGGGTGGGTCGGGTGGCGGATTCGCGGCCATTGCCGCGTCCATCTATGTCCCCGGCTCCATCGCAGTGGCGTTCGACCCCCAGACCGATCTTCCCGCCTACAGCGCTCGCTTCTACCAGGCGGCCATCGACGCCGCCTTCGGCTCAGCGGCCGCGCGAGATCAGTCCCTCGTCCCTAGGGAGCGAGTCGATCTCATCGCGCGCATGACGGCCCACGGCCATCCGGCGAAGGTCCACCTCGTCTCCAACATCGGAGACGAGATCCACCGAGAGCGACATGCTCGGCGGCTGCGTGAGTTCCTCTTGGAGCAGAATGGAGAGTGTTTCGCGGAGACGGCCCTCGACCTCGGTCCTGGGCATAGCTCGCCCTCGAACGAGCAGTACCGGATCGTGATGGAGAGCGTTTACTCGGAACTCGAGTGAGGCGAGGAGACAGCACCGGTGCCGGACTCGTGAACGACGAACGGCGGTCCGGCCGTGCTGTCCACTCGCGTGATGATCCGAGCGGAGGCCGCCGGGACGTCGCCGGGCGGCTGGATCCCGCTGATGTTCACGGTCCATGGAAGGTGGTGAACGGCGGGATCGATCGAGTTCACCTCGTCCCATACGGTTCGATCGGCGACCTCGTTGCCCTCGGCGTCGTACCAGACCACATTGATCCGGACCCGGGCGGCCGCCGGCTTATCGCTCACGAGCCCAGGCGTGCAGAGATTCCTGCTCTCGCCCCCGTCGCGGGATCCGCCCTCGGTCGTGCACGAGGTCATCCGGACCGTCTGAGTCAGATCGAAGCCCTTCTTCGGCTGATCGATCCGGCCCTCCGTCACGTATGCGGGACGATTGCGAGACACGAGCTGCGGCTCCGAGCCCTTCATGTCCAGGAACTCGACTCCAGCGCCCGACGCCGCCGCAGTGAGCCGAGTTCTTACGGTGACCTCGGGCTGAACAGAAGCTGCAGCAGAATCGAGCGGGGCACTGACGACGACCCGACAATGCGTCGCTGCCGTGGCGTCGACAAGGGCCTCGCCCTCGAGCGAGCCTCCCCGGGCGAGGACCACGTTCGTGCTCGTAATCCCGTCGAACACCATGTCCGCGCCGCCACTCGTATCGCACGCAACGCGAGCCGCCACGAGCACGCCCGTGTCGGAGTCGATGGCCGCGGGCGAAACCTCCACGTGGTACTTGAGCTGCGTCGGACCCTTGGAGTCTGCGGGAACTTCGACTTCCGACATCTTGGTATCGCCGGCCGGGAGGGCGAGCGTCTGCATGTCCTCCCCCTCTCGCGCAGGTGCAGGCGGCTTCTCCATGCGATCTAGCACGACGACGAGGACGGCGAGCGACAAGACGACGAGCACTGCCACACAGATCGCAGCACGTATCGGGAAGGCACGTCCCGAGGTAACTGAATCGCCTCCGCGGCGCATCATCGTGCATCCCCTTCCGAGGGCTCTGGCTTCGTCGTGCTGACATCGAAAGTCACGGTCCCTACAGTGACCTTCACGCACTCGGCCCGGAACACGATGCTCCAGCACGGAGTGACCTCGCCATCCGACTCACTGCGCCATCCTTCCAGTGGGTCCGGCCAGCCGAGGGCGACGTCGGGGACACGCTCGAGCGCGTCATGCCCTTGGATCCGGAGAACCACACCTGCGTCCTCCCGACACATCTCGACCACCCCGTCCACCATGCGCATCGAGAATCGACCGTCAATCAGGAATCGCGACTCCATTCGATGAGCCTGGCCGTCGTGCAGTCGCACCGTGTCACGGACCGTGAGTTTGCGCCCCGGTCGGAAGCCGATCAGCCGGCGGTGCGTCCACGTCCCATGAGGCGCTGTCCCAGAGAGGGTGAACCGTCCGGAGCGGAGCCCTGCCTGTACGTCTCCTCCGCCATAGGGCTTGCGGTGCACGCGGTCATGATCAACACCGTCCAGCAACACCGTGCTGTGGGCCCGTGTGGACTCGATGTACTGCCGCCTGGGGTCCGCGTAGTAGAAACCATTGCGTCGGAGATCGCTGTCCCGCGGCAGCACGGCCCCGTACCCGAATTTGCCCCCATCGACGAGAATATTCACGAGGCCCTCTGACCAGCACAGCGAGAGGTCATCTGCGTGCTTGTGCGAACGGGAATGAAATCCCGCATGGAAGGCGAGGTAGGACTCGCCCCCCGGCTCACTCGCGGAATCCTCAGATGGGCTTCGCACGAACGCCCACCCGGAGTCGGGAAGAGCCTTCCATTGTCGGCGTGCCCGTTGGCCCTCCCCGCCACGACTAAAGACGAATCTGGCATTCGGGGACATCGGGGGGGCCGTCGGGACCGGCAGGCGTTCCGGGGTGGTGTCACCGATCTCCACCAGATTCCCGTCCGGTCGGTACATCCACGACAGCGCCTCGTACGCCCCGCGGAGTGGAGACCCGAGCGCCGGGTGCCCACTGGGGACGAACCTCTTGAAAACCGAGTGGAACCCCAGAAGCGTCATGCGCTGGTGAGCAGGCGAATGTTCCACGTGGCCGCCGTCGGGCATGAATTGCTGGGAGAAGAGCGCAAGGATCTCGTCGATCACCGCGGCTGCTTCTCCCGAGGACTCGCCGACGGCATCATCGATGACGGCGATCTCGGCCAGAGCCGCGAGCACGAAGAGCGACTTGTTCGAGATCGTCGCACAAAGCAGGCTCGATAGGCGCTCCCGATGTCCGTTCAGGAGGTGCGGGATCATCCGGGCGATCGCCTCCCCGTGCTGCGAGTGGTCTCGCAGTGCCCGCGCCGCAACCCCCAAGATGCGCGGAACGCGAAGCGACGTCGACAGGTCATACCAGCACATGCTCGAGTCCGGCGGATCGGACTGCGCGAATTCTCCCCAGGAGAGAAGCACGCTCGCCAGATAGTCGAGATCAGCCGGCTCACGGTCACGGTCGTACGCGAGCAGAACGGCATCGAGGAACTTCAGGGACTGCAACTGCGATGCGAACGACCTGCTCAGGGCGGAAGAGTCCGCCCAATCGAAGGATGGTGCCAGGGGAATCGGCGACTCAGCACCGGGGGCCCATCCAGAGAGGGCCACGTCCTGCCCCGAACGAGGTGCATCGCGCCCCTTGTCCATACTGTGCCACCCCATGACGGGCGGGATGCGTGCGAGTAGGGCCGCACGGAGCTCAGGCGCCTCACCCAACGACGGGCCTCTGGTCGTTCACGGTCATCAGCCTGCCGTCTCCGACACGCGTCCGAGGCGCGAGTACACCTCGACGTATGCCGGAACGTTGGCGTCCCACGAACGCGCGGCACGCACCCAGTCCGCACCTGCGGCAGACATCCGCTCCTGCTCACCGTCGGTCGTGACGATTCCTCCGATCACGCTCGCCAGGTCGTGGTCGTCCCCCGCGGTGAACGTCGCGGCCGCGCCACGGGCATCATCCGCGATCTCCTTCAGCGCAGCAACATCCGAGAGCACGACCGCACGGCCGGTCGAGAAGGCTTCGAACGGCTTGAGCGGCGTCACGAGCTCGCAGACACGGGCAGGTTTCCGGGGCACGACGAAGACGTCGATCTGGCCGTAGAAATCGAGGATACGCCTATGAGGAATCCTCCCCGGCATAATGACCCCGTCGATCCCGAGCGACTCCACGAGCCGGCGCAGATGATCGAGATGCGGCCCATCGCCGACGACGAGCAGCTTGAGGCCCGTACTGACCTTTAGCCCGTGCTCCTCAGGGTGCCGCTGGAGCCGGGAGAACGCGCGGATCAGAGTGCCGATACCCTCGTACTCGACGATCGACGAGATGTACCCAACCACGGCATCATCCGGCTCAATACCGAGTTCGCGCCTGAGATCGGGGTCCGCCTCCTGCCGAGGAAAGGCCCCGCTGTCCACAGCGTTCGGGACGATGGAGATCGCCCCCTCCCCGTACGTGCCGGGAGCACTCTCGTCGACGATGTGCTGTCGCATCACGCGGGCGAGAGTGAAGATGTGGTCCGCCTCCTCGCGAACCCGCGCTTCGGCTCCTCGGCGGAGTGCATAAGCCTCTGGCTCACCGAAAACCTCGAAGATGGCGAAGGGGTCATCCCAACCAGCCATCTGAGCAGTGCGCGAGAGCCATGACTCCTCCCAGAACCCGCGCGCCTCGTAGACCACGGGAATCCCAGCGGCGCGCCCCACGTGAAGCGCGATGGCCGCATTGATGAAGTCTGCGTGTGCATGGATCACGGACGGCCGCGACTCGGAGACCCGATCCATCAGGCCCACCACATTCTGCTCCAGCCAGCCGCGCCATCCAACGGCAGTCCGTCGCGGGCCCGCCAGGAACGTGACGGGCACCTGATCGTCTTCGACCCGCACGACCGAGTCGAACTGCTCGCGTCCGCCACCCGCCTGGGCGACGATCTCGCACGGGACTCCGGCCCGCCCCAGCGCATCGACGGTGTAGCGGGTACGCAGGGTGTAGCCGGTCTGGGTATCGGGAAGCGCCTTGCCCACAAAGTGCAAGACGGGACCCTGAGGATCGCGCAGGTCCGACGACGGCAGCACGGGCATCAGAGCGCGCACATCCTCGTACACATAGAGTTCTTCGCGCAGCTCACGTGCCACCTTGATGTCGCGCTCGTTCCCGAACCGATCGGCGATGTAATCCATCAGCCGCGAGGCGAGCCGATAGTAGCCGTGCACGCGGAAGAATTTGTAGGCCTCGCGCACCTCCGTGAGCTTGCTTTCGTCGAGGATTCCATCCCATTCCTCGATGATCGGCTTCGCCTCAAGGAACCGCTTGTCCTTGAGCAGTCGCTGGAGTAGCTCCGTTGCCCGATGACGCCGCATGACCTGCTTCAAGGGGATGTCATTGCGAGCGGCAAGTCGCACGATGGCGACGTGACTGTCGATAATGCTTGCCGTGGCGTCGCGCAGGCCGCTGGGACCGTTCCCCAGCAGGGTCTCCAACCGCTCGAGGGACACGAAAGGACCGACGCCGCCCTCCTGGGCACCGGACTTCTTGGGCGCGCTGTCGACGGCCTCCTCCAACTGGGCCTCGAACCGTCGCCTGATGTTGTTCAATGCCGTGGCCTGCTCACGGAGGAGAACTCGCAGAAGCAAGCCAGCCGCCACCCCGGCGACGATACCGAGGACCACGGCGACCAGCACAGAACCCACTGGACCCGCGATAGAACCTGCGATGACGGCCGAGAGGACCGTCGACGCGACGAACACGATCCCCACGGACAATGCGAGAACGTACTTCCTGGAAATCATCGGGCGTCTCCCCTCTCGACCAGGGCCGTGAACTCCGGGACCTCCATTCCCGATGAGAGGCTGAACAGCTGGTGCAGCGCCGCAATGGTGCGCTCCGAGGCCCGTCCATCCCCGTAGGGGTTCACAGCGTTCGCCATCCCCTTGTACGCCTCCTCCGAATCAAGGAGCAGCGACACCTCATCGACGAGCCGCTGCCGGTGTGTACCGATCAGCTTCACGGTTCCCGCGAGCACGGCCTCAGGACGCTCCGTGTTCTCGCGCATCACGAGCACGGGCTTGCCAAGACTGGGAGCTTCCTCCTGCACTCCCCCCGAGTCGGTGAGAACGACATCGGCGATCCCGAGCGCACGAGTGAACTCTGCGTACGCGAGCGGTTCGATGAGGTAGACGTTCTCGACCCCTTCGACCGCCGGCCGGATTGCGGCACGGACCTTGGGATTCTTGTGGATGGGGAAGACCACTGTCAGATCCGGGTACTTTCGGGCCAGCTCTGCGACGGCTTCTCCGATATCCTTCATCGCCGTACCGAGATTCTCTCGTCGGTGAGCCGTCACTAGGAGAATGCGACCAGGATCGCCGTCGGCACGCTTTTTCTGAAGTCTCTCTAGACGCTCGTCTTCGAAGTGGACGACAAGATTCGAATTCGCGAACTGGAGAGTGTCGATCACGCTGTTACCTGTGACCACGATCGCGTTCTCACTGATGTTCTCGCGGGTGAGATTGGACTTCGACGTCTCTGTGGGTGCGAGGTGGAGGGCTGCAATCTGACTCGTGAGCTTACGGTTCGCTTCCTCTGGAAACGGCGAGTTGATGTCCCCGGATCGCAGCCCCGCCTCAAGGTGCACGACGGGGATCTGACGGTTGAAGGACGCCACCGCCGCGCCCATCACCGTCGACGTATCACCTTGCACGATCACAGCATCCGGGGCTTCCTTCTCGAGAAGCCCATCGATTCCCGAGACCACCTTGGCAACAATCTCGTTGAGGGTCTGCCCGGCGCTCATGATGTTGAGATCATGATCTGGAACGATTCCGAAGATGGCGTTTACCTGATCGAGCATCTCACGATGCTGACCGGTCACCACGATAATGTTCTCGAGGGCGCTATCGGCCTCGATCGCCTTGATGATCGGAGCGACCTTGATCGCCTCGGGGTGAGTGCCATAAACGGTCATGATACGAAATGCCATTGTGAATCCTTTGGAGGTCCGGGTATGCCGATGCGGGGATGAATATCGGGAGAGGAGTCAAGGGCCAGATGGGTCGTGCAGGTTGTTCGAAGTCTTCGCCTCCGCGGAGTCAGCCCGATTCGACCCCGGATCTTTTCCCCGCCGAATGTGCCGCGGCGCTCGCCTCGGATGCGTTGTGGTCCTCTGCCCTCGATGGAAGCCTGTCAGATCCTCTTGCGCGTCCCTCTCCTGTGCGTCCCTGCCTTCACGTCGGGCATCCATGAGCAGGCCGTTGGCGACGGAGGTGTTCCCCTGTGCGAGGTTGTGCGCGAACCAGCGATATTTCCGCGCGACCTCAACGGCATCACCATCGAGCACGACGTGGCCGCGTTCCATCCAGATCGCACGCGAACACATGTTCTCGATGGTTTGCGCCGCATGATTGACGAGGAATACCGTTCCCGCTCTTTCGAGCAGGTCGTCCATCGCCCGCCGGGAGCGCTCCATGAAGCTGGCGTCACCGGTGGAAAGCGCCTCGTCGATCATTAGAATCTCAGGGTCTGCAGCGAGGGATATGGCGAACTTCAGGCGTGCACCCATGCCAGATGAGTAGGTTCGCATCGGCAGATCGATGGCATCACCGAGCGCCGAGAGCTCCACCACGTCCTCGAAGATGTCGTCAGCCTGCTGGGGGGACAGACCCATGGCCAGAGCTCCGAGCCTCACGTTCTGTGCCCCAGTGAGATCGGGGAGGAGAGCAGCACTCACACCGAGCAACACCGGCTTGGCGGACGTGAGGACAGTGCCGGAATTCGGCGCCTCCAGCCCGGCCAGGACACGCAGGAGCGTCGATTTACCTGAACCATTCCGTCCGATGATCCCGATGAACTCTCCCGAGCGCGCCTCAAACGAAACGCCGCGAACAGCACCGACGGAGACCCGCTGAGTTCGCGGGGTCAGCCCGATGAGTCCCCGTTTCCTGGAGTGGTCCGTCCTGTTCACGTTGTAGCGGACGCGAAGGTCGTGTGCGGCGACGGTGAGAGGGGATGATTCCGGCGCCGTCCAGCGAGACGCCTGGGCGTTCTCGGCCTCGGCATCTGCACCGTCGCGCGGCTCAACGCTGCTCGTCGCCATACGTCGCCTCCCCACGCCAGAAGAATACGAATCCGATGATCAAGATCCCCACGCACCAGACTGCGAGGATGACCCAGGATGCCACCGTCGGGGCCGTACCATCCATAAGGACCCGTCGATACATGTGGAGAAGCTGGTATATCGGATTTGCCTGAATGATCGCACCAGCGACCGGATGGGTGAGGTAATTGTCGATCGGGAAGATGACGCCTGAGCCGTACATGAGCACACGAGAGAGTACCGTTATCACCTGCGAGACGTCCGGAAGAATGAAGCCCACCCGTGACATCAACAGCGATACCCCAAGATTGAGCATGCACTGCATCAAAAAGATCGGGATGACCAGCAACCAGGACAGCCGGGGAATCTCATGATTCGGCAGCACAACGATCATAGCTAGCATCACCACAACGGTGAGCACCATCTGCATCGATTCTCGCAATTGTGCAGATATAGGCAGTGCAGCACGCGGAAAGGAAAATGCGCGGATCATCGGCTTGCCGACCCGCAGCGTTCCTGGACTCTGACTCAGGCTCTGCATTGTCGAACGGAACATGAGTACACCGATGATGATGTAGGCCGTGAAGTTGTCGATGCCGCGGTCCGCCTTCAGGATCATCCCGAAGATGACGAAATACATCGCCGCGTCGAACAGTGGGCGGAGGATCAACCAAAGGTTCCCGAGCCGGTTCCTGCTGTTCTGCAGGGTGATTCGATGCCTCGAGTCCATCCAGATGAAGTGCCGGCGCTCCCACAGGTCCGAAATGTACTTCGGCAGACTCGGTCTGACCCCAACTGGGCCCAGCGCCGACACATCGAGTCCACGACGCTCGAGGTCTCGACGGAGCTGGGGAGCCGTTCTCACGTCAGTGCGCATCGGTCACTCCTCAGCAGTTTCATGGGCTAGTCGGCGATATACCGTGACGTAGCGGTCGGCCAGTGTCGGCCAACGCCTGGAGGCCGCGAGCTTCCGTCCGGCCTGACTCCGGCCGTCCGATCCGTGCCGGTGGCTCCACAGCCGGATGATCTCCCCAGCAAGAGCCTCCGGGTCCTCCGGCGGGACCAGTAGAGCACAGTCAAGACCCTCTTCCGTGCGTACGGATTCCCGGAGGGCAGGGAGATCGCTCACGACGAGCGGTCGGCCGAGGGCAAGGGCCTCCACGGGCTTCTGAGGCGTCACCCATTGCGTGACCCGAAGGTCCCGTCGAGGCACGACGACAGCATCGAGAGAGAGCAGCCATGTCGGGGCGTCGGCCCTGGGGACCCGCCCTGGCATCGTCGTGCGGTCACCGATGCCGAGCTCATGTGTGAGGGCACGCAGGGCAGGAGCGGCCGTTCCGTCCCCCGCGATCACGACGTGGAGATCGTTCCGGAGCTCCTTGGGAGAGGACGGATCATGGATGATGCGAGCCGCCGCGCGAAGCAGCACGTCGAAGCCTTCGTAGTCGACGAGCGCGCTGACCGCGCCGACTGCGTATGCCTTCGAGGGCAGGTCGGGCAGGACCTGCCTGCGTGCGTCCGTCATGTCCGTGGGACGGGAGAGCAGGGCATCCTCGACCCCGTTCGGGACGACGACGACACGAGAGTCATCCACGCCGCGGCGCGCGAGTTCCTGCGCCATGGTGCGGCTCAGCGTCACCACCGCATGCGCCTCGTTCGCAAGTTCGGCCTCCTTCGCCGCGACGAGCCGGGCCTTCTCGGAGTCAGCGGCTCGAGCACGGGAAGACTTCGATCTGTGGGAGGCGATCCACGTCTGCTCCATGAGCCCTCTCACCTCGAGGATCCATGGGATCCCCGTGGCCTGACTGACCGCCTGTGCCACGAGTGCATTGCGGTAGTCGGTCGTCGCATGCAGTACGTGGGGGCGGAACTCGTCGACGATCCTCAGAGCCGCGTCGACCTCCTGCACAAGACGCTGCTCTGCCGTCGCCCCCAAGGATGAGGGCAGCGTCCGTCTGTACACGACGCCATCGACGGCATCCTCATCGCTGGCCAGCGGCACGCCCACCATGATCGGGTAACCAGTGCGTGTCAGGGCTATCGACTGCACCCCTGCACGCCGCAGCGACGACAGCAGGCGGTGCGTGCGCAGCGAGTATCCCGACTGCGTGTGCGGCAGTGAATTTGTGATCAGATGAAGGACGCGCAGGCCGGCGTCGGCATCTGGATTCTCCTCCGTTGACGGGCCCTTGCGCCCCAGCTCAGCTCCCGCTTGAAGCGGCGCCAGGCGATGACCGGGCGCAAGAAGTTCCAGCTCGCTGCGGAGCCGACGTGCCTGCATCCTGGTGCCGACGCCTGCATGCTCGAGCAACTCCACGGCCGCTGAGAGCTCACCGCGCTGCCATGCCGCGCGAGCACGAGCGGCGACCGGTCCACCCGCAGGTAACGCCTCTGAATGGTCCAGGAGCACCGACACCTCGGCACCCACGCGGGATCCGCGCTGTGCTGAGTGTTCCGCCAGCTGCCTCGCCGCCTCGTCCCTGCCCGACATCATCGCTCCGAGCGACGCGAAGCCCTCGCCCCCCGGGACTCTCTGCGCGCAGGAGTGCAGAAGGACACCAGCACGTGTACGGACGTCAACGGGGAGCCGCCTGGACACCTGGATCGCCAGTAGGGCCGGATCATCTCGGAGGTGCTGCCATGCTGACGCAGCAAGCAACCGAGCATTCCGCAGCGTGCGGCATGCGCGGGTCAGCGGCACGACATCAAACCTCTCTGGCTCTGGGAGTGGTATCGAGCTCACCGAGTGCAGTCAGAACATCCTGAAAGATAGCGCGGTGGAACGGCAGAGGTCTTTCCGCGTTGGGACAGATTACGTGCATCAGTTCGGAGTCCTGGCGGGTCCTGTACCCGCGGGTCCTACCGGTGGGCGTCCTGTGCTGCAGCCCAGGACTCCCTCGAGAATCCGCAGGTACGTCCGTGCCAGCACGTCGTCGCTAGCGTTCTCCTGCACCCAATCCCGGCCCGAGGCACGCACCGCGACGTGGGCGCGATCGCTCTGAAGGTCCTTCCACAGGGCGACGAGGGCCTCGAGATCCTCCGGGGGCACCACGTCGCCCGCACCGGAGGCTCGCACCACATCGGCCGACTCCCCCGCGACGAGCGCCGTCACGTGCCGGCCCGTCGCCAGCAGCTCGTAGAGCTTCGAGGGGACGGTCCAGGTGAAGGGCTCCCAGTCGCGCAGGGACACGATGACGGTGTCCGCCCACGCGTACTGCTCGCCAACGTGAGCGTAGGGGATCCGCTCGTGGATCTCGACCGGCGCATCGAGTTCACGGGCCAGCTCCGCTAGTCGGTCGCGCTCCGCACCGTGGCCCACCAGGCGCAGCCGGATCGGGACGCCCTGCTTGTGCATCCTGGCCGCGGCCTGCACCACGGTCTCGAGTCCCTGCGAGCGTCCTATGTTGCCCAGGTACAGACACCGCAGCTCCGTGTGATCCGGCACATGATCGCGCTGGGGCCGCACGACGTCGAGGTCGGTGCCGTTCCGCACCACGTCGACCCGCGCCACGCCGCGCCCATGCAGGACCTGGGCGAAGCGGGAAGTGGTCGTCACGACCTGCTGTGCATCGCGCTGCCAGGCGGAGACCAGCAGATGCACCTCGGTCTTCACTAAGCCGATCGATCGACGCACCGCCGAACGGTGCTCGTCAGCCGTGACGGCCCGGGAAGCCGCCACCCCCTCGTGCCGCACCGCCGCACCCACATGGGTCACGAGATCGGGCCAGGCGTCGCGCATCTCCACGACGAGCGGCACCCGCCAAAGCCTGGAGAGGACGGTCCCGGCGAGGAGGCTGTCGATCGCGGGGGCCGTCGCGATGATGACATCGGGGCGCGCGTCACGACGTGAGAACCGCCGCAGCGAACGCACCAGGCCGTCCATCGCGGCGAGCGCGTGATCGGCGCTGCGGGTGACGATGTCGCCCCGATGCGGCAGGTAGCGCGTGCGCACGATGGTCTCGCCGTGGGCCCCGCGCTCGACAAGGCCGGCACGATGCTCCCGCGCATGCTCTGCGTCCGGTCTGCCGTGGGGATAGTGCGGGACCGGCGTCACTACGGTCACCTGGTTGCCGGCAGCGATGAACCGCCCGACGAGAGCGGACCAGCGCCTCTGGGGCGCGCCGAACTCCGGCGGGTAGTAGTGGCTGATCAGCAGAATTCGCATCCGGTTCCGGCTATGGGGGAGAGAGGGCGTGCGCACAGGATATTCGCGCACGAGCACGCGCATGGGCCTGCGTCGCGCACAGGATCGGAGATCATGGCCAGGACAGGCTAACCCTTTCGTCGCGGCGCGCCGGTTCCGGTCCGAACGAATCCGCGTCCCCGCCGCACGCTCCCGTAGAGTCGCCGTTGACCCGCCGCCCCACCACTCCTCGAGAGGCAGCATGAGCGACGTCCCCGACACCGACTCCGATGCCGGAGCGGGCCCGACTCCCCCACCGCACCGTCGGCGCCGACGCCGGCGATCCGCTCTGATCGCGCTGCTCGTGGTCGGCTGCCTGGTGGCCGTCGGAGGCCTGGTCGTGGGACGCTACGTCCACTCCCTCGACTCCGCGTACCAGAAGCGGACCGTGGTGAGCCTGGATCGAGGCGCCTCCGACTCGGAGCGCGCCGCGAACGGCAGCGGGCAGAACATCCTCCTCCTGGGATCGGACGAGCGCAGCGGCGACGAGGCTGCGAAGGAGGGTGTGAGCGGTCAGCGATCCGACTCGATGATGCTCGTCCACATCCCCGAAGACGGGTCCGAGGGCTATGTGGTCTCGTTCCCCCGCGACCTCTACGTCCCGATCCCCGGGCAGGGAGAGGACCGCATCAATTCGGCTCTCGCCTACGGGGGTCTGCCCCTCGCGGTGAGCACTGTCGAGGACTACACGGGTGCTTCCATCGACCACGTCGCCCTCATCGACTTCGACGGCATCGAGGGACTGGTCGACACCCTCGGCGGCGTCGACGTCACGATCCCCGAGTCCTTCGAACAGCACGGCATGACGTTCACCGAGGGTGAGCAGCATCTGAACGGCAAGGAGGCGCTGACCTTCGCGCGCGAGCGCAAGGCGTTCAGCGACGGCGACTTCCAGCGCAATCGCGATCAGCAGGCGCTGCTGAAGGCGATCGCGACGAAGCTCATCAGCCGGGACACGCTCTCGTCCCCCACGAAGATGAAGGACTCGATCGAGGCGCTCTCGCCGTACCTGACCACTGACGATGGCCTGGACACCCGCGAACTGGTGCATCTGGGACTGTCGAACCGGAACCTCACCAGCAGCGATCTGCACTTCCTCCCGGCTCCGCACGGCGGTCCCACCACCGCGCCGGGCGGAGCGAGCGTCGTCTCCTCGGACGACGAGGGGATGGATCAGCTCAGGACAGCCCTGAAGGAGGACACCATGGACGAGTACGCAGCCGCGAACGGCTGACGGGCCACGGATCGAGCCCCGTCGGCTGCTATTTCTCCGCCCCTGCGGTCAGTCCCCACCACCTGCTTCAGACAGAAAGCGATGACGATCGTCAGCGGCGTCACGGCACACACAGCGAGGCAGCGCCCCTCGAGAGGCACGCGCCACCGCCGAGCGATCCGGCGCAGGACACGAGATCCTCACGATCACGACAGCCGCCCCGGAACCGGGGCTCGCCTACCGTAAGGTCACCTCGTACACGTCCCGCCTGCTCCTCGAGAGGCCCCGCCATGAACGACTACATCGACCTGCCCTTCGAGGACGAGGGCGGGGCGGCCACCGCGCCCCGCCCTCGGCGCCGCACCGCCCTGATCGTGCTGCTGATCGTGCTGGCCCTGATCATCGCCGGCGGGATCGTGGCGGGAACGTACCTGAACTCGCTGAAGAACGCGTACGAGAAGCACACGACGGTCACCCTCGACGACGACACCGATCTCACCGGCGAGGGCCAGAACATCCTCCTGCTGGGTTCGGACAAGCGCAGCACCGAGGACGCCAAGGCTGAAGGGGTCAGCGGGCAGCGATCGGACACGATCATGCTCGTGCACATCCCCGCCGACGGCGGGGAGGCGTACATCGTCTCCTTCCCTCGCGACCTCTACGTCGACATCCCCGGCCACGGGAAGGACCGCATCAACGCGGCCCTCGCCTTCGGAGGCCTCCCCCTCGCGGTGACGACCCTCGAGAACTACACGCAGGTCCCGATCGACCACGTCGCCCTCATCGACTTCGACGGCATCAAGGCGATCGTCGACTCCCTGGGCGGGGTGGACGTGAACATCCCGAAGTCCTTCACCCGCGACGGGAAGACCTTCACCCAGGGCACCCAGCACCTCGACGGCGACGAGGCCCTCGTCTTCGCCCGCGAGCGCAAGTCCTTCGCCGACGGCGACTTCCAGCGCAACCGCGACCAGCAGCAGCTGCTCAAGGGCATCGCGGTCGAGTTCATCAGCAGGGACACCCTCACCTCCCCCGGCAAGCTCAAGGACGCGGTCGAGTCCATCTCCCCCTACCTCACGACGGACGACGGGCTCGACGCCGGCACCCTCGTGAAGCTCGGCTGGGACAACCGCAGCCTGCGCGGCAGTGACCTGCACTTCCTCGAGGCACCTCATGGCGCTCCCACCACGACGTCCGGTGGAGCGAGCGTCGTCTCCTCCGACGAGTCGGGCATGGACGAGCTGCGCAAGTGCCTCAAGGACGACACCATGGAGCAGTACGCGGCCGATCAAGACGGCTGACACCGCTTCCGCGAGCGAGGCGGCGCCGCACGGCTCGCTGAGGAAGGATGCCGATATGGGGATCACTCGCATTCCCCAGGCGCTGCTGCACTCCCTGACCTCTCCCCACGACGGGCATCTGGGCAAGCAGATCCTCTTCTTCGTCTACGTCCTGACGTTCAGCGCCCTGCTCGGGATCGTCCAGCCCACGGTCATGCTCGGCCTGGAATACCTCTTGGGACTCGCCGCGATCGCCGCCCTGACGGTCCTGACCTCTCTCGCGTACCCGCGGGTGTCGAGCACGCACCTAGCGTGGATTCTGCTGCCGGTCGCCGACGTCCTCGCCGTGGCGCCCCTGCGCGACGCCTTCCGGGTGGAGGCCGGCACCGTCACCCTCTTGGCCTTCGTGCCCGCGCTGTGGGCCGCATACTGCTGGCGCTACCTCGGCGCCGCGCTCGCCACCGCGGCCGTGACGTTGGCTTTCGCTGTCCCGACACTGCTGCGCGAGTATCCGGAGATCGATGGCACGCTCATCGTGAGGACGCTGATCATCCTGCTTGTGGTGCTGCAGGTGACTTTGCTGGTCGCCATGGCGACGAGCAGGGCGGCGCGTGAGCGAGCGCGCACCGCGGAGGCACTCCGGGAACGCACCGATCTGCTCTGCCGCACCGCTGATCAGGAGCAGCTGCTCACCAACGTGATCGACAGTCTGTCGGTGGGCATCGTGGTCGTCGACAAGGACGGTCACGACGTGCTCATGAACAGCGCCCAGCAGCAGCTGCACGCCCTTGCGCTCCCTGTGGGCGATCCCGACCCGTCGGAGGACCGGCTCGAGGTGCGCTACCCCGAATCCTCCATCCCGATCCCACCGCGCGCACGACCCGTGCGCCGCGCCGTCGAGCGGGAGACGTTCACGAACTACCTGGTGTCGCTCGGTCCACTCGACGGTCCGCGGCGCACGCTCTCCACCGCCGCACGCCAGATCGTCGACGTGCGCGGAGAGCGCGACGGTGCCGTGATCCTCTTCTCGGACGTCTCGGACTTCGTCGAGGTCGCGAAGCGGCAGCGACAGAGCACCGCCGATGTCTCCCACGAGATGCGGACCCCGCTGACCTCGATCCTGGGGTACCTCGACCTCACCATGGAGGCTGAGGAACTCCCCTCGACCGCGCGCGAGCATCTCGAGGTCGCCGAACGCAACGCGGAGAAACTGCTGCAGTACGTCGAGGACCTGTTGGAGGGCCTCTCCGTCTCTCCCGACGAGGACTCCGTCGCTCTCGTGCCCGCGCGGCTCGGCGACCTCGCCCGCGAGACCTGCGAGACCCTGAGGCCCCGGGCCGTCGAGGGCGAGATCGATCTGCGCTGCACGGTCGAGACCGAGGCCTCGTTGCTGCTGGACCCGCCGAGGATGACGCAGGTGCTCAGCAACCTGGTCTCCAACGCCCTCAAGTACACACCCGCCGGCGGCCGCGTCGAGGTCCGGGTCTCCGAGGCGCCTGAAGCCCTCGAAGTGCGGGTCTCGGATACCGGGATCGGAATGGCACCGGAGGAGCAGGCGAACCTGTTCATGGAGTACTACCGCACCACCGCGGTCCGCGAGGGAAGGATCCCCGGTTACGGGCTGGGGCTCTCGATCACCCAGCGGATCGTGCGCGCGCACGGAGGCCAGATCAGCGTCCGCTCAGCTCAGGGCGAAGGATCGACGTTCACGGTGCGGCTGCCACGGGAGAGACTGCTGGCGCCGCGACGCTAAGCTACCGGTCATCAACTCCCTCGGCGGATGTCGAGCGAGGCGCACTGGCGTCGCCCCGACCGCAGTCGTCCGCGGCGGCCCGCACGCTCCGGTGAAAGCGAAAACCGAATGCGCACGTTCCTGACGATCCTCCTCGCCCTCCTCTTCGCCGCGGCGGCGGTGGTGGTCTTCGGACTGTCCGGCGTCTTCGGCACGTTCGGGGAGGTGATCTGGCGCGATGTCGCCGTTCTGGTTCTCACCCTCGTCGCCGCGTGCGCCCTGACGTACGTCGCCCTGCTCCTGATGACGTTCCTGCGCGAGATCCGGAACCCGCGCAACACCCCGGGCGACCCGGGATCCCTCCAATGGCATCTTCTGGTCCCCTGCCGGGACGAGGAGAACGTGATCGCCGAGACCGTGTCCTCCGCGCGCGCCTCCTTCGCCGACATCCACGTGTGGGTCATCGATGATGCGAGCGAGGACGCGACCGCGGACGTGGTGCGCGGCCTCATGGTGTTCGACGACCACGTGCACCTGATCTCGCGCATCGCCCCCGAAGCCCGCACCGGAAAGGGCGATGCTCTGAATGCCGCATACCGGATCGTCTCCGAGCACGTGGGCGGGAGCCCGCAGGAACGGCACCGGATCGTGGTCGGCGTCCTCGACGCCGATGGCTTCCTCTCCGACAATGCACTGGCGATGCTCTCCGGTCCCGAGGCCTTCGGGGACGAGGAGGTCGGCGCGGTCCAGCTCGAGGTGTGGATGAAGAACCGCGGCGACCGCCGCCCGCGCCCCGCAGACGGCCGCTGGGCGAACGCAGTCGGTCGCTTCCTCGTGCGCATGCAGGATCTCGAGTTCCGCACCACGAACTCGGCGATGCAGGTGCTGCGCACGCGCACCGGCACCGTCGGCATGGGCGGCAACGGCCAGTTCACACGCCTGACCGTGCTGGATGCCCTCACCGAGGAGCGCGGCAAGCCCTGGGGCCGCAAGCTCTCGGAGGACTACGAGCTCGGGCTGAACATCCTGCAGCTGGGCATGCACAATCACTACAGCCGCGAGGCGCACGTCTCGCAGGAGGCGCTGCCGTTCACCCGGCGCCTGATCACCCAGCGCACCCGCTGGGCGCAGGGCAACATGGAGTGCGCCTCGGCGCTGCCGGGACTGCGGCGCAGCGGCCACCTGAGTGCGTCCGGGCTGCTGGAGATCCACTACTTCATGCTGCAGCCGGCGATCATGATGCTGAACCTGATCCTGATCCCGCTGCTGCTGGTCTACGGTGCCGCGCACGAGGGCGCCGGATTCTGGACGGCCTCGACACTGCTCACCGCCGTCCTCGCCGCGGTGTTCTTCCTGATCCTCCCCTACGCGGTATGGGGCGCTGTCTACCGCAGGGTGACCGATCACGAGATCTCGTGGCCCATGGCCGTTGCCCTGGGACTGTGTAATCTCGTCTACGTCTACCTCACCTACGTCTACTACGCGCGAGCCGCTTGGCGCGCCGTCACGGGGCGCACGGGATGGTCCAAGACCCGCCGCAACGCCGACGGCCGCCGCGCTGCCGACGTCGCGCTCGGCGCAGAGCTCGAGGGTCTGCCCCTGATCCTCGTGGCACAGCTCGAGGAACTGGGCGCGGAGCTCGACGGTCGCCCGGATCTGGGCATCGACTTCGTCTCCGCCTGGGCGGTCAACTGGCCGACGCGCCTGGCACGCCTCGAACGCTCCCTGGCCGCCGAGTCACCGCTCGCCTCACGCGACGCGATCGGCAGCATCCGCGTCACGTCGTCGATGGTGGGTGCGTCGCGACTCGAACGCGTCGCGACGGACCTCGACGCGCAGATCGAGAACGGCGACCTCGTGGGCGCGCGAGATCAGCTTCCGCTGATCACCGCCGTGGGCCGCGACACCGTGAACACTCTGCGCAAGGAGGTCTCGGTGCGGCGAAAGCTGCTGCAGACTCCGCATCCGCAGTCACCGTCGATCATGCAGACGCAGATGGTCCCTGCTCGTCGCCGCTGACGCCTCCGGCATTCTGAGCACCCTCGCCGACGATCCGACGCAGGTCCTCGCGCAGCTGGCGCGGACGGAACGGCTTGGTCAGGTACTCGTCCGCGCCCGCTTCGAGCCCGAGCTGCGCATCGCGTGCCTGGGAGCGGGCGCTGAGCACCACGATCCTTCCCGAGACGGCGGCGCGAGACTGCCGCACGACCTCGTACCCCTCCATGTCGGGAAGTCCGATGTCGACGAGAGCCAGGTCCGGCGGCTCGGTGGTGAGCAGAGCGATTCCCTCGCTCCCCGTCGCCGCGGAGGTCACCGTGTACCCCTCCTGATCGAGCACCACCTCGAGCAGTCGACGGATGTCGTCGTCGTCCTCGATGATCGTCGCTGTCCCCATGCTGCGTCCTCCCCGGCGCGTCCGCGCACCCTGTGCGGCCCCCGCCAGGGTAGAGGATCCCGCGTGATCCCTCCCACAGAGCGGCTCGCAGCGGCGCCGCGCGGCATAATCCGTTCACATGACACTTCCGGACAACGCACGAACGGGCGGCGCTCCCCCGGTCGCCCATGCATCGTCGTCGGCATCCCCCTCGGCGCCGGTCTCTGCACCGACGTCGCCTGAGCGCCCCGACCCGATCCCCGAGGGCCTCAAGATCGGCGCCGGCTTCACCTGGCGCGTGCTGATCATCGGACTGGGCATCGTCGCCGTGGCGCTGGCGGCCGTCTGGCTCTCCGAGATCGTGATCCCGTTCATGGTGGGCCTGCTGCTCTCGGCCCTGCTGGTCCCGATCTCCGCGTTCCTGCAGCGCCACCACGTGCCCAAGTGGGTCGCGATCATCACCGCCTGGGTGGCCGTGTTCGCCGTGATCACGGGGCTCGTGCTGCTCGTGACCCAGCAGATCCGCAACCAGCTCCCCTCGATCCAGATGCAGATCGGCCAGGCCATCGACCAGGCCGAGTCGCTGCTGGCGACCCATCCCTTCGGGATCACCGAGTCCGACGTCGACGGCTACGTCACCAAAGCCACCGAGTGGCTGCAGAAGCACGCCTCGGAGATCGGCGCGGGCGCCGCCGAGGCGGGCTCGAGCGTCGCCCACATCCTCGAGGGCCTGTTCATCGTCATCTTCGTGACCCTGTTCGCCCTCATCGACGGCAAGCACATCTGGATCTGGACCTCGCGGCTGTTCCCGCGCGCGGCGCAGCCGCGGATCCTCGCGGCGGGTGCCGCCGGCTGGCACACCCTGACCAGCTTCATCCGCATCCAGCTCGTCGTCGCCGCGACCGACGCCGTGTTCATCGGCATCGGCGCCGCGATCCTGGGCGTCCCGCTCGCGATCCCGATCGCCGTGGTCGTCTTCTTCGGCGCCTTCGTGCCGGTGGTCGGCGCGATCGTGGGCGGAGCGGTCGCCGTGGGCCTCGCCCTCGTCTTCAACGGCTGGGTGCACGCGCTGATCATGCTCGCGATCGTGGTGGGCGTGCAGCAGATCGAGTCCCACGTCCTGCACCCCATGCTCACCGGCACCGCCGTGAAGGTGCACCCGCTGGGCGTCGTGCTCGGCGTCGTCACCGGCACCGCCATCGCCGGCATCGCGGGAGCGTTCTTCGCCGTGCCGTTCATCGCGACGGTCAACTCGATGATCGTCGCCGCCCGCCGGTGGACGCCGGGCACGCCTGTCGACGACGTGCCCGCGATGCTCGGCGTCCCGGACGTCCCGGTCGACGACGACGGGGACGGCGAGACGGACGGGGACGACGACGGGGAGGGCGAGACGGACGGGGACGATGATGGGGACGGCGGCCGCGGAGCCGACGGCGGCGAGGTCAGCGCCGCGGACGACGGGGACGACCACACCCGCGGCACGCCCGAGACGCCCGCCGGCCCCTCGACACCCGCTCGCTGATGGCGACGAGGGAGCAGAAACCCCACCAGGGAGACGGCATGGAGACGTCCCGCGCCGACCTCGTCCTCGAGGGCGGCGGCGTGAAGGGCATCGCGCTCGCAGGGGCGATCGAAGTGCTCGAGGAGCGCGGGTACCGCTTCGGCCGGGTCGCCGGCTCCTCGGCGGGAGCGATCGCCGGGGCGCTGGTCGCGGCCGACGTGCCCGCCGCGGATCTGGTGGGGCTCCTGCGCGAGATCGACTACGAGAAGTTCTGCGACGGCCCTTGGTGGACGCGTCCACTGGTGGGGAAGGCCGTCGCCATCCTCGTGCGCAAGGGCGTGCATCGCGGGAAGTACGTGGGGACGTGGCTCGCCGACCAGCTGGCCGAGCACTCACAGCCTGCAGATCCCTCCCGCCCGTTCGCCTTCGCCGATCTCCCCTACCACGACCCCGAGGGCGAGTCTCCGGACCAGCCCGTCGCAGACGGGTCGACCTCCGGGTACGCCGCCGCGGGCTCGTCCACCGGCAATGGGACCGGAGACGGGACCGGCGACGGGACCGGCACAGTCACGAACGCGTCCCGCCTCGTCGTCACCGCCTCCGACGTCACCGCGGGGCGCCTGCGCCTGCTGCCCCGCGACGCCGGCAGGTACGGCATGACCGCCGCCGACCTCCCGGTCGCCGACGCCGTGCGCGCCTCGACCGCCATGCCCTTCTTCTTCCGGCCCGTGCGCTGGACGACCTCGCAGGGGCGGCGCGCGCACCTCGTGGACGGCGGGATGCTCTCGAACTTCCCCGTCGGCGTCTTCGATCGGGCCGACGGGGCGCTCCCCCGCTGGCCCACCTTCGGGATCAAGCTGTCGGCGCGTCCGCCGGCCGACCCGGCCCCGGTGAACCGCATCCGCGGCGCGCTGTCCTACGCGCTCGCCCTGCTGGACACCCTCATCGGCGCCCGCGACCGCATGCACATCGACGATCCGCACGTGCAGGCCCGCACCATCTTCATCGACACGAGCTTCGTGAAGCCCACCCAGTTCGACCTCACCGACGAGGACCGCGAGAAGCTCTATCGCACCGGCCGGCAGGCCGCGACCGACTTCCTCGACGGGACGGCCACCCGCGAGGGCTGGGACTTCGAGGAGTACGTGGCCCGGTACCGCACCGGGGCGCGGGCCGGGGCCGAGGCGTAGGGCGAGGACACGCGGCGCCGCGGCATCCGTGGTCCCGGGGGCCCCGTGACAGCCCCGCGGCCGTCCTGCCCGCAGCGGTACGGTGGCTCGGCCGACGCGCGCGGCGCGCCGACGCCCCACCCCCCATCGAAGGAGCCGCAGCGTGCAGACGCTCTACCATTCCGGCCGCATCCTCACCATGGTCGACCCCGACGACGCCCCCGAGGCGGTCCTCGTCGAGGACGGCCTGATCACCGGCGTCGGCAGCTCCGCCGACCTCCGCGAGCGTGCCGACGAACCCGCCGAGGTGGACCTCGCGGGCCGCACCCTGATGCCGTCCTTCGTCGACTCCCACGGCCACCTGCTGGGCCACGGCCGGCTCGCCGCACTGGTCGACCTCGAAGACGCCCGCAGCATCGACGAGGTGGTCGCAGCACTCCGCAAGCGCCTCGCCGCGCGGGAGGCGGGCGACGTCTCGCCACTGGTCGGCGCGAAGTACGACCCCACGCAGCTGGCCGAGGGGCGCCACCCCACGCGCGATGACCTCGACCGAGTCTCCACCGAGATCCCCGTCCTCGCCCTGCACCGCAGCATGCACGTGGGCGCGGCGAACTCCGTCCTCGTCGAGGCCGCCGGCATCACCGCCGAGACCCCCGATCCCGAGGGCGGGCGCTTCGGCCGACGGCCCGACGGCACGCCCGACGGCTTCGCCGAGGAGCATTCTGCGCTCGGCGCCCTGCTCACGGCGATCGCCCCGGAGGGCGGCAAAGGCGGCATCTTCGGCGGCGGGGACGCCGCGGACGCACTGCGCCTGGCCACCGAGGACTATCTGCGCCACGGGATCACGACCGCACAGGAGGGCGCGGCCGATCCGGGCACCGTCACCGCCCTCGCGGACGCGGCGCGTGCGGGCGATCTGCCGCTGGACCTCGTGGTCTACCCGGTCGCGGCCTGGGGCGCCCCGGCGCGCGAGCAGTTCGCGGAGTTCACCGGCGACTACGCGGGGCGTCTGCGCCTGGGCGGGTACAAGCTGATCCTCGACGGCTCCCCGCAGGCGCGCTCGGCGTGGATGAGCGAGCCCTACGAGCCGATCCCGGGCGACGAGCACCCCGGCTGCGCCTACCCCGCCCACTCGGACGAGCAGGTGCTCGCCTGGACCCGCGAGCTCGCGGCGGACGGCGTCCAGCTCATCGCCCACTGCAACGGCGACGCCGCCGCGCAGCAGTGGATCGACACGGTGACGCAGGTGGGCGCCGAGAACCCGGCGCTGCTGGCCGAGCGCCCGGTGATGATCCACGCCCAGACCGTGCGCGACGACCAGCTGGAGACCATGGCGCGGCTCGGCATGATCGCCTCGATCTTCAGCGTGCACACCTTCTTCTGGGGCGACGCCCATCTGCGCAACTTCGGCCCCCGCCGCGGCCGCCGCGTCTCCCCGGCGCGCTCGGCGCTGGACCGCGGAGTGCGCGTCACCCTGCACCAGGACTCCCCCGTCACGCCCCCGGACATGCTGCTGAGCATCTGGGCGGCCGTGAACCGGATCAGCCGGGAGGGAACGCCCGTCGGCCCCGAGGAGCGCATCTCGACCTGGGAGGCGCTGCGCGCGGTCACGACTGACGCCGCCTACCAGTACGGCGAGGAGGAGACGAAGGGGCAGATCCGCGAGGGGATGCGGGCCGATCTGGTGATCCTCTCGGCCGACCCTCTCGCGACCGACCCGCAGGACCTGCGGGACATCGAGGTGCTCACCACCATCAAGGACGGCGAGGTCGTCCACTCGGCGTGAGCGCCGGCCGGGGGACCGTTACGGCCCGCTCCGCCCGGCCGGGCTCTCACGGCTCGGGGTGGAGGACGACCTCCTCGAGCTCCGCTTCCGGGGCGGCCATGAGCCGACGGTGACGCACGGCGAGGAAGACCCCGCCGAGCACCACCCACACGGCGAGCGCGACGAGCGGCGCGGTGCCCAGGCGCCCCGGGGATCCCGGGACGAACAGCAGCAGGAGGAAGCCCAGCGACAGCAGCGCGCCCAGCAGGGCGATCGCGCGGTAGACGGGGCGAGCGCGGCCGAAGGCGTCGTGCTCCCCCGCCCGCGCGGGATGGGCGAGCTTGAACGCGGCCAGGCACGTGTACCCGTAGGCGATGGTCACGCCCACCGAGGTCATGTCCACGATCCACTGCAGCGCGGAGCGTCCGAAGAACGGCGCCAGCAGGCACAGGGCGCTCGTGAACACGATCGCGACCACGGGCGTGCGGTGCCGGCTCTCGACGCGTCCGAAGAACGCCGGCAGCATCTTCGCCCTGCCCATCGCCATCAGCACGCGCGAGGAGGAGACGGTGAAGCCGTTCAGACCCGTCGCCACCCCCATCAGCACGGCGATCACCATCAGACCCTTGCCGAGCGGGCCCATGATCCCGGCGATGACCTCGGCCGTGGGCCAGGCGGCGTCGGGGTGGGTGTCGCCGTTCGGGCCCAGGGCGACGGAGCTCGAGAAGATCATCGCGAGGTAGACGAGCCCCGCCGTGCCGATCGCGGCGAGGATGAGGAACAGCGCCTTGCGGGGCGAGAAGTCGAACTCCCCGGCCGCCTGCGGCACGTTGTCGAAGCCCACGAACGCCCACGGCGCGAAGGCGACCATCACGGCGATCGCCGGCAGCGGCGAGGAGCCCTCCGGGAACGCCGGGTAGAGCGCGAAGCCGTGCTGCATGCCGTGCAGCAGCGCGCCCAGCAGAATCGCGACCACCGCGATGATCAGCACCACGCAGGCGATGAACTGGAAGCGCCCGGACAGGGCCGTGCCCATCGCGTTCATGAAGCCCGTGGCGACGATCGCGAGGGCCGCGATGATCACCTCGGGCAGGTAGATGTCCCAGCCCGCGACCGTGTACAGGTGCACCTGCTCCATGAGCGAGGGCAGCAGCATGCGGAACACCAGGGCGACGGCCGTCGCGTTCAGGGCGACGATGCACGAGTAGGCGAGCGCGAGGAACCAGCCCACCACGAACGCATGGCGCCGCCCGAACTCCTGCAGCACGAAGGCGAGCTCGCCGCCGGTCACGGGCAGCACGCGGATGATCATCCCGTAGCTGATGCCGATGATGCCGATCAGCACGGCACCGATCGTGAAGCCCAGGAGCGCGCCGGCGGTGCCGCCGTCCTGCAGCCAGTCCACCGGCAGCATGAACGCGCCCCAGCCCACGGCCGAGCCGAGCGCGATCGCGAACACCCAGGAGGGCTTGAGCGTGGACTGCAGGGAGCGCGTGTTCTCGTCGGCGCCGGGCGGGGCGGACGTCCCGGCAGCGGAGGAACCAGTGGTCGACGAGGGGGCGGAGGGTCTCTCCGACATAGGAAGCCTTTCGATGGCGACTGTTCGGTCGACAGCGTCGTCGCTGCACAGCTTCGTCGCGCGGGCGGAGCCGGGGAGCCATGATGCCACCGGCGGGGAGGGCGCCGACGCAGAAGCCGACGCAGAAGGGACACGGACGCGGCAGCGAGAGGCCGTACTCTGACCTCGACAGCCTCGACCCCGTCGTCCCCGACGGGTCGGTGGCGACGAGGAGCAGGACGGAGCGGGACATGGCCGGGAACGCCGACGAGACAGCGGAGCCGATCGAGGGCACCGGGCGCATCCGCGCCATCGGCGAGCGCCTCATCCTGCCTCTGCCCGCCGCGGCGAGCGCCCGGCTGCGCACGCGCGGACAGAACGCGGTGACCGCGGTGCTGGACGGTCATCCCTTCGACCTCGTCGTCGAGCCCGACGGCGCCAAGGGGCACTGGATCAGTCTCGACGAGGAGATGCTCGAGGTGCTGGGCCGCGGCGACGGCGAGGAGGTCTCCTTCGCGCTGACCCCGTCGGCCGCCTGGCCCGAGCCCGCGGTCCCCGAGGACCTCGGCGAGGCGCTCGCGGGCGCCGACGGCGTCGGCGGGGTCTGGGAGGACATCACCCCCATGGCACGGTGGGAGTGGGTGCGCTGGGTCGGTGCCACGAAGAACCCCGACACCCGCGCGCGCCGCGTCGAGGTCTCCCTCGACAAGATGCGCAACGGCAAGCGCCGTCCCTGCTGCTTCGATCTCGCCTCGTGCACCGACCCCGAGGTCTCCAAGAGCGGGAAGCTGCTCGGGATCGAGTGACGGACGGGCGCCTGCGCGAACGCTGCGACGGGCGCACTCCCGGGGTCGGCTCACTCCACCGGCACGTCGTCCAGGAAGTAGTAGGCGGGCACCTTGGCCGCGTAGTCGTTGCCGTCCAGCTCGCGCCAGCCCACGACCTCCGTCGACCCCTCGCGCTCCTGGGCGAACTGGGTGGCCAGGAACATCAGGCCGATCACGGAGGCCAGACCCTGGCGCGCGGGCTCCTCGCGCAGCACGTCGCCGATCGAGGCCTGCCCGGCGAGCGAGCGCACGCGGTTCACGGAGCCGGTGAGGCCCACGGTGTCGATGTCGTTGGTGCGCACCAGATCCTGGAGCACCTCGACGCTGAGCGTGGTCGCGTCGTGCACCTCGGCCTCGACGGGCGATCCCGGGTCGGTCGGATCCTTCAGACGGTGCTGGGAGACCGAGGACATCCGCACCCGCGCGACCCGCAGGTCCAGCGAGAACGGGAAGCGGGTGGAGACCTCGTCCTTCTGTGCAAGCGCGAGGCCCTGCGCCTCCTGCAGCAGGTCCAACAGCACGCGGTGCTGGCGGAAGTCCTGGGAGCGCACGAACCGCGCGAGCGAGCGGTACAGCTCGGTCTTGACGTCGAGCACCTCCTGCGCGGGCTCGTAGAGGTCGCTGAACACGTTCGCGAGCTTCTCGCGGTCCTCGCGCGTGAGGTGCTGGGTGAAGTCGCGCTCGAGCAGCCGGTCCACGACGTCCTGCGCCCGACGGGTCTGGGCGGGGTCGTTGAGCATCCGGAAGAAGGCGGTGAAGGTGCGGCCCACCTGGGACTGGCCCAGCAGGTCGTCGCCCGCGAGCAGCTGCTCGAGGATCTCGCCGCGCGAAGCCTCCGGGGAGAGGATCTGCTCGCGCAGGTGGAGGTCGACGGCGCGCAGGTCCTCGCGGTACTGCAGGAAGTCGCCCGAGAGCTCGGAGGCGATCTGCAGGATGTCCCGCAGGCGATCGGCGGAGGTGTCGACGTTGGGCAGCAGCAGCTCGCCCTCGGCGAGATCGCGGATCTCCTGCTCGATGGCGGCGCGGCGGCGCTGGAGGTCCGCGAGCCGCACGTCGCGGTCGGTCTCCGTCTCCTGCGCGAGGCGATCGAACTGCTGGAGCACCAGCTGCAGGCGCGACTCGGTGGTCGTGGGCCGGTGCTCCTCGAGGGAGGCGATGAACTGGACCGCGTCGATCGTCGCCGGGGACGGCTCGAACATCGTCTCCAGGTGCTGCGGGTCGTCGCGCCGGGTCAGGTAGCCCTCGCGCACCCACGAGTCCACGTACTCCGGGGCGGTGCGGCCCTGGCCGTCCTCGTGCAGCAGGTTGAGGTGCGTCTCGACGCGCGCCACGAGATCGCTGCGCCCCAGGCGACGGCTGCCGCCGGGGAACACAGTCTGCAGGATCGCGAGCACCGCCGGCGCCTTGGTCGCGCTCAGCAGACGCCAGGTCGAGAGGCGTCGCAGCTGCTCGTAGGCGTCCTTGCGCGCGGAGACCGTCTGCGGACGGTCGCTCGCGGACCCGAGGAGCGGGGCGGACGCCGGGGACGAGGCGGTCGCCGGAGCGTCCTCGGCGAAGGTGCCCGGGACATCGTCGCGGGTCGACGCGGGCTCCGGGTGCTGCGGCTGGGGCTCGGACGTGGTCACGGCCGACGAGTCTACTGGGGACGAGCGGAGCGAGGCGGGGCGTAGCGGGGCGTGGGGGTGGGGCGGAACGGGCGGGAGGCGCGACGGCGCTGGCCGACGGCGCCCGGCGCCCTCGACGCCCCGCGCCACCGAGAAGTGAGAAGTTGCTGTCAAAACCGCCTCTTCACGACGACTTCTCACTTCTCGCGGCTCTGGCGGAGGCGGGGCGGGGCGGACCGGGCGCGGGGCCGGCGGGGAGCGCGGCCGTGGGGGGGGGGGGGGGGGGGCCGGGGGGGGGGGCGGGGGGGGGGGGGGGCGGCCGGCGGCCCGGGGGGGGGGGGGGGGGCGCACAGGCAAACGAATTCGAACCACTCACGCGCCGTGGCGGGTTGGGGATGCAGTGGCGCCGATGTCAGCGCGCGCCACCACTTCTTCCCCTGGTCCACCGCGAGCCCCGTGGCGCGCAGTCGCGCGACGAGGCGGTCGTACTCGGCGTCCAGGGCGTCGGCTTCCTCCGGATCCGGGTCATGCGCGCCCGTCTCATCGGCGTACGCGGCGCCCATCGCCTCGGACCACGCCCTCAGGGCGTCCCGGAGCGGAGCCGGGATCAGCTGCTCGGGCGCAGGACCTTCGAGATATGCCACGCCGTCCCACCACTCCAGGATCAGCACATAGTCCCAGTCGACCAGGAGCGGCCCGGGCAGATCGTCGACGCGAGCGCGCAGATCTTCATCGTCGATGGCGTCCATATCGGTCCTTTCGTGCTCGTCCGTGCGCGTCGGCGCCGCGGCGTTTCCTGCTGGGCGGGCGGCGCATGACCGTTCCCGCTGCTTCGCAGGCCTGTCCGCCACGTTCGCGGGGTCCCTGCGCGCTCCTCGATCATGCCTCACGTGAACGCTCACGAATCTGTAGGCTGGACCCAGCGCCACCGTCGGCCGTCAGCGCCCGGTCCGACGCGAAGACCCCATCTGACCTGGAGGAATCCTCACGATGACCACCGCTGCTCCCGTGACCGCCCCGACCGACCGCTGGTGGGAGGCCCTGCCCGCCGGCAGCGGTCGCCTGCGCGGTCGGGCGCACCTGCACTCCGACGCCCCGGAGATCAGCCTCGACGGCACCTGGGACGTGCGCTTCGGCTCCCGGGCCGACGGCTCCGACCTGGGCGAACCAACGACGATCGCGGTGCCGGGCCTGTGGCAGCTGCAGGGCCATGGCGCCCCGCAGTACACGAATGTCGTCTACCCGATCCCGGTCGACGTCCCGCACGTGCCCGACGAGAACCCCACGGCCCATTATTCGCGCCAGCTCGCGGTGCCGGCCGACTGGGAGCAGCAGCTCGTCGAGGGCGCTCGCGCGATCCTGCGCTTCCAGGGCGTGGACTCGGCGGCGAAGGTGTGGATCGACGGCACCGAGGTGGGCGTGACCTCCGGCTCGCGTCTCACTCAGGAGTTCGACGTCACCGACCTGCTGCGCGCGGGCGCCGCCCACCTGCTCGAGATGCGCGTGGTCCAGTGGAGCGTGAACACGTACCTCGAGGACCAGGACATGTGGTGGGCCTCCGGGATCTTCCGCAGCGTGGACCTGCTGCTGCGGCCCGTCGGCGGCATCCACGACCTCGTCACCCGCGTCGACTTCGACCCGCAGACCGGCCGCGGCACGCTGAGCGCCCGCGCGACCGGGATCGACGGCGCGCCGCTCGAGGGTGCGGTGGTGCGCATCCCCGCCCTCGGCGTCGACGCCCCGGCAGACGGCACGAGCATCGACGTCGGCCCCGTCGACCCGTGGAGCGCCGAGGTGCCCGCCCTCTACGACGCGACGGTGACCGCCGCGGGCGCATCCGCCGGCGGCATGGCGGAGACCGTCTCCCTGCGCGTGGGCTTCCGGCGCGTGGAGATCGACGGCGAGATCTTCCGCATCAACGGCGAGCGCGTCGAGATCCGCGGCGTCAACCGGCATGAGGTCGACCGGATCGTCGGCCGCACGCAGCACCTGGGCAACCAGGACCTCGACGCCGCGCTTATGAAGCAGCACAACATCAACGCGGTACGCACCTCCCACTACCCGCCCCACCAGCGGTTCCTCGAGGTGTGCGACGAGGCCGGGCTGTACGTGGTCGACGAGTGCGATTTCGAGGCGCACGGCTTCCATGCCGACACCACCGGCGAGGACACGATCGGCGCCGCGAAGCGCCCGGCCGACGACCCGCAGTTCACCGACTCCCTGCTCGAGCGGACCGACCGCTTCGTGCGCCGCGACCTCAACCACCCGTCGATCGTCATCTGGTCGATCGGGAACGAGGCGTCGACGGGCCGGAACACGACGGCGATGATCGAGCGCGTCCGCGAGGTCGATCCCACGCGTCCGGTCATCTACGAGCAGGACTACCGGGCGCTGGACGCGGACTTCTTCTCGCTCATGTACCCCAGTCACGAGCAGTCCCGCCAGATCGGCGAGCGCGCGCTGGATGCGGAGAACAGGAAGCAGCTGGTCGGCATGCTGCGCCACCTGGGCGTGGATGCGGCCGACGACGCCTTCGACGAAGTCCCGGCGCTCTCCAAGCCGTTCCTGTGGATCGAGTTCGCGCACGCCATGGGCAACGGCGCCGGCTCCCTGAAGGAGTACTTCGACCTGGTCCACGAGTACCCGGCGATCCAGGGCGGCTTCATCTGGGAGTGGATCGACCACGCCCTGGCCACGACCGACCCCGAGGGCCACGCGATCGACGGCTACGGCGGCGACTTCGGCGAGCGTCTGCACGACGCGAACTTCGTGGCCGACGGCCTCGTGCTCCCCGACCGCACTCCCTCCCCCGCGCTGCTCGACGCCAAGCACCATTTTTCCCCCGTCGGGCTCCAGATCCTCGAGGGGACGACGGGCGACGGAGCCGGCGCCTCCATCGTGCGCGTGACGAACCGCTATGCGTTCCGCACCCTCGAGCATCTGCGCGCGGAGGTCTCGCTCGATGCGCAGGAGACCTGGCAGGAGCTCGCGCTGCCGGACCTCGCGCCGGGGGCGTCGGCCGATGTGCCGCTGTCCGCGGGCGACGGGCCCGCGGTGACCGTGCGCCTGCTGACCCGCGAGGAGGAGGGGCCGGTCCCGGCGGGCCACCTCGTGGTCGCCGCCGACCGCGTGGATCGTGTCGCACTCGCCGCGCAGCAGGAGGGCCTGGGCGAGCTCGTTGCACCCATCCCCCCGGATGCGGCCGTCGGCCGTGACAGCTGGCGCGTGGGCCCGGCGGTGCTCGACGACCTGGGTCGTCTGGCGAAGGTGGGGTCGGTCGACGTGCCGCACGCGGGCGTCGACCTGTACCGCGCTCCCGTGGACAACGAGCGCGCCTTCACGTCCGTGGCGCTCGAGACGCGGTGGAAGCGGATCGGTCTGGACGTGGCCCGCCTGCGACTGGTCTCGGCCGACGTCGAGGGCGATGTGCTCGTGCTGCGCAAGCGCCTGGGACTGGACGGATCGAGCCTCGGCGCCGACGTCACCGAGCGCTGGTCCAGCGACGGCGAGCGCGTCGGGGTGCAGGTGGACGTGGCACCCTCGGCGCACTGGCCGGAGGATCTGCCGCTGCCCCGCGTGGGCTGGACGTTCGCGGTTCCCGGCGGCCTCGACGACGTGCAGTACACGGGCTACGGGCCGCACGAGTCCTACCCGGACACCGGCGGCGGCACGACCTTCGCGACCTACCGCTCCTCCGTCGCCGATCTCCAGACCCGCTATGTGATGCCGCAGGAGAACGGCAACCGCGCGGGCGTGGTGCGGGCGACGCTGCGCGGCGGCGGACACGAGGTCGACCTCTTCGCACCGGACGGACTCGGACTCGCGGTGCGCCCGTGGTCGACGGCCGAGCTCGACGCGAGGGCGCACGACGGCGCCCTGGAGACTGACGGCCTGACCTGGGTGACGCTGTCCGCGGCGCTGCACGGCGTGGGATCGGCGGCCTGCGGCCCCGAGCCGCTGCCGCAGTACGTGCTGGGCGCCGCTCCCGTCAGCTTCCGGTTCGAGCTCGCCGCACGGTGACCGCCCGGCGGTCCGGTTGCCCGATGCCGAATCGCGTGCAGCAGGCTCGCCGGCGGGAGGGTCGCCCGCAGCAGGCTCGCCCGCAACCGCCGTGCCCGCCACGGGTTGTCCGGCGCCCTGTGCACTTGGCGTAGCAGGAGGTCGGGTCACGTGTCATATATGCCGTGACCCGACCTCCTGCTCCGCGTCCTGCTCACCCCTGGCGGAGAGCCGGCCCGGCGCGACGTTCGCGGGACGGTGCGTGCACGGCACGATCGACGTGACCGCGCGGGTCGGCCGAGGCCGGGGCGACGTGACCTGCCCGATAGGCTGGAACCGCACGAGGGTCGAACAGAGCAGGGAGAACAGCACATGTCGCAGGGCTACGGGCAGCCGGATCCGCAGCGGGATCAGCCGGGGTACGGGCAGGCCCCCGACGAGCAGCGGGGATACGGCGAGCATGGGGTCGGCCAGCAGGCCGCCCAGCCGCACGACCCGTACCGCAGCACGTCGGAGCAGAGCTCTGCACAGACGGGCTGGCCCCAGCAGGGAGGTCAGCAGCCGAGCTGGCCGAACCAGGGCGCCGCATCAGCGAACGCTCCCCAGCCGGGCACGGACGATCCGAACACGGGCCAGCCGGACGCAGGCCGACCGAGCGCGACCGAGCAGCCCTCCCCGTGGGGGCAGCCCGGGCAATCACAGCCCTCCCCTGCGCCGCAGCCGTTCGGTGCCCCGCCGCAGCAGCCGTCGCCCTACGCCGCTCCTCAGCCGGCTGCGCACGGCGGGCCCTACGCTCCGGGGAACGCATCGATGCCCGTCTACGCACCGGCGGCAACGCCGGATCGCAGCCGGCTGACGCGAACCTTCGCGATCATCGTCGTCACCCTCGGCGCTCTGTTCCTGCTGATCCGTTCGATCGCCATCATCGTGACCACCGCCGGCGGGTACTCCGCCGGATACCAGGGCTCCGAAGCAGGGGTCGCCGGCTTCGCCGTGGGCGGCGTGCTGCTCGTCATCCTCAACGTGATCGTGGGCATCGCCCTTCTCGCAGCCGCCGTCTACTTCCTCGTGGTCGGCCCGCAGCGGGTGCGAATCGGTGGCGGACTGGTCCTCGCTCCGCTCGTCTGCGGCGTCGTCACGCGACTGATCATCTCGGCGATCGCGCAGGCCGCACTGCAGTCCGCTCTCCATGACGGGAGCTTCGACGCCGCGCGAGGATTGCTCGTCGTGATGGTGATCGTCGAGGTGATCCGCCACATCATCGAGGGCGCGTTCGTGATCGTCGGCGGGATCGTCGTGCTCCGCGCTGCGAAGAAGTCCTGACCTCGGCGCTCGGCGCGCGTCGCACCCTCCGTCAGCAGCCGACCTCCGCGAGACCGCTCACCGCGCCTCGCCGTAGTACGCGCCCGTGCGCTCCTCGCGCAGGGCGTCGAAGTCGCCGCTCGCGATCGACGCCCTGATCTCGTCGACCAGGCGCACCACGAACCGCTCGTTGTGGATGGTGCAGAGCGTCGCCGAGAGGATCTCCTTGGCGCGGAACAGGTGGTGGATGTACGCGGCGGTGTAGTGCGTGCACGTGAAGCAGTCGCAGGTCTCGTCGATCGGCGCGAACTGGCGCTTGTACCGCGAACCGGTGAGGTTCACCCGGCCCGTGCGCGTGTAGACGGCGCTGTTGCGGGCGACCCGGGAGGGCGAGACGCAGTCGAAGGTGTCGGCGCCGGCGGCCACGGCGATGAACAGGTCGTCGACCTCGCTGATGCCCAGCAGGTGCCGCGGGCGCTCCTCGGGCAGCTCATCGGTCACCCAGCCGACGATCGTCCCCAGGTTCTCCTTCTCGAGCGCGCCGCCGATGCCGAAGCCGTCGAAGACCTGGTCGTCGACCTCCATCGCACCGAGGTCGCGGGAGGCCTTCCGGCGCAGGTCCTCGTACTGGGCGCCCTGGATGACGCCCCACAGCTGCTGATAGGGCTTGGTGTCCCGCTCGATCGTCAGACGGCGGTGCTCGGCGAGGCAGCGGATCGCCCACAGCCGCGTCCGCTCGAGCGCCTGCTCCTGGTAGGGGCGGGAGTTCATGAGCGTGGTGAGCTCGTCGAAGGCGAACATGATGTCGGCGCCGAGCCCGTGCTGGATCTGCATGGAGATCTCGGGCGTGAAGCGGTGGACGTCGCCGTTGATGAAGGAGCGGAAGGTGACGCCGTCGTCGTCGACGTGCGCGAGGCGCTCCTTCCCCTCGGCGACGGCGTCGTCCTCGCCGCTCGCGGTGCGGGCCTTCTGCCCGCCGGAGAACTCGCTGGAGAGGACCTTCTTGAAGCCCGCGCCCAGGCTCATCACCTGGAAGCCGCCCGAGTCGGTGTACGTGGGGCCGGGCCAGTTCATGAAGGCGCCCAGACCACCGGCCTCGTCGACCAGGTCGTGGCCGGGCTGGAGGTAGAGGTGGTAGGCGTTGGCGAGCACCGCCTGCGCGCCGAGATCGGCGACGGCCTGCGGCAGCACGGCCTTCACGGTCGCCTTGGTGCCCACGGGAACGAAGGCAGGGGTCGCGATGTCCCCGTGCGGGGTGCGGATCACCCCGGCGCGGGCCTTCTCGCCGTGGCGCGCGGTGATCGTGAAGCCGCTGCGGTCCGGGGCGAGGTCCGACAGGGCGGCCGACGCGGGGTACGGGGCAGCGTGCGGCGCCGAGTGCGGGGCCAGGTGCGCGTTCGACGGGGCCTGCTGCGCGGGATCGGACGACGGGGAGGTCATGGGGCTGGGCACCCGCTCAGTGTCCCACGCGGCGAGGCTCCGACCTCGTCCCGTCGCGGCGCCCGACGGCACGTGCGAGCTCGACCCGTCGCGGCACGCGCCGTCAGCCCCGCAGGTACTCCTCGAGGGCTGCGTCCTGGTCGGCCGGGGTGAAGCCCGTGGCCTCGATCCTGGCGAGGGAGAGCACAGAGCTGCGAGGGCGGGGCGCGATCGTGCCGTCGCCCTCGGCGCGGCCCTGGGCGGCGTAGTACTCCGCCGTGGGGACGCCGCGGACGCGCGCGGGGTCGTGCCCGGTGAGGGCGAAGACGCGGCGGGCGATGTCCGCCCAGCTGCTCGGCTCCCCCGCGCACGTCACGTCGTACACCCCGGGCGCGGGGCGCACGGTCAGCAGATGGTCGATCGCGCGGGCGAGCTCGCTCGCGAAGGTCAGCCGGCCCAACTGGTCGTCGACCACCGCGGGGTCGATGCCGCGCGCGGCGAGGTCCGCCATGGTGCGCACGAAGTTCCGTCCCTCCCCCACGACCCAGCTGGTGCGCAGCACGAAGTGCTCGGGCAGGGTCTGGACGAGGCGGTCGGCCGCGGCCTTCGTCTGCCCGTAGACGCCCAGGGGGCTCAGCGGCTCCTCCTCGTCGTGGACCTCCGCGGCGCCGTCGAACACGTAGTCGCTCGAGACGTGCACGAGGGTCGCCCGGTGCCGTCGTGCCGCCTCGACGAGCCGCGCGACGCCGTCGACGTTCGTCGCCCACGCCTCCCGACGGCCCTCGGGGGTCTCGGCGGCGTCGACGGCGGTGTGCGCGGCGGCGTTGACGATGACCCCGTAGGGCGAGAGGTCGAAGGCGCCGACGGAGGCGGGGTCGGCGATGTCCAGGCGGTCGCGGCCCACCAGGTCCACGTCGGCCCGGCCCTGCCAGTGCGCGGCGAAGGCGCGGCCCAGCTGGCCGCTCGCGCCCACGACCAGGGTGCGGCGGGGCAGCACCGGGGCCACGTCCGCGAGGCGGGGATGGGAGCGGTCCTTGTCCGAGAGGACGGCCCGTTCGAGGGGGATCGGCCAGGGGATCGCGGAGGACTCGTCGGCCAGGTTCAGGAACGTGTACTGGGCCTGCGCGGCCTGCGACCAGTGGTCGTTGACCAGGTAGGTGTAGGCGGCGGGGGCCTCCAGGGTCTGGAAGGCGTTGCCGACTCCTCGGGGCACGAGGACCGCGACGCCCGGGGTGATCTCGTGCCAGTAGGCCGTCCCGAACGTCGGCCCCTCGCGCAGATCCACCCAGGCCCCGAACACCCTGCCCGTTGCGACCGAGACGTACTTGTCCCAGGGCTCGGCGTGGATGCCGCGCGTGACGCCCGCCTCCTGGTTGAAGGAGATGTTGTTCTGCACGGGGCCGAAGTCCGGCAGCCCCGCGGCGACCATCTTCCCGCGCTGCCAGTTCTCCTTGAACCAGCCGCGCGCATCGCCCGGCAGCGGCAGGTCGAGCACGAGGAGACCCGGGATCGGCGTGGTGGAGACGACGAGTCCGCCCGTGCCCGTCACTGTCCCGCCTCCGCGTACTTCGCCTAGGTCGCGGCCTTCTGGCCGCGCCACCAGTCCTCGTTGTCCCGGTACCAGTCGATGGTCTGCGCGAGGCCGCTCGCGAAGTCCGCGAAGACCGGCTGCCAGCTCAGCTCCTCGCGCAGCTTCGTCGCGTCGATCGCGTAGCGCAGGTCGTGCCCGGGCCGGTCGGCGACGAGGTCGTAGTCGTCCGGCGCGCGGCCCATGAGCTGCAGGATCAGCTCCACGACCTCCCGGTTGGAGGCTTCCCCGTCGGCCCCGATCAGGTACGTCTCGCCGATGCGGCCCGCCTCCAGGATCCTCAGCACGGCCGAGGAGTGGTCCTCGACGTGGATCCAGTCGCGCACGTTCGCGCCCGCCCCGTACAGGCGCGGGCGGATGCCGTCGATCAGGTTCGTGATCTGGCGCGGGATGAACTTCTCGACGTGCTGGCGGGGCCCGAAGTTGTTCGAGCAGTTCGAGATCGTCGCCCGCACGCCGAAGGACCGCACCCACGCGCGCACCAGCAGGTCGCTGCCGGCCTTCGTCGAGGAGTACGGGCTCGAGGGGTTGTAGGCGGTGGCCTCGGTGAAGCGCGCTGGGTCCTCGAGCGCGAGGTCGCCGTAGACCTCGTCGGTCGAGACGTGGTGGAGACGGGCGCCGTGGCGGCGGGCGGCCTCGAGCAGCGTGAAGGTGCCCACGAGGTTGGTGCGGACGAAGGGAGCGGGGTCGGACAGGGAGTTGTCGTTGTGGGACTCGGCGGCGAAGTGCACGATCGCGTCGTCCTCACCGGTGAGGGAGCCGACGAGTTCATCGACCACCTCCACGTCGGCGATGTCGCCGCGGACCAGGCTCATCCTCTCCTCGGGCAGGCCCGCGAGCGAGGCGGCGCTGCCCGCGTAGGTGAGCTTGTCGAGCACGGTGACGGTGTCCTCGGTGCGCGCGAGGGCGTGGTGCACGAAGTTCGAGCCGATGAAACCGGCGCCGCCGGTGACGAGCAGGTGGCGGGGTGCCATGAAGAGCTCTCCTGGATCGTTGGATTCGGTCTGGCCAGGGGCGATGAGGCGACTCGTTCGAGGATACGGCACCGTTCTCTGCACATCACTGCGGTGCGTCTTGCCGGGCCTCGGTAGCGCTGCTAATCTTCTTCGACACAGCCTCCGCCGTTGACCCTCCACCTATCAGGAGTGCCGCCGATGACGGGGGCTTCGTCATGTCGAGGGAGACCATGGCCGATCACCGCAAGACGTCTGGCAAGCCGACCGACACCGTACCGATGCGCGAGATCGTCACCGCGATCATGGTGGACGGTGGGTTCTACCGGAGGCGAGCGCGTCGGCTCTTCGGTGAGAAGACCGCCGCAGAGCGGGCAGACGAACTCATGGAGTACTGCCGACGCCACATCCGCACGTCGCGAAGCCATCTGTACCGGATCTACTACTACGACTGCCCACCCTCGGACAAAGTCATTTTCCATCCCCTAACGCGCCAGCACGTCAACCTCGCGAAGACACCGGAGCACGGGTGGATGTCGGAATTCCTGGAGACGATCGTGCGCAAGCGCAAAGTTGCGCTTCGACGCGGAGAAGAGCTAGAGACACAGCAGGGATACACGCTCAAACCGACTCCTCTAAAGAAGTTGTGCAGCGGCGCGATCGCGATCCAGAACCTCACCGAGCAGGACTTCTCGCTCGACATCACTCAAAAGGGCGTCGACATGCGGATTGGGCTGGACATCGCATCGCTGGCTGAACGGCGCGCGGTGAACCAGATCATCATGATCTCCGGCGATAGCGACTTCGTGCCCGCGGCGAAACACGCACGCCGGGAAGGCATCGACTTCATCCTCGATCCAATGTGGGCGCCGGTCGCAAAGAGCCTCAATGAGCACGTGGACGGGGTCAGAGAGTGCGTGCGCCGCGACCCGTCGAATAGACTGGACCCGCTCCATGTCGAGAAACTTCACGCCAACGAGCCTTCACCGGATCTCGACCCTGATCGAGAAGAACTCTGAAGGAATCTTCGCGAACTTTCAGGTAGGCCGACCGGTCTCGCGCTCGAGGATGTCGAGCAGGTGGGCGCCGTAGCCGGACTTCACGAGGGGCTCGGCGCGCTCGCGCAGCTCGTCGTCGGACAGGAACCCCATGCGCCAGGCGACCTCCTCGGGGGCGCCGATGAACAGGCCCTGGCGCTTCTGGACGGTGCGGATGAACTCGCCGGCGGCCGCGAGGTCGTCGAAGGTGCCGGTGTCCAGCCAGGCGGTGCCGCGGGTGAGGACCTCGACGCGCAGCGCGCCGTCCTCGAGGTACGAGCGGTTCAGGTCGGTGATCTCGAGCTCGCCGCGGGCCGACGGGCGCAGCGCCTTCGCGCGCTCCGAGGCGGTGGCGTCGTAGAAGTACAGGCCGGGGATCGCGAGGTTCGAGCGGGGCCGGGCCGGCTTCTCCTCGAGGGAGAGGGCGCGCCCGTCGGCCCCGACCTCGACCACGCCGTAGGCGCGCGGGTCCTTCACCCAGTAGCCGAAGACCGCGGCGCCGTCGACGTCGACGAAGCGGCGCAGCTGCGTGCCCATGCCCTGGCCGAAGAAGAGGTTGTCGCCCAGGACCAGTGCAGCGGGGCCGCCGTCCAGGAAGTCCTCGCCGATGACGAGCGCCTGCGCGAGGCCGTCGGGCGCGGGCTGCACGGCGTACTCGAGGCGGATCCCGAAGCGCGAGCCGTCGCCCAGCAGCGTCCGGAAGGACTGCTGGTCGTGGGGCGTGGTGATGATGAGGATGTCGCGGATGCCGGCGAGCATCAGGGTGCTCAGCGGGTAGTGGATCATCGGCTTGTCGTACACCGGCAGCAGCTGCTTGGAGACGCCCAGGGTCAGCGGATGCAGACGCGATCCGGTGCCTCCGGCGAGGATGATGCCGCGCATGGGTGCACGCTCCTGAGGGTGTCGACGCGGGTGGGGCGCGGGGGCGCGCCCCGATGCCCCTGTCCGGATGCTATCGAGAGGGAGGACGGCCCGGCGACGCGCCGACGCGACGACGCGGCGCGGACCGTGGCGTTGCGGCCGGGTCGCGTGTGGCATGGTGAGCTCGCCCGAGCGGCCCGCGCCGCCCCCTTCCCCGTCGGACCGTGCCGAGGAGTCCGCATGCCGCTGGCAGTGATCGCCGCCTTGGCCGCCGCGCTCGGCGTGCTCGTGATCCCCGGGCTGCCGCTCGTGGTCGCCCTCCGGCCGCGCCCGCTCACCGGCGCCGCGCTGCTCGCCCCGGCCTCGCTCGTCGTCGTCGCGGTCGCGGCCGAGGGCTCCCACGCCGTGGGCGCGGCGTGGTCCCTCGAGACGCCCGTGATCGTGGGCGTGATCGCGGGTGCGCTCGTCCTCGCGACGGGCAGGATCGCTGCGCGAGCGGGGCGGACGACGTCCCGAGGAGTGTCCCCGCGTGGCGCAGATGACGGGGACGGCCCGTCGGCTCCTTCCACCCCGCCGGCCCCGACGGACGGCTCGCCGCGCGCCCGGACCCTCGCCGGGCTGCTCGGGCTGATGATCGGCGGCGCGGTGATCGTGGTGCGTGCGCTGCACGGGATGGGCGGCATCGACGCGATCAGCCAGACCTACGACAACATCTTCCATCTGGGCGGTGTGCGCGCGATCCTCGACGCCCACGACGCCTCCGCCGCGGTGGTCTCGACGCTCAACCTCCCCGAGGGGCGCAGCGGCTTCTACCCGGCGGGCTGGCACCAGCTCGCGAGCCTCGTGGTGATGGCCTCGGGCCAGTCCCTCCCTCTCGCCTCGAACGCGCTGATGCTGCTGGTCGGAGCGGTCGTGTTGCCGCTCGGGATCGTGGCTCTGGTCGCCGGGTGCACGCGGGTGGGCCCGGCCGGCCTGTGCGCGGCGGGCGCGCTCACGGGCGCGTCCTTCGCGTTCCCGCTCGCGCTCATGACCTGGGGCCTGCTGCTGCCGAACTTCCTGTCCACCGCGATGCTCCCGACGGTGGTGCTGGTGGCGGCGCAGGCGCTCGGCCTCGCGCCCCGCGTCCGTGAGCACCTGCGCCCGCTGCAGCTGGTGATCGCGGCCCCGGTCGCGGCGTGCGCCGTGCTCTGGGCGCATCCGCAGGGCCTGCACGCCTCGCTCGTCCTGGTCGCGCCGATGGCGCTGTGGGCGGCGGTCGGCGGGATCCTCGCGTGGACGCGGGGACGGAGGAGTCGGAACTCGGTCGACGGGCGCGGCCCCCGCCGGCGCTTCCCGCTGTTCGCGTGCGGCGCCGCGCTCGTGCTCCTCGCCCTCATCCCGTTCGCCTGGACGGAGCTGCGGCCGTCGCGCCGGGCGTCGGCCTGGCCAGCGCACATGCACATCGCGGAGGCTCTCCGGGCGGGGCTCGGGATGTCCGGGGCGCACGTGCCTCCCGGCGTGATCCCCGCGCTGCTCGTGGGCCTTGCGATGCTCGTGGTGCTCGTGTTCTCCCGCTCGCGCTGGATGCTGCCGCCGCTGCTGGTCAACACTTTCCTGTTCGTGGCGGCGGCGGCCTTCGGCGACCGCGACCTCCGCTACCTGCTCACCGGCCCCTGGTACATCGACAGCTATCGGCCGGCCGCCCTGATCCCGGTCCTCGCGATCCCCGTGCTGGCCGTCGCGGTCGATGTGCTCGCCCGCGCGGCGGGTGCCCTGACGGCCCGGCGCCGAGCGCCCGCTGGACGCCGAGTGCGCGCAGGGAGCGCGGCTCACCGCGGACACACCGCTGGGTCTCCCGCGTCGGCCCTCGTGGTCGCGGTGTGCGTCCTCGGCCTCCTGGCTCCCGCCGTCCGCTCCCCCGCGGCGCAGCACGAGGACGACCTCATGGACCGCTACTGGCAGCATCCGCACGTCGTCTCCCCCGACGAGCTCGCCGTGTTCGCGCAGGTCGACGCCCTGGTGCCGCCGCACGCGACGATCATCGCGGATCCCTGGGACGGAGGCTCGCTGCTGTGGGCGCTCGAGGACCGCCGCGTCCTCGCCCCGACGCCCGCCTCGGCCCTGAGCGAGGACGACCGCCTGCTGCTGCGGGGACTCGGCAGGATCGACAGCGACCCCGCGGTGTGCGACGCCGCCGCGCGGCAGGACGCCCGCTACGTCTTCACCTCCACGGAGGGTGCGCTCTGGCGCAAGCGCAGCCCGAACCGCGGTCCCGAGGACGCCGCGCGCAACGGCAGCGCGATCGAGCTGCACCGGGTGGGGAAGGCTGCGCTGTGGGAACTGCGCCCGTGCCGCGGGTCCGACGGGCGGATGGAGCTCACCGGCGACGGCTGAGACCCGGATCGGCGGCCGACGGGCCGCGCAGCCGGCTCCGGCGTGCGAGGCAGGACTCGCCTGGGCGCCGTGCGCGCTGACGATAGGATCTGTGCGCTCGCCTCCGCATGCATGCCGCGACGGACGGGTGCGCTGACGAGCTGACGAAGGGGGACGGATGTCGGACGACGACGCGCGGTCGGCGCCGCGCGCCCACGGCCGTCGCCGCGGCACCCCTCGTGACGAGACGCCGCCGGTCGCCTCGGAGACCCCGGGGGCCGACGGGCGCGTCCCCGGCCCGGCCGAGCGGGAGGCGTCGCCGGACCTGCGCGCCGCCGCCGTGCAGAGCACGAGCACGCCCCCGCCCGCTCGCCGCCACGGCCGTCGCGCCCGACGCCTCGAGGAGCCGCCGCCCGAGGCTCCCACCTCGTCGGACGCGGAGACGCCCGCCGCCGCGTCCGAGGAGACACCCTCCGAGCGCACCCCCGCTCGCGCCGCATATGCGCACGTCCATCCCGGGTCCCTGGACGCCTGGCTCGAGCCCGGCGATGCTTCGGCCGACCTCGGGTACCCCGTCGAATTCGAGGGGACAGCGGACGACGGGGACGACAGGACCAGGGACGAAGCGACCGGGGACGAAGCGACCGGGGACGACGGGGCCGGGCACGTCGGGATTGAGGCTCGGGCGACCGCGGAGGATGCAGCGCCCGCGGCAGACGACACCGCCGAGATCCCGCGCGCGGATCCGCGCCCCGCTGCGCCAACCGAGCCCGCCGGGCCAACCGAGCCCGTCGGGCCCGCTGACGACGTCCACGACGCGTGGACCACGGCACCCCGCGCCGAGCCGACCGCGCCCGACGCGCGACCGCTCCCCTCCCACGCCGATCTCGACCGCGCCACCCGCGGACGCACGCACCCGGCACCTGCAGCACCCGCGGAACTCACAGCACCCGCCGCGCCCGCAGCTCCCCCGGAGTCACCGGCGCCTCGGCCCGTCGAGCCCGCGCCCACCGACCCGTCGGCCGATGCACCCGCCCCCGCCGCACTGCCGACCGAGACGCCAACCGCCCCGTCGACCGAGGCTCCGGCCTCTCTGCCGACCGAGGCTCCGGCCGCCCCGTCGACCGAAGCGCCTGCTGCTCCGTCGCCCCGCCCCTCGGAGCCGGGCCTCTCGGTCCCGTTCCGGGTCGAGATCCACGGGCTGCGCGCGATCGCGATCCTGCTGGTCGCGGTCTACCACATCTGGTTCGGGCGGGTCTCCGGCGGCGTCGACGTCTTCCTGTTCATCTCGGCCTTCCTGCTCACGGGATCGTTCGCGCGGCGTCTCGAGTCGGGACGTCCGCTCGCGGTGCCGCGCTACTGGCTGAAGACGTTCAAGCGCCTGCTGCCGCCTGCGGTCGTGACGATCCTGGGGTCGCTGGTCCTCGCGTTCACGGTGCTGCCGCCGACGATCTGGGCGACCGTGCAGCGCCAGGCGTGGGCGAGCGCCCTGTACGTGCAGAACTACGTGCTCGCGGCGGACAGCGTCGACTACTACGCGCACGACGCCGCGGCCGCCTCCCCGCTGCAGCACTTCTGGTCGATGTCGATCCAGGGGCAGATCTTCCTCCTCTGGCCGCTGCTGTTCGCGCTCGGCGCCGTGCTGGTCCGCCGCCTGCCCGCGCTGCGCGCCCACCCGCGATGGCTGATGGCAGGCATGTTCTCGCTGGTCATCGTGATCTCCCTGGTGTGGTCGATCGTCTCCACGGTGTCGAACCAGACCTTCGCCTACTTCGACACCGCGGCCCGGCTGTGGGAGTTCGCGCTGGGCTCTCTGCTGGGGCTGATGCTGCCGCGGATCGACCGGGCGACGGGCGCGACGACCTCGAACGCCGCCCCACCGCGCTTCGCCGTGGCGCGCGCGGTGATCGGCTGGGTCGGTCTCGCGGCGCTGCTCTCGTGCGGGGCGCTGCTGGACGTGCAGGGCATGTTCCCCGGCTGGATCGCGATCTGGCCTCTCGCCGCGGCGGGCCTGGTGATCCTCGCCGGACGCTCGGGCCGCGCCTGGGGCGCCGACGCGTTCCTCTCGCTGCGTCCGGTCGCCTTCCTCGGGTCGATCGCCTACGCCCTCTACCTCGTGCATTGGCCGCTGCTCATCGGCTGGCTCGCCCTCACCGGGCAGGAGCGCGCCGGGGCGCTCGACGGCGCCGGGGTGCTCGCCGTGTCCCTGCTGGTCGCGTGGCTGCTCACGCGTCTCGTCGACACTCCCATCCGCCGCTCGGCCTGGCTCGATGCGCGGCCGCGCAGGGCCCTCGCGGCGGTCGCGGTGAGCCTGGTCGTGGTGCTCGTGGGCTCCCAGGCCGTCTTCCCCGCGGTCGGCGAACGGTCGCTCACCGTCGCCCAGGGCGCGCAGGACGACGACGGCGGCGCGAGCGACGGCGGCACGGCCGCGCCCACCGTCCCGAACCCGGGCGCGCAGTGGACGGTGGATCCCATGACCGACGGCTTCGGCACTACCATCCCCTCGCCCGACGTCGTCACCGAGCCCTCCGAGCACACCTACGCCGAGGACTGCCAGAAGAAGCTGGGCCTCCCGGACACCGTCACCTGTCGATACACCCCCGCGTCCGACGGCGACCCCGACCTCACGGTCGCGCTCGCGGGCGACTCCCACGCCGGCCAGTACACGGGCGCGATCCAGCAGATCGCGAAGGAGAGGAACTGGGCCGTCTACTACATCGGCCACAGCGGCTGCACCTTCACCACGGACCCGGCGACCAACCAGTGCAAGGACGTCAACACCTCCTGGGAGACCCTCATCGACGGCGTCGACCCCGACGTGCTGATCACGATGGGCACCCGCACCTCGTTCGACGGCGGATCGGAGTCCGAGGCCGACCGCACGAACCTCGACAGCGCGCTCCCGCTGACCACCGAGCGGGGCATCCCCGTGCTGCTGCTGCGCGACAATCCGCGCTGGCCCAAGAAGGAGGAGTCCGGCAACCGCTTCGACTGCTCCTTCGACGTGCTGCGCGAGGGCGGCGACGCGACGCAGGCCGACGCCGAGTGCGGCGACGACATGAAGAACCGGATGGACGCCGAGAACCCGTCGGCCTACCGGGCGAGCGACGACCCGTACGCGCCGATCCGCATCGCCGATCCCGCGACCGACGTGCTGTGCCCGAAGGGCCGCTGCTCGCCGATCATCGGCAACGTGTTCGTCTACCGCGACAGCTACCACCTCACCGACGCCTTCTCCCGCACCATGGACGACTGGTTCGAGAAGCAGATCGACGCGACGCTCGCGATGAAGGGCCCCGACGCGGAGGCCCCGCAGAGCGAGCCGTCCGACGCCGGCTGATCCGGGCCGACGGGGACGGACGGGCGGACGAGGCCGGACGGGACCGGGCCGACGAGACGAGTCGGGACGGGCAGACGAGGATGGACGGGCCGAAGCCGCCGTCGCGCCTCCGGCCGCTGTGGAACGATGAGGCCATGACCTCCGCACCTGCCGAATCTGCAGTCCACCCCACCGACGAGGCCCGCGATTTCGCGACCGACCTGGGCTCCTTCGTCACCGCCTCCCCCTCGAGCTTCCACGCCGTGCGCGAAGCGGCCCGGCGCCTCGAGGCCGCGGGATTCTCGGCGCTGGACGAGACGGAGCAGTGGGACGGGGACGCGGTGCGCGGGAACCGCTACGTGCTGCGCGACGGCTCGCTCATCGCCTGGTCCGCACCCGCGGAGGCATCGGAGGGGACGGCCTTCCGGATCGTCGGCTCGCACACCGACTCCCCCGCGCTCAAGGTGAAGCCCGACCCGCAGCTCGCCGCGGAGACGATCGCGCAGGTGGGCGTCGAGGTCTACGGCGGGGCGCTGCTGAACTCGTGGCTGGATCGCGAGCTGCGCCTGGCCGGGCGGCTGGTGCTGCGCGGCGGCCGCGAGGTGCTGGTCGCGACCGGTCCGCTGCTGCGGGTCCCGCAGCTCGCCGTGCACCTGGACCGCGGGGTGAACGCCGACGGCCTCACGCTGAACCCGCAGAAGCACATGCAGCCGATCCTGGGCCTGGGCGAGGTCGACGTGCTGGGTCTGCTCGCCGAGCGCGCGGGTGTGCAGCGCGCGGAGATCCTGGGGACCGACGTGGTCACCGCGGACGCGCAGGCGCCCGGCTTCTTCGGAGCCCACGAGGAGTTCCTGGCCTCGGGCCGCCTGGACAACCTCTCCTCCGTGCATGCCGAGGTCGAGGCGCTCGTGCGGCTCGCGGGCGGCGCGGGAGCGGGCGCAGGGGCGGCCGAGGGCGAGCGCCCGATCGCCCTCATGGTCGCCAACGACCACGAGGAGGTGGGTTCGGCGTCCCGCTCGGGCGCCGCCGGGCCGTTCCTCGAGGACGTGCTGGTGCGCGTGCACGCGGCGCTCGGCGGGGACGAGGCCTCGCGGCGCCGGGCTCTCGCGGGCTCGATGGTGCTCTCGGCCGACGCCGGCCACGCCGCCCACCCGAACTACCCCGAGCGCCACGACCCCGTGAACCGTCCACGCCTGGGCGCCGGGCCGATCCTCAAGATCAACGCCAACCAGCGCTATGCGACCGACGCCGTGGGCACCGCGGCGCTCACCGAGGCCTGTGAGCGCGCGGGCGTGCCGCTGCAGGCGTTCGTCTCCAACAACGCGATGCCCTGCGGATCCACCATCGGCCCGATCACGGCGACCCGGCTGGGCATGACCACGATCGACGTGGGCATCACCCTGCTCTCGATGCACTCGGCCCGCGAGATGTGCGCCGTCGCCGACCCGCTGCACCTCTCGCGGGCGTGCGAGGAGTTCCTGCGGGGCTGACGGGCTGCGAGCCCGCTGGTGGGGCACCCGCCCGGCCGGTACCAGCGGGCGCTCGAGGAGCTGCGCAGCTCGCCACGAAGAGAGCGCTGAAACGGTGATAAGGTCATCACCGCACTTATCTATAGACCCGAAATCAACTCCTCGCGCCGGGGTGACCCGCCGCTTGACCGAGGACCCCGGGTCGCCTGTCAGCGCCGACGGAAGGGCCGCTCACCCATGACCTCTCAGAACACCCCGATCCGCGCCGGCGTCGTCGGCATCGGCTGGGCGGGCCAGCAGCACATGGCCGCCTACGACGCCGCGCCCGGCGTCGAGCTGGTCGCCATCGCCGGCATGGAGGACGACGTCCGCGCCGAGCTCTCCGAGCGCTACGGGATCGAGGCGACCTACCGCGACTGGGAGTCGATGATCGCCCGCGGCGATCTTGACGTGGTCAGCGTCGCCGTCCCCACCTTCCTGCACGCACCGATCGCGATCGGCGCACTGCGCGCGGGCGCCCACGTGCTCAGCGAGAAGCCCATCGCCCGCACCGGCGAGGAGGGCCAGGCCATGGTCGACGCCGCCCGCGAGGCCGGCCGGGTGCTCGAGGTCGTCTTCAACCATCGTCGGCGGGGGGACATCGAGGCGATCGCGGCGGCCGTCGAGGACGGCACCGTCGGCCGCCCCTACCACGCGCGCGCCATGTGGCTGCGCCGCGCCGGGATCCCCGCGCTGGGCAGCTGGTTCACCAATGCGGAGATGTCCGGCGGCGGCCCTCTCGTGGACCTCGGCGTGCACGTGCTCGACTGGACCCTGCACATCATGGGCGAGCCGCGCGTCACCGCCGTCTCCGCCGTCACCCACGCCGAGCTGGGCCCGCGGGGCCTGGGCGGCGCCGTCGGCGGGGCGAAGTCCGGCGCCGACTCCGCCTACGAGGTCGAGGACCTCGCGAGCGCGCTGCTGCGCCTCGAGGGCGGCGGCTCGATCATGCTCGAGACCAGCTGGGCGGCCCACCGCGCCACTCCCGACGAGTTCGGCATCACCCTCTACGGCACCGACGGCGGGGCCGACCTGAAGGTCGAGGGCTACGCGCCCTCGGGCGAGCTCACGCTCTTCACCGGCGACGGCGAGGACGCGATCGACACCCCGATCACCGCGCCGGAGGGCCGCGGGCACGGCGCCGTGGTCGAGCGCTTCCTCGAGCACGTGCGCGACGAGGCGTCCTGGGCGCAGCACGACGGCGGCGTGGGCCTCAGCCGCGCCCGCATCGTCGACGCCTGCTACGCCTCGGCGCGCCAGGGCCGCGAGGTCCGCCTCGACGAGAACGGGGAGATCCTGGGCGACTGAGCCCGGGAACCGGCGCTGATCAGCCCGCATGCTCCGAGCGCAGCAGGAGCAGCGACTGCAGCCAGGAGTGATGCGTGCTGGTCAGCGCCACGATCCCGTCGACGATGACCACGAGGCCGCCCAGGGTCAGCAGCCCCGAGAAGATCAGCAGCAGGATCCGTCGGCGCGGGCCGAAGAAGTTCTCGAGGGCGCGCAGCACCCGGGTGTGCAGGCCGAACTGGGAGAGCACGGTGACGGTGACCAGCGGCAGCTGGTAGATCACGTTCCAGGCCACCAGTAGCACGATCTCCTCGAGCAGGCTGTGGGTCTGCATCGCCAGACCCACCGCGATCGTGAAGGTCGGGTCGGCGAACGTGGTCAGCGAGAGCAGCAGCCCGCCGACGGCGAGCGAGCCCACCTGGTCGATCGTGTGGTGGTCCTTCGGCGGGCGCGGGCGCAGGGCGCTGCGGCACTGGTAGGCGGCGAAGCCGAGCAGCGCGCACCCGACGACCAGCTGGATGACCGAGACCCGCGTGCCGGAGTCGAGGACCGGCGCGAGCCAGTGGCCGACGAAGGCGAGGATCGGCTTCAGCACGAGGGTCACCGCGAGCACTGCGACCGCGTATCCGCCCAGGAAGTACAGCAGGTGCAGCGGGCGCATCCCGCGCGCGAGGAAGGTGGCGGCGATGACGCCGCCCAGCACGTCCATGGTGACGACGGCGAGGCCGAAGAAGGTCAGCAGGCCCGCGAGCGTCATGCCGCCGAGAGTACAGGCGCCGCGTGGCACGATGGATCCGCCGAGGGGACGAGCATCGGGGCCGACGATCGGACCCGGGTCGGACTCGGGTCGGACCCCCGTCGAGCTCCTCGGCCGATGGGAGGCGCACGATGACGCAGTTCGCGAAGGGCGACCACGTGCAGTGGAACTCGGAGGTCGGCATCGTCTCCGGCGTGATCACGGACGTCCACGAGAAGGACATCGAGTTCAAGGGACGCACGCGGCACTGCAGCTCCGAGGATCCCCAGTACGAGATCCGCAGCGACAAGACCGATCACGTCGCGATGCACAAGGGCGGGGCACTGACGAAGGTCGAGTGACGCGGCGGGGCGTCGGTGACGGCGGGGCGGCGAAGACGGCGGTCCGACGGGGCCGCGCGGTGCGGCTCCGCCCCTGCTCGCGGAAACTTCCGTGGCCCCCGCGGCGCCTGCCGGCTCAGACGTTGTGGGTCGGGTGCATGTTGTGCTCGAGGCGCACGGGATCACGCAGGCCCAGGATCGCCTCGGTCATGCGCACGGCGTCCACGGTCTCGGGGACGTCGTGCATGCGCACGATCCGCGCGCCCTTGAGGATGCACACGCTCATCGCGGCGAGCGAGCCCGCCAGGCGCTCACCCTGCGGCCGGTCGATCGACTCGCCGATGAAGTCCTTGTTCGAGACCGCGACCAGCAGGGGCAGTCCGATCTGCGCGAGCTCCTCGAGCCGGCGCGTGATCTCCAGGGAGTGCAGCGTGTTCTTGTCGAGATCGTGCCCGGGGTCGACGATGATCCGCTCACGCGGGATCCCGGCCGCCTCCGCGCGCGCGACCTGGTCCAGCAGCGCCTCGCGGACCTCGCCGACCACGTCCTCGTAGTGCGCGGCGGGCTTCTCCTCGCGGGGCCTGCCGGCGCTGTGGCAGAGGATCACGTGCGCACCGCCGTCGGCGACGACGCGCGCCATCTCCGGGTCGGTGAGTCCGCTGGTGTCGTTGATGACCGCGGCGCCCGCCTCGAGTGCCGCTCGGGCGACGGCGGCGCGGTTCGTGTCGACCGAGACCATCACCTGGGGATGGGCGGCGGTGAGCCGCTCGATCACGGGGACCACGCGCTCGATCTCCTCCTCGACGGAGACCGCGGGGCCCCGCCCGAAGGGCACGCCGCCGATGTCCACCCAGTCGGCGCCATGCTCGACGGCGCGCTCGGCGCTCTCGACCGCCTGGTCGAGGACGAAGGTGCGGCCCTTGTCGTAGAAGGAGTCGGGGGTCCGGTTCACGACGGCCATCACGGCGACGTGTCGAGTGAGGTCCAGGGCGCTCATCCCGCGGTGCTCGGGCTCCATCCGACGTCCTCTCTCCCCGACGGCTTCCCGCCGCCCGCACTGGTGGCATCCGCACTGGTGGCGCATGCTCGGCACGACTCTACGGGGCGTTCCCGACAGCGCGCGGGTCACGGAGCGCGGGCCACGCGGGGCACGGCGAGCGCAGGGCACGCAGGGTTCGCGGGGCACGGCACGGCGAGCGCAGGGCACTCAGCGCACGGTCTCCGACGAGGGCGTGCACTTCGCGTAGCAGGGGATCGGGTCACGTGCATATACGAGGGTCACCCGATCTCCTGCTACGTGAAGTGTCCGGGGGTGCTCGGTAGTCTCGGCGGATGCTGCTGCTGATCGACCTCGACAACACCCTCATCGACCGCGACGGCGGCTTCGCGCGCTGGGCGAAGAGTTTCGTCGAGGATCTGGGCGGGGGTCGCGAAGACCTGGACTGGCTGCTCGCGGCCGATGCGCACGGATACGCTCCCCGCCGCGTCCTCGCCGACGGACTGCGCGAGAGGCTGCGCCTGACCACCGACCCGGAGGAGCTCGTCTCGCAGCTGCGGCGCGGCCACCTCCCCTACATCGAGCCCTACTCCGGTGTGGTCGAGGAGCTGCAGAGCCTGCGCGGGGCCGGCATCCCGATCGTGGTGGTGACCAACGGACGCTCCGAGCAGCAGTCCCGCAAGCTCGAGCTCACCGGGATCGGCGACCTGGTCGACCACGTCGTGATCTCCGAATCGGTCGGGGTCAAGAAACCGTCGGCGGGCATCTTCCACGCGGCGCTCGAGCGTCTCGGGTCGTACGCGGAGCCCGGAGCGGTGTGGATGGTCGGCGATCATCCCGACGCCGACATCGCCGGCGGGCGCAACGCGGGGTTCTCGACCGGCTGGGTGCGCCATGGCAGGCCGTGGGACGACCAGGGAAGGGATTGGCGGCCCACCGTGCAGGCCGAGACCACCCGTGAGGTGCTCCAGCTCATCGCCGAGGACGCAGGACATGTCGAGCACGCCTCGCGTAGGGAGGACCGTGAAGGCGGCGTGACCCGGAAATGACCTCAGCGGAGCGGCCGGATACCCCGTCGGAGCAGGCTGTCCTGCTCGTCGATCCGAGACCGGAGGACTGGGCACTGCGCTTCGCGCGGATCCGAGACGACGTCCTCGCTGTGCTGCCCGGAGTGCGGATCGAGCACATCGGTTCGACCGCCGTCCCTGGTCTTCCCGCGAAGGATGTCGTCGATGTGATCGTCGGCGTCCCGCAGAGCGCCATCGCCGCTGCGGCGCATCGCCTGGAAGGTGCGGGCTGGGACCTCGAAGGAGAGCGCGAGCGGCACTGCTGGTTGAGCCGTCCCACGCGCCGCGCGCGCGACTGCGTCCTCCATCTCGTCGAACACGGCGGACGGATCTGGACGGAGCGCCTCGACTTCCGGGATCTCCTGCGCCAGGACGCCGATGCTCGAGCCGACTATCTGCGCACGAAGGTCGAGGCAGCCCGATCATCCATCGGGTGGACCGAGTACACCCGCGCCAAGGCCCCGACCGTCGGCAGGCTGCTGAACGAGCATCGGGAGAGCTGAGCGGCCGCCCCCACCACCACCGACCTCAGCCCTTCTCGCCAACGCTTTCGATGAGGCGCCACACCTCCGCCTTCGCCTCCTCGGCGCGGGCGGTGCGCGGATCGTCCCCGGTGAGCTCGCGGCGGCAGTCCTTCACGAGCTCCTCGACCTGCAGGGCGGCGTCCTCGGCGCGGCCCTCGCGGGCGCAGGCGATCGCGAGATCGGCGCGCACGTCGATGACGGCGGCGTCGAAGGCGTTCGGGGCGTCGGCACCGGTGAGCATGGCCGCGAGGCGCGAGTAGAGCTCGGCCGTGGTGGGACTCGGCGTGGTCATCGGGTCCTCCGGATCAGGGGATGCGACGGGTCAGGACCGGCCGTGGCCGACCTGCTCGAGGAACGCCTGCTGCTGTGCGGGCGTGAGGGGGCAGGCCGAGGGATTCTGGCGCACGTTCTCCTGCACGCCCATGCGCGCCAGCCTGGCGAGCGCCTTCATGGTGTCGGCGGTCGGCGCGGCAGGCGCGGCTCCCTCTCCTGCTGCCGTCCCGTCGGCCCCCGACACGGCGGCCGTCGACGCGTGACCCGTCGACGCGGAACCGGCCCACGCGGCGTCGGCCGGCGCACCGGGCGTCTCCCCCGTCAGCAGGGCGCCCTCGCGCACGGCCTCCGGTGGGACGGTGCGGTCCAGCCGCACCCAGGGGCTCGCGAGGTGGTCGCCCTCGGCGGGGGCGTCGGCCTCCCCGAGGTCGACGCCGAAGATGGTGTGGAAGGCCTGCACGAACTTGTCCGCATCGCCCTGCTCGGCGAGCTCGCGGGCGCGGGCCGTGGGCGAGTGCATGACCTTCGCGAGGATGCGGCGAATCGACCGCTCCACGTCGTCGGCCTCCTCGCCCTTGCCGCCGCGGCGCAGCCGCGCGACCTCGGAGTCGGTCGCCTCGCCCAGCGAGCGGCGCAGCGCGGCCATCGCCGGGTCGACGCGCCGGTACTCCTGGCGGGCGGTGAACTGGGCGACGCCGTCGGCGATGATCTGCCGGGCCGCCTCGAGCACGGGGGCGGCCTCCTCGTCGATCTCGATGGTGAGGTCGGAGAGGTCGAGCACCTGCACATCGTTCAGGTGACGCACCAGGGGGTGCAGGTCGGAGTGCAGGGCGAGGTCGAGGATGAGCGTGGGGCCGACGTCCCGGAAGTGGTCGGGAAACAGGCTCGTGCCGCGGCCGGAGCAGGCGAGCACGAGGTCCGCCTCGCGGATCGCGGTCCCGAGCTGGTCGGCGCGGATGGCCTCGATGCCGTGGCGCTCGGCGAACCCGAGGGCGCGCCCGGAGCCGGAGTGCACGCGCACTCGGCCCGCGCCGCGGCGGGTGAGGTCGGCGACGCCCAGGCGCGCATAGGCGCCGGTGCCGATGACCAGCACGTCCTTGTCCTGCAACGGCCCGATGAGGCCGACGGCGTGGTCGAGCGCGATCGCGACGCCCGAGCGGCCGGCCGCACCCACCGGGGTGCGGGAGGCGACCCGCTTGGCGAAGCGGAAGCCGATCTGGAAGAGGTCGTTGAGCTGCGCGGTGGTGTGGCCGGCGCCGCGGGCGGCGTCGAAGGCCGCGCGTACCTGGCCGGCGATCTCCGCCTCGCCGAGAACGACGGAGCGCAGCCCCGCGGTGACCTCGTAGAGGTGCTCGGCGACGGGCGCGCCCATCGCGGTCTCGAAGCACACGGAGACCAGTTCGGCGTCCAGGCCGCTGGTCTCGCTCACGGCCTCGACGACGAGCTCGAGCCCGTCGTGGAAGCGCTGGGTGTCGAGGTAGACCTCGAGGCGGTTGCACGTGGACATGACGACCCAGCCGTCGAGCGGGCCCCCGTCGGCATTGAGGTTCTCGATGACCTCGGGGAGGTCGGCCGCATCGCGGGTGAGCACGTCCAGCACCCCGAGATCGAGGTGCTCATGAGTGGCACGGACGGCGGCGAGCATCACTCCATGGTAGGCCCGGGCCGCCGCCGGGCCGGTGAGGTGTTGACCACCCCGGGACCTTCCTCCCGCGGACCGCCCACGGGCTGGGGGCACAATGGCAGAGCACGGCGATCGTGCACGTCAGAGCCACTTTTCACGACAGGATGTCAGATCAGATGAGCCCCGCCCCCGCCGCCCGTCCGGGCACTGCGCAGGCCCCGCAGGCCACCGCGCAGGACACCCCGACCCTGGTGCGTCGGCTGCGTGGAGAAGCCGTCGACCCCGCGGCGCCCGCATCCGTGTGGTTCATGCGCCAGGCCGGCCGCTCGCTCCCGGAGTACCGCGAGGCCCGCGAGGGCACCGGCATGCTCGAGGCCTGCCTCATGCCCGAGCTCGCCGCCGAGATCACCCTGCAGCCCGTGCGCCGCCATCGTGTGGACGCGGGCATCTTCTTCTCCGACATCGTCGTGCCCGCGAAGATCGCCGGCCTCGCCGTCGAGATCGTCCCCGGCCGCGGCCCCGTCTTCGACCACCCGATCCGCACGGTCGCCGACATCGACGCCCTGCCCCCGATCGACGACTCCCTCGAGGACTCGCTCGAGCCGATCCGCGAGGCCGTGCGCCTGGTGACCGCCGAGCTCGGCGCGACCCCGCTCATCGGCTTCTGCGGCGCCCCCTTCACCGTCGCCTCTTACATGGTCGAGGGCGGCCCGAGCCGCGACCACCTGCGCACCCGCGCCCTGATGCGCGAGGACCCCGCCGCCTGGGACCGCCTCGCGGGCTGGGTCGCGGAGCTCTCGGGCCGCTTCCTGCGCGCCCAGGTCACCGCGGGCGCCCAGGCCGTGCAGCTGTTCGACTCCTGGGTGGGCGCGCTCTCGGCCGAGACCTACCTGACCCATGTCCAGCGGCACTCGGCGGCCGTGCTCGACGCCGTCGCCGACCTCGACGTGCCGCGCATCCACTTCGGCGTGGGCGCGAGCCACCTGCTGCGCGAGATGCACGCGGCCGGCGCGACCACGATGGGCGTCGACCACCGGATCACCCTCGACCAGGCCATCGACCTCCTCGGCGGCGACGTGCCCGTGCAGGGCAACATCGACCCCGCCGTGCTGTTCACCGGGGCCGACGCCCGCTACGCGGAGGCCGACGCGGTCCTCGCCCGCGGCGCCTCCGCCCCCGGCCACGTGGTGAACCTCGGCCACGGCGTCCCGCCCGACACCGATCCCGGGGTCCTCACCGACCTCGTCGCCTACCTCCACGAGCAGTCCCCTGCGGCCGGCGAGCCGTCCTCGACGGGCCAGGCCCCGAGCACCCCGAGCACTCGGGAGGCCGACGCGCTGTGAGCACCCGTGTCCTCGTCCTCGGCGGAGGTCTCGCCGGGCTCCTGGCCGCGCGCCGGCATGCGCGCGGCGGGGCCCGCGTCACCCTCGTCGAGCGCCGTGAGGACGTGGGTGGGGCCGTGCGCGGCGTCGACCTGGGCGGAATCCTCGTCAACGCCGGCGCCGAGGCGTACGGCACAGGCTCCGGCGCGGTCGACGCACTGCTCAGCGACCTCGGCCTCGGCGAGCACGTCGTGACCCCCCGCGCCGGGCTCGGCTCCCGCGTGGTCTCCGACGCCGGCGCGCTCGTCTCCCCGCCCGGCGGCCTGCTGGGCATCCCGGGCGACCCGCTGTCCCGCGAGGTGCGCGCGGCGCTCGGCACGACGGGCGCGCTGCGCGCCTGGGTCGAGCGCCTCCTGCCCGCCTCCTTCGGCTTCGCCGACGGCGTGAGCGTCGCCGAGTACGTGCGGCGCCGCATGGGCGCCCGCGTCGCGGAGCGCCTGGTCAGCCCGATCATCGGCGGCGTGCACTCGGCCGATCCGCACACCCTCGAGCTCGCGAGCGTGCTGCCGCGCCTCGAGGAGACCGTGCGCGAGACCGGGTCCCTCGCCGCGGCCGTGCGCCGCCTGCGCCCGCAGCCCCATGCCTCCGCGGGCACCGCGGTGCGGGCACTCGATCCGACGATGGCGCTGCTGCCCGGCGCCCTCGCCGACGACCTGATCGCCCACGGCGGCACGATGCTCGGCGGAACCCGCGCGGTGGGCGTCCGACGGGGCGGCACCGACGCGGCCGACGCCCAGCCGGACGCCCCCGACGCAGCCTGGCAGGTGCGTCTCGAGGGCGCGCACACCGGTACGCTCGCGGCCGACCACCTCGTGATCGCGACCGATCCCGGCACCGCCCGCGACCTGCTGCTCGGGAACGGGGCCGCGGAGGCCGACGGCTCCGATGCCGACGCCGATCTCGCGGAGGTCGCCCGGGCGATCCCCTCGAGCCCCGCCGTCGCCGTCCGCCTCGTGCTGCTGGCGCTCGACGCCCCGCAGCTCGACGCGTTCCCCTCGGGCACGGGAGCGCTGGTCGCGCCGGGCACCCGCGGGATCCGCGCGAAGGGCCTGACCCACGCGAGCGCGAAATGGGAGCACGTCGAGCGGGCCGCGCGCGAGCGCTTCGGACCGCACTCCCACGTGCTCCGCCTGTCCTACGGACGCCCCGGCGAGGTGCTGCCCGGGGACGACGCCCTCACCGACGAGCAGGTCACCGACCTCGCCCTCGCCGACGCCTCCGCGATCCTCGGCACCGCGCTCTCGCGCGAGCAGCTGCGGGCCGCCCGCACCGTCACCTGGCGGCGCACCATGCGGCAGGCCCGCCCCGGCCACCGCGCCGCCCTCGAAGACCTCGACCGCATCCTCGGCAGCGCTGGGCTGCCGCTGGAGCTGACCGGCGCATGGCGCGCCGGGACGGGGCTCGACGCCCTCGTCCGACACGATGGAAGGACATCATGAGCAGCGAAGACACCCACCAGGCCTCGTCGGCCCCCGCGGCGACCGCCCCGTCGGCCGCCTCTACCCCGTCGACCCCGTCGGCCCCCACCGGCGGCGAGACGGTCCGGTACACCTCCTACACGGTCTTCACGCGCGTCGAGGCGGCCGACGCCCCGCGCGAGCAGGTCGCGGCGGAGGTCGCGAAGGTCGTGGCAGCGATCGAGGCCGAGGGCACCGTGGTGCGCGGCATCTACGACGCCTCGCTGTTCCGCGCCGAGGCGGACCTCATGCTGTGGATGCACGCCGAGACCCCCGAGGCGCTGCAGGACGCCCTGCGCCGCTTCGAGCGCACGCGCGCCGCCGAGGGCCTCGTGCGCTCGTGGTCGGCCGTCGGCGTGCACCGCGAGGCCGAGTTCTCCCGGTCCCACGCCCCGGCCTTCCTCTCCCCCTCGCGCACCCCGCAGCAGTGGGTCACGGTCTACCCCTTCACCCGCTCCTACGAGTGGTACCTGCTGCCCGACGAGGAGCGCCGCGACATGCTCATCGAGCACGGCACGCTGGGCCGCACCTACCCGCAGGTCCACGCGAACACCGTTGCCGCGTTCGCTCTCGGCGACTGGGAGTGGCTGCTGTCCTTCGAGTCCGACGACCTCCACGACCTCGTCGACATGATGCGCGCCCTCCGCTACACCGGCGCCCGTCTGCACGTGCGCGATGAGCTGCCCTTCCACGTGGGCCGCCGCCTGGCCGCCGCCGACGACGTCGCCGCCATCCTCGTCTGATCCCGTCCCGCACCCACCCGATTCCCTTCCGCCCCGGCCGCCCCGCCGGAGCATCGACTGCGACCCGGAGGTCACCATGCTCGAGAACCCCGCACCCCTCCCCGACGACGTCCCGTACGACGCGATCCTGTTCGCCTCCTTCGGCGGACCGGAGCAGCAGGAGGACGTGGTGCCGTTCCTGCGCAACGTCACCCGCGGGCGAGGGATCCCGGACGAGCGCCTCGAGGTCGTCGGCGAGCACTACCGCAAGCTGGGCGGGCGCTCCCCGATCAACGACCAGAACCGCGACCTCATCGCCCGCTTCCAGCGGGCGCTCGCAGCGGCCGGCATCGACCTGCCGGTCTACTGGGGGAACCGCAACTGGGCGCCGTTCACGAGCGACGTGGTCGGGCGGATCAGCGCCGACGGGCACCGCCGGGTGCTCGCGGTCGCCACGAGCGCCTACTCCTCCTACTCCTCGTGCCGCCAGTACCGTGAGGACTACGCGAAGGCGCTGGTCGCGAACGATCTCGTGGGTCAGATGGAGATCCAGAAGATCCGCGCCTACTTCGACCACCCCGGATTCCTCGAGCCCGTGCGCGACGGGGTGCGCGCGGCGATCACGCAGATGCGGGACGCCGGCCACGACGCCTCCCGCACCCGGGTGCTGTTCTCCACGCACTCCATCCCGCACGTCATGTCCAGCGCCTCCGGGCCCGCGGAGAAGGACGCGCAGGACCCGTCGGCGGGCGATGTGGGCGGCTGGTACGTCGCCCAGCACCTCGCGGCGTGCCGCTGGGTGATGGAGCAGCTCAGGGCGACCGGCGGCGCATCGGCCGGCGCGCGCCCGGGCGACGCGGCCCGGGCCGACGGAGGTGCAGCGGCCCTCGGCGTACCCGACTGGGAGCTCGTCTACCAGTCCCGCTCGGGCGCTCCGCACGTGCCGTGGCTCGAGCCCGACATCAACGACCGCCTGCAGGAGATCCGCGAGAACGGCGAGGCCGACGCGGTGATCGTGGTCCCGATCGGCTTCGTCACCGACCACGTCGAGGTCGTCTGGGACCTGGACACCGAGGCCGCCGAGACCGCCGAGGAGCTCGGCCTGGCATTCACGCGCGTGGCGACCTCCGGGACCGACGAGCGCTTCGTCGAGGGCCTCGTGGACCTCGTGCGCGAGCACGTCGAGCCCGGCCACAGCCCCCGCGCGGTCACCGACTTCGGCGTCGTCGAGGACACCTGCGGCGCCCTGTGCTGCCTGAACGGCTCGGCGCACGCCCGCCCCGTCCCCGTCGAGGGCACGCCCCTGGACACGGTCGAGCAGATCGCCCTCGCCATGCGGGCCGACGAGCACATGCGCGCGCTCATCACCGAGGAGCAGGCCGCGCACGCCGAGCAGTCGCGCGCCGGTTCCGAGGTGCCGGCGTGAGCGCCGAGCAGCACAGCGCGACCTCCGCGCGTGCCGACGCCGCCCCCGCGCGTGCCGACGGGGCCCTCCTGCTGCGCGTCGGCACCCGCGGTTCCGACCTCGCCCTCGCCCAGTCCGGCCAGATCGCCGGACGCGTCGCGGGCGAGGACCGCGTCGAGCTCGTCCGGGTGCGCACCCACGGGGACGTCGACCGCACCAGCCCGCTCGCGCAGATCGGCGGCACCGGCGTGTTCGTCACCGCGGTGCGCGAGGCCCTGCTGGGCGGGGCGGTCGACGCCGTCGTGCACTCCGCGAAGGACCTGCCCACAGCGCCGGTCCCCGGCATCGTGATGGCCTGCATCCCCGAGCGCGAGGACCCCCGCGACGCCCTCTGCGCCCGCGACGGCCTCACCCTCGAGACGCTCCCGCAAGGAGCGAAGGTCGGCACCGGCTCCCCGCGCCGCGCCGCCCAGCTGCGCCGCGCCCGCCCCGACCTCGAGGTCGTGGGCATCCGCGGCAACGTCGAGACGCGGCTCGCCCGCGCGCTCGGCGAGGGCGCGGACCTGGACGCCGTGGTGCTCGCCGCCGCCGGCCTGCTCCGCCTGGGCCGCAGCGAGGTGATCAGCGAGCTGCTGAGCCCCGACGTGCTGCTGCCCGCGCCCGCGCAGGGCGCGCTGGCCGTCGAGTGCGCCGAGAGCTCTGCCGGCGCCTGGTTCGAGTCCGAAATGCGCGCGGCCGACCACGCCCCGACCCGCGCGGCCGTCGCCGCCGAGCGCTCCCTGCTGCGCACCCTCGAGGCCGGCTGCTCGGCACCCGTCGGCGCCCTCGGCACGGTCGCGGGCGCGGACGCGGGCTCGAGCTCGGACGGCGCCGACGACGCCTCCGAGGGGCCCGTGCTCACCCTGCGCGGCCTCGCGATCTCCGAGGACGGCACCCAGGTCTTCGAGGGCACCCGCAGCACGCCCGTCGACCTCGCCGACCCCGCAGCACTCGAGGCCGACGCGGTGCGCCTCGGGCAGGACCTCGCCGCAGACCTCCTCGAGGCCGGCGCCGCCCGTGTGCTGAGCGCCGCAGGGGGCGACGCCGCATCGTGAGCAGGGACCGCGTCCTCCTCCCCCGCCCCGAGGGGCGCGGGGACGACCTGACCGACCTCCTCGAGATCGCCGGCTACGACGTGGTGCGCGCGCCCTTCGTCCGGATCGAGCCCGCACCCGCCGCGGACCTCGCCCCCGCCCTCGACCGCCTCGCCCGCGGCGAGTACGACCTGCTGGTCATCACCAGCCCCGCGACCGTGCGCTCGCTCGTCGCCGTCGGTCTGCAGGTGCCCGAGGGCACCGAGGTCGTCGCCGTCGGCGGCGCGACCGCCCGCGCCCTGCACGAGGCCGGCCTCGAGGTCGACCTGGTCGCCGAGGGGTCCGGTGCGGCGCTCGTCGAGGCGGTGCGCCGCTGTCGGGAGGCCGTGGGCTCGTCGGACCAGGACACGAACCCGGAACTGGGCTCGGTCTCGAGGTCGGTCTCGGACTCGACCGCTCCCGCTCCGCGGGTGCTGCTGCCGGCCTCATCGGCCGCCGCCCCGACCGTCCGCGAAGGCCTCGAGGGCGCCGGCATGCGCGTCGAGCAGGTCGACGCCTACCACCCGGAGCACGCGCCCCTGCCCGCGGAGGTCGAGCGCGACCTGCCCGGCGGCGGCTTCGACGCGATCGTGCTGACCAGCTCGATGATCGCCCGCCGCGCCGCCCAGATCGGCGTGCACCCGCGCACCGCCGTCATCGTCATCGGCCGCCCCACCGAGAAGGCCGCTCTCAGCGCCGGGCTCCGGGTCGACGCGCGCGCCGAGCACCCCGACGCCCCGTCCCTCGCACGAGCCGTGCACCTCGCGCTCGCGCCCGAGACCACCGCTCTCCCAACCACCAGCACGACCAGCCCCACGATCCCCGCCGGCCACACCAGCTCGACCAGCCCCACCAGCTCGACCAGCCCCGCCGCCCCGAAGGAGTGACACCCCGATGACCTCCATCGACCCCGATCAGCGCGTCGCCGACTACCGCGCCCAGCTCCCCGCCCACCTCTCGCCCGCCCGTCGGGCCCGCCGCCTGCGCACCACCGAGGCCATGCGCTCCCTGGTGCGCGAGACCACGCTGCGGCCGTCGGACCTGGTTCTGCCGATGTTCGTGCGCGAGGGGATCGACGCGCCCGTGCCGATCACCTCGATGCCCGGCGTCGTCCAGCACACCGAGGACTCCCTGCTCGAGGCCGCCCGCGAGGCCGCCGACCGGGGCGTCGGCGGGATCATCCTGTTCGGCGTCCCCGCGACGAAGGACGCGGTGGGCTCCGCCGCGAGCGATCCCGACTCCTTCGTGAACCGGGCGATCGCGCGCCTCGCCCAGGAGATCGGCGAGGACCTCGTGATCATGGCCGACCTGTGCCTGGACGAGTTCACCGACCACGGGCACTGCGGCATCCTGGACTCCCGCGGCCGCGTCGACAACGACGCCACTCTGGTGCGGTACCGCGAGATCGCCCTGGCGCAGGCCCGCGCGGGCGTCCACATGATCGGCCCCTCGGGAATGATGGACGGCCAGATCGCCGCGATCCGCGACGCCCTGGACGAGGGCGGCTTCGAGGACGTCTCGATCTTCGCCTACAGCGCGAAGTACTCCTCCGCGTTCTACGGCCCCTTCCGTGAGGCCGTCGACTCCTCGCTCGAGGGCGATCGCCGCACCTACCAGCAGGATCCCGCCAACGGCGGCGAGGCCCGCCTCGAGGTCGAGCTCGACGTGGACGAGGGCGCGGACCTGGTGATGGTCAAGCCCGGCATGCCCTACCTCGACGTGCTGCGCGACATCGCCGAGTCCTCCCCCGTGCCCGTGGGCAGCTACCAGATCAGCGGGGAGTACGCGATGATCGAGGCCGCGAGCGCGAACGGCTGGATCGACCGCGACCGCGCCATCATGGAATCGCTGCTCGGCTTCAAGCGCGCCGGCGCCTCGACGATCCTCACCTACTGGGCGTCCGAGGTCGCCGGCTGGATCCACGACGGCCTGCCCGCCCACCTGCGCCCGTTCGTCTGAGACCCCGCTCGACCGCCGGCTCTGGCACTGGCTCGAGCACTGGCTCGAGCTCCGCTCGACGTCCCGGCGCTGCCCGCACTCCCACCCGTCCGCACTCCCCGAAGGAGACAGCCCCATGACCCTCGACGAGTCGACCTCCGAGTCCCTGTTCGACCGCGCCAAGCAGGTGATCCCCGCCGGCGTGAACTCGCCCGTGCGGGCCTTCGGCTCCGTGGGCGGCACCCCGCCGTTCATCGCCTCGGCCTCCGGCGCGCTGCTCACCGACGCCGACGGCCACGAGTACGTGGACCTCGTGGGCTCCTGGGGGCCGATGATCCTGGGCCACGCGAACCCGCGCGTCGTCGAGGCCGTGCGCGAGGCCGCTGGCCGCGGCCTTTCCTTCGGCGCTCCGCAGACCGGGGAGGTCAGCATCGTCGAGGAGCTCGTGCGGCGCGTGCGCCCGCTGCAGAAGGTGCGCCTGGTCAACTCCGGTACCGAGGCCACCATGAGCGCCCTACGGGTGGCCCGCGCCGCGACCGGCCGCGACGTCGTCGTGAAGTTCGCCGGCTGCTACCACGGGCATGTCGACGCTCTCCTCGCCGAGGCCGGCAGCGGCGTCGCCACCTTCGCGATGCCCGGCTCCGCGGGAGTCACCGAGGGCACCGCCCGCGACACGATCGTGCTGCCCTACGGCGACCGCGACGCCGTGACCTCCCTGTTCGCCGAGCGCGGCGGCGAGATCGCCGCGATCATCACCGAGGCCGCACCCGCGAACATGGGCGTGGTGACCCCGCCGGAGCACTTCAACGCCTTCCTCGCCGAGACCGCCCACGCCGCCGGCGCGCTGCTGATCACCGACGAGGTGCTCACCGGCTTCCGCGCGAGCGCCGAGGGCTACTACGGCATCGACGGGCCGACGGCCGGTGGGGCGGGGTCGACTCCGGCCGGCGGGGCGGGCACGGCCGACGGGGCCGGATCCGCTCCGGCCGGCGGCTCGGACTGGGCTCCCGACCTCATGACCTTCGGCAAGGTCATCGGCGGCGGTCTCCCGGTGGGGGCCTTCGGCGGCCGCGCGGACCTCATGGACCTGCTCGCGCCGCTCGGCCCCGTCTACCAGGCGGGCACGCTCTCGGGGAACCCGCTCGCCACGGCCGCGGGCCTCGCGACCTTCGCCGGGCTCGACGACGCCGCGTACGCCCAGCTCGCGCGCACCTCCTCGACCCTGCAGTCGCTCGTGGCCGACGCCCTCTCCACCGCGGGCGTCCCCCACGTCATCCAGACCGCCGGCACCCTGTTCTCGGTGTTCTTCCGTGAGCAGCCGGTGACCACCTACGACGACGCGAAGGACCAGGACACGGCCGCGTTCGGCCGCTTCTTCCACGCGCTCCTCGAGGGCGGCGTCTACCTGCCGCCGTCGGCCTTCGAGGCCTGGTTCGTCTCCACCGCGCACGACGAGCAGATCGTCGACCGCATCGCCCAGGTCCTCCCGGCCGCGGCGCGCGCGGCAGCGCAGGGTTGAGGGAGCGGGGTTGAGCGGGCTGGGCCGGGCTGAGCAGGCTGGGCGCGCCGGGCTGGGTTGAGTGAGCGCGCTGGGCTGAGCAGGCTGGGCTGAGCGGGCGCGCCAGGTCGCTCGGGGCGGGGACCGGACTCGAGTTCGAGTTCGAGTCCAGGTTGGGCGCCGGTCTCGCTGTGCGTCGCCGTGTGTCCCATGGGTGGCACGGCACGGGGCTCCCTGCGCACCATGGATGCGCGTCCTCCTCGGGGATGGCGCGCATGGCCGCCGACGTCGATCCCGCGCGTCGGTCGCCTCGCCGGGATCCCTCGTCGACCTCGACACGAGTTCTCGGCGTGCAGGCCGTCCCGCTCCGTAGCTCAGCCCGGTAGAGCAGCTCCCCCATAAGGAGCGTGTCGCAGGTTCGAATCCTGCCGGAGTGTCCGCCGCCCGGGTGCTCGGCGCCCGGATGCACGGCGCCCGCTCACCCGGCCCAGTCCCCGCCCGGCGTCGGTTCGCACGCTGGGGCCGTGGGGCCACAAGGGAAAGCGTTGAGTGCTGCGTAGTCGTCGTTCTGAGCGCCCATAACGACCGGTATGCAGCACTGTTCGAGCCAGTACCTGGTCCGCATCACCCTTCGGGCCGATTTCGGGCTGGCCGGACCGTTGAGTGCTGCGTAGTCGTCGTTCTGAGCGCCCATAGCGACCGGTACGCAGCACTGTTCGAACCAGCACCCGGTCCGCATCACCCTTCGGGCCGATTTCGGGCTGGCCGGACCGTTGAGTGCTGCGTAGTCGTCGTTCTGAGCGCCCATAACGACAATTGCGCAGCACTGTTCGAGCCAGCTCCGGTTCCCAAGCACTGTTCGGGTCAACACCGGGGCCTCGGCGAGGTTCGGGGGGCATCACGTGCTGCCGCGCCCCGTGCCGTCGTTCTGGGATGCCCACTTCCCGTCGACGTCGGCTGATCTGCCATGCACGCGCTCGGCGGCCCTCGCGTGACCATCGCCGCGCGTCGGTGCCGTCACCACCGCACGCGGAGCCGGGACGCGTAATCTGCACCGGTGGACATCAACCCGTACGACACTCGCCAGCGGATCCTGCAGGCGCAGGACCAGGTGCAGGTCCAGCGGGAGGTCGCGCCGGACGCCGAGCTCGCCGGATGCCCCGGCTGTCCGTACTTCTGGACGTGCCCGGTGCCGCATCGCGGCGAGGAGGTGCGGCCGCCCCGGGAGATCCACCTCGAGGACGTCACCGAGGAGATCGGAGAGCGCCGTCCCTTCCGTCCGCACGACGAGTCCGACATCGGCTGGACCGACGTCTGGATCGAGGACGACGAGGACGGAGCCGCACACCCGACGGAGGACGCACCGACGACCTCATCGGAGGACGAGAAAGCGGACGTCGAAGGGGCGCACGACGAGGGTGCGGCGGAGTCGGCGGACTCAGGGTACTCGGCTGACTCAGCGGACACAGCGGATGCTCCGAGCGCGCCGGATCACGGACCGACGTCGCGCCGCCGCTGGTGGCAGCGTCGTTCGCGGCGAGCCTGAGTCACCACGGGATCCGCGCAGCGCCTCGGGCCACCGCCTCGGGGCCACCGCCACGAGCTCAGCGATGCGGACTCACCGCGACGGGCGCAATGCCGTGCGGACTCATCGCCGCGAGCTCAGCGACGCGGACTCACCGCCCCGCACTCACCGCCGCCGAGGCTTCCGGTGGAGGCCCTTCGGCGGCGCGAGCGGACGCTGCGGCAGGCTGCGCACCGGTCCGTAGCGGCCCTCCTTCTCGGCCTCGGCGGAGCGCTGGTGCCGACCCTGGGGTCCGCCATCGCGCGGTGAACTGGTCACGCCGATCCAGCTGAGGTCGTCGGCCGCGCCGCCCGGCACCCCGTCAGCCGGGCTAGCTCCGTAGTCAGCATCGCTGTCGACCCTGCTGTCCGCACCTCTGTCGCCAGCACCGACCTCACCGTCGGCCCCGCGACCGCCGCGCGCGCCCGCACCCGCACCCGGCGTGCTGCGGCGGCGGGTGACGCGGCGGATCCTGCGGACCGCGCCGTCGGGCGAGCCGACCTCGACGAGCTCTCTGCTCGCCGACAGCGCGAGCAGGGCGAAGGGGAGGAAGCAGCCGATCACGAGTGCGGCGCCGCCGGAGGCGTCGGCCGGCATGAGGGCGAGCGCCCCGGTCAGGATGCCGATCGGCACCGCCCAGAACCAGACGCCGGGGCGGCGCAGGGCGACGGCGATGACGCCCACCAGCAGCACGGCCACGACGCGCAGGGGCGACTCGACGAGCAGTCGCAGGCCGGGGGTCCCGTCGAGGACCGAGGCGACCGCGCCGGGCGCACCGTCGTCCGCGGTGCCCGGGAGGTTCTGGCGGCCGTGGGCGAAGGGGTCGAAGGTGCTGGAGACCTCCAGCAGGATGCCGTCGGCCGCGAGTCCGGGATGGTTCTGGGCGAGGTGCCACCAGATGTCCGGGAGCCGCTCCGCCTGGGCCGCGCTGACATCGTCGTTCTCCGCCTCGAGCAGTCTCGCGGGCGCTCCGGGCGAGTAGCGGTCGCGCAGGGCTTCGACGTCGAAGATCTTCGCGAGCGCGTCGGCGTCCTCCGCGGACAGCGCATCGGGGTCCTCGCGCAGGGCGAGGGCGATGCTCTGCGCCTGCAGCCCGTGCTGGGCGACCGGGTCCTCCGTGCCCAGCATCCCCTGGGAGGCGCCCAGGCGCGTGCCCACGAGGACCACGAGCAGCGGCACGACGAGAGCGACCAGCGCCACCCGCCATGCCTCCCGGCCGCGGCGCATGATCACCGTCATCACCAGCAGCACGATCACCAGGGGCACCGCAAGCGCGGAGCAGCTGAGCAGCAGCAGGGCGGCGAGCGCCCATTCGAGCACGCGTCCGCCGTGGATCGGCTCGCGCGAGTGGACGTGGTCGATGACGAGCGCGAGGAACCAGCACAGGGAGGCCGCCCCGAGCGCGGCGGGTGAGAGCGACAGGGACCAGAGCGCGATCGGGACGCCGCCGATCACGAGCACCGCGAGCGCGAGGGCGCACAGGCCGTCGCTGCGCACCCAGCGCCCGAGCAGCGCCGCCGCGCGGCCGAGGGCCGCGAGCACGAGGGCCAGCTGGACCAGGACCAGGACGCCGAGGCCCGCCCCGATGCCGCCGGTGAGGAGTCGGCCGATCGCGAGCACGCACTCGAAGGCGATGATGACGAGCGGACTGCGGTGGCCGGACATGCCCTCGCCGCGCAGCGATCCGCCCTGGAGGTCGGCGTCCGCCCAGGCCCCGCCCCCGCCGAGCACCTCGCCCAACAGGATGGGCGACCAGATCACGAGCAGCAGCAGAGCGAGGCGCCACCAGCTGCCCAGCAGCCAGCGCGCGGCCCGTGCGATCCGGGAGGGCCGTCGCCGGGAGGTCCCTGCGGCCAGCTCGCCGGCGCGCTCCTCGGCCCGGGCGAGCGTGAAGCGCAGCAGGCCGCCGACGACGGTGAGCAGGGCGGCGTACATGACCGCGGTGTAGATCAGCAGGCCCACGACGAGCTTCGTGTGGGCGTCGAAGGCGCTCAGGAACAGCAGGTGCTCGCCCTGGTCGTCGAAGGGATGGCGCGCGATCCAGCCCATCGTCGCGCACAGCGTGAGGGCGCAGACCACCAGGATCGGGACGGCGACGGCGCCGAACTTCTGGACACCTCGCAGTGCGCGCTCCACTTCGGCCACTCCCCTCGTCCGTGCCTGCGGACCATTGTCCAGGAACGCAGGCCACGAGCGGGGAGGACACGGCCGTCGTCCCGCGGAAGTCGCGCCGACCGCGCCCCACTTGTCCCGTTCTGCGCCGCTTCTGCGCGGCCACTGCGCCGCTTCTGCCCCACTCCTGCGGGGCCGCTCCGTGCCCCACGTCGCATCCCGTCCGCTCGTCGGTCAACGTCGGGCGTCGGTCCGATGAACTTCGTATGAAGCTTCCCGCGCTCCGGGGCGCTGTCCTGGTGCGTCGCGCGGGGACGGCACGATCTCTCCCAGGACGCCGAGGCCGCCGGGGCTATTCTCACGACGGCGGGTCGCGGATGGCCGGCCCGGTGGTGGCACGGCGTCCCGCGCAGGGACGCCGCACCCGGCCTCGTGGGGGATCGCGAGCCGGGTCGGGGCAGGGCCCCGTGCCTCACGGGCCCGCCCATCCGCACCGCGCCGGTGCCTCTGCTCCTTCCGTGCGGCCGCACCTGCCCTCTGTTCCCGTCGCCGGAGGTTCGCCACCGTGTCATCACCCGCTGCCGCGCGCTCCGCGGAGATCACGCTCCCTCCCACCGCGCTGCGACGCTCGCGCGAGACCGGAGCCGAGCGCGCGGCCGGCACGAAGGCGGAGGACGGCACTGAGGGGCGGGCCGGCGCTGAGGCCAGGACCACGGCTGCGACCGGGACCGGGGCCGACGTCAGGTCGGGCTCGGCCGCCGGGGCCTCCCGCTTGTGGTGGGCGCTCGCGGGGGCCGCCGTCGTGCTCTGCATCGTCCTGCACGTGGTGGTCGCGCAGAGCGCCGTGGCGCCGCGCACCCCATGGGACGAGATCCATCCTCTGCAGATCGCGCGGATGCTCTCCGGCGATCACGACGTCCCCAAGCTCTCCGGGAGCGGCTACTACCCGGGGTGGGCGATCCTCATGACGCCCATCTGGTGGTTCACGCACGACCCGGCGACGGTGTACCGCGCGGCGATCATCCTGGGCAACGTCATCGGCGTCGCGACGATCCTCCCGCTGGCCCTCGCGGGCCGCCATCTGGGGATGAGCACGCCGCAGGCGATCGCGGTCGCGGGCCTGGCCATGTGCATGCCCGGACGGATCGAGCCCGCGGACTACGCGATGAGCGAGCCGCTGCTCATGTTCTGCTACGCCTGGGCGGCGCTGGGCATGCTCGTGCTCTGGAAGCGGCCGACGTGGTGGCGCCTGGCGCTCTTCGTCGGCGCGATCGCCGCCGCCTACCTCACGCACACGCGCGCTCTCGCGCTCGTGCTCACGGCCGTGGTGTGGCTGCTCTTCTTCACTCGCCGCAGCGTCGCGAAGGCGCTCGTGGGCGTGCTCGCGCTGGTCGCGTCCTGGTGGATCGTGGACCGGATCGCCTCGGCCATCAACCACCGCATGCTGCTGACCGGCAGCAGCAAGACAGACCTGGCCATGCAGGCGATCCTCCATGCCCAGCCCGAGGCGCTCGCGAAGCTCCTGGCGGGCCAGAGCTGGGCGCAGGTCGTGGGCACCGCCGGACTGTTCGCCCTGGGGTTCGTCGTGATCGTGGTGTGGACGCTGCGGGAGCTGCGCACCGTGCGTCTGGGACCGGGGGCGTTCCTGTTCGGTCTCACCCTGAGCACCGTCGGCATGAGCGTGGTGTGGTGGTACCAGCCCGAGGCGCTGTGGGGGAAGAGCTTCCACGGCCTCGAGGCCTGGCTCTATTCGCGCTACATCGATCAGGTCGCGGCCCTGGTCGTGATGGTGGCCGCGGCCGCGCTGCTGCGCCGGGTGAGCGCCCCGATGATCGGCATCGCCCTGGTGGTGTTCGTGCTGGGGGCCGCGGCCGTGGTGCTGAAGGTCGCCCCGCACGTGCCCATGTGGTACGGGCTGGGGACGAACACGGCGGCCGTGAACAGCTGGCAGGGCATGTTCCCCGAGTACCCTTTCCATCGTCCGCTGACGCCCACGCTCGACAACGCGAACCGCTTCTGGATATGGGCTTCGCTGGCGACGGCGATCGCCCTGGCCGCGCTGTTCGTGCTGCGGCGCTTCCCGCGCACTGCCGTGGCGCTGCTGCTCGTCGGGGCCGCCGCGATGTCCCTGAACGCGAACCAGGATCAGCAACGGCGCGTGCCGGCCAAGGTGGGTGCGAGCCTCGAGAGGGCGGACGCCGCGAGCGGGGACACGGGCCCGCTGCCGGTGGACGTCGACCTCTCGTGTGCGAGCTCCGGCTTGAACAGGGCCGAGATCCTCAACTGGTCGGGCTTCTGGTTCTCGCCGCGCACCGTGAGCATCGCCGATCCGCCGAAGGGCCTGCCCTTCACGACCGAGCTCGTCATCTCCTGCAAGAACGGGTCGACGATGAAGGACCTGGGCGCCCGACCGGTCACCGGCGGTTCGAGCTACGGCTACCGGCTCTGGGTGCTCCCCGGCTCACTCCAGGACCAGCTCGCCCGGGAGGGCGCCCTGGCGACATGACGGCCGGGCCCGTCGGCCCGGCCGGCCCGGCCGACCCGTCGGCCAGACCTGCCGATCGCCCGACCGTCCCCTCTCCCGACCAGTGACCGCGGCCACGCGACCGTGAGACGATCTCCCGGAATGCCCGACCTGACCGGCCCCACGACCCGCTCGCCGGACCCCGCCAGACAAGGACACCGCTTATGCGCAGCACCCTCTTCGACGCCTCGAACCAGGAGAAGCAGACCCAGGAGCGCTGGGTCCTGCAGTCCTCCAAGATGCTGCGCTGCGCTCTGCAGCCGCAGTCCCCCGAGATCATCGCCGCCCAGGGCGTGATGGTCGCCTACCAGGGACAGATGGACTTCTCGTACCAGGGCTCGGGCGGCGGCATGAAGCTGCTGAAGAAGATGACCACGGGCGAAGGAGGGAACCTCATGCGCGTGCGCGGCCAGGGCGAGGTGTTCTTCGCCCGTCGGGCCGACGAGATCTTCCTGATCCAGCTCGAGGGCGATGCGCTCACCCTGAACACGCGCAACCTGCTGGCCTTCGACTCCTCGATCCAGTGGGACATCCGGGGCACGGGCGGTGCGGGCTTCATGGCCGGCGGCCTGTTCAATCTGTTCCTGCAGGGCCAGGGCCTGGTCGCCGTGACCTCCGACGGCCCGCCCATGCTGCTGGACTGCTCGCAGCAACCCACCTACGTGGACCCGCAGGCGGCGGTCTGCTGGTCGGCGAACCTCACCCCGCAGATCAAGAACGACTTCAAGATGGGCTCGCTCATCGGCCGCGGCTCCGGCGAATCCTTCCAGCTGGGCTTCCACGGCCCGGGCTTCGTCGTGGTCCAGCCCTCCGAGGGCGCTCCGGTCACGACCGCTTCCTGATTCCGGGCCGGGGCTCGGCTGGCTTCCGGGCTCACTGGCGGCTGGGCGGCTGGGGCCGGCGCGGGCGGCGAGCGGGCGGCGGTCGGCAGCTGGCCCAAGCGACCGACGGCCCGCGGCACGCCCTCTTCGGTCAGGTTCCGTGCTGAGATTCGGCGAATCCGGCACGGATCCTGCCCATTCAACGCCGGTCCGCCGCCCAACCACCCGCCGTCAGCACAACCACCCGCACCACAGCGCGACCCTCCCTTCCCTCCTGCGCACCGCCCGCGCTAGTGTGTGACCCACACTTTGTTTCAAGGAGGAAATATGTCGTTCACCCTGGGCATCGTGGGCATCGGCCAGTTCGGCACCCACTTCGCCGAGCTCTTCAGCGCCCACCCCGACATCTCCGCGGTCTATGCCGTGGACTCGGTGCCCGAGCGCATCGACGCGATCGAGCAGCGCGAGCAGAACCCCGTGCACTTCGCCGGACGCTTCTCGAGCGTCGAGGAGCTGCTGGCCTCCGACGTCGACGCGGTCGCGATCTTCACCCAGCGCTGGACGCACGGGAAGATCGCGATCCAGGCGCTGCAGGCCGGCAAGCACGTGTACTCGGCGGTGCCCATGGCGATCGAGGAGGAGGAGATCCGCGAGATCACCCGCCTCGTCCAGGAGACGGGCCTGGTCTACATGATGGGCGAGACCAGCCAGTACAACGCCGCCGTGGTGCTGGCCCGTCGGATCGAGCGCTCGGGCGCCTTCGGCGAGGTCTTCTACGCCGAGGGAGACTACGTCCACGACATGGACCTGGGCTTCTACGACGCCTACAAGTACTCCGGCGGCGACGCCTGGAAGTCGACCGCCTCCTACCCGCCCCTGCTCTACCCCACGCACTCGATCGGCGGGATCCTGGGCGTGCTCGAGGACCGCCACGCGGTCTCGGTCTCGGCGCTCGGTCGGCCCGACACCCGCGGCGACGGCGTCTTCGACAAGGACGTCTCGATGTTCGACAACGACGTCTCCAACGCCTTCGCGCTGTTCGAGATGGACAACGGCGGAGCCTTCCGCACCAACGAGCTGCGCCGCGTGGGCTACCCCAGCCACAAGCGCGAGTCCCGCTTCCGCTTCTTCGGCGAGGCCAGCAGCTTCGAGGAGACCGTGGACGTCACCTACTGGCACGACAAGAAGTCGGTCCTCGAGGTCACCGACCTCATCAGCACCTCGTCGACCATGAGCCTGGACGACCCCCGCCTGAAGGATGTCTCCCCCACCCTGCGCGACGCCTTCGTCGCCGGCGCAGCCCGCTCCCACCACCAGGAGCGCCTGCCCGCGGAGTTCCAGGGCAAGCCCAACGGCCACGAGGGCGCCCACCACTTCCTGGTCGACGACTTCGCGCGTGCGGTGACGAACGGGAAGCAGCCGATGGTCAACGCCTGGCAGGCGGCCCGCTATACCCTGCCCGGGATCATCGCCCATCAGTCGATGCGTGAGGGAGGCGCCCGTCTCCCGATCCACGACCTCGGCGACTGCCCGCTGCCGGTCCAGGATCTCGACGCCGACCAGCCCGCTCTCGACGAGGCCGGCATCCAGGCGCTGCTCGCGGAGGTCTGATCCGGGCGGGGCCGACGGGCCCGTCGGCCGTCGGCCCCGACCCGTCGGCCGGCCCGTCGGCTCGCCGCTCGCCGGCTGCTCTCGCCGGCCGGCCCGTCGCCCCGGTGCGTCGGCCCTGACTGTCGGCCCCGCCCGTCCGGCCGACGCCCGCCCCAGCGGCCCGGAGCGTGATCCCGCTTGCTCCGGGCCGCCGGGGTCTGCAGGTCAGTGATTTTCGCGTATAGGCTGGTGCGTAAATCGAGACCAACGGCGACGCCGCTCTCGCCGGACGCGTGCAGCGCCCGCGGGCGCTCGCCCCGGGAACCCGAGGTGCGATGACCACGAACCAGCCTTCCGCCCAGCCCCTGCGACTCGCCGTGATCGGCTCCGGTCCCGCGGGCGTGTACGCCGCCGAGACGCTGCTGCGCTCCCCGCAGGTGAAGTCCGGCGAGCTCGAGGTCCAGTGCGACCTCTTCGACGCGCTGCCGACGCCCTTCGGGCTGATCCGCTACGGCGTCGCCCCCGACCACCCGCGCATCAAGGGCATCATCACCGCCCTGCACCGCATCCTGGACCGCGGGGACATCCGCTTCCTGGGCGACGTCGAGTTCGGCACCGACCTCACCGCCGCCGAGCTGCGCGAGCGCTACGACGCGGTGATCTTCGCGACCGGCGCCCTCAAGGACGCCGAGCTGAACATCCCCGGCATCGACCTCGAGGGCTCCTACGGCGCCGCCGACTTCGTGGCCTGGTACGACGGCAACCCCGACTACCCGCGCACCTGGCCCTTGGAGGCCGAGCAGGTCGCCATGATCGGCAACGGCAACGTGGCGCTGGACGCGGCCCGCATGCTCGCGAAGTCGGCCGACGAGCTGCTGCGCACCGAGATCCCGGAGAACGTTTACGAGGGCCTGACCTCCGCGCGCACCACCGATGTGCACGTGTTCGGCCGCCGCGGGCCCGCGCAGTCGAAGTTCACGCCGCTGGAGACCCGCGAGCTCGCCCACCCCCACGGCGTGCAGATCGTCATGGACCCGGCCGACTTCGCGATGATCACCCCCGAGGAGCGCGAGGCCATCCGCGCCGACCGCCGCCGCGAGCAGGTCTACGCGACGTTCGAGGGCTGGCTGCATGCGCAGCAGGAGCGCGAGGCGAAGGGCGAGGAGCCCACGGACGCCCACGGCGGTCCCGTGCAGCGTCGCCTGCACCTGCACTTCTGGCACAAGCCCGTCGAGGTGCTCGGCGAGGACGGCCGCGTCGCCGGCATGCGCTTCGAGCGCACCCGCCTGGACGCCGACGGCACCATGGAGGGCACCGGCGAGTTCGTCGACTACGACCTCCAGGCCGTCTACCGCGCGATCGGCTACTTCGGCTCCGAGCTGCCCGGCGTCCCGTACGACGAGTCCCGCGGCGTCATCCACAACGAGGCCGGCCGCGTCACCGAGGCCGACGGCGAGGTCATCCCCGGACTCTTCGCCAACGGCTGGATCAAGCGCGGTCCCGTCGGCCTCATCGGCGCCACGAAGTCCGACGCCGCGGAGACTGTCGCAAGCCTGCTCGAGGACCTCGAGGCCGGCCGCATCCCCAGCGCCTCGGACCGCGATCCCTACTCGATCCTGCGCCTGCTCGAGGACAAGGGCGTGGAGTTCACGACCTGGCAGGGCTGGACCGCCCTCGAAGAGCACGAGATCGGCCTCGGCGCAGCGGTCCAGGACAGCGAGGGCAATCCGCGCCCGCGCGTGAAGGTGGTGCCGCGCGAGGAGATGGTGCGCGTGGCCCGCGAGGGTCAGCGCGCGCACGAGAGCGCCTCGGCCGACGCCTGAGGGCGGCACCTGGCGGCGGTGCCTGAGGGCGGTGCAGCCGAGGACATCGAAGCCGGGCCCCCAGGCCCAGGTCCCAGACCTCAGGCCCCAGCCCACGCAGCGCGCCCCGGGAATCCCGGGGTGCGCTGCCGTCTCTGACGGACCTCACAGCTCCTCGACAGCCACCGAACGACCCAGCGCCCTATAGTGGAATGGTCATTTCACTACAGGGTGGTCTTCGCCGAACCCCGGACGTCGCATCGCGTCGTCGCACCGGAGCTCCCCGCGCCGTCGCCACCCACCGTTCCAGGAGGTCCGCCATGCGCGCCGTCACCCATCAGTCCTTCGGAGAGCCCACCGACGTCCTCGACGTCACCGAGGTCGCCGAGCCCTCACCCGGTCCCGGCGAGGTGCTCGTGCGGATGGTGCTGAGCCCCATCCACAACCATGACCTGTGGACCGTGCGCGGCACCTACGGCGTGAAGCCGGAGCTGCCCGCGCGCGCCGGCACCGAGGCCGTCGGCGTCGTCGAGCAGCTCGGCGAGGGCGTCACCCAGCTGGTCACCGGTCAGCGCGTGGTCGCGACCTCACAGCTCGGCGTGTGGGCGGAGCGCTTCACGGCGCCCGCCGCGTCACTCATCCCCGTACCGGAGAACCTCGCCGACGAGGTCGCCGCGCAGCTCGCGGCGATGCCGTTCAGCGCGATCTCGCTGCTGGAGCGCCTGGACCTCGAGCCCGGACAGACCCTCGTGCAGAACGCCGCCAACGGCGCCGTCGGCCGCCTGGTCGCACAGTTCGCTCGCGCCCGCGGCATCAACGTCGTGGGCCTCGTGCGCCGCTCCGCCGGGGTCGAGGAGCTCGCGGCCCAGGGCATCACGGGCGTCGTCGCGACCGACGAGGACGGCTGGGAGGACCGCGCCCGCGCTCTCATCGGCGACTCCACCGCTCCTGTCGGCATCGACTCGGTGGGCGGGGAGGCCGCGGGCCAGGTGCTCTCGCTGCTGGCCGACGGCGGACGCCTCGTCGTCTTCGGCGCGATGGCCGCCCCGGTCATGTCGATCCCCTCGGGCCCGGTGATCTTCCGCGACCTGCACATCGAGGGCTTCTGGGGCGCCCAGGTCTCCAAGGACATGCCGGCCGACCAGCGGGCCGAGCTGTTCGGCGAGATCATCACCCGCCTGCTCGACGGCTCCGTGACCCTGCCGGTCGCCGCGACCTACTCCCTCGAGGACGTGCGCGATGCAGCGGCCGCGAACTTCGACGTCGGCCGCGTCGGCAAGGTGCTGCTGCGTCCCTGATCCCGCTCGGCGCGCGTCGGCATGGTCGGCGGCCCGAGCATCGGCTCGGCGCGCAGACGCCCGCGCGCCGAGCCGCCCCACGCACAGGAGCCCGCCGGGAGGATTCTCCCGGCGGGCTCTCGTCATGGGCGACGTGGATCAGTCGTCGGCGACGGTGACGTTCACGGGGATGTTCCCGCGGGTCGCGTTGGAGTACGGGCACACCTGGTGCGCGGCGTCGGCGAGCGACTGCGCGGCGTCGTGGTCGAGCTCGGGGATGACGACCTCGAGGTCGACGGCGAGGGCGAAGCCGCCCTCGTCGTTGCTGCCGATGCTCACGCGGGCGCCGACGCTCGAGCCGTCGATCGCGACCTTCTGCTGGCGGGCCACGGCCTGCAGCGCCGAGTGGTAGCAGGCGGCGTAGCCGGCGGCGAAGAGCTGCTCGGGGTTGGCGCCCTTCCCGGAGCCGCCCATGGCCGTCGGGACGGCCATGTCGAAGGCGAGGTCCGATCCTGAGACCTCGACGTGCCCGTCGCGGCCGGCGCCGGTGGCGAGCGCTTCGGTGGAGTAGAGGGGCTTCATGGTGGATTCCTTCCGTCGGGTGCTGCGGTGGACCTGCGGGGTCGGACGGCCGGGGTGCGACCTCAGCCGGCCGACGCGAGCAGGGGTGTGCGGGCCGCTTCGAGGGAGCTGCGCGCGGCGCTCCGGTCGATGCGGCTCATGACCAGGGCCGCGATGAGCGCGGAGACGCTGGTCTCGGTGAGGCGCTCGCGCTCGGCGGCGGAGGCCTCGGGGAAGCGGGCGGCGACGCCGGCGCCGAAGGCGCGCACGAGCTCGGCCCGGTAGGAGGCGATGACGTCGCGCACGGCCTCCTCGCGGCCGATGCCCGCGCAGGCGGAGTTCACGAGCAGGCAGCCGTCGGGCAGGGAAGTCTGCTCCCCCTTCCCGTCGTCCCCGATCTCCTCGCCCAGCAGCCGGGCGGCGGAGCCGAGGTAGTCGGCGAGGGCATGGGGGCTGGGGTGCTCGGTGAGCAGCGGGGCCAGGCCCGGGCGGACGACCTCGTCGAGGTAGTTCGCGATCGCGGCCTCGAAGAGCCCGCGCTTGGAGCCGAACGCGTGGTAGATGCTTGACGCGTTCAGGCCCGTGGCCTGCTGGATCGCGCTCATGGAGGCGCTCTCGTAGCCCTCACGCCAGAAGAGCGAGCGCGCGGCGCGCACGACCTCGACGGTCTCGAAGGTGGCGGTGCGTCCCATCGGCAGGCTCCTTCCCTGATCGGTCCCCGGCGGCGCCATCCGGCCGCGCCCTGCAGCGGCGGCAGACGCGTGCGCCCTGCGACATCCACCTGTCCGGCGGAGCCGCGTGACGCCCGCCCTTCCGGCGGCGCCGCCGTCAGTCTATAGTGGAGCGAGCGCTACAGAAAAGCCTCGCTGGTCACTCCTCACATCACTCGTCACAGGTCGCCTTTCACCCCACCCCTCCGGAGGTCCCCATGCTCGTCGTCGGTCTCGTCCTCGCAGTGCTCGCGGCGCTGCTGCACGTGTTCATCTTCTGGCTCGAGTCGCTCGCCTGGGGCAGCGAGCGCGCCCAGGGCGTCTTCGGCCAGCAGACCGAGCAGGAGGTCGCGGCGACCCGTCTGTTCGCCTTCAACCAGGGCTTCTACAACCTGTTCCTGGGCGTGCTCGCGCTGCTCGGCGTGCTCCTGACCGCCCTCGGTGCGCACTCCGTGGGCCCGGCCCTGGCGCTCGCGGGAACCGGCTCGATGCTGGGCGCGGCCCTCGTGCTGGGCCTCGCCTCCCCCGCGCATCGCGGCGCGGCCGTGCGCCAGGGGGCGCTGCCGCTGCTCGCGGTGCTCGTCCTCGTGCTCGCACTCGCGATCTGAGCGCCGCGGGCACGACGGGCGGGCGGCCGGAGCATCCGGGGACCCCGCGGCATCCGCCGCATCCGCGGCACCCCGGGCCGACGCCTCAGAAGACGGGCCGTCCCCCGGTCACGCCGAGCACGGTGCCCGAGACGTACGAGGCCTCGGCCGGGCTCGCGAGGAACACGTAGGCCCCCGCGCACTCGGCGGGCTGGCCCGCGCGGCCCAGCGGGGTGTTGCCGCCGAAGGCCGTGTAGTCCTCGCTCGCACGGGTGGCGACGTTGAGCGGGGTCCAGATCGGCCCCGGCGCCACGGCGTTCACGCGGATCCCCTTGCCGCCCAGGTCGCCGGCGAGGTTCACCGTGAGGTTGTTGATCGCGGACTTCGTCGCGGCATAGTCCATGAGCGGCACGGAGGGGTCGTAGGACTGGATCGACGTGGTGTTGATGATCGAGGAGCCCTCCCGCAGGTGCGGCACGGCCTCCTGGGTGATCCAGAACATCGACTCGAGGTTCGTGGCCAGCGTGCGGTGCAGGCGCTCCGAATCGATGCCCTCGATGCCGCGCGGCTCCGCACGGCCCCACTGGAACGCGGCGTTGTTCACGAGCACGTCGAGCCGTCCGAGCTCTTCGACGGTGCGCGTGACGAGCGAGCGGGCGTGGGCCTCCTCGCGGATGTCACCGGGAAGCAGCAGGGCCCGTCGGCCCGCGTCCTGGACCCAGCGGGCGGTCTCCTCCGCGTCCTCCTGCTCGGCGTCCATGTAGGAGAGCGCGACATCGGCCCCCTCGCGCGCGAAGGCGATCGCGACCGCGCGGCCGATGCCGGAGTCTCCCCCGGTGATCAGCGCGACCAGCCCGTCGAGCCGGCCGTGGCCGACGTAGGACTGCTCGCCGTGGTCCGGCACGGGCTCCATCGGGGCCGTGAGGCCGGGAGGGTCCTGGTCCTGCGCGGGGAACGAGGGCTCGCCGTCCTTCGTGCCGAGCTCGCGGGCGCGGGCGGTGACGGGACCGATGTCCTCGGCGCCGTTGCCGTGAGTGTCCTCTCGAGCGTGGGTCTCCGGGTCTGTGGCGGGCATGGATCATTCCTTCCGTGGACAGTCCCCCAGCGTATGCCGGGAGACGGAGTTCGTGAAGGGGTGGTGGTGGCGTTCCGGTGGCGGCCCGGGGCGCCCCCGGGCCGCCACGCATGACCGGCCGCGCCAGCCGGCCCTAGCGCCGGATCGAGGCCAGGTGGTCGGCGATGCGGTCGACGGCGTCGGCGAGCAGGCCGACGTCCGGCAGGGTCACCAGGCGGAAGTGGTCGGACACGGGATAGTTGAAGCCTGTCCCCTGCGTGACCAGCAGCTTCTTGGAGCGCAGCAGGTCCATGGCGAACTGCTCGTCGCTGTCGATGCGGTACATCTCGGTGTCGATGCGCGGGAACATGTAGAGCGCGCCCTGGGCCTTGACGACGGAGACGCCCGGGATCTCGCTGAGCCCCTCGTAGGCCACGTCGCGCTGGTCGCGCAGGCGCCCGCCAGGCAGCAGCAGCTCGTCGACCGACTGGTAGCCGCCGAGCGCCGTCGCCACCACGTGCTGGGCGGGGACGTTGGGGCACAGGCGCATGTTCGAGAGCACGTCGAGGCCCTCGATGAAGTTCTCGGCGTCGTCCTTCGGCCCGTACAGCGCCATCCAGCCGGCGCGGAATCCGGCCACCCGGTAGGCCTTCGAGAGGCCGTTGAAGGTGATGGTGAGCAGATCCGGGGCGAGCGCGGCGACGTGGGTGTGGACGGCGTCGTCGTAGAGGATCTTGTCGTAGATCTCGTCGGCCAGGATCAGCAGGTCGTGCTTGCGCGCGACCTCGACGATCTCCTTCAGCACGTGTTCGGGGTAGACCGAGCCGGTGGGGTTGTTGGGATTGATGACGACGATCGCCTTGGTGCGCTCGGTGACCTTGTCGGCCAGGTCCGAGACGTCGGGCCACCAGTTCTGCTCCTCGTCGCAGCGGTAGTGCACGGCATTCCCGCCCGCGAGCGAGACCGAGGCGGTCCACAGCGGGTAGTCAGGAGTGGGCACGAGTACCTCGTCGCCGTCGTCCACGAGCGCCTGGCAGGTCATCTGGATCAGCTCGCTGACCCCGTTGCCCAGGTAGATGTCGTCGAGCTCCATCCCGGGCATGCCCTTGGTCTGGTAGTACTGCGCGACCGCCCGACGTGCGGAGACGATCCCCTTGGAGTCCGAGTACCCCTGCGCGGTGGGCAGGGTGCGGATCATGTCGACGAGGATCTCGTCGGGCGCCTCGAAGCCGAACGGGGCCGGGTTGCCGATGTTCAGCTTGATGATCTTGTGGCCCTCTGCCTCCATGCGCGCTGCCTCTGCGGGGATCGGCCCGCGGATCTCGTAGCAGACGTCGCGCAGCTTGGAGGACTGGGTGAGGATCATCGTTCGACTCCTAGGGCCCGGGGCCCGGTTCGCGGCCGACGGGACGGCCGCAGCCCCGCGGGCGCGAGGCTGCGGCCAGGGTATCCCCGGGCCAGGGGGCAGCGGCATGCGCGTCTCGTGCTGCGTCACCGCCGCCTCGTCCCCCTCCCTCCAGGCGGACCGCACGGCACGCCGCACCGCCCGCGCCGCTCCGCACCGAGCCCGACCCGACCCGACCCGACCCGACCCGAGAGGCTAGGCTGGAAACCGTCTGAACGACGACAGGGAACGCGCCGGTGCCACGAACGGCGTCGTCCGATCACAGGAGGTCCGCCATGTCCGCATCGCAACCCGACGCACCCGATCAGACGGAGTCGACGGTGCCAGCAGAGACCGGTTGGAGCCGACTGCGCAAGGGCGCGCGCATCGCCCTCATCGTGCAGGGTGCGCTGAGCGTTCTGGTCGCGCTCGTCCTCCTCTTCGACCCGCTCCGCTCGATGCTCGTGCTCACGCTCGTCGTCGGTGCATGGCTGCTGGTCACCGGAATCGCCGCGATCATCAGCCATATCGCTCGAGATGCGCATCACCGCAGCGTATGGACGGTCGTGTCCGGCGCGCTCTCGATCGTGGCCGGTGCCCTCGTGATGATCATGCCCGGCTCGGCCGCGGTCGCTGCCGTCGCGATCCTCGCGACCTGGGCGATCCTCTTGGGAATCACCTACGGCCTGAACTCCTTGGCCCTGCGACGAGCAGGAGCGCCGGGATGGTGGGGCGTGCTGATCACGGGCATCCTCGCCGTTCTGCTGGGGATCCTGATGCTCGCCAATCCTGGCGCGGCCATGCTCGGCCTGGTCTGGGCCATCGGCATCTACGCGCTCGTCGACGGCATCAGCGAGCTGATCCTGGGGATCCGCCTGGGCTCCCCTCGCTCCGATCGCCCCTGAAGCCGCGGTCTCGCCCCGCCCCCGCGCCTCCACTCGCCCGCCCCCTCGGCCGCCCGGTCCACCCGGATCCGGACGAGCAGTCGTGCGCGACGCTGCCGGGGCCGGCACCGCCAGGGCCTAGGCCCTGCTTCGGCGAGCGCTTCTGCACCCTCACCGGTCACAGCGCACCCCTCGAGAGACCGTCTGCCACGTGCTCGAGGCGGGCGCACGCCGCGTTTGGGGACGAGCGCGCTCGCATCCGCTTCGGGACACCCTTGACGCACATGCTCGGAACCCTTTACTTTCAGTGCGTAAGTAATTGGGGCCGACGACGTCGCCCGGTGCCGATGCGTGCAGTGATCGCCTGCGCCGCAGCTTCCGCCACTGCATATGGCGAGCGGAGGGCGATCATGCACTCTCGGCACCGAAAGCGACGCTCCGCGAGCGACGTCGACGCTCTCCGACGAGAGGACGAAGATGTCTGCCGCATCCACCGCCGAGCTCCCGCCCGCACGACGCAAGCACCGGGACGACACCCGCCTGGCGCTGCTGTTCATCCTGCCGGCGAGCATCGGCCTGCTGGTGTTCCTGGTCTGGCCGCTGCTGACGGGCCTGTACTACTCGCTCACCGAGTACTCGATCCTCACGCCCCCGAAATGGGTGGGGCTCGAGAACTACACGAACATGCTCAGCGACCCGGTGTTCTGGAAATCGCTGCGGGTCACCGTGCTGTACGTCGTCATCAACATCGGCGTGCAGACGGTCCTCGCGCTCCTCATCGCCGTCCTCATGCAGCGCCTCACGCAGAACACGTGGCTGCGCTCGCTCGTGCTCACCCCGTACCTGGTCTCCAACGTGGTCGCCGCGATCGTGTTCCTCTGGCTGCTGGACTCGCAGCTGGGCATCGTGAACCTGATCCTGCAGGGCATCGGCTTCGATCCGGTCTCCTTCTGGGCCAACGAGAAGTGGGTGATCCCCACGATCGCGCTCGTCAACGTGTGGCGGCACATGGGCTACACGGCGCTGCTGCTGTTCGCCGGTCTGCAGTCGATCCCCGAGCAGCTCTACGAGGCGGCGCGCACCGAGGGCGCCGGCGAGTGGCAGCTGTTCCGCCGGATCACCCTGCCGCTGCTGCGGCCGATCCTCGCGCTCGTGCTGATCATGTCGATCATCGGCAGCTTCCAGGTCTTCGACACCGTCTCGGTGACCACGCAGGGCGGACCGTCGGACGCCTCCAAGGTGCTGCAGATGTACATCTACGAGAACGCCTTCGGGCAGTACCAGTTCGGGTACGCGTCCGCGCTCTCGGTGGCGCTGCTGGTGATCCTCATGGTCATCACCTTCGCCCAGTACTTCCTGACCCGCGCCGGCCAGTCGGACCTGGACTGAGAGGACGCCCAGATGAGCACCGCCACTCCCGCCGTCGGCCCGTCGGCCGCCGGCCCCACCGGCACCCCCGAACCCACCGGCCTGACCGACCCCACGGACCCCGACGCCCCCACGGGCCCGTCGGCCTCCCCCGCCTCCGGCGCCGCCCGCGCGCGCCGCCGTCCGCTGTCGCCCGGGCGGATCGTCGCCTGGATCGTCATGATCGTGATCCTGCTGGTGACGCTGTTCCCGTTCTACTGGATGCTGCGCACGGCGCTGTCCTCGAACACGGCGCTCGCGACCGACCCGACCAGCCTGCTGCCGGTGGACTTCTCGCTCGGCGGCTTCGAGCGCGTGTTCGGGCTGCAGGACGTGGAGACCGCGGTCTCCCAGGGCGGCTCGGGCGCGTCGATCAACTTCTGGCGCTACCTGCTGAACTCGGTGATCGTCGCGACCGTGATCACCGTGGTGCAGACCTTCAGCTGCGCGATGGCCGCCTACGCCTTCTCGCGACTGCGCTGGAGGGGCCGCGAGACCGTGTTCCTCATCTTCCTGGGCGCGATGATGATCCCGCAGATCTTCACGCTGCTGCCCAACTTCATCCTCATCAAGAACCTGCACCTGGTGGACACGCTGCTGGGCATCATGCTGCCCACCCTGTTCATCTCGCCGTTCGCGATCTTCTTCCTGCGCCAGTTCTTCAACAACATCTCGCGCGAGGTCGAGGAGGCCGCCCTCATCGACGGCGCGTCCAAGCCGCGCGTGTTCTTCACGCTGATCCTGCCGATCAGCTCCGCGCCGCTCGCGACGCTCGCACTGCTGACCTACATGACGGCGTGGAACGAGTACTTCTGGTCGCTGATGGTCTCCTACACGGACTCCTCGCGCGTGCTCACCGTCGCGCTCGGCGTCTTCCGCGCGCAGTCGCCCCAGACGGGCACGGACTGGGCGGGCCTGATGGCCGCGACGCTGGTCGCGGCGGCGCCCATGCTGATCCTCTTCGTGCTGTTCGCGAAGCGGATCGTGAACTCCATCGGCTTCAGCGGGATCAAGTGAGGGACGCACCCATGACACGCACGACTCCCCGTTCCCCCGTCCGCGCGCTCAGCCGTCGGACCCTGCTCGGCGGGACCGCCGCGCTCGGCGCGGCGGCCGCGACCGGCACCCTCGCCGGCTGCTCGGGCGGCGCCTCCGCGAGCGGCACGACGCGCCTGGACTACTGGCTGTGGGACGCCAACCAGCTGCCCGGCTACTCCCGCGCGATCGACCTCTTCATGGAGCGCAATCCCGACCTCGACGTGCGCATCACCCAGATGGGCTGGGACGACTACTGGACCAAGCTCACCGCGAGCTTCGTCGCCGGTGCCGGGCCCGACGTCTTCACCGACCATCTGGGCCGGTATCCGGAGTTCCTCTCGCTCGACGTGATCGTGCCGCTGGACGACTTCGCCCCGATCGCCGAGATCCCCGACGACCAGTACCAGCCGGGCCTGCAGGAGCTGTGGACCGGGCAGGACGGCAAGCGCTACGGACTGCCCAAGGACTACGACACGATCGCGCTGATGTACGACGCGAAGACGCTGAAGGAGGCGGGACTCTCCGCCGACGACCTCGAGGGCCTGGACTGGAACCCGCAGGACGGCGGGAGCTTCGAGAAGATGCTCATGCGCCTCGCGAAGGACACCACCGGGAAGCGCGGCGACGAGGAGGGCTTCGACCCCAAGAGCGTCGCCCGGTACGCCCTCGCGGCCGACCCCTCCACCGACTACACGGGCCAGACCACCTGGTCGCCCTTCGCCTTCTCCACGGGCTGGACCTTCACCGACGAGAAGACCTGGGGCACCCGCTTCAACTACGACGACCCCGACTTCCAGGCGACCATGGACTGGTACTTCGGGCTCGTCGACAAGGGCCTGCTGGCGCCCTTCGGCCTGTTCGGCGACTCCAGCCCCGCCGAGACCCAGATCCAGGGCGGCAAGGCGGCCGTCGCCCTCGCCGGCTCCTGGATGATCGGCACCTACGCGGGACTCGAGGGCGTGGACCTGGGCATCGCTCCCCTGCCGTCCGGGCCTATCGGGCATCCGATGTCGATGTTCAACGGCCTGGGCGACTCGATCTCCTCGCAGTCGGAGCACAAGGAGGAGGCCGCGCGGCTGGTCGCGTTCCTGGGATCGGACGACGCCCAGGAGATCATCGGCTCGCGGGCCATCGTCTTCCCCGCCTCCGACGCCGGCACCGCCGCCGCCGTGAAGGCCTACGAGGACAAGGGCCTGGACGTCTCCCCCTACACCGACCGCGTGAAGAAGGGCGAGACCGGGCTCTATCCCCTGGTCGAGCACGCCGCCCGGATCATGTCGATCATGCAGCCGGCCTTCGACGACCTCTGGATGCGCAAGACCGAGGCCGACTCCTTCACCGCCTACAACGACAAGGCCAACGCCCTGTTCGAGTGAGGGGTGGGGCGAAGCGGGGCTGGGCGCGGGGCGCCCGGGCGCGGTCTCGGTCGCTTCCGCGGCGCCGCCGCGGTGAGAAGTACGAAATCGTTGCCATGAGCGCTCATGGCAACGATTTCGTACTTCTCACGCTCCGGAGCCCGCTCCGGAGCCCGAGCCCGCGCCCGATGCCGCGCCCCGTCGCGCCGTCCATCGCGCTGGGTCCGACGGAGGTGCGCCGCGCGGGCCGTCAGGCGTCGTCGCGGCCGCCGATGAAGCGGCGCAGGGCGATCACGGCGGCGCCGCGGGTCCAGTCGTCGAAGTCGGCGGGAAGGAAGCGCACGAGCACGTCGCGCTGGACGCGGGCCAGGTGGGCGCGCAGGGCGACGTCGAACTCGTCGCCCACGCGCAGGAGGTCCACGGCCTCGCCGCCCAGGATCAGGGCGTCCGGGTCGAGCACGCCGACGAGCCCCGCGCCTGCGACCGCGACCGCGTGGGCGACGTCGGCCGCGACCTCGAGGGCGGCCGGATCGCCGGCGCGGGCCGCGTGCACGAGGGCCTCGAGACCGTGCGCCTCCGATGCTCCTGCGGCCCCGCCGGCACCGCCGACGCCGACGCCGGCGCCGACCCCACCGTCCGCCTCCGACACCCCGGGGACGCCGCGCTCCCGCGCCGCGTCGAGGATGTGCGCGGTGCTCGCGACCTGGCGCAGCAGCACGCCGCGGCCGTCGCGGGTGATAGTGGGCAGGGTGCCGGTGAGCCCGGCGAGGTGGGTGCGACCGCGGTGCACCTCGGCGTCCTCGACGCTGCCCACGCCCACGCCCGCGCCGATGGTGATGACGGCGAAGGAGCAGTGGCGTCGACCGATGCCGAACCAGGCGTGCCCCTCGAGCAGGGCATGGAAGTCGTTGCTGACCGTCACCGGCAGGCCCAGGCGCCCTTCGAGCTCGGCGCGCAGGTGGACCGGCTCGCTCCAGCCGAGCATGGCGGACGAGGCGACGGCGCCGTCGTCGTCGACCTGCGCGCCGATGCCCACGCCGATCCCCGCCACGCGCGGGTGGGCGGCGAGCAGAGGCTCGCACAGCTCGAGAGCGGTCGCGATGATCGTGGCCGGCTCGACGTCCTCGAGATCCCGGCTGACCTCCTCGAGCGCCGTGCCGCGCACGGTGACGACGGCGGCGTAGATGCTCTGGGCGGTGATCTTCACGCCGATGAAGACCGCGTGGTCCTCGTCGACGTCGAGGGGCTGCTGCGGCCGTCCCTTGGTCTGCATCTGCGGCGGCAGCTCGCGCAGCAGGCCGCTCTCCAGCAGCTCGCGGGTGACGCGGGTGAGGGTCGGCCCCGAGAGCCCGAGCAGCCGCGCGAGGTCGGTGCGGGCGTGCGGGCCGTAGCGGACGAGGTGCTCGTAGACCTCGCCGGCGGTCGCGGAGCAGGGGGCGCTCGGCGGCACGCGATCCGCGGACGTGCGTGCCGCGCCCGGTGCGTCCGCCGCGCCGGACGTCGACTCTCCCCCGCTGTCCATGTCCACAGGGTACGGAACGCGCTGTGCTCCTCCGACCGTCTCCGTCAGGTCGCCGCGATCCTGCGGTCCGCCCACTCCGTGACCCGCCGGGCCAGCGCGAGGTCGTTCGCCGCGTCCGATCGGCGCAGCAGCGTCGGCCGCCCGCGGTTGCCCATCGGCCCGTCGGGGCCGACGTAGGAGCCGGGCGGGAGGAGCTGGGTGGCGGCGAACAGCACGGACTCGGCGCCGCGGGCGGCGGGCATCGCGATCGGCCGGGTGACCTCGGTGACCAGGGCGTCCAGCGCGGCGGAGCCGGTCGCGTTCTGGATGTTCGTGAGCACCCACCCGGGATGCGCGATCTGCAGGTCCGTCCCGGTCCCGTGCAGGGATGCGGCGAGGTCGAGCGCCCACAGCATCGCCGTCAGCTTCGAGCGCCCGTAGGAGGCGGAGATGCTCCAGCGGCCGCGTGCGAAGTCCATGTCCGTCAGGTCGATCCGGCCGGCCTTGTGGGCGTGGGAGCCGACGAGCACGATCCGTTCGCGCACGAGCGGCTGCAGCATCGTGGTGAGGAGCCGGGGCGCGAGGGCGTTCACGGCGAGCGCGCGCTCGATCCCGTCGGCCGTCTCCTCGCGCCGACGGGTCACCGTGCCGGCACCGTGCACGAGCACGTCGATGCCCCGGTCGCCGACGGCATCGGCGATCGCCGCGGCGCCCTCGCGCACCGACGCCATGGATGCGAGGTCGAGCGGGACGAGGCGGACGGCGTCCTCGCGTCCCGTCTCCCGCGCGATGCGCCCGCGCACCACCTCGCCCTTGGCCGGCGTCCGCACCGGCAGCACGAGGTCAGCACCCCATCGGGCGAGCTGCAGCGCCGCCTCCCGGCACAGCCCGTCGCTGCCGCCCGTGAGCACGATCAGCCGGCCGCTGAGGTCGGGCGTGCGCAGGTGCTCCCATCCCATGACTGTCCGCATCCGCCCACGATAGGCGCACAGCGCACATAGGCTGGTCACCATGCCCTCCACACCCGACGTCGACGTCACCGCCGCCACCGAGACCGCCGCCCCCGACCTCACCGGCAACCCGTTCGCCGAGCCCTCGACGCTGCCCTACGGCCTGCCGGACTTCGCGGCGATCCGTCCCGCCCACTTCCTGCCGGCGCTGCGCGCGGGCATCGCCGAGCAGAAGGCGATGATCGCGCAGGTCGCCGCTGACGAGGAGCCGCCGGCGTTCGACACCGTGATCCGTCCCCTGGAGGAGGGCTCGCCCCTGCTGCAGCGCGCGCTGCCGGTCCTGTTCCACCTGCTGGGGACCGACGGCACCGAGGAGCTGCAGGCCATCGAGGCGGAGATCGTGCCCGAGCTGACCGCCCTCGAGGACTCGGTGTGGCTGGACGGGCGGATCTTCGCGCGGGTCGAAGCCCTCGAGCGCGACGCCGACGCCCTCGACCTGAACGCCGAGGAGCGGCACGTCCTCGAGCGCACGCACCTGCGCTTCGAGCTGCGCGGCGCCCAGCTGGATCCGGCGCAGAAGGCCCGGCTGGGCGAGGTCAACCAGGAGCTCTCGTCCCTCCAGACCCGCTTCACGCAGCAGACGAAGGCCGATCTCCACGACGCGGCCGTGCTCGTGACCGACGAGGCGGACCTGGCGGGCCTCGACGACTCCCAGAAGGAGGCCGCGCGCCTCGCGGCCGAGGACGCCGGGAAGGACGGCTGGCTGCTCACGCTGATCCTGCCCACGATGCAGCCGCTGCTGGCCTCCCTCACCGACCGCGCGGTGCGCGAGCGTCTGTACACCGCGTCGATCGAGCGCGGCACCGAGACCTGGGGCCTCGCCAAGAAGATCGCCCGCCTGCGTGCGGAGAAGGCCCATCTGCTGGGCTTCGCGGACTTCGCCGAGCTCGCGGTCGCCGACCGCACCGCGAAGACCCCGTCGGCCGTCGAGGAGTTCCTCGCGCAGATCGCCGGGCCCGCGGTGCGCAACGCCGACCGCGAGGCGGAGCGCCTGGCCGCGCGGGCCGCGCGCGACGGCATCGACGAGCTCGCCCCGTGGGACTGGTCCTTCTACTCGGAGCTGATCCGCGCGGAGGAGTTCGCGGTGGACCAGGCCGAGCTGCAGCCCTATTTCGTGCTGGACCGGGTCCTCGAGGACGGCGTGTTCCGCGCCGCCCACGATGTCTACGGGCTGTCCTTCGCGCGCCGCGAGGACCTCACTCCCCCGCACCCGCTCGCCCGGATCTGGGAGGTGACGCGGGAGGACGGCTCCGCCGTCGGCCTGTTCATCGGCGACTACTTCACCCGGCCCACCAAGCGCGGTGGCGCCTGGATGAACACGCTCGTGGACCAGTCGCGCCACGACGGCACGCTGCCGATCGTCATGAACACGATGAACGTGTCCCGCCCCGGCGAGGACCGCCCGGCGTTCGTGACCCTCGACGAGGTCGGCACGATGTTCCACGAGTTCGGTCACGCCCTGCACGCGCTGCTCTCGGACGTGGAGAACTCGTTCGTGGCCGGCACGGCCGTCGCCCGCGATGTCGTCGAGTTCCCCAGCCAGGTCAACGAGATGTGGGCGCTGCGGGAGGGCATCGTCGAGCACTACGCCCGGCACGTGGAGACCGGCGAGGTCGTCCCGGCCGAGCTGCTCGAGAAGGTCCGCGCGGCCGAGCAGTGGAACGCAGGCTTCCGCACCCTCGAGCACGTGGCCGCGGTGACTCTGGACTGGCGCTGGCACCGCCTGAGCGAGGACACGCGCATCGGCGACCCGCACGCCTTCGAGGCCGCGCAGCTGGAGGACGCGGGACTCGCGCATCCGCTGATCGCCCCGCGCTACCGCACCGGCTACTTCCAGCACACCTTCTCCGGCGGGTACGCCTCCGGCTACTACTCCTACCTGTGGGCCGAGGCGTACGACGCCGACGCCGTCGCGTGGTACGAGGAGCAGCTGGCCGAGGGGATCTCCCCGCGCGAGGCGGGCCGACGGTTCGCCGCCGGCATCCTCTCGATCGGCGGCTCGCGCGATCTGCCGGAGGCCTACCGGGCCTTCCGCGGCCGCGACCGCGACGCGCGCTTCCTGCTCGAGCGCCACGGGCTTGTCTGAGCCGTCGGCCCCGTCGTCCCGTCGGCTCGATCCTCCCGACCGACGGGGAGCCGTTTCCCGGCGCCGACCCAGCGAACATCGAGACCGCTCCAGGGTTCTCTGCCATGCTCGACTCCATGACCCAGGACCAGCAGGCCGCCTCGGCCACGGAGACCCCGACCGCGCCGACGATCTTCACCGCCTACGAGATCGACGACATGCTCACTCTGAGCGACACGAGGTCGGCGGAGATCACGCGCGACCAGCTCGGCATCCCGGGCGTGCCGGGCTCCGGGCCGGGGACCGAGCACGTGACCGCGGCGGTCAATGCGGGCCTGCGGGCCCGCGGCATGCTGGTTCGCCGCGGCGGCGAGTGGGTGCTGGGGCCGCAGGGCGAGCTCGTGGCGACCACCCTCACCACGGCCGACCGCTGGCTCGGGATCGCCCTCGCGCAGGACGCGGGCATGCGCGCGGCCTTCGTCGTGAAGGCCGGCGGCAGCGTCCTCATGCTCACGCAGGACGACCTGGACTCCTTCCAGGTCACGTCGCTGAGCGGGGCCGACGGGCGCTCGGCGGGCGACGTGCCGAAGGCCGTGGCCCGGGTCGCCACGACCTTCCTGCGCCGCGGCGCCGGGCACACCGTCAGCCTGCGCCGCACCGACATCTCCGACCCGGACTCGACGACGCCGCTCATGGTGCATGTCGAGGACGACGGCTCCTGGCAGTCGGGCCACCTGCCCTTCACCGAGGACGGCGTGCTCTCCGCCTCGCCGATCGCGCTCACCGAGGTCGAGCCCGCGATCGCCGATCTCTGGGAGCGCGGGGAGAGCCGCGGGCGATGACCCTCACGCGCGCCTGAGCCTCACGCGCGTTCGACCCTCAGCCGCGCCGGGAGCGCATCGCCCTGCGCTGCTGCACGTGGGGGTCTGCGGCCAGCGCCTGGTACTGCGCGGAGCCGACCGGCACGAGGGCGACGCGGCCCTCGGCGTCGTGGTGGATGCCCCATCCGTACTTCTTGGGCAGCGGTGAGGCACGCAAGCAGGCCTGCGATCTCGCGAAGAACGCCTCGCGCGCCGCGCGGCGCTCCTCCGCGTCGAGCGAGCGTCGGGTGGCGTGGACGTCGAACAGGACGTCGTCACTGGTGAACTCGTAGGGGTGCTCGGCGATCAGGGCGAACTGGAGCGCCGCGATCGTCGGGGAGCCGTTGCCGCGGGGCGGCTGCTCGGCCGTCGTGACCGGGCAGTCCTCCGCCACCTGGATGAAGGTGTCGATGTAGTTCGTGGATCCCATGCGTCGATGATGCGCCTCGGGAGGTCGCGGCCTCTCGGACGAACGCGACAGTCCCTGCGCGCCTGCATCCGCCAGTCCATCGATACGCGCCCTCAGCCGACGCCCGGTGCCGCGGCCTCCCGCGCCCGTCGGCGAGCGCGCACCCGCGACCAGAACCGCAGCGCACGGTAGATGAGATACCCGCCCGCGAGCAGCGCGATCACGGCGATCACGCCGGCGACGACCGGCAGGGCGATCGAGAGCGCGCCGACCACGAGGGCGGCCACGTCCTCGGTGCCGGAGACGGCGACGTTCGAGACGGGCTCGGGCGAGGTGTTCACGACCGCGCGGGTCGCGGCCTTCGCGCCGTGGGCGCCGAGGGAGGCGAGCACGCCGATGATCGCGAGCACGATCGCGTGGGTCGTGTCGGTCTCCCCGCCCAGCAGGTAGCCGATGGCGCCGCCCGCGACGGGCCGCACCACGGTGTGGACGACGTCCCAGAACGAGTCGAGGAAGGCGATCTTGTCGGCCGCGAAGTCCACGAGCAGCAGCACGGCGGTGATGACCAGCACGTCGGAGCGCTGCAGGACCTGCGGGATGTCGTCGACGCCCAGGAACCGTCCGCTCATGCCGAGCAGGAACACCATGAGGTACGGGCGCAGGCCGCTCACCCAGCCCGACCCGAGCGTCATCATCACCGCTTCCATGGGCGACAGCGTAGGCGACGGCGGCGTCGCGGCCGGCGCCCCGGGCCTACCCTGGATGCATGTCTTCGACGCCCTCACCCCGCTTCCGCCGGCCAGCTCCCCTGTTCGCGGCGCGCGCGGAGGAGATCCCGGGCGCTCCCGATCCGCAGCTCGCGACGGACCTGGGTCACGAGAGCGCCCGCGCGCTGCTGGACGGGGTGTACCGCAGCACCGACCCGGCCGTCGTCGAGCGGGTGCTGCACCTGGTGGAGACCGAGGGCCTCGACGATCTCGCCTCGCTGTGGTCGGGCTCCCCGGCGGAGACCCTGCCCGGCGCGCTGTGGCGCCTGTACGTGCTGCACACGTGGGCGCAGCGCAACGCCCATGACGTAGTGCGCCGCTACCGCGAGGGGACGCACACGATCCCCGGCCTGCGCTACCTCGCGGGCGTCGCGGAGCCGCCGGACATCGACCAGGTCCGCGCGACGCTCGACGAGATCCTGCGCGGCGCCTTCACGGGCGACCTGCCGATCGCGCTCGGCCGCGCCGGGGCCGTCGCGGTGCTGTGCGCCCACGGCACCGCCCACCTGGCCGACCTCGAACGGACTCCTGAGCTCCAGCACGCGATGACGACGCAGGCGTCCCGTCTGCTCTCCACCGGCGAGGAGCTCACCGAGGCCGCCCGCATGGCGGAGGCCGGCACCCTGAGCTGACGCCGGCCCCGGCACGCCCGGCGTCGGCTGTGCTCCCACCGGACCGCAGCCCTGGCCCCGCCCGCCCTCGGTCGCATTCCCGGATCCGTCCCGTCCGTCTCGATCCCCACATACCCGCGACCCGTGATGCGTCGTGGGTTGCCGATGTCCTACGATGGGACGCGCGTCGGGCCGCGGTTGCCCCGGGCTCCAACATTCGCCGCTTCGAGCGGCCTTCGCGCCGTCAGGCGCACCCGGTCCGGCGCGCCCCTTCTTCTGCGGGCGGCGTCGTCGCCCCTTGGATGGCGCCCTCGGGCGTCAGTCGTGTTCACCCGCACTGCCGGGTGTCGACCTGTCCGTGCCGAGCATCCGTGCCGACCCGCCCTTGCGAGGAGACGTCGTGGCGTTCCGCTTGTTCTCCCGTCGCTTCGAGAGCTCCCTGCACGACCTCTTCAACGATCTTGCGCAGGTGCTGGTCGCCGGAGCGGAGATCCACTCGCGCACCCTCGGCCAGTCCCCGCGAGACCGGGCTCGCAGCGCCCCGCGCCTGCACGAGCTGGCAAGCGACTCCTCGCAGCTCTCGCACCGGATCGCGAACCGTCTGGCGGATTCGCTGATCACCCCCTTCGAGGCCGACGCCCTCCACGACCTCGCGCTGACGATGTCCGACCTCATGTACTCCCTCGAGCGCACGGCGGAGCTCTCGGCGGCGCGCGGCGCCACGGCCGTGCCCGACGTGCTGCTGGAGGCTGCACAGCTCATCGAGCGCGGCTGCGAGCTGACGGTCGAGGCGGTCTGGAAGCTGCAGGCGGTCAAGGAGCTCGAGGGGTACGCCCAGGAGATGCGGCGCCTGCGCCGCCACGGCGACGGCCTTGCCCTGCGCGCGCGCACCGAGGTCTACGCGCGCGGCGGCGCGGCGGCGGACCTGCTGCGCGAGCGCGACCAGGTCGAAAGCGTCGAGGCGAGCCTACGGCTGCTGGACGAGCTGGGACGCACGGCGGACCTGCTGCGCGTCAAGGCACCGTAAGCCCGCCGATGCTCTCGCCCTTCTTCGTCGCGGCGGTGTGCCTGGCCCTCGTCATGGCCTACGTGAACGGCCTGCACGACGCCTCGAACGCCGTCTCCACCACCATCGCCACGCGTGCGATGTCCGAGCGCGCTGCCCTGATCCTCGCCGCGATCCTCAACCTGCTGGGCTCCCTGCTGGGGCTCGGCATGTCGCTGACCGGGGCCCGCTGGGCGCTCGAGCTCGCGGGCCTGGAGTCCCTCACCCACGCCGACGTCCACGGCGACCCGCGGGTGCCGCCGATGCTCGTGGGCGTGGCGCTCGCGGTGATCAGCTGGTCGCTCCTCACGTGGGCGCTCGGGATCCCCTCCTCGACGTGGCAGGCGATGCTCGGCGCGGCCGCCGGGGCGGCTCTCGCGATGGGGGTGCCGGTGCCCTGGCTCGCCGCGCTAGCCCTGATCGTCCTGCCCCTCGTCGTCGCGCCGGTGGTCAGCGGCGTCGCCTCCTACGCGCTCGCTCGCGGGATCCGCCGCCTGGGAGCGGAGGACCGCATCAGCATCGGGACCCTGCAGTTCCTGCAGACCCTCTCCGCCGGCGCCGTCGCCACCGCCCATGGATTCTCCGACTCGCGGATCTCGATGGCGCTGATCGTGCTCGCGGCCTCCTACCAGGGCATCGAGATGGCGGACACCCCTGCCGCCCTCTCCGCGATGGTCGCCGTCTCGCTCGCCCTCGCGCTCGGGACGCTCGTGGGCGGGCATCGCATCATCCGCACGCTCGCTCGTCGTCTGACGAACCTGGCCACGGTCCAGGGCTTCGCCGCCGAGACCGTCGCCGCGATCGTGGTGCTCGTGGGCGCGAGCGGCACGGGCACCTCCTTCTCGACCTCGCAGTCCCTGACGTCGAGCGTCGTCGGCTCCGGTCTCGCTCTGGGCCCGCGCCAGATCCGCTGGAAGCTGTTCGGCGGGATCCTGGGCATCTGGGTCGCGACGCCGGTCGCGTGCCTGGGGCTGGGCGCGATGTGCACGCTGCTGGTGCACCGCCTCACCTGAGACCCCGCGTCCCCGCGCGCACCCTGCCGATGTTCGGGACGTCTCGTTATCCTGTCCCGACCAGACGTCGCCTCACAGGAGGTCAGATGCCCTCGCCCGACGAGCGCCCCGCCGCACGACCTCGCCCCAGCTACGGCCTGCCCGGACCGGGCACGAACGCGTCCGACGGCCCCTCGGCCGACCGGGGCCGCCCGACGTACGGCCAGTCGGCGCCCGGCGCGCCGTCCGCGGGCACGAGCGGCGGCACGTCGCCTGCCGGCCCGAACGTCGGCGCGTCCGACGGAGCGCCGAACACCGGCGCGAACGGCTCGGCGGGTCCCTCGGCCCCGTCCGGTCCGACGGGCTACGTCCTCCCCCCGAAGGGCCAGCGCGGCTCCGCCGGCGGCCCGACGGGCCCCGCAGGGAACCAGGCAGGACCCGGCGGCGGCCCGGCAGGACCGGGCAGCCCGGCAGGACCGGCCGGCCCGGCGGGACCGGCGTACGGGCCTGCGGGATCCGGCGGGCCGACGGGCCCCGCGGGAGCGGCCGCGCCGACACGCCGGCGCGGGAAGCTCCCGCTGATCCTGGGCATCGTGCTCATCGTCATCGCGCTCGCCCTGGCGATCATCGGCCCGATCATCAGCGTGCGGAACGTGGTCTCTGCGATCGACGCGGACGGCAACGCCATCTCCGACGGCAAGGCCGAGGTCCCGCTGAACGAGTTCGACATGATCCTCGTGTACGTCCCGAGCGACGACTCGGGGACCGCCGAGTGCACGTCGTCGAGCCCCGGGGACTCCTCCGTGCAGACGGACACCGGCGGCGGACAGTCCGTCACCTTCCCCAACGGCACCTCCTACGAGCAGCGCTCGGGGATCCTCGCGACCTCGGACACGACCGTGACCGTCTCCTGCACCGGCACCAGCTCGGCCGACGCGATGTACGTGGGCCCGATCAACGTGTGGGGCTTCGTGGTGCCGTTCTTCGGCGGCATCGTGCTGGGCCTGTTCATCGGACTGATCGGCCTGGTCCTCACGATCGTGGGGATCGTGCTGATGGTGCGCTCGCGTCGGGCGTGATGCGCATGCCGTCCTCGCAGCCCACCTCGCCCGAGCCCGAGGAGCCTGGCGCGCCTGACGCGAACCTGCCACAGGCCGGGACGGCCGACGCGGAACCTGCCCAGCCCGCGACGGCGGACGCGAACACGCCTCAGGCCGAAGAGGCCTGGCCCGGAGGGATCCCGCCGGTCGAGCCCCGGCCACGCTCGTCCTGGCCGGGCGCACCCCGCCCGGCCGCCGCCGCGACGCAGGGCTCCGGCGACTCCGGCGACTCCCGCGAACCTCATGAGTCGCCCGCGTCCACCGACTCCCGACCCCGGACGGCCAAGCGCACGGCGTCCCGGCATGACGCGTCCCGCTCCGCTGCCCCGTCGGGCGCCTCCCGCACCGGTGCCTCTCGAACACAGACCTCTGAGTCCGGTGCATCTGGTGCCTCACGAGCCAGCGCGTCCCGCTCCGTTGCCTCTCGCACCGATGCCGACGGTCCGAACCCGTCCTCCCGCGACACAGCCTCGCGAGAGACTTCCCGGTCCACCGGACCGCGCCGCGGCCCCATCGACACCCCGCGCGCCTCGCGGGCGATCGCCACGCTCGTGCTGGCGGTGCTCGCGGCGATCCTGGTGTGGGTGGTCGCGACCCCGATCGCCGGGCTCGACCTGCACGCCGGCGGCTGGTCCATCAGCCCCGGGGCCATCATCCCCGCGGTGCTCGTGCCCGGGATCCTCGCCTGGGTGCTGCGGATCGCCTTCGAGCCCTCGCCCCGCGGGCCCCTGATCTGGACGATCATCACGGTCGTGGTGCTCGCGCTGTCCCTGCTCGGACCGGTGGTGATGGGCGCTTCGGGGCCGATCCTGCTGGCGCTGCTGACGATGCACCTGGTCGTCGGTATCGTGCTCGTCGTCGGCCTGCGCGGTCCGCGCGGGACGGTGCACGTCTCCCGCACCCCACGCGCGCAGGAGAAGGTCGGGCCTCTCTAGGAGGAGATGAGACCGATGATGTCGACTCAGGATCTCTGGACCGCTTGTCTGCTGATCCCCGCGATCGCCCTCGGCATCATCGGGGCCGTGGCCGCTCATCGTCGGCGGACCACCCTGGGCCTCTCCCTGCGCCACGGCGCCGTGACGGAGTTCCTGTCCGGCTGCGCGTTCTCCCTGCCGTTCGTGCTGGTGCTCATCGGGGTCATGGACCTCACCGGGCTCGTGGACGGCCCCGAGTGGATCGGGGGCTGGGCCTCCGCCGCGGGGATCGCCGTGTACTTCCTGGTGCTGTTCCTGCTCGAGGAGATCGCGTTCCGCGCGCTGCTGATGACGGGACTCGGCGTGATGATCGGGCGATCGGGCGCCTGGGTGATCACGGCGGTGGCGGTCGCGGGCGCCTACGCCTTCGCGCCGCACACGGGCGTGCTGCCGGTGGCGGGCGCGATCATCACGAACCTGCTCACGGGTCTCGCGCGCTGGCGGACGGGTCGCATCTGGTGGGGGTTCGGGCAGCGCTGGCTGTGGAACACGGCGGTCGTCGCGCTCGGCTTCACCGACAGCGGCTTCGCCCTCCAGGACGGCCTCATGCACCAGCCGATCGCCGGACCGTCGTGGCTGACGGGCGGCGGGTTCGGTCTAGAGGGCGGGGTCGGCGGCATCGCCATCCTGGTGGTGATGATGCTCGGCGTCGTGCTCTTCGCCCGAGGGCGCACGGGCCCCTGGCAGATCTCCGCCGCCTCTGCGGCGTCCGCGTCCGCCTCGGCACCGGTCTCCGAACGCCCGTAGCCCCGTCACCCCCTCGCCCCGTCGCCCCGTCGCCTCATACTGGAGGCATGCCGGAACTGCCCGAGCTCGACGCCGCCGTCGCGCAGATCGACCGACTCCTGGCCTCGCGTCCTCTGCACGGCGCGGACGTCGCTGCCATCAGCGTGCTGAAGACGGCGGACCCTCCCCTGGCCGATCTCACGGGCCGCGAGCTCACCGGGGTAAGTCGCCGCGGCAAGCATCTCCTGCTGGATCTCGAGGGGACCGCGCTGGTGATGCATCTGGCGCGCGCGGGCTGGCTGCGCCACCATGCGCAGGCTCCTGCGGGTGCGCCGGGGCCGCGCAAGGGCCCGCTCGCCGTGCGCATGGTGTGGGACGACGGCTCCGCCCTGGACGTCACCGAGCAGGGCACCCGCAAGGCCGTCGCGCTGTGGGCCACCACGGCCCCGGAGGAGCTGGAGACGCTGGCCCGGCTGGGACCGGAGGCCGACGCTCTCGACGAGGCCGCCTTCACGAGCATCTGCGCCGGCACCCACGCGCACCTGAAGACGATCCTCACCGACCAGACCCTGATGGCCGGCATCGGCAACGCCTGGTCCGACGAGGTCCTCCACACCGCGCGCCTCTCTCCCTTCGCCGCGGCCGACGGCCTGGATCGCGAGTCCTCCGCGCGTCTGCACACCGCCCTGCGCGAGGTGCTGGACCGCGCCGCGGAGGGGCTTCGGGACCTGCCGCTGGACCGCATCAAGCGGGCGAAGAAGGCGCTACTGCGTGTGCACGGCAGGGCCGGGGAGGACTGCCCCACGTGCGGGACGAGGATCGCGGAGGTCTCCTTCGCCGAGCGCTCCCTGCAGTACTGCCCCACCTGCCAGACCGGCGGTCGGCGTCTGAGCGACCGCCGGATGGACCGCCTGCTGCGCTGACCACGGCTCCTCCCGGGCACCGTCCGGGACCCTTCCGGGATCGTGGACAGGCCCCATCTCACGCACCGGGCCCCGGGCGGCGGCGCCCAGCCGCGCTTCCTAGAGTGGGCCGATCGGACCAATCGAGGGAGAGATGATCATGGCGCAGCATGAGCGAGCAGGTCAGAAGGCCCGCCCGGAGGATCTTGTCGACGTCGCGGAGCTGTTGGACGCGTACTACGACCTCCATCCGGATGCGAGCGATCCCGATCAGGCGGTCGTCTTCGGCACCTCGGGCCATCGCGGCTCGTCGCTGGACACGGCGTTCAACGAGGACCACATCGCGGCGACGACGCAGGCGATCGTGGAGTACCGGGCCGCGCAGGGGATCCGCGGCCCGCTGTTCATCGGCCGGGACACGCATGCGCTGTCCACCCCGGCCTTCGACACCGCGCTCGAGGTGCTCGGCGGCAACGACGTCACCGTGCTCATCGACTCGCGCGACGCCTATACGCCGACGCCCGCGGTCTCGCACGCGATCCTCGTGCACAACCGCGGCAAGGGCGGCCAGGATGCGACCCGGGCCGACGGCATCGTCGTCACCCCGAGCCACAACCCCCCGCGCGACGGCGGCTTCAAGTACAACCCGCCGCACGGCGGACCGGCGGGCTCCGACGCGACCGGCTGGATCGCCGATCGCGCGAACGAGCTGTTGAAAAGCGGCCTGAGCGGCGTGCGGCGGATCGAGCGCCAGCAGGCCCACGCCCGCGCCGAGCGCTACGACTACCTCAAGAACTACATCGACGACCTGCCCAGCGTGGTGGACCTCGATGCGATCCGCAGCGCGGGCGTGCACATCGGCGCGGACCCGCTGGGCGGCGCCTCGGTGGACTACTGGGCGATGATCGCCGAGATGCACGACCTGAACCTCGACGTCGTGAACCCGAACGTCGACCCGCAGTGGTCGTTCATGACGCTGGACCGCGACGGCAAGATCCGTATGGACTGCTCGAGCCCCTGGGCGATGGCCTCGCTGCTCGAGGTCAAGGACCGCTACGACATCGCCACCGGCAACGACGCGGACTCCGATCGTCACGGCATCGTCACGCCCGACGGCGGGTTGATGAACCCCAACCACTATCTCGCGGTCGCGATCCGCTACCTCTTCTCCCATCGGCCCGACTGGCCGACGTCCGCGAAGGTCGGCAAGACCATCGTCTCCTCCTCGCTCATCGACAAGGTGACGGCGTCGCTGGGTCGAGAGCTGTTCGAGGTGCCCGTGGGCTTCAAGTACTTCGTGCCCGGCCTCATCGACTCCTCGGTGGGCTTCGGCGGAGAGGAGAGCGCGGGCGCCTCGTTCCTGCGACGCGACGGCAGCGTATGGACGACCGACAAGGACGGCATCATCCTCGCGCTGCTGGCCTCGGAGATCCTCGCCGTCACCGGGAAGACCCCGAGCCAGCTGCACGGCGAGCTCGTCGAGGAGTTCGGCGCGAGCGCCTACGCCCGCATCGACGCCCCGGCGAACCGGGAGCAGAAGGCGAAGCTCAAGAGCCTCACGCCCGACGCGGTGAGCGCCACCGACCTCGCCGGCGAGACCATCACCGACAAGATGACGGTCGCGCCCGACGGCTCCGCGATCGGCGGCCTCAAGGTCTCCACCGAGAGCTCGTGGTTCGCCGCGCGCCCCTCGGGCACGGAGGACGTCTACAAGATCTACGCCGAGTCCTTCCGCGGCGAGGACCACCTCGCCGAGGTCCAGGAGGCCGCGAAGAAGGTCGTCGACACCGCCCTGGAGGGCTGACTCCGGGCCGACGGAGCACCGTGCAGCGCCCGTCCCGCCGTCGTGGGGCGGGCGCTGCGCGTGTGGGGCCGCTCGCGCACGGGCCCCACGCGCGTGCGCGCGGGACAGGTTGTGGTTACCGTAGAGTCTTCAACTTCCGACCTCCGCCTTCCGGGCCGACGACCCCCGCGCATCCTGCTTCCCCCGGGTTCCCCCGGTGCTCGGATGCGCTTCCCAGGACGTTCCCCGCGATGAGCGCTCGTGCACACCGCCATTGCGCGCTCGCCGGGAAAGAGGCAGGGTGGTAGTTGGCCAAGGAACAGTAACGAGTCGGCAAAGGGCACACGGAGCTTCCCCGCACATACCCACCCAATCCGCCCGTCCGGTTGGCACGAAGATTGCTGACCTGCAAAGACGACGCAAGCCCCGGACTTCGCCCTCGCCATGTATCGTTCCGCAGAGCAATGACCCACACCACGTGGGAACCCCATCCGAGGACGGATCGTCGACCGGCGAGCCGCACAGAGTGACGCAAGGAGAGGAGGCGCATGCGACGCACGACACCCGCACGCAGTGCACGCGATGCACGGCGCCCTGTCCGCGCCATCCATCTGCGCGCCGCCTCCGTCGTCGCACTCGCCGCCCTCGGCGTGGGGGTCGCGCCTGCGCTCGCATCTCCCATCGCCGGCGCTGACGGCCAGAACGCCGTCGTGACGGCCGGCACGAGCAGCGACGCCAGCGATGATGGTGGCAACGGAAACGCAGACAATCCGAGCGACCAGCCGACCTCGGACGAGCAGACTCCTACCGAGGAGGCCAGCCAAGGCACCGACGAGGGGACGTCGGACGGATCGGACACGAGCGGCGACCAGTCCACCACGCCATCCGCCTCGACCCCGGGGAACACGCAGTCCGGGAACGGCGGGCACAGCAGCAAGCACCATCCCCACGCGAAGCTGCAGCCCTCGACCCTGGATCTGAGTGAGAAGAACACGGCTACCTTGTCTCTCTGGGGATTCACTCCTGGCACCAAGGTGTCGTTGACCGTTCCGGAAGGACTGTCGACCGATTCGCCGACGGTCACAACCGGAAAGCATGGCGGCAAGAGCGTGACTGTCCACGTCGATTCATCTGTCGAAGATGGCAAGTACGTGATCACGGCCACTGACCTGAATGACCCGAACGAGAGGTCCGCCAGTGCGGAGCTGACAGTGGACGCGCCGGACCAGAGCTCGAACCCTGCTATCACACTGGGGTCGAAGAGCATTGAGGCAGGGAAGTCCCTCAAGGTCACGGGCACGGACTTCCCGACGGACGATCCGGTGACGGTCATTGTCACCGACAGTCACGGCAAGACCGTCGGCCGCCCCAAGACCGACGACGCGACGGCTGCTGGCGCGATCTCGACCAATATCTCGATTCCGGGCACCACGCCCGCGGACAACAAGTGCACGGTCACGGCCACGACGGAGAGTGGCGACACTAAGGTCTCGGCCCCTCTCACGGTCACGTCCCCGAAGGGCCCGGGCACGGACGGGCCGTCGAACACTCCCACGGGTGGCACAGGCGGAGGGTCCGGCAGCGGCACGCCGACAACAGACAAGCCGAGCACAGACACCCCGTCGAACTCGACCACTTCCCCCAGCTCGTCCTCGACGAGCGACGCGCCGTCCACAACGAGCACGTCGCCGTCGACTTCGAGCGGCTCACGCAGCGCATCCACGACCTCCGAGGTCCCGCCCGCCACGAGCACGCGCGATAGCTCGAAGGAGATCGAGCTGAGCGCGCCGTCGAACGACTCGTCGTCGAAGAGCACGGAGAAGTCCGAGAAGAAGGACACGTCGGAGAAGCCGACGAAGGACGAGAAGTCCGAGAAGGCCAAGGACGAGGACAAGAAGACCTCGGACACGCCGCAGCAGACCTCCGACCAGCCGGTGTCCGATCAGCAGAGCGACGCCACCCAGGCCGCCGCGACCATGGATGACGACGACACCACCTCGAGCGGCCCCACCACCGTCACCACGCAGGATGACGGCGGCGGCCCCCTGGTGAAGCTCTTCAGCTCCATCGGCGGCGAGGACGCGAGCGGCATGGACCGCATCCGCCAGGTGTTCATCGCGACCCTGGGCGTCGGCTTCCTGACCGCGCTGGGCTTCACCGCCGCCTCGTGGCTGAGCCGCCGCAGCGGCACCCACAGCGCCCGCGCCGGCCTGCGCCAGCTGTTCCACCGCAGGCACTGAGCCGACCTGCCGTCGGCCCCTCGGATCGAGCGCATCGAACCGGGCATCTGCCCGCGTCCGACCATCCGCAGGACGCGTCAGGCGCGGTGCGTCGGCGTCCGTCGTTCGCTGTTGCCCGCGCGCTTCTTCGCGCTGTCCAGGGCATCCAGCTGCACGCGCAGGTAGAGGACGAGCGAGGGCATCGCGCGGATCATCCCCAGGACCGTGCGGTCGAAGGCCTTCTGCCCCTCGTACCAGGGATCCGGCACCGCCATGTCCTCCTCGCGCGCGTTCGCGGGGACGACGGGGTCGAACTGGCGCCACAGCAGGACATCCGGGCGCGGCTCGCCCTCGGGGATCTGATCGACCTTGCGGCGCATCGTCGCCGCATGCTCCGCAGTCATCGCGAGCACGAGGTCCCACCCGACCAGCTCGGACTGGTGGACCGTGCGGGCGGTGTGATCGAACGGCTCCTCGAACCCTGCGCTCACCAGGGCCTTCACGGTGCGGTCGTCCATCGGCATGCCTTCGGAGTCCCAGCTGGTGCCGGCCGATCCCACGTCGATGCGGTCCGACAGGCCCTCCTGGACCAGCCCCTGCCGCAGGATGACGGCCGCTGCGGGGGAACGACACATGTTCCCCGTGCACACGGTCAGGACACGGAAATCAGCCACATCGACATTGTGACAGCACGATGACGCCTGCGCGGCCATCCGGAGATATGGCAAGGTGGGAGAGATCCTGGGGTCGAGACTCTTCCAGTTCTCGCACCCCGCGCAGGTAGGATGCCTGACGGGTGAGCGCGGGACCGCTCGTCCCGACGCTGACCCACGAACCGGAGGAGACCATGGTCGACATCATCCGTGCACGCGAGGACGACTGGTCGCTCGTCCGCGAGATCCGGCTTCGTTCGCTGAGCACCGATCCCGAGGCCTTCGGCCAGACCTGGGAGCACGAGAGCACCTACGACGATTCCGACTGGCGCGAGCGCATCGAGGCCGCCGCCTGGTTCCTCGCCGTCGAGAACGAGCAGCCCGTCGCCGTGGTCGCCAGCCGTCACGAGGCGGACTCGCCCGAGAACGAGCGCGAGCTGCAGGCCATGTGGGTCACGCCCGAAGCCCGCAAGGGCGGCATCGCCCAGAAGCTCGCCGAGAGCGTCTGCTCGTGGGCCGAGGAGGACGGCGCCGACACGGTGACCCTGTACGTCGGCCCCGACAACACCGGCGCCCGCAAGACCTACGAGGCACTCGGGTTCGCCGACACCGGCGACCGCTGGGAGGTCGTCGAGGACGATCCCCGCTCCTCCTGGATCAAGATGTCCCGCAGCGTGTGACACGCCCTCACCCGCCCTCGACCGCGCAGCAGGCACACCTGCAGCCGCACTGGTCGGCGCGGATCGAGAACGTCAAGAACGCTGTGGTCAGCGGCGTCCTCGACACCGTGGGCTGGGTGCTGCGGATCAAGCCGTTCACCGGCTTCGGCACCCCCGGCCGCGTGCGGATCATCGCGCGCGTGCTGTGGGCTCGGCCGTCGGCCCCCGCCGACTACCACGACCAGCCGGTGTGGGACATGCGCTCGATGGCGGTGCGCGGCTGGCGCAGCTTCATCTCGCAGGTCGCCCCGTACCAGGACGTGCGCATCCAGCTGGATGGACGCCAGTACGCGGTGCGCTCCGACCGCGCGGGACTGGTGGACGTCGAACTCGAGGCGCAGCTGACGCCGGGCGTTCACATCGCCCGCATCGCGACCACGGCCGAGAACACCGTGACCGCCGAGGTCCACGTCCACTCTCCCGACGAGGCCTTCGGCGTGGTCAGCGACATCGACGACACCGTGGTGGTCACCTGGCTCCCGCGGCCGCTGCTCGCCTTCTGGAACGCCTTCGTCATCCCTCAGACCTCCCGCCGCGCCGTCGCCGGCATGGCGATGCTCTACCAGCGGATCGCACGCGCGCACACCTCCGCCCCGTTCGTGTACCTCTCGACGGGCGCCTGGAACGTGTTCCCCGTGCTCCAGCGCTTCCTCTACAAGAACGGGTATCCCGACGGCCCGCTGCTGCTCACCGACTGGGGGCCGACGAACACCGGCTTCTTCCGCTCCGGCCGCGCCCACAAGGAGCGCACCCTGGAGACGCTCGTCGAGCAGTTCCCCCACGCCCGCTGGCTGCTCATAGGGGACGACGGGCAGCACGACCCGGCGATCTACGCGGCCTTCGCCCGCGCGCACCCCGAGAACGTCGCCGCCGTCGCCATCCGCGAGCTCACCGAGCCCGAGCAGGTGCTCTCCAGCGGACTGCGCGCCCGGCGTCACCCCGACCTGCCCGCCGACTCGCCCGTGGTGTGGGTCCAGGGGGCCGACGGCCACGCCCTGCTCCACAGCCTGCGCCGCGAGGGCATCGTGCCGTGAGAGGCCCGCGAGCCCAGGATGCCCCGGCCGTCGGCCGGCCACCGGCTGACCACCAGCCGACCGACGCACTCCCCGACCGCACCCCACCCCGCAGGAGATCCTGACCACCGTGTCCACCGCCGCCGCCACGCCCGCACCCGCCCCTCGCCCGGCACCCCCGTCGATCCGCGAGGCGAGCCTCGACGATGTCGAGGGCATCGTCCGCGTCGTCAACCTGGCCTACCGCACGCAGGGCGGCTGGACCACCGAGGAGCACCTCGTGGGCGGTGCCCGCACCGACGCCGAGGACGTGCGCGCTGCGATCGCGGACGACACCCACCTGCTGCTGGTCGCCGAGCGCGACGGCGCGATCGTCGGCTGCTGCTACACCGACCGGCAGGGCGACAGCGCGGAGCTGGGCCTGTTCGCGGTCGACCCGACGCTGCAGGCCGGCGGCGTGGGCGGGGCGCTCATGGAGGAGCAGGCGCGTCGCCGGGCCGACGAGGGCCTCGCGTCTCTGCACCTGCGGGTCCTCGAGTCCCGCCAGGAGCTGCAGGCCTGGTACGCCCGGCACGGCTTCGTCGAGACCGGCGAGGTGGTGCCCTTCGCGGGCGACGCGGCGAACCTCAAGGTGCCGGGGCTCGGCATGGCGGTCATGGTGCGCGCGCTCGCCTAGGCTTGACCCCATGAGCAACGAGGCCTTCGCACCCTCCCCCGACCGCTACGAGAGCACCGACTACCGCCGGGTCGGCGACTCCGGCCTGCGCCTGCCGCCGATCTCGCTGGGCTTCTGGCAGAACTTCGGCGAGGACCGCGACCCCGGCACGCTGACCGCGATCGTGCGCCGCGCGTTCGACATGGGCATCACCCACTTCGACCTGGCGAACAACTACGGCCCGCCTCCCGGCAGCGCCGAGTCCCACCTGGGCCGGATCCTCGCCCGCGACTTCGGCCGCCACCGCGACGAGCTGGTCATCTCCACGAAGGCCGGCTACCTCATGTGGGACGGCCCCTACGGCGACGGCGGCTCGCGCAAGTACCTGCTGAGCTCGCTCGACCAGTCCCTGGATCGGCTGGGCCTGGAGTACGTCGACATCTTCTACCACCACCGCGAGGACCCCGAGACCCCGCTCGAGGAGACCATGGGCGCCCTCGCCCACGCCGTCCACACGGGCAAGGCGCTGTACGCCGGGATCTCGAACTACTCGCCCGAGCACACCCGCGAGGCCGCCCGCATCCTCGAGGGCCACGGGGTGCCGCTGCTCATCCACCAGCCCTCGTACTCGATGTTCAACCGCCATGTCGAGGACGGTCTGCTGGAGACCGCCTCGGATCTGGGCATCGGTCTCGCGGTGTTCTCGCCGCTGCAGCAGGGGCTGCTGACCAGCAAGTACCTCAAGGGCGTGCCGCAGGGATCGCGCGCCGCGGGCGCCTCGCCGTTCCTCTCCGCCACCCAGACCGAGGACGAGACCTACCAGGAGCGCGTGCGGGGCCTCGCGAAGATCGCCGAGTCCCGCGGGCAGAGCCTCGCGCAGATGGCCCTCGCCTGGGTGCTGCGCCACCGGGAGGTCGCGACCGCGCTGGTGGGCGCCTCGTCCACCACGCAGCTCGAGCAGAACGTCGAGGCCGCCCGCGGCGTCGAGTTCACCGACTCCGAGCTCGCCGCGATCGACGAGTTCGCGGTCGACGGCACCGGGCGGAAGTGAGCACTGAGTGAGCACGCGGCGGTGAACGGGTCCTCCGCCCTCACTCTCCCCCAGCTGGAGGCGGTGCTCGCGGTCGCCGACGAGGGCTCGTTCACCGTCGCCGCGCAGGCCCTGGGCATCTCCCAGCCCTCCCTGTCCCGGCGCATCCACAGCCTCGAGGAGACGCTCGGGCTGCGCCTGTTCCTGCCCGTCGGCCGGCAGATGCAGCTGACCGACGCGGGCCGACGGGTCGCGAACACGGCCCGCCGCACCCTCCAGGATCTCGAGGACCTCCGACACCAGGAGGCGGGGGCCGACGGGACCCTGAGTGGCACGTTGCGCGCCGCCGGCCTCCCCTCGCTGGTCGCGACGCGCCTCCCGCGGCACCTGGGCGCGTTCCATCGCGCGCACCGGGACGTGCGGATCGAGGTGTTCGCGCAGGAGGACCGCGAGCTGCTGGTCGAGTCGGTGCGCACCGGCCGGGCCGACGTCGCGCTCACGGCCGCCGGTCACGTCCCGCCGGACCTGGAGGCTCTCGAGCTGAGGCCCCAGACCTTCCTCGCTGTGGTCCCGCGCGAGCCGGGCACACCGGTGACACCGGGCATGCTGAGTGCGCGCGACCTCGCGGAGCGGACGCTCGTGACCCTGCCGGAGGGGACGTCGATCCGAGAGGTCACCGAGTCCGTGTTCCGCGGCCTGGGCGTCACCCCGCCGCGTGTGATCACCACGACCCAGCGGGACGCCCTCGTGGCCCTCGCGATCGCCTCCGACGGCCTGACCATCGTCCCGGAGGACCTCGCCGAGAGCTCCCCGACGACGGACGCCCGACGCCTGCACCTGCCCTCCGACGTGCAACGTCCCGTGGTGGCCCTCCACCGCCGGGAGCATCTGCGCACGCCCGCGCTCTCCGCCTTCCTCGAGACGCTCGCCGCCGACGTGTGAGGCAACCGCGCCGAGGCGTCGTCCGTCCTCGCGTCAACACTTTGGGCGCCCACCTGGGTCCATACCTTGAATGCATGACTTCCGTGCTGACCGCTATTGGACGCTATCGATGCGGGGTGCTTGGGTGACCGTCGGCGAGTGCCCGACGATCGAGGAGTCCCATGCCCGCACCAGATGCAGACCGCAGCCCGCGCCCCGGCCCGCCCCGCGGAACGACGCGCACGCTGCACCGCGGGCCGGCCCACCTCTCCCCCGCGGGGATGCGCGTGCTCGTGCGCAGGCGGCGGCGCCGCACGATCGCGGCCCTCGCCGGACTCGCCGCGCTCTCCCTGGTGGCCCTGATCCTCGTGCCCGCGCAGACCCTGCGCAGCGGGCTCACCGTCGCCCCTCTGCATGCGGGACCGGCCGCGCAGGACTCGGCGAGCGACGACGGATCGGTGAACATCCTGGTGCTCGGCTCGGACTCGCGCGTGGGCGAGGCGGACGAGGAGGACTCCACGGCGCGCAGCGACTCGATCCTGCTGGCGCACCTGAACGCCGACGACTCCTCGGTGCATGCGGTCCAGATCCCTCGTGACACCCTCATGGACCTCCCCGCCTGCGCGGACACCGGGGAGGGGTCCTTCGCGGGCGGCCGCGGCATGATCAACTCCGTGCTGAACTTCGGTCCCGCCTGCTCGGTCGCGGCTGTCGAGTCCCTGACGGGCGTGCACGTGGACCACTTCGTGGAGGTGGACTTCGCGGGATTCGCCGCGATCGTCGACGCCCTGGACGGACTCCCCGTGTGCCTGCCCGAGGCGTTGCACGACTCGGCCGCCGATCTCGACCTGCCGGCGGGCCGCCAGACGCTCGACGGCCGCCAGGCGCTCGCCCTCGCCCGCACCCGGCACGCCGTCGGCGACGGCAGCGACATCGCCCGCCTCGACCACCAGCAGCAGGTCATGAAGGCGATCATGCAGCGCGCGGAGAACCGGAGCCTGCTCACGCGGCCCGACCGCCTGTACCCGTTCCTGCAGGCGACCTCCTCCGCCCTCACGGTCGACGACCAGCTGGGCTCGATCCCCGGAATGACCTCGCTGGCCTCGCGCTTCGCACGCGTCCCCTCGGACAGCATCACCGTCGAGACCATGCCGTGGACCCCCGCCCCGTCGGACCCGAATCGGGTGGTCCCCTCCTCGAAGGCCGCCGCGGTCTTCGCGTCGCTGTCCGACGAGGGCTCGAGCGAGCACGCCACCGGGGAGGGGACGAAGGCGACGTCGTCGGCGTCAGATTCCCCGTCGTCCGACACCCCGTCGACGAGCTCTCCGTCGTCCAGCCCTCGGGCGTCGAGCTCTCCGTCGTCGAGCGGCCCCTCGTCGAGCGCCTCGCCGAGCGACTCTTCGAGCACGTCGACCTCGGCCTCGACCTCCGGGAGCATCCAGTGCGAGTGATCCCCGCTCGCGTGCCGTCCGCTCCGACAGCCCCGCCACCCGGCCGTGACCCGTCGGGCCTGTGGCTGAGGCCACCGCGACGGGGGTTCTCAGCGACCGCGGTGGGATGATCGGAAAATGCGCATTTCCCCCGTCCGCTGGCTCATCGCGGGGGTCTCGCTCGCCCTTTTCCTGCTCGTGTTCTACCTCTCGGGGTGGGTGGGGCCCACGGAGTCGCTCGACATCCGCATGCTCACCTCGCTGCGGACGGACGGCAATCCGGCGCTGCTGTGGATCGTCTCGGTGCCGTGGCTGATCCTGTGCAGCATCGTCGTGATCGCGATCGGCATCCGTCGCGGCCGCGCCATGGACGGCCTGCGCGCCTTCGCCCTGCTGGCCCTGTGCAACGTGCTCGGGCAGGTGCTGAAGAAGGTCGTGCTGCACCGCGACTCGATCGTGCTCATGGTGGACAACACCTACCCCAGTGGCCACATGATCGCCTTCGCCTCGGTCGCGCTCGCCCTGCGGATCGTGCTGCCGCGGCGCATGCGCAGGGCGTTCACCGTGATCGCCGCGATCGTGCTGTGCCTGGTCGCCTTCGAGCTCGTCTACTACGGATGGCACCGCCCCAGCGACGTGATCGGCTCGCTGCTGCTGGTCACCGCCGTCGGCGTGCTCGGCGGCGGGTCGCGCGGGACCGAGGACGAGGATCGTCCCGAGCCGGTCCTTCCGCCCGGCGCCTGAGCGGCGCGGGCCCGGCGCCTGAGCCCCGCGGGCGACGGCCGAGCCGCCGAGCCGCCGAGCCGCCGAGCCGCCGAGCCGCCGAGCCGCCGAGCCGCCGAGCCGCCGAGCCGCCGAGGTCAGAAGATCGCGTAGACCGCGAGGACGAAGGCGAAGCCGACCACGGACTCGATGCCCTGCTGGACGGTCCAGGTCTTCAGCGTCGTCTTCACATCCATGCCCATGAGTCGGCCGACGAGCCAGAAGCCGGAGTCGTTGACGTGCCCGGCGAAGACGGAGCCCGCGGCGGCCGCGAGGGTGATCGCGGCGGTGTCGATCGCGCCGTAGCCGCCGGCCATCACGGCCGGGGAAAGCAGGCCCGCGGTGGTCACGAGAGCGACCGTCGCCGAGCCCTGGGCCAGGCGCAGGGCGAGGGCGATGACGTACGCGGCGAAGATGACGGGCATGCCCCAGGAGTCGAGCGTCGAGGCGAGCGCGTCGCCGATGCCCGAGGCGCGCAGCACGCCGCCGAACATGCCGCCGGCGCCGGTGATGAGGATGACCGAGGCGACCTGGCCGAGGGTCGTGTCCACGAGCTTCTCGAGCGCCGAGCCGTCCTGCCCACGGAACTTCCCGAGCACGAGCATGGCCACCAGCACGGTGATCAGCAGGGCGACGGGCGACTCGCCGATCAGGCGCAGGGCCTGCACCCAGGCGGCGTCGGCGTCGACGACCTTCGCGGTGCCCAGCGCGTCCAGGCCCGTGTTGAGCAGGATCAGCACGAGCGGGAGCGCCACGACGGCGAGCACGGTGGAGGCCCGCGGCGGAACGGTGGGCTGGTCGTCATCGGTGCCGAAGAGGTCGGGCACGAGCAGCGGCGTGCGCGCGTTGACGAACTTCGCCCACAGGTAGCCGGAGACGTACCAGACGGGGAAGGCGATGATCAGGCCGACCAGCAGCACGACGCCCAGGTTCGCGCCGAAGAAGTCGCTCGCGGCGACGGGGCCGGGGTGCGGCGGCACGAACACGTGCATGACCGAGAACGCCGCGGCGGAGCTCAGCCCGTACAGCAGCAGGTTCTTCCCGCCGATGCGCCGGGCGACCGCGAAGATGATCGGCAGCATGACCACCAGGCCCGCGTCGAAGAAGATCGGGAAGCCCAGAACCAGGGAGGTCAGGCCCAAGGCGAAGGCCGCGCGCTTCTCGCCGAAGACGGCGACCATCTTCTCGGCGATCACCTTGGCGCCGCCGCTGGACTCGATGAGGCGGCCCAGCACCGCGCCGAAGCCGATGAGCAGCGCGACGGATCCGAGCGTCGAGCCGAACCCGTCGACGAGGGTGTCGATGATCGCGCCGGAGGGGATGCCGGCGGCCAAGGCCGTCAGCAGCGAGACGATGACCAGCACCAGGAAGGCGTGCAGCCTCACCTTGATGACCAGGAACAGGATGAGCGCGACGGCGACCGCGGCGATGCCGAGGAGCGGTCCGGCACCCAGGTTCTGGGTCCAGTTGTCCATGGGGATTCTCCGTTGAATGCGAGTGGGAAGCAGAGTGGAAGCGGGGTGATCGGACGGGCGGCGATGGGACGCTCGCGGCACGATGCGGCGCGCGGCTCAAAGCGAAGCGCGCCCCTGGCAACCGGCGGCGTCCGTCGGACACCCGACTTCAAAGGTACTACTTTTCGCGCGTTAAGGTAGCACTATTGCGCGGGGCGCTGGGGCGCTCGGATCGTCGGCCGATCCGCGTCTCCCCCTCCGCCCGCCGCACCGTGCGGAGCCCGCGCAGCCCTCGATGATGAAGGAATCGCCATGACCTCGACGGACATGCATGCCGGAGTGCTCGACGACCTGGGTCGGCGCATCGCCGATGGCCGGCTCCCCGAGGGGGCGGTGCTCACGCTGTCGGGCATCGAGAAGGACTGCGAGGCCTCGCGGACCGTGGCCCGGGAGGCCGTGCGCGTGCTCGAGACCCTGGGGATGGTCGCCTCGCGTCGGCGCGTGGGCATCACGGTGCAGCCGCGCAGCAGCTGGGACGCGTTCTCCCCGCGCCTGATCGACTGGAACCTCGCCGGCCCCTTCCGTCAGCGCCAGCTCGAGGCGCTCGCCGAGCTGCGCGTGGCCGCCGAGCCCATGGCCGCGCACCTCGCCGCACGCCGTGCCGACTCCCGTCAGTGCGCCGAGCTGCGGCGTCTGGCCGATCGGCTCGTGGACCTGGGAGGGCGGGGACTGGGCGATTCCGACGACTACCTCGAGGCCGATGTCGCCTTCCACGACCTGCTGCTCACCGCCTCGGGCAACCCGCAGCTCACGGCGCTCGCCCGGCCGGTGCGCGCGGTGCTCGAGGGCCGCAACCGCCTGGGCCTCACTCCCCCGCTGCCCGTCGAGGGCACTCTCGAGGAGCACATGCGGGTCGCGATCGCGGTCGCCGACGGCGACGCCGAGGCCGCCGAGCGCTGCTCCCGCTCGCACATGCGCACCGTGTGGGGCGAGGTGAGCCGGACGGACGGCTGAGCGCCGCGACGCTCTCACCTGCAGGTGCTTGCTGGGAAGAGCGTGTGCGAGATCCCACCGACCCCTCCGGGCGCACGGAGCGCGATGCCATCATCGGGGCGTGCTCACCACGGAACAGGACTCGCAGACCCTGACCGCGGACCTCACGCGTGGCATGACCCGAGCGCGCCCCCTCGACGGGGACCGCCGGCAGATGCCCCTCCGCCTCCTGGTGGCGGCGATCGCGACCGGGATGTTCTTCGTCCTCTACCGGCTCTCCGGGTGGTACCGGCCCGCCGTGCAGCCGGACCTCGGCATCCTGCGGATGCTGGAGACGCACGGAACCCCCGCCCTGCTGAGCGCCGTCTCCGTGCCCTCGCTGATGCTGAGCAGCGCGGTCGTGCTCCTGATCGGCGCGACGCGGGGCCGCGCGATGCTGGGCGTGCGCGCCTTCATGATCCTGGCCGCCTGCAACGTGCTGGGACAGGTGCTCAAGGGCTTCGTGCTGGGGCGCGATGCGATCGCGACCGATCAGGGCAACTCCTTCCCCAGCGGGCACATGATCGCCTTCGGGTCGGTGGCGCTGGCCCTGTGGATCGTGCTCCCCCGCGTGATGCGCGGCGTCTTCACGATGGTCGCCGCGCTCGTGCTCGCCGTGGCCGCCTTCGAGCTCGTGCACTACGGATGGCACCGTCCCAGCGACGTGGTCGGATCGCTCCTCCTGGTCACGGCCGTCGGAGCGGTCGGCTCCGCCGCGAGCGGGAGCCGCGAGCACTGCCGGCCCTCGTCGCTCACAGCACGGAGGCGAGGAACCCCTGCAGACGATCCGACTGCGGATGGTCGATGACCTGCTCGGGGGTGCCCTGCTCGAGGATCTGCCCGTCGGCCATGAAGACGACCTGATCGGCGACCTCGCGGGCGAAGCCCATCTCGTGGGTCACCACGACCATGGTCATGCCACCCTCGGCGAGCTCCTTGAGCACGGTGAGGACCTCGGCCACGAGCTCGGGGTCCAGGGCCGACGTCGGCTCGTCGAAGAGCATGAGCTCGGGCTCCATCGCGAGCGCGCGGGCGATCGCCACCCGCTGCTGCTGGCCGCCGGAGAGCTCGGAGGGGTAGTGCTCGGCGCGATCGGCCAGGCCCACGCGCTCGAGGAGCGCGAGCGCGTCCTTCTCGGCCTGCGCCTTGGGACGGCCCAGCACGTGCACGGGCGCCTCCATGACGTTCTGCAGGGCCGTCATGTGCGGGAACAGGTCGAAGCGCTGGAAGACCATGCCGATGCGGGCCCGCTGGCGCGCGATCTGCTGGGGCGAGAGCTTCTGCCAGCGGCCGTCGGGCAACGGTTCCTCGGCGTACCCCTGGGTGACGCCGGCGATGCGCACGCGGCCCGCCGTGGGCTCCTCGAGCTGGTTGATGCAGCGCAGCAGCGTGGACTTGCCCGAGCCCGAGGGGCCGATGAGCACGGCCACCTCGCCCTCGGCCACGCGCAGGTCGCAGTCCTTGAGCACGTGCAGGTCGCCGAAGGCCTTGTGCACGCCCTCGAGCGCGATGAGGGCGGGGCCCTCGGCGGGGGCGGCGGGGTCCGAGGGGACGACAGGCGCCGACTGGTCGTCCGGCGCGTCGGCCCGATGGGTGTTCCGGGGGTCCTGGCTCATCACAGCTCCACCTCCGGGAGGGAGTTCTTGGGGGTCGTCGAGGCGCTGTTCACGGCCCGCTGGCGGGCGCGCCGCCCGCGCTTCGCCGGACCGGCGCCGCCGGGGCGGTCGTCGAAGCCGCGGCCGAAGTAGCGCTCGAGGTAGTACTGCCCGACCATCAGCACGCTCGTGATCGCGAGGTACCAGATCGCGGCGACGACCAGCAGCGGGATCGGCGCGTAGAGCTTGTTCGCGATCGCGTTGGTCGCGAAGGTGAGGTCCAGGGTGAAGGGCACGGCGAGCACGAGCGAGGTGGTCTTGAGCATGCCGATGGTCTCGTTGCCCAGCGGCGGCACGATCACGCGCATGGCCTGCGGGATGATGATGCGCCGCAGGATCTGCCCGTTGCCCATGCCCAGCGCCTTCGACGCCTCGCTCTGGCCCTTGTCCACGGAGTTCAGGCCCGAGCGGATGATCTCAGCGAGGTAGGCACCCTCGTTGAGCCCGAGGCCCACGACGGCCGCCCAGAAGGCCGGGAAGTAGTCGCGGGTGGAGAAGGAGAACCACTCGGGACCGAAGGGGATGCCCAGCGCGATCTTGGGGACGATCACCGTGAACAGGCCCCAGAACACCAGCTGGGTGTACACCGGGGTGCCGCGGAAGACGAAGATGTATGCCCAGGAGACACCGCGAAGCACCGGGTTCTCGCTGCGGCGCATGATCGCCGCGGTCAGCGCGATCACCGTGCCCAGCACCATCGAGAGCACGGTGATCAGCAGGGTCCAGCCCACGCCCTGGACGACCTTCACGTCCAGGATGTACGTCGCGACCGTGCCCCAGTCGAAGACGGGGTTGGTGACCAGGAAGTTCGCGAGCGCGAGCACCAGCAGCACCACGATGACGGCGCTGATCCAGGTGCCCGGGCGCGGGCTGCGCTTGGCGCGGATCCGGCCCGGGATCGGGTCGGCGTCGCGGCCGGAGGGCTGCGGGGCGCCTGAGGCGCGTTGCGGGGAACCGGCGGCGGGCACCGGGCCGACGGGCCCGTCGGCGGGCGTGGGCGAGGGCTGTGTCGTGCTCACTGCGGATCCACTTCCGAGGTTTTGATCATACCTGCGGCGTTGCCCCAGGCATCGAGGATGTCGTGCATGGCGCCGGTGTCGATGAGGTGCTGGACCGCCCCGCGGATCGCCTCCGCGAGCTCGGGCTGGTCCTTGGAGACGACGATCCCGTACAGGGCCGCGTCCTCGATGTCGCCCACCTGCTCGAGGGTCCCGCGGGACTTCTCGATCGCGTAGGCGACGACCGGTGAGTCGCCGATGAGGACGTCGGCCTTGCCGCCGGCGGCGGCGGTCGCGGCGTCGGCGTTGCCCACGTAGGGCTGGTCGATGACGCCCTTGCCCCCGTCCTTCCGGCAGGCGGCGTCGCGCTCGGCGACCACGTCGTCCATGTAGGTGCCGACCTGATGGGCGACGCGGGCGCCGCACAGGTCCGGCGGGTCGATGTCGTAGGGGTTGCCCTTCTTCACCGCGTAGGACATGCCGGCGGAGAAGTAGGAGACCATCGAGACCTGCTTCAGGCGGTCCGGGTCGATGGTGAAGCTCGAGATCCCGACGTCGTACTTCGAGCCGATCGAGGGGATGATCTGCGCGAACACTGCGGACTCGGTGCGCGTGTCCAGCCCCAGCACCTTGCCGACGCCGCTGAGGATGTCCATGTCGATGCCCACGGCCCCGCCGTCCGAGCCGACGAACTCGCCGGGCGCGTAGTTCAGGGCCGCGCCGTTGACGAGGGTGCCGCGGTCGCGGACGTCCTCGGGGACGAGGCCCGCGAGGTCGTCCTGTTTCGTGATGCCCGAGAGGTCGATCGTCGGGATCGCGTCGGTCTCGGCGTCCAGCCGCTCGGAGGCGTGGGTGCAGCCGCCGAGGACGGGCACGCTGATCGCGGCGCCGAGGGCGAGGGGCAGCGCGCGAAGCAGGGTGCGTCTGCGGGGCCGGGATGACGGGAACACGAATGGAAGTTTATGCAGAGGTATGCATGTTGACAAACTCGTGGGGTGTGGCGCACACGCTCCGGATCATTCGCCGATGATCGCCCCGTCGGCTCGAGCCTCCAGCGACCCGCTGGTGTAGTCCGTGCTCAGGTAGACGCCGATGCGCACGTCCCCCTCGGAGGGATCGCGGCGCACCCCGGCATGCTGGATGTTGCCCCGCATCTCGTCTTCCGTGATGCCGTTGCGCGTGCGCGCAGCGCCGAAGACGCGAGGAACAGCATCCCAGTCGACATCGCCGAGGTCGAACTCGTCCTCCGGTTCGGGCTGGATGGTCGCGGGCTCGCCACTGCCGACGTGCGGTCCGTCGATGCGGAAAGTGTCGTACGTCGTCGCCCCCGTTGCCGTGGGTGCCGTGATGCTCGCCCAGCCGTCGTACAGCAGCACCTCCGTCACTGTGGTGTCGCCGCGCGCGGCGGCGAAGACCCGGACCACCTCGGCGGCGCGGCCGCGACCTCGCACGTAGGACCCGTCATGAGTGCGAGCGACGAGATCGCGCCCGCGCAGCGCGATATCGTGGAAGTAGGGCCGGGCGACCGCCGCTGCGGCACCGGCGCCCACCGCGACGAACAGGACGCGACGCGAGAATCGGTGACGCCGACCGACAGGGATCAGAGACCGCGTGCGCCCGGGGACGTGCGCGTCTGGATCGCTGTCCCAGTGGTCCACGCTGTGCGGATCGTCGATCGAGGCCACCGACGAGCCCACCGGCGGCTCATCCAGGAGCACGACGTCCGGAGCGTCCGGTGCCAGGCGCACCGCCGCGACCCTTCGCCCGCTCGCGAAGCCGCCCACCTGCGAGGCATCCAGCAGCCGACGCATCGTGGTGCGATAGGCGGCGCGATCCGTCGGCTCGACCAGCAGTTCGACCTCGTACAGGGGCACGTCATTGACCGAGGTGCCCGTGCGGCGCAGGCTCAGGACCGTGGCGGCGACGAGTCGGCCCTCCGCGCGAGCGCGCTGCACGGCGGGATCCTGGGGCCCCACCTGCCGCGGGACGCTGGCGGCTGCCAGCGCCAGAGTGATCATCAGCATCGCCGCGATGCCCGCGGGGATGGCGATCCACAGGCGGCTCTGATCGCCCACGAGCGCCACCACGAGCACCGCGGCCAGACATGCACCGGTCAGGGCGGCGGCGAGAAGTCGTAGCACGAGCGCATTCTGCCATCCCCGACCCTATGACCAGTGGAGGGACCACGAACGGGAGACCCCATCACCATGGGAGCGTGCGCCCGTGGGAGGCTCGGCTCCAGCCGATCCGCCTCGCCTGATCACATCCCCGGCATGCCCCCGCCGCCCGTGGGCACGGGCTCGCCCTGCTCCTCCTCGGCGTCGGGATCGGCCATCGCGCCCTCGAACTGGGAGCGGTACAGCCGCGCGTAGGCGCCGTTCGCCCCGAGCAGCTCGTCGTGCGTCCCCTGCTCGACGATGTCGCCGGCCTCCATCACCAGGATCAGGTCGGCGTCGCGGATCGTGGAGAGCCGGTGCGCGATCACGAACGAGGTGCGGCCCGAGCGCAGGCGGTTCATCGCGTTCTGCACGAGCAGCTCGGTGCGGGTGTCCACGCTCGAGGTGGCCTCGTCCAGGATCAGCAGGCTGGGCCGGGCGAGGAACGCGCGGGCGATGGTCAGCAGCTGCTTCTCCCCCGCGCTCACGTTCGACGCGTCGGAGTCCAGGACGGTCTCGTACCCCTCGGGCAGATGGCACACGAAGTCGTCGACGTGGGTCGCCTTCGCGGCCTCGATGACCTCCTCGTCGCTCGCGTCCAGGCGCCCGTAGCGGATGTTCTCCATGATCGTGCCGTTGAACAGCCAGGTGTCCTGGAGGACCATGCCGGTGCGCTCGCGCAGCTGCGTGCGGGTGAGGTCGCGGATGTCGATGTTGTCGATAGTGATGCGGCCGCCGTCGATCTCGTAGAAGCGCATCACGAGGTTCACGAGCGTGGTCTTGCCCGCGCCCGTCGGCCCCACGATCGCGACCGTGTGCCCGGGCTCGGCGACCAGGGAGAGGTCACGGATGAGCTCGCGCTCGGGCGTGTACGAGAAGCGCACGTGGTCGAACTCGACGCGGCCCTCGCGGATCCGCGAGGCGGCGTCCAGCGAGGTCGGGTCCGGGTTGCCGGCCTCGTCGCGGGCCGAGTCCGGAGTCTGCTCCTCGGCGTCGAGCAGCTCGAAGACGCGCTCGGCGCTGGCCACGCCGGACTGCAGCATCGTGGCCATCGAGGCGACCTGGCTGAGCGGCTGCGTGAACTGGCGCGAGTACTGGATGAACGCCTGCACGCTGCCCAGCGACATGTCGCCGCCGATCACCTTGAGGCCGCCCACGATCGCGATCGCGACGTAGGTGAGGTTCCCGGCGAACATCATCAGCGGGCCGATGAGGGAGGAGACGAACTGGGCGCCGAAGGACGCCTTGTACATCTCGCCGTTGCGGGCCTCGAAGCTGCGGGACGCCTCCTGGCGGCGGCCGAAGACGTTCACGAGCTCGTGGCCGCTGAAGGCCTCCTCGACCTCGGCGTTGACCTTGCCGGTCGCGTCCCACTGCTGCTGGAACAGCTTCTGGGAGCGCTTGCCGACGATGGCCGTGATCACCGCGGCCAGCGGGATCACGCACAGGGCGATGAGGGTGAGCTGCCAGGACAGCGTCAGCATCATGACGATCACGCCGAGCACCGTCAGCAGCGCGTTGACCAGGCCGGTCAGCGTGTTGATGAGCGTGTTCTGGATGTTGTCGATGTCGTTGGTGACGCGGGAGAGGATCTCGCCGCGGCGCTGGCGGTCGAAGTAGGACAGCGGCAGCCTGTGCAGCTTCTCCTCGACCTCACGGCGCAGGCGGTAGACCATCCGGAAGATGATGCGGTTGAGCATCACGCCCTGCAGCCACTGGAACAGGCTCGCGACCACGTAGATCCCGACCACGAACCACAGCACCTGGTGCAGGGCCGCGAAGTCGATGCCCTGGCCGGGGGTGAGGTCCATGCCCGCGAGCAGGTCCGCGTAGGTGTCGTTGCCCTGCGCGCGCAGGCCCTCGATGATCTGCGCCTTCGTCGCACCCGCGGGCAGCTGCTTCGAGATCGCTCCGGAGAAGACGACGTCCGTCGCGCGGCCCAGGATCTTCGGGCCGACGACGGCCAGGCCCACGCCGATCACGCCGAGCGCGATCCCCAGGATCGCGTACATCTTCTCGGGGCCGATGGTGCGGATCAGCCGCAGCGCCGAGGGCCAGAAGTGCTTCGCGCTCTGCCCCGGGCGCAGCCCGCGCTCGGCGCTCTTCTCGGCCTCGATCTCCGCGGCCTCGCCGGCCTCGTCGCCCGCGGGCTTCGTGGACGCGGAAGCGGGCGCGGTGCGCGCGGTGTCGGTCGAGGTGGCGTCGTCGGCAGACGTCGCGCCGTCGGCCGGGGTCGGCCTCTTCGTCGTGTCGTCGGCGTTCATGCGACCACCTCCTCGGCGCCCTGGGAGCGGACGATCTCCTGATAGGTCTCGTTGTTCTCGAGCAGCTCGGCATGGGTGCCGGAGCCGACGACCCTCCCGTGCTCGAGCACCAGGATCAGATCGGCCGAGGTGATGGTGGTGACGCGCTGGGCGACGATCACCTTGAGCGCATCGCGGGTCTCCGGCGCGAGCGCCGCCCGCAGACGTGCGTCCGTGGTGAGGTCCAGCGCGCTGAAGGAGTCGTCGAACAGATAGATCTCCGGTCGGGCGACCAGCGCGCGGGCGATGCACAGGCGCTGGCGCTGACCGCCGGAGACGTTCGTGCCGCCCTGGGCGATCGGCGAGTCGAGCCCGTCGGGCATGGCGGCGACGAAGTCGCGTCCCTGGGCGACGGTGAGCGCGTGCCAGAGCTCCTCGTCGGTCGCGTCGGGCCGCCCGAAGCGGAGGTTCGTCGCGACCGTCCCGGAGAACAGGTAGGGGCGCTGCGGCACCAGGCCGATGCGGTCCCAGAGCACCTGCGGGTCCAGCTCACGCACGTCGACCCCGTCGACCCTCACGCTGCCGGAGGTCGCGTCCATCAGGCGCGGCACCAGGCTGAGCAGGGTGGTCTTGCCCGAGCCGGTGCCGCCGATGATCGCGACGGTCTGCCCCGCGCGGGCGGTGAAGTCGATGTCCGTGAGCACGTTGTTCTCGGCGCCCGGGTAGGTGAAGGAGACTTTCTCGAAGGCGAGGTCGCCGCGGCCGTGCACCTCGGTGACGCCGCGCTCGGGCACCGTCACGGAGGTCTCGGTGGTGAGCACGGCGTCGATGCGCTCGGCGGAGACCATGGCGCGCGGGATCATCATCGTCATGAAGGTCGCCATCATCACCGCGATGAGGATCTGGATCAGGTAGGCGATGAACGCGGTGATCGACCCGACCTGCATGGTCCCCGACTCCACGCGCGGCGCCGCGAACCAGAGCACGAGCACGCTGGAGACCTGCAGCAGGAACATGATGATCGGGTTGATGAGGATCATCAGCAGGCCCACGCGGCGGTTGGTGTCCGTGAGGGCCTCGTTGGCGCCCTCGTAGCGCTCGCGCTCGAAGTCCTCGCGGGTGAAGGCGCGCAGGACGCGGATGCCGGTGATCTGCTCGCGCAGCACCTTGTTGATCGCGTCGATCCGCTCCTGCATCACGCGGAACAGCGGTGCCGCACGGGCGATGAGGAAGCCGACGGAGACCAGCATCAGCGGCACCATCACCGCGATCAGCCAGGCCAGCCCGGCCTCCTCGCGCAGCGCGAGGACGATGCCGCCGATGCCCGTGATGGGCGCCTGCACCAGGAACTGCATCGAGAAGAAGACGAGCATCTGGACCTGCTGCACGTCGTTCGTGGAACGGGTGATCAGCGAGGCGGCCCCGAACTCGTTCATCTCGTGCGCGGAGTAGGTGGCGACCTGGTCGAAGACGCGGCTGCGCAGGTCGCGGCCGATGCTCATGGCCGCGCGGGCGGCCGCGTAGTTCGCGACGACCACGGCGACGATGTTCGCGAAGGTCACCGCGAGCATCCAGCCGCCCAGGCGCCAGATCGTCGGGATGTCGCCCTGGGCGACGCCGTCATCGATGATGTCGGCGTTCAGCGTGGGCAGGTAGAGGTTGGCCAGCACTCCGAGCAGCTGGAAGATCACGACGATGATGATCAGGGTCCAGTACCGGCGGGCGGCCGCGAGCACGAGTCGCAGCAGAGTCACAGAGGTCCTTGGGCAGATGCGGTGCGGTCCGGGGGCGCGCGGACTGCGCGGTGAAGCCTACGTCGACCCGTGCGCACGGTCCATGGGATTCGGGCGGAATCGGGCGGATTCCGCCGAGGGTGGAACGCCGCGGGATGACGTCGATCGGAGGGCGGTGCGTGCGCCGCCCATGACGGCCGAGTCTCCCCCGCGACGCCCTCCGCGCACATCCGCCGATCGGCTGATCCTCGCGCGTACGGGCCGGATGCCCGCGCGTCGGGGTCGGATCCGCGGGTCCGGGCCGGATCCCCGCGCGTCCAGGCCGGACCTCTACGCTGGCCTGCGTGAGCAGACGGATGCAGCAGATCATCATCATCGTGGCGGCCATCGCCCTGGTGATCCCCTTCGGCGCGGTGGGCCTCGCGCAGGTCTTCGGCCGCAGCAACGGGACGACCGACGCCTCCTCCGCCACGGCGAGCGCGACGGCCCAGGACACGCGCCCCACGGTCGACCCGTCGTCCCAGCCGAGTCCCTCCCCCACGTCCGGCCCGAAGCTGCCGACGTCGGCGATGACCGACCAGTCGGACGACGGCGCCACCTCCGTCGGCACCTATCTGCTCGAGTCCTACGCGTACATGATGGCCACGGGAGACACCGACGGCTGGATGAAGGTGGTCGACTCGAACTGCGAGGTCTGCACGTCGTTCCTCTCCAACGCCACCCAGCTCCATGAGCAGGACGGATACCAGGTGGGCGGCGAGTTCACCGTGAAGTCCGCGAGCTTCGACGGCGCCGGCGACCCGCCCACCAGCGGCACGCTCACCCTCGAGGTCACCCAGAAGGACGCCACGATCGTCGACGACCCGAACAAGCAGGCGCAGGACGTCGACGGGTTCAGCGGCGAGATGCAGATGAAGCTGAACTGGGACGGGAAGCAGTGGAAGGTCGGCGACATGTCGATCACCGGGGCCGACGGCGCGACCGCGACCGGCGCCTCCGACGGCGGCGGCGCGGCCGGCTGAGTCAGCGCGGCCGGCTGGGTCAGCGCGGCCGACGGGAGCGCCGCGGGAGGCTGAGTCAGCGCGGCCGCTGAGTCAGCGCGCCTGCGGGAACCCGGGGAGCTGGCGCGCCGCGTCCCCGCGGTCGCCGGTGAGCTCGCGGACAGGCTCGGCCGCTGCGGCTCTCGCCAGCTCGCGCTGACCGCTCACCTCTGCGGCGCGCGCGATCTGCGCGGTGACCTGGTCGGGCGAGGTCGACCCCGTGCCGGCGAACCAGACCCAGCGACCGTCGATCGAGCGCGGCGGAGGGTCCTGCAGCGGCGCCAGCACCGCGCGGTGGCGGCGCGCCTGCTTCGGCGAGGGCCCCACGAAGTGGATGCCGCGGCGGGTCCATGCGGACCGGCGCACGGTCGACTGCGGGAAGCCGCCGGTCCCGGTCTCGGCCGCGTACCGCCGGGCGCCCGTCACGGGGACCACGCTGCCCGGGATGATCTGGTCCGAGGGGATCACGTAGGGGCGCAGGCCCGGCGCGCAGCTGCCGACCACGATTCCCCGTTCGCACACCACCAGCCTCTCCCCACTGATGAACAGCAGGATCAGGCCGAAGATGATCGCGAAGGCGAGGGCGGGCGCGACGGCGAGCACGACGCTCTCGCCGGGATTGATGAGGGTCAGGCCGGAGAAGACCACCCAGAGCAGCACGAACACTCCGATCACGAGCGGTCCGGGACGGTCTGCATGGACCGCGAGCACCTCACCGACCTCGTCACGGTGCCGGCGTGCGGCGCGACGGGCGCTCATGCGTCCTCGGCCTCGAAGAGGAACAGGTCGGTGCGGTAGGGCATGCCGACCTCGCTGCCGGGGGCGTGGCCGAGGTGCTCGTGCAGGTACCAGTCGAGATTCGCGAGCACCTTCTCGCGGCGCTCGGTCGGTGCGGTGATGACGTAGCTGCGGGTGCGGGCAAGGTCGATGAGCTCGTGCGTGGTGCGCGGGTCCTCCCAATGGCGCACGATCCGCTCGCGCAGCGCGAAGTGCGGGGTGATCGGCGGCGAGAAATCATCGCGGTACACGTCCCCCGCGTGCATGATGCGCGAATAGCGGTGCACCCAGGGGATCTGCACGTCGAGCGAGTTCCACAGCAGGGCCAGCACGCCGCCCGGTCGCAGGATCCGAGCGATCTCGGCTCCCGCGGCCTCGGTGTCGAACCAGTGCCAAGCCTGCGCGACGCTCACCAGGTCGGCGCTCGCGTCCGGGAGGCCGGTGTCCTCGGCGGAGGCCTGGACGACGCGCAGGAAGCCGACGGGGCCGGCGGCGTCGGCGGGTCCTTCGGGGTCGACGGGTCCTTCGGGGTCGACGGGTCCGTAGGGGTCGGCGGGCCCGCCGCGACCGTCGGCCGACGCGGCCATGGAGGCGTACGCCTGCTCCGCGGTCTCGAGCATGGAGCGACTGGGGTCGACGGCGATCACGTCGAGGCCGCGGCGCGCGAGCTGCAGGGAGAGCTTGCCGGTCCCGGCGCCGAGGTCGACCGCGATATGGGAGCGGGGCGCGCCAGCTGGGGCGCCTGCGGGGGTGCCTGCTTTCGGCCCACCGAGCTCGCCGTCGTGCGATGGCAGTGCCGAGATGATCGCGTCGAGCACCTCGGGCGGGTATCCGGGACGCAGGCGGTCGTAGTCTCCGCCCTGACCCTGGAACGCCGCGCCCAGCTGCCGGTGGCGCTCCCGCGTGCCGAAGCGCGGAGTGTCCCGCGAGGAGACCGGAGGGAAAGCGGGATCGCTCATGGGCTCATCGTCCCAGACGCCCACCCCGCACCGAGAGGTGAGAAGACGTCGTCATTCCGCCCTTTTGACAGCAGCTTCTCACCTCTCGCGGGGGGGGGCGGGCTGCGCGGGCTGCGCGAGGGCTGCGCGGGGGGAGGGAGAGGCGGAGCGGGGTGACTCAGCGGTTGAGGAAGTGCAGCGTGGTCGCGATCGCGAAGGTGAGGGTGGAGGCGAAGCCGCACACGAGCTCGAGCATGACGCCGATGCCGAAGGCCTTGATGGCGATCCAGCTGGACTCCCAGGCGAGCTTCATGTCGCGGCGGCGGTACCACTCGGAGCCGTAGAGGCCCAGGACGAACCCGATCGGCAGGCCCAGGAACGGGATCACGAAGATGCCGACGATGCCCGCGGCCACACCCACGAGGATCGGCCACGTGGGCACGTCGTTGTCCTTGAGCCGTTTCCCCGTCATGACGTAGCTGCAGGTCATGCCCACGGCGCAGAGGACCGCGATGATCGCGAAGGCCAGCCAGGTCCAGCCGCCCAGCACGATCGCCCACACCAGCGAGCCGATGAGGATCGTGATCGAGCCGGGGATGATCGGCAGCACGATGCCCGTGAGCCCCACGACGTACGCGAGGCCGACGACGATCGTGACGATGATCTGGACGGTCAGGGAATCCACGGGGCCTCCGACGGGGCGGGTCGAGCGGGATCAGACGGGCGCGCCGGATGAGACGGGCGCACCGGATGCCCCGAGCCGTCAGCCCTGGGCATCCGGAACCAAGTCAGGGCAGACGCACGACCTGGCCGGCCCAGGAGAAGCCGCCGCCGAAGCCGACCAGCAGTGCCGTTGCGCCCGCGGGGATCCGCCCGGCCTCGCGCATGCGGGAGATCGCGAGCGGGATGGTCGCGGCGGAGGTGTTGCCGGAGGTGATGATGTCGTCGGCCACGATCGCGTCCTCGCGCAGGTCGAGGGCGGCGGCGAGCGGCTCGATCATCCGCAGGTTCGCCTGGTGGGGCACGAACACGTCGATGTCGGCCATGTTCAGGCCCGCGGACTCGACGATCTTCTGCGAGAGCTTCGGCGCCTCGCGCAGCGCCCACCCGAGCACCTGGCGGCCCTGCTGGGAGAAGCAGCCGCTGGGCGGGCCGATGGTCACGGCGTCCGCGAGGTCGGTGACGGTCCCCCACTGCACGGGCGAGATCGTCGGCTCGTCGCCCGGGACGAGGACCATGGCACCCGCGCCGTCGGCCGTGAGGATGCAGGTGGTGCGGTCGGAGTAATCGGTGACCGCGGAGAGCTTCTCCGCTCCGATCACGAGCGTCGTGGTGGAGGCGCCCGCGCGGATCGACATGTCCGCCACGGCGAGCGCGTGCTCGAAGCCCGAGCAGGCGGCGCCCACGTCGAAGGCGGCGGGGTTGGGCAGACCCAGCAGGTGCGCGACCCGACCCGCGGCGCTCGGCGAGCGCTCCTGGTTGGAGCAGGTCGCGACGATCACCTGGGTGACCTGCGAGGGGTCGATGCCGGCGTCGGCCAGGGCGTTGCGACCGGCCTCGGCGGCGAGGTCGGCGACGTCCTGGTCGTCGGCGGCGATGCGACGGGACTCGATGCCCGTGCGCTGGCGGATCCACTCATCGCTCGTCTCGACCATCTGCTCGAGGTCGTGATTGGTCATGATGCGCTCGGGCCGGTAGTGACCGGTGCCGACGATCCGCGAGCCGGCCGGGGGCGTGGTGGGCATGGGGGTCCTTCCTGCAAAGGCTGGTCTGCCGGGAGTCTAGGCCGCGGCGGACCGCTGACGCGCGGTGGCGCCAGCATCTGTGAGAGCACGCGCATCGACCATCGCACTGCCCGCCAGGCGCCCTGAGAGCCCCCGATGGTCGCCGACGAGGGCGAAGACCAGCACGACCAGCATGTACAGGCCGATCGCGAGGCTCAGTGCGCCGGCCGCGAGCGGAATGCCCGCCGCGGACAGCAGCAGCGCGAGGGCGCGCCCCACCGTCCAGACGCCGCCCACGGCGCTCGCCCGCAGCAGGCGCGCTCCGACCCCGCCGGCGCCGCTCGGCCACGCCGGAGCGATGCCCACCGCTCGCTGCCCGAGGGAGGCGCCGCTGCGCCCCAGGGCGGGCAGCGCGAAGACCACGGCGAAGGCGAGCACGAGGAGCAGGGCCTGTCCCGGCTCGCCGAGCTCGTGGACCTGCCGCGCGTCCGTGGTGAAGACGAGCTCGACCACGGCGCGTCCGAGATCGAAAAGGAACCCGACGAGGCCGACGGCGATCAGATCGACCACCATGCCCAGCAGACGGCGCATGCCCGAGACGCGATGCGAGCGCCGAGCGGTGAGCTGCTCGGGGCTCGGCATCCACCAGTGCAGGAGCAGCGGGGCGAGCAGGGCGCCGACGAGGGCGCCGGTGGTGTTCAGGATGAGGTCGTCGACGTCGGCGATCCGGTAGCTGCAGTCGTAGATGCCCCACAGCCCGGTGTACTGGGTGGCCTCGATGGCGAGGGAGACCAGGGCGCCGAGCGCCGTGGCCGTGAGCACCCCGCGGCGCAGCATGCCCCGCACCGCGAGCCCGAGCGGCACGAACAGGACGACGTTCAGAGCGGCCTGCAGCACCGCCCAGCTGGTGACGGCGTCGCGGAGTCCGAGCCCTCCGCCCTCGCGCACGATGTCCGCGACGAACTGGAACGGCGTCAGTTGCAGGGTCCGGCCGGCGCCCGCGCCGCAGGTCCGCGCCGGATCGGGCAGGGGCAGCAGCGTGTAGGCGACCAGGGCGACGCCGTAGACGCTCACCGCCGCGGCGCCGAGCAGCCGCGGCACGCTCAGCCGTCCGTACCTGCGGTACTGGAGGACGAGGATCGGCACGAGCAGGCCGACGAACAGCACGCCGCCGCCGATCACGGAGAAGGGGATCTGCCAGGTCCAATCGCTCACGCCTCAGGACACTACGGCGGCTCGGCCCCGCGGGGCATCCGTCTGCGAGCGCTCGCGGGCGCCCCGCTCTCCACCCATGAGCGGACCGCGCAGGCGTCCGGGTCACGCCGGGGACGGAGGGGACGACGGGCGCGTCGGGAGGGGCGGCGGCGGGGGCGGCGCGGCGATGCGAGGCGGGCGCGGCCGCCGGGGGTGCCTTCCCGCTGTCTCGCCGACGAGAAGTACGAAACGGTTGCCATGAGCGTCCATGACAACCGTTTCGTACTTCTCGCGGACCCAGGACGGGCGCGGCCCCGGCCCCGTTCGCCGATCAGCTCCTCGCGTTCGCCGATCAGCCCCTCACGGGGCCGCTCAGTCCCTCACGGGGCCGCTCAGCCCTTCGCGACGGCGATCTTCAGGGACTGCCCTTCGTCGGCCGTCGAGGCGCTGCCGTGGAAGTCGGCGGCGTCCGTGGTCGCGGAGGTCACGCTGCCCTCGAGGTCGAGGACGAGGCCGGAGTAGCGGTTCACCAGGTGATAGGTGCCCGTGCGCTCACCGGTGGTCGGGTCGGTGTCGCGCACGACCCACCACTGCTGACCCACGGACGGGTCGGTGCGCTTGCCGTGCTGCTCCCCCGCCGCCTTCGTGGCCTTCACCTTCGTGCCCCAGGCGCGCTGCGTCGTCGTCGTGGAGTCCACTCCGAGCAGTGCGCCGCTGCGCGTGTTGGCGATCGTGTACGCGCCGTCGCCCGTCGGGGCGATCTTCCAGGACGCGCCGGCGTCGGTCCGCTGCGCCGTGCCGACGACCTTCGCCTTCCCCTTCTTCTGCTGGGCCAGCGCGGAGCGCTTCCCGGTGGAGAGGGTGTACGCCTTCTTCGTCGAGAAGAGGTTCTGGGCCTCGATCGCGGCCTCGTCCTCACTGTCGATCGAGACGTCGAAGTACTCGCCGTCGGACTCGCCGGTGCAGGAGATCGAGCAGTAGGAGCGGAAGTCCTTGCCGATGATGTTGCCGCTCGTCAGGGACTTGGAGTCCACCATCCACCGGTACCAGGACGACCAGTCCTGGTCGTCGCCGGTGCCGATGAGGTGCCACTTCTGGCTCGTGAGGTCGTCCGTGGCGTAGTACTCCTGCGGGCCGGGGCGCGTCGCGCCCTCGGGCTGGCCGATGTAGAGCCCCAGGTGCGCGTCGTAGCTGATGTTCATGACGAACAGCGGCGAGGTGCCGGGCAGCTCGCCCGCCTTCACCTGGGCGTCGGTGTTGCCCTTGGTGGTGGGGTCGTAGTCGTCCTCGGGGGCCGTGTACCCGGCGGCGTCGCGGTCGGTGACCGGGGTCAGGTTGGACTCCTTGCCGCCCAGGCCCTTCTGGGAGAACGAGCCGTCGAAGAACTTGGTCCACGAACCCGGCGCCATCTTCTTCGAGATCGGCGCGCGGGCCACATGGGAGAGGTTCACGTTCTCCCCGCCCTTGCCCTGCTTCCCGATCACGCGGGAGCCGTAGTAGACGTAGAAGTACCCGGAGGCCGTGTCGACGAACAGGCGCGGATCGCCGTCGCCGTAGTTGTAGGTGTCCTCGGGGAACTGCTTCTCGTCGCCGCGCTTCGTGGAGTACGGCGAGGTGATGATGTGGTCCTTGATGTCCCACGTCTTCCCGTGGTCCGTGGAGACGGCGTAGTCCAGGGAGTCGTAGTGCAGGCTGTCGCCGAAGGGGCGCCCGGTGAACTCGTTGTGCACGATGCCGATCCAGTCCCCGGAGTCGGGGTCGACCCATACGCCCACGAGGTCGCAGAAGTTCTTCTGGCTGTAGGAGCCGGTGGGGTCCTTGCTGGCCTCCTTGCCGGTGGGGCTCTGGTTGCAGCGCACCGTGGTGTCGTCGTTGCGGTGCTTCGGGTTGTCCGGATCCGCGGCGGCGTTGAGCGCCTTGTCCGCGGTCATGTCGTCGATGGTCGTGCCCTTGTAGAACAGCCACTCGCGCGGGTCGTCCTTCGCGTAGAGGGCGTGGGCCGACTGCGCGTGGAAGCTGCCGTCGGCGTCGATGAACATCGCGGCGGGTGTGTCGTCGGGAAAGGCGTAGTCGTGGCGCGCGCCGACGCTGATATCGGCCGACGAGGACGCGGACTGCGAGGTGTCCGAGCCGTCGGCGGCGACGGGGGCTCCGGGCGCCATCGGTGCGGCCGAGGCGAGGGACGGGGTGGCGATCACGAGCCCGGCGACAGCGGCGGACAGGATCGATGCAGCACGAGATCTGCTGGTCATGGGGATGTCCTGGGGGTGGGGGATGAAGAGGTCGAGATCATGCCGAGGTCCCGAGAGGTGACCCCGGTCACGGCACGACCGTACAGCAAACCGATTGACATCCGACGTCCTGCGCGCATTTTCGACTGTCGGTGCGGCTTCGACTGACGGTGCGGCCATGTGCGCAGCGTGCGGGGCCGCCCGTGCTGCCGACCTGAAAGCACGAGCCCGCGCCGCCCGACGAGAAGTACGAAACGGTTGCCATGGGCGCCCATGACAACCGTTTCGTACTTCTCGAGCGCACGGACACGGCCGATCTCCCGCGTTGGCCGCTCAGGCGGTGATGGTCGCGGTCGAGGAGCCCGACGGGCCGCGGCGCACGTGGATCTGCTCGGCGATCTGGGCCTTGAGGTCGCCGACGTGGCTGACGATGCCGATGGTGCGGCCGTGCTGGGAGAGGTGCCCGATCTCGGCGACGACGGTCTCGAGGGTCTGTGGGTCGAGCGAGCCGAAGCCCTCGTCGATGAACAGGGTCTCCATGCGCACGCCGCCGGCCTCGCCGGTGACGATGTCGGCCAGTCCCAGGGCGAGGGCGAGGGAGACGAAGAAGGTCTCGCCGCCAGAGAGGGTCTCGGGCACGCGCGCCTGGTCGGTGCGCCGGTCCATGACCAGCAGGTCCAGACCGGTCTTGCGTGCGCCGCGGGCGCCGTCGTCGCGCAGCAGCTCGAGGTCGGTGCCGGAGAAGCGGGCGAGACGCGCGTTGGCGGCGTCCACGACGTCCTCGAAGCGCCGCATGAGCACGAAGGTCGACAGCGGGATGCGGCGGCCGTCGGCGGAGCGGGCGGTGGCAAGGTCGGCGACGCGCACCACCACGCCGGCGCGCTCGCTGATGCCCGTGACCTCGTGCATCGCCCGCTCGAGGGCCTCGAGGGCGGAGGCCGAGCGCTCGGCGACGGCGCCCAGGCGGGCCGCGACGGCGGAGGCCTCGCGCAGGGCGCTCTGCGCGGCGACGAGCTGCTCGCCGGCGGTGGAGGCGGCGACGCGGGCAGCCTCGAGCGCCTCGTCGCTGGGGTCGGCATCGGAGACGCCGTCCTCGGCGAGGCCGTCGGCATGGCGCGACTCCTCGACGGCGCGATGCTGGAGGGAGGCGGTGAGGGTGCGGCGCTCGGCCTCCGGGAGCACGGCCTCGCGCACGGCGGCGTCATCGGCGAGGGCCTCGTAGTCGGCCACCTGCTGCGCTGTCGGAGCAGACGCTACGGGTGCGGATGCTGCGAGTTCGGACGCCGCCGGTTCGGACCCCGTCGGTTCGGATGCTGCCGGTTCCGCCTGCTCGCGCAGCGCCGCCCGTGCGGTCTCGCGGGCGGTCTCGGTCTCCTGGCTGAGGCTCGCGGCGCGCGCCGCCTCCTCGGTCGAGGCGCGCAGGGCCTCGCGCAGGGCGGTCGCGGCGCGGGCGCGGGCCGCGTGGTGGCTGCGGCGCGCGGCGATCGACTCCGCCTCGCCGCGCGCGTCGGCCACGCGGGCGCGATCCTTCTCGAGGGCGGCCGACGCCTCCTGCTGCGCGGTCCTCTCCCGTTCGAGGGTGAGGGCCTGCCGGGAGCGTTCGGAGGTGAGCTGCGCGGTGGCCTCGTCGTGGGCGGAGATCGCGGTCTCCGCCTCGGCGGCCTCGGTCTGCGCGGCCGTGGCCTGCGCGGTGGCCTCGTGGGCGCCCGTGTGCGCGGCCTCGGCGACGCGGGCGTCGAGGCCGCCGGCGCGCTCGCGCAGGGCCTCGAGCTCGCCCTCGATGACGGCCTTCTTCTGCGCGGCGTCGTGATAGGCGCGCTCGGCCTGCTGGCGCTGCGCCTCCGCCTGCTCGACCTGCTCGGCGCCGACGGCGTCGTGCGTGGGGGTCGCGGGGTGCGGGTGGTCGGCGGATCCGCAGACGGGGCACGGGGCGTCGTCGCCGAGGTCGACGGCGAGCTCGGCGGCGATGCCCGCGAAGCGACGTCGGCGCAGGTCGGACTCGGTCTCGGAGGCGAGGCGCGCGGCCTCGAGGGTGCTCGCCGCGAGGGTCTCGGCCTGGGTCAGCGCGGTCTGCTGCTGCGCGGCGGCGCGGGCGGCCTGGAGGCGTTCGGCGGCGGCCTTCTCGGCGAGGCGCGCATCGGCGAGGCCGGCGGCGCGGGTGCGGGCGTCGTCCCGGGCGGCGAGGAGCTCCTGCTTCGCGGCGGGGCGCGCCTCGATGGTCTCGTCGAGGGCGGCGAGGTCGCGGGCGGCCTGGTCGCTGCGCTCGGCGCGGGCGGTGAGCTGGGCGCCGCGGTGCTCGAGGCCCTCCTCGAGGGAGGCGAGGTCGGCGAGGGCTCCGGCGCGCGCGGTGTCCTCCTCGGCGGAGGCGGCGAGCGCGGCGGGCGCGTCCTCCCCCGCCAGGAGGTCGGCGATCTCGGGATGCTGGGCACGGGTGGTCTCGGCGAGGTCCGCCAGGTCCTTCTCGGCCCGGGCGGCCGTGCTCGCGGCCTGGTCGCGGCGGCGCAGCAGCTCGGCGACGGGGCGGGCGGCCTCGTCGCGGGCGAGGCGGGCGCGGGCCGAGCGGATCTGCGGGGCGGCCGCGTCGAGGCGCGCGCCGAGGGCGTCGAGCTCGCGGCGGCGGTCGCTGCGCGTGCGCTGGAGGGCGGTCTGCTCCGCGTGGGCGCGGGCGGAGGCCTCGGAGGCCGTCTGGGCGTCGTGGTCCTGCGCGGCGTCGGCCGCGGCCTGCCGGCTCGCCGCGAGGTGCTCGCGGGCGGCGGCGCCGAGCTCCTCCAGGCGCAGCGCCTCGGCATGGCCCTCGAGCGCGTCGAGCTGCTCGCCCTCGACGCCGACGGCCTCGACGAAGCGGGCGAGGGAGCGGCCCAGGGAGCCCTTCGCGGCGTCGACCTCGCGCTTGGCCTCCTTGCGCATCTCCTCGAGCTGCTTCTCGACGTCCTGGTAGATCTCGGTGCCGAACACGCGCTGGAGCACCTGCTGGCGCTCGCCGGTGCCGGCGCGCAGGAAGCGCGCGAACTCGTTCTGGGGCAGCAGGACGGTCTGCGTGAATTGCTCGCGGCTGAGGCCGACGGCGCGCTGGATCTCGCGGCCCACCTCGTCCAGGCGGTTCGCCAGGGGCTCCGCCGCGCCGGCCGGGGAGGATGCCGCGCCGGCCGAGGACGCCCCCGCGCCCGCCGTGCTCCCAGTGCCCCTGGTGCCCGAGGCGGAGTCCGCCCCGTCGGCCGCTCCTCCGGCGATCTCCGCGATCACGCCGGGCAGCAGCTCGGGCGAGCCGAGTCGCCACAGCAGCGCCTTGGCCTGCTGCTTCGTGGTCCCCGTGCCGCGCTTCTTGGCGCGCTCGTAGTCGGGCTCGCGGTGGACGCGGAAGATGCCGGCGCTGGTCTCGAACACGAGGTCGACCGCGCTCGGGGAGTCGGAGGCGGCGAACTGGGAACGGATCCGGTCGCTGCTCGCGCCGCTGCCGGCGACGCTCCCGTACAGGGCGTAGACGATCGCGTCGAGGATCGTGGACTTGCCGGATCCCGTCGGCCCCTCGAGGAGGAACATGCCGCTCGCGCCGAGCGCGGCGAAGTCGATGTCGACGGCGCCCGCGAAGGGGCCGATCCCGCGCAGGTGCAGGTGGTGGAGCTTCACGAGGCCTCCTGGCCGCGGGAGCGCACGGTCGTGTACGCCTCGTCCATGACCTCGTGCTCGCGCGCGCTCGGCTCGCCGCCCGTGACGTAGCCCAGGAACTCGTCCATGACCTCGAGGGGATCGGCCTCGCGCCGCACCTCGGGTGCGGCCTCGCCGGCCTCGCGGCCCTCGGGCTCGTAGGAGGTGAGCAGCAGGTGCGGGAAGGCGGCGCGCAGGCGCTCCTGCAGGTGGGCGGGACGGGCGGTGTCGGTGACGGTCGCCTTCACCCAGTCATCCCCGTGCGCACCGGCCTGCGCGAGCAGGGACTCGAGGTCGCCGCGCAGGGCGGTGAGGCGGCGGGGCACGGGCGTCCCGATGCGCTCGACCTCGACCTCGCCGGGCGCGCCGAGCTCGACGAGGAGCACGGACTTGCGGTGGTCCTTCTCGGAGAAGGAGAAGGCGAGCGGGGAGCCCGAGTAGCGCGCCGGGGAGCCGACGGACCGCGTGAGGTCCTGACAGCCGTGCAGGTGGCCGAGGGCCACGTAGTCGAATCCGGCGAGCACGGGCGCCGGGACGGAGTCGACGCCGCCCACGGAGAGGTCCCGTTCGGACTCGCTGGACTCGCCGCCGCTGACGAAGGTGTGGGCGAGCACCACGGTGCGGGCCCCGGGATGCTCGGCCGCGCGCTCGCGCACCCGGTCCAGGGCGGCGCGGGTGACGGCCTCGTGGCTGCGGCCCAGCGGCTCCTCCCCCTCCGCGACGAGCCGATGGCGGGCCGTGTCCGGCTCGAGATAGGGCAGGCCGAAGAACAGCACCTCGCCGTGCTCGTCCTCGACGCTCACCGGATGGTCGAGCCCGGGGGTGTCGGTGAGCAGGTGCACGCCCGCGCGCATGAGCTCGCGGCCGAAGCCCAGGCGATCCGCGGAATCGTGGTTGCCGGGAGTGAGCACCACGGTCGCGGTCTCCGCGAGGCGCGAGAGGGTGCGCCCGAGCAGCCGGATCGCGGGGATCGGCGGCACGGCGCGGTCGTACACGTCGCCGGGGATCACGACCACGTCGACCTCGCGCTCGCGCACCAGATCCACGAGCCAGTCGTAGAAGGCGACCTGGTGTTCGTGCAGGTCCTCGCCGTGCAGAGTGCGCCCCAGGTGCCAGTCCGAGGTGTGCAGGATCTTCATGGTGCCGAGCCTATGCGGGGACGGGGACATCCGAGGCGCACGGACCGGCTGCGGCCGACGGGAGAACCGGGCGGCCTCGGTCGTGCGGGAACCGACGATGCCGCGGCTTCCGGCGCGGGTCCGCCCCGCCGGCGCGGATCCTCCCTCCGGCACGGCTCGCCTTGAGGCGCTCGGGCGTGGGCGCGAGGATGGCTGCATGACGATCCCTCGACGCGCCCTGCTCTCCGCCGCCGCGATCACACCGGGCCTCCTCGCGACCTCCGCGGCCCGCGCCGATCCCGCTGCCGACGCCCATGCCGACGCCGATGCCGACGAGCGCAGAGACGCACGGCGGGATTTCCGGGGCGCCCTCGCGGACCTCGAGACCGCCCATGACGCCCGGATCGGGGTGAGCGCCCGCGTCGTCGGCGACTCCCGCGCTCTCACCCATCGCGGCCGCGAGCGCTTCGCCCTCGCCTCCACCGGCAAGGTCCTCACCTCGGCGCTCGTCCTGCGCGAGGCCTCCGAGAAGCGGCTGCAGCAGATCATCCGCTTCACCGCCGAGGATCTCGAGGAGTACTCCCCCGTCACCGCCGAGCACGTGGACGAGGGGATGCGCCTCATCGACCTCGTCGACGCCGCGCTCACCCGCAGCGACAACACGGCCCAGAACCTGCTGTTCAGGGAGCTCGGCGGGCCGCACGCGGTGCAGCGCCGGCTCCGGCACCTCGGCGATCCCGTCACCCGGATCGACCGCACCGAGCCTGAGCTGAACACCGCGATCCCTGGCGATGCCCGCGACACGACCACGCCCGTCCAGATGGCAACCGATCTGGAGCTTGCGACGCTCGGCCACGGCCACGGCCACGGCCACGGCCACGGGCACGGCCACGGGCACGGGCTTGGGCTTGAGCTTGGGCGCAGTGCCCTCGGACGCGACCGCTCGGCGCAGCTGCTCGCGATGATGCGCACGAACACGACGGGGGACGCGGCGATCCGCGCGGGCGTCCCGTCGTCCTGGACCGTTGCCGACAAGACGGGCGCCGGCGGCTACGGCACCAGCAACGACATCGCCGTGATCACCCGCCCGCATGCGGCGCCCCTCGTGCTCGCCGTCTACACGACGGGCCGCACCGAGGACGCCGAGCTGCCGGCGGACCTGATCGCCCAGGTCACCCGGCACGTGGTGGACGCCCTGGACTGAGTGCCCACCGCGTCGGGCACGACGCCGCCCCGGAGGGCGTGGCACGATCCCTCACACGGCGCGAGGAGCGAGGTGCGTGATGGGGCGGACAGCAGCACCGGGCAGGGACGCCCAGATCGAGGCCTTCCTCGAGGCGTGGAGCGGTCTGCGGCGCGCCGTCGACGCGCTCCCTGCCGAGGCCTTCGCCCACCCGTCGGGGTGCCGCGGCTGGCTGGTGCGCGACCTCGTCTGCCACCTGGTGATCGACGTGCAGGACGTGCTCATCACGCTCGCGACCCCGGCGGGGACGGGGGCCGGGGTGCGACCCCGGCCGGGACGAGCGCCGCGACGTCAGCCGGGTCGAGCGGCGCGACGTCGGCCGACGCGGAGCTGCAGCGTCCCGCGGACTCTGCGGGCTACTGGAGCATCGTGGATGCGCCGACGGGCGAGGACCCGGTTGATGCGCTCATCCCCCGCCTCGCCGCGGCTTACGAGGATCCCGCCCCGCTCATCTTCCACCTCGACGACCTGGGGTCCGCCGCCGCGCGAGCAGTGCGGGACGCCGATCCGGACCGACTCGTCGAGACTCAGGGCATGGTGCTGAGCGCGGGGGACTTCGCGGACGCCTACGTGCTCGAGTGGACGCTGCACCACCTGGACCTCGTCGAGGGAACGACGAGCAGGCCCGGCCCGTCGGCCGCCTCCCTCGCGCGCGCCCGCGGGCTGCTGATCCGGGTCATCACCGGATCGGGCGACGCGCCGCTGATCGATGTCCCCGACGCGGACCTGCTGCGGATCCTCACGCGCCGGCGCGACCCGTCGGCCGAGGAGCTCGCGGCCCTCCCTCCCCGGATCGCGCAGGGCCTCCCCTACCCCGTCGGCTGAGGGAGTCGAGCCGGCGGCGTGCCGGGCCGATGACGCCGGACGGCGACGCCTTCCCGCCCGTCAGCCCCGATAGGTCGACTCGTCGAGTCCCGACATCGTCGGGTCGTGGTCGAGGTGGCCCACGGCGTCCATCGAGCTCATCCAGTGGTAGAAGTTGTCGCCGCGCTCGCGCAGGCGATCGTAGAGCTCGGCGAGCATCGCCCGGCGCGGCTCCTCGAGCAGAGGGTCCTCGAAGCGGTTGGAGAGCTCGTCGGGGTCCGAGCGCAGGTCGTAGAACTCATTGCGCGACTCGGGGTTCACCACGAGCTTGAAGCGGGGCCCGCGCAGCATGCGCTGGGCGATCGGGAAATGGTGGCCGTGGAACTCGCACAGCACGTTCTCGCCCCACTCCGGATGCTCTCCCCGCACGATCGGCAGCAGGGAGCGGGAGTCCACCGCGGGATCCGTCGGCCGACCGGCGAGGTCCAGGAAGGTCGCGGGCAGGTCGATGAGGCTCACGAACTCCTCCCGCACCTGGGGCGGGCAGCCGGGGACGCGCAGGATGCCGCCCGTGCGGTAGATGTCGTCGTACATCGCGGGGCCCTTGTCGTGCAGGCGGTGGGAGCCGGTGAACTCGCCGTGGTCCGAGCTGAACGCGACAGCTGTGGTGTCCGCGAGGCCGAGCTCGTCGAGCGCGTCGAGGATCCGCCCGAACTCGCGGTCGATCATGGTCACGTAGCCCCAGTAGACGGCGATGAGCTTGCGCGACTGCTCCTCCGTCATGGTGTCGAAGGCCCAGTGCCCGGAGTAGTTGCGCTGCACCGGCGGCTTGTCGGCGAAATCCTCGGCGACCGAGCGGGGCAGCTCGACGTCCGCCGGGTCGTACATGTCGAAGTACTCGTCGGGGATCACGTAGGGCAGGTGGGGCCCGGAGAAGCTCGAGACCACGAAGAACGGCACCTCGCCGCTGCGCGCCCCCTGCGCGTACCGGGTGAGCATCTCGATGGTGCGGTCGGCCAGGTAGTGCTCGAACGTCGCCTCGACGGGCTGGTGCAGGCGCGCGGCCATGAGGTTGCCGACCTCGCCGTTGGGGAAGGTGCCGCGGATGCGGTCGCTGATCTCGTACGGAGGATGCCCGTTCTCCTCGAGCCATGCCAGGTAGTCGGGGTGGTCCACGGCGTTGTGCCAGCCCGGGTAGTGCTCGGCCTCGAAGCCGAAGTCGGCGGCAGTGCGCTCCTCCCCCACGTGCCACTTGCCGACCAGCCCGCACTCGTAGCCGCTCGCCCGCAGATCCTCGGGGACGGTCCACTGGTCCTCGGGCAGGTCCTCGATGTAGCCGACGTTGCGCTCGTGATTGGCCAGCAGCTTGTGCCGGAACGGAGCCGCCCCCGTGAACAGGGACGCGCGCGCCGGCGTGCAGATCGCCGTGGGCGTGAACCAGTTCTCGAAGCGCGTGCCCTGGGCCGCGAGGGCATCGAGGTGCGGGGTGCGGCAGACCGGACTCCCGTAGCAGCCCAGGGTGTCGACCCGATGCTGGTCCGTCATGAGCATGAGGATGCTCCGGCGGGCGGAGCCGGGGGCGTCGGGGGCGCCGGGGACCGTGCCGGGGGCTGCGTGGCTGCCGGGGGCGGTGTCGGGCGCGGTGGTGCCGGTGGCGGAGGTGGCGGAGCCGGAGGTCATGATCGGAATCCTTCCATCGAGGACGAGGAACGTGCGGTGGGACGAAGAACGAGGCCGCGAGCCGCCCCGCACCCCGGGCCCGGGGCCCGCTTCGGCCTGGGCCTGGGCCGTGAGAAGTACGAAATCGTTGTGATGGACGCTCTTGGCAACCGTTTCGTACTTCTCACGGCCCGACGGGGCGCGTGGGGCGTCCGGGGTGCGGGGGCACGGCGCCCGGGTGCGAGGGGCGTCAGGTCGGTCAGGTGCGGGCGGAGGCGGCGGGGGCGTCGGCGATGTCGTCCATCTGCTCGAGCTCGAGGTTCTTGGTCTCGGGCACGAGCTTGAGGACGAAGAGGATCGAGGCGAGCGCGATGATCGCGTAGACCGCGTACGTGGTCCCGATCGACCAGGCCGCGAGCACCGGGAAGGTGAGGGTGACCGCGAAGTTCGAGGCCCACTCGACGCCGCCCGCGACGGAGGTCGCGGCACCGCGCATGCGGTTGGGGAACATCTCGCCGATGAGCACCCACATGATCGGGCCCCACGTCCCCGCGTAGGCGCCGACGTACAGGCACAGCGCGACCAGCGCCAGAATGCCGAGCACCGGCGAGGAGGCGAGATCGGGGGCGGTGCCGCCGCCGTCCTGCGCGACCTGCGGCGCGGTGAGCATGATGACGGCGGTGACCATGAGCGCGGCGAACATCGAGATCGACCCCCAGAGCAGCAGCGGTCGCCTGCCCACCCGGTCCACGAGCAGCATGCCCAGGATGATCGCGACGACCTTCACGGCGGTGAGCACGAGGGTCTGCTTCAGGGCGTCCTGCTCGCCGAAGCCGATGGTCGCGAAGATCGTCGTGGCGTAGTAGAAGATCGCGTTGATGCCGACCAGCTGCTGCAGCGCGGCCAGACCGATGCCCACCCAGACGATGCGCTGCAGGCGGGACGTGCCGGGGACGAGCAGGGCGCGGAAGCCGCTGCCCCGTCGGCCGGAGCCGTGGCCGGACCCGTGGTCGGTGAGGGAGCGGGTGATCTCCTCGACGCGCTGGTCCACGCCCTCCTCGCCGACGGTGCGGGCGAGCACGGCGCGGGCCTGGTCGGTGCGGCCGTGGGCGATGAGGAAGCGGGGCGACTCGGGGATGAGCAGCGAGGCGACCAGGTAGATCACGCCGCCGAGGGCGACCGAGAGGAACGCCCACTGCCAGACCTCCAGATGGAGGCCGAGCAGGCCCAACTGTGAGGTCGACAGCGGTGCGTCGCCCTGCGGGGCGGGCGCGGCGGCGAGCATCGCATCGCCCAGCAGCCCGCACACGAACAGTCCGATGATCAGCATGAACTGGCGCAGGGAGACGAGCATGCCGCGCATGGAGGCGGGTGACGTCTCCGAGACGTAGGCAGGGGCGATGGTCATCGCGGCGCCCATCGCCATCCCGGAGAAGATCCGCCAGAACAGGAACATCGCCATCGAGTCGCCCACGAAGGCTGTGCCCACGGAGGAGACGATGAACAGGATGGCGGCGACGATCATGATCGCCCGTCGGCCGATGCGATCCGAGAGCCGTCCGGCGAGGAACGCGCCGAGCACCGCGGTGAGCACGCCGAAGGCGACGGCGAAGCCCAGCATCCCGGTGCTCGCGCCGGTGTGGAAGGCGAGCGCGTTCTTGATGACGTTCAGGGACATCGCGTCCCAGCCGAACATCAGGCCGGAGATGGAGGCGGCCAGCGCCGCACCGAGGGCGCGGCGCCGCGCGGCGGGCGGGACGACGGGCGTCGCCTCGGGGGCGGGGACGTCCGGACCGGGCCCGGCGGTCGTCGAGGGGTCGGGGTGTGTCATGCGATCAGGTCCTTTCCTGGTCGGCGGGGGCGGTACGGGCTGCGGCGGGCTGCGGCCCGTTGGGCACAGCGGGGTGTGAAGCGGGGTGTGTAGCGGGGTGTGTAGCGGAGTGCGAGGCGGGGATTCGGACGGGCGCGACGATGTGCGCTGCGCCGACGCCCCGGTCGCGGCGGAGGTTCAGGTGCGGGGGTGGAGGACGACGAGGGCGGCGCCGGTGGCGCCTGCGAAGGCGTCGAGCCGTCCGCGCTCGAGGGGGATCAGGGGGAACCGCTCCCCCACGCTCTCGGCGACGAGCGGGCGGATCGTCTCGAGGAGGCGGTCGTCGGCGTCGAAGAGGTCGCCGGTGAGGATGACTTCGTCGGGGTCGACGATGGTGGTGGCCAGCACGAGCGCCCGAGCGATCGCGCGGGCGACGCGATCCAGCACCCCGCGCAGCTGCGGGGCGTTTTCCGCGAGCGCGTCGCGCAGCGCGGACGGCGAGCGCAGCACCACGCCGTGGCTGCGCAGAGCGGCGAGCACCGCCGGCGTCGAGGCGACGGTCTCGAGACATCCGGAGCGTCCGCAGCGGCAGGCCATGCCGGGGATCTCGACGGGCAGATGGCCGATCTCGCCGGCCATGCCGTCGGCCCCCAGGTCGAGCGCGCCGTCGCGCACCACGCCGCCGCCGACGCCCTGGTAGCAGCGCACGTGCAGAGTGATGCGGTGGCCGTCGCCCGCGGCGAGGTGCTCGGCGAAGGCGGCGCAGCGGGTCGTGTTGTCGACGTGGACGGGCACGCCGTAGCGCGCCTCCAGGGCTTCGACGAGCCCGTGCCAGGGCGCACGCTCGGGACGCGTGAGCGCGGCGGGGCCCGAGATCCCGAGGCCGACGCCGCGCAGCGCGGTCCGGCGGGTGGACCTCCCCGGCTCCACCGGCCCCGCGGGTTCCCCGGAGCCGTCTGCGGCGCCCGCGGCTTCCGGGCCGTCCGCGCCGCCCGCGGCGTCCGCGGCGTCCGCGGCGTCTGCGCCATCTGCGCCTTTCGCGGCGTCGAGCTCCGCGAGCATGCGCAGCACGAGCTGCCGGCGACGGGCGGCGCCGAGGCTCTCGTCGTGGGTCTGCTCCCGGCTCGCGAGGACTTCGCCGAGGGTGTTCAGGTGGACGATGCGGACCGCGCCGTGGGCGAGGTCGATGCCGATCGCCCGCACGGCGGTCCGGTCGATCGCGACGCGCTCGGTGGGGCGTCCGCGGCCGGGCTGCTCGTCGTGGCCGACGACCTCGACGGCGCCCTCCTCGACCAGGCCGGTGAGCACGGCGGAGACCGTCGAGCGGCTCAGGCCCGTCGACTCCGCGATGAGCGCGCGGGTGAGCGTCCCGCCGCCGCGGAAGGCGTCGATGACTTCGGCCTCGCGCGGATGGGCGGGAGTCGGCAGCGACCCCGTCGTGGACATGCCCCCACGCTAGGGGCGGCGAATTCCTCCATCTCGCCGGTGCAGAATCACCGACGAGATGGGACGCAGGTCACATCGCACCGAGAGGTGAGTTGTTGTCGTCAAAGCGCCCTTTTGACGACCACAACTCACCTCTCGACGTCGGGATACGACGACAACTCACCTTTCGATGCTCGAGCGATGCTCGATGCGGCGGGGGGCCGTGCTCAGCGACCGGTGGCCGCGACCAGCCTGTCCTCACGCGCACCGGGACCGTCTGCCGCGAGGTGGCGCTCGTCGGCCGCGAGGTGGCGCTCATCTGCCGCGAGATGGCCCCCGTCTGCCGCGAGATGGCGCTCGTCGGCCGGGAGATGGCGGCGGGAGGAGACGAGGATCCCGACCCAGCACACCGCACCCAGGGCCACGATGACGGCGAGCACGACCTGCACGTCGACGAGGTGGGCGACGGCGGCGATCACCGCGGGGGCGAGGAAGCCCGCGTATGCGGCGGCGTAGAAGACGCCCGTGAGCCCGGCGAGATCGCGCGAACCGGCGATGCGCTGCACCTCGAGCAGGGAGGAGACCAGCGCGATGCCCATGCCCACGCCGATCACGACGTTCGCGCCCAGGCCGATCGCCACCGACTGCGTGCGGATCGCGAGGGCGACGGCGGCGGTGCCCAGCAGCATGATCCCCACGGCCGCGACGAGCCCCCGGGCGGACTCGAGCGAGTGCACCCTCTGGGCGAGCGGCTGGATCGCGCTGGAGACGCCGAGCGCGATCACCGTGGCGGCGGTCGCGCACACCAGGCCCCAGGTGCCGGTCGCGCCGGCCAGCTGCGTGGGCAGGTAGCCGTAGCCGATCGCGGCGGAGCCGAAGATCCACGGCGCCCCCAGCAGCACGACGCGCGTGAACCGGCGGTGCCCGGCGCTCGGCACGCCGAGCTGGCGCCACCAGGGCCCGGGAAGACCGCCGGGGACGCGCCCCTCGGGCAGGCGCGCGACGATCACCAGGAAGGGGACGGTCAGCGCGAGGTGCACGAGGAAGGGCAGCACCTCGGGCAGCGGGCCCCACTGGGCGACGAGCCCGGCCAGCAGCGCTCCGGCCGCCGAGCCCGTGGTGAAGGCGAGGGATGCGCGGCGCGCACCGGAGTCCTCGGCGGCACCGGGGTCGAAGCGCCCCTGGGACAGCTCCTTGATCCAGGCGTTGCCCACGGCCATCGCGACGCCCACGGAGATGCCGGAGAACAGCCGGCCCAGCGCCAGGAAGAGCGCCCCGGTGAGCCCGAGGGCGAGTAGGACGCTCCCGATCAGCGCCGCGAGCACGCCGACCAGCATGAGCGGACGCCTGCCATGCCGGTCGGAGAGGGACCCGGCGAGCAGCAGGGCCGGCGCGAGCCCGAGCACGTAGACGCCCAGGAAGATGTTCACCAAAAGCGAGGAGAGGTGCTCCCGGTCCTCGTACATGAGCAGGAGCGGGCTGAACTGGTTGCCCGCCCAGGAGCACACGAACACGGCGCCCCAGGCGGCGATCCAGGGCTTCACCCCGCCGAGACCTGTGCGGCGGCCCGGAGCCGCCGGTTCCTCCGCTGCCGACGGGACGGCGAGGGCCGTCGTCGCCCCGGTCGCAGACTCGTCGAGCGGCTCCGGCCCCGCCCGGACCTCCGTGTCGGTCACCGCTGTCGTCCCCGCTCTGCTCCCGGTCGCTGTCTCGGTCTTCGTCGTCGTCTCCGTGACGCTCACAGGGCACCTCGATGCGAGGCGACGTGCTCGTGCAGGGTGCGGGCATAGGCGGTGGCGTCGCCCTCGGCGAGCGCGCGGGCGAGCTCCCGGTGGTGCTCGAGAGAGGCTTGCAGCTGCTCGGGGCGCACGCGCATGAGCTGGTGGCGCAGGCGCTGCTGGCGGTCGCGCAGGGTCGCGGTGAACATGACGGCGACGGTGTTGCCCGAGCCCTCGATGACGGCGGAGTGGAAGCGCGAGTCGGCGTCGATGAAGACCGGGACGTCCTCGGCCTCGATCGCACGGGACTGCTCCTCCAGCAGGCTCTCGAGGGCGGACGCAAGGTCCCCCGCCGCGCCGTCGGCGATGACGCGGGCCGCTGCGGCGGACTCGATGGCCTCGCGCATCTCGAGCACGTCGCGGGCCTCGTGCGGGGGCATGGGACGCACGACGGCGCCGCGTCGGTGCTCGAGGCTCAGCAGGCCCTCGGCGGCCAGGCGCAGGAACGCCTCGTGCATGGGGGTGCGGGAGAGGTCGAGCTCGCGGCGCAGCGCGTTCTCGCTGACGCTCTCCCCGCCGGCCAGCTCGCCGCGGATGATGGCGCCCTTGACGTGCTCGTATGCGCGCTCGGCCGCAGCCTGTGCGGGCGATGCGCTCTCGTCGTTCTCGAAGTTCACGACTCCAGCCTAGAGGCTTGCATGCAAGCTTGCACGCAAGCCCACAGGGTCGCGTGAGCGAGGGAACGCGCGGGCGGCCCGACGCGCGTAGCGTGGCTCACATGACGAGCGATCCGCGGACCGCCGGAGCCTCGCGCTCCGCCTCCGCTTCCCCAGTTCCCACTTCTTCGTCCGACGCACCGCCGACCTCCGCGTCCGCCCCCTCCGACGACGTCCTCGAGGTCGACGTGATCGTCCTCGGCGGCGGACCCGTCGGCGAGAACGCCGCCCAGTACGCGATCGAGGGCACGGGGCTCACCGCGGCGATCGTCGAGGGCGAGCGCATGGGCGGGGAGTGCTCCTACTGGGCGTGCATGCCCTCGAAGGCGCTGCTGCGCCCGCTCGACGTGCGCGCCGCGGCCGCGCACCTGCCGGGCATCACCACCCCGGAGATCGACGTCGAGGAGCTGCTCGCGCGGCGCGACGACTGGGTCTCCCACTACGACGACACCGGCCAGGTGCAGTGGGCCGAGGGCGCGGGCCTCACCGTGGTGCGCGGCCACGGGGCGCTCAGCGGTGAGCGCGAGGTGACCGTGCGACCGGCCGACGGGGCGGGCTCCGACGGGGCGCCTGCCGGCGACGACGCGCCCCGCGTGCTGCGCGCCCGCCGGGCGGTCGTGCTCGCGACCGGCAGCGAGCCGGTGATCCCCGCGCCCTACCGTGAGCTCGCGCCGTGGACCTCGCGCGATGCGACCGGGGTGAAGGAGGTGCCGGGGCGCCTGCTGATCGTCGGCGGCGGCGTGGTCGCCTGCGAGGCGGCGACGTGGATGCGCGCACTGGGCAGCGAGGTCACGATGCTGGTGCGCGGCGAGCGTCTGCTGCCGTCGGCGGAGCCCGAGGCCTCCGAGCACGTGCGCACGGGTCTCGAGGCGATCGGGGTCCGCGTCATCACCGGCGCCTCGGCCCAGCACGCCACGCGGGATGGCGTCTCGCAGGACGCCGCCGAGGAGAGCGGGATCGGTCGCGTGCACGGCGGCGAGGTGCGGGTGCACATCGCGGGCGCAGCGGGAACCGGCACGGCGGGAGCCGGTGCGCAGGACGGTGGGGCCAGGGGTGGTAACAGCGGCGAGGAAGATGGGGACTTCACGGCCGACGAGATCCTCGTGGCGACCGGCCGTCGGCCCCGACTGCAGGACGTGGGGCTCGAGGCCGTCGGACTCTCCCCCAACGATGTCAGGGGCGGGGCTCTGCCCGACTGGCTGCGGGCCGTCGGGGATGCGAGCGGCGAGGCGCCGCTCACCCATTGGGGCAAGTACCGGGCGCGCGTGATCGGCGAGGAGATCCGGGACGCCGCCCTCGCGGACGTCGAGCCCACGCCTCCTCCCGAGCCGGTCGCGGAGGGCCGGGCGGTCCCGCAGGTCGTGTTCACGGATCCGCAGGTGGCGAGCGTCGGGCTCATCGAGAGCGCGGCGCGGGACGCGGGCTTCGACGTGGTCGTCGCCCAGGTGCCCTTCGAGGGGTCGGCCGGCAGCGCGCTGCTGCGCGACGACGCCTCCGGGGTCGCGAAGATCGTCGTGGACGCGGTGACCCGCCGGCTGCTCGGGGCGACCTTCGCGGGCCCGGACGCCGCGGAGATCGTGCACGCGGCGACCGTCGCGATCGTCGGCGAGATCCCGGTCGACGTGCTGCGCCACGCGGTGCCGAGCTACCCGACGGCCTCCGAGCTGTGGCTGCGTCTGCTCGAGGAGCTGCCGCGCGAGTACCGGCACGCGGCGCCGCAGGGGCGGCGAGAGTAGCGGGGCCGCGGCGCTGGGCGCGGCGCGCGCTCAGCGCTCAGCGCTCAGCGCTCAGCGCTCACCCCATGATCGTCCGGAACACCCCGACGCCGAGGAATCCGAGGCCGCTCACCATGGCGAGGATGCCGATGGCCTCCATCGGCACGAAGAACAGCGAGTGCGGGCCGTGGCGGCCGATGACTGCTCGGCCGCGGGTGATCTCCGCGTCGATCATGGCATCGGCCTCTTCGCGACTGCGGGGCATGACGCCGTCGATCGCGAAGGCACCGGCCTGGGCGGCCGCCTGCATCTTGGGCTCGGCCTCGAGCGCCCACGCGGTCGCGCGGCTGCGCGGAGCCGTGATGTTCACGTACCAGCCGTGCAGCGTGGTGATCGCGCCGCCGAGGAGCAGCGCGACGCCCGCCATCAGCGGCATCGCTCCCTCGAAGCGCAGCACGCCCGCGCCGAGGCCTCCCACGAGCAGTCCGATCAGCGCCCCGATGTACAGGACCGCGAGGATTCCCCAGCCGCGCCAGATGATCATGCCTTCCCATCCCCCTCGTCGCGAGGTGACCCGGCCCTGCGCCTCGGTCGGTGAGGCCTCGCGACGTGACGACCCCAGCCAGGACCGGCGATCCCCACCAGGGCACACCCGGCACTGTGGACGAGTCGGCTGTCATCGGGAGGAATGCCGTCGCGGCGCGATGAATCACTCCTCCTCTCTGCCCTGCGGTGACCCCGCCGCGGCATCCCTTAGTACCCGACGCGGCCGTCGATCGCCTCGCGCACGAGGTCGAGATGCCCCAGGTGCCGGGCGTACTCCTCGATGAGGTGGGTGAGGATCCATCGCAGGTTCACGCGCTCCCCGCGGCGCAGTCCGCGCACCGGGCCGTCGAGGTCCGTCCAGCTCGCCGCGGCGGCGCGCGTGGTCTCGATCTCGCGGCGGTAGCGCTCGACGTCGGCGAGCGCGGTGGCGGGGTCGGCGTCCTCGAAGTCGCCGTCGGGGCTGGTCTGCGTGCAGTAGTAGTCGGGGAGCTCCTCGTCGAGCGTGACCTCGCGCAGCCAGTACGCCTCGACCTCGGTGAGGTGGCGGAGGATCCCGATCGGGCTCAGGGTGGAGGGCGGGAGGGGCCTCTTGCACAGCTGCGCGGCGTCCAGGCCGTCGATCTTCAGCAGCAGGGTCTCGCGATAGAAGTCGACCCAGTGATCCAGGGTCTCTCGCTCCCCCGCGACCATGGGGCCGAAGCGTCTCGTGTCGTCCATGGCGGGAAGTCTGCGGCCCGAGACCGTCCGTGGCCAGGGAATTTCCTTGTCAAGTCCCGCGAGCCCGCCCTATCTTCGCGCCGTGGACATCACGCTGCGGCCGCTCCGTCGCGAGGACGCGCGCGCGATCGTCACCGCCGAGGACGACGCGACGGTGCGGTTCCTCAGCGGAGGCCGCAGCACGGTGCAGGGCACCGAGGAGTACGTCGACCGCCTCGAGCGCGAGGCGGCAGAGGGTCGCTCGAAGCGCGCCTTCGGCATCTGGGCCGACGGGGCCTGCGTGGGCACCGTCGACGTCGACCCGCAGGTCACCGACGGACTCGAGCCGGGCGACGTGAACATCGCCTACGGGGTCGCGCCGTGGATCCGCGGACGGGGCGTCGCGGTGCGCGCCGTCGATCTGGTGTGCGGGATCGTCGCGGAGCGGAACCTGGGCGAGCGGGCGGCGATCCGAGCGTCGGCCGAGAATTCCGCGTCGCAGCGCGTGGCGGAGAAGGCCGGTTTCACGTTCTCGCACGAGATGCGCAGCGCGACCGATGTCGACGGCCAGGGGAAGCCGGAGGTGCTCCGGGTGTTCGTGCGGGAGTTGTGAGAGCGACCGACGGCGCAGGATCTCCCAGGCACACAGCGTCGAGAGTCGAACGCCGCATCCAGGCCTTGAGATGAGCACCGGGCGTCCCGTGCGGCCTGGACGGCCGTGATGACGTCGTTCACGACCGCCGCCACCCAATAGGTACATGCCATACTTAGCTCCATGTCCGACCTACCCACCCCCGACGCCGCGCACCCTCGTTGGCCCTCCACCTGGGTGCGCGCACTCCTGCCCCTCGCGATCCTGGTGAGCCTCGAGGAGCGTCCGCTCCACGGGTATGCGATCGCGCAGAGCGTCGGCGCGCTCGGGTTCGGAGTCCCCAAGGGCGGCTCGCTCTATCCGGCGCTCGCGCGGCTCGAGGAGGCCGGGACGATCGTCGCCCAGTGGGTGCCCGGCCCGTCGGGCCCGGCGCGCCGCGAGTACACGCTCACCGCGTCCGGACGCGAGCGCCTCGCAGCAGAGCGCTCCCGGCTCACCGAGCTCTCCTCCGCACTGGCGCCTGCGTCCTCCGGCAGCGCCCGGACGTCGGCCGATTCCTCGCCGACCCCGATGATCGAGAGCCCCAGCCCGCACCCGAGCACGATCGGAGGTCCCGACGATGATGGAAGCTGATCACGACGACGCACGCTCCCGCACCCACGTGACCGAACGCCCGACGGGTCCTGAGCTGAGCCGCGTGGCCCGCGCGTTCCAGTCCGCCCGAGGCATCGACGGCGACGCGGACTGGGCCGAGCTCGCGCTCATCCGCATGGTCTTCGAGGACGTGCGCATCGATGTCGCCGAGAAGCAACTCATGGACGCGGCCGCCACCGTGAGCGAGGCCCAGGAATCCCCGAAGCCCCTGTTCGGACGGCCCTCCGAGTGGGCGGACCAGCAGGCGGAGGAGCTGCGCGAGGTGGGGCTCGACGTCTTCGAGGATCCCCTGGTGATGGGCCTGCGCGAGGGCGCGGTGACGACCCTGGGCGTCGCCTCCGGGCTCAGCGCCCTGTTCTTCCTCAGCCAGCTCCTGGACCTGCTCTTCGGCGGTGACGCCGGGCCGACGGACCTCACGATCGGCTTCGCACTCATGCCGCTGCTGCTCGCTGCGCTGCTCGTGGTGCTGATCGCGGTCTACAAGCGGACCGTCGCACGGTTCCGCTTCCCGATCGTGGTTGCGCTGTGCGCGGCGGTCGTCGTCCTCGGCGCCGGCGGCGCCGCGAGCATCCTCATGCTCCTCGAGCAGAGAAGCCCCGACGTCCACCTGACATGTGGCTGGAGCATCCTCCTGGTGCCCCTGTACGCGGCCCTGACCTGGGTGGTCGCGAAGCTCTGGCGCGCGCCGGCGGACGCCCCCGGGCACGAGGAGAACCTGACCCCTCAGCAGATCCTGGACTCCGCGCACCTGGACGACAACGCGTGGACGGCTCGCGCCCGCGCCGCGCTGCGCCGCCGGGACGACCTCACCGACGCGCGCGTCGACGCCGCGCTCACCGAAGCGCGCGCCCATGCGGCGGAGGCCGGATCGTCCCTGCTCGAGGAGTTCGGCTCCCCCGAGGGGTGCTCCCTGAAGATCCCGAAGGACCCGCGCACCGTCGCCCGCCGCATGACCGTCTTCTTCGCCGTGCTCGCGCTGCTGTGGCTCGCCCTCGCGCTGGCCAATGCTGCCGACGCGGGGTGGGCGCTGAGCTGGAGTGTCGCGCCGCCCGCCCTGCTCGTCATCGTCTGCGGCGCCCAGGCCGTCTGGCACGCGAGGACCTGGCGCCGGGCCGTCCGAGCCAGCTGAATCCCCCAGCCCCACTGCTCTGTCACCCGCCCGCTACGCTCACCTCGTGGCCGACGACTCCCCCACCCTGACGCTCTTCCACGGTCCGCCGGGATCCGGGAAGACGACACTCGCCCGGCAGCTCGAGGACGACGGCGCGGGCGTGCGGATCTCGACCGACGACTGGCAGGCCGCTCTCGGCGTCGACGTGGCCGACCCCGACTTCCACGAGCTGCTGCAGGCCCGTCTCTACGCCCACGCCCTCACCCTGCTGGAGCACGGGGTCGACGTGATCCTCGAGGACGGCCTCTGGATGCGTGCCGAGCGCACTCGCACGTTCACCGACGCCCGTGCCCGCGGCGCGCGCATCCACTGGCACGTCTTCGACGTCGCACCAGAGGAGCTGGGTCGCCGGCTCGGTGCGCGTGCGGCAGCGGGAGCGCCCGGCGCAGTGCCGATCCCGCCCACAGAGCTCGCACGGATCCTGGGGCTCGTCGAACCGCCGACCGATGACGAGCTCACCGCCGTCGACGCGGTGACCGTGCATCACTGACGTCCGGTCGGTGCGCGGCGGGACGGACTCAGTGATCCCGCCTGTACCTCGCTCGTCGCAGTGGGCGAGGGCTGCGGCACCACGTCGTCTGTCAGACTTCCGGGATGGCGACGAGGGTGCTCCTGCTCCAGCATGGTGAGAAGCGACGGACAGCCGGTGACCCCGTCCTGACGTCTCGTGGGAGGGCACAGGCGGAAGCCGCAGCTCGACTCCTCACGAGGCTGCATCCCGTGGCCCTCGTCAGCAGTCCCCTGGCTCGCGCCCGCGAGACCATCGCCCCGCTCTCAGACGCGCTCGGCCTCGACGTCGACATCGACCTCCGGCTCCGCGAACGCATGAACCTCGACGCGGGTGAATCGGTGGAGGAGTTCGTCCGTGCTTGGTCGCGCTCGAGCACCGAGCGATCCTGGTCGCCGCCGCGGGGCCGCTCGTCCTGCTCCACCGCGCGGGACATGATGCGCGCGGTGGAGAGCCATGCCGTGGATGGCTCCGTCGTCGTCCTCGCCACCCATGGCGGGGCGACGATCGACCTGCTGCGCTCCGTCCTGGGCGACGACGAACTGGAGCGACGCGCGCCAGCACTCATCCAACAGGGCGTGCCCGGCGGGGCCGTGACGTCTCTCGTCCCGAGCGACGGGTCATGGGCCGTGCATACGATCGCTGATGACTCACACGTGCCCGGAGGTCAGAACTCCGGTCACGCGCCTGCTTGAACGCTGTCCCTCGCTGTCGCGAGGCGTGCTCGCACCCGACCATCAACGAGGTGCTGCGACGCAGCGGAACCGCTCGACCCCGGGATAGACCTCGCCGAGCGAGTGCGTGGAGAACCCGCACGCCGCGTAGAAGCCCACCACGTCCGCATCGGTCTCGGCCATCAGTCCGACACCCTCCGGAAGAGTGCGCCTCAGCTCCCGCAGGATCCGTCGGCCATACCCACGCCGTCCGGACGCCTTACGGACCGCGAGGGCCTCGACGGCCCATGTCGACGCATCAGAGGTCGGACCGGCCGCAATCGCAGCGAGCACCCGGCCGTCGTCGCCGCGCAGGACCCAGGAGTGTCGCGAGCGGACGAGCGCCCGCGCGCGGTCCGTTCTGGCGGTCGCGCCGCCCGCGAATGCTGTCGCGAGCAGGCTCACGGCAGCCTGAGAGGTGGACGGATCGACGGGCTCGAATCGCGACGTCTCCTCTGAGGGCACTCCATGAACCTACTCCGCCCCGTCCTACCCTTGCCCCATGACCTTCGTGAACGCAGGCACCCTCGGCACCGTCGCCGGAGCACGGGACGAGCTCGTCTCCCGGCTGATCCAGCGCAACGACCGTCTCCGCAAGCTCGGCTGCCTCGCCTACGAGGTCGGCACGAACGACGAGGAGCCCGACACCGTCTTCGTCGTGGAGATCTGGGAGAGCGCGCAGGCGCACCGCGAGTCGCTCTCGGACCCGGACGTCTCCGCCGCGATCACCGCGGCGCGCCCACTGCTCAGCGGTGCCTTCGGCGGGTTCCGCTTCGACGTTGCCGGTTCGCCGCTGCGCTCCGAGGGCGCCTGAGAGGACTCCTGGGGTCGACGGGCCCGGTCCTCCACCGCATCACTCCTGCGCGCCGGTCCTTGAGCGTCCGGCCCCGCGCGCCTCGCGGGCGGTCGCGACGTCGTCGACCACGACCACGATGTGGCGCAGGCTCGTCAGCAGCGACCCGTAGAGCGGCCAACTCGTGCTGCGCAGGCCCTCCCTGCCCGTGAGCGCGTCGGCCAGGGCGTCGATCCGGTCCAGGATCGGGGCGACGTCCGCGTCCGGGTCCGCGACGGACCGCCCGGTGTCGCCGACCAGATCGGCCCATTCCTCCCGGAACTTCTGGTCCCACGGACGTTCCGCACCGCTGGCCTCGCGCAGGGTGCGAGCCATGTGCCGCAGGTGGGAGACGCCCTCGTCGATCCTGGCGAGGATCTGCTCGTATCCGCTCCTGTCCTCGGGCGGTACCGCTCCGTTCTCCTCCGGTGAACGCTGAGAGCGCAGGCGATTTCGCGGGTTGGCGCGTCTGCTCTCGTGCGCCGTTCTCACCGTCGACCATGCGGACGCGAGGTCGCTGCTCATCGACTCGGTCTCCTCGAGCCATTCCTGAGCGCGATCGGTCTCCCACGACGTGCGGAACTCGTCGGCCATCGAGATGAGCACCTCGCCCATCCGGCGGTTCACGCTGTCCACGTATCGCGCCGCCTGCCGGTCGCGCAGCGGCGGGATCAGCAGCAGGTTCACCACGATCCCCACCAGCGCGCCCAGCGCGACCTCGAGGATGCGATCGGTCAGCAGGCCCACGTCGCCCGCCGATCCGGCCCCGAGCACGAAGATCACGGTGGTCGCGATCGCGATGCCCTCCTCCCGGATCCATCGGATCCTGGCCAGGGCGAGCGCCACCAGGAGCGCGATTGCGAGGGTCCACACCGAGGTCCCGAGCGCCGCGCCGACCACGAAGGAGAGCGCCACCCCGAGCCATGAGGCCACCGTGGACTGGGCGCCTCGGCGGAAGGACTCGAAGACCGTCGGATACACCGTGAGCAGCGCGACCCAGGGCGCGAGGAACGGCATCGTGGAATGCAGGACCTCCGCCGCCAGCCACCAGGCGAACCCCGCGGCGAGCACGGACTTCACGATCTGGAGGAGGTCGGTGACGGTCTCGGGGCGCAGGCCCCGGGGTCGAGGCATCTCGCGCGGTCGGAACGGACGCATCCCGAACACGCTACGCACCCCGAGACGCACACGCGAGGACTCCTGCTCACGCACGCCGTCCACCGCCCGCCACCCACCGCCGCGCGGGCTCCGCGCAGGACCCCGCAGGTGCCCGCTCCGGCGCCGTCGCCCGCGCGAGACGCTGCCGTGGGAAGCTTGCGTGCACCGGACGACGCACGAGGAGGTCGACGATGACCAGCTATGCCGTCCTGCTGCGCGCCGTGAACGTCGGTGGCACCGGGAAGCTGCCGATGGCGGAGCTGCGGGAGATGTGCACCGCGCTCGGCTTCGCCGACGTGCGCACCTATATCGCCAGCGGAAACGTCGTGCTGCGCTCGGAGGATGCGGCCGACGCGGTGCGCACCGTGGTCGAGACGCGGCTCGAGGAGTTCGCCGGACGCCCGGTGGGGGTCGCGGTGCGCACCGCCGAGCAGATGCGCGCGGTCCTCGCGAGGAACCCGTTCCCGGATGCGCCCGGAAACCGTGCGATGGCGCTCTTCCTGGACGCGCCTCCCCCGGCCGACGCCCTCGAGGGGGCGCGCAACGCGGCCGACGAGCAGATGGTGCTCGGCGCGCAGGAGATCTACGTGCACTACCCGTCCGGCATGGGCACCTCCCGCCTGCGGATCCCCGCCGCCGAGGACGGCACCGCCCGGAACATGAACACGGTCGCGAAGCTCGTGACGATGCTCGACGACCTCGACGACCTCGACGACCTCGACGAACGGGACTAGGCCTCTCCCGCATGGATTCCTCCCGACTCTCCCGCGCGATCACGGCCGCTCTCGAGATCGCCCGCGCCCAGGGACTCGACACCCTCGAGGCACGAGTCCTCAGCAACTCGAACAAGGCGGTCCTCCTCCTGCTGCCGAGTGCGGTCGTGGCTCGCGTGGGCCCGGCGGACCAGCCGATCGCGGCGTACGAGCTGGATCTCGCCGTGCGTCTCGCCGACGCGGACGCTCCCGTGGTCGCCCCGGACCCGCGGGTCGAGCCGGTCGCCCATCTGCGCGACGGCTTCGAGGTCTCCCTGTGGAGCTGGGTGGACCCCGACGGCGATCCCGATCGGACGCCGGCGGCTCCCGCCGCCCTCGCCGAGGCCCTCGCGCACCTGCACGCAGCGATGCGCGGCATCGATCTTCCGGCGCCGCGCTTCACCGACCGGGTCCGCAGCGCACTCGATCTGCTCGAGGACCCGGAGCGCTCCCCACGGCTCCGGGCTCCCGATCGGGCGCTGCTGCGCGGCACGCTCGTGGAGCTGCGCGATGCCGTGGGATCCACGAGCCGCGAGCAGCTCCTGCACGGCGAGCCGCATCCGGGCAACATCCTCCACTCGCCGCGCGGTCCGCTGTTCATCGACCTCGAGACCTGCTGTCGGGGACCGGTCGAGTTCGACCTCGCGCACCTCCCGCCCGAGGCCGCGGAGCACTACCGGCCCGCGGCGGGCACCGATCCTGGCGGCTCCGCGCTCCCCGACGCGACAGTCCTCGCCCAGTGCCGACGGCTCACGCTGGCCCTCGCCACGACCTGGCGCTTCGACGTCGCAGACGCCTTCCCCGACGGAGAGCGCGTGGGCGAGGAATGGCTCGGGCAGCTGCGTAGAGCTCCAGTCTCTGGCATATACGAGGAGAGGCGGGACCAATGACCACAGAAGCTGCGAATGACTGGCAGACCGACCGGGTGGGGACGGCTCTGCGCGGGACGAATCCGACGGTGCTCACCCGCATGCCCGGCGGCTTCGCAGCTATCGGAGACGTGCAATTCCTGCCCGGCTACTGCGTGCTGATCACCGATCGACCTGGCGTGGACCGCCTGTCACTGCTGCCGTATGACGAGCGAGCAGCGTTCCTGACCAGCATGGACATCCTCGGAGAGGCTGTCGAGACGGTGTGCTCCGCGCGCGATGCTGCGTTCCGCCGCGTGAACCTCGAGATCCTCGGCAACACCGACGCGTTCCTGCATGCGCATGTCTGGCCGCGCTACGACTGGGAGGGTGAGGAACTCGCACGGATGCCCGTATGGGCCCACCCGCGCGCTCGCTGGTCGGATCCTGCGACCGCGCTCTCCCCCGAGCACGAAAAGCTCCGTGACGAGCTCACCGCGGCGATCGACGCGGTCCTCAGATCTGCCAGCTGACGCCCACCACGATAGAGACGGCGTGAGTCAGAGCGATCGAGTGCTTGTCATCGGCCTCCCTCGAATAACCGGATGCTGCCTTCATTCTGCAGATGAGAACCTCGGACCATGCACGCCACCGACTCTCCCGAAGACCACGAGACGGCTCTGCAGCTGATCCTCGAGATGCAGAGCAGTGCGTCGACGGCGTGCGCGTATCTCGGCCGCCATGAGGCGGGGATCCGCGAGGATCTCGCGAACCTCGACCAGGGCTGGCGGGAGACACTGCGCGTGAGCCGGGGTGCCGATGGACGGGTCGACGGGGCCGTCCTCATCGAGTGGGACACGGAGCTGGATCGCTCGTGGGTCCACGGACCGTGGACGCGGCAGGGGCGATGGGAGCAGCAGGCGCCGGGACTGCTGGAATCCGTGATCGCCCAGGCCCCCGTTGCCTGTCACGAGATGTACGCCGCAGTGGAGAACGTGCAGATGGCGTGGCTCGCCGAGCGGTGCGGGTGGGCCGCCGGTGAGGCGAACTTCGAGTATGCGAAGCAGCTCGAGGATGGTCCGTCGGACCCGCGCATGGCGAACGACACCGTCCGGCCGGCGGACCCCGCGGATCTCACCCGCCTCGCCGAGCTCCACGAGGCGGAGTTCCCCGGCACCTATGCGTCCACGTCGGACCTCCTCGAGCACGGCGGCTCGTACTCGACGTTCGTGCACATCGAAGGCGGACGCGCGCTCGGATACCTCAGCGGTCAGACGCAGGAGGCCGACACCCTGTACGTCGACTTCCTCGCGGTCGCCCCGGACGCCCGGCGGCGCGGCGTCGCCCGCGGTCTGCTGGATGCGGCGGCGCTTCGCATGGGTGCGCGCACGATCACGCTGACCGTCGACGAGCATCGTCCGGAGGCGCAGCGCGTCTACGAGGCGCTCGGGTTCGTGCGGACCGCCTCGACGCGCCCCTTCCGGCTCACGGCCGCCAGCTGACCACCACCCGGCCGGCGGTGACGCCGTCGAGGACGATCTCGTCCTCGCTCGTGCCGAGCGCCCACTCCCCCGGAGCCTCGATTCGCGGGTGGCCCCGGATGCCGAGCTCGGCGCGGTCCAGGACGAGCTCGGCGCGCGTGTTCGCGGGAACCTGCACGAGGAGCGCGCCCGCGTCGCGATCGAGCTCGACGCCGACGGGCCCGCGGATGGTCGGCACGGTCCCTCGGATCCGGGCGAGCGGGCCGGGATGCGGGGCGATGCGCACCCGTGCAGCTCCCGGCTCGATCACCCGGACGCCGAGGACCCAGCGCGCGATGACGTTCACCGGCGCGGTCCCCCAGGCGTGCGAGAAGGACATGTTGGGCTTGTGCGCGGGATCCCAGGCCTCGGGCACGATGGTCGCGCCCAGGTCGTCGATCTGGTGCAACCAGCTCTCGGTGGTCCGCGCCGTCATCAGCGCGATCGCCTCGCGGGAGCGCCCGGCGGCGAACAGTGCGTCGAGCAGGAACTGCGCCCCGTAGACGCTCATGCGCATCCCGCCGGAGGCGAGGAACTCGCCGAGGGCGGGGAGGTGCTCGTCGGGCGCGAGGCCGAGGGCGACGGGGATCGCGGTCGCGTGCTGGGAGCGGTGCTCGCTGCCCTCCCCGTCGACGTAGGCGGGGCCGTCCCCGAGCATCCGCTCGTTGAGTGCCCTGGTCACGGCCGCGGCCGATTCCGCGAAGCCGTGCGCGACGCGCTCGTCGCCGATCGCCTCGCCGATCCGGGCGAGGGCGCGGAAAGCCGCAGCCTGGAAGGCGTTGAGCACCGTGTTGACCTCGGTGAACTCGAAGCCGTCGCGCGAGCTCTGGGGCCAGTCGACGAGGTCGGCGTCCCACTCGCTCGCGCTGCCCGGGTCCTTGCGGACCAGGTCGCCGTCGAGGAGGTGCTGGTAACCGCCCTGCTCGAGGAAGTGGAGGTCCTCGCGCAGGCGCCGGTCATCGCCCGTGGCCAGGTAGTCCTCCCATGCCATGAGCGGCGGCATCAGGTGGTACTCGGCGGGCCAGGTGGGGCGGCGGGTGAGGAAGGCCAGCGAGGCGCGGGCGAGCGCGAAGGACGGCTCCACGGCGTACTGCGAGCGCTGGTTGACCAGGGCGTCCCCCTCGTAGGGGAGGCGCTCGCGGGACTGGGTGTCCACGTACAGGTCCTGGCTGGTCGCCTCGATCGAGTACCGGCACATCTCCCACACGCGGTCCAGGTCCGGGTCCGAGGAGGTGAAGGAGCCGCCGCCCACGGCGGGCGACCGCAGCACCACCGGGCGCAGCGCGCGGGAGAGGTCGAGGCCGGAGCCGGCGTCGGCCTCGAGCTCGACGTGGCGGAAGGCGCGCAGCCCCCAGTGCTCGATGGTCTGCGGGCCGTCGCGCAGCGTCCACGTCTCCTCGTAGACGTTGCTCGTGCGCAGGCGGGAGCGCACGGCGCCGTCGGCCTCGAGCTCCTCCCCGAGCCGCACCCGGACCCGCGTGCCCGCGCGGCCGACCACCTCGAGGCGGATCCCGCCGACGATCTCGCGACCGAGGTCCGCCCGCCAGATCTCGCCGCCGCCCATCCGGTGCGCCCGCACGGTCTCGCCCAGGTGATGGCGGATGCTGACGGTCGCCGGCGTCGGCGGCGGCAGCTCGACCTCGCTGCGCAGCGCCAGGTCCCACCCGGAGTCGTCGAAGCCGGGGCTCTGCCAGCCGCGCGGCTCGTGCCGCATGTCCCAGTCCTCGCGCGGGGCCCGGAACCAGCCGCCGCCGATGTCCCCGAGCCCCGGCAGCATCATCGCCCCGCTGAACGCCCGCCAGCGGGTGGAGGTCGGCACCTCGAGGCGGGTGCCGTCGGCCAGCACCGCCACCAGGCGGGCGCTGAACGCTCTCCCCTGCTCGGCCCAGCACAGGGCGGCGAGGGCGTTGCGCCCGGGCCGCAGCACGCCGGTGAGGTCATGCGCGTGGTACATCGCCTCCTCGAAGCCCGAACGCACGCTGCCGTACCCCACGACCTGCGCGTTCGCCCACAGCTTGTACACGTGCTGGCGGCCGCCGCGCGGCCCCTGGGGCGTCGGCCCGCCCTCCGGGGACAGGCCCGCGGCCTCGACGAAGGCGGCGCGGACGGGCTGAGCGGGCAGATCGAACTCGGTGCGCAGCAGCACCCACGGGATGTCCTCCGCGGTCCACTCGTCCATCGCCACCGGACCCCAGATGGCCTCGCCGCCCCAGGCGTCCGCCGCGGTGACGAAGCACTGGGCGCTGGACCAGTCGCCGGGTGCGTCGGTGTCCACGGCGACCCGCCACCAGTACGGGGTGGAGGCGTCGAGGTCGGGCCCCTCGTAGGGCACGGCCACCGAGCGCTCCGAGGTCACCCAGCCGGTGTCCCAGAGCGGGCTGCCGAAGCCGCGCGGCGAGCGGGCGACCTGGATGCGGTGCATCCTCTGCATGGAGTCGCCCAGCTGCGGGACCACCCAGGAGAAGCGCGCACCGCGCACGGGGACGCCGACGGGCAGGTGCTGGAGGTCGACGCGCAGCTCCTCCGGGCGCGGTCTGGCGCGGGAGGACAGGTGACGGGGCGACATGCCGGGAGGACCTCCGCGCGTGGAGTCGGACGCGACCGTTCGATCCTATCGAGCCGGGGCGCCCGTCGGGGGGCCGGCGGGCCGACGGGTCCGCGGCGGGAGCGCCCTACGGCCGGGACACCAGCCCCTGCTCGACCATGAAGTCGAAGGCGACGTCCGCCGGCAGCTCCCCGCCCTCGTCGACCCGCAGGTTCAGCGAGCGCAGGGCGTCATCGGTGAGCTCGGGCGTCACGGTCTCGTAGACGTCCTGGAGCTGCGGATGCTTCGTCAGCGTCTCGGTGCGCAGCACAGGGGCCACGTTGTACGCCGGGAAGTAGTGTCGGTCGTCCTCGAGGATCTTCAGGTCCAGGCTCTGGATGCGCCCGTCGGTCGTGAAGACCTCGCCGAAGTTGCAGCTGCCGCGGTCCGTCGCGGTGTACACGGCGCCCGTGTCGTAGAGGCTGATGTTGCCCGCGGGGACGCCGTCGTCCTTCCCGCGCGGGATGTCGTAGGCCTTCAGCAGCGGCACGAGTCCGTCGGCCCGGGAGTTGAACTCCGACTCCACGCAGATGGTCCGGTCCTCCACGGGAAGGTCCTCGAGCTGGCTGAGCTTCGTGATGCCGCCCAGCTCCTCGACGGCCTCGCTGCGCACCGCGAGGGCATAAGTGTTGTTCAGCGGCGCGGGCGGCAGCCAGGTGAGGCCGTTGTCCAGGTCCGCATCGTGCACGGCCTGCCACTGCTTCTTCTTGTCGGGGATGCCCTTGGTCTCGCCCAGGTAGGTGAGCCACGCGGTGCCCGTGTACTCCCAGGTCATGTCGGCCCCGCCGTTGGTCATCAGCTCGCGCACGGGGACGCTGCCGGGGACGTTGGTGAGGTCGTCGACCTCGAAGCCGGCGGCGCGGGCGGCGATCACGCCGATCTTGCCGAGGATCAGCTGTTCGGTGAAGTTCTTCCCGGTGACGGTGATGCGTGCGCCCTGGGCGAGGTCGTCGATGCGCTTGATCTTCCCGGGGGCGACGTCCGGCGTGTACGCGGTCGCGGGGCGCAGCCCGCAGCCGGCGAGCGGGAGCAGGCCGAGCGCCGCGAGGGCTCCGAGCCGTCGGCGGCTGAGACGGCGGCCGCCGATCGAGTAGCCGACGGAGCGGCGCGAGAATCCGGCGTCCGGGCGGTCGGCGGGCCGGCTGCTCGGCCGGCCGGTGGGCGTGGTCTCGTGCATGCTCACAGTCCTTTCGGTCGGGCGACGTGCTCGACGACGCGGCCGGCCCAGTCCACGATCAGGGCGAGCACCGCGACCAGCAGCGCGCCGGAGATCAGGACCTTGAACAGGTACAGGTTGATGCCGGTGGTGATCAGCAGGCCCAGGCCGCCGCCGTTGACGAAGGCGGCGAGCGAGGCCGTGCCCACCAGCAGGACGAGCGCGGTGCGCACGCCGGAGAGCATGACCGGCACCGCGAGCGGCAGCTCGACGCGCAGCAGCACGGCGAAGGCGGTCATGCCCATCCCCCGCCCCGCCTCGACCAGGCGCTGGTCGACGCCGCGCACGCCGATCATCGTGTTCCGCAGCACCGGCAGGATCGCGTAGAGCACCAGGGCGATGATCGAGGCCTGGAACCCGTTGGGCACGAAGGCGGCGAGCAGGACGATGAGGCCGACGGCCGGGGCGGCCTGCCCGAAGTTCGCCACGGCCAGCACGGGCTCCGCGATCTTCCGGAAGGGGCCGCGGGTCAGCAGGATCCCCAGCGGCACGCCGATCACCAGCACGATCACGGTCGCCACCAGGGTGAGGGCGAGGTGCTGGCCGGTGAGCTCGAGGATCGTCGAGGGGTTCAGGGTGTTGCGCTCGGTGGCCGTGAGCGGCGCGAGCATCAGCCAGGCGCCGTAGACCACGAGGATCGCGAGCAGCACCAGGATCTGCACGATGAGCGGGCGCCACGGGCGCGGAGCGGGCGCGCGGTCCGCATCTGCCGCGTCGGTCGCGTCGGTCGAGCCGGCCGCGGCTGCCGCGTCGGCCGCGGCATCGATCGCGGCATCGTCGGTGGCCTGGGCGGCGGTGTCGGTCGTCGGGCGCTCAGTCATCGCGGGCCGATCCCTGCGGGGAGGTGACGGCGGCGCCCTCGTCGTCGATGACCACGTCGACCGCGCCGGTGTTGGTGCCCACCGGGGCCTCGCTCGAGCGCTCGGCGGCGCTCTGACGGGCCATGGTGATCGCGTCCATGATGGTCTCGACGTCCACGACCCCCTCGAAGACGCCGCCGCGGCCGGTGACCAGGGTGGCGCCGGCGCTCGAGACGAGCATCGTGTCCAGGGCGTCGTTGAGGGTCGCGCCCGAGCCGACGACGGGCAGCGCCGGGTCGAGCTCGGTGGGCAGGCGCGTCATGCGGGAGAGCTCGCGGCGCGAGGGCCAGGAGATGGGGCGTCCGCGCTCGTCGACCACGACCGCGTGGTTGTGGCCCGCCTGCTCGGCGCGGCGCAGGGCCTCCGCGGCGTTGCCGCCGGCGTGCGCGACGACCGCGTCGGCCGCCTCGACCTCCCGCACGCGGCGCAGGCCCAGCTGCTTGAGGGCGGCGCCCGAGCCGATGAAGTTCTCGACGAACTCGTCGGCCGGCTCGGCGAGGATCCGCTCGGGGGTGTCGTACTGGACGATCTGCGCGCCCTCGCGGAAGACCACGATCCAGTCGCCGAGCTTCACGGCCTCGTCGAAGTCGTGGGTGACGATGACCATCGTCTTGCGCACTTCCTGCTGGATGCGGATCAGCTCGTCCTGCAGGCGCTGGCGGGTGATCGGGTCGACGGCGCCGAAGGGCTCGTCCATGAGCAGCACGGGCGGGTCCGCGGCGAGCGCCCGGGCCACGCCCACGCGCTGCTGCTGCCCGCCCGAGAGCTCCTTGGGGAACCGCGAGCGGTAGACGTCGGGGTCGAGGCCGACCAGCTCGAGCAGCTCCTCGACGCGCTCGGCGATGCGGGCCTTGTCCCAGCCCAGCATCTTGGGCACGAGCGCGACGTTCTGGGCGACGGTCATGTGCGGGAACAGGCCGCCGGCCTGGATGACGTAGCCGATGCGGCGGCGCAGCTCGTCGCCGTTGATCGTGGTGACGTCCTCGCCGCCCAGCACGATGCGCCCCTCGGTGGGCTCGATGAGGCGGTTGATCATCTTCAGCGTGGTCGTCTTGCCGCAGCCGGAGGGGCCGACGAGCATGACGACCTGGCCCTCGGGGATCTCGAGGGTGACGCCGTCGACGGCCGGGCGCTTCTGCCCGGGGTACCGCTTGGTGACGGCGTCCAGGAAGATCGAGCGGCCCGATGCCACGCCGGAGGCGGATTCCGCGGCGGCGGTGGTCTGGGTGCGGGGGTCTGAGTCGGTCACCGGATGCCCTTCGAGGTCGTGAGCCTGCCGAGGCCCAGCAGCAGGAGGTCGAGGATGAGGGCCAGGAGGATGACGCCGACGGTGCCGGTCACCACCGACTCGATCGCCCCGGCACCGCCGAGGCGCGAGAGGCCCTGGAAGATGAAGCCGCCCAGCCCGGGGCCGAGCACGTAGGCGGCGACCGCCGCGACGCCCATGACCATCTGGGCGGAGACGCGCACTCCGCTGAGGATCACGGGCCAGGCCAGCGGCAGCTCGACGCGGAAGAAGATGCCCAGCCGGCTCATGCCCAGGCCCCGCGCCGATTCGACGAGCGCCGGATCCACCCCGGCGAGGCCCACGATGGCGTTGCGCAGGATGGGCAGCGCCGCGAAGAAGACGACCACGATGACCGCGGGCTTCACCCCGAAGCCGAAGGGCGCGACCATCAGGCCGATGAGGGCGAAGGACGGGATGGTGAGCCCGACGGCGCTCACCGAGTTGGCGGCGGCGCGGCCGAGGCTCGAGCGGTGCACGAGCGCGGCGATCGCGACCGCGATGACCGTCGCGAGGACGACGGACTGGGCGACGAGGCTGAAGTGCTGGGCGGCGGCGAACAGGATCTCGCTCGAGCGGGAGCTGAGGAATTCGCCGAAGTCCACGGAATCGCCTGCGCTCTCGTCGGGGGTCGGGGTCTGTGGGCCGGACAATGCTGCTCGTGGGCGGTGACGGGAAGATTCTCCGGTCGGCCGCACGGATCCTTCCGGTCCGTGGCGGCAACGCGGCCCGGCGATCGCATCGGTCGTCACGCGCTGCAATGCCTCGTCGACCGTAGGGTGCCGCGCGCCCCACCTCAAACCGCGGAGGCCGACGAAACCTCTCATACCGGGAGGAAGCGGGGCGACGGCGCGCGCCGTGGAGTGGCGCCTCGGAGCGGCGTCATGGGCGGTCAGCGCCGCTTTTCGCCGACGAGCGCCGCGTGAACGGTCACGATCACGTCACGATCGGGCGCCGCTCGCCCAGCGCTGTAGGTTCGAGGGCGTGCACCCCTCGGACATCCGCCACCTGCTCTCCGTCTCCACACCCGCCCTCGCTCCCGACGCGAGCTTCGCGATCGTCGCCGTCTCCCATCCGGACGAGGGGGCCGACCGGAGCGTCGGCCAGCTCTGGAGGTTCGAGCTCGACGGCGCCGGCCGCAGGCACGGGGCTCCGCGGCGGGAGAGCGGCGCAGCCCGGCGCCTCACCCGCGGGATCTCCGACTCCGCGCCCCGTCTCTCCCCCGACGGCTCCGTCCTCGCCTTCCTGCGACCCGACGCGCGCGGCCGCGCGCAGATCCATCTCCTGGATCCCCGCGGCGGCGAGCCGATGAAGGTCACGGACGCCCCGCTGGGCGTCGGGGAGTTCGTCTTCTCGCCCGACGGCTCCCGCCTCGCGTTCCTCGCGCGGATCCCGGAGCCCGGTCGCTACGGCACCGTCGACGGCATCGGCCCCGATGCGGAGCCCGCGCGGCGGGTGGACAGCGTGCGCTGGCACGCCAACGGCGTGGGCTGGAGCATCGACCGATCCCGCCAGGTGCACGTCCTGGACCTGCCGTCCCTGGACGACGAGCCCGAGTACCCGCAGGCGCCGCGGGTGGGGACGGGCAGCGAGGGCGGGGCCGACGGGGTTCGCGGTCCCGCCGAGTCCGACGGGGCCGAGGGCGCCGACGGGGCCGAAGACGCCTCCCCTGCTCCCGGCACGGTCGTGCAGCTCACCGAGGGCCCGGACGATCACACGGCGCTCGCCTTCGACACCGACGGCACGCGCGTGCTCGCGGTGCGCGACCGCCTCGAGTCCGACGTGCGCGACCTGCGCTCGGTGCTCGTCGCGATCGATGCCGGGACCCCGTCGTCCGCATCGATCCTGCTGGAGGAGGCCGACGGCCTCTCGATCGACCAGCTCGTCGCGCTCCCCGGCGGCGCTCTCGCCCTGCTCGCCTCCGAGCCGATCGACGGCCGTGACGCGATCGCGCCGGACCGCGCCGTCTGGCTGCTGGACCCGCCGAGCGGCTCCGCGTCCGGCCGTCCGCGCCGGATCACGGATCCCGAGCAGCTCGAGCTGACCTCAGCCGGGCCACTCGAGACGGCGGGCGATCGGGTGCTCGTCCACGAGCTGACGCGCGGGCGCATCCACCTGCACCTGGTCTCCCGCGACGGCACCACGCAGGAGGTGCTCGGCGGCGACCTCGAGGCGCACGGCGCCGCGGCCGTCTCCCCGCTCGGACGGGCCGGCGAGGTCGTGGTCCTCGCCGCCGTCTCGACCCCCACCAGCGCGGGCGAGCTCGTGCAGGTGCAGGTCCCGGCGCCGGGCGAGTCCGACGCGGACGCGGCGCGTGCCCTGCCGTCGGCCCCTCGCGTGCTCACCGACCTGGGTGCCGACCTGCGCGCCTGCGGGCTCGTCGCCCCGCGCGAGCTCGAGGTGGCCGGCCGCGATGGTCACCCGGTCCACGGCTGGCTCGCGGTGCCCGAGGGCGAGGGCCCCTTCCCCGTGATCCTCATAATCCATGGCGGACCGTTCGCGCACTACGGCGTCAGCGTCTTCGACGAGGTGCAGGTGCTCGCGGGTGCCGGGTACGCGGTCGCCTACTGCAATCCGCGCGGCTCCGCCGGGTACGGACGGGCGCACGGTCGCGCGATCAGGCACCGCATGGGCACCGACGACTTCGCCGACGTCATCGACTTCCTCGAGGGCGCGATCGCGGCCGACGCCGCGGAGCATCCGGGCCGGCTGGACGCCTCGCGCCCGGGAATCATGGGCGGCTCCTACGGCGGCTACCTCACCGCGTGGACCATCGCCCACGACCATCGCTTCGCCGCGGCGATCGTCGAGCGCGGCTTCCTCGATCCGGCGAGCTTCCAGGGCACGAGCGACATCGGCTCGTACTTCGGCGACGAGTACGTGGGCACCGACCCGGCCGACATCGCGCGGCAGAGCCCGTTCGCGCACGTGGGCGACGTGCGCACGCCCACCTTCGTCATCCACTCCGAGCAGGACCTGCGCTGCCCGCTCGAGCAGGGCACCCGCTACTTCGCGGCGCTGCGCCGCAACGGGGTGCCGTCCTCGATGCTGGTGTTCCCCGGCGAGGACCACGAGCTCACCCGCTCCGGCCGCCCCCGGCACCGTCTGCAGCGCTTCGCCGCGATCCAGGACTGGTGGGAGCAGGCGTTCAGCGGCCGGGCATGAGCGCGACGCTCAGCGGCCGCTCGTGAGCGCCTCCCAGGCGAGCGTCGCGAGCAGCAGCGCCTGGTCCGCGAGCACCGAGTCGTCGAACATCGCGTACGCGGAGTGGTTCGAGGCCGGCGGGTGCTCGGGGTCCCAGTCGGCGGCCACGCCCACGAAGCCGTAGGCGCCGGGCACCGCCTCCAGCACGCGCGAGAAGTCCTCGGATCCCGTGCGGGGCCGCTCGAGCTGCTCGACGCGCTCCTCGCCGAACAGGTCGCGCGCCACGCGCGAGAACTCCTCGGCGGCGGCGGCGTCGTTCACCGTCGCGGGAAGGACCTCCCGGAACTCGACCTCCGCCTCGAGTCCGTGGGCGGCGGCCACGTGGCGCACCAGCTCGGGCAGCTCGCGCGCAGCGCGTCGGACGGCCTCGGCGCTGAACGTGCGCACGCCGGCGCGCAGCCGCGCCCGCTCGGGGATCACGTTCGGGGCGGATCCGGCATGGAGCTCGCCGACGGTGACCACGACCGGGTCGAAGACGCTGAAGCGGCGGGTGACCTCGGTCTGCAGGGCGAGCACGATCTCCGCGGCGGCGGGCACGGGGTCGCGGGCCTCCTGCGGACGCGAGCCGTGGCCCCCGGTGCCCAGCACCGTCACCTCGAGGATCGAGTAGGCGGCCATCAGGGTGCCGCCGCGCACCCCGATCCGCCCCGTCGGCGAATCGGCGTGGACGTGGATGCCGAAGGCGCTGGTGGGACGCTCGCCGGCGACGTCCAGGAGCCCCTCGGCGAGCATGCGGCCGGCCCCGTCGTACCCCTCCTCTCCCGGCTGGAACATGAGGATCACGGTGCCCGGCAGCTCGTCGATCCGCGCGGCGAGGAGGCGGGCGGCGCCGACGAGTCCGGCCACGTGCAGGTCGTGCCCGCACGCGTGCATCGCCCCGTTGGTCGAGGCGAAGGGCAGGCCCGTCGCCTCGGTGATGGGGAGCGCGTCCATGTCGCCGCGCAGCAGGGTCACCGGTCCCGGTCTGCCGCCGCGCAGCACGCCCACCACCGAGGTCAGGTCACGGCCCTGGATGATCTCGAGGCGGTCGCCGTCGAGCCCGAGGCCCTCGAGCTCGCGCAGGACCCTCTCCTGGGTCCACGGCAGCTGCAGCCCGACCTCGGGATGGGCGTGCAGGTCCCGGCGCAGCGCCTGGAGGTCGGCGAGGAAGCCGTCGGGGAGGGCGAACGGTGCGGGCATGAGGTCTCCTCGGTCGTCGTCGGATCGGGTCCAGTCTGCCCGGATCGGTGCGCCTGCGCGTCGCGGGTGCCACACTGGTGGCGCGCAGGAGGTGATCGCCTTCTCTTTCCACGCCCGGGGTGGAGACCGCGACGGAGGAGTGGACTAGCATCGATCCGGCCCTCGATACCGTCGTGGAGGACAGCCTCCGGGGACGCGGTCGATGCTCACGCCCCCTGGGATGTCCGCCCGCCGTGATCCTCGCGCCCGCCAACCCCCAGGCGTGCCCGCCGCCGACACGTCTCCATCCCGTCCATCGAGGAGAAAGATGTTCGAGTTCCCCTTCGGCAGTCGCCGGACCGTTCCTGCCAAGGACGGCGCGAGCTGGCCTCACGTCATCATCATCGGCGGTGGCTTCGCCGGCGCCAACGCCGTGCTGGGCCTGCGCGACACCCGCGTGCGCGTCACCCTCATCGACCGCAACGTCTACAAGACGTTCCAGCCGCTGCTGTACCAGGTCGCGACCGCCGGCCTGAACCCGGGCGACGTCACCATGTTCCTGCGCGGCCTGTCGCTGAACGTGCCGAACATGCGCTACCGCCAGGGCGAGGTCGTGGGCGTCGACCCGGAGCAGAAGGTCGTGCGCCTCGAGAACGGCACGGACAGCCCCGACGAGCTCTCCTACGACTACCTGGTCCTCGCCAACGGCGCGACCACCACGTACTTCGGCACCCCGGGCGCCGAGGAGCACGCGATGCCGATGTACACGCGCTCCCAGGCGATCGCCATCCGTGACCGCGTGTTCTCCGAGCTCGAGCGCACCAGCCGCATCGAGGACACCGACCGGGTGCACGTCTCGATCGTCGGCGGCGGGCCGACGGGCGTGGAGATCGCCGGCGCCCTCGCGGACTTCCGCATGCAGGAGCTGGACATCCTCTACCCGGAGATGGACCCGGGCACTCTCCAGATCACGCTGCTTCAGCGCGGCGGCGAGCTCATCAAGGAGTTCCGAGAGGAGTTCCGCGAGTACGCGGCCGAGGAGCTCGAGGCCCGCGGCGTCGAGCTGCGCCTGGGCCACGGCGTGAAGTCCGTGGGCTACGACTTCGTCGAGCTCGACGACGGCTCGATCCTCGAGTCCGACATCACCGTGTGGGCCGCGGGCGTCGCGATCGCGGAGACCGTCAAGGACTGGGGCCTGCCCCAGGATTCGCGCGGACGCCTCGACGTCGACGAGAACCTGCAGGTCAAGGGCTTCCCCGGCGTGTACGCGGCCGGCGACATCGCCGGCGGCGAGAACGCCCTCCCGCAGCTCGCGCAGCCCGCCATCCAGTCCGGCCGCGCCGTCGCCCGCATGATCGACGCCGACGTCCGCGCCCAGGGCAAGGACAAGAAGCCCTTCCACTACGTGGACCTGGGCACCATGGCCACGATCGGCCGCCGCGCCGCCATCACCGAGCTGCCCGACCTGCCGATCGCCGGCTCGATCGGCCTCTCCGGCACGGTGGGCTGGTTCGCCTGGCTGGGCGTGCACGTCACCAAGCTGCTGGGGCACCGCAACCAGCGCGCGGTCTCGATGAACCTGCTGAGCCTGTACGCCGGCACCCGCGCCACCCACCAGCCGAACCCCGTGGTCGGCGAGGTCGACTCGATCGCCGCCGCCACGACCTTCCGCGAAGAGGCCCAGCACCGCCTGTTCGGCCCCGACAAGCAGCACAGCTGAGCCCGGGCTGGGCCCGGCCGGTGCCTGGGTGGGGCAGGTCGACTGCCTGGGCGCGGTCGGCCGACTGGCTGGGCGCGACCGGTTGACTGCCTGGTATGCGCGACCGGTTGACTGCCGCGCCCGGACAGTACCGGCGCGGCTGCCCCCGGGGACTGGAACGTCGTCGATCTGCGGATCGCGGGCACTCGGCGGGCGGTCTCCAGCGGGGGCGTGCACTACGCGTAGTCATAGGTCGGGTGACGTGCTCTATTCGTCGTGACCCGACCTCCTGCTACGCGAAGTGCACGGGGCACCCGGAGACCCGTGTCAACGCCGCGGTGTCGCCCCGTCCGGCGGTCGCCCCTCGGCCCCTCGTCGCAGCGAGCCTTGTCCTCAGCGCAGTGACCGACGCTTGCGGTGCAGACGGTGGGCGACGATGGACCTCAGAAGCTCACGGGTCCGTTCCCACTCCTCGATGACGTCCTCCCAGGTCAACCGTAGAACCACATAACCCTGCGCGATCAGCAGCTGATCCCGGCGCCGGTCCTCCGCGTACGCATCCGGGTCCGTGTGGTAGGCAGCGCTGTCGCATTCGATGATCAGACGCTCACCCACACGGATGTCGGTGCGGCCCACGGTGTCGACGTACCACTGCGGCTCCACTCGAACCCCCAGGCGCTGCAGGTACCTGCGCACCCGAGTCTCCGTGCCCGACTGGGCACGCGGGTCGATGACACCGATGCTCTCGCGCAGCTTCACCGGCAGACCCGCGAGCACCCCGTCGATCTCGTCCGCGCTCAGCAACCCCTGGTTCGCCACGGACTCGAAGGCGATCGCCGCGTCCTCCGCTCCGCGGCAACGCGCGAGGCGGTCCAGTGCGATGCGGATCGGCATGATCGGCTCGAAGTCGGGCCAGCGGTGCTGTTACTTGTGGGGCACGACGCCACGATCAGGGGTGCGCGGCTTCTCCCCGCGCAGGGTCGCCACATGCAGCTTCTCGTCGCGCACCATCCAGACGCCGTGCAACTCCAGGGCGTCCCCGCAGGTGAGGCGGGCCCCGATCTTCAACGCTCGGGCAACCTTCGCGGGGGTCTCCGGCGTTCCGTACCATCCGCGCCCGAGCTGGACGAGCGTCCCCTGCGCGATCTCTCGCGCGATCACTCGGCGGGAGATCCCGCTGTCCTCGCGCACGGACGACGGGATCACGTGCAATTCCTTCTTGTGCTCCGATTCCATGTCGCGGAGCCTCTGCCGTGCGCAGTGCCCCCACCAGCCTTCCGCGCCGATTGTGGATGACAGCGCCCACCCCGGGGTTGGGGAGGACTCGCGGTGCCCGTCCCGCTGCGTCTTCGGCGCGGCGCCGACGGGCGCACTGCCCTCTCTCCGCCGGGTCTCGAGCAAGGGTGTGCACTACGCGTAGTCATGGGTCGGGTGACGTGCTCTATTCGTCGTGACCCGACCTCCTGCTACGCGAAGTGCACGGGGTGCCCGGGGACTCGCGCCGAGACGGCGACGCGGGCCCGCGCGGCCGACCACGCGACGTGCGCGTCCACCCGCATCTGCGCGCTCAGTCGACGCCTGCGGACTCAGTCGACCCCGGCGATGCGGAAGCCGACGCCTCCGGCGCGGGGCGCGGACCTGCCGATCGGCCGGCCCGAGCTCTCCGCCTCCTCCTGCAGACGACGGGTGACGTTGGCGGTCGCGACGGCGGCCTCGGCGGCCTCCGCCCCCTTGTCCTCGATGGAGCCCGCGAGGCCGGCGCGGTCGAGGGCCTGCTGTTCGGTGTCGCAGGTCAGCAGGCCGAATCCGATGGGGATGCCCGTGCGCAGGGTGACGTCGGTGAGCCCCTGGGTGGCGGCCTGGCACACGTACTCGAAGTGCGGGGTGCCGCCGCGGATCACGGTGCCGAGCGCGATGACCGCGTCGGCCGAGGCCGCGGCGTGGAGGGCGGCGACCGGCAGCTCGAACGAGCCCGGGACGCGGACCAGGTCGACCGAGCTGACCTTCGCCTCCTCCAGGGCGCGCGCGGCGCCGTCGATCAGTCCGTTCATGATCTGCTCGTGCCAGCTCGCGGCGACGATCACGACCCTCAGGTCGCTGCCGTCCGTGTTCAGCTGGGGCGCTCCTGCTCCGCTCATGACTGGGGTGTCCTTCCTGTGGTGGTGAGAGGTGTGCTGGCCTGTGTTGTGGCGGCCTGGGTTGCGGTGGCCTGGGTCGTGGTGGTGTCGAGGGGGATGAGGTGCCCCATCGCCTCGGCCTTGGTGCGCAGGTAGCGGGCGTTGTGCGGGGTGCGGCCGACGAGCAGCCGGGTCGTGCGGGCCACGTCGATCCCGTGCCGCGCGAGCTCCTGCGCCTTCTGCGGATTGTTGGTCAGCAGGTCGACGTGCTCGAGGCCCAGGTCGCGGAGGATCGCGGCGGCCGCTCCGTACTCCCGCAGGTCGCCCTCGAAACCGCGCTCCAGATTGGCGGTGAGGGTGTCGAATCCGTGGTCCTGCAGGTCGTACGCGGCGATCTTCTCGAGCAGGCCGATGCCGCGGCCCTCGTGCCCGCGCAGATAGATGACGGCGCCGCCGCGCTCGGCGACCTGGCGCAGCGACTCCTCGAGCTGCGGCCCGCACTCGCACCGCAGGGAGCCGAACGCCTCCGCCGTCAGGCACTCCGAATGCACGCGGACCAGCGCCGGGGCCACCGCGGAAGCCGGTGCCGCCGCGGGTGCCGGATGCGCCGCGGGTGCCGGATGCGCCGCGGGTGCCGGATGCGCCGCGGGTGCCGGGTGCGCCGGGACCGCCGTAACCGCCTCGGCCGGGCGCTCGGGCGGGTCCGCCACCAGGGCGACGTGGTCGGCGCCCGTGCGCAGGTCGCGGAAGCCGTGGATACGGAACGCGCCGTGCCGCGTCGGCAGGTCGGCGCTGCCCGTGTGCTCGACGCGAGCCGGCGCTGCGGCCCGAGGCTCGGGCCCGACGCTGCGCGACTCCTCCTGCCCCGCGTCCTGCCCTGCACGCCCGCGGTCACCCGGGTGCCCCGCGAGTCCGTCGACGAGGTCCGCGATCGTGAGCAGCACGAGTCCCTCGTCGGCGGCGAGGACGCTCGCCTCCTCGAGCCGCATGACTTCGCCGTCGTCCCTGACCAGCTCCCCGATCGCGCCGACGGGCGGGAGGCCTGCGGCGCGGCACAGGTCGACCGCGGCCTCGGTGTGCCCGGGCCGCTCGCCGACGCCACCGGGCACGGCGCGCAGCGGGATCACGTGGCCGGGGCGGATGAGGTCCGCGGGCACGGCCCGGGGATCGGCGAGGGCGCGCAGCGTCGTGGCGCGGTCGCTCGCAGAGATCCCGGTGGTGACACCGCGCGCGGCGTCGACGCTCACGGTGTACGCGGTGCGCAGGGAGTCCTCGGTGCGGGGCACCATGAGCGGCAGCTCGAGGTGATCCGCGATCTCGGCGGGCATGGGCGCGCACAGGTAGCCGGACGTCCGTCGCACCATCCAACCCACCCACCGCGGGGTCGCGAGCTGGGCGGAGATGATGGCGTCGACCTCGTTCTCGCGGTCCTCCGAGTCCGCGACGAGCACGGGCCGACCCGCGCGCAGCTCCGCGAGCGCCGCGTCGATCCGGGCCTCGCGCGTCCCGGGGATCAGGGCCCCGGGAGCCGTCGTGTCCGTCATCGGCGTCGTCCCGGCTGTCGTCGGCGTCGTCCCGCTCATCGCCGCGCCGCCTCGGCCTCGGGCACGTCGGGGGCCTCTGCCACGCCGGGCACGTCGGGGACGGCCTGATCAGGTGCGTGGGCCCCGACCGCGCCGGTCTGCTGCAGACGCGCGACGTATCGCGCGAGCACGTCGACCTCGATGTTCACCAGGCCCCCCTCGTCGAGGCCGCCCAGGGTGGTGGCCTCGAGTGTCGCGGGGATGAGGGAGACGCCGAAGCTGTCCTCGCCCGCGGACGTGACCGTGAGGGAGACGCCGGAGACGGTGATCGCGCCCTTCTCGGCGATCAGCGGCGCGAGCGCGGGATCGATGGCGAAGACGAGGTCGACCCAGCGTCCGCCGTCGCGGCGGCTGCGCAGGGTGGCGACGCCGTCGACGTGCCCCTGGACGATGTGGCCGCCGAGACGGGCGTCGGCCCGCAGCGCGCGTTCGAGGTTCACGCGCGCGCCGGGGGCGACGTCGCGCAGAGCGGTGCGGCGCAGGGTCTCGGGGACCGCGTCGACCGCGAATCCGCCGTCGCCGGTGAGGTCGACCACGGTGAGGCACACGCCGTCGACCGCGATCGAGTCGCCGAGGCGGGCGTCGGACGCGGCGAGCGGGCCGCGCAGCTGCAGGCGGGCCTCGCCGCCGGGCAGCGGGGTGAGGGTCTCGAGGGTGCCGATCTCCTCGACGATGCCGGTGAACATGGGGTCTCCTTCCGGGAGCGGACGGTGGGCGGTCCGGTGGTGGTGAGTCCGGTGGTGGATGGGCGACGGGTGGGGCGTGGGCGAGCGGACGACGGGGGCGGGGATCAGGTCCCCGAGCCAGGTGCGGGAGCGGTCCGACGGGCGATGAGGAGCACGTCCTCGCCCAGGCGCTGCACGTCCTCGGTGTGCCAGCGCGGGGCGTCGGCGAGGGTCGGGATGCCGAGGTCGGAGATCGCCGATCGGCCGGTCGCCCCGAGGTGCAGGGGCGCGAGGTAGGCGTGGATCTCGTCGATCAGGCCGGCGCGGAGGAAGGCGGTGGCGAGCCCCGGCCCGCCCTCCAGCACGGCGTGGCCGACGCCGCGGGCGGCGAGCGCGGCGAGGACCTCCTGCGGCTCGTGCGTACGCAGGTGCAGGAATCGCCCGTCGGTGCCGCGCACTGCAGCGTCCTCGGGGACGTCGCGACGTCCGACGACGACGCGCAGCGGCTGGCTGGACGCGGAAGGTCGGGGCTGCGCGAAAGTTTCGGGACCAGCGGCAGCGTCCCGCCGGGCGGCAGCGTCCCGCCGGGCGGCAGGGTCCGGCCGGGCGGTGAGCGACGGGTCGTCGGCGAGCACGGTGCCCGTGCCGACGATGATCGCGTCGGTCCGGGCGCGCACCGTGTGGGCGTGGGCGCGGGAGGCCTCGCCGGTGATCCACCGGCTGGTGCCGTCGGCCGCGGCGACCTTGCCGTCCAGGCTCGTCGCCATCTTCAGCACGAGGTGCACGGTGGTCGGCTCGGGACTCGGTCCCTGCTCGGAGTCCGGTGCCTGCTCCGGGGCTGTCGCCCGGTCCGGCTCCGACGCCCCGTCGGCGGCCGCCCGGGCGGCCCGCGCGAGCCAGCCGCCCAGGAGCTCGCGCGACTGCTCCTCCCGCAGGCCGCCCACCACGTCGACGCCGGCCGCCGCGAGCTCGCGGGCGCCTCCGCCCGAGGCGGCGCCGGGGTCGGCCAGGGCGAAGACGACGCGGGCGATCCCGGCGTCGCGCAGCGCCCTCGTGCAGGGGCCGGTGCGGCCGGTGTGCGCGCAGGGTTCGAGGGTGACCACGGCCGTCGCGCCCCGGGTCTCGCCGCCTCGGGAGCGCGCGTCGGCGATGGCCGCGACCTCGGCGTGGGGCGTGCCGGCGCCGCGGTGCCAGCCCTCGCCGAGGGTCGTCCCGTCGGCCGCGAGGAGGACGCAGCCCACGCGGGGGTTCGCGTCCTCGGCGAGACCGCGGGCGGCGAGCGCGAGCGCGCGGTCCATCGCGGCGCGCTCGTCGGGCGTCGCGGCTGCAGCGGATGGGGGCGTGTGGTGCCCATGCACGGAAGCCTCCGGATCGGCGGTGGTCCGGGGCGATGGCACGGCGGCAGAAGCGTCACCGGGGCGGACGACGGCGAGCCGACGCCGCGCACAGCGACGCCACATCTCCTCCCATCCGGACTTTTACCGTCGGTCCTGGAGTTCCACCAGGTCAACCGGCTCCCGAGGGAGCCGGGTCGCGGACTGTCACCGCCGGTTCAGAGTTTCACTGACCCCGGAGAATGTGGTTCATTCGCGAGCGACACTAGCACCGCGATCCGGGTGCTCGAGAAGTCGGTGTCGCGGTGTGAACACTGCCCAGCCCTCAGGCGACGCGGTCGGGGAACTCGACCCTCATGCCGTGCAGGCGGTATCCGGCGACGACGTCGTCCCAGGCGATCTCGGGGGCACATGCGAGGCGCGGGGCGGCGTCGAGCAGATGCTCCAGCAGCACCGCCGACTCGGTGATCGCGAGGTGCTCGCCGGGGCAGCGATGGGGCCCCGCGCCGAAGCTGAACCCGGCCGGCGAGACCCCGCGCGGCAGCGGGCGGTGGGGCCTGATCTCGAGCGGATCCTCCCCCATGACCTGCGCGTCCGCGTTGGCGTCCCGGACGTGGACGTCGATCAGGTCACCGGGCCGGACGTCGGCCGACGCGGGGCATCCGGACACGTCGAAGGGCTCCCGCGCGCGGCGGTAGAGGTGCCCGACCACGGGCTCGAGCCGGATGATCTCCCGCAGGATCGCGGCCTTCTCCTCGCGGTCGCCGGCGAGGAACTCCGTGCGCAGCGCCTCGTCGTCCAGGAGGCGCCAGCACGCCATCACCAGGAACTCGCGGGTGGTGATCATCCCGGCGCTCGCGTAGGTGACGCATTCGACGAGGATGTCGGCGCCGCGCGCGCCCTGGTCGAGCAGGTGGCTGATCACGTCGTCGGCGGGGTGTCGGCGTCGCCGGCGGATCGCCGGGCGGACGTCGCGCAGGTGGAAGGCGGCGAGCGGTCCGAGCCCGCGGACGGCGGCGAGCGCCCACTGCGGCAGGGAGCGGCCCCAGCGCGGGCGGGTCAGGTCGACGTCCGGCTGCCGCTGCAGGCGCACGAGCCGGCGCGACATCGCCTCCAGGGGCGAGGCGGTGAGGCCGACGATCTCGCGGCTCACCGCCACCGAGTAGAGCAGGGCGAGCTGACCGAGGTCGCAGCCGCCCTCGCGGACCGCCTCGCCGACGAGGCGGACGGCCTCGCGCTCCATGGTCTCCGCGCTGGAGCGTTCGATGCCCTGCGGGGAGAAGAAGCGGCCGACGGCGCGGCGCTGGGCGTCGTGGCCGGGTCCGTCGGACAGCAGGATCGGGTGGCGGCGCAGCCGGCCGCTCGGGATCGCCTCCGCGGTGAACCCTGCCTGCGTCGTGCCCTCGCGGCGCCGGAGCACCTCGCGCGCCGCCGGGTGCGATCGGATCCTCCAGACGCGCGGGACACGGGCGTCACCCGTCCGGTCAGTGCCCGGATCCGCGCCGGGGACGCGCGGGCCCCGGAGCAGGGACCGCAGGCCGAGGGGACCCGCGCCGGGGATGTCGCTGTGCAGCGGGCAGCCGCGTTCCTCGGGACGATCCGAGCGTCGGGAGCCGGCAGGATCGGCGCCGGAGCCGGTGGGATCGGCGCGGGCGTCGTCGGAGCCGGTGGGGTCGCGGCTCACCGCGACCTCCCGTCGAGCTCCTCGATCACGGCGCCGAGCACGCGGGCGGCGGGTGCGGGGACGACGTCCTGGGCCTCCGCGAGGACGGCGCGCGCCTGCACCACCTCCCGCGCTGCGAGCGCCTGCACGTGCGCCTCGGCGCCGCAGTCCGCGAGCAGTGAGCGCACGTGCCGACCGTCGGGAGCGCACAGGTCTGGGCTTCCCAGGGCCGCCTCGATGAGCGGCCAGTCGGGCGTGCCGCGGGCGAAGTCCGTGATCGCCGTCTGCTTTCCCTCGCGCAGGTCGGAGCTGGGGTCCTTGCCGTGCTCGGCGGCGGACCCGAACACGGAGAGGGCGTCGTCCTGATGCTGGAAGGCGATGCCCAGGTGCCGTCCGGCGCTCGTGAGCGCATCGCGTGCGGGCTCGGGGGCGCCGGCCAGGACGCAGGCCGCGCGCAGGGGCAGCTCGAAGCTGTAGGTGGCCGTCTTGGTGCGGGTCATCTCCGCGATCACGTCCGTCTCGGGGGCGACGATGCCGTCGCTGAGCGAGACGTCGAGGAACTCGCCGACGGCGGACTCGGCGACAGCATCGCCCAAGGCGTCCAGCAGCGCGAGACGCTCGGAGCGGGGCAGGTCGACGCGCGCGAACACCTGGTGGGCGAGGGCGAGCATCTGGTCGCCGACCAGGACGGCGGTGCTGCGGGCCCAGTGGCTGCGGCGGTCGTCCGTCCCCGCCGAGCCAGAGCCGGAGCCGGAGTCCGAGCGCGAGTCCGAATCCGCGGCCGAGCCGGAGCCCTGCTCCTGGGCGATCAGGGCGCCGACGAGGTTGGCGCGGCCGCGCCGGGTGAGGTCGTTGTCGATGACGTCGTCGTGGAGGAGGAAGGCGAAGTGGAGCACCTCGAGCGCCGCGGCGAGACGCACCGCCTCGGCGCGTTCGGCGACGGGACGGCCCGTGCGCGAGGGCAGGTCCGCGCTCAGGGCGTCGAAGGCCTCCAGCAGCAGTCGCGGGCGCAGCAGCTTCCCTCCTGGGAGCTGCGCGGCGGCGAGCTCCCAGAGCTGCAGGACCTCCCCTCCGTGACGGCGTGCGCGCCGGGAACCCTCGTCCATCAGCCGCGCCGTCGCCCGGCGGACGTCCTCGCTCACGTCCATCGCGGACTCACCCGAGCTGGCGGGGACGTCTCCGGCCAGGCGGAGATCCCCCGGGGCGCGAGCGTCGTGCGCCGCGACGTCGACCTGGTCCTCGACGGCATCGATCTCCTCCATCGGCTCGCTGCTCATCTCCACCATCGTCCCCTTGTCTGCATGGTGCCTGCACCTCGCGACCCACGGAACCGAGCGTCGCCGCGGAGTTCCTCAGCATGTCATCTTCCCGGGAAAGATTCCAGCCGTGGAAGCAGAATTCATCATGCGGCAGTAGGGTGGCCGCCATGACCGAGCCCGGCACGCGCGACACCGCCGCACCCGAGTCGCCCACGAGCACGCCCGACCGTCGGCCCTGGCGCGTTCACGACCTCGCCGCGAGCGATCCCGAGGGTGAACTGGCCGACCGCTCGGGACTCGACGAGACCGCCGAGCGCGAGATCGACGACCTGATGGCGGCGCTCGTCGCGCTGCGCCGGGCCGAGGAGGAGCTCTCCTCCGCATCGCGCGCCTTCATGGACCTCGGCGCGACGGACATGCGCGCCCTGCACTACCTCATCGCCGCAGCCCACACCGGTGAGCTGGCGACGCCGGGGGCCCTCGGCGAGCACCTGGGCATCTCCTCGGGCGCGACCACGAAGCTGCTGGACCGGCTCGCCCGGGGCGGGCACATCACGCGCGGGCACCACCCCGCGGACCGTCGGGCGGTGACGATCGCCGTCTCCCCCGCGACCCGCCGCGCGGCGATGGACTCGATGGGCCGCCAGCAGGCGGGGCGGGTGCGCGCCGCTGCACGTCTGAGCTCGGAGGAGCGCGGGACCGTCACCCGCTTCCTGCTCGACATGGCCGGCGAGCTGTCCCCTGCGGGTCTGGACTGGGCGGAGGGCTCGGCGAGGAGCGCTGGAGCACCGCATGCACGGTGAGTACCTGATCCTGCTGGGGCTGTGCCTGCTGGTGACGCTGCCGCTCGAGTTCGTGATCGGAGCGCGCGTGCACCGCAGCCCGCGCCGTCTGCTCGCGACCCTGCTCCCCACCGCGATCATCTTCCTGGCCTGGGACTACGTGGGAATCCACAGGCATCACTGGCGGTACGACCCCGCGAAGATCTCCGGGATCACGCTGCCCGGCGGCATGCCGCTCGAGGAGCTGCTGTTCTTCCTGGTGATCCCGATCTGCGCGCTGCTCACGCTCGAGGCCGTGGAGATCCTCCTCGGCCGGATCCGCCGACGGACCCGCCGTCGGGCCCGCCCCGCCGACGAGGAGACGAGGAGCCGGAGTGCCTGAGTACACGATCCTCACCGTCATCGCGCTCCTCGCCGTCCCCGCGCTCGAGCTGCTGTGGCTGCGCACGGGCCTGTTCCGCCGCCCCGCCTACTGGATCTCGATGGCCATCGTGCTGGGCTTCCAGATCCTGGTGGACGGCTGGCTGACGAAGCTCTCCGCCCCGATCGTCCTCTACGACGACGCGATGACCCTGGGCATCCGCTTCCCCTTCGACATCCCGATCGAGGACTTCGGATTCGGCGCCGCGATGGTCACCCTCGCGATGCTGCTGTGGACGCGCGCGGGATCGACGAAGGCGGCCGACGAGCACCGCAGGGCGCAGCGATGAGCGTACGTCCCGGCCGCGACCGCCGCGCCGTCCTGCATCGCGGGCCGACGGGGCGCGCGAGCGCACCGGCGAAGGACGTCGTGGTGGTCGGCGGCGGGATCGCGGGCATCTCGGCCGCCACCGTGCTCGCCGAGCGGGGCGTGCGCGTGCACCTCCTCGAGGCGCGCGGCACCTGGGGCGGCAGGGCGCGCTCGTGGGACCTGGGCGACGGACGCTCCATGAGCCGCGGCTTCCATGCCTTCTTCCGCCAGTACTACACGCTGCGCCGTCTGCTCGCCCGCGCCGACCCGTCCCTGGCGCACCTGCGGGACATCGGCGACTATCCGCTGCAGCTCGCGGACGGGCCCCGCGACACCTTCCGCGGCATCCCCCGCACCCCGCCGTGGAGCGTCGCGGCCTTCGCCCTGCGCAGCGACAGCTTCCCGCTGCGCGAGCTCGCCCGGGTCGACGTGCGCCGCGCCCTGGACCTGCTGCGCGTCGACTTCCCCGGCACCTTCCGCGCGCTCGACGGGACGAGCGCGCAGGACGTGCTCGATGCGCTGCGCTTCCCCCACGACGCCCGGCACCTCGCGCTCGAGGTCTTCGCGCGGTCCTTCTTCGCCGACCCCCGCGAGTTCTCCGGTGGGGAGCTCGTGGGCATGTTCCACGCCTACTTCATGGGGTCCGCGGAGGGCCTGATCTTCGACGTCCCCTGCGACGCCTACTCCCGCACGCTCTGGGATCCACTCGTCGAGCGCCTGCGCTCCCTGGGTGCGGACGCCCGCACGTCCGCCGCCGTGCACGGCATCGAGACCCTGCCGCGCCGGGCGGCCGACGGGTCGGGGTCACCGCGCGATCTCCTGGTGAGGACCGCCGACGGCGACCTGCGCACCGACGCCGTGGTGATGGCCGCCGATCCCCGCTCCGCGCGCACCCTCCTGAGCTCTACCGCCGCGGCCGTGCCGGGGTGGCAGGGCTGGCTCGATCGCGTCTCCGCGCAGCGCAACGCACCGCCCTTCGCCGTGCTGCGGCTGTGGCTCGATCGACCCGCCGCGCCGGACTCCCCCGCGTTCCTGGGCACCAGCGGCTTCGGGCCGCTGGACAACGTCTCGATGGTGGACCGCTTCGAGCGGACCGCGCACGACTGGGCGCAGCGCCACAGCGGGAGCGTGGTCGAGCTGCACGCCTACGCGCTCGACCCCGCCGCCGCGACTTCCGCCCACGGGTCCGCCGACGAGTCCGCCGACGACACCGCTCGAGGCGGGAGGCTGCGCGACGAGCTGCTGCGGCAGATGCACCGCCTGCACCCCGAGCTCGCCGACGCGCACATCCTCCACGAGCAGTGGCTGGTCGAGGACGACTGCCCGCTCGTGGGCACCGAGCCGTGGGACGAGCGCCCGGGCGTGGGCACGCCGGACGCCCGCATCGTCGCCGCCGGGGACTGGCTGCGCACGCGAGAGCCGGTCGCCCTCATGGAGCGCGCCGCGCTCACGGGGGTGCAGGCGGCGAACAGCCTGCTCGCCCGCTGGGGCGTGCGCGGCGAGGACTGGTGGACGGTGCCGATGACGGGCGTGCTGCGCCGCGCCCGGTCCCGGCGGCCCCGGCGGCCGTGAGATCCCCGCGGTCTCTATGAGATCCCCGCGGACCACAGGGGCTCCGGGAGCGGCGTGCTGGTGGTGTCCCCGCGCAGGCGCTTGAGCACGTTCTCGGCGCTGATCAGGCACATCGGCACCCCGACGCCCGGCACGGTGGTGCCCCCGGCGTACAGGAGCCCCTCGACCCTCCGGCTGCGGTTGCTGCCGCGCAGGAACGCGGACTGCCGCAGCGTGTGGGCGGGCCCGAGGGCGTTGCCGCGCCAGGAGTGGAAGGCGTCGGTGAAGTCGCCGGGGCCGACGGTGCGGCGCAGCTCGATGCGCTCGGCGAGGTCCGGCACGTGCGCCTTCTCGGCGATCTGCGCGATGGCGCGGTCCACCGCCTGCTCGACCTCCGCGTCGCCCGCGCCGTCCCGGCCGCCGCGGCCGATGCCCCGGCCGTCGGCCGTCTCCGGGGCGACGGGGATCAGCACGAAGAGGTTCTCGCTGCCCTCGGGCGCGACCGTCGGGTCCGTGCGCGAAGGCGCGCAGACGTAGACGCTCGCCGGGTCCGGCGCCCGGGTGGCGCCGCGTGCGTCCGCGGGGGTGATCTGCGCGAAGTTCCGATCCCAGTCGTCGGTGAAGAACAGGGAGTGGTGCAGCAGCTCGGGCACTTGCCCGCGCACGCCGAGCATCGCGAGCACCGCCCCCGGCCCGGAGGTGCGCGTCGTCCACGCGGATTCCGGGGAGGTCTGCAGCTCCCGTGGCAGCAGCGCGGTCTCCGTGTGGTGGAGGTCGGCCGCGGAGACGACGACATCCGCGTCGATCGTCTCGGTCGACGCCCCCGCGGCGCGGGTCTCGCCCGCGGTGCTGGTCTCACCCGAGGTGCGTGCCCCATCAGCGGCGAAGGCCCTGCCCGCGGCACGCACCTCGACGCCCGTCACCCGTGCGCGGCGCGCACCGACGCCGCGCCCTGCCGGCGCGGTGCGGATCGCGGTGACCTCGTGGCCGGTGCGGATCTCGGCGCCCGCGTCCTCGGCGAGCGCGCGCAGCACCTCGACGAAGCGCGTGAACCCGCCGCGCGGGTAGCGCACGCCGTCCTCGAGGTCCATGGCGCTCATCAGGTGGTAGAGGCTCGGCGCGGTCCGCGGGGTGGCGCCGAGGAAGACCGCCGGGTAGCCGAGCACCTGGCGCAGTCGGGTGTCGCGCACGGTGCGCGCGGCGAGGTCGTGGAGGGATTCGCCCAGCAGTCGGGCGAGGGCCGGCGAGCGCGGGGCGAGCTCCCGGAGCGTGCGCGCGGGCAGCGTCGAGAACGTGGTGTAGAGGAAGTGGGAGGTGGCCATGCGGTAGGCCGCGCCCGCCGAGTCGAGGTGGCGGCGCAGGGCGTCGCCCGCCCCCTCCTCCTCCGCCTCGAAGGCGGCGGCCGAGCGCTCCCGGTCGCCGAACAGGTCCAGCGGATGCTCGTACTCCTCGCCGAAGACGCGGTAGGCGGGGTCCAGCTCGACCAGGTCCAGATGGTCCTCGAGGCGGGTGCCCAGCAGCGCGAAGAAGTGCTCGAAGCACTCGTGCATGAGCCACCAGGAGGGCCCGGTGTCGAAGGTGAAGCCGCCCTCGCGCCAGGTGCCCGCGCGCCCGCCGACCTCCTGCCCGCGCTCGAGCACCGTGACCCGGTGCCCCTCGGTCGCGAGCAGCGCGGCCGTGGCGAGCCCTGCGATGCCGCCGCCGATGATCACGACGCGTCGGGCGTCGGCGCGCGGGGCGGGGTCCGAGGCCTGCTCCGACGCCGGGGCCGGGGCCGGCCTCGGGCCCGCGGCGGGGGCCGACGCGGGGCCCGCGGCGGGGCCCGCGGGGACCCTGCGCCCGGGGAGGGCGGCGCGCGCGGCGATGAGAGCCTTCTGCGCGGTGGGGACCCGCACGCGCCGTGCGCGCAGGACCTCGGCGGGCGTGCGCCGCAGGCGCGTCGAGAGCGCGGCGAACAGGTCGTGGGCGGACTGCACGGCCGCCCTGCTCGAGACGGGCAGGTGGGCGATCGCGCCCTGGGCGCGCGCGAGGTCCTCGTCGATGTCGTCGAGCAGGTCGAGCTTCTGGCGCTCGGTGGGTCCGTGCAGGTCGATGCCGGGGAAGTAGGTGCGTCCGCGCCCGTCGGCGTCGTCGCGCAGGTCCCGCAGGAAGTTCACCTTCTGGAACGCGGCGCCCAGGCTGCGCGCGCCCTCGACGAGGGAGGGGCTGGGCTCCACGGGGCGGTCGGCCCCGTCGGTCGCGAAGACGCGCAGGCACATCAGCCCGACCACCTCGGCGGAGCCGTCGACGTAGCGCGCGAAGCTCGCGTCGGTATGGGAGGTCACGTCGAGATCGGCCCGCATGGAGGCGAAGAAGGGACGGGTGAGATCGGTGCCGATCCCGCAGGCGCGGGAGGCCGTCGCGAAGGCGTGGATGACGAGATCTGTGCTGAAGCCCGCGGTCATGGCGGCCTCGGTGCGCTCCTCGTAGTCGTCCAGAGCCGCCGCGATCAGGCGCGCGCCGGCGCCGCTGCCGGCCGCGGCGCCGTCGACGATCTCGTCAGCGATCCGCACGAGGGCGTAGATGCTGCGCACGCGGGCGCGCACGGGCTCGCGCAGCAGGCGCGTGGCCAGTCCGAAGCTCGAGGAGTAGCGGCCGATGACGCGCTCGGCGGCGGCCTCGGCGGTGCGGCAGAAGTCGTCGGCCGCCTTCTGCTGAAGGCTGTGCTTCATCAGCGCCCCCGCCCTTCATCGCCCGCTCGGGCGATCAGCTGTTGTCCACGTCGTGGTTCATGCGCCGCAGGAAATCGATGACCACGGCCCGCTCGTGCGGGCTCAGGGAGGAGGCCACCTCGTGCATGCGCGCGTGGGTGTCCTCCAGTGTGCGCCGCACCTCCTGCTCCCCGCGAGGCGTGGGGGCGACCGCCGTCGAGCGGCGGTCGTCGGGATGGGGTGTCCGCTCGGCGAAGCCGTGGCGCACCAGCCGGTCCACGAGGGCGCTCGCCGAGGCCTCGCGCACCTCGAGCCTGGCGGCGAGGTCCCTCTGCCGCAGCACCGTCCCGGCGCTGCGGGCGGCGAGCAGATGGCGCATGGCCAGCAGGTCCTTCTCGCCCATCCGCATGTGCTCGCGGATCCGCGACCGCATGCGGTGGCCGGACTCCTGATAGACGCGCAGCTCCTCGAGCAGCTCGGTCGCCGTGGGCGAGGCCTCGTGGGAGGGCGGGTACCAGAAGCCGTCGGCCGATGCGGAGTCCACGACCGGCCACCTCCTGACTCTCGCCGATGTCGCTGAGCACATTGTGCCCGACCACGCGGGGTCGAATGGACACGCCCGACCTCTTTCCGTAGCCTGCCTAAGTATTCGACACTCTAACGGAGGTCTTGTGGACACGCACATCGAGAACCCCTTCCATGCCGACCTCCGGCCGGACACGGAGGCCTCGCCCCGGGGACGCCGCGCCGTTCCCCAGCCGTACGACGCGGTGCTGCTGGCGTCCTTCGGCGGCCCCGAGGGACAGGACGACGTGATGCCGTTCCTGCGCAACGTCACCCGCGGCCGCGGCATCCCCGACGAGCGGCTCGCGGAGGTCGGCGAGCACTACCGTGCGCTCGGCGGGCGCTCCCCCATCAACGAGCAGAACCGCCGTCTGCTCGCGGCGCTGCGCACCGAGCTCGGCGAGCGCGGCCTCGCGGTGCCCGTGCACTGGGGCAATCGCAACTGGACCCCGACCATGCGCCGAGCTGTCGAGCAGATGCACGAGGAGGGACATCGCCGCGTGCTGGCCATCGCGACCAGCGCCTACTCCTCCTACTCCTCGTGCCGGCAGTACCGGGAGGACTTCGGTGCTGCGCTCGTCGAGTCCGGCCTGCTGGGTCGGATGCGGATCGACAAGGTGCGCCCGTACTTCGACCATCCGGGGTTCCTCGACCCCTTCGTCGACCACCTGGCGGAGGCCCTGGCATCCCTCGCGCGCGCCGGCACGCCGCGCGAGCGAGTGCAGGTGCTGTTCACGACGCACTCGATCCCCCTCGCGATGGCCGCCGCATCCGGCCCCGCCGAGGAGGGGCACGAGGCGCGCGGCGGGTGGTACCTCGCCCAGCACCAGGCGGCCTGCCGGTACGTGATGGAGCACGCCTCCGGCGAGCACGCGCCGGCCGGCGTCGCGGACGACGCAGCCGTCCCGGGCGCCGCGGTCCCGTGGCGTCTGGTCTTCCAGTCGCGCTCCGGGCCGCCGCAGGTGCCATGGCTCGAGCCCGACGTGAACGACGCCCTCCGGGAGATCGCCCGCGCGGGGACGGCGGACGCGGTGGTGCTCGTACCCATCGGCTTCGTCAGCGACCACGTCGAGGTGATCTGGGACCTCGACACGGAGGCCGCGCAGACGGCGCGGGACGAGGGACTCTCGTTCCTGCGCCTGCCGACCCCCGGCACGGACCCGCGATTCGTCGCCGCGCTCGCGGATCTCGTCGAGGAGCGGATGCGCGCGGACGCACCGCGCGGGTGCGCCACAGACTTCGGGGGCACGGCGGATGTCTGCGGGACGGGCTGCTGCCTCTCCGGGAGCTCCCGTTCGAGCGCACGCCCGACCACCTCGGCGCTGGACTCCGCAGCCGACGCCCGCACGGCTCTCGGCGACGACGGCGTGAGGCGTGCGCTCCAGGGGTACGGTGTCGGGGCATGAGCAGTGACCATGCCCCTGCCCCGCGCCTGACGTCGCGGGGCCCGCAGGACGACTCCGCTCGGGCCGGGGCCGACTCGCGCCGGGTCCTGGTGACGGGCGCGACGGGCTACGTGGGGAGCAGGCTCGTGCCCTCCCTTCTCGAGGAGCGGCTGACGGTGCGCGTGGCCGGGCGCAGCCGTGAGCGCCTGCGCGCGCGCCCGTGGTCCGACGAGGTCGAGATCGCCGTGACGGACCTGGACGACCGCACCTCGGTGCGCCGAGCCCTCGCGGACGTCGACGCGGTCGTGTTCCTCGTGCACGCGATGGCCGGAGGCCGCGGTTACCAGGAGCGCGAGGCGCGGATGGCGCGGATCATGGCCGAGGAGGCGCAGCGCGCCGGCGTCGGCCGGATCGTCTACCTCTCCGGGCTGCATCCGCGCACCCAGGAGCTCAGCGAGCACATGGCCTCGCGCGAGCGAGTCGCGCAGATACTGCGCGACGGCGGTGTACCCACGCTGGTGCTGGAGGCCGCGACGGTGATCGGCGCGGGGTCGGCGAGCTTCGAGATCATCCGCCACCTGGCCGAGCGACTGCCCGTCATGCCCGCCCCGAGCTGGGTGCGCAACCGCATCGAACCGGTCGCCGTCACCGACGTGCTGCACCACCTGACCCGCGCCGTCGCCGTCCCCGAGCCGGTGGCGGGGACATACGGCCTGGGCAGCGGCGAGCGCGATCTGCGCTTCGCCGATCTGCTCGAGCAGTACGCCCAGGTGGCCGGTCTTCCGCGGCGTCGCGTGATCGCGCTGCCGCTCCCGGCGCCGTTCCTGTCGGGACTGTGGATCGGGCTGCTCACCCCCGTGCCGATCTCGATCGCTGTGCCGCTCGCGCAGTCCATGCGCCACGAGGCGATCACGCACGGACCACTCGCCGAGGAGGTCCTGGGATCACCGCCCGGCGGCCCCCTGCCGTACCGCAGCGCGGTGCAGGCCGCCCTGGAGGCGCAGAAGTCCGGCGATCTCGCCTCGAGCTGGGACGACGACGCGGAGGCCGCGCGCGGGCCCGAGGCTCCCCTGCCGGAGGATCCCGACTGGGCGGGTCACACCGTGTTCACGGACCTGCGGGAGCGTCGCGCCGAAGGCGTCGACCCGGCGCAGATCTGGCGGGTCATCGAGGGCATCGGCGGCGCGTCCGGCTGGTATTCCACGCCTCTGCTGTGGAGGCTGCGTGGGCTCGCGGACCGACTCATCGGCGGCCCGGGTCTGCGGCGCGGCCGCCGGGACCCGTGGCATCTGCGCGAGGGCGATGCGGTGGACTGGTGGCGCGTGGAGAAGGTCGAGCCCGGCCGGCTGCTCACCCTGCGCGCGGAGATGCGGATGACCGGACGGGCGTGGCTGCAGCTGGGCGTCGAGGGGACCGACGGAGCCGAGAGCGCCGACGGGTCCGGCGCGGCCGACGCTTCCCGAGGAGCCGGTACGGCCGTCTACCGCCAGCGGGCGGTCTACTTCCCCGACGGCCTGCTGGGGCGGCTCTACTGGTGGGGCATCTCGCCGTTCCACGCCCTGGTGTTCCCCTCGATGGCGCGCAACATCATCGCGGCCGCGCGGCGGCAGCAGGAGTCGGAGCGGGGCGATCAGGGAGCGGCGGGATCAGGGGCGACGGAAGGCACCTCCGCTCTCAGGCGCCGAGCAGGCCGATCGCGAGGTAGCCGGCGCAGAGGGCGCCGATGACGAGCACGGCAGCGGTGCCGGCGAGCATCGGCAGGCCGCCGCGGGCGAGGATCCCCTGTCCGCGCAGGCTGTGGTGGGCGCGCCGGTATCCGGTGGCGGCGAGCGCGTAGGCGAGGACGGCGAGGCCCGCGCCGATCACGCCGACGACCACGGCGAGGATGCCCATCGCCTCGACGGTGAACCGCATGCCCACCAGGCTCGCGACCCCGAAGGCGAGGCAGGTCCGACGCCAGGCGAGCAGCGTGCGCTCGGGCTGCAGGCCCTTGTCGAAGACGGCGTCGGGCTCGACGGGCGAGGGACCCGCCGGTCCGCCCGACGCGTCGGACCCCGCGGTCCCGTCGGAGGAATCTCGACTCACGCGTACAGCCCGATCGTGACCAGGGCGGCCGCGACGACGACGCCGATGACGAGGATCCCGCCGACGGCGAGACCCGGCAGCGGGGTGCCGGCGCGCAGCGACTTCTCGGTCGCCTTCCATCCGAGCCAGGCCTGGACGGCGGCGAGGGTGCCGAGCACGAGGAACACGATCGAGGCGGCGGCCCTCCAGCCCACGGCCTCGGGCAGGGCGAGTGCCTCGAGGGCGAAGGCTCCGGCGTACATCGCCAGGGCCGTGCGCAGCCAGGCCAGGAAGGTGCGCTCGTTGGCGAGGCTGAAGCGGGGGTCGGGCTCGTCCCCGTCGCGGTAGACGGAGGCGGGGAAGCGACGCGGGGCGGTCATGCGGTGGCCTTTCCGGGGGTGGTTTCGTCTGGGGTAGCGTCGGCAGGGGCGGTGAGGGCGACGGTGCGAAAGCCGGCGTTGCCCATCGAGGAGTCGGGGGTGTTCTGGGAGCGGGCGGAGTTGCGGTAGCGATTGCAGTAGGAGATGTGGCAGAGGTAGCTGCCGCCGCGCAGGAGCCGTGCATGCCCCTCCTCGGGTCCGGTGGGGTCGGGGACGGCGCCGTCGGCGTCCCTCTCCACGCCCGGCCGCCGGTACGTCGCGGGGTGGAAGAAGTCCTCGCACCACTCCCACACGTTGCCGACGCTCTGGAAGAGCCCGTAGCCGTTGGGGGCGAAGGCGCGCACCGGGGCGGTGGTGAGGAAGCCGTCCTCGCGCGTGTTCGTCCGCGGGAAGTCGCCCTGCCAGATGTTCGCGCGCCAGCCGCCGTGGTCGGCGTCTCCGCCGGTGTCCGGCTCCTCGTCGCCCCACGGGTACTTGGCGCCCTCGAGGCCACCGCGGGAGGCGTACTCCCATTCGGCCTCGGTGGGCAGACGCCGACCCGCCCATGCGCAGTACGCCTGGGCGTCGTTCCAGCTCACGTGCACCACGGGGTGGTCCTCGAGCCCGTCGATGCTCGAGCGCCTGCCGCCCGGGTGCCGCCAGTCGGCGCCCTGCACGCCGGCCCACCAGGGGGTCCCGGAGGCGGGTCCCATGATGTCGGCGTCGTCGGCCGCGATTGCGAGGTGGAAGACCGCGGAGTAGCCGAAGGCCTCGGCCTCGGTGCGGTGCCCGGTCGCCTCGACAAAGCGGGCGAAGTCGGCGTTCGTCACCGTGGTCGCGTCGATGTCGAGGGCGCTGATCGCGACGAGGTGGCGCGGCACCTCGCCGTCGGCGCGGTTCCTGTCCCCGGAGGAGTCGCCCATGGTGAAGGTGCCGGCGGGGAGGTGGGCCTGGGGGACGAGATCATGGCGCCCGCGCCCCGAATCACGGCGGGAGGAATGAAACGCTGGAGGCGAGACCGAGCCTCCAGCGTGCTCGAGATCGTCTCTCGTCGGGTTCCCGCAACCGCACCCACAGTCACACGCATCCGCGTTCATCATTCTCCTCGTCTGCACGATCATCCTCCAGCGCAGTGCTCGACCCAACGCTCCATCGATTCTTGCAGGCACTCAGCCGCGGCGTCGGCGCCACTGCGCCCGGAAAGGACTCCGGCCGAGCCCCTCGGCTCAACTCCCCGCACCGGGTGCTCAGATGGTTGCGAAGACGTTGAGCAGAGGGTCGGCGCTGCGCTCGAGTTCGGCCCTGAGCGCCGTGCGGGCAGCGAGCAGATCGTCGGCACGCGCGGGATCGCCCGCGAGGTTCTCGAGGCAGTCGGGGTCGTTCCGCAGGTCGTAGAGCTCCTCAGGTGCGCGTCGGAGGTAGAACGCCGTGCGCTCCTCGAGGGCGTCGTCACCCTCCGCGGCGCCGACCATCGCCCCCCAGCTGAGCCCCTGCATGTTCTCCGCGCGGTACTCCTCCTCCCCATCCGACCAGGAGTTCCAGACGTACCCCCAGTCGGCGGTCTGCACGCAGCGCATCTCGTATCGCCGCTTGGCGCTCGTCTCATGGAACACCGTGTGCACCCGATCCCGGCCGGCGATCTCGCGCGCACCGGCGCTCTCCTCGAGCAGCGGCATCAGCGTGCAGCCATCCAGGCCCTCAGGGACCTGCGATCCGATGATCTCGCAGAAGGTCGGGAAGAGATCCAGCGTGCTCACGAACGGTTCCTCGAGGACCGCGCCCTCGCGGATCCTTCCCGGCCAGGCGACGATCAGCGGCGTCGAGGTGCTGCGCAGGTAACAGTTCGCCTTGGCGAACGGGAAGGCCATGCCGTTGTCGGACAGGAACACCACGATGGTCTCCTGCGCCTGACCGCTGTCCTCGAGTGCGTCCAGTACCTCGCCGACCACGTCGTCGCAGCGCCGGGCGGAGCTCAGGTACTGCGCGACCTCTCTGCGCACCTCGGGCAGATCCGGAAGGAAGCCCGGGACCTCGACCTCCTCTGCGGAGAACACCCTCGACGGTTCGGGGTACGCGGCGCGCTGCTGTGCACTCCACTTCGCGCGCTCGTCCTCGCTCCCGTGGAACGGGCGGTGGGGGTCATGCGCGTTGGCCATCAGGAACCACGGGCGAGCATCCTCCGCGGCTTCCGCGATGAACTCCCGCGCGGCCCGTCCGTAGGCCTCCGGACTGCGACCGAGGCCCAGCTGCGACATGGACCGGGCGAAGTCCCACTTGAACCTCTCGACGGGTTCGATGTGGTCGACCTTCCCCAGGATCCCCGCGCTGAACCCCTGTTCGTGGAGGTGATCGGTGAGGACCCCGATGCCGTCCGCGATGGGGCCGAAGCCCTCAGCGCCGTTGCGGTGCGGCAGGCATCCCGTCATGATCGCCGACCTGCTGGGCTGACACACTGCGATCGGGACATGACTGCGGCGGAACGACATCCCCGCGGACGCGAGGGCGTCAAGCCGGGGCGTGGCGCAGCGATCGCCGCCGAACGCCCCCGGTGTGCGCGCATCCATGTCGTCGGCCGTGATGAGCAGGATGTTCGTCATCAGGTTCCTCTCGTTCCTCTGATCCGGAGCTTGCCGAGACTCCACTCTACTGTTATTTTCTCCTCTGGAGTAACTAACGTTGCGCCCTGCTCCAGGCATAACACTTCCCGATGAAGCGAGGTCTCCCCGTGACACACGTCGACACCGGCGCACCGCCTGCGCCCTCCCCGACGGCCCGCCGGGTCGCACCCGGAGTCATCTACTTCTTCGGAGCGCTGGGGGCGCTGATCTGGGGGTACGACAACGGAGTGCTCGCCGGCGCACTGCTGTTCATCGAACCGCAGTTCTCGATGACACCGACTGAGATAGGCCTCGTCGGGTCCTTCCTCTCCATCGGCTCCGCCCTCGGGGCCGTCACCTCCGGCCTGCTCGCGAACCCGCTCGGGCGCAAGCGACTGATCTTCATCGCGTCCCTGGTCTTCGCGGTCGGCATCGCCCTGGCGACGTTCGCCAGCGGCGTCCCGATGCTCATGCTCGCGCGCCTCGTGCTGGGACTCGGGATCGGGCTCGTGGCGGTCTCGATCCCCGTCTACCTGGCCGAGATCTCCCCGGCAGGAGTACGCGGGCGCATCGGCTCCCTCACTCAGCTGATGATCGCCTCCGGCATCCTCCTGGGGTACATCGGCAACCTCGCACTCTCCCCGTTCGGCGCCTGGCGACTCATGTTCGCGGTCATGATCGTGCCCACGATCGTCCTCGCGATCGGAGTCTGGGTCCTGCCCGAGAGCCCCCGATGGCTGCTGCGCAAGGGCCGCCTGGACGAGGCTCGCGCCCAGCTCGCGCAGCAGGTGGACGCCGAGGAGCTCGAGCGCACCGTGAGCGAGATGCAGGAGTCCCTCGCCACCCGGCGCCTGCCTCTGCGCCAGGCCTTCGCCACGGGACTGGGGAAGATCATCGTGCTCGCGATCGCCCTGGAGATGCTGACGCAGCTGCTGGGCATCAACACCATCGTCTACTACGCCCCGAGCATCCTGAAGTCGATGGGCTTCTCCGATCACGCCGCTCTCGTCAACACGATCGGCTTCGGCGTGGTCTCCGTCGTGTTCACGGTGATCGCCGGTCGCGTGATCGACCGCTTGGGCCGGCGCTTCCTGATGGGTTTCGGCGCACTGATCATGGCCGCAGCCATGATCACGATGGCCACGCTCTCCGCCACCATCGGATTCACCGTGGGGGTCAGCGGCATCATCGGGATCATCGCTCTGTGCGTGTTCAAAGCGACCTACTCGCTGAGCTGGGGCACCGCGACCCGTATCGTGGTCTCCGAGCTCCTGCCCACCCGCATCCGCGGATCGATGCAGGGGATCGCGCAGATCTTCAATTACGCCGCGACGTTCGTCCTGTCTCTGACCTTCCCGATCCTCCTGGCCACCGGTAGCGGTCTCGCCTTCGCGATCTTCGGGTGCATGGGGATCCTTGCCTCGATCGTCGTCTTCCTGTTCCTCCCCGAGACCAAGGGCAAGACCCTCGAAGAGATCGAAGCGCAGGTGACCGCCCGCAAGGTCGGGCGCTGACGCACCGCGGCGCGGCACCGGGCGACCAGAGCCCGGCGCCGCGCCGACTCCGTTCGGCCCGAGCACCGCGCCCCCAGGGACCCTCAGCCGCGCACGCTGTAGACGAACCTCTCCAGGGCGACAGCCGCGGCACCGACGACGCCCGAGGCGGACCCGAAGGTGGGCCGGGCCAGCAGCAGAGTCTCTCGCAGGAGAGGGAAGACCCGAGCGCGGGTGGCCAGGTCCAGTCGCTCCAGGAGCTCGTCGCTCGCACCGTCGAGGATGCCTCCGACGACCACGAGTTCGGGCCCCAGGAGATTGACCGCCGCGGCCAGGCCGATCGACAGATCGTCCACGGTGCGCCGCAGGAGCTCGGCCACGGCCGGGTCCTGTGGCGCATGCTCTTCCATGCGCCGCAGCGGGTTCTCCCCCTCGCTCCCGGGGATCGCAGCCAAGGCGCGCGTGAGCGCCGGCTCCGCGACGACGGCCTCGAGACACCCCGTCGATCCGCACGTGCAGGGCTCTCCCGTATCGGAGACATGGACATGGCCGAGCTCGCTCACCCCGTGCCGCCCACCCAGGAAGGGCTCGCCACGCAGGACGAGCCCCAGTCCGACGCCCGTCTTGACGTACACGAAGGCGAGACTCGACGCGCGAGCTCCGAAGCGGCTCTCCGCGAGAGCCATCGCGGAGACGTTGTGCTCCGCGATGACGGGGAGTCCGAGCTCGGCTTCGACGATGTCGGCGACCGGGGCGTCGCTCCAGCCCAGGTTCAGGGACAGTGAGTTGGTTCGACCGTCCGGCTCCACGACGCCGGGGGCCGCGACCCCCACGGCAACGGGATCGTGCGCCCCGAGGAGGTCCTCGTCCACACGCCGGGCGATCGAGCGCAGCGCCTCGTCCTGCGGCAGCCCGTCATCGAAGGTGAACACGGTCTGCTCCACCACACGGCCGAGACCGTCGACGATCGCGGCCTGTGCCGTGCCGACCCCGATCTGGATCCCGCACACGGCCAGCGTCTCGGAGCGCAGATGGAGCGCCACCGCGGGCCGTCCGATGCGCGCGCCCCCCGGGGCGGCCCCCTCTTCGACATACCCGGCCGTCACGAGCGGCGCGACCGCCTTCGTCACCGTCGTCGGCGAGAGACCGGAGATCTCTGCGATCTCGCTGCGCGAGAGCGGCCCCCGATCGCGCAGGAGCGTGAGCACGAGACCGTCGTGCCGGCCGCTGAGCGGCCCGGGGAGCTCGACACGTCGACGGCGGTTGCGTGCTGCTGTGGCGGCCATGCCTTGATCGTACAGGCGCGGTGGTTTAGTTTTGTGACTGGAGAAAAGAACGCGGACCGAGTCCGCACCGAGAACGAGAGGGGTCCCCGTGCCCACACGACGACGTCCGAATATCGTCATGATCCTGACCGACGATCACGCCTCGCATTCGATCAGCGCCTACGGGTCGCTCGTCAACACGACGCCGCGGATCGACGAGATCGGACAGGCGGGCGTGCGTTTCGAGAACTGCTTCGCGACCAACGCCCTGTGCTCACCGAGCCGGGCATCGATCCTCACCGGAACGTACTCGCACATCAACGGGGTCTCGACGCTGGTCACACCCATCGACGCCTCGCAGCCGACGTTCGTCTCACAGCTCAAGGCGGCCGGCTACCGCACGGCGATGGTCGGCAAGTGGCACATGGGCCATGGAGGGGAGCACGACCCCCAGGACTTCGACTACTGGGACGTGCTGAGCGGATCCGAGGGCCAGGGGGAGTACTGGAACCCCCTCTTCCTCAGCGCCGAGGGCGAGAGGACGGTCGAGGGATACGCGACCGATGTCATCACCGACATGGCGACGAACTGGGTGGACGCGCTCGACGGCGAAGACCCGTGGTGCGTCCTCATCTACCACAAGGCGCCCCATCGTCCCTGGCATCCGAAGCCCGAGCACGCGGACCGTCACAAGCGCGAGATCCCGCTCCCGGCGACCTTCGAGGACGACCTCTCGACGCGGTCCGCGTCGTCCCGACGCGCGCTGATGCGCCTCGCAGAGAACCTGAACCGCGACGACCTCAAGGAGGACCCGCCCGAGGGCCTCACGTACGAGCAGGCCGCGGTGTGGAAGTACCAGCGGTTCATGGAGGACTACCTCGCGTGCGTGGACAGCGTCGACGAGAACGTGGGCAGGGTCATCGACTGGCTGAAGGCCCGTGGGGACTTCGACGACACCGTGCTGATGTACGCCTCCGATCAGGGGTTCTTCCTCGGCGATCACGGCTGGTTCGACAAGCGGTTCATGTACGAGGAGTCGCTGCGCATGCCGCTGCTCATGAGCTATCCCCACGGGTTCGCCGGACAGCAGGTGCATGAGGGGCTGGTCTCGAACGTCGACTGGGCGCAGACGATCCTCGATGCGGCCGGGGTCGAGAGCCACGAACGCATGCAGGGCCGCAGCTTCTGGTCGGATCTCACAGGAGACGAGGACGGCCCCTCGCCCGCCGAGGGCATCTACTACCGGTACTGGGAGCACGACGACACGTTCCACCGCGCCCCGGCCCACTACGGCTACCGCACGGACCGCTACAAGATCATCTACTTCTACAACGACGGGCTCGGCCTGCCGGGATGCGGCCCCTTCACCTACCCCCCGGAGTGGGAGCTCTACGACCTCCACGAAGATCCTCAGGAGCTGCACAACGTCTATGACGCACCGGGATACGCGACCATCCGCGAGGAGCTCAAGGCTGCGATGTGGCGCGAACAGGAACGCCTCGGCGATGCTCCGCACGCGAGTCAGCCGCGCCCCGTGGCGCTCGAGAGCGCAGGCGCCTGAGCCCTCGAGGGCCCGACGCGCGTCACCAGGAGGGGGGGGGGGGGGGGGGGGGGGGGCCCCCCCCCCCCCCCCTCCCCGTTACGGGGTCCACACCGGCGACACCTCCGGCGCATTCACCCCGCCGCGAGGAGCCCTCGCATGCGCTCCCAGGGGATCACGCCGTGCGCATCGGCCCATTCCTGCCACGACCCGGCGAGCTCCGCGACAAGGTCCGGGTGCGCGTGCGCGAGGTTCGTCAGCTCGGACCTGTCGCTGTCGAGGTCGTAGAGCTCCCACGGCGAGTCCGCCTCGCGCACGATCTTCCAACGACCGGCGCGGGCGGCGCAGTTGCCGATGTGCTCCCAGAACAGCGGCCGCGTCTCGTCGCCGGGCTCGGCACCGCGCAGAACACCGAGCATGGAGACGCCAGGGCCCGCGGGCACCGCCACGCCGGCGGCCTCAGCCAGGGTCGGCAGCACATCGGTGAGCTGATGGGGGGCCTCGAGGATCCGACCGCCGCTCAGCGACCCGCCCGGCCACGAGACGATGAAGGGCGTCGCGATGCCCCCCTCGTGCACCCAGCGCTTGTAGAACCGGAAGGGCGTGTTCGAGAGGTTCGCCCAGGCGGCCCCGTAGCTCGCGAACGTGTCGTCGCCGCCGGGCACGATCTCGGGGCGGTTGCCGATACGCATGGGGCGACCATCGAGAGTCTCCGACGGCTGGCGCTCGAGGAAGTGAGGGGCGTCCGCAGGAGGCAGCTCCTCTGCGCATGCCCCGTTGTCCGAGAGGAACACGATGATCGTGTCCTGCAGGGCTCCGCTGTCCTCCAGCTGACGGAGCACGGCGCCGATCCCTCGGTCCATCGCCTCGACCTGAGCGGCGTACACGGCCATCCGCCGCGACTCCCATGCCGGGTCGCTCGCGTCGTCCCAGGCGGGCTGCTGGGGGTCTCGCGGGCTGAGCCCCGCGCGCTCGTCGACCACACCCTCGGCGAGCATCCGCTCGTAGCGCTGCTGGCGCAGGGCGTCCCACCCGGCGGCGTAGACCTCCTCGTATCCGGCGATGTCCTCTTCTCGTGCGTGCAGGGGCCAGTGCGGCGCATTGAACGCGAGGTAGAGGAAGAACGGATCGTCCGTCCGGGCATGGCTTCGCACGAACGAAGCCGCGCGCTGCGAGATCGCATCCGTGAGGTAGTAGTCCGGGTCCTGCGGCGCCTCCAGCTTCCGCTCTCCGTCCCACAGATGCCGGGGGTGGAAGTAGTCGTCAGCACCCGGGATGATCCCGTAGAACTCATCGAAGCCGCGGCGCGTCGGGAAGGTCTCGTTGACCTCGGCCGTGCGCCCCGTCAGGTGCCACTTCCCGAAGAGCCCGGTCGTATACCCGCCCTCGCGGAAGAGCTCGGCCATCGTCGGCACATCCTGCCGGATCTCTCCGGGGTAACCACCCCTCTCCTCCTGCCGATCCGTGAGCACGCCGATCCCCGTGCTGTGCGGATGGCGCCCCGTGAGCAGGCTCGCCCGGGACGGGCTGCAGCGCGCCGTGTTGTAGAAGCCGCTGAGGCGCACTCCGTCCCGCGCGAGGCGGTCGAGGTGGGGCGTGCGGATCTCTCCGCCGTAGCAACCGAGGTCCGAGAAGCCGAGATCGTCGGCCAGGATCAGCAGGACATTGGGGTGGGCCTCCGAGGCGCGCATACGGCTCCGTACCCGTCGTGATGACACGACGTCTCGATTTCTATTCGTCACTGGAGAAACTAATTCTCCCAGATGCCCCCGTCAAGCCCTCGCGCACCCTGAGGGCGCTGACGGCCCGACGCCCGCGGGGCCCGCAGAGCCCGGCAGCGACGAAGGGGCGCAGGCACGCACCTCCGGACGGGCGCTGGCCGCAGCGGGGGCGCTGCCGCTCACCGCACCGAGCGGATGAATTGGTTGATGATCGCCCCCAGGCTTCCGATGATCTCCCACCGATGAAGAGCGCGGGGTAGTTCTCCCCTCCCCCGCCGATCATCAGGAAGAGTGACGCGGTCACCGGAACGAGGGTCTGCGGCAGCACGTTGGCCAGGTGCAGGACGCCCATGTCCTTCGCGACGTCCTTGCGGGACGGGAGGACTTCGGCGATCAGCGCCCGGTCCACTGCCCGGTACACCCCGTTGGCGAGTCCCGCCAGCGCGATGGCCACGAGCAACACGGAGAAGCTCGGCGAGATCGCCGCGACGATGTGGGCGAGGGCGACGATCAGGGCGGAGATCAGAACGCAGATCTTGCGTCGACGGATCTTGTCCGAGACCCATCCTCCGGCGACGCTGGCAGCCACGGTGCACACGGTGAGCACCGTCGTCGTGGCGAGGACGGCCGTGCCGATGGTCGCATCGGTGCACCCGAAGCGGGAGTCGGAAGCGGGGCACGTCAGCCCTCGACTGAGTGCGATCCTTCACGAGCAGATACCTCAGGAGGGCCACGGCCCCTCCCTCGAAGCGGATCCTTCGGAGCGTCTGCGCACGAGAGGTGTTGCGCTCTCCCAGGAGCGCCATGAGCAGCCCTTCATTCGTCCCGAAGCGGCGCAGGAACCCCTGCACGCTGATCCCCACTGCTGCAGCGATCTCCTGCAGAGATCCTTGCCGGTACGCGCGCCGCCCGAAGACCTCCTCCACGGCGGCGAGTATCTGCGTACGGCGCTCGACCGGCGAAAGACGCACCCGGGCCGAGGTGTGTCGTCACGCCTCCAGCATCCCACGGCTGCCCGGGTGCGCGCCTGGAGCTCACCTCTGGCCCCCATGAGCTGACCTCACCGCGCAGCCAGCGCCTCCCCCACCCGCCGCAGCTGCGCGACGCTCACGAGCCCGGCGGCGGCCATGTCGTACAGGGTCATGCCCGCCGGCACGTTGACGGCCTCGGTGTGGACGACGCCCGGGACCTCGCGGGCGAGCGCCTCGCGGACATGGGAGCGCGAGGCGAGCTCGAGCAGCGGGAGCCCGAGCAGATCGGCACCGGGCAGCTCCTCCCGTGAGGGCATGGCGATCGCCATCTCCGCGGCGCGCTCGGCGTGCGCGCGGGCCAGCAGATGCTCGGTCGTCACCTCGCCCTCGAGGGGAAGGCCGAGGCGCTCGTACTGGCTGCGCGGTGCATCCGCGGCGCGCATCGCCTCGACGAGCTGGCCGGCCATCCGCAGCTCGACCTCGTCGTCGAGGATCGGCGAGTGCTGATCTGGATCGGCCTCCAGGTCGAACAGCAGTGTGCCGTGCTGCCAGGGGTTCATCCAGCCGCCGAGCGCGTCCATCCGCATGGTGCGCAGTCCCTTGGTGAATGCGAAGGGCTCGGCGGGCTCCCATGCGGCGAGCTCATCGACCCCGAAGCGCGAGCGCATGTGCGTGGGCATCAGCGTGAACTCCTCGAGCGGGGCGTTGTCCCTGCCCGCGCTCGAGCGCATGTACACGTACCGGCCATCGGTGATGTTCACGTGCCCGCCGTGGACGCCGAACAGGGCGGTGCGCTCGCGGGCCGAAGGATGCGCGAGGTCCCGTCCCTGCATGTCGGGGGTGGGCTCGATGCCGAAGTAGCGCAGCATCGTGGGGGCGATGTCGATGGTCTGGGCGAGATCGCCGCAGCGCTCGTCGGCCGCACCGGCGCGCGGGTCCCACAGGAACATCGGCAGGTGCACGAGCTCGTTGAACCAGGGCTGCACGGACTTCGCCCACCAGCCGTGCTCGCCGAGCAGGAAGCCGTGGTCGGTGTTGACGATGAGCATCGTGTCATCCCACAGACCGTGGGAGTCCATGGCGTCCAGCACCCGCCCCAGCGAGCGGTCGCACATCGAGACCAGCGCCGCGTATTCGCGGCGGGCATGCTCGACCTGCGCCTCGGGCTCGGTGACCTTCTGATATCCGGGCCAGTCGAAGGTGGGGCCGTCGTACTGGTGGGGGTAGAGATCCTTGTAGGCCTGGTGGCTGAAGAAGGGCTCGTGCGGGTCGAACAGCTCGATCTGCAGCATCCAGTCGTCGGCCGCCGCGTTGGTGTCGATGAAGTGGATGCCCGCATCGACCGTGCGGGTCTGCGAGTGCTCGGCCTCGGTCGCCATGTATGTGCGGTTCACGCTGTCCTGGGCGACCATGCGCTCGTGCAGCGGGGCGTCGGGGGCGCTCTGCGCGACCACGCCCTTCCACGGATCCCCCTCCTGACCACGGAAGAACTCCCAGGTCGAGTACCGGGTGTGGTACGTGGCGCCGCCGTCCTCCCAGTAGTGCGGGTGGTCGGAGGCGAGGTGCGTGTGGACACCGTGGTCCTTGAGGATCTGCGGCATCGAGTCGTCGAAGGGCTCGAGCGGACCCCAGGAGCGGTGCAGGAAGTTGTACCGGCCGGTGTGCATCTCCCGGCGGGCGGGCATGCACGGCATCGAGCCCGCGTAGAAGTTCTCGAAGGTCACGGCGCGCTGGGCGAGGCGGGCGAAGTTCGGAGCCTGCACGATCGTGTCGCGGTACTGCTCGAGCATGTGCCGGTTCAGGCTGTCGAACATCAGGATGATGGCCTTCATCGGGCGCGCTCCTCGGTGGTCTGCGGGTCGTCGGACTGCACTGCGGGCCTCCTCGGCGAGAGCGAGGGCGCATCCTGGATCTGATCGCGCAGCGCCGCGATCCGCGCGATGTGCGCGTCCTTGGCCTCCGCTCCGGCACGGTGGGACCACTCCCCGACCGCGTCCGCCAGCTCCTCGTCGAAGGGCAGCTCCGGGGTGCGCTCGAGGCGCCTGTCGCGGAACCGGTAGCGCGCGACCTCCTGGGTGCGCGCCGCGAGCTCCGTGTCCAGGAGACCGATCAGGTCATCCCGCGACATGAACCCGGCGAAGGCCAGACGCGCCTGGAGATCCGGTTCCTCGAAGCGCGTGGGCGGGCTGTACGGGCCGGTGAGCCAGTCGAGGAAGACGGTCGACCCCTCCTCGGTGAGGCGGTAGCGCTTCGCGTCCGTCGCACCGGGACGCGGCTCGACGTCGTGCACGACCCACCCGCGCTGCTCCATGCCTGCGAGCGAGCGGTAGACCTGGCTCATCTGCGTGTTGGCACGCAGGAATCGGCCGTGGGTGTCCATGTACTTCTTGAGGTCGTAGCCGGTCGCGGGCTTCATGGCCAGCACACCGAGCAGCAGGTGCTCGAGCTTCAACGCGTCCTCCTTCGGAGCTGCAGCTGTGGCTTCCCCACCATTACACATGTGGAATGGATTGCGCAACGGAGCACCTCCGGACGATCCATTGACGGAACCGTTCCAGTTGTGTCATCGTCTGCGCAGCAGGGCATTCGCATTGTGTCATGCCCGACGCGGAAGCCCCCGTCGGCCCGGACCGCTCGTCGGCGAGCAGTCACGCCCCGCACCTGACGACGACGACAGGAGTCACCATGACCCATCCCGCACAGGGCACGGCTGCACCCGCACTCGAACCCACCGGACCCGCCCCCTCCACGAAGGTGCCCCACCGCTGGCGGAACCTCATCACGATCACCGGCGCCGAGGTCGTGGACAACACCGAGGCCGGCCTGTTGAACACTCTCTTCCCCTCGATCGCCGCCGCGCTGCGCCTCGACAACGGCCACCTGGGCATCCTCAGCGCCCTGGGCAAGTTCGCGGCGATCCCGTTCGGTCCGATGTGGGTCTGGATCGCCACGCGGATCGGCCGCAAGCAGGCGCTCGTCCTCAACAACGTCATCGGCGGACTGCTCGGCATCGCCGCCGGCATGTCCCCGGGCTTCATCACCCTGCTGCTGTTCAACACGCTCCTGGCCGGCACCGTGAGCTCGGGCCAGCCGCTGACGAACGCCATCATCGCCGATTCCTTCGACGAGCGGTCCCGGGCGCGGGCCACCGGGTACTACTACGGCATCCTCACCGCCGTGTCCTCGTTCATCGGCCCCGTCCTCGCCCTGTTCTCCGGGCACCCCGACGGCTGGCGCTGGGGCATGTGGATCATCGGCGGGATCTGCCTGTTGTCGTCCCTGCTGATCTCCGCCTTCTACCACGAGCCCGGCATCGGCGCGGCCGAGGCGCAGCTCGCCGATCTCGATGAGTCGCGACGCGCGTCCAAGGTGACCGTCCGCGGCGTCCTCGCGCTCTTCCGCATCCCCACCTTCTCGATCATGATGCTCTCGCGACTGCTCTCGGGGCACCTCCTGATCACCGTCTTCGGCATCCAGTTCCTCGTCACCGAGCGAGGGTTCTCCAACGCCACCGCCGCGACGGTCCTCGTGCCCTTCGGACTGGGGTACGTGATCGCCACCTTCCTCAGCGGCTACGCCGTCGAGCTGCTCGACAGACTCCTCCCCGACCACGGACGCGTCGTGTTCATCCAGGCGGCCCAGTTCCTCTTCGCGATCGCCGCGCTTCTCGGCACTCAGTTCGAGTGGGGCTCGATCGGCGTGTACGCGATCTTCTGGGCGCTGTTCGGGGCGACGCAGGGCATGAACCCGCCGGTGAACCGCCCGATCGTCATGTCCGTGGTCCTGCCGGAGCTGCGGGGCCAGGCCTTCGCGATCTTCCTGACGTTCTTCCAGACGATCGCCTGGGCGCTGTTCTCGCTCTCCGCCGGGTACCTCGCCGAGGCCCTGGGCATCCAGGGCGTGTTCTTCTGGGTGCTGTTCGTGCTCATGGCCGTCAACGGGGTCATCCTCGGCGCCCTCTACTTCACCTACCCTCGGGACGCCCGGAGGGTCACCGACGAGCTCGAGGCGCGTCGTCGCAGCGCCGCGCCCTCCGCCTGAAAGGACCTCGGATGACACACGAGAAGACGCAGTCCCCGCCTCGCAGACCCAACATCCTGTGGATCACGACCCACGACATCAATCCCCACCTGGGCTGCTACGCCGGCGCCTACCCCGGCGCGGAGCACGCGGTGACCCCGCACCTCGACGATCTCGCGTCCGAGGGACTCCGCTTCGACAATGCGTTCGCCTCGGCGCCGATCTGCGCGCCCTCCCGCTCGGCGATCATCACGGGCTGCCATCCTGCGTCCATCGGGACGATCCACATGCGCTCGAAGGCCGTCCCGCCGGCCGGTGTCCGCATGTTCACCGAGCACTTCCGCGAGGCCGGCTACTACGTCACCAACAACTCCTTCACGGACTTCCAGATGGCGACGCCGTCGAGCGCCTTCGACGAGTGCAGCGACACCGCGCACTGGCGAGACCGTCCGGACCCTGACCAGCCGTTCTTCGCGACCTTCCATGGGCTCATCACCCACGAGTCACAGATCCATCTGGACGAGGAGTCCTTCGAGGAGCGCGTGCCGCACGTGCGTCCCGAGGACCGGCACGCCCCGGAGGACGTCGAACTGCCGCCCTACTATCCGGACACCCAGGTGTTCCGGGTCGCCTGGGCCCGCTACCTCGACCTCATCGGCGAGATGGACCATTGGGTGGGCACGATCCTCCAGCAGCTCGAGGACGACGGTCTCGCGCAGAGCACCATCGTCGTCTTCTGGAGCGACCACGGTCGCGGGATGCCCCGTGCCAAGCGCTGGGCGAACGACTCCGGCCTTCACGAACCTCTCATCATCCGCTGGCCTGGTCGCATCACCCCAGGCGCGAGGACAGAGGCGCTCGTGCACCTCATGGATCTCGCCCCGAGCATGCTCGCCGCGGCCGGTCTCGAGGTTCCCGACCACATGCAGGCGAGACCCTTCCTCGACAGCTCGGGCCGCCTCGACGAGCACACCAACGACTATGTCTTCGCCAGCAGGGACCGGATGGGCGATCTGCACGACATGTCGCGCACTGTCAGAGACTCCCGTTACCGCTACATCCGGCATTACCACCCGGACCGCTCGCCGATGCAGCACTGCACCTACCCCGACGGCTTGAGCACCTGGGCGGAGATGCGACGCCTGGCGACCGCGGAGGTCACCCAGCGGGCGATCGGCGATCTGCCGAGTTCCCTCACGCCGCTGCAGAGGACCCTCGTCGCTCCCAGCAAACCCGAGGAGGAGCTGTACGACCTGCTCGAGGACCCGCACGAGGAGCACGACCTCACGGGAGACCGAGAGCACGCAGAGACCCTGGCCCGGCTCTCGACCGCTCTCACGGACTGGCAGGAGCGGATCGGCGACCTGGGCTTCCTCACCGAGGACGAGCTGCAGGAGCGCTGGCGCCCCGGCGGAGACTGGCCGCGCACACCCGAACCCGAGGTCGTCGTCGCGCACGGCGCGGTCGAAGCCCGTTGCAGCGAATCCTCCGCCACCATCATCTGGACCGACGACCCGCCCGCGGCACACGAGCCCGAGGTCCCGCCGTCTGCCGCGGACAGCATGGGCTCACCGAGGAACGCGATCGGCTCCCCCGTCCCCGATGGACGCGCGTGGAGAATCCACTGCGCCGCGTCGCCGATCCCCGCCGACCGCCCCGCGTGGGTCAGAGCCGTGCGACTCGGCTGGCAGCCCAGCGCGGACGTGGCGCTGCGGCACTGAGGGGCAACGACCTCACCGATCTCGCTCCGGAGTGCCCCGCGAGAGCACCACACCGCGCACGGCGTCAGCGTCCTCGCGCAGCGTCTGGGCGCTGGGACGCGCCTGCCCAGCCGCAGCCGACTGCGGGGCGTACCGCGCCGTGGTGACCGCCGCAGCGATCCGCGCGGCCGCCTCGCGAGCCCCGTCCGGCACCTCCAGGCCCGCCGACTCCGCGTCGTCCAGCAGTCGGGTCAGCGCCTCGCCGGGCGGAAGCGCCGCATCGAGCTCGAGCACCACCGGATCCTTGCCGTAGAGCCGGCTCCAGCCCAGCAGGTAGAGCGCCCACGCGCGGTAGTCGACGGCGCGCACCACGTCGGACCAGGCGAGCTCGGCGGCCTGCGACGCGTCCAGCTGCGCCCAGCGCTGCTCGCGCGCGGCCAGCGCACGTCGCCGCACGCCCGAGCGGGCGAGCGCTCCGCCGCCGACGAGGGCTCCGGCGACGCCGACGCCCCCCAGGCCCCATCCCCACCAGGGGACGGCGGCGGGGCCCGCGCCGTCGTCGCTCGCGGAGCTGCTCTCGCTCGATGTTGTCGTGTCCTCCGTGGTGGTGTCGGCCTCGGTGGTCTCCTCGTCGGCGCTCGTGGTGTCCTCGGCCTGCGTCGCCTCGCTGCTGGGGGTGTCCTCGGCGCTCTCATCGGGGTCGGGAGTGTCCGTGGCGAAGGTCGGGGTCGAGACGCCGTTGTCGGCCGCGGCGGGCGTGGGCTCGAAGCGCACCCAGCCGTGGTCGGGGCCGAACCAGGTCTCGGGCCAGGCGTGCGCGTGGTGGTTGGTGATGGTGCGCGCGTCCCCGTCGACATCGCCCGCGGTGAAGCCGATGCTCACGCGCGTGGGGAAGCTCAGGTCGTTCATGACCAGGGCGAACGTGGCGGCGAACTGCTCGCAGTAGCCCACGCGCTCGGCGAGGAAGGCGTCGATCGGGTTCTCGCCGGGCTTCGAGGTGACCGTGAGCGAGTACTCGAAGTTCTCGTGGAAGTAGGCGGCGAGCGCGGTGGCGACGTCGTAGGCGGCCTCGGAATCGGCCTGCTGCGAGATCTCGGTGGCGAGCGCGTGGATCGACGGGGTCGAGCTGACGTTCACGTACCCGTTGTCGTACGGGATGCGCATGTCCGCGTCGGAGACGTCGCGCAGCTCGTCGGGGCCGAAGGAGGTGTCGTCCACGGCGACCGAGTAGCGCATGCCGGAGAGGTCCCGCGCTCCCCCGTCGACCACGAGCTCGCCGTTGCTGGCGCCCGTGCGCGCGAGCTCGGCGGAGTCCCCGGCGTCGGTCCAGCGGATCGGGAACGGCGTGGGCAGGCGGTCGCCGATCAGGTCGGTGATGTGCAGGTCGTAGACGGGATCGCCGTCGGGCCGCGAGGACGCCAGGCGTCGGTCGGAGAACGACTCCGAGGTGGTCCGGGAGGTCGATCCGCGCTGCTTGCCGGCCTGGAAGCTCTGGCCGTCGAACTGGGTGAGCGCCTGCAGGCGCAGGTAGCCGGGCTGCCCCACGTCCGTCGTCATGCGCAGCATCTCGCGCTCGCGGCCCTGCATGAGGTTGCGGCGCACGGACACGGAGTCGTCGATCATCGCCCCGCCGAGCGCCCCGGCGCGTCCCTGCCAGGCGTTGATGCGGTCGAGGTCGATCGGGAACACGGGGTCCTGGGCGCGCGGCAGCACGGCCGAGACCGCCGGCGTCGCGACCGCCACGGCGCCCGCGCCGATCAGGCCGAGCGCGGCGCGTCGGCCCATGCGGTCCCCGGCGGCGCCGGGCCCGGCGGCGCCGGGCCCGGCGGGACGAGCCGCGCCGGACGGCGCGTGCTCGCCCCCGTCGGCCCCCTGCCCACGCGGGCCGCGCGGTCTGCGCAGGCCGAGGCGATCCGGCAGGCCGCTCACGGCGAGGACGGCGAGCGCGGCGAGGATCGGGCCGACGCTGCTCGCGAAGCCGCCGCCGTCGGGCCGCATGAGGGCGGGCACGAGCATGAACCCCAGCAGGATCAGCGCGGTGACCATGTGCCAGCCGCCCTCGACGCAGAGGATGTCCAGCGCGAGCACCACGAGTCCGATGAGGGCGAGCACCACGATGCGCGAGGAGGGCGCCAGGACCAGCGGCGCCTGGGCCTGGAAGAGGATGCTCACGCCCTGGCGGATCACCTCCACCTGCCCGGTCACGAGGGCCGCCGGGCCGCCCACGGGCAGCGCACCGGTGGCCGCCTCGACCCCCACGCACAGCAGGATCAGGCCTACGACCTGCACGGGGAGGGCGCGCATCCGGCGCGGGCTGAAGGCCCGCACGATCGCCCCGAGGCCGCCGACGACGACCGCCGCTCCGAGCGGCAGGGTGAACCAGTCGGCGCCGTCCAGCAGCTGCGAGAGCGGGATGGCGGCGAGCACCACCGCGACGGCGAGCACGAGGCTCATCCGCACAGGGCGCGCCATGAGCCTCTCGCGGAGGGCCTCGCCGGGCGTGCGCGTGCGGGTGGGCGACTGAGCCTCCGAGCCGCGGCTCCCGGGGTCGGTCGAGGCGGCGGTCGCACCGGTCGGGGCTGGGGCGCTCATGATCCGGCCTCGAGCACGTCGCCGAGGCGCGCGTCGGCCGGGGCGTCCAGACGCAGCCAGGTGCCGTCGTGGGCACTGCGCACCCGCTCGTCGCCGGAGGCGGCGGGGCGCACGGCGATCGCGGTGCGCTGCGGGGCGCGGGCGGCGAAGCGGTCCAGCTCGAGGGAGCTGAAGGGGTCGCCGTGGTCGGGGCCGAGCGCGATCGCGAGGTCCACCCGGCCGGAGGCGTGGTCGAGGGCGACGGGCTTCCCCCGCTCCTGCGGGGCGTCGCCGAAGCCCACGCCCGCGAGGTCGATGAGCGCGGCGCGCACGCCGATCGCGCCGGCCTCCGCATCGAGCGGCGAGGCCCCGCCGGCGCGTCCGGCCATGCGGGTGATCTCGTCGCCGTCGGCGTCCACGACGCGCGTCTCCCATCCGTGGGAGGCGAGGCTGACCAGCAGGGATGCGGCATGGTCGAGGATCTTGTCCTGCACCGGGTCGCGGCGCTCGGCGCCCACCTCGTCGCCCTCGGCGTCGCGCGGCAGGCGCGTGTCCAGGACGATCACCGCGCCCTCGCTGCGGGGCAGCTCCTCCTCGCGGGTCATCAGCCGTCCGGCGCGGGCGCTCGCCCGCCAGTGGATGCGGCGCATGTCGTCGCCCGGGGCGTAGGGCCGCGGGATCACGCCGAGCTCTCCGCTGCCGATCGCCGCGCCGGCGCTCTCGAGGTCGCGCCGTCCGATGCCGATCCGGCTCGTTCCGGCGTCGTCGACGGGCTCGACGACGGGCAGGCCGACGACGCGGCCGGGCAGCTCCACACGCGCACCGAGCTGCAGGAGACCGAAGGGATCGCGCAACCGGATCAGGCAGGGGCCGAGCTCGTAGATGCCGCGCCCGCTCACCCGCACGTGGTGGGGCATGCGCGGGGCGAGGCGGAGGTCGCCGGGGCCGCCGAGTCCCGCGGGCAGCTGCGCGGTCACGGTCCCGCTGCCCAGTGGCACGCGGGCGGCGAGCGCCGTGGGCAGCAGGCGCAGGTCCACGCGGGCGGGAGCGCCCGCGGTCACGGCGTCGTCGAGCACGCGCCGCGAGAGCCCTAGCCCGATCCGCAGCAGGAGCACCGCGGCCAGGGACATCAGCAGGGCGAGCACGAGTGCGATGCCGATCAGGCGGCCGGCGGCGAGCCCGGTGATCTCCCCGCCCGCCCACAGCAGCACGGCGACGACCAGCAGGCAGGCGCCGCGGGCCGTCGGCCGGATCCGGGTGCGCCGGGCGCGGGCGCTCGCGACGCCCGCCGTGCCGACGGCTCCGGTCGCCGCGGTCGCCATCATGCGCTCCCCATCAGGCCACCGGGACCTGCGCGAGCACGTCCTCGAGCACGTCGTCGGCCGTGGCGCCGCGCGAGAGGGCGCCGGGGCTGAGATGCAGGCGGTGGCGCCACACGGGGCTGATCACGGCGCGCAGGTCGCCGGGCTCGACGAAGCCGCGGGCGCCCATCGCCGCGTGCGCCTTCGCGGCGCGCAGCAGGTGCACGCCGGCGCGCGGCGAGGCGCCGAGCACGCTGCGTGGATGCTCGCGGGTCGCTGCCGCCAGGCGCACCGCGTACTCGACGAGCGCGGGCGCGGCGTGGACCCGGCGGATCGCGCGCACGTACGCGGCGATCGTCGCGGGATCGGTGCGGGCGCGCACGGAGTCCACGAGCTCGCGGTCGCCGTCGGGCACGGGCCCGGCCTGGGCGGAGAGCATGCGCGCCTCGGCCGAGGCCACCGGGTAGCCCATGGTCATCTGGGCGAGGAAGCGGTCGCGCTGCGCCTCGGGCAGCCGATAGGTGCCCTCCATCTCGACGGGGTTCGCGGTCGCGACCACCATGAAGGGCTCGGGCAGGGCGTAGGTCTGGCCGTCGACGCTGACCTGCCGCTCCTCCATCGCCTCGAGCAGCGCGGACTGGGTCTTCGGGGAGGCGCGGTTGATCTCGTCGGCGAGCAGCACCTGCGTGAACACGGCGCCCGGGCGGAACTCGAAGCGGCCCGCGGCCTGGTCGAAGATGCTCGCGCCGGTGACGTCGCCGGGGAGCAGGTCGGGCGTGAACTGGATGCGGTGGCGGTCGGCGCCGAGCGCCGCGGCCAGGGACTTCGCGAGCATGGTCTTGCCGGTGCCGGGGACGTCCTCGACGAGGACGTGGCCGCCGGTGAGCAACACCATCACGGCGAGCGACGCGGCGTCGGCCTTCCCCTCGACGACCGTCGAGATCTCGTCGACGACGTCGCGCGCGGTGCCGGCGATCTCCTCGAGCGTGGCCGGGGAGAGCGGGGCGTCGGAGGCACCCGCCGCGTCGGACCCGGCCGTGCTGCCGGTCCCGTCGGACGCGCCGTTCGCCCGACGGCGGCCCGTGGGGCCGGTGCCGTCGGGTGCGGGGGTGTCCGCGGTCCTCATCGGGCTCTGTGTCATCTGCTCTCCTCGTTCGCGGACGTCGGACGCTCCGCGCGACGTCGCGTCCCGACCGGGGTCGGGGCCCGCGGGGCGGGCACGAAGCGCACAGTCGACCACTGCGGGCCGTCCCACGCACCCATCCGTGCGCCGATGCACAGGCATGCATGGACCCGGACCACATGTTTGCCAGACCTTGGCCCGGTCCGACGCGCACGGATGCTGTCCTGTTCATAGATTCTACGGAGCGGCCCGCGGGCCGACCAGGGTTCCCGGGCGGTGCACACGCACCGCGCAGTCGCGCCACAGGCGCGGCACAGCCGGAATCGGCGGCCACGAGCCGCCGCCGGCGGACCCGCCCGGCACGGACCGGGACGCAGCGGCCAGGAGCCGCACAGCCATCAGCAGTCGAGCAGCACAGGGCCAGGACCGCCCGCGAGGAGGACGACCACGTGCCCCAGGGACGACGCCGCATCGGCGCCGTGGGCGCCGCGGTGCTGCTCCCCTGCCTGCTCCTGGCCGCCCAGGCCCAGGCCGCGCAGCTCCCCGCGGTGTGCAGCGCGCTCACCGTGGTGGCGGACGCGGAGGACGTCGCCCCCGGCGACAGCGTCCAGGTGCAGGCCTGCGGCTTCTCCGACTCCACGACCTCTGTCGACGTGAACATCGTGGGCGACCGCACGACCACCACGGGCCCCGTCGCCGTCGAGCCCGACGGCACGGTCCGCACGCGCGTCGCGCTCCCCGACTCCGGCGACGTGCGCATCACCCTCGAGGGCCGCGACAGCAGCGAGTCCGGCTCGGTGCGCGTGCACGTCGGCGGGGACGACACGTCGGGGACCGATGGCAGCGGGTCCGACGGGTCCGGGAGCGGGGCCGACGGAGGCTCCGACGACGCGGGCAGCGGCTCGGGGTCGTCGGACGGCGGAGGCAGCGCCGGCAACGGCAACGGCAACGGCAACGGCAACGGCGAGGACGATGGCTCGGACTCGGGCAGCGGCTCCGGCGACGACGGTTCCTCGGGCTCCGGGTCCTCCGGCGCGGACGACGCCGACGACGACTCCGGCACGGGCTCGGGGGCCTCGAGCGGCGGGGGCTCCTCGGCCGGCGAGGACTCGGGTGACGCGGACTCGGGCGGCGCCGATGCTGGCGGCGCGGGCGACGCCGACGGGTCCGACGACTCCTCGTCCGGCGGCTCCGGCACGTCGAACGACTCCGGCAGCACGAGCGGCTCCGATGGCACGGGCGGCGACGGCGCCGGCGACGCCTCCGACGACTCTGCCTCGCAGGATGCGGGCTCGCGTCGGGGCTCGTCCTCCGGTGCGGGCTCCTCGAGCGACGAGAGCGGGGACGACGCAGGCTCCGCTGGCCCCGACAGCGCGGACGCGGCCGAGGACGGATCCGGCGCCGACCGGTCCGATGGCTCCTCGAGCGCCTCGGGCCGCGACGACTCGTCCGGCGCGGGAGCCGCAGGGTCTGACGCGGACGACGGCGAGCGCGCCGAGGGCTCCGGATCAGGAACTTCGAGCGGCACGGCGTCGGACGACTCCTCGCGCGGCACGGCCGATGATGCGCAGGCCGATGGAGAGCACGGCGATGACGCCGGGTCTGCGAGCGACGAGGGCGGCGGCTCGAACGGGGATCGGAGCGTCGACGGCGACGACCGTTCGGCCGAGGGGCACCCCGTCTCCTCCTCCGGTGGACGCGACGCAGACGCGGAGGACGCGGGGGCGCGCGCGGCGTCCGCACGCGAGGGCTCAGGGATCGGCCCGGTCCTCGCCGTCAGCGGTGCGGGGACCGTGCTGCTGGGCGCCGTGGGCGTCGCCGTCGTGATGCTGCGGCGCCGGAGCGCCGCGGTCGGCGGCCACGGCCGCCGCGCCCGCCGCTGACCCGGCGCGTCGGCCCTGGGCCCGTCGACCCGTCGGCCGGGCGTGACTCAGGGCCCCCGGCACGCCCACCTGCGCGCCGAGAGCCCCTGCTCTCCCTCGATCCCCTCGCGGGTCCCTGTCCCCCTCGCTCCCCCGGTGTCCGGGGCTCCCCCGGTTCCGGGTGGATCCCGTGTCCACGGGACTCCCCCGAGCGCCCGGTGCTCCCCCGAGCACCGGGCACTCCCCCCGGAAGTGGCCGGGTCCAATCCGACGCGCACACCCGCGCATCCGCATGGACCCGTGCCTGCCGTCGCCGCTCGCACCCCCTGCGAGCGGCGACGGACTCCTGTGTGTCCGCTCTTCTCCAGCTGACCGCAGCTCAGGCGGACTGCACGCGCACCAGCACATCGAGCTCACCGTGGCCGGCGTCCTCGAGCACCTCGGCGACCGTGGACTGGAGGTCCTCGACGACCTGCCGCAGCGGCTCCTGGGTGCGCAGACCCACCTCGACGACCACCCGGGCCTGCGCCTCCTCGAGGTGCAGGCCGTAGCGGGCGACGGCGTCGGGCCGGCGCCGCAGCCGGGCGTCGAGCGCCCGCAGCGTGCTCGTCACGCCGGGCTCGAGACCGCCGACGCCCGGCACGGCGAGCACGGCCTGCACGAGGTCGTCGGTGAGAACTCCGGTGCTGCTCCTGCTCGCGCGCTCTCCGGCTCGGCCGGTCGCGGCGGCCGCGGCGGGGGCACCGTCGCTGGTGCGGGTGCTCTCACTGATGCGGGTGCTGTCACTGGTCATGGAGGTCCTCGATGTGCACGTCGATGCGGTCGGGGTCGATGCCGAGGTCGCGGTGCAGCGCGGCCGCGGCGGCGCCGCGGACGTCCTCGGCCAGGCGCACGAGGTCGCGCGCGCCGGGGCTGCCCAGCTGGACGGAGATCCGCAGCGTCACCGCACGCGGCATCCCCCTCTCGCCGGACCAGCCGCCGTGCGAGGCGGCGCCCTCCTCCGCGTACTCGACCCGGGCGCGCAGGCTGCGCGCGTCCGGCACCGTGTCCACGGCCCGCCGCAGCACCGTGTGCAGGGTCAGCTCCGAGACCGACATCGGGCCGCGCCGCGTGGGCGGGACCGAGATCTGTGCTCCCCTGCGCACCTCGGCGCGCACGGACCGCTTGAGCGCGGCGAGCGCACCGGAGGACACGGACACGCTGGGGTCGCCGGACTTCTCCAGCGCCGCCCATTCCTGGTGGGCCGAGCGGATCAGGCTGTCGTACGCGGCCGACTGCTCCGCGGTCTCGACGGGCAGCTCGTGCTCGACGGGCAGCTCGTGCTCGATCGGCGCGCCCTGTGCGTTCTCCTCCGGCTCATGAGGCGTCTGCATGCTCACCTCCACTCCTCCATCCTCGCGATGATGTGCGCGCGGGCACGGGCCAGACGGCCGCGCACGGTGGACTCCGGCAGGTCCAGGGCGGAGGCGATCTCCGCATAGCCCAGGCCGTCGATCTCGCGCAGCACCCAGCACTCCCGCTGGCTCGCCTCGAGCCCGTCGAGCAGCTGGCGCAGCGTGCGCATCTGGGCGTCGACCACGACCGCGTCGAACGGGTCGCCGTGGCCGCCCGCGTTCGCGCCGCCGCTGCCGGAGCCGACGGCGCCCACGCTCCCGCCCACGCCCGGCTGCTCGGGGAAGTCCTCGGGGGCGAGCGGGTCCGTGCCGCGCCGCGCGCTGCGGCGCACCACGTCCGTCGACCGCCGGGCGCAGATCTGCAGCAGCCAGGACCGGAACGCGTCCGGATCCTGCAGCAGGTGCAGGCGCCGCCACGCGGTCAGCAGGGTCTCCTGGACCACGTCCTCGGCGTCGGCGCGGTTGCGCAGCGTCGCCGATGCCAGGCGCAGCAGCGCGGACTGGTGCCGGTCGATGAGCACCTCGAAGGCGTCGACGTCGCCGTCCTGGGCGCGCAGCACGAGGGTGCGCTCATCCATGCGCCGCTCCTGGGAGGCCTCGCTCACCCGCCGCTCCTTCATCCTTCGTGGTTCGGCGCCACCGCTGTCGCTGGACCGCGACCACGGGACGCCTCTGCATTCCACCAGGAGGACGTCGTCGCGGCTGGAATCCTCACGCCCGGATCCGGTGACACGCGTCACGCAGGATGACGGATGTGGGGCGGCTCGTGTCGGCTGTCAGGGCGACGGGGCGGAGTCAACGGTTCCGCCGTCGAACGGCAGGTGGGGAGCTATCGCCGGGAACACCCACTGGAAGAGCGCGCCGACGAGGACCACCGCGAGGGCGACGACGAGCACGACGCGAACCCACAACGGCCCGGGCAGGTGTCGGAACAACCAGGAGTACATCGGCAGAACCTCTCGCTTTCGAATCACCATGGACGCCTCGGAAGGCCGGTACTCACGCGCCGCCATCCGCAGGAGCCGCAGACGTCCCGACGAGCTCCTTCGGGATGCCGTCCTCGCGCTTGGTCCAGGAGGTCAGTTCGGCGTGGACGATGTATCGCTCGCGGTCCGAATACATCGGATGGCACGCGGTGAGGGTGAGGAGGCGTCGCGAGGGCTCCGCGCTCGGATCATCGGGATCAGGGGCGATCACGCCGACGTCGCTCGGCTCGACGACCTCGGAGGCCGTCACCTCATAGATGTAGAAGGTCTTCTCCGTCTCGACGACGAGCACCGAGCCCTTCCTCAGCGACGCGATGTCGTAGAACGGCCGACCATACGTGTTCCGGTGCCCGGCCACGGAGAAGTTGCCCACCTCCCCCGGCAGAGCGGTCTGGGGGTAGTGGCCTGCGCCCTTCACATTGAGGACGCGTTCACGGTCGACGCCTTCGGCCAGAGGGATGCGTTCTCGAGGGAAGTCCGGGACCCACAGAGTTCCCCACACCACGCCGTCCTCCGGCGTATCGATGACAGGAGGATCGCCGGCCTGGGGCGGCGCGATGCTCTGGGTGTCCAGGGCCCCCCACCCCTGGTCGAGCTCGCCGAGGATCTGGTCCTGGCCGCGCTGGGAGATGACGTCGGTCCACCACAGCTGCCAGACCAGGAAGAGCGCAACCAGCGCCGCGAGGGTGAGCATCACCTCCCCGAGGAGCCCCACGGCCTTCGCGCCCCGGGAGCGGGCGCGGCTCATGCCAGCCCCTCGTCGTCGCCCTCGCCGCTGGGCGGGACGAAGTAGTCCGCATCCGTGCACGCATGCGCGAACTGGTCGAGCGGCCCCTGCAGACCGTCCGACTGCAGGTCGCCGTTCAGGGCGTCCCGCAGAGGGCCGCGCACGTCCTCGAGGGAGTCCCGCACGGCTCCCGGTTCCGCGGCGTCGATCTCCTCAGTCAGCAGCTGGTCGGCCGCGCGCACGTCGTCCATCCTATCGGCCGGCACAGTCCGCGGTCCCCGGCCGACGAGCTTGAAGAGGTTGGAGGTCAGCACGTTCGCGTTGGCGAAGACGGTGAGCGTCGACGGCGTGTCCACGATGTCCGCGCATACGAGCGCCGACGGCTTCGCGCCGGCCCGGCCGTCTCCCGCCGCCCAGGTCGCGGCCGCCGAATGCGGGGCGCATGACGCCGCGAGGCCGCGCCAGGACGAGACGAATGCGTCCATGTCGGCATCCTGCCCGCGCTGGGGCTGTTCCCGCATCCATGCAGCGAGCTCGCCCGCGGCGTCGCGGGCCCCCGAGTCGGCATGAGCGAAGCCTGCGTCGATGTCATCCCCCGTCATCGAGTAGAAAGCGGGGTCGTCCGGGCCGTTGGCTGCCGCTGTCGCGGCGCGGTCGAGCACGTCACGGGACAGCGGCGCGGCGTAGGTGGGGTCGCCCCAGAACGTCGCGCAGGCGTCGACTGAAGCCGCCTCAGCACTCGGAGAGGCCGACGAGGTGGCTTCGGTTCCTTCGCCCGTGCTCGCGGACTCGTTCGGCGGTCCGGACGGCTGTGCACATCCCGGAGCGAGAAGGACCAGGAGCAACGGCGCGAGCAGGAGTGCGCCGCGCGCTGGACGGCGGGCAGGGCGGCGGGTCTCCGCCTTCATGCCCGGACTCCGGGCTCCGCCGGGGCCGTATCAGGCTCGGCCTCCTCCACCTCGTCGTCCCCGCCCTTCGCAGTGGCTCGGGAGCTGCGCTTCCGGAAGCGTGCGGCGAGGGAATCCGTGATCCTGTTGCCCAGGAGTGTCCCCTTCAGCCAGGAGACGATGGCGATCCACGTCGCGCCCGAGACGAGGACGGCATCGGCCGAAGCCATGATCCCGGAGAAGAACGGGAGGCCCATCAGCACTCCGATGCTCAGGTGCATCCCGAGCAGCGCGATGAGGACTGCGCGGCGCGTGATCGTGTTGAACAGGAGGAAGGGGAATGCGATCTGCGCAAGCACAGTCACGTAGGTCGCGATGAACACGGGCAGGGCGAAGTAGGTCAGCAGATCCGCCAGCCCGGGGAAGACCCCGTAGGCGACGGACTGCAGCGGGTAGTACACGGCCGTGCCGTTCTGCCAGAGGTCGCCCTGGACCTTGTAGAGGCCCGCCTCGAGGTAGACCGTGCAGATCTGCGCCACGACCAGGCACAGCCCGATGTTGTGCAGCACGGATCCCGTCTGCGTCTCCGCGCTGCGCTTCGCAGCTCGCCGCCGGGCGTCCAGGGACCAGCGGCGGGACACGTCGACCAGGATCAGATAGACGAGCATGATCCGGATGAAGTAGTTGCCGCCGTCGGAGATCGGCGTGTTCTGCCCGTTCAGAGTCGTGTAGGCGATGAACAGCAGGGGCGTCACGATGCGTGTGCGCCAGCCGAGAAGGAAGGCGACGACCAACGCGGTGGTGATCGCGTACCAGAGCCAGAAGAGCCCCGGCCCCGCGTGCTGGAGGATGTCGAAGGGGAAGCGGTAGCCCAGGATCTCCCGATAGGGCTGCATGTATGCGGAGCCCGGCCCCCAGATCCGGGAGGCGATGGGCAGGTTGATGAGCAGCCACCCCAGGAGGAAGATCCCGGAGGCGATCCGCATGACCGCGAACCCGTAGTCACCATGACGGTCCTCGATGAACCACGTCGTCACGCGGCGTGCCAGGCGAGCCGGGAGGTGGCGTTGACGCCGGAGCCAGGTGCGGACGGGTGCGGAGTCAGCGCTCAGGACCATGCTGCGCTCACCTGCTCGTCGAACTCCGTGGCGGGTCGCCAACCGATATTCGTCCAGGACTGCGAGCGCGTCGGGTTCTTCTCGTGCCGCTTGTCGAAGGCCGGCACGGATTCCCGCATCATCCGCACCTCGACGAGAGTGACGGAGTCCCCGTACTGCTGTCGCATGTACAGCGTGCCCAGCCCCACGGCGGTGTCTTCGAGTCGCTGGTAGGAGCGCAGGGTGCTGAGCTGAGCGGGCGAGTACTTCTCGGACGCCTTGGACGAATTCAGGTCGACGCCGAAGACGGGATCACCATCGATGTGATTGCCTTCCGCCATGTCGCGCTGCTCGTCGTTGAGCTTCGCGGCGGCGGACCAGAAGCGCCCGTGGATGACCTTCGAGATGCGGGTCTCCCTGTCGGCGAAGACGTTGTACTTCACGGCTTCCTGCTCTTCCGCGGTCACCTGCCGCCACGGCGTGAACTCGGCGCCGGCGTCGGTCCCGCCTGCGCAGACGTCACGATCGCTGACGCAGGCACGGACCAGCATGTACTCGTCCTGGGAGTACGGGCCGGGGGCGAAGAGGCTCCACCCCTGGTCCAGAGGCCCGAGGAAGTAGCGGTTCAGACCGGGCTGAAGCGACTCCTTCACGGGAGTCGCGGGGCCCGTGAAGGCGAGGGTCGCCCCGATGTGTGCGGTCGCGAGGGCACCGACCAGTACGAGGACCGCCGCGGGAAATCTGCGGATGCGGGGCGTTGCCATGCAGGGTGTCCGTTCTGCGAGCTTGTGGCAGTGAGATGGAGGACGGACTGATGGCCGCCTGGGCGACACGGGGGTGTCGCCCAGGCGGCCATCAGCGATGGGTGGGATTCACTCAGCGAGCGGCACGTCGAGAGATCACGACGCTCGCAGCACCCCCGATCAGGAGCAGCGCAGCGATGCCGACCATCGCGGCGGTGCCGGCGGCGCCGGTGTTGGCAAGTGACCCGGTGGGGTAGCTCGACGTCCCGGAGCTGCCTGAGCCGCTGGTCCCGGAGCCGGTGCCACCGGCGTTGCCCGAGGCGTTCGCACTCGAGTTGTCGCCGCTGCCGCTGCTTCCATCGGCAGCGGTCACCGTGAGATCGGCACTGGCGGTCTCACCGGAGTCCGCCGTGGCGACGACCGAGTACTCACCCGGGTCCGAACCTTCCGGAACGGTGACCACGGCAGTGAAGCTGCCGTCGTCATCGGTCGTCACGGTGACAGGATCGCCGACCGCATTGCCATCGGGATCGGTGAGCTGGACGGTGACATCGGTGTTGGGCGGGAAGCCATCGCCGGTCACGGTCGTGGAATCGCCGTCCTCGACCGTGCCGGGATCGACGTCGACCGTCGGATCCTCGGCGTTGTCGCTGCCGTTGTCCGAACCATTATCCGCAGCGTTGTCGCTGCCGTTGTCAGCAGCGTTGTCGGCGTTGCCATCCGCGGTGTTGTCGGCAGTGTTGTCACTGTCGTCATCAGTCGCGTTGTCACCACCGTTGTCGGCCGCGTTGTCACCGTCATCATCCGCGGCGTTGTCATCACCGTTGTCGCCGCCGTTGTCGGCAGTGTTATCGGCGGTGTTCACCTCGGTGTTGTCGGCCGTGTTGTCAGCGGTGTTGTCGGCCGTGTTGTCGGCAGTGTTGTCACTGTCGTCATCAGTCGCGTTGTCACCGTCATCATCCGCGGCGTTGTCATCACCGTTGTCACTGCTGTTGTCACTGCCGTTGTCGGCCGTGTTATCAGCGGTGTTCACCTCGGTGTTGTCAGCCGTGTTGTCAGCGGTGTTGTCGGCCGTGTTGTCGGCAGTGTTGTCACTGTCGTCATCAGTCGCGTTGTCATCACCGTTGTCCGCAGCGTTGTCACCGTCATCATCCGCGGCGTTGTCATCACCGTTGTCGCCGCCGTTGTCGGCAGTGTTATCGGCGGTGTTCACCTCGGTGTTGTCAGCCGTGTTGTCAGCGGTGTTGTCGGCCGTGTTGTCGGCAGTGTTGTCACTGTCGTCATCAGTCGCGTTGTCATCACCGTTGTCCGCAGCGTTGTCACCGTCATCATCCGCGGCGTTGTCATCACCGGGCTCGTCTGCGTTGGTGACCTCGAGGTCCGTCCGAGCCTCCTCGCCTGAGGAAGCGGTGCCGACGACCCCGTAGTTGGAGCCTGCCTCCGTGCCCTCCGGCACCGTCAGCTCCGTGGAGAAGTTGCCGTCGTCGTCCGTGGTGACGGAGACCGGTTCGCCCACAGGGTCACCGTTCTCATCGACCAGCTGAACCGTGACATCGGTGTTCGGCGGGTAGCCCGAACCGGTCACCGTGGTGGTCTCGCCATCCGCGACGGTCCCGGGATCGACGGTGACGGCCGGTGTCGCAGCCTCTTCGCTCACGCGAACGCTGGACGAGGCGAGATCGATGTTCACCGCATCGGCGTTCGGCAGCAGCTCCAGGCTGAGCGCGTTGACCGTGAACGATCCGTCACCGAGGTAGCCAGGCTCCGGCTGCTCGTTGATGGTGATGGAGACGACCTGAGCCAGGACACCGGAGAGCACCGGGTCAAGGGCCTCCAGGACCGGATCGACGACTGCGTCCAGGCCGTCGGCCAGCTCGTCGGTCGTCGTCGTGAGAAGCGGCCCGACGACCGCCTGCAAAGGATCAATGAGTGCGGACTGCACGACCGGCTTGAGGGGAGTCAGCAGCGCTCCGATGCTGACACCACCGGGCAGGCTGCCATCGATATCGATCTCAGGATCACCCTCGGCCGTGCCAGCGAGCTGACCCAGCGTCCCATCGACAGTGATGTCGACATTGCTGCTCAGGAGAGCGACCGTCACCTTGGCAGGGAGTTCGACGTGCACCTCGGTGGCGTTCAGCACCTCGGTCACACCCTCGGTGACCTTGGTGGGGAGGGTCGCGAGCGCTTCGTCGACCGCACCGGTGATCTTCGAGATCGTGTCGGCGGTCAACAGCTCGGTGTTGGGGCCCAGGCCGTTCAGCGTGTCGCCCTCGACGAGGTTCTCGAGGTTGACCGTGATGGTGCCGTCGTTGAGGTCGATGAGGACGATGCCGTTGGCATCGGTCAGCGGCTCGTCCAGCACCGTGGTGCTGAGCTCGTCCAGGGCAGTGTCGAGCCCGTCGATGCCGACCGTTCCACCACCGGCTTCGACCGAGGCGACACCGAGGTTGACGTCGATGTCCACGGCATCCGCGACCTGTCCCAGGGCGCCGTCGGTGCCCAGGGTGTCGTCGATCGTGCTGCCGACTCCGGTGATCGTGGAGTCGACGTCGCTGGCGACGCCGCCCACCAGAGGCGAGTGGAAGCGCAGCTGACCGTCGGCCACGGTGTAGCTGGAAGTGACGTCCTCGCCGTTCGCGGACGCGGTCGATCCGAGCGCGCCGAGCTCGAGGCTCAGCTCGTCGACGATCTCGTCGGTCAGACCGGAGACGCCGGCCTGATCGAGCAGGTCGGTGAGATTGACCCTCGCACTGCCGTACTCGCCCACACCGCCCGGGTCGGGGGTGATGGCTCCGTCCTCGCCGAGCACCCCGGCGCTGGCCGTCGAGGTCGTGGCGTCCGGGGATGAGGCGTAGCTCGAGAAGGCGCCGGCCTCGCCGAGGTACAGCAGCCCGCCGCCATCGGTGTCACTGACCAGGGGGAGGGAGATCGAGCCCAGGTCGACGTTCAGGGCGCCGAGCGCCTCAACATCCAGCGGGTTGGCGTTCGGGCCCGGGTCGCTGAGGTTCCCGCTCGCACTGGAACCTGCGTCCAGCAGGTCCTGGCCCAGCACCTGGCTCGCGATCACCTGCCCCAGCGCTTCGGACTGATCGGTATCCGCCGCGGAGGCGGAGGGGACGGACAAGAGGGTCAATCCGGCCGCCGCCACGGATGCCACCAGCGTTCGCGCCAACTTCGGCCTGGTGCTCCGCGGGGACGGCGGTGGTGTCTGCAGACGTTCCACGTTCGCTCCTGACATGAGGGTGCCCCCGGGGAAGCGTGGGGGATGTCACGGTGTGACCCTAAGCAGACTTACAGAGTCTGTTCAGCTCCGACAGGGGAATCTCGCCAGGAAAGCGCTTTGTTGCGCGATTGTTACCGTCCGGTATCCGACACCGACCCCCAGACCCGAGTCGCTTACCAGCACATTCACCCATACCGGACATCCGGCGCCGATGAGGTCGCGGCCTCCGATGCGCTCGTCGCTCGGCTCATCGGAGCCCTGCACACCACGACGGTGGCGGCCCGCGTTCGCGCCGCTCGATGGACGTCAAGAGTTCATCGCAGCATCGGGCACTGCTCACCCGCAGCGACGGACGATTCTTCGTGAGACCGCGGGACGGTGCCGAGCACAACACCCCAGGAGCTGAGGTCGCCGGGTTCTGCTCGGGCCTCGTCCGATGACGCCAACCGTTTCCCTCCACACCCTCGAGAGGTCGACATCTCCGTGAACACTCCCCGGCCGCTCCCGCCCCTCACGGTCTCCGTGATCGGCTGCGGGTACCTCGGCGCCGTCCACGCGGCGGCCATGGCCGAGCTGGGGCACCGCGTGATCGGGCTCGACGTGGACGCGCAGCGGATCGCCGCTCTGAGCGCGGCGCGTCCGCCATTCCACGAGCCGGGCTTCGCCGAGCTGCTCGCACGCACCGTGGCCTCGGGCCGTCTCACCTTCACCACGGACTACGCCGATCTCGCCGGGACCGATGTCCACTTCCTGGCGCTGGGCACGCCGCAGCGGGCCGACGGCCTGGGAGCGGACCTCGGCATGATCGAGTCGGCGCTGGACTCCCTGGTCCCGCTGCTCGCGGCGCGCGGCGGGGCGCGGACCCTGATCGCCGGGAAGTCCACCGTGCCCGTGGGCACCGCCCGCCGCCTCCACGCGCGCGTGGCCGGGATCGCCGGGGCCACGGTGGTGTGGAACCCGGAGTTCCTGCGCGAGGGCTTCGCGGTCTCCGACACCCTGCGCCCCGACCGGCTCGTCTACGGCCTCGCCGATCCCGCGGGCGCCGAGGCCGAGGACGAGGTCGCACTGCTGGACCGCGTGTACGCGCCGATGCTGGCCACGAGCATCCCGCGGAAGGTGTACTCGCTGGAATCGGCCGAGCTCGTGAAGGTCTCGGCGAACTCGTTCCTGGCCACGAAGATCTCCTTCATCAACGCGATCTCCGAGCTGTGCGACATCACCGGCGCTGACGTCGCCGACGTCGCCGAGGCGATCGGCATGGACGACCGGATCGGCCGGAAGTTCCTGCGCGCGGGCGTGGGCTTCGGCGGCGGCTGCCTGCCCAAGGACCTGCGCGGCCTCATCTCCCGGGCCGGGGAGCTCGGCGCCGTCGACTCCTTCGCGTTCCTGCGCGACATCGACGCGATCAACACCGGACGGCGGGAGTACATGCTGCGCCGCGCCCGCACCGCCCTCGGCGACAGCCTCGAGGGCCGACGCGTGGCGGTGCTCGGCGCGGCCTTCAAGCCCGATACCGACGACGTGCGCGACTCCCCCGCCCTGGACATCGCGGTGCGCCTGGTCGGCGAGGGGGCGGACGTGTCCATCACCGATCCGGCCGCGCTCGCGAACGTGCGCGCCCGCTTCCCCTCGCTGCATGCGATCGAGGACGTCGAGGAGGCCCTCGCGGGGGCCGAGCTCGTGCTGCTGCTCACCGAATGGCCCCTCTACCGGAAGCTGGACCCGGCGCGGGTCGGCACGCTCGTCGCCGCGAGGCTTCTCATCGACGGCCGCAACGTGCTCGATCTCGCGGCGTGGCGACGGGCCGGCTGGGACGCCTCCGGACTCGGCCGGCGCTGAGCCCCACCCGTCGACGCCGAACCTCACCAGTCGACGGGGTCGCGCACGATCGGGCAGGTCATGCAGTGCCCGCCGCCGCGGCCGCGGCCCAGCTCGGCGCCGCGGATCGTCAGCACCTCGACGCCGGCGTCGCGTAGGGCGGCATTGGTCTGGGTGTTGCGGTCGTAGGTGATGACGACGCCGGGCTCGAGGGCGACGGCATTGTTGCCGCTGTCCCACTGCTGGCGCTCGGAGGCGTAGAGATCGCCCGCGGTCGCGACCGTGCGCAGCTCCTTCAGACCCATGGCCTCGGCGACCACATCCACGAAGCGGCGCTCGCCCTCGTCGCGCACCTCCATGCCCAGGGGGTTGTCGGCCGGGCGGATGGAGAAGGCGTGGATGCCGTCGACGATCGCCGGGTGCACGGTCGCGAGGTCGCGGTCGGCGAAGGTGAACACGGTGTCCAGGTGCATGGCGGCCCGCAGCCGCGGCATCCCCGCGACCACGATCCGCTCCACGGCGCCTGCCGCGAAGAGCTCGGCGGCGAGCTGGGTGATGGCCTGCCGGGAGCTGCGCTCGCTCATGCCGATCAGCAGCGTCCCGTTGCCCACGGGCATCACGTCGCCGCCCTCGAGGGTCGCCTGCCCCCAGTCCCGCTCGGCGTCGCCCCACCACACGCGCGAGCCGGAGAGCTCGGGGTGGAAGCGGTAGAGGGCCTGCATGAGCAGGGTCTCGTCCTTGCGGGCCGGCCAGTACAGCGGGTTCAGGGTGAGGCCGTCGCCGATCCAGCAGGTGGTGTCGCGCGTGAACAGGGTGTTGGGCAGCGGCGGCAGCAGGTACTCGGGGGTGCCCACGGATTCGCGCGCGAGGTTCGCGTAGGCGGTGCGAAGGTCGGCGGGCAGCTCCGTCGTGGCCATGCCCCCGATGAGGACGCGTGCGAGCTCGGGGCCGTCGAGCGCGTCGAGGCTGCTGCGGGTCGCGTCCACGAGCCCCAGGCCCACGCGATTGGCGATCACCTTGCGGTCCAGCAGCCAGGTGCGGGCCTCGGGCATGTCCATGGCCTCGCCGAGCAGGTCGTGCAGCTCGAGCACCTCGACGCCGCGCGAGGTCATGGTCTCGACGAAGTCGGCGTGGTCGCGCTGGGCTGCCTCGACCCACATGACGTCGTCGAACAGCAGCTCGTCGCTCGTGGACGGGGTGAGCCGCTCATGGGCGAGCCCGGGCCGGCACACGAGCGCCTTCCGCAGCCGGCCCACCTCGGAATGGACGCCGGAGGGGGCGGGCGCGGTCTCGACGGGACGTTCGGGCATGGTGCCTCCCACGGATCGATGGTGCCGCTCGGCCCCGAGCGGCACGGCGTCGGCGTCGCCGTCAGGACGGCTTCGGACGTCGGGCGCTCCTGGCATGATCGCGCATCGAGGCCGGGATCGGGAGGAGTTCGCCGGAGGCGGGCCGCATCGACCGTCCGGCGTCCGGGGACCCCGACAGGGACCCAGGGCCCGGAGGCCCGGGCGCTGGCGGGGATACTGGACTCGCTGCCCTCCGATCCTCCGCACGGCCTCACCGGTCCGTCCGATCCGCCACCACACCCTCGGGAGAAGCGATGCCCGCCTCCGACGCCTCCGATCTCGACCTCCGCGCCCTGCCGAAGGCAGTCCTGCACGACCACCTCGACGGCGGGGTGCGCCCGCAGACCGTCCTCGACCTCTCGCGCGAACTGAGCATCGAGCCGCCCGCGCCGACCGCTGAGGGCATCGCCGACTGGTTCGCCGAGGCCGCGGACTCCGGATCCCTCCCCCGCTACCTCGAGACCTTCTCGCGCGTGCTCGCGCTGATGCAGACCCCGGAGTCCCTGCGCCGGGTGGCCCGCGAGTTCGTGGAGGACATGGCGGCCGACGGCGCCGTCTACGCCGAGACCCGCTGGGCCCCGGAGCAGCACCTCGAGGGCGGGCTGAGCATGGAGGAGGCCGTCGAGGCGGTGCAGGCGGGCCTCGACGAGGGCACCGCGCAGGTCGAGGCGTCGGGCGGGCGGATCCTCGTCGGCCAGATCCTCTGCCAGATGCGCCAGAACGCCCCGCGCGAGGAGATCGTGGACCTCGCGATCGCGCGCCGGGGCCGCGGAGTCGTCGGCATCGACCTCGCCGGTCCCGAGGACGGCTTCCCCGCCTCCCGCTTCCGCCCGCAGCTCGAGCGGGCCCGCGCCGCCGGCGTCCACGTGACGATCCACGCCGGGGAGGCCGCGGGCGTCGACTCGATCGCCGACGCCCTGGACTGCGGCGCCGAGCGCCTGGGCCACGGCGTGCGTCTCATCGACGACATCGACTCGGGCGAGGTCGGCCCGACGGCCCGCCGAGTCCGCGACCACGGCGTGGTGCTCGAGGTCTGCCCGAGCTCGAACCTGCAGACCGGCGCCTTCGCCGACATGCCCTCGCATCCCGTGGACGCTCTGCGGCGCGCGGGCATGCGGGTCGCGGTGAGCTCCGACAATCGCCTCATGAGCAGGACCCGGACCAGCCGGGAGCTCGGGCGGATCGTGGACACCTTCTCCTGGGGGCTCGACGAGCTCGAGCAGGCGACGCTCATCGGCCTGGACAGCGGCTTCGCCTCCTACGAGCAGCGCCGCGCCCTGCGCGAGGAGGTCGTCGTGCCCGCCTACCAGGCCGCACGGACCGCCGCCGGGTCCCCTGGGGACGGCAGCGCCGGGCAGGCGCTCTGATGGCCGCGCGCCGCGGCTCCCGCTCCCCCAACGCCTCCCGCTCCGGCGGGGCCTCCCGCTCCGGCGGGGCCTCGCGCTCCGGCGGGGCGGCACGTTCGTCCGACGCCGTCGCCGCGCCCCGCGTCGATACGCTCGTGCTGCGGGATCTCGAGGACTCCCCCGCCGATGCCCTCGACTCCTACGCGTCCCTCGAGGGGAGGCGGTTCGACGGGGCCGACGTCTCCGGCCGTGATCTGCACGGGCTCGCGCTCGACGAGTGCGAGCTGGTCGATGTCACGGCGCACGAGACCGACCTGCAGGATGCCCGTCTCACCGAGGTGCGCATCGAGCGCCTGAACGCCCCCGCGCTGAAGGCGGGCCGGGCCACCCTGCACGGCGCCGAGATCACGGCCTCGCGAATCGGCGCGCTCGAGCTGTTCGACGCCGACCTCGACTCTGTCGTCCTCACGGGCTGCAAGCTGGACTGGTTGAACCTGCGCGGTGCGCACCTGGTCGACGTGGTGCTGCGCGACTGCACGCTCGCGGAGCTCGACCTCGGCGAGGCCAACGCGACGCGCGTGTGCTTCGAGAACTGCCGCGCCGAGACGGTGACCTTCACCGGCGCGCGCCTCGCGGACGTGGACCTGCGCGGCCTGGAAACGAGCGCGCTCGCGGGCATCGGCGGCATGCGCGGCGCCGTGGTCTCCGTCGCGCAGGCGACCGCCTGGGCGGAGGACTTCGCCGCCCACCTGGGGATCCGCGTCAGCGGGTGACGGCTGACGAGCCGACGGCCGGCCGAATCGGCCAGGTCCGTCGGACCCGTCGGATATGTGGTCGATCAGGCCTGGCCGGAGCGCTCCGCGGCGACGAGCTCGGCGATCTGGATGGCGTTCAGCGCCGCGCCCTTGCGCAGGTTGTCCGAGACGGCGAAGAGCACGAGGCCCTTGCCACCCGGCACGGACTGGTCCTGGCGGATGCGGCCCACGAAGGTGCCGTCCTTGCCGGCCGCCTCGAGCGGCGTGGGGACATCCTCGAGGGTCACGCCGGGCGCGTCCGCGAGGGCCTCGTGGGCCCGCTCGGGGGTGATCTCCTCGTCGAACTCCGCGTGGATCGCGACGCTGTGGCCGGTGAACACGGGCACGCGCACGCAGGTCCCGGCGACGGGCAGGTCGGGGAGGTTCAGGATGCGGCGCGACTCGTTGCGCAGCTTCTGCTCCTCGTCGGTCTCGCCCGAGCCGTCCTCGACGAGGTTCCCGGCGTAGGCGAGCGCGTTGAACGCGATCGGCTTCACGTAGGTCTCGGGCGCGGGCAGCTCGACCGCCGAGCCGTCCAGGGCGAGCTCCTCGAGGTGATCGGCGGCGGCGCGGACCTGCGCGGCGAGCTCCTTCACGCCCGCGACGCCGGAGCCCGAGACCGCCTGGTAGGTGGCGACCTTGAGGCGCGCGAGGCCGGCCACGGAGTGCAGGGCCTTCAGCGCCGGCATCGCGGCCATCGTGGTGCAGTTCGGGTTCGCGATGATGCCGCGGGGGCGATCGGCGATCGCCTCGGGGTTCACCTCGGAGACGACCAGGGGGACCTCGGGGTCCTTGCGCCACGCGGAGGAGTTGTCGACCACGACCGCGCCGGCCGCGGCGAACCGCGGGGCGAGGGCCTTCGAGGTCGAGCCTCCGGCGGAGAAGATCGCGATGTGCACGGGCGAGGTCTCGAGGTCCGCGGTCTCCGCGTCCTCGACGACCAGGTCGAGCCCGGCGTAGCGCACGGTGCTGCCGGCGCTGCGCGCGGAGGCGAAGGCGCGCACGGCGGAGTGCGGCAGGGCGCGCTCGGCGAGGAGGGCGAGCATCACGCGGCCCACCTGGCCGGTGGCGCCGACGACGCCGATCACGGGCCCGTCGGCCGCATAGCCGGGCGTGGCCGAGAAGTCGACGGCGGTGCGGGTGGTGTCGGTGCTGCTCATCGTCCGGTCCCTCCGTAGACCACGGCCTCGGTCTGCTCGGCGTCCAGGCCGAAGGCGGTGTGGATCACGCGCACGGCGTCGTCGAGCCGCGAGATGTCGGTGACCACGGAGATGCGGATCTCCGAGGTCGAGATCATGTCGATGTTGATGCCGGCCTCACCGAGCGAGCGGAACAGCGTGGCCGAGACCCCCGGGGAGGACTTCATGCCGGCGCCCACCACGGAGACCTTGCCGATCTGGTTGTTGTAGCGGACCTCGGAGAAGCCGATCGTCTCCCGCGCCTGCTCGATCGCGGCGAGGGCCACGTCGGAGTCGGCCTCCGGGAGCGTCAGGGAGATCGCGACCGTGTCGTCGGTCGTCGAGGAGTTCTGCACGATCATGTCGATGTTCGCGCCGGAGGAGGCGACGACGTCGAACAGCAGCGCGGCCTTGCCGGGCTGGTCGGGCACCTCGACGACGGTGATCTTGCCCTCGCTGCGGTCATGGGCGACGCCGGAGATGATCGGCGCCTCGAGGCCGGGATCGGTGGTGTCCACGGACAGCTCCTTGCTGGGGTCGGCCGCATCCAGGTGCGGCACATCGGCGATGCGGACGGTGACGCCGGGGTCCACGGGGACCATGCGCTCGGCGTCGTCGGAGACGATCGTGCCCAGGCGTCCGGAGAACGAGCTGCGCACGTGGAGGGGGACGCCGTAGCGGCGGGCGTACTCGACGCTGCGTCCCATGAGGATCTTCGCGCCGTTCGCGGCGAGGTCCAGCATCTCCTCGCAGGAGATCACGGGGACCCGGCGGGCGCTGGGGACGATGCGGGGGTCGGCGGTGAAGACGCCGTCGACGTCGGAGTAGATCTCGCAGATGTCGGCGTCGAGCGCCGCGGCGAGCGCGACGGCGGTGGTGTCGGAGCCGCCGCGGCCCAGGGTCGTGATGTCCTTCGTCCCCTGCGAGACGCCCTGGAAGCCCGCGACGATCGCGACGTTCCCGGCGTCCAGCGCGCTGCGGATGCGGCCCGGCGTGACCTTCTGGATGAGTGCCTTGCCGTGCACCTCGTCGGTGATCACGCCCGCCTGCGAGCCGGTGTAGGCGCGGGCGGCGACACCGCTGTTGTTCAGCGCCATCGAGAGGACGGCCATCGAGATCCGCTCGCCGGCGGTCAGCAGCATGTCGAGCTCGCGCGGCGGCGGGTTCGGCGTGACCTGCTCGGCGAGGTCGATCAGCTCATCGGTGGTGTCGCCCATCGCGGAGACCACGACGACCACCTCGTGGCCGGCCTTCGCGTACTGGGCGATGCGGGAGGCCACCCGGATCACCGAAGCGGCGTCGGCGACGGAGGAACCGCCGAACTTCTGCACGACGAGGCTCATCGGGTGCGGGCTCCTTCATCTCGGTCACGGGGTCGGTCGGCGTCGGGATCGCCGGCCAGTGGTGGCCGACGAACCGTCCGATCCCGCTGAAAAGTCGGGGCGCACGTGTTCCACCAGGTCAGCGCGGGTGCGCGAGTGCGCGCTGCCGTCGGTCCGGGAGCGCGCGACCGACGGTGGGCACGGAACGCGGGCCCGCGGCGCGCGGACCCGTCGACGATTCTACGATCCGACGGCCGACGGGGCACGGGGTCGCCCGGGGAGCGGACTGCGGGGAGCGTGGGCGGAGCGATCCGGAGCGGGTCGGGCACCATGCGGAATGTGGAGTGGTCTGACCGGGCGATGTCGCTGGTCTCGCTGGCTCTCCGGAGATTCGGGGTCGGTGCTCGGCGCGCGGAACGAGCCGACGTCACCCGTGATCTCGCCGAACGTGTGCCAGTGAGGTGGCCTGCAGGCGAAGCAGAGCAGAGGCGTTGCGCAATCACCGCCTAGGACCCGATCGTGAACCGTAGCCCGTATCGAATGGGGTGTCGCGTTGAGGTATACCCCAGAGCAACAGTGACGCTGCGCCGGAGAAACTGTCGCCCAAGGTCCGCTTCACACGCGCAAGAGATCAGCCCGCCTCACGACGGTCCCGCCACTCAGATGAGAACCTGTTGCTATGCGAACGCGTCGTACGAGAGTTGGGGTCTTCGCCGTGATCTGCGACGGCGCCCGTCTTCTGCTCGCCCATCAAGTCGGGTCCGGCCGATGGTCACTGCCGGGCGGAGGGGTGCACTTTGGTGAACCGCCTGCTGAAGCGTTAATTCGCGAAGTGGACGAAGAAGTAGGGCTTCAGGTGGTTCGGGCAGAGATCCTTGGAGTGCATGACAATGTCTACGATCCCGGGGACGGCGTGCAGCGTCATGGAGTCCGACTCCTGTACAGCGCACATGTAGAGGGGGTGCCGGAGCCGCGCTCTCCCCACGAGGTAGATGAGGTGCGCTTCTTCTCCGTCGATGACCTGCCTGCTCCGTTGACGGAGTGGGCTGCGCGCGCGGCGCACCTCATTGGCACTGGACCCCGCTAGCGCGAGGCTGCCTCTTCGTGAAGAAGGCCTGCACCAACCTCTGACCCGAATGGGACCGCTTCTGGCGCGGGCGAGGGATCGGGTTCGTGCTAACTCGTTTCCGCGATGTGCTCGCGCTGCCCGGCCGTGGGGTGCACTCCCGCTCAGGGCAGGTCTTCCCGCACCGCTCGCAAGGTGCGTTGGCTGTAGGCCGCTAGTGCAGGTTTGAGCGCCGCCCACTCGCCAAATTTGTAGTCGGCAGCCTTGACTAGCTTGGAGGCCAGGTCAGGCCGTTGCCTCCGGACGTACACCCGTGCCTTGAGTGCGTGGGCGGGCAGTGACGCGATCTTGATTCGGTCGACATCTTCAATCATCGGGAGCGAGTTCGCGATGTTGTCCCAGGTTGTGCGACTCTCCTCCTCGAGCAGATAGGCGCCTTGATACCCAAGCTCGTTCACTGCGTAGTCGGCCATCACTCGGGCTTCCGACCTCGTAGCCGCGGTCGGCCCTCCGCTGAAGATCAGTCGCGTCTCAGCGGTCGGATCGATGGACCGTAGAGCTACTTGAACGCGGATCTGGTTGACGAAGTTGGCATCTGGCTGAGGGTTCTTGAATCCCAGCACCACAATCGCCTCCGAGCTTCCGGGCGGGTCGTTGACAAGGGTCAGTGACCATCGGCGGTTCTGCCACTCGCCCCAGGCCCATATTCCTGCAGCCACGGCGCCCGCAATTGCTAGTCCTCGACGCATGCGTCAGACACTAGCGCGCGATATGCCAGGGCACTACCACGTCGTCGACCTCGGCGTACAGGACCGCCGGGCTGTTGACCTCCAACCACCGATTATGGTTCGCCGTCCCCAGCGTGCTTCCAGTCTCTAGCCGGGCGCGCGGCGTCCTGAACCACGCGATCCATCCAGGGTTGGCGAGGCAGGGAGCCAATTACCCCCAGTGGAAATTAGCCGAGCTCGGCTACTTCCTCCATGTATGGTCGCGCCACCGTTAGGGGCTGATGCGAGATCAGGTGCCACCTGCTCGTGCGACAGGTCCGCTCCCCATCGAGGCATCTGCCACGCTGGACGGTAGATAGACGATGGCGTCGAAATCCGTGGAGGGGCGGTGCAGCTCGAACTCTCGACGGGCGGCGAGTTCCGTGAGGCTGCTGTCGAGCTTCCAGCCGATGAATCGGCGCGGCCCGGGGTGAGTGAACTCGGCTGCGGTGACGAAGTCCGCTCGAAGGGATTTCAAGGCCGCCTCTGTTGTATTCGGGCCGGCGGTGGGCAGCGGGACACTGCGGTAATCTTTGTCACCGCTGGAAGGGTCGACCGCTCGGCAGGCACCTTCTCCACACAGGATTCCGATCGACGTGTACCTGGTGCCGATTCGCGAGTGGAGTACCTGGCCCATTGACGGTCCGCCAAAGTTGTCGGGGTTGCGCGCGACGTGCTCGTTGTGCGCCCAGACCACAGTGATGCCTCGATGGGGACGGCTCTCCAGCAGCGTCTCGGCCATGTGCGTGTCGCGTCGGTGCAGCCCTTGCAGGTCGGGTTCAGCAAGGTAGACGTCGATGTAGCGCAGCAGTTGGCGTGCGGCTGCCGAGGTGTGCGGGTTGCGATGTCGAGCGAAGTGTCTGCAGGCCCGGCGTGTTTCGTCGAGCTCCGACTCAACAAGTGGCTCGCGTCGCGCGATCCGTCGCAAAGGCGGCACCCATGCGCCGGCGTCGAGGAGTGCGAGCGCCGAATGGTGCGCGGGCTTGGAATCGATGCCGAGGAAGCGCACGCGTTCCTGAGCCGGCAGGGTCGCGTTGATGGACTGCAGGCGCGCGATCCCCTCGCTGATCGTGGTGGTGCGCCAGAGGCTGAGAGCATCGCGCCAGGGTTCAGCGAGATCTCCCCCGTGGTTCAGAGCCTGGTCGACTCGGGTTCCGAGGACGTAGGAGTCCTCGAATGCGACCGCGCCGAGCAATCCCCTCGAGGCGAGCTCGCAGATCACATCGAACTTCCATGAGAAGGCGTTCGCACTGCCGTGGGTGGGCTCGCCCAGGCCGAGCACGCCGTCCGCCTGAACCAGAGGGAGGATTCGGTCGGTCAGGCGCACGTTCACCTTGCCAGTCTTTCATCGCGACGATGACCGAGCTCGCTCGTCGTGCGATCGGTCCACTCGCGCACCCGTCAACGTGAAGGTTGGCGCAGACCCGGCCACGACGGGCGCGCAGACGCCCGCGCGGCGGGGTGCTCCGTGGAGGGCAGCGCACGGGACAAGACCGTGTGCGACGCGTCAGTCCGGCCTGTCGCCGTTCGGGTCGAACAGGGTGCCTTCATCGGCGCGACGCTCGAAGTTCCCGAGTGCGTGGTCACGGAGGAATCGAAGCCCCGCGAGGTGCGCGGCCGCTGCAACCTGCAGAGGCAGGGCCGCTCGGTGGAGCATCGCCCTTCGGACTTCGTCCGGTGGACCCAGCGGCGCAACATTCGCCGCGCCGTGGAAGCTGATCAGAGGTGCGAGGTCGATCGCGGGATCGCCGATACAGGCATGGTCAAAGTCGATGATCGAGTCGACTCGGTCGTTCGTCCACAGAATGTTGTGAGGGCCGAAGTCGCCGTGACAGAGCGTGAGCGAGGCGCCTCTTTCGGCATCGATCAGGCTCTCCACGCGCTCTGCAGCACAGGCGCGCACCGACTCGTGGAGCAAGGGAATCAAGACGCGGCGAACGATGTCCGGCCAGCGTTCCCCTCCGCACCACGCACGTGTCGGCGGCAGGGTGTCGCCAACGCGTGATGATGCCACTCGGAGCGAATCCAGCGTCTCGGCGTACGCGGCGAGACGCTGGGACTTGCATGTTTGGAGATCGGCTGCGGATGCCCCCGGCGCGGTCGTCACCAAGGTGAGCCACGTTCGCGGAACCTCAGACCAGATCGGCCCCCCGATGACCCTGGGCACGACGAGGGACAGTCGGCAGGCTTCCAGTGCCGCGAGCACGGAAGCTTCGCGCCGACTGCGCTCGCGTCCTCGATGACCCTGGATCGCGCGCACTGTCGGGCCGTCCGGGGCAGTCAGTACGAGATGGAACGCCCCGCGGTGCATGTCGCCTGCGTTCCAGTCGTGTTCGGGCCACCGGGCAACCGCCTCCTCGACAAGGACATCCCGGATCTCTTCCACGAATCCACGGTACGGCCAACGGCCGGATTCTCGCGCGTCGCTGGTGACCCCAATTGCACACATCTGCCCCTTTGAGGCCTACCCTGCGCGGCAATTACGCGACCGTAGATTCCTCGGTCACACAGGGTCCAAAACGGCGGTTCTGTAAAAGATCTCCAGGTCGAGGTAGACCCCAGCCGGACGAACGAAGATCCCGGAAATCCCGTTGCTGCCCGGGGCTACCGTTGGCCCTATGCACTCCATTGGCTGCACACCGCACCTGTCGCCGTGGAACGGGACGATGGACGCCGATGGGTTGGGAATCCAGCGGGCACTGTCCGACATGTTCCCTGCCTGCACGCACCCTGGAGGGCTCGCGTGGGAGATCAGCACGGGCCAGCTTCCCGACCACAAGGTCATCGCTCATTCCCCCACGGGAGTCACGGGATGGGCCGCGTTCTCTGCCGATGACACACGGCTCGAGTGCGCCCCCGAGGACGACGCCACCACAGCAGCCCTCACGTCGTGGCTGTTCGACATCGCCGCCGGCTCGCGGTTCAGCATCGCCGTTCATCACGAGCAGCATTCCCTTCAACAGGATCTGATCAGCCGTGGTTTTGTCGCGGAAGATCTTCCTCTCGCCGGTCTGAGCCATGCGGCCGAGAGCGTCGCAGCGCACGCGCCCTCCGGCTATCGCATACGCCCCCTGGAGGACGGTGAACAGGGGCGGCGCATCCAGACCCACAGGCGAGCATGGAAGCCCGCGGAGCTCCCCTTCACAGATGGCTCCGGTGGGGACATCGACCCGAATGCGGAGAGCAGGTTCAGTTCTTCGGCGCTCGAGAGCATGCTGGCCGCACCGATCTACAGGCGGGACCTGGATCTGGTGATCGAAGCACCGGACGGGTCACTGGCCGGCTGCTGCACCGTCTGGCTGGACCCCGTGAGCGGTTGGGCAGAGCTGGAGCCGCTGGGCATCGTCCCCTCGCATCGAGGACTCGGCCTGGCGCAGACACTCGCACTGGACGCGTGCCGCCTCACGGGCGAGCTGGGTGGGCACTCCGTGTTCATCAACTCTGCCCCGCTGCCCTACTACCGCGCCCCCTGGGACGCGTACCTCAAGGCGGGCTTCACCCCCATGAACAGAGGTACCCGGATGACACAGGCGGAAGACGGCCATTCCCACTGACACCCGCTCCCGACTGACCTCAAACGCACAGATGCACCCCGTTGGAATGCACCCTGCATGTCATCTACGTGGCCGCAGCTACGGCGTCACACACGGTCCACGCCAGTGAGGGACTCCTGCACAGCGCGAGACACCTCGATGGCACAGATTCGTCGCGTTGAGGTCTGCCCTGGGCAACAGTTACGCGACCGAAGTCTTCTCTATTGCACAGGGTCCTAGACGGCGGTTCTGCGACAGATCTGCGGGTTGGGGTGTACCTCAAGTGACGCCAGGCGCGCCTCGTGACGCACCCTCACGCGCTCGGCGTGATGCCTTCGAGAAGCGCTGCTGCTCGAAGGTACTGAGGATCGCTTCTGACCCGACCCTCCACGCTGCGGCCCGGCACGGCCTCGACGAGGACTACTCGACCGACCAGATCGTGGGACACTTGCGCCGCTCGCCGCCGCTCGCCTCGCCCCTGCTCCGCTCCACCACCTTCCCGAGGTTCATCGCCATGATCGCCCCGCCCCGCCCCGTCCTCGACGGGGTCCTCAACGCACTCGCCCGTGCGCATGAGGAGCTCGTGGACCTGACGTGCACTCGCATCCACGACGAACTCGCCTCTTACGCCTACGTCGACGCCTCGGCGCTGGCGGAGGCCGTGGGCAGGAATCTGCGCACGGCGCTCACGGCCCTTCGCACGTCGCGGGTGCCTGATCCCGAGGAGCTGAGCGACGCGGCGCAGACCGCCCGCGAGCGGTTCCTCGCGGACATCCCCGTGGAGGAGATCGTCCGCGGCTTCCGCATCTCCATCGCCCTGATCCATGAGCGGTTCGTCGACCTCGCGATCTCGCAGCAGCTTTCGGCGGCGCAGTCGGTCGCAGGCGTCCGCGTGATGTGGGGCGTGGCCGACGCGTTCACCACCCGGATCATCACCGAATACCACGACCTGGAGGTCGACAGCGCCCTCCACGACGCCCAACGCCGCATGGCGGTAGTGCGCGACCTCCTGGCCGGGGTGCCCCGGCGAGGCATGCTCGAGCCGCGCACCGAGTACGCGGCTATCCGCTGCGCCGTGCCCGAGGGCGCGCCGGCGGAGCAGATGCGACGCCACCTGCAGCGATCCGGCTCACTGCCCGAGGCGAGGGCCCACGTGGTCACCGACGGCAGCTCCTGCTTCGGGATCGTGGCCGGGCGCCCCGCAGATCCCGGAGCGCCCGTGGGGCTGGGCCCCTTCGGACCCCCTGACCAGCTGCCGGTCTCCGACCGGACCGCGAAGGACGCGCTCCACCTCGCTCACGACCTCGGACGCGACGGGGTCCAGTCGATCGAGGACCTCGGGTGGCGGCTCGCCCTCGCCGCCCGTCCCGACGTCCGACGGCACTACGCGCAGCGCCTGCTCGACCCGATCGTCGACCAGGGCCGCTTCGGCGCCGAGGTCCTCGCCGCCGTGGACGCCTGGATCCGCTCGGGGCAGAGCATCCCGCGCACCGCCGAGCGCCTCGTCGTGCACCCCAACACGGTGCGGTACCGGCTGCGCCGGTTCGAAGCGCTCACGGGCGCGGACCTCGCGGACCCCGACGACGTGACCGGCGCCCGATGCGCCATCGAGCTCGGCAGCCCGGACGTGCCCTCGTTGTAGATCCGCACAATCCCGACCGCTCCGGCGTTGTCCGCTCGTGCGTGGCGGTCCGGCCCCGCAGCTCCTAGGCTCGAGGACGACCCGTCTCCCGTGCGCGGCGACCGCCGCGAGCGACCTCGGAGGATCGGGGCGTCCGCGCGACGATCATGCGGGAGGAACAACGGTGTCCAAGGTCTCGGACGACGTGTCGGAGCAGCTCCGGAGCGTCCTGCGCGATGGGATGACCATCGCGGTGGGCGGATTCGGTCTGTGCGGCATCCCCACCGACCTCATCAGAATCGTGCGCGAGACCGGGGTCCGGGACCTCACTGTCGCCTCGAACAACCTGGGGGTGGACGGCAAGGGCCTGGGGCTCCTGTTGGAGAACGGCCAGATCAGCAAGGTCCTCGCGAGCTACGTGGGCGAGAACGCCCTGTTCATGCGCCGATACATCGACGGCGAACTCGACGTCGAGTTCGTCCCTCAGGGCACGCTCGCCGAGCGCATGCGCGCGGGCGGCAGCGGGATCCCTGCCTTCTTCACGCCCACGGGCGTCGGCACCGAGGTCGCCGAGGGCAAGCCGACGGCCGAGTTCGACGGCCGTACCCATGTTCTCGAGCGCGCCATCGTCGCCGACCTCGGCCTGGTCCACGCGCATACCGCGGACACGGACGGCAACCTCCGCTACCGCCTCACCGCGCGCAACTTCAACCCCCTGGCCGCCATGTGCGGGCGCACGACCTTCGCGCAGGCGGAGAACATCGTCGGGGCCGGCGCGCTCGCCCCCGACGACATCCACACCCCCGGCGTCTTCGTCCACCACGTCTCGCAGGCGGTGAGCCCGACGGAGATCGAGCAGCGCACCGTGCGACCCCGGACCGACGAGCAGGAGACGGCCTGAGATGACCTGGACCCGAGACGAGATGGCCGCGATCGCCGCGTCCGAGCTGCACGACGGCGACTGCGTGAACCTGGGCATCGGGATGCCGACGCTCGTGGCGAACAACCTGCCCGAGGGCGTCGACATCGTCCTCCAGAGCGAGAACGGCGTGCTGGGGATGGGCCCCTTCCCCTATGACGGCGACGAGGACCCGGATCTCATCAACGCCGGGAAGCAGACCATCACCCTGCGCCGCGGCGCCTCGATCTTCGACTCCGCCACCTCCTTCGCGATGATCCGCGGCGGCAAGATGACCACGGCCATCCTCGGCGCCATGCAGGTTACGGGCGACGGCGACATCGCGAACTGGCAGATTCCCGGCAAGCTCGTCAAGGGCATGGGCGGTGCCATGGACCTGGTCGCCGGCGCGCGCCGGGTGATCGTGATGATGCAGCACACCGCGAAGGACGGCAGCCCGAAGATCCTCCGCGAGTGCACGCTGCCGCGCACCGGCGTGGGCGTGGTCGACCGGATCATCACCGACCGCGCGGTGCTCGACGTCGGGGAGGACGGCCTGGTGCTCTCGGCCATGGCTCCCGGCGTCACCGTCGAGGAGCTGCGCGAGGCCACCGAGCCGGGCTTCACCCTTGCCCTCGACTGACCCTCCCAACGGGACGAGTGGATCGTCGGCTGCGTCGGCTCGACCGGCCGGGACGCCTACATCTCCCGGCGCGTCAGCCTCGGGGCCGGCGCGCGCGAGAGCTCCACGGCCCTGACCGTCAACCGGCTGTGTGGCTCCGGGATGCAGGCGATCGCGCTCGGCGCCGGGGAGCTGCTCGTCGGCGAGTCGGACGTCGCCGAGCGCTTCGGCGTCGCCCGCGCGGAGCAGGACGCCTTCGCGCTCGAGTCGCAGCGCCGTGCGCGCGCCGCCCAGGGCGACCGCGCGGTTGCGGAAGAGATCATCCCGGTCACGGTCCGCGGCCATCGCGGCGACGTCATCATCGACGCCGACGAGCACCCTCGCGAGGTCACCCTCGAGAAGCTCGCGGGGATGCGCCCGGTCTTCCGCGAGGGCGGCACCGTCACGGCGGGCAACTCCTCGGGCATCAACGACGGCGCCGCCGCCCTGGTCTTCACGCGCGCCTCAGTCGCCCGCGCGCGCGGGGCGCCGCCGATCGCGGAGCTCGTGGACTTCACCAAGGTCGGCATCGACCCGGCGATCATGGGCTACGGGCCGAAGCCCGCCGTGGACCGGCTGCTCGCCCGCACCGGCGTCGACGTCGCGGACCTGGACTGGATCGAGCTCAACGAGGCCTTCGCCGCCCAGGCGGTCCCGGTGATCCGCGACCTCGGCCTCGACGAGTCGGTCGTGAACCCGCTCGGCGGCGCCATCGCCTGGGGCCACCCGATCGGCGCCACCGGCGCCATCATCAGCGCCCGCACGATCGCGGGCCTGCGCCGGACCGGCGGTGAGCTGGGGCTCGCGACCATGTGCATCGGCGGCGGCCAGGCGGTCGCGAGCCTGTGGCGCGCGCTCTGATACGCGCGGACCAGCCCTGACGCCTACCGGCGCGGGCCGGCCGCATGCGCGGCCGCGAACACCCCGGCCTCCGCGAGCGTCTCGTTCGCCGCGTCGAGGATGCGTCCGAAATGCAGGTACGAGTGCAGGATGCCGGGTGCCTCGCGGTAGTCGTGGGGGACGCCGCCGCGGCGCAGGAGCTCGGCGAAGGCGCGACTGTCGTCGGCGAGAGGGTCCAGGGCCGCCGACCGCACGAGGACCGGCGGCAGGCCGGACAGGTCCGCCGTGATCGGACGCGCCCAGGGCGCGTCCGCGTCCGCGGGGTCGGCGTAGAGGGCCTCGGCGAAGGCGGAGAGCTCCTCCATCGCCATCCCGTCCCAGTCCCCGCCCCAGAGGCGGCGTGAGGCCGAGTCCGCGAGGCCGAAGCCGCCGTAGAACAGCAGCAGCGAGCGCAGCCGGTCGAAGACCTCGGGGCCCGTGACGGCGCCGTCGGCGAAGCCGCCGACCTGGTCGTCCCGCAGCTTGAGGGCCGCCCCGATGGAGAGCCCCGCGCCCGCGGAGTCGCCGGCGAGGGCGAGCCGGCGCGGGTCGATCCCCCACTCCTCGCCGCGCACGGCGAGATGGGCGGCGACCGCGGCGGTCTCGTGCATGGCCTGCGGGTGCTTCGCCTCGGGCGAGAGCGAGTAGTCGACGGCCACCACCACCGCGCCGCTGTGGTGGGCGAGCATCCGGTGGATGCGGTCGTGCGTGTCGAGGTCCCCGAGGGTGAACCCGCCGCCGTGGAGGAAGACGATCGCGGGCGCGCCCGTGCGGGCGGCGGTCGTCGGGCGGTGGCACCGCACCGGGACCTCGGCCCCGGCGACGGGGAGCACGACATCCCGCGTGGAGGCCATCGCCGGGCCGCCGACGTTCCAGAAGGCCCGCTCCGCCCGGTAGTCCGCCCGCGCCGCCTCGAGCGGGTCCTCGGGCAGGCTCAGCTCGGCGCGTCGGCGGGCCTCGTCCGCGTACTGGTGCTCGAGCACCCGCCGCATCTGGGGACTCAGCGCCTCGATCAGGTGATCGGGCAGTTCCTCGACCCGCTGCGCCGGGGCGGCGTGTCCGTCGGTCATGGCGACTCCTCGTCCTTCGTGCTCACAGCTGCGGGATGTTCGACAGCAGCGTCCGGGTGTACTCGTGGGTGGGGTTCTCGAGCACGGCGTCGACCGTCCCGCGATCGACGATGTGCCCCTTGTTGAGCACCGCGATGTGGTCGGACACGTGCCGAGCGAGCGTGATGTTATGGGTAACGAAGAGGATCGCCAGTCCGCGTTCCTCACGCAGCGTGTTCAGCAACGCGATGATCGAGGCCTGGACCGAGACGTCGAGCGCGCTGGTCACCTCGTCGCACACGAGCACGCTCGGCGCGTTGACGAGGGCCCGGGCGATCGCCGCGCGCTGGCGCTCGCCGCCCGAGAGGTCCCCCGGACGCCGGTCGTAGAAGGAGCGCCCCAGCCGCACCGTGTCGAGCGCCTCCTCGACGACGGCCCGCCGCCCGCCGCGCGGCAGCCGACGGCTGAGCTCGAGCGGGACGGTGAGCGACTGCCCGATGGTCCGGCGCGGGTTCAGGGAGGAGAACGGGGACTGGAAGACGTACTGGATGCCCTGTCGGCTCTCTAGGGAGCGGGCGCGGGTCGAGCGCGCGAGCTCCTCCCCGTGCAGGCTGACGGAGCCCTCGTAGCCGTCGACGAGGCCCGCCACGCAGCGGGACAGGGTTGTCTTGCCCGATCCGGACTCCCCCAGCAGCATGAGCGACTCCCCCGGCTGCAGGGTCATGTCGATGCCGCTCAGCACGGTGTTCGACCCGAAGCGCATGCTGAGGTCCCTCACCTGCAACAGATCGCCCTCGCGCGCATCGTCCGCCCCGCCGTCCGGGGCCGGGGCGCTCTCGACCGCGGCGGGGGGCGTGTCCCGTCCCGCCTCCGCGTGCTCCGACCCCTCCGCGGTCCCGGCCCGCTCCGTGGCGCGGCCGGGCTCGGGGACCGCGTGGGTGAGCTGCTTGCGGCCCTGCAGGTCGGGCACGGCGGCGAGCAGCCGGCGGGTGTACGGGTGCTCGGCGTCGTGGAGCACCTTGTGGACCGGTCCCTCCTCGACGAGCTCGCCGCGCAGCATGACGGCGACGCGGTCCGCGAGCTCGGCGACGACCGCGAGATCGTGGGTGATGTAGAGGCTCGCGACGTCGTGCCTGCGCGTCATGTCGCGGATGGTGTCGAGGACGTGCGCCTGCGTGGAGACGTCCAGCCCGGTGGTCGGCTCGTCGAGGACGAGCACGTCGGGCAGCATGGCGAAGGCCATGGCGATGCCGATCCGCTGCTGCTGGCCGCCGGAGAGCTGGTGGGGCCAGCGCCGCTGGTACTCCCGCGTCGAGGGCAGCCCGACGTCCTCGAGGGCCTCGCCCACGCGGGCCTCGCGCTCCCGGGCGGAGCTGCCGTAGCCGTGGACGTCGAGGACCTCGCGGATCTGCTCGCCCACGCGCATCGCGGGGTTGAGCGAGAGGGCGGGGTCCTGCGGGATGTAGGCCACGCGGGAGCCGCGCAGCGAGCGCACCTGGTCGGCGCCCAGATCCTCCATCCGCACCGGCTCGCCCTCGCGCGGGAGCAGCTCGATGCCCCCGCCGGTGCGCTCGACGCCTGCGCGATAGTGGCCCAGGCACGCGAGCCCGGCGGTGGTCTTCCCCGATCCGGATTCGCCGACCAGGCCCAGGACCTGCCCGCGCAGCAGCTCGAGGTCGATGCCGTGGAGGATCTCGTCCCCCGCGACGGCGCTCACGCGCAGCTGGTCGATCCGCAGGACCATCGACGGCGCGCCGTCGACGGCCGGGGTCGAGGCGGTGGACGGTGCGGTACTCATAGTCCCTCCACGTTCGTCGAGGCCGTCGCCCGCGCGATGGCGTCGGCCAGCAGGTTGGTGCCGATCGTCAGCACGGCGATCGCCAGGACCGGGAGCAGGACGCCCCACGGCTGGATGCTGAGCGCGATCCGGTTCTCGTTGATCATCAGTCCCCAGTCGGCGGTGGGCGGCTGCATCCCCAGGCCCAGGAAGGACAGCGAGGCGATGGCGCCGATCGAGTAGGTCAGCCGCAGCCCGGCCTCGACGCTCAGCGGGCCGGTCACGTTCGGCACGATCTCGCGGAAGATGATGTGGCTGCGCGGCATGGCGTACATCTCGGCGGCCCGGATGTAGTCCTCGTTGATGACGTTGAGGGTCGCCGCCCGGGCGACTCTCGCCACACGCGGTGCGTGGGTCAGGCCGATGACGGCGATCAGCACCCAGCCGTGGGAGCCGAGGACGACGATCGCGAGCATCGCGAACACGAGCTGCGGGACGGCGAGCAGCACGTCGTTGCAGCGCATGAGGATCGCGTCGAGGATCCCGCCCGCGTAGGCGGCGAGCATCCCGAACGCGGCGCCCACGATCAGGCCGATGGCCGTGGCGGCGACTGCGTAGACGACCAGCAGGGTGCCGCCGGCGAGGAACCGGGAGGCGACCGAGCGGCCCAGCTCGTCGGTCCCGAAAAGGCCCCAGGACTGGAAGGGGCGGGCGGCGAACTCCGTCGGCCCGTGCCCGGTGAGCACCGGGGCGAGCGGAGGACCGGCGAAGGCCAGCACCACGATCACCGCGGTGAGGACGATGCCGATCCGGCCCTCGGACTGCGCCCAGACGCGGCGCAGGATGGGGACGGGGCGGGAGGCCGACTCCTTGACGGCCCCCGCCTCCTCGCCCGGCGCGTCGGACCGGTCGGGTCCGCCGGGTCCGTCCCCGGTGAGCGCAACAGCAGCGGAATCGCTCATGACTGGCTCCTCAGCTTCGGATTGGACAGGATCCCGACGATGTCGGCGAGCAGGTTCACCACGACGTACACGGCCGCGACGATCATCGAGACCGCCTGGACGACCTGGACGTCGCGGAAGTTGACGGCGTCGATGAGCGCCTGGCCCATGCCGGGATAGCGGAACAGGAACTCGGCGACCACGACGCCGCCCGCGAGCCAGGCCAGCTGGATCGCGATCACCTGGGCAACGGGGCCGACCGCGTGCGGCAGCGCGTGGCGCAGGATCACGCGACGCTCGGGCACGCCCTTGAGACGGGCCATCTCGACGTACCCGGAGTCGAGGACGTCGAGCATGGTCGCGCGCATCATGCGGGCGATGTACGGCGCGACCACCAGGGCGAGGGTGATGGTCGGCAGGATCATCTGCGAGGGCAGGCGCCAGGGCGCGACCCCGGGCGGAGCCATCGTCACCGCCGGCAGGACCTGGAAGACCGAGGTGGCCAGGAGCGTGACCAAGGCGATGCCGATCACGAACTCGGGCAGCGCGGCGAGCGCGAGGCTCACCCAGGTCACGGCACTGTCACGGCGGGTGCCGTGGTGCAGCGCGGAGTAGATCCCGAAGCCGATGCCGAGCGGCACGGACACGATCGCGGCCAGGCACATGAGCACGAGACTCGAGACCAGGCGCTGCGAGAGCAGCGCGCTCACGGGACCGCCCGAGGACGTCGAGTACCCGAAGTCGCCGACGAACAGCCCTCCGAGCCAGTAGAAGTACCGAACGATCGCGGGCTTGTCGAGGTCCATCTCGGCGTTGAGCGCGGCGATCCGCTCGGGGGTCGCCTGCTGGCCGAGGATGGCGCGCGCCGGATCGCCCGGCAGCAGCAGGGTCGCGCAGAAGATCACGACGGAGACGGCGAGCAGGATCACGACCGACAGGACGAGCCTGCGCAGGATGAGTCGACGCATCAGGACACCTCCCCCAGCCACACGCGGCGGAAGGTGTACCCGGACAGGGGCAGCCCCGTCGCGTTCTCCACGAGACCGACGACGTACCCCTGGTAGGCGTCGACCTGGTTGCCGAATCCCCAGATGATGTATCCGCCCTCCTCGAAGAGCTGCTTCTGCGCCTCGCGGATGAGGTTCCTGCGGGCCTTTTCGTCGAGTTCGGCGCGGATGGCGTCGATCCGCTTCGCGAACTCCTCGTCGGTGAAGTGGGTTTCGTTGAACGGCGAGCCCTCGAGCACGCAGGAGACCGCCTGCGAGGTGAAGTTGCGCGTGTACCAGAAGCTCTGCGCGAAGTCCCACTGCAGGTAGTCCTCGCCGAAGAACGTGGTGGTGTCCACGCGGCGGATGCTGATCCTGATCCCGGCGTCCTTCGCCTGCTCGGCGAACACCTGCGCGGCCTCGACCGCGCCCGACTGGATCGGGGCCGTGACCAGCTCGACGTCGATGCCGTCGGGATGCCCCGCCTCGGCGAGCAGTCGCTTTGCCTCGGCGAGGTCCTGCTCCCGCTGCGGGAAGTCCTTCGGGTAGTCCGGGTCCAGCGGCGCGAACATGTCGTTACCGGCCCGGCCGTAGCCGGAGAAGACCTGCTCGATCATCTGCGGGCGGTCGACGGCCAGGCGCATGGCCTGTCGCACGCGGACGTCGTCGAAGGGCTTCACGTCCACGCGCATGGTGAAGGGCAGCCACATGCCGGTCTCGGAGTTGAGGATCTTCATCCGCTCGTCGGACCCGAGGACATCCACGAGCGCGAGCGGGATCTGGCCGATGCAGTCCACCTGGCTGGACAGCAGCGCGTTGACCATCGCGTCGGTGTCGTTGAAGTTCAGCAGCTGCACCTGGTCGAGGTAGGGCGCGCCGTCCCAGTACTCGGTGTTGGCCTTCAGCACCGTGGACTGCCCGGGGTCGAAGGACGCGAGAGAGAACGGTCCGGTGCCGATCGGCGCCTCCGGGTCGTAGCCGTGAGGGACGATGCCCTGGGAGTACTGGCCGACGATGTCGTCCAGCGCGCTGTCAGGCTCGTGGAGGTGGAATTCGACGGTGTGGTCGTCGACCGCGACGATCTTGTCCAGGGCGGCCAGGCCCGCGGCGCCCGACTTCGGGTCGTCGGGGTCGATGATCCGCTCGAAGGTGAACACCACGTCGTCCGCCGTCAGCGGGGAGCCGTCGTGGAAGGTCACGTGCCGGCGCAGCTTCGCGGTCCAGATGGTCGCCTCAGCGTTCGGCTCGAAGGACTCGGCGAGCCGGTGCTCGAGCTGGTAGTCATCGCCGCGCAGCAGCAGCGGATCGTACAGGTTGATGACGCGGGCGGAGTCGCCGGAGTTCACGGGCGTGTGCGCGTCGACGCTGTCGGCCGACGAGCCGCCGACCAGTCCGACCCGCAGGGTTCCACCGCGGCGCGGCTCGCCGTCCACGTCGACCTCGGGGGCCGCCGCGCGGCCGCACGCCGAGAGCAGACCCAAGCATCCGATCCCTGCGGCGCCGCCCAGCAGCGTCCTGCGGCTGGGTCCCGCCGGGACCTTGCCCGCCATTCTGCGCCCGCTCATCGCTTCCTCTCCGTCACGGTGTCTCCTCCTCGTGCGTCGATCTGGCCCGATGTCCTGCCCGGGTCCGATGTCTCGCCCGCCGCTGATGTCTCCCCTGGCACTCAGACGCCCACCGACCGTCCCGCCCACGCGGGAGCTCCGGCGAGCGCCGCCTGCGCGGCGGCACGAGTCGCGGCGGGCAGGGCCGAGGCGCGCCCCGTCCCCCGGTCGACATGGATGCCGAGCAGCTCCTCGGTGGCGACCGGCTCGCCGTCGACGGTCATCTCGTGGGCCAGCTGCAGCTTCTTCTCCGCGATGGCGATCACGTCGCTGCGCACCTCGAGCCGGGCGTCCGGCCCGACCTCCCGGAGGTAGCGCACATGCGCCTCGACGGTGAACAGCGAGCAGCCCGTGCTCTCGCGGTACTCGGGCCCGAGGCCGAGGGCGGCCATCGCCTCGTCGGTCGCGTAGCCGAACACGAGGACGTAGTAGGCCTCGGAGAGGTGGCCGTTGTAGTCGATCCACTCGGGCAGGACGGGCGTCGCGAACGTCGTGAGGCTCATGCGCTCGCCCCCGTGCCGCCTGCCCTCTCGCCGGTGCTCGCGCCCATATCTCCGGTGTTCGCCCCCGCGCCGCCGGTCGTCGGCTTCTCGGCGGCACCCGGGAGGGAGGCGCGCAGCTCCTGGGAGAGCCGGCGGATAGCGATGATCGAGGCGTCGCGGGCGGCGACGAGCTCGGTGAAGCTGCGTCCGGCGATCTCGTCCTCGCAGCCGTCGATGACCTTCTGGCGCAGGTCGTCGGTGAGCTCCGGGGCGGTCAGGCGGGTCCACGGCGCGAGCAACGAGGGTCCGAAGTGGTCGAGCATGTGGGCCATTCCGCCCTCGCCGCCGGCCAGGGCGAAGGTGAGCATGGGGCCCTGCAGCGGCCAGCGCAGGCCGGGGCCGTCGGTGATCGAGCGGTCGATCTGGTCGACCGTCGCCTCGCCCGCGTCCACCATGTGCAGCGCCTCGCGCCAGAGCGCCTCCTGCAGCCGGTTAGCGATGAAGCCGGGCACCTCGCGGTCCATGCGGATCACGGACTTCCCGATCCGCTCGTAGAACTCGGCGGCCCAGTCGACGGCAGCCGCATCGGTCGCCTCGCCGCCGACGACCTCGACGAGAGGGATCAGGTACGGCGGGTTGAAGGGGTGGCCGACGACGAGCCGGTCCGCGAGACCCGCCTGCGCGGCCGTCGTGGCCATCTCGGTCATCGAGTACCCGGAGGTCGAGGACGCGATGACGACGTCCGGCGGGGCGGCGGCGGCGACCTCTGCCAGCAGGTCCTGCTTCATGGCGAGGTCTTCCGGGGCGGACTCCTGGACGAAGCCGACGCCCTCGAGCGCCTCGGCAAGGTCGCTGTGCACGCTCCAGGCGGAGGGGTCCGCTCCCTCGGCGAGCCCGAGCTCGGTCAGGGCGGGCCAGGCCGCGTCGATCAGCCGCTCGAGCTTCTCCCCGGCCGTCGGGCTGGGGTCCCAGACGCGCACGCGCAGTCCGTGGGCGAGGAAGTAGGCGGCCCAGCCGCCGCCGATCGTTCCCGCTCCGACGCATCCGACGGTGTCGATGGTTCCGGGCTCGCGCAGTGGCATGGTGTGGTGGTCTCCTCTTTCCTGGGCGGTGCTGCTGTGTGTGGTGATGTGGGACGGGCGTCAGTGGGCGGCGAGCCCGAGGATGTCGCGCGCCTCGTTCGGTGAGGCGACGCGAGCGCCCATGCCCTCGATGAGGGTGCGCGCGCGCTCGACCAGCTGGGCGTTGGTGGCCTTCACGCCCTTGGACAGGTAGAGGTTGTCCTCGAGCCCGACGCGCACGTGCCCTCCGGCGAGGACGGACTGCGCAACCCACGGGAGCTGATGGCGGCCGATGCCGAAGGACGTGAACTGCGCCGTGGCCGGGAGCATGTCCACCATGGCGGTGAGCAGTCCGGTGCTCACAGGCGCGCCGTAGGGGATGCCCATGCACAGCTGGTACATCGGCGGATCGTCCAGCAGCCCCTCCTCATACATGACGTTGGCGAACCAGAGGTTGCCGGTGTCGAAGATCTCGAGCTCTGGCTTCACGCCGAGCTCACGGATCCGCGCCGCGCCCTCGCGCATCATGTCGGGGGTCGAGACGTAGATGTTCGAGCCCTCGCCGAAGTTCAGGGTGCCGCAGTCCAGGGTGCAGATCTCCGGGCGCAGTGCCTCGACGTGTGCGAGGCGTTCCGCCTGCGGGACCAGGTCGGTGCCGTCGAGGTGGCGGGTGGGGTCCTTCGGATCGATGACGAGGTCGCCGCCCATCCCCGCGGTCATGTTGATGACCGGGTCGACATCGGACTCGCGGACGAGGCGCGCGACCTCGGCGTAGAAGGCGGTCTCGCGCGAGCCCTGACGGGTGCGGGGGTCCCGCACGTGGATGTGGATCACGGAGGCGCCAGCGCGGGCGGCGGCGATCCCGGAATCCGCGATCTCCTGCGGGGCGACCGGGACGTGCTCGCTCTTGCCCGCCGTGTCGCCGGCTCCGGTGAGCGCGCAGGTGAGGATGACGTGACGGTTCATGGGGATGTCCTCGGCTTCGTGTCGTGCTGCTGGGGTCATGGCGGTCCTGCCGCGCGCGGCAGAGGGTGATCGTCGGGTCCGTCGCCGGACCTGGCGATGCGAGGGCGGGCGGGTGCGCGGACCCGCCCGGGGATGGTGTCAGGGGTGGGCGGCGAGCTCGGCGTCGATGTGCGCATCGACCATGGCGAGCATCTGCTCCGGGCCGAGCAGCCCCGTGAGCACGCGGATCCCGAGCCCGTCGAAGAGCGCGGTCAGCCGCAGCACGGCGTCCTCGAGGGGCTGCTCGCGGAGGTCGCCCGAGGCGATCCCTTCCGCGACGATGTCCCTCACCGTGCTCTCCCAGCGGCCGTAGCTCTCGGCGTGGTGCACCCGGGTCGACTCGCTGTGCGCGGAGATCGCCCACGTCTGCGCCCAGATCGACCACTCCTCGCGGACGAGCGGCTCCTGCGGCAGCTGGATCCGCACGAGCGCGCGGAGCCGGTCGAGCGGAGGCTGGGCGAACTCCAGACCCGCGACCTGCCGGTCGTACGCAAGCTTCACGCTGTACCGCAGGGTCTCCGCGAACAGCTCTTCCTTGTCCTCGAAGTGATAGTGGACGGTCGGCGGAGAGACGCCGGCAGCGGCCGCGACCTCGGAGATTCGCACCTGGGCGAATCCCCGATCGGCGAAGAGCTGCCACGCCTCCTGGACGATGCGCCGGCGCCGCAGACTGCTCGCGGCGGGAGCCTGGGACTCCCAGGCCGGCAGGGCGCTGCGCGCGGGAGCGGCCGCCGACTCCGCATCCGAGTCCGAGCCGGTGAGCAGCCAGCTGACTGTCACGCCGGTGATGGTCGCCAGGGCGAACAGCTCGTCAGGCTGGAACCGTCGCGCGCCCTTCAAGGACTTCGAGAGCTTCGTTTCCTCCAGCCGCATCTGCCGAGCGACCTCGCGCTGCGACAACCCCGACCCCTGGATTGCGGTCCGGAACCGGACCATCCGGGTATCTCGCTGGGTCGGGGCCGTTTCTCCAAGAGCTGGCGCACCGACCCACCGCTGCTCATGGGTCACGAGCTCCGCGTCGCCACCCGGAACGCCGGGCCGCTTAGGGGGAAGATCGCTCGATGTCACCCGACGAGACTAGGGGGAGCGTGCGAGAATCGCAACTCCTCGATTCGTCGTCAGCCAGAATCGCAAGCATCATGATGTCCGAGCTGGCCGTGGCAACCCAGACAGCTCCGGCTATCCCGACAACCGCGATGAACCCGGCGAGGTCCTGCTGACGGCGCGGCCACTGTCAGAGCCCGGCGCCACGGGAAGTGACCCGCCGCGAGGCACCCATGAGGCGACCACACTGGCGGGCTACCGCGCGGTCGAGGCCGCAATGTCCTTACACCGTGCCTGCCGTCCTCCGCTCCCCCGAACACCTGCGATCACGTGCTCCTCTGCATCTGGAGTCTGACACCTCCAGAATCTTTTCCGTCAGACGGCTCCAGGCACGACTATTCGGCCCATCGGTGTCGGGTCGACTGAGCTTTTCGCTCTTACTACCAGGCCGCGGTACTGCACGGATTCACTCCCTTCACCACCGACTCTTTGTGCCCCGCCCGCGCCGGAAACGTGCTGGTCGCCAGGAGAACGAGCGCGTGGTTCAAGCACCTTCAGCAGCGGCGGCGCCTCATGCTGCTTCACCACCACGAACGTGATAGTGGAGGCACGACTGCGAAGCGGCAGACCGCAGAAGCCGGGGCGCTGCCTTCACAATCGGCCACCGCGCTCTCCGGGATGGAATCGCCTGCCGGCGTCAGTCCGCGGCACCCTCCTCGACGAAGTGGGTGTCGTTCACGGACGTCGCCTTCCACGTGCCCGCCTCGTAGACGAGGGTGCTCACGGCGGCGTTCTCGATGCCTCCGTGCACGTTGCTGAGGTCCGCCTTCAGCGTGGTCAGGACGCACATGATGGTGATGCCGCTGGAGACCACGAGGACATTGCCGCCCCCAGCCTTCGTCTGCGCAGCCCCGATCGCATCGAGTGCCTTCAAGGCGCGCTCGGAGACGTCGGCCGACGTCTCCACCGGGAGATCGGTGTCCCCTGCGACGACAGCGATCGAGTCGAGGACATCGAGGTAGTCGAGCTTCCCCATGTCCGCCATCAGCGCCTTCTGGTCCGCGTATCCCTGATCCTCGGCGATTGCGTCCCACATGACCGCGTTCCTGTCCCCCTCGAACGGGCCGAAGGCCATCTCACGGAGGCGCTCGTCGCGCTCCGGTTCGAGGCTCGACCCGGCGGTGTCGAGCGCGTCGTGCGCGGTCGTGTAGTGGCGCACCATTTCGGCGCAGTATGCGCCGCCGAACTCGATTCCCGCCTTCGCGAGCCCCGTGCCGAGCTGCTTCGCGACCTTGCTTCCCGGATCCGTGAGCGGGGAGTCCGCCCAGCCTTGGACCCGGTCGAGCTCGTTGAGCAACGTCTCCCCGTGGCGCGTGAGGTAGATCGTCACGGGCTCGCCGCCGGCACCCGCTCCGTCGGAACCCGATCCGCCAGAGCCCTTCGACGGTGCGCAGGCGACCAGGGAGGTCGTGGCCGCGGTGGCCACGGCTGCCGCGGCCAGGCCGCGCCGGGTGACTCGCGCTGTGCTCATGCTGGTCTCCGTCTCGTGTGGGGAATCCGCCGCACGCCGGATGGCGGGGCCGGTCACAGCGTCAGTCCGTGGCCGAAGCGGAACAGGGGGTCCGCGGTGTCGAAGGGGACGTCGGAGCGGCTCGCGCGGACGGCCTCCATGCTGCGCGGCACCTCGAACGGGAGCCGGCCCTTCGCCTCGGCCGCGCCGGTGAGCACGTCCAGGAGGGCGCGCGGGCTCGCGCCGAAATCGGCCACGACGGCCGCCGCGGAGTCCACGATCGGCTCGAGGATCGCCGGGCGATCGAGGAACACGTCGACGACGGTCGGCACCTGCGCCGCGACCGCGGCCACATGGTCGAGCACGTGCTGGGGGAAGTCCAGGGAGCCCGAGTGGAAGAAGTTCTCGAAGGTCGTGCCGCGCTCCTCGAAGGGCGCTCGCAGTCGCAGCACGGCGGCGTCGGCCGCGGCCGGATCGTCCACGACGGTGCCGTACTCGGCGGCGACCTCCGGGTCGATGCCCTCGACGTACAGCGAGAGGCCGGAGCGCAGCGGGAGCGCCTGATCGTTGGTCAACACTGTGATCGCCGCGCGCTGCGCGCGCTCACCGGCCTCGCGGAACGAGGCGCTCCCGACGATCGAGGAAGCGCTGAGCTCATCCACGAAGGGATCGTCGAAGAGTCCCAGCCGGAACTTCTCGCGCAGCAGACGGCGGGCGGAGACGTCCAGCCGCTCCTCGCTCACGTCCCCGGAGCGAACCAGGTCGACGAGCAGTTCGGGGCACGACTCGCCGCCGAACTGATCGACACCGGCGTCCAGGGCCGCGACGATGCGCTCGCTCGGGCTCAGGTGCTCGAGCCCCCAGGCCCTCGCGGGGAACTCGTCGCCCATGATCGCGGCGTCGGTGAGCAGTCCCCAATCCGTGCAAACGACGCCGTCGAAGCCGAAGCGCTCGCGCAGCAGCCTGGTGATGACGGCGCGGTTGAAGCCGAACCCGACCTCCTCGAGCTCGGTGCCGACCGGCATCCCGTAGTACGGCATGATCTGGCTGGTGCCCGCGGCGAACGCCGCCTCGAAGGGCTTCAGGTGGTACTCGAAGTTGTGACCGGGGTACACCTGCTCGCGCCCATGGGCGAAGTGGGGGTCCTCGCCGTCCTTCTGTGACCCGCCGCCGGGGAAGTGCTTCGTCATCGTCGCGACCGACCCCGGGCCGAGCTCCTCGCCCTGGAAGCCGCGGATGTAGGCCGTGACCAGCCGCGAGGTCAGCTCCGCGTCCTCCCCGAAGGTCGCGATCTGGCGGGACCAGCGGGGCTCGGTGGTGAGATCGATCTGCGGATGCAGTGCCACGCGCAGTCCGACCGCGGTGTACTCGGCGCGGGCTATGCGGCCGAACTCCTCGACCACGTCGGCGTCGCCGATCGCCGCGAGGCCCAGCTGCTCGGGCCACTGCGAGAAGGACCCGGCCAGCAGCGCGGCTCCCGGATTGTCGGTGAAGGAGTGCCGCGGGTCGGAGGAGAGGGTCACCGGGATGCCCAGGCGGGTCGAGCGCGCGTGGTCCTGGAGACGGTTGTGCCAGCGCGCCATGGTTGTGGCCTCGGGCGTCTCGCCGAGAACGTTGAAGTGCGTGAGCCGCCTGTCGTCGACGTACTCGGGGGTCGACGGCAGGCCGAAGGCCGGGTCCGCCTCGGCGAGCTCGCCGTCCACCCCCACCATGATCATGGCGTGGAAGAAGAGTCCAGCCTTCTCCTCGACAGTCATCTGTCCGAGCAGGTTCTCGACCCGCGCGTCGATCGGCAGCGCGGGGTCGCGGAAGGTCGGGTCGATCCCCACTGCGGTGGGGGTGGTCTCGGGTCGCGGGGTGGTGCTCATCTGTCTCCGTGTTCCTGTCCCTGGTCCTGGTCGTTCGTCTCGGATGCCTCGGCGGGCGTCCGCCGGGCGGTTGGTCGGGTCACTTCACGGACTTGATGCGGTACACCAGGAGCGCGCCGCAGAGGGCGACGAGCGAGCCGAAGAGATACCACGTGGCATAGCCGCCGAGCGGGGTCATGGCTCCGAGCCCGATGATCGTGGGTGCGATGGCCGGGGCGATCGACTGCGGGATCGCATTGGCGATGTTCAGCACGCCCAGGTCCTTCGCGGTGTCCTCCGGGTTCGGCAGCACCTGGGTGGTCAGCGCCAGGTCGACGGAGAAGAAGGAACCGGCGCCGAGGCCGATGATGCCCTGAGCGAGGATCACCAGCGGGATCGTCGGCGCCAGCGACAGCGTGACCAGGCCGATCACCATCACGATTCCTGCCACGGTGACGAAGATCCGGCGCCTGCCGATGCGATCGGACAGGATCCCGCTGAGAGGACTCGAGATCACCATCGCACCGGTCGAGGCGATGTTGGCGAGCAGAATCGTCGTGACGGCCTCCTGCTCGGAGAGCCCGAAGCTCTCGGTGAGGTAGTAGGGCAGGAACGTGGCAATGCCTGCGTAGCCGAACATGATCAGGAACTTGGTGATCCATGCCCAGCCGAAGTCGGGGTGCTTGACGGGGTTGAAGAGGAAGGATCCGAAGAACTGGCCGACCGTGAAACGGTGCGCGGGCTTCTGGGTGAGCTTGCGGTTCTTGAGCGTGATCCCGAAGAGCAGGCACAGCACGAGGGCGAGCGCCCCGGGCACGATGAACCGCGTCTGGTCGTTCGACAGGAAGTTGACGATGAGGCTGCCGGCCAGGATGCCCAGAGGCGTCGTGATGCCGACCAGGCCCGAGGCCTTACCTCTGCGCTCGGTCGGCACCTGGTCCGGCAGGGTGGCGTTCGCGGCAGCGAGCACGGCGTTCATGGCGGTCTGCGCGATGCACCAGCCCACGAGGACGATCCAGATGGAGGAGGCGATACCGATCAGGCCGAGCGCGAGGAACCCGACCACGACGCCGCCGATGATCCACGGTCGGCGCATGCCCAGGCTCGAGGTGGTGCGGTCCGAGAGTCGGCCCGCGAGCGGGTTGGCGACCAGCGCGAAAATAGCGCCGACACCCAGAACGAGACCCAGGTCCGCGGTGGCCTGGGCGGTCGTGGCCGAGAGGTGCTGCACCTTGAAAGCCATCGACACCATGACCGGCGTCAGCAGCGCCACGTAGATGCCGAAGTTCGCCCCGGCCAGCGCGGGTACGTAGCCGCGCGGCTCATGGCCAGGGGTTGTCGGGGCGCTCGACGCGGCGGCTGCGACCAGGTTCTCCGGGTCCGCGGAGAGCGATTCCGGTCGTGATGACGACTCTGTCATGGGGGTGATCCTTTCGGTGCTGGGCGCCACTGCCCACGGGGAGCGTAGCCCAAAAATCGACCGATTGGTTAGCTTCTTGGCTCTCGCATAGAATTGGCCAGCTTGCAGAGGAGGTCAGCGTGGGGACGACGACGGTGCAGCGGTACGCGGCGGGTCGAGCGCGCGAGGTCGAGCTGCTCGACGCGGCGAGCTCGCTCTTCGCCGAACGCGACTTCGGCGGCGTCTCGCTGCGCGACATCGCCGCGCGCACGGGGATTTCGCACGCATCCGTACTGCGCTACTACCCGTCGAAGGACGCGATCCTCCGGGCGCTCCTGGACCGCTGGGAGCAGGGGAACATCGCCTTCTCCCGCGAGCATCCCGAGCTGCGGGGGCCCGAGCTCACGATGGCACTCGCCCGGCGCAACGATGCCGTGCCCGGGTACGTCGAGCTGTTCGCGGTTCTCGCCGGGGAGGCGACGCCCAGCCAACACCCGGCCCATGACCATTTCGCACGCCGGTACCGCGATCTCCGCGGCGGTTTCGACAACCCTGGACAGGCACCCGAACCAGGGCTCAGTGCCCTCTGGGACGGTCTCCAGATCATGTCCTTGTACATCGACGAGCTACAGGTCCCTGACGAGCTCGCCGCGTTCCTCGGGGGCGCCGGCGCGCCAAGGCGCGCGTGGGACCTCCCCGAGCCCCCCGCGGAGGCCCTCGGGCGCGAGGCGGGAGCCGGGTACTCGAAGGGCCGGCGCCGGCGCGCAGAGATTGTCAGAAACGCCTCTCGACTCTTTGCCGAACGCGGCTTCCTCGCGACCAGCCTCAGCGAGATCGCGCGCCACGCGGGAGTCTCGAAGTCGACCCTCGTGCATCACATCGGCACGAAGAACAACTTGCTAGCCTCCGTGCTGCAGGCGCGAGACCACGCGGTCATCGAGACCTTCGACGCCGATGGCGGGATGCGACTCTCTGATCTCGTGACCGGATCCCGGTTGAACGAGCTCAGCTCAGGCCTCGTCGAGCTGTACACAGTTATGGTGTGCGAGGCGACGAGCCCTCTCCACCCCGCCCATGACTACTTCTCCCGGCGCTACCGGAACACAGTCTCCCGGTTCGCCGAGCTGTTGCGCGCCGAAGCACCGGGGATCCCCGATCCGCTACGCTCCGCGACCTGGTTCGTGGCCACGTGGGACGGCCTCCAGATCCAGTGGCTGTACGACCGCGACGCGGTGGACGTCCCCGGAACCCTCGCACGCCTGCTCGCGGACCTCTCGACGCGCGACTGACGACGGGTCGACGCCCGGGCGGACCGGAAGCACGCCCTCGCACGACAGCACCGCGCCCAGCTACGCGACCCCTGTCCTGACAACGGCACCCGTCGCGGTCCTCGTGCCTGCGCCGGTGATCGTCCTCGACATCTTCCCCCATCTCACCGTGGTGGTCATCGCTCTGCGAGCGCCCACGCCAAGCAACTCATCCTCCAGACGCCCACCATCCCCACGGCTGTCGGGTCCCCGCTCGACAGCCCCTCCCCCTCCCCCACCTTCCCCGTCACGCCACCACCGCCCACAGGAAGCACCAAGACGATTCGGTGCACCCCACGGGCCTTGCTCCCTGCGCCGCGTACTGGACGAAGGCGGACTTCCCCGGCAGACAAGCGCGGGGACGGACCCGGCGGGCCATGGTCGCCCCTGCGACTGGCCCCTGAAAGCTCATCGCGCCCACCAGAGCAAACAGTCTCCGCTTCGGTGCGGGAGGTACGATCGGTCGCAGATCCCGGGAGCGGCACAGCAGCCCAACGACGAGCAGGCGCACCTCCCCGAACATGGGTGGAGCCTCCGATGACTACCCTCGAACTCACCGACCCAGACGGCGACTGCCTCACCATCACCATCGACTCCGGATCGATCTGGATCACCTGCACCAACGACGATGACGAGGTGACCGTCGGCCCGTTCGCCCCCGACCAACTGGACTCGCTCTCTCGTACCGCAGCCAGGCACTCACGACCCTGGGCCGAAGCGAACAAGCGGCACCCGCGGCGATAAACATGCGGTCGATTGTCCGGCCCGCCGAGCACACTGCTCCCATGGCGAGGAGCATGCGTGAGCGGGACGCTGAGTGGGCGCACGAGGTGCGGATGAGGATCGAGCATCGGGTGCACCCGTACTTCGAGCCGCCCGCACCGCCAGCCGGTGACGAGTGGGCGCGCCGTGGCGAGGAGTCTCAGGATCCGGGCGACTGGGAGGCAGCGTAGTACCTGAGAGACTGGTGCACACGTTCGAGAGAGTTGGAGGCACACGATGACAGATGGCTCGTACCGTGGCGTGCGAGTGCTCCTGGTGTCGGATCCGGGGCTTCCGACTCGGCGCTCACAGTCCATAAAGGATGACCTTCAGGAACATTTGAATGAGGTGTTCAGTCCGCCGGTGGAGTTGCACACGCGCACGGCGATGCTTCGCCTACGGCCGGATAACTCTCTCGACCTCAGCGATGCAGTGCAGCTTGCGGAGGAGTACGAGCGCCCGGACGTGGTGCTGCTGTTGACGGAGATTCCTCGCCTCACTGACGGGAGACCCCTGATCGCGGAGATCTTCCCCGACGAGCAGGTGGCGGTGATCTCGTGCCCGACCCTCGGAGCGTTCGCCAGCCGGCGACGCATCCTGGACACCCTCATGGACTGCATTCTGAGGATGAAGCCGACGGGCGAACCGCGCGATCCGTCGCCGTTCGGTCGATCCTGGCTTCACTGGAGTGACGCTGAAGAAGCGGGGGCCCACTCGACTCTCCATGCCAACCCGGCGGTCGGTGGGGTGCGGACCGTTCTGGGGATGGTCGCCGGCAATGAACCGCGCAAGACCGCTCCACGGCTCTCGAGCGCGCTGGCAGCGGCCTCAGCGACCGGGGCGTTCGGGATTTTCTACAGCTCGATCTGGGCAATGTCCACGTACCTCTCGACGCCGCGCCTGCTCAGCATCGGAGTGCTCGCGATAGGCGCCATGGTGGTGTGGTTGATCGTCAGCAACGCGTTGTGGGATTCGCCGAAGCGGAGCTCTCTGGCTCGAGTCGTGCTGCTGTACAACCTCTCCACGGTCATGACGCTGCTGGTCTGCGTGGTCGCCCTCTACCTGGCTCTCGTCCTCCTGATCCTGGCCGGTGGGCTGATCGCCATCTCGCCGGATTACATGGCCACGATCATCGGGGAGACACCTACCTTCGCGACGTACCTTGACATCGCGTGGCTCAGTGCGGCGATGGGTGTCGTTGCCGGCGCACTCGGCTCGAGCTTCGATCGGGAGACGAACCTCCGCACCCTCACGCACGGGCAGCGCGAGCGCCAGCGCCGATACACCGAGGAGAACGAGCGCGACTCGGGCCCGGTCGCAACTTCGGCGAATCACGACCGTCAGTCAACGTGAGCGAGCTTGAGCGGTACACGGCATCGGAGCCCATCGAGCAGATCATCTCCTCCGTGCTCATCGGCTACCGGCTCGCGATCCGTGGCGGCACACCGGTGGAGTCGATGCCCTGGCACCGCGACGACACCCTGCCCCGCTACTCCGTGCGGGTGTCGACGCCCGACGACACCATCGTCTACACCGCGCACGTATGGGCGGGCCGCGACGACGAGCTCGAGGAGCACCTGCGCCGGTGGCTGCTCGAGCGGATCAACATCGCGGGCACGAAGCGCGGCCACGGGCGGCGACCGAACCCGTGGTGGTCCTCCGTGCGGAGGAAGGCGAACCCGGGCCGGGCATGACGAAGCCCCGACCTCGACCGTGAGGTCAGGATGGGGCGCTTCGCTGTTACTCCGGGTCGTGATGGCCTCGTCGTGCAGCGTCGCGGTGCCCCTCGGAGACGCCGCGGCGGATGATCCAGATGGCCAGCCTGATCACGAAGGCGAGCACGAGGGCCACGATGATGACGATCGCGATGATGTGGGGCGCGGAGAGTTCACTCATGCGTAGCACGCTATGCACGGCACTCCGGTGTCGGGTCCGTCATCAGTAGCGGATAGAATCCGTCCTTGGTCGGGTGCCTAGTCCCCGGAAGCAGGAAGCGCCCACATCTCCTGGAGGGGGCGGGGGCGCTTCACTGTCTATAGGTAGTCGCTCGGGTCAGCTATCACCGGCGAAGGCTTCGAGCGATGTCTCGCTATACCAGCCTTGAGACCGCTCGTCAGAGCGCACCAAGTACTTGCCTCCGGTCGCGTCGATGTCGAGGACTGTTCCGACGACGCCCCGCATAGGCATGGTGGTGATTCGTACGGTGTCGCCGATCAAGTGGTCGGCCATGAGATTCCTTCCTTGGAAAGGGATCCACCGTAACGGCCGCGCCTGGGTGCCCGTCGAGCATGAGAGCGCTCCTGGCCAGGCGGGGCGTTGCGAGGAGTGCGTCGCCGTGCGGGTTAGCCTCGCCAGCGCGCGACGGCGAGGCGCGCTTCGTGCGGACTCACCAGTGCCGAATGGCGATCCCACGCGAGGGCGACGTACTCGGAGGCCATGTCCTCCGCAGGGCCAGCGTGCAGCATGCCGGCGACGGTGCGCTGTTCGGTCTCGGTCCACATGACCGGAGACGCTACCTGTGGCACATGCTCTGGTGAAGGGGATGTGGGCAATGCGGAAACGCCCCCGCCTCCCGGAGGAGATGGGGGCGCTTAGGGTTGCGGGAGTGGCTGCTCTCGCGACGCGGGGACCTCTCCGACGTTCTACAGAAGAAGCCACCTGACGAGGATGATACGCCCGGGTTGAGAGCACTGGTGGTTGAGTGCGAGAGAGCGCTCCCCCTACCTGCGGCACGTCCATTGTGGCGGATTCCCGATGAGGGTTACCGAGCGGTCACCGCAGGGGCTACGCTTCGCCTCACCGGCCGCCTTGATGGGGGTCAAGACGGCCGGCGCACCCCATCACCGGGGAGGTCCAGGACCGTGTCATCGGGGGTGGTTCCGGACCTGGCGACCGTGGTGCTCCTTTGCTCGACGAAGCGGAGGAGCGCCACGGTTACCTCAAAGTAACCCATGTCGCCCATCTGCGCATATGGTGCCCATCATCCGATTCGAGTAGTTCCCTCGCAGCGCTGCCCCTCGGCCCTCGCGATTCAGATGAGTCGGCCGGCAATCTTGAAGGCACCGTCGACGGGCATCAGCGACCAGCTCTTTGCGGCGAGGTGCGTCCCGGCGTCCGTGACGTACCGGTCGACCTGGAGGATGAAGCCGTCACGGGAATGGTGGACCGCGCCCTCGGCCCGCGAATGGTCGCTGAACAGGATGACGACATCCGTGTGGAGCACCAGGAAAGGGTCCTCTCGGTCAGCGTGGAGCTGAGCGCCCGGGAAGAGGTGGGTGTGGCTCGCGTGGAGGGCGACGATGTCATCCATTGACGAAGGCTACTCCTGGGCGCCTTTGACGGCGGAGTCCGTAGTTGGCTCGGGTTGCGGGGTGCTGGAGGACTGAGACCGGATTGTTATGGACCGAAACCAATTCAGCTGATGGACTGCATGCGAGGGCAAACGCCGCCCTACGGTGTGAGCCCAGGGTCGCAAAGAGGCGGTCGCTGGTGATGTTGTGAATCAGGTGACGGAGGTTTGATCAGTGTCGATCGATCGACGTGCGTGGGTGCAAGCCGCTTCGCGAGGGATGAGCAAGGACCAACGTGACGCGCTCATACGGATGGTGGGCGACTACTTCTCGCGTCCAGGCGCCTCCGACCAGGACCCACCCTCTACAGAGGAGAGGGACAGCGAGGACATGGCGACCCTCGAGGCGATCGCGAAGACGATCCGTCAGGAGGACTCCCTGGAGCAGGCAGCCGCCCGCGCGCGCAGTGCTCAAGTCAAGTTGACGGGCTGGGTTCGTGCGGCAGCCCTGTTCGGCGAGACCGTGCCGATGATTGCCCGGCAAACAGGAATGATGAAACCCACGGTCAGAAGGCGACTCCGGGAGCTCCGTAAAGCCCCCGAGACTCCGTGACGGACCTGCGTGCACAGAGCAGTGCCCCCTCCCGGGCTTCAAGGACAGGAGGGGGCACCGGGATCTAGTCTACCGGCCAAGCGGGCAGAGCGTCACCCCAACGGCTCGATACGAAGGAAGCGCCCCACCCCCGGGCAGGGAGGTGGGGGCGCCGGTCGAGCGGAGCGACGACCCCGCTCGAGGCGACCAGTCCCTTCCCTGGAACTCCCGATGGCCGCCAGCGCCCACGCTACGTCACCGATGCTGTAGACGGGGGCGTTCCACCCAGCCCGCTTCCGCGTCTCGGATCATCCACAGTTATATTCGAGCTGGGTATCGTGCCTATCGACGCACCGCTGCTCAGAAGTGTCGGCACTCGCATTCCCATACCGCTCCCATCCCCTCCTTCATTGATGCCTCACCGAGCCGTGCGCCTCACGGCACCCCTCGCGTCGCATGAGCACTCCAGCTATCGTCGTGATCGGCGGCACACCCGCCGTCTCGGACGTACTAGGAGGCTCGCATGAGCATCAGTGATGACGACATCAGCAGCACGGGACCGGGCATTGGCGAAGGCCCCGCTGACGGCGGCGCTAATCCGCATGGCCACGACGGGGGTGCGGACGGCACGGCAGCAGCTGGCGAAGGCCCTGCTGACGGCGGCGCCAATCCCAATGGCCACGACGGCGGTGCCGACGGCACGGCAGCAGCTGGCGAAGGGCCCGCTGACGGTGGCGCTAATCCGCATGGCCACGATGGCGGTGCGGACGGCACAGCGTGAGCACTTTCAACATCCGTGACGAGCGCGGGTCGAGCAATCGGCCCGCGCTCGCGCGTCTCACTCGTCTCGACACAGACACCTTCTCTCGCGAGCACTGGGGCGAAATGCCCCTACTGACCCGCCGCGCGGACGACTTCCACGACCTCTTCAGCGCGGAAGCGGTCGATGAGCTCGTTGCCGAGCGGGCGCTGCGGACGCCGTTCGTGCGCATGGCATCCGAAGGAAGGGTGCTGAACCCATCGATGTTCACCGCCCCCGGCGGCGTCGGGGCCGAGGTGGGTGACCAGCTCGACTCCGGCAAGGTGCTCGAGAACTTCGCGAACGGTGCGACGCTCGTGCTGCAGGGCCTACACCGCACGTGGGAGCCGATCTCTCGGTTCACTCGCCGTCTTGTCGAGGAGTTGGGGCATCCCGCGCAGGTGAATGCCTACATCACCCCCGCCTCCTCACGCGGATTTGACCCTCACTACGACACCCACGACGTGTTCGTCATCCAGATCGCCGGTGCCAAGCGCTGGACGATCCACGAACCGGTGCATCGCCATCCGCTTCCGGGCCAGCCCTGGAGCGACTATCGCCCCGAGGTTGAAGAGGCAGCATCTGGCGAGCCCGTCATCGACGAGGTGTTCGAACCCGGTGACGTGCTCTACCTTCCTCGCGGGTGGTTGCACTCCGCAGTTGCCCGAGGGGGAACATCCATTCACCTCACGATCGGGGTACGCGCAACCACACGGCATGATCTTCTGCAGCGCATCCTCGCTGCCGCGGGGGACGAGGAGGCGCTCCGTGCTCCTCTCGCACTCGGCGTTGACTACACCGACTCCGCCTCGCTCTCGGGGGATCTGGCCGAGACCATCCGGGCCACCCGCGATCTCCTCGAGCACTCGATCGATGACACGGCGATCGCTGCTTCCATGCAGCGTCGCTTCGTCGAGGACACAAGACCGGCACCGGTCCGCCCGCTGGCAACTGTCGATCTCCTCTCCGACCTCGGCCCGCAGACTCTCCTGGCGTGGCGCGACGCCCTGCAGACGCGGATTGAAGATGACGGGGACACTGTGCGGATTGTGCTGCGCACCAAGACAGTGACGCTTCCCGCGGAGGCCAGCGCCGCCATCCACGCATTGCATCAGACCGAGCAGAGGGCTGGGAAACTACCGGCCCTCGACCACGAATCCTCTCTTGTGGTCGCCCGGCGCCTCCTGCGGGAGGGCATCGCGGTGCCACGGTGACAGCACAAGTCCCCACCAACGTCCCGCCGACTTCTCCCGACGGCGATGCAGGGAGCTGGGCTCCGTGCAGTGACCGTTCGCGGGACCGAAGGGACTCGCTCGTCGGCACCGCCGGCTTCGGAGCCAAGTGGCTGCTTGTGGAGATCGACGGCTCCTGGGGCGAACATGCTTTTCTCCAGTCCCGGATCAACACGGACATCGGAAGGGCCATCGTCCGCCGGGCCGAAGCTGCCGGGCTGCGCCCCGTCGCCATCCGCCGCTTCGGGCGACGGGCCGATGAACGCCGGGCATCATCCGGACACCGATGGGCGATCGCCGACGCCCGGCAGGGCCGAATCTCGATGCGCTGGGGCAGCGTTGATGACCCCGCTGAACTGCTCGAAATCCCGCTGGACGGCTCAACAGGTCACCCCACAACGGAACCGGCGTATCTCGTGTGCACCCACGCACGGCACGACAGATGCTGCGCCGTGCGCGGCCGGCCCGTTGCACAAGCTCTCGCCCATGCAGACCCGGAGAACACCTGGGAGTGCTCGCATCTCGGCGGCGATCGCTTCGCTACCACGATGATCGTCCTGCCCCACGGGCTCTGCTATGGCAGGGTCCCTGCCGAGCGCGCCCACGAGATCCTCACCGCAACTCGCGAGGGCAGGATCGTCCGGGATCTCTTCCGCGGTCGCAGCAGCCTCCCCAACGTCATCCAAGCCGCACAGGCTTTCGCCCGGCAAGAGCTCGACGAGGACCACATCGATACTCTCCCACCACTCCCAGACGCCATCCACCAAACAGGGTCGCAATGGACGGTTGCCCTCGCCCACGCCCACCAGACCGTTCGTGTGCGCCTGAATGAAGACTGGTCACAACCGCTTCTCAGCACCTGCGCCGCACGCATCGCAGCACCCGTGCGCACATACGAGCCCGTGTCCCTCCACTTCACCTCCCCACCTGGCCAGTGAACCACCGCGCGGACAAACTGAAAAGATGGGCACGTCCTAGAACAGCCGCAGATCGAGGTGCCTCGTCCCCGTCGCGCACCGTTCAAAACGGTGCATTTGTGACAGATCTGCAAGCTGCAGGTACGGCCCTTCGCCGACGGTCTCCTGCACCCGGGCGACACGCCGGGGCTCGGGACCGGGCCGGCGCAGCCCACGACTACTCGCCCGCTTACCTGCCGGTGAACCGGCTCACCGACGGCACCATGCACGACTGGTGACCGCCTCGCACGAATGCGCCCCGCCCTCGGCTGAAGAAGGGGCGGGGCGCTTTCATACCGCCGTCAGGACATGCTGCGGTGGGCACCGAGCAGTTGTCGGGCGAGGTCGACCGCCATGAAGATGATCAGGGACACCCCGAGAAGCGGCAGGAGGACTCCGAGCATCGCCGCGGCGGCGAGGAGGATCCCATAGGCGCCGGCGGTGTCGACCCGTCGCCCCAGCGGCTTCGGCAGCCCGGCCCCCGGTCCCTTCGGTCGCCTGCGCCACCACATGCGGTAGCCGATCACGATCAGGGTGATCACGACTGCGGCGACGGCGATGAGCACGAGCTGGTTCACCCAGCCGAACAGGATCCCCATGTGGAGCGAGATGCCCGCTTCAGCGAGCTTCCCGGCCAGCGGCCAGTCTTCGAACTTCACCGAATCCACAACGCTTCCCGAGCTGGGGTCAATCGCGAGCGAGTCCTGCTTGAGAGGCCACGATCGCTGGACCTGGCTGACAGTCCACGCTCCACCGTCGTTCGCAGGGGTGATTGCGACGGGATCACCGAGGTCGTGGCCGCGGGCGACCTCGAGGACCTTCTGAGCGGTCTGCGGGACATCATCCTGCGCAACGGCTGGGGTGTTGGTGGTGTCGGTGGCGACGGTGGGGGTGGACCAGTGCAGGCTCGCGCGTAGGGCGGAGACGTTCCCTCCGGCGAACTGGGACCAGGTCAGGCCCGTGGCAGAAAGGAAGAACAGTCCGATCGCGGCCCAGATTCCGACCGTGGCGTGGAGGCTCATCGACCGCTGCCGCTGCGGGCCCTTCCTGGTGGGCAGAAGGTAGGCGCGGGTGGAGCGCTTGCGGATCTTGCGGGTGATCCAGGTGATGATCCCGCTAAGCGCGAGGACCCATAGCCAGCTGGCGGCGAGCTCGCTGTAGACGCGACCAGGGTCCCCAAGATGCAGATGGCGATGCATGTCATCGAACCACGTCCGCAGCGGCAGCCACTCCCCGAACGTGTTCAGCACCCCGGTCACCTTGCCGGTGTGAGGGTCGACGAACGCCGTGAGCTGGCGATCCTTTTCCGCTGACGGAGAATCGAAGGTGACGCGGGTCGTGGACTCCGCGTCCTTGGGCGGCCGGATCTCGGCGATCGTGCCATCTGGCACGGCGGCTCGCGCGGCCTGCACCTGCTGCGCCAAGGCGACGCTCTCTCCGTTCGCGGGAGCGCTCGCGTGCAGCTCCTTGTCGTAGACGACCTGCTCGATCTGCGGGGTCAGCGCATACAGGATTCCCGTGACGGCAGCGACCAGGAGGAACGGGGCGATGAACAGACCCACGTAGAAGTGCAGGCGCAACAGGAGCTCGCGCAGCTCGTCTCGCAGACGTCGAGGTTTCGCGGTGCCGCCGCCAGCGGGGCGCACGGGAGCGTGAGTCGTCATGGGGCGGGCCTTTCGCAGAACAACCAGAGGAGAGAGGAGGGGAGTGGAGGGGTCACATCAGGGCGAGCATGAGGGCCATCCCTGCAGCCATCAACAGGTGGCAAGCAGCGTGAACGCGGTGCCCACGCTCGCGAAGGATCCGCACGAGCCACCACACGGCGACCACGAAGCTCAGGCTCACAGCGACCCAGTTCACGGTGGTCGCCCACGCTGGTGCGGGAGTCATCTGCATCGGCATCGAGTCCATCGACCCGCCGCCGTGGTGAGCGGCATGCTCATCCGAGGACATATCCATCGCGTGTCCCATCAGCAACGGCATCGCCAGCAGCATCCAGACCATCGCCGCGTTCAACACGAGATGCGTGAAGACGCCCACGCGCTCGACCCAGCCGTGGACCGAGGGCAATCCGGCGAGCATCAGCACACCGAACACGCTGAAGATGATGACCTGCACCCACGTGCCGACCTGCCCGACCGGGCGCCACACCATCAGCAGCATCGCCAGACTCATCACCAGGTGGTTCACGTGCACCGCGGTCGCCACCGGCCCCTGATGCGCAGCATGGTGCGGGTCTGAAGTACCGACAGAACGACGAGCCTGGGCCAAGTGCAGGATGCAGATCACCGCCGTCACTACGAAGACGACGGACAGGAGCACGGAGTACGGGGCTTCGATCACAAGCCCGTACTCTACGCGATGTAGAAGTCACGCACGACGAGTCGGCGCAGTCGGTCGATGCCCCGTCGATCCCAGGGGAGGAAGCCACCCATCCGGACACCCGCCCCCGAGGTCGCCAGAGCCGGCCTGCATCCAAAGATGCAAGATCCCGGATTCGCCCGAACGGGTCTCGAAGCGCGTCCTCGCACCGTGGACCGTGGAGGAGTCAGCGCCCCTCTACGACCGGAGGCCCTCCATGGTGCACCTCATCCGTTCTCGTCCCGTCCTCAGCTATTTCCTCCTGGCCTGCGGTCTCAGCTGGCTGGGGTGGCTCAACTACATCCTCTCCACCAGCGGCCTCGGCATCATCGACGTGGACTACCCGGTGGTGCTCGGCTCCACACAGCTGCTCGGCGTCATCCCGGGGGCGTTCCTCGGTCCCGTCGGCTCCGCGCTCATCGTCACCGCCGTCGTGGACGGCCGCGCCGGCCTGCGCGCCTGGGCGGGGCGTCTGTTCCGGTGGCGCGCGAACTGGCGCTGGTACGCGATCGCCCTGCTCGCGGTCCCCGCAGGGCTGACCGCTGTCGGCACCGCGGCCTCTCTCGCCGTCGGCGGGAGTGTCGTCGCACCCCCGGTCGCGCTGCTCGCGCTGTACGCGCCGATGCTGGTGCTGCAGCTGCTGACCACCGGCCTCGCGGAGGAGCCCGGCTGGCGGGACTTCGCCCTCAGCCGCCTCCAGCACCAGCGCAGCCCGCTCGCGTCCGCCGCGATCCTGGGGCCCGTGTGGGCCGTGTGGCACTACCCGCTGTTCCTCACCGACTGGGCCGACGGGCCCGGCCGCAGCGTGACCGGCCTGCTCGCCTTCACCCTCTTCTGCCTCGGCTTCAACATCGTCATGTCCTGGGTGTTCAACCGGACCGGTGAATCGCTGCCGCTGTCGATGCTCATGCATGTCAGCGCGAACACCTTCGCCTCCGTGCTGTGGTCGGCCATGTTCCCGTCGATCGCGGCGCAGTACGTGTACCCGCTGCTGGCCGTGGCGGCCGTCGTCGCGGCGGCAGGGATCATCCTCGCCACGCGAGGACGCCTCGGCATGCGTCCCCCGGAGCCGACGCTTCCCGCTCCGACGTCCCTCCCCCGCCGCCAGGAGCTACCGTCGAGCTCATGACGGCGAGCACGAGTCCAGCGCCGCCATGGCGAGGCCCCGCCCCACGGAGGGGCGACGCCGTGGCGGCGCTGTGCTGCCTCGCGATCGCCGCCGGAACACTGCTCGCGATCCCGCTGCTCGAACGGGCGGGAGGCGAGCCGATGGGGGCGCCTCCCGCAGGCTCGGCCGCATGGTGGGCGGTCCTGCTCACGCTGCTCGCCCAAGCGGCGGCGCTCGCCCTGCTCCGGCCCCTCCCGCGCCTCGCAGCGGTGGTGGTGAGCGCGCTCCCGCTGCTGCTCGCCGTCCTCGCCCCGGGCACCGCCTTCGGCACCACGACCGTCGCGGTGCTGTGGGCCGCCCTCGTCGCCGGGATCCGGCTCCGCCGCGAGCATCTCGCCCCTGTGGCGGGGGCGATGCTCGCGCTCACCGTGCTGGCCACGACCGTGAACACGCTCGGATCGGAAGATGCGGGCGCCGTCCAGGCCCTCCTCGCCGGGATCGGGCAGGGGGTGATCGTCATCGGCGTGCCGCTCCTCCTCGCCCTGATCGTGGTCAGCCGCCGGCAGGCGCGCACCGCCCACGAGCGGGAGCTCACGGCCCTGCGCCGGGAGCAGGACGCCCAGGTCGCCGTGGCGATCGCCGCCGAACGCACCGCCGTCGCCCGCGACCTCCACGACATCGCCGCCCACCACATGTCGGGCATCGCGATGCTGGCCTCCGCACTCGAGCGCCAGGTGGACCCTGCACCGGAGGCGGCGAAGGAATCCGCTCGCGACATCCGCATGCAGAGCACCGCCGTGCTGCGCGACCTGCGGCGCCTCGTCGGCCTGCTGCGCGACGAGCACGCGGTGCCGCTCGCCGACCGGTCCCTCGCCTCTCTCCCGCAGCTCGTGGACGAGCGGCGCGCTGCCGGGGCGGAGATCGGACTGACGGTGGAGCCGCAGGGCGCGGACCCCGGCGCCGATGTCGGCGCGCTCGCGCAGCTGGTGGGCTATCGCATGGTCCAGGAGTCACTCGCGAACGCGGCCGTCCACGCCCCCGCGGCGGACTGCGAGGTGCGCGTCGACGCGCGTTCCGCGCAGCGGGTGCGGATCGTCGTGGTCAACGGGCGACCGGCGCGCCCCGGTCCGCAGCCCGGCCGCACCGGAGGGTTCGGTCTGATCGGCATGCGGGAGCGGGCGGAACTGGTGGGTGCCGGCCTCGAGTACGGCCCCACCGGCGCAGGAGGCTGGTCCGTGACGCTGGACCTGCCCCGTGACGGCGTCGTCTCGGGGCAGCCGCAGCAGAGGGAGGAACCGACATGATCCGCGTGGTGCTGGCGGACGACCACGCTCTCGTGCGCAAGGGCCTCGCCTCGCTGCTGGAGGCCGAGCCGGACATGGAGGTGGTGGGCGTCGGGGAGGACGGCCCACAGGCGCTCGAGCTCATCCGCGAGCTGCGGCCCGACGTCGCGTGCCTCGACATCCGCATGCCCGGGATGAACGGCATCGAGGTCGCCGAGGCGGTCCGCGAGCTCGAGGTGGAGGTGCTCATGCTGACGACGTTCGACCTCGACGAGTACGTCTTCGGCGCTCTCGAGGCGGGAGTCGCGGGCTTCCTCCTCAAGGACGCGGACCCGGACCTGATTTCGCACGCTCTGCGGCAGGTGGCGGCGGGTCGCGGAACGATCGACCAGTCGCTCACCCGCCGCATCCTCCGCGAGGTCGCCGAGCGGCGACGCCTGCAGCCGGTCGTCGTGCGCCCGGACAGCGGCGCCGAGGACGTCCTCACCCCGCGGGAGCTGGAAATCCTGCGTGCGCTGGCGGAGGGCATGAGCAACGCGGACATCGCCGCGCACCTGCACGTCGAGGCCTCGACCGTGAAGTCCCACCTCGCACGGATGCTGCCGAAGCTCGGCGTGGCCTCGCGCCTGCAGGCCGTGGTGTGGGCGTATCAGAACCGCGTGGTCGATCTGCGGGAGTGAGCGATGGCGAGCGCATGGATCGGATCGAGGGGCACCGGTCCGGCCCGACGCAACGCCCGCACCCGCGCTGCACCCATGCGGCATGCGGCATGCGGATCGTTCGCCGCTCCGCGTACGCTCTTCGAGGCTCGCGCACAGGCGCAGGCACGCGCCCCCATCCCCACCCCCTCCGAGGTGCCCATGACCACGACCACCGCCTCCCGCTGGCGGCTGCTGCCGATGCACCCCCGCGACCCCCACGAGGAGGGACGGGCAGGCTCATCGCTCGAGCTGTTCTTCGACCTGGTCTTCGTGATCGCCGTGAGCATCGCGGGCGTCCAGCTCCACCACGCTCTCGCCGAGTCGCACGTGGCCGGCGGTGTGGGCCACTACGCGATGGCGCTGTTCGCGATCTGGTGGGCGTGGATGAACTTCACCTGGTTCGCCACCTCGTTCGACACCGACGACTGGCTCTACCGGGTGCTCACCATCGCCCAGATGGGCGGCGTGATGGTGGTCGCCGCGGGCATCGGCCCCGTCTTCGAGCACGATTCCTTCGGCGTGATGATCGCCGGGTACGTGGTCATGCGCCTGTCGATGGTCGTGCAGTGGCTTCGGGCGGCGGCGACGCCGTCCTCGACGGGCGAGGCGCGGCGAGCGGCCCTCCACTACGCCGTCGGCATCGCGATCGTCCAGGCGCTCTGGGTGCTCATGCTCCTGCTGCCGCACGGCCTGCTGATCCCCGCGGCGATCTTCCTGATCCTCGCGGAGATCAGCGTTCCCGTCATCGCGGAGCAGCGCGGGCGCACCCCCTGGCATCCCGAGCACATCACCGAGCGCTACGGCGGATTCACCCTGATCCTGCTGGGAGAGAGCCTGCTCGCGTCCTCCCACGCGATCATCGAGGCGCGCGACGCCGAGGTCCCGCTCGCGGACCTGGTCCCGCTCGGCGCAATGTGCCTGATCGTGACCGCCGCACTGTGGTGGATCTACTTCTGGCCGCCCCACCACGAGGCAATCGGCTCGCTGCGCAGCTCCCTGCTCTACGGCTACGGCCACTACGTGATCTTCGCGGCCGCGGGCGCATTCTCCGTGGGCGTCGAGCTCGAGGTCGATGTCGCCATGGGCGAGTCGGAGATCGGTCCGACGGCCGCCGCGTACGCGGTCTCCCTGCCGATCGCGATCTTCCTGGTGGGCATGTGGTGCGTGGTGATCCGCCGCTCGGCCGACGCCGTGGTGAGCACCTCGATCGCGCTCGCGGTGCTCGTGGTGCTGATCGATCCGCTGGTGCCCCTGCCCATCGCCCTCACCACGATCGTCATGGTGCTGCTCGTCGCGGTGATGGTCTGGCGCAGGCCGCGGACGTCGGCCCGCTGACCCGTCGGCCCGCGGACCCGCGGACCCGATCTCACCCTGGCCGACGCCGCGCGCCCACCGCGCTCACACCGTCGCGTGCAGCTCCTGGAGGAGGGCCCGGGCGCCGCGGGTGCGCAGCACCTCGAGTGCGTGGAGGTACGGGGTCGTGAACGCCTCGTGCTCGACGAGGTCGCCGAACAGCTCCGCGTCGCGCAGGAACGCGAGAGGGTCCTCGTCATGCTTCGCGGCGGCGGCCATGACGCGGTCGTGCAGACGGTCGACGACAGGCCACTCCTCGCCGTTCTCCCCCGTGCCCTCCGCGTAGCGGGCCCAGGAGGCGACGATCGCCGCGCATGCGCTCACGTCGCGCCCGGCCTCGATGTTCTCCTGGATCACGGGCACCATCCAGGTGGGGATGCGGTCGCTGGACTCGGCGGCCAGACGCGCGAGGGTGTCGCGCACGTGCGCGTTGGAGAAGCGCGCCATGAGCTCGTCCTTGTAGGCGTCGAGGTCGATGCCGGGGACGTCGGGGACCGTGGGCGTGCCCTCCCGGTCCATGTACAGGGTGCGGGTGAAGGGGGCGAGGTCCTCGTCCTGCGCGGCCTCATGGGCGAAGGTCTGCCCGAGCAGCAGCCCGAAGTAGGCGATGGCCTGGTGGGAGCAGTTGAGCAGGCGCAGCTTCATGAGCTCGTAGGGCTCGACGTCCTCGACCATCTGCACGCCCACCTCCTCCCAGGCGGGGCGGCCCAGCGGGAAGGAGTCCTCGAGAACCCACTGCACGAAGTCCTCGCTGACCACGGGCCAGGCGTCCTGGACGTCGTACTCGCGGGAGATCATCTCGATGTCGGATTCGGCGGTGACCGGGGTGATGCGGTCGACCATGCAGTTGGGGAAGGCGACGTGCTCGTCGATCCACGGGGCCATGGGCGCATCGCCGTGCAGACCGGCCTCGTCGCGCAGCTGCGCGTACGCGAGGATCATGCGCTTGGCGAGGTCGCCGTTGCCGCGCACGTTGTCGCAGGACATCACCGTGAAGGGGGGCGTGCCGGTCTCGCGGCGGCGACGCAGCGCCTCGACGACGAAGCCGAACATCGTCTGCGGGTGGCCGACTGGCGCGTCCCCGCTCCCCTCGCCGAAGGCGGTGCGCAGGTCCTCGGCGACGGCGGGCGTCTCGCGCTGGAACTCACCGGTCGAGGGGTTGTAGTTGTAGCCGCCCTCGGTGACGGTGAGGGAGACGATGCGGGTGCTCGCCTCGCTCATGCGCGCGAGCACGGCCTCCGGGTCGTCAGGCGCGAAGAGGTACTCGGCGATCGAGCCGATCACCCGCGGGTCCTGGGTGCCGTCGGGCGCCTTCGTGACCAGGGTGTACAGCCCGTCCTGCGCGCCGAGCGCGTCGCGCATGCGCGCATCGCCCGGCAGCAGGCCCACGCCGCACAGCGCCCAGTCGCGGTCGCGTCCGGCGCGCATGAGGCGGTCCAGGAACATCGCCTGGTGGGCCCGGTGGAAGCCGCCGACGCCGAAGTGGACGATGCCGACGGATCTCTCCTCGAGCGGGACATCGGGGACCGGGATCCGGCCTGCGGCCGCGATCTCGGGCAGGGCGGCGGCGTTCAGGGAGGTCATGACGCATCCTTCGTCATCGGCGGATGGAGACGGGGCCGACGATACCAGCGCCCGGATCAGATGAGCAGTCCTCGCTCTCAGCCGAGCAGATCGGCGACCTGCGTCGCGAGCTCGGCGGAGAGCACGAGGTCGTCGACGAGGCCCGCGCGGGCGGCCGCGACCACGGCTTCGGGATGGCCCACGGCCGGTGCGACCGCCACCACGTGCGCGCGCCGCAGCTGCTCGGCGCCCACCCCGATCACGCGCTCCTCGATGCCGGCCCGGGCGACCCGCCCCTCGGCGTCCACGAGGACGCCGGCGCACTCGGCGACCACGCCCGCCTCCCGCGCCCGGCCTCGCTCGTCCTCGGAGAGCCTGCTCCACAGGGTCGAGGCGCCGGGCCACCAGGCGCCGATCGAGACGGTCGCGACGTCGATCTCGTCGGCCGCCTCGAGGGCGGATCGCACCTCGTCCATGCCGCGCAGCGAGGCCGCGACCTCGGGCGAGTCGACGATCAGCGGGGTGGGCAGCGCCCAGATGCCGCCGCCCGCGAAGGATCCGAGCGTGTGGATGAGGGCCGAGGAGTGCGCGCTCGAGTAGCCGGGAGCACTGAGGGGGCCGACGAGCTGGACGACATCGACCCTGGGCAGGGCGTCGAGCGAGTCGGGCAGGTGCATGAGCGTGCGCGACCAGGCGACCCCGAGGCGCCCGCCGTCGTGCAGGAGGTCCGGCAGCAGGCGCCCGACCTGCCGGGCGAGGGCCGCGCGCATGGTCTCGTCCACACGCGGGGAGGCGACGACGACGCGGGAGATGCCGAGCTTCTCGGCGAGCGGCGCGAGATCGCGGCCCGACTCGGCGGGGTCGTGGATCTGGATCCGCACGATGCCCTGCGCACGCGCCTCCTCGAGCATCCGCGCGACCTGGAAGCGCGAGAGCCCGTGCTCCTTGGCGATGTCCACCTTCGAGCGGTTCTGGAGGTAGTACTCGGTCGCCAGATGCGCCTTGAGGGAGCCGTCGTCCGCGGGCATGGAAGCTCCTGTGGGTGGTCGAGGGGGCGTGATGGTCGTGGCAGTCGTGATGGTCATGGTGGGCGACGTCGCGTCGCGCCGGATCGGCGCGGCCGGTTCCGGGGATGCCGGCCGACGCTGCGCGCCGCACCCGCGTCCCGATTCCGTTCCGCCTGTTGCTCCGCGAAGCGTATATGACTACGCTCACGAATCAGATGAGCGCAGCCGCCCATCAGATGTGCGGCCGCTCGCGACGGCCCATCGACCGCACCGACCACCTGCGGGTCCGACTCCGACGTCGGCCCGCGACCCGGCCCGACCGACCCCGGTTCCAATTCCGTACCAGGACCGACCGACTCCGGCTCCGGACCCGGACCCGGACCCGGACCCGGACCGACGTTCCGACGCGAGACCCGTCGACACCGACGCCGACACCGCCCAGAGGGGACAGCCCATGCCGCACCTCCGATCCCGCACCTCACCACCGCCGTCGGCCGACCCGGCCCCGTCGGCCCTCCGCACCACCCCCTCCCCTCCGGCCCGGCGCACGGTCCTGGGCGCGGGCGCGCTCGGCGCCGGCGCGGCGAGCCTGGGCCTGGCCGGCTGCGGCTCGGGCAGCAGCGGCGGCAAGCAGTCCATCGTCGTCGCGATCGTCTCGAACCCGCAGATGCAGGACGCGATCGGGCTCGTCGACCACTTCCGGGCCGACCACCCCGACGTGGACGTGCGCTTCGTGTCCCTCCCGGAGAACGAGGCCCGCGCGAAGATCACCGCGTCGGTGGCCTCGGGTGGCGGCGAGTTCGACGTCGTGATGATCTCCAACTACGAGACCCCGCTGTGGGCGAAGAACGGCTGGCTCACCGACCTGCAGCCCTTCATCGACAAGACCGAGGGCTACGAGCCCGAGGACTTCATCCCCACCATCCGCGAGGCCCTGACCTCCGGGAAGTCCATGTACTCGGTGCCGTTCTACGGCGAGAGCGCGTTCCTCGTCTACCGCAAGGACCTCTTCGACGAGGCCGGGCTGACGATGCCCGGCCACCCCAGCTGGGACGACATCCGCTCCTTCGCGAAGACCCTGCACGACCCCGAGAACGGCATGTCCGGCATCGCCCTGCGCGGCCTCGCCGGCTGGGGCGAGAACCTCGCGCCCATCAACACCGCCATCAACACCTTCGGCGGCTGCTGGTTCGACATGGACTGGGCGCCGCGACTGGACTCCGAAGAGGTCCACGAGGCCGTCTCCACCTACGTCGACACCGTGCGCACCTGGGGCCAGCCGGGCGCGGCGACCTCCGGCTTCGGCGAGTGCCTCACCCAGTTCGCCCAGGGCAACGCCGCCATGTGGTTCGACGCCTCCTCGATGGTCTCCGGGATCGAGAACCCCGACTCCTCGACCGTGGCCGGCAAGACCGACTACACGCTGGGGCCGACGGTCGACACCGAGTCCACCGGCTGGCTCTACTCGTGGGCGCTCGCGATCCCCGAGACCTCCACGAAGAAGCAGGCCGCCTGGGACTTCATCGCCTGGATGACCCACCCCGACTACTTCCAGCTGGTCGGGAAGGAGGTGGGCTGGGAGTCGCTGCCCCCGGGCTCCCGCAGCTCGACCTACGAGATCCCCGAGTACAAGAAGCTCGCCGCCCACTACGCGACCCCCACCCTCGACTCGATGGACAACGCGACCCAGGAGAAGGCCATGACCCAGGAGGTCCCCTACCCCGGACTGCAGTTCGTGGGCATCCCCGAGTTCCAGGACCTGGGCACGCGGGTGGGCCAGCAGCTCTCGGCCGCGATCGCGGGCGGGCAGAGCGTCGAGGACGCCCTCTCCCAGGCGCAGACCTTCGCCGCGTCCGTCGCCCGCACCTACGGATGGGAGGGCTGAACGATGACGACCGCCGCCGCAACCGGGACCCCGCAGTCCCGCGGGAGCTCGCAGCCCCGTCGCACCGCGCCGCCGCGCGGCGCCGCGCAGTCCCGGGCCGACGGGTGGAGCCGGCGCCTGCCGCTCCTGCCCGCCTTCGTGTTCGTGGTGATCTGCACGCAGATCCCGTTCCTGCTGACCATCTGGTACTCGCTGCGCTCGCGGAACCTCCTGCGCCCCGAGGGCGAGGAGTTCGTGGGCCTGCAGAACTTCCTCGACATCTTCCGCGACTCGACCTTCCGCGGCGCCGCGCTGAACTCGATCCTCATCACGCTCGCCTGCGTGGCCGTCGCACTGCTGCTGGGGCTCGGGCTCGCGCTGCTGCTGGACCGCAAGTTCCTGGGCCGCGGGATCGTGCGCACCCTGCTCATCACGCCGTTCCTCATCATGCCGGTCGCCGGCGCGATGCTCTGGTCGATCTCGATGTTCGACCCCACCTACGGGCTCGTGAACTGGCTGATCTCCCTCGTGGGCGTCGGCCCCGTGGACTGGACCAGCCAGCTGCCGGTGTTCTCCATCGTGGTGGCGCTGGTGTGGCAGTGGACGCCGTTCATGATGCTCCTGCTGCTCGCGGGCCTGCAGTCGCAGACCGGCGACGTGCTCGAGGCCGCCTCGATGGACGGCGCCTCCCCGTGGCAGACGTTCCGCCACATCACGCTCCCCCACCTGCGCTTCTACATCGAGCTCTCGGTGCTGCTGGGCGCGATCTACGTGGTCAACACCTTCGACCAGATCTACCTGATGACCGCGGGCGGACCGGGCACGGCGAGCGCGAACCTGCCGTTCTACATCTACCAGCGCGCGTTCCTCGGCTTCGACATCGGCCAGTCCGCCGCGATGGGCGTGGTCACCGTCGTCGCCACCATCATCATCTCGACGCTCGCGCTGCGCCTGATCTTCCGCAGCATCAACGCCAAGGAGCAGTCATGAGCACCGTCGCCGACGCCTCCCCCGCCCCGTCGCCGCGGCCCTCGCCCGCGGGATCCGCAGCCACCCGTACGTCGGCCCCCGACGCCCCCGCGATCCGACCCAAGCGCGCCCGCGGCACCACGACCGGACACCTGCTGGGCATCCTCGCCTGGATCGTCGGGCTGATCTTCTTCGCGCCGGTCGCCTGGATGGTGCTCACGAGCTTCAAGCAGGAGTCGCAGGCCGCCTCGAACCCGCCCACCTTCCTGTTCACCCCCACCCTCGACCAGTACAAGGCGGTGCTCGCCTCCGGCGCGGGCAGCTACCTGCTGAACTCGGTGATCGCGACGGCGTGCTCGACGCTGCTGGTGCTCGTGCTCGCCATCCCCGCCGCCTACGCGCTCAGCATCCGGCCGGTAAAGAAGACCCAGGACGTGCTGTTCTTCTTCATCTCCACCAAGATGCTTCCGGTGGTCGCGGTGATCATGCCGATCTACGTGATCGCCGGACAGCTGCGGATGCTCGACAACCTGCTCACGCTGATCGTGCTCTACACAGCGATGAACCTGCCGATCGCGGTGTGGATGATGCGCTCGTTCTTCCTCGAGGTGCCCGGCGAAGTGCTCGAGGCGGCCTCGATAGACGGCGCCTCCCTCATGCGCACGATGCGCACCGTGCTGCTGCCGATGGTGGCACCCGGCGTCGCGGCGACCGCGCTGATCTGCGTGATCTTCGCGTGGAACGAGTTCTTCTTCGCCCTGAACCTCACCGCCGCGAACGCCGCCACGGTGCCGATCTACCTCATGAGCACGATGACATCCGAGGGCCTGTTCCTCGCGCGGCTCTCCGCCGCCTCGGTCATCGCCTCCCTGCCCGTGGTGCTCGCCGGCTGGATCGCCCAGAAGCAGCTGGTGCGCGGGCTCTCGATGGGCGCGGTGAAGTAAGGGGGCCGCGGAGGGGCGGGGGCGAGGAAGAGCTCGTTCGGCGAGGCGCGGTCGTAAGGTGCGGGTGAGGCGGAGGCTTCGTGACTCGCCCGGCCTGACCTGGGTTTCAGTCGGGGCTGACCAGGGGAATGTGGATGATCGGCCGACGCTCCGCCCCGCCGCGTGCACCCTGGGGCGATGACACGGACCCCGGAACCGCTCCCGAGCAGCCTCGGGCCCGTGTTCACCGCTGCCGAGGCGTTCGCGGCCGGCGTCAGCGCTCGCCGGCTGCGGGCGCCGGACCTGGGACGGGTGCAGCGTGGCCTCTACCGTCGGGGTCCACGGTTCACTGCCGAGGACGTCGCGCGGGCACTGCGCTGGTCGGACGCGAGCGTGATGCTGTGCGGCCCCACCGCCGCGCAGGTCCTCAGCATGCCGCTCCCCTCAACCCTCGACGTGGCGAACACCCAGCAGATCCACCTCACCAGCGCCCATGCACGGCGCAGCTCGAGGATGCTGGTCTGGCACCGCCTCACGATCGACCGTGACGACGTCTTCGACGCACAGGGATGCCGCCTCACCGGTCGGGTCCGCACGGCGATGGACCTCGTCGAGCATCTGACGCCCGACGACCTCGTCTCCGTGCTCGATCACCTGATCCGCCACCCGCGCCCCCGCTTCGAGGGACGCTCCGCTCCGTACGCGACCCCCGAGGGCCTGCGCATCGCGATCGACTCCTCCCGACGCACCGGGCGGGCTCCCCTGCGCGCAGCGCTCGGGCGAGCCAGGGTCGGCAGCGACTCCCCGGCCGAGACGTCGCTCAGGCTGTCGCTCGTGCGCGCCGGCATCCCCGATCCCCAGCTCAACGTCAGGGTCTGGGAGGGCGGCGTCGACCTGGGGGAACCGGATCTGAGCTGGCCGGAGTGGAAGGTCTGCGTCGAGCACGAGGGGCCCAGCCACCTCACGCCCGAGCAGCTGGCGAAGGACATCCGTCGCGCCAAGCGGCGCGCGGCCCACGGGTGGCTCGAGATCCGCACCGTCGCCGAGCACCTCCGCGCCGGAGGACGACTCGCGGTGCACGAGGTGCGAGACGCCCTCCGCTCGCGCGGCTGGGAAGGCTGAGCTGGGGGTGTGGGGGCTGAGCGTTGGCCCCTGGGTCCTGGCTCTCGACTCCTGGGCCCAGCTCCTGGGTCGTGGGTCCCGGCCCCGACTCCTGGCTCGACGCGAAAGTGCTGCGCAACAGTCGTTATGAGCCCTCAGAACGACCACTACGCAGCACTCAAGCTCCGAGCACCACTCCCAAGCACCCCAAAACAGGGGCCACACACGAACAGTGCTGCGAAACGGTCGTTATGAGCCCTCAGAACGACCACTACGCAGCACTCAAACGCAACGCGCAGTGGGAGGCACGGTGCGCTCCGCGCCCCGCGCTATGCGCCCCGGGCGACCTCGTCAGCCGGCGAGGCGCGCGATGACCTCGGCGTTGAAGGCGTCGAGGTCGCCGGGGTTGCGGCTCGTGGTGATGCCGCGGTCGGTGACGACCTGCTCATCGACCCAGTCGGCTCCCGCGTTGCGCAGGTCGGTCGCGACCGAGGTGAAGCTGGTCATCCGCAGACCGTCGACGAGGCCCGCCTCGATGAGGATCCAGGGGGCGTGGCAGATCGCGGCGATGGGCTTGCCCGCGGTGGCGCAGGCCTTCACGAGGCCCACCGCGTCCTCGTCGATCCGCAGGGAATCGGCGTTCAGCGTGCCGCCGGGCAGGACCAGGGCGTCGAAATCATCGGCGTTCGCGCCCTTGATGGGGCCGTCGACGGGGAACTCCTTGCCGCGATCCCAGTCGCCGTTCAGGGCGACGACGGTGCCGTCCTCGGCGGAGAGCAGCACGGTCTTCGCGCCGGCCTCCTGGAGGGCGGCGAGGGGCTTGGCGAGCTCGGGCTCCTCGACGCCTCGGTTCGCGATGAGTGCGACGGTGCGTCCGGTCAGGTCGGTCATGATGCTTCCCTTCGCTCGGGGGTTCCCGCGAGGCGGGACTCGACGTCCACGTTATGCCCGGCGGGTGCGGTCGTGAAGTGGTCGCGCCAGGAGCGAACAGGGCGCCGCGTTCCGGAAGGTGACCCGTCGCCACGCGACCCAGGAGCGAACAGGGGCACCATCGGCACTGTGCCCGCCTCGCACGCCCGCCCCGCGCGACCCCCGACCCCTCAGCGCGCGTCGGCGCGGAAGGTGCGCAGGCGCAGGCTGTTGAGCACCACGAACACGCTCGAGAAGGCCATGGCCGCGCCGGCGAGCATGGGGTTCAGCAGGCCGAGTGCTGCCAACGGGATCGCGGCGACGTTGTAGGCGAAGGCCCAGAACAGGTTCCCGCGGATCGTGCGCAGGGTGCGGCGTGCGAGGCGGACAGCGTCGGCCGCGGAGCGCAGGTCGCTGCGCACCAGAGTGATGTCGGCGGCCTGGATGGCCGCGTCGGTGCCGCCGCCCATGGCCAGGCCCAGGTCGGCCTGGGCGAGGGCGGCTGCGTCGTTCACGCCGTCGCCGACCATCGCGACCTTCCGGCCCTCGCTCTGCAGGCGGGCGATCACGGAGACCTTGTCCTCCGGCATGACCTCGGCGATCACCTCGTCGATGCCGACCTCGGAGGCGACGCGCTCGGCGACCGTGCGGCCGTCGCCTGTGAGGAGCACGGGGCGCAGTCCCAGTTCGCGCAGACGCGAGATCGCGTCCGCGCTCGAGGGGCGCAGGGCGTCGGCGACGGTGAGGACGCCGCGCGCCTGGCCGTCCCAGGCGACGAGCACGGCGGTGCGCCCCGCGTCCTGTGCGCTCTCCTGGAACGCGGCGAGCTCGGAGGGCACGCGGATCGCGTCGACCTCATCGGCTCTATCGGCCCCGACGACCCCGTCAGCCCCGTCAGCCCCGTCAGCCCCGGCCACACGTCCCACGCTCACGAGCACGCCGTCGACGACCCCGCGGGCGCCGCGGCCGGGCAGGGCCTCGAAGTCGATCGCCTCGGGCAGGTCGCCGATGCGCTCGCCGACGCCGCGGGCGATGGCCTGGGCGATCGGGTGCTCGGAGGAGTCCTCGACGGCGCCCGCGCGGCGCAGCAGCGTCTCCGTGTCGACACCGTCGGCCGGATGGACGTCGACCAGGGTCATCCTCCCCGTGGTCACGGTGCCGGTCTTGTCCAGGACCACCGTGTCGAGGTCGCCGGTGCTCTCGAGCACCTCGGGGCCCTTGATGAGGATGCCCAGCTGGGCGCCGCGGCCGGTGCCCACCAGCAGAGCCGTGGGGGTCGCGAGGCCCAGCGCGCACGGGCAGGCGATGATGAGGACGGCCACGGCCGCGGTGAACGCGGCCTCCGCTCCGTGCCCGGTGAGCAGCCAGACGACGAGCGTGACCAGCGCGATCCCCAGCACGATCGGCACGAACACGCCGGAGATCCGGTCCGCCAGGCGCTGCACCCGCGCCTTGCCGGACTGGGCGTCCTTCACGAGCTGCGCCATCTGGGCGAGCTGGGTGTCGGCGCCCACGCGGGTCGCGCGCACCACGAGCCGTCCGCCGCTGTTGACGGTCGCGCCGGTGACCGCGTCGCCCGCGGCGACCTCCTGGGGCACCGACTCGCCGGTGAGCATGGAGGCGTCCACGGCGCTGTGCCCGGAGACGACCTCGCCGTCGGTCGCGATCTTCTCGCCGGGCCGCACCACGAACTCGTCGCCCACCGCGAGGTCGCCGATCGGCATGCGCACCTCGGTGCCGCCGCGCAGCACGGCCACGTCCTTCGCGCCCAGATGGAGGAGGGCTTGCAGGGCGGCCCCGGCCTCGCGCTTCGAGCGCTTCTCGATGTACCGGCCGGCGAGGATGAACAGGATGACCCCGGCGGCGACCTCGAGGTAGATCGTGGAGGCACCATCGGACCGGGCGATGGTGAGGTCGAAGCCGTGGTGCATGCCCGGCATGCCGGCGTCCCCGAGGAACAGGGCGTACAGCGACCACAGGAACGCGGCCGTGGTGCCCATCGAGATCAGGGTGTCCATCGTCGCCGCGCCGTGGCGGGCGTTGATGAGCGCCGCGCGATGGAAAGGCCAGCCGGCCCAGACGATCACCGGTGCGGCGAGTGCGAGCGAGGCCCACTGCCAGTACGTGAACTGCAGCGCGGGAATCATGGCCAGGGCGATCACGGGGATCCCGAGCACGGCCGCGCCGATCAGGCGCTGGCGCAGGGTGACGAGCTCGGGGTCGACGGGTTCGACGTCGGAGGGCTCGGGGTCGGCGGGACCCTCGCCGGCGGAACCGGTCGAAGATCCCGAGGCGCCCGACGGGCCTGCTGCGCCGGATCCCGCAGGGGCCGACAACGCTCGGCCGGAGGACATCCCACCCGACGGCGCCGCGCCCGCTGCACCCGCCGCACCCGCGGGCACAGTGGCCGTGTATCCGGCCTTGGCCACGGTCCCCACCAGCACCTTGGGGTCGAGGTCCACGGGGGCGGTGACCCTCGCGGACTCGGTCGCGAAGTTGACGCTCGCCTCCACGCCGTCGAGCTTGTTGAGCTTGCGCTCGATGCGGTTCGCGCAGGAGGCGCAGGTCATCCCGCCGATGTCGAGGTCGATCCCGCGCAGCGGACCGACGGCGCCGCTCGGCGTGCTGCGCGCATCGGAGTCGGCGGATGTCATCGAAGCTCCTTCGGGGCGGGATCGATTCGGGATGGGATCCGTTCGGGACGGGATCCATTCGGGACGGGATCGGAGGGGCGCGGGCGCCGGCGCGGACCAGGCCGGACGGCCGGCTCGGGGCACCGCCTCAGGGCGCCGCGTCAGCCGACGCGGCTGGCCTCGTACCCGGCCTCCTCGACGGCGGCGAGCACGGCGGTCTCGTCGATCGACTCGGGGCCGGTCACGACCAGACGGCCGGTCTCGTGGCTGACCTCGATGCCCTCGACACCGGGGACCTCGCCGACCTCCTCGCGCACGGACATCTCGCAATGCCCGCAGGTCATCCCGGTCACCTGGAACTCGGTCGTGGTCATGGACTCCTCCTCGGTTCGTGGGTGCCCGCTCGGGCACACCCCGAATCTATACCCCTAGGGGGTATAGGTGTCAACGGGCCCGGGAGGCCGTCCCGCCTCGGTCCGACCCCGCTCTCGGGTACCCTGCGGACACCCGTCCCCATCGATCCCATCGCGTCCACCCCGTCCCCGATCCCGTCGAGCCCTCCGCCCGACGCCTGGAGGTTCCCCGTGCCACCCAGGAAGCCGCCGACCGTCTACGACGTCGCGACGCGCGCAGGGGTCTCGATCGCGACGGTCTCGCGCGTGCTCCGCAGCCCGCAGAAGGTCACCGAGGCCACGCGCGAGCGGGTGCTCGCCGCGATCGACGACCTCGGCTACGTCCCCAATGCGAGCGCCCGGGGGCTCGCCGGCCGGCGCACCGGCGTGCTGGGCCTGCTGATCCCCGGCCACGACGCCCCTCCGATCGCGCCGCCGGGCTCCGCGGAGGAGCACGCCGTGGAGTTCATCGACGACATGGACCGCAGCTTCGTCGACCCCGAGCGCAACCACTACTTCGAGCAGCTCGTGCGCGGCTGCGAGATCAGCGCCTGGAGCAGCGGCTACGCGCTCCTGGTCGCCTCCGGCACTGACCTCAGCCGGAGCGTGGTGCTCGACGACCTCGAGGGCCGGGTCGACGGGATCATCGTCATCTCCCGCACCGTGCCCGACGACCTCATCGCCCGCTCGGCGCGGCGCGTGCCGCTCGTGGTGGTCGCCGGCCGCGCCGCCGGGACGGCCGATTCGGTGCGCGTGGACAACGCGGGCGGGATGGCGGCGGTGACCCGCCACGTGCTCGCGCGCAAGCCGTCGGGCCCCGTGCTCTATCTGGGCGGGCCCGCGGATTCGCCCGACGGAGTCGAGCGCGAGGAGGGCTTCCGCCGGGAGGTCGACGGCAGCGGCGAGTCCTGGCGCATCGCGTCCACCGACTTCACGACCGAGGGCGGGGCGCGCGAGATGCGCCGAGCCCTCGCGGAGATCCGCCCGGGCGCGGTGATCGCCGCGAACGATCAGAGCGCGCTCGGGGCGCTCACGGCGCTGTCGGAGGCCGGCATCGGGGTCCCGGACGACTGCGTGGTCACCGGGTTCGACGGCATCGAGGACGCGCGCTGGTCGCAGCCGGCGCTGACCACCGTGCGCCAGCCGATGACGGACGTCGGCGTCCAGGCGGTCCAGACGCTGCTGCGCCGGATGGCCGATGCGGACGCGCCCGGACAGGACCTGCAGCTCCCCGTCGACGTGCTGCTGCGCGAGAGCTGCGGGCCGCTCGGGCGCTGAGCGCCCGGCGGGCCCGTCAGTCCGTCGGCCCCTCGAACCGAGTCGCCTCCGACGCCCTCGCCCGCACCCTCAGACAATCGGCCGCACGAGCATCCCCTCGGCGACGCTCCCGGGCACCTCGACGCCCTCGCGCCCGAGCACCCTCACCAGCGGGCCCGCGCCCGCCGCGCCGCTCTCCCCCGCGTCGACGTCGAGCTCCACGCCCGGCACGAGCCCCAGCTCGCGGGCGGTGCGCAGCACCTCGGGGTCGGCGTCGGAGACCACGAGGACGCGGAAGCGGCCGCTGCCGGTGACGCTCGCGAGGCGCCGCGCGTCCTCGGGGTGGGCCCAGCGGTGGTCGGCATCGGGGATGGGGTCGCCGTGGGGGTCCGCCGTCGGATGCTCGAGGATCGCGTCGATGCGGGCGATGAAGGTGTCGCTGACGGCGTGCTCGAGGCGCTCGGCCTCGTCGTGCACCTCGTCCCAGTCGTAGCCGAGGGCCTCCACGAGGTAGGTCTCCAGCAGGCGGTGGCGGCGCACCATCGCGATCGCGCACTGCGCGCCGGCCTCGGTGAGCTCGACGGGCTTGTAGGGGATGCGGGCCACGAGGCCCTGGGCGTCCAGGCGCTTGAGGGTCTCGGTGACGTTGGCGGCGGAGGTGCCGAAGCGCTGGGCGAGCTCGCCGGTGGTGATCGGCGGAGCGCCCCATTCGGTGCGCGACCAGATCACCTTGAGGTAGTCCTGGGCCACGGGACTGAGCTCGTCGGGATTCACCCCGGCATCGTATCGCCGGGGCCGATGGCGACCTCTGGCTCGCCCCTGCTCACCCGCCCGCGAAGGACATCGGGACGAGCGCGAGGTTCAGCGCGATGATGAGCGCGACGACGATCCAGGCGATCACGGTGACCGGCCGCGAGTTCGCGAAGCTCCCCATCAGGGCGCGCCTGCCGGTGAGGGTCACGAGCGGCACCAGCGCGAAGGGCAGGCAGAGGCTGAGCACGACCTGGCTGAGCACGAGGGCCGCGGTGGGCTCGGCGCCGATCGCGAGGACGAGCAGCGCCGGCAGCAGCGTGAGCAGGCGGGAGAGCACGAGCGGGATCCGCCGGTGCAGCAGGCCGCGCATGATCTCGCTGCCCGCGTAGGCGCCCACGGAGGAGGAGGCGAGGCCGGAGGCGAGCAGGCCGATCCCGAAGAGCACGCCGACCACGGGCCCGGAGGCGGCGGAGATCGCGGCCTGCGCGCCCTCGATGGTGTCGGTGCCGGGGATCCCGGGGAGCGCCTCGGCGGCCAGGACCAGCATCGCGATGTTCACGGTGCCCGCGAGGCACAGAGAGAGCACCACGTCCCAGCGCGAGGCGCGGACCACGCGGGCGATCCGCCCCGGAGAGCGATCGGTGCCGTGACGGTCGCGCACGAGCCCGGCGTGCAGGTAGATCGCGTGCGGCATGACGGTCGCGCCCAGCATGGAGGCCGCGAGCAGCACGGTGCCGCCGCCGTCGAAGCGCGGGATCAGCCCGTCGGCCAGGGCGACCGGATCGGGCGGGGCGACGACGAGCCCGGCGAGGAATCCGATGGTGATCACCCCCAGCAGCCCGATGATCACGTGCTCGAAGGGCCGCTGGCCGAAGCGGGACTGCACGGCGAGCAGGGCCATGGAGACGGCGCCGACGATGACGCCGCCCACCAGCAGCGGGAGTCCGAAGAGGATGCGCAGGGCGATCGCCCCGCCGACGACCTCGGCGATGTCGGTGGCGATCGCCATGGCCTGCGCCTGCAGCCAGAACAGCAGGCGCGAGCGCCGCCCCAGGGTCGCCCCGAGGTGGTCGGCGAGGGTGCGGCCGGTGACCGCGCCGAGCTTCGCCGAGAGGTACTGGACGAGCATCGCCATGAGGTTCGCGACCACGAGCACCCACAGCAGCAGGTAACCGTGGCGGGCGCCGGCGGTGACGTTCGCGGCGATGTTCCCCGGGTCCACGTAGGCGACCGCGGCGACGAAGGCCGGGCCCAGCAGGCGCAGGGTGCGCCAGGGGCCGCGGGGCCGATGCGCTGCGCTCGCGGTCGCAGCGCGCTCTCGGCGCTCTTCGAGCACGTCTTCTGTCATGAATTTAACCTACCTTAAATATGGTCCCGATGCATGGGGCGCCGCCGACCCGGAACCGGCCTGGCCCTGGCGTGGCACCCGGCTCCGGCGCACACCTCGGGACCCCTCGACGAGACCGCCGCGTCGAAGAACCTGCGGCCCACCCCTTGCGCCCAGAAATGTATGCGCATACAGTCACACTCACGTCCATCGGGACGGCCACGCGGAGCCGCTACAGCTCCCGCCCCGACCCGAACCCGGGCCTCGGCCCTGCCGACGGCGGCGGGGCGAAGAGACCCGACCGCCTCCCTGGGGCTGGATCACCTTGAACAACGGCGTCAGGAATACGTCTCGTGCACCACTCGATCCCCATGCACATCGGCCGGCGCACCGTACTGAGCGGTGCCTCGGCGACCGCCCTCGCAGTTGCCGCCTCTGGATGCAGCCTGCAGATCCGCAGCCGGCCCGATCCGACCATCGGCTCCGACACCCTGCTGTCCGGGGGAGACGCCGGCACACCCACCTTCACCGCGAACTTCAACCCGTACCAGCCCAATGCCCGTTCCAGCGTCGGCCTCCTCTACGAGCCGCTCCTGCTGCAGAACCCCCTCGACGGCGAGCTCACCCCCTGGCTGGCGGAGAGCTGGGAGCAGTCCGACCCAGCGGAGCTGGTGATGACCCTGCGGTCCGGCGCGCTCTGGAGCGACGGCCACGACCTCACTGTCCAGGACGTCACCTTCACCTTCGACATGCTCAAGGAGCACCCAGCCAACGACACGAAGGGGGCGTGGTCGCGGATCGACTCCATCGAGACGGACGGTCAGGACATCCTGTTCCACCTGTCCGGAGACGACTCCCCCGCGGTCGGGTCGATCGGGCCCACGCTGATCGTGCCCCAGCACATCTGGAGCGGCGTCGAGGACCCGACCACCTGGCGCAACGAGGATCCGGTGGGATCCGGGCCGTTCACGCTGGGCAACTTCACCCCGCTCCAGTACACCCTCGACCGGAACGAGGACTATTGGCAGGCGGACACCATCCTGATCCAGCACATCGTGCTGCCCGCGGCCACCTCCGAGATCGACCTGGTGACCAAGGGATACGACTGGGCGTACTCGTACATGAGCGACGTCGACAACACCTGGGGAGCGGCCAACGACCACAACCGCCACTGGTTCCCGCCGGGCGGCATCATCGGCCTGCACCCCAATCACGACGTCGCCCCCTTCGACGACGTCGACGTGCGCCGAGGCCTCTCCCTGGCGCTGGACGGCGACGCCGTCGGCAAGGCCGCGGCGGAGGGATACATGGAGCAGGCCAGCCAGACCGGACTCCTGCTGCCCAACCAGGAGGACCTGCTGGACCCCTCCATTCCGGATCAGGGCATCGTCACACAGGACACCGACGCGGCGATCGCCGCGTTCGAGAAGGCGGGCTTCAGCCACGACGGATCCACGATGCGAACGCCCGACGGCGACCCGTTCAGCTTCGCCATCACCACCGCCAACGGGTACACCGACTGGCTGCGGGCCGTCCAGGAGGTGCAGCGCCAGCTCGGTGAGATCGGCATCGAGGCGACGATCCGGGCCCCGCAGGCCGCCGCCTACGAGGCCGCCCTGTCCAGCGGGGACTACGCGATCGCGATGGGCTCCTCGAACGGGTCCGATACGTTCCAGGGGTACGCCAACCTGCTCTCGAGCGAGTACTACGTCCCGGTGGGCGAGAGCAGCCAGAACAACCGGATCCGCTTCCGCGACGACGACGTCGACGATCTGCTGCAGCGCTACCGCGCGAGCGTCGACGAGCAGGAGCAGACCGAGATCATCCACGGGTTGGAGCAGGTCTTCATGGATCAGATCCCCATCGTCGCCCTCTACTACGGCGGCCTGTGGGGACTGTACAACGACGGCCGCTTCACCGGCTGGCCCACGGCCGATAACCCCTTCACCTCCCCGCAGACCTACGGCTCCTCGCCGCTGATGGTGCTGACGCATCTGCGGCCCGTCGAGAAGGAGCCGGCGACATGAGATACGCCCTGCGCAAGGTCGGCCTGTTCGCGCTCACGCTGTGGGCCGCCGTCACGCTGAACTTCCTGCTGCCCCGGATGATGCCCGGCTCGCCCGCCGACGCCGCGATCGCCCGCCTCTCCCAGAACGGACCGGTGACCGACGAGACCCGGGCCGCGGTCGAGGCGCAGCTGGGCGTCCCGGACGGCAACATCCTCCAGCAGTACCTCGCCTACCTGGACCAGGTGATCCACCTGGACTTCGGGATCTCCTACGCCTTCTATCCCGAGCCCGTCTCCGGTCTCGTGGCCACAGCCCTGCCGTACACGATCGTCCTCGTGGGCACGGTGACCGTGATCGCCTTCATCCTGGGCACCCTGCTGGGCGTGCTGGCGGCATGGCGGCGCGGGACCTGGCTGGACGCGCTGCCCACCGTGGGCGGCAGCTTCATGAACACGTTCCCCTATTTCTGGACGTCGCTGCTGCTTCTGTTCTTCCTGGGGTACGTCGCCCATCTGTTCCCGACGTTCGGGGCGTACTCGGCGACCGCCGTCCCCGGGATCAGCTGGGACTTCTTCGTCGACATCCTCTACCACGCCGCCCTGCCCGCGGTGACGCTGCTGATCACCTCCCTGGGCGGCTGGATCATCGGCATGCGCAACGCCATGATCAACACGCTCGGCGAGGACTACGTGACCTTCGCGGAGGCCAACGGGATCGGCGGGCGCACGGTGGCGCTGCGCTACGCGGCCCGCAACGCGATCCTGCCGAACCTGACCGGCTTCGGCCTGGCGCTGGGCGGCGTGGTCGGCGGCTCCATCCTCGTCGAACAGGTCTTCGGGTATCCGGGCATCGGATTCCTGCTGTTCAACGCGGTGATCGGACAGGACTACCCACTCATGCAGGCCCTGTTCCTCATGATCACCGTCAGCGTGCTGGTGGCGAACCTGCTCGTGGACATCCTGTACGGCGTACTCGACCCGAGGACCAGGCGATGAGCGAGAACACGACCCGAGCATCCTCCCCCTCCCCCGTCGGTCATCGGCCCCATCCGGCCGTCGAGGCGCTGCGCGGGGGCCTGCGCGCCATCTGGGGCAACCGCAAGGCACGGATCGGCATGATCCTGCTGGCGCTGTTCATCCTGGTGGCCCTGCTGGCGCCGCTGCTGGCGCCCTACGCCCCCAAGGACAATTCCTTCGACCGCAACCTCGGCGCCTCCGCGCAGCACTGGCTGGGCACCACGGCGGCGGGCGAGGACGTCCTCAGCCAGCTGATCCACGGCGCCCGCATCAGCGTGATCGTGGGCTTCGGCGCCGGTTCGATCTCCACGCTGATCGCCGTGCTCATCGGACTCACCTGGGGGTACATCACCGGCTTCGCGGCCGACGTGGTGAATTTCGTGGTCAACCTGTTCCTCGTGATCCCCGGCCTGCCGCTGATGATCGTGATCGCGACCTACCTGCAGAACGGCGGGATCTCGGTGATCATCGCCGTCATTGCCATCACGGGCTGGGCCTGGGGTGCGCGTGTGCTGCGCAGCCAGACCAGCACCCTGCGCAACCGCGACTTCGTGCAGTCCGCGAAGTTCTCGGGCGAGCGTGCGCCGCGGATCATCTTCCGGGAGATCCTCCCGAACATGACCTCGATCATCGCCGGCGGCTTCTTCGGCTCCGCCACCGCCGCGATCCTCGCTGAGGCGGGCCTGGAGTTCCTGGGCCTGGGCGACTCGTCGATCGTCAGCTGGGGGACGATGCTCTACTGGGCGCAGAACTCGAACGCCCTGCTCACAGGGCAGTGGGCGCTGCTGTTCGCCCCGGGCCTGTGCATCGCCCTGCTGGCCACCTCGCTCACGCTGATCAACTTCGGCGTGGACGGCATCTCCAACCCCCGCCTTCGCGAAGGGAGCACGGGACGATGACCTCGAACCACCCTGCCCAGCAGGCCGGCCCGTCGGGCGCCGGTCCGTCGGACGTCGGTCCGCCCGAGGCCGATCCGTCGGACGTCGAGGAGATCCTCTCCCTCCAGGACGTCTCCGTGGTCTACGAGCCCGTCGGGGCCGCCCCCACCCATGCCGTGCGAGGAGTCAGCGCGCAGATCGCGCGCGGGGAGTTCGTCGGCCTCGTCGGCGAGTCAGGGTCGGGCAAGTCCACGCTGGGCTTCGCGATCACCGGGCTCGCGACCGCGCCGGCGAGGATCGAGAAGGGACGGATCCTGTTCCGCGGGCGCGACATCGCGAGCATGGACCAGGACTCCCTGCGCTCCCAGCGCCAGGGCGGGTTCGCCATGGTGCTGCAGTCCGGGATGAACGCGCTGAATCCGGTGCGCACGATCCGCAAGCACTTCCACGACATCTTCGCCGCCCACCGCCACGTGCCGCGTGCACGGCGCGAGGAGCGCGCCGCGGAGCTCGTGGGCAAGGTGTCGCTGGGCCCCGAGGTCCTGGACCTGTATCCCGATCAGCTCTCGGGCGGGATGCGCCAACGCGTGACCATCGCTCTGGCGCTCTCGCTCGAGCCGCAGCTGATGGTCTTCGACGAGCCCACCACGGCGCTGGACGTGATGGTCCAGCACGCCGTCATGGACACGATCCGCGATCTGCAGGCGTCCGAGGGGTTCACGGCGATCCTGATCAGCCACGATCTGGGCATCGTGCTGGAGTCCGCGCAGCGCGTGCTGGTGATGCACGACGGCGAGATCGTCGAGGACGCCGCCAGCGCGGACATCCTGCACCGGCCGCGGCACGAGTACACGCGCATGCTGCTCTCCCACTACGCGGATCCGCGCGCCGAGGTGGTCACGCTGCCCGGGCTCGAGGACCGGGCCGTGCTGCGGAGCGACGACCCGTCCGACGCGTCGGCCGAGAACCCCGCGTCCTCCTCCCCCGAGCCCGCGGATCCCTCCGCCGAGCCCCCGGATCCCTCTGCCGCGCGCTCCGCACCCGCCGCGCCCGCCGCACCCCCTGCTCCCGCCGCGTCGTCCGACGGCGCCTCCTCCCGCCGCGCCCCGGTCTCCCGGCTCCGCAGCGGAGGGACGGAGCTGCGGCTCCAGGGCGTGAGCAAGGTCTACCCCGCCGCCCGGCGCTCCGGCCGGGCCGTACGGGCCGTCGACGACGTCTCGTTCACGCTGGAGCCGGGCGGTGCCACCGCCCTGGTCGGCCAGTCCGGCAGCGGGAAGTCCACGATCGCGAAGCTCATCACCGGCATCGAGCGCCCGAGCGAGGGCACCGTCCATCTGGGCGACACCTCCGTGGGCGACCTGGGCCGCTCCGGCCTGCGGGACCTGCGCCGCACCGTGCAGATGGTGTTCCAGGACCCCTACGCCGCCCTGAACCCGCTGAACACCGTCGAGTACACGCTCGCGCGCGCCGTCATGAACCTCACCGACGTGCGGCGCGACGGGGCACGTCGCCGGGTCCGGGAGCTGCTGGAGACCGTGGGTCTGACCCCCGTCGAGCAGTTCACCGGCAAACTGCCTCACCAGCTCTCCGGCGGCCAGCGTCAGCGTGTGGTGATCGCCCGTGCTCTGGCCTGCGACCCGCAGGTGATCATCGCCGACGAGCCGGTCTCGATGCTCGACGTCTCGCTGCGCGCCGGCGTCCTCTCCCTGCTGCGAGACCTGCGGGAATCCATCGGGGTCTCCCTGCTGTACATCACGCACGACCTGCTCAGCGCGCGTCTGATCACTGACCGGATCCTCGTGCTCCACGACGGGAAGGTCGTCGAGAGCGGGCCGACGGCGCGGGTCATGCGCGCTCCGCAGGACGACTACACCATCTCGCTGCTCGACGCGATCCCCAATCCCCGCCGCGTCCTGACGCCCTGACCCCGACCCCGACCCCGACCCCGACCCCGACCCCGACCATCGTGCCGACACCGCGCAGAAGGAGTCCCATGACCACCCTCCGCTTCCCCGACGGCTTCCTGTGGGGAGCCGCCACCGCCGCCCACCAGATCGAGGGCAACAACGTCAACTCGAACTGGTGGGAGATGGAGCACCGGCCGGGCACCCACGTGGTCGAGCCCAGCGGCGACGCCGCCGACGGCTACCACCGCTTCGCCGAGGACATCCGCCGCCTGGCGGAGCTGGGGATGAACTCCTACCGCTTCAGCGTCGAGTGGGCGCGCATCGAACCGGAGCGCGGGTTCGTCTCGCGCGCCGAGCTGGCCCATTACCGGCGGATGATCGACGTCTGCCGCGACAGCGGCGTGGAGCCGATCGTCACGCTGATGCACTTCACGGTGCCGCGCTGGTTCGACCGCGACGGCTTCTGGCGCGCGTCGGACGCCCCCGATCTGTTCGCCCGGTACACCGAGCAGGTGCTGGGGATCCTCGAGGACGTGCGCTACGTGTGCACGATCAACGAGCCCAACATCGCCGCCATGCTCGCCGGCGGCGAGAAGGCGGAGAACCTGGTCGCCCATGGTCTGGCCCACCCCGACCTGCACGTGGCCGATCAGCTGCTGGCCTCCCACCGCCGGTCCCGGGAGGTCCTCTCCGGGCACGACGACATCCTCTCGGGGTGGACGATCGCCACGCAGGCGTTCCACGCGACCGAGGAGGAGGGCAGCGAACAGGCCCTGCACGAGTACGGCTATCCGCGCGATTTCTGGTACCTCGAGAACGCGGCCGGGGACGATTTCCTGGGCGTGCAGGCGTACACCCGCACGTTCATCGGGCCCGACGGTCCGCTGCCCGTGGCCGAGGACGTCGAGACCACGCTCACCGGCTGGGAGTTCTTCCCGCCGGCGGCAGAGCTGGGGCTGCGCAGCGCCTGGGAGCTCAGCGGCGGGGTCCCCCTGATGGTCACCGAGAACGGCATCGCCACCGGGGACGACACCCGACGGATCGCCTATACGCAGGGGGCTCTCGAGGGGGTGCACCGGGCGATCGCCGACGGCATCGACGTGCGCGGCTACCAGTACTGGTCCCTGCTGGACAACTACGAGTGGGCCAGCGGCTACCGTCCCACCTTCGGCCTGATCGGCTGGGATCCCGATACCTTCGAGCGCCGCGTCAAGCCCAGCGCCCGCTGGCTCGGCGAGGTCGCCCGCGACAACGCCCTGACCGTGCAGGGATGAGAAGCCCGCAGCCCGTCGGGGCGAGTGAGCCTGCCCCGGCGGAGGCCGCCCCGCACCCCGCGCACCACCCCGCGCACCGCACACCGCACACCGCACACTGCACATCAGCCCGACATCGCTGAGGAAGGACGCCGAGGTCCCATGACCGAGCGCCGACCGAACATCCTGATGATCCTGACCGACGACCACGCCGCGCATGCCGTGGGCGCCTACGGGTCGGTCGTCAACACCACGCCCCATCTCGACGAGATCGCCCGCGAGGGCTGGGTGATGGAGAACTGCTTCTGCACCAACTCCATCTGCACGCCCAGCCGCGCCTCGATCCTGACCGGGACCCACAGCCACGTCAACGGCGTCACGACCCTGTCCACGCCGATGGATCCCTCACTGCCCACGTTCGTCTCGCGGCTGCACGAGGAGGGGTACCGCACCGGGATCGTCGGCAAGTGGCACCTCGGCGAGGGCCCCGACCACGAGCCGCAGGGGTTCGATTGCTGGGAGATCCTCCACGACCAGGGCGAGTACGTCGACCCGGTGTTCCGCTCCCCCGAGGGCGACCGCCGACGCCCGGGCTACGCCACCGACATCATCACCGATCTCGCCCTGGAGTGGATCGACCAGTGGGAGTCGGAGCGCCCGGGTGACCCCTGGTGCCTGCTGGTCCACCACAAGGCTCCCCACCGGCCCTGGCAGCCCGACCGGGCGCACCGGGGCCTGTACGCGGACCCGATCCCCGTCCCGGCGACCTTCCACGACGACTACGCCACCCGCGGCACGGCCGCACACCGCGCCGCGATGCGGATCGCCGACCACCTCACCCTCGAGGACGTCAAGGAGTATCCGCCGGAGGGGCTGAGCCACGAGCAGCTGGGCCTGTGGAAGTACCAGCGGTACATGCAGGACTACCTCGAGTGCGTGGCGTCGGTCGATGACAACGTCGGCCGGCTGCTGGCGGACCTGCGCTCGCGCGGCCTGTTCGAGGACACCCTGTGCGCCTATGCCTCCGACCAGGGTTTCTTCCTGGGGGACCACGGATGGTTCGACAAGCGCTTCATGTATGACGAGTCCATCCGGATGCCGCTGCTGATCAGTTGGCCCGCCGCCCTCGAGCGCGGACGGCGCAGCACGCGCATGGTCACCAACGTCGATTTCGCCCGGACTTTCCTGGCCGCAGCGGGAGTCGACCCCGATCCGGGCATGCAGGGCAGCAGCTTCCTGGAGGCTCTGCGCGAGGACCTCCCCGACGACCCCGATCCCGCCTTCTACTACCGCTACTGGGAGAACGACGACGGGATCCACGGGGCGCTCGCGCACTACGGGATCCGCACGGCGCGTTACAAGCTGATCCGCTTCTACAACGACGGGCTGGGTCTGCCGGGGACCCGGCCCAGCATCTTCCCGCCCTACTGGGAGCTGTACGACCTCCAGGAGGATCCCGAGGAGCTGCGCAACGTGGCCGATGACCCCGGATACGCCTCGGTGCGCGCCGGGCTGATCGAGCGCCTCGCGGTGGAGCAGCGGGCGGTCGGCGACGAGCCGTACGTCCCCGCCATGGACGCCGACGGCCGGCCCGAGCGCCTGTCCTCGCCGATCGGACCGCAGCGATGAGCGCCGAGCACGACACCGACCCTGCGCCCATCGGCCCGGGCGGGCTGGCCGGCCTGGCCTCCCTCTCGAGCGCCCTCACCCGCTCCATCGGACCGGAGAACCCGGACGGCGCCCCCGGCGGCGGCGGACTCGCGACCGACGGTCCCGGTGCCGGCTTCGCCCGCGAGCTCGGCCCCGGGTGGAAAGTGCGGCCCAACATCGTCGTCGAGCCCGGCGAGCGCGCAGAGCTGGCCGACATCACCGGGTCCGGCACCATCCGCCACCTGTGGCTGACCACCGCGCAGCCCGCGTGGCGCCAGATGCTGCTGCGTCTTCACTGGGACGGGGATCCGCAGCCGGCGGTCGAGGTCCCCCTGGGAGACTTCTTCGCGCAGGGCTGGTCGCAGTACGCACCGCTGAGCTCCGTGCCCGTGACCGTGGCCCCGAACGGCGGGCTGAACTGCTACTGGCCCATGCCCTTCTCCCACGGGGCGCGCATGAGCATCGAGAACCTCGGCGACCAGCCCCGCAACCTCTACTACGAGATCACCTACGACCAGGAGCCCGCCCAGCGGAGCACAGGGCGGTTCCACGCCCAGTGGCGCCGCAGCAACCCGCTGGCCACGGGAGACGAACACGTGCTCGTGGCGGGGGTCGAGGGCCGCGGCCACTACGTCGGCACCTCCCTCGCCTGGGGCGTGAACAGCCGCGGCTGGTGGGGCGAGGGGGAACTGAAGTTCTTCCTCGACGGCGACCAGGAGCACCCCACCATCAACGGAACCGGCACCGAGGACTACTTCGGGGGCGCCTGGGACTTCCACGTCCCCTCCGAGGGCTATCAGGCGTTCACCACTCCCTATCTGGGGCTCCACCAGATCATCCGGCCGGACGGGCTGTACGAGAGCCAGCAGCGCTTCGCCATGTACCGGTGGCACGTGCCGGACCCGATCCGCTTCGCCACCGATCTGCGAGTCCAGGTGCAGGCGCTCGGCTGGCGCGAAGGCGGGCGCTACCTCCAACGCCACGACGACATCGCCTCGACCGCCCTGTTCTATCTCGACCGCACCTCCGCCGCGCGCCCGGCGCCGCCGACCGCGGACGAGCTCGAGACCCTGTGAGGCCGTGCGCGGCGCCCCGGCCGGGCTCCGGCCCCCGAGGCTGCCGACCCCGGGACTCCCAGCCCCGGGGCTCCCGACTCCGCGACTGCGGACCATCGGACATCCGGAAGGAGAGCTGATCACCCATGCGGGTGCTGTACATCGACGTGGACTCCCTGCGACCCGACCATCTGGGGGCCCACGGCTACGAACGCCCCACCAGCCCGACGATCGACGCGCTGGCCGAGCGCTCCACGGTCATGGAGCAGACCTATTCTTCGAGCTCGCCGTGCGGCCCGTCGCGCGGATGCCTGATGAGCGGCGTGTTCGGCATCCGCCACGGTGTGCTCACCCATTGGGGCCCCGGCAGCCGATTCCGCTTCCCCGGGCAGGCCCACACCTATTTCCGCGACGCCCCGACCCTGACCAGGCACCTGCGCGAGAACGGCGTGTCCACCGTCAGCTTCTCCTCCTTCATGGACCGTCACCAGATGTTCTGGTTCGGCGCGGGCTGGTCGCAGATGAACACGTTCACGCTCAAGCAGGGCGACGAGGACGCCGACGAGGTGAACGCCGCGGTGATCCCGTGGCTGCGGGAGAACATCCGCGACACACCCGACCTCTTCCTGCACGTGCAGTACTGGGAGCCCCATCGCAACTACACGATGCCCGAGCGCTGGGCGCGGGAGGTCGAGCACGCCCCGATCCCCTCCTGGCTCACCCCGGAGCGGGTGGCCGCCCACCGCGAGAGCGCCGCCCCCTACAGTCCGCAGGAGCTCTTCCCGGGTCGTCGGCGTGAGGACGCCCCCACGCCGTCGATGCCCCGCCGCATCGACGACCTCGAGGACGCGCACCGGTTCTTCGACGGCTACGACGGCGCCGTGCGCTACCTCGACGACCAGATCGGCATGCTCCTGCACGAGCTCGACCTGCTGGGCGTCCTCGAGGACACGGCGATCATCCTCAGCGCCGATCACGGGGAGGCGCTCGGCGAGCAGTCCGTGTACGGCGACCACACGTCGGCCGCGAACGCGGTCCACCACGTCCCGATGATCGTGCACTGGCCGGGAGCGCCGGCGCATCGACAGCAGGGCCTGACCTACCAGCTCGACATGGACGCCACGATCTGCGATCTGCTGGGAGTGCCGGTGCCCGAGGGCTGGGATTCGCGCTCCTTCGCCCCCGCGGTGCGCGGGGAGAGCGGGTGGAGCGGACGCGACCAGCTGGTGTGGGACCACGGTCTGTACTGCGCCCAGCGGGTCGTGCGGACCCCGCAGTGGCTCTACCAGCGCACCTACCATCCGGGGGTGTTCGAGCACCGGCCCACGTCCCTGTACGACGCCGAGGACGTCCACCAGGTCGACGACGTCGCCGACGCCCACCCGGGCACCGTCGCCGAGCTGGAGGAGGAGCTCGTCGCGTGGCGCCAGGATCAGCTCGCCCGCACCGACCTGCCCGATCCTCTCGACGAGATCCTCGCCGGCGGCGGTCCCTACCGCTACGTCCAGCTCGAGCAGTGGATGCGACTGCTGGGCGAGAACGGACGGGAGAGCGAGGCACGCCGACTGCGCGCCCACATCGAGGCCACGGCCCGCACCTGCGTGGCGTGAGGGTGCGGGGCCGGGTGCGCTATGCCCGACGTGCCTTCAGCTGCCGGCGCAGGCCCTCGACGACCATCGGCACGACGGAGACGAACACCAGCGCCAGGACGGCGACCTCGAGGTTCTCGCGGATGAACGCCACGCCGCCCAGCGCGTACCCGAGCATCGTGATCAGCAGGACCCACAGCACGGCGCCGATCGCGGACCACGTGTAGAAGATGCGCCGCTGCATCTGGCCGACGCCGGCGACGACGGTGATGAACGTGCGCACGATCGGCACGAATCGCCCGATCACAAGAGCACGCCTGCCGTAGCGCTCGAAGAACTCGATGGTGCGGTCGAAGTAGCGTCGCTTCAGGAGGCGGCCGTCGCGCTCGTAGAGCTTCTCGCCCACCGCCCGGCCGATCTCGTAGCCCACGACGTTGCCCGCGAACGCCGCGACGCACAGGGTCAGAAGCGAGATCCCCAGCGGCACGTCGAGGCCTCCGCCGTGGGAGAACATGCCGACGGCGAACAGCAGCGAGTCCCCTGGGAGGATGGGGAAGAACAGACCGCACTCGATGAACACGATTGCATGGGCGATCCACCAGAACGCCGCTCCGAACCGGTCCAACAGCTGCGTGGGGTCCATCAGCATGTGCAGCAGGTCCATGGGGCCTCTTCCGTGGTCACGTCTCGTGGTCGCGTCGATGTCGGGGCGCTGTGCGCAGGATGCCGGGGAGCCCGGCGCGGGCGTCGCACACCGCACGAGACAGGTCGCGCGGCGGGGCGCGCGCGGGCGCCACGTCCATCTTCCGCCACGGTGTCCGATTCTGCGAGCGCTCGTGGTGCAGGCGTCATGCGAGGACTGTGCAGAAGCTGTGGGGGCGGGTCCGCGCCCTCCGCGGAACGGACCCCCACGTGGCCGGACTCGCACGGCCGTGCCCTGATGGACGGGCCGCCGGACGGATAGATTGTTGCCGCTCCGCGTCGCGCCTGCACCGTCCCGCGCCGCCGCACCACACCCGCCCCGCCCAGGAAGGCCCCCATGATCGAGATCCTCAGCCCCGCCGAGATCACCCGCGCCCGCGCGACGGGGGCGCTCGTCGGCCGCATCCTGCAGACCATGCGCGAGCGCACCCGGGTGGGGACGAACCTGCTGGAGATCGACGAGTGGACGAAGGAGATGATCCTCGAGGCCGGCGCGAAGTCCTGCTACGTCGACTACGCGCCCTCCTTCGGCGACGGCCCCTTCGGCCACTGGATCTGCACCTCGGTCAACGACGCCGTGCTGCACGGGATGCCCCGCGATCAGGTCCTCGGCGACGGCGACCTGCTCACCCTCGACCTCGCCGTGATCCTCGACGGCATCGCGTCCGACGCCGCGATCAGCTTCGTGGTCGGCCGGGAGCGCGACCCGGAGGACACCGCCCTCATCGAGACCACCCGGCGGGCACTCGCGGCCGGCATCGAGGCGGCCGGCCCGAGTGCGCGGCTGGGCGACGTCTCGCACGCCATCGGCCAGGTGCTCTCGGGCGCCGGATACCCGATCAACATGGACTTCGGCGGCCACGGCATCGGCACCACGATGCACCAGGACCCGCACGTCGCCAACGACGGACGCCCCGGTCGCGGACTGCGCCTGCGCCCCGGCATGCTGCTCGCGCTCGAGCCCTGGATCATGGTCGACACCGCCGAGCTGGTCACCGACCCCGAGGACGGCTGGACCCTGCGCAGCGTGACGGGCGCGCGCACCGCACACACCGAGCACACGATCGCGATCACCGCGGACGGCGCCGAGATCATGACCCTCGCCCCCGGCGCCGGCAGCTGACCTGCTCGCAGGCCGATGTCCCTGGAGGGCGGCGGCTCCGCTGCACGGCGGCGCGCACTACGCTGAAGCGCGTGATGACGACGCCGTCCCCACCGACCTCCCCACCGCCCGCCGAGCACGATCCCGGTCGTGGTCCGGGCCCCGCTCGCGGCCTCAAGACCCTCCGCCCGCGGATCCCGCTGCCGGACGTCTGGCGGGCCGCCTGGATCACCGCCTCTCCGGGGGTCGCGGATCCGCACGCGGCCCCGATCTTCCGCCGCGCATGGGACCTGCCCTCCGCCGTCGCCCGGGCGACGCTGCACATCTCCGGGCTCGGCACCGTGCTGGCCTGGGTGAACGGCCATCCGGCGAGCGAGCAGCGTCTCGCCCCGGGGCTCACGAACGCCTCCATCGCCGCCCGCGCGGTGAGCTGGGACGTGACCGCGCAGACGGCGGGGTCGATGCGCGTCTGCCTCGCCGCGGAACTCGGGCGGGGCTTCTTCGACCTGCATTCGCCCGAGGTCTGGATGTGGTCGGAGGCGCCCTGGCGCGCCGCCCCGCGCCTGACCGCCGAGCTCCACGTGACCTGCGAGGACGGCAGCGCGCACGTGCTGCCCACCGACGAGACGTGGCGCTGCGCGACCGGCGGGCTGCGCTTCGACAGCCTGTACGAGGGCGAGACCTGGGACGAGGCCCTCGAGCCCCATGGCTGGCGGGAGCCCGCCTTCGAGGACTCCGAGGACTCCGACGATTCCGAGGAACGCGAGAACTCCGAGGACTCCGACTCCCCCGACACCCAAGGCACCGGCAGGTGGGCACCCGTCACGGTGCTCGCCCCCGACCCCGGCCCGTCGGCCGCGCTGCCACGTCCGCGCGCCGCCCGCGAGATCCCGACCGCCGGCCTGCCGCTGCGCGAGGCGATGGCCGAGCCGATCCTCGTGCAGGAGACCCTGCTGCCCACGTGGACGGACCTCGGCGACGGACGCTTCGTCGGCGACCTGGGGCGCGTCGTCGCCGGCTGGACCCGTCTCGAGCCGCTCACGGACGAGCGTCTCGAGGTCACCCTCGTCCACGGCGAGCGCCTCGCGGACGACGGCTCCGTGATCGCCGAGAACGCCTTCATCCCCACCGGCCGCTTCCAGCGCGACGACGTGGCGCTCGAGGGCCGGCCCTTCGAGTCCCACCACACGTACAAGGGCTTCCGGTACGTCGAGGTGCGGGGCGCCGTGCCGGGCCGGGACGCCGAGATCCTGGGCCGCGCCGCCTGGGCCGACGTGCCGCTCGTCGGCGGCACGGAGACCTCGGACCCGACCCTCGCGTGGCTCGAGGAGGCCTTCGTCGCGACCGTGCGCGCGAACCTGCACTGGGTGCTCACCGACACCCCGACCTACGAGAAGAACGGCTGGACGGGCGATGCGCAGGTGGCTCTGCCGGCGCTGCTCACCCGCTTCGACCTGCGACGCTTCCTCACCAGCTGGCTCGACGACTTCCTGGACGCGCAGCGCGAGGACGGCTCTCTGCCCGTGATCGTGCCGTCGGCCGGATGGGGCTACGGCGACGGCCAGTGCGCGCCCGCGCCCGAGTGGACGACGCTGTATCCGGTGCTCGTGGACGCGCTCGAGGGCGAGTACGGCCTGGACCTGTGGCCGATCCACGGCGAGGCCGTCGAGGACTATCTGGACTTCGAGCTGGGACGGCTCGACGCGGACGGCCTCGCGGTCGGGATCCTGGGCGACTACCTCTCCCCCGGGGCCGACGGCCCGCCGCCCGAGGACGTGCGCCTGGAGTCCTCCCTGCTGGTGCACCGGGCCCTGGACGTGATCGCGCGCGCGGGCCGCAGCATCCATCGCGAGCGCTATGCCCGCGCCCGCGACGAGCTCGCCGCCCACGTGCTGCGCGTCTTCTTCGACGCCGAGCGCTCGCTGTTCGCCTCGGCGCCGCTGCACGGGCACCTCGCCGACGACAGCGCCGGGGCCTCGGCCCCGTCGGTCCCGGGTGCCCCCACGGACCCGGGTTTCCGCCAGACCCCGCAGATCCTGGCCCTGGCCTCCGGGATCGTCCCCGCCGGCCACGTCGACGCGGTCCGCGCGCATCTGATCGAGGACATCCGCGCGCGCGGCGACCACCACGACGCCGGCTGCCTGGGCATGGCCCACCTGGGCGGTGTCCTCGTGCAGGCAGGTCGCGCGGACCTGGCGCTCGCGGTCGCCCGCAACCCCGCGCCGCCCAGCTGGGAGAGCTGGCGCCTCGCGGGCCATCGCACCCTGCTGGAGATGTGGGTCGAGCCTGTGCGCTCGCGTGCGCACTACTTCATGGGCGCCGGCGTGGACTTCGTGGCCCGCGACCTGGTGGGCCTGCACCGGACCGCCCAGGACTGGGCGGCCTTCGAGCTGCGGCCCGTCCTCGTCCCTGGGATCGCGCGCCTCGCGATCGAGCACCGCGGGATCCGAGCGGGCTGGGAGCAGGGGGCCGACGAGGATCAGTGCGATGACGCGGATGGGACCTCCGACCTGCACATCCCCCGTTCGACGGTCCACCTCACGGTGCCCGATGGCTCCCGGGCGCTCGTGCATCTGCCGGACGGCCGCCGCCTCGAGGTCGGGCCGGGCGAGCACCACTGGGAGCTGTGAGGGCCCGGCCGCGGCGGGCGGAGGTCCGCGAGGGTCCCGTGCACTTCGCGTAGCAGGAGGTCGGGTGACGTGTCATATATGAGCTGACACGACGTATGACTACGCGAAGTGCACGCGCGCATCGAAGACCCCGGAGATCGCGCGGCTGGATGCCTGCGGTCTACACCTCCCTCCTGCGCCGTCGCCCAGCCCCAGGACCGAGCGCCCTCACACCCTTCCGCGCGCCCCGGACACCAGGCGGCACACCCCGTAGATCACGAAGGAGATCGTGGTGATGAAGGGGCTGATCGGCACGGAGCTGCCCGCGGCCAGCAGCACGCCGCCCACGGAGGCGGCGAGCGCGAAGGCGACCGACAGCAGCGTGACCCGCACCGGCGAGGCGCTCAGACGCATGGCGGCCGCCGCCGGGGTGACCAGCAGCGAGAGCACGAGCAGCGCGCCGACGATCTGCACGGAGACGGCGACGGCCGCTCCCAGCAGCACCATGAACACGACCGAGAGCGCGCGCGTGGGCACGCCGCGGGCCTGGGCGGTGACGGGGTCCGTGGAGGCGAACAGCAGCGGCCGCCAGATCACCAGCAGCCCCGCGGCGACGAGCGCGCAGATCACCAGCAGCGAGGTGATCTGCGGGTTGTCGATGGCGACGATCTGCCCGGTGAGCAGGCCGAACTTGTTCGAGGCGCGCCCGGAGTAGAGGGAGAGGCTGAGGATGCCGAGTCCCAGCCCGAAGGGCATGAGCACGGCGGTCGCAGAGTTGCGGTCGCGCGCCCGGGATCCCAGCACGCCGATCACGAGCGCCGCGAGCATCGAGCCGATGAGCGAGCCGGGCACCACGCCCGCGCCGAGCAGCAGCCCCACGGAGGCGCCGGCGAAGGACAGCTCGCTGATGCCGTGGACGGCGAAGGCCATGTCCCGCATCATCACGAACACGCCGATCAGACCGCCCACGACCCCGAGGGCGACGCAGGCGATGATCGTGTTGCGCAGCAGCGGCAGCAGCTCCGTGTAGTCGGAGAAGTCGACGACCTCGGAGAGCACCTGGGAGAGCTGGTCGCTCATCGGGCGCCTCCCGTCTGTGCGTGGTCGTCGGCCGCGCGCGGGGCGAGCACGGCGTCGTCGTCATGGTGCTGGTGGTCGGGGACGCCCGCGACGAGGACGCGGCCGTGCAGGCGCAGCACGTCGACCTGGACGCCGTAGAGATCGCTGAGGACGTCCGAGCGCAGCACCTCGTCGGGCGTGCCGATGCGGAAGCGCGACCCGGCGATGTAGAGGACGCGGTCCACGATGTCCAGGATCGGGTTCACGTCGTGGGTCACGAAGAGGACCCCCAGGTCGAGGCGGGTGCGCGCGTCGTCGACGAGACGGGCGACCATCCGCTGGTGCGGCAGGTCGAGGGAGAGCAGCGGTTCGTCGCACAGCAGCAGGTCGGGGTCGGCCGCGAGGGCCTGCGCGATCCGCAGCCGCTGCTGCTCGCCGCCGGAGAGGCGGGAGACGGGGGCGTCGGCATAGCGGCTCGCTCCGACCGCGGCGAGCAGCTCGTCGACCCTCTCGCGGGCCGCACGGCGCGGCAGGGGCAGACCCCAGCGATCGCCGTCGAGCCCCAGGCGCACCAGGTCACGGCCGCGCAGAGGGAGCCCGTCGTCGGCCAGGCGCTGCTGCGGCACGAGCCCGATGCGTCGGCTCCCGCGCCCCACCCCGCGGCCGAGCAGTCGGATGCTGCCCGCGCTCAGCGGCTCGAGGCCGAGGATCGCGCGCAGCAGCGTGGACTTGCCCGAGCCGTTCGCGCCGAGCACGGCGATGACCTCGCCGCGGCGCACGTCGAGGTCGACGTCCTGCCACAGCACGCGGTCGCCGAAGCGCTTGGTCGCCCCGCGCAGGGTGAGCAGGGGCGTCGCGGCGGGGTCGTTGCCGTCCGTCACTTGCCCAGCGCGTCCTCGAGCGCGTCGAGGTTCGAGCTCATCCAGGCGACGTAGTCCTTGCCGTCGGGCAGGGTCTCGGTGACGCCGACGACAGGCACGTCCGCGTCCTCGGCGGCCTTCTTGACCTGCTCGGTCTGCGGTCCCGCGGTCTGCTCGTTGTAGGCGAGGAGGTCGACCTCGTGGTCGGCGAACAGGTCGAGGGTCTCCTTGAGCACGGAGGCGGAGACGTCGTCGCCCTCCTCGATGGCCTCGCTGAACTCCTCCGGGGTGCGGTTGGTGAGGCCGACGGCCTCGAGCATGTACAGCGGGACGGGCTCGGTGATGGCGACGCCCTTGCCCTTCGCGCTCGAGGAGAGGTCCTTCTCGCGGCCCTCGAGGTCCTCGATCGCGCTCGCGAGCTGCTTGCCGTTGGCCTCGAAGTCGGCCTTGCCCTCGGGGTGGGCGCTGCTGAGGGCGGTGACGAGCTCGTCGATGACCTTGCGGACGGTCGGGAAGTCGTACCAGACGTGCTCGTTGAGCTCCTCGCCCTTCTCGGCCTTAAAGCCGGAGATGGTGACGGCGTCGAGCACGGTGGCCGACGAGTTCCCGGCGGAGGAGAGCATGCGCGCGACGAAGTCGTCGTAGCCGCCGCCGTTCTCGAGGACGATCTGGGCCTTCTTCAGGGCGAGCTGGTTGCGGGTCGAGGCCTCGTACTCGTGGGGGTCGGCCTCCGGGTCGGTGATCAGGGACGTCACCTCGACGAGGTCGCCGCCGACCTGGGAGGCGATGTCTCCCCAGACGTTCGTCGAGGCGACGAGCGCGACGGCGGCGCCGCTGCCGCCCCCGTCGGACCCCGATCCCGAGTCGGAGCCGGTTCCCGAGCCGGAGCCGGAGTCGTTCCCGCTCGAGCAGGCGGCGAGGGTGGTCGCGGCCAGGGCCGCGGGGAGGGCGAGGAGCAGGGAGCGACGCTTCATGGGGTGTCCTTCTCAGGGGCGAGGGCGGTGCGCGCGGCACCGGCTGACACGCTCACGATAATCGTTCGCATTAAAGCGGGACGACGAGAGGCACCGAATGTGGCGCACAGAACGCGACGACCCGGCCGGGCCGCCCGCCGTCAGTCCACGGGGACGTCCCGCTCGAGCTCGGCGAGCCAGGCGCGGCCGCTCACGTCCGAGGGCATCCGCCAGTCGCCGCGCGGGGACAGCGAGCCGCCCGCGAGGACCTTCGGACCGTTGGGCACCGCGGAGCGCTTGAACTGGTTGCTGAAGAAGCGGCGGACGAACACCGTCAGCCAGTGCTTGATCTCCGCCCGCGTATAGGCGCGGCGGTCCTCCTCGGGATAGCCGACCGGCCACTCGCCCGCCTCCACGTCCCCCCAGGCCTGGTGGGCCAGGTAGGCGATCTTCCCGGGGCCGTAGCCGCGGCGCAGCATGTGGTAGAGCGTGAAGTCGTGGAGGGCGTAGGGGCCGATGGAGTCCTCGGTGGACTGCGCCTTCTCGCCCTCCGCGTGCGGAATCAGCTCGGGGGTGATCTCGGTGTCGAGCACCGCCTGCAGGACGTCGCCCGTGCGCTCGTCGAAGATGCCCTCGCGGATGACCCAGCGGATGAGGTGCTGCATGAGGGTCTTGGGGACGCCCGAGTTCACCGTGTAGTGGCTCATCTGGTCGCCCACCCCGTAGGTGCACCAGCCCAGAGCCAGCTCCGAGAGGTCGCCGGTGCCCACCACGATCCCGCCGTGGTGGTTGGCCAGGCGGAACAGGTAGTCGTAGCGCATGCCGGCCTGGACGTTCTCGAAGGTCACGTCGTACACGGGCTCGCCGTCGCCCGCGGGATGGCCCATGTCCTTGAGCATCTGGGTGCACGCGGGGCGGATGTCGATCGTCTCGAAGCTCGCGCCGAGGGCCTCGGCCAGCAGCTCGGCGTTGGAGCGGGTGCGCTCGGTGGTCGCGAAGCCCGGCATGGTGTACGCGAGGATCTCGGAGCGATCGCGGCCCAGCAGGTCCATCGCCCGCGCGCACACGATGAGCGCGTGCGTGGAGTCCAGGCCGCCGGAGACACCGATGACCGGCTTGGTGCCGCCGGCCTTGTCGCCGCCGATCGCGCGCAGGCGCTGGACGAGCCCCGCGACCTGGATGCTGTAGGCCTCAAAGCAGTCCTGCGCGAGGCGCGAGGGGTCATCGGGCACGAAGGGGAAGCGGTGCAGGGGCCGACGGACGGGGCCGGTGGCGACGGGTGCCTCGATCCCGAGCCCCTCGCGGTGGGTGGTGAACTGCCCGCTCGTGCCGACCGTCCGGCGGTTGTCGTCGAAGGTGCCCTGGCGGCGGCGCTCGGCGACGATCCGATCCAGGTCGATGTCCACGATCGTCGCCGCCGTGCCCTGCGGGAAGCGCTCGGACTCCCCCAGCAGGTCACCGCACTCGTAGGCGAAGGTCTGCCCGTCCCAGGCGAGGTCCGTCGTGGACTCGCCCTCGCCGGCGGCCGCGTAGACGTAGGCGGCCTGGCAGCGGGCGGATGCGCTCCGTGCGAGCAGCTTGCGGTCCTCTGCGCGACCGATCGTGATCGGCGAACCCGAGAGGTTCACGAGCAGCGTGGCGCCGGCGAGCGCGGCCTCCGCCGAGGGCGGCACCGGCACCCACATGTCCTCGCAGATCTCCACGTGCAGGACGAGGCCCGGGACGTCCGCGACGTCCACGAGCTGGCGCACGCCGAACGGGACGTCGGCCCCTGCCTCACCCGCTCCCCGCAGCGTGATGCGCTCGCCGACCACATCGTCGCCGGGTGCGTACCAGCGGCGCTCGTAGAACTCGCGGTAGGTGGGCAGGTTCGCCTTGGGCACGGCGCCGAGGATCCGGCCTCGATGGATCATCACCGCCGCGTTGAAGACGCGCGAGCGCCAGCGCAGCGGCGCCCCGACCACGATCAGCGGCAGCAGCTCGCGACTGGCCTCGACGAGGGTCCCGAGCGCCTCTTCCACCGCGTCCAGCAGCGGATCCTGCAGCACCAGGTCGTCGAGCGAGTAGCCGGTGAGGCTCAGCTCGGGGAACACCGCCACCGCGACCTTCTGCTCGTCGAGATCCGCGAGCGCCTCCAGGTGACGCCGGGCGTTGGTCGCGGGATCCGCGAGCGCGACCGGCAGCGTCACCGCCGCGACCCGCGCGAAGCCGTGGTCGTAGATCGAGGTCGGCTGGCGGGTCGACGAGCCTGCCGGGCTGGTCGAGGCGGCGTCCGACGGGGTGCTGGCGCTGGTCTGCGAGGTCACGCGCCCAGCGTACCCAGGCGTCACGAGCGGTGCCGCTGCCGCTGACCACCCGGACTGCACGGCCGAGGGGCTCACGGCGGACGGAACTCGGCGAACGGCTCACGGCTCACGGCATGTCTGTCCTGGACGGGCTGATGGTGCGGAGCCGTGGCGATATCGCCACGACTCCGCACCATCAGCCCGTGCGCGACACGGACCGTCCGCATCGCCTGCCGCAGCGGCGCCGGCGGACGACGACGGCCCACCATCCACCGCCAGCCCGCCAGCCCACCGGACCGCCGCTGCCGCCGGGCGCGTCCGCCGGGCCTCCTTCACGCTTCCTCCCCAGCTCCTCCCCTGCTCGTGCCCTTCGAATTCGCAGGATCCCCGTGACGGCGGTCTCCCCACCTGCTTGGATCGAAGGCGTGAGCACCTCATTGCCCTCGTTCGAGCCGCCGACCGGCGACTCCCCGCCACCGACCGACGATCCCGTGCGTCAGCCGCCGGTCTCCGGCACCATCCCGTCGGGCCCCGACGGCGCCGTCCCGTCGGCCCACGATCGCTCCCGTCCCCCGTACCCGCAGCACCCTGCCGCGCCGAGGTCGCCGCAGCAGCCGGGCGACGCCTCGGCCATCCCGCCGGCGATCATCGCGGCGGGCGTCTCGCGGTCCTTCGGGGCCGTGCACGCGGTGCGCGGGCTGAGCTTCACCGCGCAGGCGGGATCGGTGACCGCACTGGTGGGCCCCAACGGGTGCGGGAAGTCCACGCTCATGCTCATGCTCGCGGCGCTGCTCGCGCCCGATGCCGGCCACATCCGCATCGGCGGCGTCGACCCGGCGCAGAACCCGACGGCCGTGAAGGCGATGGTGGGCTGGATGCCCGATCAGTTCGGCGCCTGGGACTCGCTGCGCGTGCGGGAGGTCCTCGAGGTCATCGGCTCCTCGTACTTCCTTCCGCGCGAGGTCGCCCGCGGGCGCATCGAGCGCCTGCTGGACGAGCTCGACCTGCGGTCCCTGGCCGAGCAGCGCGCCCATGTGCTCTCCCGCGGGCAGAAGCAGCGACTGGGACTGGCTCGGGCGCTCATCCACGAGCCGCGCGTGCTGATCCTCGACGAGCCGGCATCGGGGCTCGACCCGGCGGCCCGGCGCCGCCTGCGCGACGTGCTGCGCTCCCGTGCGGAGGCCGGGGTGTGCGTGCTGATCTCGAGCCACATCCTCTCCGAGCTCGAGGAGATGGCCGACTCCGTGGTGCTCATGGACCGCGGGGAGGTCGTGGACTCCTCGAGCCTGCGCGATCTCGCCCACCGGCCCCGCACCTGGCGCATCGAGGGGCTCTCGGCCGGTGCGCTGCGCGCGGCGCTGACGGCCCTGAACGTCCACGGCACCGAGGTGCGCGAGGGCGAGCGGACCACGAGCGGCCACGCCGAGGCGCTCATGGCCCTGCCCGACGAGGCGACCGCCGCGCGGCTGCTGCGCGACCTGGTCGCCCAGGACGCGCAGGTCGTCGGCTTCTCCCCCACCACCGGCCGTCTCGAGGCCGCGTATCTGCGCACAGACGCTGCACGACGGGAGGGATCCCTGTGAGCACTATGGCCCCGCCTCCCGCGCACCAGCCCTCGTCCCAGCCGTCGTCCCAGTCCTCGTCCCAGCCGTCGTCGGCCCCTCCGCCCGATCCCGGCGTGCGCCCGCGCCGCTCCGCCTGGGCGGCCACCCCGCGCGGCGTCGCGCTGATGGCCGGGCTCGAGCTGCGCCAGAAGGTACGCTCCGTGCGCTGGTACATCGCGCTCGCAGTGTGGTTCGTTGTGCTCACCGGCACGAGCGCGCTCGTGCTGGGCGCGTTCTGGCTGAACACGCAGGCCTTCGGGGACATGGAGGGGGTCTCGCGGGTCGTCTACTCGCTGATCGTGCTGTTCCTCGTGTTCGCGATGATGCTCGTGCTGCCCGCGCTGAGCGCCGGCGCGATCAACGGCGAGCGCAGCACCGGGACCCTCGCGATACTGCAGGTCTCGCTGCTCACGCCGATGGAGATCGCGCTGGGCAAGCTCGCGGCCGGCTGGGTGACGGGCCTGGCCTTCGTCGCCGCCGCGCTGCCGGCCCTGCTGCCCGCGGCGCTGATCGGCCAGATCCCCCCGCTGTACGTGCTGCGCGTGCTCGCGATGATCGCGGCGATCGCCCTGTGCATCACCGCCGTCGGCATCGGGTTGTCCGCGCTCGCCTCGAGGCAGCTGGGCTCCGTGGTCCTCGCCTATCTGGTGGTGCTCGGCACCACCTTCGTGCTGCCGATCATCTGGGGCGCGAGCTCGGTGCTGCTCGTCCAGCATCGCGAGGTCACCATCTACGAGCAATCCTACGACGCCGAGAGCGACCAGGTCGGCCAGTGCGTCACCCGCCAGCAGCAGCGCGACGTGGTGCGCACGGACATCCCGCTCGTCCTCATGTGGCCGAACCCGATGGTGCTCGTCGCGGACATGGCGCCGTCGCTCGACCTCGACCGCTCGGGCATGGACCCCGCGTCGTTCGACATGCTGAGCACGATCTCGCTGGGCATCCGCTACGCCGCCGATCCCACGCATCCCTCGAACTTCAACGAGTGCTACGACGACGAGTCGCCCGGCTACCCGGCGGATCTGGGCAGCCCGCAGGATCATCCCGTCTGGCCGATGGGCCTGGGCATGTGGGTGCTCGCCGGAGCCGGCGGACTCGCCTTCACGGTGCGGCGCCTGGCGACGCCCCAGCGCCGCATGGGACGCGGCGAACGCATCGCCTGATCCGCAGGTCGGGCGATCCAGCGGTCAGGTGGTCGGGCCGCCCGACGGGCCGACGTCCCCGCCCGACCCCGGCGCGCTCAGCGCTCGCGCAGCTCGGTGGTCGAGCCCGGGATGGCGTGTCCGGGGGCCTGCCTCCTGCCGCCACCGGGGGTCGGTGCACCATCCTCGGCCCCGAAGTCCGGGAGGCCGACGGGCTCATCGCCCACTCCCGGTGCGCCGTGCGCGCCGGAGCCCGTCGGCCCCGCGCTCCCAGCACCACCGGGCCCGCCCGACCCGGCCGACCCGGAGTGTCCCGCCGCCCCGTCCGGATCGGGGCCGACGGGCTCGAGGCCGTACTCGCCGACCTCGGCGCGCCGGCGTCGACGGATCTCGGCGATCACCACCGGGTCGTCCGCCCGGTCGGCGCGGGTGCCGAACAGCGGGGCGACCATCGCCCACGGGGTGCGCCGGCGCATGTACGCCCCGGCCCGCCCGTAGACCACGTAGCGCAGGTGACGGCGCATGGCCCAGGTGCCCGCGACGCCCACGAACGGGACCAGCACGAGCACGTCGAGCACGAGCCACACCCATCCCACGGCGGTGAGCGCGCCCGCGAGCGCCAGCGTCATGCCCAGCACGACCACCGCGATCAGCACCACCCCTGCCTGCGCGAGGCCCGTGCGGGTCGCGACGGCGCCCTCCCACGGGTTCACGGCCACCCGATCCGACCAGACCGGATGGGTGCGCAGGTCGGTGACGCGACCGCGCAGGGAACGGCTGGTGCGGATCGCCGCGAACGGGGCGAGGCCCAGTCCCAGCGCGGTGAGGGCTCCCAGCGGGACGGAGATCACGAGCAGCTGCCAGGGAAGCTGCGCGGGCGCCTGCTGCTGCCAGCTGCTGACCGAGCTCAGGCGGGAGAACAGCACGACCACGTCGGTGATCGCGAAGACGATCCACGCTAGCCCCAGCCCGGCGGGGACCACCCACAGGCACCAGCCGCGCGCGGTCACGCGCAGGGCGCGCAGCACCGATGCGGGCCCGAACTCCTCGCGATGAGGCGGGAGATGGCGGCGATCCTGCGCGCGCAGGCGCCCGGCGGCCTCGCGTCGCTCGTCGCGCGGCCCGATCATGACCGTGCGCTCGAGCTCGCCGGGCGAGGGCACGCCCAGCAGACGGGGCGCGGAGAGCACGCGCCGCAGGATGGTCTGGGCGATCAGGCACAGGCCGATCCCCATGGCCAGCGAGCTGAGGGCACCCGCGCTGAGTCCTCTCCACTGCAGCGGCGCCTGCACCACCACGGCGAGGACCAGCAGGGCGATCACCGCGTAGGCGGGGGCGAGCAGCGGCAGCGCGGCGCGCAGGGAGACCGCCCGCTGGAAGGCCGTCTCGTCCAGCAGCTCGCGGGGACGGATCCTGCCCGCCCATGCCGCGGAGGCCGAGAGCAGCAGCAGGGAGAGGGCGGTCGCCAGCAGGGGCAGTCCAAGGAAGGCGAACAGGAGCCCGCCGCCGCTGAAGCCCATCATCACGGTGGTCTGGCGCAGCAGGGAGGAGTCCGCGATCGCGGCGAGCAGCGAGAGCAGCCAGAAGGTGGGCGAGGTGCCCAGCACGTAGAGCGCGACGAGGCACAGCCACAGGGGCCAGAGCACGAGGGCCGCCGCCCAGCTGCGCCGGACCAGGCGCCGCAGCAGGTCGCGCCGGGAGTCCAGCAGGTACTCCTCGGGCAGCACGGACGCGGGGTCCGTCGGCGGCACGCGGCGCGGCTCGGGCAGGCGCAGCAGCGGCGGGCGGCCACCGGCCGTGGGGGACCAGGAGGCGTTCGGGGCGCCGGAGGGATCCGGCGCGGGAAGCGGCACAGGGTGCGAGGCAGGTGGGGAGTACGAGGGGTGCGGGGGATGCGAGGGCGGCTGGGTCATCGCTGCGCCCTCACACGCTCTGGCGCCCCAGGAAGGCGCGCCCCAGGGTGAGCTCGTCGGCGTAGTCGAGGTCGCCGCCGACGGGCAGCCCGGAGGCGAGGCGGGTGACGGTGATGTCCATGGAGCCGAGCAGGCGCGAGAGGTAGGCGCTGGTGGCCTCGCCCTCCACGTTCGGGTCCAGGGCGAGGATGACCTCCTCGGTCTCGCCGCTGCCCAGGCGCTTCATGAGCTCGGCGATGCGCAGGTCGTTGGGGCCGACGCCGCCGATCGGGTCGATCGCGCCGCCGAGCACGTGGTAGCGGCCCTTGAACTCGCGGATCCGCTCGATGGCGACGATGTCCTTGGACTCCTCGACCACGCAGATCACGGCGTCGCTGCGGCGCGGGTCGGTGCAGATCCGGCAGCGCTCCTCGGCTGAGACGTTGCCGCAGATCTCGCAGAAGCGCACGGTCTCCTTGACGCGGATGAGCACGTCGGCGAGCGTGCGCACGGACTGCTCGTCGGCGTCCAGGAGATGGAACGCGATGCGCTGCGCGGATTTGGGACCGATCCCGGGCAGCTTGCCGAGCTGGTCGATCAGGTCCTGGACGATGCCTTCGTACACCCTGCCACTCTAGGCGAGGGGGCCGACGTCCCAGGGCATGCACGCCCCGCGTTCGCGAGGGGCCGATCACGCGGCTACCGTGGGCGCAGGATCGACGAAGGAGCCGCGATGTCCCTGCCCGCCCCGTACGACGCCGACGCCCCGGTGACCGAGCTGCGCATCGCGGAAGCGCCCGTGGTGCGCACCGTGGTGGTCTCTCGCGAGGACTTCCCCGTGTTCAAACTGCCGCAGCTGATGGACGGCGTGTTCTCGCATCTCGCGGGTGCGCTCGCGGAGCGCGGGATCCACCCGACGGGCGCCGCGTTCGCCCTGCACCACCGCTTCCCCGTGGACACGGCCGACCTCGAGGTCGGCTTCCCCGTCGACGGCCTGCTCGAGGGCCCGCTCGAGCTGCCGAGCGGCTTCACCGCACAGGCCTCGAGCCTGCCCACGGGCCGCGTGGCGATGCTCAGCCATCTGGGCGGGTACGGCGCGCTGGGCGATGCGTGGGGCGCGTTCATGGAGGCGGTCGGCGAGGCGGGCGAGCAGTCGCGCTTCCCGATCTGGGAGCTCTACGTGTCCAACCCCGCGGAGACGAAGGATCCGTCCACGCTGCGCACGGACCTGTTCTCGCTGCTCGAGGAGTAGCGGCGGGCCTCACCGGGTCTCGTCGATGATCTCCAGGACCTTCCCGCCCAGCACGGTCTCGGCGATCTCGCGTCCGCTGCGCGTGGCGACCTGCCCGGCGTCCACGTCCTCGTCGTACCAGGTGGCGCCGCCCGTGGGGTCCTCGTCCTGAGCATCGGGCTCGGGCGGTGCCTCGGCAGCGGAGCCGCGGCGCTGCACGGGCTGACTGCGGGAGGCGAGCACGGCTTCGCGCGCGAGCGCGGCGCCCGTCGAGCGGGTCGCCGGGGCGGGAGCTGCCGAGGACGCCGAGGCGGCGGACTGTGCGGACGGGGCGGGGGCCGACGGCGCGGAGGCCGGTGCAGCCGACGCCGCGGCCGGCGGGGCCGGCGGGGCGGACGCCGACGAGGCCGACGCCGCCGAAGGAGCCGGGGCAGCGGAGGTCGCGGACCCAGCGGGAGGGGCGACCGAGGACAGAGCCGAGGACCAGTCCGCGTCGGGCGATGCCGAGGGCGCAGACGGTGCAGACGGTGCAGCGACCGGATCGGGTTCCGGAGCGGAGGCCTCGCCCACCACTGGGGGCTGCGCGTCGTCTCCCCTGCCGCTGATGCCACTGTCGCTGGTGCCGCCAGCGCCGTCGTCGCCACCGATGTTGTCGCCACCGCTCCCATCGCTCGCGCTGTCGCTCTCCCCGCCGACGGGCGGGAGGGAGCGGACGGGGCGCCCGGACTCGATCGCCTTCTTCAGCGCGGCCTGCCCGTGGGTGCGCGGGACGTCGCCGGAGAGCGCGTCACGGCCCTCGTCATGGACCTCGAGCACCTCACCGGTCGGCGCGGGGCTGGTCTCCGCGGCGTCGTGCGCGGTCGCGTCCGGCACCGATGCGTCCTGCGCGTCGGCACTCCCCTGCGCGGGGGAACCGCCCGACGGGGCTGACGACGTCCCCGCGGTCTCGGGCCCCGGCGTCCCGGGAGCCGCGGTCTCGCGTGCCGAGGCGGGTCGCGCCATGGGCCGATCGGCAGGGCCGGGTGCGAAGGAGTCCCGCGGGTCGGGCGGGTAGGAGTCCTCGGGCTCGGGCGGATAGGGGTCGTCGTCGGGCTCCGGCGGGAAGTCGTCATGCGGCGCCGCGTCGCCCCACGGGGCGGTTCCGCCACGCGGCGCCCGGCCACCGGCTTCGGCGGCGGGACGATTCTGCGGCGCGGCCTGCGGTGAGGACTGGGCGGAAGGCTGCGATGACGCCTGCGGGCGCGCCGGGGACCCCTGCGATCGCGGATCCTGCCGCCCGGGCGCATCCGCGCCACGAGGAGCGTTCTGCCCCTCGCCCTGCGCACCCCGCGGAGTCGGGGCGGCGGTTGCGCCCGACGCTCCCCCGCCGGGAGCACTGGCTGCGCCGCCCGATCCGCTGCCACCGGAGGGACCGTTGCCGCTGGCAGGGCCGTCGCCGCCGGCGGGGCCGCTGCCACCGCCCGAGCCGCCGGAAGGGCCGTCGTCCGAGGGGTTCTCGTCGAGCACCGCCTCCACGGTGATGTCCTGGTGCATGATCTTCCGCACCGCCTGCGCGAGGTTCTCCGCACCGGTGCCGCGCCCGAAGGCGCTGAGCAGGCCGCCGGAGCGGAAGGAGATCGTCAGCTTCCCGCCGCTCAGGTCGGCGACGTGCGCGTGCTGTGAGACGAGCGCCCACGAGGGCCGACGGATCTGCTGCAGCGCGTCGAGGATCGCCGACCAGTGCTCACGGACCTCCTGCGCACCACCGCCGGATGCGGGCTGCGCCGCCTGGTCGGGCTGGCCGTCAGCGCCCTGGGCAGGAGCGGACGGCTGCGTGGGCGCCGCCTCCGGCTGCGGTGCGTCCGATCCGGGCGCCTCGACGGGTCGGGTGTCAGTCGTCGCGCTCCCGGGGATCGCCGCGACAGGGCCCCAGTCGTCGTCGGCCGCGGGCGCGGACTGCTCGCCCGGAGCACCGGCGGATGCGCCGGACTCGGGCTGGGTCTTCTCCGCCCCCTGCGCGGTCGACGCGGCCGTGGGCGCGGGCTGCGCGGAGCGTGCGGACGACGGCTCGTCCACCGCCGGGCGCGGAGGCTGCTCCGCCGCCGGGCGCGAGGACTCAGGTGCCGGAGCGGGAGCAGCGGCCGGAGCAGGCGCGGCCGACGCCGCGCTCGCGCTGCGACCCTGCCCCGAGGTGGAGTGCTGCTGGGCGATCCTGCGGGCCTCCTCGCGGCCGGACCCGGCCTGCGTCCCGCCGGCCTGTGCGCCGCGGCCCTGTCCCTCACCGGCCTGCGCGTTCCCGCCCGCGTTCGGCAGCGCGGCGCGCGCCGCAGCGGCCCCGCTGCGTCCTGCGGGCGCTCCGCCGGTCGCTCCCGCACCGGCAGCACCCGACCCGGGGGCTCCGGGGCCGGAAGCTCCGGCTCCGCCCGGCGCACCGCCGGGGGCGGCACCGGCGACGGGGGCCGCGGCGACCTGCTGGCCGCGCAGCAGCAGCCGCGCCGCGAGCAGCTCGAGGTGCAGACGCGGACTGGTCGCACCGGACATGGTGCTGAGCGCCTGGTTCACGAGATCGCCGCTGAGGGAGAGGTCCGCGACGGGGAACCAGCCGACCTGCTCGCGCATGCGCTCGAGCTCGGCGTCGGGGACCTCGGGCAGCAGCTCGTGGCCGCGCTCCGGGACCGCCGCGAGCACGATGAGGTCGCGCAGGCGCTCCAGCAGATCCTCGACGAAGCGGCGCGGCTCGTGGCCGGTCTCCAGGACCCGCTCGATCGCCCGGTAGAGGGTCCCGGCGTCGCGCTGGCCGATCGCGGTGATCGCCTCGTCCAGCAGGGAGGTGTCGGTGAAGCCGAGCAGGCTGATCGCCGTCTCGTAGTCCACGCCGTCCTCGCCGGCGCCGGCCATCAGCTGGTCGAGCACCGACATGGTGTCGCGCGCGGAGCCGCCGCCCGCGCGCACCACGAGCGGCAGCACGCCCTCGCCGACCTGCACGCCCTCGGCCGCGCAGACCTGCTCGAGGTACGGGGTGAGGATCTGCGGCGGGATCAGCCGGAACGGGTAGTGGTGGGTGCGCGAGCGGATGGTGCCGATGACCTTGTCCGGCTCGGTGGTCGCGAACACGAACTTCACGTGCTCGGGCGGCTCCTCGACGAGCTTCAGCAGCGCGTTGAACCCGGCCGAGGTCACCATGTGCGCCTCGTCGATGATGAAGACCTTGTACCGGTCGCGCGCGGGCGCGAAGGTCGCGCGCTCGCGCAGCTCGCGGGCGTCGTCCACGCCGCCGTGGCTCGCGGCGTCGATCTCGACCACGTCGAGGCTGCCGGGGCCGTTGCGCGCGAGGTCGCGGCACGAGTCGCACTCGCCGCACGGGGTGTCCGTCGGCCCCTGCTCGCAGTTCAGGCAGCGCGCGAGGATGCGGGCCGATGTCGTCTTGCCGCAGCCGCGCGGCCCCGAGAACAGGTAGGCATGGCCCACCCGGCCGTTGCGCAGGGCGCGCATGAGCGGCACGGTGACGTGGTCCTGGCCGATGACCTCGGCGAAGGACTCAGGGCGGTAGCGACGGTACAGAGCGGTGACCACCCGACAAGGCTAACGGGGTGGTGGGACGTGCGGGACCGCTGTGGGCGACGGCGCCATGGGGAGGACCCGCGGGCCCCGCCCGTCGGCCCGGGCCCGGCCGTCGGCCCCGGCACTACGGCAGCAGACCCTCCAGCAGGAGGTCCAGGCCCAGCAGGTAGCGCTCCTCGACGTCGCCCTCGGCCATCGTCCCCATCAGGGAGGTGACGAGTGGGAACGGGTTCTCGCCGCCGCTCTCCAGGTGCGCGCGGACGCGTGTGGTCCAGGCCTCCATCTCCGGCGCCGTGCGGGTGCGGAAGAGCCAGTTCTCGTAGACGTCGGCCGCCGTGTAGAGGAGCAGGCGATCCACCGCCCACATCGCCCGACGGGACCCGATCCCCGCGTCGAGCAGCCGTCCCAGCAGCACCTCGAGGTCCTCGAAGTCGCCGATCCCCGAGGGCACCGCCGCGAAGTCCAGGCGCGCGATGTCCCCGTGGGCGGTGAGCACCCGGTGCATGCGCAGATAGTGCTCGTGGAGGTCCGCGCGGAGATCACCGGTGTCGGGCACGGGCCCCACCTCCTCGCTGACCCGGCCGTGGGCGAGGGCCAGCAGGTCCTCCCTGCTGCGCACGTGCTGGTAGAGGCTCGAAGCGGTCACGCCCAGGTCGGAGGCGAGACGGCGCATGGTCACCGCGTCGGTCCCGTCCACGTCGATGATGCGCAGGGTCACATCGATGATCTGCTCGGCGTCCAGGACCCGCCGCGACCTGGGCGGACGCGGCGGCCTCGGAGGCGGGCCGGGGGTCCGCGGCGGGAGTGGGAACTGACGACGATCCATGGGTCCGACTTTACCCCTTGCGCCGAACACCGTTCAGGAGTAGAACACTGTTCGTCGTTTCCGAACAGTGTTCGGCTGCGGATGAACAGCGTTCTCCAACGGCCGACCCCACCCCTTCCAGGAGCCCCTCATGACCACTTCGCCCCTCACCGACTCCGCGGTCGCCGCACCGCCCTCCACCGCTCCGCCGATCCCCCGCTCGTCCTGGCTCGCCCTCGTCGTGATCCTGGTGGCGGAGATGCTCGACGGGCTCGACGCCCTCATCACGTCCATCGGCGGCCCGGCGCTGCTGGCCGACCTCGACGGCGGCCCCGCCCTGCTGCAGTGGACGGCCGCCGCCTACACCCTGTCCATGGCCTCCGGACTGCTGATCGGCGGGCGCCTCGGCGACATGTTCGGCAAGCGCCGCCTGTTCCTGATCGGCATGGTCGGCTTCACGCTCGGCTCGCTGCTGTCGGCCTGCGCTCCCGTCGCCTGGGTGCTCATCCTGGGGCGCGTGCTCCAGGGCCTGCTCGGCGCGCTCATGCTCCCGCAGGGCATGGGCATGATCCGCACCCTGTTCCCCGGGGAGCACGCGGCGAAGGCCTTCGGCCTGTTCGGCCCGATGATGATGGTCGCCGGCATCGGCGGCCCGATTCTCGCGGGCGTCCTCATGGACCTCGATCCCTTCGGCCTCAGCTGGCGCTCCCTGTTCGCGGTCAACGTGATCCCCTGCGTGCTCGCGATCGTCGCGGGCCTGCGCCTGCTCCCGCGCGAGTCCTCCACCCGCTCCCTCAGCCTGGACTGGACGGGCGCCGTGCTCAGCGCGGCCGGGATGGCCGCGATCGTCTACCCGCTGGTCGAGGGCCGCGAGCTCGGATGGCCGGCCTGGACCCTCGTCGTGCTCGCGGGCGGCGTGGCGCTGCTCGGCGTGTTCCTCGTCCAGCAGCGTCGGCGCTCGCGCGCCGGCCGCGACGCCCTGGTCGAGCCCAGCCTGTTCCGCAACCGCACCTTCCTCGCCGGCCTCGCGATCATGCTCGTGTTCTTCGGCGGCACGGGGGCGATCGGCATGATCACGGCCCTGTTCCTGCAGATGGGGCTCGGGATGAGCCCGCTGCTCACCTCGATCGTCACCATCTCCGAGGCGCTCGGGATGATGCTGGGCATGGCCGCGGCGGCGAAGCTCGGCGGCACGCGCCGCACGATGGCGATCGGCATGGTGATCGCGGCGCTCGGCCAGCTGCTCACGCTGCTCGGCATCTCGGCCCAGGGCACAACGGTCGACGCCTGGCTGCTGACGCCGATGATGCTGATCGCCGGGATCGGCATCGGCATCGCGATGGGGCCGACGTTCTCCATCATCATCACCGGCGTCTCCGATGCCGAGGCCGGCTCGGCCTCCGGCGCCCTGACCTCGGTGCAGCAGATCTCCACCGCCCTGGGCGTCTCGACGCTGGGCTCGCTCTTCTTCGCGATCGCCTCCGGCTCCGCCTCCCCGGTACTGGGTTTCGCCCACGGTCTCGAGGCCGCGCTCGCGATCAACGTGGTGCTGATCCTGCTGGCGATGGGCCTGCTGCGCTTCCTCCCGCAGCGCGCCGCGGAGGACGCCGAGGACATCTGAGCCCGAGGAACCGCCCCGGGGCGCCGGGCCGACGCGCCGGGCCGACGCGTCGGCCCGACGCCCCGTCCGGTCGTGCGCGCAGTCCCTGGAGGAGAAAGCGCCCCTGCACCTCGTCCAG